>NZ_CP159193.1:0-2968075 GCF_040435955.1 Sulfitobacter sp. TCYB15
ATGATGCAGGCAGAATGGACGACAATTCGGGACCGGCTTTTAAAGACGGTTGGACAGAACAACTTTACTACCTGGATTGACCCGCTGACTGTTGGCCCCATCGAAGACGGCATTTGCACGTTGTTCGTACCGACCAATTTCTTTGGCAACTATGTCAGCCAGAACTTCGCCGATCTGCTGCTGCACGAAATGCAGTCCGAAGACATCAGCATCAGCCGTCTGAAATTCGCGGTCGCCCCACAGGACAAGCCCGCCGCCATTGATCCTGCCCCAGCCCGCCCCAAGCCCGCCGCCGCAGCCCAGCCTGCGAACAGCCAGATCAACGCCGCCCCGCTTGACGCCCGCTTTAGCTTTGACAACTTTGTTGTCGGCAAACCCAACGAACTGGCCCACGCCGCCGCACGTCGCGTTGCCGAAGGTGGCCCCGTCACCTTCAACCCGCTGTTTCTTTACGGTGGTGTCGGCTTGGGCAAAACCCACTTGATGCACGCCATCGCGCAAGAGCTTCAGGTCCGCAAACCCGAACTGAACGTGCTGTATCTGTCGGCTGAACAATTCATGTATCGCTTCGTGCAGGCGCTGCGTGATCGCAAGATGATGGACTTCAAGGAAATCTTCCGCTCGGTCGACGTGCTGATGGTGGACGATGTTCAGTTCATCGCGGGCAAGGACAGCACGCAGGAAGAATTCTTTCACACGTTCAACGCCCTCGTGGATCAGAACAAACAGATCATCATTTCCGCAGACCGCGCCCCGGGCGAGATCAAGGATCTTGAGGATCGCGTAAAATCGCGTCTGCAATGCGGTCTAGTCGTTGACCTGCATCCGACCGACTACGAACTGCGTCTTGGCATTCTGCAAAACAAGGTGGAAGCGCAGCGCAAGAACTACCCCGGTCTTGAGGTCGAAGCTGGTGTGCTCGAGTTCCTGGCGCATCGCATCACCACCAACGTCCGTGTGCTGGAAGGCGCGTTGACCCGTCTGTTCGCCTTTGCATCGCTTGTCGGCCGCGAGATCAACATGGACCTGACGCAGGATTGTCTGGCCGACGTGCTGCGCGCCTCTGAACGCAAAGTCAGCGTCGAAGAGATCCAGCGCAAAGTGTCCGAGCATTACAACATCCGCCTCAGCGACATGGTCGGCCCCAAGCGTCTGCGCAGCTATGCCCGCCCGCGTCAGGTCGCCATGTATCTGTGCAAGAAAATGACCAGCCGATCGTTGCCCGAAATTGGCCGCCGTTTTGGCGGGCGCGACCACACGACCGTTATGCACGGCGTGAAACGTATCGAAGAGCTCAAGCAGAACGACGGCCAGATCGCCGAAGATCTGGAACTGCTGCGCCGCTCTCTCGAGGCTTAAGAGCACCAGCTTGCACAGAAGACACGCGAAGGCCTTGACGGGCCTTCGTTTCGTGCTGAAAAGTCAACAAAACTCTTGTGAATACATTGGTATCGGGTAGTTTGCCCTCCCGGACTGCCGGAATGGAGATGGCATATGAAATTCAGCATTGAACGCGCCGCGCTGCTTAAGGCCGTATCACAGGCCCAATCCGTGGTAGAGCGCCGCAATACCATCCCAATCCTCGCCAACGTGCTGATCGAGGCCGAAGGCTCTGACGCGTCGTTCCGCGCGACCGATCTGGATATCGAAGTGGTCGACAAGGCCGCGGCGCAGGTCGAACGTGCCGGTGCGACCACGGTTTCCGCGACCACATTGCATGAAATCGTGCGCAAGCTGCCTGATGGCGCGTTGATCAGCCTGACCGCCGACAGCGCCGCGGGGCGTCTGACCGTCGAAGCAGGCCGCTCCAACTTCTCGCTCGCGACATTGCCGCGCGAAGATTTCCCCGTCATGGCGACTTCTGAATACCAGTCGAACTTCAAGGCCCCTGCCCCCGTGCTGCGCCGTCTGTTCGACAAATCCAAATTCGCCATCTCGACCGAAGAAACACGGTACTATCTGAACGGCGTTTACATGCATATTTCGGACAGCGAAGGCAGCAAGGTGCTGCGCTGCGTTGCCACCGATGGCCACCGTCTGGCCCGCATCGACGCGCCCATGCCCGAGGGTGCCGCCGAAATGCCCGGCGTGATCGTGCCCCGCAAAACCGTGGGCGAGCTGCGCAAGCTGCTGGACGACGACGATATGGAAATCGCCGTTTCCGTGTCCGAGACCAAGATCCGCTTTGCCACACCGGACATCACTCTGACCTCCAAGGTCATCGACGGGACGTTCCCCGACTACACCCGCGTGATCCCGCAGGGCAACACCCGGAAGATGGAAGTCGACGCCAGCGATTTCGCCCGCGCCGTGGACCGTGTTGCGACCGTAAGCTCCGAACGGTCCCGCGCCGTCAAGCTGCAACTGGACGAAGATCGTCTGGTGCTGTCCGTCAACGCGCCTGACAGCGGTGCCGCCGAGGAAGAACTGGTCGTTGCCTATGCCGACGAACGGCTGGAGATCGGGTTTAACGCGAAATACCTGCTTGAGATCGCAAGCCAGGTGGATCGTGAAAACGCCGTGTTCCTGTTCAACTCCTCCGGTGATCCGACGTTGATGCGCGAAGGCAATGACATGTCTGCGGTCTATGTCGTTATGCCGATGCGTGTGTGACGCTGACAGGCTACGTCGAACATCTTAACGCATTCATACCAATCGTATGAGCGGCCTTTACCTCTCCCGGCTGACGCTGTCGCATTTTCGCTCGCATAAACGTGCGGTGATCGATTGCGACGCGCGGCCTGTGTCTATTTTCGGGCCCAATGGCGCGGGAAAGACCAATATTCTGGAAGCCGTGTCTTTGTTGTCCCCCGGCCGCGGCCTGCGCCGGTCAAGCGCGTCGGATATGACGCGCCGGCCAGAGGCGCTTGGCTGGAAGATCACCGCACATCTGCACAGTCTGGGCCAGATCCACGAGGTCGAGATCTGGTCAGAAGCAGGTGCTGCGCGGCAGGTGCGGATTGACGGCAAGGCGACGGCGCAGACCGGATTAGGGCGCATTGCGCGGGTGCTGTGGCTGATCCCGTCGATGGACCGTCTGTGGATCGAAGGCGCCGAAGGTCGCCGCCGTTTCCTTGACCGCATGACGCTGAGCTTTCTGCCTGACCATGCAGATCAGTCGCTTGCCTATGAAAAGGCCATGCGCGAACGCAACCGCCTGCTGAAAGACATGGTGCGCGAACCGTCGTGGTATGTCGCGCTGGAACAGCAAATGGCCGAAGCCGGTAGCGCGATCCACGCCAACCGTGTTGCTACCTTGCAAGCCATCACCGAGGCGCAGGCGCAGGCCGAGACCGCCTTTCCCACCGCGACGCTTGATCTGATCTGCGACATGCCCACCACCGCCGAGGGGATGCGTCAGGCGCTCGCCGATAACCGGATGCGGGATCTGTCAGCGGGACGGACCCTGATCGGGCCGCATCGCGCCGATCTTGAAGGGGTCTATGCCGCCAAGGACGTGCCCGCGCGCGATTGTTCAACCGGAGAGCAGAAGGCCCTGCTGGTGTCGCTGATCCTTGCGAACGCCCGCGCATTGGCCGCTGATTTCGGCGCACCGCCTCTGCTGTTGCTGGACGAGGTCGCTGCCCATCTGGACGCCGACCGTCGCGCCGCGCTCTATGACGAACTGTGCGCCCTTGGTGCCCAAGCCTGGATGACCGGTACCGGAGAAGAGCTGTTCGATACGCTCGGCCCCCGCGCACAACGGCTTGAGGTGACAGAGACCCTCGGCCTTTCAACTGCAAGGATGCTTCCATGACCATCGCCCTGCCCGATCTGCTGCTGTACTGCGGCGCGCTCGTGATCCTGTTTCTGACCCCGGGCCCTGTATGGCTTGCCATTATGGCACGCGCGCTGTCGGGCGGGTTTGGCGCGGCTTGGCCGCTCGCCCTTGGGGTGGCGATCGGAGATATGCTCTGGCCGCTGGTGGCGGTGCTTGGCATCAGCTGGATCCTGTCGGTGTTTGATATGTTCATGCTTGGCATGCGCTGGATCGCCTGTGCCGTGTTCCTGATCATGGGCGTGTTGCTGATCCGCCATGCCGACGCCAAGATCGACCGTGACAACCGTCTGACCCGCCCCGGCGCATGGGCCGGTTTCGGTGCCGGGTTGCTGGCCATTCTGGGCAACCCAAAGGCCGTTCTGTTCTATATCGGTGTGTTGCCGGGCTTCTTTGATCTGCGCCATGTCACCGCATTGGACGTCGGCGCGATCATCGCCGCATCCGTCGCGATCCCGCTGTTCGGGAACCTTGCGATCGCCGCTTTAGTGGGCAAATTGCGCGGCCTGATGACCGACCCGGCGACCCTGAAACGCATCAACATCGTGGCCGGTGCGCTGCTGATCTGCGTAGGTTTGCTCATCCCCTTCGTCTAACGCAAAATCTTGTGTCAGGCGCGTGACAATCGTGGCGGAAAACACTATAAATTGGGTAACAAAAGAAGGTTTCCCAATATGTCCGACACCGATCAGCTCCCCGAGGAATATGGCGCAGATTCCATTAAGGTTCTCAAAGGCTTAGAAGCGGTTCGTAAACGTCCGGGCATGTATATCGGTGACACCGATGACGGGTCGGGTCTGCACCACATGGTCTATGAGGTCGTGGACAACGGCATTGACGAGGCGCTGGCCGGTCATGCGGATGCGGTGAACGTCACAATTCACGACGACAGCTCTGTTTCGGTCAGTGACAACGGGCGCGGCATTCCCGTCGGCATCCACCAGGAAGAAGGCGTTTCCGCCGCCGAGGTCATCATGACCCAGTTGCACGCGGGCGGTAAGTTCGACAGCAACTCGTACAAGGTATCCGGCGGTCTGCACGGCGTGGGCGTATCGGTTGTGAACGCGCTGTCCGATTGGCTGGAGCTGCGCATCTGGCGCGAAGGCAAGGAACACGTCGCGCGCTTTGAAGGCGGTTTCACCACCAAACACCTAGAGGTCGTGGGCCCCACCGAACGCACCGGCACCGAAGTCCGGTTCATGGCCTCGACCGAGACGTTTTCGAACCTCGACTATAGCTTCGAGACGCTGGAAAAACGTCTGCGCGAACTGGCGTTCCTGAACTCCGGCGTGCGCATCATCCTGACTGATGAACGCCCTGCCGAACCTCTGCGGACCGAGCTTTTCTATGAAGGCGGCGTGAAGGAATTCGTGAAATACCTCGACCGGTCGAAAACCTCTGTCATGCCCGAACCGATTTTCATTTCGGGCGAGAAAGACGATATCGGCGTCGAAGTCGCGATGTGGTGGAACGACAGCTACCATGAAAACGTGCTGCCCTTTACCAACAACATCCCGCAGCGTGACGGCGGCACCCATACCGCGGGCTTCCGCGGGGCGCTGACGCGGACGATCAACAACTACGCGCAGTCCTCAGGTATCGCGAAGAAGGAAAAAGTATCCTTCACCGGGGATGACGCCCGCGAAGGCCTGACCTGCGTGCTGTCGGTCAAGGTGCCCGACCCCAAGTTCAGCTCGCAGACCAAGGACAAGCTTGTCAGCTCCGAAGTGCGCCCCGCCGTCGAAGGCCTGGTGAACGAAAAGCTGGCCGAATGGTTTGAAGAAAACCCGCAGATTGCCAAGATCGTCGTCGGCAAGATCATCGAAGCCGCCCACGCCCGCGAAGCGGCGCGCAAGGCCCGCGACCTGACCCGCCGCAAGACCGCGATGGACGTGAACTTCCTTGCGGGCAAGCTCAAGGATTGCTCCGAAAAAGACCCGTCCAAAACCGAAGTCTTTCTGGTGGAGGGTGACTCCGCCGGTGGCTCTGCGCAAACGGGCCGTGACCGCCAGACACAGGCGATCTTGCCACTGAAAGGTAAGATCCTGAACGTCGAACGCGCCCGGTTTGACCGGATGCTGGGCAGTCAGGAAATCGGTAACCTTGTTATGGCGCTCGGCACCGGGATTGGCCGCGATGAATTCAACATCGATAAACTGCGCTACCACAAGATCGTCATCATGACCGATGCGGATGTTGACGGCGCACACATCCGTACGCTGTTGCTCACGTTCTTCTACCGTCAAATGCCGCAGCTGATCGAGAACGGCCACCTCTATATTGCGCAGCCGCCCTTGTACAAAGTGTCGCGTGGCAAGTCCGAGGTCTACCTCAAGGATCAGGCCGCGATGGAGGACTACCTGATCCAGCAAGGCATAGAAGGCGCTATGCTAAAACAGGGCAATGGCGAGGAAATCACAGGTCAGGATCTGGCCCGCGTTGTCGATCTGGCCCGCCAGATGCGTCGTGTTCTTGAAGCTTTCCCGACCCATTACCCCCGTCATATTCTGGAACAGGCCGCCATCGCCGGTGCCTTTGTGCCGGGCGCGGTCGATGCTGATCTGCAAGGCGTGGCCGACAAGGTCGCAGAGCGTCTGAACCTGATCGCATTGGAATGGGAACGTGGCTGGCAAGGCCGCATCACCCAAGACCACGGCGTCCGCCTCGCCCGCATCCTGCGCGGCGTGGAAGAGGTGCGCACCCTCGACGGTCGTATGCTGCGGTCGGGCGAGGCCAAACGCTCGGGCGGGTTCACAGAGCATCTGCAAGACGTCTACGGCACGCCCGCCAAACTGGTGCGCAAAGACCGTAGCCAGCTGATCCACGGCCCCATGGACCTGCTTGAAGCGATCCTTGCCGAAGGTGAAAAAGGCCTGTCCCTGCAACGCTACAAAGGTCTGGGCGAAATGAACCCCGACCAGCTGTGGGAAACCACGCTCGACCCCGACGCCCGCACCCTGTTGCAGGTTAAGGTCGCGGATATGGCCGAAGCAGACGACCTGTTCACCAAGCTGATGGGCGACGTCGTAGAACCCCGCCGCGAATTCATCCAGCAAAACGCGCTGAGCGTCGAGAACCTGGATTTTTAAGCGTTTTGTAGGGAAGCAGGTAAAATTGCGTGGCGCGCATAAGTTTGCGCGTCGCGGATGCGGCCAAGCATTCTGATATCCTGTTAATTCAACAACTTATTTGATTCACTCAAATACGGAGGGCCTATAGGATCGCGCCAAGCTTGCCGCCTCCCCTTTCAGATCCGAGTGAATATTCCAATTAGCCTTCAATCACTCCATGGCCATTGCCCATGACATTGGACTGGACCCTTACCCCCGCCCCAATCAGCTCCGCATTTTATGTTTACAACTGCATTCGCTTAGGACAGGCGGCCGCTTACGGCCCTAAACTGCCACTCGTTGGGCTGATCATCGCTAGGCTGTTGCTTCCTCAAGACAGCCATCGGTGGCATCGTGCAGCATAATTTAGCAGGATGAGGTCAGCAGTGCGGGCAAACGTTGCTTTGCAAGACGGTCACTATGGCCCTTGGCAGAACTTAGCTGCAAGCCACCTGCACGGACTGAACCAATAGCCATGTGACCTGCGAAGGTCGAGCCTTACGCTTGGCCAGCAGCATCCGCACGTTGAGTGCTTCGGTCGCTCACCTAAAACCTTAAACATACAAAAGCAGGAAAAGTTGCTACACCGATATTGATAATGAATATTCATTACCTTAATTGACCATAGCCTGCGGTGAGGATGATAAATGCCAAGACTGAGCAAATCAGAGACCAGAGAAAAACTCCGCGACGCTTTGGTCGCTGAAGTTGTGGAAAACGGGATTTCCTCGTTAAATGTAGCAGGCATCGTTGCGCGGGCAAAGGTCTCGGCAGGCACGATCTACGTCCATTTTGAAAACAAGGATGACATGCTCCGGAAGGTGTACATGGAGCTCAAGGCAGACTTCCACCACACCGTCACCAAACACCAGGTCGAGACCGACAGCGCGCAACTTGTTCGAAATATGTGGTTTGCGATGTTCGACTTTGTGCGTACCCGCCCGCAGGACTTCCTGTTTCTCGATTATGTGAGTGCTGCAAAGATACTCTCACCAGAGCAACAAGCCATCACAGACAAATATGCCGCTGATATTGCGGCACTCCTAAAACGCGGGGTGGATGACGGCACTTTGGCCGATCTTGATACCAGTCTGCTTTCACTTTTGTTGGTCGCTCCCGCCATGCAGCTCGCACGCAGTGCCGTCCTTTCAGGTCAGAAAATCCCCGAAACACTGATCGAACAGACCCTTGAGCGGGTCTGGCTTTCGATCGCAAAATAGCAATCAAAAGGATCAAACCATGCCGAAAGTTATACTCATCACAGGCACATCCACTGGCCTTGGCGTGGCCACCGCCGTTCAGGCTGCACAGGCAGGACACACTGTGTATGCCACCATGCGCAACACACAAAAACGCGGCACTCTTGATGCGGCTGCACAGGTTGCGGGGGTATCGCTGAACGTGCTGCAACTCGACGTGCAGGATGCGGACTCTGTCAACGCAGCAGTCGATACCGTTATTGCCGAACAGGGCCGCATTGATGTGCTGATCAACAACGCTGGCATGGGGTATGTGCGCAGCCTGGAGCAGGCCGAGGAAACTGATATCCAAAAGATCCTCGACATCAACTACACAGGCGTCACGCGCTGCATCAAGGCGGTCATGCCACACATGCGCAAAGCCCGCGCCGGCCATGTGATCAACATCAGTTCTGTCGGTGGCTTGGTTGGTCAGCCGTTCAACGAAATCTACTGCGGCGCGAAATTTGCTGTCGAAGGCCTGACAGAGGCAATGGCCAGCTACATCACCCCAGCGTTCGGCATCCACTTCACCGCCGTTGAGCCAGGCGGCATAGCTTCTGAGTTCGCCAATACGGTGTTGGAGCAAGTCGAACAGACGGGTGGCATGTTGGAGGACGAATACCTGCCGATCCTTCAAAAATATATTGCGGGTTCTCAAAATCGCCAAGAGACGGGTATCTACCAGACCGCGGATGAGGTCGCTGCGATTGTCATGAAGGTAATGGGTTCACAACAGCCTCCTGTCCGCACGCGGACTTCTGAATGGTCCGAAGACTTCAGCAAACTAAAGACTGGCCTTGATCCGGATGGACTAAAGCAACAATCGCTGGTCGCCGAACAGTTCCTGAAATAGTCTAGGCGTTCGGGGCCTCTGACTTTTCTGTTTCATAATGAAATCAAACGTCGCTATGAAATTTGGCGACGTTTGCGATGCATATCTGCCTTTTCTACGCTTCGCAGAATCGGCCCAAGTCGGCCTTCTCCGGACATCGGTGCCACCTTACCTTGCCCCAACGCGGCTTCACCAAACCGGTCATTCGTCAAATGGTGCAGAGCATTTGACCAGCTGTGGTGGCCTCAGCAGGTTTTCTGTCAAAAACGCCTGACAATATGTCAACTCAAACAAGATGTCAGGATACCAGACAACACTCCACCCACTCGGAGGAGTTCGACCTCGTGTCGCGTTTCCACGGCGGCGCGACACGCAATACTTTGCACAGATCCATTTGGTCGGTAACGTCGAACTGGTACCTCTTTCTGGACACCTATTTTTGCAAATGACGCATCAATTTCCAAAGTGTCTAACGCTGACAAGCCAGCAGATTGCGGGTCAAAATCGTCAATAATTTTTACAGGCAAAATTCCCATACCGATCAGATTAGTACGGTGGATCCGCTCAAAGCTGCGTGCGATAACAGCTCTGACACCCAGAAGCGCAACCCCTTTGGCCGCCCAATCCCGACTTGATCCCATACCATACCGCTCTCCTGCGAGCAGCACTGCGTTGTCCCTGCGCTGCGCCATTGCTTCCGCAGCCTTGAACACTGGCATAACCCGCCCGTCTTCGAGGACGGTTTCATGAGGATCCAACCCATCAAGTAGAAGATTGCGGACCAGTTTATTGGTAAACAAACCTCGGAGCATCACCTCCCAATTGCCGCGGTAGGCAGCGTAGACATTCAAGTCATCACACTTGGCACCGTGAGAAATCAGCCACTGGCCGGCGGCGCTATCGGTAGAGATAGCACCCGCCGGAGAGATATGATCGGTCGTGATATCATCGCCCAACACCATCAGTGGCTTTGCTTGATAATGACCCAGCCGGGTCGGTTGCACTGCCGACGCGAATTTCGGGGGCCTGAGGGAGCGCGATGCCGCGTCCCACGGAAACTGGCTTTGGTTTGGCGCATCTATTTGATTCCAGGCCGCACTTTGGCTTGCACCGGCAAAGGCGCGAGATACATCATCTGCGCTTTGTGCGTTGGTCAAAGCCGCTGCTATATCCTCTGCATCGGGCCAGATATCGGCCAAAAAGACGTCCTCACCGTGCGCTCCGACCCCTAATGGATCAGTCGCAATATCTCCTTTCAAATCGCCCTTCACGGCATAGGCCACGACCAAGGGCGGCGACGCAAGAAAGCCAAGATCAAGCTTGGGATGCACCCGTCCGGGGAAGTTTCGGTTGCCCGATAAGACAGCGGCAACCGCCTTTCCGTCGTTTAGAGCGATCTCGATTGCTTCCGGTAGCGGGCCGGAGTTTCCGATACAGGTGGTACAGCCAAATCCGACGACATCAAACCCAAGCGCTGACAGGTCACCGTCCAGTTCTGCGCGACGCAATAGCGCCTGCGCCGAGGGGGAGCCGGGGGCGAGGGATGTTTTTACCCATGGTGCCGAAGTCAGTCCCCTTTCCCGTGCATTTCGTGCCAGAATGCCAGCAGCAACAAGAAGCGATGGATCAGAAGTATTGGTGCAACTGGTGATCGCCGCAATCGCCACTGCGCCGTCGGGGGTGCAGCCTTCACCCTTGTCGATGTGTCCAAGCGGTCGCCCGATTGCATTCTCTATCCGCGTTTGGGCATCGCGGGGCGCGCATCTGTCTTGGGGCCGACGTGGGCCGGCGATGATCGGCGCAATGGTCGATAAATCGATCTCTACTACCCTGTCGAAAGCCGGTGTGGCATCTGGATCGAACCAAAGCCCCATGGCGCGAAACGCGGGCTCGATCCGCGCGCAAAGGGTTGCACTACGACCAGTGCGCTCAAGGTAGTCGATTGTTGTTTTATCGACAGGGAAATACCCGGTTGATGCCCCGTATTCCGGTGCCATGTTTGCGACAACCGCGCGCGCATCGGCATTTAGACCGGCAACCCCGGGGCCAAAAAACTCTACAAATTCGCCAGTCACCCCAATTTCACGAAGCCTGTGCGTCACTTCCAGCGCGAGGTCAGTTGCAAAGCTTCCCGCGGGCAGGCACCCGATCAATCGCACGCCGACTGTTTTCGGCACCGCGAGCGATACCGGCTGGCCGAACATGACGCTTTCCGCTTCAAGCCCACCAACACCCCATGCCATCACCCCGTGCCGTTGATCATCGGTGTGTGGCTGTCTGTTCCCAATAACATGTCGGGATGCGCAAAACCGTCTTTGCCAACCTCCAACACGGTGGCAAGCTGTTCGAGATTGATCGTGTGCATGATCCCGGTCCCGGGCGGATGCACCCGCACCCCCTCCATGCTTTCTGACGCCCACTTGTTGATTGTCACCGAGAACTGACCCGGCAACTGTAGAAATTGTCATTGAGAATTGACCCATGTGCAACCTTTCCCCTGCTTGAATCAGCTGGGAGCTATTGGAGTGTTAGACATGGGATTTCTGAGGATTATTCGGAAATGGGCTCTGAGAGACAAGATGCCCATCCGCGAGATTGCGCGCCGGACAGGGGTGTCTCGCAACACGATCAAGAAGTATCTGCGGACAGGGATAGTTGAGCCCGAGTTCCAGATTTTGGACCGACCGAGCAAGTTGGACCCTTATGCTGATAAGCTGACAGACTGGTTGCTTTCTGAGCAGCGTAAATCACGGAAGGAACGGCGAACGGCCAAGCAGCCTCTCGTGACATTGCCTTTGGCAATGCACTGTCAGCCAGTGGATGCATGCGGATCTGGTTCAGCTCGGCTTTGATGGCTCATACGAGCGTGTCGCGGCCTTCGTGCGGAACTGGAAGGGCGAACGACAGCGTGGTCAACATACGACTGACCGTGGTGTTTTCGTGCCGTTGGTCTTTCAGCCAGGCGAGGCGTTCCAATTCGATTGGAGCGAGGACTGGGCCTATGTCGGGGGCGAGCGCCTCAAGCTTCAGGTCGCCCATATCAAGCTGTCACACAGCCGCGCATTTCTGGTCCGGGCCTATCGGCTGCAAACGCATGAGATGCTGTTCGATGCCCACTGGCATGGCTTTCGGGTGTTTGAGGGTGTTCCGGGGCGTGGCGTCTATGACAACATGAAGACAGCCGTCGACCGGATTGGCGTCGGAAAGAAGCGCGATGTAAACGCACGGTTCCTTGCGATGACCAGCCATTATGTCTTTGACCCTGAGTTCTGCAATCCCGCGGCAGGGTGGGAGAAAGGTCAGGTTGAGAAGAATGTGCGCGACGCCCGCCATCACGCCAAAGGCGTGCCTGCAGCACGACGGCTTTGGCAACTCATGCCCGCCTTTCCGAACCTCAATGCGCTGAATGAATGGCTGGAGGAGCGCTGCAAGCTTCTGTGGACCGAGACACCGCATGGCAGATTGCCTGGCAATATTGCGGATGTCTGGGACGCCGAGAAGGCCGCGCTGATGCCACTGCCCACAATGTTTGACGGCTTTGTCGAGCAGAGCAAGCGGGTATCCCCCACTTGTCTGATAGCATTCGACCGTAATCGCTACTCAGTGCCTGCCAGCTTTGCGAACCGCCCTGTCAGTCTCCGTATCTATCCTGAACGGCTGGTCGTCGTCGCCGAAGGCCATGTGGTCTGCACGCATGAGCGCATTATTGAACGCTCACACCGTCAGCCAGGGCGCGTTATTTATGACTGGCACCATTATCTGGCGGTGGTTCAACGCAAACCCGGCGCGCTGCGCAACGGGGCGCCCTTCGTTGAGATGCCAGAAGGGTTCCGGAAGCTGCAGGATCATATGTTGCGTAGGCCAGGTGGTGACCGCGAGATGGTCGACGTCCTGTCCTTGGTGCTCCACCATGACGAACAGGCCGTGCTTTGCGCGGTGGAAATGGCGCTGGATGCGGGCGTGCCAACAAAAACCCATGTCTTGAACCTACTTCACAGGCTGGTGGATGGCGCACCGGTAGACCAGCCCGATGTGACCCCGCCTGCGGCCCTTTCTTTGAATAAGGAGCCCGAGGCCAATGTCGCACGATATGACGGGCTACGCACTACAGGAGGAACACGTCATGCGTCATGATCCCGCCGGTGCTGCCATCGTCATCATGATGCGCAGCCTGAAGATGCCGGGCATGGCACAGGCCGTGCAGGACCTGCATGAGCAGGGATCGCCCGCTTTCGATGCAGCGATCCCCATGTTGTCGCAGCTGCTTAAAGCCGAGATGGCTGAACGTGAGGTGCGCTCCATTGCCTACCACATGAAGGCAGCACGCTTTCCGGCATACAAAGACATCTCTGGCTTCGACTTTGGTGCCAGCGAAGTCCGTGAAGCTTTGGTCCGCCAACTTCACCGATGCGAGTTCATGGACGCGGCTGAGAATGTAGTGCTGATCGGGGGCCCTGGAACGGGAAAATCACATGTCGCTACCGCCCTCGGCATTCAAGCAATCGAGCATCATCGCAAGCGTGTGCGCTTCTTCTCCACGGTCGAGTTGGTCAACGCTTTGGAGCAGGAAAAGGCCCAAGGCAAGGCAGGAAAGATCGCTGAGGTGCTGGTGAAAGCTGATTTGGTGATCCTGGATGAGCTGGGATATCTGCCGTTCAGCGCTTCGGGTGGCGCGTTGCTGTTCCACCTTCTGAGTAAACTCTACGAGCGCACCAGCCTCGTCATCACAACCAACCTGAGCTTTAGTGAATGGGCCAGCGTGTTCGGTGATGCAAAGATGACCACTGCGCTCCTCGACCGCCTCACACATCGTTGCCACATTCTCGAGACCGGCAACGACAGCTATCGGTTCAAGGCCAGCTCGACGACAGCCAAACAAAAACGAAAGGAGAAAGCGGCATTGACGCCATCATAAAGCAAAGAACATAACAACTGGGGGGGTCAAGTCTCGGTGAAAATACCGGGTCAGTTCTCGGTGACAATCAACATTTGGACATTACCTGCCTTAAAAGCGGGCCTCTGGGCGGGGACGCACAAATTGGGGCAATGATTACCGAGAGACACCTTGATGCTCTGTTCTTCTTCATCGACCCACTCTCAGCCATGCCCCACGACGTCGACGTTAAGTCTTTGCTAAGAATCGCAACTCTTTACAATACGATCTTGGCTATCAACGAAGCGACTGCGTCTCGCATTATCGCTCAGTTTCACGGTGAAGTTTGAGCAGGACTGAATAGCCCCTGGTTTCCTAGACACCTTCTGGGTTCACATTGGACTGTCTGTTTTCGAAGTCGACAGGCGACAGCATACCGTTTCTGACATGTTTGCGTTTCGGGTTATAGAACATTTCGATGTAGTCGAAGATGTCCTGTCTGGCCTGCTCGCGGGTCTTATATGTTCGACGCCGGACGCGTTCCCGTTTGAGCAGGTTGAAGAAGCTCTCAGGCAAGTCTTTGTCCGCCATTGGTCTGAGGACAATGGACGCGCGCATTGTCATGGCAATTCCCGCGCCTGCTCATCGAGTGTTCGATATTGTGGGCCCGCAGACGGAAGTATCTGCTTTCAGGACTGCTGAGCTGCGGCCAATGCGGCGGCAACCTTACTGTCGCGGGCAAAGGCGCGCGCCGACGCTATTACTGTGCCAACCATAAAGAGAAGGGCAAGGCTGTCTGCACCGGCATGCCCGGCCTGTCCGAGACCGACGCTGCCGAAAGCATCCTGAGCGGTCTGCGGACAGGTCTGATGCAAGACGCCGCCTATGAGGATTTTCGGAAGACGTTTGTAGAAAAGGTCCGAGCCCAAGAGCACGAGACCGGTGAGGCCCTGCGCCGACACGATGTGGACCTGTCGCGGTTTGATGCCGCTCCTTTGATAGCATCTACTGCAACAAAGGAGACTAACTATGGGACTGAAACGCACAGATGAATTCCGCGCTGATGCGGTGCGTATCGCGCTAACCAGTGGACTGACGCGCAAACAGGTGGCTGACGATCTGGGCGTCGGCATGTCGACGCTGAACAAATGGATCACTGCACATCGAGACACGGATGTGGTGTCAAAAGAGGATCTTAGCCTTGCCGAAGAGAATGACCGTTTGCGTCGTGAGAACCGCATTCTCAAGGAGGAGCGGGAAGTGTTAAAAAAGGCCACGGTGTTCTTTGCGAGCCAAAAGCCGTGAGGTTTAAGTTCATTGAAGAACACCGAACAACATTTTCCATCAATCTGATGTGCCGGGTTATGGCAGTCAGCCCGCGTGGTTTGCGGGCGCATCGTAGCCGTCCAGCCAGCCGCAGGCAGCGGTCTGATTTGGTCACGCTGGCCCATATCCACTGCCCGGCAGGGCATCACGCAGTGATGTCCCGAGAGGGGAAGAACAATCCCGTCTCAGTTTGGGCAGTTATGCACTGCACGGCAGGGTATTGCGCAGCAATGTCCCGAGAGTGGCAGGCCGCGTATGACCGAAGAGCTGAAGGAAATTGGTCTGAATGTAGGGCACCGCCGCGTAGGCAGGCTGATGCGTCAGAACGGCATATCGGTCGTAAGAACTCGTAAATACAAGGCGACAACGGACAGCAATCATAAGTTCAATATCGCGCCAAACCTGCTGGATCGTGACTTTAACGCTGATGCGCCCAACCAAAAGTGGGCAGGCGATATCAGTTATATTTGGACGCGCGAGGGGTGGCTGTACTTGGCTGTGATATTGGACTTGCATTCACGGCGTGTAGTTGGCTGGGCGGTCTCGAACCGGATGAAACGCGACCTTGCGATCAGGGCTTTGAAGATGGCCATCGCGTTCCGTCAGCCGCCCAAGGACTGCATCCATCACACGGATCGTGGGTCGCAATATTGTTCGCACGACTACCAGAAGATCCTGCGCCAGCACGGGTTCAAGGTGTCGATGTCTGGCAAGGGAAATTGCTATGATTGTGAGTATGGTATTGCGGCTTGATGGCCTGACCCATGTTACGATTGACTGCGTGTCATTGCGTTGACGTGTCGACCATCAAGTCGCCCCGGCAACGGGCGAGATGTGACCTTATAGGAGCCTGACGGGTACGCCCCATCACAGTCCTGTCCCCTCGGATCGGTGCCTGGGCATTCTTAGCAAAGAGGGCATCATGAAGACCACACACCCAGTTATTATCGGCATCGACACGCACAAGGCCAGCCACGTCGCTGTGGCGATTGATACGCAAGGCACCCGCTTAGCGACGCTCTCCATTCCAACCAATCCGAAGGGGTATTTAGAATTGGAGCGTTGGTCTCAGTCTCTTGGGAAAGTTCAGGCATTCGGGATTGAAGGCACCGGTTCTTACGGCGCAGGTCTTTCGCGATCGTTGCTCGCCCACGGCCACAATGTCATTGAGGTCACGCGTCCAAATCGGCAACTGCGATACACGCAGGGCAAGACAGATAGTTTGGACGCGGAAGGTGCCGCACGTTCCGTTCTTTCTGGGCAAGCTACGGCACGACCGAAGACACAGACGGGGTCATCAGAAATGATTCGCCATCTGAAGATTGCACGTGATACCGCAGTTAAATCGCGCTCGCAGGCAATGGTCACCCTGAAAACACTGATCATAAATGCACCCGCCGATTTGCGCGACGCACTGAATCATATCCGTGGGAAAATCGCACTAATCCGGCACATCGCCGCCTTTCGACCTGGTGATATCGACAATCCATTGGCCTCTGCTAAAGCCGCCATGCGTGCATTGGCGCGTCGTTGGCTGTGGCTGCACGAAGAGATTATTGCGCACGATAAGGAACTGGAACGGCTTGTCACAGAACGCGCACCAGAGTTAATGGCATCCCACGGCATTGCCACTTTGACGGTCGCACAGATGCTGATCCTCGTTGGCGATGATCCAACACGCATTCGATCAGAGGCTGCCTTCGCTAAGCTTTGCGGGGTTTGTCCCATTCCGGCATCGAGTGGGAAAACACATCGGTTCCGACTGAACCGGGGCGGCAATCGCCAGGCCAATGCTGCCCTCTATCGTGTTGCCATTGTCAGGATGCGAAGCCACGAACCGACACTGGCTTATGTCAAGAAACGCACAAAAGACGGGAAGAGCAAGAGCGAGATTATTCGTTGCCTAAAACGCTACATCGTGCGCGAAATTTATAGCCAGCTTTGCGTCCCAAAATCGTCCCAGATCAAGGCTTGACGAATATAGGAGCTTCAACGCTGCCGTTGAGACGTTCTTCAAAACCATCAAGGCTGAACTGATTTGGCGGCACCCTTGGAAGACGCGGCGGAAGGCTGAGATGGCCATCTTCGAATACATCAATGGCTTCTACAATCCGCGTCGCCGCCACTCAGCACTGGGCTGGAAAAGCCCCGTCGCTTTCGAAAGGAAAGTGGCTTAAACGAGCACTTGGGGCGGCACAAAACCGTGACAGGTCCAAAAGTACTACGGGCCGAGCGGGAAGCACTGGTCCCCACTCCGGTCGACCTACCGGAAGACCTGCCGTCCCTCTACAGGGCCTACGTGGCTGATCTCGCCAGCACGCTGTCGGATGAGGTAGTTGCCGGTTCAGCGGCTGATGAGCTTCACACGTTGATCGACACGGTGGTGGTGAGCTGGAACGAACAGAAGGAACATCACGAGCTCGATTGCCAAGGTAAGCTGCTGGAACTATTGAGCTTTGCGGACAGCAAAAAGGCCGCGGGTCTTTCGACTGCGGCCTATTCGCTGAAGTTGGTTGCGGGAGGGGGATTTGGACTTTGGCGAACTAATCTTGAGGTTTGCGCCTGAGCTTATGCCGGAACTGGCGCGCCGCCCTCTTTATCGCCTTCTGCAGCTCGCGTTTTCGCTGCTTCAGCTTCTTCCTTTTGCTTTTGCAAATCGCCCTCAACTCGTTCGGCGACCGTTGTGGGCATAAGCGCGTGTTTGGAAATGCGGCGGCGATTACCAACAGAGGCAAGCATGCTGATCTCATAGTAGAACTCATCAACTGCCGATTGATCATGTTCCGTCAGGAATGAGATCCATTCCTCGATAGTGTCTGCAATCGCTTTGCGCGCAGCTTGCTGGGCTGCTTCATCTTTTCTGGACAAGTTCGCGGCAACATTGGCGACCTTGAACATCGCTGCCTGCATCGCTGCGCTCATCGGCACGTCAGCGCGTTTCTTACGGGTGGTTTTGGAAGGCTTTCCTTGCATGCGGTTGTTCATCTAATAATCCTCTGTCTTAATAAGTTCAGGCCCGGGCGGAATGTCTGGGCTGCGTAAAAAAAAGATGGGAGAGCAAATCGGCGTGCGGTGACTTTTACGGCAACAAAAAACGGTCAATCTCCTAAACCATTGTCTTTGTTAGAACTTCTTTTTTCGGCTCTTTCATGTGAAAGATTTCCCGCGATAACTGCCTTCTTGAGTCGCTGAGCAAGTTCCGAGAGCGCGCCTACATTTCCGGTGAAGCCATCGCCGAGAGTGGCCCCGATCTTCGCCAGCATTGATGTCGCCTCCTCTAATGTTCGGTTGGCAGCGCGGAACTCATCCGAAACCCGCTCAAAGGCGTCCGTGCGCGCTTTCTTGAACATTGCGCCCCATCCGCGGCGGAAGGCTTTCGCAACGCGCGCTGCGCCCATGGGCGATTGCCTCGCTTTGTTTTGTGCTCTCAGGAAAACTGGGTCATTCTCGCGACCCTTCACCGGTGCGATTGCCACTGTTCCATCAGCCGAGGGATCAACAACGCCGTCCGCGATGGCTTCGGTTATGTCGATGATGGCGTCCGCCTCCGCCGACTTTTCCTCGACCGCGTCAGTTCGAGCATCAAGATCATGCTCACGCTTGGCCAGTTCACTATCCTTCTTGCGCCGCCAGTCCCTCGTTTTTGTATGCATCCGTTTTGGCGGCGGCGTTTCACCTTGGGCGACAGCCTGGCGGAACGCCTCCTTGCGCTTTTCACCGCGTTCGAGACCGATTTTGGAAAACCACGCGCCGACGCTATCCTGAGCGTGCTCGTAGTCTTCTATTACGTCGAACTTTGATGGTTGAAGCATCTTCCGGGTCGCGATGACTTTCTTCTCGCCCGTTGCCTTGTCCGTGCGCATCATCTCCACGCAGACACGCGGCATGATTACGGCGTGGATGTGATAAGCTTCTTCATCAAGGTCTGCGCGGGCGTGAATGACGTCATCGCCAAACTGTTCTTTCAGCCAAGCAATCGACAACAGCTCGAAATCCGCAATCCTTTGGTTGTTTTCGACACCTTCATCGAAGACTGCTGCAGGGTCAGCATCGAACCACTCTTTGTTGGCCGTCAAAATCACCTCACGCATTGGACCGTGCCGCGTAGGACGCCAAGGGTTATGCGGTCCTTCCGCCAGCCGCTTCTGAATGTCCTTCTTACGGTTACGCCGTTCGAGCGCCTCAAGCTCGGCCGCGAAGTTCTGTGCCTTTATTTCGGCAATCTCAGCTAAAGCTTCTGCCGCCCAATTTTCGGAGCCAATCAGGCGGCGATTTGGAGCCGGCGGGTGCTCCAGGATGTGACCGGTATCGCCCCCCACCCTCTTGCGGTGTTTTTCGTATCCGGCAATGTTTTCGGGGCCGATCCCCTCGAAACGCAGCACGACGGGGTAGCGGGTGTTGAAGTTTGAGCCGTCCATTCTTTTAATCTCCTTGGTGGTGGAGATGAGAAAATGGTTATGCAAATTTTGAGATGATAATTTCAGCGGGTTGAAGGTTTCAGATGAAAGATTTTGCCTCAACGAAAGTCGAGCAACGCTCCATCATACGCCGAGCGGTTGGGATGGACTGTTCACGTTCACCTTGGCTGGGCAACTAATAGACAGAACAAGCAATAACCGACACTCGTATTCACGATACCCAGCCTAAAGTTCGGGTTTATGAAAGCTTGTTTAATGCCCACCCTCTCGCTAGAATATTTCGAGACATCTTTTAGGAATTGCAATGCACATCAGTCGGTTGAAGCTTAAGAATTGGCGGAACTTCAAGTCTGGAGAGATCTTAGATCTTCCTGAAGCCGTCTATATCCTTGGGCCGAATGCTTCTGGAAAGTCAAATTTGCTAGACGCCGTCAGATTCTTAAGGGATATCGCGAAGCACCGTGGTGGTGGGCTTCAAGACGCCATAGATAGTCGAGGAGGCGTCGGTAAGATTCGGTGTCTCCACGCTAGAAATGACACGGAAATTCTAATAGAGATCGATATTGTAAATGATGATGGCTTATTAGCTTGGCAATACGAGCTCGGATTCAACATTCCACCAAAGGGAAAGCGTGAACCGCTGGTTACGAGGGAGCGTGTTACGAAGTTTAACTCTGAGGGAAATTCCAAGGTTTTAATTGATCGACCTGGAAAAGCAGAAAAAAAGGATGAACTCCTACTTCGTGAAACACATATCGAACAAATCAGTGCGAACGCAAACTTTCGGGAATTGGTCGATTTCCTGTCTGGAGCCACCTACGTCCATCTTGTCCCTCAGCTATTAAAATTTGGGGACCAAATCGGTGGACGGGTCATTGACGATGATCCATTTGGTCAAGCGTTTATGTTGAGAATTGCTCGGACTACCCAGCGCACAAGAGACGCTCGACTAAGACGTATCGAAGGTGCTTTGCGAACGGTTGTGCCACAATTAGAAGACCTTAAGTTCTTAAAAGACGATGTCACCGGGCATCCGCATTTAGAAATAAGGTTTAGACACCATCGGCCACAAGGCGCTAAACAACGAGAAGATCAATTCTCGGATGGAACCCTCAGGATAATGTCGATCCTCTGGCTTTTGCAGGAGGGTGGCAGCTCGCCTCTGCTCTTGGAGGAGCCGGAACTATCTCTCAATGAAGAGATTGTCGCTCAGCTTCCACGAATAATGAGCTCTGTAAAATCTAAGGCAAGAAGTGGCAGACAATTTATCGTAACTACGCACAGCGAAGCACTACTCTCAAATTCGGGGATTGACCCTCGAGGGATAGTGGTATTGTCACCATCCGAAGACGGATCGACCATTCGAAGCGTTTCTGAAGACGAGCAAGCCGCGCTCAGTGCTGGGCTTTCGCCAGCTGAAGCTGTCCTGCCGAACGCCAGAAAAACTGGGCAGCTTGATTTTTCACTATGAACGTCTTTTATTGTATTGAAGATGTATTAAGCAGAGCAGTAGCGCAAAGGCTTATATTGGAGTGCTGTCCAGCTGGAACCAGCAGTCAAGAACTTGGAAAAGTTTACGGAGGCTTTGGTTACATCAAGAAGAACTTGAGTAAGTTTCATAATCTAGCACAAAGATCCCCCGTGCTAATCATAACCGATTTGGATAACGCTGAATGCCCGCCGTCACTCAGGAAGAATTGGCTAGATTCCGCAAAAATTCGAGAGCCCCTACCTGATAACATGCTGTTCTGCATAGCACGGACTGAAATTGAATCTTGGCTATTAGCAGACACTGTAGGTATTGGTTCGTTCTTGAAAGTCAGCGCCGCCCGGCTTAGGCCAGATATCGAAATGACGGTCCTTAATGCAAAAGAGTATCTTGTTGAACTTGCTAAGGCCTCCTCCAATGCGGGTATTCGAAATGATCTGACACCTAGTGCCAGAAGTGATGCAGCAACTGGCGTGAACTATAACTATAGTTTATCGAATTTTGTTTCAACCTCCTGGCGTCCCCATGATGCGGCGGAAAATAGTGTAAGCCTCAATCGTGCAATTACTAAGCTTTCTCTTTTGATGCCGTGACTTTCAAGCAATTCCAATTCGTACCTGCCACCCATTATAAATATGAAAGTCGGCCTCAAATAAGCTGCACTGAGGCTATGTGGTGGGTGCGCACAGTTTGCTTAGAGCCAAAACGACTCGTGCCCATATCTTAGCGCGAGTTTTTTACTCACTAAGTAGCTCGCACTTCGGCCCTTCGGTTCTTCGTTCGAGCTACGCGTTCGCCAAGGGCAAGCCCCTGGACCCCCGGCCGCCTGCGGCAGCCTTGGGAGACGCCCGGCTCTCCCAAACCCTCAAGGGGCTTTCAGCCCGAGAAAGGGAGGTTTCGCCCACCCCTTTCATCCCCACTCGCAGGGTCATCGTTCGCCACTCCCCCTGCACCCCCTGGCAGCCTATCCGGCTTGGACCAAAGAGGGACCTTCCCTCTCTGGACACTCCGTCGACAGTAGAGGTCTCAAGCCACCTTATCGCCCCATAAATTCTCGCATGCGACTTCATCAGTGGGTTTAACACGCCGCATCACGGCGGCCCTTTTCGCGCCCCCCCTCATTCGTCGAAGCAACCAAGCGGCAAACTACGGCATGCATTGCACACGGAAAGAGGACGGCGTTCAAATCATCGAATTGAAGGACAGCCGCAAACCGCGGCTGCCCAGTTATCGCTACTTCCGCTTTATAGTTTCGACCACATGTGTCGATTTTCTTGTTTGGGCTTGCTTTACGGTTGTAAAGCGGCCGGACTTGGCGCTTCGGCCAATCTTTACGGTTCCTTTAGCCATTTCGTTTTCCTTCTATGGCAAGTTGAGTGTTAAGGCGGGCGGATATCCGCCCACCTATGATTTTATCGCGATAGCCTATTCTGGGACCAGAATTGGCCAAGCGCGAAACCCAAATGCTTTCGCATAGAGCCGGCTGCCGGTCTTAGGGCACGTCCGCCAAGGGCGAAAAACGTACCGGTATCCCGGCGGTGGTGGCATGTGACGCTTTGTCATTCCACATCTCCTCAGGGCGTATCTTGCCATTTCCCTCAAAGTGATGTACAAACCGGTGTTGCGAGGACACTGATTTGTGCTCTGAGGTGGCTCTGCATCGTCTAGCCCCTTTTGCACGATACAGAATTCGTTTGAAGGCTCGGGCTGCAACCTGAGCTTTCTTTCGTTAAAGCACTCCATCTTTTCTTAGACCTGAGAGCCTAAACTCAGCTGCTGGTTTCGACACACCGAACTCAGACATAATCTGCTCGACCGTGTGCTGTGAGGTGAGCAGCGCGGCGGGGATTAGCAATGTGCCGGCAAACCGATTAGCCTGCGTTTCTGCGGACCTATACGCGGGCAGCCGTTCACTTGGCAGCGCGCGAGCTAGCGGCACATTTGTATGCATAAAGAAATGTCCGAGCTCATGGGCAAATGTGAACCTTGCTCTGACCCCACCATCACAAGCACTCTCGTAAACATCTTCGCGAAATCTGATGAAGTCTCCCTTTGGACATGTGAGGCCTTCAGCAGATCCCATTTCCACCCGACCTCGAACCTGAAACTCAAAAAGCTCAAGTTGCTCATAGAGTATCTTCTCTACAACATTTACGATCGGGATTCTCGTCTCCCGCTCCATTTTGAGGTTCGATCGCAAGCTGTCTGCCAAGGCGTCGACTTTTGCCCAACTGGTGGGAGGTGCTTTATAGTCTTCGATATTACCCACCACTGGCGTCTCCCTTCCGCAGGATTGAAAGTATATGTTCCAGCTCCTCGGAAGTCAGAGCATCCATCTTGGAGTTCATGCGGCGGGCCATCAAGCCAATAGCTTCTTTGCCCAAATCGCTCTCTGGCTGGATCGTAAAAGCCTTGCGCGAAAGGTCCGCCGCCTTACGCAATATTGTCGCAGCATTATTTGTTAGTCGATAAGCCGAAATGACTAAATCTTCAAAACCCACCGGAGGCGGCTTACCTCCCGTTTCTACGGCTGAAACGAAGGATGAAGACTTTTCAAGTCGGCTCGCCATATCGATCAGTCGCTCTTCTTCGTCAATTCGTAGTTTTCGAAGTTCCTTCCCGATCTCTGTAGTTGGCATGGTTGCTCTCCCGTTGTGGTTAACGAGAACATAACACGCACCAGGTGAACTTGTCAACCAACTTAGATGGTGCGAGAAATTTACCAAGCAGGTTCATTTCGATTATTTTCTGATGACAATGATGGGCATAGATCCTCCGCTACGCGATTTCGCCTTCGCTCCCGTTTTGCTGCGCGGTCTTTGTGACGCGCAGCAAAACGGGAGGCTTTTTAAGTTTCCAAAGCTGGTGTCGATGTTTCAGTCACATCACAGGAGACCCCAGATGTATCAATCCCCTCAACCCTTCGTGCCGGCCTTTGATTGGCAAAACCTTGTCGAACGCGGCGATGTCGTCTTGTTCCGGTATCCTCTTGCGGACGAATACGACGCCTCAGCGGGCACGCGACCCAAACGTCGCCCCTGCTTGGTTCTCGACGTCTTTACCAAAGGCGGGACCTGCTTCATCGAACTTGCCTACGGCACGTCAGCACCTACCAATGCGAACCGCGGTTACGAGGTGAGGGTCGGGGAGTTGGCGTCCTGGCACGCCGCTGGCCTGAAGCGGCCGTCGCGCTTTGTCTGTGCCCGTCGGATCATCGTCAGCGTCAATCATCCTGGTTTCGATGACGATGACGATAGCGGAACACTCATCGGTCGTCTCGATCCGCCACTGATCGAGCGGATGAATGCCGTGCAGGCACGATTACAGGCCGACGCTGACATACGGGCAGCTGCGCAAGAAGAACGCCGGGAACAACAGGCACGGTAGTCGCGCGTAGATCGCGGTTTCCTTTTGGGAACCGCGCCTTCGAGCGCCCCGCACCCCAAACATCAAAGGATAAAGACTATGGAACGACCATTCACATCAGGCACAGAAGTTACACCAATGGCAGCCGCCTGCTACCCGCTTGCGCGCGCCGCTGCGACGGGCATCGAACAGGACGTCCTCGACCTCATTTCGCCAAAGCCAAAACGCATGGCGCAAGAACTCGCAGTCCTGCTTCAGCGTGGGGCGATCTTCGATAAGGGCGTTCTCGCAAAGCTGCACGATCTGGTGGGCGTGCTCGATGCTGAGATCATCGAAGGAACCTATGTCGATACCCATTACGATCACAGCGCGGAGAACGTCTCCGACACGCAGGAATACGGAATGGAGCGTCTGACGCCGGAGGCCGATCGGCTAACCAACGCTCTGGGAGTGCTAGTCGAGCTCTACGTAACGCTTTCGGCGGTGCACGATCTTCTTCGTGCCGAGAAGGCCCTTCAGGGGCTGCGCGCAGCAGCCTGACTGAACATGCGGGTTTAGACACCCCGCATCAGGCGCGCTGGCGACCCTTCTGCTGCTACAGATGTCAGCGCGCCGTTAAATACAGAGACGCCCGCACAGATCATCTCTGTGCGGGCATAGACGATCAACCGCTAAGGGCCACCGTGTCTCGTCGTGTTGTTGGTTTTGTGTGTCCACAACCGAAAGAGAACCGAATGACCCTCACAAATCTGATCGACCTGATAGCTGAAGTTGCCGCCAAGCGGGCTACCGAAGAGGGCAGAACGAAGGAAGAAACACCAAGCGCAGTGATTTGGATAATAGCCGAGATTTCGGCCAGATTATGGCAGTCTATCCACAATCTTTTCAATTTTGGATTGTATTCCAAACAAAGGCGACCCAGATTTGCGCCCCAAGGAGATTCTAAATGATGGTCAAACCTCGCGTGGCAATCTATGCCCGCTACTCCTCGGATATGCAGAACCCGAAGTCTGTTGACGATCAGTTCAGCGAATGTCGCAAACACGCAGAACGCAACGGGTATGAAGTGGTCAAAGAATACGCCGACGCCGGGATGTCTGGTGCCCTACGGGACCGCCCTGGGTTTCAGGCGTTGCTCGACGCAGTTCACGCACGCTCCTTTGACATCGTTCTGTTCGAACACGTCGACCGCCTTGGGCGTGATCTGGAACGGGCCTCGAACTTCTACAAGGCAGCGACCTTCGCAGACATTGAGCTTCACCAGTTGGGCAAAGGTAAACTCGGCCTGCTCGACATCGGCATTATGTCCACGATGGCACAGATATTTCTTGAAGACCTCGCCCTTAAAACACGGCGCGGTCTGCGCGGAAAGTTTGAACGGGGTCAAAGCGCAGGCGGCAAATCTTACGGCTATGCCCCCCGCATTGGACAAGACGGTCTGGTTCAGAAAGGCCACGTCAGTATTGACGACAATGAAGCTACTATCGTGCGCCGCATCTTCACGGAATACGCGTCCGGCTTGTCACCCCTCAAGATCGCGGCACAGCTCAACGCAGACGGCATCCCCTCTCCTGCCGCCGACACCAAACGCGCTACCAGCGGCCACTGGAAGCAAAACACGATCAATGGCAATCCAACGCGTGGCACCGGCATCTTAAATAATGAGCTTTATATCGGGCGTCGCGTCTGGAACCGACTACGCTATTCCAAACACCCCGAGACCGGCAAACGGGTCTCGCGTCTTAACCCTTTCGAGGATTGGGAGGTTCAGGACGTGCCTGACCTACAGATCATCGACCAAGATCTGTGGGACGCGGTAAAAGCCGTGCAAGCCGGACACCGAAAGGTGCGCAGCACAAAACCAGCAACAGACAAGAAAGGCCTCTCCGTAGGGCAATCGTTGCGACGGCGTAAATACCTGCTGTCAGGGTTGATGAGTTGCGGGCAGTGCGGCGGGAATCTCACAGTAGCCGGCAGCGGCAAAGCGCGGCGCTATTATTGCGCAAACGCCAAGGAGAAGGGCGCGTCCGTCTGCACTGGGATGCGCGGGCTCAAAGAGGAAGACGCTGCCGCCTCCATCGTTTCAGGCCTTAAGTTTGGCCTGATGCAGGATGAGGCTTACGCAGAGTTTCGGGAGAACTTTCTGGCGCGCAAAAAAGCGGAAGCAGAGGAGAACGGTCAAGTGCTTAAACTGCACGACAAAACCATTCTCGAGTTGAAGACAAAGATCACGAACATTGTGCGGTCCGTTGAAGATGGCGATGTGCCAACCTCTCTCACCGCACGCTTGAAAACACTGGAGGCCGACCTCAAAGCCGCAGAAGAAAAACGCGAGGACATCAAGCCTACCCCCGTCACGTTGCCGGAGGATCTCCCTGTCTTTTACCGTGCCCTTATTGATGATCTGGCGGCCACTCTTTCAAACGAGGATGTCTCGGGCCGTGCGAGCGACGAGCTGCACCAATGGGTTGATACTGTAGTGGTCACCTGGGACGCAGAAGCTAAGCATCATGCGCTTGAACTGCGTGGCAAGCTATTGGAGATGCTAAACGCAACAAGGCCCGCAGGCGATGCGGGCGTTGGTGAATGCGAAAGTTCGCTAAAGTTGGTTGCGGGAGTAGGATTTGAACCTACGACCTTCAGGTTATGAGCCTGACGAGCTACCGGGCTGCTCCATCCCGCGGCTGTGGCCAATGTTATTGTATTGGCTTATTTATTGTCATCGTTGAGAGATACGTAGAGGTTTTGCTAGGTTTGGCGGTGACCTACTCTCCCACGTCTTAAGACGCAGTACCATTGGCGCAGTAGCACTTAACTGCCGAGTTCGGGATGGGATCGGGTGTTTTGCTTACGCTATGACCACCAAACCGAGTAAAACCTCTATGTTGCTGCTTTTGCCATTGGCAAAAGAGCAACAAGCGGGAGAGAGCGTATCCGAAGGATGCGCGTTCCCGCCCCCTCACCATTCTGGGTGAGGATGTCCAAGTCAGTACGACTGATTGTATGTGTATGCTTTTGTCCTAGTAAGAAGTCTTTCTTCTACTGGATCAAATCAAGCCTATCGAGCAATTAGTACCAGTCAACTGAACGTATTACTACGCTTACATCTCTGGCCTATCGACGAGATGGTCTATCTCGGCTCTCAGGGATACCTTGTTTTGAGGGGGGCTTCCCGCTTAGATGCCTTCAGCGGTTATCCTGTCCGATCATAGCTACCCAGCACTGCTATTGGCATAACAACTGGTCCACCAGTGGATCGTTCACCCCGGTCCTCTCGTACTAGGGGCAACTCCTCTCAAGTATCCTACACCCACGGAAGATAGGGACCGAACTGTCTCACGACGTTCTAAACCCAGCTCACGTACCTCTTTAAACGGCGAACAGCCGTACCCTTGGGACCTGCTCCAGCCCCAGGATGAGATGAGCCGACATCGAGGTGCCAAACACTGCCGTCGATATGGACTCTTGGGCAGTATCAGCCTGTTATCCCCGGCGTACCTTTTATCCGTTGAGCGATGGCCCTCCCACTTGGGACCACCGGATCACTATGGCCGTCTTTCGACTCTGCTCGACTTGTCAGTCTCGCAGTCAGGCTGGCTTCTGCCATTGCACTCAACGAGCGATTTCCGACCGCTCTGAGCCAACCTTCGCGCGCCTCCGTTACGATTTAGGAGGCGACCGCCCCAGTCAAACTACCCACCACACAGGGTCCCGGATCCGGATAACGGACCGCGGTTAGACATCAAGCAGAACAAGGGTGGTATCTCAAGGGAGGCTCCACGCAGACTGGCGTCCACGTTTCAAAGCCCACCACCTATCCTGCACATGTTCGGCCTAATGCCAGTGTGAAGTTGTAGTAAAGGTGCACGGGGTCTTTCCGTCTAACCGCGGGTAACCGGCATCTTGACCGGTAATTCAATTTCGCTGAGTCTATGTTGGAGACAGCGGGGAAGTCGTTACGCCATTCGTGCAGGTCGGAACTTACCCGACAAGGAATTTCGCTACCTTAGGACCGTTATAGTTACGGCCGCCGTTTACCTGGGCTTCAATTCAGAGCTCTCACTCCTCCTTTTAACCTTCAGGCACCGGGCAGGCGTCAGACCCTATACGTCGTCTTACGACTTCGCAGAGCCCTGTGTTTTTAATAAACAGTCGCCACCCCCTGGTTTGTGCCCCCAGCCCCTAGTTGCCTAGGAACCGGGCCTCCTTCTCGCGAACTTACGGAGGTATTTTGCCGAGTTCCTTCAACATAGTTCTCTCAAGCGCCTTGGTATTCTCTACCTATCCACCTGTGTCGGTTTAGGGTACGATCTAGCGATGGAGCTATTTCCAGGGACCTCTAAGCAGCCCATTCAATCCGATAAGGATGAACTACCCTCGAGATCCGTCACTTCCATCTGGCCCAGGAATATTAACCTGGTTCCCATCGACTACGCCTTTCGGCCTCGCCTTAGGGGTCGGCTTACCCTGCTCAGATTAGCTTTAAGCAGGAACCCTTGGATTTTCGGCGAGAGTGTCTCTCACACTCTTTGTCGCTACTCATGTCATCATTCTCACTAGTGATCTCTCCACCGGATCGCTCACGCGCCGGCTTCACAGAAAGCTCCGCGTCTCCAATACCCCGAAGGGCTAAGGAGACATGGAACTATGTCACACTACGCTCTGCTACCATGCAATTAATGCATCCTAAGCTTCGGCTCATGGCTTGAGCCCCGTTACATCTTCGCCGCAAGACAACTTATTTAGACCAGTGAGCTGTTACGCTATCTTTAAAGGATGGCTGCTTCTAAGCCAACCTCCTGGTTGTTTTGGTCGTCTCACCTGCTTTCCCACTTAGCCATGAATTAGGGGCCTTAGCTGTAGGTCAGGGTTGTTTCCCTCTTCACAACGGACGTTAGCATCCGCTGTGTGTCTGCCATCTAGTACTCCTCGGTATTCGGAGTTTGGTTAGGATCAGTAAGCCTGTGGGGCCCCATTACCCATCCAGTGCTCTACCCCCGAGGGTATTCGGATGACGCTCTACCTAAATAGATTTCGCAGAGAACCAGCTATCTCCGAGTTTGATTGGCCTTTCACCCCTAGGCACAGCTCATCCCGATCCTTTTCAACGGATGTGGGTTCGGTCCTCCAATAAGTGTTACCTTATCTTCAACCTGGCCATGCCTAGATCACTCGGTTTCGGGTCTGATCCCACAAACTCAACGCCCTATTAAGACTCGCTTTCGCTACGCCTACACCTAACGGCTTAAGCTTGCTTGTGAGACCAAGTCGATGACCCATTATACAAAAGGTACGCTGTCAGGCCGTAAAGACCCTCCAACTGATTGTAGGCGTTCGGTTTCAGGTACTGTTTCACTCCCCTCGTCGGGGTGCTTTTCACCTTTCCCTCACGGTACTGGTTCACTATCGGTCAGTAAGGAGTACTTAGCCTTCGAAGGTGGTCCTCCGATCTTCAGACAGAATTTCACGTGTTCCGCCCTACTTAATACGTCCAATCATGCTTCTTATACGGGACTATCACCCACTTTGGTTGCGCATTCCAACGCATTCTAACCACATTCATGGCTCGGCTGGTCCCCGTTCGCTCGCCGCTACTAGGGGAGTATCAATTGATTTCCTTTCCTCCGGGTACTTAGATGTTTCAGTTCCCCGGGTTTGCTTTTATAAACCTATGTATTCAGTCTATAAATACCTGTTTCTGCTTACTGATGAACCCACCGTCTGCACCTTGCGAACTTACGTCCTCAAGTAGCAAAGCGGTAGGACAACAATAAACAATCAGGTGGGTTGCCCCATTCAGAAATCCATGGATCAAAGCTTATTCTCAGCTCCCCATGGCTTATCGCAGAGTATCACGTCTTTCATCGCCTCTTACTGCCAAGGCATTCACCAAACGCCCTTTTCGCGCTTGATTTGATCCAGAAAAAGAAAGACTACCTAATATGCCCTACCGCTTCGCTACTTGAGGGCTATTTACACCAACAAACTAACGACGCTGCATAAGGCAGGCAGTCCAACGCGGGAGACAGAAGCTGGTAAGAAACTGTCTTCCCTTATTCCAGATCAAAAGCATACTTTTACCCGCCCACTCTCTAAGAGTGGACAGCGAGTAGTGCATATAGCCTACCTTCCGTGCAGGAAGCAGGCGTCACTACTCTGGTTAGTGTACTTGACTTGGACAACACGTCGCTTTCAGTCGCGATACGTTCAAAAGACCGAGGAAACAGTCAAGTAAACGCCGGCTCCAAAAGGAGCAGCAACCGAGATCATCACCTAACGCGGTGCGATCAGATCGTGTTGTTTGTTACTTCAAGATTACTCTTAAAGTAACTGTATCTCTCTTTACGATGTCAATCAGATGCATTCCAAAGGAATGTCACCCATGCGCTTTCGCGCCGTCCGATTGGACGATTAAGAACTGCGTACAGTGCTTAATGGTCAAATCGTATGCTTGCCCAACGCGTGCTTTGCTTCGCAAAACCCTGTTTGGGCGACGATCTTTCCCTCGGAAAGATCTTGGTGGAGCCTAGGAGGATCGAACTCCTGACCTCCTGAATGCAAATCAGGCGCTCTCCCAGCTGAGCTAAGGCCCCATCAAACCCTTGCGGGATACTGGTGGGTCGAGGAGGACTTGAACCTCCGACCTCACGCTTATCAGGCGTGCGCTCTAACCACCTGAGCTACCGACCCAGCGTAGTTCGCTTTGCGAACTGCGCGTCGCCCTGGCAGGCTCTTTTGACTTCAAAAGATGCCGAGAAGGGCCAGCGTCAGGCGTGTTACTTTGGGCGCTTTAGGCAACCCTACCCCTTACGGGACATTTGCTGCGCAAATACCCTGTCGGGGCTTCGCGCCTCACTGCGTGAGACGCTTGCTGAAGAGATATGAGGACGGCTCGGTCCGAAAGGTCATCTTGCGATGCCTTGAATATGGTCAGTTTTGTTTACTGACCTGCTAAGTGATCTACGAGTGAGAACAAGTTCTCGCTGCTAAGATCATCCTTAGAAAGGAGGTGATCCAGCCGCAGGTTCCCCTACGGCTACCTTGTTACGACTTCACCCCAGTCGCTGATCCTACCGTGGCCGCCTGCCCCCCGAAGGTTAGCGCAGCGTCGTCGGGTAGAACCAACTCCCATGGTGTGACGGGCGGTGTGTACAAGGCCCGGGAACGTATTCACCGCGTCATGCTGTTACGCGATTACTAGCGATTCCGACTTCATGGGGTCGAGTTGCAGACCCCAATCCGAACTGAGACAGCTTTTTGGGATTAACCCATTGTCACTGCCATTGTAGCACGTGTGTAGCCCAACCCGTAAGGGCCATGAGGACTTGACGTCATCCACACCTTCCTCCCGCTTATCACGGGCAGTTTCCTTAGAGTGCCCAGCCGAACTGCTGGCAACTAAGGATGTGGGTTGCGCTCGTTGCCGGACTTAACCGAACATCTCACGACACGAGCTGACGACAGCCATGCAGCACCTGTCACTGCGTCACCGAAGTGAACGCCCGATCTCTCGGGTTAGCACAGGATGTCAAGGGTTGGTAAGGTTCTGCGCGTTGCTTCGAATTAAACCACATGCTCCACCGCTTGTGCGGGCCCCCGTCAATTCCTTTGAGTTTTAATCTTGCGACCGTACTCCCCAGGCGGAATGCTTAATCCGTTAGGTGTGTCACCGAACAGTATACTGCCCGACGACTGGCATTCATCGTTTACGGTGTGGACTACCAGGGTATCTAATCCTGTTTGCTCCCCACACTTTCGTACCTCAGCGTCAGTATCGAGCCAGTGAGCCGCCTTCGCCACTGGTGTTCCTCCAAATATCTACGAATTTCACCTCTACACTTGGAATTCCACTCACCTCTCTCGAACTCTAGACTGATAGTTTTGGAGGCAGTTCCAGGGTTGAGCCCTGGGATTTCACCCCCAACTTTCCAATCCGCCTACGTACGCTTTACGCCCAGTAATTCCGAACAACGCTAACCCCCTCCGTATTACCGCGGCTGCTGGCACGGAGTTAGCCGGGGTTTCTTTACCAGGTACTGTCATTATCATCCCTGGCGAAAGTGCTTTACGATCCTAAGACCTTCATCACACACGCGGCATGGCTAGATCAGGCTTGCGCCCATTGTCTAAGATTCCCCACTGCTGCCTCCCGTAGGAGTCTGGGCCGTGTCTCAGTCCCAGTGTTGCTGATCATCCTCTAAAACCAGCTATAGATCGTAGACTTGGTAGGCCATTACCCCACCAACTATCTAATCTAACGCGGGCCAATCCTTTCCCGATAAATCTTTCCCCCGAAGGGCTTATACGGTATTACTCTCAGTTTCCCGAGGCTATTCCGTAGAAAAGGGTATGTTCCCACGCGTTACTAACCCGTCCGCCGCTCACCCGAAGGTGCGCTCGACTTGCATGTGTTAGGCCTGCCGCCAGCGTTCGTTCTGAGCCAGGATCAAACTCTCAAGTTGAAACACATTACTGCGTATCCTTGACGTCGAACCTCTGCACATCAAACCTGCATCACTTACTGAATGATACAGGCGTTTTCTCCGTTTGAAGTGCTTAAAGTTACCAAAGTAACGAAAAGCCGTCCAAACAGTGAAGCTGACACTCCATCATCGGCCGAAGCCTAAGAGCGCGATATACAGACGTTGATCCATCGAATGAACCAAACCGCCCACATATCTCTTCAGATATCTATCAATTTCAAAGAGCGTCGAGACAAAAGAAACCAAGATGCGCCGTAAACTTCTCAGCGCGCCCCGCCTCAATTACCTCAGAATTTCTCCGCTACGTAAGACCCGAACCGTAACCCGTCGTCCCCGTCTAGCGCCCCGTGTCTGCATGTCTGCGTCTCCGGTAAGGGGCGTTCTAAGGTTTGTTCCAAATACCCGCAACCCCTTTTTTCGGATTATGACAGTTTTTCGCTACTTTCCGAATTTTCCTATAAAAACAACGGTTTGATTTTTGAAAATTCCGCGTGCCCCGTGTTTTGCGCAGCTTTATTTCGCACGCTAACACGTCATTGCCCCGCATCACTTACGCCCGCGCGGGTTATCCACAGACTCGCAGCGCGAATGTGGATTGTTACCCCTCCCCCGGTCCGAATCCGGCACAATCCCCGGCCCGAGCCACCGCCCAGATTCGGAATCAGCGCCGTTTAGGAAGTCTTAGGACCAGCAAAGCCAGAATCGCCGCCATATAGAGGAGAGGTTCGATCTGGAAACCTTTAACCAGCCAGATGAAGTGCACCCCAGCCAGAATTGCAGCCAGATAGGTTAACCGGTGCAGCTTGCGCCACGTGGCCCCCAGCTTGCGGATCGAGAAGTTGTTCGATGTCGCCGCCAGGGGGACAAGACAGGCAAAACCCGCCATGCCGATCGTGATATACGGGCGCTTCAGAATGTCGGCCCAGATCTGCGAGAGGATCCCGACATCCAGCACCAGCCATACCAACAGGTGCAGCGAGACATATATAAAGGCGAGCAATCCCAGGGCGCGGCGAAACTTGATGAGGTTCAGCCGAATGTAGCGCCGCGCGGGCGTGATCGCCAACCCGGCGGTCAACAGTTGCAAGGCCAGCAACCCCAGCTCTTTTTCCAACGCCTTGATCGGCTCCGCCCCCAGCCCGCCGGTCTGCGCCTGAAACAGCAACCACGGGATTGGCAGAAGCCCCACTATATATACGACCCATGTGGGAACACGTCGCGCGATGGTATTCAGGCGGTCGATCATACCGGCCTGCTCACTTCTATAGAGGGCACAGGTTTAGATATCCTTGCTCAGGTCCATACCGGCATAGAGATCCGCGACCTCAGCCTCGTACCCGTTGAACATCAGCGTGGGGATCCGCTTGGAGAAAAGACCGCCACCGATGACCCTTTCGCTGGCCTGCGACCAACGGGGGTGATCGACCTCGGGGTTCACATTACTATAGAAGCCGTATTCCCCGGCATTCGCCTTGTTCCAACTGGTCGGGGGCTGAGTATCCGTGAGGGTGATCCGCACCACGGATTTGATCGACTTGTAGCCATATTTCCACGGCACGACCAACCGCAGCGGTGCGCCGTTCTGTTTCGGGATGTCCTTACCATAGATGCCGGTGGCCATAATCGTCAGCGGATGCATCGCTTCGTCCAGACGCAACCCTTCGACGTAGGGCCAGTCGAGCACATTATAGGCGACGCCGGGCATTTCATCAGGACGCAGCGCAGTCTCGAAGGAGACGTATTTCGCGCCGGACTGCACACCGGCCATATTCAGCAGGTCCGCCAGTTCGAACCCGTTCCACGGGACCACCATTGACCACGCCTCGACACAGCGGAAACGATAGATACGCTCTTCGATCGTCATCTGTTGCATGATGTCGTCGAACCCATAGGCACCGGGCTTGTCGACCAGCCCGTCAATCTGAACCGTCCAGGGTTCAATCGTCAGACGGTCCGCGTATCTGGCGGGGTCGTCCTTACCGGTGCCGAATTCATAGTAGTTATTGTAGCTGGTGATATCTTCATAACTGTTCGGCTCTAACCCCTCCGGCGCGGCAGAGGTGCGCCCCGCGATACCGGCCAACCCGATCCCCGCCAAAGCGCCCCCCATGATCTGACGCCGATTCATAAATGCAGCATGCGGGGTGACGTCTTTATCCGTGAGTGTGTTGATCCAGCGATAGGCCATAACAGGCGCTCCTTACCAATATACATGGGTAGCCTACTGCGGGTTGTCGCGCCCACCAAATGCAATCCGCTACATTTCAGGAGACACACCGGAATGTCAGGGCAACACATGCGAACAGGGCCGAGGTTTCCCCCGGCCCTGCCCGATCACATCACCACACTATATACTATGTACTTAGTGGACGGTCGCTTCGTCCGGTTTGGCGCGGTTGCTGGCGGCCACGCGGTCGCCGATGATCAGCCCTTCGGCACCAGCCTGCACGGGGATAAGATCCCCATCCAGCACGTCACCTGCCAAGATCATCTCGGCCAGCGGGTCCTGCAGTGCACGCTGGATCACCCGCTTCAGCGGCCGCGCCCCGAACACCGGATCATAGCCTTCGTCGGCGAGCCACTTGCGCGCGCCTTCGTCCAGCTCCAACCCGATCTTGCGACCGGCGAGCCGCTTCAGCAGACGATTCACCTGAATGTCGACGATCCCCGCCATGTCGGCACGTGCCAAGCGGTCAAAGATCACCGTTTCATCCAGTCGGTTCAGGAACTCGGGGCGGAAGTGAGCCCGCACCGCATCCATCACATCCCGTTTCGCCTGCGCCATGTCACCCCCTTCGGGCAACTGGCTCAACGCTTGCGCCCCAAGGTTGCTGGTCAGCACGATCAGCGTCTGCTTGAAGTCGACCTTACGGCCCTGACCGTCCGTCAGCACACCATCATCCAAAACCTGCAGCAACACGTTGAACACGTCGGGGTGTGCCTTCTCGACCTCGTCGAACAGCACGACCTGATAGGGTCTGCGCCGCACGGCTTCGGTCAATACGCCACCTTCGTCATAGCCAACATACCCGGGAGGCGCGCCGATCAGACGGGCCACGGCATGTTTCTCCATGAACTCAGACATGTCGATCCGCACCATCGCGTTCTCGTCGTCGAACAGGAATTCGGCGACGGCCTTGGTCAACTCGGTCTTACCGACACCAGTCGGCCCGAGAAACAGGAAGCTGCCCAAGGGACGGGCCTCGTCATTCAGGCCAGCACGCGCACGGCGCACCGCGTTCGACACAGCTTTGACGGCGAGGTTCTGACCAATGACACGATTGTGCAACTGGTCTTCCATGCGCAGCAACTTGTCCCGCTCGCCTTCCAGCATACGACCCGCGGGGATACCCGTCCAACGTTCGACGACGCTGGCGATCTGGTCCGGGCGCACGGCCTCTTCGACCATAACGTCGGCTTCGTTCTCTTCGGCCTCGCCCAGTTTGCGTTCAAGCTGCGGGATCACGCCATAGGAAAGCTCCCCCGCTTTGGCGAGGTTGCCTTCGCGCTTGGCGATCTCAAGCTCGGCGCGGGCACGGTCCAGCTGCTCTTTCAGCTCGCGCGCGCCCTCAAGGCGATCACGTTCGCCCTGCCACTGCGCAGTCATGGCATCGGCCTTTTCCTGCAGATCCCCCAGCTCTTTCTCCAGCTTGTCCAAGCGGTCCTTGCTGGCAGCGTCGTCCTCTTTCTTCAACGCCTCGGCTTCGATCTGAAGCTGCATGATCTGACGGTCCAGCGCATCCAGTTCTTCCGGTTTGCTGTCGACTTCCATCCGCAGACGGCTCGCGGCCTCGTCCACAAGGTCGATTGCCTTGTCGGGCAGGAAACGGTCCGTGATATAGCGATGCGACAGGGTCGCCGCCGCCACAAGGGCAGAGTCGCTGATCCGCACACCGTGGTGCAGCTCGTACTTCTCCTTAATGCCTCGCAGGATCGACACCGTATCCTCGACCGTAGGTTCGCTGACCATCACAGGCTGGAACCGACGGGCAAGTGCTGCGTCTTTTTCGACATACTTACGGTATTCGTCCAAGGTCGTCGCACCAACGCAGTGCAATTCACCCCGCGCCAACGCCGGTTTGATGAGGTTGGCCGCGTCCATCGCGCCATCCGCCTTACCGGCACCAACCAGCGTGTGCATCTCGTCAATGAACAGGATCACCTCGCCCGCGGCTTCGGTGACCTCGGTCAGGACGGCTTTCAACCGTTCTTCGAACTCGCCACGATACTTCGCGCCGGCAATCAGCGCGCCCATGTCCAGCGCCAGCAAGCGTTTGTTGCGCAGGGATTCTGGCACATCGCCATCCACGATCCGCAGGGCGAGCCCCTCGGCAATCGCGGTTTTACCCACGCCGGGCTCACCAATCAGCACCGGGTTGTTCTTGGTACGGCGGCTCAACACCTGCATGGCGCGACGAATTTCCTCGTCCCGACCGATGATCGGGTCGATTTTGCCCTCGCGGGCACGTTCCGTCAGATCAAGGCTGTATTTCTTGAGCGCTTCATACCCGTCCTCCGCACTGGCTGTATCAGCCGTGCGCCCTTTCCGGATATCATTGATAGCGGCGTTCAACCCCTGTGCGGTGACCTTGCCCGCATCCAGCGCGGTTTTCGCACCGGATTTCACCATCGCAAGTGCCATCAGCACGCGTTCGACCGGCACAAAGCTGTCGCCCGCTTTTTTGGCCAGCGTCTCTGCTTCGGCCAGCACCTTTGCGGTGGCATTATCAAGGTATACCTGCGCGGCGTCGCCCGACACCTTGGGCAGCTTGCCCAAAGACAGCGTCAGGGTTTCAGTCACACGTGCGGGATCGCCACCGGCAGCAGCAATCAGATTGCTCGCCAGCCCTTGGTCATCATCCAGCAGTGCTTTCAATAAATGCTCCGGCGTCAGCCGTTGGTGGCTTTCACGCGTCGCGATTGTTTGCGCAGCCTGAATAAAGCCGCGCGACCGTTCTGTGAACTTGCTCAAGTCCATGAGCTTCTCCTTTTCTTAAAGCGACCACAAAGAAGATGCCCGCTTTGCAGCACATCATGGCGTGATCCTCGGGATAGAATTTGGGGACAGAAGGAAGGGATTCAAGAGAGTCGCCTCACAAAAGTGTCAACAAAAAACATACACCTTTTAAGATTATTTTTCAGACTGGTGGGATTTCGCCACATTGCGAACACATTGGAATCCCACAAGAAAAGTGCAGTTTCGCAATTTGCCGCTCATGGCAAGAAATAATTACAAAAATGTTAATTGACTGATTTTAGGCGAAAATTTACATTTATCCACATGACGGATGCGCCCCAGTGGAACCATTTAGTCACACATACGTTGTACTGGCAGATGAACGAAAACAAATCGAGCCGACTTTAAACAGTACAACAAATTCTTGAGGTACGAACATGCAGACGCGCCAGATTCAGATGAACGACGTTATCTACAACGCGGCAGAGCAATGCTTTGAAGCTTTGGTCACCGTCCACGATGGCGATCGGTCCCGCAAATATGCCTGCGCCATCAACGCGCCGATGACGATGTCCTTTGATCAAGCTGCCAAAGGCCTGACCAAACAAGCCGAGCGTCGCCATATAAGCCGCGGCGGCATGTATTCCGAGATCCGCGCCCAGAAGCCCGCACAACGCAGTGGCCGCCCTCGGTTCGATCCAAAAGCCTGGTTGCGCCATGTCGCCAACCTTCCCGGCCTTCGCGCCGCCTGATTCACAGTTTCGGCGGAACTGCCTGCGCGCCCGTCCCGGCGCGTGTCCCGCCCAATCCAGAGACAACTGCCTGCCTGCACGTCTCTGACACTCGCCCGGACAGTGATTGCGCTGCCCGGGCCTTTTTCTTTGCGCGATCCCTGTTTTCATAGACATGTCAGGTCGAACACCGTAAGCCTCCGGCGTTTGCCAAATCTCATCACTTCGGAGCCCGCCCCATGTCAGATGACCGCCTGATCGTTGCCCTTGATGTCCCCCACGCTGTTGCCGGCCTTGAACTGACCCAAAAGCTGGGCGACGCGGTGAGCTTTTATAAAATTGGTCTGGGCATGTTGACGGGCGGCGGCCTGGCGCTTGCGAACGAGCTGATCCAGGAACACGGCAAACGCATTTTTCTGGACATGAAACTGTTCGATATCAGCGCGACCGTCGAGGCAGCGGTGCGCGGGCTTGCGCAGTTCGACCTCGATTTTCTGACCGTGCACGGTGACCCCCATGTTGTCCGTGCCGCGATGGAAGGCGCCGCAGGATCCCGCACCAAGATTTTGGCGGTGACCATCCTGACTTCCCTGGACCGCAACGATCTGGACGCGGCGATGATCCAGTCGGGCGATATCCCCGATCTGGTCCAGACCCGCGCCGGGCGCGCGCTGGAGGCTGGTGCTGACGGCGTCATCGCTTCCCCGCAAGAGGCGCGCCTGATCCGTGCCCTACCCGAGGCCAACGGCAAGCTGATCGTCACCCCTGGCGTGCGACCAAGCGGGGCGGCCCTTGGCGACCAGAAACGCGTGGCAGCACCGGGGCAGGCGATCTTGGACGGGGCGGATCACATCGTCGTTGGTCGCCCGATCTGGCAGGCCGAAGACCCCGCCGCCGCCGCCCGCGCGGTGCTGGCAGAGCTGCCCTGAACGCAGCCGAAATGCGCGAAACCCAACAAATAGCGCATTTTCGCCTATGTGATAAATCGGTAACAAACATGAACTGGCTGCCAGCAACTGGAAGTTCCGTGTATGTTTTATGACATTCATATGGCAACCTTACTTTGGTGATACTCCCCGACGGACTGGTTCTTCCTGAAGTCCGTCACCTCCCCCCGCTTCAGGCGGGGGTCTTTCTTTGCCCACCTCGCATCCACTTTTCTTCCTGTACTCGACGCTGCACGTATGTGCATGGCGAAGTCGCGTGTGATCGGGTAGACTTGCGTTAACCAGCCCTTAACCCTACCTGACCGCCATGCCCGCCCTCTGCCGAGACTGCCTGTCCGAAATCGCGCCTGCGCGCCGGTGCTCTGCCTGCGGCAGCCCGCGCATCTCGTCGCATCCCGAATTATTCGACCTTTCCATCGCCCATATGGATTGCGATGCCTTCTACGCATCCGTGGAGAAACGCGACAATCCGGCGCTGAATGGCAAGCCCGTGATCATCGGGGGCGGACGCCGTGGGGTCGTGTCGACCGCCTGCTATATCGCGCGGATCAAAGGGGTCCGGTCCGCCATGCCGATGTTCCAGGCGCTGAAACTCTGCCCCGAAGCGATCATCATCAAGCCACGCATGGATGCATATGTCGAAGCCTCCCGCGCGATCCGCGCCATGATGGAAGAGCTCACCCCCGCCCTGCAGCCGCTGTCACTGGACGAGGCGTTTCTGGACATGACCGGCACAACCAAGCTGCACGGGGCACCCCCTGCCGTGATGCTTGCACGACTGGTGCGTCGTATGAAGGTCGAACTGGGGCTAACCGGCTCTATCGGACTGTCACACAACAAGTTTCTGGCCAAAGTCGCCTCTGACCTTGATAAGCCGCACGGGTTTTCAGTGATCGGCAAGGAAGAAACACAACAGTTTCTGAACGACAAACCGGTGAGCATGATCTGGGGCGTGGGCGCAGCAACGCTCGGGTCGCTGAACAAGGCCGGCATCCAGACCTTCGCGGACCTTCTGCGATGGGAAAGGACCGACCTGATCGCGCGTTTCGGCAGTATGGGCGACCGCCTATGGCATCTGGCACGCGGCCAAGACAACCGCCGTGTTTCCGCGCATGAACCGATGAAATCCATCAGCAACGAAACCACCTTCAACGAAGACACCTCCGACCCTGACCTGCTGGACGGGCATCTGTGGCGCATGGCGCAAAAGGTGGCGGACCGCGCCAAGGCCAAAGACCTTGCCGGCCGCGTTGTCGTGCTCAAGCTCAAACGGGCCGATTTCTCGCTGATCACGCGTCGGGTGTCGCTGTATGACCCGACGCAACTGGCCGACCGCATCTACCGCACAGCGCGCGGGCTGTTTGACCAGCTTGGTGAACCGGGGCCTTTCCGGCTGCTCGGGTGTGGCATTTCGGACCTGAGCGCGGCTGACGGCGCCGATACCGCGGGCGACCTGCTGGACCCGGATGCCGCCCGCCGGGGTCAGGCAGAGCGGGCAACAGATGCCATCCGCAACCGGTTCGGGGACAAGGCAATCGTCAAGGGGCGTGCGCTGCGCTGATCACTCCGCCGCGAGGGCGAGGCTTTCTGGACGGATCCGCGCAATCTCTGCCACAACGCCGCGAAGCGCTTTTTGGACATCCTCGAAATCACCGTTGGGGCGCACCAGAGATTCGTTCATATACAGCGACCGGTCCAATTCGACCTGTACCGCATGCTGCCCCCGTGCCGGACGACCGTAAGCTTGGGTGATATAGGCCCCCGCAAAGGGCGTATTGCGGGTGACAGTGAACCCTGCCTTGACGAAAGCGGCCTCAATCTGATCCACAACATCGCTGCTGGCTGCCGCGCCGAACCGGTCACCCAAGACCACTTCAGGCCGTTTCAACCCCATACGCGCGACGCCATCCATCGCCTCGTGCGGCATCGAATGGCAATCCACCAAGATCGCCTGCCCGTGATCCGCCCGCGCGTCGTTCAGCAGGCTTTGCAACATATCGTGGTACGGCACCCAATAGGTGGCGATTCGCGCCCGTGCTTCATCCAGTGTTAATTTGCCCTGATAAATCGAGCGCCCGTTCGCCACGACACGCGGAATAACCCCCAATCCGGAGGCAACCCGCGGGTTATGCGCCTGCCGCCGAACCCCTTCGATCAGGGCCGGGTCAAGCTCGTCTCGGGACCGGTTCAGATCAAGGAACGCACGGGGGGCTCCCGCCATCAGAAACGGAGCCCCGAAATGGGGGGCAGAATTAAACAAAAGGTCAACAAACGCGTCCTCTGACGAGCGTATGCTATGCCCGTCCAACACCGTGGACCGCAGGAAGGAAAAGCTGTAATTCCGCCCTGAATGAGGGGATGCAAACACCGCGCAGGAACGGGCTTGATCGGGTCGAACGACTTCGTAGGCGATGTGTGGCATTGTTGCACCTTTCAAGAATGATCATAGCGCATGTTTTTACAAAGCCAAAACCCCTTGATCATGCCTCCGACTCTATTTATAGACCCCGCTACCGGCGCGAATATCTCGCGCCCCGATTTGGTTTGGGGTGCAAATTTCGTGCTACATAGGGGGTGATTAGCTCAGCGGTAGAGCACTTCGTTGACATCGAAGGGGTCACTGGTTCGATCCCAGTATCGCCCACCACCTAATTCATGGTTCAGCATTCGCTGAACTGCCCGCAACCCGGCGCTGGCCCGCGCCACGACACAGGAGAACGACCATGAAGGTTCGCAATTCGCTCCGCTCGCTCAAGAACCGGCACCGTGACTGCCGCGTTGTGCGTCGCAAAGGCCGCGTTTACGTAATCAACAAAACGCAGCGCCGTTTCAAAGCCCGTCAGGGTTAAGCTTCGCGCGCATTTGATGAAAGGCCGCTCCTTCGGGGGCGGCTTTTTTCGTTTGGGCCGCCGTCAACCGCGCCTCCCCCCTGCCCCAGCCAATCTGTGCTGACCTCTTGCGATCCCCCCAATACCGCTTAGGTTCTCTTCAGACTTCATCAGACGAACTGAAAGGGATCTCATGACCGATCTGCCCGACTACACCCCACCCGCCGTATGGGAGTGGGAACCCGGCAATGGCGGTAAATTCGCCAATATCAACCGCCCCATCGCAGGCCCCACCGCAGACAAAGAGCTGCCAGTCGGCAAACATCCCTATCAGCTTTATTCCCTCGCGACGCCCAATGGCGTCAAAGTCACCGTGCTGCTGGAAGAACTACTCGCCGCCGGGCACAAGGGCGCCGAATATGACGCGTGGTTGATCAACATCGGCGAAGGGGATCAATTCGGATCCGGCTTTGTCGACATCAACCCGAACTCCAAAATTCCTGCGATGATGGACCGGTCCGGCGACGCGCCGCAGCGCCTGTTTGAATCCGGGTCGATCATGCTGCATCTGGCAGAGAAATTCGGCGCATTCATCCCCAAAGACCCAAGCAAGCGCACCGAATGTATGTCGTGGCTGTTCTGGCAAATGGGCAGCGCGCCATATCTTGGCGGCGGCTTTGGCCATTTCTACGCCTATGCGCCGGTCAAAATTAAGTACTGCATCGACCGTTTCGCGATGGAGACCAAGCGCCAGCTTGACGTGCTCGATCGTCACCTTGCCGATAACGAATATATGGCGGGCGAATATTCGATCGCGGATATGGCGATCTGGGCATGGTATGGGCAGCTGGTTCTGGGCCGTCTCTATGACGCGGCAGAGTTCCTGAATGTCGACTCCTACGAAAACCTGATGAAATGGGCCAAGAAGATCGACGCGCGCCCTGCCGTTACACGTGGTCGCATGGTCAACCGACCCTTCGGTGAACCCGAAATGCAGCTGCACGAACGACACGATGCCAGCGATTTTGACACAAAGACTCAGGACAAAATCGGCGACTGATCACGCGCGTCTTGCCGCCCCCACGCGGCAAGACGCTTGTCCTATTAATTCACTCAAGTATTCCTTGATATCAGCCCTCAAATCTGTTTCTTACTTTTTTTATAAGTTTTACACAGATGGAGGTCACCTGATGACTCTGACGAAATCCGCTTTCACGGCCGCCTTGATGGCCACAGTTGCGATGCCAGCATTGGCCGAAGGGCAGCTGAACCTCTACTCCTCGCGTCACTACGACACAGACGAGCGTCTGTATTCCGACTTTACCGAGCAGACCGGCATCACCATCAACCGCATCGAAGGCAAAGCAGACGAGCTGCTGGCGCGTATGGAAGCCGAGGGTGCAAACTCCCCCGCGGACGTTCTGATCACCGTCGACACCAGCCGCCTGAGCCGCGCCAAGGAAATGGGCCTCCTGCAATCCGTTGACAGCGACATCCTCGAAGAGCGTATCCCCAGCAACCTGCAAGACGCCGACAACGACTGGTTCGGCTTTTCGCAGCGCGCGCGGATCATCTTTTACAGCAAGGACGCTGTAGACAACCCGCCACAGAACTATCTGGATCTTGCCGATCCTGCCTATGAAGGTCAGGTCTGCATCCGTTCCTCCACCAACTCCTACAACCAGACCCTGCTGGCGGCGTTGGTCACGCACCACGGTGAAGAGAAAGCCACCGAATGGGCACAGGGCGTTGTGAACAACATGGCACGTGCACCACAGGGCGGTGACACCGACCAGCTGCGCGGTCTGGTATCGGGCGAATGCGAAATCTCCGTCTCGAACTCCTACTACTTTGCCCGTGCCATCCGCACCGAAGTAGACGGGCTGAGCGCCGATCTGGATAAAATCGGTCTGGTGTTCCCCGACCAGGAAGGCAACGGCGCGCACATGAACCTGTCGGGTGCCGGTGTTGCAGCCAATGCGCCAAACCGTGACAATGCGGTCAAGTTCCTCGAGTATCTGTCCTCCGACAGCGCGCAGTCCTACTTCTCTGCAGGGAACGACGAATTCCCCGCCGTCGAAGGTGTAGAGCTTGCGGACTCGGTCGAGAAGCTTGGCGAATTCAAAGCAGACGAGGTGAACCTGTCCGAAGTGGCCAAGAACATCCCCACAGCACAGAAAATCTTTAACGCGGTTGGCTGGGAATAATCCCAGCCTGCCACGGCAGAGACATGACATTGAACCGCATCGGCCCTGGGCCGGTGCGGTTTTTTCATGCACAAAGGGAAATGTTTATTTCTGCCGACCGACCTGACGGCAGATCAGGATCACGGGCAGCAATCCCATCGCCACGATCACAAGGCTCGGCACCGCCGCCCCGTCCAGCCGTTCGTCGCTTGCCAGCCGGTAGGCCTGTACTGCCAGCGTGTCGTAGTTGAACGGCCGCATGATCAGCGTTGCAGGCAGCTCTTTCATTACATCGACGAAAACGATCAGCAGCGCGGTCAGCAGGCTTGGCGACAGGATCGGTAGATGCACACGGCGCAGCGTGCCCACAGGGGTTTCCCCCAATGACCGTGCGGCAGAGTCCATATTGGCATGCACCATCGCCTGCCCGCCCTCATACGCCCCTAGAGCCGCCGCAAGGAAGCGCACCATATAGGCGGCGACGAGCAGCCAGATCGACCCGGTGACCAGCAGCCCGGTCGATATGTCGAAGGTGCTGCGCATCCAGGCATCAAGCTGGTTATCAAAGGTCGCAAAGGGCACCATCAGCCCCACGGCAATCACCCCGCCCGGCACCGCATAGCCCAACCGCGCGATATAGCCTGCACCGAACGACAGCTTGCCCGGACGCAACCGCTGGAAGAACCCCACGCAGACTGCAGCGGCCACGGTCAGCACCGCCGCCACCCCCGCCAGCGTGGCAGAGTTGCGTATGAAGCCCAGATAGCGCGGGCTCAGCAGGTCTTGCTCTGACCCGATGCCCATCCAGATCAGCACGATCACCGGCAGGATCGCCCCAAAGATAACGGGAACACCGCAGGCCAGCATCGCGGCGGCGGCCTGCCACCCCTTAAGCTGCGCGGGCGGCATCGCCACGGCACGACGCGCCGGATCGTGGTATTGCGCCTTGCCGCGCTGGATACGCTCCAGCATCGCGAGCAGCAGCGCAAAACTGAGCAAGCACAGTGCAAGCTGGGCCGCACCAGCGCGGTCGAACAGGGAAAACCAGCTGGTGTAGATCCCTGTCGCAAAGGTCTGCACACTGAAATAGGCGACAGTGCCGAAATCGGCGATCGTCTCCATGACGGTCAACAGAACACCTGCGGCAATCGCCGGTCGGGCCAGCGGCAGGCTCACCTTGAAGAAGGCCGCCCAGGCACTGCTACCCAAGGCACGTGCTGCCAGAAACGTCGTGGCGGATTGCTGCAAGAACGCGGCGCGCGCCAAGAGGTAGACGTAGGGATAAAGCACCAGCACCAGCATCAAGGCCGCGCCCCCAAGGGACCGGATTTCCGGGAACCAGTAGTCGCGCGGCCCCCAGCCGGTGACGTCACGCAGCACCGTTTGCACGATTCCGGGGTGGTCAAGGATATGCGTGTAAGCATAGGCCAGCACATAGGCGGGAAAAGCCAGCGGCAACACCAGCGCGATTTCAAGCATGCGGGCACCGGGGAAGCGGGTCATGGTCACCAGCCACGCGGTCCCCACGCCCAAGGCAAAGGTGCCCGTGGCCACCATTGCGACCAGCAGAAGGGTGGTGCCCGCGTACCCCAGCAGCACCGTATCGATCAGGTGGCGCACCGTATCGGTGCCCCCGACCAGCGCGGCCAGCAAAACGGCCACCATCGGTAAGGCACAGGTCGCCGCAATCGCGACCGCAACCCCCGCCAGCAAACGCACGCCATCCCGCGATCTTTTCACGGCGGCGGGGCTTGTATTGATATCCTGTGTCGTCATGCGATCGGTTTCGACTAATTCAGTCGGAAATACCAGCGGGATGACTGAAAATTGTAGCGCGAGGCGCAGGTGCAAAGGCGTGATCCTGCCTTTGCAGCAGAATCTCCGGTGTCAGGATGCGTGCCTTCAGCACGGGTCAGTCATAGCTGCGCTGGTCTTCGATCACCAATCCGTCGTTGGGCAGGCTGCCCGGCGCGGCCAGCACGACCTTGCCCTTCAGCTTGAGAAGCGCGGCGATAGAGGCACCGTAGCTGTCCGCGTCATCACCCGTCGTCTCAAGATGCACAGTCATGACGTCCTGTTCATTCGCACGGCTTGCCACCACGCGGGCCTTCGTGACCTCGGGGTGATGCGCGACAAGCGCCGCGACCTGTTCGGGGCGCACGAACATGCCCTTGATCTTGGTGGTCTGATCCGCACGGCCCATCCAGCCCTTGATGCGCATATTGGTCCGCCCGCAAGGAGACGCCCCCGGCAGTACGGCGCTCAGGTCGCCTGTGGCGAAACGGATCAGCGGATAGTCGGGGTTCAAGGTGGTCACGACGACCTCGCCCACCTCGCCCGGAGCGACGGGGGAGCCGGTGCCGGGGGTCACGATCTCGACGATTACATTCTCATCCACGATCATGCCTTCGGCGGCGGGGCTTTCGTAGGCGATGTTGCCCAGATCCGCCGTTGCATAGCTTTGCAAACAGGTGATCCCCCGCTCTGCATAATAGTCGCGCAAGGACGGGAACAGCGCGCCCCCGCCCACGGCCGCTTTGGTGATGCCAAGGGTCACCCCCATTTCATCCGCTTTTTCGAGAATGATCTTGAGGTAATCCGGCGTGCCGGCATAGGCGGTCGTGCCGATATCGCGCGCGGCGATGACCTGCAGTTCGGTCTGCCCCGTGCCCGCCGGCAGCACCGCAGCCCCCACAGCCCGCGCCCCGGATTCAAAGATCATGCCCGCAGGTGTCAGGTGATAGCCAAAACAGTTCTGGACGATGTCGCCCTCGCCAATCCCCACCGCATGCAGGAACCGCCCCATGCGCCACCAGTCCGGCGCGTCGGACGAGGGTTCATAGATCGGGCCGGGAGACTGGAAGATATGGGTAAACGCATGGGCGGGTTTGGTGGTGAAACCGCCAAAGGGGGCCGACTGCGCCTGCTGTTTCCCGATCTCGGATTTGCGCAGAACCGGCAGCGCGGCCAGCGCCTCGACATTGGTGATCGTCTCTGGCGCGACCCCGTCCAACGATCCGGCATAGCCCGGCAGCGCCTGCGCCCGTGCGATCTGCGCGGGCAAGGACCGGGCGAGATCGGCCGCCCGTGTCTCGGGGCTGCGGGTCTCTAGGCTGTCAAAATAGGACGTCTGTGCCATGTCGCTTACTCGCAATTCATCTGGGTGGTCAGGAAATGGAAAACTCGTGGGCCGTGCGCTGGATCAGCTGAGCCAGCGTTTGCGGCGCCGATAGCTGCGGACATCGCGGAAAGACTTGCGCCCCTCGTCCGACATGCCAAGGTAGAACTCCTTGACGTCCTGGTTCTCGCGCAGGTCGACGGCAGGGCCGTCCATCACGACGCGACCGGATTCTAGAATATAGCCGTAATGCGCAAAGCGCAGGGCGACATTGGTGTTCTGTTCGGCCAGCAGGAAGGTCACGCCTTCGTTTTCATTCACCGATTTGACGATCTCGAAAATCTGTTCGACCAACTGCGGCGCAAGACCCATCGATGGCTCGTCCAGCAGGATCGTTTCAGGGCGCGACATCAGGGCGCGACCAATGGCGCACATCTGCTGTTCCCCGCCCGAGGTATAGCCCGCCTGTGATTTGCGCCGTTCGCGCAACCGTGGGAAATAGTCGTACACCATTTCCAGATCACGGGCGATCGCCGCCTTGCCGTCGCTGCGGGTATAAGCACCGGTCAGCAGGTTCTCTTCGATGGTGAGGTGTTCAAAGCAATGCCGCCCCTCCATCACCTGCACGACACCGCGTTTCACCATCTCTGCGGGGTCGAGCTTGTGCACCGGATCATTGCGATATTTGATCGACCCTTTGGTGACCTCGCCCCGTTCGGAATGCAGCAGGTTGGAAATAGCCTTGAGCGTCGTGGTCTTGCCCGCGCCATTGCCGCCCAACAGGGCCGTGATACCGCCCTTGGGCACCTTCAGGCTCACGCCCTTCAGCACCAGAATGACCGAGTTATAGATCACCTCGATATTATTGACCTCAAGAAGGGTCTCGACCTGCGCGTCGGGCGTTGGGGTGGCATCCAGCATGGGTGTCTCTTTCACTAGGTGGCGTGGGGGTCGGGCGCGGCAACAATGCCGCCGCGCCCTGTTCAAGGGCTGCGCTTAGCAGCTGGGTTCGATACCGGATTCCGCGGCAAAGGCCTGCGCATCTTCAATCACCAGCGGGGCCAGCACGTCTTGGTCCGACTGGATGTAGTCTGTGATCAGGCTCCAGCTGTCGGCAGCAGCATCCCACTGCGCCACAGCACCATAGCCGTTACCGCCGTGGTTTTCACAAGACACCGTGAACTCTGGCCCAAAGTTCGGCAGACCCAGATCCGCCATCTTGGCTTCGGTGATTTCCAGTGCTTCCATGCCGTCACGCATCTGCGCTGGTGTCAGAGCCTTGGTATCATGGATACCCTGCGCCGTTTTGGCAGCTTCGGCAGCCAGCATCGCGGCGTAAAGACCACGGTTATACAAAGCCGTCCCGATCTGGTCGCCCGCGCCTGCGGCCTTGCCAGTATCAACCACATACTTCTGGATGTCGTCGAACACGGGGAAGTCATCGCCCACGTTGTGGAACGTCAGCGCCTTGTAGCCATTGGCTTTGTCACCCGCTGGACGCACGTCGTTCTCGGAACCGGACCACCAGATGCCGATGAACTGATCCATCGGATAGCGGATGTTCGCGGCTTCCTGCACGGCGACCTGGTTCATCACACCCCAACCGTACATGATCACATTGTCCGGCTTTTCACGACGGATCTGCAACCACTGGGATTTCTGTTCCTGACCGGGGTGGTCAACGGGCAGCAAGGACAGTTCGAACCCGTGCTTTTTGCCCAGCTCTTCCAGGGTGCGGATCGGCTCTTTGCCGTAGGCAGAGTTGTGATAGACCAGCGCGATCTTCTTACCTTCAAGGCTGCCACCGTTCAGATCCAGCAGGTGCTTGATCGCGACCGAAGCGCCGTCCCAGTAGTTGGTGGGGTAGTTGAAGATATTCTTGAACACCGACCCGTCTTTGGCCGACGTCCGGCCATACCCCATAGAGTGGACAGGGATGCCATCTGCCGTCGCTTTGGGGATCAGCTGATAGGTGATGCCGGTGGACAGCGGTTGATAGACCAGCGCGCCTTCGCCCTTGGTGCTTTCATAGCATTCCACACCCTTTTCGGTGTTATAGCCGGTTTCACATTCGATCATCCGGATCGGTTCGCCACCGATACCGCCATCACGTTCGTTCAGCAGCGTGAAGTAATCCGCATAGCCGTCGGCAAAGGGAATCCCGTTTGCCGCATAAGGGCCCGTGCGATAGCTGAGCGACGGGAATACAAGCTCTGCCATTGCGGGGCCCGCAGCCAGAGCAGCGCCAAGCGCCAACGTAGTCATCTTCAGTTTCATCGGTGTTTCCTCCCTTGGATGTATCCGATCTTGCCGGGTTGTCCCGGTCGTCTCTTCTTCGGCCTTGAGTCTCCTCCCCCCGGCCATGCGTCCTTCCCTAGTGCGGGAAGGGCCACAATCTCAGTTTTTCCTTGGCGACGCGCCATAGTTGAGCCAGCCCATGCGGTTCCGCGATCAGGAAGATGATGATCAACCCGCCCACGATCACAAGCTGCAGATGCGCCACGATATCCGTCGGCCAGCCGAACCAGTCCACGCCCACGATTTTCAATGCAACCGGCAAGAGCACAAGGAACGCGGCTCCGGCAAAGCTGCCAAAGATCGATCCCAGCCCGCCGATGATGATCATAAAGAGCACAAGGAACGATTTCTGGATGCCAAAGGCCTCGCCCACTTCGACCGCACCCAGATAGACCGCAAAGAACAGCGCCCCCGAGATGCCGATGAAGAAAGAGCTGACCGCAAAGGCCGTCAGTTTTGCCCGCAGCGGGTTTACCCCGATGATCTCGGCCGCGATGTCCATATCACGGATCGCCATCCATTTGCGCCCCACCGACCCACGGGTCAGGTTGCGTGCCACATAGGCGCTGAAGATCACGAACATCAGGCAGAACAGATAGGTCGCCCAGGCCTGCGTATTCGGTCCGGTGATCTCGATCCCGAAGAATGTCCGCTCCGGCGCGCTGATCTGGCCCGAGGCAGAGTAGTTGTAGAACCACGGCACACGGTTGAAGAGCCAGACCAGAAAGAACTGCGCCGCCAGCGTTGCCACGGCCAGATAGAACCCTTTGATCCGCAGCGATGGCAGGCCGAACAACACGCCGACACCGGCGGTCACCAACCCCGACAGCAACACATGCACCAGCATGCTCACGTCGGGAAAGGCGGTCATGAATTTGTAGCAGGCATAGGCCCCCACGGCCATAAAGCCACCGGTCCCCAAGCTCACCTGCCCGCAATAGCCCACCAGAATGTTCAGCCCGATCGCCGCGATGGCGTAGATCAGGAACGGCAGGAACAGCGAGTTCACCCAATAGTCATTGATCACAAACGGGATCACGGCAATGGCGATGAACAACACCAGATAATAGCGATACCGGTCGAACTTGAACGGAAACGTCTGGCTGTCTTCTTCGTATGAGGCGCTGAAATCCCCGGCTTCACGATAGAACATCAGATGCTCCCCCCGTTCCAAATGGTTTTAAATCCTGGGTTCCGGGGCAAAGCCCCGGTCAGGGAGTTGCCAAAACTATACACGTTCAATGATCTTCTCCCCGAACAAGCCCTGCGGACGGAACACCAGAAAGATCAGCGCCAGCATGTAGGCGAACCAGTTCTCTGTCGCACCGCCAAGGAATGGCGCACCGATCAGGAATTCGAACAGCTTCTCCCCCACACCGATGATCAAGCCGCCCACGATGGCACCGGGGATAGAGGTGAACCCCCCCAGCATCAGCACCGGCAATGCCTTCAGCGCGATCAGCGAGAGCGAGAATTGAACCCCCGATTTCGTGCCCCACATGATGCCCGCGACAAGGGCGACAAAGCCCGCCAGCGACCACACGAGGATCCAGATAAAGTTCAGTGACACGCCGACAGACAAAGCCGCTTGGTGGTCGTCCGCCACAGCCCGCATGGCGCGGCCCTGTTTGGTGTATTGCGCGAACATCACCAAGCCGATCACCAGCAACGCGGCAATGATGCTGGCCACGATATCCAGATTATCGATAAAGAACCCGTAGCCAAAGGCGTTAAAGGTGGTGTCGTCGATCCAGGTGTTCAGCCCCTGCGGCAGCCCCACATCCATAGACTTGATGTCGGACCCCCACATCAGATCGCCCACCCCTTCCAGGAAATAGGCCAGACCGATGGTCGCCATGAAGAGGATGATCGGCTCTTGCCCGACCAGATGGCGGAAGACCAACCGCTGCACCGCATAGGCCAGCCCGATCATCACTACCATCGTCAGCAAAATCGCGAGGAACGCCGGCACGTGCCAGCCGAAATGGTGAATATCCGTGCCCAGGATCGCGTTGATCAGGTGGCTGAACGGCACCTGCCCGTCAATGATCCCTGCCAGGGTCAGGGCCGCAAACAGCGCCATAACCCCTTGGGCATAGTTAAAAATACCCGAGGCTTTGTAGATCAGAACAAACCCCAGGGCGACCAGTGCATACAGCACCCCCGCCATCAGCCCGTTCAGGAACACCTCGATTGTAAAGGCCAGTTGCTCAGGCATATCAGACCCTCCCCATCGCAAAACCAGTGGCAAAATCAGTCATGGGCAACCCCCAGATATGCGTCGATCACGTCTTGGTTGTTGCGCACCTCACTCGGGGTGCCGTCGCCGATCTTCTTGCCGTAATCCATCACGACCACACGGTCGCTCAGGTCCATCACAACGCCCATATCGTGTTCGATCAGGGCAATCGTCGTGCCGAATTCATCGTTCACATCCAGAATAAAGCGGCTCATGTCCTCTTTTTCCTCGACGTTCATCCCCGCCATCGGTTCATCCAGCAGCAGGATCGACGGCTCGGCGGCCAGCGCGCGGGCTAGTTCGACCCGTTTCTTCAAGCCGTAGGACAGACGCGACACGGGCGTCTTGCGGATCGCCTGAATCTCAAGAAAATCGATGATCTTTTCGGCGACTTCGCGGTTCGCGGTCTCTTCGCGCTCCGCCTTGCCCTTCCAGATCGACTGCCAGAACATCCCGGTCTTCATATTTGTCAAACGCCCCGTCATGACGTTGTCCAGCACCGACATCCCTTCGAACAGGGCGATGTTCTGGAACGTGCGTGCGATCCCCTGCTGCGCCACCTCAAAGGGTTTCATCGCCGGACGGCGGCTGCCCTTGTACCAGACCTCGCCTTCCTGCGGCACATAGAACCCGCTGATCACGTTCAGCATCGATGATTTGCCCGCGCCATTCGGCCCGATGATCGCGCGGATCTCGCCCTGACGGATGTCGAAAGAGATATCCTTGATCGCCTCCACCCCACCGAACCGCAGGGTGATGTTTTTCATTTCCATCACAACGGGGCCAATCTGGCGCCCATCCGCTGTGACATAGCCGTCGGTCATATCTTTCACGCCGCAGCCCCCTTCCAAATGGTCTTAAAATCCACTGCGCAACCGCAGCGCCTGCATGCTCCGCCTGATGTCATGCTCATTGCGCGGCCATCTTGCGGGTGTCTGCGAACACCTTGGCATCGCGTACCTCCAGCGTGGCCGAGATCGACCCCTTGCGCCCGTCTTCATAGGTCACTTCAGTAACCGTGCTGACAGAGGGCGACCCGTCGTAGAGCGCGGTGATGATATCGTCGAACTTCTCGCCGATGACCTTGCGACGGACTTTGCGCGTGCGCGTCAGCTCTCCGTCGTCGGCATCAAGTTCCTTGTGCAGCACAACAAAGCGATGCACCTGACAGCCCGACAGCATTTCGTCTTCTGCGATAGAGGCGTTGACCTCTTCCACATGACTCTGGATCGTGTCCATCACCTGCGGATGCCGCGCCAGTTCCTGATAGGACGCATAGCCGATGTTGTTGCGCTCCGCCCAGTTTCCGACCGCGGTCAGGTCGATATTGATAAATGCGGTGCATGCGTCGCGTCCGTTGCCGAATACCACCGCTTCAAGGATGTTGGGGAAGAACTTCAGCTTGTTTTCCACGTATTTCGGCGCGAACAGGCTGCCATTGGCCATTTTGCCAACGTCTTTGGCGCGGTCGATAATGCGCAGATGCCCGGTGCCTTCCTCGATAAAGCCCGCGTCGCCTGTCGCGACCCAGCCTTCGGCATCCTTGGTATCGGCGGTGCTTTCGGGGTTCTTGTAATACTCCACAAAAACGCCGGGGCTGCGGTAGAAGACTTCGCCGTTCTCGGCGATCTTCAGTTCCACGCCGGGGCAGGTCACGCCGACCGTGTCACTGCGCACTTCGCCATCGGGCTGCGCGGTGATAAAGACGGTGGCTTCGGTCTGGCCATAAAGCTGTTTCAGGTTGATCCCGAGCGAGCGGTAGAAATCGAAAATCTCGGGCCCGATCGCCTCGCCCGCGGTATAGCCGACGCGCACGCGGCTGAGGCCGAGCGTGTTTTTCAGCGGGCCATAGATCATCAGCTCGCCCAAGGCGTATTTCGCACGGTCCATTGCGCCTACGGATTTACCGTCCAGAATGGCGGGGCCCACCTTGCGGGCATGGGCCATGAATTTGTCGAACAGCCACTTTTTGAAACGGCTCGCGTCCTCCATCCGGATCATCACCGATGTCAGCTGGGTTTCGAACACGCGCGGCGGGGCGAAATAATAGGTCGGGCCGATCTCGCGCAGGTCCACATGCATCGTGTCCGCGCTTTCAGGGCAGTTCGTGCAGAAGCCTGTCCACAGAGCCTGCCCGACGGAAAAGATGAAATCCCCCACCCAGGCCATCGGCAGATAGGCCAGAATATCGTCCGTCTGACGCAGCTTGTCGAAAGCGGAAGAGGATTTGGCCGTCTCGATAATATTGCGGTTGCTCAGCACCACACCTTTGGGCTTGCCCGTGGTGCCAGAGGTATAAAGCATGACGCCCGTGCTGTCGTAGTCCAGCTTGGCCTGACGCGCCTCAAGCTCTTTGATGTGCTTGTCGCGTGCCTTGCGGCCCATGTCCTGGACGGCGCTATACTGGTCCAGCGCGGCGTGGTCGTATTTGCGCATTCCGCGTGGATCAAGATAGACCATACGCTCGAACTGGGTCAGCTGATCCTGAACGTCCAGCACCTTGTCGACCTGTTCCTGATCACCGGCGATCACAAAACGCGCGCCACAATGATCCAGCACATAGGCCATCTCTTCGGCGTTGGCGTCCTGATACAGCGGCACAGGCACGGCACCGACCATCTCTGCGGCCATCATGGCCCAATAGAGATAGGGACGGTTGCGGCCGATGATGGCGATAAAATCACCCTCGTTCGCGCCAAGCTCCAGCAGGCCAAGCGCAAGCGCCTCGACCTCGTCGCGGGTCTGTGCCCACGTCCAGCTTTGCCAGATGCCATATTCCTTTTCGCGATACGCAGGCGCGTTCGCAAATTGCTTTGCATTACGATGCAGCAGCGCCGGAACCGATTGCGGTCCGTCGGCGCTCACGAGCGTGTGAGCCAAATGTCTTCCTCCCAAACCCTGCTCTTTTTCGGCAGGTCGATCGCTGGTGCGATTCTGATGTCACACCATGATGTTGACCTGATGCTCTGCGTCAACTTTTACCTAATGATTTCTCAATTCTAACGAATTGTAACAGGCGTGATTTCCCAAGGTTGCGCTTGGCGGCGCTGTGGGGATGGTGCAGTCTGCCGCGGGGGGAGGCTGCATGCAGATCGACGATCACCAGACAAAACTCATGACGGCTGCGGGGCTGAACCTGATCGCGCAAGCGCTGACGATCTATGACGCGGATTTGCGGCTGGTGCTGTGTAATGCACCGTTCCAGCAGATGTTCGACCTCCCCAAAGCGCTGGTCACCCCCGGTGCGAGCTTTCAGGAAACGATCACCCTGCTGGCACAGTTGGGTGAATACGGTGACGTGGACGACGTGGCGCATTTTGTGGCCGAAAGGGTGGAACAGGCCCGCGCATTTGAACCCCATTACATGGAACGTACCCGCGCCAATGGCCGCACCATCTCGGTCGAAGGCTCCCCCCTGCCCCAAGGCGGCTGGGTCACCGTCTACACCGACATCACCCGCACCAAACAGCAAGAGGCACTGCTGCGCGCCCGGTCTGATGCCCTGTCGGGGCAGGTGCTGGCCCACGCCGAAGAACTGTCAGCCACCAACCGCGAACTTGCCGCGATGAACACCGCGCTGGAGGAGGCAAAACGCCAGCTCACCCTGTCCGAAGCCCGCACGCGGCTGACCACAGAAATGATGCCGGCCCATATCGCCCATGTGGATGCAAACGCCTGTTACACCTATTCAAACCGGCGGTTGGCCTCTGTCATGCCGGGGCGGCGCGCGGATCTGATCGGCCGCCATATCGCAGAGGTTCTGGGGCAGCAGGCCTACGACTCTATTGTCCCCTCGCTCACCCAAGCCTTTGCCGGAAAGCCGTCGGTGATCGAATTCACGGACGAGATGAGCGCCCGGCGCATCCGCGGCGCCTTCACCCCCGATACAAACGGCGGGGTCTATATCCTGTCGATGGATGTGACCGAGGAAACCCAGAACCGTGTCGCCATGCAGCAGACCCGACGACGCGAAATCGCGGCGCAGGTGATCTCGGGGCTGGCGCATGATTTTTCCAACCTGCTGACGATCATCCTTGGCCTGCAGTCCCGGCTGGGGCGGCTGGACGGCCAACCGGCAGAGGCCGCCCCCCTCATCGAAGGTACCCTTGCCGCGGCGCGCCGGGGCGGCACGTTGCTTAGCTCTATTGCCGATATGACAGGCGCGCGCACGCTGCGTCCGACTGCGACCCATATCCCGCGGCTGCTTGAAGATCTGACCCTGATCGCGCGCCCCACCCTGCCCAAGGGCATGACGCTAAGCATCGACAACCAGATGGATGACACCCCCGTACTGCTGGACAGCGGTCTGGTGCAGGACGGGTTGCTGAACCTGATCCTGAACGCCCGCGATGCCTGCGGGGCTGCGGGGGCGATCTCGCTCGAAATACGACAGGTCCATGACACATGGATCGAATGGGTCTTGCGCGATACCGGCCCCGGATTTTCGCCCTCGGCGCTGGAACACGGGTTTGATCCGTTTTTTACGACCAAAGGGGCCGAAGGATCGGGGCTGGGGCTGCCGATGGTCTATGACATGGTGAAATCGGCGGGGGGCGATCTGCGCCTTGGCAATACGGCCCATGGCGCGCAGGTGACCATGCGGCTGCCCTACCGCCCCGCCGTGGCTGCCACCACCGGTCTGGTCCTGCTGGTCGAAGACGCCGATGACCTGCGCGCGCTGGTGCGAGACATGTTGATGGGGCTGGGCCATTCCGTGATCGAAGCCGCCAGCGCGGATGAAGCCACCGCCCTGCTGGCCGATCTGCCCGACATCGCGCTGATCCTGTCAGACATCCAGCTTATGGGCGAGGCGACGGGGCTGGACCTTGTCAAACGCCTACCCGCCGATGCGCCGCCGCTGGTATTGATGACCTCGCTCCCGCCCGATGATGCCCAGTTTCTCGAGGCGCAAACCCTTGCCCCCGTATTGCGCAAACCCTTCGAGATTGCGGATCTGACCGCGCTGATTGCCCCGAAAGAGAGTGCCGCCCAATGACCCGCCCCCTCGTCACCATTCTGGACGATGAACCCGAAATCCGCACGCTTCTCGCCGACGCTTTAGAGGAAGCGGGCTTTGACACGCTGTCGTTCAGCCGCGCCCGCGCGTTCGAGGCCGCCTTGGCGACCCACACCCCCGATGTCTGTCTGGTGGACCTGTCCCTGCCGGATTCAGACGGGCTGACGCTGGTGCATCGTCTGGCGCTGGAACAAGGGGCCATCGTGATCATCATCTCGGGCCGCGCACAGGTACAGGACCGCGTCACGGGGCTGGAACTTGGCGCGGATGACTACATCATCAAGCCCTTTGATCCGGCAGAGGTCGTCGCCCGTATCCGTGCCCGTCTGCGCAGCGCCAAACCCACGCCGCAAGCCGGCACCGTCGCTGCGTTCAGCGGGTGGAAGGCGCATTTCGACCGCTACGCGCTTGAGGATGAAAACGGCGTCGAAACCCCCTTCTCCCACGCGGAGGGGGAGGTGCTGCGCCTGTTTCTGGACGCGCCCAAACGTCTGCTCAGCCGCGCGCAGATGCAGTCGAGCCTTGGCGGCGTCGCCTCTGAAAGCTTTGACAGGGCGATGGACGTGCGGATTTCGCGGCTGCGGACCAAACTGCGCGAAGACCCCAAAAACCCGCAGTTGATCAAGACGATCTATGGCGCGGGCTACATCTTTCTGGGCGACGTCACATGGAGCTGACCCCCCGTCGCATCAGCGGTAACAGTCCCCATCTGGGCGACGTGCTGCATCTGATGCGCGACTGCTTTGCCTATATGGAGGGGCGCATTGACCCGCCAAGCTCGCTTGGCCAAACCACTTTGCCCTCGCTGCAAGCCACGGCAGATAGGGATGAAATCTGGGCGATCGGCGCACCACCCGTGGCCTGTGTGGTGCTGAGTGTGAAACCGGCCGTTCTGTATCTGGGCAAGCTCTGCGTCGCCCCCAGCCATCAGCGACTGGGGCTGGCACGCCATCTGATCACCCACGCCGAGAGCCGCGCCCGTGCCCTGCACCTTGGCCAGCTGGAGCTGCAAACGCGGGTGGAGCTGTTGGACAATCACGCCACCTTTCGCGCGCTCGGCTTTCACGAATATGCCCGCACAGCGCACGCGGGGTTTGACCGCCCCACCAGCATCACCCTGCGCAAAACCGTGGCCTGAGCCACGCGTTGCCACCTGCCGCCACAGATGGCACCGCTGTCTTTTCTGCCTCGGGCGCTGCCGTTTTTTATTGCGCGCCTGCCCCTTGGCCCGCTAGATTCTACCCATGATCGAATGCTTGCTGTACAGGACCAACCCCGCCCAGAGACGGCTGTTCTATCGCGTCGAAATCGCGATGAACCTGTTCAGCGAAGTCTCTGTCCTGCGCGAATGGGGCGTCGCAGGTGGCCAGCCCAAAGCGGTGATCCAGTGTTTCGGTAACCTGCGCGAGGCGTCAAAAATGGCAGACCGCTATCGCACACGGGCCGAGCGTCGCGGCTATCTACGTCACTGACCCCAGCCGCGTCACAGCGCGGGCAAGCACCTGAACACCGGCCAGCAGATCGGCCTCCTCCGTGTCTTCCTCGAAAGTATGGGACAGCCCCCCGATCGACGGCACAAACAGCATCGCCACCGGCATTTTGCGCGACACATTGGTCGCGTCATGCAGCGCCCCTGACGGCATCTTGCGCCAGTTTCCCGGCGCGACCTCTTCCGCGCCAGCTTCCAGCGCGGTGCGCAGGGCCGGGTCCATCGCGACGGGTTCCAGCCCCAGCATTGTGCCAAAGCTGACCGCCAGCCCCTGCTGCGCCGCGATCTCGGTGGCGGTGTCGCGGATGATCTGTTCCATCCGGCCCAGACGGTCCGCATCCGCGTCGCGCCACTGCATCGAAAACACCGCACGCCCCGGCACGATAGAGGATGCATTGGGATGCAGCGCAACATGGCCGATGGTCCAGACGGTTTGCGGTGTGACGACATTGCGCAGCCGGTCATTCAACGCGGCATTGAAGGCAGAGACCGCCTGAAACGCATCGCGGCGCAGATGCATCGGTGTGGTGCCCGCGTGGTTCTGCTGCCCGTCAAAGGCGATCTTCATGTCGCGGATGCCGACGATATCGGTGACCACGCCAATCTGTTCGCCGCTGGTATCCAGCGTCGGCCCCTGTTCGATATGCAACTCGACAAAGCCGGTGAACAGATCGGGCGACACCTCGCCCGTGACCAGATGCGCCACGGCCTGACGCGCGTCACCAAGGGTCACGCCCGCATGATCGGTCAGCGCATCGGCAGCGGCCTGATCCAGATGCCCGCCCCAAACGGCGCTGCCCGTGGTGACGCCAAAGCGCCCCTCTTCGTCCTGAAACGACACGACAGAGATCGCGGGGCCGCTGGCCTCGGCTGCGGCGCGGGCGACCTCGAGCGCGGCAATCACGCCCAGCGCGCCGTCCAGCCATCCGCCTTCGGGCTGGCTATCGGAATGTGACCCCATCAACAGCGACGGCCCATCTGCCAAGCCGAAAAGATTGCCCATCTGGTCCATTTCAACCCGCAGTCCGGCATCGCGCATCTGATCGGCCAGCCAGTCCCGCGCGGCGACATCGGCGTCGCTATAGGCCGGGCGGACCACCCCTTTGCCCACCCCCGCTGCGCCGAACGAGCGCAATTTGTGAAGGTCGGCGAGAAAGCGGTCGGGGTTGATCTGCATGGTTACTCCGCGGGTTGGGGGGCTGTTGCGGCCTCTACTTTCACGGCCGAGAATTTAAACTCGGGGATTTTGCCATAAGGGTCAACCGCTGGATTTGTCAGGATATTTGCCGCCGCTTCGACATAGGCAAAGGGCAGGAACACCATATCGGGCGACACGGCGCGGTCTTCGCGGGCCATCAGTTCGATCGACCCGCGCTTGGTCGTGAGTCGGATATAGGCCCCCGGCTCTACCCCCAGCTTGCGTAAGGTAGACGGGTGGAGCGAACAGTTCGCCTCGGGCTCCAGCCCATCAAGCACATAGGACCGCCGCGTCATCGACCCCGTGTGCCAATGTTCAAGCTGCCGGCCCGTGGTCAGGATCATCGGATAGTCGTCATCCGGCGCGTCGTCAGGCGCGATAATGCTGGCGGGGGTAAACCGTGCGCGTCCGTCCTGTCGGGGGAAGCCATCGGCAAAGACAATCGCCTGCCCCGGATCGGTGGGGCTGGTGGACGGGTAGGTCACGGCCCCTTCGCTCTCCAACCGGTCCCAAGTGATGTTATTGAGAGACGACATATTCAGCTTCATCTCGGCAAAAACCTCGCTCGGGTCGGTGTAGGTCCAGCCCAGCCCCAGACGTTTGGCCAGTTCAACCTCGATCCACCAATCCTCTTTCGCGTCGCCGGGCGGCGGCACCGCGGGGCGGCCCATCTGCACCTGTCGGTTGGTATTGGTCACCGTGCCGGACTTTTCCGCAAAGGCGCTAGCGGGCAGGATCACATCGGCAAAATTCGCGGTCTCGGTCAGGAAGATATCCTGCACCACCAGATGATCGAGCTTGGCCAGCGCATTGCGGGCGTGTTCCACATCGGGGTCGGACATCGCCGGGTTTTCACCCAGCACATAGAGGCTGCGAATATCCCCGTCATGCACCGCGTCCATAATCTCGGTCACGGTGAGGCCCTTCTTGTTGCTGAAATCGCTGCTTTGCCACACCTCGGTAAAGGCAGAGCGGACGCCATCATCGGACACCGGCTGGTAATCGGGCAGGAACATCGGGATCAGCCCCGCGTCAGACGCGCCCTGCACGTTGTTCTGCCCCCGCAACGGATGCAGCCCCGCACCGGGTCGCCCGATCTGCCCCGTCATCAGCGCAAGCGAGATCAGGCAGCGCGAATTATCGGTGCCGTGGATGTGCTGCGAAATACCCATCCCCCAGAAAATCATCGCCGCATTCGCCCCCGCAAAGGTCCGCGCCACATCGCGCAGCACTTCCGCGTCGATGCCGCAGATCTTGGACATCTTTTCAGGGGTGAAGGTTTTCAGGTGGGCTTTCTCGATCTCCCAGTTTTCGGTGTAAGCTTCGATATACTGCTGGTCGTATAGCTTTTCCTCGACGATCACATGCATGATCGCGTTCAACATCGATACATCGGTGCCGGGGCGGAATTGCAGCATATGTGACGCGTGCCGTTTCAGCGCTTGGCCGCGCGGGTCCATCACGATCAGCTTGCCGCCGCGCTTGGCGAACTGCTTGAAGAAGGTCGCCGCGACGGGGTGGTTTTCGGTCGGGTTCGCGCCGATCACAATCGCAACATCGGCGTTTTCGATCTGGTTGAAGGTCGCGGTGACGGCACCGGAACCGACATTCTCCATCAGAGCGGCCACTGACGAGGCATGACACAGCCGCGTGCAGTGATCGACGTTGTTATGACCAAAGCCCTGCCGGATGATCTTTTGAAACAGGTAGGCTTCTTCGTTCGTGCATTTCGCTGACCCAAAGCCCGCCACACCCGCGCCGCCGATCTTTTTCATACCGCCCGCAGCGAAATCCAGCGCCTCGTCCCAGGTGGCTTCGCGGAAGTGGGTTTGCCAATTGCCCGGGTCCACGTTCAACCCCTTGGGCGGGGCGTCCTTGCGACGGATCAGCGGTTTGGTCAGACGATGGGGATGGTGGATATAGTCAAAACCAAAGCGCCCTTTGACGCAAAGCCGCCCTTCGTTCGCGGGACCGTTGATGCCCTCGACATATTTGATTTTGCCGTCCTTGACCTTCAACGACACCTGACAGCCCACACCGCAGAACGGGCAGATGCTGTCGACCTCGCTATCAAAGTCGGCGCTGTCGCCCACCTGCGCATCATCGACCACCGTGGCGGGCATCAGCGCCCCCGTCGGGCAGGCCTGCACACATTCACCGCACGCCACACAAGAGGACGCGCCCATCGGGTCGGCCATGTCGAACACCGGATAGCTGTCATGCCCGCGACCGGCCATCCCGATCACATCATTGACCTGCACCTCGCGGCAGGCGCGCACACACAGGTTGCACTGGATACAGGCATCAAGGTTCACACGCATCGCCACATGGCTGTCGTCGAGCAACGGGATGCGCCCCTCTTCCAGCTTGGGGAAGCGGCTTTCCGAAATACCTTCCATTGCGGCCATGTCCCACAGGTGGCTGGATTTATCGTGGGCGACTTCGGGGGCGGGCTGATCGGTGACCAGCAGTTCCATCACCATCTTGCGGGCATTTTCGGCGCGCGCGTTGTTGGTGGTGACGACCATACCATCGCTCGGTTCGCGCAGGCAGGAGGTGGCCAGCACGCGTTCGCCTTCAATCTCGACCATACAGGCACGGCAGTTGCCATCGGGGCGATACCCCGGCTCAGGCGTGAAACACAGATGCGGGATTTTCAGACCGCGCCCATTGGCGATTTCCCAGATCGTCAGCCCGGTGTCGGCCTCGACCTCTTCGCCGTCGAGCGTGAATTTTACCTTATCCGCCATGGGGAACCCTCCTTACCGCCCCGCAGTATAGGCAGGGCACGCATGCGACGGCAGTCATATTCCCGACACCCTGCCCCGTTTTTGCGCCACCGGCGTTTCCGATACGCGACGCGGGGGGCCGCTTGCAAAAAATCGACATGCGAGGGGCGGGCAGGCTTTCCACCCGCGCATGGCTTGCCTATCAATGGCGCAACAGAAAAAGGCGCGCTATGTCCCACATTACCCTCATCCGTCACGGTCAGGCAAATTCCCAGGCCAAGGACGAAATCAGCTATGACAAGCTAAGCCCGCTTGGCCACGAACAGGCCGCCTGGCTGGGCGACCACCTGCGCCAGTCCGAAACCCACCACACGCGGCTGTATACCGGCACGCTGCGCCGCCATATCGAGACGGCAGAGGGGATGAACACCGGGCTTGAACCGATACGCGACGCGCGGCTGAACGAGCTTGAGTATTTCACCCTCGCCACCATGATGGAGCAGCAGCACGGCATCCCTTTCCCCACGGAACAGGGCGGGTTCACCAACCACCTGCCGCTGGTGTTCGAGACGTGGAAAAGCGACAAACTCGAAAACCCGCCCGAGAGCTACGCCAATTTCGAAGGGCGCATCAAATCCGTGCTATCAGAGATCTCGGACGGGGACGGGCCGGCGCTGGTCGTGACCTCTGGGGGACTGATCTCGATGGTGATGGCGCAGGCGATGGGGCTGGGCATTCCGGCCATGTCGCGCATCGCGCTGGCGATCATGCACACGTCGATGCACCGGCTGTTCCCCATTGGCGGCCACTGGTCGCCGGTGCTCTTCAACGCGGTGCCCCATCTGGATACCCCCGCACGCCGTGTCGCGCAGACCCATATCTGAAAGGCAAAACGATGCTTACGCTATATTTTACGCCCGGAACCATCTCTGTCGCGGTGGCGATTGCCATCGAAGAAGCCGCCCTGCCCTATCAGCCGGTGCGCGTCGATTTCGCCACGGCAGAGCAGACGAAACCCGAATATCTGGCGATCAACCCCAAGGGACGCGTGCCTGCGCTGCGGCTTGAGGATGATACGATCCTGACCGAAACCGGTGCGCTGCTGGACTATGTCGCTGCCATTGCGCCCAAAGCCGGGCTGGTCCCCACGGACCCGACCGCCGCCGCACAGATGCGCAGCGCGATGTACTACCTCGCCTCGACCATGCATGTCGCCCATGCCCACAAGATGCGCGGATCGCGGTGGGCCAAACAACAATCCAGCTTCGAGGATATGACGGCTCAGGTACCAGAAACCATGGCCGCCTGTGCCGATTTTGTCGAAAGCGATATCCTGCACGGGCCCTATGTGTTGGGCGACGATTTCAGCCTTGCCGATCCCTATCTGTTCGTCGTGTGCAACTGGCTTGAGGGCGACGGCGTGGATACGGCGGCCTACCCCAAGATCACGACATTCATGCAGCAGATGACCGCCCGCGCCAGCGTGGCAGCGGTGAAAGACAAGGGGATGCTATGACCGCGCCACATCTATGGGTTCGCGCCGAACAGCGCGACAATGAAACCCGCGTCGGCATCACACCCGAAGGGGCTACCGCGTTGATGGCGCAGGGGTTTCGCGTCACCGTCGAAGCCTCGGACAGCCGCGCGATCGCGACCGATGCCTATGCGGCCACGGGCTGCACCATCGCGCCACAGAACAGCTGGCCCGACGCGCCTGCCGATGCGATCATCTTTGGCCTGAAGGAACTGCCAGAGGACGGCACACCGCTGGTGCACCGGCACATCATGTTCGGTCACACCTACAAGGGCCAATCGGCGGGGCGTATCCTGTTACAACGTTTCAAGGCGGGCGGCGGCACCTTGCTGGACCTTGAGTATCTGACCGACGAGACCGGCCGACGCGTCGCCGCCTTTGGCTATTGGGCGGGGTTCGCGGGGGCGGCGGTGGCCGTCAAATGCTGGGCCGCGCAGACCCGTGGGCAAGCTGTCGCCCCCATCACCCCCTACCCCAACGCCGATGCGCTGACCCGCGACCTCGCGGCAGAGATTGACGGGCTCGCCACGCCCGACGCTTTGGTCATCGGTGCACTTGGTCGGGTGGGCAGCGGTGCCGCCGATCTTTGCGGCCGTCTGGGGATCAAGGTCACCGGGTGGGATATGAAGGAGACCGCCCACGGCGGCCCCTTCCCCGAGATTTTGCAGCATGTGCTGTTTTTCAACTGCATTCTGGCGGGGCCGCAGACACCGGTTTTCGTGCCCAAAAGCGCGCTGGACAGGGATCGCGCGCTGCGGGTGATCGGCGATATCGCTTGCGATCCCGACAGCGACTTCAACCCCGTGCCGGTCTATGACCGCGCGACCACATGGGAAGAGCCCGCGTTACGCGTGCATGACACCCCACCTCTGGATGTCACCGCGATCGACAACCTGCCGTCGATGCTGCCGTTGGAAAGCTCTGAAGACTACGCCGCGCAGCTGCTGCCGACGCTCTCGGCACTGGCGGAAGATGCCTCGCCCGTCTGGGTGCGGGCCCATGCGCTGTTCCAAGAACACAGCGCCGCCGTGTGACGCGATCAGATCGGGCGGATCACGCGCCCGGTCAACTCACCCGAATAGACGGTAGTAGATGCCGTCGGGCAGGAACTGCGCCAGCCGGAAGAAAAGCGAGAACCCGAAGGGGAAGCTTTTCTTAAAGCTGCTGCCGCTCATATGCTCGACCACTTGCTGCGCGGCGGCCTCGGGCTCCATCAAAAAGGGCATCTTGAAGTCGTTCTTGTCGGTCAGCTGCGTGCGGATGAAACCAGGGTTGATCACCTGAACTTTCACGCCGGTCTTGCGCAGGTCGGCGTGCATACATTCCGCCAAGGACAAGGTGCCCGCCTTGGACGCCGTATAGCCAATAGACTTTGGCAGCCCGCGATAAGCCGTCAGGCTAGAGGTGATCACGATGTGGCCTGCGTCGCGCTTGACCATATCGGGCACCACTTCGCCCATCACGCGCACCAGCCCGGTGAGGTTCACATCGATCATTGTGGTCGCATGCTCCGGTTCCCACTCCTTGGCCCCAAAGGGCCAATAGGCCCCCGCCAGATAGACAACGCCATCCACCGGCCCGACGGCTTTGACCGCGGCGCGGATGCTGCCGATATCCTGCACGTCGATGGTCTGGTAGCTGGCGGAAACGGGCAGTTCATCGACCAGCGCCGCCAGCTTGCCTTCGGACCGGGCAGAGACGATGACCTCGGCCCCTAGTCGGCCCAGCTTATGTGCCAGCGCTTCGCCCAGTCCGGCGCTCGCCCCGATCAGCCAATAGCGTTTTCCTGTCCATTCGGTCATGCTGCGTCCTTTCTGCGGATGGTGGCGACCAATTCGGCCACCTTCACCCCAAATTTTCGGAACTGACTGCGGTTGATGATCGTGCCATCGCCGGTCAGATACATCCAGTCCACGGTATTCAGCAGGTGCCCGCCCACGTCATCGGGCAGCCTGATGGTGTATTTCGACTGCACCGTCGCACCGACGTTGCGGCCCTTGGCCGTGCCCTTGACGTCCGGGGCGGTGGCGGTGAAATGCCCCGTCTCGCCCAATGTGATCGTCCATGTGCGGTCTTGGGTCGTGTTGTCGTCATAGACGAAATGTTCTTCGATACATGCGGTGTCGCCGTCCCATGTCACGTTGAAATCTGCCACGAAACTGCTGGTGACCCGCCCCGCGGGGCCAAAGATTACGCCTTCGCAGACCATCGCCCCGTCCAGATGTTTCCTCATGTCAAAGACAGTGTAGTCATCCGCATAATCCGACGGCTTTTGCGCAGGGAAATCGGTGATCCGCCGCCGCGCCAGCCAGATTGCGGCCACCACTGCGGCCCCCAGAGCAAACTGCAACATGTCCATCATTCTTCATCATCCTTTTGCATCGGCGTGGCGGCCAGAAAACCGATGGCCAACAGCTTGAGCCCGCAAGGCACGCCCGCATAGAGCCATATGAGCGTCGAGATTGCCACCGGTCCATTGCCCGTCGTACCGCTGTCAAAGCCGGACGCCTGCAGGGTGGGAAGTAGCGTTATCGCCGCGAAGGCAAGGGCGAATTTCGACACCAGCGACCACAGCCCGAACCCCTCGGCGGCCTGCGGGGCGACCACCGCCATCCGCGCGGAGAACATCGCGGGCAGCAGTGTCAGGTCGGCCCCCAGCACCGCGCCAGAGGCGATGCAGACCAGCACGAACCACGCCACATCCCCCGCCCCCAGCAGCAAAGTCCCTGCAAACACAAGGATCGCCAAGCCCATTGCGGACAGCAGGACGGGTTTGGGGCTGAAACGCTCTGCCAGCTTGCCCCATAGCGGGGCGGCCACCGCAGCCGAAAGAAAGAAGAGCAACAGCAGCGCCCCCGCCCACCCCGGGGCGCGCAGCACACTTTCGACGTAGAACAGAAATAACGTAGATGTGACCGCGACAGGCGCCGCATTGAACAGCGCGATCAGCAGCAACCGACGGGCAATCGGATCGCGCAACACCACGACGATCCCCGTCGGCCCCGCGATATCCCCGCCGTGCCATTCGCCCCGCATGGCAAAAACGCTGCCCAGACCAAGCGCGGCAAAGCCGATGGCAAACCCTGTAAACGGGGCCCCCATCACCAGCCCCAGCATCACAGGCAGTACCGAGGCCGCGCAGACACCCAGCAACGCCCCCGTCTCGCGCCAGCGCGCCAGCACCAGATGTCCGCGTCCGGGCAACTGCGCGGCTTTGGCGACCCCTTGCGCGTAAAAGCAGATCGTCAGAAAGCTGAACGCCGAAAACACCCCCGTCAGTGTCAGCGCGAACCACATCAGCGGCGGCAGCAAGGGCGGCACTGCAAACAGGGCAAACATCGATACAGCCATCAGGGCGACACCGACGGCGACCGCCGTGCTACGCCTGTGGCGCAAGGCTTGCGATAGCCGCCCCAGCAGCGGGTCCTGCACCACATCCAACAGGCGCAGCGCAAAAAGCACCGTGCCCAAAGCCCCGAGAGACACCCCGTATTCATCAACAAAGAACTTGGGCGCGTGAATATAAATCGGCAGCCCCGCCGCCGCCAGAAGCGACGCAAACAGCGCATAGGCAGGCAGTTGATGTGCCGAACGGGTCACGTGCCCGACACGTCTTTCACTGGCGGTTCAGGACGCGGGCGATAGCCGCCGCCTTTCCACCACAACTTTAGTGCTTGCCAGTGGATCAAGGCCAACACCCGCCGCGCCCCGAAAGGACGCCGCAGCAGCGACCACAGGATTGCCCGGTTCGTGAGAGGGCCACGACGGCCCGTCAGGGTGGCGACCAAGCCCCCTTCGGACTGGGTATAATCGATCCAGACACCAATACGTTCGGCGCGGATATCAAAGCGAAAACTGTATCCCCCTTCGACCGGCTGAAATGGCGATACGTGGAAAATCTTGGTCGCGTGCAGATGATCTGTGGCCGTGATCGGGCGCAGGTCATCGTGGTGGCATAGATAGCTGTGCCGGTCACCGAAGGTATTCGATACCTCTGATATCACGGCGATCAGCGCCTCGTCCGCGCGGTGGCACAGCCAAAAGCTGACAGGGTTGAACACATGCCCCAACACGCGCGGTTGCGCCATCAGCTCTATCCGCGCGACACCCGTGACTTCGTGCTGTGCCAGAACATCCCGCACCCACGCGGCCCCGCGACCCGCGCCTTTGGCTCCGCCGTGGTCTTCGTCCCACAGCGATGTCACGGCCCCGCGGTTGCGCCCGAACAACGCTGGTGTTTGCAGCGATGCCTCTGCATCCAGAACCACGTAATCGACCGAATAGCGAAAGCTGTTTTCGACCGCCCCCTTGCGCCCATGATAGGTCACACCACGGATATGATCGACGCCGGCGCTCATTCTGCGGCCAATGCGACCTTTGCCTTGGCCCGCAGCCCCTGCACAACGTCAACCGCGCTAGACAGCCCGTCCTCGTGGAAGCCATGCTTCATCCAGGCGCCGCAGAACCAGGTATTCTGCGTGCCGTTGAAGGCGCGCACCTGCTCTTGTGCGGCCAGCGCGCCCAGATCATAGACCGGATGGCGCAGGGTGACCTGATCATAGATCAGCTCTTCGCGGATCGGGCGCTTGGTATTGAGCGTCACAAAATGCGGGTCATCCATCGGGATCGGTTGCAGCGAGTTCATCCAGTAGGTCAGGTCGATCCGGTCGGACTTCTGCCCCTTATCCTCGGCATAGATCCACGAGGCCCAGGTCTTGCGCAGCTTGGGCATAACAGAGGCATCGGCATGTAGCACCACGTCGTTGGGCTGGTATTTCACCGCGCCCAAGGCCGCACGCTCTGCCGTGCTTGGGTCGGCCAGAAGGGCAAGTGCGTCATCCGAATGGCTCGCAAAGACGACCTCGTCAAACGCTTCCCATTCCGCGCCATGGGTTTTCACCTCTGCGCCCAAGGGCGTGCGACGGACGGATTGCACCGGCGTGCCAAGGCGAATGTCGACGCCCTTGGCTGTCAGCGATGCCCCCAGACGGTTCACATATTCCTGCGACCCGCCCTTAACCGTATACCACTGGTGCTGCCCTGTGTGGCTTAGCAAGGCGTGGTTCTCGAAGAAGTCGATCATGGAATAGGCGGGAAAATCCATGATCTTGTCCACCGGCGTCGACCAGATCGCGCCCGACAACGGCGTCAGGTAGTATTTTCGAAAATATTCACCCGCACCCAGCTTGTCCAAGAACCCCGCGATGGTCAGCGTACGGTCTTGCGCCAGCTTGGTCGCCGTGCTGTTGAACCGCACGATATCGGTCAACATACGCAGGAATTTCGGATTCAGCGCATTGCGCCGCTGCGCGAAAATCGAATCCAGCGTCATCAGCCCGTATTCCAACCGCCCCCCATCGATGGAGGCCCCGAAGCTCATGTTGGATTTGATCACCGGCACGTCGAGCTCTTTGAACAGCGCGGCGAGGTTGGGATAATTGGCGTAGTTGAACACGATAAAGCCCGTATCTACAGGCTGGTCGCCGTTCTTGCCCGCCATCTTCGTGCGCGCGTGCCCCCCCAGACGGGGGCAGCTTTCGAACAAGGTCACCTGATGGTCGTCGCCCAGCATATGCGCCGCCCCCATGCCGGAAATACCCGCGCCGATGACGGCAATCTTTCGGTGGCCTGCCAAAGAGTGGTTCTGTGGCGGGTCGATGGCTTCAAATGGCATAAGGCGAGAATTTCCAGTCTGTCAGGTTTGTATCGGCACTTTCGGTGATACACGGGCTGGACGGTACATGAGTTGCAGTTAATCAGACACTAACTACGACTTTTTGTGACACCCTTGTCGTGGCTCCTCGCTTAGATAGCCCGTCAGGGCCGTTTGTCAGGGCGCGAAAGCGGCACAACGCGATTATCCTGCTCTGACAGTTCTTCGAAATCGAAATTATCCAGTTTTGCCGCGCGTTTACCCGCGCGTTCAGCGGCCGTGCCCAAACCTTCAAGGTCGGCGCGGGCCTGCCCGAAATGGGTGTTCAGCTTGCCCACACGTTCGACCACGATCTCGACATCGCGGTGCAGCATCTTGAGCGTTTTGCGGATAGCCCCTGCCTGTTCCCGCATCCGCGCATCCTTGAGGATCGCGCGCATCGTATTCAGCGTTGCCATGCAGGTGGTCGGTGATACGATCCAGACCCGCGCATCAAAGCCTTCGCGGACGAGTTCAGAGAAGTTCGCATGCAGCTCGGCATAGACCGCTTCCGAGGGCAGGAACATCAGCGCGCCATCCGCGGTCTCGCCCTCGATGATGTACTTCGTGGTGATCGCCTGAATATGCGACTTGACCGCAACCCGCATGGCGCGGGCAGCATCCTTGACCTCGTATTCCGTCTTGGCACGGCGCAGGGCTTCATAGGCTTCAAGCGGGAATTTACTGTCGATCACGATCGGGCCGGGCGGGTTCGGCAGGTGGATCAGGCAATCCGCGCGCCTGCCGTTGGAAAGCGTCGCCTGCATTGTGTAACTGTCACTTGGCAGCGCCTTAGAGACGATATCGTGCAGCTGGATCTCACCGAATGCGCCACGGGTCTGTTTGTTGCTCAGGATATCCTGCAGCGACAACACGTCGCCCGACAGTTTGGTGATATTGTCCTGCGCCTTGTCAATCGCGGCCAGCCGTTCCTGTAGCTGGGTCAGGCTGGTCGTCGTCTGCTTGCTGGAACCGTGAAGCGTCGCGCTCATGCGTTCCTGCATCTCGGCCAAGGACCGAGCAGAGCGGGCCGCGTTCTCGGCCAGCCGGTCCTGCATTTGTTGCTGCACATGGGCCATGCGGGCCTCGATGCTTTGCACCATCTGGGTTTGTGCATTGGCTTGGGTATCCGACACGGTTTGCAAGCCCCCGCGCAGTTGTTCCTGCCCCATGCCAAGCTGTTGCACATGGCCGCCCAGTATCTGCATCTGGCGCGCCAGCGGCGCCGCCACCCGCGCCGACCGCCCCGCCGCACGCACCGCCATCACCAACAGGATCAGCACCAGCAAGACCACGCCCCCGCCGCCAATCAGCAGCAGCATGGCAGGGTCTGTCAGCGCGTAGGTTTCACCGCCAAGCTGGATCATGTGCGCCCGAACAGACGTTCGATATCGCTCAACTTCAGTTCGACATAGGTGGGGCGGCCGTGGTTGCACTGGCCGGAATGGGGCGTCGCCTCCATCTCGCGCAGCAGCGCGTTCATTTCCTCGCCCCGCATCCAGCGGCCCGAGCGGATGGAACCGTGACAGGCCACACGGCTGAGGATCGCCTCGATCCGGGCCTGTAACGTGTTGCTTTCGTTCTGATCGGCGAGCTCATCAAGGATATCCAGCACCATCGCCTTGGCATCCACCGTGCCAAGGATCGCGGGCGTTTCGCGCACGGCAATGGCACTGCCGCCAAAGGGTTCGATCCCCAGTCCAAACCGCGCGAGGTCTTCCGCGACCTCAAGCAGCCGCGCGCAGTCCGACGCTGACAGATCCACGATCTCGGGGATCAGCAAGGCCTGCGCCGCGACACCGTTTTCGGCCATCTGGCGTTTCAGCTTCTCATAGACCAGTCGTTCATGCGCTGCGTGCTGGTCCACGATGACCATGCCCGTCGCCGTCTGTGCGATGATATAATTCTCGTGCACCTGTCCCCGCGCGGTCCCAAGGGGGAAGTCCGGCGCGGGTTCAGCGGCGGGAGTGTGTGCGTTGTGTGCGTCATGGGTCTGAGTGTCGTGGGTCTGGAAGTCAGCACCGCCAGCCTCGTACTGGGGGGGCGTTTCAACACGGCCCCACATGCCGGCGGTTTCGGCAAAGCCGGGCTCGGGCGCTTGCGCCTGATAGGCAGCGCTGCGCGCACCAAGCGAGGGGCGGTCCATCTGATACACCCGCGCACCGGGCTGTTCGGGGCGCATCGCCCCCAAAGTCGCATTCGCCACGGTGGTCGAGGCACGGTGCCCCGCATCCGCCAGTGCATGGCGCAGCGCCGATACGATCAACCCGCGTGCCAGTCCGGGATCGCGAAAGCGCACTTCGGATTTGGCCGGGTGGACGTTGACATCCACAAGCTTGGGATCGCAATCGACGAACAACGCGGCGGCGGGATGGCGGTCACGGCTCAGCAGGTCGAAATAAGCGCCCCGCAACGCCCCCACCAGCAGCTTGTCACGGACGGGACGCCCGTTCACAAACAGGTATTGCGTCACGGCAGAGCCGCGCGAATAGGTCGGCAGGGCTGCGTAGCCCGTCAGGTGCAGCCCTTCGCGTTCGGCATCGATGGCCAGCGCGTTTTCAGCAAACTCGCGCCCCAGCACCTGCGCCAAACGCCCGTGCAGCGCGGCGAACATATCGCCCTGTTCGGCCTCGGCGCGAAACACCTCGCGGCCCGGTCCGTCGCCGGACACATCGCGCAGGGTGAACCGCACGAAGGGTTCCGCCATCGCCAGCCGCTTGATGATGTCAGAGATCGCCTGCGCCTCGGCGCGATCGGTGCGCAGGAATTTCAACCGTGCGGGCGTGGCAAAGAAGAGATCGCGCAGGGTGACGACGGTGCCACCATTCAGCGCAGCAGGGCGCACAGGGCCGGTCACGCCGCCGTTGACCGAAATCTCGGCCCCGTCCTGTCCGGCAACACGGCTGCAAATGGTCAGCCGCCCGACAGCCCCAAGCGAGGGCAGCGCTTCACCGCGAAAACCGAAGGTGTGGATGTTCAGCAGGTCCGTCCCGTCAATCTTCGAGGTCGCGTGCCGGGACAGCGCCAGCGTCAGATCGTCCGCGGCGATGCCGCAGCCGTCGTCGGTGACGCGGATCAGGGTCTTGCCACCATCGGCATATTCGACCGTGATTTGCCGCGCGCCCGCATCGATCGCGTTCTCGACCAGTTCCTTGACCGCAGAGGCAGGGCGTTCAACCACCTCTCCGGCGGCGATACGGTTAATCGCCGAGTCGTCGAGCTGCCGGATCACCGGGCGATTTTCGCTTATATTGGGGTTTGGATGCGCCATGCGGCTAGACCTAGCATAGAGGCGCGCGATTCTGAAAGCCGCGAATACGGATGGTTAACGCTCGTCGGCGAGGTTAATCCTGTGTGGCTGCATTGAACCAGGCGACGATCTCGGCGCGTTCGCTGGCCTGCATATGGCTCAGGTTTGCAGGGGGCATCGCATCGGTCACACCCGCTTGCAAATAGATCTGTCTGGCCGCGCTGGCGATCTGATGTTCTGTCTCAAGCCGGATGGATTTCGGCGGCCAAAGCAGCCCGTCCCACGCGGGCTCTGCCGCATGACACATGCTGCACCGACCGCGCACGATATCATGCACCCGGTCAAACCCTTCGGCCTGGGCAAAGCGCAGTGCGGGGCCGGTGGCCTTTTCCGGCTCGACGCTGCGGAACATCGGCGCGGTCGACAGCCACATGATCGTGACGAACAACAGCGCGGTGACCGCCCATGTCCACGTCGGATTGCCCTGACGCGCGTGCAGGCTGTTGAAGTAATGGCGGATCGTGACCCCCATCAGAAACACCAATGCCGCAATCAGCCAGTTCATCTCGGACGCGAAGGCCAGCGGGTAGTGGTTGCTGAGCATCAGGAAGATGACCGGCAAGGTCAGATAGTTGTTATGTGTGCTGCGCTGCTTGGCGATCTTGCCGTATTTCGCATCCGGCACCCGCCCCGCCTTGAGGTCGGCCACCACGATCCGCTGGTTCGGCATGATAATGAAGAACACGTTCGCCGACATGATCGTCGCGGTGAACGCGCCCAGATGCAGCAACGCTGCACGCCCCGAGAAGACCGAGGTATAGAAATAGGCCATCCCCACAAGGATCACATAGAGGCCGATCATCAGCCTTGTGTTGTTATCGCCGAATTTGCTTTTGCAGATCTGGTCGTAGACCAGCCAACCAAAGCCAAGCGACAGAAGGGAAATCCCCACGGCCTGCCAGTTCGCCAGTTCTGCGACAGTGGGATCGACAAGATAGAATTCCGCCCCGAGGTAGTAGACCAGGATCAGCAAGGCAAAGCCGGAAAGCCACGTCGAATAGCTTTCCCATTTGAACCAGATCAGATCGTCGGGCATCTGCGCGGGGGCCACCAGATATTTCTGCACGTGATAGAACCCGCCGCCGTGGACCTGCCATTCTTCTCCGTCCGCGCCGGTTTTGAGGTTGCGGTCGCGGTGCAGGCCCAGATCCAGCGCGATAAAGTAGAACGACGACCCGATCCACGCGATGGCCGTGATGACATGCACCCAGCGAACGGCAAACTCGATCCAAGCGCCAATGGCGGCCATATCGTACATGGGGTGGCTCCTTAGTGTAGCGTCTTGGGTGTATGCGGCAGTTTACCCTTAGAACTGCCCGACAGCCCGCCCGAGACTTCCTCGGTTGATTCCTCTGCCAGTTCTTCGGGCAGAAGCAGGTTCAGTACAATAGCAATCAGGGCCGCGGGAAGCAGACCGCTGGTCAGCAGGATTTTGGCCGTGTCCGGCAGGTGTTGCACCGCGCCGGGTTCCAGCTGAAGCCCCAGACCGATCGAGATCGAGATGGCAAAGATCACCATATTGCGGCGGTTCCAGTCTACGTCGGACAACATCGACATGCCGGCGGCCACGACCATGCCGAACATCACGATAACCCCACCGCCCAAAACCTCGATCGGGATGGTGCGGATTACGCCGCCGACCTTGGGGACCAGCCCGCAGAGGATCAGGAACAGCGCGCCGACGGTGACGACGTGGCGGCTCATCACGCCTGTCATGGCGATCAGGCCGACGTTCTGGCTGAAGGATGTGTTGGGCAGCCCCCCAAAAAGACCGGCGACGGCGGACCCGATCCCGTCGGCATAGGTCGCGCCCTGGATTTCGCGGTCGGTCGCCTCACGGCCCGCGCCGCCCTTTGTGATCCCGGCGACGTCACCCACGGTTTCAATCGCCGAGATAAACGCCATCAGACAAAAGCCGATGATCGCCGCTGCCGAAAACTCGAACCCGTATTTCAGCGGATTGGGCAGCGCGAAGGCGGCAGAGCGTGACCACGACCCGCTGATGTCGCCAAAGCTGAGCATCCCCACGGCCAGCGCATAGATATACCCCACGATCAAGCCGATCAGCACAGCCGAGATCGACAGCATTCCGCGGGTGAAAAACTTGATCCCCAATGTGACAAAGATCACCACCAGCGCGGCCGACCAGTTCAGCAGGCTGCCATAGGCAGGCGTGCCAATCGCGGGCACACCACCGGCAGCGTATTGGATCCCCACCTTGACCAGCGCCAGGCCGATCATCGTGACCACCAACCCCGTAACAAGCGGCGGCAGCGCAAATCGGATCTTGCCGATGAACAGCCCCAGAAAGGCGTGGAACATACCGCCGATCACAACGCCTCCGAACAGCGCGGCAAGCCCGTCCACACCCTTGCCCGCCACCAGAGGGATCATGATGGGGATGAACGCGAAAGACGTGCCCTGCACAATCGGCAGCCCTGCCCCGACAGGCCCCAGAGTCAGCGTTTGCAGCAGCGTCGCGACACCAGCAAACAGCATCGACATCTGGATCAGGTACAGCAGTTCGGGAAAGTCGGGCGAGTTCGACCCGAACCCAAAGCCCGCCGCGCCCGCGATGATGATGGCGGGGGTGACATTGGACACGAACATCGCCAGCACGTGCTGAACACCCAGAGGAATAGCGCGATACAGCGGCGGCATGTAATTGGGGTCGCGCAGTTGTTCCGGCGTGCCGATGGCGTGGCGTGTCATATCAAATGTCCCTTGTTGATCACTGGCCGCTATTTGTGCGGTCCGATTATCTGCGGGGTTTACCCCTTGATCACATAAGGCGGGTCCAGCGGGTATTCGTCAAGGTTGGGGCTGGTGCCGATGCGGTCCACCACGGCGAAAAGCCCGGGCTCTGCCAAAGGGGTAAGCACGCCGTGCCATGTCCCGCGGTGAAAGTTCACGCCCTGATGCGGTGCCGTCAAGAACGCCAGCGGTGTGCCGGGGGTATCGCCCTCGTCGGGTGCCACGATCACAAGAAACGGCGCGCCCGTCAGCGGCAGGAAGGCTTGCGACCCTTCGGGATGCCGTTCAAGCAGGTCCAACTGGTAGGGCAGGCTACGGGCCTGCGCGTTAAAGATGCTGATGCCCGCGCGACCGTCGGGCCCGAAATCCAGCTTTGCCAGATCATGGTGCCGCCCACACAGCCCCGCGTTGATGATCCGGTCCGGCGCGCCCGACGCGTCCAGCACTTCACCGAAAGGGGCGAAGGCATCTGCGGTCAGGGGCTGAACGGTGATCTCGCGCGGGCTCATAGCGACAGCGGCATGTGGCGGTTCACATCCTTATACAGCAGATAGCGGAAGGGTTCTTGCCCCGTTGCGATACAGGCCTGCGGACAGAAAGCGCGCAGCCACATGAAATCGCCCGCTTCAACCGGCACCCAGTCGCGGTTCAGCAAATAATCCGCCGTGCCCTGAATGACGTAAAGCCCGTGTTCCATCACATGGGTCTCTGCGAAAGGGATGCGCCCGCCCGGTTGGAAGGTCACGATATTGACGTGCATGTCGTGGCGCAGATCGCCTGGGTCCGCGAAACGCTGGGTCGCCCAAGCGCCATCGGTATCGGGCATGGCAATCGGCGCGACTGCGTCGTCATGGGTCACGAATGCCTCTGGCGCATCCAAGCCGTCCACGGGCACATAGCGCTTGCGCACCCAGTGCAGGCCGCAAGGCGTATCGCCGGTGTTCCAAAGCGTCCATTTGGCCGCAGGGGGAATATAGGCGTAAGACCCTGCCACAAGATCATACCCCTGCCCGTCCAGCGTCAACCGCGCGCGGCCTGTGGCCACGAACAAGACCGCTTGCGCCTGCGCGTCCGGCTCGGGTGTGTCGCTGCCACCCTTGGGGGCAAGCTCTACCGCGTATTGTGCGAAGGTTTCGGCAAATCCTGTCAGCGGCCGCGCCAGCACCCAAGCGCGTGTGTTCACCCATCCGGGCAGCAGGCTGGTCACGATGTCCCGCTGCACCGAAGCAGGGATCACTGCGTAGGCGTCCGTGAACACAGCCGTGCTTTCAGGAGAGACAGTCTGGTCCGGCAGACCGCCGGGGGGGAAGGCATAGGTCATAGCATATCCTCTAAACGCAGCCGTGCGATCCGTTCGACCTGTGCACATGCGGTGGTAAATTCATCTTCGGTTGCGTTGGCGATGCGGGTCTCGAACTGGCGCAGGATGCCGTCCTTGTCGTGATCCTTCACCGCGATGATAAAGGGAAACCCGTGTTTCGCGACGTATTGGCTGTTCAACGTCTCGAAGCGCGTACGCTCGGCATCGGTCAAGGCGTCCAGCCCGGCGCTGGCTTGTTCTTGCGTGCTTTCAGCCGTCAGCCGTTTGGCTGCCGCCAGCTTGCCCGCCAGATCGGGGTGCGCGGTCAGCACGCCCAAGCGTTCCGCCCGCGTCGCCGACCGGAACATCCGCGCCAAAGCATTATGTATCCCCGCGACAGAGCTATGCGCGGGCCCCAGTTCAAGGTCATAGGCGCGTTCGGCGATCCACGCTGAATGTTCGAACACCCCGCCGAATTTCGCGACAAAGCTGGCGCGGTCCATCTGGTCCAGACGCAGGCGCGGCTGGGGCGGATGGGTGACACGCCAATGGTCTGCGATGTCGATCCGGCGCGGCGTCCAGACGCCTTCGAACCCTTTGATGTAGTCGATAAAGCGTTTCAGCGCCTGTATCCTTCCGGGCCGCCCGATCAGACGGCAATGCAGCCCGACCGACATCATCTTGGCCTGCCCGGCGCTGCCTTCGGCATAAAGCGCATCGAAGGTATCGCGCAGATAGGCATAGAACTGATCGCCCGAATTAAAGCCCTGCGGCGTGGCAAAGCGCATATCGTTGCAATCAAGAGTATAGGGGATGATCAACTGATCGCGCCCTGCCACCTGCATCCAGTAGGGCAGATCATCGTCGTATGTATCCGAGATATAGTCGAAGGCCCCCGTCTCTGCCGCCAGCGCGACCGTGTTCACAGAGCTGCGCCCCGTGTACCAGCCGCGCGGCGCTGTGCCGACGACCTCGCGGTGCAGGCGGATCGCCTCGTCCATATCGGCGCTTTCGACCTCGGCGGTGTGATCCTTGTAGTCGATCCATTTCAGCCCGTGGCTTGCGATTTCCCAATCGGCCTGGGTCATCGCCTCTACCTGCTGCGGGGACCGCGCCAAGGCGGTGGCGACGCCATAGACGGTAACAGGGATATCGGCCCCCGTGAACAGGCGGTGCAACCGCCAAAAGCCCGCCCGCGCGCCGTAGTCATAGATGGATTCCATATTCCAGTGACGTTGCCCCGGCCAAGGGGCGGCCCCGACGATCTCGGACAAGAAGGCCTCTGACGCGGCATCCCCGTGAAGCAGACAGTTCTCGCCGCCTTCTTCATAGTTCAGCACGAATTGCACCGCGATCCGCGCGCCGCCCGGCCATTGTGCATCAGGCGGTGTGGGGCCGTAGCCGTGAAAATCACGAGGGTAGCGTGTCATGGGATCGTCCTTTGGTCAGCGCCTGCGCGCGGGGAAACCGCGCGCTGCGGGCCGTTGTTTTCGTCAACCAACGGTTTTCTGGCACTGATTTTTCGCAATGTACAGCCAGCCAACCCTTCCCGAAAGGTCGGCCGGCTGCCAGATCGGCTCGAGTGGCCCTGCTCTCTTATAGCGAAAGTTCTAAGGCGCTGGCCGGCCTGAAACTCAAACACATGCGGGGGGCATATCGGGCGGGAAAGTGAGTGGAAGGGGCCGCTCTTGCTGCGCTATGCAACACGAGTCCTGTCGGCCCCTGCCCAATGATCGTCGCACCACGTGCGACTTGCCCGATCATAAGAATTCTGTCCCCCAGAATACATACTCGGATTGTATGGGTCGCTGGCAGGCAACACCTCCGATTGAATGTTGTGTACCATATAGGCGCAGGATGATTCGCGGCTCAAGCAAAAACGATTCGGTAGGCGAATTATTTTTCACCATCGCCCGAATCACCGCCTCTTTCAGCGCTGGCGCGCCCAGAAAGCCGCCTGAAGATCCGCCATTGACCTAGCCCGACACCCGCCTATCGTAAGGGTCCAACGGATCAGGAAGACCTCACCCATGGCAAACGGCTATTTGACGACGCATGTTCTGGACACCGCCCGCGGCCGCCCCGCAGGCGGGCTGGAGATCACGCTTTACCGGATCGAGGGGGCCAACCGCATGAAGCTGGTGCAGATGACCACCAATGCTGACGGTCGCACTGACACGCCGATCTTGCCCAAGGGCCAGTTTGCGGCTGGCACCTACGAGCTGGTGTTCGAAGCCGGGGCCTATCTTGATGCCATCGGAGCGGAGCCCGAAGCACCGCGGTTCCTGGACCAGATCCCCCTCCGCTTTGGCATTTCGGATGCGGATGCGCATTATCACGTGCCGCTTTTGCTATCGCCGTTCGGCTATTCAACCTATCGCGGCAGCTGAACGCCGCTGGCGGATGTGACGTGAGGGCGCGATGCTTGCATTGCGCCGTTGCCCCGTGGCACATTGCCTGTCTGATCAGACAGGAAAGCGCCCATGTCCACGCATGTATATGACCCGACCGAACTGGCCCAAAGCCACCTGCCACAGGTGACGGAACCCCGCAATCCGGGGATGCCGCTGGATATGGATTGGGTGCGCGCCGTGCAGGTGAACTCCTCTGCGGTGGAGCGCCGCGCCGCGGGTTTACCCGCGCGCCGTTCCGTGAAGAAAGAGTATCAGGCCGCGTGGCTGCTCCGCGCCGTCAGCTGCATCGACCTGACCACGCTGTCAGGGGATGATACCGCCCGCCGTGTCGAGCGGCTTTGTGCGAAGGCACGTCAACCGATTGCGCCCGCGCTGCTGGACGCGCTTGGCATGTCGCAGATCACCGTGGGCGCGGTCTGTGTCTACCACGAGATGATCGCCCCCGCCAAAGCAGCACTGCAGGGCACAGGCATCCCGATTGCTGCCGTCTCGACAGGATTTCCCGCCGGTCTCTCCCCGTTCGAGCTGCGTCTGCGCGAGATCGAGATGAGCGTCGCCGCCGGAGCCGCCGAGATCGACATCGTTATTTCGCGCCGCCATGTGCTGTCAGGTGACTGGCAGGCGCTTTATGATGAAATGCGTGCCTTCCGCGCCGCTTGTGGTGATGCACATGTCAAGGCGATCCTCGCGACCGGAGAGTTGGGCAGCCTGCGCAATGTCGCGCGTGCCTCGCTGATCTGCATGATGGCGGGCGCTGACTTCATCAAGACCTCCACCGGTAAGGAAAGCGTCAATGCGACCCTGCCCGTGACCCTCGTGATGATCCGCGCGATCCGCGACTATTTCGACCGCACCGGCTTCCGCGTTGGCTACAAGCCCGCGGGCGGGATATCGAAGGCAAAGGACGCGCTGGTCTATCTGGCCATGATGAAAGAGGAATTGGGCGACCGCTGGTTGCAGCCCGACCTCTTCCGTTTCGGGGCCTCGTCGCTGTTGGGCGACATCGAACGACAGCTCGACCACCATGTGTCGGGCAGCTATTCCGCAAGCCATCGTCACGCCATCAGCTGAGCCGCGTGAAACCAATGTCGGATTTGAGTATTTTGAAAAGGGTGAACCCATGAGCGTGTCCGAAATCTATGAAACCATGGACTATGGGACGGCACCGGAAAATGCCGCTGACGCACTGGCGTGGCTGGTCGATCAGGGCAGCCGTTTCGGGCATTTCATCGACGGCGCGTTCACCGAGGCGCGGGATGATTTCGAAAGCCGCAACCCCGCCAATGGCAATGTGCTGGCAACGTTGACGCAGGCCAGCCAGGCAGAGGTCGACACCGCGGTTGCCGCGGCGCGCAAGGCACAGCCCAAATGGGCCAAGCTGGGCGGTCACGGACGGGCGCGGTTCCTTTATGCGCTGGCGCGGTTGCTGCAGAAACACAGCCGGTTGTTCGCCGTGCTGGAAACGCTGGACAACGGCAAACCCATCCGCGAGGCGCGCGATGTGGATGTGCCCTTGGCGCAGCGGCATTTCTATTACCACGCGGGCATGGCCCAGCTGATGGAGTCCGAGCTACCCGACGCAGACGCGCTTGGCGTATGCGGGCAGATCATCCCGTGGAACTTCCCGCTGCTGATGCTGGCGTGGAAGGTGGCCCCTGCTTTGGCGATGGGGAATACGGTGGTATTGAAACCGGCGGAGTATACGTCGCTGACCGCGCTGCTGTTTGCCGATATCTGTGTGCAGGCGGGCTTGCCCAAGGGTGTCGTCAATATTGTCACCGGTGACGGCGCCGTGGGCGAGATGATCGTGCAGGCTGAGGTAGACAAGATCGCCTTTACCGGATCGACCCCTGTCGGGCGGCGCATCCGCGAGGCGACCGCCGGAAGCGGCAAGGCGCTGACGCTCGAGCTGGGGGGCAAGTCGCCCTATATCGTTTTCGACGATGCAGATCTGGATTCGGCCGTCGAGGGGTTGGTGGATGCGATCTGGTTCAATCAGGGGCAGGTCTGCTGTGCAGGCTCTCGCCTGCTGGTGCATGAGCCCGTGGCGGATCGGTTCTATGCTAAGCTGCGGGCGCGGATGGCGAAGCTGCGGGTCGGTGATCCGCTGGACAAATCCGTGGATGTGGGCGCGCTGGTGGACCCCGTTCAGGTGCAACGCGTGACCGAAATGGTCGCCGCCAACACCGGTGGCGAGGTGTTTACCGCAGGCGATATCCCCGCGACCGGATGCTATTATCCGCCCACATTGATCACCGGCATGAACCCTGCCGATCCGTTGATGCAGGACGAGATCTTTGGCCCCGTGCTGGTATCCACCACCTTCCGCACCCCTGCCGAGGCGGTCGAGCTGGCCAATAACACCCGTTACGGGCTGGCGGCGACGGTCTGGTCCGAGAATATCAACCTCGCGCTGGATATCGCGCCCAAGCTGGTATCGGGCATCGTCTGGGTGAATGGCACCAATATGATGGATGCGGCGGCGGGCTTTGGCGGTGTGCGCGAAAGCGGCTTTGGCCGCGAAGGCGGCTGGGAAGGGCTGGCGGCCTATACCCGTCCGAAAACCACGCAAAAACCGTTGAAAGAGATCACGGCCTTTTCCGGCAGCGGCACGCCAGCGGACCCGATCGACCGGACAGCCAAGCTTTATATTGGCGGCAAGCAAAGCCGACCCGACAGCGGCTATTCCGCACCGGTCTGGGGCAAGTCCGGCGATCTGCTGGGCCATGTCTCGCTCGCGTCGCGCAAGGATGTGCGCAATGCCGCGGAAGCGGCTCATGCCGCAAAGGGGTGGAGCAAGACCACCGGTCATCTGCGCGCGCAGATCCTCTATTATATCGCTGAAAATCTGGCGGCACGCGGGGATGAATTCGCACGGCGTCTGGATGCGATGCAGGGCGCTAAAACCGGTAAATCCGAAGTCGATCTCGCGGTCAAACGTCTGTTCACCTATGCGGCGTGGGCCGACAAGTATGATGGGCAGGTGCATGGCGTGCCGATCCGCGGCGTGGCGCTTGCCATGAAGGAACCTGTGGGCGTGATCGGCGCGCTTTGCCCGGCGGAGGCACCTTTGCTGGGGCTGATCTCTTGCATGGCACCGGTGATTGCGATGGGTAACCGGATCATTTTGTCCGCCAGCGCCCCCTTCCCGCTTGCTGCGACGGATTTCGTGCAGGTGCTTGAAACCTCTGACGTGCCGGCGGGTGTGGTGAATATCCTGACCGGGCCGCAGAAGGACATCGCCGAAACACTGGCGCGGCATATGGACGTGGATGCGGTCTGGAGCTTTGGCGACAAGGCGCAAAGCGAAACCGTGGAGCGGGCCAGCGCGCAAAACCTGAAGCGCACATGGGTCAACAACGGCATGGCCCGCGACTGGGACGGCGCAGAGGGTGAAGGCAAAGCGTTCTTGCACGCCGCGACCGAGGTCAAGAATATCTGGATCCCTTACGGCGAATAAGCTGCCGATGTCCTGAAACGAAAACGGGCGCTGAGAAGCGCCCGTTTTTTGTGTCCGGTCCTGTGTTGGAGGCAGCGGTCAGTCGCTTTCCTGCGCCGTGGCCTCGATCCCTTCGGGTTGGCCGACAACAACAAAGGCCAGCCCGTCAGGGTCCAGCAGGTCGTCGGCAACACGTTTCACATCGTCCAGCGTCACCGCCTCGACCTTGTCGTTGCGCGTGGCGATATAGTCGATGGGCAGGTCGATCATCTGCATCCCCACAAGGATGCTCGCGATGGTCTGGTTGCCGTCAAAACGCAGCGGGTAGGAGCCTGTGATATAGGTCTTGGCATCGTCCAACTCTTGCTGGGTCACGCCCTCGGCCGCGGCTTTGGCCCATTCGTCCTTGATCACATCCATCGCCTGCCCGATCCGGTCGTTCGCCGAACTGACCGATCCTTGCCATGTTTCAGCCAGATCCATTGGCACCAGATAGGAATAGACGCCATAGGTCAGCCCGCGTTTCTCGCGCACTTCGGTCATCAGACGGCTTTCGAACGATCCACCGCCAACCACTTGGTTCAACACGGTCGCGGCAAAGAAATCATCATCCTTCTGGGAAATGCCCTTTTGCGCAAAAATCGCGACAGATTGGGGTGTCGGGAAATCGACGACCGTGGTGCCCGACGGGATAGAGACCTCGGCCTGTGGGGGCAGCGGTGCACCGGTTTCGGGCAGATCGCCCAACAGTTCGTCAAGCATCAGACCCAGCTCTTCAGGCGTGATGTCCCCCACCGCACCGATGAAGATACGGTCGCGCGCCAGCACAGCCTTATGTGCCGCGACAAGGTCATCGCGTGTCAGAGCGGTCACCGTTTCTTCGGTCCCGCTGAGCGGCGAACCGTAGGGGTGATCGCCATACAGCAGCTCGTCCATCTTTTTGCGCGCGATATCGTTCGGGTCTTTCGCGCTGGAGCGGATCCCCGAAAGCACCTGCCCGCGCACCCGTTCAATCGCATCCGGGTCAAACCGAGGCGTCTGCAACGCCTGTTTCAACAACGCGATCGAAGCATCCTGATTTTCGGTGAGAAACCGCGAGGATACGGAAAGCGCGTCGTCATCCACGCTGAACCGGAAGCTGCTGGCCAGTCCTTCGGCGGCACGGGCGAAATCGCGTGCGTCCATGTCACCGGCCCCCTCTTCCAGCAGGCCCGTCATCAGGTTGATTGCGCCGCGTTTTTCGGGGGCATCCAGCGATGCACCGCCGCGAAAGCGCACATCAAGTGCGACGAAGGGGATCGAATGCTCCTCTACCAGCCACGCGGTGATGCCACCGGGGGACGTCACCTCTTGGATGTCCACCTCTGCCCGGGCGGGCAGCGCGGCCAGAACCGTCAGGACGATTGCGTAAAACAGTCTCATTCCGTCACCTCTTCGCGCATCAGCCACCCTGTGACAGAGGCTTCGCGGTTAAACACATCTTCGGCGGCCTGCATGATGTCTTCGGCTGTTACGGCCTCAAGCACATCCGGCCAATCCTGCACGTCCTGCACGGTCAACCCAATGGCAAGGGCGCTGCCATAACGGTTGGCGACGCTGTCGGCGTTATCGCGGGCATAGATTTGTTCGGCTCGGACCTGTTGCTTGATCCGTTCAAGTTGCTCGGCATCCACCCCGTCTTTCATGAAACCCGCGATGGCGGTGTCCATGGCATCTTCGGCGTCCTGCAAGGACACGCCCGGTTGCGGCACAACGACAAGGTTAAAAGTCGTATCGTCCAGCGATTGACCGCTATAGAACGCCGCTGAATAGGTCGCGACGGGCTCGTCAAACTGCAGTTTTTCGGCGAAATAGGATGTGGTGCCACCGCCCAGCAGTTCGGCCAACATGGTCAGGGCCGCTGCGGTTTTCTGGTCGCCGGGATCCCGTTCCTGCGCCAGATAGGACCGGCTGACGTATTCCTGTGCAACGCGGTCATCGCGAAAGATCAGGCGACGTTCGGCGGTCTGTGGCGGCTCTTGCGTTCGCGATCGGTCGGGCAGATCCGGATTGGCGGGGATCTTGCCGTAATATTGTTCTGCCAGGGTGCGAACGTTTTCAGGCTCTACATCCCCAGACACGACAAGGATCGCGTTGTTGGGGGAGTAATACAGCTTGTAGAAATCCAGCGCATCCTGCAGGTCCAGCGCGCGCATCTCGTGCATCCATCCGATGATCGGCGTGCCGTAGCGGTGGTTGAGGTATTGCGCGGCATTAAGCTGTTCACGGAACAGCGCGCTCGGGTCATTTTCGGTGCGTTGGTTGCGTTCTTCGATGATCACATCCCGTTCGGTCGCGATGTTTTCCGGTGTGAGGCGGATGTTTTTCATCCGGTCGGATTCCATCTGCATCATCAGCTCAAGCCGGTCTGCGGCAACCCGTTGGAAATAGGCGGTATAATCATAACTGGTGAAGGCGTTATCGCGCCCGCCATTCTTGGCAACCGTGGCTGAAAACTCGCCCGACTCCATCTTGTCGGTGGCTTTGAAAAGCAGGTGTTCCAGAAAATGCGCCACGCCCGACGACCCTTTGGGTTCGTCCGCCGAGCCAGCGCGGTACCACACCATCTGCTGCACAGCGGGGGCGCGGTGGTCTTCGACGACCACGACCTCCATCCCGTTGTCCAAGGTGAAATGCGTGACGTCTTCGTTGTCACGCGCAAGCGCGGCTGTGGTGGGCAGCGCAAGCGCCAATAGGGCCCCGAGGGCCGGTAATCTGATCATGGTCGGTCCTTTGAGCAGGGTCCTGAGACCTCTTACTTACGCCACCCCACGGGGTGATCAAGGGACCTAACAGAATTGTAATTCGGCCAGCGTCACTCTGCCGGAGGGGCGGAGGGCGTGCGTGCACCGGCCCGACGCCAGCGCGCGGCCTCGCGGGGGGCATCCAGGATCTGGCGTTTGTAGGCTTGGTCGTAGCGATCTGTCGGCACGATCTTGATCTGCGTGAACCGCGCCTTGCGCTTGCGGAACGCAGCATCGGTTTCGGCAAGTTCCTGACGGATGTTCGCCGACACGCCCATGCGGCTGGCCTGTTGCACGAGCGCGGCATCCGAGGCGGGGATGCCTGTCGTATTGCTTTGCGGTGTGCCGCCAAAGGCCAGAACCCCTTCGGCAATCGCGTTGCGGTCCGTCAGGTTCGCCTGCCCCGGCGTTGGCACGGGCAGCGCGTTATAGCTATCAGGCTGCTGCAAGGGTTTAGAGGGCTGGACCATGAATTCGTCAGGCCCTTTCGCAGTGCTGCGAATGTCCCGCAGGCCAGTGTTGCCGCAGGCCCCAAGGGCAAGCGGTAGCAAGACAAGAGCGGCGACAAAGCGCATGACGGATCTCCTTAAGGACTTGTTAAGGTCTTTGTACCAATATCGCAGTCACGCGGTAATTGTCACTGGCCTTTTTTCTGGGCCTTTTTCGGTGTGGCTTTCGCCGGTTTTTTGGTGTCGCCGGTAAAGTAAATCAGCCCCAAAGCGCCCGCAAAAATGAAGACATCGGCGATGTTGAACACGAAAGGATTATTGATCCCGCAGCAAGACATGTTCAAGAAATCAAGCACATAGCCGTAGATCAGGCGATCAACCACATTGGCCAACGCCCCCCCGATCAGCAGACCTGCGCTGATATTGGCCCAAAGGCTCATGGTTTGACGGCTTGCCCAGATCAGCACGCCCACACAGATTGCACAGGCCAGCCCGATGAGGATCCAACGACTTGCGTCGGACCCGTCACCGAAAAGGCCAAAGTTGATCCCGCGGTTCTCGCCGTAGCGAAAGTTGATCAGCGGCGGCAATACGTCGATGGACCGGATACGGCTAAGCTCCATCGTATGCACGACAAGATACTTGCTGAGCTGATCCGCAAGAAACGCCGCAAAACCGGCCCAAAAAATAGTACGCATAACGACCGCTTTCCGTGGTTAGTGGCGGAAGTGGCGCATGCCGGTAAAGACCATGGCAAGCCCGGCCTCATCCGCTGCTGCGATCACTTCGTCATCCCGCATCGACCCGCCGGGCTGAATAAGCGCCGTCGCCCCTGCTTCTGCGGCAGTGATCAACCCGTCAGCAAAGGGGAAGAACGCATCGGAAGCGACGACAGAGCCCTGCGTCAGCGGTGCGGGCAAGCCCATGGCTTCGGCCATATCCTGCGCTTTGCGTGCGGCGATACGCGTGCTGTCGACGCGGCTCATCTGGCCGGCACCGACGCCCACGGTCGCGCCATCCTTGACGTAGATGATTGCGTTGGATTTCACGTGTTTCGCGACGGTCCAAGCGAACATCAGGTCCGACAGCTCTTGATCGGACGGCTGCCGCTTTGTCACGACCTTCAGGTCATCCATGGTGATGCGGCCAACGTCTTTGTCCTGCACCAGATAGCCCCCCGACACCTGACGAAACGACAACGCTGCCTGTGCCGGATCGGCCAGACCGTTGGTGGTCAGCAAGCGTAGGTTCTTCTTCTTGCCAAAAATCTCCATCGCTTCGGGTGTAGCGTTCGGCGCGATCACGACCTCGGTAAAGATCGCGCTGATCGCCTCGGCGGTTTCGGCGTCAAGCGTCTGGTTCAGCGCGATAATCCCGCCAAAGGCGCTGGTGCGGTCGCAGTCGAACGCGCGGGTATAGGCATCCACCATCGACGTGCCTTGCGCCACGCCGCAGGGGTTGGCGTGCTTGATGATCGCACAGGCAGGCCCATTGGCCGGATCGAATTCGCTGACCAGTTCAAAGGCCGCATCGGTGTCGTTGATATTGTTATACGACAGTTCTTTACCCTGATGCTGGGTCGCCGTAGCAACACCGGGACGTGCCGAGCCATCGGTGTAGAAGGCCGCTTGCTGGTGGGGGTTCTCGCCGTAGCGCAAGGTCTGCGCCAGCGTGCCGCCCACGGTACGACGACGCGGGGTGTCCCCGACCTGCGCGGCCATCCATGTGCTGACAGCCGTGTCATAGGCCGCCGTGCGGGCATAGGCCGTCTGCGCCAAACGCTGGCGCAGCGCATAGGTGGTCTGCCCGTTATTCTCGGACAGTTCGTTGATCACTGTCGCATAATCTTCGACATCGACGATCACATTCACAAAACCGTGGTTCTTCGCGGCAGAACGGATCATCGCAGGGCCACCGATATCGATATTCTCGATCACCTCGGCATATTCCGCCCCTTTGGCGACGGTTTCTTCAAAGGGATACAGGTTCACCACAACCAGATCGATCGGGCCAATGTCATGTTTGTCCATCGCCGCGACGTGTTCGTCATTGTCACGCAGCGCCAGCAACCCACCGTGCACGACGGGGTGCAGCGTCTTGACCCGACCGTCCATCATCTCGGGGAAACCGGTGACCTCGGACACATCTTTCACCGTCAGACCTGCGTCGCGCAGCGCCTTGGCGGTGCCGCCGGTGCTCAGCAATTCGACCCCATGCGCCGCGAGCGCCTGCCCCAGCTCGACCAGACCGGTCTTGTCAGATACGGAAAGAAGCGCGCGGGAGACGGGGTGAAGATCAGGCATCGGGGAGGTTCCTTTGGTCAGTCTTGGTCATCATATGGATCGTCGAGCGATAAATCTCGCACGCCAATCGCAGTTTCCTGCGCTTTGGACAAGGACCACCTGACCCTGCTGGCATAGTCGACGACCCGCCCGCTAAGCAGAATTTGCACCGACGCGCGGGGTTTCAGCCGGTTGCGCTCAAGGTAAACGCTTGGTTCCAAAGACAGTTTATGCGTCCCATCATGACGGAACACCCAGATCTCGCCGCTTTTCTGGGCCATGGAAATTGCCGCCCCGCCCAGATCGACGGTGGCATCCACATCCGGGTGCAGATGGAAACGAATCTCGAACGGGATACCGGCAAGCTTCACCGCATCCATTTCCCGATCAAAGACACGCTTTTCAGCGGGCTCTATCGCGAGCAGCATGTCCTCCCCCGCGAGGCCGCGACCGTCGTGGGTCAGTTCCAGGCTGCGGGCATGGGTCAGGCCAAAGCCCGCGACATAGCCATTATGCGCGCCCTGAAACTGGGTGCCGTCCCCGACGGAGCCGATTTCGACGGGCACATAGGTGGGGCATTCGATCAAAGCCTCGGCACCCGTGTGCCGGTCGGGCTCCGCCAGTCGCGCGCTGGAATAGCCGCCAAGCGACAGGCCGGAATGCGACGGTGTCGCACGCCCCGCCCGCCGCCAATCAGCGCCAAATGAATCGCCCGGCCCGCAGTTCACGACCAAAGGGCGCCGCCCGCTGGTCAGTTCGAACGCAAGCGTAGAGGCATGGGCATTGAACGATGCGGCCCCGCCGGGGGGCGGGCTGGCGTCGACGATCACACTGGTGCGCCCCGCGGACAGGCGCGCATACCCCATCGACAGCCCGTCCGGCTGGCGCGTCTTGATCTTCGCCGTGGCCAGCGCGTGATCCAGCCAGCCTTCGGCCCCGCGCCCGCCGCCATGAAACCGCGCCAGCCCGCCGTCGGAATGCCGCAGGGTGCGCAGGGTAGGCGCGATGCGTTCAATCGCCTCCATATGCGCAGTTGGCGTGCCGCGTCCCGCATCGCTTAGCGCGGCGGCGGCCCATGTCAGAAGGGTAAATGCGTGCAACAGCTCTTCGGGGTTGCGGGTGGGCAGGCCGCCCTGCGCATCGATCTGCGCCTCGCATTCGCGGGCCAGTGCCTTGATCGCCGGATCGGCGCGCGCCTCTTGCCCCTCAAGCGAAAGACCCGCGTAGATCAACCCGGTCAGCGCCTCGAACCGCGGCAATCCCGGGGCTGCGGCATGCCAACGGCGCGACAGGAAATCCGTTTGTTCGACCAGCGAGCGATAGAAAACATCGCTTTCGTCTTGCGAGGTGCCACGCAGTACAAACAGCGCGTGGTTGATCCAGCGGATCAGCCGCCGGCCGGTCAGATCAGGGGTCCAGCCGATGCCTCGGCCCTTGCCGTAGTGGTCGATCCAGCCCCAAAGCCAACGCTGCGCCGTGCCGCGGGCCCGCACGTCGCCAACCGCAGCCAGATCATCCATCCAGGCGAAACCGTGCAGATCACGCGCGAAATCCTGATCCGGCGTGGCGACTTCCCACAGGCTTGACGCGTCCGGCGCTTCGATCAGACTGCCGGAAAACAGAAGGTTGCCCGCGATCAGCTGCCGGCCCCGCGCAAAAGACCCGATGGTGCGCGGTTCGGGAGAGGAAACGAATCCCCTCGCTTGGGTACGCGTTTTGGTCGCGGCACGGGCGTGCCACCGATTTAGAAAACGCGTTTTTCGCGCATTGAAGCTGGTACTTGTCATGCGGCTGCCCTTGTACGCTCTGCTGGCGTTTTGCGGATGTTAGCCGCTGTTGCCACCTGAGTCACCGCATTTTGACACGGGTTTTTGCGGGCGACGCAAATCCGCCCGCATCAGGTTGGGCCTTTAGGCGTCCTTGCGCAGGCAGGCGATGTAAAACCCGTCCATGCCGCCCAGTTCAGGCCAGTAATCGGGGCGCAAACGCAGGCCGCCCTCTTGGGTTGTCCACGCGGGATCAACACCGGGCACAGCCAAAGCGTCGCGGTCGACCCGCATATCCGCATGACGTTCCAACGCCTCGTCGACCTGCACTTCGCCTTCGTCGGGCAGCAGGGAGCAGGTGCAGAAAATCAAGCGCCCCCCGGGGTTGAGCAGGGACCACGCATGGTCGATCATTTCCGACTGCAGCTCGATCAGATCACCGAATTCGGACCCATCCTTGGCGTGGGGCAGATCGGGGTGACGACGGATCGTGCCCGTAGCAGAGCAAGGCGCATCCAGCAGAATCGCGTCAAACGTCCCCTCGAACCGGCGCGCATCGACGACAACGACTTTGGCCGGCAGATGCACCCGTGCAAGGTTTTCCCGAACCCGCTGCATCCGCTGCTTGGAGTTATCGACCGCCGTCACCTGCGCACCTGCGGCGGCAAGCTGCATGGTTTTGCCCCCGGGCGCGGCGCAAAGGTCGAGCACGGCCTCGCCTTTTTGTGGCGCAAGGATTTTAACGGGCAGCGCGGCGGCGGCGTCCTGCACCCACCAATCGCCTTCGGCAAAACCGGGCATGGTGGTGACCTGCCCCGCATCGGCGACGCGCACCGAACCGGTCGGCAAGACGGTGCCGCCCACGGCCGCGGCCAAACTTTCAGGATCTCGTTTCGCGGTCAGATCCAGTGGCGCACCTGCGAAATGCGCGGCCTCGATTCCCGTCATCGCGTCGGGCCCCCAGGCTTCGGTCAGCGGACCCCGCAGCCATTTTGGCAAGCGCGGCGCGCGCAAGGCCGCCCATGCCTCTGGCCCTTCGGCGGCGATTTTGCGCAAAACGGCATTGGTCAGCCCCTTGAGGTGCCCGAGTTTCTTATGCGTCGCGACTAGTTCGACCATCGCATTCACCACGCCGTGGGCCGCGCCGCCCTGACATAGTTCGACCGTGCCGACGCGCAGCGCGTTGCGCACAGTCAGCGGCGGGTATTTCGACAGATGTTTCTGCAACAGACGGTCGGCGCGTTCCATCCCGCGCAGGGTATCCATCGCCAGACGCTGCGCCCGTGCGCGGTCATCGGGGGGCAGCTTGTCCAACGCCCCCGCCGACAAGAGCTCTGACATCAGACGTTCTTCCCCCAGGATCATATCCAAAAGGTACACCGCACTTCTGCGGGCCTGAACGCCGGTGTCTGACATGCGATACGCTTTCTTCTTTGGGGTGCCCGGGTTGTCTGGGCTTGGTTCCGGCGTATATCAAGGGGACAGTGGCCTCAAGAGGATGAGAGTATGACCGAAGCCGGCAAACGCCCCATGCCAAGCCCACCCCATGATCCGACACCCATGCCGGAGCCCGGGCCGGATATTCCGCCAGAACCCACGCCCGACCCGATGCCGATGGTACAAGAGCTTCCCGCCGCCGCGCAACGCGCGCTGGCGGAGGCCGCCGAACGCCGCAAGGCCGCGCAGGCACTGGACCTGCCGACAGAGCTTGGTGGTCGCGACGGACCAGAACCTGTCCGCTATGGCGATTGGGAGAAAAAGGGCATCGCTGTCGATTTTTAAGACAAGTGCCCCCTATGCGCTGACCCTGCGTCGCGCAGATCAAGATTACGGCCAAGCGCCCTGTGGCGCTTGCACATGGGCGAGGCTACTTCAACGAGAAGACCGCCGACTGCCCTGCCCCCTTATCCGAGGTAAAGCGGATTTTCCCACCGTTTACAGCGACTTCCTGACAATTGTAGCCAAGGTCGTCATCGCCCCAGATCAGGCTTCGGCAGAAATACCCGCCCTTCCAGACCCATTGGCCCGACACGTCCCACACGGCACCTGTACCCGATATGCCGCCGCTTTCGGTGACGCGCAATTCGACCAGCGGGCGAGTCAGTGTTTTACCCTCCACCACCGAAACGAAATCGCGCTGGCTGTCCAGTTTCTGGAATTCTGCCCAAGCGGCCCCGGTCAGCGCAAAGAACGCCGCGCAGGTCAGTAACGTCAGTTTTTTCATCACACCCTCCAACCAGATTGTTCCCATGAACATACGGGCCAGAGGTTAAGATAGTTTCACCACGGTTAAGTGACAGGGCGGCGGGTGGCGTCAGTCGTTCAGGCCCAGAACGTCCAGCATATCATAGGCTCCGGCAGGTTTGCCCTGCCCCCAAACGGCAGCTTTGATGGCACCGCGCGCAAAAACCGCGCGATCCGACGCGATGTGGCGCAAGATGATTCGCTCGCCCGCGGCGGCGAACATAACGTCATGTTCGCCCACAATGTCGCCCCCGCGGATCGCTGTGAACCCGATGTCACCCCGCTTGCGCGCACCGGTGATCCCGTCACGCCCGCGGTCAGAGACATCCGCCAGCGCGACGCCGCGCCCTTCCGCGGCGGCTTCGCCCAGCATCAGCGCAGTGCCCGACGGCGCGTCGACCTTCTGGTTGTGATGCGACTCTATCACCTCGATATCAAAGTCTTCATCAAGCGCGGCAGCGACACGTTTGGTCAACTGGGTCAAAAGATTAACGCCCAGGCTCATGTTACCTGCCCGCACGATCACCGTCTGCTTTGAAGGTCCGTCCAGCGCGCCGATCTGCGCGTCGGTCATACCGGTGGTGCCGATAACATGAACCACCCCCGCATCGGCCGCGATCTTGGCAAAAGCGAGTGTCGCTTCCGGAGCGGTGAAATCAATGACCGCCTGCGCGCCCTGCATCGCCTCTGCCGCGTTATCGGTCACGATCACGCCAACAGCAGTGCCGCCCATAGCAACACCAATATCCTGACCGACCCACGCATGCCCGGCACGTTCTACCGCACCCGCCAGATGCACCCTGTCGCTGGCAGAAACCTGCCCAATCAACATCTGGCCCATGCGGCCCGAAGCCCCTGTAATCACTATGCCGGGTGTATCGCTCATGTTATGCTCCTTATTCGGTTCCGGTTTAGCGCGTGGTGATCTGCTTGGCAAAACCTCAGCGAACCCTTAGATGAAGCGCATGGCAAAGAACAAGTTTCATGAGGGCTCAGGCCCGTCGCAACGGCAGCTTCGCGTAGGCGAAACCATTCGTCGCGCCCTATCGGATGTTCTGGCGCGTGGCGATGTCCACGACCCTGAGCTGAACCGGATGTCGATCACCGTGGGCGAAGTACGCGCCTCCCCCGACCTGAAGATCGCAACGGCCTATGTGCTGCCTTTGGGCGGAAACGGTCAGGAAGACGTGCTTAAGCTGCTGGCGCGCAACAAGGGCGAGCTCCGCCGGTTGATGGCGAAGAAGCTGGTCCTGAAATACGCACCGGACCTGCGGTTCCAACTGGACGAAACGTTCGACCGTATGGACGAAACGCGCCGGATGCTGGCGCAGGACGTGGTGCGCCGCGATGCTGACGCCCCCGACCGCGGATCGGAAGACGCGTGAAACGGTTCTGGGCCGCGCTTGGCTTCATGGGCTGGGCCGCCGCGCCCGTCCAAGCCGAGACCTGCGAAACCCTGACTTATAACGGCACCGGCTATACCCTGTGCCACGTCGACCTGACGCAGGACCGGCTTGAGCTGTTCCTCTACGATGCGGACGGCAAACCGCATGGGTATTTCAACACATTGAATACAGCGTTGAAAAAGCGCGGCGCGCAGCTGGGCTTTGCGATGAACGCGGGCATGTATCACGATACCCGTGCGCCGGTGGGCTACTACCTTGAGAACGGCAAAGAATATCAGCAGGTGATCAGCAGCGACGGCCCCGGTAACTTTGGCCTGCTGCCCAATGGCGTGTTCTGCCTGCGCGACGGGCGTGCCGATGTGATCGAAACCAAAGCTTTTCTGCGCGACGCCCCCGACTGCCGCAGCGCCACACAATCGGGACCGATGTTGGTGATCGATGGCAAGATGCACCCACGCTTTCTGAAAGATGGCACCTCGCGCTATATCCGCAACGGCGTTGGCACCAGCGCCGATGGCAAACGCGCGGTTTTTGCCATCTCGAACGAGACGGTGAACTTCTATGATTTCGCGCTGCTGTTCCGGGATCACCTAAAGCTGCCAAATGCGCTTTATTTTGATGGCAATATCTCGAGGATGCGCGCACCCGATCTGGGCCGCAATGACTTGGGCTTTAGCGCGCTTGGCCCTATCATTGGCGTCGTGAAGCCCGACGCGCCGTAGCGCAACAACAGTTTTCTTGCCTTCGGCGAGGATTTTTCACCATTTGGAAGCCAGAGTCTCTGGGCAATCTTGCCGGACCTTTGATAGGAGGCGGGCAAATCAGTTAAGGGCATTTGATATGGGACGCAGGCGCAAGGGACGGGATATTTCGGGGTGGTTGGTGGTGGACAAGCCCGCTGGCCCGACCTCTACGACCGTGGTGAACAAGGTCCGTTGGGCGCTGAACGCGAATAAGGCGGGCCATGCGGGCACCCTTGACCCCGAAGCCACCGGCGTTCTGGCAATCGCGCTTGGCGAGGCGACCAAGACGGTGCCCTTTATCACGGACGCGATGAAAGCCTATGAGTTTACGGTCCGCCTTGGGATCGCGACAAATACCGATGATGCCGAGGGCGAGGTCATCGCAACCTCGGAGCTGCGGCCCGATGACGACGCGATCAAGGATGCTTTGGGCAAATTTATCGGTGACATCCAGCAGGTGCCGCCGCAGTTTTCCGCAGTGAAGATCGACGGCCAGCGCGCCTACAAACTGGCGCGCGACGGTGAAACGATGGAACTGGCAGCCCGCCCGCTTTTTGTCGAACAGCTACTGCTGGTGGACCGCCCCGATGCCGACCACGTGACGTTGGAGATGGTGTGCGGCAAGGGCGGCTATGTCCGGTCGATTGCGCGCGATCTGGGACAAGCCTTGGGGTGTCTGGGCCACGTGCGCGAATTGCGCCGCATCTGGTCGGGCCCGTTCGAGGCCTCTGAAGGGCTGACGCTGGCGCAGATCGAAGAGATGGCGCGCACAGACGCTTTGGACGCGCATTTGCTGCCGTTAGAGCAAGGGTTGCAGGACCTGCCAGAGGTGAAAGCCACGCCAGAGGGGGCCACTCGTCTGCGCAACGGCAACCCCGGCATGGTGATCGCCCATGACGTTGAATATGGCGACGAGGTCTGGGCGTCGTTTGAGGGCCGCGCCGTTGCTGTAGGACGTTTCAAGGCGGGCGAATTGCATCCGTCGCGTGTGTTCAACCAGCCCGGTTCTGCGTGATCACGCGCAGCCATACCAAGGGCGACGCGCCGTCGACGGCTGTCTATTCGGACTGCGAAAACTACCGCTATAGTCTGACCCGCGTCTGGCACCCCGAGGCGGAGCGGGTGCTGTTCGTCATGCTAAATCCGTCAAAAGCGACGGAAATCGAAAACGACCCAACGGTCGAGCGGTGCGAGCGCCGTGCCCGCGCCTTGGGCTTCGGGGGGTTTCAGGTCACCAATATCTTTGCCTGGCGCGAAACCAGCCCCAAGCTGATGCGTCAGGCCATAGACCCCGTCGGCCCTGATAACGATATGATTTTGAACGAAGGACTCTTGTGGGCCGATCAGGTAATCGCGGCTTGGGGCACCCATGGCGCACATCTTGGACGGGGTGCGCAGGTGCAAGAACTCCTGTCGCGCAGCCAAACGCCCGTGTACCATTTGGGCCTGTCCAAGGACGGGCATCCCAAGCATCCTTTGTATATCCGCTATGCTCAGGAACCGATTTTCTGGGGCCTTTAGGGCAAGCTTAACTTTCTTGATTCTATGGTGCTGATGCGGCCTTGGGTTTTGGGGCCGTTTCATCTGTATCCCCGCGTGATGCGGGCAATAGGGTCGGGTTTGCACATGCTGTTTCTTGCCGGATTAATGGGGTTGATCACCGTCGGGGCCGCCGCCTTTATCGACATCGGGGTCGAGGAAGAGGAGTCTGCCACCGACGAAGATGCACCGGCTGGCGATGTGATCTCCGGCACACCCCGGGATGACCTGATTATCGGCTCGGGCGGCAGCGATCAGATCGCGGGCTATGGCGGTGATGACCTTGTGGAGGCGCGGAATGGCGATGACAGCGTTTTTGGGGACAGCGGCGATGATACCTTGAGGGGCGGCGCGGGGAACGATGACCTGCATGGCAATGATGGCGATGATCTATTGGTGGGGGCCGAGAATGCGGATGGGCTTACCGGCCATAATGACGATGACATCCTGCAGGGCGGCGCGGGCCACGATACGCTAAACGGCTCTGCCGGGGGTGATACGCTATTTGGGGATAGCGGGGATGACGCCGTGATGGGCGGTTTGGGCGATGACCTGCTGATTGGGGGGCGCGGGCAAGACGCGCTCTTTGGTGGATGGGGGAACGATACGATTGACGGCACCGTCGATCCGGACCGGCAGGATGCGCGCATCACCGATATCGACGAAGGGGATTACCTGAATGGCGGTGGCGGCGATGATGTGATCCTTGCGGGAACAAACGACACGGTGACCCCCAGCGCAGGGCGTGATGATGTGATCCTTGGTGATTGGGTCAGCCCCGATGGCATCGTCGATATCCGCAGTTTCGACATAGAAGATGACAGCCTGCTGCTGGTCTGGGACGACAGCGATGCAGCCGCGACAGCGCCCAAAGTGGCAGTTGAACCGGATCCGGAGGATCTGCACTCCCATCTGATATCAATGGACGGTGCGATTGTGGCAATGGTTCAGTCGGATCAGTTGCTGATGCCGGGCGACCTGTCGCTTATCCCCCTCAGCTCGGCCCTCGCTGCGGGGCTAACGCGCGGCTGAGCCGCCGATGCCCTCTCACCGGGCAAAGAAGCCAACGCGCCCCGCGACGCATTAATCCTTTGCCAAGGGGGCGAAACTTTCCTATACGCCCCCATCGCCCGATGATTCCTGTCAGCGGGTGATACTCCACGGGCCTGTGCTGGACGACATCCCGGCCTGTGCCATCACTTTAACCTTTCGAAAAGGAGACCCCGATGTCGATTACGCAAGAAGAAAAAGCACGCGTCATGAAAGAATTCGGCACCAAAGAAGGCGACACCGGTTCGCCCGAAGTACAGGTTGCCATTCTGTCCTCGCGCATCGCAACGCTGACCGAGCACTTCAAAACCCACAAGAAAGACAACCACGGTCGCCGTGGCCTTTTGAAAATGGTTGCGACACGCCGGAAGCTTCTGGACTATGTCAAAGGTAAAGATGACGCGCGTTATCAGGACCTGATCAAACGTTTGGGCCTGCGCCGCTAACCAGCGCTGCACCACCACAACGATGAAAACCGCGCCCTGGCAACAGGGGGCGGTTTTTTCGTTTCCCCCTTGTGCTTTAGTGATGTGCGCCAAAAGGAAAGCCCATGCCAATCAACCTGCGTGACCTCACCCCACAAGATACCGATGCAGCCGCGCTGCTTTTCTTTGCCGCGGTGCATCAGGGCATGGCGGATGTGTATTCGGTCGAGCAACGCTTCGCTTGGGCCGGGACAGCGCCCGCACCCGCCACATGGCGAGGGCGGTTTGATACCGTGTCGGGTATCGTGGCCGAGATAGACAACCGTATGGCAGGGTTCATGACCCTTGACCGCGAGGGGCTGATCGATCTGGCCTTTGTGCACCCCGATCATATGGGCACGGGCGTGGGGCGCACTGTCTATTTTGCCATCGAAGACCGTGCCCGCACATTCGGTGTGCGACGTCTTCGGACCTTTGCCAGCGAAAAGGCAAAGCCGTTTTTCACGCGCATGGGCTGGACCGTCGAGGCCCCCAATATTGTCACCAAAGGCGGGGTCACCTTGCAAAACTACAAGATGTTCAAGACCTTGTCAGGCTGACCCCCTTGCCGCTCTGCTGCGGCTCGCAATCTGTGGCGTGTAGGGGGCAACGCTTCCCTTCCCATCGCAGGCAAACTGCTGTATGGCCGCACAATCTGAAAGCCGGCGCCCGGACTCCAGCGCCCGACAAAGAAGATACCGGAGTCAGGGGGAATATGCCCTCTACGCAAATGGCCCGATCCGGGCCGAAACAGGAAACGTAGATGTTTAATGTAACGAAAAAATCCATGCAGTGGGGCGAAGAGACGCTGACACTGGAAACTGGCAAAGTGGCCCGTCAGGCAGACGGTTCGGTGATTGCGACACTGGGCGAAACCAGCGTCATGGCGAACGTCACCTTTGCACGCCAGCAAAAACCCGGTCAGGACTTCTTTCCGCTGACCGTCCACTACCAAGAGAAATACTACGCCGCCGGTAAAGTACCGGGTGGCTTCTTCAAGCGTGAGGCCCGCCCCACCGAGAAGGAAACCCTGACAGCCCGTCTGATCGACCGTCCGATCCGTCCGCTGTTCGTTCCCGGCTTCAAAAACGAAGTTCTGGTGATGTGTACCGTTCTCAGCCACGATCTGGTCAATGACCCCGATATGGTCGCCATGATCGCTGCCTCCGCAGCGCTGACCATTTCCGGCGCGCCATTCCGTGGCCCGATCGGTGCCTGCCGCGTTGGTTTCGAGGATGGCGATTACGTTCTGAACCCGACCGTCGACGACATGCAGGACCTGCGCCTGAACCCTGATCAACGTCTTGATCTGGTTGTCGCTGGCACCAAAGAAGCCGTGATGATGGTTGAATCCGAAGCCTATGAGCTGTCGGAAGAAGAAATGCTGGGTGCGGTGAAATTCGCGCACGAGCAAATCCAGCCTGTTATCGACCTGATCATTGATCTGGCCGAAGACGCTGCGAAAGAGCCGTTTGACTTCCAGCCGGTTGACTATTCGGACCTGTCCGCTGCTGTCAAAGCCGCTGGCGAAGACGCCATGCGCGCCGCTTTTGCAATCGCCGACAAGCAAGAGCGCACCGCCGCTGTTGCCGCTGCCCGCGAAACAATCAAAGCCGCGCTGACCGAAGAGCAACTGGAAGACGCGAACCTCGGGTCCGCACTGAAAGGCCTCGAAGCGTCCATCCTGCGTGGTGACGTGGTTAAAACCGGTAAGCGTATCGACGGCCGTAAGACCGACGAAATCCGCGACATCGTGGCCGAAACCGGCATCCTGCCCCGTACACACGGGTCGTCGCTGTTCACACGTGGCGAAACACAGGGTCTGGTTGTGACCACTTTGGGCACCGGCGATGACGAACAGTTCATCGATGCGCTGCACGGCAACTTCAAATCCAACTTCATGCTGCACTATAACTTCCCGCCCTATTCGGTTGGTGAAGTTGGCCGTGTCGGTGGCCCCGGCCGTCGCGAAATCGGTCACGGCAAGTTGGCTTGGCGTGCGTTGCAGGCGGTTCTGCCTGCCTCCACCGACTTCCCCTACACCATCCGCGTTGTGTCCGAGATCACTGAATCGAACGGCTCCAGCTCGATGGCGTCGGTTTGCGGTGGCTCCTTGTCCATGATGGACGCAGGCGTTCCATTGAAAGCACCCGTCGCGGGTGTTGCCATGGGTCTGATCCTGGAAGAAGACGGCTCCTACGCGATCCTGTCCGACATCTTGGGTGACGAAGACCACCTGGGCGACATGGACTTTAAAGTGGCCGGTACCGAAGCAGGTATCACGTCGCTGCAGATGGACATCAAGATCGCCGGCATCACCCCCGAGATCATGGAGAAAGCTCTGGCACAAGCCAAAGCGGGCCGTGTGCACATCCTGGGCGAGATGAACAAAGCCATCTCCGGCGCGGGTGAATTCTCTGTCCACGCTCCACGCATCGAAACGATGCAGATCCCAACCGACAAGATCCGTGAAGTGATCGGGTCCGGCGGTAAAGTGATCCGCGAGATCGTTGAAGTGTCCGGCGCGAAAGTCGACATCAACGACGAAGGCATCATCAAAATCGCATCGCCAAACGGCGACTCGATCAAGAAAGCCTATGACATGATCTGGTCCATCGTGGCCGAGCCTGAAGAAGGTGCGGTTTACACCGGTACCGTCGTCAAGATCGTTGATTTCGGTGCCTTCGTGAACTTCTTTGGCAAGCGCGACGGTCTGGTACACGTATCCCAAATCGAAAACCGCCGCCTGAACCACCCTTCGGATGTTCTGAAGGAAGGTCAGGAAGTGAAAGTGAAGCTGCTTGGCTTTGACGATCGCGGCAAGGTGCGCCTGTCGATGAAAGTTGTCGATCAGGAAACCGGCGAAGAAATCAAGAAAGAAGAAGGCGGCGAAGCGTAAGCTTACCCACCCCTTCTGAAATGACGAAAGCCCCGGCCTATGTGCCGGGGCTTCTTTTTGCCGTGATAGGTTTGTCCCGTTTGGCTTTAGCTTTCCATAAAGCTGTCCAGGCGGTCCCAGAGCGAGTTATCCAGCAGCAGCTTGAAGCGCAGGTAGAAACCTTCCTGATACAGATCGCTGCGCAGGGCCGACTTGTTCATCGCGCGGTTATAGCCCAATGCAACCAGCGCACCTTTGGTGGGGGCAAACCCGATCTCTGCGCCGATACCGTTGGTGGCATTGCCTTGGTTGTCCCACAGATGCGCGGCGTTCAAGCCGATCTGGAACCTGTTGTCGCCGAACTCGTAGTTAAAGCCAGCCTGCACCAGTTGGGTGGTGGCGCGGGGAGAGAAGCCGCCAAGGGTGGTCAGCTTTTGCGACTGGCCCGCGTATTTCGCGTTCAGGCGCAGGTCGGCGTCTACTTCATAGGCCGCGTCTACAGACCACATATGGGTCACCGATTTGGTCTCGCGCTGTTCGATGCGGTGCTCGTACCATGCCAGCACTTCGAGGCGTGGATCGTGAACCGGACGGTAGGCGATACCCGCACGCGACCGGATCCGGCGGTGGTCACGACCGTCGCGCTTGTCCAGTGCAACACGGGTACGGCCCAGCACGGTGAAGTCAGGTGTAATCTTACCCGCGATGCCAAAGCTGGCGTAATGGGTGTTGCCACTGTCTTCAAATGTAGTGTCCGCATCGGCATCGCCCACCCAGCTTTCCGCGCTGGACCCCCACTTCGCGCCAAGGGCAACGCTGGTCAGACGGTGATCGTCGCTTTCCATGCTGCGGGAATGTTCAATCCCGAAGCTGAAGCTGGTGTTCCCGTTCATCGCCCATTTGCCCATCATCGCCTGGGTAAACATGGTGTCCGAAGATCCCAGACCTTTGACGAAATCGGTGCTTCCGCGCAGCCAGTCGTTCAGGTCGTAAGAGAAACCCAGCTTGGAGTGTGTGGCCATGCTGTCGTCGCCAAAGGTCATTTCGACCTCGCTATAGGCACGCCAGCCGGGCACGGGCTCGCGGTACATGCCCAGGGTCAGCTCTGTCGGACGGTCCGAGCCGCCAAAGGGGTGACGCAGCTCTGCGGTGATGACGGTGCCGGGGCGGTTCGCAGGGGTCCAGTGGCCGCCAAGGATCAGACCGGGGTGGGCCTTCTTCGAGGTTGCGGTGTGGTCCAGGCGATACTCCAGCCCGATGTAGCCTTTGAAGTTCGTGCTGAACTCTTTGGCATAGACGGCATCCACGGTCAGACGCTCGATGTCAGAGGTGCGGTCACGTACATAGTCCACACCAAGAACAAAGTCGCTGGTCCCGTCGATGTCAAAACCGTAGTTGAGACGCGCACGGGTGGTGCCGGGCAGTGCCAGACCGCCGCGCGAGGCAAACTTCTCGCCGGTGTGAACCATCTCGAAGTTGAAGTGTCCGGTTTCCTTGCGGATGTCATAGGACAGACGGTACGCAGTATCCGATACGCCATTTGCATCTTCGGAGCGCGCAGCCTCGGCTTCCCACACGCCACCCTGCGTCCCCTCGTGACGGATATAGGCAGAGTGCAGACGCTCGCGGGCGGTATTGCCACGGTCGGCATCGGCATGCACGATACGTGCGCCAACGGTGGTGCGGTCGGTCAGCGCGAGGTTCACCTCACCGCCATAGAGCCAGTAGCGGTCGGCCCCTTCCACATCGACTTCGTAGGTGACGCGCACCGACACAGGGTTGCCCTGACCGTCGAACTGGCGCACCGCATCGTCAAAAGTGATCGAGTTGCCAAAGAAGTCCAGCAGGTAGTCGCTGCCGCGGCGCAGCGGCGTGGTCGAGATGACATCCCCGCCCTCTTCATCGCGCACCAGCAGTTCAACCCGCTCGGAGCCTTGTACATAGCCGTCCAGATCCAGGTCATAGGGGCCGGACACACCACGCCCGAGGAATTCCTGCACGCGCTGCTCTTGGGCGGTACGGGCACCGAACAGGGTCACGCCGACCTTGTCGTTTTCCCAATGGGCTTTGGCACCGGTCACCACACGACGCATGCCGTCAAGCTTCAGCGCGCTGGCTTCGGGTTCGATCGCGATGTCACCGTAAAGGATGTACGAACGACCCTTCTCGACCTTAACGTACAGGTTTTCCGAGGATTGCGCGTCGAAGCCACGTTCGGAGTTGTCACCATACACAGGGTAGAACTCGTCTCCACGGATGTCGCGGAACAGGCGGTCTTCGGTGTCACGGTCCGAGCTATAGCGCAGTGTCAGCAGCGCATCACCCGAGATCACGCCCTTAAGATACACTTCACCCCGCAGACCGGTGGTTGTGTCTTCGAAAGAGCTGAAACGATCCGCGTCCAGCAGCTCACCCTTTGCGCCGCCCAAGGCCACGGCCCCTTCGATCACGCCAACCATGATGCGCTGGTCCAGATCAGGTGTGAATGTGATGGTTTCTTCGGCGCGGCCAAAGGCACCGCTGATGGTGATACGGTCTGTGCCTGCAACCTGTGGCGGGATCAGCCCAAAGGTGGCCTCGCCGTTGTCCAGATAGACCTGCACGCCGGGGGTGCCTTCGCGGATGTCGGCCACGTCCCACAGGGCCAGCTTGGCGCTGAGGGTCACGGTACCGGAGGCAGGTACAGGCATGCCACGGGCATCCAGCACACGCACCACAACCGGGATCACATCGGTCGGCGATGCGGGCGCGGTGTCGGGCATGATCACCTCGAATTTGGCGGGCTTGCCGGGGGCAACCACGGTGATTTCCTCGCGGACACGTTCGATGCCGAAACCGTCACGGCCGACCAGCGTCAGGGTGTTCTGCCCCGCGTCCAGTTTCACCGCGACAAAATCCAGTGCCTGCGTGTTGTTCTTCTCGAAGCTTGTACGCTCGCCTACGCGGTCGCTGCTCAGCTCGCGGCCGTTCACCAGCAGGCCCAGCGACAGATCGCCCTTGCCCTTGACGCGCACGCTTTGGGTGCGGCGATCCAGTGTCTGACCGTCGGTCAGGTCCACGAAACCGGGTGCATCGTCCAGCGTTTTGATCAGCATCTCGAGCGACTGGCGCTGTGCCTTGCCAGACGCTTTTTCAGAGACGGAGTGCGCCGCGCGGTTTTCATCCAGACGCTGCATCAGACGCGAGGTCAGCTGCGTGGTGGTCGCCACACCGGCTTCGCTGCGCACGGAACGTACCGGCGCACGCTGGCCTTCAATCGGCAGGTCGGCAGCCGTCAGCGCGTTGGATTGCGGCTGCTCGGCAAAGTACTTCTGACGCTGGTCAACCTCGGCCATCGCTTCGGGGGTGCAGTCCAGCACGGCGAAGTGCTCGGCGCGCAGTTCCCCTTTGCGCAGCGGGATCAGGCGCGACCCACCGCGCAGCAGATCATTGGTGCGGGTTACGGTCACTTCGGTACCAACGGGCAGGGTTTCGTCCTGCACAAGGAACGCATGGGTCACGGGACGCAGACCGAAAAGGGAGTATTTACCATCCATATCGGTCACAACCGACAGGCCTTCTTGGGTCACGATACGGACGCCGGGGATGCCTGGTTCAGTGTGGTCGCCACGGATACCGTCTTTGTCACAGTCCATAAAGACCGACCCGATGACAGTGGCTTCGCGGGCGAAGACGCCACCGCTGTTGTTCAGCTTGACCATCGCGCGGGCAGTCTGGGACTGCATCACGGTACCGGTGCCCGCCTGACGACCCGTCAGAACCGCGGTGTTCTCGTTGCGGCCTTCGCGGGCGGCTGCGGTGAACTGCATGACATAGGTCAGCTCGTGGCTCGACAGGGGGGCCAGCGTGCCCAGGTCATAGGTCATGTCACCCGACGCATCGACGGCAGGGTCTTCCATTGTCTCGCCGTTGAAGGTCACCGACCCTGCAACCAACTGGCTGCCAAAGGCGGGGCGATCCATGATTTCGGCACCGATCAGCGCCTGGTTCATGTTGTTGGTGAAGTTCAGGGTGTAGACCACGAACTCGCCCGCGCCGACCATATCCTTGTCGGCCTGCTTGTCCAGCGCCAGCGGCACGCCATAGTGTGGGTCCGCAGGAATGTCCGAGATGTCGAGCATCCCACCGGCGTGGCGGAAGCTTGCCATATAACCGGCCCCCGCAACACGACGGTTAAAGCCGGGGAAGTCGGCGCGCACGGAAGGAACGTCCCATGCGGGGGCGTTCATCACGGCGTACTGGTATTCACCGGCAGGCATGTCACCGAAGCTGAAGAAGCCGCGGGCATCGGTCATACGGCGCGCCATTTCGGCACCGCTGTTCATGTCCATCAGCGCGATGGCCACATTCCCGATCGGCTCGTTGGTCAGCGCATTGAACAGGAAGTTACCGGGGGTGATCAGCAGCTCGTCTTGCAGCGCGGCACCGGCACAATCGGCAGTGGCGATCAGACGGTCACCGTCGGTGGTCGCGATCACATTGTCGCCGGATACGGGCACATCCATCCGCGCCATAGGAACGGCGGCGGTAAGGAAAACACCGTTGTTAGGGTCTGTTTCCGTGGCGGTCACACGCTCTACATCGCCGGTCAGGAAGCTGCGCAGCGTGATGATCGCACGATCTGCGGACATCGTTTCGTTGCACGCACCGGCGGTCAGACGCAGGCGGGTATCGCTGTTTGGCACAGCATGAGGCTGGTCTGCTGCGGTTTCAGGATGTTCAAATTGCAGGGCACCGGTCCCGGCAGCATCGCGGCTGTAAACTGTTGTGTTAGAGTCTACATCAACTGTGCGATCTTCCATTTTCACGAAGCTGCGGGCGGTGTTGGCGACCTCTACGTCGCCCAAGTTCATGGGCACGGTCACAGTGAACGCGGGGTCGCGGGCAAAACCGATTTCGTAGTCGCCCTCGTGAAAGAAAGCCACGGCGTCGACCTCGCCAGCGGGGCGCGCAGTCTGGTAATCATGACGCGCATCGCCCGCCGCGTGATACAGCGCAACCATGCCGCTTGGGTCGGTGATGCTGTGGAAACGGGCGTTCAGGGGCACCTCGTCGCGCAGCAGAACACCTGTGGCGGCGGCCCCGTCGATGCGGATCTGGGCACCGTGTACGTCACCATAGGCCAGCACATCACCGTCCGAGTCGTTGCGCAGGCGCAGCGTGTAGGTCAGCTGTGTTTCGTCTTCCATCTCGCGGACGGATTGTTCCTTTTGCAGCTCAAGCGAGCTGCCCATGATGGTGGTCTTGCCAGCTGCGGCACCCGTCAGGATGCGACGGGCCGCGAAGCCTGTTGTGCTTGTGGCGGATACCGACAGCACCGACTGCATCAGCGTGGCGGGCGTGGCGTAGAAGGAGGTGCGGAATTCGTAGATGAGCTGAGCGCTGTCGCCCACATCCATGAACATCGGCGCGCCTGCGCTGATGGTGGCTTCGCCATTGTCGATGCGGCCATTGGCATTCGCGTCATAGACAAGGCGGGCGTCGTTCATCATGCCGGCACCCTCTTGGTGCTGCATGGTCATGGCGGCGTTCAGCGGGACGTTCCCGATGTTGGCGACCTCGAAGTAGTATTGCGCCATCGCGCCACGGGTCAGCATCAGTTCGGAGTATCCGTTGACATCCAGCGCAGGCACTGCGGCTACTTTGGCGTCTACGGCGTTCGAGTATACAGTCTCGATGATGCCCAGCGCTTCGTTAAAGTAGGTGGTCTGCGCGACGTTCCGGATGAAGGTGCCTGCGGGTACCTGCTTGGCAGCGGCGCCGTGCGGCAGGAGGGAGATCACCAGCGCGACGATCCAGAAACACGACATCATGCGGAGGGCGGTTTTGTGAAAGTTGCGGTCCATTTGATCAATCCCTGTTCTATCTTTTCTAAGAGGAGAGGAAGTGTGGTTCCCCCGGAGCGAGGGGGGGAAGGGTGCTCCGGGGAAACCTGGGGTTCGTTTACTCGTCCACCTGAACGGTGAATTCTAGCGTGGCGAACCCACCCGGAAGGACCGTGCCGTGGTCGCTCGAGATGTTGCTCGAGGTGACTGTGGCGGTGCTACCTGCCGGGAAGAGCGTCTCGCTGCATGTGCCACCACAGTCGGTTACCGATGTGTAGGCAGGGGCGGCATCAGAGATGATGACGTTTGCAGCGGGAGAGGAGCCGGTGTTTTCAGCTTCCACTTTGTAGCGGATGCACTGACCGGGAGAGACGTCCTGACGGGTCTTGGTAAAGGTCCCGACGGTGCCGTCGCAGTTGGCGTCGATGTACTGGTACTTGCTCAGCGTGACGTCGCCAGAGATGATCACGATCCGGTCTTCTACTGCGTTGTCAGCAGTATCCGCGTCGGTCGCTGTGCCACCGTTCAGCGAGGGGTCAAGGCTGATGGTACCGATTTCGGTCACACCGCTTGTCGCTGTCGATGGTGTTTGCACACGGTAGATAACCGAGATGCTTTCACCGGGGGCAAGCCCGTTCACACCAGCCGAGACACCGTCCGTCAGATCATCAAAGTTGTCGATCACCAGCTCGGAAGGGTCGATCACGCCGTTGCCGTTGGCATCCCAGAACAAAGCGCCCGAGAAGTTGTTCAACCCTGTGTCGTTGATCGCACCTTCGGTGATCGCAACGTTACCGGTGTTGGTGATGGTGTGCACCATGTCGACGATACCACCGGGCGAGGCCTGGGCGTTCTGGTCATCGATGATCTCTACGTTGTAGATCTCGTTCACGGTCACTTCGTTGACGATCCGGTCGCCTTGGCCCGAGACAGAGGACACCAGCGCGATGTCGACCAATGTGTCACCCGGTGCCTGATCTGCCGGCGGGGTTACCACAACGGTGAAGGTATCGCTTGCACCAGCAGGGATGGTCCCGGTGTTGCTGATCGCGGACCCGTCAGCGGAGCGGAATTCGACGGTCCAACCGGCGGGCAGCGCTTGTGCCAGCGAGAGGTTGTAGCTGTCGGATACCGGACCGTTGTTTTCAACGACCATGTCGTAGGTGACCGGTGCACCTGGATCGGTGGCATAGTTCACCCATGGCGCGCCGGCATTGGTGGGGTCAAGGCCATCGCCTTCGGAGCCTGCGACTGCGTTCTCAAGATCAACGGCAGAGGCAAGGATCGCACCGGTGAAGGTCGCTGTCGATGTATCGGAAACACCCGAGGCATCGGAGGTGGTGGATACGGTGGCGTTGAAGTTGGCAGCAGCCGTTGGGGCCACATCTGTTGGCAGTGTTGCGATCAAGGTGACCTTGGCGCTGTCACCCGCCGCAAGCGGACCGACGGAACCGATGATCGGTGTCACACCGTCTGCACCCACAAAGCGGAAGGTTGTGCCCGCGGGGTAGTCGATGTTGCTGACATCAAGCGTCAGACTGTCGGTCTGGTTCGACCGGTTGGTCAGCACGAATTCATGCTTCACTGTGCCACCCTGGGCCGCATCGCCAGTTTCGGTCACGACATCGTTGTTTGCCGCGTCATCATCTGTTGCCGAAGCCGTCGTTGGATCCGCCGCACCAGCACCGTCGATGGCTGTATCAGCGATGGAGACCGCGAATTGGTCATCCACAATGATCGAAGCTGTGTTCGAGGGTGGGAAGGCAACGTTGTCGATTTCCTGTGTGGCGACGTTTTCAATGATACCCGCATCAGCAGTGTCGAGGATCACAGCTTGGAACGTCACGCTACCGGAACGGCCGGAACCGACGCTCGAGATGTTGAAGTTGACGCTCTGGCCGTTGGTATCAAAGGCGATTGTCTCGCCCGAGCCATTGGTCGCATCGACCGAAGAAGACCCGTTGGCGTCATCCAGAATACCCGCGGCGTCAGACCACCGTGCCGAACCGGGCACATAGGCCAGGCGACCGTCCAGAATGTCATCGACGGTATAGTTGTTCGCAGCTGCCAGACCGGTGCTGGAATATGTCAGCTCGATGCTCACGGTATCGCCGGCATCGACGATGTTGGGGTTACCACCGGACGCTGCATCAGCGACCATGGACTTGACCAGTTCGACAATCGCGTCGTTCGAGATGGTTAGCGTATCGGTGTTGACGGCTGTCTCGGTGCCATCAAGATCAGACCTTGCGGTCACTGTGATGCTGTCCGACCCTGTTGCGTTCGAGGGGACAGAGACTTCGATTACGACGCCGAACTGCTCGCCCGGTGCCAATGTTGGCGTTTCGGTCAGCGGTGTGGCGCTATCCGCGACACCATCCATGTTCGCATCCGGATAAAAGACGATGGCAGAGGTATCGAGCGTGCCTGTGTCTGTCTCTACTGCGGTCAGTGCGAAGAAGTCTGCGCCGTTCCCTTCGTTGGTAACGATGTGCGGCAGGAAGGCTTTACCACCGGGTGCGATGGTTTCGTTGTTGTCCGAGGTCAATGTCACGCCAGCAACCTGCTGAACGATCGTTTCAACCGTGTTCGACGTGACCGTGATGGTATCGCCCGCTTGGTTTGTATAGGTCGCAACCGCTTGGTTGCCGATCACGGACCCGGCTTCTGGTGCGGCGGCCGAAGCGGCTGCGCCAAATGCGGCAGTCACCGCCATCGCGCTTGCAGAGCGCATGAAGAAAGATTGATGTTTCACGTTAGTCATTCCTTTGATTTATCTAGATTAGGTAAATTGGATCAGGTTCCCCCCGATCAGTTGACGCGCACCCGATAGCTGTTGAGTGCGATTTCGCCTGACTCCAAAGGTTCGCTGAGCGTCCAACGGACGGCAGCAATCTGATCCTCAGGAAGTGGTTCTGGTTGAAGTGTGCCATCTGCACCGGCGACCATGCGGGTGGCGGGAAGTGTGGACCATTCAAGGCCATCGTTTTCAGGGTCGAGATCAGCCTGGACTTCGAACACGGCCTTGATCGATGTGCTCTGTGCGCCAAGCGTCAGGGTGACCCCTTCGGGTACGGGGGCCGCAATAACGATCCCCGCAAGTGCGTCTGCAGTCGTGTTCTCGTGCTGCAGTTGGTATTGGATGACCTCGCCTGGGCGGACGGTGCCCCGCTCGATCAACTGCTCTTCGCCACCGTCATTGGTTTCGACGATGCGGAAAGAAAATGTGCTGGAAAGTGCGTCAGCAAAAGCCGGCACGCCGGCGACAGAAATCGCGACACCAGCAAGCAGTGCACGGGCGATTTGTTGAGTTTTGAAAGTCATAATTTTTTCCCCTAGTTGCCGACCACCGCCGGCGGTTTTGATGAACCGGCCCAGTGTTTGGGCTGTCCTGAACTCATCATCAGGGGAAATGTCTCGGGGTGCATTCTCGCTTAGGGTTAGGTTTTTGATCTGCTGGGCAGCCCCCTACCCGTCCGTATATGCGGCGCTATCAATTCGATGGCGAAACACGCAATTCGCGCGGTGATTGCAGACGTAAACCCGCATCTCGCTGCGCAAAGCAGCCGAGTCACCCTCATGCAAAAGGGCGTTGATTCTATTTATTTTGGGGAATGTTTGGCCCGATCCGGGCCCAGATCATGGAAAACCCCGACCGGATAGCCGGACAGGGCGTTTCGTATAGTTAACTGTCAGTGAGAATGGCCGTGCCCGCCATGATCGTCATCGTCTAACGATCCGTGTACCGCAAACTGGTCAATTCCCGCATCCTGCGGTTCAATGAAACGATAGCTTTCGCGTACACCGCTGTCTGAAAGCTCGCGTGCGACGGTCAGCAAGGTGTTTGGCGCGTGGTCGGCGCAAAGCTCCATCATCTGGGCGACTTCCTCTTCCGCGACGGGGCGGGCCGCTTCGGGCGATGGCGCGCCATAGATCTCGACGAAATGCTTCATCAGCTGCAAGGTGATCGCTTCAACCTCGAAGGGTTCGGCTTTGGTCACGGCAACAAAGGTGACGCGGCCAAACGTCTCTACGCCCATCCAGCCATTCGCGAAGGCCTGCCGCGCCTTGCCGGTCAGATCACCTTCGGACCAGTTCGAAAATTCGAACCCGCCAGAGACGCACCATTCACCCGTGCGCGCGGGCGCGTGGAACACATTGCGGTCGCTTTCATCAAAGTGGATGGCGCGGGCGAGGAAAAGATCGCTCATGGGGCTGGCTCCAGCAGGTCGGTCAGAGGGATAAGATGCGTGGTCGTATCGGTTTTCAGCAGCAGGCCAAAGTTTTCGTCTATACCGGTAAAGTCGCCCGTCATATCGCCATAGGAGATCTGATCGCCCATGGCCCAGGCCAATCCGGTCCATTCCTTATGCAAGGGGCCCGCGCCGTCGTCATCCCAGCGGTTCAGCGCCACCAGCATATGCCGCGCCCAGGCCTCTAGCAGCTCGACCGGGCTTACCTCGGCACACCCCTCGCCATAAAGCGTGGTGACATCGGGCGTTTCGCCCGGCGTATCGGAGTGCGGCAATAGCTTCACGTGAAACGCAACGACCAGCCAGTCGGGCACGTGATGAGGGTCCGTATCAGACGCCGCCGCCCGCATCTGGCCGCAGATCGCACCGTTCAAACGCAGATCGCCGTTCCACGCGAGATGCACCCCCACCTCTGGCGGGGCGAGCGCGCCAAGCGCGTTCTGGAAGCCCACGGCACAAAGCGGGAGCATCGCCATCGCCCGGGCCAACGGCACCTCGGGCGCAAAGACGATGGCGGCCTGCAATACGCTGGGCCCCAGATTATACAGCACCAGCCCCGCATCACACCCCTGCCGCGCCTCTGCGCAGGCCTGAGCGAAGGGGTCCTCCGCCTGTGCGCCGGTCAACAAAGGGGGGAAGACGGGGCTATCGCTCATGCGTGCCCGCCCGCGATCAGGGCCTTGGCCACCTTGCGGAAGCCTTCGGCCTGCGTGCTGTCGGGTTTGGACACCACAATCGGCGCGCCCCCGTCAGCCGCGACACGGATATCCAGATGCAACGGAATCTCGGCCAACAAAGGCACGCCCAGCTTTTCAGCCTCGGCGGCGACGCCCCCATGCCCAAAGACGTGCTCCTCGTGCCCGCAGTTAGAGCAGATATGCGTGCTCATGTTCTCGATCATCCCGAGGATCGGGGTCTTCAGCTGGTTGAACATGTCGATCCCCTTACGGGCATCCAGCAGCGCCACATCCTGCGGTGTGCTGACGATGATCGCGCCGTCCACATGGGCCTTTTGCGCCAGCGTCATCTGCACATCGCCGGTGCCGGGGGGCAGATCAACAATCAACACATCCAGCGCGCCCCATTGGACTTGCATCATCATCTGCTGCAACGCGCCCATAAGCATCGGGCCGCGCCAGACGACCGCCTGATCGTCATTGGTCATCAACCCGATCGACATCATCGTCACGCCAAAGTTGCGCATCGGCAGGATCGTCTTGCCATCGGGGGATGCAGGCCGCCCGGACACGCCCAGCATCCGCGGCTGCGAGGGGCCGTAGACATCGGCATCCAGCATGCCCACGCGACGCCCTTCGGCGGCCAGCGCACAGGCAAGGTTCGCGGCAACGGTAGATTTACCCACCCCGCCCTTGCCCGACGCAATGGCGATGATCCGGTCCACGCCGGGGATCTTCTCGGGCCCCGCGGGTTCGGACTTGCGCCCCAGCTTCAGGTCGGGCGGCGGTGCCTGCTTGGAATGGGCCGTCAGCACGGCCGAGACAGAGGCAACGCCCTCAAGCGCCTTTACAGCGGCGTCGGCCTCGTCGCGCAGCTTGGCGTAGGCGTCGGCGTGGCTCGGATTGACCTCAAGCACAAAGCGCACCGCGCCGTCGTCGACGGTCAGCGCCTTCACAAGGCCAAGCTCTACAATATCCTTACCGGATACGGGATCATTCAGGGTTTTCAGGCAGGCCAGTACGGCATCACGGGTGACGCTCACGCTTCGGACTGCCCTTGGATCTTGCCAGTCACGACATGTTCAAGGTCCAACCCGTCGATGGTCAGCACCACCTTGGCCTCGAATGTCTTGCCGCCGGTGTCGCCGTTTTCGCGCATCGCTTCTTCGATCGCCTGCTGCGAGGTCACACCGACCTGCTTGAGGAACTTGCGCATCGACATGTTGAAATCATCGCTCATGATTTTCTCCTGTTCTTTGGGTGGGTCGGCACAGCGCTTAGTGGTCCTTGCGCTTGCTGAAATAGTCTTCGGATGTGCGCACACGCGGGCGTTCTTTGCCAGCCAACGGATTGTTCTGCGCGTGGTACTGCGCGTTGATCCGGCAGTTGTCGCACATCTGGATCATCTTCGCCGCCTCAGAGGAGGCGAACATCGCGTGTTTTCCTGCCAGCTTTTCGGTGATCTTCTCAACCGTGGACTTCACGCCGAAAAGCGACCCGCATTCGATACAGGCAAAGGGCTCTTCCTCATGCAGCACCACTTGGGTGAAGGCCTGCGCGGTCAGGTTCAACTGCGGCTTTAGTGTAATCGCATCCTCGGGGCAGACGTTCGCACATAGCCCGCATTGCAGGCAGGCGTCTTCCTGAAATCGCAGCTGGGGCAGATCGGGGTTATCGCCAAGCGCCCCGGACGGGCAAAGCGACACACAGGACAGGCAGAGGGTGCAGGCATCGGTATCCACCAGCACCGCGCCATAGGGGGCGGCGTCGGGCAGGTCGATCACCTTGGCCTCGGGCTGAAGGGTCTTGCCTGCAAGCCGTGCGACCTGACGGCGGGTGCCCAGAGGCAGCAGCGTGTCATGCGCGGGCTGTGCGGTTTCGGTGACCAGTGCGGTTTCCAGCGCATCGGGGTCGGCCACATCAATGAGACGGATCGTATCGGTGCCGCTGATCGCGCGGGCAATCTCGGCCTGCACCTCGATCACGTCACGCTCTGTACGCGGCGACAGTAATAAATCCACATGCGCAAAGCCGCAGCCAAGTGCGGCGAGCATTTCTGCATGGCCGAACCCCGCCAGCGCATCCACCGCCAGCGGGATGACATCAACCGGCAAGCCCGCGCCAAAACGCGCGTAAAGGCGGATCATTTCGGCCCCGTGGTCGTCGTCATGCACCAGCAAGCACGGCGCGGTGCCGCCTGCCTTGCGATAGGTCGATGCCAGCGTCGATAACCGGCGGAACAGGGTATCCACGGGCGGCGCGTCATAGGTGATCGCCCCCGAGGGGCAAACCGCAGAACAGCTACCGCAACCCGCGCAGATCATCGGGTCAATCGCCACATGTTCCCCGGCCGAGGTGATCGCCCCCGTCGGGCAGAGGTCCAGACAGTTGGAACAGGCGGGCTGCCCGGCCCGCGAATGGGCGCAAAGACTTTCACTCAGCCGCACGTAAAGCGGCTTTTCAAAGGTGCCGACCATCTGCATGGCCTCGCGCACGGCCTCTGCCACGGCGGGCTTGCTGCCCGGATCGGCCCGCACATAGCCGTCACGTTTGTGCGGCGCGGGAAACAGCGATGTGTTCCCCGTCAAATCCAGGATGATATCGCATTGCGACTTGGCCCCGTCCCGCGGCGCGGTGAACGAAGGCGCGCCGCGCCCACCGGGGATCAACATCTGCAACTGGTCAAAGGTCAGGCTAAAATCGCCCAATGCGCCCGATGCCTTGCGCAGATCGCCTTTGACCACGTCAAAACGCGGATCAACCGCCCCTTCATAATCGCCTTGCCACAGCACCGTCACCGCAAGCGTATCGGCCACCATCTCTGCCACCTCAAGCGCGAGGGCGGGCGGGGCCATGATCAGACACGTGCCCTCAGACACGACATCCATCACCCGTGGTGCCGGTGCGGCAAGCTGCTGCTCCGCCATCAGGGCGGCCATCTTGGGCGTCGCGTCGCCCTGATCGTCGTGCCAGCCGGCGCGATCGCGAATATCGACGAACTGGGGCACCTCTGCGTTGATCTCGGCGGCCAGCTCCTCGAAGCGGGGGCGTTCCTGCTGGCACGCGATCACGGTATTGCCCGCGGCCATCGCCTCTGCCGCGGTGCCGATCTGGTCGGTGCACAAACAGCTATAGACCTTGGAGCACGGCAGACCCGTCGCCTTTGACAAGGCAGGCGCGTCAATATCCTGACTGCCCAGACAGTCGCACAGCAGAAAAGTCTTTTCCATAATCTCCTCGGGGACAGCACCGGATGGGATGGGTCAAGCGGCGGGGCACTGTCAGCGCTCGCAGGCCAAGCTAGTGGTGTTCGCGACCCGCCGCAAACCCCTAATTACCCCTGCGTCCCGCAAAAGGGCTGTTCGCACCTACGGCATGAATTACCCAACAAAAACAGTCGGAAAGACCGAAACCCCAGTCAAATATGGCAAATGCTGACGCATGGGAAATGCCGCGCCGCAGCAATCACAAAACTGTGTGATTCAACCCTAGAATCCTCTTTGATACGCGTTATGATTACGTCAATATGAGGCCGGAAACGCCTGAAACATCATCGGAAACCAAATTGAACGCACCGCTTAAATCAGCGCAAACGATGCCCGTCGGGGTAGTCCTTCGCAAGTCACCCGGCGTGACGAAATGGGCGAAGGTCGTTTGGCGTGCGGTTTGTGTCCTGCCCGGTGCCGACCCCGCCGATTGGAAGCTGCTGCGTACCGAAGGCGAGGTGTCCGACTATCACGTGACCACTGTCCCGCTGACGCTGTACCGCTCCGATACCGAAGCCTATGTGCACGGGCTCGCCGCGAATGTGCCCTGCCTTTATGTCATCTGCCGCGAAACCCGCGACCCTGCCCGCCCGCTTGATGTCGTGATGGTCACCGCCTCTCCCTATGAGGCGCAGGATTACAGCGACAATGGCGAGGATATCGTCGAAAAGGTCATGATGACCCCGCAGGTCCATGCCTGGATCAGCGCCTATGTCGACACGCACCACGAAGAAGAAGCCTTTGTGAAGCGGCGGCGCGACAAATACCAAGAGCCGAAGCAAGACGGGATCGGGGACGCGCGCATCTCGCAGACAACCGATGTCTACCGCGCACCGCGCACGTCGCGTTCGGGGTCGTCACAATGACCCGTCACACATCCTTTTGGGATCGCCGCCGCGCTGCCGTCAAGGCAGAGGAAGCCGCCGCGCAGCAAGCCGCCGCAGAGCAGGCAGAGGCGCAGCATCAGGCCACGCTGGCGGAAAAATCCGACGCCGAACTGCTGGCCGAGTTTGATCTGCCCGACCCTGACACGCTGAAAGCGGGCGATGATTTCTCGGCCTTTATGGCGCGTGCCATCCCCGAACACCTGCGCCGCCGTGCGCTGCGCAAACTATGGGTGTCCGATCCGGCGCTGGCCTGTCTGGATGATCTGGTCGACTACGCTGACGACTATACCCAAGCCTCTGCCGTGACGAGTTTCACCACCAGCTATGAGGTTGGCAAAGGGCTGCGCCGCCATATCGAAGATGTCGCGCGCAAGGCTGCAGCCTCGCTCGACACCGCCACCGATGCGGCAGAAACACCTGCTGAAACAGAGCCGACCACGCCCGTCGCTCCGGCAGAGGTCGACGCACCCGCCGTCGCCGTGGCCCAAGCGGATACCCCCGCAGAGCCCCCCGTCGCCGAAACCGCGATGGAAGAACCCGCAGCCCTGCCCCCGCGCCGCATGGCCTTTCGTTTTGAGGAGCAAAGCGCATGACCGCTGCCGCCCAAGCCACCCAAGTCTCTGCCGAAGATCGCCTGCGCGCCGATCTGTACAATTACCTTGGCGTGATGCTGGCCCGCCCTGCGGATCAGATGCTCTTGGACCAGACCGCCGGCCTGTCCGGCGATGACAGCCCGTTGGGCGAAGCGATCAACGGGCTTGCGCGCGTGGCCAAGGCCATGACCCCCAAGAAAGTGCAAACCGAGTTCAACGCGCTGTTCATTGGTCTCGGTCGGGGCGAGCTGCTGCCCTATGCCAGCTATTACCTGACCGGCTTTCTGAACGAAAAGCCCCTCGCCGCCCTGCGCAGCGACATGGCCGCACAGCGCATCAGCCGCGCCGAAAACGTCTTTGAACCCGAAGACAACATCGCATCCCTGATGGAGATGATGGGCGGTATGATTGTCGGGCGCTTTGGGGCTCCGGCCAGCGACGCCACGCAGCGGGCGTTTTTCAACAAACACATCGCGCCTTGGGCGGGTCACTTCTTTACCGACCTGCAAGGGGCCAAGAACTCCGTCCTATATGCCGGGGTTGCCGCAGTCGGCAGCGCCTTCATGGACATTGAACGCGAAGCATTTCGTATGACGGCGGGATAACCGCACCACATCAGGCGGGCTTCCCCCCGCATAACCAAGGAAAGGGGTACAACCCATGACCCAGGATACCAAAGGCACCAACCGCCGCAATTTCCTGAAACTGGCAGGGACAGCCGCACCGGCAGCCGCCGTTGCCGTGGCCAGCAGCGGCACCGCCGCCGAGGCGCAGCCAGTCGATCTGCAATCGGACAAGATGCAAGATACCGCGCACACCCGCGCCTATCTGGAAAGCACACGCTTCTAATTCAGTGATCAACAACCCGCGCGCCTAACCACCGCGGGAGGGAAACTCAGCCCCGGTCCGACCCACGCGGTCAGAGCACGCGGGCATCAAGGGAGACTATTATGCTTCGGAAAAAGACCAACGGGATGGCACGGCGGCCCCAGCGGGCGGGCATGCTATCCGACATCGCGGAAAAATCCGTTGACCGTCGCGCATTCCTGCGCGGGTCCGGTCTGGCCATCGGCGGCCTGGCGGCGATCGCATCGACCGCGGGCTCTGTCACACAAGCGTCGGCTGCCACCGCCGTCAGCGGCGCGGTAGAGACGATCAAATCTGTCTGCACCCACTGTTCGGTTGGCTGTACCGTCATCGCCGAAGTGTCGAACGGCGTCTGGACGGGTCAGGAACCCGGTTGGGACAGCCCGTTCAACCTTGGCTCGCATTGCGCCAAAGGGGCGTCGGTACGCGAACACGCCCACGGTGAACGCCGCTTGAAATACCCGATGAAAAAAGAGGGTGGCCAGTGGGTTCGGATCAGCTGGGAACAGGCGATCAACGAGATCGGCGACAAGATGAACGTGATCCGCGAAGAAAGCGGTCCCGATTCCGTCTACTGGCTCGGCTCGGCCAAGCATAACAACGAACAGGCGTATCTGTTCCGCAAGTTCGCGGCCTATTGGGGCACCAATAACGTCGACCACCAGGCGCGTATCTGTCACTCCACCACCGTTGCGGGCGTTGCGAACACATGGGGCTACGGCGCCATGACCAACAGCTACAACGACATCCACAACAGCCAGGCGATCTTTGTCATCGGCGGCAACCCTGCCGAGGCGCACCCCGTGTCGCTGCTGCACCTGCTCAAAGCGAAAGAGCAGAACAACGCGCCGATGATCGTGTGCGATCCGCGCTTTACCCGTACGGCGGCCCACGCGGATGAATATGTCCGCTTCCGTCCCGGTTCGGACGTGGCGCTGGTCTGGGGTATCCTCTGGCACATTTTCGAGAACGGATGGGAAGACAAGGAATTCATCCGCACCCGCGTTTGGGGCATGGACCAGATCCGTGACGAAGTCGCGAAGTGGACACCCGAAGAAGTCGAACGCGTTACCGGCGCGCCTGCGTCGCAACTTGAACGCGTTGCGCGCACCTTGGCCAACAACCGTCCCGGCACCGTGATCTGGTGCATGGGCGGCACGCAGCACAGCAACGGCAACAACAACACCCGCGCGTACTGCATCCTGCAGCTGGCTCTTGGCAACATGGGCACCGCAGGCGGCGGCACAAACATCTTCCGCGGCCACGACAACGTGCAGGGTGCCACCGATCTGGGCGTTCTGGCCGATACGCTGCCGGGCTACTATGGTCTGTCCGCAGGGGCATGGGCCCACTGGGCGCGGGTTTGGGAAGAAGACCTTGAATGGTTGCAATCCCGCTTCTCCAAGGCGTCGTTCAACGACACCTCGATGATGAACCTGACCGGTATCCCCGTGAGCCGCTGGATTGACGGCGTGCTGGAAGACAAGGAAAACATCGACCAGCCGGACAACACCCGCGCGATGGTTCTGTGGGGCCACGCGCCCAACTCGCAGACCCGTCAAAAGGAAATGGTCACCGCAATGGAGAAACTCGACCTGATGGTCGTTGTCGATCCATATCCAACGGTGTCCGCCGTGATGCAGGACCGCCAAGACGGGCTGTATCTGTTGCCCGCAACGACCCAGTTCGAAACCCGCGGCTCTGTCACCGCGTCCAACCGGTCGCTGCAGTGGCGTGATCAGGTTGTCGAGCCCCTGTTCGAATCCAAGCCCGACCACACGATCATCAAGCTGTTCGCGGACAAGTTCGGTTTCAGCGACCGTCTGTTCAAGAACATCGCGCTGGACGGAGACGAACCCAACATCGAGGACCTGACCCGCGAATTCAACCGCGGCATGTGGACCATCGGTTACACCGCACAAAGCCCCGAGCGCATGAAGATGCACATGGCCAACCAGCACACGTTTGACCGCACCACGCTGCGCGCCAAAGGCGGACCGGCCGACGGGGACTTTTACGGTATGCCTTGGCCCGCATGGGGCACCCCCGAGATGAACCACCCCGGCACAGCGAACCTGTACGATATGTCGCTGCCCGTTGCCGAAGGCGGTCTGACCTTCCGCGCCCGTTTCGGTGTGGAACGTGACGGTGACAACCTGCTGGCCGAAGGCGTCTACAGCGCTGGTTCCGAGATCAAGGACGGCTACCCTGAGTTCACTATGGCCATGCTGCGTGAACTGGGCTGGGACAAAGATCTGACCGACGAAGAGATGGCCGTGATCAACTATGTTGCGGGCTATCCCGAAGGCCAACCGGCGAATGCAAAGCCGGACGAGGAAGTCGGTGAAACATCCCAGACCGGCGAGACCCCGTCGGACTATATCGCCGACACCGGTGGCGTGAACTGGAAAACCGACCTGTCGGGCGGCATCCAGCGTGTCGCGATCAAGCATGGCTGCGCCCCCTTCGGCAACGCCAAGGCCCGTGCCGTGGTCTGGACCTTCCCCGATCCGGTGCCAATCCACCGCGAACCGCTGTACACCAACCGTCGTGATCTGGTCGCCGACTACCCGACCTATGACGACAAGAAGTTCTGGCGCCTGCCCACCATGTATAAGTCCATCCAGGAGAATGATTTCTCTAAGGACTATCCGATCGTGCTGACCTCTGGTCGTCTCGTCGAATACGAAGGGGGCGGCGACGAAACCCGATCCAACCCCTGGTTGGCCGAGCTTCAGCAGGACATGTTCATCGAGATCAACACCCGCGACGCTAACAATCTGGGTGTGCGTGACGGGGCCGATGTCTGGGTCGAAGGCCCCGAAGGCGGCAAGGTCAAGGTGATGGCGATGGTCACGGAACGTGTCGAAAGCGGCGTGGCGTTCATGCCATTCCACTTTGGCGGCCACATGGAAGGCGTTGATTTGCGGGACAGATACCCAGAGGGGGCCGACCCTTACGTCCTGGGTGAATCCACCAACACCGCGCAAACATATGGCTATGACTCAGTAACTCAGATGCAAGAGACCAAAGCAACTCTCTGCAAAATCTGGACAGCGTAAGGAGACTATTAAGATGGCAAGAGCAAAGTTTCTCTGCGACGCCGAACGCTGCATCGAATGCAACGCCTGCGTCACGGCCTGTAAGAACGAACACGAAGTACCGTGGGGCATCAACCGCCGTAAGGTCGTCACCATTCAGGACGGCCAACCCGGCGAGCGGTCGATCTCGGTTGCGTGTATGCATTGTTCCGATGCGCCCTGTATGGCGGTCTGCCCTGTAGACTGCTTCTACCAGACCGACGACGGCATCGTTCTGCACTCAAAAGACCTGTGCATCGGCTGCGGTTACTGCTTCTACGCCTGCCCCTTCGGCGCGCCGCAGTATCCACAGGCGGGCAACTTCGGGTCGCGCGGCAAGATGGACAAATGTACCTTCTGCGCCGGTGGCCCCGAGGAAAACCACTCCGAAGCGGAATTCCAGAAGTACGGCCGCAACCGGATCGCCGAAGGCAAGCTGCCGATCTGCGCCGAGATGTGTTCGACCAAAGCGCTGCTGGCCGGTGACGGCGATGTCGTCTCGGGCATCTACCGCGAACGCGTTGTCGCGCGCGGCTTTGGCTCGGGCGCCTGGGGCTGGGGCACGGCATACGAGCAAAAGGGCGGCTAATCCCCCTTTCGCATATTCATGCTTTCCTTGGCCCGCTGGCACCTGCTGCTGGCGGGCCAACTATCTTTATCCTGTCGGAGGTCCCGATGACATTGCTGCGCGTTCTGCTGCCTCTCATATTTCTTGTGTCCTTTGCCGGTCTTTCCGCCGCGCAGGACACCTCGGGCGATGCCTCGGTCCTGCAACCGGGCCAACAGTCGCTTGAAGACATCATGGCCCGCCAACGCGGCGAGGACGTGCCCTTTGGGGCCGAGCTTCCCTTACCGCTTGAGGGCAACCCGCCCCCGGCCGAATCTCACCTTGGACCGCTTGGTAGCGCATCCGACGCGGACCTGTGGCGCGAGATCCGGGCGGACGCCCTGCCCGACGCGCGCGCCAGCAACCGCGGACCTGCGGCCAAGGTCCTGATGCAGGACGGTGGCATGTGGTGGCTGAACTTCCGTCACGGCCCGCTGCTGACCTATGGCAGCCTGCTGTTGGGAGTCACCGTCGTGCTGATGGCGATTTTCTATCTGATCCGCGGACGTATCCGTATCGAACACGGGCGCGCGGGTATCACTATCGAACGGTTCAAATTCATCGAACGCTTCGGCCACTGGCTGATCGCAAGCTCTTTCATCCTGCTGGCCATCACCGGTCTGCTATCGCTTGCGGGGCGTAAACTGCTGATCCCGCTGTTCGGGCACGAGGCGTTTTCGACCTTCGCCATCGCGAGCAAGTGGATCCACAACAACGTGTCATGGGCCTTTATGCTGGGGCTAGTGATGGTGTTCGTCATGTGGATCGTCCACAACCTGCCGGACCGTACCGACATCAACTGGATCCTCAAGGGCGGCGGGATCTTCGGCAAGGGTCACCCCCCCGCCAAGAAGTTCAACGCCGGTCAAAAGCTGATCTTCTGGGCCGTCATCATTCTGGGCACCTCGATCTCTGTCTCGGGTATTTCGCTGCTCTTCCCGTTCGAATTGACGATGTTCGAACCTACGCTGGCGCTGTTGAATGACATGGGCGTGCCGCAACTGTTGGGGCTTGGCACAATAGACGCCACGCTGACCCCGCAAGAGGAAATGCAATACGCCCAGCTGTGGCATGCCGTTATCAGCTTTGTGCTGATGGCTGTGATCATCGCGCATATCTATATCGGGACACTCGGCATGGAAGGCGCGTTCGAGGCGATGGGGTCGGGCGATGTCGATCTTGAATGGGCGCGCGAGCACCACAGCATCTGGGCCGACGAAGTTGTCGCGAAGCAGGGTAAACCTGCCTCTGGCACGCAGCCGGCAGAGTGATATGATGCACCCAACGCCCCCCACCCAGCGTGCCAATGCGCATCAACGAGGTACGGAATGAAAGCTTTTATCACTGCCATCGTCGCCTTGGTCATCCTTGCTGCGGGCATGAACTTTGCGTTGGACAACGCAGGGTTCTCCGCGGCCGAGCAGACCTCGTCTGATCGCAATGTCCGGCTGGGCGACTAAGACCGCATCCTATGCATAGCAAACTCCGACGGCCCGCCCGATGAATGATATCTGGGCGGGCCTTTCTTCTGCGTTCTGGCTGGTTGTCACCGGCGATCCCGACCTGATCGAGATTACGCTCAGGTCGTTGCAGGTCAGCCTGACGGCGCTGGTCATTGCCTCGGCCATCGCGCTGCCCTTCGGCACATGGCTCGCCATCCGCCGTTTCCGCTTCCGCCGTACCGCGATTGCGGTGCTGAACTCCCTCATGGGATTGCCGCCCGTCGTGGTGGGGTTGATCGTCTATCTGCTGCTGTCGCGCGCCGGTCCCTTCGGGGTGCTGGGGCTGCTGTTCACGCCGACGGCGATGATCATTGCGCAGGTGATCATTATCACGCCGCTCATCGCCTCTATCACCCATCAGGCGATGCGTGATCTTTGGGCTGAATACCACGATCTGCTGATCTCGCTGAACACCACCCCGACGCGGCGCATCCTGACGCTGATCTCGGACGGGCGGCGGGCCTTGCTGACGGCGGCGCTGGCAGGCTTTGGCCGCGCCATAGGCGAGGTCGGCGCGATCATGATCGTGGGCGGCAACATCGACCACGCCACCCGCGTGCTGACCACCGCCATCGCGCTGGAAACCGGCAAGGGTGATTTCGCACTGGCGCTTGGTCTGGGCTTTGTGCTGATCGCACTTGCGCTGAGTGTGAACCTGATCATCCACGCCCTGTCGCGCACAGAAAGAGAGGGCAGATGGTGACCCCCCTGCTGCCCGCCCATATGCGCGACGTCAGCGTCACCCGCCGCTGCAAGCGATTGCTGGGCCCCGTGGACCTGACCCTTGGCAAAACCGGATTCACGATCCTGCTGGGGCCCAATGGTGCCGGCAAGACGACATTCCTCAAGGCGCTGCACGGGCTTGAACGGCTGTCTACAGGCGCGGTCACATGGGCCGTTCCGAATGACCTTGCGCGGATGCGGCAGGCCTATGTTTTCCAAAGCCCAGTGATGCTGCGCCGGTCGGTGCGCGCCAATCTGGGCTATCCTCTCGCGATACTTGGCCAGCCCAAGGCGCAGGTGAACAAAGCGGTAGAGGCATGGGCGGCTCGCATCGGCCTGACGCCCGCGCTGGATCGCCCTGCGACGGGGTTGTCCGGTGGCGAGAAACAAAAGCTCGCCCTCGCCCGCGCCTTGATCCGCACCCCCGAGATGCTGCTGCTGGATGAGCCCTGCGCCAATCTGGATGGCCGCTCCGTCAAGGATATAGAGGCGCTGTTGCAGTCTGCCCATCAGTCAGGGACGCGCATCGTGATGGCGACCCATGATCTGGGTCAGGCGCGGCGCCTTGCAACTGAAATATTGTTTCTGTTTAAAGGTCGTATTCACGAGGCTGGCCCGGCGCCCGATGCGTTTGACGCCCCGCAGACCCCGGAATTCAAATCGTTCCTGAATGGAGATATTTTGATATGAAATCCTTGATTACCGCTCTTGTTCTCGCACTTGGCACCACGGCTGCGCAGGCGGACACCATGAAAATGGCTGTCACCACGTCCTTCAACAACTCTGGTCTGTCCGACGTCCTGCTGCCCGCCATCAAAGAAGATCTGGACCTTGACGTACAACTGCTGATCGTCGGCACCGGTCAAGCCTTGCGCTTGGGCGAAGCGGGCGACGTCGATGCCATTCTGGTGCACTCCAAGAAAGCCGAGGAGGCCTTTGTCGCCGACGGCTATGGCACCCACCGCCGCGAGATCATGTATAATGATTTCGTCCTGATCGGCCCAAATGACGACCCCGCCGCAATCGCAGAGGCAGAGGCAGCCAAAGACGCGCTTGCCAAGATCGAAGCGGCCGAGGCGCCTTTCGTGAGCCGTGGCGACGACAGCGGCACCCACAAAAAAGAACTCTCGCTTTGGGCCGGTGCTGATCTGGACCCCGCGACATTCGGTGAATGGTACAAAGCTGTCGGCGCGGGCATGGGCGCGAGCCTCAACACCGCTGCAGGGATGGGGGCCTATATCATGTCCGACCGTGCAAGCTGGCTGAACTTTGACAACAAGGCCGATCTGGCAATCCTCTTTGCAGGCGATCCGGTGCTGTTCAACCAATATGCCTATATTCCGGTGAACCCCGAGAAGCATGCGCATGTGAACAAAGATGCCGCGGCCCAGTTGGAAGACTGGCTGGTCGGCGACCGCGCCAAAGACCTGATCGACAGCTATACGATCAACGGCGAAAAGCTGTTCACCTTTAACGCCGAGCAATGATTTTAAACGGTTTGAGAACGTCACCAAGCGCGGTATCAAACCGTATGAAATCATTGATCATCCATATGTCCACCAGCACCGCGCGGCACGCCAATGTCGCGCGGTTGCTGCAGGATCTGCCCGATGCGCAGGTCGTCGAAGCGGTGAATGGCCGCGACCCTACGCAGGTCGCAGATGTGCGCACCCACTCTGGCAACCTGCACAGCCCGTCCTATCCCTTCGCCCTGACACCGGCCGAGATCGGCGTCTTTCAAAGCCATCGCAAATGCTGGCAGATGATCGTCGATCAGGGCTGGGATTACGCGATGATTGTCGAGGATGACCTCGCCGTGTCGCGGCCAGAGTTGGACCGCGCGTTGCAACTTATCCACCAGAATATGACGCCCGATATGTACCTGCGCCTGCCGCCCAAGATGCGAGAGCTGCCCGCAGATGTCGTGGCGCGCGACGGCGATATGGCGTTGATCCTGCCCAAGCGGATCGGCTTGCAGTGTTGCTGTCAGGTGGTGGGGCGCGACGCCGCGCAGCGCTTGCTTGACGGATCGACCCAGATTGACCGCCCTGTCGATACATGGCTGCAGATGCATTGGGTGACAGGGCAAAAGCTCCACGCCCTGCTTCCCAATGGGCTAAGCGAAATCGCCAACCAGATCGGCGGGTCAACCATCCAGCAAAAAACCCGCACCAGCGGCAAGCTGATGCGGGAATTAAAGCGGGCGTGGTATCGCACGCAGGTTAAATTGCGACCTCAGAAAGCCTGAGATCCCGCGCTTAGCTGGGCGCTTTGGTGGTGCGCAGGTAGGGCAGGATCTTGTTGAAGTCGCCGAACTTCGCTTTGGCATCGTCATCCGACAGGGTTGCGGGGATGATTACGTCGTCGCCGACATTCCAGTTCGCCGGTGTCGCCACGCCCTTGCCGGTCGAGGTTTGCAAGCCGTCCAGCGCGCGCAGAACCTCGGCAAAGTTGCGGCCCACGGTCATCGGGTAGGTCATCGACAGCTTCAGCTGCTTGTCCGGCCCGATGATGAACACGGCGCGGACTGTGGCGCTGTCGTTGGGGGTGCGGCCATCGGGAAGATAAGCGTCGGCGGGCAGCATGTCGAAGGCTTTGGCAACGGTCAGGTCGTTATCCGCGATGATCGGAAAGCCCGCTTTGGCACCGGCGAAGGTCTCGATATCGCCTTTCCATTTCTTGTGCTCTTCAACACCGTCCACGGAAATACCCATCACCTTGGTGCCGCGCTTTTCCCATTCGTCAGCAAGCTGTGCGACCGCCCCGAATTCGGTGGTGCAGACCGGCGTGAAATCCTTTGGGTGCGAAAAAAGGATCGCCCAGCTGTCGCCCACCCAGTCGTGCAGGCTGATCGTGCCCTGATCGGTTTCGACAGTCAGATCGGGGATGGTATCGTTGATGCGCAAGGACATAATATTCTCCGGCTTCATGGTTTCGGTTTGTCGTTCTCCACTTATGTAAGACGTTGCGCTGCCGGTTTCACCCCCTCACTTGCGGGTCCCCAGATGTGGTGACATGGTACGCGCAACAGGCTGGGGGAAACGTCCCCGGCACCGCATGACAAAAGGAGTTTTCCCATGCTGGAGAAGCGCGAGTTTTACATCAACGGCGAATGGGTATCCCCCGCCAAGCCGAATGACTATCACGTGATCGACCCCACCACAGAGGAGCCCTGCGCGGTCATCTCGCTTGGGGATCAGGCGGATACCGATGCCGCGGTTGCCGCCGCCAAGGCCGCCCTGCCCGGCTGGATGGCGACGCCTCCGGCGGAACGCATCGCTCTGCTGGAAAAGCTGCTAGAGGTCTATCAGGCCCGCGCCGAGGATCTGGCCAAAGCGATGAGCACGGCCATGGGTGCGCCGATGGATCTGGCCCGTACATCGCAGGTTGGTGCCGGCTCTTATCACCTGAGCAACTTCATCAAGGCCGCGAAAGAGTTCAAATTCGAACAGCCGCTTGGCGATCACGCCCCGAATGACCGGATCATCCGCGAAGCCGTGGGCGTTGCCGGTCTGATCACGCCGTGGAACTGGCCGATGAACCAGATCACGCTCAAGGTCGGCGCGGCGATTGTATCGGGCTGCACGATGGTGCTGAAACCGTCCGAGGAAAGCCCGCTGGACGCGATGATCTTTGCCGAGTTGATTGACGAGGCAGGCTTCCCCAAAGGGGTATTCAACCTTGTGAACGGCGATGGCGTCGGTGTCGGCAGCCAGATGTCGTCGCATAAAGACATCGACATGATCAGCTTCACCGGCTCCACCCGCGCGGGCACGCTGATCTCGAAAGCGGCGGCGGATACGCTGAAAAAGGTCCACCTTGAACTGGGTGGCAAAGGCGCGAACATCATTTTCAACGATGCCGATGACAAGGCTGTCAAACGCGGCGTGCTGCACATGATGAACAACACCGGTCAGTCGTGTAACGCCCCCAGCCGTATGCTGGTGCAGTCGGATGTCTATGACAAAGCCGTCGAAGAAGCAGGCGCTGTGGCGTCGCAGGTTACCGTTGGTCCTGCCTCCGAAGATGGGCGTCATATCGGCCCCGTGGTCAATGAATCGCAGTTCAACAAGATTCAGGACCTGATCCAGAAGGGCATCGACGAAGGCGCGCGTTTGGTTGCGGGCGGCACCGGACGTCCCGACGGCTTGAACCGCGGGTTCTTTGTCAAACCCACTGTCTTTGCAGACGTGACCCCCGACATGACCATCGCCCGCGAGGAAATCTTTGGGCCGGTTCTGTCGATCATGAAGTTCGACAGCGAAGAGCAAGCGGTCCAGATCGCCAATGACACGGTTTACGGCCTGACCAACTATGTCCAGTCGCAAGATGGCGAGCGTCGCAACCGTCTGGCGCGTCAACTGCGGTCGGGCATGGTCGAGATGAACGGCCAAAGCCGCGCCGCAGGGTCGCCCTTTGGCGGCATGAAGCAATCGGGCAATGGCCGCGAGGGTGGCATGTACGGGATCGAGGACTTTACCGAGATCAAAGCCGTCTCGGGTTGGGCCGCTGAATAAGCTGTCCTTCGGCATCCCCCACAAACACCAAGGCCACCCTTCGGGGTGGCCTTTTTCGTCTGCGCCCTATGGCCTTTAGAACGGTGCCTTGGCGCGAATCTTGGTCGAATGTCCGCCCTGAGGATGGTTGAACCGCAGCTCCTCTGAATGGAGCATCAGGCGCGGATACGCCAACGCGGGCCCCGTAGCGTAAAACGGATCGCCCAGAATCGGATGGCCGAGGCTCAGCATATGCACCCGCAGCTGATGGCTGCGCCCTGTCTTGGGGCTAAGGCGCACCCGCGCGGTGTCGCCTTCGTCTTTCAGCACACGCCAGTCGGTTTGTGCGGGTTTACCCGTTTCATGGCAGACCATCTGGCGCGGGCGGTTCGGCCAATCCACGATCAGCGGCAGATCAATGGTGCCGGTCTTTTCCTGCGGTACCCCCCAGACCCGCGCGACATAGGTCTTGCGCGTCATCCGCTTTTCAAACTGCAATCCCAGATGGCGCTGCGCATGGGGCGTCAGCGCAAAGATCATCACGCCCGAGGTGTCCCGATCCAGACGATGCACCAGCAGCGCGTCCGGGAATGCATCCTGCACCCGCGCGATGAGACAATCGGCCAGATGTGGCCCCTTGCCCGGCACCGACAGCAAGCCCGCGGGCTTGTCGACCAGCAACACTTCGGCGTCTTCATGCAGGACAACCAGCGGATCTTGGGGCGGATTATATTCTGTTTCCATAAGTGTCCGTCTCAGAGTTAGGGTAGGTTTTCAAGCCAATCTGTACCAAAGGACCCGGAATGCATCCTACTATTACCAAGATGATTGATGTTGTCGCCAAGGGGGATTCGGAAAAGATCGCCCCGCTGCTGGCGGAAGACGTCACCTTCATGCCGCCGACATATTACAAGACCTGGACCGGCCGCGCCCCTGTGGCAGCGGTCCTGGGGCACGTCGGCAATGTCTTTAGCGATTTCAAATACCGCCGGATCATGGGGGAAGGGACAGATTGGGCGCTGGAGTTCCAGTGCAAGATCGGGGATCTGGATGCCGTTGGCGTCGATCTGATCACCCTGGGTGACGACGGTCTGATCGCCAAATTCGAGGTGGTGATGCGCCCCTATAAATCCATCGGTGCGCTACGTGAGGCGATGAACGCACGGGTGATGAAAGACCCCAGCTTCCTCGCTTTCAAGGACGCGCTGTCCTGAGCGAATGATATAATGATCGAGGGGCGCGACATGTCTGCGCCCCTCGGTCCCTTGTTATGCCGGTTTGTGCCGCATCTGCCGGAACAGCGAGATCGAATAGATCACCAGCGCACCCCAGATCAGCGGAAAGGCAATCATCCGCGCCCGCCCAAAGGGTTCGTCAAAGACCAGCACCGCGCAAAGGAAGATCATCGTCGGCGCGATATACTGCAAGATACCGATGGTCGACAGCCGCAGCCGCTTGGCTCCGTTGGCATAAAAGATCAGCGGCACCGCCGTGACCACGCCGCAGCCCACCAGCATCCACGTATTAAACGGCACGCCTTGACCAAAGTGGTTTTGCCCCGTCATAATCAGGTAAACCAGATAAGCCAGCGCAGGAGCGAGCAGGATCAGGACCTCAAGCAGGAAACCTTGGTTCGGCCCGATCGGCAGCCGCTTTTTCGCCAGCGCATACAGCCCGAACGTGAATGTCAGGCTCAGCGCGACCCAAGGGAAGCGACCGGAATCGAGCGTCAGGATCGCGACGGCGACGGCTGCGAGCCCGATTGCCGCAAGCTGAAGTCTCGACAGACGTTCCCCCAGTAGCAGCGCCCCCAGCAAGATGCTGAACAACGGGTTGATGTAATAGCCCAAGGCCGCGTCCAGCGCATGACCCGAGTTCACCGCCCAGATGTAGATGCCCCAGTTGACCGAGATCAGCGTCGCCGTGACACAGCCCATCGCCAAGGTGCGCGGCGACCGGAACGCCTCGCGCAGGGTGGCGGTGCGCCCCAGAAGGATCAGCACCAATGCGCCCACGGGCACTGACCAGATGACCCGGTGCACGACAATCTCTGCCGCGGGAATATGGGCGATGGCCTTCATGTACAGCGGCAGAAACCCCCAAAGACCATAGGCCCCGATCGCAAAGGCAAGCCCTTGGGGCGTGTCCTCGGGCGGGGCGGGCTGGGTGTTGGATAGGGTATCTGGGTTGCGCATATCGTGTCTCCTTGGGGTCTGCTTACGCCCGCAGGACCGCAGGGGCCAGAGGGAAAGACTGACCCAAGGGCACTTGCCCCACAGGCGCGCGGGATCAGCCCGTGATCACCCCTTAGGCATCGGCGTATGCGCGCTGCCCAACAGCACCCCGTAGATGATAAAGCTGACCGCCATCACGCGGCGGAACCAGACGTTGAACACCGCTCCCAAGGCCGCCCGCCCCAGCCCCGCCCCAAGCGCCGTAAACCCGGTATAGCTGGCCGCGGTCAGGGTCAGCGCCGTCGGCACGATCACGATCATCTGGTCCCAGATCGGGACATCCGGCTGCACGAACTGGCTGAAGGCCGCAAGATACCCGGCGACCGATTTCGGGTTGATCGTCGCAATCGCAAAGGCACGCCAATAGACCGACGCGGCGGGACGATCCTCCATCACCACAGGCTTGCCCGCCATGACCAGCCCGCGCACGCCCAGATAGATCAGAAACCCTGCCCCGATCATCTTGGCCACAAAGAACCCCGTGGCCGAGGCCGTCAGCAGCGCCGTCACGCCAATCGCTGACAGCGCCAGAAACAGCGAGGCCTGCGTCAGGATCGCCAGCACCCCGACCATCGCCCGCGCAAAGCCCAGGTTCATCCCGTTGCTGATACAGTTCACCGCGTTCGGCCCCGGCGTGGTGACAAACACCACCCAGAACAGGGCAAACACGAGCCAAGCGTCAAAGCTCATGACATTTCCTTTGATCGACGGGCAGGATCACCGGCCTAGACGTTTGCGAAAACAGATTTCAGAATCGCGGCGAGTTCATCGGCGTCGGTCTGGTCAAACGCGGCGGGCTGGTTACTGTCGATATCAAAGACACCCAGCAGCTCTCCGGCGCCGTTCCAGACAGGCAGGACCAGTTCAGACCGCGTGGAGGACGCGCAAGCGATGTGGCCCGGAAAGGCATCCACATCCGCAACCAGCTGCGCTTCGCCGGTGCGCGCGGCGGCCCCGCACACCCCACGCGCAAAGGGGATCACCAGACAGCCATGCCCGCCCTGATAGGGCCCGATCTTAAGCAGCTCTGGCGCGGTCACACGGTAGAACCCCGTCCAGTCAAAGCGGTCGTCGGCGTGGTGCACCTCGCAGGCGACGGTGGCCATTAGCGCGACGCTGTCGGTTTCGCCGTCGGTCAAAGCGTGTAGGGTTTTGGAGAGGGTAGGATAGTCAACGCGCATAAAAGTGCCTTTTGTTGCTGTCGGACCGGGGGGCTGTCTGCCCCCCGACCCCCGAGGATTTAGTCCATTTGGAAAATCAGGGGCGTTCGATCGCAATTGCAGTGCCTTCACCGCCGCCAATGCAGATCGCCGCGATACCCCGTTTCAGCCCGCGCTTTTCCAGTGCGTTCAGCAGGGTCACGATAATACGTGCGCCAGAGGCCCCGATGGGGTGGCCAAGCGCACAGGCACCGCCGTTCACGTTCACGATGTCATGGGACAGCCCCATTTCATGCATGAAGGCCAGTGGCACGACGGCAAAGGCCTCGTTCACTTCCCACAGATCAACGTCGTCTTTCTGCCAGCCCAACCGGTCCAGCAGTTTCTGCGCCGCCGGTACGGGCGCGGTGGTGAAAAGCCCCGGTGCCTGCGCGTGACTGGCGTGGCCGAGGATATGCGCACGGACATTCAAGCCTTGGGATTTGGCGGCGGTTTCAGATGCCAGCACCAATGCCGCCGCCCCGTCCGAGATGGAAGACGCATTCGCCGCCGTGACTGTGCCGCCCTCGCGGAAGGCGGGTTTGAGTTCGGGGATCTTCTCGGGCCGTGCGTTGCCGGGCTGTTCATCCGCCGAGATGGTGACCGACCCTTTACGCGATTTCAGATCAACCGCTGCGATCTCGTCATCGAACGCGCCGCTGCTTTGCGCGTCGAGCGCGCGGGACAGGGAGGCCAGCGCATAGTCATCCTGCACGGCGCGGGTGAATTGAAATGTCTCGGCGCAGTCTTCGGCAAAGGTGCCCATCAGGCGACCCTTGTCATAGGCGTCTTCCAACCCGTCGAGGAACATGTGATCGATCACCTGACCGTGCCCCAACCGCGCGCCGCCGCGCATTTTCGGCAGCACATAGGGCGCGTTTGTCATGCTCTCCATCCCGCCGGCGATCATGGTATCGGTCTGACCCAAGGCGATCTGGTCGAAGGCGATCATCGCCGCCTTCATCCCCGAGCCGCACATCTTGTTCAGCGTTGTCGCCGGCACCTCTTCGCCCAGACCTGCCTTGAAGCCGGCCTGACGCGCGGGAGCCTGGCCCTGCCCTGCGGGCAACACACAGCCCATCAGCACCTCGTCCACGGTATCGGTGCCGGCACCGTCCAGCGCCGCCTTGATCGCGTGCCCCCCCAGATCGGCCGCGGTCAGATCGGCAAAAGCTCCCTGAAACCCGCCCATCGGCGTCCGCGCAGCCCCTGCTATCACGACTTTTTCCATTTCGTCCCCTCCCCGGGAAATGATCATCTTTTGGTAAGGTATCGGCGCTATGTCTTCTGGCGTCCGGCACACCTTGGAGATGACCATATGAAACTCTCGACCAGAACAGAAGGGCAGCTGCAAATCATATCCGTGATGGAAGGCCGTATTGATGCCGCCGTTGCCCGCGCCTTTAAAGAAGCCATGCGGGATATGATCGAAGAGGGGCCACCTGTGGTTATTCTGGATCTGGGGCAGGTGACCTTTATTGATTCCAGTGGGCTTGGCGCGGTGGTAGCGACGCTGAAACTTCTGTTGCCGGACCGCAGCCTGACGCTGGCGGGGCTGACGCCCTCGGTTGATCGGGTATTCCGATTAACGCGGATGGACAGCGTGTTTCCCCTTTTCCCCACATTGGACGCCGCATTGGCCGCGCAGGTGCCCGCATGAGCGCCCCGAACCGGAACGAAGGCACAGTCGGTCAGCCGGATACCCCCTATGGGTTCGAGGTGACGTTGGAAGCCTCTGCCGATGCGGTACGCGCGGCCCTTGGACATATCCGCACAGAACTGGCCGATCGGGGGCTATCGCAAGAAAACCTCGAGATTGTGGAACTGGTGCTGGCCGAGACGTTGAATAACGTGGTCGAGCACGCCTATGCCGGATTGCCCCAAGCGGGGTTAATCGGGGTGCGCGGGGCCTATGCGCCTGATGACTTGCGGTTTCGCATCACCGATCTGGGCAAACCGATGCCGGGGTTCACCCTCCCCCCGGGTGAAGCATTTGATGTGCTTAAACTTGCTGACGAGCTGCCCGAAGGGGGATTCGGCTGGAGCCTGATCCGGTTGCTGAGCTGCGAGCTGGAATATTCGCGCACCGGTGATATGAACCTGCTGGCGCTGCGCATTCCGCTTGCCGCCGGATAAGCTGGGTACGGGGGGCCGCCACTAGGGGGGCCTTTGCGGCCAGGGGTTAAGTGTTGGTCACCCTTGGGGCAGCTTGAAGCAACGCTTCGCAATAGCGCCTCAAAGGTTTCATAATTCCGCCCAGCTTTGCGGGCAACGTCGGTTCTGTAGCTGCATATGGCTTCCCTCGGCGTTGCGTTTTAATAGCCCCCACCCAGTACGCAACGCCGAGGCACATTTGCTGTGCCCAATCCCCCTTTATGTACCCAGCTCCCCTTTAAGTGCCCAACTGCCCTTTAGTGATTGCCCGCCCGTCCTGCACCGCGCTACGTTCAGGCCGATGACAGCAACCTGAGGCCAATGACATGCGCGACTTTCACCTTCCCGGACGATCCCCCGTTCTGGCGAGCAATGGCATGTGTGCCACGTCCCATCCTTTGGCCGCAAAGACCGCTGTCGATATTCTTGAGCGGGGCGGCAACGCGATGGATGCCGCGATTGCCGGTGCCGTGCTGCTGGGGATTTGCGAGCCGCAGATGACCGGAATCGGCGGGGATTGCTTTGTGCTGTACTCGCCAGCGGGCAGCGACGAAGTGCACGCGCTGAACGGATCGGGCCGCGCCCCTGCTGCGTTGGATGCCGCCCATTTGCGCGACGCTGGTGAAAAGACGGTACCGCTGCGCAGCGCCCATGCCGTGACCATTCCCGGCGCGATCGACGCGTTTTGCCACCTGTCCGACACCATCGGCACCATGGGTCTGGACACGATTCTTGCCCCTGCGATCCGCTATGCCGAAGAAGGCGTACCCGTCGCGGCACGTGTCGCCTTTGATTGGGGCAATGATGCGGGCACCTTGCAGGGGGCCGCACGCGATTTCTATCTGACCGGCGGCAAGGCCCCAACGACCGGCGACATCTTCCGCGCCCCCGGTCAGGCCGAAGTCCTGCGTCGCATCGCCAAGGACGGGCGCGATGCCTTCTATACCGGTGAGGTGGCCGAAGATATCGTCGCCTCTCTCAATGCGATGGGGGGCAAGCACACGGCAGAGGATTTCGCCGCCACCGCTTGCACCCCTGGTGAGCCCCTTGCCTCCACTTATCAGGGCGTTGAGGTGCTGGAACATGCGCCGAACGGACAGGGGGCCACGGCACTGTTGATGATGAACATGCTGTCGCATTTCGACATTGCATCCATGGATCCTTGGGGCGCGGAGCGTGTGCATATCGAGGCGGAAACCGCCAAGCTGGCGTATGATGCACGCAATCGTTTTCTGGCGGACCCGGACCATACCGCACGTCTGGCCCATATGCTTGCGCCCGAAACGGCGCGAGAGCTGGCGGCGTTGATCGACCCGAAGAAAGCCATGCCCAACCCCGTCGCCCTGTCAGAGGCGGTGCATAAGGATACGATCTATATCACCGTGGTGGACAAGGATGGGATGTCCGTGTCGTTGATCTATTCGATCTTCCACGGTTTCGGGTCGGGCATCGCGTCGGATAAATTCGGTATCCTGCTGCAAAACCGCGGTGCGGGTTTCACCCTTGACCAAGGGCACGCGAACGAGCTGAAGGGCGGCAAGCGGCCGATGCATACGATCATTCCGGGGATGATCAAACGCGACGGTAAGGTGATCATGCCGTTTGGCGTGATGGGCGGGGCCTACCAGCCTAATGGCCACGCGCGGTTTGTCTCTAACCTGACGGATTTCGGGCTAGACCCTCAGGCCGCCATCGACGCCCCCCGCGCGTTTTCCGACAATGGCATCCTCAAGGTCGAACGCGGCTATAGCGATGCGGTCCGTGCCGAGCTGGCCGAGATGGGGCATAAGGTCGAAATTCCGGCCACAGCCATCGGCGGCGCGCAGGCGATCCAGCTGCATGACAACGGTTTGCTGGAGGGGGCGAGCGACGCGCGCAAGGATGGGTGTGCCCTGGGCTATTAAAAAAGGGTGGCAGGGCGCGGGTCACCCACGCTTTGCCTCAGTTCAGTTGGAAGTGCAGCGGATAGGCCCCATCGGTGAACGGGCCGAAGAGGTCGGGGATATCGGGATGGTCCACAGGTTCGCCCGAGTAATCGGCCACGAGGTTCTGCTCGGACACATAGGCCACGTAATAGCTTTGTTCGTTTTCGGCCAGCAGGTGATAATAGGGCTGGTCTTTCTCGGGGCGGCTGTCTTCCGGAATAGCCTCGTACCATTCTTCGGTATTGGCAAATTCGGGGTCCACGTCAAAAATCACCCCTCGGAAGGGATGTTTTTTGTGCCGGACGATCTGGCCCAAGTGGTATTTCGCGCGCGTTCTTATCATAACATCGGTGCACCTACCGTTCGTTCGTAGTCCCTTCAAGGGGCTTTTGTCCAATCCTGCGACGCGTAACCAAGGAAACAGTTTGTGAACCTCGTCCTGACAGTGCTTGAAATTGTGGCTCCTGTGTTCCTGCTCGCGGGGATCGGCTTTGCCTGGGTGAAGCTGGGGTTCGAGTATCGCATCCAGTTTGTGACCCAGCTGGCGATGACCCTATCGGTGCCCTGTCTGATTTTCGTGTCGCTGATGACAACGCAGATCGACCCCGCCGCGCTGAGCGCTTTGTCACTGGCGACAGTGGCAGCCTATGGCGGGGTGACGCTGCTGGCCGCCGTGATCGTGCGCGTGTTTGGGTTGAACCGGCGGACGTATTTGGCCCCGATGATCTTCGGGAATACCGGCAATCTGGGTCTGCCGCTCGCGCTTTTTGCCTTTGGCGACACGGGGTTGGGTTACGCCGTTGTGGTCTTTGCCATTATGGCCATCTGGTCGTTCACCTTTGGCATCTGGCTGGTGGCGGGCTCTGGCTCGTTCGGGAAAGTCATCCGTGAACCGCTGGTCTGGGGCACGGCATTGGGCGCTTTGTTTCTGGTGCAAGGCTGGGAAACGCCGGTGTTTCTGACCAATACGCTGTCTCTGCTCGGTCAGATGGCGATCCCGATTATGCTGATCACATTGGGCGTTGCCGTGGCACGGCTGTCCCCCGGCGGGATCGGGCGCGCAGTGGTGTTGTCGCTGATCAAGCTTGCGATCTGCATCGGCATCGCCGCCTTGGCGGGCTGGTTCTTTGACCTTGATAAAATCGCGTTTGGCGTGCTGGTCTTGCAGGTTGCGACACCGGTGGCGGTGACATCCTACCTGCTGGCAGAGAAATACGGTGCGGATGCGCAGTCTGTCGCGGGGCTGGTTGTCGTCTCTACCGTGCTATCGGTTGCCGCTTTACCGCTTATGCTGGGGTTTCTGCTGTAATTTCTGGTGGGCGTCGGCAGGGCAATCTGATAAACTAAATGTAATAAAAACACGATAAAAGCGAGAGGCCGATGAGCAGAACCTTTTGCGCCCTGATAATTGCTGTGCTTTTGGCATCATGTAGTGGCGGTCCGACCAGTGCCCCACGAGACCTTGATAACGCATGTGCGATTCTCAAAGAGCGCCCAGAATATTACCGCGCATTCCGTGCAGCTGAACGCCGTTGGGGCGTGCCTGTCCATGTGCAGATGGCGACGATCCATCAGGAAAGCAAATTCATCGCGGACGCCCGTACGCCGTTCCGCTATGTCATCGGCGTGATCCCCATGGGCCGCCAGTCCAGCGCCTTTGGCTACAGCCAGGCGCTTGATGCGACATGGGATGAATATCTGGCTGAAGCTGGCGGTTTCCGCGCCAAGCGCGACCGGATCAACGACGCGTCGGATTTCATGGGGTGGTACATGAACAAGAGCCGCGACAAGAACGGCATCCCCCTGCATGACGCGGAAAACCAGTATCTGGCCTATCACGAAGGCAACACAGGCTATGCGCGCCAAAGCTATAATTCGAAACCCTGGCTGGTCGCCGTGGCCCGCAAGGTGCGTGCGCGCTCCGATATGTACCAGCAGCAGATTGCAGGGTGTCGCCTGTCACGTTGGTAGGCTGACCCACACCGGATAAAGAAAGGGCCCCGAACGTATGTTCGGGGCCCTTTTTCGTTAGCGGTTCACCTGACCGGGGCTGCCGACGTCAAACAGTTTGTTAGGCAGGCTGCCGCCCTTCTGCAGGTCGCCCAGAACCACGGTGGTCTTGGTGCCGTTGCCGTCGTTGATGATCCACTGGCGCAGCTCGACTGGGTTGCCGGTGAACTTCAGCTCGATATTGCCATATTCAGGATGCGCGGGGTCTTGGGCGCGCACGGTGGTCGCGGTGCCGTCATAGTTATGCCCCGTCACCATCTTGGCCTGCCCCAGGTTCACATTCGCGGCCAGAATGATCGACAGCGGCGTTTTCGACAGCGGGTATGTCTCTGCCGGCTGGTTGGATTTCTTGTCGTAGATCACAACCGTATTGCTGCCCGCCACGACAATCCCCGAATCCGGTGCGTTGTATTCAAAGCGCACTTTGCCCGGACGTTTGATGTAGATCGTGCCGGTGCTGATCGAGCCGTCGTTGTTGATCTGGGTGAATTCGCCTTTGGCGGTTTTCAGATCGTTAAGATAGCCGGAAATCGCGTTCAGCGGCAGTTTGTCGGCGGCGGCGGGCATCACAGCTGCCAACCCCAGACCAATGGCCAGAACGGTGGTGGTAACAAAACGCATCATAGTCTTCCTATTCTTATTCCAGTGCCTTGCCTTCGACATAGGGCTTCGCGTCATGATATACGATATCACGCAGCAGGATATCGCCTAACACGCCCGAAATGCAAAAGGGGCTGGCCTGTTCCCAAGCCAACCCCCGGCGTCGCAATGACGTTCCGATTATTTTTGCGCGCTACCCCTGCTCTGGTATCAGGATCTCGCGCTTGCCCACGTGATTGGCTGGCGAAACAAGGCCAGCGTCCTCCATCTGTTCGACCAGACGCGCGGCTTTGTTATAGCCGATGCCCAGTTTCCGCTGGATGTAGGATGTCGAACATTTGCGGTCTTTTGCCACGATCGCCACGGCCGTGTCATATTGCGCGTCTTCGCTGTCGGTATTGCCGCCCAGACCCAGAACCGCGTCGATGTTCCCTTCTTGGTCATCGGATGGCCCTTCAACCACACCCGACACATAATCAGGTTCACCATAGGCCTTGAGGTGGTTCACGATCTCTTCGACCTCTTCGTCGCTGACAAAGGGACCGTGGCAACGCACGATCTTGGATCCGCCCGCCATATAGAGCATGTCGCCCATGCCAAGCAGCTGTTCGGCCCCCATCTCGCCCAGGATCGTGCGGCTGTCGATCTTGGAGGTCACCTGGAAGGAAATCCGCGTCGGGAAGTTCGCCTTGATCGTGCCCGTGATGACATCGACCGAAGGACGCTGTGTCGCCATGATCAGGTGAATACCCGAGGCCCGCGCCATCTGCGCCAGACGCTGGATGCAGGCTTCGATCTCTTTGCCCGCGACCATCATCAGGTCGGCCATCTCGTCCACAATCACGACGATATAGGGCAGCGCTTCGGGCTTGAATTCATCCGTCTCGAAGATCGGCTCGCCCGTATCCTCGTCAAAGCCGGTCTGGACGGTGCGGCTGAACATCTCTCCCTTGGCCAGGGCCTCGCGGACGCGACCGTTATAGCCTTCGATGTTGCGCACGCCCATCTTGGACATCTTGCGATAGCGCTCTTCCATCTCGCCCACGGTCCACTTCAGCGCGACAACGGCCTTTTTCGGGTCGGTCACAACGGGGGACAGCAGATGCGGGATGCCGTCATAGACCGACAGTTCCAGCATCTTGGGGTCGATCATGATCATCCGGCATTCTTCCGGCGTCAGCTTGTAGAGCAGCGACAGGATCATTGTGTTGATCGCAACGGATTTACCCGAACCGGTGGTCCCCGCGATCAGCAGGTGAGGCATCTTGGCAAGGTTCGCGACCACAGGGTCACCGCCAATGTCTTTGCCCAAGGCCAGTGGCAGGCGCATGGTGCTGTCGCCGAAATCACGCGCGGCGAGGATTTCGCGCAGCACAACTTTCTCGCGGTTCTCGTTAGGTAGTTCGATGCCGATCACGCTGCGCCCCGGCACGGTAGACACACGCGCCGACAGTGCCGCCATAGAGCGCGCGATATCGTCCGCCAGACCGATCACACGGCTCGCCTTGAGGCCCGGTGCCGGTTCCAGCTCGTACATGGTGACAACGGGGCCCGGACGGACAGCGACGATTTCACCCTTTACGCCATAGTCATCCAGCACGTTTTCCAGCATGCGCGCGTTCTCTTCCAGCGCATCGTCGCTCAGGTGCAGGCGTTCTACATTATCCGGGCTTTCCAGCAGGTTCAGCGGCGGCAGTTCAAATCCGGGGTGCGTGTCCTCAAAGGTCAACGCAGGCTGTGCCTCGGCCTGAGCCTGTTTGCTGGGCTGCACCGGCTTGCGCATCTGCGGCTGCACCACCTTGCGCGGCTGAGCCACGGGGATCTGCATGGCCGGTTCCCGCTCTGCCTCTTGCAGTGGCAGGTGGCTGTCGGTCATCGGTTCATCATCCAGAACCGCCATATCCGCGTCGTGATCCGGTTCGGAGGGGGTTAGCTCAAGCACGGGGCGTTCCGCGACCAAAGGTGCACGGCTTGCGGTTAAAGGCGGCTCCGCCCGAGTAGGGGAGGGGGCCGGCGCACCGGTTAATGGCGGCTCTTCGCGGCGGGCACCACGGGCGGTGGTATCCAACAGAAGCGGGTCAGGGCCACGCCCGCGACCACGGGTCAAGGGGGCGGTGGTGGCCGTATGCACAGCCCCGCCAGTGCGCACGCGGCTTTTGATCACATCGGCGATCTTGGACTTGATACGGTCGCTGCTGGGGGCCTCGTCCAGTTCGGGTTCAGCCCATGTCTCGACCAATTCAGGTTCGGGCAGCGGGTCGGCGCGTTTGACCAGCGTCGGCATTTTCGACAGGAGGCCGGTTTTTGGCGCAGGTGCAGGCGCGTCGCTATAGGCCAGTTCGTCGTCATAGTATCCTTGGCTGGCCGCGAATTGCGCGTTCTCCTCGGCCTCGATCCGGTTGCGTTCGCGGCGTTCAAGCTGGCGGGCCTGAATGCCCTGCGCGGCCGCAACCGCCCCCGACGCACCCCGCCCCAGAAGCGTCATCAACCCGGCATAAGCCATGATCAGCCCGACCAGCATGAAGCGGAACAGACGTTGCAGTTCAAGTCGGGTGAAGCCGACAACAAAGGCACCAAAGGCAAGGATCGCCACGCCCATCAACAGCGACATCAGCTTGATCGTAAAGGTCGACCCGATCGGCAGGACGGTCAGGATCACGCCCATGACCGTGTCGCCAAACAGCCCGCCCAGACCAAAGCTATGGGTTTGAAGCCAAGCCGCATCCGGCGTCAGCGTTGCCCCGTAGATCGAACACAAGGCGACAGCAATCGGGGCAAAGATCAAACGGCCCACGGCGCGTTCCTCGCCGCGGTGCAGGGCAAAGCGTGCGCCCCAGGCCAGCAGGATTGCCGCGACAGACCACGCGCCCCAGCCCACGATCATGAACAAAGGCGCGGCCAGCGACGCGCCCATGCGCCCCAGCCAGTTCTGCACCGGCGCATCGGTGGACACCATAAAGTTGGGATCGTCAGGGGTGTAGCTGCCGATCATCATGGCGGCCATAAGGCCCAGGGCGATCAGCCCGAGGCCCAGCAGCTCCTTGCCGCGTTTTTCGATCGCTTCGGCCATGTTGGTGTCTAGCAAAGGGTCGCGCCCACGTGTCTGATATGCCATTGCTCTGATCCCTCGTCTTATTCTGGATAGAGACAGCGGCGGATCGCTTCGATCCCGCGCGTTGTCTCTTCTTTTGGGGCGACCATCGCCACCCGAATATATTGTTTCCCGGGGTTTTCGCCGTTCACGCTTTGCGCCAGATAGCCACCCGGCAGCACCCGCACGCCGGTTTCACGCCAGAGTTTCAGCGCCGCAGCTTCGTCATCTTCCACCGGCAGCCACAAAAAGAACCCGGCCTCGGGACTTTGGTACCCGGGGACGTTGCCGAGAATACGGTCGGCGACTTCGTATTTCTCGATGTAAAGCGCGCGGTTCTCGGCCACATGGGCTTCGTCGTCCCAGACCGCAGCCGACGCCGCTTGCAACGGTAGCGGCAGCGGTGCACCGGCATAGTTCCGCAGTTGCTTGATCTCGCGCATGGTATTGGCACCTGATGCCACAAAGCCGGACCGCAGCCCGGGCAGGTTCGACCGTTTCGACAGCGAATGGAAAATCACCACACGATCCGGGTCGGCCCCGACCTCTTGCGCCACTTGTAGCGCCCCGACGGGCGGCGTGTCGCGGTAGATCTCTGAATAGCATTCATCCGCGAAAATCTTGAAATCGTATTTTTCTGCCAGCGCGATCAGATCGGTCCAATACGCACGGGTGGCCACGGCCCCCTGCGGGTTGGCGGGCGAGCAGATATAGGCCGCAGTGGTCCGGTTCAGCACATCTTCGGGCAGGCTGGCAAAATCGGGCAGATGCCCTGTTTCGCGCGTGGCAGGCACCATCACCGGATCAGCGGCACCGGAAATCGCGGCGATCATATAGACCTGGTAGAACGGGTTCGGCATCAGAATGGCGGGCTTCTGGCCATTCTTCATCTCGGGACAGGTGGCCATGACGGCGTTATACAGCCCTTCGCGGGTGCCGTTCAGCGGCATCACCTGCGTGTCCGCATCCACATCCACACCGTAGCGCCGCTTGATCCATCCGGCAATCGCGCCGCGTAACCGGGGCGTGCCGTCGTTGGCCGGGTAGCTGTTAAATCCGGCAGCATTTTCAGCGATCACATCGGTGACCCATGCCGGAAAAGCATGTTTCGGCTCGCCAATCGTCATGTGGATCGGCGTGCCACCGCCTTCATGCGCATCAAGCAATGCGCGCAGGCGCGGCCACGCGTGGGCCGGAAGGTTCGAAAACCGCTCGGGGTACATCATTTCACTGCCTCGGGTTCGGGATCATTCACGCCCCGTTTGTTCCAGAGTACCCAAGGGCTTGCCCCGCGTCCAGACATTGCAGGACGCAGGGCAAGGTTTGTGTCATTTAGGCCAATGCCTCTTCGGCGGCTGCGGCAATGCGCAGCAGGTGCTCTTCGCCAAAGGGCTGGCCCATCAGCATGATCCCGCAGGATGGGGTGCCCGTGGGCAGGGTCACCGCCGCCAGCCCCATAAGATTCCCGATACGCGTGTTGCGCAGGGTCATGAGGTTGGCCGAGACGTAATAGTCATGCTCGGTTTCCAGCCGGTCCAGCTTGGGGGGTAACAGCGGTGCGGTGGGGATCAGCACCGCGTCATAGCCCGCCACAGCTTTCACATAGGCCGCGCGGATTTGGTCGATCTTGGCCCAAGCCGCCACATAATCGGGGCCGGAGTGGGATTTACCCAAGCGGAACCTTTCAAGGATTTCGCCATACATCGCATCCGGGTTCGCCTCGATCACGTCGCGCCACAGGCCGTAGGCTTCGGCGGTGTAAAGGCATCCGCTCAGCGGCATCGCCTCTTTGATAGGGTCGAAATCGATGTCCTCGATCACCGCCCCCGCTTCCTTCAGCCGCGCGACAGCATCGTCGAAAGCCGCCGCGGGGGCGTCTTCGATGTCGTCGAACGCCACCGTGCGCAGGATCGCAAAGCGACGCCCTTCGATGTCGGTGCTGCCCATGTCCATCGGCTTGGACCCTTCAGTGAGCGCCAGCAGCAGGCTCGCATCCTCGACCGAGCGGCAAAGCGGGCCGACCGTGTCGAACTTGGCAGCCAGCGGCACGGTCCCCTCAAGCGACACACGGCCCGAGGTGGTTTTCAGCCCCACAAGATCGTTCCACGCGGCAGGCACCCGCACCGATCCGCCGGTATCCGACCCGATCGCCGCCGCCGCCAGACCGAAAGCGACAGAAGCCGCAGCCCCGGACGACGACCCGCCCGACACGGCAGCTTCATCGTTCACGCAAGGGGGGGTGGCGGTGCTGGGGTTATACCCGAGCCCCGAAAACGCCAGCTCGCTCATATGGGTCTTGCCCAGACAGACCAACCCCATCGCGGTGGCATTCGCCAACACGCGCGCGTCGCGGTCCGGCACACGGTCTTTCAGCAGGGCGCTGCCCGCCTCTGTCGCGACGCCGGCGGTGTCGAACAGGTCTTTCCAGCTGATCGGCACCCCGTCCAGTGGCGACAAACGCTGGCCCGCACGCGCGCGATCCCGCGCGGCTCCGGCCTCGGCCAGGGCCCGGTCGGCGGTCACGCGGGCATAGATGCGATCCCGCAGGGGGTGGGCGTCGATCGCGTCAAGATAGGTCTGGCACAGCACAACAGGGTCGATCTGGCCGTCCCCGATGCCCCGTCCCAAATCTGCGGCTGTCATGGTTAACCACTCTTGCATGTTGCTTCCTCGAATAATGCTTTGGAAAAGGGACGGTAGCGACGCCAGCGCGCATGGACAATCCCTGCTGCACGCCCATATCTAAAGCTATGGATTTTGATACAGATATCGCAATCGTCGGTGGTGGGCTGAATGGCCCGACACTTGCCTTGGCTTTGGCGCAGATCGGGCTGCGGGTCACGTTGATCGACAGGCTGCCCGCTGCCACGCGGGAAGATGCGGCGTTTGACGGGCGATCCTATGCGCTGGCGTTGACCTCGACACGGATGCTCGGGGCGCTCGGCATCTGGGATAATGTGAAATCCCACGCGCAACCGATGCTCGAGATCAAAGTGACGGACGGGCGCGCGGGCGAAGGCCCCTCCCCTTTCTTCATGCATTTCGATCACGCAGAGATCGAAGAAGGGCCGATGGGCCATATGGTCGAGGACCGCCACCTGCGGCGCGCCTTGGCAGAAGCGGTGAGCGCTGAGACCCGCATCGCGCGGCTGGACGGCGAAACGGTCATCGCGCAAGACGCCGCCCCGGCGGGCGTCACCCTGACACTGGAAGACGGTAAGACCCTGCGCACGCGTCTGGTTGTCGGCGCGGATGGTCGCGCCTCGGGCACCGCCACGCGGGCGGGGATCAAACGCATCGGCTGGGATTATGCGCAAACCGCGCTGGTCTGCGCCATCGCCCATGATAAACCCCATCACGGGGTCGCGCATCAGTTCTTTATGCCCCCCGGTCCGCTGGCGATCCTGCCGTTGACCGAAAACCGGTCCTCCATCGTCTGGAGCGAGACCGCCGCAAACGCAGCGCATATCCACGCGCTGCCGGATGACGGATACCTCGACGTGCTTCGCCCGCGCTTTGGTGATTTTCTGGGCGAGATTTCCCTTGCCGGTGCGCGGTACACTTACCCGCTGAGCCTGTCGCTGGCGCATTCGATGGTGGCACCGCGTGTCGCGCTGCTGGGGGATGCCGCACATGGGGTACACCCGATTGCCGGTCAGGGATTGAACGCCGGCATGCGCGATGTCGCCGCGCTGGCAGAGGTGATCGCTGATGCGCAACGGCGCGGGCAGGATGTCGGCAGCACCACGGTGCTCGAGCAATATCAGCTGTGGCGTCGCTTTGATAACACCGCGCTGGCATTGGCGACGGACAGCTTCAACCGGCTGTTTTCCAACGACAACCCGCTGCTGCGTCTTGCACGTGATGTGGGGATGGCGGCGATTAACGCCCTGCCCGATGCCCGTCGCGGTTTCATGCGCGAGGCGGCGGGGCTGACGGGCACCCTGCCCCGTCTGATGCAGGGTAAGGCGCTTTAGGGGGCCGCCTACCCCCGCCGCGTCAGTCGATAACCCGCGCTTCGTCCACCAGCATCACTGGGATACCGTTGCGGATCGGATAGGCAAGACCGGCCGCGTCCGAGATCAGCTCTTGCTTGTCGGCGTCATAGGTCAGGCGCATCTGCGTGCGGGGGCAAATCAATGCCTCTAACATGCGGCGGTCGAATGGTATCTCTTCGGCGTTCAATTCATCATCTCCCCTTCTTGGCCACCCCGCAGGGTGTATTCGATCAACGTCAGCAACGTCTCGCGTCGGGTAGAGAGGGATGGTGCCTCGAGCAAGGCCTGTTTGTCTTCGCAGTCAAGATCCAGCATCATCGACAGTGAATTGATCAACAGTTCATCGTCGGCCTCTTGCAACGTATCCCAATCTGCCGACAGGTTTCGCGCGTCGAAGTAACGGCCAAGCGTGTTCAGGAAATTATCGCGGTCGAAACTGCTGTCCTGTTCATCCTTGCCAAGATCGCGTTCAAACCCGTCCCAGTTGACATCGCAACGGCGGTAGGGCGCGAAGCCTTCGACCTCTTTCACCACCCGAAAACGCGAGATCCCCGCGAGGGTGATCATATAGCGCCCGTCCTCTGTCTCGGAGAACTGGGTGATCCGCCCGGCGCATCCGATGGTTTGCAGCCCCGGACCGTCGCGCCCCGGCACCACATTGGGCTGCACCATGCCGATCAACCGCCCCGGCGTTTTCAGACTGTCTTCGATCATCTGCAGATAGCGCGGTTCAAAGATATGCAGCGGCAACCGCGAGCGCGGCAGCAGCAATGCGCCCGACAACGGGAAGATCGCGATTGTGTCTGGCAGGTCCGATTGCTGTATCATGTAAGCTTACCTAGGGCGCGCACAGCCTTATGCAAATATCATAGAGCTAAGTTTACGACGACCATTCAGCGCAATCGGATCATTGGGTTTCAACGCCTCGAAAATGGTAAACAATTGCGTCTTGGCGGCGCCGTCATTCCATTCACGATCCTTGCCGAACAGCGTCAGCAGTTGATCCACAGCGGCTTGCGTGTCGCCATGCGCATAAAGCGCCTGCGCCAGATCGAAACGCGCCTGCATGTCATCAGGGTTGGCATCCACCGCCGCTTGAAGTTCTGCCACGGGGCCCGCATCGGCTGCCTGTCGTGCCAGTTGAAGCTGCGCATGCGCGGCCTCAAGCTCGGGCGCTTTGGAGATTTCGATGGGTGCGCCGTTCAAATGCGCTTCGGCCTGATCAAGCTGATCCAACGCGATATAGGCGCGCACCATCCCACCATAAGCACCGGCATGGTTCGGGTCTTCGCCCAGGATCGCGGCAAAAGTGTCCAGCGCGTCCTGCGCCGCCCCTTCGGCCAGCATGTCATCCGCGGCGGCCACGGCCTCTGACAGCTCTTCACCGGGGGCTTCGCCGCCGCCCGCTTTGATCACGCGGTCGATGAACGCCTTGATCTCGGACTGTGGCAGGGCCCCCTGAAACCCGTCAACCGGCTGGCCTTTGAAGAAAGCATAAACCGTCGGGATCGACTGGATCTGCAACTGGCCTGCGATCTGTTGGGCCTCGTCAACGTTGATCTTGACCATCTTGACCGCGCCTTTGGCCGCGCGCACCGCGTCTTCGAGCATCGGACCAAGGGTCTTGCACGGGCCGCACCACGGGGCCCAGAAATCGACAATCACCGGCACCGTTTGCGATGCCTCGACAACATCGGCCATGAAGGTCGCTTCGCTCGTGTCTTTGATCAGATCGGCATCACCGGCACCGGCGGGGGAAAGGTTCAAATCCATCATATCAAAATCCTCGCTTGGGGTTGCCCTTTATATGAGGGCGCGTCTGTCTATTTCAAAGGTCGAATGTCGCAAAGACCGGCGCGTGGTCGCTGGGCTTTTCCCAACCACGGGCGTCGCGCAACACGCGGCTGGAATGTGCCGCGCCCGAGATATCGGGCGTTGCCCAGACGTGATCCAACCGGCGGCCCTTGTCTGCCGCATCCCAATCCTTGGCGCGGTAGGACCACCAGCTGTACAGGTTGCCTTGCGGGATATCCTGCCGCGTTACGTCAACAAAACCACCGGCGTCCTGCGTCTCGGCCAGCTTTTCGACCTCTATCGGTGTGTGGCTTACCACCTTGAGCAGCTTCTTGTGATCCCAGACGTCATCCTCGCGCGGTGCGATGTTCAGGTCGCCTACCAGAATGGATTTCTCGGGTTTGTCGCCGTGGAACCAGTCGCGCATGTCCGCAAGATAATCGAGCTTCTGGCCAAACTTCTCGTTCACCTCGCGGTCGGGCACGTCGCCGCCAGCGGGCACATAGAAGTTATGCACCGTCACCCCGTTTTCGAGCTTTGCCGCAACATGGCGCGCGTGGCCCAGCGTCGCAAAGTCCTGATCACCGGCATCCACCAAGGGCAGACGCGACAGGATTGCCACACCATTGTATCCTTTTTGTCCTCGCGCCACCATGTGGGTGTAGCCCGCTTCGATGAAGGCCGCGGTGGGGATTTTGTCGACCGGGCTTTTGCATTCCTGCAAACACAGCACATCCGGCCCATGTTCAGCCAGCAGCTTGAGCACAATCGGTTCGCGCAACCGGACAGAGTTGATATTCCATGTGGCCAGCGTGAAAGGCATGAGGCAGCTCCCTTGGGTCAGATCGCGCGCACCCTACCGCGAAATGCGCAGCGTCCACCATGCCGAATTCCCGGGACTTCCGGGCTGCGGACAAAAAAAGACCGGGCACAAAGGCCCGGCCTAGTCCAACAGGGAGGTATGTATCATTTCCCGGATACAAACTTCGGGTTCAAACCGATCGACGGGTCATGAAAACCCCGTCTCTCGCAGGAATAACCAGTGGCGCCCGATTGGGTTCCAAAATTATGAAATAATTCTGTATCCACCTGATTCAGTTAACAAAATTCTTGCGTTCGAGGGATCAGGCTCGATCTTCTGGCGCAGACGGTAGATGTGGGTTTCCAACGTGTGCGTCGTGACACCGGCGTTATAGCCCCAGACCTCGTGCAAAAGCGTGTCGCGCGGGACGACGCCCGCGGCAGCACGGTATAGGAACTTGAGAATATTCGTCTCTTTTTCAGTCAGCCTGATTTTCTTGTCGTCTTCGGTGATCAGCAACTTGGCCGACGGTTTGAACGTATAGGGCCCAAGCTGGAAAATCGCCTCTTCGGATTGTTCGTGCTGGCGCAGCTGCGCCCGGATGCGCGCCAAGAGAACGGGGAATTTGAACGGCTTGGTGACGTAATCATTCGCGCCCGCATCAAGACCCATGATCGTATCCGCGTCACTGTCATGCCCCGTCAGCATCAGAATCGGGCTTTTCACGCCCTGGGTACGCAGGTCGCGGCACAGGTCACGACCATCGATGTCCGGCAACCCAACATCCAGAATGACCAGATCATACAATGCTTCGGCGGCGCGGGTTTTGGCGTCTGCGCCATTGCCTGCTTCGAATACATCAAAGTCTTCGGTCAGCAATAATTGCTCGCTCAGCGCGTCGCGCAGGTCGTCGTCATCATCTACGAGCAAGATTTTCTTCAGCTGGGCCATATCAACTCATCCTCTACAACTTCACTTTAGATGTGTTCACAAAGCCGTGCGTGCAAGAGTAGCAGGTGTTTGATCACACGACCGTGCGAAATTGTCGCGCAATGTTTCAATCCGCCGGTTTCTGCAGTAAGAAATGTGACAACATAACATGAAAGATTTCAAATCATGGTTTTTGGGCCCGATATAACCGAGCAACTGGCACGCGCCCGTGCGGACCTGCGTTTGGGCGTTCCCATTGTACTGGCGGGATCGCGGCCGGTTCTGGTTATGGCTGCCGAAACGCTGACGCCCGCGCGGTTGACCGGCCTGCTGGCCATGGGTGGCGAACCGGTGTTGGTGATCAGCGCCCGGCGCGCCGAAACCCTGAAAGCGCGCGCCTACGATGGCAGTTTTGCGCGTGTCCTCCTGCCGCGGGACGCCACGTTGCGATGGGTGAAATCCATCGCGGATCCGGCGGACGATCTGCGCAGCCCCCTGAAAGGCCCGCTGGCCTGCGCACGTGGGGGCGATGCGACGCCGCACGGCTTGGCGATTGATCTGATCAAGTCAGCGCGCCTGCTGCCCGCTGCTGTGATACTCGACCTTGCGGATGCAGGTCAGTTCGCCCAGCAAAACGGCCTGACGATGATTAACCTGAGCGCGGCACAACCGATCCTTGCCGCGCGCAGCCCCTTGCATCCGGTGGTCAATGCGCGTCTCCCGATGGAGGTCTCAGAGGCCGGACGTCTGCATATCTTCCGCCCCGACGACGGCGGAGAGGAACATTACGCCATCGAAATCGGCCGTCCAGACCGCAGCAAACCCGTGCTCGCGCGGCTGCATTCGGCCTGCTTTACCGGCGATATCATGGGCAGTCTGAAATGCGATTGCGGGCCGCAGCTGCATGCCGCGCTGACCCAGATGGGCAAGGAAGGGCACGGCGTGTTGCTGTACCTCAACCAAGAGGGGCGCGGCATCGGGCTGACCAACAAGATGCGCGCCTATTCCCTTCAGGATCAAGGCTTTGACACGGTCGAGGCGAACCACCGTCTGGGCTTTGAAGACGATGAACGGGATTTTCGATTGGGGTCGGACATCCTGACATCAATGGGGTTTTCGTCGGTGCGTCTGTTGACCAACAACCCCCGCAAGGTCGAGATGATGGAGGCAAGCGGCGTCAAAGTCGCAGAGCGCGTCCCTCTCAAGGTCGGCGAGAACAGCCACAACCACGCCTACCTTGCCACAAAAGCCGCCAAATCCGGGCACCTTCTGTGACACCCGACGATCTGGTCCTTACGCCGCGGGGCGTCCGGTTTCAGGGGCAACTTTACCCCTGCACCATCGGAAAAACCGGTATCACCCGCAATAAGCGCGAGGGCGACAAGGCGACGCCCGCGGGCATTCACCGCATTGTCGGTATGCTCTACCGTCCCGACCGCATTCCCGCCCCTGTGCCATGGGCGATGCCGATCGGCCCGCGTGATCTTTGGTCTGATGACGGGACGCAGGGCGACTACAACAGCCTTGTGCAGGCCCCCTACCCGCACAGCCACGAGGTTCTGCGCCGTGCCGACCCCCTATACGATCTGGTGATCCTGACAGATTGGAACTGGCCCGATGCCGTTGCAGGGCGCGGGTCGGCGATCTTTATCCACCAGCAGCGCCGACCGGGCTATCCCACCGAAGGCTGCGTCGCCTTTTCACGCGCGCATCTGCACCAGATCGCCGCACGGCTGACCCGCCACAGCAGGTTGATCGTCTAGCCTGCGGTACGTTCCCCGAAGATGGCGGAGCCGACGCGCACATGGGTCGCCCCAAGCGCGATGGCCTTTTCAAAATCGCTGCTCATCCCCATCGACAAATCCCGCAACCCGTTGCGCGCCGCGATCTTGGCCAGCAGCGCGAAATGCAGCGCGGCTTCTTCATCGACCGGCGGGATGCACATCAGCCCGCGCACGGGCAGATCAAGCGACAGACATTCCTTGATAAAATCGTCGGCATCCGCTGGAAGAACACCGGCCTTCTGATCCTCTTCGCCGGTGTTAACCTGCACGAACATATCAGGACAGCGCCCCATTTCCTGCGCCAGCCGCGCAAAGGTTTGCGCCAGTTTGGGGCGGTCAAGCGTGTGAATGACGTCAAATAATTCGAACGCGCTACGTGCCTTGTTACTTTGCAGTGGGCCGATCAGATGCAGCTTTACGCCGTCAAACTCCTGCCGGAAAGCGGGCCATTTGCCTTCGGCCTCCTGCACGCGGTTCTCGCCGAAACAGCGGTGACCTTCCGACAGCACCGCCGCAACGCGCGCGTCCGGCTGCACCTTGCTCACGGCGATCAGCTCAACGCTGCCCGGCGCGCGGCCCGCGTCGGTTTCGGCTTTGGCGATGCGGGATGTGATGTCGTGCAAGCTCATGTCAGTCGACCCTTGTTGTTGAGGGCGCACAGAACAACAGCTTGGCGCAAAAGAAAAGGGGCAGACCAACGGCCTGCCCCTCTTTTACACTGTATCGCTCAACTTAGAAAGTGAAACGAACACCCATGTCGGCACGGATTGTGTCGTCGCCTTTGCTGATGATACCGCCACGCAGGGAGACGCCGCCGCCCAGATCGTGGTGAGCGCCGATACCGTAGGAAGTTTCAGCGAAGTAGTCAGCGTCTGCAACGTAAACGTCCAGGTTGGTAGCTGCGCCGATGTCGAAGGACGCGGTCAGGGCGTAGTGGTCGCCGTTGACTGTGCCTGCACCGGTGTCGTCACCGTTGTCAGCATATGCGAAGGAAACTTTGGCTGGGCCAACGTTACCAACCACGGACAGAGCGTAGTCGGTATCGCCTGCATCGTTGGAGTCCTGAGCAGCAGCTGCAAATGTGAAGCCGTTGAATGTGTACGCAACGTAGCCTGCAACACGGTCATTTGTGTCGGAAGCAGAGATGTGTACTTTCAGGTCGCCCATGGAGTACAGAGCTTCAACACCGTTGGAACCGGCCGCGCCGTTACCACCGGAGGAGTACGCGTCGCCGCGGAAGTTGTATGCTGTGTACTCATACGACAGACCGGTCAGGCCCAAGTCGATTTCGTACATGCCAGGCATGGATTCCAGAGCGCCGTAGATGTTACCAACACCAACTTCGAAGCCACCGGTGCGCGCGAAGAAGCGAACGCCGTTGATGCCTGTGCCGGCCGGGCCAGCTGTAGTCAGACCGTCGTCAGCTGTACCGAAGATGCCGTCTGCACCTTTTGTTACGGAGACGTTTTCGTCACTGTTGTTCTGCTGGATACGTGCACGTGCACCGAATGTAACGCCCATGTCGGACTCAGCAGTCGCGTCGATCTGCAGACGGAAACGGCTTGTTACGTTGGTTTCATCGTTACCCGATGCGTTTTCTTGGTAAAGAACACCAAAACGGCCGTAGCCGCCGAATGTAACGTCTGCAGCTGCAACGCCAGCGGTCGCAACCAGAGCTGTTGTAGCGAAGAGAACTTTTTTCATGAGTTATCCCTCGGTTTGAATTCATATGCCCATACCGGGGAATCCGGTAAAGGTATGAGACGTGTTTTCAGCGTTTGCCCTAGTTTTGGCAAGGATCGCGGAAGCCTTGGCATCATTGGAAAAAACTGTGATGCAGCTATGTCACAGTTGCGCAACCCCGCAGAAAGCACGGACGGGCCAAGAACGCAGATGCACAGGTGCCCTGTACTCTAGTATATACTGACATTGCGCTTGCCCACAGAACCCCGCTTGGATAGACCTGTGCCCAAACAGGCAAAGGACGGTCGAGATGGTGCGCAGTTCGGTATTCAAATCTACACTAGCCCTCGTGGTGGTCTCAGCGCTTGGCGCATGCGGTGGCCTGAACTTCGGCCCGCCCAACGACAACGACCCTAACCTCGGGCTGTCTCCGACGAACCCCAACTATGTCGAGACAAACCCAGACAACACCATTTGGGCAATCTTCAACCGCAAAGACAATGACACCAGCGTGTCGGTCAACAAATACCTGTGGTCTGCGTCGCTCGAAGTTCTCAACTTCCTGCCTGTGCAATCCATCGACCCCTATACCGGCGTGATCGTGACCGGCTATGGCACCCCCCCGGGGGGCAGCCAATCCTACCGCGCGACGGTCCTGATTGATGATCCCGCGCTTGATGCACGGTCGCTGAACATCGCGCTGCAAACCCGTGGTGGCCGCACGGTCAGCAAAGCAACCTCTCGCGCGGTCGAAGACGCGATCCTGAGCCGTGCGCGTGAAATGCGCATTGCCGACGCCAAATTCTAAGCCCGCACCCGTCTATTCCCCATTATCACGCCGGGCCACGCGCTAGTCGCTCGCCCGGCGTTTCTCGTTGATAAGGTCCGCCAAGATGCCCTCCTACTCCCCCGCCGAAATCGAAGCCCGCTGGCAAGCCGCCTGGGAAAAGAACGATGTGTTCCAAGCGGTACGCAACGCCGACAAGCCAAAGTATTACGTGCTTGAAATGTTTCCCTATCCATCGGGGCGCATCCACATGGGGCACGTGCGGAACTATACGATGGGCGACGTGATCGCGCGCTACAAGATCGCGACGGGGCATAACGTGCTGCACCCGATGGGCTGGGATGCCTTCGGGATGCCCGCTGAAAATGCCGCGATGGCCATTGGCGGTCACCCCAAAGACTGGACCTATGGCAACATCGCCGACATGCGCGACCAGATGAAACCGCTGGGGTTGTCGATCGACTGGTCCCGCGAATTTGCCACCTGCGACCCTGAATATTACGGCCAGCAGCAGGCGCTGTTCCTCGATTTCCTGTCGGAAGGGCTGGTCTATCGCAAGAACGCCATCGTGAACTGGGATCCGGTCGATATGACCGTTCTGGCCAACGAACAGGTCGAGGCAGGGCGCGGCTGGCGCTCTGGCGCGCTGGTGGAACGGCGCGAGCTGACGCAATGGTTCTTCAAAATCTCCGACCACTCGGAAGAGCTGCTTGATGCGTTGGACACGCTTGATAACTGGCCCGCGAAGGTCAAGCTGATGCAGGCGAACTGGATCGGCAAATCGCGCGGGCTGCAATTCGCGTTCTCGACCATCGACGCGCCGGAAGGTTTCGACCGGATCGAAGTCTACACCACGCGCCCCGACACCCTGCTTGGCGCAAGCTTTGTCGGCATTTCACCCGATCACCCGCTGGCCAAACTGCTCGAGAAAGACAGCCCCGAAATCGCGGCCTTCTGTGCCGAATGTCGCAAGGGCGGCACAACCGAAGAAGCGATCGAGACTGCCGAAAAGCTGGGGATGGATACCGGCCTGCGTGTGCGCCACCCCTTCGATACCGCGTGGGAACTGCCCATCTATATCGCGAACTTCATCCTGATGGACTACGGCACGGGGGCGATCTTTGGCTGCCCCGCCCATGACGCACGGGACTTTGAATTCGCCACCAAATACGGGCTGCCGATCACGTCGACCTTCTTGCCGTCCGACGACGCGGACCCAAAGCTCGCCGCGCCCTTCGTGCCGGCGAAATCCGAAAAAGTGTACTACAATGGCGGCTTTGCCGGCGAGAAATGGCAAACCGGCGAAGAGGCGATCATTGCGGCCATCGACGCCTGCGAAGCGCAGGGCGTGGGCCAAGGCGTGACCAAATACCGCCTGCGCGATTGGGGCCTGTCCCGGCAACGCTACTGGGGCTGCCCGATCCCGGTCGTGCATTGCGACACCTGCGGCGTGGTGCCCGAAAAGAAAGAGAACCTGCCGATCGAGCTGCCCTATGACGTCAGCTTTGACACGCCCGGCAACCCGTTGGACCGACACCCCACATGGCGCGACTGCGCCTGCCCGTCTTGCGGTGCGCCCGCGAAACGCGAAACCGATACGATGGACACATTCGTCGATTCCTCTTGGTATTTCGCCCGCTTCACCGCGCCACGCGCTGACACGCCGACCAATATGGCGGACGCGGAATACTGGATGAATGTGGACCAATATATCGGTGGCATCGAACACGCGATCCTGCACCTGCTGTATTCGCGCTTCTTCGCCCGCGCGATGCAGATCACCGGCCACCTGCCTGAAAAAGCGATTGAGCCGTTTAACGCGCTGTTCACGCAAGGCATGGTAACACATGAGATTTACCAGACCCGCGACGCAAATGACCGCCCCGTCTATCACCTGCCCGAAGATGTGACCGACGGCAAACTCGCCGATGGGACAGAGGTTGAAATCATCCCCTCGGCCAAGATGTCGAAGTCGAAGAAAAACGTGGTCGACCCGCTGGGGATCATCGCGAACTACGGGGCGGATACCGCCCGCTGGTTCGTCCTGTCCGATTCGCCCCCCGAACGCGATGTCGAATGGACCGCATCCGGGGCAGAGGCGGCGTATAAGCACCTAAACCGCGTGTGGAACATCAGCAGCCGCATCACCGAGATGGACGACAGCGCCGCAGGCACTGGCGACGACGATCTGCTGCGCGCGATGCACAAGACCATCCACGATGTCACGATGGGTGTGGAATCCTTTGGCTTCAATGCCGCGATTGCCAAGCTTTATGCTTTTACCGCGACGTTGCAGAAATCCAAGGCGGGCAAAGCCGCACAGCGCGAAGCGATCATGACGCTGGCCCAGTTGATGGCCCCGATGACGCCCCACCTGGCAGAGGAAATCTGGACCGCGCAAGGCGGCGACGGTCTGATCACCACCTCGACCTGGCCGCAAGCAGACGAGGCGATGCTGGTCGACGATACGGTGACCCTGCCAATCCAGATCAACGGGAAACGCCGCGCGGAAATTCAGGTACCTGCCGATATGCCGAAGGAAGAGGTTGAAAAGATCGCGCTGAGCCACGAAGCTGTCATTCGTACCCTTGATGGGGCCACGCCTAAAAAGGTCATCGTTGTGCCCGGACGGATCGTCAATGTCGTTGCTTAACCGCCGTTTTCTTATCGCATTGCCACTGCTGGTCCTGGCGGCCTGCGGGTTTCAACCCGTTTACGGCCCCGGCGGCACTGGCACGGCGCTGCAAAACGCGGTGCAGGTCGACGCGCCGAATGATGCCTATTCTTACACGCTCGTTCGCGAGATCGAGACGCGATTGGGCCGCGCCGCAAGTCCGCGTTATGCTTTGGCCCTGACCGTCGACACCTCGGAAGAGGGGTTGGCGATCGACAGCGAAGACAACACCACACGGTATAACCTAGTCGGCAAGGTCGAATTCGCCCTGCGCAACCTCAGCAGTGGTCAGATCGAGGTGTCAGGAAATGTCGAAAACTTTACCGGCTATTCCGCGACCGGTTCGACTGTTGCAACGCTCGCGGCAGAACGTGATGCCCAAAAACGCTTGATGGTCATGTTGGCCGACCAGCTGGTCACCCGCCTATACGCGGCCGATCTGACCCCATGAAGCTGCCCCCGCGCGACGCGAATGCCTATTTCGCCAAGCCCGATCCGACGAAGACCGGGCTGCTGATCTATGGCGGGGATGCGATGCGTGTCGCGTTGAAACGGCAGAGGTTCCTGAAAAACCTGCTGGGCCCCAATGCCGAAGAGGAAATGCGCCTGACCCGTATTCAGGCCGCTGACCTGCGGCGGGATGCGCCCATGTTGCTGGACGCAATCAAGGCGGTAGGTTTCTTCCCGGGGCCGCGCGCGGCTTTTGTGGAAGACGCCAACGACAATATCGCCAAAATCCTGACCGATGCACTGGCCGACTGGCAGCCGGGGGACGCGCAGATCGTCGTGTCGGCGGGGGATCTGAAAAAAACCTCCAAGGTGCTCAAGGCGTTCGAGGCGCATAAGAACGCTTTCGCCACCCCGATCTACGACAATCCACCCGACCGGGCAGAGATTGAACGCGTGCTTGCCGAAGCAAAGCTCAGCCCCGAGGCGGATGCGATGGGGGCGCTTAGTGAACTGGCGCGGGTGCTTGATCCGGGCGATTTTCGTCAAATGGTCGATAAAATCACGCTTTATAAGATCGGCGACGCAGGCCCGCTCACGGCAGAGGATGTGGCCAACTGCGCCCCCACCTCGACAGAGGCAGAGGTCGACGACATTCTCCACGTCGTGGCAGAGGCGCGCGCGGGCGACATCGGCCCGGTGATGGCCAAGCTGCAGGCCCAAGGGGTGAACGCCGTGACGCTGATCATCATGGCGACACGTCATTTTCGCACGCTTTACCGCATCGCGAGCAATCCGGGCGGCCAGATCTGGGGCGTCCGCGACCGCGATCGCGCCATGCGTCAGGCCAAAAACTGGGGTGCGGCCAAACTGGAAACCGCATTGACCGTGCTGACAGACACCGACCTGACGCTTCGGTCAGCAGGCCAACACGCGCCGACGATGGCGCTGGTCGAACGCGCCTTTATCCGCCTCGCCATGCTGGGGGCACAACGCTAAATTCAGGTTAATTCTTGGGAGGGAATATCGATGTATAAGGTTATCGGGGCAACCAAAACGCGGGCGATGCGGGTGATGTGGATGCTCGAAGAGTTGGGCCAGCCCTACGATCACCTGCCCTGTGCGCCACGTTCGAACGAGGCCAAGCAATACAACCCGTCCGGCAAAATTCCCGCACTTGTGGACGGTGACGACGTGCTGACCGATTCTGTCGCGATCATGCAGTATCTGGCGGACAAGCACGGCGCGCTGACCGCCCCCCCTGGCACCGCGGCCCGAGCGCATCAGGATGCGTTGACCTTCTGGCTGATCGACGAAATGGACGCGATCCTTTGGGCTGCGGCGAAACACAGCTTTGTCTTCCCGCAGGAACAGCGCGTCCCCGAGATCAAGGATAGCCTGAAAGCCGAATTCGCCCGCTCTGCTGCGATCCTGTCAGACAGGTTGGACGGGCCGTTCCTGATGGGGGAGGAAGTCACCATACCGGATTTGCTGGCGACCCATTGCATCAACTGGTCCATCGGCGCGGGGTTTGCGCGCGTGGATGACAAGCTGGGAAATTGGGCCAAGTCCATGCGTGACCGCCCCGCGTTCAAGGCCGCCGCCACCCGCGAAGGTTAATCCCGCTGCGCCCAAGCGGCAGCGTGTTGTCCGGCCCATCGGCCTGTCGCAAGGCAGGCCGAGATCAGATACCCGCCCGTCGGGGCCTCCCAATCCAGCATTTCTCCTGCAACGAAAACGCCGGGGCGGGCGTGTAGCATCAACCCGTCATCCAGCGCATCAAGCTTTACCCCGCCTGCGGTTGAAATCGCCTCGTCCAGCGGGCGCAGGCCTGCGTGTTTCACCGGCAGCGCTTTCAGCAACCTCGCCAAGTCAGTCGCGTTCGCCGGCAAGGGGCGCGCCATTTCCTGTAGTAGCGCGATCTTGGCCACATCCAGTTTGAGTGTTTTGCGCAGATAGTTTGCCACGCTCATCTTGCCACGTGGCTTAGCCAGCTTTTCGACCAACGCCTCGCGGGATTGATCCGGCAGCAGGTCCAGCATCAGCGGATGCCCTTCACGCAGCCCGCGCGACACGGTGTAGATCCCGCCGCCTTCCAATCCGCGGGCGGAAATCACCGCCTCCCCCCGCGATCGGTAGGTGCCTGATTTCAAGCCGATCCCTTTCAGCGCCGCGCCGAAATGCGCTTCCATATGGGGCGACCAGTTCATCGCGATTCCTGCATTGGCAGGCGCAAAAGGCGCGATATCGACGCCCGCGTCGCGCAGCGGCAAAGCCCAGGCACCGGTGGAGCCCAAGCGTGACCAGCTTGCCCCGCCCATGGCCAGCACAGTGACATCGGCCGGCAAGCCTTTCATGCCGTCTGGCGTATCGAACACCGGCGCGCCGTCTTCCCATCCGGTCCAACGCCAGCGGGTGTTCACCGCAACACCTGCATCGGCCAGCCGCGCCAGCCACGCACGCAGCAGCGGCGACGCCTTCATCACGGTCGGGAAAACCCGCCCGGTAGAGCCGGTAAACAGGGTTTGCCCCAATCCCTTGGCCCATTCCTGCACCGCCGTAGAATCGAAACTGTTAAGAATGGGTTCAAGCGGTTCTTTCGCCGTCGAAAAAGCGTTCAGGAATTTGGCGTGTTCTTCGGCCTTGGTGATATTCAGCCCCGATTTACCCGCCATCAACAGCTTGCGCCCGACGGATGGCTTATGATCGCAGACCGTCACAGCCAAGCCTGCCGCGGCCATCATTTCGGCCGCCATCAGCCCTGCAGGCCCCGCGCCGATGACAACCCCGCGGCGGGCGGGCAAATTTTCTGATGTCATGACGTGCTCTTCCATTCGGGTTAAGGATATAGCTGTGAGTTACAGCGGCACCATTAACTTGACCTTAAACCAAATGCACGACGATCGTGCTTATTCCAATAAAAGGGCAGAATATGCGCATCATTTTAATCATCTCGGGCCTTACACTGCTGGCAAGCTGTGGCGTGCCCTTTGTCCCGTTCATCTAACCGCCTGACCTAGGGCATCTCGGCAGGGGTTTCGGGCGGGGCGCACATCGCTTTGATCCCAGTGGCAATTTCGGGCGTGGCGGCAACGGTATCGGCGACGATATCGCGTGCGCTTTGCATAAGCTCGTCGGCTGGCACAATACGATCGACCAAGCCGAACGTTAGTGCCTCTTCGGCGGTGATCTTCTGCCCGCCCATCAGAATAAGCTTGCTGCGCGCAGGGCCGATCAAGGCTGCCATACGTGCGGGGTCGCTGGGTTGCGGCAAGAACCCCAGCTTCATCACCGGATAGAAAAATTTGGCCCCGGGCACGCAGATCCGCAGATCGCAGGCCAAGGCCATCCCCATAGCGCCCCCCGCCAGCGTCCCGTTCAGCGCGCAGATGCTCAGCCCCGGGAGCGCGGCAATCGCGCCCGACAGCCTCTCCCATATGTCAGAGACAGCGAGCCCCGCGCGCGCCTCGTCCAGATCGGCACCGGCGCTGAACACTTTGCCAGTACCCGTCAGGATCACCGCGCGGGCGGCTTGGGCGTCTTCCATGAACTCGGCCAGGGCGACCAGCATCTCGTGGGTGAGAGAATTCGCCTTGTCCGCCCGGTTGATCGTCGCGACCCATACAGTGCCTTCGCGGTCGAAATCGATCATACCAGACCAATCGCTTTGCGGATGCCCTCGTCGCGCAGCGAGATTTCCTCGCCACAGTATGTGTCGGCCTCGGCGCTGCACATCCACAACAGGGCCCGCGCGGGCCAATCGGCGGGAATGTGATCTTCCCATGCCAGTTCGCTGACGGGGTTGATGCCGCTTGCCTTGATCTCGCGCTGCATCTGGGTTGCGACCGTGCCCGGCGACAGGCCGATGGCGCGGATCCCGTTCGCGGCTTCCTCCAGGTGGATCGATCGGCCCATCATGTTCACCGCCGCTTTGGACGCGCAATAGTGGCTCCAGGCTTCAATGGCGTGATGCGCGGCACCCGAGCTGATGGTCAGGATCGACCCGCCGCCTGCGTCTTTCATCACGGGCAAGACAGCGCGCATGCCGTTGTAGACGCCCTTGAGGTTGATATCGATGACCTGCGACCATTCGTCAGGGTCCGACGCGGAAAGATGCGAGATCGGTTCGATCACACCGGCGTTGTTGATCAACACATCGACGCCGCCAAAGGCCCCCAGCACCGTTTCCACCGCCGAGGACATCTCACCGAAACGGGCCACGTTGCAGGGGATCGCGATGGCTTGCTTGCCAATTTCGCCCGCCAGATCGGCAATCGCGTCCTGAGACCGCGCCATCAGCACGACATTCGCACCTGCGTCTGCAAAAACCCGTGCCGCTTCGGCCCCGATCCCGCGGCTGGCACCGGTGATCATCACGGTTTTACCTGTCATATCCATCGTATAATTCCCTTCGTCATCAATAAGCCCCGCACGGGGCCTGCCGTGCACGGCGTTTGGTGACATCGTTAGCAACAACATCCGCCAGCGCCAATCAAAAGCGCCCCCGCGGGCGGAACATCGCAGATTGGCGCGGGTCGCTTTGCCTTGTAAGGTGGCGTCGGGCGCTTACCTTTAGCGCAACCGCGCTGTCACCGGATAGCCGCCCGCGATTTGCGACAAAGGAATTTTTCATGATCCGCCCTCTCTTCGGCAGTGCCGCCCTTTCAGTTCTTTTCACCTCGTCCAGCGCTTTGGCGGATGTGACACCGCAGGATGTGTGGCGTGACTGGCAGGACCATATGCAAAGCATGGGCTATGCGCTGACGGCCACCGAAAAGGTATCCGGGGATACGCTCGCGGTGAGCAATGTCCGCTTTGATCTGACGAGCGAGCCTGATCTGGGCCAGATCTCGATGTCGCTTGAACAATTGAGCCTTGTGCAAAACGACGATGGCACCGTGTCGGTGGTCATGCCCGACGCAATGCCCTTGGTGTTCGAAATCACCCCGACCGACCCGGATGAAGACCGCGTGCGCGCAGCGCTGACCGTGAACCAGACCGGCCAGGACATGCGCGTGAGCGGGACGCCGACCGACCTGAGCAGCGCCTATGCTGCCGGTCTTCTAGGCTTGACGCTGGATCAGATGACGGTGGGCGACGAGACCTTCGGCCCCGACAACGCCTCGCTGAATGTGGTGCTGAACAACGTCGAATACGCCTCTAAATCGGTGCTGGACGATATGCGCGCCTATGCGCAGGACGGGTCCATTGCGTCGATGACGTTTGACATGCGCTTCAAAGACCCCAAAGAGCCCGCCATCGCGACGATCAACGGCACCTCGACGGATATGACGTTCGACGGCGACGGGCGGTTGCCACTGGGTATCGCGCAGGCCAGTGATATGGCCGCGATGCTGCGGGCAGGTATGACCGGCGCGGGCACGTTCACCAGCGGCAACAGCACCATGACGGTCGACATCGAAGATCCCGAGAACGGTAATATGTCTGCCGCTGTCGCCTCTGAAGGGGGGCGTTTGACGGTGGAAACCAGCGCCGACGGCATGAGCTATGCCGGTTCGCGTCAGGGCATGGCGCTGTCAGTGCAGCCGCAGCAGTTTCCATTCCTTCTGTCCTTCGGCCTCGATAATGCGGCGTTCAACCTGAGCGCGCCGGTGCTCAAGACCGACGATGCGCAGGACGTGGCCCTTGGGTTGAACCTCGAAGGGTTCACCATGTCGGATATGGTCTGGGGCATGATCAACCCGCAAGGCACCCTGCCCCGCGATCCGGCCAACCTGTCGTTGGATGTGTCCGGCAAGGCGCGGCTGCTGATGGATTACTTTGACCCCGAGGCCGCGACCAGAATGGCCGAGACCGGACAGGTGCCAGCACAGCTCGATAGCGTGAACCTGAATGCGCTGATCGTGGATGCACTGGGGGCCAAGCTGACCGGCAATGGCGCGGTCACGTTCGAGCATGACGAGAACGCCCCCACGGCGCTCAAGCCGTCGGGTGCTGTTGACCTCAAGCTGGTGGGCGGGAACACCTTGATCGATACGCTCGTGTCCTCGGGCTTGCTGCCGGCGCAGATGGCGATGGGGGCGCGTATGATGATGGGCATGTTCGCCGTCCCGGCCGAGGGTGAGGACGATACGCTGAAATCCAAGCTCGAATTTACCCGCGACGGGCAAATCCTCGCCAATGGGCAGCGGATCAAGTAACCCTTTGCGACCACGGCCCTCCAGCGACTGGCGTCCCTTGCACAGCTGCGGCAGGGGCGCTAGCAGTCTTTCACCCATTCAAGGAGTATCCCCCCATGTCGCAATCCATTGAGGCGCTGACCAAGTCGTTGCTGCATGCCGCCCGTCAAGCGGGTGCGGATAGTGCTGATGCGATGGCCGTGCGCGGGACGTCGGTGAACGTCGATGTGCGTGGCGGGGTGCTGGAACAGGCCGAACGCGCCGAAGGCGTCGATATCGGGCTGCGGGTTTTTGTCGGGCAACGCTCTGCCAACGTCTCTGCTTCCGACACATCGGACCGCACGGTCGAGGAAATGGCGATCCGCGCGGTGGCAATGGCGAAAGAGGCCCCCGAAGATCCCTACATCGGCCTTGCCGATCCCGACCAGCTGGCGACGGATTGGGATGTCGAGGCGCTTGAGCTTTACGACCCCGCGCCCGAGCCTTCGCCCGAAGCGCTGCAGGATGACGCCGCCCGCGCCGAGGCCGCAGGGCTGGCCGTCAAAGGTGTCAGTCAGGTGCAGTCCGCGGGTGCGGGCTATGGCGCGCAACAGGTATTTATGGCGGCAAGCAACGGCTTCGAAGGCGGATACCGCCGTACCGACCGCGGGCTGTCCTGCGTTGCAATCGCCGGCACCGGCACAGGGATGGAGCGGGACTATGACGGCGACAGCCGCATCTTCCAGGCCGACCTGCGCAGCCCCGAAGACATCGGCACCAAAGCCGGTGAGCGCGTTCTTGAACGCATGGGGGCACGCAAACCGCCCACGGGGGCCTATCCGGTATTGTTTGACGAACGCATTTCCTCGGCGTTGATCGGGCATCTTCTGTCGGCGATCAGTGGCACGGCGATTGCACGCGGTGCCTCGTGGCTGCGCGACGCTATGGGCGAACAGGTGCTGCCAAAGGGCATGTCCCTGATCGAAGACCCGTTTCGCCCCCGCGTCGCAGGTTCGCGCCCGTTCGATGGGGAAGGGCTGCCCACGTCGCGCCGCACCATCGTGGATGACGGGATGTTGCAGGGGTGGACCCTTGATCTGGCAACCGCGCGCAAGCTGGGGCTAACCCCGACCGGCAATGCCGCACGCGGCACCGGATCGAACCCCGGTCCGGCCACATGGAATATCGCGCTGTCCCAGGGCAATGCCACCCGCGCAGACCTGATCCGCGATATGGGCACAGGTCTTTTGGTGACGTCGATGATCGGGTCGACCATCAACCCCAATACCGGCGACTACTCTCGTGGGGCGTCCGGTCTGTGGATCGAAAACGGCGAGATCACCCACGCGATCAACGAATGTACCATCGCGGGCAATCTGCGTGATATGCTGCAATCGATTGTACCGGCCAATGACGCGCGCGCGCATCTGAGCCGCGTTGTGCCGTCGCTTCTTGTCTCGGGAATGACCCTTGCCGGCGCTTGATGACCTCTCCCTTTTGATCGAGGCCGCACGCCGCTCGGGCGAGATTGCGACCTCTTTCACCGGCAAGACCGCGCAGCGTTGGGACAAGCCCGATGATGCCGGTCCGGTGACCGAGGCTGACCTTGCGGTGAACGCCATGCTGCACCAGACGCTGACGGCGGCACGCCCGGATTATGGCTGGCTGTCCGAGGAAAGCGACGACGGTACACGGCGGCTGGGGCAGCGTGATCTGTTCATCGTCGACCCGATTGACGGCACACGCAGCTTTATCGAAGGGTCCGACACCTGGTCCCATTCCCTTGCCATTGCGCGCGACGGGAGGATTACGGCGGCGGTGGTGTTCCTGCCCATGCTCGACCGGCTCTATGCCGCGGCGGCGGGGGCCGGTGCGACCCTGAACGGGCAAAGCATCTCTGTCTCCGACATCGCCACATTGCCCGAGGCTACCGTGCTGGCCACGAAACCGGTGATGGAAATGCAGCATTGGACCAAGGGCGACCCCGGCTTCAAACGCGCGCACCGTCCGTCGCTGGCCTACCGGCTGGGGCTGGTGGGTCAGGGTCGTTTTGACGGCATGGTCACATTGCGCAAAAGCTGGGAATGGGACATCGCCGCAGGGGCGCTGATTGTCACCGAAGCAGGCGGGCAATGCACCGACCGCACAGGGCAACCCCTGCGGTTCAACAACCCCGATCCACGCCTGAACGGTGTCGTCGCGGGGGGCGATGCCGTCCATGCGGCGCTGCTAAGCGGCCTTGCCCAGACCCAAGCCACCCCTTAGATTGCCCCCAAGGCCATCTGTTTGAAAACAAAGGACCGCGATATGACCCAACGCTTGCACCTCGTCTTTGGGGGCGAACTGATTTCGCCCACCGGTACCGCGTTCAAAAACGTCGATGACATCCATGTCGTCGGGATTTTTCCGAACTACGCCAGCGCCTACGACGCCTGGAAAAACGAGGCACAGCGCACGGTCGATAATGCGCATATGCGGTATTTCATCGCGCATCTGCACCGTCTGCGCGACGAAGAGGCTGCGGCCTCCTCTACCGAAGAGCTGGGGTAAACTCTTATGGCGCGGTCGCTTGGGCTGTCGGCCTATCGCGCCTTTACCGGTCGCGGGGGCGTGCCGCCATTCACCCCCGTGGCCAAGCGCCCCGAAGGCGAACTTGTCTGGTGCCACGCCCCCGAACCCGGCAGCTTGTTCGCGATACAGGATCTGGCCATCCGCCTGTGCCGGAGCCGTCCGGGGCTGAGTGTTCTGATCACCGTTCCCCAACCCTTGGTGCCGGTCGACCTGCCGCCGTGTAGCGAAGCCGACGTGCTGATCGATACCCTGCCCGACGACCACCCGACGCTTGCCAAAAACTTTATCGACCACTGGCAGCCCGACGCCTGTGTCTGGGCATGGGGGCGTTTGCACCCGAATATGATTGCAGAGATGACCACACAGGCCTGCCCGATGTTCCTGATCGATGCCGACAGCGACGGCTTTGACGGGCGGCGCGACCGGTGGCTGCGCGATCTGACCCGCGATCTGCTGATGCATTTCTCGGCGATCATGACGCGGTCGGAGGCGGGGATGCAGCGGCTTGTCCGGCTTGGGCTCGCCCGCAAGGACATAGAGCTGACCCCCGCCCTTCAGGCCGGTGGCCGCGTGTTGCCGTGCATGGATTCCGATCTGGCCGATCTGTCGGCTGCGGTTGTGGGGCGCCCGATCTGGTTCGCCAATCAGGTGCTCGAGGGTGAGTTGAACACCGTCCTTACCGCGCACCGCCAAGGGCTCCGTCTATCACACCGGCTGTTGCTGATCCTCGCGCCCGCCGACCCCAAGCAGGCCGATGTTTTCGCGCAGCGGATGGAGGATCAGAACTTTCGCGTGCTGCGATGGGGCGACGCGGGCTATCCCGACGCCTCGACCCAGGTGATGATCGCCGATGATCCGGCAGAGATCGGCTTGTTCTACCGGCTGGCCCCTGTGTCCTTTCTGGGCAACTCCCTGATCAACGGCAGCGGTGGCTGTGACCCGTTCGAGGCCGCGGCCCTGGGATCGGCTGTGCTGTACGGGCCGAAAGTCCGGCGGTATCTGCCGCTTTATACCCGGCTGGCTGCCGAAGGGGCCGCGCGGATCGTGAATGATGCCACAGCGCTTGGCACCGCCGTGAACCGGCTGATCGCGCCAGATCAGGCAGCGACGATGGCGCAGGCGGGGTGGGATGTGATCAGCCGCGGTGCGGCCGTCACCGACAAGGTGATCGACCTTGTGCAAGAAACGCTTGACCAGCGAGAGGCCACATCATGAAACGCGCCCCCGCCTTTTGGCACCGTCCCACGCCCGATTGGCGCGCGCGCCTGTTGCAACCTCTGGGCGCGCTTTATGCGCGTGCCACCGCCCGCAGGCTGGCGGCGGGCACGCCGCTGCGTCTGGATATTCCGGTGGTCTGCGTCGGCAACATCAACGCCGGGGGCACGGGAAAGACGCCAACGGTCATGGCTGTCGTCGAACACCTGCGCGACAGGTATCACACGCCCCATGTGGTGTCGCGCGGTTACGGCGGCACGCTGAAGGGACCGGTGCAGGTTGATCCGTCGCGCCACACTGCCGCGCAGGTGGGGGATGAACCGCTGCTGCTGGCCGCCTTTGCCGATGTCTGGGTTGCGCAGGATCGCGCAGCGGGAGCGCAGGCCGCGGCGGAAGCGGGGGCATCGGTGATTGTGATGGACGACGGCTTCCAGAACCCCGCGCTGCATCAGGACCTATCGATTGTGGTGGTGGATGCGGCCAAGGGGTTCGGCAACGGGCTGTGTCTGCCGGCAGGCCCCTTGCGCGAACCCGTTGCTACGGGTCTGGCGCGGGCGGATATCGTGCTGTCCATCGGTGGCGCTGCAGATCAGGCGCAGTTTGACGCGACCGACCTGCCCGGCGGGCTGCCCGGCGGGCTGCCGCATGTGCGTGCCGAACTCGCCCCCCTGCAAACGGGGATGGATTGGTCCGACACCCGCGCGCTGGCCTTCGCAGGCATCGGCCACCCCGAGAAGTTTTTTGCCACCCTACGCGATCTGGGGGCAGAGATTGTCCACGCCGAAGCGCTGGAGGATCACCAGCCGCTGAACCCTGCGCTGATGGGACGGCTGGAGGCGGATGCCGCCCTGCGCGGCGCACAGCTGGTCACAACGGAAAAAGACGCGGTGCGTCTGCCCGCGTCTTTCAGAATGAAGGTGATAACCCTGCCGGTGCGTCTGAAGTTCGATCCTGATAACGCGCTTTTTGCCGCGCTGGATCGACTGCCGAAAACGGCGTAACCGCCAGAGCTTCCAGCGAAGCTCCGGCAGCGTGTCGGGGCGAACCTAGTCGTCCTGCCCAAGTTTTGGCGCGGCGCGATGCAAAGCCAGTTCAGCGCCCGAGAATTTGAACGGCGACCGGATGCCCGGCACCCCGTCCAGTTCGACCTTCATGCCGCGCGCGATGACTTGGGGGTCTTCGAACATATCGGCCATGTCGTTGATCGGCCCGGCTGGCACGCCCTCTGCCTCGCAGGCGGCGAGCAGATCGTCGCGGGTGCGTTGGCTGGTAGCCCCGTTCAGACGGCGGATCATCTCGGGCCGGTTGGCGACGCGGTCGGCGTTCTTGGCATAGTCTGCCGAGGTTGCCATATCATCCAGCCCCAGCATCCGGCACAGCCGCTGGAACTGCCCATCATTGCCCGTGGCAATGATCAGATGCCCGTCAGAGGATGTGAACACCTCGTAGGGGGTCAGGTTCGGGTGTGCGTTGCCCATCCGCGTCGGCGCATTGCCCGTGGTCAGATAGTTCATCGCCTGATTGCCCGTCACCGCAACAGCGCAATCCAGCAGTGCCATGTCAATATGCTGGCCAACACCGGTCTGGCTGCGCTGGTGTACCGCTGCCAGAATGGCCGTGGTGGCATAGACGCCGGTAAAGATATCGGTGATCGCCATGCCGTGTTTCTGCGGCTGACGGTCGGGTTCACCCGTGATCGACATCAGGCCGGACATGCCTTGGATGATGAAATCATAGCCCGCGCGATGCGCATAGGGGCCGTCTTGCCCGAAACCGGTGATCGAGCAATAGATCAGCTTGGGGAACTGCTTGGACAGGCTGGCGTAATCCATCCCGTATTTGGCAAGCCCGCCGGTTTTGAAATTCTCGATCAGGATGTCGGCATCGGCCAAAAGCTCTTTCATCTTGGCCTGACCTTCATCGGTGGTCAGATCGACAACAACCGAGGCTTTGCCCCGGTTGGCCGAGTGGAAATACGAGGCGGATTTATCTTCCCCGCGCTCGATGAACGGAGGCCCCCACTGGCGGGTGTCGTCACCCGCCGGGCTTTCGACCTTGATCACCTCGCAGCCGAGATCCGAAAGCGTCTGACCGGCCCAAGGGCCCGCCAGAATACGTGCCAGCTCAATAACCTTGAGCCCTGCCAGCGGGGCCGCCATTATTCTTCCAGCGCTGCGTCGATGATCTCTTTCATCTCGGCATAGGGCATGTTGGAGTATTTCTTGCCGTTGATGATGAAGCTTGGCGTGCTGTTGATGTCATCCGCCTTCTGGTTTTCTTCCCACCATGCGACCAGCGACTGTGCTTTTTCACCGTCTTGCAGACAGGCGTCCAGCTCAGCATTGTCGAGCCCGGCCAGACGGCCGATTTTGCGCAGCTCTTCGACGATCGCGGCAGGCTCTCCGGCGCGGACCCATTCCGACTGACCAGCATAGATCATGTCGGTGATGCCAAAGAACTTGTCCTCGCCACCGCAGCGCGACACCATCGACGCCCAAAGGCCGTAGCGGTCAAAATAGACCTCGCGGTAGGTGAAGCCGATTTTGTCGTTGTCGATGTAATCCGCCTTGAGCTGCTGGAACGGGCCTTGGTCAAAGGCGGCGCAGTGCGGGCAGGTGTAGGATGCGTATTCGATGATCTGGACCGCTGAATCGGGGTTGCCCAATGTCATGTCCTGAATTTCGGTGGTTGCAGCAGGTGCATCTGCCTCTGCCGTGTCGGCTGACTGTGCGTTGGCCGCGCTGACCAGCGGGTTGATCGGTGTGCTGTTCACGGCATTTGTACCGCTGAAAGCGTACCAGCCACCTGCGGCAGCTACGGCAACAGCCGCAAGGATGGGGAATGTCGGTTTCATGTGATTTCCTTTTTCAGCGTTTGGTCTTGTTCAATATGTTCTCGCCCAGACGTGCAAGTGCATCGCGCAGGGCCTCGTTCGCGACAGGGCTGACGGTTTCGGCAGCACGCTGTTGCAAGACGGGGTCGTTCGGCGGTTCGGGATGGGTCTTGGGTTGCGGCGCAAAAGCGACCTGGCCTTCGGCAAAGCCGGTGGCAGCCGTCTGGGTCACCCGCACCCGCGCAATCGCGTTGAACCCGTAGATGGCGTTCACCTTGGCGCGCAGCTGTTCCTTCTGCATCTCCAGCATCGGCGCATTTGCCCCTGTCGTCAGCAAGGTCAGCGTCGCCCCCATACCGCCCCGGCCATAGCTGACCTCGACAGGGCGCGAGATGGCCGCGACGTCCTGACCGACGATTTCGGCCCATTGGGTCAACAGACGGGATTGGGCAAAGCCGCGAGTCTCGCTCGCCTGACGGATCTTGGCCGAAAGCAGGCTATCCGTCCTTTTGAACCCTTTTGTACTGGTACGCCGTGGCGCCATGACTATCTTTCCCGAATGACTAGCCACAACATAGCGATCCCGCCTCGTATCACCAGCCATACCCAACCGAAAAGGTTATAAACATTGCGTGACACCGACCCCTCCGGCGACCTCCCGCTGATCCTTCTGGAATGGTACGATGTCCACGCGCGCACGATGCCTTGGCGCGTGCCGCCAGCGGCGCGGGCGGCGGGCGTGCGCCCTGATCCCTACCGCATCTGGCTGAGCGAGGTGATGTTGCAACAAACCACCGTCTCAACCGTGCGCGACTACTTCCAGCGGTTCACCGCGCGCTGGCCGACGGTCGCTGATCTGGCAGCTGCTGCGGATGCCGATGTGATGGGAGAATGGGCCGGATTGGGCTATTACGCCCGTGCCCGCAATCTGCTGAAATGCGCCCGCGCTGTGGTGGCCGATCATGACGGCCACTTCCCCGCCGACCACGCGGCCTTGCTGAAGCTGCCGGGGATTGGCCCTTATACCGCTGCGGCCGTATCCTCTATCGCGTTTGATCTGCCCTTCACCGTGCTGGATGGCAATGTCGAACGGGTGATGGCGCGGCTGTATGACATCCACACCCCACTGCCCGCTGCCAAGCCCGAGCTGATGACACGTGCAGAGGCGCTGACCCCAATCACCCGTCCCGGAGATTACGCCCAAGCGGTGATGGATCTGGGGGCCACGATCTGCACCCCCAAATCTCCCGCCTGCGGCATTTGTCCGTGGCGCGATCCCTGCCTTGCCCGCCGCAATGGCACGGCGGCCGAACTGCCCAAGAAGACCCCGAAAAAGCCGAAGCCGATCCGGCATGGCACGGTCTATCTGGGGCAGCGCGCGGATGGCGCCTGGCTGCTTGAGACGCGCCCCGACAAAGGGCTGCTCGGCGGTATGCTCGGTTGGCCCGGCACGGACTGGATCGAGGCAGACGGCCCACGCCCCGCAGGCACACCGCCTGCGCCTGCCGACTGGCAGCCCCTTGCGGGGGAGGTGCGGCACACGTTCACGCATTTCCACCTGATGCTGACCGTCATGCACGCGCCCCTACCGAATGACACGGCGCCAGCACGCGGACACTTTGTCGTGCGGGATGATTTCCGCCCCTCGGACCTGCCCACGGTGATGCGCAAAGCCTATGACTTGCTACGTTAGCGGCGGCGCGGCATAGTTTATCGCAGCCAAAGCTGTGCCCGACCCCTTGGGCCAGATAACCCGAAAAGGCCGTGCAGCATGACCTCGCCCACCACAAACATAAGCACCGACCAGCTGTCGCAGTTCCGGCGTGCGCTGCCTTTTGCCCTGTCCTTTGCGCTGATCCCGCTGGTCTGGGTCTCAGCCACCGTCGGCGGCTGGACCGTGATCCTGATGCCGCTGGTCACATGGTATCTGTTTTCGATCATCGACGCGATCGCGGGGCTGAACCTTGATAACGCCGATCCGGACGCGTCAGACGGCGACCTGTTCTGGTATCGCATGATCACGACCGCGTGGATGCCGGTGCAGTTTCTCACGCTCTTCGGCTTGCTATGGTACGTGCCACAGGCCGCGCATCTGTCCGGCTGGGAGAAAGCCGCCGTCTTCTTCGGCGTCGGCGTCATGACGGGCACCATCGGGATCAACTACGCCCACGAGCTGATGCACCAACGCAATAGACGCGAACGCTTCTGGGCCGATGCACTGCTGGCGATGGTGCTGTATTCGCACTTCCGGTCTGAACATCTGCTGGTGCACCACCGCTATGTCGCCACCCCGCGCGATCCGGTGACCGCACGCTATAACGAAGGGTTCCACCGCTTTTACCCGCGCGTCCTGCGGCAATCGCTGGTGTCCAGCTTTCAGGCCGAAAAAGCGATGCTGGCACGCAAGGGCAAACACTGGACCGACCTGAGCAACCCGTTTTTCAAATACTGGGCGCTGCAAGCAGGCTGCCTGATCCTCGCCGTGGTCCTTGGCGGCTGGGTCGGGCTGGGCCTGTTCCTGCTGCAAGCGGGCGTGGCGATCTGGCAGCTTGAGCTGGTGAATTACATCGAACACTATGGTCTGACGCGCAAACATCTGGGTGACGGCAAATACGAACACGTCCAGCCGCGTCATTCGTGGAACGCAGCGCATATGGCGTCCAACTGGCTGCTAATCAATCTGCAACGCCATTCCGACCACCACTATAAACCCGACCGGCGGTTTCCCGTGCTGCAAACCTATGGCGACGCAGAAGCGCCGCAGCTGCCCTATGGCTACCCCGTCATGACAATGGCCGCGATGATGCCCTGGGTCTGGCGGCGTGTGATGAACCCGCGGGTGCGGGAATGGCGCCGGACCTACTACCCCGAGATCACGGACTGGGCCGAGTATAACGCGGGCAAGACCCCCTATCCCCGCTGAACATCGCTGAACCTTCCTGACCGCCTGAAACGAAAAAGACCCCGCCAATGAAAGGCGGGGCCAAGGTGAGTGTCCTTATGGGCACGCCTTCTCATGAGGCGGCAAGGACACCGGCGGTGTTCGTAAATAGGGTGTGAAAGTGGGGAGAGGCCTAGTTGGCCATCTCTGCCCGGATCTGCTGGCGCAAGATATCGATCGGCACGCGTTTGCCGTCTTTCTTGTAGCACCAATATGTCCAACCATTGCAGCTCGGCGCTTTCTCATACGCCGCACCGACTTGGTGGATCGATCCTTTGACCTCGTTCCCGACAAGCGTGCCATCGGCACGGACCTTGGCGGAATACCGGCCGTTCAGGGAATAAAGCTCTTCGCCCGGGCGCAGCATGCCACGTTCAACCAGCTGGCCAAACGGCACGCGCGGCTCGGCGCGTTTCGAGGTGGTGGTCTGCAACGCTTCCTTATCGAACTTGCGCACGGATTTGATCCGCTTTTCGGCAACCTTGCGATACGCCTCTTCCCGTTCAATCCCGATAAAGTCTCGGCCCAGCATCTTGGCAACGGCGCCTGTGGTGCCAGTGCCAAAGAACGGATCAAGCACGACATCACCGGGGTTGGTGGACCCTACAAGAATACGGTGCAACAGGCTTTCGGGCTTTTGCGTCGGATGCGCTTTATCGCCCATCTCGTCCTTCAGACGTTCGTGGCCGGTGCAGATCGGCAGCACCCAATCACTGCGCATCTGGATCCCTTCGTTCAGCGCTTTCAACGCTTCGTAGTTGAAGGTGTATTTGGAATTCTCGTCCTTGCCGGCCCAGATCATGGTTTCATGCGCATTGGTAAAGCGCTTGCCGCGAAAGTTCGGCATCGGGTTCGACTTGCGCCACACCACGTCGTTCAAGATCCAGAAACCCGCATCCTGCAAGGCGGCACCAACGCGGAAAATATTGTGATAGCTGCCAATGACCCAGATCGCGCCATTGGGTTTCAACAGACGCCGCGCGGCTTTCAGCCATTCGCGGGTAAACTTGTCATAGACGGCAAAGCTGGAAAACTGGTCCCACGCATCATCGACCGCATCCACCTTTGAATTGTCGGGACGATGCAAGTCGCCACGCAACTGCAGGTTATAGGGGGGATCTGCAAAGATAAGGTCCACCGACTCTGCCGGAAGCGCATTCATCGCTTCGATACAGTCGCCAGAAATGATCGTGTTTAAAGGGAGTGCTGCCGCACCCTTGGTCATCGTCTTCATAATAGCTGCCTCTTGCCCGGCACATTGTGTGCTCTTGGTTATCCACAAGATGCCCCGACAGACGATTCCTGGTCAATTTCTTTTTTGAATCAAGTGGTTAGTTATTTATCTTGATACAACATGTTGTGTACGGGTTTGAACAAACGTCTATGGTGTGGGGTCACACCAATTTTCTGCAACGCCTCCATGTGTTTTTTCGACCCGTATCCCATGTTGGTTTCCCAGCCATATCCGGGGTGCTGTTGCGCCAAGGACAACATGACACAATCTCGACATATTTTAGCCGCAATTGAGGCCGCGGAAATCGACTGCGACCGAGCGTCTCCCTTGATCACGGTTTCGGCAGGCAAGGTCAGATCGCGCGGGATCATATTGCCGTCGATCAACGCATAGTCGGCGGGGGTCTTCAGCCCCTCCAGCGCGCGCAGCATGGCAAGGTGGCTCGCCCTCAGGATGTTGAGCTCTTCAATCTCTTCGACCGAGGCATGGGCAACGCTGACATCCGCAACCTGCAAAAGCTCTTCATACAGGCGTTCTCGCGCAGGTTTGGTCAGCTTTTTTGAATCATTCAGCCCCTCGGGGATGCGATCCGGGTCCAGCACCACGGCAGCGGCAGTGACCGGCCCCGCCAAGGGCCCGCGCCCCACCTCGTCCACGCCGGCGACCCGCTCAAAGCCGCGCGCATGGGCGGCCCGTTCAAATTCAAAATCTGGTTTCATGACCCGTGAAAACCCCAACCCGCGCCAAAGCTCAAGCCCCGCCCACGCGAATTGTGACCTTGCGAAGACTGCGATGTCACAATCGCAAAAGATATCCACAGCACATAAGAAAGGGAGGGATGCCCGAACATCCCTCCCTTCCCCACCCGAGAGCATCGAAATGCCCCCGGTATTGGCACGCTGAGATTAACCGCGCGCCAAACTGTATCCCGCGCCGCGCAGGCAGCGGGCGTCATATCCATAGCGGGTGCCCCGATGGGTCCGGATCTGCTGCGCGCATTGCTGCGGCAGACGGTTGGCATGACGGAAATTATTCTCAAGACAGCGGCGGCCGAACATCAGCACCTGACCGCGACGCGTGTCGAAGCTCTGGAAACACTGTTTGGGCAGCAGCTTGGCATTGGCATGGGTGTGATGCTGCTTGCGCTTGTAGCCCTTGGGCAGCGGACGCGGCTCTACCCGGTGGCGCGATTGCGGCGCGCGGTAGACGGGCACGCGCTCGGCCCGTTGAGGGCGTGGGGCGCGGTACACAGTGTTTGGCGCATGGCGGTGCTTTGATACTTCCTGCCGGGCACGTTCTTCGTCGCGCTTGTTCTTGTCGTGAATGATCTTGCCGACAATGGCCACGCCCAGAACACCGACCGCGATTTTCGCCAGATCCCTGTTACGGTCGCCCGCGGCGGCGGGGGCAGCAGTAAAGGCGGTGATAGCGACGGCTGCGGCTGCAATCGAGGCGATGAATTTATGGTGCAATGTAAAGCGCATTGTCTGATCCTTTCGGTTGGGGGCAACATGGGAAGCACCCCATGCAAAGCCATCAAGAGCGAGGCCGTGGGATCAAACTGGCCGCCCCCCCTCAGACAGGCAATAACACCCCCCTGTTATCGAATAACAAAGCGGTACAGACCCAATGGATATTGAATATCCGCCCGGATAGGCGCAGTCTGATCGTCATGAAACACATCCTCCTTTCCCTGGCTGCTGCGGGGCTTCTGGCCCTCTCCGCCCCCTCTGCCCAAGCGGCGGAGTGCTTTGCCGATTACAAGGCAAAGCAGGAAAACCCCTTGCGCCTGCATTATGGTGTGGCGCAGGTATCCGGTGACTGCAGCCGTGCCTCGGCGCAGGCCCAATTGACGGACCGGCTGGCTGCACATGGCTGGACGTTGCTGACGATCGTCTCTGTCTTTGGCAAGGATGGCCTAAACCAAAGGAAAGCGAGTGCCGGACCAAATTTCCTCCGCTTCTGAGATGCGCCGCACGGGCGGGCGTTTTGTCGGCGGTGGTATCGCGGCCGTTGTGGCGATCATTCTGATCGGCGCAGGGCTGTTGCTATGGGCCCTGCCCGACGCCAATGCCTTTAACGCGCAGGTCGAACGCATCTTTGTCGAGCACGACGATCTGACTACTCAGGCCGAAATCAAACTGCTTGAAATTCTCGCACAATCGGGCACCGCGTTTTCCGAAACCCTGTCGAGCTACCGGATCGTGATCATCGTGCTGCTGGTCTTTGCGACGGCCATGCTGGTCGCGGCGCTGGTGTTCCTGATCATGCTCGTGGGCTTCAACCGCCGCATGGCGCAGATCGAACGGGTGGGGATACAAGTAAACTCGCTCCTGATCAGCCGCGAGGAAAACACCGTCTACCTCAACAACCTCGGCTTCAAACTGACCGCCGCCGCGATGGAAACGATGTCGGTCCTTGCCGAAGCGCGCATGGATGACGACGTGCTCTCAGGCTCCGAGATCGAGGGCATGATCTCGGGCCGGACCGCCGCTGACTGCGACGAAGCAGCAGGGGCCACGCGCATCAAACGTCTGCGCGATACATTGGGCAACCAGATCGTGTCGGAACTGCTGGTCAAGAATATCGCGCGGCGCGGCTATATGCTGGCCATCGACAAAGACGTGATCAAGGTCATCTGACCTCTTCATTTTGCCCTGAAAACTCCGGGGGAGTCGCGCCTGCGCGACGGGGGCAGCGCCCCCTGCCCGGTCTCGTGTCATCCGCGACATTCACCCCCGCCTTGTCGACCCGCGCTTTATCAGCTCCACGCCGAGCCGGATATGCGGCGTTTGGATGGCCGCGCGGTCAGCGATTGCGTCCCGAAGCAGGGTCATTGCCCCTGCGCCGACCTCATAGCGCGGCGTCGCGACAGAGGTAATGCCGGGGTTCAGGTGCCGCGACATTTCAAGGTCGTTGAAGCCGCAAATACCCAGATCGTTGGGGACGTTGATGCGACGGCGTTCGGCCTCGAACAGCGCGCCGGCGGCAAGGTCGTCGTTATTGCAGAACACAGCATCGGTGTCTGGCGCTTGCGCAAGAAGATCGCTCAGCAGTTGCCCGCCCATACCCACCGAGGACGGGTGGGTCGTCGTGATCACGCGGGTCGGATCATACACGCCGCGCGCCTGCGCTTCGGCTGTGAAACCCGCAAGCCGCGCCTGCGAGCGCGGGTCCATTCGCGCGCCCAGAAATCCGGGCTTTTTGTACCCCGCATCGATCAAGTGCCGCGTGCCTTCGACCGCACCATCGTAGTGTGAGAACCCGATCATGAGGTCAATCGGAGAGTCCGACACGTCCATAATCTGCACGACGGGACAGGGGGCGGACTTGAGCAGGGTCCGTGCTGCGTCGGTTTGGTCGATCCCTGCCACAATCAGCCCCGCAGGGCGCTGACGCAGGAAGGTACGCAAAAGGTTTTCTTCTTTGCTGGGGCTATAGCGGAAATTACCGATTTGCACCGATAGGCCTGACCCGTCGATCACATCGTAAACACCGCGCAAGACGTCAGAAAACACCGCGTTGGTCAGCGATGGGACCAGCAGACCCACCACATTTGTCCGCTCGGACGCAAGCGCCGAAGCGGCTTGATCCGGTACATACCCAAGCAGTTCGATCGCAGCCTGAACCTTCTTTCGCACACCGGCCGAGACCATGTCGGGGGCACGAATCGTCCGCGATACCGTGATAGCGCTGACACCGGCCTCTGCCGCGACTTCGTTCAACGTAACCCGCTTGTATTTAATGTTCTTTTCCATACGATAAAACCTATCACGTGCGCAGGTCCTTGTGAATAGTTGACAGATGACAGCGCTGTCATTAGCGTCCGCCCATCGTCACCGTTTACGGTCACGACTTTTTAGGGAGGATAAACACATGCGCTTTACCGCTAGGCTTCTGGCCGCAACCGCACTTGTCAGCGCCGGGCTGGCCGGTGCCGCTGCTGCACAGGATTTTTCGCTCAAGTTCCAGTCATCTGATCCGGCAGGCAACGCCAACTTCTTGCTGCAGCAAGAATGGGCCAAAGACGTCGCCGCCAAAACCGACGGCCGCGTCGAGGTCGATCTGCTGCCAGTTGAAACAATCGTCGCCCATACTGAATCTCAGGATGCCGTGGCGGCTGGCATTATTGATGGCCACGTCACTGATACCTCTTATTTCGCAGGGAAAGAGCCGGCGTTTGGCCTGATTGCCAATCCGGTCGGGGCATGGTCAGACCCGCAGCAGATGTTCGACTTTATGGAGAACGGCGGCGGCAATGAACTGATGAACGAAATGCTTGAACCCTACGGTTTGCATTTCATCGGCGCGACGACCCCCGGCCTCGAGGCGTTTCTGTCGAAGGTGCCGCTAGACGGTGTGGACGATCTGAAGGGGCTAAAAATGCGCGCCCCCGAAGGTATGGTGCAGAAAGTCTTTGCTGCGGCGGGCGCGTCTCCGGTCAACTTGCCTGGCTCCGAGGTGTTCACCTCGCTTGACAAGGGCGTGATCGACGCGGCGGATTATACCGTCTTCTCGACCAACCACGCGCAGGGCATGCATGACGTGGCGAACCATCCTGTATATCCCGGCTTCCACTCCATGCCGCTGGTCGAGGTGTCGATCAACAAAGGTGTATGGGATTCGATGCCCGAGGATATCCAAAGCGCATTGGTGGAGTCCGTAAAAGACTTCCGGCAGCTCCAGGTGTCGACCTTGGCCGAACGTGACATGGCCGCGGTGAAAGAAGCCGAAGCCAACGCCGATATCACCGTGCACAATTGGTCCGATGAAGAGCGTGCGAAATTCCGCGCCTTTGCCAAGACCGAATGGGAGAAGGCGGCCGAAGCATCCGACGCATCGCGCAAGGTCTATGACACGCTGACCGCCTATCTCGAAGAAAACGGGCTGCTGCAATAAGCGCCGAAGCACCAGCACCCTTCCGGACAGCCCGGAGGGGTGAACGCTCGGGAGGGGCATATGCAAGACAGGACAGATCCCAACGTCGCGGCCAGCGCACCCGTGGATATTGACGCACCCAAGGGGGCGATCCCGGAGGCCGGGCTGCTAGGGCGCGGCATCGACCGGATCGGCATCCTTTTTGCCTTTGCGATCCTCGCCTCTGCCGCGATCCTCGGGATCGAAGTGGTCTTGCGCTATGTCTTTGACGCCCCCACGATCTGGGCGCATGAGACGGTGATCTTTCTGAACGCCACCGCTTTTGTTTATGGGGGGCTTTATGTTGTATCGCGGGATGCGCATATCCGTGTGGTCCTGATCTACGATTATCTGTCAGCCCCGTGGCGGCGCATTTTCAATGTGGTGATTTCGCTGGTCTGCCTCGTGGCGACAGCCTTCTTCGGCTGGGCCGCATGGCAAAGCCTTGTGCGTGCGGTCTGGACGCCAACCGGCGCGATCCGGCTGGAAAGCAGCGGCAGCGCATGGGATCCACCCACGCCGGGGATGCTTAAGATCTTTCTCTTTACAATTCTCGTGGTCATGGCCGTGCAGTTCGCTGTGCTTGCTTGGAACTACATGACAAAACAGGACCGGTGATGGACCTTCTCACAGCGCTGTTCGACTTTAAGGCCATGGGGATCGAAGTGGCGACAGGGGCGATGTTCGTCACCTTGTTCCTGCTGCTGATCACCGGCATGCCACTGGCTTTCGTGACCCTGCTCGTGGCGCTGATTTTTGCGCTTGGCTGGTTCGGGCCAATGGCCGTGCCGTTGATCACCAGCCGCATCTTCAGCTTCGTCAATTCCTTCGTCTTCGTATCCGTACCGATGTTCGTATTGATGGCTGCGATCCTTGATCGGTCGGGCATTGCACGCGATCTGTTCGACGCCATGCGCGTGGTCGGTGGCCGTCTGCGGGGCGGCATCGCGATCCAGACTTTGCTGGTCGCCGTGGTGCTGGCCGCCATGTCCGGCATCATCGGGGGCGAGGTGGTGCTGCTGGGTCTGCTGGCGCTACCCCAGATGTTGCGGCTTGGCTATGACCGGCGTCTGGCCATCGGCGTATGCTGCGCGGGCGGGGCCTTGGGGACAATGGTGCCCCCGTCCATCGTGTTGATCATCTATGGCCTGACGGCGTCCGTCTCTATCGGGGATCTGTTCACCGCGTCCTTCCTGCCCGGTCTGATGCTGGCAAGCTTCTATATCATCTACGTGCTGGTGCGGGCCTATATGAACCCCGACATCGCCCCGATCCCGGAACCGGACGAGACCTCGACAGCCGAGAAAATGCGTCTGCTCAAAGGGTTGATCTTGCCAATCATGGTGGTGATCTTTGTGCTGGGGTCGATCTATGGCGGCATTGCCTCGGTCACCGAAGCCTCTGCCATCGGGGTAATCGGCGTGACCCTGTCCACGATGATCCGCGGCGAATTCACCACAGAGCTGATGGTGGGCGCGGCCAAGCGGACCCTCGCGACCGTCGGGATGATCGTCTGGATCGGGATCGGTGCCTCGGCACTGGTCGGGGTCTTTAACCTGATGGGGGGCATCACCTTTGTCTCTAACCTGATCACCGGCGTGTCCGACAATCCAACCGTGATTGTCTTGTTCATGATGGCGATCCTCTTTGTCCTTGGGATGTTTCTGGACTGGGTAGGGATTGCACTGCTGACCATGCCGATCTTTGTCCCGATCATTCGCGATCTCGGTCTTGATCCTGTGTGGTTCGGTGTGGTCTTCGCCATGAACATGCAGGTCAGCTTCCTGTCGCCGCCCTTTGGTCCCGCCGCCTTCTATCTCAAGTCGGTGACACCACCCGATATCTCTTTGGGAGAGATCTTCCGTTCTCTCCTGCCCTTCATTGCCCTTCAAATCCTCGCGCTCGCTATTCTCATTGCCTTCCCTGGCGTGACCGGCCGCTGAAAGACGAATTATGACCGACACCAAATCTCTGCGCTCCCGTAAGTGGTTCGACAATCTCGACGATCCGGAGATGACCGCGCTCTATATTGAACGCTACCTGAACTACGGGCTCACGCTTGAAGAACTGCGGTCAGGCAAGCCGGTGATCGGGATCGCGCAGACCGGCAGCGACCTGAGCCCGTGCAACCGCCACCACATCGAGCTGGCCAAACGGACCCGCGACGGGATCATCGCCGCCGGAGGCATCCCGATGGAAATTCCGGTGCATCCTATCCAGGAAACCGGCAAGCGTCCGACCGCGATGCTGGACCGTAACCTCGCCTATCTTAGCCTCGTCGAAAGCCTGTATGGCTACCCGATCGACGGCGTCGTGCTGACCATTGGCTGTGACAAAACCACGCCAGCGCTGCTGATGGCAGCGGCGACGGTGGGCATGCCCGCCCTGGCCTTCTCTGTCGGGCCGATGCTGAACGGCTGGCACCGGGGCGAACGTGCAGGATCGGGGTCGGTGATCTGGCAGGCGCGGCAAGAGCTGGCGGCCGGCACAATCGACGCCGAAGAATTCCTCGAGATCGCGGCCTCTTCCGCCCCCTCGGTCGGGTTCTGCAACACGATGGGCACCGCGTCGACGATGAACTCCCTGTCAGAGGCTCTGGGCATGCAGCTGCCCGGCGTTGCCTCGATCCCCGCACCCTACCGCGAACGCGGGCAAGCGGCCTATCATACGGGAAAACGTATCGTTGATATGGTCCATGCAGACCTGCGCCCGGCCCAGATCATGACCCGCGAAGCCTTCGAGAATGCCATTGTCGTCAACTCCGCCCTTGGCGGATCCACCAACGCGCCGATCCACCTCAATGCCATCGCTGCGCATCTTGGCATCGCGCTGAGCAACGGAGACTGGGAGGAATTCGGCCACGCCGTGCCACTCCTCGTCAATATGCAGCCCGTCGGCACCTATCTGGGCGAAGACTTCCACCGCGCGGGGGGCACAGCCGCTGTGATCGGTGAATTGTTGCGGGCCGGGCTTTTACCACATCCCGATGCGCTGACTGTGACCGGTCAAACCATCGCCGAACTCTACACCGACACGCCGATCCTTGATGAGGATGTGATCCGCCGCGCGGCGTCACCGTTGAAACCCAATGCGGGTTTCCTGAACATGCGCGGCAACCTGTTCGACAGCGCCTTGATGAAAACCTCTGCCATCGACGCGGGTTTTCGGGCGCGCTATTTCTCGAACGCACAAGAGGCTTTTGAAGGCCGTGTCGCGGTATTCGACGGGCCAGAAGACTTTCACGCCCGCATCGATGACCCCGCGTTGGGGCTGACCGATGACAGTGTTCTGGTGATGCGTGGCGCAGGGCCCAAGGGCTATCCCGGCGGGGCCGAGGTGGTGAACATGCGCCCGCCAAGCTATCTGATCAAACAGGGCGTCCGCGCACTCCCCTGCATCGGCGACGGGCGGCAGTCGGGCACCTCTGGCTCGGCGTCGATCCTTAATGCGTCGCCCGAAGCTGCGGATGGGGGCGGGCTTGCGCTGCTGCTAGACGGCGATCCGATCCGCATCGACCTGAAACAGCGCCGCGTGGACGTGCTGCTGGACGAAACCGAGCTTGCCGCGCGCCGCGCTGCGCTGGACGCTGCGGGGGGCTATGCGCAGCCAGAAAGCCAATCCCCCTGGCAAGAGATCTTCCGCGAGAAAGTACGCCCCTTCTCCGAAGGCATGGTCTTTGAAGGTGCTACCGAATACCGCGACATCACCAGCCGCGGCCTGCCGCGCAACAACCACTGACCCCATGCGCGACTTCGATATTATCTGCATCGGCGAACCGCTGGTCGAGTTCAACCAGATCAAGGGGACGCAGTGGCATCAGGGGTTCGGTGGTGACGTGTCAAACGTCGCCATTGCCGCTGCCCGCCTCGGCGCGCGCAGCGCCATCGCAACGCGCTTGGGCGACGACGGTTTCGGGCAAGAGCTTCGCAATCTTTGGAGCCGCGAGGGCGTCGATGCCTCCTGCGTTGCGACGGACGCATCGGCCCCGACAGGGCTCTACTTCGTGCGCCACGGTTCAGATGGGCACCGGTTCGAATATCGTCGCGCAGGCTCTGCTGCCAGCCGAATGACCGCAGACAGCTTGCCTGTCGAGGCCATAGAGCGCGCCCGGTTCACCCATCTGTCCGGCATCACTCTGGCGATCAGTGCCGGCGCGCGCGATGCCGGTCTGGAGGCGATGCGTATCGCACGGGCGGCCGGACGGCAGGTGTCTTTCGATCCGAACTTGCGGCTGGCGCTCTGGCCCCTCGAGCAAGCCCGTTCCGTGATTACCCAAGCGCTCGGGCTGGCGGATATCGCGCTGCCGGGTCTGGATGACGCGCGCCAGATTACGGGTCTGGACACCCCCGAAGACATCGTGCGGGCATTTCACAAAATGGGGCCGGACATCGTCGCCCTGACCCTCGGAGAGGACGGCGCGCTTCTGGGGCACGCCGGAGCGATAACGCATATTCCCGGCGTTCCGGTCACAGCCGTCGACGCCACAGGTGCCGGAGACTGTTTCGACGGGGCCTTCCTGACCCGCCTGTCAAAAGGCGACACCCCCGAAGCCGCTTGCCACTACGCCGTCGCGGCCTCTGCGCTGTCTGTCCAGGGCTACGGCGCCGTCGCCCCGCTGCCCACTGTTGCCGACATGGCGGCGGGTTAAGCAAACGTCTGCGCGGGCGGGGGCAGCGCCCCCTCTGGACACTCCGTGATGCTTGACCCTAGGGTACGCCGAAACAGCACCAAGGATCATGCCCATGCCAGCCCCCTTCAACGCATTCAAACAGGCTTTGAAACAAGGCGACACCGTCTTTGGCTGCTGGTTGGGCCTTGCGGACACCTATAGCGCCGAACTGATGGGGACCGCCGGTTTTGACTGGCTGGTCATTGACGGTGAACACGCGCCGAACGACCTGCGCTCTATCATGGCGCAGCTTCAGGTGCTTGAAGCCTCTGACAGCCACCCCGTCGTGCGCGTCCCCGTGGGGGAGACCTATCTGATCAAACAGATGCTGGATGCGGGGGCGCAGACCCTGCTGGTGCCTATGGTGGATAACGCCGATCAGGCCCGCCAACTGGTGCGCGATGTCACCTATCCGCCTCACGGCGACCGCGGCGTCGGCTATGCGCTGACCCGTGCCGCGCGTTTCTCGCAGATCGCGGATTACGGCACCACGGCGGATGATGAGATCTGCCTGCTGGTGCAGGTCGAAAGCGTGAAGGGCCTTGAGAACCTGAATGCGATCCTCGCGGTTGACGGGATCGACGGCGTGTTCATCGGCCCTGCGGATCTGGCGGCTGATATGGGGTACATGGGCAATGCGCTCCACCCCGATGTACAAGACGCGATCATGACCGCGCTGCACAAGATACACGCGGCGGGCAAGGCACCGGGCATCTTGTCGACCCACGACGACATGACCCGCGACGCGCTTGAGGCCGGGGCGCAGTTTGTTGCGGTCGGGGCGGATGTTCTGCTGCTCAGCCACGCGGCGCAAGCGCTTGCGGGCAAATGGCGTGACACACTGACATGACACGCGGGGTAGCTTTGTTGGGGCTGGGCTATGTGCTCAGCCAGTTTTTCCGTGCCTTTCTAGCCGTGCTCAGCCCATCACTGCGCGTTGATCTGGGGGCCACGCCCGAAGACCTCGCCTTTGCGTCGGGGCTTTGGTTCTTCTCCTTTGCGGCGATGCAACTGCCTGTGGGATGGGCGCTGGATACAGTCGGGCCGCGGCGCACGGCGGCCAGCTTGCTGCTGGTGGGCGGAGGCGGCGGGGCGGCTTTGTTCGCGGTGGCGACGCAGCCGCTGCACATCAATCTGGCGATGGTCCTGATCGGGATCGGCTGTGCGCCGGTGTTGATGGGAGCCTACTATATCTTTGCGCGTGAATTCGCACCAAGCCGCTTTGTCGTGCTCGCCTCTGTCATGGTGGGCATCGGCACGCTTGGCAATCTCGTCGCCTCCTATCCGATGGCGATTGCGGCGGAAACGATCGGCTGGCGCGCGTCGCTTTGGGGGCTTTGCGCCATCACCACGCTGACGGCGGTTGGCATCTGGAGCGTCGTGCGCGACCCCGCCACCCCCGAAGGGGAACAACGCGGCAGCCTACTTGGCGTGTTCAAGATCAAGGCGCTGTGGTTCATCTTTCCCATCATGAGCGTCAGCTACGCCCAGGTCGGCGCGTTGCGCGGGCTCTGGATCGGTCCCTATTTCGAGGATGTCTTTGCCGCGAACGCTCACCAGATCGGCTGGGCGACCCTGTTGATGGGGATCGCGATGGTGGCAGGCAGCCTCGCCTATGGCCCGCTGGACCGCGTGATCGGCAGCACGAAATGGGTGATTGTCGGGGGCACGGCGCTGAACCTCGCGGCATTGGTGGCGCTTATGCTTTTCCCCGACAGCGGCATCATTCTTGCCACGGCGCTGATGGCCGCTGTCGGTTTCTTTGGCGCGACCTATGCGGTGATCATCGCCCACGGCCGCAGCTTTATGCCGCCGCAGCTGGTCGGGCGGGGCATGACCCTGTTGAACCTGTGCAGCATTGGGGGCGTTGGCGTGGCGCAGTTCCTGTCGGGCCGCGTCTATGCGGCCAGCCAGCCCGCCGTCACCGCGCAGGCCCCCTATGTGATGATTTTCACCCTGTTTGCCGCGCTCATGGCAGCGGGTCTGTTCGTCTACCTGTTTTCCCGCGATGCAGGCGAATAGGCCGCGCCCCCTTCCCCCGCGGGCCCAAGCGGTATAAGAGGCCCGCACCATCACATTTTAGTATTGGAGTTTTAAGATGGGTTATCGCGTCGTCATCGCGGGTGCCACAGGCAATGTGGGCCGTGAAATGCTGAACATTCTGGCCGAGCGCCACTTCCCTGTAGACGAAATCGTGGCACTTGCCTCGCGCAAGTCTATGGGATCCGAAGTCAGCTTTGGCGACAAGACGCTCAAGACGAAAGACTTGGATACGTTCGACTTCACGGGCTGGGATATGGCGCTGTTCGCCGTCGGTTCGGAAGCGACCAAAAAATACGCGCCCAAGGCCGCCAAGGCCGGTTGCGTGGTCATCGATAACTCGTCGCTGTACCGCTACGATCCCGATATCCCGCTGATCGTGCCAGAGGTGAACGCCGACGCGATCCACGATTACTCCAAGAAAAACATCATCGCGAACCCGAATTGCTCGACCGCGCAGATGGTTGTCGCGCTCAAGCCGCTGCACGACCGCGCCACGATCAAACGTGTTGTCGTGTCGACCTACCAGTCGGTGTCCGGTTCGGGCAAAGACGGCATGGACGAACTGTGGGACCAGACCAAATCGATCTACAACCCCACCGACGACAAGCCCGCGAAGAAGTTCACCAAACAGATCGCCTTTAACGTGATCCCGCATATCGACGTCTTCATGGACAGCGGTGACACGAAAGAAGAGTGGAAGATGATGGTAGAGACGAAGAAAATCGTCGATCCCAAAATCAAGGTCACAGCGACCTGTGTCCGCGTTCCGGTCTTCGTGGGCCACGCCGAATCGATCAACATCGAGTTCGAAGAGCATCTGGACGAGAACGAAGCCCGCGACATCCTGCGCGAAGCCCCCGGCATCATGGTGATCGATAAGCGCGAAGACGGTGGCTATGTCACCCCCGTTGAATGTGCGGGCGATTTCGCAACCTTCATCAGCCGCATCCGTCAGGACAGCACGATCGACAACGGTCTGAACCTGTGGTGTGTCAGCGACAACCTGCGCAAGGGTGCCGCATTGAACGCCGTGCAGATCGCGGAACTGCTGGGCCGCGAAGTGTTGAAAAAAGGCTAAGCGCCCCCTGATCTTTATGTCGGGAAAGGCCAGTGCGATGCGCTGGCCTTTTTCATGTCCGGCATGTTCAGATCAACGCTGCCGCGGGCGCTCTGGCCATCAGGCGGCGCTCTGTTCGTCTGACAGCGTGGCAAAGTCGAACCACAGCTCTTGTTGCCGGTATCCACCCTTGATCAGATGTCCGCGTCGCAGCACCTCGGGAAAGTCATCGGCCCAGTCACGGTAGCGGTCATTGCTCACGACAACCGCCCCCATCTCGCGCGCGGCGGTGAGGATGAAGGGATCGGCCGGCGATCCGCTTGGCACGACCATCACCTGATCCACCGGCAGCTTCAGCATCGCCGCCAGCGCCGCATCATCTTTGTAAGCGTTCGTCAGCAGATGCCCTGCGTTGGCATCAAAGACCACGCCTGTCTTGAAGCCAAGGTCTTTCAGGGTCCGCACCACGTCCTGCACGGGCGTGATCAGCGGCGTGCCGCCCCACCAGTACATGACGTTTGACCCGTCAATCACCACCGCACCACGGGCACTGCGCCGGGATTGCCCCGCCAACCAGACCCGCGCCTCGCGCAGGAGCAAGATGGCGCTGGCGATGGCACAAGGCCCCGCCAGCAAAACCAGATCCCCCCAAACCGGCTGGGAGGTCGCGATGACCGTACCAAGGATCGACACGGTCAGCAAAAGCGCAGGAACGATCACGCGCAGGTGCCGCCGGAACCGTCCCTGTCAGACCAGCCCATTATACGGGCCGGAACATCTCTTTATCGGCGCTATAGCACTCAAGCCCGCCCTCGCCGATGTTGTGCCACAGGCCGTGCAACGTCAGCTCGCCCGCTTTGACCTGCTGCGCCACAAAGGGGAACGTCATCAGGTTCTCAAGAGAGGTCATAACAGCGTGTTTCTCAAGCTGGCGTGCCTGCTCTTTCGGGTCTTCGATGTCCGACACCGCATCGTATTTCGGGCGCAGGATATCCATCCACCGACCGACGAAGCTGTCTTTGGCATCCAGCGCCGGCGCGTTGCCTTTGCACATGTCCAGACAGCCCTGCACACCGCCACAGCTGGAGTGACCGAGCACGATAACATGCGCGACCTTCAACGACTGAACCGCATATTCAACCGCGGCCGACGTCCCGTGCTGCTGCCCGTCAGGCTGGTAAGGTGGCACCAAGTTGGCGATATTACGGTGAATAAAGAATTCACCCTGATCCGCCCCAAAGATCGATGTTACATGCACGCGGCTATCGCAGCACGAAATGATCATCGCACGAGGATGCTGCCCGTCGCTGGCCAAACGGCGGTACCATGCCTCGTTTTCAGCGTAACTGGTTGCTTTCCATCCGTGATACCGTTGAACCAGATAATTCGGGAGCGGTTTCGCGTTATCCATCTCTGTCTCGCCTTTACTAAATTTTAGCCAAAATACTCTGAATTCGCATCGTATTCGAGCGAAAACGCACACGGCCGTAAACGAATTGGACATCAATTGGCCGACATAGTGCAGATGCGCTGTGGGGGCGTAATGATGAGGTGACTCTAATGTATGTATTGCAAATGCGGCCAGTCGAACAAGTCCGCGTAGATCAGGAACGTCTGGGTATCCTGTATGACCAACTGGGTGAATCAGGGGCCGAGGATGTCGTCTGTCGCGCGATGGAGGAATTGGCCCTGCGCATGTCCCACTGCGACCGTCTGTATCAGGCATCCAACTGGCTTGAACTGCGTAAAAACTGCCGGTCGCTGATTGCGATTGCCGAACAGGTGGGGCTGCAAAAGCTGGCAAACGTTGCGGGGGATGTGATCTGCGCGATTGACCAGAACAGTCACGTCGCGATCGGGGCGACGCTCACGCGGCTGATCCGCATCGGCGAACGGTCGCTGACCGCGATCTGGGACGCGCAGGATGTGACCCTTTGACGGGCTTGCAGCGCCACAGGATACGTCTAGGCTGCGCGCGACTATCACGCACGAAAGGCCCAGCCCTATGTCCGCTCTCTTCGCCGATCCCTCCGCCGCTGCGATCCCGCTGCATCTGATTGCCTCCGATGCCCTGCCTGACTGGCTCGACGGGCAATCCGATGCCACACGCACTTGGGTCGCGGCACAGGGGTTTACCGGCGCGTTGGGGCAGGCGTTGACGCTGCCGGGCGAAGATGGCGCGCTGCGCGTGGCTCTGGCGGGCTACGGCACGGCCAGCGCCCGCAAACGGGGGCGCTTCCATCTGGCAGGTGCCGCGGCAAAGCTGCCCAAGGGCGACTATGAACTGCACGCCGACCTGCCCGCGGCAGAGCGCGCGGTAGAGGCTCTGGGGTGGCTGCTCGCGTCCTATCGGTTTGACCGCTATGCCTCGCAATCTCCGATGGCCGCCCGCCTTGTTGCGCCCGCTGGGATCGACGCCGATCACATCCGCGCCCTCGCCGAAGGGGAGATGCTGACCCGCGACCTGATCAACACGCCCGCCTCGGATATGGGCCCGCCCGATCTGGAAGCCGCAGCGCGTAAACTGGCAGATCAACACGGGGCGCAGATCTCTGTCATCACGGGCGACGATCTGTTGGCACAGAACCTGCCGCTTATCCATACTGTCGGCCGCGCCGCCGACCGCGCGCCCCGGCTGATCGACCTGACCTGGGGCAAAACCGGGAAAAAGCTGACGCTGGTGGGCAAAGGCGTGTGTTTTGACACCGGTGGGCTGAACCTGAAACCCGGCGCGTCGATGGGTCTGATGAAAAAGGACATGGGTGGCGCGGCGGCGGTGCTGGGTCTGGCGCATATGATCATGGCCACGGGGATGGACCTGCAACTGCGCGTGCTGATCCCCGCGGTTGAAAACGCAGTCTCCGGCAATGCTTTCCGCCCCCAAGACATCCTGACCTCGCGCAAGGGCCTCACGGTCGAGATCAACAATACCGACGCCGAAGGCCGGTTGGTGCTGGCCGATGCGCTGGCTCTGGCGGACGAGGACAAGCCCGACCAGATTATCTCTATGGCGACGCTGACCGGTGCCGCACGGGTCGCCGTGGGTCCCGATCTTGCCCCCTATTTCAGCGACGATCCCGATTTCGTCGCCGCGTTGGAATCCGCTGCCGCCACCCACGCCGACCCCGTCTGGCGTATGCCCTTCCACACGCCCTACGAGCCGCTGATCGAACCCGGTATCGCCGATCTGGATAACGCTCCCTCTGGCGGGTTCGCAGGCTGTATCACCGCCGCGCTGTTTCTGCGTCGCTTCGTCACCGACAGCCCCTATGCGCATTTCGACATCTACGGCTGGCAACCAAGCGCCGCCCCTGCCCGCGCCAAAGGCGGCGTGGGTCAGGCCACACGCGCGCTGCATGCCAGCCTCGGGGCGATCCTGTCACAATGACCGACCGACGGCTGCATCCCGACCCCAAGCGGATCACCGAAAAGACAGCGGCGCAGATCACCCTACCGGTCGTTGATCTGAACCGCAGCCCCGACGGCCCCCGCGACCGGCAAGCGCTCTTGGGTGAGGCGCTGACCGTGCTGGATCGCACCGATGGCACCGCCTATGTGCAACTGACCAAGGACAACTACTGCGGTTACATATCCGAAACCGCCATCGGCCCTGCGGTCCCCCCGACTCACGTCGTCACCGCACCCGCCACCCACGCCTATACGCGTGCCGATCTGAAATCACCGGATGTCAGCAGCCTCAGCTTTGGCAGCCGCGTTATGGTGACGGGAACGGAAGGCCGATTTGCCCAGACCTCGCTTGGCCATATCCCGACCCAACACCTCGCCCCGCTGCCGCACGCTTTCCCGGACCCCGCCGCCGTGGCAGAGCTGTTTCTCGGCACGCCCTACCTCTGGGGCGGGAACAGCCGCTGGGGGATCGATTGCTCGGGCCTCGTTCAGGCCGCCTTCCTCGCCTGCGGCATTCCCTGCCCCGGTGACAGCGACCAGCAGCAGACCAGCTTTGCCGATACCGTAGCAGGTGCAGGCCCCGTCCCGCGCGACATCCAACGCAATGACCTCCTGTTCTGGAAAGGCCATGTGGCGCTGGTCCTCGACCCCGCCACCATGATCCACGCCAATGCGCATCATATGGCCGTCACCCGCGAACCCATCCAGGACGCGCTGACCCGTATCGCCAAAACCGACGGCCCGCTGACCGGGCACAAACGGCTCAGCCCTTCCAAATGGCCTTAAATCCATCCGCCCCCTCGACCAGCGCGGCGGTCTAGGGGTCGACGGCGCGGATCATCTTGCGTTCCAGCACGCGCAGCACGGCAGCCAGATCCTGACCGCGGCGCAGCACCTGCCCATTGGCCCCGATCACCGCGTACATCCCTTGCTTCAACCGCAGCTTGGGACGTTTCTCGATCCGGTAAAGCGGCATCTCTGCAGTGCGCCTGAAGATTGAAAACACCGCGACCTCGCGCAGCGAAGAGATTCCATAGTCGCGCCATTCCCCCGCCGCGACCATGCGCCCATAAAGCGACAGGATCGGGCCAAGCTCCGTCCGGTGAAAGGAAACCTGTTCGGGCGCGCGTTCATTCTGCGGGTGTGAGGGATGAATATGCACTGTCATGTTTTGACAGTTGCGCCCTTCGCCGCTCAAATCAAGAGAGCCGCCGATCAATTCTCTTGAAAGCGTTACATTATCTGTGCAAGCATCCAAATTGTGAAACATAAAGGCCCGCCATGACCCCGCAACTCCGCGCCGAAAAATCCGCCGCTGCCATGTGGTCCACCGATACGGCCAGCCAGTCTTTGGGGATGCGCATCGACCATATCGCCCCCGGCGCGGCGGAGCTGTCGATGGTGGTCACCGCGGCCATGTTGAACGGCCACGGCATCGCCCACGGCGGGTATATCTTCACCCTCGCCGACAGCGCCTTTGCCTTCGCCTGCAACAGCTACAACCAGCTTGCCGTCGCCCAGCAGAACCAGATTTCCTACCTCGCACCGGGGAAGGCTGGCGAACGGCTGCACGCGGCGGCACGGGAACAATCCAGAACCGGACGCTCCGGCGTCTATGACGTGACAGTCACGGGGGAGGACGGGCGGACCATCGCCTTGTTCCGTGGCCTGTCACGCACCATCAAAGGCCACCATTTCGAGGAGGAAATGACCCCATGAAAGACCTCACGCCTGCCCGATCATCGCTTGACCCGATCGAGCTTGCCAGCCGCGATGAAATCAGCGCCCTGCAATTGGAGCGGCTGAAGAAATCCCTGCACCACGCCTATGCGAATGTCCCCTTCTACCGTCAAAGCTTTGATGCCGCGGGCGTCCACCCCGACGACCTGAACGACCTGAGCGATCTGGCGAAATTCCCCTTCACCGTAAAAACCGACCTGCGCGACAATTACCCCTTCGGGATGTTCGCCGTGCCCCGCGACCAGCTGGCGCGCATCCATGCGTCCTCGGGCACCACCGGCCAGCCGACTGTCGTGGGCTACACCAAGAATGACCTCGCCAATTGGGGCAGCGTCATGGGGCGGTCCTTGCGCGCGGCAGGGCTGAAACCCGGCGACATGCTGCATAACGCCTATGGCTACGGGCTGTTTACCGGAGGGTTGGGGGTGCATCTGGGGGCGGATAGCCTTGGACTAAGCACCGTACCGATCTCGGGCGGGATGACCCCGCGACAGGTTCGCCTGATCGAGGATTTCAAACCCGACGGCATCACGGTCACACCCTCTTATGCGCTGTCGATCTTGGATGAATACGCGCGTCAAGGCATCGATCCGCGCCAGTCTTCGTTGCAAGTAGGTATCTTCGGGGCCGAACCCTGGACCAATGCCATGCGGCTCGAGATTGAACAGGCGTTTGATATGCACGCTGTCGATATCTACGGCCTGTCCGAGATTATGGGCCCCGGCGTGTCCTGCGAATGTGTCGAAACCAAAGACGGTTTGCACATCTGGGAGGATCATTTCTACCCCGAGGTCATCAACCCCGAAACCGGGCAGCCCGTGGCCGATGGCGAACAGGGGGAGCTGGTCTTTACCTCGCTCACCAAAGAGGCGTTTCCCATCATCCGCTACCGCACCCGCGATCTGACCCGCCTGCTCGCGGGCACCGCCCGCAGCATGCGCCGGATGGAGAAAGTCACCGGCCGCAGCGACGACATGATCATCCTGCGCGGCGTCAACGTCTTCCCCACCCAGATCGAAGAGGCGTTGATGGCCACCCCCGGTCTCGCTCCGCATTTCCAGATCGAGCTCAGCAAGCCCGACCGCATGGATCAGATGCGGGTGCTGTGCGAATGTGTCGACGCCACCGTCGACGATGCCGCCCGGCAAACAGCGGCACAGCAGCTGGCCGCGCAGATCAAGGAAACCGTGGGCATCAGCGTGATGATCGACGTCGGCGATGTGAACACCATCACCCGTTCCGAAGGCAAAGCGGTGCGGATTATCGACAACCGGCCCAAGGGCTAAGCCGCGTAGCGCGCCAGAAATACATCGACCGCGCTGTCTACCACGCGGTCGATCTCTGCCTGAGAAATCCTGTCGATGATACCAAAGGTCAGTCGCAGCCAGACATCCCCCTTGCAAAGCTCTCCGAATTGGTCGGCTGCCAGTAGCGGGTCCTCCATACGCAGCTGCCCACGGGCGACAGCGGTCTCGAAATACCCCGCCATCTCGCGCCGGACCACAGCTGGGCCGGAGTTATAAAAGCGCTGGCCAAGCTCGGGGAACCGATCACATTCGGCCACGCATAGGCGAAACATCTGCTGACCAAAGGTCGATGTGATGAACCCCAGCAAATGCCGACCGGCCAGCCCGAGCACCACACGCGGCGGCGCATCGGTGTCGATACTATCGAAAGCCTGCCGTGACTGGCGGGCACATTCGGTATCGGCGACCTCCATGAACAACAGACGTTTGTCGGGGAAATAGCTGTAAAGCGTCGCCTTGGACACGCCAGCGGCACGGGCAATCGCATCAACGCTGGCGCCCTCAAACCCGTCCGCCATAAAGACATCACGCGCCCCCGCAAGAACCTGATCGAATTTACGGCCCTTACGAACCTTGGTCTGGTCACTGGTCATGAAGGCTCCGGCAGTTTGAAAGGCAGAGTATAAACTGAACCGTTCAGTTCCAAGTCCCAAATGCAGCCCCCCACCCCAAAGCCTGTGTATTTGCGTCACAGCACTGTTGCCCCGTTGCACGAAGCACAGCCAGCCGCTACCAATTTCACATGCTGGCGATCTTTCTCAAGACACTTCCCTTTTTCGCGCTGATCGGCTTGGGCTATTGGGCCGGGCGCACGCGGTTCTTCACGGCAGAGGCCACGGCCTATCTGACCAAATTCGTCTTCTACTTCGCCCTCTCTGCCATGCTGTTCCGCTTTTCCGCCAACCTGTCCTTGGCCGAGGTCTGGGACAGCCGCCTCGTCGCGGCCTATCTATGGGGCACCGGCTTTGTCTATGGCATCGCAACGCTGACAGGCTTTCTGCGCCGCCTCGATGTCCCCGCCACCGCGATGGAGGCCCAATGTGCCGTGATCGGCAATACCGGCTTCCTCGGCGTGCCCATGCTGACCCTGCTGCTCGGGGCAGAGGCAATCGGCCCCGTCGTGCTGGCCCTGGCGGTGGATCTGATCGTGTTTTCCAGCCTCATCGTGATCCTGATCACCGGCGCGCGCGATGGTCAGCTGAGCCTGCGCGCCCTGCGCACGATTTCCGTGGGGCTGGTGAAAAACCCGATGATCGTCGCCATGACCCTTGGCTTTATCTGGTCCGGCCTTCAGATCCCGATCCCTGATCCGATGAACGAATTTCTGGCCATCCTCGGCGGGGCCGCGACCCCCGGCGCGCTTTTTGCCATCGGGGCATCGCTGGCGACGAAATCGGCGGAAAAGCTGCATGTCGCGGGCTGGCTATCGTTTTGCAAACTGGTGCTGCACCCGGCCTTTGTGGGTTTTGCCGCGCTATGGCTGTTCAACGTCGATCCGTATAAGGCGGGCGTGATCATCGCCACCGCCGCGCTGCCGGTCGCGGGCAATGTCTATATGCTGGCCCAACATTATAACGTCGGGCCGCAACGGGTGTCTGCCGCAATCCTTGTCTCGACACTGCTCAGCATCCTCAGCGTCAGCCTCGTCATCGCGTGGGTCACCGCGCTTTAGCCTTCACCCTTTGGCAAATACTCAGCCAGCGCAGCGTCCTGCCCTTGCCGCGCAGACCGAGGGCCGATAGCCATAGACCAACCACACACAGGAGACGCCCGATGAAAACGATTTCCGAAAACGCCAGCTTCAAAGGCACCCAAGGCGTCTATTCCCACCGTTCCACCGCCTGCAACTGCGACATGACCTTTGCGCTGTTCCTGCCCGAAGAGGCGCAGCAGGGCCCGGTGCCCTTGATGTGGTTCCTGTCGGGGCTGACCTGCACCCATGAAAACGCGATGACCAAAGCGGGGGCGCAGGCATGGGCCGCGGAACACGGGATCGCGGTGGTCTTTCCCGACACCTCCCCCCGCGGTGAGGATGTGGCCGACGACGACGCCTATGATCTGGGCAAGGGCGCGGGCTTCTATGTGAACGCCACCCAAGACCCATGGGCACCGCATTTCCAGATGTGGGACTATATCGCCGACGAACTGCCTGCGCTGCTGGGTGAAAACTTCGCGCTGGATATGGACCGGCAGGCGATCTGCGGCCACTCCATGGGCGGGCACGGGGCGCTGACGCTGGCGATGAACCTGCCGGGGCGCTTTACCTCGGTCTCGGCTTTCGCGCCGATTGCGCATCCAACCAGCAGTGACTGGGGCCGCAAACAACTGGCAGCCTATCTGGGCAGTGACGAGACGACCTGGGCCAAACATGACGCGACGCTTTTGATGGCGGAGCGCGGCTTTGACGGGCCGATCCTCATTGATCAGGGCACCGATGACCAATTCCTTGATCTGCTGAAACCCGAAGCATTGGCCGAGGCGATGGCGAAAGCCCGCCAGAACGCCACATTGCGGATGCAGCCGGGCTATGATCACAGCTATTTCTTCATCTCGACCTTCATGGAAGACCACATCGCCTTCCACGCCGATGCGCTTTATGCGCGATAGGGCCCGGCGATGACGGTGCTTTATATCGACGCGGACGCCTGCCCCGTGAAGGCAGAGGCGGAACGCGTTGCCACCCGCCACAAGGTGCGGATGTTTGTGGTGTCCAACGGCGGGCTGCGTCCCTCGCAGAACCCGCTGGTCGAAACCGTGATTGTCCCCGATGGCCCCGACATCGCCGACATCTGGATCGCCGAACGCTGCGGCCCCGGTGACGTCGTGGTGACCGGCGACATTCCTCTTGCCTCCCGCTGTGTCGAAGCCGGCGCGCGGGTGCTGAAACACAATGGCGAAGCGCTGACCGCAGCCAATATCGGCAATGTGCTGGCGACGCGTGATTTGATGGCCGACCTGCGTGCCGCGGACCCGTTTCGCCAGGGCGGCGGCAAAGGGTTTACAAAGGCCGACCGCTCCCGTTTTCTGGACGCGCTAGAACGCGAGCTTCGCGCGGCACAACGATAGGGCAAGGGCGGCGCAGGTGCCCCCACCGACCCGGCAAAAGGAAGAGCACATGAAACCAGCGGCAGTCGTCTTTGACATCGGAAATGTGCTGATCGAATGGCAGCCCGAACGGTTCTATGACTCCGTGATCGGAGAGGACCGCCGCCGCGCCATGTTCGCCGAGGTAGACCTGCACGGCATGAACGATCTTGTCGATAGCGGCCAGCATTTCACCGACACGATCTATGCCGCGGCCGAAGCCAACCCCGCCTGGCGCGATGAGATCCGCATGTGGCATGATCGCTGGATCGAAATGGCCGCCCCCGTGATCCCCCGCTCTCTCAGGCTGAAAGAGGCGCTGCAGGCCAAGGGCGTGCCGGTGTTTTCGCTGACCAATTTCGGCATCCAATCCTATGATCATGCGGCTGAACACTATCCTTTCCTGCGCGCCTTTGATCGCGATTTCATCTCGGGTCATATGGGTATGATCAAACCCGATCCCGCGATCTATGCAGCGCTCGAGGAAGGATCGGGCCTGTCCGGCGACGCGCTTCTGTTCACCGACGACCGTATCGACAATATCAACGCCGCCAACGCCCGCGGCTGGCAGACCCATCATTTCACCGGGCCGGACGGCTGGGCTGACAGGCTCGTCGCTGCGGGGCTGTTGACGGAAGCAGAGGCCGCATGACCCAGTTCGACATCATCCCCTTCGACGCCGGCGACGCGCTGCTGGACTGGATCGGCCTGACCGACGCACTGGCCCAGGGGCACAACCTGCCGCGCGCCGAAATCGCGGATACGTTTTTGTATCGGGGCAAGGACACCTTGCTGAACCGCGCCGCGTGGATCGACGGGTTGGGTTTGGCGGTGAAATCCGCCACCATCTTTCCCGACAACCCCGCCAAAGGGGCACCGATGGTGAACGGCGGCGTGTCGCTTTACGCAGATGATCACGGCGCGCTCGAGGCTTTGGTAGATTTCCACCTCGTGACCAAATGGAAAACCGCCGGTGACAGCCTGCTCGCCGCGCGCAAGCTTGCCCGCCCCGACAGCCGCAAAATCCTGATCGTCGGCGCGGGCACCCAAGGGCGCGGGCTGCACGCTGCCTACCGGGCGGTGTTTCCCGATGCCGAATTCACGGTGTGGAACCGATCCGCCCCCAATGCTCAGGCGATGGCACGTGATATCGACGGGCTGCGCGTTGCCGATGATCTTGAGACCGCGGTGCGCGACGCGGACATCATCACCAGCGCCACCATGTCGACCGAACCGCTAATCAAGGGCGCGTGGCTGCAACCCGGCCAGCACCTTGACCTGATCGGTGCCTACCGCCCCGACATGCGCGAGGTGGATGATACGGCGCTGACCCGTGCCCGGGTCTTTGTCGACAGCCTCGACACCACGGTTGATCATATCGGCGAGCTGAAGATCCCGATCGCCCAAGGTGTGCTGAGCGCAAGTGACATCGTCGCGGATTACTATGATCTCGGCGCGTTCACCCGCCAGTCAGAGGATGACATCACCCTGTTCAAAAACGGCGGCGGCGCGCATCTGGACCTGATGACCAGCCGCTATATCCTTGACCGGTGGCGCGCTCACAGATGATCTGGTTTCTTCTCATTGCGGCTCTGATCATCGCAATCCCGCTTGTGATCGAACGCAACCGTGCCGAAATGGAGGACGCGGACCGCGGCAGCGCCCTTGGCCAATTCGCAGAGCTGCCCGACGGCGTGACCCATTACGCGTGGACCGGCCCCGCCCAAGGCCCTGTTGTCGTTTGCATCCACGGGCTGACCACCCCCAGCATTGTCTGGCGCGCAGTCGCCCGCGGGTTGGTGTCGATGGGGTACCGGACGCTGACCTATGACCTTTACGGGCGCGGCTATTCCGACCGTCCGTCCGGCCCGCAAGATCGCCAGTTCTTTATCAAACAGCTGCAAGACCTGCTGGAAGATCAGGATGTCACCGGCAGCTTCACCCTGCTGGGGTATTCCATGGGCGGCTCGATCGCGACGTGCTTTGCCGCCGCTTTCCCCGAACGTGTCGAACGGCTGATCCTGCTGGCGCCCGCAGGGATGGGGCTGGCGCCGAACAAGCTGGTCGACTTTATGGCCAAAACCCCGCTGGTCGGCGATTGGCTGATGTTGGCGCTGTTCCCGCCGACCTTCCGGCGCGGCATCAGGGCTGAACGTGACATCCCCGTACAGGTCCGCCACATCCACGACCATCAGGCCGAACAGCTGGACTATAAGCACTATGTTCCTGCGGTGCTGGCCAGCCGTCGCGGTATTCTGGCGGATGTGCTGCGGGATGAACACCGCGCGATCCGGACGCATGATATCCCTGTGCTGGCGCTTTGGGGGCAGGACGATCAGGTGATCCCCGCGTCAGCCATCGGCAGCCTTGCCGAATGGAACCGCGCCGCCGAACACGAGGTGATCAAAGGCGCGGGCCACGGCCTGCCCTATACCCATGCGCCCCAGATCATTGCAGCGATCAAGGCACATATCGACACGGCGGATAAGGCGACAGATTAACTCGTCACCAGCCCGGGCAACCGCTTCTCGCGGATGGGCAAATGGATCAGCGCGCTAAACGCGCCCACGGCCACACCGATCCACCACACGGCGGTGTAATCGCCGTAGGCGTCATACATCCGCCCGCCCAGCCAGACCCCCATAAAGCTGCCCAACTGATGGCTGAAAAACACGATCCCATAAAGCGTGCCCATATAGCGCAGCCCATAAATATGCGCGACCAGCCCGCTGGTCAGCGGCACCGTCGCCAACCACAATGCCCCCATCCCGATGGAGAACAGGATGACCGACACCGGCGTGATCGGCAGCAGGATAAACAACGCCGCAATCACGGTACGTCCGGTATAGATCGCAGCCAGCAGGTACTTTTTGGAATAGCGTTTGCCCGCCCACCCCGCCAGCAATGTTCCGGCGATATTGGCCAGACCGATCAGGGAAATCGCCACCGCACCCAGGGCAGAGGTTGTTGTGATCCCGATGTTATGCAGCACGCCGCCCGCCAGGATCGGACCGCAAAGTTCGGTCACGAAGGCAGGAAAATGCGCGGTGATAAAGGCCAGCTGATAGCCGCAGGAAAAGAAGCCGATAAAGATGAAGGTAAATGTCGGGTCGCGCAGCGCCTTGCCCAGGATTTGCGACAGGCTTTCCTCCAGTTCGGCCTTGCTGGCCATCGCGGGGGCGCGCATCAACGGCAGCGTCAACAACATCGCCATGATCGCGCCCGCAAAGACAAGGAAGGTCGCCTGCCAGCTGAGGAACCCCAGCAACCATTCCGCCACTGGCGCACCAAAGACCTGACCCGCGCTGCCCGCCGCCGTGGCAATGGCCAGCGACATGGACCGGTTCTCGGCCGTTGAGGCGCGGCCCACCACGGCCAAAATCACGCCAAAGCCCGTTCCCGCGATCCCGAAACCCACCAACCACGCATAGGTTTGGTGTTCAATCGGTGACACCGAATTGGCCGACAGCACCAGCCCCACGGCATAGACCACGGACCCGATGATAATGGCGCGGCGGTCTCCGATCTTCTCGGCCATCGCGCCAAAGATCGGTTGGCCGATGCCCCAGGCGAGGTTCTGGATCGCGATCGCCAGCGAGAATTCGGAGCGGAGCCAGCCGAACTCTTCCGCGATGGGAATCTGAAAGACGCCAAAAGAGGCACGCACGGCAAAGCTCACCATGATGATCAGACACCCGACGATCAGCACCGGTGTGAAGATTGACGTATTTTTTTCCATGATGACCCCCGAAGCACGTGCCGCCACCGTAGCTTTGAAACCGGGGCCGTCAATTTCAAAACTGCGCGCATATCGGCCCGCGGGGGTTCTTCCCAAAGCCTGTGGCACATTGTAAGCCAAAGGCATGACCGATTTACGCACCATTTACGATAACCGCGTTGCCGACGGCAGCCTGTCGCCGGACCCCGCGCAAGAGGCCGTACTGCCAGAGCTTGACCGCATTCGCAGCGCCTTGATGGCCCCGCAGAAAAAGGGCTTTTTCAAGCGCGCGCCCGAGCCACCGCAGGGGCTGTATCTTTGGGGTGGTGTGGGTCGCGGCAAGTCGATGCTGATGGATATGTTCGCGGCAAATATGGGCGATGTGCCAACGCGGCGGGTGCATTTCCACGCGTTCATGCAGGAAATTCACAGCGCGATGCATGAGGCGCGGAAAACAGGAGTCGACGATGCGATTGCGCCAGTCGCAGCCGAGGTCGCGAATAGCGTGAAGCTGCTAGCCTTCGACGAGATGCAGATCACCGACATCACTGACGCCATGATCGTTGGCCGGCTGTTTGAAGCGCTTTTTGCAGCTGGTGTGGTTGTGGTCACAACGTCGAACCGGATACCGGATGACCTGTATAAAGACGGTTTGAACCGCCAGATATTCCTGCCCTTCATCGAATTGATCAAAGAGAAGATGAAGGTGATGGAGCTTGCCAGCCCGCGCGACTACCGACAGGACCGATTGGCGGGTACGAAATCCTATTTCACCCCCGTCAACCCAGAGAGCCGTGCCGCGATGAATGCCGTCTGGGATGATCTGGCTGGCGGCCCGGGGGAGGAGCTGATCCTGCGGGTGAAGGGGCGCGATGTCGTCGTGCCGGAGTTTCGCAACGGTGTCGCCCGCGCCAAGTTCCACGCGCTTTGTGGTCGACCCCTAGGGGCGGCAGATTATTTGACATTGGCAGAGGCCGTGCGCGTGTTGATGCTGGACGATATCCCCAGTCTTGGCCGGTCAAACTTCAATGAAGCCAAACGCTTTGTGACCCTGATCGACGCGTTATACGAGGCTAAGGTGAGGCTGATCTGCTCAGCCGCGGCCGAACCCGAAATGCTATATCTGGAGGGGGAAGGCACCTTCGAGTTCGAGCGTACGGCATCGCGTTTGCGCGAAATGCAGGGGGAAGGCTGGGGCGCTTAATTGCGCCGCCGCCCCGGGGCGGACCCATCCCGCTGCAGATCGACTGCGGCCAGATAGAGTGGCGCGGCCTGATTGTGGTAAAAGGCGACGGATTGGCGGATCTGCTGCCCGTCGCGAGCATGCGCTTGATCGCCGTCAGTCTGGCGGGCGGCCAAAGCCTTGCGTTCAGCGACAACAACCGCCGTCAGCAAACCTGCCGTATCCAGCGCACCAGAGGCTGTCGTAAGCGCCGGTGGTACTTTGAAATCGCCTTTGGCCGCCGCGCTGTTCAGCAAAGTATCAATATAGCTGTCCGACCGTTCCGTGCTAATCGCCCAGATCAGGTAGGATTCAAGCACTTGGCCGCGTTTGCTATCATCAAACGATTGGACGATCGCGCTGATTGCATCGCCCACGTCAAAGGAAGCGTCTTTGTGCATCTTGTTCAGCAGCGCCGCAGGCGACAGCGGCACAAAGGCTGGCCCACCGGAGGCCAGATACGCCACCTGTCCATTGGCATAGCCCTGCGCGGTGTCGTGGCCCCCGGAAGATCGCCAGTGATCGACGATAAAGGTCACACCGACAAAGATCGTGAGCAGACGGAGATGGCCGAACACCATCCTGCGCAGCGCAAGGAAATTCTGATACGTATTGGTCATTGCATTGGTCCCCCCAAAGGCAAAAATGTTACCCTCAGACCTTAGGACGCAAATTCCCTACAAATCGTAAATATAGCCAATTCTAATTGTTAAAAGGCTATCCGTTTTCCCGCAAAATTGCGCCTGCCAGATAGAGCGAACCGCAGATCAATACCCGCGCGTGGGGCACCTTCGCGACAATGGTTGCAAGCGCTTCGGCGACGCTAGATGTCTCTTGCGCGGTCAGGCCGACGTCGATCGCTGCGCGCGCGGTTTCGGTGGCCGGCAACGTCGCTGCTTCGCCCGGGATCGAGACGGCGAACAATTGTTCTGCATGGCGAGCCAGCGGGCGCAGATAGCCGCCGATATCCTTGGTATTCAACATGCCACAGATCAGGAATGTGGGGCGGGCGGGCATGTCTTCTAGCACCGCTGCGATGGCCTCGCCCGCAGCAGGGTTATGCCCGCCGTCCAGCCATAATTCGGCCTGCGGCGCACTGTCGATCAGCGGCCCGCGACGCAGACGTTGCATTCGGGCGGGCCATTCGGCGCGGGTCACAGCCGCCTCGCAGGCTTGTGCGGAGGCCCCCAATTGACGCAATGCCGCCAAAGCCGCACCGGCGTTGGAAATCTGGTGCGCGCCCAATAGGTTAGGCTTGGGCAGGTCCAGCAGCCCCGAGTCATCCTGATAGACCACGCGTCCGGCTTCGGGGGCCACATGCCACTGCTGACCATAGGCAAAAACGGGGGCGTGGTGGCGTGCCGCCTGCGTCTCTATCACCTCGAGCGCTGCATCTTGTTGCGGGCCGACGATGCAGGGCACGCGACGTTTGATGATGCCGGCTTTTTCACCCGCAATCTCCGGCAGGGTCGTGCCCAGAAACTGTTGGTGATCAATCGACACCGGCGTGATGACGGTCAATGCGGGCTGGTCGATCACATTGGTCGCGTCCAGACGCCCGCCAAGGCCGACCTCAAGCAGGGTATAATCCGCCGGAGTACGGGCAAAGGCCAGGAGCGCGGCGCAGGTTGTGATCTCGAAATAAGTGATGCTCTCGCCGTTGTTGGCGGCGTAACATTCATCCAGCATCTCGGTCAGCGCGGCTTCGGAAATCAGCTCTCCGGCAAGGCGGATGCGTTCGTGAAAGCGCGCCAGATGGGGCGAGGTATAGGCGTGGACACGGTGGCCATCCGCCTCAAGCCCCGCACGGATCATCGCCTGTGTCGATCCTTTACCATTGGTACCGGCAATATGGACCACAGGGGGCAGGTCGTTCTGGGGGTTGCCCAAAGCGTCCAGCAGCCGCCACATGCGATCCAGCGTCAGGTCGATAATCTTGGGATGCAGCGCCATCATACGCGCCAGCACTGCATCCGATTTGTTCTGCGTCATTTCGCCTTGGGTTCCGCCGCTTCGGCTTTGGGGGCCGCATCGGGTTCTGGCGTCAGCGCATGGGCAATATCGCCGCCTTCAGTCGGCGCAGGCAGATCGCCGCGCACCGCGGGCGGCAGCTTCATCAGCATCCGCGTGATGTCGATCAACTCATCCCGCATCTGGGTGCGCGGTGTCACGCGGTCCAGCATGCCGTGGTCCAGCAGATATTCGGCGCGCTGGAAGCCTTCGGGCAGTTTCTCGCGAATGGTCTGTTCAATCACACGTGGGCCGGCAAAGCAGATCAGCGCATTGGGTTCCGCAATCTGGACATCCCCCAACATCGCATAGCTCGCCGTGACACCACCGGTCGTGGGGTGGGTCAGAACGACGATATAGGGCAGCCCCGCTTCTTTCAGCATCTGCACGGCGATGGTGGTGCGCGGCATTTGCATCAGGCTCAGGATGCCTTCTTGCATACGCGCGCCCCCGGCGGCGGAGAAGAGCACCAGCGGGCATTTCAGCTTAACCGCTTTTTCAGCCGCGGCGATGATGGCGTTGCCGACATACATGCCCATGGACCCGGCCATAAACGAGAAGTCCTGACCTGCCGCGACGATCGGCGTGCGGCCGATTTCACCGGTGGCGACCAGCATCGCTTCGGCTTCGCCCGTTTGTTTCTGGGCGGCCTTCAGGCGGTCGGGGTATTTCTTTTGATCGCGAAAGTGCAAAGGATCCGGCGTCGGCGCGGGGACTTTGACCTCGGTAAAGATGCCGCCGTCGAACAGCGCCTTGAAGCGTTCACGCGGGGTAATCGCCATGTGGTGACCACAGCTGGTGCAGACGTTCAGGTTGTCCGACACCTCGCGGTGGAACAGCATGGTGCCGCATTCTTCGCATTTCGTCCACAGATTGTCCGGCGTCTCGCGACGCGAGAAGATGGAGTTGATCCGAGGACGGACGTAGTTGTTGATCCAGTTCATGGTGAACCTTTGCTTCCAGTTTCGCCTTCCAAATAAGCTGACGCGCAGTAAATTGCAATCAACGGCGGATCGCCAGCCGCGCGGCAAGCCAGCTGACCAGCATCAGCGCGAAATCGACGGGCAACCACGCGCGCAACGCGTCGACATCATCCATCCCGAAGGGGGTCAGATACAGCGCCAAACCCGATAGGTCATCGGGCAGAGAGGTGATGACGATCGCCGCGACATTATTGCAGAAATGCACTGCAATGGCTGGCCCCAGCGACCCTGCACGCGCGGTCAGATCGGCCATCAACATCCCGAAGACACCGGCCCAAAGTGCTATGACCAGCGCATTTTCGCCGGCTTGATCGGGAAGATAGTGCCCAAGCGCGAAAATCACGGCCGGCAACACCATCCACACCAGCGGAGAGTTGAACCGTGCCGCCAGCTGCTGCTGGACATAACCGCGAAAGACGATCTCTTCGGCGCTGACCTGTACCAGCACCCCGAGCAGCGAAAACGGCAGCAACATCAGCCATGTGCCAAGCGCGAGGTTGGGCACATAGGGCGCGCCAAGGTTCCACGGTGGCAGCAAATAGGTCACCGCACCAAGCAGCACCAGCATCTTGAGCACGGCCCAGAACTGCGGCACCACCAGCCCCGACGGGCCGATCAGGCCACGCACGGGACGTTTGTGGATCACCCGTGTCACCACGGCCACGCCGACGATCATCAGCCCGAAGCTGCCAAGCAGCAGGAACATCGCCATCGGCGTCTTGCCTGACAGCAAGCTGTCATAAAACCCGTCCGCACGGGGCCCCATCAGGTTGAACAGCGTGGTGAACATCAGGTTGTTGAGCAGCAGGTAGATCGCGGTTGCCGCAAGAAACCCGAGGATCAGCCGCCACAGCGCCGCCGAGGGGATCGCAGGGGCGACAAAGGCTTTGTGGGCAGCGTATCGGGTCACGCGGGGTCATCTCCTACGGGCGGGGGCAAGGCTTCGTCTTCGCGCGGGATATCCACCCGTGCCGCACGAAGCAAGTCGGCGGCGTTGGTCAGATGGCTTGATACCGTGCGTAGAAGGCTCAGCAGGATCACACGGTCGTTTTCAACCACCGACTTGAATTGATCCGCGCCGATCCGAAGGAAACGGCTGTCTTCGAGGGCGACAAAATCCATCTGCCGCGGCTCGTTCACGATGACCGCAAGGTCACCGATCAACCGCCCCTTTTCGACGGTCGAGACGTGATGCGCCAACCCTTCGGGGTCGCGCCAGCTCAGCTCTCCCTTCCCCGACAGACAGAGGTAGACCGCATCTGGCCGTTGGTCTTGAGCAAAGACCATCTCTCCCTGTGCGACGGTGTACCACTGCGCCGCAAAGGCCAGCAGACGCTGGTTGCGCGGGTCGAGGTTGCCGAACAAGTCGTTGCGCGCGATGATCCGCAGTTTGCGTCGCAAATCGTCCGAGATGCTGTCGTCCTGACTGGGAGTATCAACCTGCGCCAGACCGTCAATGCGCCCGCCACGGATCTTGATGTACATGTCGAAATCGTCAGGATTGGCAAAGGAGCTATCCATGTAGATCTGGGTCGTTTCGGGCAGCAGTTCGCTGACCTTGTCGCGCAACCGTTGCAGGCTTTCTGCGTCATGCCCCGCAAGCGACTGGTTCAGGATCAGGATATCGGGTCGTTTCATCGCCGCGCGGCTGAATCCGGCGCGTTCCTGGAACATCATCGCGATATTTGACCCGCCGATGCTGACCGGCAGATCAAAGACGTTGAGCGCGACATCCTGTTGCAGCCCGTGTTTCTTGAACACGTCCGACACCACATCCAGAACCAGATCCGCCTGAAGCCCCGCCACGGCGGAAATCCGGCCATACAACACATTTTCAAGTATCGTCAGACGCGGCAGATACTGGTCAGGTGTGATCGGCACGAACATATCCCGCGCCCGTTCGCGCATCTCGGCACCCTGCTGCTTACGGATTTTCAGGATCTCGTCCTTGAAGGTCGCAGGGAAAGCCGGGCCGATCTGTTCGGCCGTGAAGGCAAAGGGCACGGTAAGCAGCAACGAGAATTCATCCTCGCTCAGCGCTTCATCCCCTTTGGCGCGACGCCGTAGCGCGATATCGACCAGTTGTTCGTACAGTTCTTCCTCGATGCCGAGCGCGGTGAACAGCGGGTGGTCGGTGCCATCACGTCCAAAGGTCTGGTGCAACGTTTCTACCAGCGTCTGTGAAATCGCGATGCCCTGCTCGGCCAGACCCTGTTCGATGATCATCGCCAGAAAGCTGCGTTCAAGCGCCAGACCCGCCTGCGAGATGCTGCGGATGGGCGCGGCGAACATCAGGTTCCCCCCAAGCGGCAGCGCCGGGTTGAACCGATCTGGGTCAAAGCGGTGCACCACCTTGTCCAGCCCTTGCTCTTTCAGCCGCTCGTGCACCTCGTCACGCAGGGCAACCACGCGGGCCGCAAGCTCGGGGTGTTTGTCCGGGTCCATCCGGTCGGCGGCCATGCGACGGAACATCATGTCCTGTGTGCCAACGGCGCTGGCCAGCTCATACCACCAGTCGTTGATGTCCTCGCGGGTGCTCAGATCGGCGAGCCCGGGGTCCAGCCAATCCGCCTTGGTGCTGTCCAGACTATTGCCCGACCGCTTTGTCTCGATCGCGGCGCGGTCGGTTTTCATGGGGTCCCAGAGGACGGTTTTCGGGCTCGACCGCAGGGGCATCAGCAGATTGTCCCCGACGGTGCCCTGAAACAGATAGGGGTGCGCATCGGAATAGCCGATCCGCGCCGCAAGCACGGCCTGATGCAGCTCTGCCAGATTATGCCCCGCCATCGTGATCCGCCCGCGGCTCGGCACGGCCTCGCGCACCAAAAGCTCTGCCAGAGCGTTGCGTTCGGATTGGTTGGGCATCTCAAGCGCGACGCGCGCGCCTTTGGGTATTTCGAGGTTCAGATCATCCAGGATCGTGTTCCCGTCCGGCGTGCGCAAAGACACATGTTCCAGCACAATTGGGCCGCGCAGATGCGGGACTTCTTCGGGCTCACCTTCGAACAGGCGCGCGTCGATCTCGCCCCGCGGGGCGAAACGTTCAATGACCACATCCCACCGCAGCGACATGTCCTGCGTCTGATTGTAATAGGTCAGCAGTTCCTTCCACGGGCTCGACAAATCCTTGTAGGCGGCCAAGGCCGCGACCAGCGCGCCCACCGTGATCTGCCCCTTGATCGCAAGATATCCCCCCACGGCATAGAAAAAGAACGGTGTCAGCTGGGTGATGAAGTTGTTGAGAAACTTCATGAAGAATTTCTTCTGGTAGATCTGGAAGCGGACCTCGAACAGCTGGCCCAGCCGGTCGGTGAACAGCGCCAGACGGTAGCGCCAGCCGCCGTTGGTGCGCAGATCGGTGATACCGGCGGCGGTCTCGCCGATTTCAGACGACAGGTGCCGCACTTCCTTGATCCGCTGTTTGTTCAGCAGGTTGATCTGCCGCTGCAGCATCGGGATGAGATACGCCTGCAACGGGATCAATGCGACGCCCGCCAACCCGAACCACGGGGATTGCAGGAAGAGGAACAGCAGGATGATCAGCATCTGCCCCGCCTGGAACACAGGCTGGGCGACCGCATCGCCCATCAACCCGCCCATCGGCTCTGCCTCCGAGGTGACCATCGACACCAGCTCGCCCTGACTGGTGTTTTCGAAATAGCTGCGCGGAAAACGCATCATCCGCGCGATCAACTGATAGCGGAAGCGACGCAGTAGCCGCTCTGCCAGCACCCCCTTCATCGTGTTCAAACGCATCTTCATCAGGCCGTGGATCAGCACCGAGAAAAGATAGGCAAAACACAGCACCATCAGGAACTGCACCTGACTGAACGACATCCCGAAAACGTCGATCACATCGGTCTCTGCCCCAATGGCATCGTTGATGATGCGCTTGGGCAGTTCGAGGGTGATGTAGAGGATCGGGAAGGTAATCAGCGTGAGGACAAGCAAAACCAGTTGGTCACGACGGGAGTATTTCCAAATAAAGGAAAAGATCGAATGCTCCATGCAGGGTCGCTTTCGCTAGGGGCGGCACAGAGCCAAGGGTTATTTAACACCTAAGCCCACAGCCCGCGCTGTTCAACTGGTGGCTTGAGCCTTGCAGCGACAGGGCTGGGTGGCTATTCCGGTGTAAACGTCCACTCAGGGAGGCCTGCCACATGTCCATCAACACCCGCTTTGATAAATCCAGACTGCCAAGCCGGCACGTGACCGAGGGGCCAGAGCGCGCACCGCACCGGTCCTATTACTACGCAATGGGCATGACCGAAGAAGAGATTCACCAGCCTCTGGTGGGTGTGGCAACCTGCTGGAACGAAGCGGCCCCCTGTAACATCGCGCTGAACCGTCAGGCCCAGGCGGTCAAGGTCGGCGTCAAGGCGCAGCAAGGCACGCCGCGCGAATTCACCACCATCACCGTCACCGACGGGATCGCCATGGGCCACGAGGGCATGCGCTCCTCTCTGGCGTCGCGCGAAGCGATTGCCGACACGGTAGAGCTGACGATGCGCGGTCACTGCTACGATGCGATTGTCGGTCTTGCGGGCTGTGACAAATCGCTGCCGGGCATGATGATGGCGATGCTCCGGCTGAACGTGCCGTCCGTGTTCCTCTACGGTGGGTCGATCCTGCCGGGCAAAGTCCCGGAAGGGGCCGATGTGCCTGCTGATTTCGCCAGCCGCGACCTGACTGTGCAAGACGTTTTCGAAGCCGTGGGTAATTACCAGAACGGCAGCATGTCGCAAGCCGCGCTTGAAGTTCTGGAACGCGTCGCTTGCCCGACAGCCGGTGCCTGCGGGGGCCAGTTCACCGCCAACACCATGGCCTGCGTGTCCGAGGCGATCGGTCTGGCGCTGCTGAACTCCTCTGGCATGCCTGCGCCCTATGAATCCCGCGACGCCTATGCGGCGGCCTCGGGTGAAGCCGTCATGAACCTGATCGAAAAGAACATCCGCGCGCGTGACATCTGCACCCGTGAAGCGTTCGAGAACGCGGCGCGCATCGTGGCCTGCACCGGCGGATCGACCAATGCCGGTCTGCACCTGCCCGCTATGGCCGCCGAGGCGGGTATCGACTTTAACCTCAGCGATGTATGCGACATCTTCCGCGACACCCCCTATTTCGTCGACATGAAACCCGGCGGGTCGCATGTGGCAAAAGACCTGTATGACGCGGGCGGCGTGCCTGTTGTGATGAAAGAATTGCGCAAGGCTGGCCTGCTGCATGATGACTGTCTGACCGCCTCGGGCCTGTCCATCGGTGAAGAGCTTGACAAGATCGAACGCGAGGCCGACGGCAAGGTGATCCACGCGATCGAAACACCGATCAGCAAGACCGGCGGCGTCGTTGGTCTGAAGGGCAACCTCGCGCCCGAAGGGGCCATCGTGAAAATCGCTGGCATGTCCGAAGAAGACATCGTCTTTACCGGTCCGGCGCTGATCTTTGAATGTGAGCAAGACGCGTTCGAAGCCGTGCAAAACCGGGCCTACAGCGAAGGCGACGTGTTCGTGATCCGCAACGAAGGCCCCGCTGGTGGCCCCGGCATGCGCGAAATGCTGGCGACCACGGCGGCCCTGTCCGGTCAAGGCATGGGCAAAAAGGTGGCACTGATCACCGACGGCCGTTTCTCCGGCGCGACACGGGGTTTCTGCGTTGGTCACGTCGGCCCCGAAGCCGCGCATGGCGGACCGATTGCCTTGCTCAAACAGGGCGACATGATCACACTGAACGCGATCACCGGTTCGATCTCTGTCGATATCTCGGACGAGGAAATGGCAGAACGCAAAGCGGCTTGGCCCGGTGCCCGCAAAACCAACTATCAAAGCGGTGCACTGTGGAAATACGCGCAGCTTGTGGGCCCAACCTATCTTGGTGCGGTGACGCATCCCGGCGCGAAGGCGGAAACACATGACTACATGGACCTGTAAAGGTCCGCTTGCCGCCTTTGGCGTGATGCTTCTGACCGCCTGCGAGGGCGGTCAGGGGCTTGGCGCGTCCTCGGGTGCCGCCAAGCCGCCGTTGTCACGCGCGAAAATGGCCGGAGGGGTCGAACTGGTCGCCCCCGATGGTTTCTGCATCGACCAAACCAGCCTCGAGGCGCGCTTTGCCGTGATTGCACGCTGTGACGGATTAGGGGCCCCTGCCTCTGCGGGGGCAGCACCGCGCGGGTTGATCACGGTCAGCCTGACCCAGTCCAAACCCGGCTCCCTGCCAAGCGCCCAGCAGATCGCGGCTGAAACCTCGCTCCAGAATGTGCGCGATGTGGAGAAAGGCGACCAAAGCGTCACCTTCCGCGCGCAGGGGCGTATTCCTGTCGGTGGGCTTTCCCCCAACCAGTGGCGCGGCGTCGCACGGATGGGCACGCAAACCGCCGGTATCGCTGTCTACGGCCCCGAACGCGGCGAGATCGTCAGCCCCTCTGGCCGAAGGGTTCTGACACAGTTGATCACCCGCAGCATCGACGCCAGTGCACCTGCAAAAACTACCGTCGCGCAACGCAACTAGCGCGCCGGCCCCTTGGCCCATTTCATTTGTGCCCCCAAGCCACAGGCGGTAGGGTACGACCAACAACCCATTCGTAATCGGGGCAACAGGCACATGCGCAAACTCGGGAAAAAGCTGATCGACAGCGCCTTGATCGCGCGGTTTACCCGCCGCTGGTCCGCCAAAGCCGACCGTGCCCCCCAGACAGAACTGTCCGTGCTGCGCAAACAAGCAGGTCAAGCACGCGCCTTGCGTCGGCATCTGGACAAGCTGATCTACACCGCCGAAGACCGGCTTGCCCTGCCCCGTATCGGCTCTAACAAGTTCTCTCGGCCCCATAACACCGATTGGTCCTGGCGCCCGCAGCTGTGGCGCGCGCCCTTGACCAAATCGGGGCTGTCGTCGGTGCAATCCAAGGCGACCATGGGCGATGAGGTCACGATTTTCCACGACTGCACCCTGTCCGAACTCGGCATCCGGCAAATCCGCAACCTCGAAGAAAACCATCTGGCGCCCTATGGGCTTCGGCTTGAGGTCTACCGTTTCGACGGGTCTTTCCTGTCGCTGGTGCTGGACCTGCAGGATGATTGCGTCGACGGGATGAAGCGCACCCATGTCCTGCGCGTGGACGCCGTGATCGAGATGGAGAAACCGATCGAGATTTTCGCCCGCCTGAACATCCGCCACGGGCCCAACACCGAACAAATGGTGCAGGAACTGCCGCTGAACAAATCCGAGGTCACGGCAGAATTCGACCTCGCCTATTCCAACCTGAACGAAAAACGCGTCGAGAAAGCCTGGATCGACCTGATTTTTGAAGGGCCCGAAATGAACCAGATCATGCTGCGTGACCTGACTTTTTCGCGCCGCCCCCGCGCCCAGTTGTAGGAGCCCCGCATGAGCAACCTGACCCTCACCAAAACCCAGATGCGCGATGGCACCTGGCAAGGGATCGTGACCGGCGCGGGCGATACCAAACCCGATCTTGCGGTCACCCATGCCGATGCCGATGTCGCGGGGGTGCAGTTGGAACATGACGCGTCATCGGATCACTGGGTGCTCAGCATCCCTGTGCCCGCAGCCGCAATCGCCGATGGGCTGCATACATTGCTGGTGGTCGACCGCGCGTCTGGCTCGACATTGGCCAGCATCACCCTGATCGGGGACGAGGTCACCGGCCCCGATTTGCGCGCCGAGGTGGATTTGCTGCGCGCCGAGCTTGATATGCTGAAACGTGCGTTCCGGCGGCACTGCGTCGAAACGACCTGACGGCGCTTGCTTGCTTGCCCCTGTGACGCGATGTATCCCTTGGCAAGACTGAGCCCTTCAGAGGACCCTCGTGATGGCAGTGAAAAGACGGACTATCGGCGTGATCGGCCTTGGCAACTTTGGCTCTACGGTCGCAACCGAGCTGCAGCGTTTTGGCAACTACGTGATCGGCGTGGACCTGAACGACCAGCGCGTCAGCAACCATGTCGAAAAGCTGAGCCAAGCCGTTATCGTGGACGCCCGCGATGATGCCGCCCTGCGCGAAGCCGGGTTGGGCGACTGTTCGATGGCGCTGGTCGCCATGGGCAGTGATCTTGAATCAAGCATCCTGTCGGCCATCAACCTGAAACTGCTGGGCGTCGAGACGATCTGGGCAAAGGCCAAGACAAAAACGCATCACCGCATCCTGTCGAAACTGGGTGTCGACCGCGTGATCCACCCCGAAGTCGAAGTCGGCCAGCATATCGCCCAAGTGATCCACAACCCCTTGGTGCGCGACTATGTCAGCCTTGGGAACGGGTACCACGTTGTTAACTTCCGCATCCCCGAAGCGCTTGAGGGCAAATCGCTCGAGACGTTGTCATACGGCAAGAAGTTCGACCTGCGCTGTCTGGGCGTGATGCGGGGCACCGAATATATCGGGCGCGACGGGTTGGACTGCACGTTGCAACGGGACGATCTGTTGATCCTGCTCGGGCAGCGCACCGACCTGCGCAGCTTTGCGGCAAGCCTTTGAAACTCTTTTCGAGGTCACAGAAAAGCGCGTGGCGGCTTCTGCCCCCGCCCGCCGTGCTTGTGTTGATCTATCTGACGATGGTGGTTCTGGGCGGATTGATCCTGTGGACTCCGCTGGCGAATACTGCGGGGATCAGCCTGTCGGACGCGCTGTTCACCTCTACCTCTGCTGTTACGGTGACGGGGCTGGCGGTGGTCGATACCGGCACCGCCTTTACCGGCTTCGGGCAGGCGGTCATCGCACTTTTGATCCAGATGGGCGGCTTGGGGTTAATGACCTTTGCCGTTCTGGTGCTGTCCGCGCTTGGTATCCCTTTGGGGATGCCGCAGCGGATTATCCTGCGCGAGGACCTGAACCAGCCGAGCATCTACAATCTGACCTCGCTGGTGATGGCGATCCTGAAGATCGCCATTCTGGCAGAGCTTATCGGCGCTGCCTTGATGGCCTTTGTCTTCGTGCCCGAATTCGGTCTGGCGCAGGGGCTGTGGCATTCGGTGTTCCTAAGCATTTCTGCATTCAACAATGCGGGGTTCGCGCTGTTCCCCGACAGCCTAAGTAACTGGGTCAGCGATCCGATTATCAACGTCGTGATCCCCGCCCTGTTCATCATCGGCGGCATCGGGTTCATCGTGCTGGCCGATATATGGGAAAAACGCAGCTGGCGACGGCTCAGCCTGCACAGCAAGCTGATGCTCACCGGCACGGTGGTGCTGATCCTGTTGGCTTGGGCGCTGTTTGCAGCACTGGAATGGCGCAACCCCGCGACCTTGGGCCAGTTCGGCAGCCTTGGCAGCAAGCTTTGGGCCAGTTGGTTTCAGGCCGTCACCCCACGGACAGCAGGCTTTAACACGCTTGATTACGCAGAGGTCCACGAGAGTACTGCCTTGATGACCATGACGCTGATGCTGGTCGGCGGCGGCAGTACGTCGACGGCGGGCGGCATCAAGGTGACCACGCTCATCGTGCTGATCCTCGCCACCGTGGCCTTCTTCCGGCGCAGCACCAGCCTGCATGCTTTTGGTCGGTCGATGGGGCCGGATGAAGTGTTCAAGGTGATGGCGCTGACCACAATTAGCATCCTTCTGGTCCTGACGGGCATCTTCATCATGTCGATCAAACATGACGGAGAGTTCATCGACCTCGCGTTCGAGGCAACATCGGCCTTTGGCACCGTCGGCCTGTCGCGCGGTGCCACGGCAGAGCTTGATAGCACCGGCCGCGCGATGATCATGCTGATGATGTTTCTGGGCCGCGTCGGCCCGCTGACCATCGGGTTCTTTCTGGCGACGCAATCGGTGCCCCGCGTGCGCTACCCCGAAGGCAAGGTCTATCTGGGCTGAACACCCGCCCTTGGCCCAACAAAAAAGACCGGCCCGCCTATCTGCGGACCGGTCCTTAATGCGAACGCGTGATCGCCGCGCTTACTTCTTCGGGCCCAATGCGGACAAACCTTTGAGGATGTCGATGGCATAGGCTAGCTGGTAATCCTCTTCCCGCAAGGACGCAGCTTTTTCGGCCTTGGCGCGGTCTTCCATGATCTGGTCGACCTGATCGTCGGTCAGGCTGTCGTTGTTCAGACTGCCGCGCAGGTCTGCTTCGGACCGCAGGGGACGTGCTGTTGCATCCTCTTCCTCGGTGTCCGCAGGCTGTGCGGGTGGCTGGGCGACGATGATGTCGGGGGACACGCCAAGTGCCTGAATAGAGCGGCCCGACGGCGTGTAGTACCGCGCCGTGGTCAGGCGCATCGCCCCTTCACCGCGCAGCGGCATGATCGTCTGCACCGACCCTTTGCCAAAGCTTTTGGTCCCGACGACAATCGCGCGACGGTGGTCTTGCAAGGCACCGGCAACGATCTCGGAAGCCGAGGCAGAGCCACCGTTGATCAGCACCACAATCGGCTTGCCTTCGGCCAGATCGCCGGGGGTGGCGTTGGTGCGGTCGCCATCCGCGGCGTCGCGGCCACGGGTGCTGACGATCTCGCCCTCTTCAAGGAAAGCATCCGACACGGCGATAGCCTGATTCAACAGACCACCGGGGTTGTTGCGCAGATCCACGACAAAGCCGCTGACATTCTCGATGCCGCCGGCGGCCTCGACCTGCTCTTCCAGACCCTCTTTCAGCTTGGGGTAGGTCTGTTCGTTAAAGGTGGTGACCCGCAGCACAACCGCGTCGCCTTCGGTACGGGCGCGCACCGCGGTCAGCTGGATGGTATCGCGCACCAGCGACACGTCGAAGGGTTCGGTCTCGCCTTCTCGCACCACGGTGATCTCGATCTCTGATCCCACTGGCCCGCGCATCAGCTCGACCGCGTCATCCAACGTCAGCCCCAGCAGGCTTTCGCCGTCCACATGGGTGATGAAATCGCCCGCTTCGATACCCGCTTCAGAGGCAGGCGTACCATCAATCGGGGAAACGACTTTGACGAAACCCTCTTCCTGCGTCACCTCGATGCCGAGACCGCCAAATTCACCACGGGTCTGGTCGCGCATCTTCAGCGCGTCTTTCGGCGACAGGTAGCTGGAGTGTGGATCAAGCGAGGTAAGCATGCCGTTGATCGCGGCCTCTACCAGCTCTTCGGTGTCGACCTCTTCGACGTATTGCGCGCGGATGCGTTCAAAGATGTCGCCGAACAGATCAAGCTGTTCATAAACGTTGCTGTTCTTTTCAGTTTCCTGTGCCAGCAAGGGGCCCGCAATCTGCGTCGTGGCAATTACCCCTGCCAGCGTACCGCCCACGGCAGCCATCACGAACTTCTTCATCGTTTATCCATCCTTATCAGTTCGGAACCAGTCTGACGGGTCCTGCGGAACATTGTTCTCTCTTACTTCTATATAGAGCGTTTCTGAACGCTCCACGCCAGCCCCATCACCATTTGGTGACAGCGCCTGTTGATTTACGCCGGCCGGGCCGCCCATAAGGCCAATCGGCGTCTCTGCCCCGATCACCTGCCCTGCCTCGCCATAAACCACATCCAACCCTGCCAATACAAACAACGCCCCGGCCCGAGGTTCAAGAATGACCACGTTTCCCAGGTCCAGCAGCGGGCCAGTGTAGCGGATTGTCGCCGCCGTGGGCGATGTCACGATGGCACGCGGGCGGGTCGCGAGGATAATCCCGGGCCGCGTCACCCCCGCCGCATCGGTTTCATTGGCACGGCGCAGGATCACGCCCTGCACCGGCAAGGTCAGGTCGCCCTTCTGCCCTTCGAAATCGGCGGGGGCATCCGCGATCGGGTCCGAGGTCATCTCGGACAGGCCGCTGGCGAACCCCGATAGCGTCTCGGAGGTCGAGATCAGGATCGCGGTGCGCACCGGGTCTTCGTTGAAGCGTTTGGGCAGATCGGTCCGGTTGGCCATCGCCTGATTAAGCTCTGTCCGGGCGCGCTGGATTTCCGTCAGCCCGTCCTGCAAGCGCTGTGCCGCATCGGTCTGAAGCGCCCGCAGGGTCTGCACGTCTTCAAGATCCTGCCGCAAGACATCGGCGCGGGTGTTCAGGGCCGGTGTCAGCTCTGCCAGCAACATACCCGCGCGCGCCGTGCCAACGGGCCCTTCAGGATGCAGGAACAACGTGGGCGACGGGTTGCCGCCGATGCTTTGCAACACGCCCAGCAACTGCGCGACCTCGCCATCGCGGGCCTGTAGCTTTTTGCTCAGCTGCGCCTCGTTGATGGCCGCCTGACGCAGCCCCTCGCGCATGGCCCCAAGGCCGGTTTCAAACGCCTGAATCGTCTGGGTCAGCGCCTGCACGCGGTCCCGCGCCCCATCTGCGGCGTCCAACTGGGCAGAGGCCGCTTCAAGGTCGGCCATCGCGCGACGCGCCTGTTCTGCCGCCTCGGTCTGCGCAAAAACGCCGACGGGCCAGAACATTAGGGCAAGGGCGCAAAGGCGGATCATTCTAGCAGCGACTTTCCCGTCATCTCGGCCGGTTGATCCAGCCCCATCAACTGCAACACTGTCGGTGCCAGATCGGCCAGACGACCGCTGCGCAGGCTGGCCCCATCGGGCCCGCCGACAACCGCCACGGGCACGGGGTTGAGCGTATGCGCCGTATGCGCCCCGCCGGTTTCGGGATCAATCATCGTTTCGCAATTGCCGTGGTCCGCAGTGACGATCATCGCGCCGCCGACGCCCTCTAGCGCCTCAAGCACGCGCCCAAGGCCGGTATCCACCGCCTCGCAGGCCGCGATGGCGGCATCAAGATCACCGGTATGCCCCACCATATCGGGGTTCGCGTAATTCACTACAATCAGGTCGTAGCGGTCCTTGATCGCTTGCACGAAACGGTCGGTGACTTCCGCGCAAGACATCTCTGGCTGCAAATCATAGGTCGCCACATTCGGCGACTTGGGCATATAGCGGTCCTCGCCCGTTGTGGGTGTTTCCTCGCCCCCGTTCAGAAAGAACGTCACATGCGGGTATTTCTCTGTCTCGGCCAAGCGGAACTGACGAAGGCCGTGCTGTGCGACCCATGCGCCAAGCGTGTTCACGATCTCGGGCTTGGGGTACATGGTGGTCATGAACGCCCCATGCGCGTCGGAGTATTCCGCCATGCCCATCACCGCAGACCACGCAGGCCGCGCACCTGTGTCAAAGGCGTCAAACTCCGGATCCGCAAGCGCCGACATGATTTCGCGCGCGCGATCGGCGCGGAAATTCAGGCAGAAGATCCCATCGCCGTCCTGCACGCCGGTGTAGCCATCCAGCACCGTGGGCGTGATAAATTCATCGTTTTCGTCCAAACCATAGGCATCATTCACCGCATCGCGGGCGGTTGGGGCGGCGCTGCCCTTGCCCTGGACGATCGCCTCATAAGCTTTGGCAACACGGTCCCAGCGGTTGTCACGGTCCATCGCGAAATAGCGCCCCGAGACCGTTGCGATGGTCGCCCCGTCGGGTAAGGCGGCTTGCAGCGTCTCGAAATAGCCCAAGGCCGAGCGCGGCGCGACATCGCGCCCGTCGGTCAGCGCATGGATCACCACCGGAATACCCTGCGCCCGCAGCGCACGTACCGCGGCAATCATATGCGTCAGGTGCCCATGCACCCCGCCATCAGAGACAAGCCCCATCACATGCGCCGTGCCGCCGGTCTGTTTCAGCGTCTCGGCAAAGTCCAGCAACGGTTGATGGGTGGCAAACGCGCCTTCCTCGATCGCAAGATCGATCTGGCCCAGATCCATCGCGACGACACGACCAGCCCCGATATTGGTATGCCCCACCTCGGAGTTGCCCATCTGCCCCTGTGGAAGACCCACATCAGGCCCGAAGGTGGTCAGCGTCGCTGAAGGGCAGCTTTGCATGATCCGGTCGACATGCGGGGTCTTTGCCAGAAGGGGCGCGTTGCCTTGAGGGTCATCGCGCAGGCCCCACCCATCCAGAATGCACAATACGACAGGTTTTGGGGTGTTCATCCTGAGACCGCTCCGCAGGTTTACAGTGGTTTTCCGTCTTTTAGCGGCTCTGTCGCCGATGGTGAACCTAATTCAACGCAGTTTACAAACTTGTAAGCAGAGGGCGGCCAAATCACACGGCGCACCCTTGCCCTGCCTGCGCGGTTTGGTCATAAGATGGGCGCATCAAAGCCAAGGACGACAGCATGACATCCCAAGCACCGGAAACCCGCATTGTGAACACCTGGCGCGTCGCCTGTGACGGCAGCGAAGGCGCCTTGGGGCACCCGCGCGTCTGGCTGCAAATCCCGCAAGACAAGGGCTGGGTCGAATGTGGGTACTGCGACTGCAAGTTCATCCACGCCGAGTTTGAGGGCAAGGTCTGACCAAAGCGTTACGATGGCTGGGCGCGCTTGCGCTTTTGCCCGCGTGCTTTGTGCTTGCCGCAGTGATCGGTGCCCTCTGGGCCGCTCCTGCCTCTGATGAACCGCGCGCGGTGCCGACGCGCGAGGTGCTGCTGGTCCACGGACCCATCCACTATGATCTGCTGATCCCGATTGATGATATCTCGGGCCCGCGGTTTGCCGCGCTCGAGACGCGGGGTCTGCCGCTATCGCACCCCGATGCGCGGTGGCTTGTCATCGGATGGGGGGCGCGCAAGTTTTATACGGAAACCCCCACCTATCGCGAATTGAAACCCGGCAATGTCTGGCGCGGGATTATCGGCGACGACGCGGTGCTGCGGATTGATGTCATTGGCCCCATCGCCCCGACCGCCGAACGCCGGACCGTGACGATGTCCGAAGGCGCGTACCGCAGACTGGTCGCGAATGTCTGGTCGGCGCTTGACCCCGGCCCTGACGGGCTGCCTCAACGTGTGGATGTGGATGGGTATACCGCCACCGATGGATTCTTTGCCGCCAAGGGACGCTTTAGCATCCTGCGCACCTGCAACGTCTGGATCGGCGACCAACTCCGCGCGGCAGGGCTGCGGTTCGGACGCTGGACGCCACTACCCTTGTCAGTGAGCCTCTCCTGGCGCCTTTACCAAAGCGAGCCCCGCTAGGCAGGGACGCTCCGCGGGGAGTTTATTTGGCAAAATGAAGCCGGTCGCGGGCAATTGGCCGCTGGAGAGTTTGCCGGCTTCGTGGCACAAGAAAGCTTGTCTGAAAGAGGAGCACCGACATGTCCGGCACATTTGGCAAAGGTCACCATCTGCATCTGATCGACGGGTCGGCGTTTATTTTCCGCGCCTATCACGCGCTGCCACCGCTGACGCGCAAGTCGGACGGGCTGCCGATTGGGGCGGTGGCGGGTTTTTGCAACATGTTGCACCGCTATGTCGAAGGCAACACAGGGCCGGATGCACCGACCCATGTGGCCGTGATCTTTGACAAGGGCAGCCATACCTTCCGCAATGACATGTATGACAAATACAAGGCCAACCGCGAGGCCATGCCCGAAGACCTGCGACCGCAGATCCCGCTGACCCGTACCGCCACCGAAGCGTTCAACATCGCTTGCAAGGAAAAGGAAGGTTTCGAGGCGGACGACATCATTGCCACGCTCGCCGTACAGGCACGCGCCGCAGGTGGCCGCTGCACCATCATCAGTTCGGACAAGGATTTGATGCAGCTGGTCGGCGGCGGTGTTGAAATGCTGGATGCGATGAAAAACAAGAGCATCGACCGCGACGGTGTGTTCGAGAAATTCGGCGTCTATCCCGATCGTGTGGTGGATGTGCAGGCGCTGGCGGGCGACTCTGTCGATAACGTCCCCGGGGCACCCGGGATCGGGATCAAGACGGCCGCTTTGCTGATCAACGAATATGGTGATCTGGATGCGCTGCTGGAGCGCGCGAGCGAGATCAAGCAGCCCAAGCGGCGCCAGACCCTGATCGACCATGCCGACCAGATCCGCCTGTCCCGTGATCTGGTCAAGCTGGACGAGAACACGCCGCTGGACTTCACCCTTGACGATCTTGAGGTGCGCGACCCTGATGCAGATCAACTGCTGGGCTTTCTGGCCGAGATGGAGTTTCGCACCCTGTCCAAACGTGTGGCCGAGGTGCTGGGGAAAGAGGCCCCCACCATCGCCGAGGCACCGGTCGCTGCAGATGCCCCGGCCGCGGCGGATGTGCCCTTTGACGCAGAGCTCTATGAACACGTCAGTGACACAGCCGCGCTGCAGGCCTGGATCGACCGTATCTACGAATTCGGCTATGTCGCCGTCGATACAGAGACCACCGGGCTGGACGATATGGTCGCGCAGCTTGTCGGGGTTTCGCTTTGTGTCGAACCGGGCAAGGCCTGCTACATCCCGCTCATTCACAAGGCGCGCGGCAGCGATGATCTGTTCGGGAGTGATGATCTGGCCGAGGGGCAGATCCCTACCGAAGAGGCGCTGCGCCTGCTGACCCCGATGCTGGAGGATCCCTCGATCCTCAAGATCGGGCAGAACATGAAATACGACAGCAAGATTTTCGCTCAGCTTGGGATCAACGTCGCGCCCATCGACGACACGATGCTGCTGTCCTACGCGATGCACGCCGGGCTGCACGGCCACGGCATGGACACGCTGTCTGAACGCTATCTGTCGCACACACCGATCCCGATCAAGCCGCTGCTGGGGACAGGCAAATCGGCCATCACCTTTGATAAGGTGCCGCTCGCCGATGCGGTGAAATATGCCGCCGAGGATGCGGATATCACTCTGCGGCTGTGGCAACTGTTCAAACCCCAGCTTCACCGCGTCGGGGTGACGAAGGTTTATGAAACGCTTGAACGCCCGCTTGTGCCTGTTTTGGCGGCAATGGAACGCTCTGGCGTGAAGGTGGACCGCGATACGCTGAGCCGGATGTCCAACGCCTTTGCCCAGAAGATGGCGGGGCTTGAGGACGAGATCTATGAGCTCGCCGGGCGCAAATTCAACGTCGGCTCGCCCAAGCAACTGGGGGAAATCCTGTTCGACGAGATGGGGCTGGAAGGCGGCAAGAAAGGCAAGACGGGGGCCTATGCCACCGGTGCCGATGTGCTTGAGGACCTCGCGACAGAGCATGACCTGCCTGCGCGGGTGCTGGACTGGCGGCAGCTGTCCAAGCTGAAATCGACCTATACCGACGCGCTGCAGGATCACATCAACCCCGACACGGGCCGTGTGCATACGTCCTATTCCATCGCGGGGGCGTCGACCGGGCGGCTGGCTTCGACCGATCCGAACCTGCAAAACATCCCGATCCGGTCCGAAGAAGGGCGGCGCATCCGCGAGGCCTTTGTTGCAGAGCCGGGCAAGGCGCTGGTCGCGCTTGACTATTCCCAGATCGAGCTGCGGATACTGGCGCATATCGCCAATATCCCCGAGCTTAAGCAGGCGTTTCAGGACGGCATCGACATTCACGCGCTGACCGCTTCGGAAATGTTCGGCGTGCCACTGGACGAGATGACGTCGGACGTGCGTCGTCAGGCCAAGGCGATCAACTTTGGCGTGATCTATGGCATCTCGGGCTTTGGTCTGGCGCGCAACCTGCGTATCCCGCGCGCCGAAGCACAGGGGTTCATCGACCGCTATTTCGAACGTTTCCCCGGCATCCGTACCTATATGAATGACACCAAGGCTTTCGCCAAAGAGCATGGCTTTGTGCAGACGCTGTTCGGGCGCAAGATCCACACGCCCGAGATCAGCGCCAAGGGCCCCCGCGCCGGTTTTGCCCAACGGGCGGCCATCAACGCGCCTATTCAGGGCACCGCCGCCGATGTGATCCGCCGCGCGATGATCCGTATGCCCGACGCGATCAAGGATCTGCCCGCCACCATGTTGTTGCAGGTCCACGATGAATTGCTGTTCGAGGTGGAGAAAGGGGCCGAGGACGATCTGATCGCCGCCGCACGCAAGGTGATGGAGAATGCAGCCGATCCGGTGGTCAAACTGGATGTGAAGCTCGACGTGGATGCAGGCGTCGGGGCGAGTTGGGCGGAGGCGCATTAATCGCCTCTGAAGTGCCCCCCTGCGGCTAGCTGAGTGTCATCCAGCCGAGGCTGTCCTCGGTCCGTGGGCCGGGGATATATTCGCCACTGACCCAGCCGCGATACCCCGCGCGGCGCAGGGCGGCGAAGAGCGCAGGGAAATCAACCGTACCCGTACCGGGCGCGCTGCGATCAGGCGCGTTGCCAAGCTGCACATGTACGATCAGATCTTTGTATTGATCGAACACCGCCACCGCGTCACCGTGGATCATCTGGGCGTGGTAGCTGTCATATTGCAGCCCGACGTTCGGCCGGTTCACAGCACGCAGCACATCGGCGGCAAGCGCGTAGTCGTTCATGAAATACCCCGGCATCGCGACCGGGTTCAGCGGTTCAACCGTCAGGGTAAGCCCCTTCGGCGCGATATCAGCCGCCCAGATCAGATTATCGATGAAGGTCTGCCGCGCCAGCGCGCCTTGCCCATTGCCCGCCATGACATGCAGATAGCGGACCTTGAGCGTGGTGGCATATCGAAACGACCGCTGGATATCGACGCGGAAACGCGCCGCCTGTTCGGGCACCGCCGCAAAGCCCTGAGCGCCGCCGGTGTAATTGGGCGGCGGGGCGTTGATCAGGATCAACTGCAAGCCGTTGGCGACACAGGCGCGCAGCGTCTCTTTGGCGGCCAGATCATAGGGGAAAAGCACCTCTACGGCGGTAAACCCCGCCTTTGCGGCGGCGGCAAAACGATCAAGATAGGGCAGCTCGGGCCACAGCAGAGTAAGGTTCGCGGCTGGCTTCATGAAGGATCATCCGGTTCGGGCCGCTATCGTCGCACTGTGGCAGGCAGGATCAATCGGGCAGTTCGTCCGAGGGGATAATACCAAAGAAGCTGCCGCCCGACCATACGCCGAACCAGCCGTCGTGATGCACGCCAAGCTCGACCAGCCGGTAAAAGCTTTTGCGGTCGATCAGCGCCTCTAGGTTGCGGCGGATACGGACGTAGGGCGCGGGTTCGCCATCTTCGGGGTCGCGCTCAACTCGGATCGGCAGTTCGGGGCCGGCGACGGCGATGTCTTCCAGATTGGTCTGGAAGGTCAGCCTCTGGTCGGTGCCACTGCCTTCGGCCTCGAAATCGATGGCGACAAAGGGGGCGTCCTCGACCTTGATGCCGACCTTTTCAACCGGCGTCACAAGGAAATAATCATCTTCTTCGCGGATCAGAATCGATGCGAACAGCTTTACCAGCCCGATGCGTCCGATGGGGGTGCCTTGATAGAACCAAGTGCCGTCGCGTTTGATCTCCATGTCCAGATCGCCGCAAAACGGGGGGTTCCACTTTTCAACCGGCGGCAATCCGCGTGTTTTGGCGGCGGAAACAGACGCGGCAAGGCTTTCTGCTGTCGGGGTCACGGTTTTTTGTCCACTCATTGCTTTTGCCATTTCCTGTTCACACGATACACTTACATCTAACTGATATAACCCCGAGGACGCAAAAGTCATGACCCAAGCCCGCGATATGGTAGCAGAAATCGAGACGCTTGGCGCAAAGCTGGCCGAGGCGAAGGCGTCGATCAACCGGCGTTTCATCGGGCAGCAACGGGTCGTTGATCTGACGCTGACGGCGTTGCTCTGCGGTGGCCACGGGCTGCTGATCGGTTTGCCGGGTCTGGGCAAGACGCGGCTGGTCGAAACGCTGAGCACGGTAATGGGGCTGGATGGCAATCGGGTCCAGTTCACGCCCGATTTGATGCCTGCCGATATTCTGGGGTCAGAGGTGCTGGACACCGCCGCCGATGGCACCCGCGCGTTCCGCTTTGTCGAGGGGCCGATCTTTTGCCAGTTGCTGATGGCGGACGAGATCAACCGCGCCTCGCCGCGCACCCAGTCGGCTTTGCTGCAGGCGATGCAGGAAAAGACCGTGACCGTCGCCGGACAGGACCGCGCCTTGGGGCATCCGTTTCACGTGCTCGCCACCCAGAACCCCATTGAGCAAGAAGGCACCTACCCGCTGCCCGAGGCCCAGCTTGACCGCTTTTTGGTGCAGATCGATGTGGCCTACCCCGACCGGGAGACAGAGCGGGATATTCTGCTGGCCACCACAGGGGATACCGATGCGCAGGCCGCATCCGTCTTTACCACGGCAGAGCTACTGGCCGCGCAAACGCTGCTGCGGCAGATGCCCGTGGGTGAATCGGTGGTCGAGCTGATCCTTGATCTGGTCCGCGCCTTCCGCCCTGACGGGCCTGATGCCAGCCCGCAAGTGCGCGATACCGTGGCGTGGGGCCCCGGCCCACGCGCCGCGCAAGCGTTGATGCTGACGGTGCGGGCGCGCGCTTTGTTGCAGGGGCGTCTGGCACCGTCGGCGGAGGATGTCATCGATATGGCCCGTCCTGTGTTGCTGCACCGTATGGCGCTGAACTTCGCGGCGCGCGCTCGTGGCGACAGCCTATCCGCGCTGATTGACACAACCGCGGCCAGTCTGATCGGGAAAAAGGCCGCGGCGTGAACAGCCCCTACACCCTTCGCATCCGATCAGAGGAGCAAGCCGCCCGTTTGCCCGCGCTGCTGGCCCGTGCAGAGCATCTGGCCGGTGCAGTCCTGCTGGGTGCTCATGGGCGTCGACGCGCAGGGGTGGGGGATGATTTCTGGCAATACCGTCCGGCACAGGCCGGGGATAGCCGTCGCAGCATCGATCACCGGCGTTCGGCAATGGGGGACCATGAGTTCGTGCGCGAACGCGAATGGCAGATCGCGCAGTCGGTCATGCTTTGGGTCGATCAGGGGGCGTCCATGCGCTTTGCCTCGACGGCTGCGTTGGAACAGAAGGGCGACCGCGCGCGGCTGATCGGGTTGGCGCTGGCGATCCTGCTGCAACGGGGCGGTGAACGGGTCGGGCTGACCGGCAGCGCCCTGCCCCCGCGATCCGGCAGGCCGCAGATCCTGCGCCTTGCCGAAGCCCTGTGTCAGGACGACGCCGCCGACTACGCCCCGCCGGAACATCGCGCCATGATCCCCCATGCACGGGCTGTGTTCATCTCTGACTTCATGGGTGATCTTGCGGGGGTGACCACCGCGCTGACCAAAGCGGCGGACCGCGGGGTGCGCGGCGTGTTATATCATGTGCTGGACCCCTCGGAGGAGGCCTTCCCCTTCACCGGCCGCACCATCTTTGAAAGCGTCGGCGGCACGCTGCGCCACGAGACCTTGAAAGCGAACGACCTGAAAGACCGCTATCTGGAACGGCTCGCCGCGCGCAAGGCAGAGCTGCGGCAGCTTTGCGCCCTGACTGGCTGGCAATACGGGCTGCACCACACCGACAGCACCGCACAATCGGCGCTTTTGTGGCTTTATGCGGCGCTGGATACGCGCAGCGGGGGGGCCGCATGACCGTTCTGGGGGGCATCGGCTTTACCGCGCCGTGGATGCTGTTGGCGCTTCTGGCGCTGCCGATCCTGTGGCTGATCCTGCGCGCGGTGCCACCTGCGCCGATCCGCCGCCGCTTTCCCGGCGTGGCGCTGCTGCTTGGGCTGAGCGATGATGAAAGCGTGTCGGACCGCACGCCGTGGTGGTTGCTGCTGCTGCGCATGCTGGCGGTGGCCGCGTTGATCATCGGGCTGGCCGGACCGATCCTGAACCCGCAAGAGGAACAGACCCAAGGTACCGGCCCGCTGCTGATCGTGCTCGACGGGTCTTGGGCGGGAGCCACGCGTTGGCCTCAGCAAACCGAAGCGCTAGAAGCGCAGTTGACCCGTGCGGCACGCGCTGGACGCACTGTCGGTTTTCTGACCCTTACCCGACCAGAAGCACCCGCCTTTCAATCCGCTGACGCATGGCGCAGCCGTCTGGCCGGGTTTGATCCCGCCCCCTGGCAGCCCGCCCCCGCCGACATTGACCGCGCGATAGAGATCGCGGACACGCTTGGCGGTTTCGATACCCTGTGGTTCAGCGACGGGCTGGCCTATGCGGGGCGCGACGCGATGCTTGATGCGCTTCAGGGCAAGGGCAGCGTCGAGGTCTATCAGACTGGCGCAGACGTAACGGCACTGGCCCCCGCGACCTATGAGGACGGGGCGATTACCCTGACCGCCAAGCGCGCCCTTGCTGGCGCTGAGCGGTCGGTGACCATCACGGCGCAGGGGCGTGATCCGGCGGGCAATATCCGCGTCCTTGCCAGCGTTCCGGCCACATTCGAAGCAGGATCAACGCAGGCCAGCGCGGCCTTGTCCCTGCCCGCAGAGCTGCGCGCGCGGATCACGCGTTTCGACATCGCGAGCCAACGCTCCGCCGGGGCGACGACGCTGGTAGATGATGCGCTGCGGCGGCGCGAGGTTGGGCTGATCGCCGGACGCGAAAACCGCGAAGGGCTGGAGCTGCTGTCCCCCCTGCACTACATCGAACAAGCCTTGGCCCCCGCCGCCGATCTGATTGAGGGGGGGATTGGTGATGTGCTGCCCGCAAACCCAGATGTGATCGTGCTGGCCGATATCGCGACCCTGTCGGAGGCAGAGCAGGCCCCCTTGATCGACTGGATCGAAGCCGGTGGCATGTTGGTGCGTTTCGCCGGTCCACGCATCGCTGCCAGCGACATCAGCCGAGATACCGAAGACCCGCTGATGCCTGTGCGCCTGCGGGCCGGTGGCCGCAGTGTCGGCGGCGCAATGAGCTGGGGCGCCCCGAAAACGCTGGACAGCTTCCGCGAATCCTCTCCTTTCTACGGGTTGGAGATACCGCAGGATGTGACCGTCTCGGCCCAGGTCGTCGCGCAGCCCGACCCGACACTGGCAGAGCGTGTGATCGCGTCGCTAAGCGATGGCACCCCGCTGGTCACCCGCAAGCAGGTAGGACAGGGGCAGATCGTATTGTTTCACGTGACAGCCACGGCCGAGTGGTCGACGTTGCCACTGTCGGGGCTGTTTGTGCAGATGATGGAACGGTTAGCGATTTCTTCATCTTCCGCCGGTATCGAGGCTTCGGACCTGCAGGGCACGACGTGGACGCCCCTGCGCGTGATGGACGGGTTTGGCACACTGTCTGACGCGGGTACGCTGCCCGGTGTGGACGGGGCTGATCTGATGGCCGCGGCTGCGGGCCCAGACCTGCAACCGGGGGTCTATGCCTCTGGCGATCGGCGCATTGCGCGCAATGTGGTGGTTGCAGATACCACCCTGACCCCCGCGGCATGGCCAGCGGATGTGCCAGTACGTGGGCTTGATGTGGCCGATGAACAGCCGCTTGCCGGTTGGCTGTTGTCCCTGTCAATTCTACTGCTGCTCGCTGATGTCATCGCGTCGCTGTCCTTGTCGGGGCGGCTGCTCAGGCACAGCAATGCCGCAGGGCTGATCCTTGCGGCGCTGATCTATGCACCGACGCAGGCCGATGCGCAGGCGGACGACAGCTTTGCCCTGAACGCCACGGCGGAAATGACGCTGGCCTATGTGATCACCGGCAACGCGTCGGTTGACGAGATGTCGGATGCCGGATTGCGCGGGTTGTCGGATACGCTTTATTTCCGCACCTCGGTCGAACCTGCCAACCCCATCGGTGTGGATCTGGAGCGGGACGAGCTTGCCTTCTTCCCTATGCTTTACTGGCCCATCACCCCCGATCAGCCCCGCCCATCGGATGCGGCCTATCGCAAGCTGAACGACTATCTGCGCTCCGGCGGGATGATCCTGTTCGACACACGTGATGCGAATATCGCGGGCTTCGGAGCTGCCAGCCCCAACGGGCGCAAGCTACAAGACCTCGCCGCGCCGCTGGACATTCCCCCGCTTGAACCCTTGCCTGCGGATCACGTGCTGACCCGCACGTTCTATCTGCTGCAGGACTTCCCCGGACGGCACAGCGGACGCGATCTGTGGGTAGAGGCATCGCCCCCCGATGCCGAACAGGTAGAGGGGATGCCGTTCCGCAATCTGAATGACGGGGTGAGCCCGGTTGTCATCGGTGGAAATGACTGGGCCGCGGCCTGGGCCGTGTCCTCGAACGGCGCGCCGATGGTACCGATCGGGCGCGGTTTCGCCGGGGAACGTCAGCGCGAGCTCGCCTACCGCTTTGGCGTCAATCTGGTCATGCATGTGCTGACCGGCAACTATAAATCCGATCAGGTGCATGTGCCTGCGCTGCTGGACAGGTTGGGCCAATGACATCAACCATCATCTTCGACCCGCTGATCCCGCTACCGATGTTATGGGGCGTTGCCGCACTGGCGCTGGTGGCCGTTGCCTTGGCGGTGCTGCGCGGGTTGCAAGGCTGGGCGCTGCGGGGGGCGGCGATGCTCGTCGTTCTGGCGGCGCTTTCTGGCCCCTCCGTGCAGCAGGAAGACCGCGCGCCGCTCACCGATATCGTCGTGATGCTGGAAGACGAAAGCGCCAGCCAATCCCTCGCAGACCGGCCCGCACAAACCGCCGCCGCCGCCGAGACACTGGCAGCACAGATCACCGCGCGCGAGAATACGGAACTGCGCCGCGTGACTGTGCCCGATGGAGAAGGCGATAGCGGCACGCAGCTGATGACCGCCCTGTCAGAGGTGCTTGCCGAAGAGCCGCGCGCCCGTATCGCAGGCATCCTTGCGCTCAGCGACGGGCGCATTCACGACGCCGACCTGCCAGTCGATCTGCCCGCACCGATGCATCTGTTGATGACCGGAAAGCAAAGCGATTGGGATCGCCGCCTGTCCGTCCGCAACGCCCCTGCCTTTGCCATCATCGGCGAACCCGTGACCCTGACCCTGCGCATCGACGACCTTGGGGCCGCCCCGGAAAAAGACGCGCTGGCCCCGCTTGAAATCTCGGTCGATGGGGAGCCGCCGCAGACCTTCCGCGTCCCCGTGGGGCAAGATCTGGAACTTCCCGTCACCCTGCCCCACGGCGGGCGCAATGTGATCCGGTTCTCGCTGCCCGAGGCCGAAGGAGAGCTGACCGACCGCAACAATGCCGCGCTGATCCAGATCAACGGGGTGCGCGACCGTCTGCGGGTGCTTCTCGTCAGCGGGGAGCCGCATCAGGGCGGGCGTACGTGGCGCAATTTGCTGAAATCCGACAGCTCTGTCGATTTGGTGCATTTCACGATCCTGCGCCCGCCGGAAAAACAGGATGGCGTGCCGGTGGACGAACTTTCGCTGATCGCCTTTCCCACCCGCGAGCTGTTCATGGAAAAGATCGAGGATTTCGATCTGATCATCTTTGACCGCTACAAACGCCGCGGCATCCTACCGTCGCTCTATCTTGAAAACGTCGCCAATTATGTGCGCGGCGGGGGTGCTGTGCTGGTCGCTGCCGGGGCGGATTTCGCAAGCGCCGACAGCATCTACCGCTCCCCCCTCGGAGAGGTCTTGCCCGCCACGCCGACCGCACGGGTGATCGAACAGCCCTACCGCCCGCTGGTGTCCGAGCTGGGGCACCGCCATCCGGTGACCAGCGGCTTGCCCGAACAGGAAACATGGGGCCGCTGGCTGCGGCAGATCGACGTGGCCGATCCCTTGGGACATGTGGTGATGACCGGCGAAGATGACCGGCCGCTGCTGATCCTGAACCGTGTGGAAGAAGGGCGCGTCGCGCTCATGGCGTCAGATCATGCGTGGCTGTGGAACCGTGGCTATGAAGGTGGCGGCCCGCAACTAGAGCTGTTGCGGCGGCTGGCCCACTGGATGATGAAAGAACCCGAGCTTGAGGAAGAGGCCCTGACCGCCACAGCCGAAGGCCAGACCATGCGCATCACCCGTCGCACGCTGGGGGATGACATCCCGCCTGTCACCCTGACCAACCCCGATGGCAGCACGGCAGAGATCACGCTTTCGCCAGCCACGCCGGGTGTCTTCGAAGGGGTTTACGAAGGCCCCGAGATTGGCCTTTACCGGCTGGAAAATGGCGACCAAAGCGCGGTGATCGGTTTGGGCCCCGCCGCCCCGCGGGAATTTGTGGAAACGATTGCCAGCGACGAAACCCTCGCCCCCGTACTTGCGCCCCTGCGCGGTGGTGTCGCGCGGATCGAGGACGGCCTGCCTCGCCTCCGCGACATACGTGTCGGGCGCCCTGCAGCCGGACGTGGATGGATCGGTCTGACCCCTCGCAACGCCTATGAAACACGTGACGTGCGACAGATGCCGATCCTGCCCGCGTGGCTCGTCCTGTTGCTGGGCAGCGCCCTGATCCTTGCAGCATGGCTGCGCGAAGGGCGGCGTTAACCTTAAAAACAACGCCACCGCCCGATAAATCACGCAACGCTTAAGCAGTTGTTCACCCCAAGCCCCCCATGATCCCCCGATAGGAGGAATTCGGAGCTTTGGATGAAACCAGCTGACCAGCTTGCCCATGAACAACGCCGCCGCGCAGAGGTGGAAGCGCTGCTTGAACAAACCCAGGCAGAGCTTTGTGCCGCTTACCGCAAGCTGGATGACCACGCGCAAAATGTCTCTGTCGAGATTTCTGAAACACGGGCGGAGGTTGAAAACATCCGCGGCGAAAACAAACGGGTGATGTCCGATCTATGTGCCGCGCGCGAACAGATCGAACTGACCCAACGCCGGCTGTGGCATTCGGTCGAAACCATCCATGACGGCTTTGCCTTTTTCAACAAAGACAATGAAATGATCATGGCCAATCGGTCTTATCTGGCCGTGTTCGACGGTATTGATGCCATCTGTCCGGGTGTCAGCTATTCCACCATCCTGCGTGTGCTCACCGATGAAGGGATCGTAAATATCGGGCGCCGCACGCCAGAGGAATGGCGCGCCAAGATGCTCCTGCGATCGCAGCAAAAGGCCCCGGCACCCATCATCATAAAGCTCTGGAATGGCGCATATATCAAGATTGTCGATCAAAGGGGAAAAGGCGGTGATATCGTATCGCTCGCCCGCGACATTACCGAAACCGTGGAATACCAACGCAAGCTCGTCGATGCCCGCGCCGCGGCCGAGGCAGCCAACAGCGCGAAATCCCTTTTCCTCGCCAAGATGAGCCACGAAATCCGCACACCGATGAACGGGATCGTAGGCATGACGGAGGTGCTTGGCGATACCGCGCTGACCCAAGACCAACGCCTATATGTCGACACCATAAAGACCTCTGGCGAAGCTTTGCTGGTCATCATCAACGACGTTCTGGATTTCTCGCGCATCGAGGCAAACCGACTGAGCATCCACCCCGCCCCCTTTGATCTGGAACGTGTCTTCCAAGAGGTACTGCTGCTTTTACAGCCCCTTGCGGTGCAAAAGGGGCTGGACCTCGCGCTGGATTACGACCTGTTCCTGCCGCGCAAGCTGGTCGGCGATGCAGGGCGCATTAGGCAAGTGCTTACCAATCTGGTGGGAAATGCTGTTAAGTTTACGCAAAATGGACATATCCTGATCCGCGCCACGGGGCTGCCCGACGCGGGCTCTGGCAACGTGCTGATCAAAATCTCTATCGAGGATACGGGCATCGGCATCGCGCCGGACATGATTGAACATATCATGGGGGAATTTACCCAAGCCAGCAGTGACCCCAGCCCCAATGCAGAGGGGACGGGACTGGGGCTCGCCATCTGCCAACGTCTGGTACAACTGATGGGGGGCGAGATTTGGGTCACGTCAGAGCATGGGGTTGGGTCGTGCTTTGGCTTCGAACTGCCCCTGAAGGCCCAAGAAGACAGTGCCGCGCCGCCGCTTAAGCCACCTCCCTTCCTGCGCCATGTCCTGATTGTCGAAAGGGAAACGATCTGCCGATCGATCTTGCAGCGCAATCTGGAACATATCGGTGTGCGCGTGACTTCCTGTGGCACCGGTGAAGCGGGGCTGGCCGCGCTGGACGGCAGTATTGATCTGCTGCTTGTCGACGACACGCTGCCCGATATGGACGGGATCGAATTTGCCCGCGCTGTACATGGCTCCGACCCCGCGACCGAGGTAATCCTGTACAGTCAGACGCCCGACAAAATTCGCGATAGTATGGATGATACGAGCGTGCGCCGGATCATGAAGAACCCGATTAGTGTCACCGAGCTGCTGGCCGAAGTGTCAACGATGCAGCCGGTGCCTGTTGGTACCCGCCCGATGCGGGTCTTGGCGGCCGAGGACAATAAGACCAATCGTCTGGTGCTTCGAAAGATGCTGCAACGGCTGAACATCGACCTGCAACTTGCCACCAACGGGCAAGAGGCAGTTGCGCTGTTTGAAACCTTCCGGCCCGATCTGGTGTTCATGGACATTTCTATGCCCAAGATGAATGGAAAAGACGCCGCCGCCGCCATTCGTGCGCTGGAAGACGGGGCGAGCAGCTGCCCGATTGTCGCGCTGACAGCGCATGCCATTCAGGACGAAAAGGAAAGAATACTCGCCGCCGGGCTGGATCATTTCCTCACCAAACCCTTGCGCAAGGCGGAGCTTGTGGCGCTCCTTAACCGTTACTGCCCCAACGCGGCTTTCCCGCTGGAGGGTCAGTTGGTGGGATAGGGCCTTACAAATACAGGTTTTTCCGGCGTCGACAGCTCTTTCTGCCATGCGTATCCGCCGATATCGAAATCCTTGATCGCCTCGGCGTCGGTAAGGCGGTTCTGCACCACGAAACGCGCCATCGCGCCACGGGCTTTCTTGGCGTAAAAGCTGACAATCTTGGGCCCTTTGCCGTCCGATTTATCTTCCATGAACTGTGGTGTCACAACCGTCGGCACCAGCGCCTTAAGGTCGACCGCGCCGAAATATTCCTGACTGGCACAATTCACCAACGCCTTGCTGTTGGTCTGTTCCGCCTGTTCGTTCAACGCTTCGGACAGACGCGCGCCCCAATAGTCGTACAGCGATTTGCCCTGCGGCGTTTTCAATCGGCTGCCCATCTCAAGCCGGTAGGCCTGAATGGCATCCAAGGGTCGCAGCACACCATAAAGCCCCGACAGAATGCGCAGGTGATCTTGGGCATAGTCCAGTTCATCAGGGTCCAGGCTGGTCGCTTCCAGCCCCTGATAGGTGTCACCAGCAAAGGCAAAGGCAGCGGGGCGCACAACATCGGGGGACGGATTTTCCTCGAACGCGGCGAAACGGTCGCGGTTCAGCTTGGCCAGTTTCTCGCTCAGGTGCATCAATGATTGCAGATCACCAACGCTCAGCTCGCGAGCCACCTTGACCAAGGCGACCGCATCTTCCTGCAGGTCGGGCGTCGTCATAGCGACGTCGCGCGGGGTCCAGTCCATTTTCTTGGCGGGAGAGATAACGGTCAGCATGGATTTTCCTTTTTTGGTCGCAGCAAGAGCTAGCCCGCTTGCTGCAAAACGTCCAGAAATGCGGGGCCAAACCTTTCGGTGCGTTTCTCGCCCAAAATGCGTTCGATGGCATCAAGGTTCGGCGCGTGCAACTGCGCCACTTTTGCCAGCAGCGAAGTTGAGCAGCTCAACGGCTTTTCGCCCCCATCTGCCCCACGAGACAAGGTAGTTTGCACTTCGCGCAGTTGATCGAACACCGACCCTGCCGCGCGTCCCGCCAGCTTGCGCCGCGTCGGGTGCATCTCGGCGGCGGCCCCGTTGATCACCTCTAGAAACGCATCGCCAAAGTTCTCGAGCTTTTTGGCCCCCACCCCGCCGATACGGGCCATAGCGTCCAGTGTATCCGGGCGTTTCTCGGCCATCTCGATCAGGGTGCGGTCATTAAAGATGATATAGGCGGGCACTTTTGCGGCTTCTGCCAGCCCGCGGCGTTTCGCCTTGAGCGCAGAGAGCAGCGGCGCATCCTCGTCGCTGACCATCGCCTTGACCGCAGGACGGCGCTGCGATGCGGCGGCGCGGATACTGTCCCGGCGCAGAGAGATCGACGCCTCACCGCGCAGGATTGGCAATGCGGCATCGGTCATGCGCAGCGCACCGTGACGTGCGGCATCGGGGCGCACCAGATCGTGCCCCATCATTTGCCGGAACACCGCCTGCCATTCGCGTTTGTCATATTCCTTGCCCACGCCATAGGTCGGTAAATCGCTGTGCCCGCGTTCACGGATTTTATCGGTTTCATTGCCCAACAGGATGTCGATCAGATGGCCTGCGCCAAACCATTCCTCGGTGCGCAGCATCGCCGACAGCGCCTTGCGCACGGCAGTGGTCCCGTCAAACACATCGACAGGCGTATCGCAAAGGTCGCAATTGCCACAGGTGACATCGGTTTCATCAAAGTATTTCAACAGGTTCGCACGACGACACGCCAATGCTTCGGCCAGCCCCAGCAGCGCGTTCAGCCGTGCATGATCAGCGGCGCGCCGTTCCGGCGGGGCGAGCCCTTCGTCGATCTGGCTGCGGCGCAAACGGATATCATCAGGGCCGAACAACGTCAGCGTCTCGGCCGGCGCACCGTCGCGACCCGCCCGCCCGATTTCTTGATAGTAGGCTTCGATGGATTTCGGCAGATCGGCGTGGGCCACCCAGCGGATATCCGGCTTGTCGATGCCCATGCCAAAGGCCACTGTCGCCACCACGATCAGCCCGTCTTCCTGCTGGAAACGGCGTTCGGCGGTGCGGCGGTCGTCCGCCTCCATCCCACCATGATAATGCAGCGCCAGATGCCCGTCGTCGCGCAACGCTTTGGCCAGCCCTTCGGTCTTGGCCCGCGTTCCGCAATAGACGATGCCCGACTGCCCCCTACGCCCTGACGCAAAGTTCAGTATCTGCGCGCGCGGCCCGTTTTTGGCCGCAAAGGCCAGATGGATATTGGGCCGGTCGAACCCGCGCAGGAAGGCGCGCGGGGGGACACCATCGAATAGTTTTTGAACGATCTCGGCTTGGGTTTCCGTGTCCGCCGTTGCGGTGAACGCGGCCAGCGGAACGTCAAGCGTACGACGCAATTCGCCGATGCGCAGGTAATCGGGGCGGAAATCATGGCCCCACTGGCTGACGCAATGCGCCTCGTCCACGGCGATCAGCGATACGCCAACCCGTTTGAGCATGCCCGTAACCGACCCGGCAGCGAGCCGTTCTGGGGCCATATAGAGCAGCTTGAGCGTTCCGGCCTCAAGCCCTTCCCACACGGCATCGGTTTCCTCTGGCGTATTGCCAGAGGTCAGCGCCCCCGCCCCGACGCCAAGCTCTTGCAGCGCGCGGACCTGATCGCGCATCAGGGCAATCAACGGCGATATCACCACCGTCACCCCGTCGCGCAAAAGAGCAGGCATTTGGAAACAAAGAGATTTACCACCACCCGTGGGCATGATGGCCAATGTGTTTTCGCCGGCGGTAACGGCCTCTACGATCTCTTGTTGGCCGGGGCGGAACCCGTCAAATCCAAAGACATCACGAAGTAGCGTGGCAGCGCCTGACATGAAAAACCCAACTGTATCTAACCTGCAGTTTGCAGAATCTCATAGTCGCGGGCGGGGAACAATCCCTGCCCGTGCGTCCAGCGGGGTCTTTGCCCCAGCAGCCACCCGATCAGTAGAACAGCGCGGCGTTGTTGATCAGCAGGATACGCAAAACGGCAACGGCGATCAGAACGACCAGCGGTGCCAGATCAAGCCCGCCCATTTGCGGCAGAAAGCTGCGGACCCGCCCGTAAACAGGCTCCAACAAGCGATTCAGCCCATCCCAAACTTGCGCCACCAAAGGTTGACGAAGATTTAAAACCTGAAAATTAATCAGCCAGCTCATGATGACATGCGCGATGATGATGAACCAAACGATGTTCAGTAGAAGCATCAGGATCTGAAACAGGGATGTCATAAGGGGGCCTTTCGTTGCACAGCGCGAAAGTAGGTGCGCTGGCATCAAAGAACAAGAGCGGCAGCGCCTTGGCACCGCCCCTCTCGGTAAAATCGCATCACATCACGCTTGCATCGCGTTGATGACGACAGAAAAATCCAGGCTATCGACCTGAAGCATGGACCAATCGGCGAAATGCCGTGTCTCGATCGGCTTTTCGTCGAGGATTTTGAAGCCGCTGTGACGACTGTCTTTCTGGATGTTTTCGATCAACTGGCGGATGGCGGCTTCTTCGCCCTCAAGCACCTGACAAAAGTTGCGCCCGTTGTAGGCCAAGGCACCGGTGACGCCGTGTTTTTCATTCTCGCGCACAGCGACGGTAAATATGTCGGCAACATCCGCCTTAGAGACCGAAGGAACTGCGGTGCTGAAGTACAAAAGCCGGATCATCGACATACGGAGCCTCGTAAAATTATCCAAAACATTCTTAACGTTGGCACCCTGTGTAGGCAAAAAGGATTTGAAAAGCGACCCTTTTGAGATGTCTTATGACATACTGATGGGCAGTTCACGCTAGCGTTGCGCCCAACACCGCTCTTGCGCCGCGTAGGGCTGCTGCACTACCGTCCCTCAAAACAGGAGAAAGCAGTCATGGCAGCCACGTCAGCGCGCAAGAAAATCTGGGGCTGGTACTTCTTTGACTGGGCCAGCCAACCCTATAACACGCTTCTTCTGACGTTTATTTTCGGCCCGTATTTCGCGCAAACAGCAACGGCAAATCTTGTGGATAGCGGCATGGCGCTGGATGCGGCCAAGGCGCAGGCGCAGGCCTATTGGGGCTACGGGCTGACGGTTGCGGGGATCATGATAGCGATACTGGCCCCGACCCTTGGGGCGGTGGCTGATTCATCGGGCAAGCGGATGCCGTGGATCTGGCTGTTTTCGGGGCTTTATGTGGTGGGATCAGCCGCGCTGTGGTGGACCGCCCCGCAAGATTTCTCGGTCCTGTGGGCGCTCTTCTTCTTTGGCATTGGCCTGATCGGGATGGAATTCGCGACAATTTTCACCAACTCCTATCTGCCAGAGCTGCATCCCGACCCGGGAGAGCGCGGACGGCTGTCGGGGTCAGGCTGGGCCTTTGGCTATGTCGGCGGTGTTGTGGCGCTGATCGTGATGATCGCGTTGTTTCAGGCGGGCAGCAATGGGCGCACGATGGCGGGGCTGAGCCCGCTTTTGGGGCTGGACCCCGCGACCAAAGCCGATACGCGCATCGTCGGGCCGCTGACCGCGATCTGGTACGCGGTCTTCATGATCCCCTTCTTTCTGTATGTGCGCGATACGCCGGTGACCGGCGCGGCGCGGTACCGCGTGGGGCAAGGGCTTTCTGATCTGTGGGTCACGCTCAAGAACCTGCCGCGCCACCCGTCGCTGCTGGCCTATTTGGGGTCATCCATGTTCTACCGCGATGCGCTTAACGGAATGTACACATTCGGCGGGATATACGCGCTTGGCGTATTGAACTGGAGCATTATTGATATCGGCGTCTTCGGGATACTTGCCGCGATTTCAGGCGCGGTGTTCTGCTGGGTGGGCGGGCGTGTGGATCGTGCGATTGGGCCGATGCCTGTGATCGTAACATGCTGTCTGATCCTGATTGCAACGGCCGTGCTGATCATCTCGCTGACGCCCAACTCGATCATGGGCATCACGCTGGCCGAAGGATCCTCCGCGCCCGACATCGCCTTTTACATCGCTGGTGCTTTGATCGGGGCGGCGGGCGGGGCGCTGCAGGCATCGTCGCGCAATATGCTGACCCGTCAGGGCAACCCCGACCGCATGACAGAGGCGTTTGGCCTTTACGCGCTGTCGGGCAAAGCGACCTCGTTTCTGGCCCCTGCCCTGATCGCCATCGCAAGCGACGTATCCGGCAGCCAACGGATCGGGATCGCCCCTGTCGTAGGGCTGTTCATCATCGGCCTGGTTCTGTTAGTCTGGGTGAAACCGAACGGAGATTTCGCGAAATGATCCTGACACGAATCCTCACATGTACCGCGCTGGCCCTCACGCTGGCGGCTTGCGGCGGGTCACCGTCCAAGCCGAATGCGGAAGCGTCCAAAATCCTGCCGACCATCGGGTCGTCGGGGGGCGCGCGCAGCAACATTCAGGCCAAGAAGCTTTTTGGCGCGAAAGCCGACGGGTCACGGCAGTCTTCCGCCGCTTACGGCAGCTATTCAAAGGGCTGTGTCGCAGGGGCGCAACAACTGGCCGAAACGGGGCCGACCTGGCAAGCGATGCGCCTGTCGCGCAACCGCAACTGGGGCCACCCGGAGATGATCGATTACATTAAAACGCTCAGCGCGAAGGCCGCACAGCAACCCGGATGGGAAGGGCTATATGTCGGCGATATCAGCCAGCCCCGTGGCGGCCCGATGCTGACAGGGCACGCCAGCCACCAGATGGGTCTGGACGCCGATTTCTGGATGCTTCCGCCCAAGTCGCTGTCGCTCAGCCGGGCACAGCGTGAAAGTATCTCCTCTATATCCATGCGTCGGGCCAGCGGTGCCTATGTGAACAGCAGTTGGACCCGCCAGCACCATCAGGTACTCAAGGCCGCGGCATCTGATCCCCGCGTGGCGCGCATCTTTGTTTTCCCCGGGGCCAAGGTGCAGATGTGTGCCGACGAAAAGGGCGACCGCAGCTGGCTGCGCAAAATCCGCCCTTGGTACGGGCACCACTATCATTTCCACGTTCGGCTAAGCTGCCCCAAAGGGGCGACCGGCTGCGTCAACCAGGATCCGCCCCCTGCGGGCGACGGCTGCGCCGATGCGCGTCAGTGGCAGGCGAATATCCTGAACCCGCCCCCACCAAACCCCAATGCGCCCAAGCGCAAGCCAAAGCGCGAACTGCTGCTTGCTGACCTGCCAGCGCAATGCCAATCCGTGCTGGATTCGAACTAAGCTTGCTACAGATCCTTTTTGCCCTCGGCTTTGCCTCCGCTGCTTTTGCGGCGGGTGCAAATGGCCCTATCGCGCAACATCAACAGTTGACGTGGGAGCATGACGCCCCCTGGTTCGGTGGCCTGTCCGGTGTCGAGATGCGCGCGGATGGCAAACAGCTTACCGCGATCAGTGACCGCGGGCGGATCATCGTGGCCGACCTGTCGCGCGACGCGCTTGGCACGCTGACGGGGATGGAGATCATCCATTCCGTCGCGCTGCGCGATAAGAACGGCGCGGTGATGGACAAACCCGAGGCCGACGCCGAAGGTCTGGCGATTGCGCCGGATGGCAGCATCTTTATCAGCTACGAAGGCGATCATCGCATCGCGCGTACCAACCTTGCCGACGGCACCCCATTGCAGTTCATCGCCCCGCCCGAGGGCGCAGTGCTGCGCGACAATGCCGGATTTGAAGCTTTGGCGGTCGATGCAGCAGGCGCGCTTTATGCCTTGCCCGAGGATAACCGCGGCGATCAGATCCCGCTGTACAAATACCAAGACGGCACGTGGCGCATCGCGGCCTACCTCGAGAATGACAGCCCCTTTGTCCCCGTGGGTGCGGATTTCGACGATGAAGGGCGGTTGTATCTGCTCGAGCGTACGGTCACCCCGCTGGGGTTTCGCACGCGCCTGCGGCGGATCGAACTCTCTGGGGATCAGGCCAGCGCGGTGACGCTGCTGCAAACCCTGCCCGCGCGATACGACAACCTAGAGGCGCTGACCGTTTGGCGCGACGCCATCGGGCGCACGCGGGTGATGATGATATCAGACGATAATTTCCTCTCCGTGCAGGAAACCCAGGTGATCGAGCTGACGATAACGCAATAGCTTGCGCGGGTGCCCCGCCTTCCCTACAACGCATGACGTCTGCGATCCCCGCAGGCCAAGTCGCCGCACCCTTGCAAAAAACGGTTTCAAATATGACACGCACCTACCTTCCCGGCATTCTTGCCATGGCTGCCATCGTTGTGGCCTCCAACATTCTTGTTCAGTTCCTCTTTGGCCAATGGCTGACTTGGGGCGCGTTCACCTATCCGCTGGCGTTTCTGGTCACCGACGTGATGAACCGCGTCTACGGCAAGGATGCCGCGCGCCGTGTCGTGCTGGTAGGCTTTGTCGTGGGGCTGGTCTGTTCGCTGATCGGGACGCAGATCATGGGCGAATTCGGGCCGCTGGTGACCCTACGCATCGCGATCGGGTCCGGTGTGGCATTCCTCGTGGCGCAATTGGTCGATGTCGCGATCTTCTCTGCGCTGCGCGATGGCACGTGGTGGCGTGCGCCTTTGGCCAGCACGCTGGTCAGCAGCACGCTTGATACGCTGCTGTTTTTCTCGATCTCATTTTCCGGTGCCCTGTCGTTCCTGCATCCTGCAACCGATGTGTCCTGGGCGGCCGAAATGTTGCCATTGCTCGGCAGCGGCCCGCTCGCGCCGCTTTGGGTATCGCTGGCCGTTGCAGACTGGTCTGTGAAACTCGGGATTGCGCTGATTGCCCTGATCCCCTTCCGCATCATCACTGCACAACTTTTGACCCGCAGCTGATAGGCACCCTTTTGTGAACCGTGACGGGTGCAGAAAACGTTTTGCGTTTTCAGATTACTGTGCCAGTCTTCAAGTGAGTTCAACAAATGTAAAGGAGGTGATCCAGTGTCAAGAACGGTATTGGAGCGAGGTGTCGGAACAGCTTGGGAGGTATCCCGTTAGGGCAGCCCCTGACGGTTGAAACAACCCGGGTGGATCGCCGATCTAACCGATCCCACCTCCTTAAACCCTTCGATTGGGCCGCTCCGCACCGGGGCGGCCCTTTTCGTATCTGGGCGTTCCCCTTTCCCTTGGGTCTGCGCGATGCGATAGTCGCCATGAAGGAGAGTTTGATGCTGCGGATCACGGACGAGATTGCCATTCAGGACTGGGAGCTGACGGAAAGCTTCATGCGCGCCTCCGGGCCCGGCGGTCAGAATGTGAACAAGGTCTCAAGCGCCGTGGAACTGCGGTTCGAGGCCGCGACCTCCCCTTCTATTCCGACGCCGGTCAAAAACCGTCTGCGCAGACTGGCGGGCCGTCGTTGGACGACCGAGGGCGCGTTGGTGCTGCAATGCGACGAAACCCGAAGTCAGGTCCGCAACCGCGAGATTATCCGCGAGCGCCTGAAGGAACTGATCACCGCCGCGTTGAAGCCGCCCAAAAAGCGTATCCCGACACGCCCGACGCTCGGTTCGAAGAAGCGCCGGCTGAAGGCGAAAAAGACGCGGGGCGAGGTGAAGGCGTTGCGCGGACGGGTTGATCCGCCGGAATAGCCTGCTGCGGGGCCTACCCTGCGCCGCCGTTCCATCACTTCTATTGCAGCGCCCCTATCTCGCCGTTTTTTGCCGGTATGCGCCCCCTATCGGCAAATCGCCGCCAGAGGGTCGAATCCGCGCTGGAACGGATCGCCGTGGCCCGGTGTTCCCCTCGCAGACATGCAAGCGATGTCTGGTAGTAAATCTAAGGAGAACTCAGATGAAACTTACGACCACAACACTGATCGCGACCCTGATGGCCACCGGCGTTTCCACCGCAGCGATGGCGCAAACCTCTGTTGATGGTGCCGTTGGCGGCGCAGCAGACGTAGGGTCGGGCATCAGCGCTGACGTTGGCGCATCCGGTTCACTATCCACCGATTCCACATTGAAACAAGCCAAGGGTGCCGTGACCGACACCAGCGACACCGCGCAGGAAAACTATGGTCAGTTGATCCAGGAACTGCGCGCTGGTGCCGAAACCGACACGCAGACCCAAGCAGAAATTGACGCGTTCGATGCCGACGCCAAGCTAGACGTCGTAACCGTGTCGGAGCTCAAGGCATCCAAACAGGGGACCACAACCGCGCTGGACGACGCGCTGGACGCACAGGCCGAGGCCGTTGATGACATGCGCGCCTCTGTTGACGCCAATGCTGACCTGAGCGCAGAGCTGGAAGCCGAAGGCTTCACCTCGGAAGAGGTCGTGGCCGTGCGCGGTAACGGTATGGGCGGTCTGACCCTGATCGTCGACGACCGCGGCTAAGCGATTGGCAGTTATGCCCCGCACCCCACGCAGGCGGCATAAAGCAGAGGGGCCGGTGGGAAACCACTGGCCCCTTTTGCCGTCGGATCAGACGATAACTTTCTGAGCCGCCTGATCGCCGACGCCAAAGACACGTTTGTAACGGTCAATCTCTGACTGCGGGCCCATTGCTTTGTTAGGGTTATCCGACAGCTTCACCGTCGGGCTGCCGTTTGCCTTGACCGCTTTGCACACCAACGAAAACGGGGCGAGCGCGTCGTCAGGCACCAGCCCGCGGAAATCATTTGTCAGCAAGGTGCCCCACCCAAAGGAGGCTTTGACCTTGCCCGCGAACTGTTGATGCAATTCCTTGATCTTGGCGACATCCAGACCGTCGCTGAAAATAACCCGCTTTTCACTGGGGTCTTCACCGCGGGACTTCCACCAGTCGATCGCGGTCTGTGCCGCCACCGCCGGATCACCACTGTCGACGCGGATACCGGTCCAGCCCGCCAGCCAGTCGGGCGCGTTATCCAGAAAGCCTTTCGTGCCGTAAGTATCAGGCAGAATGATGCGCAGGTTACCTTCGTGTTCATCGTGCCAGTCTTGCAGAACGTCATAGGGCGCTTGCGCAAGTGCGGCGTCGTCCTTGGCCAATGCGGCATAGACCATCGGCAGTTCATGCGCGTTGGTGCCGATCGCCTCGACCTCTCGGCTCATGGCGATTTTGCAGTTTGACGTACCGGTAAAGGCGTCGCCCAAGCCTTCCTGCATGGCCTGCACGCACCAATCCTGCCACAGGAACGAATGGCGACGACGGGTGCCGAAATCGGCGATGGACAGATCTGGAATTTCCCGCAGGGCTTCGATCTTTTCCCAGACACGGGTCATGCCGCGCGCATAGAGCACCTGCAGTTCGAACCGGCCCATACGGTCCAACACGGCGCGGCTGCGCAGCTCCATCAAGACGGCCAGGGCGGGGATCTCCCACAGCATGACTTCGGGCCACGACCCTTCGAATGTCAGCTCGTATTGGTCGCCCTTACGCTCAAGATGATAGGGCGGCAGGCGCAGGCCCTCGAACCACTCCATAAAGTCGGGGCGGAACATCTGGCGCTTGCCGTAAAAAGTATTCCCACGCAGCCAAGTGCTTTCCCCGCGGCTGAGTGACAGCGACCGGATGTGATCAAGCTGTTCGCGCAGCTCTCCTTCGTCAATGAGATCGGCCAGCGGGATATGCTTGGAACGGTTGATCAGGCTGAATGTGACCTGTGTTTCCGGCTTGTTGCGAAAAACCGACTGGCACATCAACAGCTTATAGAAATCCGTATCGATCAGGGACCGCACGATAGGGTCGATCTTCCACTTGTGGTTCCAGACGCGGCTTGCAATGTCGACCATGTTCAAAGCTCCCTTAGGCGGTGTGTTTGTGGCCCATCCATCTTGTACGGGCAAGGGAATTGCCGCTGACACAGTGCAAAACCTGTGGTAATCCACCGGCTTAACCCCCTAAGGAGCGCTGCTAGATGCTGGAATGGCCCATTCTCTTGCGAGAGTTGATTACCTTGTTTGTCGTGATCGACCCTATTGGCAGCCTTCCCGTCTTTCTTTTCGCGACAGCCAACGTCCCGCAACACCTGCACAAAAGCTTTGCGCTGCGGGCCGTACTGGTGGCCGGCCTGGTCTTGCTTGGGTTCCTCGTCGGCGGGCAATATCTGCTAGAGAACCTTGGGCTGCGGCTGGGGTCGTTTCAGGTCGCGGGCGGGATTATCCTGTTCCTCTTCGCGCTCAGCATGATTTTCGGCGATCCCAAACCGACGCAGGAAATCGAGGCGGCAGAGCGGGATCATCTCGCCGGTGCGGTCTTTCCGCTCGCCATGCCGTCTATCGCCTCTCCGGGGGCGATGCTGGCGATTGTGATCCTGACGGACAACCACACCAACCAGATATCAGACCAGCTGGTCACGGCGGGCCTGCTGGTGGTCGTGCTGCTGTTCACGCTTGTGCTTCTGTTGCTCGCAGGGCGGATCGGTCACCTGATGGGGACCACGGGCGCCAGCGTGATCAGCCGCGTCATGGGGATCATTCTGGCGACCGTCGCGGTGGATGCCACGCTTGGCGGGCTGGATGCGCTGGATATCCTCAACATCGCCCCCGTCGAAGACGCCCCGCTTAGCGCAGAGTAACCCCCGCCGTCGTCATCGCCTCGCGCGCGGCAGAAAGCGATCCGTCCAGATCGATCGCACGACACAGGTCCAAACGGACCTCGACATCAAAGCCCAGCTTCGCCGCGTCCACGGCGGAAAAGTTAACGCAGAAATCAAGCGCCAGCCCTACCATCGTCAGCTTGGTTATGCCGCGTGTCCGCAAATACCCTTCAAGCCCGGTAGGCGTTTTGTGATCATTTTCGAAGAACGCAGAATAGCTGTCTATGGCGGGGTTGTACCCTTTACGAATGATCATATCGGCACGGGCTTGATCCAGCCGCGGGTGGAACGCGGCCCCGTTGCTGCCTTGGACACAATGATCCGGCCACAGCACCTGCGCGCCATAGGGCATCTGCGTCACCTCGAAGGGTGCCTTATCCGCATGGGACGACGCAAAGGAGGAATGGCCCGCCGGATGCCAGTCCTGCGTTAGAACCACCGCATCCGCCTGCCCCATCAGCGCGTTGATCCCGTCGACGATGGCGTCGCCGTCTGTCACCGCAAGAGCTCCGCCGGGGCAGAAATCATTTTGCACATCAATCACGATCAGGGCGTGGGTCATATCGGGTTCCTCATGGGCCAGCTTGTGCCAAGGGACATAGCACGGCGGGTGCGGCACGGCACCCCCTTGCCTGAACCGCCGCATGGGCGTATCTCAGCGCGCATGTATACCATTGCCGCCCTCTATCATTTCAGCCGTTTTGACGCGCCTGACGCCCTGCGCCCGCCGTTGATTGCGCTTTGTGCGCAACATGACGTCAAAGGCACGCTGCTTGTCGCCGCCGAAGGCATCAACGGAACCATCGCCGGCCCCCGTGCGGGGATAGACGCGGTCATCGCGCATATCCGTGCCCTGCCCGGCTGCGCCGATCTTGAGTGGAAGGAAAGCACCGCCACGACGCCGCCCTTCGGCAAGATGAAGGTCCGCCTGAAGCGCGAGATCGTCACCATGGGTCAGCCCGATGTCGATCCGCTGGCCAAGGTCGGGCATTACGTCGATCCCGCCGACTGGAACGATCTGATCGGCCGCGACGATGTTGCCGTGATCGACACGCGCAATGACTATGAGGTCGCGATCGGCACATTCGACGGGGCCATCGACCCGGAAACCCAGAGCTTTGGCGAATTCCCCGCCTGGTGGGAGGCGAATAAGGACCGTTTCCACAACAAGAAGATCGCGATGTTCTGCACCGGCGGTATCCGGTGTGAGAAATCGACGAACTACCTGATCGGCCAAGGGGTGGAGGACGTGTTCCACCTCAAGGGGGGCATCCTCAAGTACCTTGAAGAAGTCCCCGAAGAGCAAAGCAGCTGGAAAGGCGATTGCTTTGTCTTTGATAACCGGGTCAGCGTTGGTCACGGGTTGAAAGAAGGGCCGCATATGCTGTGCCACGGTTGCCGTCGCCCGATCCTGCCCGAAGATACCGCAAAGCCCGGATACGAGGCCGGCGTTAGCTGCCCGCAGTGCGTCAATGAAACCTCTGACGCGGATAAGGCGCGGTTCCGTGAGCGCCAGCGGCAGATGACGCTTGCCAAAGCACGCGGCGAAACCCACCGCAGCTGATCACGCTGTCGGCCCGCCCTGTTCCAAGCGCGGGCCTGTGGTTCAGGTTAAGCCCCGAACCCTTCGCGCCCGATAGAGACATAGGCCGAGAAACCGGCGCGTTTGGCATCTTTCGGGCTGTAGATATTGCGCAGATCTGCCATCGCAGGGGTCGTCATCCGCTTGGCCATCCGCTTGAGGTCCAGCGCGCGGAATTCATTCCACTCCGTCAGAATGACCAGCGCATCCGCATTTTGCGCGGCCTTATAGGCATCCTCCAGCCACGACACGCCCGGCAGCAAGGCTTCGCCCTCGCGTTTGCCCTGCGGATCAACCACACGCACCTTGGCCCCGTTGCCCACCAGCGATGGCACAATCGTCAAGCTGGGAGAGTCGCGCATATCGTCTGTGTTGGGCTTGAACGTTACCCCCAGCACCGCGATGGTCTTGCCGTTTACCGATCCGCCACAGATGTCGACCACCTTGTCGATCATCCGGCGTTTGACCTCGTCGTTCACCTTGATCACGGTTTCGGTCAGCTGCATCGGCACCGAATGATCCTGCCCCATCCGCGCCAAGGCCTGCGTGTCTTTCGGGAAGCAGCTGCCGCCATAGCCCGGGCCCGCGTGCAGGAACTTGGACCCGATCCGGTTATCCAGCCCCATGCCTTTCGACACCATTTTCACATCCGCACCAGTGCGTTCACACAGCGCCGCGATTTCATTGATAAAGGTAATCTTCGTCGCCAAAAACGCGTTGGCGGCGTATTTGATCATCTCTGCGCTTTCCAGATCGGTCGACATGATCGAAAACTCGCGCAGCGAGAGCGGGCGGTAGATGTCCTTCATCACCTGTTCGGCGCGTTCATTCTGCGTGCCTACAACCACGCGGTCGGGGCGCATAAAGTCGTCAATCGCGGCCCCTTCACGCAGGAATTCCGGGTTCGAGGCAACGTCGAATTCGGCCTTGGGATTGGCTTTGGCGACGACCTGTTTAACCTGACGGTTGGTGCCCACTGGCACAGTCGATTTGGTGACGATCACCGCATAACCCGTCAGGACAGAGGCGATCTCTTCTGCGGCGGCCATGACATAGGTCAGATCCGCATGCCCGTCCCCGCGCCGGGTCGGCGTCCCAACCGCGATAAACACGGCATCCGCACCATCCACTGCACTGGCAAGGTTACCGGTGAAAGATAGACGCCCCGCTGCAACGTTCTTGGCCATCAAATCATCAAGACCGGGTTCGTAGATCGGGACGATGCCCTTTTCCAACTTCTCGATTTTAGACGGGTCTTTGTCGACACAGACAACTTCATGCCCGAAATCCGAGAAACAAACACCCGAGACCAAACCGACATAGCCGGTGCCAATCATCGCAATCTTCATGAAACTTTATCCTAAATCAATTTGACAGTCAGCAAGCCAAGCCAGCCGGTGCACCCACATCTAGTGATCTGACAGCGCAAAACCAAGATAGGCAAATGGCATCAGAAGCCGGCGCAAGCGCCCCAGCTCGAACTTTCGCAGCGGTTTTTGCATAACCTGAGGGTAGGGCCGGTCGATGGGTTTGCCCATCACCAGATCCGCGACCAGCCCGCCCGAATAGCTGCCCATTGCAACACCATTCCCATGATAACAAAGACTTGCATAGACAGCACCGGGGTCAGGGAGCTTGCCGACAAAGGGCATTTGCGCGCGCGACAGACATACCATACCCGACCATTGGTAGGGTGTCTCAACGTCTTTCCATGCCGGGAAAAACTTTTCGAAATCGCGGCGCACACGCGCAATGGCGCGCGCCTCTGCCGCTTTGCCCGTCACCAAACCGCCGCGCATGCCGAACAACATCCGGCGGTCCGGCATCAGCCTGAAATAATGCAGCAAATTGCGCGTATCTGCGGACATATAATCGCTCTTCCATCCTGCGGCATCAAGCTCTGCCTCGGTCAGGGGGCGGGTCACAAGGACCGTCGACTGCGTGGGCATATAGCGTGCCGACAGCCCCGGCACCAAATCTTCCGACGAATACCCGTTCGTGGCGACAATCACTTTCTGTGCACGCACCCTGCCCTTGGGCGTTCGAACGTCGTGACCCTGCGCCGCCTGCCGTACCTCAAGCGCAGGCGTACCATGGTAAATCACCGCACCCGCCTTTTCCGCCGCCGCAGCAAGGCCGGTCACGTATTTCCGCGGGTTCAGCGCAAAGCCCGCGGGAATATGCAGCGCCCCGTGGAAAGGCCCTGACAGCCCATGCGCCGCGAAATCCGCGGGATCAATAAGCCGCGCCTCTAGCCCGTAGTTCTCTCGCACCTCGCGGACGCGCGTGCGAAAATCGTCCATATCCTTGGGCCGATGCGCCAGCTCGATCTCCCCGTCGGAGTGGCGGTCAACCTCGATCCCATGCCGCGTGATCAACGCGTCAACAAAGTTGATCGCCGCCAGCTCAGCCGCGCGAAAGCGCAACCGATCCTCGCGCCCCGCAAGCTTGTCCAGCGCGGCATCACTTAGCCGTCCGCCCCCAAGGCAACAAAAGCCCCCGTTGCGGCCCGACGCGCCCCAGCCGACATATCGATTTTCCAGCACGACCGCCGAATATCCAGCCTCCGCAAGGCGCAACGCGGCAGAGAGCCCTGTAAAGCCGCCCCCCACAATCGCCACGTCACAGGATACGTCACCTTCCAACGCAGGCCTGTCGGTAGCGGCGCAGGTTTGATCCCACCAACAATCTTCCCTAGGCGCATCTGTATAGGCAAAATCGTTAAATATTCGTTTCATGCCGCCGCTCTTTCATGCCGCGGCGCGTTCCGCCGCCTGCACATCGCGTTGCGCCTTGATCGCCTTGCGCTTCGATATCAGTGACGCCGTGATAACCCCGAAAGTCACGATACCGATCATGATGGTGGACAATGCGTTAATCTCGGGCGAGACGCCGAGACGCACCGCGCTCCAGATCTTGATCGGCAGGGTTGTGGAGGACGGGCCCGTGGTAAACGAAGCGATAACAAGGTCGTCCAGCGAGAGCGTGAACGCCAACAGCCACCCCGAAATGACCGCCGGCGCGATGATCGGCAAGGTTACCAAACGGAAGGCGTCGAAAGGCGAGCACCCAAGGTCCAGCGCCGCTTCCTCCAGCGACCGGTCAAAAGTCACCAGCCTTGATGACACGACCACTGACACGTAGCACATCGAAAAGGTCGTGTGTGCCAGCACGATGGTTAGCGTCCCCCGGTCCAGCCCGATCCCGATAAACAGAAGCAACAGCGACAGGCCGGTAATCACCTCCGGCATGACCAGCGGCGCGTAGATCATACCCGAGAAGAGCGTACGCCCAGCAAACCGCCCCCCGCGCACAAGAATGTATGCCGCCATCGTCCCCAACACCGTTGCCAGCGTAGAGGATGCCACCGCGACCTTCAGCGTTACCATAGCAGCATTCAGAAATGCCTCATTCTGAAGCAGCTCGCCGTACCATTTCGTCGAGAAACCGGCCCAGACAGTCACCAGTTTCGAACTGTTAAAACTGTAGATGACCAGCAGGATCATCGGCAGATAAAGAAAAGCAAACCCGAGGGTGAGCGACGTAATATTGAACCAGCTTGCGCGTCTCATGACTCCACCTCGGCCTGACGTTGCTGGTTGCGTTGGAACAGAACGATTGGAACGATCAGTATCAGCAGCAGGATCACCGCTACCGCGCTCGCGACGGGCCAGTCGCGGTTGTTAAAGAACTCCTCGAACAAGACCTTGCCGATCATCAACGTCCCTGAACCGCCCAACAAAGACGGGATAACGAATTCGCCCAGCGCGGGGATAAAGACCAGGAAACACCCTGCAATGATCCCGTTGCGAGACAAAGGTATCGTGACCAGCCAGAATGCCTTTAACCGTGAACATCCCAGATCTTCAGCGGCCTCGATCAAGGATTCGTCCAACCGATCTAGCGCGGCATAGATCGGTAGAATCATGAATGGCAGATAGGTGTAAACAATTCCTATATAGACCGCGGTCGTCGTGTTCATGATCGTCAAAGGCGTATCGATGATGCCCAACCACAGCAGGAATTGATTCAAAAGCCCCTCATTACTCAGAATACCGACCCATGCGTAAACGCGGATCAGGAAACTGGTCCAAAAGGGCAAGATCACCAGCATCATGAGGGTCGGACGCCATTCCTCGGGCGCGCGGGCCATGCCGTAGGCCATGGGGTATCCCACCAAAACCGCTAAAACTGTAGATATTAACGCAATCTTCAAACTGCTTAGGTAAGCCTTCCAGTAGAGATCGTCCGAAGCAAGAAAGGTAAAGTTTTCCAGATCGAATGCCGCGAACATCGCCCAGATCCCGTCTTTTGCCGTCGGGGAGTAAGGAGGAATCGACAAAGCCAGATCAGAGAGAGAAATTTTAAAAACAATGATGAAAGGAATGAGAAACAGCGCGAGCAACCAAGCATAGGGCACCGCGATAAGGAAAAAGCGACGCATATTCATCGCTCCAACAGGACGCCGGCGGTGGCGCTCCATGAAATCCAGACCTTATCCTCCCACGTGATCGTGCGGCGCGACAGCCGACGCGTGTTTGCGGTCTGTGCCTTGATCACTTGACCACCGGCCAGCTGGACATGGTAGGTGCTGAGATTGCCAAGATATGCGATGTCCAGAACGGTGCCCTGAACAGCGTTCTTCATTTCTGTCGGCTTCTCGGTAGAAATGGCGATCTTCTCCGGTCGGATCGCAAGATGAGCTTCCTGCCCATCGCTAAAGGGGCGTTCTGATGCCGCAAGCAAGGGGGCCTCATTCGCGACCCAATCAAGGTGGTACATATTCTCGCCTGCGGGCTTCACCGTGCCGGAGATAATGTTCACGTCACCGATGAAGTCTGCGACGTAGACGGAATTAGGTGCTTCGTAGATACCTCCTGGCGTCGCGACCTGGATTATCTGCCCTTCGTCCATCACAGCCACGCGGCTTGCGACGGTCATCGCTTCCTCTTGGTCGTGGGTAACGATCACAAAGGTGGTCCCCGTGCTTTCCTGGATATCCATCAGTTCAAACTGGGTGTCCTGACGCAGCTTTTTGTCCAGCGCGCCAAGCGGTTCGTCCAGTAGCAAAAGCTTCGGCGCTTTGGCGAGGGACCGCGCAAGCGCGACCCGTTGACGTTGCCCCCCCGAGATTTGGTGGGGTTTGCGTTTGGCAAATTTGGTAAGGCGCGTCAGTTTGAGCATCTCTTCAACGCGTGCGGCGATATCTGCCTTGGACATATCCCCTCGTTTCAACCCAAAGGCGATATTCTCCCAGACAGACAGATGTGGGAACAGGGCATAGGACTGGAACATCATGTTAACCGCCCGCTTGTTCGGCGGGATGCCCGCGATATTCTTACCCGCCAATTCGATCTTGCCCGCGCTTGGGTTTTCAAACCCGGCAAGCATGCGCATCATCGTTGTTTTACCGCAGCCCGAAGGCCCCAGCAGTGCAAAGAACTCGCTTTCATAAATACTCAAAGACAGATCATCGATCGCAACGAAATCGCCAAAACGCTTTGTCACATTCTCGAAGCGGATAAGCGGCTTTTCGTTCGGGTCATCCCACGGGGCGAAAACGGGTTGGCTCACTTTGATCTATCCTTTGCACAGCGTTTACCCCTCCGGATGGAAGGGTCCGGTTGATCGGGTCAAAACCGGTAAGGCTTTGACCCGATGCGATTTTAGATACCAGATTTGATCTTCGTCCACATACGCGTGATGACACGCTGTACCTTGGGTGAATATGAAGAAATGGTATACAGGTTTTCCAGCGTGGCTTCGTCTGGGTAAATCGCTGTGTCCCCGATCACGTCCTCGGCAAGGAACTCTTGGCTCGCCTTGTTGCCATTCGCATAGTAAACGTAGTTCGACGCGGCGGCCATATTCTTTGCGTCCATCATGAAATTCAAGAACTTATGCGCCCCATCCGGGTTTGGCGCATCCGCTGGAATAGCCATATTGTCGAACCACATCAGCGCCCCTTCTTTTGGCGCGTAATAGGCGATTTCGACACCGTTATCCGCCTCGGCCGCGCGGTCACGCGATTGCAGGATGTCACCCGACCAACCGAAGGCAACGCAGATATCACCGTTGGCCAGTGCGTTAATATACTCCGAGCTGTGGAATTTTTGAACGTGGGGGGCAACCGCCGTCAAAACAGGCTCTGCCTTCGCGATCACGTCGAGGTCCTGGGATTGAGGCTCTTCGCCCAGAAACTTCAGCGCCGCGGGGATCATTTCTGTCGGAGCGTCAAGGAAATGCACGCCACATTCGGCCAGCTTTTCCATATTCTCGGGCTTGAATACGAGGTCAAGCGAATCAACAGGGGCATCTTCGCCCAGCACTTCCTTAACCTTGGTCATGTTCACGCCAAGCCCGGTGGTGCCCCACATATAGTTAACGGCATATTCGTTACCGGGGTCGTATTTCGATACGCGGTCCTCGATCACATCCCACATGTTGGTGATGTTCGGCAGCTTGTCTTTGTCGAGCTTCTGGAAAACCCCCGCCGTGATCTGGCGTTCAAGGAAGGTGCCGGTCGGGACAACCACGTCATAGCCGGACCCGCCTGCAAGCATCTTGGTTTCAAGCACTTCGTTACTGTCAAACACGTCATAGATCAGATCGATGCCGGTTTCTTTTTCAAATTTCTGCAACAGGTCTTCGTCGATGTAGTCGGACCAGTTATAGACCCGCACCTCTTCACCCAAGGCGCTGGTGGCGATCAATGCCGTTGCTGCGATTGAGCTGAGCAAGCTATATTTCATTGTCATCTCCCGTTGTGTAGGCTCAGTTGATCCGAACCTTTCGTCAATTTGATCAAGTTTTGCGTCATGCGACAAGATCATTTATAATTTTACGCAGGTGCATGCCGTGGTTCAAAATGTGGTTGAGTACAATTTAGGCAAATTTGATGAACGTAAATTCCGCTGACCTTGCGTCGCAAAAGCCTTTGGAAAGCCCGGCCAAGGTGCCGGCCCATCAGCATGTCTATGAACGCGTGCGCAAGCTGATCCTGTTCGGCGATCTTGCCCCCGGTCAAGCGGTCACCATTCAAGGCCTCGCGGAAACCCTTGATGCGGGCATGACCCCGGTGCGCGAAGCGCTGCGCCGTTTGATCGCCGAAGGCGCGCTGGTGCATCAGGGCAATCGCCGCGTATCGGTCCCTGTGCTGGACCTCGAAGGGGTTAACGAGCTGGAATTCATGCGAAAAACTCTTGAAGCAGAGCTTGCTCAACGGGCCACAAGCCGCATGTCAGAGACTGTTTTAAGCGAACTTGCACAGGTGGACGACGCGCTGAACCACGCGATTGATCGTGGGGATATCGGCGAATACCTGACCCAGAACTACCGCTTTCACACCATCGTCAACACCTGTGCCGAGGCCCCTATTCTGGCCGCGACCGTCGACCGTTTATGGCTGATGTTCGGCCCGTCGCTGCGCGTGGTCTGCGGTCGGTTTGGCACGTCGAACCTGCCAGATAAACATGCCGACTTGCTGGCGGCTTTTCGCGAAGGCGATGCGGCAAAGGCTGCGCAGGCCATGACCGAGGATGTTTCTCAGGGCATGGTCCAGATTCGCGCCTCTCTTTGATTAAAATCTGATCGGCTGATAGCCGTTTATCGTCACCACAGCAGAGCGATTCGATTGACTCTGTATAATTTGATCATATTCTGAGCCCAATCTTCCCTCCCCATTCCCAGAGGTGTTCTTTATGGCCCATATCACCAACCACATGCCCACCGCCGAGCTGCAAGCACTTGACGCCGCGCATCACATGCACCCGTTCACCACCAATGACGAACTTGCCGAGAAGGGCGCGCGGATTATCACCCGTGCCAAGGGCGTCTACCTGACCGACAGTGAGGGGAACGAGATCCTTGACGGGATGGCGGGACTTTGGTGCGTCAACATCGGGTATGGCCGTCAGGAAATGGCCGACGTCGCCGCGCGCCAGATGCTCGAGCTGAATTACTACAACACTTTCTTCATGACCTCGCACGTGCCCGCCATCGCTCTTGCAAAAGAGATCGCGTCACTGGCCCCCGGCGATCTGAACCATGTATTCTTTGCCGGGTCGGGGTCCGAAGCGAATGACACCAACATCCGGATGGTGCGCACCTATTGGGCCATGAAAGGGAAGCCAGAGAAATCCCACATCATCAGCCGCAAGAATGCCTACCACGGGTCGTCGATGGGGTCCGGCTCTCTTGGTGGCATGAGCTATATGCACGAACAGGGCGGCATGCCGATCCCCGGTATTCACCACATCAACCAGCCTGACTGGTGGGTGGAAGGTGGCGACCTCACGCCCGAGGCGTTCGGCCTTGCCCGCGCGCAAGAGCTTGAGGCCAAGATCCTTGAGCTTGGGGCAGATAATGTCGCGGCGTTCATCGGTGAACCCATTCAGGGCGCGGGCGGGGTTATCGTGCCGCCAAGCACCTACTGGCCCGAAATCCAGCGTATTTGTGACAAGTACAATGTATTGATCATCGCGGACGAGGTGATCTGTGGTTTTGGCCGCACAGGCAGCTGGTTCGGCTCCGAGACGATGGGGATCAAGCCGCATATCATGACCATCGCCAAGGGCCTAAGCTCTGGCTACCAGCCGATTGGCGGGTCCATCGTTTGTGACGAGATCGCGCAGACCATCGGGTCTGGGGAGTTCAATCACGGCTATACCTATTCGGGGCACCCCGTTTGCTCGGCCGTGGCACTGGAAAACCTGCGGATTATGCAGGACGAAAACATTCTGGATCACGTGAACAATGTTGCCGCCCCCGCCCTGAAGGAAGGGCTGGCCAAACTGGCAGAGCATCCTTTGGTCGGCACCGTCAACGTCGCGGGTCTTATGGCGTCGCTGCCGCTGTCCCCGCGCAAAGAAACGCGGTCGAAGTTCGCAGGCGATGCAGGAACCGTCGGTTATATGTGTCGTGAACGCTGCTTTGCGAATAATCTGGTGATGCGCCACGTCGGCGACCGGATGATCATCTCGCCACCGCTGGTGATCACCCCAGAAGAGATCAAAGTATTCATGACGCGCGCCACCAAAGCGCTGGATGAAACCTATACCGCGGTCAAAGAAGGCGGCCTGCTCAAGGCAGCCGAAGACCACGCGCAAGACGCTGAATCGCCGCTCGGCTAAGGCGTGACATACATTCGGGACGCGGCGCAAAGGTCGCCCGTCCCGCCGCTGGAAGCCCTGCAAGGACTTGTCTGTTTGCGACATCGGCAGAGGCTGACCAGCGCTCAAAATCGCCGGGTTCGGGGCGAGCCGCTGAGGCTTAACCTATGGCAGATATTAACGAATTCCCCTTATTTCAAGCAGGCTGCACAGTAATTCCGCAGGCAAAAGAACTGTTTCTTGTCAAATAACCGTCGATCTTCCCGCAATTGACGCTTTCTGCCCAAAAGTGTCGTTAATTGGTTGCAAAGCGGAAACCAGCCAGTTTTAACTTCCTGTCAACAAGGGCGCTTGAACGTCACAATAAACGGGGAGCCAGCTTTGGCAGATACTTCAGCAACGAATGCGTTCGTAGAATTTGAACGCGTGCAGAAAAGCTATGACGGCGAAAATCTCGTCGTAAAAGACCTCAACCTGTCGATGCCGAAAGGCGAGTTTCTGACAATGCTCGGGCCATCGGGGTCCGGCAAGACCACCTGCCTGATGATGCTGGCGGGTTTCGAAACGGCCACGCATGGCGACATCCGGCTTGATGGTAAATCGATCAACAACATCCCGCCGCACAAACGCGGCATTGGCATGGTGTTCCAGAACTACGCGCTTTTCCCGCATATGACCGTTGCCGAAAACCTCGCCTTCCCGCTTGAGGTGCGCAAGATCGGCAAGTCCGAGCGTGAAGAGAAAGTGAAGATCGCGCTGGACCGTGTTCAGATGGGCGACTTCGGCGGCCGCCGTCCGGCACAGCTTTCCGGTGGTCAGCAGCAACGCGTTGCCTTGGCCCGTGCTTTGGTCTTCGAACCCGAACTGGTGTTGATGGACGAACCGCTGGGGGCGTTGGACAAACAGCTGCGCGAAACATTGCAGTTCGAGATCACGCATCTGGCGCATGAACTGGGCATCACCGTGGTCTACGTGACCCACGACCAGACCGAAGCGCTGACGATGTCCGACCGCGTGGCCGTGTTTGAAAACGGGCGCATCCAACAGTTGGCCCCGCCCGACCTGCTGTATGAAGAGCCCGAAAACAGCTTTGTTGCGCAGTTCATCGGCGAGAATAACACTCTTGAAGGCGTCGTGACCGAGATCAAGGGCGGCACTTGCCTTGTGCAGCTGGACGGCGGCGGCCTGATCGAGGCCAAGCCGATCAACGTGACCCGCGCCGGCGAACGCACCCGCGTATCGATCCGCCCCGAACGCGTTGAATTCAACAAGGAACGGATGCAGGAAGGGGCGCATACCCTGAAAGCCGAAGTGCTTGAATTCGTCTATATGGGCGACATCTTCCGCACCCGCCTGCGGGTTGCCGGGACCGACAACTTTATCATCAAGACACGAAACGCACCCGATCAGGTACGTTTGAAGCCAGGCCAGCAGATCGAGATTGGCTGGCTGGCAGAGGATTGCCGCGCCCTCGACGCATAAGCGTCAGGACGCGGCCGGCCGTCCAACGTTCGACGGCGTCGCACGAGGCTGTGGTTAAGCCCGATATCACACCCTCAAGACCCTAACGGGCATATAATGGGAGACTATCTAATGAAGTTTACGACAACGCTACTCGCATCCTCCGCGATCATTGGCGCTGGCACATTGGCATTCGCCGATGCGCATGCGGACATGGCCAAAGAGATGACGCTTGTTTCCTGGGGTGGCGCTTACCAAGCCAGCCAAGACAAAGCGTATCTGCAGCCCTATCTGGAAATGCACCCTGAACTCTCTGCTGTTTGGGATGAAAGCTCCAACGAAGCCGTGGCAAAGCTGCGCGCGATGAACGAAGCCGGCAACGTGACCTGGGATCTGGTCGACGTGGTTGCCGCTGACGCCATCCGCCTGTGCGACGAAGGTCTGGCGATGGAAATCGACGCGGACGAGATGCTGGCTGAAGCCCCCGACGGGACATCCGCTGAAGACGACTTTGGCGACCTGCTGGTCAGCGACTGCTTTATCCCGCAGATCGTGTATTCGACCACATTCGGGTATCGCACAGACATGGTTGGCGACACGCCCCCAACCAAAATCTGCGACGTCTTCGACACCGAAGCCTACCCAGGCAAGCGCGCGCTTGAAAAGCGTCCGATCAACAACATGGAATGGGCGCTGCTCTGTGACGGCGTTGCAAAGGACGAAGTCTATGACGTTCTGGCAACTCCAGAAGGTCAGGAACAGGCTCTGGCCAAGCTCGACACCATCAAGGACGACGTGATCTGGTGGTCCGCCGGTGCCGACACGCCACAGCTGCTGGCCGATGGTGAAGTCGTCATGGGTTCCACCTACAACGGCCGTCTGTTCAGCGTTATCGAAGAGCAAGACCAGCCCGTTGCAATGCTGTGGGACGCGCAGGTGTTCGACCTTGACGGTTGGATCATCCCAGCAGGTCTGCCTGACGACCGTCTGGCGCGCGTCAAAGACTTCGTGAAATTCGCGACAGACACCCAGCGTCTGGCGGATCAATCGCAGTACATCAGCTACGGCCCTGCCCGTTTGTCCTCCGCTCCTATGGTTGGCAAGCACGCAGAACTGGGCATCGACATGGCACCACACATGCCAACCGACCCGGCCAACGCAAAGAACACGTTCCTCTACAACTACGAGTTCTGGGCTGACTACCGCGACGACATCGACGCGAAGTTCCAGGCATGGTTGGCGCAATAATCGCCTGAACCATTCGGAGGAGGCCGCTTTGGCCTCCTCCACCCCTTATTTGTTTTTCCATTTTCCCGACCTTCCAGCGACCTAACCCCATGGGGCCGATATGAGCGATACCGCCGACGCGACGAACGACACACCTGAACAGACCGGCCCGATGCTGGCCGCGGACGGCACACCGCTGAAACGCAGCCTGAACCGTGCGCTCCGTCGTCAGAAGCTCAGCGCGCTTTTGCTGATCGCCCCTCTGCTGATCTTTATCCTGATCACCTTTATCGCGCCGATCGCCGATATGCTGTTCCGCTCTGTCGAGAACCAGATCGTCAGCGACACGCTGCCCCGTACCACGCAAACCCTTTCCGACTGGGACAGCGAAAGCGGTGAAACCCCCGGTGCCCCCGTCTACAAGGCGCTCTACGAAGACCTGTTCATCGCACAGGAACGCAAATTGCACACCCGTCTGGGCTCAAGGCTCAACTACGAGCTGACCGGTGCATCGTCCCTGTTCCGCAAATCCGGCCGCGGCGTGGATGACATTGGTGAAGTGTTTCAGGACCAGTTCGAGGATCTGAACGACTTCTGGAAGAAGGGCGAAAACTGGAACGCTCTGCTTGGCTCCGACGCATGGCTGGCAGAGATTTCCGACTGGAAAAAATCCTCCGGCGACGACCAGCCCGCGTTTGAAATGCGCGAAGGCATGGCAGAGCTTTTGCCCGAGACCGCAGAATACTACGAAATTTTCGCCGACTTCGTTCAGAACGACGACGAAGACAACCTGTACAAGGAAGACCCATGGGCGCTGATCTACTCAGCTCTCTATGACGACCTGACAGGCCCCACGGCATCGCAAATCGCCAGCTATTCAGGCCCGGCATCAGCCGAGTTGACCGAGGCTGCCGCAGCCGCCCCTACATTCGACGCAGTCGATTACAAAACAGCCTTCACCGAGATTGACGACGATTGGGGCAAAACCCCGATCTGGAGCACCATCCGCGCCTACAGCCCCGCGCTGACCAACGGCTATTTCCTGAATGCCGTCGACATGCAGAAAACGGCTGACGGTCCCGAATTCCGCCCCGACAACGAACGCATCTACGGCACGCTGTTCCTGCGCACGCTGTTCATGTCGGTCTGCATCACCCTCAGCTGTATCCTGCTGGGCTATCCGGTGGCGTGGATCCTCGCCAACCTGCCCGCGCGTACCGCGAACCTGCTGATGATCCTCGTGCTGCTGCCCTTCTGGACCTCGCTTCTGGTGCGGACATCAGCGTGGAAGGTCATGCTGCAACAACAGGGTGTGATCAACGATACACTGGTGTGGCTGGGGCTGGTGGCCGATGACAGCCGTCTTGCGCTGATCAACAACCAAACCGGCACGATCATCGCGATGACGCACATCCTGCTGCCCTTCATGATCCTGCCGCTCTATTCCGTGATGCAAACAGTACCGCCCAGCTATCTACGTGCGGCAAAGTCACTGGGGGCCACGAACTGGACAGCCTTCTGGCGCGTGTATTTCCCGCAATCAGTGCCCGGCATCGGCGCGGGGTCGATCCTCGTGTTCATCCTATCGATCGGCTACTACATCACGCCGGAAATCGTCGGCGGCACCACGGGGACATTCATCTCCAACCGGATTGCCTACCACATCTCCAGCTCGCTCAACTGGGGCCTCGCAGCCGCGCTCGGGGCGATCCTGCTGGCCGTGGTGCTTGGGCTTTACTGGGCCTACGACAAGATCGTCGGCATCGACAACGTGAAACTGGGAGGCTGATATCATGGTCGCACTCACACCTATCTCCCGCAAACCCGTCGGTTTCTATGTACCGGTTGTCGCCGCAGCAGGCGCCTTTGCCGGGCTCTTTGTCGGCACCGCCCAAGGCAGCGGACTGCTGGGCATCCTAATCGGAGCGCTCTCCATGGGGGCGCTGGCCTTTGTGCTGACGCAGCTGATCAAGAACGAAACCATCGCTCGCTGGACCTCTGTCATTCTGCTGGCGGTGATCGGCTTTATTCTGGGCGGCGTGCCCTTGCTGGTCCTAGGGGCCATCTTCGGCTGGTTCTTCGGCTGGTTCAGCTTCTGGCTCTACGAGGGACGCTACCGCGCCAAGGTCGCGCCCTATCTAACCCCGGGTCAGGTGCTTTGGCACTTTGCCTTCCGCATCATTTGCGGCGCGATCCTTGTGTTCCTGATCACACCGATCCTCGTGGTCATGCCACTCAGCTTCAACGCCGAGAACTTCTTTACCTTCACCCCTGAAATGCTGCGTTTCGATCCCGAAGGGTATTCGCTGCGCCACTACAAGGACTTTTTCAGCAGCTCCGCATGGCAAGGTGCTGTCTGGAACTCGATCAAGATCGCCCCGGCCGCGACCCTTCTGTCGGTCAGCTTCGGTACCCTCGCGGCCATTGGCCTGAGCCAGCAGCACGTGCCGTTCCGGCGCGCGATCATGGCAATCCTGATCTCGCCCATGATCGTCCCGCTGATCATCTCGGCGGCGGGCATGTACTTCTTTTACAGCCGCGTCGGCCTGCAGGGCACATATGTCGGCGTTGTCCTGGCACACGCGGCATTGGGCATCCCCTTCGTCATCATCACCGTCACCGCGACACTGGTAGGCTTTGACCGGTCTCTGACCCGCGCGGCGGCGAATATGGGGGCCAATCCGGTCACAACCTTCTTTCGCGTGCAAATGCCGTTGATCCTGCCGGGCGTGATCTCGGGCGGTTTGTTCGCCTTCATCACCTCGTTTGACGAAGTCGTCGTGGTGCTCTTTGTCGGCTCTGCCGGTCAGAAAACGCTCCCGTGGCAGATGTTCACAGGCCTGCGCGAACAGATCAGCCCCACGATCCTTGCCGTTGCGACGATCCTCGTGGTCATCTCGATCTGCCTGCTGACCGTGGTCGAACTGCTGCGCCGCCGCTCCGAACGGCTGCGCGGGATGTCACCCGGCTAAGCCGCTTCCAAATGGTTTAAAATCCTCGCCGAAGGCACGCGCCGGACCCAAAGGTCCGGCGCGTTTCATTTACGCCAGATTATTCCGCCGCGGCTGCGCGCAGCGTCTCCAACAATCGGGGGGAGGCATAGCCGTCAGGCACAAGCCCCTGCGACAATTGGAAATCGCGCACCGCATTGATGGTCAGCGGGCCGATCTTGGCGTCGATCTGGACCGTATCAAACCCCTGCGCCGTCAACTGCGTCTGAAGCTCGATCCGTTCATCATAGGTCAGCGCGCGGTCTTGCACCGGCCAGCTGGCCTCGATCGGCCCGCCCCCGGCGATACGGTCCGCCAGATGCCCCACACCGATCACATAGGCATCGGCCGAATTATAGCGTTCGATCACCGCGAAATTGGCATAGATCAGAAACGCCGCGCCCTCTGCCCCAGCGGGCAAAAGTAGTGACGCAGGGCCGTGATCCCCCAGCGATCCTGTCACAGGGCGCACCCCAAGCGCACGCCATTCCGCTGCCGTTTTCAGGATATCCCGCCCCGCCAGAAGATAGTCGAACCCCTCGGGCAGGCGAACCTCGACGCCCCAAGGCTGCCCTTGGACCCATCCGAAATGCTTGAGATACGCCGCGGTAGAGGCAAGCGCGTCACGTGGATCATCGCTCCAGATATCGCGTTTGCCATCGCCGGTAAAATCCTCGGCATATTGCTGGAAAGACGAGGGCATGAACTGCGTGTGCCCCATTGCACCAGCCCAACTGCCCTGCATCCTCGCGGGCGTGGTATCGCCCGCCTGCAAGATCCGCAGCGCGTCCAGCAGCTCCCCTTCAAAGAACGCCCTCCGCCGTCCGTCATAGGCCAATGTCGCCAGCGAGCTGAGCACCGGATCGCTGCCCCTGAAGGTGCCATAGGCGCTTTCGAGCCCCCAGATCGCGGTGACGATCTCTTTCTCGACGCCATAGCGCGTTTCGATTTGTGACAGCGCGTCGGCCTGTTCGGCCAGCGCCTTCTTCCCGTTGGTGACCCGCAAATCAGAGGTCGCGGTCTCAAGATAGGCCCAGATTGTTTTGGTGAATTCGGATTGGTTGCGGTCGCGGCGGATGACCTGCGGGTCATAGCGCACGGTCTGCATCGCGCGGTCAAAGACCGCACCGTCGATCCCTGCGGCCAATGCACGCGCACGAAAGGCGGTCACCCAGTCCTGCAACCCCGCCGCGTTGCCCGGCTTTTGCACCATGGCGGGTGGGCGCGCAGTACCCTCGGCCCCCGCAGCGATCACACCTGTGGCAGCCGTCACCGACAGTGTCACCCCGCCAACCAATACGCCAATTTTCAGCAGTTCCATTCCCGCGCCCTTCCCCAGCATCACGCTGCAAGCCTAGCGTCAAACGCCGCGCCCAGAAAGGCGGAGTTGCCCGCTGTGCGTGTTACTGCCCGCCTGTTCCTGCCTCGTGTCCCCGCTCCGGGGTCAGCGTCGTGTGCGTTTGACCTTGCGTTTCACCTTATCCGCCTTGCGCTTGGCTTTGACACCCTTGCGCTTGGGGTTGGTGCGGCCCGCAGGCCCACCGCGTCCGCGCCGCACCCCTTGGCCGCCCTTGGGCAGGGCGTCACCCTCAAGCGTCAGCAGCTCCAGCGCGATGCCCCCGGTGACCGGAACCGCCTCTGACAGGCGCACGGTGACACGCTGCCCGACAGAGATGATCATGCCCGTATCCGACCCCATCAGCGTGCCGGCTTCTTGGTCGAAATGGAAATACTCGCGCCCCAGCGACCGCATGGGCAGCAGCCCGTCGGCACCGGTTTCATCCAGCTTCACAAAGGCCCCAAATCGCGCCACGCCGCTGATCCGGCCCGAGAATTCATTGCCCACACGTTCCGACAGATAGGACGCGAGATAGCGATCGGTGGTGTCACGCTCTGCCATCATCGACCGGCGTTCCGTGTCCGAGATATGCGCGCCGGTCTGTTCGATGTCCTCGATATCATGCTGGCTTAGCCCGTCATTGCCCCAGCCGTGGGCAGTGATCAACGCGCGGTGCACGATCAAATCCGCGTAGCGCCGGATCGGAGAGGTGAAATGCGCGTAGGACCGCAGCGCCAGACCAAAGTGCCCGATATGCGCAGGCCCGTAATAGGCTTGCGTCATCGACCGCAGGGTCGACAGGTTGATCAGCTCGGCATCATCAGTGCCCGCCGCATCGTTCAGCAGCTTATTCAGATGGCGCGTATGCAGCACCTGTCCCTTGGCCAGCGTATAGCCCGCCGCCTGCGCGGTTTCGCGCAAGGCGTCCAGCTTGGCGGGAGAGGGCTCTTCGTGGATGCGATAAAGCAGCGGCGTTTTCTTGGACAGCAGAGTCTCGGCGGCGGCGACATTGGCTAGCACCATGAACTCTTCGATCAAGCGGTGCGCATCCAGCCGGTCCTTGAAGTTCACCGATTTCACGGTGCCGTCCTTGTCCAGTTCGATCCGCCGCTCGGGCAGGTCAAGGTCCAGCGGCTGACGCTCGGCGCGGGCAGCTTTCAAGGCGGCATAGGCGGCGTAGATCGGTTTTAGCACAGGGTCCAGCAACGGGCCGGTGCGGTCATTGGGGGCACCATCAATCGCGTCCTGCACCTCTTCGTAGTGCAGCGACGCGGGAGAGCGCATCAGCCCACGATGGAAGCTATGGCCGATCTTGTTGCCCGCCGCATCCAGCACCATGCGGACAGCGATACAGGCCCGCGGCACGCCTTCGTGCAACGAACACAGATCTCCCGACAGACGGTCGGGCAGCATCGGCACCACACGGTCAGGGAAATAGGTGGAATTGCCCCGTTTGCGCGCCTCGCGGTCCAGCGCAGAGCCGGGGGTGACATAGGCGGCCACATCGGCAATTGCGACCCAGACGACATGGCCGCCCTCGTTCTTGGGGTCTTCGTCAGCATGGGCATAGCATGCGTCATCATGGTCCCGCGCGTCCGACGGGTCGATGGTGATCAGGGGCAAATCGCGCAGATCCTCGCGCCCTTTCAGGCCCACTGGTTTTGCGGCATCGGCCTGCGCCATCACGTCGTCAGGAAAGTCGTCGGGGATACCATGCTGGTGGATCGCGATCAGGGACACGGCCTTGGGTGCCGACGGGTCCCCCAGCCGTTCAACGATACGCGCCCGCGGCGATCCCATGCGCGCCTTTGGTCCGGCCTGCTCCGCCTCGACCAGCTCGCCATCCTTGGCCCCGTGGGTCGCGTCTCCGGGCACCCACCATTCCTTGTCGGACCCTTTGTCGATGGGCACAATGCGCCCGCCCTCTGTGGTCTTGCGGAAGATGCCCAAGACCCGCTGCGGGTTCGCACCAATGCGGCGGATCAGCCGCGCCTCGTAGTGGTGGTCTTGCGCCTGTACCAACGTCAACCGCGCCAGAATACGGTCGCCCGCACCCAAGGCCGGGTCAGAGGCACGGGGGATCACCAGCACCACGGGCTCCACGCCTTCACCCTGCCACTCCATCGGTTTGGCAAACAGATCGCCATCTTTGTCCGGCCCCGTGACCTGCAACACAGACACCGGCGGCAAGCGGTCAGGGTCCTGATAGCTGCGCTTGCGCTTTTCCAGATGGCCTTCGGCCTCCAGCTCTTTCAGCACGCGTTTCAGATCGATCCGGGCCGCCCCCTTGATGCCGAACGCCTTGGCGATGTCACGCTTGGCGGTCAGAGTGGGGTTTTCGGCGATCCAGTCAAGGATCTCGGGCTTTGAAGGTATTTTGCTCATGCTTCACGAGGTAGCACGCGCACCCCGCTTCGTCATGGGCAAATCGTCGATTGTATCCACGTCCCGCAATGTGGCGACCTGTGCGATGCGGTGATCGGGCAGCGTGGCGACGGTATCGGCCAGCGCATGCTCCGTGGACCAGCGGACGTTTTCAAACAGGCGCGGCGGCACGGGGCGGGCGCGTTTCAGCCCGACCAGCCAATAGCCCCCGTCCGGTGCAGGCCCGAACACCGCGTCATGCGACCCGAGCGCGCGAAACGCATCAGCCACCCGCGCCGCGGTCACACCCGGAATATCCGCCCCGATGACGCAGACCGGCCCCGCGGGCGCAGCACGCAGCATACGACCCATACGATCCCCCAGATCACCGCGCCCCTGCGGCCAGCGCGGCAGATGCGCGGGCCAGACACGGCTGGACAGCCCCGCCCGATCCGGCGCGACCGCCAGCACCACCTGCCAGCGCGGGTCTTGCACACGGCGGATCAACGCGCGGGTCTGATGCCGGAACCACCACGCGGCAGCGGTCATGCCCAGATCACGGCCAAGCCGCGTCTTGACCCGCCCCGGCAGCGGCTCTTTCACCATGATGACCAGCGTGCGGTTCAAAGCGACAGCACCATCTCGCGATGATCAATGCCGGCGTCGTCAAAGACCGGCCCCTGCGCCACGAACCCCAGCTTTTCGTAGAACCCCAAGGCATGCAACTGCGCGCCGAGCTTCACGAAGCGCACGGCAGGATCCTTGCGCGCCTCGTCTACCGCCGCGCGGATCAACGCCGCGCCAAGCCCCGTACCGCGGTGGGATTTGATCACACATACGCGCCCGATCTTGGCCGTATCACCCTTGATATGCATCCGCGCCGATCCGATCGGCAGCTCTTCCTCGGTGGCAAGGAAATGCGTCGCGTCATCGTCGCGGTCGTCCATTTCATCGGCTTCCGACACGTTCTGCTCTTCGATAAAGACGATGCGGCGCAGCAGGTGACAGCTGGCGAGGTCTTCGGTCACGGCGATATGGGCGGTCATGCGAAATAGTCCTTCAGGATGCGGGTATAGATGGATTTGAGCTGGTGGATCTGCGCCACCTCGACGTTTTCGTCGACCTCGTGCATGGACTGACCAACCAGCCCGAATTCAACCACAGGGCAATGGTGCTTCATGAACCGCGCATCCGACGTCCCGCCAGAGGTGGATAGCTCGGGCGTCACCCCCGTCTCTGCCTGCACCGCTTTGGACACCAGATCAGACAGCTCACCCGGCGGCGTGATAAAGCTCTCGCCCGAAATTTTAACCTTGAGCTCGACCTGCACGCCGAAACTGTCGCGGACCGCGGCGGCCTGTTCCTCCAGCCAAGTGGTCAGGCTAGCGCCCGAATGCTTGTCGTTAAAACGGATGTTCACCGTCGCGCGGGTTTCAGCGGGGATCACGTTGGTCGCGGGGTTGCCGGTATCGACGGTGACAATCGCCAGCGTGGAGGGATCGAAATGGTCCGTCCCCTCGTCCAGCTGATGCGAGGCAAGCTGATCCATAAGCCGCATCATCGCAGGCATCGGGTTATTGGCGCGGTGAGGATAGGCCGCATGGCCCTGTTTGCCGATCACGCGAAAATGTGCGTTCAGCGACCCGCGTCGCCCGATCTTGATCATCTCGCCCATTTTGTTCGGACATGTCGGCTCCCCCACCAGACAAACATCCATCCGTTCGCCCGCCTCTTGCATGTAATCCAGCAAGGCTCGAGTGCCGTCGATGCCTTCGGCTTCCTCGTCGCCGGTGATTGCCAGCACGATGGACCCATCCGGGGGCGTGTCGCGGACAAAGTCGATGGCCGCGGCGGTGAAAGCTGCCACACCGGATTTCATATCGGTGGTGCCGCGCCCGTACATGATGCCGTCTTTGATCTCTGCGCCAAAGGGCGGCATCGTCCAGTCGGCCTCGTTCCCGATGGGCACGACATCGGTGTGACCGTTAAAGCCAAAGCTGCGGGTGTTACCCTTGTTGCCCCAACGCGCAAAGAGGTTCTTGATCCCTCCACGGTCCGCCCAGGCACAGTCAAACCCCGCCTCGGTCAGCAGATCGAACAGCACCTCTTGCGCGCCCCCATCTGCGGGGGTGACCGACGGGCAACGCACCAGTTTGGCGGTCAGGTCTACGGGATCGATGCTGGACATATGAGGGCTCCTTCGGCGTGTGTCGCGGTGTTGCCCTACATTTGTGGGGAAAATGTACCAAAGCCAAGGGGCAGCGCGGAAATACACAAAGCGGTGAGCCACATAGCCCACGCCAGCGCTGCAAAGCCGCGCAGGAACCTTAGTCGAAGAAAGGCGTCATCTGCGCAATAATGACAGAGTTTTCGTCCAGCGCCCGCGCCATCAAGGCCCGTTCGTCTTCGTCAATCTCGTGGCCTTCGGCCTCGCGGTCGGCAATCGTGCCATATCCGGTCACATCCAGCGGGTTGGTATCGGCCTGTTTCAGGATGGCGACCGTCTCGCGCACGGCTTCCGCTTCGTCGATACCCGAGGCAAAGCACATCAGCGCAGCGCCCGTCGCCTTGTCCGGCAGGCCGTCGCCCTCTTTGCGGCCAATCTCGACCAGCAGCGTATAGACCTGCTGGCGTGACGGTTTCTTGGGTTTCTTCTGGTCAGACATAAAAAGGGCCACCGCATTAAGATGCGGCAGCCCTATCGTGTTCTGTGTCGTCTGAAAAGGGTCAGCTACGTCCGCGTACCAAACGTGTAACCCAAATCAACAGGCAGGCCCCGATGACGCCGACGACCAGTTGACCAATCCAGCCACCCAAGGTCGCACCGACGATTGTCATCAGCAGGAAGTTGGCAACGATCGCGCCAATGATCCCCAGAATAATGTTCATGATCAGCCCCATATCGGACTTCATGATCTTTTCCGCGATCCAACCGGCCAGACCACCGACGATTATTGCTGCGAACCAACCCAGACCTGTCATTTCAAATTCTCCATAAATCTTGTTTCATAGAGTGAACTCACAGGTCTGTGAAAAGGTTCCCTTAGTCGCGCAGCAGCTCGTTGATCGAGGTTTTGGAGCGGGTCTTTTCGTCGACGCGCTTCACGATCACGGCGCAATAAAGGTGCACACCGTTCTTCGACGGCATGGACCCCGCCACAACGACCGACCCCGCGGGCACTTCGCCATAGAAGACTTCGCCGGTTTCACGGTCGAGGATCTTGGTCGACTGGCCGATGTAGACCCCCATCCCCAGAACGGAGCCTTCGCGGACGATACAGCCTTCGACCACCTCGGAACGCGCACCGATAAAGCAGTTGTCTTCGATGATTGTCGGGCCGGCCTGCATGGGCTCGAGCACGCCACCGATGCCAACACCACCCGACAGGTGGACGTTCTTGCCGATCTGCGCACACGACCCGACGGTCGCCCATGTGTCCACCATTGTGCCGCTGTCGACGTAGGCGCCGATGTTCACAAAGGACGGCATCAGCACGACGCCCGGCGCGATATAGGCCGATTTGCGCACGACACAGTTGGGCACGGCGCGAAAGCCCGCCTCTTTCCAGTCGGCATCGTTCCAGCCTTTGAACTTGCTATCGACCTTGTCCCACCAACCGCTGCCCTGCGGGCCGCCGTCTTGCTGTTCCATATCCTTGATGCGGAAGCCCAGCAGGACCGCTTTCTTGGCCCATTGGTTCACATGCCAGTCGCCGTTCTCCATCTTTTCGGCAACGCGCAGCTTGCCGCTGTCCAGCGCGGCCAGCGTGTCTTCGATCGCGTCACGTGTTTCGCCGGTGGTGGCCGAAGTGATCGTGTCACGGGCGTCCCAGGCGGCTTCGATGGCGGTTTCAAGTTGGGCGTTCGACATGGGTTTAGCTCCGGCGAATGAGGGTCAAATGTTGCGCTTGGCTATACAGTCGTCGGGGCTGTGGTGCAATGACGTCGGATGGCGTGGTCATTTGCGGCAAAGGCAGGCATGTTGCAGCAAAGGGCACCCGTCGCCCGCACAGACCGGAGAGTATGATGACCGAATCCAAACGCCACCCCTTGCGCAAGGCCGGCGACGACCGCGCCACCGCGCAGGATGTACCCGACACGCCGCAAACGCGCGCCCCGGCATACCGGCTGGCCTTTACCGATGACGACTTCATGTGCCGTCAGGAGCTGCGCCCCGTCCGGCTGCAACTGGAATTGCTCAAGCCCGAGATGGAGCTGGACGCCCATGGTGTGAAATCCACCATCGTCCTGTTCGGCGGCGCGCGTATTCCCGCCCCTGCCCATAAAGACAAGGCCCGCACCAAGACACTGGCCGATCTGTCCCATTTCTATGACGAGGCCCGCGAATTCGCACGGCTGATGACGCTGAAATCGATGGAGAGTGACGGGCAAGACAACGTGATCGTCACTGGCGGTGGCCCCGGCGTGATGGAGGCAGGCAATCGCGGTGCCGTCGACGCCGGCGGGCAATCTATCGGGCTGAACATCGTTCTACCCTTCGAACAGGCCCCGAATGAATATGTCACACCGGAGCTGTGCTTTAACTTTCACTACTTCGCGATCCGCAAGATGCATTTCCTGATGCGCGCGCGGGCGATCTGTGTCTTCCCCGGCGGCTTTGGCACGCTGGACGAGATGTTCGAGACGCTGACCCTGATCCAGACAGGCCGGATGAGCCGCGTGCCGTTCCTGCTGTTCGGCCGTACCTTCTGGGAAAAGATCATCAACTGGGACGCGCTGGCAGACGCGGGCACGATCTCTGATCAGGATCTGGACCTGTTCCAATTCGTTGAAACCGCCGACGAGGCGATGAAGCTGATCGAAAACTGGGATACAGCCCCCGCCCGAGAGGAAATCCCCGGGCGTTCAAAATAAAAGGTTCCGGTCAGATCAGGCGCAAAGATCGGCCGGAAGCACACAGACCTCTACGTGATGCGGCAGCGTTTCCAGAACGGACCCGTGGTCCGTATCACGTACCCCATAGCCATACCCGGCCAGACGATGTTTCCATTCGCGGTAGGACAAGGCGCTTTCGCGTTCGCGGGTCACAAGCGCCAGTACATCGGCAGTGATAAAGGCGTCGTTCTTGATAATAACAGTCATCGCAGTATCGCTCCTGATTGTGTTGTCGATGGAAACAATATTCTGGGCGATCATGACTTAATTTCTGCTTAAATGTGGCGGGCCCAAGGTCATTTCAGGGTGACCCCGCCGCAATCAAACCCCTTCAAATGCAAACAGCCGCCCCAATCGGGACGGCTGCATCGTGGATTTCACGTTGAATTGAGGGCGGTTACATCCCCGCGTCAGCCTCGATCTGCTTGCGGGACTTGCGTTCGCGCTCTGTCGCGGATTTCAACTGACCGCAGGCCGCCATGATATCTTCACCCCGCGGTTTACGCACGGGCGAGGCATAGCCTGCCTGATACACGATCTCGGAGAACGCGCGAATGCGGTTGTTCGACGACCGCTTATACGGCGCGCCGGGCCATTCGTTGAACGGGATCAGGTTGATCTTGGCGGGGATACCGCGGATCAATTCAATCAGACGATGCGCATCGGCGTCTGAATCGTTCACACCATCCAGCATGACATATTCGAACGTGATCCGTTCGGAGTTGCTGACCTTGGGGTAGGCCCGCAGCGCCTCGATCAGCTCGGCGATGTTCCAGCGTTTGTTGATCGGCACCAACTTGTTGCGCACCTCGTCCGTGGTAGCGTGGAAGGATACAGCCAGTTGGCAGCCAATCTCTTCGGCGGTGCGCGCGATCTCCGGCACAACACCGGAGGTCGACAAGGTGATCCGGCGGCGCGACAGCTGGATCCCCTCGGGGTCCATCGCGATCTTCATCGCGTCGCGCACGTTTTCAAAGTTATACAACGGCTCGCCCATGCCCATCAGCACGATGTTGGACAACAGCCGCGGCGCATCGGTCAGCGTACCGGGCACGGGCCATTCGCCCAGATCATCCCGCGCCACCATCACCTGCCCGATAATCTCGGCCGCGGTCAGGTTGCGCACCAGCTTTTGCGTGCCGGTATGACAAAAGGAACAGGTCAACGTGCAGCCGACCTGAGAGCTGACGCACAAGGTGCCGCGCCCCTCTTCGGGGATATACACCACCTCGACCTCATGACCGCCCGCGATGCGCACCAGATATTTGCGCGTGCCGTCTTCGGACACCTGCTTGGTCACGACCTCGGGCACCTCGATCACAAACTTCTCGGCCAGCTCGGCACGGAAGGCTTTCGACAGGTTGGTCATATCGGCAAAATCGCGGGTGCCCCATTGATAGATCCACTGCCAGATCTGCCCCACACGCATCTTCGCCTGTTTCTCAGGCGTGCCTTCTGCGATCAACGCGGCGCGCATGGCATCACGGGTCAACCCGACAAGGTTCACCGGCCCCTCCGCCTGCTTACGCGGAATGGTCATGACATCTTGAGTGATCGGCGCGGTCGCAGACATGGGGATTCTCCGGTGTGCAGGGGTTTGAGCGCTCTATATAGGGATTTTTCCCTAAATCAAAAGGAAACGCCGCATTGCTGGGCCGGGCTGAGTGCATAGCTTCGCCCGTCATGGCCGCTTTATCGACCTAACCCTTGGTGTGAAAAAGCCCCGCCAATGGCAGGGCTTTGCGATCAGTTCAGGCGGAAAAACCTAGCCGCCGCAGCGTTTGGCCGCATCTTCAACCGCAGCCGTGAACCCCAGAAGCGAGAACGTGTCCTCGGTCTGCGTCCCACGCCCGGAACGGCCCGTCAGCTTTGCATCCGCGCCACGTTTCATCGCGGCGATGATCTTGTTGTCGTCCTCGGTGGTCGCAGGCCAGGCCCATTCGCCTTCGGTGAACAGCTCGAACGTGGTGCCGCCGATGTTCATGTTGACAGTCGACCCCGAAGCAAAGGGATAGCCGCCGGTAAAGGCCACCTGCCCCTTGGCCCCCGCGCTTGGACGGTAAAAGACCATCAGCAGGGTCTGGCCACGGTTCACCGCCACAACGCGGCCATCACGGGAGTTTACGGATTCTTTCGGCGTGGACACGCCCCAGCATTCGGTCGGGTTGTCTTCGACGAATACGCTCCAGTCCGTCTCTGCTGCCACGCGGTTCGTGCTTTGCGCTTGCGCGAAAACGCTGCCTGCGCTCAGACCCGCCAGCGCCGCCGCAAAACCAATCGTCCTAAAGTTCATCATCTACCTGGGCCTCCAGCCGCCATTAACCTCAACATCACAACAATTCCCCAATGGCAGCCCTTCGGGAGGCGCTCTTGATCAAAGGAACTGTATTTCTCTCGTCAACAAGCATAATAACGGCAAACAGGCGACACACGAAACCCTGATTGGCAGGAATTCGCCAACGAAAAGGATAATTCATGACCCAAGCAGCCCCCTTTGCTGAAATCTGGCGTGGTCCGTTTCTGGAAAGCGTGCATTCGGGTCATGCGGTGGTCTGTGACAGCAGCGGTCAGATCCTGCAGGCTTGGGGCGATCCCGATGCGGTGATCCTGCCGCGCTCCTCTGCCAAGATGATCCAGGCGCTGCCCCTGATCCAGTCCGGTGCCGCCGATGCCTATGGCCTTGGGCCCCAACATCTGGCGCTGGCCTGCGCGTCCCATCAGGCGGCGGATTTGCATGTGGGCATCATCTCTGACTGGCTCAAGACGTTGGGGCTGGACGACAGCGCCTTTCGCTGCGGCACGGCAGTTCCCGGTGACGAGGCCGCGCGCAATGCACTGGTGTGTTCTGACACCCAGCCTTGCCAGATCCACCATGAATGTTCCGGCAAACACGCAGGCTTCTTGTCGGTCAACGCCCATATGGGCGGCGGCGCGGATTACGAAAAGCCGGACCACCCGGTGCAACGCGCCTGTCTCGAGGCGTTCGAGCGTGTGACCGGCACCACCTCGCCCGGCTTCGGGATCGACGGCTGCTCTGTCCCGAATTTTGCAACTACGCTACATGGTATGGCCCGCGCCATGGCGCATTTCGCCGCTGCTCCCGATGGGTCGGCCGAGGCGCGGCTGCATCAGGCCATGCGCCTGCACCCCGACCTTGTCGCCGGCGAGACCCGCGCCTGCACCAATCTGATGCGCGCGATGAACGGCAAGGTCGCGCTCAAAACCGGGGCCGAGGGGTTCTTCATCGCAATCCTGCCGGATCAGAACATCGGCGTGGCTCTCAAGGCGGCCTGTGGCACCAAACGCGCGGCCGAATGCGCGATCACCTCGATCCTGGTCAAACTCGGCGCGCTCGACCCGAACCACCCCGAAGCATTGAAATACCGCAATGCCCCGATAGAAAACCGGCGCGGCATCATTACGGGCACGCTCAAACCTGCCGCCGGCTTTGCGTAACGTCGCTTCCAAATGGTTAAAAATCCCGGGGTATGGGGCAGCGCCCCATGCAGCTTGCGCGCCTAGATGACGAATTCGTCCTTGGCGTACCCCTGCACATAAAGCAGCGCCGTCAGATCGCCAAAGTTGATCCGCACGTCACATTCCGCCGCCACGGCGGGCTTGGCGTGCAGCGCCACGCCCATGCCCGCGCGCGCCAGCATGCCCAGATCGTTTGCCCCGTCGCCCACGGCAATCACGTCGTCCTCTGACAGCCCCAGCCGCGCGGTGATCTGTTCCAGCGCATCGACCTTGGCCTGTTTGCCCAGGATCGGCACGCCGACGTCGCCCGTCAGCACGCCATCCGATGCGATCAGCGTATTCGCGCGGTTCTCGTCAAAGCCAAGCGCCTCTGCCACCGCGGCGGTGAATGCCGTGAAACCGCCCGACACAAGCGCCGCATAGGCCCCATTTGCCTTCATCGTGGCGATCAGGGTCTTGCCGCCGGGCATATGGGTAATCCGTTCGGCCAGCACGCGGGTGATCACCGCCTCGTCCAACCCCTTCAACAGACCAACCCGTTCGCGCAGGGCGGCGTTGAAATCAAGCTCTCCGTTCATGGCGCGGGCGGTGATATCTTTGACGCGGTCCCCGACCCCGGCCTCATCTGCCAGCTCGTCGATACACTCCTGCTGGATCATGGTGCTGTCCATATCCGCCAGCAGCATCTTCTTGCGGCGGCCTTCCGACGGGGTGATCACCAGATCGACCCCCATCCCCTGACATTCGGCCCAGACATCCCAGCGATTGCCCGGCATCCGCTTCATGTCAAAGCCCGCCGCCTCATCCGGAGCAAGCCAGACCGCATCCCCGCCGCCCCATGCGTTGCGCACGGCATCGACCAGAGACGCCTCAAGCTGCGGGCGTTGAGGAGAGGTTAGAAGGGTCACACTATGCATGGGTCAGGTCCGTTCGGGTCAAATCAGTCTGGGGCGCATCTTGCGCATTGTTTTAACGGGGTTTCCACCCCTGTTCCAGCGCTCCTGCGGGGGAAGGTTGCGCGCCTTGCCCAAGCGGCCCGAACAGACCGCCTTGCGCGTTATCCTGCCCGCCATTATGTTACAAAATATGTAAACTGAAAAATGTCAGGTAACATTTAAGTTGCGTCGAATCGCGACTATCCCTACGCTCGTCAACCAAGGGAGACTTTCATGGACGCTTTTATTTGTGACGCGCAGCGCACACCCATCGGCCGCTTTGGCGGTGCATTGTCATCGGTCCGCGCCGATGATCTGGCAGCGGCACCGATTGCCGCACTGATGGCCCGCAATCCGGATCTGGATTGGTCCAAAATCGATGACGTGATCTTTGGCTGTGCCAACCAGGCCGGCGAAGACAACCGTAACGTGGCCCGTATGGCGGCCCTGCTGGCCGGCCTGCCGGTCGATGTGCCCGGTGCAACGATCAACCGTCTGTGTGCCTCTGGCATGGATGCGGTCGGCGTCGCGGCCCGTGCGATCAAGGCCGGCGACATGGATCTGGCGATTGCCGGCGGTGTCGAAAGCATGACTCGCGCACCTTTCGTGATGCCCAAGGCGGAAACCGCCTTCTCGCGCAACAACGCTGTCTATGATACCACCATTGGCTGGCGCTTTGTGAACCCCAAGATGAAGGCGCAATACGGCGTCGAATCCATGCCCGAAACCGGCGATAACGTGGCTACGGATTATGATATCAGCCGCGAAGATCAGGACGCCTTTGCCAAGCGCAGTCAGGACCGCTGGGAAGCGGCGGACAAGGCCGGTGTTTTCGCCGATGAGATCACCCCCGTGTCGATCCCGCAGCGCAAGGGCGACCCGATTGTCTTTGACCGCGACGAACACCCCCGCCCCGGGACCACGATTGACGCGCTGACCAAGCTGCGCCCGATCAACGGCCCCGACCTGACCGTGACTGCGGGCAATGCCTCTGGCGTCAACGACGGCGCGGCGGCGATGCTGATGGCCTCTGAGGCGGCGGCGTCGCAGCACGGGCTGACCCCGATTGCACGCGTTGTCGGTATCTCTGCCGCCGGTGTTGAACCGCGCATCATGGGCATCGGCCCTGTTCCTGCCAGCCAGAAAGTTCTGGCCCGCGCAGGTCTGACCATCGACCAGATGGATGTGATTGAACTGAACGAAGCATTCGCGTCGCAAGGGATCGCCACATTGCGCGCGCTTGGCGTGGCGGATGATGCGCCTCATGTGAATGCCAACGGCGGCGCGATTGCCATCGGTCACCCGCTGGGGATGTCCGGTGCCCGTCTGGTCATGACCGCAGCCTTGCAGTTGAAACGCACAGGCGGCCGCTATGCGCTGTGCACCATGTGTGTCGGCGTCGGCCAAGGCGTCGCCATCATCCTCGAACGCGCTTAACGCAATTATCCCCCTGAAAGGATCTGAACGATGTATGCACAGATGATCAAATCCACCGGCCAAGGTGTCAAATCTCTCGAAGAGATGGATCCGCAGGAACGCGCCTTTCAGGAACGGATAAATGCGGGCGGCAAAATCGAACCGAAAGACTGGATGCCGGAGGGGTATCGCAAGAACCTGATCCGGCAGATCGGCCAGCACGCGCATTCGGAAATCGTGGGCCAGTTGCCAGAAGGCAACTGGATCACCCGCGCCCCGACGCTGGAGCGCAAAGCGATCCTGCTCGCCAAGGTGCAGGACGAGGCAGGCCACGGTCTGTATCTCTATTGCGCCGCCGAAACACTGGGGGTCAGCCGTGACCAGCTGACCCGCGACCTTCTGTCGGGCAAAATGAAATACAGCTCTATCTTCAATTATCCGACCCTAACATGGGCCGATATGGGGGCTGTCGGCTGGCTCGTGGATGGGGCCGCGATCATGAATCAGGTGCCGTTGCAACGCACATCCTACGGTCCCTATGCCCGCGCGATGGTGCGTATCTGCAAAGAGGAATCGTTCCACCAGCGCCAGGGCTACGACATCATGATGAAGATGGCGAAGGGCACAGACGCGCAGCGCAAGATGGCGCAGGACGCGCTGAACCGCTTCTGGGGCCCCGCGCTGATGATGTTTGGCCCGTCGGACGAAAACTCTGTCCATTCGGCGCAATCGATGGCGTGGAAGATCAAGATGAACTCCAACGACGAACTGCGTCAGAAGTTCGTCGATGAATGTGTCCCGCAGGCCGAATATCTGGGCCTCAGCGTTCCCGACCCCGATCTGAAATGGAACGAGGAACGCGGGCATTACGACTTTACCCAGCCCGATTGGGACGAATTCTTTGACGTGCTCAAGGGCAATGGCCCCTGCAATACCGAACGGCTCGCCGCGCGCAACAAAGCGTGGGACGACGGCGCGTGGGTGCGGGACGGTTTGATGGCACATGCGGCGAAGAAACGCGCCGCGAAACTGGCAGCGGAGTAAGCAAGATGAGCAGCCCAGAAGCAAAACCCTACCCCGGCACCCAAGCGGTCGACCACGGCAAGGCGCGCGCCGATGAATGGCCCCTGTTCGAGATTTTCATTCGCGGCCAGCACGGGCTGAGCCATCGCCACGTCGGTTCGCTTCACGCCGCTGACGCCGAAATGGCGATCAAGAATGCCCGCGATGTTTATACGCGCCGCAACGAAGGCGTGAGCATCTGGGTCGTCGAGGCCGCCCATATCGCCGCCTCCTCGCCCGAGGGAAAAGGCCCGCTGTACGAGCCCGCCAACGACAAGGTCTACCGCCACCCCACCTTCTTTGACATTCCAGACGAAGTGGGGGCGATGTGAGCACGGCAAATATAGACCCTAACAAAGGTGATTTGTTCGAATTTCTATGCCGGATGGGGGATAACACCCTTGTTCTGGGGCACCGCGTCTCGGAATGGTGCGGCCACGCCCCCGTGCTGGAGGAAGACATCGCGCTGGCGAATACCGCGCTGGACCTGATCGGCCAGACCACGCTTTGGCTGGATCTGGCGGGTAAGGTCGAAGATGCCGGTCGCGATGCGGATCGGCTTGCCTTTCACCGTGACGTCTGGGATTTCCGCAATCTGTTGTTGGTCGAACAGCCCAACGGCGATTTCGGCCAGACGATCATGCGCCAGTTCCTGTTTGACGCATGGCACCTGTCGCAGCTGACCGCCCTGATGGAAAGCAGCGATGCACAGATCGCGGCCATCGCGGAAAAGTCGAGCAAAGAGGTGACCTACCATCTGGAGCGCGCGACAGACACAGTGATCGGCCTTGGCGACGGCACCGAGGAAAGCCACCGCCGCATGCAGAACGCGCTGGACCTGTTGTGGCCCTATGTCGGGGAAATGTTCGTCGCGGACGCCGTGGATGAGGCCATGATCGCAGCGGGCATCGCGCCCGATCCTGCCTCCCTGCGCGCCGCCTATGATACTTTGGTGAACGATGTCTTCACCGTCGCCACGCTGACACGGCCCGAAAGCGATTTCGGCCATCGCGGCGGCAAATCCGGTAAACGCCATTCGGAACATCTGGGGCATATGCTGACGCAGATGCAATGGCTGCAACGCGCCTACCCGGATGCGACATGGTAGTCGAAAAGCCCTCGTTAGAGACTGTTTGGGGCTGGCTCCACGCCGTGCCGGACCCCGAGATTCCGGTAATCTCGCTGACCGATCTGGGGATCATCCGCGATGTGCAATGGCAGGGTGACACGCTAGAGGTCACGGTGACGCCGACCTACTCCGGCTGCCCTGCCACGACGATCATCAACCTTGATATCGAAGCGGCATTGCGCGGGCACGGGATCGAAAAACTGGCTCTAAAGCGGCAACTTTCGCCTGCCTGGACCTCTGACTGGATGACCGACGCGGGCCGCGCCAAGCTGGAAAGCTACGGCATCGCCCCGCCCCAACCCGCAGGTGGCCCCGAACGCTGCCCCCGGTGCCAATCGACGCATCTGGAAAAGATCAGCCAGTTCGGATCGACACCCTGCAAGGCGCAATGGCGCTGCACCGACTGTCTGGAACCCTTCGATTATTTTAAGTGTATCTGACCCATGAGCCAATTCCTCCCCTTATTAGTGACTGATATTCACCGCACCATCCGCGACGCGGTGGTCTTGACCCTGCAGCCCGAAGACCCAAAGGCATTTGCCTTCAAGCAGGGTCAGTATCTGACCTTCAAACAGGATTTCGACGGGACCGAGCTGCGCCGCAACTATTCCATTTGCGCCGGTCTGGATGACGGCGTGTTGCAAGTGGGGATCAAGCGGGTCGATGGCGGTGCCTTCTCTACCTTTGCGAACGAGGTGTTGAAGGTCGGGGATACGCTGCATGCCATGCCCCCCCAAGGCACGTTTTCCGCCGGGTTAGAGCCTGATCGCGCGCGGAATTACCTTGGCTTTGCCGGCGGGTCGGGGATCACGCCCGTGCTGTCGATCCTCAAGACGGTGCTGAAACGCGAGCCCAAATCGACCTTTACGCTGGTCTATGCCAACCGCGCTGTGAACACGATCATGTTCCGCGAAGAGCTGGAGGATCTCAAGAACCGCTATATGGGCCGGTTGAGCGTCATTCACATGCTGGAAAGCGGCCAGGACATCGACCTGTTCACCGGCCGTGTAGACCAGAATAAATGCGCCGAATTGTTCAAGACCTGGATCGACGTGTCGGACATGGACATGGCCTTTATCTGCGGGCCGGAGCCGATGATGCTGGCCATCGCGGATGCGCTGAAAACCCACGGGTTAGAGCCTGATCAAATCAAGTTCGAACTGTTCAGCGAAAGCCAACAGGGCCGTCTGGCGAAACAGGAAATGGCCAAGCGCAGCGAAGGTCAGGCGCAAACGCAGGTGACCGTGAAAATCGACGGCGCGCAGCACAGCTTTACCATGGCCAAGGGGCAGTCGGTGCTGGATGCCGCGCTAGAGAATAACCTTGATGCGCCCTTTGCCTGCAAGGCGGGGGTCTGTTCGACCTGCATGTGCAAGGTCACCGAAGGCGAGGTCGAGATGCTGTCGAACCACGCGCTTGAGGACTACGAAGTTGAACGCGGATACCGGCTGAGCTGCCAAAGCTATCCGCTGAGCGACACGCTTTTCATTGACTACGACCATCACTAAGGGGCCCAATATGCGCGATATCCAAAGCTTTGCCGCCGGACAATGGATCAACCCCGGTGCCGGTGCACGCAACATCGCAAGTGCGATCACCGGCGATGTGATCGCCCAAGCCGGCAATGACGCGCTGCAGGTTCAGACGATGCTGGCCTATGCCCGTGACATCGGCGGCCCTGCCCTGCGCAAGCTGACTTTTCACGACCGTGCCCGGATGCTCAAGTCCGTCGCGCTCTACCTCAATGACCATAAACAGAGCCTGTACGAGCTGTCGTTCGACACAGGTGGCACGCAGGCTGACCACATGATCGACGTGGATGGCGGGATCGGTACGATGCAGGTCTACGCCGCCAAAGGTCGCCGCGAGATGCCGGATGATCAGGTCTATCTTGATGGTCCCGTCGAACAGCTGGGCCGCGCGGGTCAGTTCATGGGCCGCCACATCTGCACGCCGTTGCAGGGCGTTGCGGTTCATATCAACGCTTTCAACTTCCCCGTTTGGGGCATGTTGGAAAAGCTCGCCCCGACGCTGCTGGCCGGGGTGCCTGCCATCGTCAAACCCGCCACCGCCACCTGTCAGGTGACCGAGGCCTGTTTCCGCCTGATGATCCAATCCGGTATTCTGCCAGACGGCGCGATCCAGTTGGTGACGGGGGGCTTGGGCGATATGCTGGACCACCTCGATTGTCAGGATGTAGTTAGCTTTACCGGCTCTGCCGAAACCGCGCTGAAACTGCGCAGCAACCCTGTGTTGGTCGAACGCTCCGTCCGGTTCGCGTCTGAACAAGATAGCCTCAATGCCTCTGTGTTAGGGTCTGATGCGGGCCCCGGCACGCCCGAGTTTGATCTGTTTGTGAAAGAGGTCCAGCGCGAGATGACGGCCAAGGCGGGGCAGAAATGCACCGCCATCCGCCGGATCATGGTACCGCAACCCCATGTTGATGCGCTGATCGCCGCGCTGTCGGACCGGCTGGCCAAAGTCACCATCGGCGATCCCCGTCTTGAAGGCACGAAAATGGGCGCGCTTGTTTCGCAATCGCAGCGCCGTGATGTGATGGAGAAAGCCGCCCTGATCGGGACCGAGGCGACGCGTGTCTTTGGCGACCCCGATGCCTTTGCGGTCGAAGGTGCGGATGCGCAGAAAGGCGCCTTTGTCCCGCCGATGCTGTTCCACTGCGCCGATCCCGATGCCGCCACGCATGTGCACGACACCGAGGCTTTTGGCCCTGTGTCCACCATCATGCCTTACCGCGACACCGATCACGCCATCGCGCTGCTGAACAAAGGCAAAGGGTCACTGGTCGCCTCCATCATCACCCGCGACGGCGAGACCGCACGCGACATGGTCATGGGCGCAGGCGCGTTTCACGGGCGGCTCTATTTCAACAACCGCGACTCGATGGCCGAGGCGACGGGCCACGGTGCCCCCCTGCCCCATATGGTCCACGGGGGTCCGGGGCGTGCAGGCGGCGGCGAGGAACTGGGCGGCGTGCGCGGCGTCATGCACTATATGCAGCGCACCGCCATTCAGGGCAGCCCCGATATTCTGACCGCCATCGGCAAGCAATGGGTGCCCGGCGCGACCGAGATTTCGGACCGCGACCACCCGTTCACCCGCCGCTTTGGCGCGCTGGATTTGGGCGAGACTTTCAATTCTGCCAGCCGCACCGTGTCGCTGGAGGATATCGAGACGTTCGCTCATTTCACCGGTGATACGTTTTACGCGCATATGGATGACGCCGCCGCCAAGGCGAACCCGTTCTTTCCGGGCCGTGTTGCCCATGGCTATCTGCTGCTGAGCTTTGCCGCAGGGCTGTTCGTGCAGCCTGACCCCGGCCCTGTGCTGGCGAATACCGGGCTGGACAACCTGCGCTTTATGGCACCGGTGCAGGCGGGCGACAGCATCAAGGTCCGGCTCAGTGTCAAGGCAAAGACGCCTCGCAATGTCGAATACGGTGAGGTACGCTGGCACGTGACCCTGACCAATCAGGATGATGCCGCCGTGGCCGAGTATGAATTGCTGACGATGAATGCCTATTGACGACTTTGACCTTGCGATCGCCCCCCTGAAAGACCTTGGCGGCCAGCGCGTCTGGTCTTTGATGATCAGTCTCTTTGGTGATCTGGCCCGACAGGAAGGGCAGATCATCGGCGGGCCGGTGCTGTCGGCGATCATGTCGGCGATGGACGTCCGTCCCGAGGCCGCGCGCGTGGCTCTGCATCGTTTGCGCAAGGACAAATGGATCGCGTCCGAGAAACACGGGCGGATCAGCCATCACAGCCTGACACCCCAAGGCCGCGCCCAAAGTCAGGCGGCCAGTGGCCGGATCTACGCCACCCCGAACGATCTGCCGGAGCACTGGCAAATGATCGTGACCGATGACGCCGAGACCGGCGCGCTGGAAAAGGCGGGATTCACCACGTTGATGCCGCGCCTTTATGTCGGGGGTGCCGGCCTACCTGTGCCCAAAGACGCGGCCACGCTGCCCGGTCAGGCTGCCCCCGACTGGATGAAACGCCAGCTAGAGCCTGCCTCCCTTGCCGAAAGCTATGCGCAGCTGTCAGACGCCTTGCACCATGTCGCGCGCGACCTTGCCGGTGCCGACACGCTGACGCCGTTGCAAATTGCGACCCTACGCTGCCTGATCGTGCATAATTGGCGCCGCCTTGCGCTGAAGCACCCCGCGCTGCCGCGTCCGCTGATCCGCGATGATTGGGCCGGTCTGGTCGCGCATCAAAGGGTTGCTGCTCTGCTCGCGGCCTACCCACGCCCTGACCTGCCGGAAATCGCCACCGCCTGAGGCCGCGCAGAAAGCGATGCTTTCCCAACGCGCGCCGTCGGGATATAGGGAGGGCATGACAAATACAGTTTACCAAAATGACCTGCCCGACGGGCTGAACCTTGGACCGATGGTCGCGATCGATTGCGAAACCATGGGGCTGCATCCGCACCGTGATCGGCTGTGTGTCGTGCAGCTGTCCGGCGGTGACGGGAACGCGCATCTGGTCCAGATCGCCAAGGGCCAGACCGAGGCCCCTAATCTTTGTGCCCTGCTCGAAGACCCGCATGTGCTCAAGCTGTTCCACTATGGCCGGTTTGACATCGCGGCTTTGCTGAACACCTTTGGGGCCAAGGCCGCGCCGGTCTATTGCACCAAGATCGCCAGCCGCCTTGTGCGCACCTATACCGACCGCCACGGGCTTGCCAAACTCTGCCAAGAACTGCTGAGCGTCGATATCTCCAAACAGCAGCAATCCAGCGATTGGGGTGCCGAGACGCTGACCAAAGCGCAGATCGACTATGCCGCCTCGGACGTGCTGCACCTGCACAAGCTGCGGGACGTGTTGAACCAGATGTTGATCCGCGAAGGACGCATCGAGCTCGCACAAGCGTGTTTTGAATTTTTGCCAACCCGTGCCCAACTCGATTTGGACGGCTGGCCCGAAACGGATATTTTTGCACACGCATGACCACACCTTTCCTAGATACCGCCCGCCGCGTCATCCGCACCGAAGCCCAAGCGCTTGAACAACTGGCCGACAGTCTGGACGACCGTTTTCGTCAGGCCATCGACCTGCTGGTCGCGACCCGTGGGCGGGTGATTGTCACCGGCATCGGCAAATCCGGCCATATCGCCAAAAAGATCGCCGCAACGCTGGCAAGCACGGGCACGCCCGCGCAGTTCGTCCACCCTGCCGAGGCAAGCCACGGCGATCTGGGGATGATCACTGGCGATGATGTGGTGCTTGCGATCTCGAACTCGGGCGAAGCGCCGGAGCTGGCCAATCTGATCGCCTATTCGCGGCGCTTTTCCATCCCGCTGATCGGCATCACCAGCCGCGCGCAAAGCAGCCTTGGCGCGCAATGCGACGTGGTGCTGGAACTGCCGCAATTGGCAGAGGCCTGCGGGACCGGCGTGGTGCCGTCGACATCGACCACGATGACACTGGCGATGGGGGATGCTGTGGCGATTGCCCTGATGGAAAACCGCGCCTTCACCGCCGAACATTTCCGCGAATTCCACCCCGGTGGCAAACTTGGCGCACGGCTTAGCCGCGTCGCTGATCTGATGCACACGGGCGATGCGCTTCCGCTGGTGCAGGTCGATGCCCCGATGTCCGACGCGCTGATGGCGATGAGCAGTAAATCCTTTGGCGTGGTGATTGTCACCGACAGCAACGGCGCGCTGGCCGGTATCATCACCAGCGGCGATTTGGGGCGTCACCTGGACGGGCTGATGTCCAAAACCGCGCGCGAGGTCATGACGCCGACCCCTGTCACCGTCGCACCCGACGCGCTGGCGGAAAAGGCCGTGGGCATCATGAACGCCCGCAAGATCACCTGTCTGCTGGTGCTGGACCCCGCCCAAGGGGACGTCCCCGCAGGTCTGCTGCATATCCACGACTGCCTACGCGTCGGTCTGGGCTAGGGCGCGATGCAGGGGGACCGTTACACAAGGCTGATCTCTTGGCTCAAGGTGCTATTCCCCTTGGCAGCGCTTGGCCTGCTGTCGACCCTGTTCCTGCTGTCGCGCGCGATTGATCCCGGGCAGGCCATCCCCTTTGCCGAGAAAGAGGTGCAAGATCGCCTGCGCGACCAGCAGATCACCGGCCCCTTCTTTACCGGCGCAACGTCAGAGGGGGACGAGCTGTCGTTCTATGCCGATGTGCTCACCCGCCCCGACGGGCAGACCGGCATGAACCACGCCGAAAACCTGCGTGCGACGATCAACACCCCCGAGGGATCGACCTTTCGCCTGCAATCGGATCTCGCCGATTTTGATATTGCCGAGGATGTGGCCGATCTGCTGGGCAAGGTGATCCTCACGACCTCGACCGGATACCGGCTGCAAAGCGAAAAGATCACGTCAGACCTGTCGGGGCTGAATATCCAGTCGCCGGGCGCGGTCCACGGCACTACCCCAGGTGGTACGCTTGAGGCCGGCGCCATGTCGATAACGCAAACAGATGAACAAACCGCCCCCCAATTGGTTTTCACAAACCGGGTGAAGCTGATATACAAACCGAAATCCAAATCAGAGTGACGCACGTGAAACACCTACTGCTGCCCGTTTTCCTGCTCCTTTCCGCGATGCCAATCGCCGCACAAGGGACCAATGTGGCCTTTGGGTCGATCCGTCAGGATACCGGCCTGCCCGTCGAGGTGACCGCCGACAATCTTTCAGTCGATCAAGGGGATGGATCGGCTGTTTTCACTGGGAATGTGCTGATCGGTCAGGGCGAGATGCGCCTGTCCGCCGCACGCGTTCTGGTTGTGTACCGGGCAGAGGCCGAAGGCATCGCGCGGCTTGAAGCGACGGGCGGTGTGACCCTTGTCTCGGGCAAGGACGCCGCCGAATCAGAGCGCGCGGATTACGACATCGACACGGGCACGATCGTGATGTCGGGGAACGTGCTGCTGACCCAAGGGCGCAATGCGCTCAGCTCTGACACCATGAGCGTAAAGCTGTCGGACGGCACGGCGCAGATGTCCGGCCGCGTGAAAACGATCCTGCAAACGGGCAGCAACAACTGATGTCTTCCCCGAATTTGACGGTCACGGATGGCGCAAGCGGTCTGCGCATCGAACACCTGCGTAAATCCTACCGCAAGAAAACTGTGATCCGCGACTTCTCGATGGAGCTGAACCGGGGCGAGGTTGTTGCCCTGCTGGGGCCGAACGGCTCCGGCAAGACGACCACGTTTTACGCCGTGGCCGGGCTGGTCATGCCCGAAGGCGGCACTGTCACGATTGATGGCAAGAACGTCACCACCCTGCCGATGTATCGCCGCGCACAGCTTGGCATCGGGTACCTCCCGCAAGAGATGAGCATCTTTCGCGGGCTGAGCGTGCAAGACAATATCTCGGCGATTCTGGATATCTCTATCTCTGACGCGCGCGGGCGGCGTGAACGGCTTGAAGCCTTGCTGTCGGAATTTTCCATCGAACACCTGCGCCGTGCGCCGGCCTTGGCCCTGTCAGGTGGGGAGCGTCGCCGCGTGGAAATCGCACGTTGTCTGGCGGCCGATCCCAAATACCTGCTGCTCGACGAGCCCTTTGCGGGCGTGGACCCGATTTCGGTGGATGACATCCGCCATCTGGTTGCCGATCTGAAAAAGCGCGGCATCGGCGTGCTGATCACCGACCATAACGTGCGGGAAACATTGGATATTGTGGACCGTGCTTACATCTTGCACGAAGGTACTGTGTTGATGTCCGGCACCCCCGAAGAGGTCGTGCAGAACGAGAATGTGCGCCGGGTCTACCTGGGCGATAACTTCCGCATTTCCTAATCAACTACAGACATATTGCGCTAGTTTCCGCACATCCATGCGCCGGATTCATTTGACAACGCGGCCCAATCACGCGCTCAATAGGACTATGGCGAGACGGCGTATCATGTTTGTGCTGCATCCCCCCCTTCCCAAAGGGATGGTGTCTCTCAAACTCGTCGCATCGTCATTCACCCGCATCTGACCCCGCCTTTACCGCATTTTATGCGGCCTATGGTGTTGTCCGGATCATAAGAACAAGGAGAATTTATGCGGTACCAAATCAGTGGCAAACAAATCGACATCGGCGAAGCCCTGCAAACGCATGTGAAAACGGAATTGGGCGAAGCTGTCCAGAAGTATGCTGAGCGTCCGACGGACGCGAATGTCATCTTTTCCAAATCCGGTCACGAGTTCGTCTGCGAAACGACGGTGCACCTATCGACTGGCCTTACGGCGTCAGCGAAAGCGCATGCTACTGATATCTATGGATCTTTCGATTCATGTGCAGCAAAGATGGAAAAGCAGCTGAGGCGCTACAAGCGACGGTTGAAAGATCACCATCGCGAGCGTGCGCAACCGGTTGAACTTTTCGGTGCATCCTCGTATATCCTCGCCTCAGAAAGCGATTCAGACGCGCAGGAACCCGAAACACTCCAACCCATGATCATCGCGGAAATGCAGACCAAGATCGCGACCTTGTCTGTGGGTGAAGCTGTGATGCAGATGGAAATTTCGGGAACGCCTGTCGTGGTCTTCCGCAAAGACGGTCAAGAAGGCGTAAACGTTGTCTACCGTCGCGATGACGGCAACATCGGCTGGATCGATCCGTCGTAACACAAACCGGACCCATCAGCGGCCGAGAACAGAGCGAGCAGAATGAATTTTGCGAAACTCCTAAAGCCGGGGGCTGTCAAAGTCCTCACATCGGCCTCAAGCAAGAAACGCCTGCTCCACGACATCGGGGAGCTGGCGCATAATGCTTACGGCTTGAAAGCCGCCGCGGTGGTCGAAGCCTTGATGACGCGCGAATCCCTTGGTCCGACAGGCGTGGGCCACGGGGTCGCGCTGCCCCACGCGCGGCTTGAAGGTCTGGACAATGTGCTGGGGGCCTTTGTGCTTCTCGACAAGCCGATCGATTTCAACGCGGTCGACCGCCAGCCGGTCGATATCGCCTTTGCCCTGTTTGCCCCTGAAAGCGCGGGTGTCGAACACCTCAAGGCGCTGGCGCTGGTGTCGCGTACACTGCGCAATGCCTCTGTCTGCTCTAAGCTGCGGGCCAACCCGGACCCTGCCACGCTTTACGCGATCCTAACCGAAGCACAGGCAACGCAGGCCGCCTAAGCGGCGCTACCCCCAGCTTTTGAACCCGAACATCATATAGTCCCTCTGGTACGCGTCGGATGCGCGTTTTTCGATGTCGGCATCATAGATGTCGGCCAGCGCATAGGGGTGGGTTGCGGGTCGTGCGGGCAATGCTGCGGGCGGTTGCACCCCGACGCTTTGCGCCAAGGCTGACAGCTCTGCGGCCAGCTCATCCTCGCGGATGATCCGGTCGGGCAAGGCGAATTCGCCGAACCCCTGTACCGCCTGCGCCTGCGTGCACCACGCCTGATCCACACGAATTGCTGTCTGCCCGTTCAGATTCCCCTTGAGGAAAGTCAGAAACGCCTTGAACGCCGCGCGATGTGCGTCGGCGTCATAGCTGTTGTCCGGTTCGCCTTTCGGCAACGGCAGCTTGTAGCGGTTGATCAACGTCGTGCGCAGCTGCGGGTAGCTGCCTTTGTCCGTGGTCACGATGTGCCGGCAGAACGCGTCATGCGCACGGTCCACCGGATGCCGCAGCACGGTGAAACTGCGGTGACCGGGATGCCGGCGCTTCCACTGGCGCAACTGCTTCTGGTTCAACTTGGTTTGCAGCTTGTCCCGCCCGACACCATCCAGCGCCGCCATCCAGTCCAGCACCTGCGGCTCTGGCCCGCTGCGCAAGGGCAAATAAAGCAACGGAGCTTCGGCCGCCGCGACATAGGACGGCACCACCGGCCCGCGTCGGGGTTCGAAATTCGGGGTGCGGGTCAGGTCGAAGCGATCCATCCGGCCAAGCGCATCCAGCATATCGTCATAATTGCTGACCTTGGCCGAGATCGGGTCGGGGTTCTGCTTTTTCAGACTTTTATCCAACGCCTCTAGCGGGTGATCCACGCCCAGATATCGCGCCAGACCGTTCATCACCTCGACGCTTTGCAGATCCTCATAGGCCACGTAAAACGCCGTCTGCCCCAGCTTCTGCAACCGGTTCAACAGTGTCAGCTGGAACGCCTGAAGCGCCTCTAGGTGGTCCGAGAATTCTTCTTCGTCAAAGACGGCTTGCGCCTTTTTCCGCGCTTTCACGTCCGTCAATTTCCACTGCCCCGTGCTGCGCGCGATCTTCCAGCTGACGTAGCTTTCGACAGGGTTGCGCGTCAGGATGATCTTGGCGCAGGTGTCGTCTTCCAGCAGCGGATCCAGAACGCGCGGGTCGTGGTTGTGGAAATAGCGAAACCCGCCGATGCCCTTGGTCTTGTCGCGTATCGCAACCAGCAGCTTTGTCGGGTCGTCGTCCCGTGTTTGCTGGTCTATGCCCAAAATCTCGGTGCTTTTGGGGTAGCCGATAAAATGCGGGTTGAAGGCCTCGCCGTGGCAGGTGATCCCGTCAAAGGCGTTCAGGTTGCTCTCCAGAAAGTTGGAGCCCGTGCGCATTTCGGCAAAGACGACAAAGCTTTTGAAATTAGAACTCATATTTACTGCACCAGATAGGGTTTGCGCGGCGGTTTCTGGGGGGCCGACATGCCACGTTCAACAGGAAAGTCGCCCATCAGATAGGGGTGCATCCCCTGGTTCTTGAGGTTCTGCAGGAATTGGCCAAAGCCGGTGAGATCCGCCATCTTTGGCACCTCGGACAGACGGCCGGTTTTGACCTGCCCGATCTCGTCCAGAATGCTTTGCAGCGGCTCCATCGGGGCTTCGATGAATTCGGCCATCGTCCAGATACGCACCCGCGCCTTGGCGTAATGCGACCGCAGCACTTTCATATGTTCGCTTTCGATCTTTTGCAGCGCGGCGGCGGTGCGGCGAATGTCGGCGAAATCCTGATTGGACCGGAACAGCGGCACGGCCCAAGCTCCGGTGATCACCGACACCTGCGCATTCGGATCCTTGGCGATGTTCCAGACGATATCCTGATTGTCCTGCGGGCCGAACTGGAAGCATTGACGTTCGCCACGGGTGTTCCAGATCAGATTGGTTAGAAACGCCTTGGGGTCGTAGTCGCGTATCTTGGCGCTATTGCTCAGCGCCCCGTTGATCGAATTCTGCCCATCGGCAAAATGCACGCGATCCGGTGCGAACAGATGGCCATGCACCCGCGCGCCGGTGGATTTGGTGAGCCAGGGTTCAAAGTTCTCGAACAGCTCGACAAATCCCTGAAACACGGAATAGGGCGCGGCAGTGACGCCGTTTTCCCAATCTTCATTGGGGAATCGGCTTTGCATATAGAGCCCCGCCCGCCCCCGCGTGCGCCGTTCAACCGCTTTGGCAAAGACACGGTCAATCTTGCCGGGGTTCGGCTCTGTCCGCTTCATGGCACCCGCCTCATCGGTGAGGAACGCCTCGTAGAGCCTGTCCGCTTTGGGCCATATCTTGCGCGCGACAAAGCAATCGGACCGCCGCAAAAGTTGGAGGTGATCGTCGTAAAAGATATGCGGCTTGCCCTGAAAATCGAACTTGGACAGCGTCAGCGACCGGCTTTCGATCTGGGTCGAATACAGCCGCGCGAGCGTCTGGAAGTAGCTTTCATCCGGTATCCAGACGTGGCGGAAATAGGCGTCGTAGGCGGCGCGTTTCGGATCTTGCAGGATCGCCGACAGGGTTTGCCGCGTCAGGCACCACCATTGCGACCCCATATGCGGCACGACCCCCTTGGGGATACGCCGCTTGAGCCCGATAAAGCGCTGCACAGCCACCGCCTTGTCGAACAGATAGCGCCGCCGTTTCCACGAGAAGGGAAAACGCATGGTAAAACGTTCTTCGTCCAGCCCGCCAACGGTCCAGGGCACATCGGCTGTGGTGGCGCTTTCGATAAAATCGGTGCGCGGGCGGGCGGCAAGATAGTCGATCAGCTCTTTCACCGGACGCAGCGGCAGGCATGACCCCGATGCCAGATATACATGGCGCACATCCGGAAAGCGGTTCAGCATCATCTCGGACGCGGTTTGCGAGGCGGCCACCAGCCCCCATGTCCCCCATTCGCAACGGTATCTTTTGCTGAACACCAGCGCGGGCACATCCGCGAGCGCCTGCACAAAAGCATCATGGGTCTGGCGTGGCACCGATTTATCGACGTGGATCACCACCGGACAGCCCGCCGCCGCCCAATGTCGCGCGACCTGTTCGGCGCGGCCTAGGGCGGTGTGCACCAGCATGACGATCCCGACGCTCATGCCCAGTTCCCCTTGGACATGAGACCGAGAATCTCGAGCTGGCGCCAGTTGATATATTTCTCGGACCACTTGCCCCACAGCTGCGGATTCTGGTCGGGGTTGTTGGCATAGGTCTTGTATTCGATGGATTTGGCATAGTGCTGGCCGCGCACAAGTTCTTCTGCCGCCTTGGCGCTAAAGGTGTCCAGGAATTTGGCATGAAGCAGCACGCCTGATGCTTTCTCTCCGCCCCATTCGTCATAGACACGGTTCAACCCGCGCGGCAGCAGCATATGGGTGGAACTGACATAGGCATAGCGCCGGTCCCATTTGACCAAGGGCACCTTGTTCAGCGCGGGGGCCTTGGCGGGCTTGTGCTTGAAAAATACCCGCGCACGCGGCCCGCCCTGTATCCACAGGTTTCCATATTTGGCATTGCGCGAGATCGCGTAGTTACCGCTGTCGAACCACGATGCGATCTCCATCGGGTTCTGCCCTTCTTGATAGGGTTCATCCCCCAGCCGTCCCTTGGGGTAGACATCCAGCAGCATCGCGCCAAAGCTGCGGATCTCGCAGTTGTCCAGCCAGTCGGTCAGCGCCTGAACCGGCCGCGTATCGCAAAACGGATAGACAAAGAATTCATCCGGATCGACAACCAGCACCCAATGCCCGTGCGCGTATTTGCGTTTGAGGTAGTTCATCCAGTCGACACCGAACCCCGACCGCCGATAGCTGGCATCGGTATGCCAGACAGAGACATCCTTCATCCCGCGCAGGTAATCGGCACTGCCGTCGTCGGACCCGTTATCGACAAAGAGAAAGTGGTTGATCCCCAGCTCTCGATAATACTCCAGGAAATACGGGAGCCGGATTTTCTCGTTCCGCATGGTGCAGACAAGCAAGACATCATCGGGACGGATGGCGCTGGTGTTGTCCTGAACCTGTGTCAGCTCGGACGACTTGCGCAGCGCCCGGATCAACCGCCGCTTGCGCCGCACGCGCATCTTGTAAGAATCCCAAAGGCTCACGTGTTCTCCATACCCTGCGCGGAATGCCCCGCCGGCCTAGGGCCTTCATTCCATCAGGTTCCAAGCCAATATGTCATGGGCCGTGTTCATAAACAACGTACTTTGAAACAGTTACGCGTTGCCGGAATGACGGTCAGGCCGGGGAATATCAGGCCCAGGGGCTGCGCATCAGGTCGCAGTCTTCCAGATCCGCCGGCCCGGTATAGCGCCGCGCGCCTGCATGCCACAGATCGGGCGCGTCAGCGATCTGGTCATAGTAACCGTCAAACTGTTCCGGGTTGTGAAAATGCTGCCCCCGTGCCTTTTCCTGACGGGACTTCGCAATGATCTCTGGCAGGAACTTACTATGCAGCAACACCCCCGAGGCCGTCTTCCCCCCCGGCCCATCGTAGATGTCATTCAGCGCGGGCGGCAGGAGGGAGTGGGTCGAATTCACATAGACATAGCGCCGATGCCAGTGGATCAGCGGTATCTTGTTCAGCGTCGGTGACTGTGTGGGACGATCGGCAAAGAAAACCCGTTCGCGGACACCACCTTGCACCCAAAGGTTGTTCATCGGCCACTGACGTAGCGCCCGATAGGGGGCGGGGTCGAACCAATCCAGCACCTGCGCCGGGTCTTGGCCGGGGGCATAGAACTGCGCGCCCAATGAGCCCTTCGGGAACATATCCAGCATCAGCGTGCCGAACGCTTTGCGCGCTTTACGCTCAAGTTGATCGGTCAACGCGGGCAGTTTCCGCGTCTCCATCTGGTCATAGACCAGCAGCTCGTCCGCATCGACGGTCAGACACCAGCGCCCGTGCCCATGCCGCCACAGCAGCCAGTTCAGCCAATCCAGCCCGAACCGCGACGCGCGATAGCTGGCAGAGGTTTGCCACAGGGTCACATCGGGCTGTGCCGCCAGCATTTCGGTACTGCCATCGTCACTGCCATTGTCGATCATCAGAAAATGCGCAACGCCAAGATCGCGGTAGTGATCCAGAAAATATGGAAGCCGCGCGGCCTCGTTGCGCAGCACAACAAAGGCGAGCACGCCATCGCGCGGAATGGCGGGCCGCGTTGGTGCCTTCAACTGGTGCCGCGACCGAAATGCACGCCACAGCAGCCGCCGCCGTTTCAACCGCATCCGATAGGCACCCCATAGCCGGGCCCCTCGCGACGCGGGAACAGCGGCGCTGTCGGTCATGCGCTATAGTGGCCGGTCTGGTGCCATCTCCACGCGTCGGTGATCATCTGCTGCAGGGTCGACCGTGTGGGCCGCCAGCCCAGCTCTGTCTCGGCGCGGACCGAGCCCGAGACCAGTTTGGTGCAATCGCCCGGTCGCCGGTCGCCTTCGGTCATGGGCACGGCGCGGTTGGTAACCTCGCGGCTGTGTTCCACAACCTCGCGCACGGAAAACCCGGTGCCGGTGCCCAGATTGAACACGCGGCTGCCCTTATCCTCTCGCAGCCAGTTCAGCCCGAGAACATGGGCATCGACCAGATCGCAGACATGCACATAGTCGCGAATGCAGGTGCCATCGGGCGTGTCGTAATCGGTGCCAAAGATTGTCAGCGCATCCCGTTTACCGTCGATGGCGTCCAGCATCAGCGGGATCAAATGTGTCTCGGGCTGGTGGAATTCGCCGACCTCCCCTTCGGGGTCGGCACCGGCCACGTTGAAATAGCGGAAGATCACGCTTTGCAGACCATAAGCCGCCTCGAAGTCGCGCAGGATATCTTCGATCGCGCGTTTGGAGGCCCCGTAGGCGTTGATCGGGTGCTGCGCGCTATTTTCATCCAGCACGACATTGTCCTGATCGCCATAGGTCGCACAGGTGGACGAAAAGACGAAGTGTTTGCAGCCTGCGGCGACCGTCGCCTCGATCAGATTCAACGACCCTTCGACGTTGTTGCGCCAATAGGTGCCGGGCTGTTTCATGCTATCGCCCACTTGGCTAAGCGCGGCAAAATGCATGACGGCGACCGGCTGGTATTGTTCAAACGCGGCGTCAATCTCGGCGCGGTTCAGCAGGTCACCCTGCACGAACGGGCCGAATTTCACCGCGTCACGCCAGCCGGTGACCAGATTATCGAAGGTGACGGGGGTATGCCCTGCGGCGGCCAGCGCCTTGCACGCGTGCGACCCGATATAGCCCGCACCGCCGGTGACCAAGATATTCGCCATACGCCCGTCCCTATCGTCCAGCGCTTATTGCGCTGCGGTTTCACCCTGCATGATGTCTTGCAGATACGCACGCAGATCATCGCGCAGCTCTTCACGTGCCAGCCCGAAGGACACGGTCGCCTGCAGGAAACCGGATTTGGAACCGCAGTCGAAACGCTGCCCCTTGAAGCGGTAACCATAGACATCGTTGCCTTGGGTCAGCTCTGCTGCAATAGCGTCGGTCAGCTGGATTTCCCCGCCCGAGCCGGACTTCAGCTGGTTCAGGTTCTTCAGCACGTTTGGCGACAGGATATAGCGGCCGATGACGGCAAGGTTCGACGGCGCGTCTTCAGCTTTGGGCTTTTCGACCATGCCCTTCACCTTGACCAGTTCACCATCGGTTTGGCCCTCGTCGATGTCCAGCATCCCGTAGGAGGAGGATTTTTCAGGGTTCACTTCCATCGCCGCAACCATGTTGCCGCCGGTCTCGTTATAGGCTTCGATCATCTGCTGCAGGCAGGGCTTATCGGCAGCAATCACGTCATCAGGCAGCATCACCGCAAAGGGTTCATTGCCAATCAGACGACGCGCGCACCATACCGCGTGGCCCAGACCAAGCGCTTTGTGCTGGCGGATATAGGCGATGGCACCGCTGTCCATATTGGTGCTTTTCAGGATCTCCATCAGCTCTGTCTTGCCCTTGGAGCGCAGTTCCTGTTCCAGCACGGGCGAATGGTCAAAGTAATCTTCCAGCGCGCCCTTGCCGCGGGAGGTAACAAAGATGAATTCCTTGATGCCCGCCGCGCGGGCCTCGTCGATGGCGTATTGCACCAGCGGGCGATCGACCAAGGTCATGATCTCTTTGGGGACAGATTTCGTCGCGGGCAAAAACCGCGTTCCCAAACCAGCCACCGGAAAAATCGCTTTTGTTACTTTCTTAGCCATGTGAAATCGTCGCCTTTATACATTTACGTGCGGATAACCGAGTTAGCGCTCATTGAATTGCAAACCACCATGCTGCCAGCCCTAAATATGGGCAGCGCCTAAAATATGGCGGCTTCTTGCTGATTTTGCGGTCAAAAGCTCCTTTATGCCGCAGCTTGCACATCTTTGCGCCTTATCCGCCGTTTTCGTTAAATAAATCAAAACGTCGGATCGCTGTGGCTTTATTCATTACAGGTTGCACGCCCCACCGCAATATTGGCGATGGCGGTGGGGCGGTGCGGTTACGCCAACCCCATCTCGACCATCATCGCTTCGATCTTTGGCACATCTTCAGGGTTGTTCAGCTCCCAGAACTGGCGGCCCTTGGCCTCGACCTCGACGCAGAGCACCTTGTGGCTGTTTTCCATGAAGCGCAGCTGCTCCAACCCTTCAAGCTGTTCAAGCGGGCCGACCTTCCATGACGGATAGGCCGCCAGCGCGTCGGGGCGATAGGCATAGACGCCCACGTGGTGAAACACCGGCGTGGCATCGGCGTCCTCATAGGTTTTCGACGTGAACGGCACGACTTCCTTTGAAAAATACATCGCCGTATGATCCGCTGCGAAAACGGCGGTGGTGCCCCCCACCCGACCCGCTTTGCGGTCGGCCAGCAGCCCGTTCAACGCCGCGCCATCGCAGCGCAATACCGGCGTCGCGATCCCCGCATTAGGGTCGCCCTGCAGACCCTGCACAAGGCTTTCGACAAACCAATGTGGTGTCAGCGGCGCGTCGCCTTGCAGGTTCACCACGATGTCATAGCCACCGCCCAGAACCGCATGGGCTTCGGCGCAACGCTCTGTCCCGTTGGCACAGTCGACCGAGGTCATCACCACCTCGGCCCCGAAGGCTTCGGCGGCGTCCTTGATGCGATCATCATCGGTGGCCACAACGACCTTGTCGACGCCCTGAACCTCGCAGGCCGCACGCCAGCTGCGTTCGATCAGGCTGCGTGCCGTACCGCTCGCCCCTGTCAACAGCGCCAGCGGTTTCGCCGGATAGCGGGTGGAGGCATAGCGGGCGGGAATGATAATAAGGACCGACATCAGGAGGCTTTCAGATCAACGCCCGGCGCATGGGCGATAAAGAAGGGGTTGGCGAAATCGGCTTTGCCGTAGGTCAGCGGGGTCAGGTCGTCAAAGCGCACAACCTCACCACCAGCGCCGGTCAGAACCGCGTGGCCTGCAGCCGTGTCCCATTCCATCGTGCGCCCGACGCGTGGGTACAGATCCGCCTCGCCCGTGGCGATCAGGCAGAACTTCAGCGACGAACCCGCGCTTTTCATGTCGCGCACATTGTATTTCGCGATGTAGTCATCGGTCGCCTGATCGCGGTGCGACTTGGACGCGACGACCATCAGCGCGGCATTATCCGGCGTAGAGACTGATATCGGCTGCACAGGGCCCATGCTGTCTTTGGGGAAATCGCCGGTTTCCTCGACCGCGCTGCCATCGGCCAGCGTGAAGAACATGCGCGAACGGGCGGGGGCATAGACAACACCGCGTGTCGGCACGCCGCCTTCGACCAGCGCGATGTTCACGGTGAAATCGCCCCGACGGTTGATGAACTCTTTCGTGCCGTCCAGCGGGTCCACGATCAGGAATGTATCGCCCGACGCCGAATGGGTGGCCGATTGCTCTTCCGTGACAAGCATCACATCAGGGAACGCCGCGCGCAGCCCGTCCGAGATGATCTTGTCCGCCGCTTCGTCGGCAATGGTCACGGGGCTTTCGTCGGATTTGGTTTTGACCTCGAAATCATCCGCGCCGTAAATCTCCATGATCTTGTCGCCTGCTTCGATCGACAAACGGCGCATCACCGTTACCAGTTGCTCATAATCCATAATGTCGCGGCCTTTTCAGTTTCGTTGATTACTTTGCGCAAACCCCTTATGATTGCGCCTTGACGGAACAGCAAGAATTCCGTGCGAGGGTACGTCACAAAGAGGCTTTACGATGTTTCAACCAAGGCGCACCAACACGGGCAATTTCCGCTCGGCCGTTAACTTCTTTGAACTCGTCTACCACTCCGTCGTGCGCTCTGTGCGCAAGCAGCACAACAATGCCTTTGCCGCCATCGGGATCAACATCCTGCAAGCGGTGATCTTTGTTGGCGTGTTCTATGTCATGTTCTCGGTTCTGGGGATGCGCGGGGCGGCCATTCGGGGCGATTTCGTGATCTACATCATGACCGGCATCTTTCTGTTCATGGTGCACACCAAAACGGTTGCCGCCGTCGCCGCTGCCGAGGGACCGGCGAGCGCGATGATGAAACACGCGCCGATGACCACGATGATCGCACTGGCTGCGGCGGCCTTGGGCGCTCTGTATATTCAGATGCTATCGCTGATCCTGATCATGTCGGTCTATCACCTCGCCTTCAATCCGGTGGTGATCTACGATCCGTCGGGCGTGATGTTCATGCTGATGATCGCGTGGTTTACGGGCGTGGCCGTGGGGATGGTGCTGCTGGCCATCAAGCCCTGGGCACCGGCCTTTACGCAGATCTTCACGACGATTTACCAGCGGGCGAATATGATCGCTTCGGGCAAGATGTTTCTGGCCAATTCGCTGCCGTCCTTCATGCTGGCCATGTTTGACTGGAACCCCTTGTTCCACGTCATCGACCAGGCGCGCGGATATGCGTTTATCAACTACAACCCGCGCTACAGTAACTGGGAATATGCGGTTTGGGTCGGTGTGGTCCTGATGGTGATCGGGCTGATGGGTGAATTCTACACCCGTAAACATGCCTCCGCGAGCTGGAGCGCGCGACGCTAGGCTCAGGTCACGACCCGCAGCGTGATGTTGATCCGCCCGCCCTTGGGCAACAGCGTCGAAGACCCCGCACGAATGCGGTCGATCCCGTGATAGTTCAGCCGTGCCTCGCCGCCCATGACGACGACATCGCCCGATTGCAGCCAAAGGCTGTCGGTCTTGCCGCCGCGCTTTTGACCGCCGACGCGCAGCATTCCTTCGTCGCCAAGCGAGATGGACACGACCGGCCAGCGGAAATCCGTCTCGTTCTTGTCCTGATGCAGGCCCATCTTCGCGTCTGACGCGTAATAGTTGATAAGGCAGGACTCCGGCTGCCGCTCTAGCCCCGTCAGGTCATTCCAGATCGCCAAAACCTCAGGCGGGATCGCAGGCCACGGGGTGCCGTTGGGGTGGGTTGGCGCATAGCGATAGCCCTGCGTATCGGACAGCCAGCCGTAGTCTCCCGCGGAGGTCATGCGCACCGACATCTGCTGCCCGCTTGGCATGACGGGGCGGAAGAACGGCACCTGTTTGACCACGCCGCGCACAGCATCCAGCAGCCCGCGCTGCGCCGACAACGTAAGGTAAGATTTGTGAATTTCGAAGCCGCGTAACCGCAATATCGTCATCTAAACGCCCTTCTTGCCTGCTTTCGCGAAAAATCCACGCAGAATCCGCCTCTCCTTTCTCATGCAACGGTTGCAGGGTCCATATCTGCTCCTTATATACGCCGAGAACCGCTAAAGGCATCCGGCCTTTGGTGAAAAAGATCGGGGCAAAGGTGCCACAACGGGCCTGCGCTTCGTGTCATCGCCTTGAGTAAAAGAGGGATCAAACATGGCCAAAGTTATTGGTATCGACCTAGGAACGACAAACAGCTGTATCGCTATCATGGACGGCAGCCAGCCTCGCGTTATCGAAAACGCCGAAGGCGCGCGCACCACGCCCTCCATCGTTGCGTTCACAGACGACGAACGTCTGGTTGGGCAGCCTGCCAAACGGCAAGCGGTTACCAACCCCGACAACACAATTTTCGGCGTGAAACGCCTGATCGGCCGTCGCAATGACGACGCGGATCTAGCCAAGGACAAAAAGAACCTGCCCTTCACCGTCATGGACGGTGGGAATGGTGACGCATGGGTACAAGCCAAGGGCGAGAAATACTCCCCCTCGCAAATCTCTGCGTTCATCCTTGGCAAAATGAAGGAAACAGCGGAATCCTATCTGGGCGAGGAAGTCACCCAGGCCGTGATCACTGTGCCTGCCTACTTTAACGACGCTCAGCGTCAGGCGACCAAAGACGCGGGCAAGATTGCCGGTCTGGAAGTGCTGCGGATCATCAACGAACCGACAGCGGCGGCCCTGGCCTATGGTCTGGACAAGAAAGACACGCAAACCATCGCGGTCTATGACCTTGGCGGCGGTACATTCGACGTGACCATCCTTGAGATCGACGATGGCCTGTTCGAAGTGAAATCCACCAACGGTGACACGTTCCTGGGTGGTGAAGACTTCGACATGCGCATCGTGAACTACCTTGCGGATGAATTCAAAAAGACCAACGGCGTCGACCTGACCCAGGACAAGATGGCGCTTCAGCGTCTGAAAGAAGCGGCAGAGAAGGCCAAGATCGAACTGTCCAGCGCAAGCCAGACAGAGATCAACCAGCCGTTCATCTCGATGGGCAAAGATGGCTCGCCACTGCACATGGTGATGAAGCTGACCCGCTCCAAACTGGAGCAATTGGTTGGTGACCTGATCAAAGCGTCGATGAAGCCCTGCGCAGCCGCGTTGAAAGATGCCGGTGTTTCCGCATCCGAGATCGACGAAGTCGTTCTGGTCGGCGGTATGACCCGTATGCCGCGCGTCATCGAGGAAGTGACCAAGTTCTTCGGCAAAGAGCCCCATAAGGGTGTGAACCCTGACGAGGTTGTTGCCCTGGGTGCGGCCATTCAGGCCGGTGTTCTGCAAGGCGACGTCAAAGACGTTGTTCTGCTGGACGTGACACCGCTGAGCCTTGGTATCGAAACGCTGGGTGGCGTGTTCACCCGTCTGATCGACCGCAACACCACGATCCCGACGAAGAAGTCGCAGGTCTTCTCGACCGCTGAGGATAACCAAAGCGCCGTGACCATCCGCGTCTTCCAAGGGGAGCGTGAAATGGCTGCGGACAACAAGATCCTTGGCGCGTTCAATCTGGAAAGCATCCCACCCGCACCCCGCGGTATGCCCCAGATCGAAGTGACCTTTGACATCGACGCAAACGGTATCGTTGCCGTAGGCGCGCTGGATAAAGGCACAGGCAAAGAGCAGAAGATCACGATCCAAGCATCCGGCGGTCTGTCCGATGCGGATATCGAAAAGATGGTGAAAGACGCCGAAGAAAATGCCGACGCCGACAAAGAGCGCCGCGCATTGATCGAGGCGAAAAACCAGGCGGAATCGCTGATCCACTCGACCGAGAAGTCGCTGGAAGAGCATTCTGACAAGGTTGACCCGACCACCGTCGAAGCGATCGAACTGGCCATTGCTGCACTGAACGACGAACTGGCGACCGACAATGTTGATAAGATCAACAACGGTATCCAGAACGTTACCGAAGCGGCGATGAAACTGGGCGAAGCCATCTACAAGGCGGCTCAGGACGAAAACGAAGACGTTGCCCCGGCTGCGGATGCACCCGAAGGTGACGACGATATCGTCGATGCCGATTTCGAAGATCTGGACGATAACAAGCGCGCGTAAGCACGCCCACGGAACCACTGAAGGGGCCGGTCCGCTTGCCGGGCCGGCCCGTCACGTTCCAGCGTAGGAGCTAATTCATGGCCAAACGTGATTACTACGAGACGCTCGGCGTCGCTAAAGGTGCCTCTGCCGACGAGATCAAAAAGGGCTACCGCACCAAAGCCAAGGAATTGCACCCCGATCGCAATGCCGACAACCCCAATGCCGAAGCCCAGTTCAAAGAAGCGAACGAAGCTTACGAAGTCCTGAAAGACCCCGAAAAGAAAGCCGCCTATGACCGGTATGGTCATGCGGCCTTTGAAGGGGGTATGGGCGGTGGCGGTGGCCATCGTGGCGGCGGCTTTGGCGGCGGCGGTCAGGGCGACTTCTCTTCGGCGTTCTCTGACGTGTTTGACGACCTGTTCGGCGACTTCATGGGTGGCCAGCGGGGCGGCGGCGGACGCCGTGCCGCGCGCGGCGCCGATCTGCGCTATAACCTCGGGATTACGCTCGAAGATGCGTATCGGGGCATGCAGAAGTCGATCAACGTGCCCACCTCTGTGGCCTGCGATTCCTGTAACGGTTCCGGGTCAGAAGGCGGCGCAGAGCCGACCACCTGCCCCACCTGTTCCGGTATGGGCAAGGTTCGTGCTCAACAGGGCTTTTTCACGGTCGAACGCACCTGTCCGACGTGTTCGGGCATGGGCCAGATCGTCAAGAACCCCTGTAAATCCTGCCGCGGTGCCGGGCGTGTTGAAAAAGACCGTGCGCTGTCGGTGAACATCCCTGCGGGCGTTGAAACCGGCACACGTATCCGTCTGGCCGGCGAAGGCGAAGCAGGCATGCGCGGCGGGCCGTCGGGTGATCTGTACATCTTTATCGAGGTGCAGGACCACAAGCTGTTCGAACGCGACGGGCCAAACCTGTTCTGCCGCGTTCCCGTGTCGATGAGCACCGCCGCCCTTGGGGGCAGCATCGAGGTGCCAACGATCGACGGTGGCCGTGGCCGCGTGCAAATCCCGGCGGGCAGCCAGTCCGGTCGCCAGATGCGTCTGCGCGGCAAGGGTATGCCCCCGCTGCGTGGGGGTGGTACGGGCGATATGATCATCGAACTGGCGGTCGAGACGCCGGTGAACCTGACCAGCCGCCAAAAGGAATTGTTGCAGGAGTTCGAAAAGGAATCCTCCAACAACAATCCTGAAAGCAGCAGCTTCTTTTCGTCGGTGAAATCCTTCTGGGATTCGATGAAAGGGTAAGACCTGAGCATACAAAACATCGGGCGGGGCGCAGGCTCCGCCCTTTTTGTTTCTGGCCCTGCCCGCGTTAACGGGATGATAACCTCTTTGGCCGCAAGCTGGGCCAATGGGACGCAACAACGCTCACTTCTCTGACCCGCGCCTGCCCTTTCTGGGGGACGAAGCGGTGCCCGCACCGCCCGCATCGGGCAAACAGCCTTCGTATATAGCGGATCACCGACAACGTTTGCGCGCACGCTTTATGCAGGGCGGCGCCGCAGCGATCCCGGACTATGAACTGCTTGAACTGGTGCTCTTCCGCGCCATCCCGCGCCGTGATGTCAAACCGCTGGCCCGTGCGCTGATGGACAGGTTCGGCGACTTCAACCGCGTGATCACCGCGCCTGAACCACGTCTTAGGGATATCTCGGGCGTGGGCGACGCGGTGATTGTCGAGCTTAAGGTGATTGAAGCCGCAGCCCACCGTATGGCGCGTTCAAGGTTGATGCGGCAGCATGTGCTATCAGGCTGGGACGCTCTGCTTGATTATTGTCACACCACGATGGCGCACCGCGAAACCGAACAGTTCCGCGTCATTTATCTGGACCGCAAGAACGTCGTCATCGGCGATGAGGAACAGGGCAAGGGCACTGTCGATCACGTCCCCGTCTACCCGCGAGAGGTCGCCAAACGCGCGCTTGAACTGAACGCCAGCGCGCTTATTCTGGTGCATAACCACCCCTCGGGCGACCCTACTCCATCGCAAGCCGACATCGACATGACGCAGCAGATTTTCGCAGCCTGCAGCGCCCTTGGGCTGACCCTGCATGACCATCTGATCATCGGCAAATCACGCGAGCTTAGCTTTCGCAGCGAAGGGTACTTATAAGCGCAACTGTCGTGTTCGAATTTGCGCAGTTTACCGGATCACCCCCCGGCACTAGCTTTGGCCTATGTCCAATACGCCGCCCCCCGACCCGCTTTCCCTGATGCAGCGCGATGGCTTGCCCGATCCGTTGCGTGCGTTGATCAAAGCCTTCCCGCGCGACGGTTGGGAGGAGAACCCGAATTACTCTCGCCTGATCGCGTTCTGGTTGGATCGTCATATGATGTTCCGCCGTCTGCTGGACCAGATGGAGGGGGACGCACAACTGGCGATGGACCGCGTCGAGCCGCCCGAGACCTACAAACGCAAACTGTCGCGATTCGGCGGGATGTTGATCAACGAGTTGCACGGTCACCATCATATCGAGGATGCCCAGTATTTTCCGGTGATGGCGCAGCTTGACCGAGGTGCGGCACAGGGGTTCGAGATTTTGGATCGCGACCACCACAGTCTTGATGGTATTTTGAACGATCTGGCCGAGACGGCGAATGCCGTCCTGCGCCATGAGGGGGACGCGGCAGGTTTCCTCGACAGTACCGCGGCCATGAAACAGCGACTGGATGCGTTCAAACCCTTGCTGAACCGCCATCTGATCGACGAAGAAGAATTGGTCGTGCCGGTGCTTCTGAAATACGCCCCGCCCCAGTTTCGCTAGGGTTTAGCGCACCCAGACCTCTACCCGCCGGTTGGCCTGACGCCCCCATGCGGTATCATCACAGGCCATAGGCATCGCCTCGCCAAAGGCGTCCAAATCCAGCGTCACACGTTCCAGATTGGCAGTAACCGCCGCGGTGATCACCGCTTGCCGCACGGCTTCTGCCCGACGCAGCGCGATGTCACGGTTGGCGAAAGACGCGCCCTGCCCGTCACTGAACCCCGCGAACAACAAACGGCGCGCGTCGTACTGCCCCACCTCGAGCGCGCGGGCGAGTTGCTGCACGTTTGACCGCGATTGTGCATCCAGACGCACCGATCCCGCCTCGAACCGGAAAGAGGTCGACAGCCGCGCCATGGGCTTCAATGCCGCATTCATCCGCTGTAGTTCCTCAAGCGTGATTTCGGGCCCCGCGACAGCAATCGCGTTTGTAAATCGGTTGCCCTGATCCTCGACGGGGATCTCCTCGGGCGTCTGATCGACAAACCCCGCGCGCCGGATCACGATCTGCGCCGCAGGGCTGCGGGTAAAGGCCAGAAACTCACGCGCCACCTGTGGCAGACGGCGGGCCGGAAAGTACAGAAACATCGGCGCGGTCAGCGGGTAATCTTCGGTCTTGATGGTGCGGCGCGAGGCATCGAGCGCAAAGCCACAGCTGCCAGAAAGCGTCAACACGTCGGTATCACGTTGTTCGGCATAGCTGGTGATGCCAAGCGCGAAACTGTCGTTTGCCACCGCTTCCGCCAGATCGGCGGGGCGGGCGTGGCGGGTGATATCGTCGGTGAACTTGAGCGTCGCGGGCCGCATCACCTGATCACTGATCGCTTGTGCCAGCCCGCTGCTGGTATCGGGCAGATGCAGATCAATGGGTGCGTCCGGCCCGCCAAGCGCCTGCCAGTTGGTCACCTTACCCGCAAAGGCCCGCGCCAGCATCAACGGAGAGATCTGCTTGACCGGGTTCGAGGCCGACACCACCGGCACGACAGCATCAAGCGACAGCACGCGACTGCGGTTCAGGCCCGTCATATCACCCAACCCCGCCTCGCGCGCGCGGACCCGCTCTTCAGGGCGCATTTCGCGCAGGGACATCACGATATCCGCCTCGTCCGCCAGTAGATCGGCAAAGCCTTCGTCACTATTGCTTGCCCGAAACATGAACAGTGCAACGATTTGTTCGCTTTTTTCGTCGATCAACCGGTAGGTAAAGCGGTGTTCGTCTTCATCCTCGCGCACAGCGGTATAGCCGTTGCGCTGCGCAAACCCGTCGATCAGGGCAGGCATCAGCACTTCGCCCATCGTGGCCGATCCCGAAAGCTGCAGTTCGGCGACGAAAGGGTCCAGATTGGGGCAGCCCGGCCCTTCGCATTGAACGCCGGTGCTGTCGACCGTCAGCTCGCCATACTCGGTTTCTACGCGGTAGAACTCGCCATCAAAGCCCAGCAAGGTGCCGCTTAGTTCAATCTTGCCATCACGGGAGGACAGCGCGACATCCTGCGCCCCTGCGGACAGCGTCGCCGAACATAAGAAAAGTGCGGCGAGAACCGCCGCACGTATAATCGTGATCATAAGACCCCAAGCGTTGCGTTAGTGTCCCGCAACCTTCATGTCTTGGAGCAGATTATTCAACACAAGAAAGCTGCCGACCGCATCACAATCCGGCACTGCGACGCTTAGGTCGCGCGTTCTGAGCGTGGCATCGCCAAGCAGTTCGATCGATTGCGCCTCTATCTCCTGGCCGCAGTTCGCCTGGATCACTTCGGCTTCCACGGTCAGCGCAACGCGGGCATCGGCGTTTTCCATCGCAGCGGGGAATGTGTACACCTCGGCCACCAGTGGCTCTGCCGCGCTGAGGTCGCCGTTCACGGTCATAAATCCGCCTTCACCGGTGATCGCGGAGGCAACGCTGCGCGGCTTGCCAGCCCAGACATGGCCCGAACCATCGTAGTCGGACCCGAATTCGCGGGCGTGCATCTGGAAACCGGTGTCGCCCTTCCATTGCAGAACCACGCGGTCAAATTCGGCCAGATCATCAATCTTCGCATCCGCAATCGCGCCTTCGCCGTTTCCGAAAGCAATGACGAAGGTCGCATCCTGCGCAAGCGCCGGAACGGTAATGTCCAGCGCGCCGGTGTCAGATGTGGTTTGGGTAAAGATCATGCCGCTGTGATGCACTGTGATCCGTTCGTTTGGCATGCAGGGTGCCGCCAGTGTCAGGTTCACCATAGCTGCCGCGACGGGGCGCGCGTTCGCGGTGATATCGCAGGTCTGTGTGGCCGCTGGTTCCGTCGCAATTGGGGCGGAAACTGGGCGAGAGATCGGTTCGTCCGCGCTTGCAGCGGCCAACATGACGGGGGCAGAATCGGGCAGCTCCACCGTGGGCTCCAGCGGGGCTGCATTGAACTCGGCCGAGGTGAGGACGATGTCTTCAACCTCGAGCACGGCATTCTCGTTGCTTAGCCGGCGTAGCTCTTGCTCTTTCACAGCGGCGTCAGAGCCATAGCGGGCTGTCGCAGCGTCAGAGCTTTGCATCACGTAGCCGATGCCCAAAGCGCAGGCGAGCGTGCCAGCAGCTGTTGCGATCTCTTTCATACGTGCCATCTGAGGGTCCTCACTGGGATAACTTCCCAATGAATATCGCCTAGCAGAGGGGCCCTGTTATGACCCTTGAGGGGAAAGATTTGGGCGGTTTTGAGGCATGCCCAAGCCTTGCTTAGCTGTCGTAATAGCCCTTGCCGTAGGCCCCATAGGCACCGTATTCGCCGCCATAGCCATAACGTTTCATGCCCTTCTCATCGATCTGGCTGAGCACAAGACCGGTGATCCGCTGGTTCGAGTTGTGGAAGAAGCGCATGGATTCCTCGACCAGACCCTTGTTCGTGCTGTCCCATTTTACAGAGAACAGGATCGCATCGGCATTCTGCGAGATGATACGTGCATCCGGCACAACCAACACAGGCGGCGTGTCGATGATGATGAAGTCATACTGATCGCGCATCTCGGAGATGAAGGATTTGAACCGATCGGAGGAGAAGATATCCGCCGCGTTCACATTGGTCTTTTCGCCGCCCAGAACATCCGCGCCAAAACCGTCAGGCGTATGGATCGCATCGGCGAATTTCACATCGCCGTTCAGGACAGACGCGATGCCATTGCGCGGCATATCGGGGAAGTATTCGTTCAGCGTGCGGCGGCGGATATCACCTTCGACCAGCAGGACGGATTTGCCCAGACCGGACAGGAATTTCGCCAGCGACAGCGAGACGGTGGTTTTACCCTCCCCCGGGATGGACGAGGTCGATACGATGACCTGCGGCTTTTTGTCGAGGTTCGACAGCATCAACGAGGTGCGCAGGTTGCGGATCGCTTCGGCGGCGGCAGACGTCGGCTTGTCCGACAGATACTTGAGCGTGTCCTTGCGGTGACGCGAAGGGATCAGCGGGATCTGCCCGATCACGGTATAGCCGGTGTGTTGCTCAAGCTCGTTCGCGGTGCGGAACGTGCGGGTTCTGAATTCGCGCAGCAGTACGAGCCCCGAGCCGACCATCGCCCCAAGGATCATCGCCAGCGCAATGATCTGCGATTTCTTCGGCGCGCTTGGTGAATTTGGCACGACCGAGCTGGACAGCATGCGGCTGTCGGCCTTCTGAATGCCTTCTTGGGCAGAGGTCTCTTTGAGGCGGGTCAGGAAATATTCATAGAGCAGACGCGTTGCTTCGGATTCACGGGTCAGCTGTTGCAGCTCAATCAGGTCTTGCCCTTGCGAGGCCAGCTGCGCTGCAAGCTCTTCTTCCGAGTTGCGCAGCGCCTCAAGTTGTTGCGTGCTGCGCACAAGATCAGCCCGAACCCGTGTCATCACCGTGTCAAATCGCAGGTCAAATGCCGTCTGGTTCGTTTCGGACGACAGCCCGTTGCTAAAGATACGCGTCAGTGCGGCGTCTTGCGCCGCGTCGAGCTTTTCATCGGGCGTTTGCGCGGCCTCTAAGTCAGCAAGGCGTGTTTGAAGCGCCTCGCGGGTCAGGGCGGCACCATCAATGCGGTCACGGAGCTCTTTGATCTGACGCTCAAGCGCTTGCAGGCCCTCGATCGAAACCAGTTGGGTGCGCGCCGTAAATTCGGATACTTTCTTCTCGGCATTCTCAAGCTCGATCTGAAGCTCGGACACACGGTTGCTTAGCCATTCAGTCGCTTTTTCCGTCGCCTCGAATTTCACTTCGATCTGGTTGAGGATGTACAGTTCAACAATCGTATTCGCGATCTGGGCAGATTTAACCGGAGATTCCGTTTCAGCCGTGACGTTGAACACAAGGCTTTGGCGAATATTGGAGACCGACACCTTGTCCAGCAAAGCCTGCACAACCGCATCGCGGGTTTTGGCTTTCTGAAGTTCAGGGTCCAACTCTTCTTCGGGCGGCCCTGAAGACAGCATCCCCTTGAGGCCAGAGATCATGCCACCGATCATGGACGGTTCGCGCAGTTCGCCGTTGAACTCAGGGTCATCAATCAGGTTCAGCCGGTCGACAACTTTGCCCGCCAACCCACGGGACCGCAGCACTTCGACCTCTGTATTGACCTCGGTGCTATCGCCCGAGAACCCGCCAACCACGGCCTGCAGGTCCACGATGCTGTCTTCTTTGGTGTCCAGAACCACAACCGCGGTGGACCGATAGGTCGGCACAGCCACGCCATAGGCATAGTACCCCGCCAGCAGCATGAAAATCAGTGTGACAGCAGCGATAATCAGTTTGCCGCGCCACAACGTACCAATCAGCGCGCCAAGATCGATGGTGTCGTCATCTTCGTCCCTGGGCCCGGAAAAGTTCGATTGGCTTTGGTTCATCATATGCATGTGGTCCGTTGATCATGGCCAGAACTGGCTAAAAGTAATGTATCAGGCAAGATGCCCGCGGTATCGCAGGTAGCGTCAACGGGCATGAGATGAAGAAGGTCTGCCTGTTATGCGATTGCGCCCAAAGGGTGATGGCGGCCTTGCTAAATCCTTATGAAAAAAATTCAATCAAAAGTCGTATAAAATTTTCCCCTATAGGGAAATCGCGCTGGAATTACGTCACTTTAGTCCATTCTTGGCGATGTAGCTGGCCAAATCAAGGATCAGTTGCCCCCGTGCCGCCGCTATGGCAGCCGGACCCCCCTTGGGGTCGAAAGCTACGGTCAGGTCAAACAACCCCGATCGTTCGCTTCCACCGGTAGATACGGCGACGAAATACTGGCCCGAGGCGCGGAACTGGCCTGTTTCAGCGGCCAGCAATTCGCTGAACCGCAGCTCAAGCCGGGCATCGGGATAGGCTTCGAATGGCCAAGGCTCGGATGCGATCCGGCGGTTGGTGAGGCGCGACAGGTTCTCGCTCAATTCCAAGGCGACGGCCCGTTCGGGTGAATCCGCCCAAAGTTCGTCGGAAGAGCTCACCAACGTGCCGTTCGATTTGCGTACGTGGATTTCATCGGCAGCCGCATAGCTGGGCAGCGATACGTCACGCACTTCGACCGAGTTGAAGCGGATGCTCACCTGCTCTGTGACCGGGGGCATGTCCACGGCATAGCGATCTGCGGATCCACAAGCGGCAAGAAAGGCCACGAGACCAAGGCTTGCGATACTTTTTACAACGTTCATATTTTACCGTCCCAGCAACAATGAATTGGGGTTACGTTCAATGGTGCGCGCCAAGGATGCAAGCGCATCGGCCGCTTTTTGGATATCGCGCATGGTTTCTTGTGCGGTACGGCTGATCTGATCACCCTTGTTGTACCCTTCAATTGTACGCTCTGCCTGCGTGAACAGGGTCGACAGACGGTTCACGATCTGTGGCAGGTCTTGTGCCGACACCGCGATATTATCCGCCGCGTTACGCGCGGATGCCAGCGTCTGGTTCACGTTCTCGACCGCGCCGCCTTCGCGCAGTTCTTGCAGCGTATAGTTCAGCTCGTCCAGGGCGTTTTTCAGCGATCCGGGCAGCGCCACGGCGTCCGGTGTACCAATCACCTGATCGGCAGAGCGGGTCAGCGCGGTCAACTCGTCCACCAGCTGTTGCAGTTCCAGCTCGCTTGCCTTGGCGGCGACGGCCTGCATCTCTTCGACCAGTTCGGGCACGCCCTCGGTCGAGGTGCTGAAGGATGTGGCGGCTTCCGAGACGGAGTCGACCGCATCCAGCAGACGTTTCGCCATCTGCTCTTCCTCAAGTGTCGCGACCAGTGTTTCGACACGCAGCAGCGTGGCGTTCAGCGATACGGGGATATTCTGCACCGAGTCCGACGATACCAGCCCCGTGACCTCGTTGATCAGCGTGCGGACATCGCGCGGGGTCTGTTGCAGCTCGTCACTGCCAACAAAAGCCTGTAGCGAATTCATCAGACCGATGGCGCTGTTCAACAGCTCTTCGATGGGCAGGTTGTTGATGCGGCTAAAGACACCTTCGACGGTGGCAGCGGCATCTGATGTTTCGTTCTTGGTCGTTGGCATAACAGGGAAGTTTTCGCCCGCGGCCACCAGACGCCCGCTTGGCGCGTCCTCGACCACCACAAGTTCAACCTTCAGGCCACCGGTCAACAGGCTGGCAGAGGCAAGCCGCGCGCGCAGGCCGTTCACAACACGGTCCTGCAAGAACGCCAGCGCGCTTTCGGCAGATACATCCCCCGGCAGGCCAAGCCGCGCGGGCTGGATGGCCAGCGTCACGTTCAACCGCACGCGGCTGTCACCAAACTGGTCGTAATCCACGATACCGGCAAGGGAGTCGACCTCGCCGATGTTCAGACCGCTCAGCTCGACAGGGGCGCCGACGGCCAGTCCGGAAACGTTTTCGTCAAAGATCACGTTGATCAGCAGCGGTTCGACTTCCGAGGCGTTGAAAACCGCGCTGCGAGCGTCTTCCTTGCTTGGGAAAATGTCGAATACGGTGCCGTCTTGCACGCGGTCGCCGCCGGAAACGAATGTATCAAACGTCACCCCGCCCCCGATAAGCGTCGCAATGGACTGAAAGTCGATCTCGGCACCACCTGGCCCAAGGGAGAGGCTGAAACCAGAGCTGTCCCAGAAGCGTGTGCTGCTGTTGATCAGGTTGCGGTGCTCTTCGTAAATCAGCGCCTCTACGATGGCAAAGTTCCCGCGTGGGGCGATCTCTGCCTTGCCCAGACGGCCCACCTCGATCCCGCGATACAGGATCGGGGCATCATCGGTCAGGGTGCCGTTGCCAACGGTGCGGAAGGCGATTTGCAGACCGGATTGCCCGGCGCGGATCAACGGTGGCGAATCCGACCCGACGAACCGTTCGGCAAAATCGCCTACTTCGTCATTCCAGCTGCCCTCGATATAGACGCCGCTGAGCACCGTACCCAACCCCGAGATCCCCTGCGCCGAAACCTCGGGCTGGACGATCCAGAAGGACGCGCTGGCGTCGATAAAGGGGGCCACATTCTTGTCCACGCGGATCGACGCGACGACCTTGCCCAGACCGGTGGTAAAGCCGACTTCCTCGACCCGGCCAACGGTCACGTCACGGTAACGCAATTCGGTCTCGCCCGCCTTGATGCCGGCGCCTTTGTCAAATTCGACAAAAATCACCGGACCGCGGGAATTATAGCTGCTGAACGCAACGCCCAAAGCCGCAACCAACGCCAGGATCGGAATGATCCAGACGATCGACGCGCCGCTCAGGAACAGTTTGCGCGCGGATTTAACCTTAACCTCGGGTGGCGTGTCAGACATGTTGATCGGGATCCCCATCGAAAGCATTCGTGTCCCAGATCAGTCTGGAGTCGAAGGCCTGTGCAGAAAGCATGGTAAAAATGACCGACAAGGCGAAGAACATGCTCGCAGGGCCGGGGTTAATGGTCGCAAGGGTTTTGAGTTGCACCAGCGACGAAAGGATCGCAACCACAAAGATATCGATCATAGACCAGCGGCCGATATACTCGACAATTTCATACATCACATGGCGCGACCGATGTGCCGCGGCATTACGCGTCTTAACGCTGACTGCCAGATAGGCGATTGCCCAGAACTTGGCCAGCGGGATCGCGACCGACGCGAGCAGGATGATAAAGGCAATACCGTAAGAGCCGTGATGCGCCAGTTCGACCGCACCGCCGACGATGGTGCTTTCATCCACCTGAAACAGGGTCCGCGTTTTCAGCATCGGGTACATATTGGCGGGGATATAGCACATCAGCCCCACGACCCAGAACGCCCAGACCCGCTGCATACTGCCAAAGTCACGCGACAGCATCTTGTGGCCGCAGCGTTGGCAGACAGGCGTGCCGATAGGCCACGCACGGGTACACCGTGTGCAGGCCACCAACCCCATTTCGCGGGCGCTTAGGATTTTTTGGGATTTTCCAGCGAATTCCATACCGACCATTTACACATGAATTTGTCCTGCGCCACAATCAGAACAACCAAACCACAAAACATCCAGAAAGCTGGCCCAAAACCCACAGTTGCCAGATCGGCAATCTTCACCAGCGCCACGGCACAGCCAAGCGCGAAAATCTCGGCCATCGACCACGGTTGCAACGCTTGCGACAGGCGGAACGCCTGCATGGCGTGGCGTGCGGGCGGCAGGTCCAGCACGATGGGGACCAGTACATAAAGCGTCAGCATCACCCGCGCCAAGGGCACCAGCATGATCAAGGCAGCCGTCGCCAGCGACAGCAGCAAAAGCGGCCCGCTGGAAAACGCCAGCGCCGCGTCCATCACAGAGACAGAGTTCTTGTTGCCCGCCGCATCAATATCCAGAAACGGAAAGAACGTCGCGCCAAGGATCAGAACAAAGGTGGCAATGGCGATGGCAATGATCTTCAGCCCCGCCTTTTTGCGCGGTTCGATCAACACGGTATGGCACCGCTCGCACACCGCCTTCTCGCCGACCTTGGGCACCTTGAGGTGATACACGGCGTCGCATTGGGGGCAGACGATGATCTCCTCCAGATTGACGGATGGTGCAGGGTCGACGGTGTCTTTCATCCCCTTGGTATAAAGGAGATCACAAACCGTGTGTATCGAATTCTGGACACGAAAAGTTCATTCTCGGCATCGGCGGAATCCCGTCAATGCAGGTTCCAGCGCTGGAACATTCGCGCGGTGTCTTTGTTGTGTCGGTGAAGATAGCGAAGATGAAAGGAGCTTTCTAATGACACAGATCACAGACGCGAAAATTCTGATCCTATCCACCAATGGTTTCGAGCAATCCGAGCTGGAGCGCCCGTTGAATGACCTCAAGGCCAAAGGGGCCACCGTGCATGTTGCCACCCCTGATGGCAAAGACATCAAGGGCTGGGACAAGGACGACTGGGGCAACACAGTTGCTGCCGACAAAGCCCTGTCGGATGTCACCGTTGATGACTACGACGCGATTGTCCTGCCCGGCGGTCAGATCAACCCCGACCTGCTGCGCGCCAACAAGGACGCCGTATCGCTGATCAAAAGCTTTGCTGACGCAGGCAAGACCGTTGCCGCGATCTGCCACGCCCCTTGGCTGCTGATCGAAGCAGGCATTATCAAAGGCCGCGCCGCAACCTCCTACGCCTCAATCGCGACGGATGTGAAAAACGCCGGTGCGCACTACGAGGACAGCGAAGTCGTCGTGGACCAAGGCATCATCACCAGCCGCTCCCCCGAAGATCTGGATGCGTTTATCGCCAAGATCGTCGAGGAAGTCGAAGAAGGTGAACACAACCGCAAAGCCGCTTAAATTTGGCTACAGCGAAACACAAAGGCGGGGTATGTGCCCCGCCTTTTTCATGTGCAGGGAAAAAGTTACGCCACAACCCCCGGCATCAGGACGTTGCGCGACCCTTCCTCGAACGCGTCCAGCTTCTGATGCCAGACGGTTCCGGGCCAGCGATGCTCCATCTCGCGTTTGCGGGGGCGATAGACAGCGGTATAAAGCGTGCCGAAGCCTGCGTTGAACTGGTGCGAATAGAGCGGCGGTTTCAGGAACGTGTTGATGAATTTCTCTTCCGGATCACGGTGGAACCGCAACCGTTGCAGCAGATATCTTTCGCGTTCAACCGTCGCTGTAAAGCGCGCATGGCTGATCCATTCGACGTTTTCCTGATGGTTGGTCGCCACCGCTGCCTTGGTGATGATCGCAGGCCGGTCCGGTGCCATCAGCGCCGTCAGATACTTGCGTTTGCGGTCCAGCACGGTGACGTTATAGCTCATGTGGGTCGGCACACGTGCCAGAATTTCGCCCGCTTGCTCGGCAGTCTCGCAGGTTTGCAGCACATAGCGCAGGATCAGCGGCACGCCAAAGCCCACCCCCACCACACGACGGCCCCCAAAGGTGAGCGAGATCGACAGCCCCGCGTCGTTCACCCCGTCCACCAGCCCGAACAACCCGTCAGAGGTGCCCATCACGCGGCGCCCCTTCCAGCCGGTGTGCAGCACCAAGCTGTCGAAGGCGTTGGTGTTATAGTCATAGTTGCGCACCATGACAGGTTCCTTGCCGCCCCAAACCGCCTGACTGCATCCCGATAGATAGGGCGGCGGGCAGTAAAAGCTCAGGAACCTTGCCGCCAGATCACCCCCGCCCGCCTGATCACATAGATCTTCGTACAGCGGGATGAGGTCGGGCATATGCGCCTTGAGCGCACGACGACATTCGGCATAGGTCGGGCGCGCGGGCTCGCCCTCCTTCAGCCACCATTTACGGTAGTGAGGCCAGTATTCGGCGAAAAGCCCGGCCCATTTGGGACCGGGCAATTCTTCTGAAATGGCACGCCACAGCATGAGCTGCCCTTTCGGTGCTTAGAGGATTTTGAACGCCGGATCAGACATCGCCGGACCCGCCTCTGCGACGGGCAGAGGACGACCGTTCACCGATTGCTTGATCCCGTGAATCCACTTTTTCGCGCGCTCATTCAACTGAAAAGACTTCGTCATCGACCGACCGCGGGTCACAAGGATGCCAATATCGGCCCCTTCATAGCGGTAATCACCCGGTTGCAGGATGCGCAGGAAGAACGCCTCGTTCTCGGATTCCACGGCGCGACGGTGATAATCGAAACGGTCAAACACAACGCGGCCATCTTCCAGCATCTTGTAAATGCCTGTTTCGGGCGCTTCGGTGCAGATATCGACGCTGTCTTCGGTATGTTTGATCACCATCTGGCTCCAGCCGTCGATCATCTCGGGGTCGGCCCAACGGTTGTTCAGCTCTTCTACATCCAGATTGAACTTCTTCTTGCTGAATTCCAGCAGGTGGAACAGGAACAGCGGCGCATCCGCGTGCGCAAAGGCCGCGTGGTTTGTCATCGACGACGCGCCCGTGATGCGCGGGTTCAACTCGCCCAGCCAGATGTCACCGGTCTTTTTGTCGATCAGGAAGTCGAGCTCGAAATAACCGCGATAACCTTCCTTGCGCAGCTGTTCGCCGAACTTATAGGTCAGCTCGCGCGCTTTCTGACGGACCTTGGGCGGGAAGGCGGTCGACAGGATTTCATTGCCACACCAGCCCCCGCGATAGGGCGTCAGATCCTTGAACCCGACCAATTCGGTCATCAAGGGGCCAACGATCGTGCCTTCCTTGGTGGCACAAGCCTCGATCGCGGAACCGCGACAGTCGATCCGCTTCATGATCTTGATCTCGCCCTCGCCTACGATTTCGGATTCATGACGGCGGAAGTCTGCTTCGGACTTGATAAAGAACGTCGTGTGGCCGCTGTCGCCAAAGGCGGATTGCAGCACCAGATCGTGGCCAATCCCGGCCTTCTCGCAGGTCTTCTTGAGGTCTTCGTAATCCTTGACCTCGGCCAGCACGTTCGGCACCGACGGCACACCGGCCTTGTTGCCGATACGCACGGTTTCGATCTTGTTGTCCATCTTTTGGCGCAGCTTGGCCTTGGGGAACCAGACATCCGCCCCCAGTTCTTTCGACAGGCGTTCGGTTTCCTCGTCGAACATCAGGAACACGAACTTGGGCTTGCCGCCGCGCCGCTTGACGAAATCGATGACTTCTTTGTGCTGCAACAGATAGTTGTTGATGTCTTCGATGCTCTGGAATTCAGCGTGGGGCTGTTCCGAGGGGCAGAACACATTGGGGTGCTTGCCGCCGTAGCAGTCGATGTAGCAGATATACTTAAAGTTTTTCACCCACTCATCGAGACCAAGAAGGTTAAAGTTCGTGGCCGAGATAAAGTAAACAGGGTCTTCGTTACGGTGAAAGAACCGGCGAATTTCCGAGATATTCTTGAGAACAGTCGTTGTCATGATATTTGGTCCTTTGCTTAATCTTAATCAGGTGAAGACGACAGGTTTTTCTTGCGCACCCGTTTCAGCGCCGCATCCGTAAAGACGCGCAGCCCCAGATCGGGGCGGTAACCGTGGATTTCGCTGACGTCCAAATTCCGCATGAACGACAGGATTTCCTGGCTTACCACCTGTCCGGGGACGAGGATGGGAAAGCCGGGGGGATAGGGGATGATAAAGCTGGCGGACACGACCGTCTGGTTGGCGTCCATCGCCTCTTTCAGCGTGCCGTTCAGCTCCAGGTAATCGGTGTTCTTCTCGTCATAAGCGAGGAAGAACGCCGTGCGGATATCCCCTTCGGAGGTGACATCGTCGTTGCGGAAGGCCTCGTGAAAGCGGCTGAAGTCCGGCAGCGGCGGGTAGTTCTCCATCAGGTTGGCGACGCGGTTGTCGAAAGACCGACGCTCCATCTTGCTGGCGTCATCCAGACGGTCATCCAGCGATTTCGCGATCTCGACCAGCACCTCGATCAGATAGGCGACGCTGGACCGCGTGGTGCCGATATTGGTCATGAACAAGACCGTGTTGCGCGAGGTCTTGTTGATCTGGATGCCGTATTTATCCATCAGGATATCGGTCTTGAACGTGTCACCATCCCAGCCCGTCCCGCCGACCAGCAGCGTCACACGGCTGGCATCAAGGACGAACTGGTCTTTCTCCCAGCAGTCCCACATATCGGTCCAGCCCTGTTCCTGATGGTAATAGCTGGTCACCCCGCTTTCGCGGTATTCCTCGGGGATCATGTCGCCCGCTGTCAGCACCTTGAAGTATTTGCTCAGCAGCGGGTGGTCGGCAATCGCACGACGCATGGACAAAGCGGCCTCGATCTGGCGCTGCACGAATTCGAAGCCTTCAAGCTCTACCTGTCGTCGCCCTACATCAAGCGAGGCGATGATCTGGTAGTTCGGCGAGGTTGAGGTATGGGTCATATAGGCTTCGTGAAAGCTTTGTTCGACCTCGCCCTTAAAGTCCTGATCATTCACGTGAATCATCGACCCCTGCCGCAGGGAGGTCAGCGTTTTATGGGTCGATTGCGTGGTATAGACCCGCACCCGCGAATCCGGCGCAGGGATCAAACGCGTGTTCAGCAGCGTCTCGTCGTCGGCATCCTTCAGTTCAGCCTGCTGCTTTTCATAGGCGATGCGGTGGTCGTCCGACTTGAACCGCGCGCGCAGCGTATTGGCTGCGTTCATGCCCGTACGCTGGCGGTAGGTCGGGTTGAAACGGGCAAAAGCGAACCACGCCTCGTCCCAAAGGAAAATGAGGTCAGGCTTGATCGCCAGACATTCCTCCATCACCCGTTCGACGTTATAGACCAGCCCGTCAAAGGTGCAGTTTGTCAGCAGCAACATGCGCACCTGATCCAGCTTGCCCGCGGCCTTGAGCGCCAGAAGCTGATGCTTGATCTCGCGCAGGGGCACAGCACCGTACATGGAATATTCATTCAGCGGATAGCTATCAAGATAGCACACCTGCGCCCCCGCCAGCACCATCCCGTAGTGGTGGGATTTGTGGCAATCGCGGTCGACCAGCACGATGTCACCGGGGCGCACCAGAGCCTGCACCACGATCTTGTTGCAAGTCGATGTCCCGTTCGTGGCGAAGAACGTCTGCTTGGACCCGAAGGCGCGGCTGGCAAGCTCTTGCGCCTCTTTGATTGGCCCGTGTGGTTCAAGCAAGCTGTCCAGCCCGCCCGAGGTGGCAGAGGTTTCGGCCAAAAAGATGTTCGGCCCGTAGAACGCGCCCATGTCCTGAATCCAATGCGACCGCGTGATCGACTTACCCCGGCTGATCGGCATCGCGTGGAAAACGCCCGTGGGCTGTTTGGAATATTCGACAAGCGCCGTGAAGAACGGCGATTTGTTCCGCGCCTGCACCCCGCGCAAAATGTTCAGGTGCAGCTCCATAAAGTCTTCTTGGTTATAAAAGACCCGACGGCAGATCCCCAGATCCAGACCCGCGATATCCTCGACCGACCGTTCGGTCACCAGATAGGCGTCCAGCTCGGGGCGGACCTTGGCGATCATACGGCAAAGCTCGGGGCCGTAGTTCTCGGGCTGGAGCTTGTCGATCTCTTCTTGCCCGCCGGCGCGGGCGAGGTAGCGCACCAGTATCGTCTCGTCCATCTTGGACTTGAGCGTCAGGCCCGGGCGCACAACGATGGCCTGGATATTATGGTTGAACAGCACCGCGATCAGCGCGTCTTCGATGGATTTGACCACCACGGCTTCGTAGTGGAACGGGTCTTCGGGGCGGCGCATCCGGCTGACGTTGGATTTCAGCCAGCGCTCTTGCTGGTCGTTCACATCATCGACGATCAGCACCTCGAAATACGGTTTGGTCAGCGCCCGCGCCTCGGGGGACAGCATCGCCTCGTCGTCATGCTCGTCGTGATCGATGCTGTCGCGTTCCAGCGGGATGGTGCGACGGCGATAGGCCCCTGTTGTCAGCGCCCGCGTGATGCGGTTCACCGCAAAGGCCATGTCGTCAAAGCTGTTGTTATTCAGCATCCGCTGCAGGTGTTCGAACGCCGCCATGCCTGGAAAGGCCCAATAGGGTTCGATCAGCGACAGGGAGTCAAACAGCGCGGCGCATTTGCTGCGCAGGGCTTCGATTTCCTTGGCTGTGGTGGCGCGGGTCAGGCCGCTCGCCGCTTCACGCAGCGCGCTCCATCGGTCGGACCTCAGCTGAATTGCCGACGAATAATCGTTCATAGAATGCATCAATCGTACTCCGCTTTGGGCGGTCGACTGCTGCATCCCGGTGTCCGGCACTTTTGAAAAGCGCCGGACCTGAACGCCGCAGCCTAGCCGCTAGATGTCGGCCCGCTGCCCGGCAGATCACCGGGCTTTACGGGTGGATTTGGTGTCGCTGCAGCCGGAGCCACAGGTGTTTCGGCAGGGGCCGTGATATTGGCAGTCCCCGCCGTTGGATTTGGTAGCGGTTCGGGGGCAAAGCCCGGCTGAACCGCTGGTGTCGTTGTTTCATGCCCTTTGAACACGGGCGCGTCCGGTACCCGCTGCGCGGGCACATCGACGTGCAGACCGGCGCGGGTCCCCTGATGGGGCACCTCAAGCGGGCCAAGCGTGTTCAGATAGGCGTCCGTCCCGCTGGAACGGTCATAGATCGAGAAGTCGGTAGACCGGTCGCGGAAGGATTTAAGCACCTGCCCCAGACCCTTCATGCCGGTTTCGCGCTGACGACGCACCATCGACAGATCGACTTCGATCGGGAACATGTCTTCCTGACCGGCGGACTGGTGCAGGACCATCGATGTCGGATCGACTACCAGCGATTTACCGACGCCGCCTGCGCCCAGACCGTTGACCGCAAAGACATAGCACTGGAACTGCGCCGCGGTCGCGCGGGCAATCGCCAGCTCTGCGTCACGGTCGGTGGTGCCGGTCAGAACCGGTGTCAGCAGAACCTCGACGCCTTGGCTGGTCAACTGGCGCGTGGTTTCGGGGAACCACATGTCATAGCAGATCGACAAGCCGAAACGCCCGACTTCCGGCACGTCGAACACACAGAATTCGGTGCCCGCCGCGATGCCGGATTCATAGGGCCGGAACGGGAACATCTTGGCGTAGCGGCGGATGATCTCGCCCTCGGGGTTGATCACAACGGCAGTGTTGTACACGCGCCCGTCCTCGGGGTTCTTGAGGAACATGGAGCCGGGGATCAGCCAGACACGGTGCTTGCGCGCAGCGGCCTGAAACACCTCGAGCGTTTCATTCTCGGGGGGCAATGCAAACCGGTCAAGCGGGCCAAAGGGGGCCAGCTCGGAAAACAGGACCATCTGGGTCCAGGGAAAACGCGCCATCAGGATGTCCAGTCGTTGGATCATGCCATCGACGTTGGACTCCAGCGCGTTGACGTACATCTGCACGCCTGCAATCGCAAAAGGTGTCATAACTTGTCACTCCGTCCAAACGGGCGGAAGGGGCCGGAAATACTCCGCCCATACGCCCAAGGTGACAAGTCCATACTCCCATTGTTGGGAATATTAAACACGTGACGTGATGGCGAACCCACCGTCATTTGCATGGCTTCTATGCGTAACATGCACAAACTAATCTGTTACACCACCGCTGCTTTGCGGGCCGCACGTGCATTGCGGCCCCGTTGCATGACGACCACGAGGGCCAGCAACAACAGCGCGGGGATAAACATCCAGTATTTACTTGGGGTTGCGACGGGTTTGAGCACGCGCAGCACCTCTTGGTCCCAATCCAGACCCGCCGATTGTGCGGCAGAGTTGTACAGAACGTCGTCGATGAACATCTGGTCGCCCTCGACACGTGTGATCACGCCGGCAGCCTCCAGCCGTTCTTCGCCCGTGGTGCCTTCGTTGATGGGCAGAAGGGCGACAAATTCGATCGGATCACCCAGATCATTGATACCCGCGACGCGCAGGCGCAGATCCTCCCCAAGCGGTGTGTCGGCCGCGGCCTGCACAATCTCGGCCGGTGCTTCTTCGGTATAAGGCGGAAAGACCATATCCATCCAGAAACCGGGCCGGAACAGGGTAAAGGCGATCAGCAAGAGGGCAATCGTCTCGTAGAAGCGGTTCCGCGCAAGGAACCAGCCTTGTGTTGCCGCTGCAAACAACAGCATCGCAAAGGTCGCGACAATGAAGACGAATATACCCTGCACCATCGTCACATCAATCAGCAGAAGTTCGGTGTTGAAGATGAACAGGAACGGCAGCGCCGCCGTCCGCAAGCTGTAGAAGAACGCGACGACACCGGTCTTGATCGGATCCCCACCGGACACAGCCGCGGCGGCAAAGCTCGCCAGCCCGACCGGGGGCGTCACATCAGCCATGATGCCAAAGTAGAATACGAACAGGTGCACGGCGATCAGCGGAACGATCAGACCGTTTTGCTGCCCCAGTGTCACAATGACAGGTGCCAGCAGGGCCGACACAACGATATAGTTCGCCGTTGTCGGCAACCCCATCCCAAGGATCAGCGACAGGATCGCGGTCAGGAACAGGATCGCAAGGATATTGCCGCCCGACAGAACCTCGACCACATCGGCAAGCGCCGAGCCAACGCCGGTCTGGCTGACAACGCCCACGATGATACCGGCGGTCGCGGTGGCGATCCCGATGCCGATCATGTTGCGCGCCCCGACGACCAAGCCGTCGATCAGGTCACGCACCCCCGCAACCACATCATTGGCAAACTGGCTTTCGCCCCGGAAAATCGCCATCAGCGGGCGCTGTGTCACGAGGATAAAGATCATGTAGGTCGTGGCCCAGAACGCCGACAGGCCAGGGGACAGACGATCCACCATCAAGGCCCAGACCAGAACGACAATCGGCAGGATAAAGTGCAGGCCCGACCGCACCGTTGGACCGGGCAAGGGCAGACGCGTCACCGGCTCGTTCGGATCATCCAGTACCAGCGGCTCTTCCTTCGACCCGATATACAGCAGACCGGCATAAACCGCGGTCAGCAAGGCAAAGATGATATAGCCCGCGCTGTTGGGGAAAGCAGGACGCAGCCAGCCCATGCCATAGTAGACAGCAAAGCTCAGCGCGCAGATGCAGGCGATAATAAAGGCGGACACCAGCAAGCGCTGCACAATCGGCTTGGGCGTATAGGGGCGTTCCAACCCGACCATCCCGGCCTTCAGCGCTTCGAGGTGCACAATATACACCAGCGCGATGTAAGAGATCACCGCGGGCAGAAACGCGTGTTTCACCACATCAAAATAGGGGATGCCCACATATTCAACCATCAGGAAGGCCGCGGCCCCCATGACGGGCGGCATGATCTGACCATTGACCGAAGACGCAACCTCGACCGCGCCGGCCTTTTCAGAGCTGAACCCCACCTTTTTCATCAGTGGAATGGTAAATGTCCCCGTGGTCACGACGTTGGCGATAGAAGAGCCAGAAATCAGCCCCGTCATCGCAGAGGACACAACAGCAGCCTTCGCAGGCCCGCCTTTCATGTGGCCCATCATGCTGAAGGCGACCTGGATGAAATAGTTACCGGCACCGGCCTTATCCAGCAGCGCGCCGAACAGGACGAAAAGGAATACGAAAGACGTCGACACACCAAGCGCGATGCCGAACACACCTTCGGTGGTGATCCACTGGTGGTTCACGATCTCGGAAAGCGAGTTACCCTTATGCGCGATGATATCCGGCATCATCGGGCCCAAGACGTTGTAGACAAGGAAGACCGACGCAACGATCATCAGCGCAGGCCCAAGAGCGCGGCGCGTTGCCTCTAGCAGGATCATGATGCCGATCACGAAAACAACCGTATCTTGCATGTTCGGCGCACCGACACGGCCCGAGATTTCGCGATAATACACAAACAGATACAACGCAGCGGCCGCGCCAACCAGCGCCAGGGCCCATTCCCACAGGGGGATACGGTCTTTGGGCGATCCAAGCACGACACATGCGACAATGACGATGGCAACCAGCGGGATCCACCAGGTCGGCGTGCCGTCTTTGGCCGCGACCATGAACAGATAGGCCAGCACGACGGGCACGATAATCCCCAGCCCCAGCTGCACCTTGGTGCGCGCGGCGGGGAAGGCGGCGATGCCAAGGAAGATAGCAAAGGCCAGATGGATTGACCGGGCTTCGGTGTCGTTAAAAACACCCCAGCCGAAAACAAAAGGAAGCGGGGAGGCGATCCACAGCTGGAACAGCGACCACGCCAGCGCGGTCAACGCCAGAAAGACGCCAACGCTACCGGTCGCTGACCTGCCGCCCGTGTCCGAAGACGCGACAAGTTCATCCAGTTCGCTTTGGCTCAGCCCGCCTTTTCCGGCGGCTTCGGCTTCTACAGCGGCGGCTTGGTGTTGATCGTTCTGTGACATCTTCGTCCCCTTGGTGGCCCCGTATCAGGACAGGTGCACGTTTATTGTCGGTCGACTGCGGTCGTTGCCGCAGGATGCGAACGCGAGGCCCTCCTCGCGTTCGCTAATGGTCAAGCGGCGGGCTTATTCAATCCAGCCACGCTCTTTGTAGTACTTCGCCGCACCATCATGCAGAGGGGCGGACAGACCGTCTTTGATCATCTCTTCTTCTTTGAGGTTCTCAAACGCGGGGTGCAGCTTTTTGAAGCGGTCAAAGTTGTCGAACACAGCTTTTACAACTTCGTATACGACTTCTTCGTCCACATCAGCGGAGGTCACAAAGGTCGCTTTCACGCCGAATGTTTTCACATCCGCGTCGGTGCCTTTGTACATGCCACCGGGGATGGTGGAGTATGCGTAGAAAGGGTTGTCGGCGACCAGCTTGTCGATCGCTTCGCCTTCAACCGGCACCAGCTTGGCGTCGACGGTAGACACGGCTTCCTGGATCGACCCGTTGGGATGGCCCACGGTGTAGATGATCGCGTCGACCTTGTTATCGCCCAAAGCGGCGGCCTGCTCGGCTGGCTTCAGCTCGGATGCGAGCGCGAAGTCATCCATGGTCCAGCCTTTGGCATCCAGAACGACTTCCATCGTGGCGCGCTGACCTGAACCGGGGTTGCCGACGTTGACGCGTTTGCCTTTCAGATCGTCAAAGCTTTCGATGCCGGAATCGGCACGCGCGATGACGTTGAAGGGTTCGGCGTGTACAGAGAAGACCGCGCGCTCTTTGTCGAACTTGTCGCCTTCGAACTGCGAAGACCCGTTGTACGCGTGGAACTGCCAGTCGGACTGGGCAACACCCATGTCCATGTCACCCGCCTTGATGGCGTTGATGTTGGCGATGGAACCACCGGTGGACGGAGCGGTACATTTCAGGCCGGTTTTGGCGCTGTCACGGTTTACCAAGCGGCAGATCGACTGACCCACAACAAAGTAGACGCCGGTCTGGCCGCCGGTCCCGATGGTGATGAATTTCTCCTGCGCGGTGGCGGCGGTACCCGCGACCAGTGCAGAGGCGATGGCGATGGACTTGAAAATAGTCATTTGAAGTCTCCCAACTTAATTGTCTGAACACACGTCATTGATGCGCATGCTCTCCGTCATGGTTGAAATGAGCGCAGATATTCCGAAGCAAAACAAGCTGATTTATTGCGATTTTTCCCCGAAATAATGCTCTGACCCTGTGCGAATCGCGGCGTGAAATCATGAATTATTTTCACTATGCGGTACACATGGCACCCGTCATTTAGGGGACGCGGATGGTAAATCGCAACTCGAAAAACGATGTAATAAACTGATTTTCCATATTTATTTCACTTCCCCCAATCCCGTGCCTAAAAATACTAGCGCGCAGCGGCACAAAATCAAAACTGCGGGCCGGAATATGTGCCGGACATCTGCCTTCGCCGCGCGGTACTTTCGGGTTATTTGTGCTATATAACCGAAAAAGCAGCGATTTTCGACCCAGACGCGCGAGCAGGAGCCCCACATGAAAGCACTCAAATCCCTCGGCCGCTTTGGCCTTTTTGCGACTGTCGTCGTCCTTTTCGGCGTGTTCGCGATGCTCACAGCGCTGTGGTCGTGGTGGATGGTTCTCCCGTCGGTGATCTTCGGCATCCTCGCGGGTATGGGGGTGTACGACCTGATCCAGACCAAACATTCGATCCTGCGCAACTATCCGGTGCTGGGGCACATGCGGTTTTTCTTTGAAGGTATCCGCCCGGAAATCAGGCAGTATCTGATTGAATCCGATCAGGACGAAGAACCCTTCAGCCGTGATGACCGGTCGCTGGTCTATCAACGCGCCAAAGGCGTGGAAGACGCGCGGCCTTTTGGCACGCGGATGCGGGTCTATGATGCGGGGTATTCATGGGTCACCCATTCGGTCCAGCCGGTCCATATCACCGACACGGATTTTCGCGTGACCATCGGCAACAAGGACTGCAAGCAGCCCTATGACGCGTCGATCTACAATATCTCGGCGATGAGCTTTGGATCGCTGTCAGCCAATGCGATCAGCGCCCTGAACAAGGGGGCCAAGATGGGCCAGTTCGCCCATGACACCGGCGAAGGCGGGATCAGCCGCTATCACCGCGAGGGGGGCGGAGACCTGATCTATGAAATCGGGTCGGGCTATTTTGGCTGCCGCACAGAAGACGGGCAGTTTGACCCCGACAAATTCAAGGAGCAGGCAGCCAGCGACCAGATCAAGATGATCGAGCTTAAGTTGAGCCAGGGTGCCAAACCCGGTCATGGTGGCATGCTGCCCGCGTCGAAGATCAGTGCCGAGATCGCGGCGGCACGGGGCATCCCGATGGGGCACGATTGCATCTCGCCCGCCGCCCATTCGGCGTTCACCTCTCCTGTTCAGATGATGGAGTTTCTGGGCAAGCTGCGCGATCTGTCGGGCGGCAAGCCTGTGGGGTTCAAGCTGTGCATCGGCCACCAGCGTGAATTCATGTGTATGGTCAAGGCGATGCTGGACACGGGGATCGTGCCTGACTTTATCGTCGTCGACGGCACCGAAGGCGGCACGGGTGCTGCCCCGCTTGAATTCGCCAACCACGTCGGCATGCCGATGGTCGAGGGGCTGACCTTTGTGCACAACACCCTGCGCGGTGCCGGTATTCGCGATCAGGTGAAACTAGGCGCGGCGGGCAAAGTCGTATCAGCCTTTGATATCGCCCGTGCGCTGGCTTTGGGCGCGGATTGGTGCAACTCCGCCCGCGGGTTCATGTTTGCGGTGGGCTGTATCCAGGCGCAAGCGTGCCACACCAATCACTGCCCCGTCGGCGTCGCGACCCAAGACCCCACCCGTCAGCGCGCCTTGGATGTGGATGACAAAAGCCAGCGTGTCGCGCGGTTTCACCGCAATACGCTGATGGCCTTAGGCGAGATGACAGGCGCCGCCGGCCTAGAGCACCCCAGCGATTTCCTGCCCCGCCATATGATGATGCGGCAAAGCGATAATAGCATGGTGCAGGGTGATCAGGTCTATGGCTACCTGCCCGAAGGCTATCTGCTGGACGATCAATCGCCCGACTATAACGGCAATAAAACCCGTTGGGCGCGGGCGCAGGCCGACAGCTTTGTACCGTTTGATTAAACGCCCCCAAGACCGGAAACACAAAAGGCGCGCAGGTTTCCCGGCGCGCCTTTCATTATGATGACAGAGCTTACTTTGCTTCTTCGGCGACCGCGGCAGCGACAGAGGCTTCGAAAATCCCAAGCCCCTCTTCGATGATCGCATCCGACGCGGTCAGCGGCACCATCACACGCACGGCGTTGCCCTGCATGCCACAGCTCAGCAGCAGCAGACCGCGCTTGAGCGCGTGCGCAATAACACGTTTGGTGAAATCTCCGTCCGGTGTCGCGGTGTCAAAGTCGGTCACAAACTCGACCGCGACCATCGCACCAAGACCGCGGATATCCCACATGCGGAAAGGTGCAGAGCGTGCGCCGATCTCGGCAAAGCGCGCCTTGAGGTGTTCCCCCATGTCCAGCGACCGCTGCAGCAGGCCTTCTTCCTCGATCGCCTCGATCGCGGCAAGCGCTGCGGCACAGGCGACGGGGTTGCCCCCGTACGTGCCACCCAACCCGCCGGGGATCATCGCGTCCATCACATCAGCGCGGCCAATCACACCCGCCAGTGGATAGCCACCCGCCATCGACTTTGCGACGGTGATCAGATCGGGGGTAACGCCGGAGTGTTCGATGGCAAACCATTTGCCGGTCCGGCCAAAGCCCGCCTGCACTTCGTCGGCGATCAGCATGATACCGTGCTGGTCACAGATCTCGCGCAGCTGGTGCATCATCTCGAACGGCACGGGGGTATAACCACCCTCGCCCAAGACGGGCTCGATGATGATGGCGGCCACACGTTCGGGCTGCGCATCGGTCAGGAAGAGGTTCTTCAGGCCGGTGATCGCATCCTCGACCGTGATCCCGTCGCGAGGCGATGGGAAAGGCGCGCGGAAGATATCGGACGGGAAGGGACCAACGTCTTTTTTGTAAGGAGAGATTTTACCCGTCATCCCCAGCGTCAGCAGCGTGCGCCCGTGGTAGCCGCCGGTAAAGGCGATCACACCGGGGCGGCCGGTTGCAGCTCGCGCGATCTTGACCGCGTTTTCCACCGCCTCGGCACCGGTTGTCACCAACAGCGTTTTCTTGGGCGCGTCACCGGGGGCCAGCGCGTTCAGCTTTTCCGCCAGTTCGATATAGGGGGCGTAGGGCACAACCTGAAAGCTGGTGTGCGTGTATTGGTCTTCTTGCGCCTTGGCTGCCGCGATCACCTTGGGGTGACGGTGGCCGGTGTTCAGCACGCCGATGCCGCCGACGAAGTCGATGTAGCGGTTGCCGTCCACGTCCCAAAGTTCCGCGTTCTCGGCGTATTTCGCATAGATCGGCGCGGCAGAGGCAACGCCACGTGGAACAGCCTGTTCACGGCGGGCGATCAACTGAGCGTTGGTTTCGACAGATACGTTTGCATCAAGCATGTCGGGCACGACGCTGCTTTTTGCCGGTTTCTTTGCAGCGGCCTTGCGCGGCTGCTTTTTGACAGTACTAGGCATATACAAATCCTCTTGTTGAAACGCGACCCGCGTTTAAAATCCTCTTATTGCGTTTAATTTAATTGTCAATATAGATTTGCCTCAGCGCGCGTCAGTTGAATCGGATGCGCCAAAATTTGCCTGTGATCGCACCAAGATACGGGTTAGGTAGCTGACAGAAATAATCCGGGGACCGGACGTGGACATAGGTCAAAGACTAAGATCGATTCGAGAAGAACGCGGCCTGTCTCAGCGCGAACTGGCGACAAAGGCAGGGCTGACCAACGGCACCATCTCCCTGATCGAGAAGAACAAGACGAGCCCCTCGGTCGCGTCTTTGAAAAGCCTGCTGGACGCGATCCCGATCAGCATGGCTGAATTCTTTTCAACGCTGGAAGACACGCAATCGCCCAAGGTCTTTTACCGCGAGAGTGAGTTTACCAAAGTCTCCCCTACCTATGACGGTCAGGTGTCATTGCGCCAGCTTGGCAATGCGGAGCAACACTCCTTGCAAGTGCTGCACGAAACCTACCCGCCCGGCGCGGACACAGGCCCCGAACTGCTGGTGCATGAGGGCGAAGAAGCTGGTGTGGTTATTTCCGGAGAGATCGAGGTGACGGTCGACGGTGCCGTCGCCGTGCTGGCACCGGGGGATGGCTATCTTTTTGACAGCCGCTTGCCGCACCGGTTCAGAAACATCGGCGACGTACAATGCATTGTTGTAAGTGCATGTACGCCGCCGAGTTTTTGATTTCGTTTTCTTGACGTGCGGATGGCCCGCACTAAACCTTTGATTATCGTTCGTCGTCGCGCCGGGAATGGCTATGCAATGACGATCTTTGGCGCTTTTTCTCTTCGCTGCCCCGTTGCGTGGTCAGCGAAACGATAGCGATTGCGGCCAAAGCGAGAATCAAAAATGAAGCGATAAACAAATCTGTCGTCATTGATGCCTCCTGTTCGCTTGTGTGGCTCGTTCAGGAGACTAACAGCCCACGGGTCACATGGTTCCACAGGCTGGAGGGCGCAATTGCTGCATTGCAGAGTTTGCGCGGCGCTTTGCTGAGACGGCGAATGTCGCCTGACATACGCGATCGGGACCACATCCATCGCGAAACCACCGAAAGTCCCATGAATCCCGCAGGTTGCAGCCCAATAGGCCCCGCCGGTTGGGACGCGAAGGATTCACCGCCGACATACTGAAAATAAATTTAATTTTACCGAGTTTTCTGCGCCGAACCCTCAGTAGTCGTAAACTTCTTTCGCCTGTAGCGGCACGTGGAATTCAACGCTCAGCGTATAGGTGCCCTCTTCATCGATGATCTCTACCTGCCCGTTCAACTGACGCGAGAACGCGTTGATCAACCGAGAACCAAGGCCGGTCCCTGCTTCGGGATCAATATTGCCGGTGGTGTTCTTAACAAACAGCAACGCCATTTCCGGCTGGGTATGAGACAGGCTCACCTCGATATGTCCCTTTGCCTTGCCGTCGGCGGCGACATATTTCAGCGCATTGGTAATCGCCTCGGACACCAGCAACGTCAGCGGTGCGGCGTCGTCGGGATCAAGCTGAACCGCCTCGTAGTTTTGCGACACCGTCACGCCAGAGCCGGACGGCAGACCTACGCTAAGGAGCTGGTTCACGATCTCATGCATGAGCGCGCCACCGTCGACGCGGGTCAGGTTGTCGTTCTGGTAAAGGCTTTTGTGCACTGTCGCGAGGCTGAGTATCCGGTCCTGCAAACGCTGCAGCACGCGTTTCGCATCCGATGTGGTCGCCTGACGGATCTGCATGTTCATGATAGAAGAGATCAGCTGAAGGTTATTCTTCACCCGGTGATGCACTTCTTTCAGCAGAATATTCTTTTGGCGCAGGTTGTCTTCTAGCGACGCTTCATCCCGCAGGATCGATTCCGCCATACCGACAAAGGCATGCTCCATATTCACGATCTCGGTCGGGACGACACCCCCCAAGGGCGTGCGCGGCAAGGTTCTGTTCAACGCGAAATGGCGCATCTGCCGACCAAGTTTGCGGATGTGTTTAATGGCCAGACGGTTCAGCGCCCAGAAGGCCACGACGAGGCTTGCCAGCCACATCGCCACCGGCAGCACGAAGCTAAGCGTTGTCATCGCCCCCGCCTGAAGCAGCGGGGAATCCTCGGGCCAGACGCTCATGGCGTAGGCAACACCGGGGACGATGGGCAAAACGGCATAGACGCGGTCCTGCCCTTGCTGGTTGGTATCATGGAAGACGCGACCAGACTGGCCCACATACCATTTCAACGCGGCAAAGGAGGGCAGCTCTTGCTCGGCCGCTTCAAGACCATTTTTGGTCGTCAGGATGTCGCCCTGCGCGTTGAAGGTCAGCATCGCGATCGGCTGCGACCCTGTCTCGGGCACCGGTGCGTCGTTAAAAATCTTTTCGGGAATGGACAGGTTGATAAAGCCGATCAGCTCTTCTTCCACCTTAAGCGGGTTGGTGACGATCAGCACCGGTTCCTTGCTTTGTGCCGGCGTGCTGGTGACATTCGCCATGCGACTTTTGTGTTCGATCATCTTTTGAAATACAGGCCGGTCCGACACGTTTCCCGAAACGCCTGTCGACACACAATCCATCCGCCCGTCGTTTTGGATGAAGCTTGCGACTGTATAAAGGTCGGAGGATTGCTGATATTCGCGCATGAAGGCGCTGCAGGATACATTGTCAGACTTGATCAGTTTGACCACGGACGCCAAAGCCGCCGCTGCGCCGAACGCTTCCTGAATCGTGCCGCTTTCCTTCGCCGACGCTTGCTCTGTAATGGCAAGCAGCGACAGTTCGGCATTCTCGAGGTTCTGCTCCGCAATCTCTCGCGTTTGCACAACGGCGATCAAACCGATGGGCAGCAACGCAAGCGATAGAAAAAGCAGCACGCGAAACGCGAGGCCCCGAAAGATATTTGTGGATAGAAACCCCGACGTCACGATCAGAAAGAAGACACTTTAGATGCCGAGATAACCGACATCGTCGCATCATCCGTCATTTCGAGACTTTCGTCATCGCGCAGGCCCATCAGCTCAGCCAGTCGCGCACGGGCACGGTTCGTCCGGCTTTTGATCGTACCGACGGCAACACCACACATCTCGGCGGCTTCCTCGTAGGAAAAGCCCGATGCACCGACCAGCAGCAATGCTTCGCGCTGTTCGTCTTTCAGCAAACCAAGAGCTTTGCGGAAATCGGTCATTTGCATATGCCCGTCATGCGCTGGCTTTTCGGCAAGGCTTTCGGTGAACACACCATCCACATCAGCGACCTCGCGGTTGGCTTTACGACGGGAAGAATAATAGGTGTTCCGCAAAATTGTGAAGAGCCAGGCGCGCATATTTGTGCCGACTTCAAATTTTTCGATGTTGGTCCAGGCTTTGACCAGAGTATCCTGAACCATGTCATCCGCGACGGCACCGTTCCGGGTCAGGCTGATGGCAAAGGCGCGCATGGCGGGCAAATGCTCCACCAGTTGGTCGCGGGGATCAGAATTGCTCATCCTTTTTTACCAGCGTTTTTATCCTGTTCTTTCAACTGATTAAGCAGGTCTTTAAATTTATCGGGAATCCCTTCTTCCATCGTCTCGTCATAAACGCGGCGAAGATTTTCGTCGATAAAGCGCTCACGCTCGTCGTTTTGGCCTGATTGCATGAACAAGTTTCCTGCCTTCTTTAAATACTGTATTTATACATATGACACGGAACCAAACACAGCGTTAGGGGGTTTGGTTCCAGAAATATTTTAAAAGGACGACAATAAATGACGGATGTCACCGAAACACCAAGTGTCAGCGATGCGTTGGGTGAATGCCTTCCTTACCTGCGTCGCTACGCGCGCGCACTGACCGGCAGCCAGAACAGCGGCGACGCATTTGCAGCCGCCTCGCTCGAAGCGATTTTGACGGACCGGTCGGTTCTGGATGGTGTAGACACCCGCACAGGTGTGTTCCGCGTTTTGTACGGCATCTGGGCCAGCGCCGGTGCGCCTGTCGAAGAAGGTGAAAGCGGACCCCGCGCCAAGGCGCAAAAGCACCTCGCCAAGCTGACCAACCACAGCCGCGAAGCGTTGCTGCTGCACACGATCGAAGGGTTCTCCTTTAAGGAAGTCGGCCAGATCATCGGTGTTGAAGAAGGCGAAGCCAGCGAGCTGGTGCAAATTGCCCGCCGCGAAATGGCAGATAGTGTTACCGGTTCGGTCATGATCATCGAGGACGAGGCGATCATCGCGATGGACATCGAATCCATCGTCGCCGAGATGGGCCACCGTGTGACCGGTGTTGCGCGCACGCGTGACGAAGCTGTCAAACTGGGCAAGGCGGATGTGCCCGACCTGATCCTCGCGGATATCCAGCTGGCCGATAACTCCTCCGGTATCGATGCCGTGAACGACCTGCTGCGCGATCTGGGTAACCGTCCGGTGATCTTCATCACCGCATTCCCCGAGCGCCTGCTGACTGGCGACAAGCCCGAACCCGCGTTCCTGATCTCCAAGCCCTACACGGTGGATCAGGTTGTATCGGCTGTTTCGCAAGCGATGTTCTTCTCGTCGACAGAGACGCTGCACAGCTAAACCGGCATACACGCAAACAAACGAGGCCGCGGTGGTTCCACCGTGGCCTTTTTTTATCGATCCTGTGGGACGCAAGCCACGCCTTTAAGGAACTTATATCTACAGGGCGCGTTTGGTTGGTGAACACATGAATAATGGAGACCACCATGGCCAAGGACGTAACCAACACAAGCAACCTGTCTGTCGATGATATCTCGGTCCAGCTGGCCGTTTTGAAAGACGACATCGCGTCGCTGACAAGCACGATGGCCGATCTGACCAAAGCCAAAAGCGCCGAAGCTGCCAACCAAGCGAAATCCACTGCGCAGGATCTGGCGAACTCCGGCCGTGACAAGGCACTGGAAGCGCAGCAAACAGCCGAAGACTTTGTGCGCACACAACCCGCCGCCGCATTGGGTATCGCTGCGGGTGTCGGCTTTATCGCCGGTCTGTTCGCGACACGCCGCTAATGTTCGAATATGTGACGGATAGGGTTGCCCAAAAGGCAACCCGAACGGCGCAAACTGCCGCCATCGGCTTTGGCGCAATGCTCTGCCTGATTGTGGGCGGGGCGTTTCTTGCCGTCGCCGCGTGGCTGTTCTTGCTTACCATCACCACACCGCTAGTAGCCTGTCTGATTATGGGCAGCCTGTTTTTCGGTATGGGTCTTGTATTGATTGCGGCCCTGTCAATCCGGGCCCGTGCAATCCGGCGTCAGAAACGCGAAGCCGCCTTACGCGCACAGGCGATGCAACAGGCGCAAGCCACCGGCGGCGTCGGAGGAATTGCCGCGATCATCACGGCTTTCGTCAACGGTCTGAACGCAGGGAAGCAAGCGCGTCGCTAATGCCTTGCACCATAGTGTCATTGGTGAAAGGCCGGTCTACGACGGAATAGATGTAGGTGTCGGGAATGCTTTGACCTTCGCCGTATAGAACATAGGCGACATCTTTCGTGGGCAGGTCTGCGGCAAAGAGTTCCGACAGGTCATTCGACGTGCCGGACACAAGCGCCACGGCCTGAGACGAACAGCTGCGCAGTTCAGAGATAAAAGCGGAAAGGGTTTCGGACACAGACAATGCGGCGTCACCGAATGCCTGTTCCAGCATGTCGATCACGTCCGCCCGAACGATCGGGTCAGTATCGAATACGAAAAAAGGAATCACAACGCGCCTTTCTAATCCCGTGAAGGTAGCAATATTTCCAAAGCGCCGCGTTAAACTATGACATACGAGTTAGGAATTTTTTCATGGGTATCGATTGCCGCTATTGTCCGCTTCACAAAAAGGACGCCTTTGTCACCATGACAAGGGAAGAGCTTGAGTTCATGCAGAAATTCAAGGTCGGTGAGCTTAGCGTCGACCCCGGCACGACAATCCTCATGCAGGGGTCCAACTCCCCCCAACTTTATACGGTGCTGTCCGGCATGGGCATCCGGCATAAGTCGCTGGATAATGGTGAACGGCAGGTTATTAATTTTGTCTTCCCCGGCGATTTCATGGGACTTCAGGCCGGTATGCTTGGCGAAATGGGCCACAGCGTAGAGGCGCGGACACATATGCGTATGTGCGTGTTCAACCGGTCGGATTTCTGGACCTTCTTCCGCAGCAACCCCAGCCGCGCGTTCGATATCACATGGCTCGCCGCGATAGAGGAGCATTTCCTTGGCGAAACGCTTGCCACTGTCGGGCAACGCACCGCGCTGCAAGCGGTGTCATGGGCGATGCTCAAGTTCTTTGAACGCGGGATGGGGCTGGGGTTGGTGACAAATAACACAATGACCCTGCCCTTCACGCAACGCGATCTGGCGGATGCTTTGGGTCTATCGCTTGTCCATACCAACAAAACCCTCGCGAAGCTGCGTGACCAGCAACTCGCGTCCTGGTCGGATCAGGTGCTGCAGGTCAACGACCTCGACAAGCTCGCCGACGTCGCCGAGACAGAGCGCAGCAAACCGGCCAAGCGCCCCTTGATGTAGGCGCTATTCCTCGCTCACACTGACCAGATTATCCGCAACATAGGCCCCGCGTTTGCCAAGCGGCCGGTCACGGCCAATGGTGCTGTCAGGGCGTGTGCGCAGTTCAACCTGCGCGTTCCACGATGCCCCCATTAGCACCAGAAAACTGCTGATCCACAGCCAGACCAGCATGGCGATCACAGCGCCAATAGACCCGTAGACCTGATTGTAATTGCCGAAGTTCGCAACGTAATAGCTGAACCCGATCGACACCACCGCCCATGAAAACACCGCGAAAACGGCCCCCCATGTCAGCCAGCCAATGCGCGCCGCACGACGGTTCGGACCAAAGCGGTACAGCACACCAACACCGGCCAATAGCACCAAAATCGCGATGCTCCAGCGGATGATCTCGGCGACGAAATAGCCGAATACCCCCAGGGGGATGAACGACAGCACAATCGGTGCGATCACCACAGTGATCAGCGCAATCAGCCCCACCATCACCAAGGTAAAGGTCAGCATCAGCGCCCGCAGATAGTGTCGCGCGGCGTTGCGATTGCGTTCACTATACACGCTGTTCAGGCCGATCATCATCGCGCCCACACCTGCCCGCGCCGACCACATCGCCACCAGAACCGAAGCCGCACCAGCCCACCCCAGTTTGCCGGTGCTGGTTGTGACCAACGACACCACCTGATCATTGAGAATATCATAGACGTCATCGGGCAGCAGACCGCGCATGTCTTCCAGCTGGGCAATGACAACCACAGGGTCAGAGATCAGGCTCAGGATCGTGACCAGCGCGGCAAGGGCGGGAAACAGCGACAACATCGCATAAAAAGCGACCCCCGCCGCGATAAGCGAGACGTTCTTTTCAGAGATATCAACCAGCGCCGCTTTCAGCGCATCCCAGTACAGCTTTACGGTGCCCACCGATTTCTGTGTCAAAACCCTTGATCCTCGTTCCCCACGGCTGCGGCCCCTGCCACATCACATTTACGCTACTTTTCCTCTTCTACCTCATCGCGCACCTGACCCCAAGCGACGAGGGTAAAGATGATCGTTCCGCCAACAATGTTGCCCGCAAGCACCGGTAAGAAGAACTCGAACACCGCCGCCATCAGGCCAAGCTGGCCGTCCAGTATCATCACCGCCATCTCGACAGACCCCGCAACGATATGCGCGAAATCCCCCGCGGCGATAAGCCAGGTGAACACAAGGATCAGGAAGAACGACGTCTCATCCGCCTGCGGCATCATCCAGACGATAAGCGCGACGATGACCCCCGCCGGAATGGCCCGCCAGAACCCCTGATAGGCCCCCATGCTGGTTGCGTGATGCGACAGGTCCAGAATGGCGGGCAGCACCTCGGGCGAAATCGCGGGCGTCCAGAGAAACAGCATCGCCGCGGCAAAGGCCCCCACCACATTCGCCGCCAGCACGATCCCCCACAGGCGGAACATACACATCAGCGAATGCCACGTCTTGGCCCGCATGATCGGCAAAACGGTGGTGATGGTGTTTTCGGTAAACAGCTGCATCCGCCCCATGATCACCGCCAGAAAACCCAGCGAATAGCCCAGGTTCTCGATCAGGAAACGATGCGCGGTATCGGGCAGATAGGTCCGGAACACGGCCTCGCCCAGAACCGACAGACTGATCATCACCCCCGCCGCGATCCCCGACCAGATCAACGACCGCTTGCTGCGCGCCAGCTCTTCCTCGCCCTCACGGCGGATCACCTCGTAGATCAGCTTGGGCGACAATGCCGTCGCTTCGCTGACCGATTTCTCCTCGGCTTGCGCGTCCTGTGGTTTCTTACGCGAAACCTTGCGTTGAATAAGAGGGGCCATTCCTGCGCTCCTGAAAACTACGAACAAATGGGGCCGAGCCCGCAAAATCTGATTGTGATCCAGCATCAAACTAGCGCAGAAACTGCATAAGCACAGAAAGTAACGCAGCAGGGCCGCATAATGTTCACAGAAAATACCAAACTCATGTCGGCAATCCGCGATCGCTTTGCCCATGTTGACAGCTGCCCGTTCCAGGGACCGCGCGTGTTTTTCGAAAACGCTGGCGGCGCGCTGACATTGAACACGGTCGTCGAGACCTCGACCAAATTCGCCGCCATCCCCGACAATCAGGGGCGCGACAACCCCGCGTCCCATGCGCTGGTCGATATCATCAAACAGGCCCGCGCCGATATGGCGTTGTTCTTCAACGCGCCTGACGGGCAGTTCTTTGTCGGCGAAAGCGGGACAGAGCTGTCGTTCCGCCTGATCCGGACAGCCGTTATGGGCAGCGCCCCCGGTGCCGTCATCGGGTCTACTGTGGAACACCCCGCCTCGCGCAGTGCCGCGCAACACTGGGCCGATGTGGCGGGCAAACCCTATATCAGCGTGCCCCACGATAACGCGACAGGTCAGGTAACGCCCGACGCCTACGCCGCTTTGATGACCCCAGAGGTACGGGTCGCCACGATCCTGCACACCTCCCCCGTGACGGGGATCGCCAATGATGTGGCGGGCATCAGCGCCGCGATCCGCGCCATCGCCCCCGACGCCTATATCTTTGTCGACGGCATCCAGCACGCCAGCCATGGGCATATCGACATCGCCAGCTATGACATCGACGGCTATGTCATCTCTCCGTACAAACTGTTCTCGCGCCACGGCTATGGCATTGCCTGGGCGTCAGAGCGTCTTACCGCGCTGCCGATCGAGACACTGGCGAACGGTCCCGCCGGGAATTGGGAAATGGGCACCCGTGACACGGGTGCCTATGCGACATTCTCGGATGTGGTGCGCTATTTCGACTGGCTCGGCAGCCAGGTGTCAGACGCCACAGCCCCCCGCGCACGGATAGAGGCCGCCGCTGCTGCGATCCACGACCACGAAAAACAGCTGACCAATGCGCTGCTGTTCGGCACGGGGAACCTCGCCGGATTGGCCGATCTGGCGGGTGTCACGATCCTGGGCGGCACCGACAACCCCGACCGCGAGGGGCTTGTGTCCTTCACGCTCGACGCCCTGCCTGCGGCGGATATCGTGGCCCAACTCAACGCCCAAGGCATCCGGACCCATGTGCGCAAGGCGGATCACTACTCCGGCAACATCCTGACCCCGCTCGGGTTTGATGCCGCGGTGCGTGTGTCGCTTTGCCATTACAACTCCATGGACGAAGTCCGCGCCCTGCTCACGGCGATGAAGGACATCGCCGCATAAATGCCCGGTTGCGGCTTCATTTTGCAAAATAAACTCGAATCCGACGGGGCAACTGCAGACTTCGCTTGCCATATATGAACGCCCGTTCAAACATGGCGGTATGACAAGCACTCTCTCTACCGCCATTATCGCCAAGCGTGACGATCTGATCGCGCTGACCCAAGATCTGATCCGCATCCCGACGCTTAACCCGCCGGGTCAGGACTATCGGCTGATCTGCGAATACCTTGATACCCGCCTGCGCAAGCACGGGTTCGAGACGCAGCTGATCCGCGCCTTTGGTACCCCCGGCGATAGCGAGAAATACCCCCGTTGGAACATCATCGCCCGCCGCGAAGGCCGCAGGGCGGGCGAATGTGTCCACTTCAACAGCCACACCGATGTGGTCGAGGTCGGGGCCGGCTGGACGTTTGATCCATTCGGGGCCGAAATCTCGGACGGCAAGATTTACGGACGCGGCACCTGCGATATGAAAGGCGGGCTGGCGGCCTCTATCATCGCGGCCGAGACCTTTATCGAACAGCACCCCGATTTCAGCGGCGCAATCGAAATCTCCGGCACAGCGGACGAGGAATCCGGCGGCTACGGCGGTGTCGCCTATCTGGCCGAGCACGGGCATTTCAACCCGGACCGCGTGCAACATGTGATCATCCCCGAACCGCTGCAGAAAGACCGTATCTGTCTGGGGCACCGGGGCGGCTGGTGGGCCGAGATCGAAACCAAGGGCGAGATCGCCCATGGCTCCATGCCGTTTCTGGGCGATTGCGCCGTGCGCCACATGGGCGCAGTGCTCTCCGAGTTCGAAAACAAGCTGTTCCCCGCCATGGCCGCCCGTCACACAGACATGCCCGTGGTCCCCGAAGGGGCGCGTAGTTCAACCATGAACATCAATTCGATCCACGGTGGGCAAAAGGAAAACGACCCGGATTTCGACGGGCTACCGGCCCATTGCGTGCCAGACAGCTGCCGCATCACCATTGACCGGCGCTTTTTGCTGGAAGAACCGCTGGATCAGGTGCGCGGCGAAGTGCGCGCCCTGCTGGAAGGTCTGCGCGAAACGCGGGTCGATTTTGACTACGAGCTGACAGAGCTGAATTCGGTCCTGCCGTCGATGACCGACCGCGATGCGCCGGTCGTGCAAACTGTCGCCCATGCGATCGAGGATATCATGGGCAAAGCGCCTGAATACGTCGCCTCCCCCGGGTCATACGACCAGAAACACATCGACCGGATCGGCAAGCTCAAGAATTGCATCGCCTATGGCCCCGGCCTGCTAGAGCTGGCGCATAAGCCGGATGAATATATCGGCATCGACGATATGGTCGATAGCGCCTGCGTGATGGGGGCCGCGCTGGAGACGCTGCTACTTCCGAAAGACTAAGGCCCTCAGCCGTCAGCAAAGGCGTGTGGCGCGGCGATTGCCAGACCGTCGACGATCGCGGTCATCGCGGCCCCGCGGTGCAGTTCGGCCTGCGGAAATGCATCGCGCATGGCGCGGTCGATCACGCCCATCAGGCTGGACCCGCCGACAAAGATCAGCTTGGTCACGGCGTCGGGTTTTACCTCAGCCTGCGCCGTCAGATCGGTCGCAACCTGCGCGATCTCCGCTGCCATATACGCCAAACTCGTCGCCATCATCGCCGGTGGCAGTGGGACCGTCAGCCCGCGCTCCACGATCTTGAGGTCGATCTGCGGCGGGGCACTGGCATCGGGGTCATTCGCCGCGATCTTGCCGGCCTCTACCGCGAAGGCCATATCGTGGCCCAGCTCATCCTCCAACACACGCTGCAGTCGGTTCAGCAGCTTCGGCTCTACCGCGTATTTCGCCAGATCCTCGACCGCGCGACGCTGTTCGCGGGTGTAAAGGAACGGGATTTTCTGCCATGTCGCCAAATCGGCAAAAACCGCATGAGGGGCGGCGTGGGTTTCATCCCCGAACACATGTTTGATCTGGCTGCCCATCCCCAGATGCGGCATCACATGCTGAAGGCTCAACTCGCGATCAAAGTCGGTCCCGCCAATGCGCACCCCTTTGCTGGCGAGGATATGAATGCCCGCGTCACCTTCCTGCCGGAAAAGGGTAAAGTCAGACGTACCGCCCCCGATATCGACGATCAGCCCCAGATCACCGGGTTCAAGCACAGCACGATTGGCCAGAGCCGCGGCCTCGGGTTCGGGCATGAAGCGGACCTGTTTGAACCCGGCTTGCGTATAGCATTCGGTCAAATCCACCAACGCCTGCGCGTCCCGCGCCGGATCGGCACTGTGGAACATCACAGGTCGCCCTGACAGCGCCCGATCAAACTGCTGGCCGGTGGCGCGCTCTGCCTTCGTCTTCAGCTCGGCCAGAAAGCGCGCCACGATGGCGATGAAATCCATGCGTTTGCCCAACAGAACCCGACTTTCGCGCATCAAGGGCGTGCCCAGCAGACTTTTGAGCGCACGCATATAGCGCCCGTCCTCCCCGCCGATCAGCGCCTCTTGGGCACCGCGACCATAAATGATCCGCTTTTCCTCATTATCGAAAAACAGCGCGGTCGGCAGCGTGTTCTGCCCCGCCTCGACGTTAATCAAATGCGGCACACCGTCTACTGCATAGCCCACGGCAGAGTTGGACGTTCCGAAATCGATACCCAAAGTGGGTGACATCGCAGCCATGGCGCGCCCCTTCAAAACCTCAAAAAACGGCGCATAAACCGCGCACAGGCTGGGTACAACCGATAATTGCGACAGCATCCCGACGCTGGTCAAACCTGACAGAACTGGTTAACATTTTCCTTATTGCCAACAGGAGACACCCATGGCCCATCTTCGCAAACTTATTCTAGGCACCTGCGCTGCCGCGCTGATGGCCACCGGCGTCGCCGCGAAAAACGACATCACCGTCGCGATGCAACTTGAGCCACCGCATCTGGACCCGACCAGCGCTGCGGCGGGGGCTATTGATCAGGTGCTCTATTCCAACGTTTTCGAAGGGCTGACCCGCTTTATGGGCGACGGATCGGTCGTGCCCGGGCTGGCGCAATCGTGGGAAATCTCTGACGATGGCCTGACCTATACGTTCAAACTGCAAAGCGGCGTGACCTTTCACGACGGAACGACGATGGATGCTGCCGACGTCAAATTCTCGCTTGACCGGAGCAATGCCGAAGACAGCGCAAACGCTCAAAAGGCGCTGTTCGGCGCGATCTCGGAGGTGACAGTCGTCGACCCGTCGACCGTCGAAATCAAACTGTCAGAGCCGGACGGCAACCTGTTGTTCAACCTCGCCTGGGGCGACGCGGTGATCGTGGCACCCGAAAGCATCGACAATATCAAGCAACTGCCGATCGGCACCGGCGCGTTCAAATTCACCAGCTGGACCCAGGGCGACAATATCCGTATCGAGAAGAACCCGAACTACTGGGGGACCCCGGCCGCGCTGGATATCGCCACGTTCAAATTCATCTCTGACCCGACCGCCGCTTTCGCGTCGATGATGGCCGAAGATGTTGATGTGTTCGCCGGCTTCCCCGCACCCGAGAACCTGCCGCAATTCGAAGCGGACCCGCGGTTTCAAGTGCTTGTCGGTTCTACCGAGGGCGAAACCATTCTGGCGATGAACAACAAACAGCCGCCGTTTGATGACCCCAAGGTGCGCGCCGCCGTCGCCCATGCCATTGATCGTCAAGCCATTATTGATGGTGCGATGTTTGGATACGGCACGCCCATCAGTACGCATTTCGCGCCCCATAACCCGGCCTATGTCGATCAAACCGCGCTGAGCCTGCATGACATCGAAAAATCCAAAGCTTTACTGGCCGAAGCCGGCTTTGCCGACGGGTTCGAGACCACTCTGGACCTGCCGCCCCCCTCCTACGCCCGCCGCGGCGGAGAGATCATCGCCGCGCAGCTGGCCGAGGTTGGTATCACCGCCAAGATCAATAATGTCGAATGGGCCCAATGGCTTGAAACGGTGTTCAAGGGAAAGAACTTCGGCATGACAATCGTAAGTCACACCGAACCGATGGATATTGGCATCTACGCCAACCCTGATTACTATTTCCAATATGACAACCCTGATTTTCAGGCTTTGATGACCAAGCTGAACACGACAACCGACCCGGAGGCACGCAACGCGTTGCTGGGCGAGGCGCAGACCATGATCGCCCAAGATCACGTCAACGGTTTCCTGTTCCAGCTGGCGTCACTGTCCGTTGCAAAGGCAGGTCTGACCGGCCTTTGGCGCAATGCCCCGACGCAGGCTATCGACCTTACCGGTGTTTCTTGGTCCGAATAGGGCGACATTTGAAGAAAGCGATAGAAGGGGGCTTGGGTCGTGCGCAATGCCCCTTTTTTTATACCATTTTTCTATTCCATACGGTTACCCCCCGCTTGCCCGTGTTGTGCCATTGCCCAAGATCTGCAGCGTCTTAACCTTCGCCGCCACCCGCGTAGGGAAAGCGCACCCGAAGATATCACTGGTCAAGCCGAACTGCCTTATCCGCCCCTCGGACAATATTAGCACTTTGTTCAACGCCGAAATTACACAGGGCTGGCGCGCCGTGATCACCACCGTGCTACCCCGATCCCGCATATGGCGTGCGACCTCTGCCACGATCTGTTCAGCATCGGGACAGCTGAAAAGCGACCGCATCGGATCATCCATCACAACCAGCGCCGGATTGCAGACCAACGCCCGCGCCAGCCCGATCTGCTGTATCTGCCCTTGGGTTAACGAGGACCCCCCACCGCCGCGCACAACACTCATATACCCATCCGGAAGAGCCATAATGGCGTGGTGTACACGGGCCAGCTTCGCAGCGGCGATCACCTGCGCATCCGTGGTATCGGGGCGAAATCTGGAAATATTGTCGAAAATCGTCGCGGGCAGAAGATCAATGGTATCGGGCAAATAGCCGATCGCAGAGCCAATCTGCGCGGAAGGCCATCGAGCCAGATTAACGGCATCAAACCGAACCTCACCGGTTGTAGGAGCCGCAACGCCAACGACCAGTTTTGCCAATATGCTTTTGCCCGCATTTGGCCCGCCGAGCACGCACAGCCCATCCCCCGGTGACAGGTCAAAGGAGACATCCTTCAGCCCGTTCTCCGTCCGCCCCTCGATCCCGTGGGAAACGGCGGTGAAAGAAATCCGGCCCTTTGGTTCAGGCAATACAACCCCCTCGCGCGCCGGGATATTCTGTGAAAAATGGCGGTGCAGATGGCGGTGCGCGGACCAACCGCAGGCAATCCCCTGCCAGCCGCTGATCATCTGGTCGATAGGGGCCAGTACGCGCCCCGCCAAGATCGAAGCGGCCATAATCATCCCCGCCGAGATTTGGCCCTGAATGACCAATATGGCCCCAACTGTCAGGATCGAGGATTGCAACATCAGGCGGAACGATTTGCTGAACGATGCCAGTGCATCCGGCGGGGCGTGCAGGCGCTGATGCCACGCCAGACTGCTGCGCTGAAGCCCGCGCCAATATGTGGCAAGATCATCTTGCATACGCATGGCGCGCAGCGGCTCCGCCAGACGGCGACTGTGATAGGACATATCAGCGAGGGCATGATCCTGATTTGCCGAAATGCTGATCGTGTTGCGCGTCAAATAGCGGCCCGTTGCCATCACGGCACAAGCCAACGCCACGCCGCCCAGAACCATCGCCCCCAACCAAGGATGAATGATGTATAGGGCCAACAAAAAGATCGGCACAAACGGCATATCACAGACACTTATGAACGCGGGACTAGACAGCAGACGTCTAAGGTGCCCCAGTTGTTGCAGGGGCTGTTGTGCGCTTGCCGGTACGTTGTTCTTTTCATCATTGCTGATCCAAGCCGCGAAACACTCAGCCCCAAGCGCCAGGTCCAAACGCACCGAAAGACGGGCCAAAAGCCGTTGCCGGATCAGGTCAAAAAGCCCGAAGAAACAAAAAAGAAGCAGTACAATCCCGAAGAGCCCCATCAGCGTGACCACCGACCCACTAGGCAAAACGCGGTCATATATCTGGATCATGTAAATCGATCCTGTGAGCAGCAGGATGTTGATCAACCCACTGACCAAAAAAAGTAACCCAATCCCCCCAAGCTGTGATCGCAACGCGGCGGCATAGATGTTGTGCGTCTGCACGTTGCACTTCCCCCAAACCAATCAGTCGTCATGGCCGACATTCCCTTGCGGCCTGACTTCTGTGGTAGGGTGATTTCCTTTACAAAGTGGAAAAATTGGCAAATCCGAAAAGGATCAATATTTCAAATTGTACGTTCACTCTGCGGGGATCGCGGCTTCGCATCCATCATCCACAGTCCTGCCCCAAATATGAAGAATACGAAGCCATAGATGCTGCCCCAAATGTGCACCGTCGACAGCGTGAGGGTGAGCCCAGTAAAGCAGAGTATCCAGCCTAGCCGTAACGCCGCTAGGGTCCGATCCATGGTGAAATCTTTGCGCCCGACACGCCAGAGCGCATAGCCATAGCCGACTGTCAAAAAAGTAAACGCCGGCAATCCGAAACGCATCGCGATAAATAGCCAAAAATTGTCGATACTCGAGGTGTGCATCCAAACCGGCCTGAGCCAATCGTTTAGCCCAAGTCCAAATACAGGTGCGCTCCAGACATTGGTCATGCCCCATTGGAAAATAGCGGACCGCCAATAGGCGCTTTCGGCAGAAAATGTCGCATAGCTCATGAAAACTTGGATCGGGGTTCGATTGGAAAGCAAATCAATCACGACGTAAAAAATAACAAAACAGGTTGAGAGGATTAGCCATCGTCGCCCGATCCTGCGACATAGGAAACTCCAGAATATCAGCCCTATCTGCACGATTGCCGCCAGTAGCGCGCCGCTGGACAGCGATAGGAAACAGCTGGCGCAAATCACCGTCATAATCACAGACCGCAGACCCAAGCTGTGCCGTCCCGCCAGCCCGATAAAGTAAAGAGACGTCGCGATTGTACAAAACAAGCCCCAGTGAATTGGATGCTCGAACGAAAGTTGCACCCGCTCCAGTCCCATGCGGCGATCAATCGCCAGATCCACCGGGGTCGTAAGCCCGGTCATCTTCCACAATTCAATGGGAACAGATGTCCCGCTTTGCGACTCTATCAAGGCCAGAGGGAAGCATAACACGATCAGTCCCGTGAGGATCTTAACCACTGCGGCAAAGCTGTGTCTGTCCCGGATAAAGGCGCGCCCGATCAAATACCCGCCTAGAAACTCGACCCCGATTGAGCCTGCATTCTGGGTGGCTTCCACCGGGTTGTTGACCGCTAAGGCCAGCGAAACCCATAGAAAATGCATAAAGAACAGAACGTCTGTCAACAAAACACGCCCGTAGTGGCCGCAAAACAGGCGGAGACTTAGCGGAATAATCAGCACTGCTAATAGCGCCTTGGTCCCGGTCATATAGACCGACCCTAAATTGAAGCCGACGGGCACCAGCAGGAGCCCGAAATACACGAGCACAACCCGTGATACGGGCCGTTGATGGTATAGCCGTATGCGCTTGAGAGAGCGGTGCTGGTCCGTCGCGTATATGTGGTTCACGTCCAAATCATAACTGTCCTTTCGTAAGAAGAATCGGCGGTACGACCACCATTGGGCTGAACATTTAATATTGCGTGAAGATTAACCCGCCCTCCGCCTCTTCCCCTGCGAGGGCAACGGTTCAGCGAGGTTGATATGTATCGATGCCTACGAATTCTGATCGCAAGGTATGGACTATGCAGATGACACTCGGGCTGGGCATGAAACTGGGGCAAACGATAGCGGGGTCGCCGCCGCTAAAGATTTCGCCCGTCACGGAAATTCTTGCAGATGGTTGGCAGGCCGAGCACCGAGATATACCGTCGTTTTCCACCACTTCCGAGGCGCGGAATGTGACCGTGAACCGGCGCGGTTTTGATACGGCGGCGACGGCTGTCAGCAGGGCTTCGGTTGTGCAATTCACCAGCCGTGTCAGGCAGCCCTACCCAGATCATTCAAATTTTACTGACAAGACCGTCGCGTGTTCAGACTTCGTTTACGCGGGCGATACTATCAACGGTGCAATCAATCACAGCACAAGGCCAGCGCCCCGGCCTATTGCCATGTGGTTAAACCATGACCGTGAGAGGGTAGAAGATGATGCACATATACTAAGGCTGGCAGTTGCCCACGCATATGCCCAACAGGGGCAACCCGTCGCGGCGGTGCGGTTCATCGTCCGCGATACGCTTGGCAACGAAGCATCGCAGCTTGTGTCGTCGCAAAGCAGTCTTGGATTTGACGCGTCGGGGCTCCATGTTTCGCATTATGCAGCGACGGTTGATCTATCAGGCTTGGCCCAGGGGGATTTATTGACTGTAGATGCCACCATCTACCCATGGGTGGGGGACGCCTTTTCCATCAGTGCCGACACCGATGAATATCCGTCCCCCAACCTGACGACGCTTCGGATGCTGAACGACACGAGCGGCGGGTATGGGGCATGTTATGCCCAAGTCGATGGAACCACGGGCGACGATGCGACGGGTCAGGCTGCGTCTGCGCGCGCAGATGCCATTGCCGCCCCATTCGCGACAATCGCGGCCGCGGCCAACGCGATCAAGGAATTTAATGCCGCGCATTTTGGGCGGGTGGATGATGCAGGCGGTGGCACGATTTTACTGGCAGAGGGGTCGCATATCCTAACGCCTTTCAAGGCTGCCGGTCGCTCGGCACAGTTGCCCTTGTGTATCAGGGCTGAAGACCCGTTCAAACGGGATACCACGATCTTAACCGACGGTGGGGTCAATCGTTTCAACGGCATACCAACGCACCTCAAGATTTGTGATGTCACTTTGCAGAAAGGCGGGGCGAACACGGTGTTTCTGGACAGTGGTGCGGACTCGGCAGGCAATCTTTTGATAACAAAGAACTGTCTTTGGGACGCCAACGGATTCGGCAGCTACGGCGCTTGGGTTTACCGGGTGGGGCGCTTTGTACAAATCAACTGCTCCGTCGTGCCCAACGAAGATCCACACCAGGGCAATTCCTTTTCGACCGAAGCAATCATGGTCACCGCGATCGGCTGCAAAAGCTGTGCCGGAACAATCACCTATCAGGCGCTCGGCTGTTCGGGACTTGACGAATTCACCCTCCGGGCGCCGACTGGCAACCGGCCTGCCATGACCGGCACGTTTTTAGGGTGGAACACATTCAGCAATGGCAGCGCTACCAATGCAATCGTTTCCGCAAGCGCCGAGATCGGAGAGCGGGGCTTTGCTTTTGTAGGGAACATCGTGGAAAGCTGGGGGAGCTCCACAAATGCGGCGCTGCGATTGAACGCTGACAGCGACACAAATGCAGCCCAAAACATCGTTGTGCACAACAATACCATCGCGGGGGAACGCGCGAATTTGCTGTATCTGGACGGCAGCGAGAACGTGGCGAAGTCGGGCTCTTTCCGGAACAATCTGTTTCACCGCATCAACATCAAAAGCGATGTATTTTCCGGCGAAACCTCCCTTACCGGCAACTGGCCAGCGCGGTACAAGGTTGGATGGTCGCATAATGTCGCAATCGCAGGGTCAAGTAATGAACCCGGCTATGGCCCGTCCTCGTGGCTGGGGGAACTGCCGTCTATCGGTGAGGTTTCACATATCGCCTCGCCTTGGGTCGACGACCGCTCTCACACCGGCAGCAACACAGGCAGTGGTGACTACCGCCCCGACGCACTGTCCGATCTGCCCAAAATATCACCCGCGCAGGCCCCCTATGGCAGCGACCTTGTGGGAAATACATTGGGCGATAGCGGCTTTATCGGCGCGGTGCTATCCTCCGCGTGATCAAAGACCCGCGCTGCCCCTCCCGCGCGAAGGTCAGCGCGGGTCGTTCAATCCAGTGCCAGGACGATACCGCGCAAAGCAACGTCAACGGCAAGGCCAGCGCAATGTTCAGCGCTGGCGTCATGTCCCCCCACACCCAAACCACCAGCCCCTGCAGCGGCATCGCGTAAATATATATTCCGTATGAATAATCTCCGACCCTATTGAACATCAGCAGGGGGTCTAGCTTGCAATACCCCGCCCAGAGGCTGGTGTAGGTCACAGCCAGTGCAAGCATTGGAAAAGCGAAAACCGTAGCGTGCACGGCCCATGTCAGGACGATCAACCCAACGACGAAGGGCCACCGCAAGGTGATATAATCGCGCCAGATCCAGCAGGAGGCCCCGAAAACAAAGGGCAACGACAGCAGCCGCGTTTGCTGTAGGCGCGGATGAATGAGGTCGCCGAGATACGGCGCGATTCCCCACGCGATCAGGTAAAGCGCCAACAGCACCGCCATCACCCGCCGGCGGGACAGGGCCCCGACAAGGCCGACGAACAGGATAAGCGCATAGCAGGCGACCTCATGCGCGAGCGTCCAAATCGAACCTTCTACGGTGGGATAGGGATTCGTCGTGAACACGCCCGGCAAGGTATATTGTGGTTTAAACAAGAGTATATTTTGCACGATAAACCGCGCCGTATCGGGATGCGACAGATACGTACCCGGGTCTAACCCGCTGACCAGCGGCCCCATGATCAGCGCCACGATCAAGATCGACACGGCCAACCCCGGCAGCAGACGCGCGGCCCGCGCCATGACAAAGGACAAGGCAGACCCCTGCCGGTCGTAGCTGCCCGCGATGAAAAAGCCGGACAGGCCAAAGAAAACGAAAACCGCCAGCTCCCCCAGCGAATAGCCAAGCGCTGTTTTCAAAGGCTCAACCGTGCCGCGCCCAAGCGCGAGCGGCCACGCGTGAGAGACCAACACAGCCACCGCCGCCAGAAAGCGAATGAGGTTAAAGTGGTTGTCCCGCCCGATGGCAAGCGCAGACAGGCGGGGCGGCTTGGCGCGTCTCTTCATGGTGAACGGCTGCCGTTGCTTTGGCCGCGGCATGTCACTTGTGCGGTCAAAGTCTTCTTATCGGTGCTGTATCGCCTTGGACTCCATCCCATCGGGTGCTCCTTTTGTGAAAATAATTCTGCGGAGGTCAGGCAGCGCCATCGCCAGACCGGCCAGCAACAGACCGAAGCCTGCGGCCCGAAATCCCGTCGGCTGGTCCTGCGTGAAAACCGCCCAAGCCAATACCGCGACCATACAGATCAGCGGCAGGGCCAATGGCCATAGCGGCACCCGTTGCACGCGGTGCATCCAAAGCAGCGCAATCATCAGCCCTGCGGCTTCGCCCAGTCCTGCGATATGCACCACATGGGGCAGGCTTGCGCCTTGCAGCACACTCCATGCCGCGAGGGGTAGGAACGCGATACGCAACAGGTCCGTCAAAAGCTCGGTCTTGCGATACCCTTCGCTCAGCGCGACAATCGCACACCCGCCTTTGACCACCCGCAACGCCTGAACCGCCGTCAAGAGCGTCAGCAGGGGCAGCACAGCGCGGTATTTATCGCCCAGCACATGGTGTACGAAGGAACCGCCAAGCAGGCAGACTGCCGTGACCATCACTGCGGCCAGCACGATATGGCTTTGGATCGTGGTGATCGCCCGGGCCCGAAATTCCTGGCGCGCGGTGCTGGCTGACAGGCGGGGTAGAAACAGGCTCATCGTGCTGCGCATCAGAACCAGCGACGGCGTCAGTGTCAGCGATACGGCCATGGAAAACAGGGCCAGCGCCTCTAGCCCCAGAAGACGCCCGACGATGGCGCGTTCGCCATTGAACACCAGAAACATCACCGCGCCGCTTGCCATGAGGGGCCATCCGAACTGCATGCTTTGGACCATAACGGTCCCATCAAACCGCAGCCGGTAAGGGCGTTTCGCAACTGCGTGAGACATGAGCGTGCCCAGCGCCATATGCACCAACATGGCAAAAAGCATGATGCGGAAGTCATCGAACATCCGCGATAGGGGCAGCAGCGCGGCCAACGACCCCAGCGGCGGCAGCAGCGCGATCCATATTGCGGCGCGATGTTTGTCGTGACGGGTCTGGCGATAGACGTCCAGATGCATCCCCCCCTGTAACAGCGGCACTACAGAGATCAGCTGAAACGCCCATGTCAGCTGCACCACCCCAAAGGAGCGGGCCAGAAGCGGCGCGAGAAGAAACAGCGCCGCCGCCCCGATCATGCCGCGTATCAGCGCCACACCATGCAGCGCGCTATGGAAATCCGCGTCATCCCCTTTGGGCGCATTGACGATCTGTTGTTGAAAGCCAAGCGCGGTCAGCATCTCTATCATAGCAAGCGCGAGCACGAGGCTTGTGCCGATCCCGAAATCTTCGAGGCCGATCAGACGCGACACCACCACCGTGCGCAGCAGCAAGATCGCGGCGGCGCAGGCGTTGCCGGACAGCAGAAAGCCAAAGGACCGGATCACGGGCCACCCCATGTCGCGCATGTGATGTCAGGGCAGGTCAATGCGGTTCCACCGGTGCAAAAGCCGTTCGGGGTCATGGCCCCGCAGCAGCGACAGCATCCGTCGCGCGCGGTAAAGCCGGATAGACGTCAGCCCGATCAAGGCCATCACACGGTTGCGCGCGCCCTTGATGCGGGGGCTGGTCACAACCTCTGCCACAGCGCATAGCGGTGACGGAATAAGCAGCAGCGCCTTTATCGCCCACCGGATCCGGCCGCCAAGGCCGGTACAGCGCGTCCAGTCATGGGCAAGCTGCCTGTCCCATTTCAGCCGCAGGCCCGTCGCCGTATGCGGCGGGTGATAGACAACCAGATCGGCGGCGAAGCCTATGCGATATCCGGCAAAGGTGGCGCGCTGGCCCCAGTCGCGGTCCTCGGCATGGTGGAGGCCCTTGAACGGGCCGACCGCGTCGAACACCTTGCGATGCACGATCAGATTGCCCGTCCCCGTGAACCCCTGCTGCGCGATGTAGCGGTCCATCCGATACGCAAAAATCGCTTGATATGCGGTCGCGGGGTCCAGCCTGCGCGCTTTACGTTCGATACGGACATCACCGCCAAGGATCGTATGGGGGTCGCGCGCCATATGCGCGGCAATATGCGTCAGCCAATGCGCGTCGGGCAGGCAATCGGCGTCCAGAAAGGCGAGCACATCGCCCTGTGCCCGCGCCGCGCCAAGGTTACGTGCGGGGCCGGGGCCGGGGATCGGCTGATGGATCAGGGATACCCATGGGTAATCGTTAACAACTCCTTGCGGTGACCGGGCGGAGCCATTGTCGACGACGATCACCTCGACCGGCTTCCGCGTTCCGGCGTCCAGCGCAGCAAGGCAACGCGCAAGAGCGTTGTGTTGGTTGAGATGGGGGATCACGACAGTGATGCCGGGCGGGGCGGACGGTGTGTTCATCCCCTCTTAAGACGGGAAGATGGTAAAGATTTCGCTAACGTCGAGGTCTCAGGAGCCGCGGAACCCCCGGCGCAGCTGGCTGCTGATTGGTTCTGCCAGATAACTCAACACGGTCCTGTCTTTGGTCTTCAAAAACGCCTCGATCGGCATACCGGGGACCAAACGGACGGAGGCTGGCAGACGGTCCAGCTCGGTGCGGGGGATATCCAGAATGACCCGATAAAAGCTGTCGCCATTGCGCGGGTCCACCACCACTTGCGGAGAGATGCTGTAAACGCTGCCGGTCAGTTGCGGGGTCGTGTGCGGGTCAAAGGCGGTGAGCACGAGGGTGGCGGGCTGATCATAGCGTACCAGATTGATCGAGCGCGGATCGACCTGCACCTCGAATTCGAACTTTGACTGCTGCGGCACGATATCCATCAAGGTCGCACCCGCCCCGACAACCGCGCCAACGGTCGTGGCGCGCAGTTCATGCACCATCCCGTCGACGGGCGCCCGAATGGCAATACGGTCAAGCTGCGCTTGGCGGGTGAGGATCGATAGGGTCAGTTCCTGAACTTCGGCAGTGACCTCGCGCAGTTGCAGCGCGACCTGTTCCTGAAACCGGCGATCGGCTTGCAGGCTTTCCAGCTTGAGCGTCCAGCGTTGGTGGATCAACCGCGCCAGATCCGCCCGCCGCGCGGCAAGGTCACCGCGCAAACCGGCCCGCGTGGACAGTAGCTGCGACAAACGGACCTGCGGGGCCAGCCCCTTTTCAACCAAGCGCGTGAGGCTGCGCAGCTCTGTCGTGAGGATGGCAAGTTGTTGTTCCAGCGCAGAGATTTGACCGTTAAGGCCCGTGGCCTGGGTTTCGACATCGGCAAGATCACTGGCCATGCGGGCGCGCATCCCCGCGCGCATCTGGGCCCGCGCCTCGAATATCGCGGCCTGCCCTGCCTGCGCTTGCGTCATATCCAGCGCGCCGATTTTTGCTGGCAGATCAATGGCATCGAAACGGGGGGCGGGGCTTTCGTCACGCTCTGCCTCCAGACGGGCGCGCAGGCCCGCTGCCTCGGCCAGACGGGCGCGGGCCATGCGCAGATCAATCTGCAAGATCGTGGCATCAAACCGCGCCAAGACCTGCCCCGCCTTGACGATATCCCCGTTCTGGACCGGCAATTCTGCCAACACGCCGCCATCCACCGTCTGGATCACCTTGGGCTTGCCCGCCACATCGATCTGCCCCGTCGCGATCACCGCCCCCGAAAGCTGTGTTGTCGCGGCCCATCCCCCAAGCAGCGCAAACAAGCAGAACGTCGCGGCCATCGCAGCACCGGTAATGTGCCAAAGGCCGGTCTTGGGCTCAGGGGGGGCATGATGTGGCACGGAAAGCTCCTTTGGTTGATGGACCCGGCGGGGATGCTGGGGGTCATTCACTTTCGACAGAGGCTTGAGGCGCTGCGGCGGCATTCGTGCGGCGGAATTGAGGCGCGGAGTCTGCATGGCCGCGCGGTACAGGGTCAGGGGTGCCCTGTTGCCCGATGGGTTTAAACCAAGCAGGAGGTCAGCCCCGAGGGGGGAGAGACAGATAAAATCGCTTATTTTCAGTCGACTAGGGCAAAATCTCTGCGGTCAACCTTCAGCAAGCCCGCCCTATGGCCGCTGCAAGTTCACGCCGCTTTTACCGTGCACTTCGGTCACATCTCTAAATACCCGGCATTTTAGACCATTTGATCACATCGCGGCGCATAGGCCCTGCCCCCGCGTTTTTACGCTGTGCGCTTGGCGTTGATCATTACCAGACTGTGTATTGTTTCGATCAAAAGCATAGAAACATGGCCACATTGTTTTTGTTTCCGGTCAAAGTGACGCCACATTGTCCCCGTACCCACAACAATACACAGGACGCGGGCCACAGGCCTGCCACCGGTTCAAAGATGTTGAGGGCTGTAACAATGGCAACCAGATTTAACGTTTTCTACCTTGGGAATGTCGGTCGTATCGATACGACCGAGGGAAACCAGATCAGCGAAAACGCACGCTCGCTGGAGGGGGAAACCTTTGGGGGTGCCAACAGCCCACTTTACAACAACATCAAGTCCTTCTCTCCGGGGGCGCGGGGGTATGGAAATACTGCACGCGGCACATACTCTACTGATAACAGTGGGGAAAACGGGTCTGACACCTTCCGCATCGACGATGGCAACAGCCAGAACTTTGACGCCATTGCCTCCTATGCCGCGACGCTGACCTACGCCGACGGTTCCCAGGCGACCGTGACGGCGATTGTCTTCCAATCCACCAACGGCGACCTGTTCCTTGCGCCGGCTGCCAGCTCCTCCGATTACCAATCCGCGCTTGAGGCGGGGCCCATCGACTCCATCACGTTCAACACTGTCTCTTCAAACGAGTCGATGATGTACGCCAGCCGCGTCGATGCCGACTATGTTGCGCCGGATGGCACCGTTGATGGGACGTCGGGTGATGATTCCATGCGTGTGGGATCGACGGACGCGCAAGCGGACGAGGTGGACAACAGCGGCAACGCGGTAAAGCTGGGCGCAGGCAACGACAAAATCTCGGCCGGGTCGGGCGATGACACGATTTTGGGCGGCGCGGGAAATGACTATATTGCAGGCAATGACGGCGACGACCGCCTCCACGGCGACGCCGACACCACCGAAGAGACCACGTTTTCCTGGGCCAACCAGAATATCGAGGACGGCGTTAGCGTCACGGGTGGCATCACCGGGGTCACCTCGTCCGGCAATATCCAGGTCACGATGTCCGTGGATCAGGGGGAGAACTTCCGCTCTGCCACGATGGAGCGGAACGACCCGCTGTATGACTACAACGAACTAAGCGACAGTTCGTCGATCCGTATCCTTGGCGGTGCGGAGGGGTCGGACCCGAATACCGCGAAGATGAGCATCGACTTCTCGTCGCTGGACAGCGGCGTGTCGGACGAGGTGAGCAATGTCACCTTCGGTATTTTCGACATCGATCAGGCCTATGGCTTCGTGGATGAAGTCATCGTGCGGGCCTATGACGCCGACGGCAATCTTATCCCTGTCGATCTGACGGCGGGCAATAGCGATACGCTGGACGTGAACGACGAAACCGGCCGTGCCATCAGCACGGATGCGGGGCGGGGCACGACCAATGCCAAGACGGGTTTCCTGCAGGTCGATATCGCAGGCCCCGTTTCGCGGATCGAGATCGAGTATAACAACCACGACCCCGATGATACCGGCCACGCGATCCGTGTTGGCGACCTCAAGATGTCGACCATCAGCGCGACCGATGCCGGCAATGATACGCTGGACGGTGGGGCTGGCAACGATACGATCTATGGCGACGGTGGGAATGATAGCCTTTCTGGTGGGGCGGACAATGACAGCCTGTCCGGCGGCAGCGGTGACGACCGGATCGAGGGTGGCACGGGCCACGATACGATCGCGGGCGGCACCGGCAATGATGCCATGTCGGGCGGGGATGACGCCGATCTGTTTGTCATGGAAGATGATTTCGGCACCGATAAAATCGCCGGTGGCGAAGGCGGCAAGGACTATGATGTCGTCACCTTCGACGCGCTGAGCAACGGTGTCTCTGTCACCTATACCGGCGCAGAGTCGGGCACCGCGACCGAAGGCCCCAACAGCGTTTCCTTCACCGAGATTGAAAAGCTGGTTCTGACCAATTCATCGGATTATGTGGATGCCAGCATTGGCGGTGTCGCGGTTGATACCGGTGCAGGCGATGACACGATCAAGGTTGGTGATGGTGCCTATGACATCGACGCCGGGACGGGCGATGACCGGATCATCCGCGAGGCGGGCACCACAGCGGACGACGCGAACTCCGCCATCGACGCCGGCGATGGCATCGATACCTATGTCGCAGGCAGCGGGCTGGGGGCGGATCACACCGTCGATCTTGCCGCCAGCCGGCTGGACCACGCAGGAAACGACCGTGGCGATCTGCTGAACTTTGAAAACGTCGCGCTCGAGAACTCTGCCGCGTCGGTCAAGGGCGACAGCAAAGACAACACCATCACCGCGCGCGGGACACAGGACAACAGCTTGTCCGGCGGCGACGGCGATGATTCAATCGATGGCGGCGGTGGCGACGACAATCTGCACGGCGACGCGGGCCGCGACACCCTGATCGGGGGCGACGGCAATGATACGCTCGACGGCGGTCAGGACGACGACCAGCTGACAGGCGGCGACGGCGATGACGTATTCGTCTACTCCGGCGGTCACGACACGATCACCGATTTCAACGCGGGCAATACCGGCCCGCTGGATGACGACGACACCACCAATAATGATTTCATTGATCTAAGCGGCTATTACGACAAGATCTTCGATCTGCGCGCTGACTATGAAGACAATGGCATTCTGGATCAGTCCAACTTCGAGACCACGGATTACACCTATAATTCCAAGTTCGAGGATGGGTCGCTCAAGTTCATCGGCGTGCAGGCGCAGCACTTTACCTATGACAACACCGGCGTCGTCTGCTTTGGCAAAGGCACCGCCATCCGCACGCCGCGCGGGGATGTCTTGGTCGAAGACCTGCGTGTCGGCGATCTTGTCACCACAATGGACAACGGCCCGCAGAAAATCCGCTGGATCAACACGCGGTCTTACGATGCCGAACAGATGCAAAAGGGATCACATCTGCATCCCGTGCTGATCAAACGTGGCACTTTCGGTGCCGAACGGGATCTCTTGGTCTCGCAGCAACATGGTGTTTTGGTCGGCCAGAGCGGCGATAACTTTGCCCGCGCCAAACATCTTGCCGATGCGGCCAAAGGCGTGCGCATCGCCAAGGGCAAGAAATCGGTCACCTACGTTCACCTGATGTTCGACGACCATCAGGTGATCTTTGCCGAGAACGTCCCGTCGGAAAGCTTCTACCCCGGCCCGATGGCGCTGGACCAGATGAGCAAACCGCATCGCGCGGCATTCTCCAAGGTACTGCCCACCTTGGGCACAGGGCGCGTCAACCGCGAAGAAGTCGCCAAGGTCTATGGCCCCACAGCACGCGTGTTCCTGAAGAAGAAACAGGTGTTGAACCAGCACGGCTTGCCTGCGCGCGGCAAGGGTAAGGCCCCCTCGCGCCTGATCCTGCAAGCAAGCGCTGATCTGGCCCGGCAACAGGCGAGCAAGTCCATTCGGACCCGTAATACAGTGACAACGGCAGAGGCCCGCGCCTGACCCTAAAGCGCGGTTTAGTCACTGTATCGTAGGCTGTATCGCACAAAAAAGGCGGGCGCATTTCTGCACCCGCCCGCAAAACCCTGAAGGGTTAAGTCTTATTTGTCGCCTGGCAGACCAGCAGCGGCCTCACCTACGGTGGCGTCAAGGTTCTGGTTACATACAACCATGAACTGTTCCATCGCGGCTTCGTCCATTGGCTCTGCTGTCATGTTGGATTCAGCAGTGTTACCACCGGTGTCTTCCACAGCTTTCAGGTCACCTTCCAGCGAACCTTCTTCAGGCTCATCGTCGGTCGCTTCGGCTGCTGTTACAGTAGTGGTGGTGGTTGTATCACCTGTGTCACGACCGGAGTTGCCCATGGAACCGCCGTTGTCACCGTCATCGATCTCTGCGATCGCAGCGGAAGCTACCATCATCTGATCGTCTTTCGACAGTTCGTTGAACTCGGCGCAGGTCATCGAGGTGTCAGCATGTGCGGCAGCAAATGCTGGTGCGGATACGGTACCCATAAGGGCGGCAATAGCGAGTGTCTTAAATGTGTTGGTCATCGTTAAGCTCCTAAATTCTCGTTTCTGCATACCCAACCCCGTGCAGCGCGAATTGGTTCCCCTGCCCCAAAACTAATCGGTTCACCAAAAAGAGAGCGACGGGTAACCCGCTCGCCTTAAAAAGGTTTTTCTGCGCTGGACGCTGTTGATTTGCGCGCCTACCTTCGGCCGCATGATCCGGTACACGCTCAAACGTTTGCTTTCGCTCTGTATCAGCCTGGCTGTTGCGTCGCTGGTGATCTTTACCGTTATCGAAGTTGCCCCCGGTGACCCGGCCTCTTTTATGCTGGGGATGAATGCGCAGCCTGAAACGCTTGCTGCTTTGCGCAGTGAACTTGGGCTCGATGCATCGAAACCGGCGCGCTATCTGGCTTGGGTCGGCGGGCTGCTGCAGGGGGATTTCGGCACCTCCTATACCTACCGCACCCCCGTGTCCGAGATGATCGCCGCGCGGCTTTGGGTGTCCCTGCCTCTGGCGCTGTACGCGCTAGGGCTGTCCACGTTGATCGCCTTTCCCGCCGGGATCTATGCAGCGGCGCGGCGTGGCAAAGCCGGTGATATGGGGGTGATGGGGGCCACACAACTGGGGGTCGCGGTGCCCAATTTCTGGTTCGCGATGATCCTTGTGCTAATATTCGCCATTAACCTGCGCTGGTTCGCCGCCGGCGGTTTTGTCGGCTGGGATCAAGGCGTGCTGACGGGGCTGCACGCCCTGACCCTGCCCGCCATCGCACTGGCCCTGCCCCAGGCGGCTATTCTGGCGCGGGTCATGCGGTCTGCGCTGCTGGATGTCTTGGGCGAAGACTATATGCGCAGCGCCCGCGCCAAAGGGCTGACCGAAAGACAAGCACTGTGGCGGCACGGGTTACGCAATGCGCTGATCCCTGTGCTGACGATCATCGGGCTGCAGTTTTCCTTCCTGCTGGCGGGGTCGATCATCATCGAACAGGTGTTCTATCTGCCGGGGCTTGGACGGCTGGTGTTTCAATCCATTTCGGCGCGGGATCTGATCGTGGTGGAATCCGTGGTCATGCTGCTGGTCTTCTCGGTCATTGTGGTGAACTTTCTTGTGGATCTGGCCTATGCGGCAGTTGACCCGCGTCTGAGGGCGCGCGCATGAACCGGAACCTGATCCTTGGCGCGCTGCTGACCTCGGTCTTTCTGCTGTCCGCGCTTGTATCCTTTGTCTGGACGCCGTTTTCCCATACGGCGATGGATATCCCGAACAAGCTGCAAGGGGTCGGCGGCGCGCATCTGCTGGGCACCGATCACTTTGGCCGCGATATCCTGAGCATGATCATGGTCGGCGCACGCACCTCTATCGCCGTGGCGCTGGTGGCGGTGGGTATCGGCATGGGCCTTGGCGTGCCGCTTGGTCTGTGGGCGGCAGCCAAACGCGGGTCGCTGGTGGACGAGATCATCATGCGCGGCAACGATCTGGTCTTTGCCTTCCCTTCACTGGTGATCGCAATCCTGATCACAGCGATCTTCGGGGCCAGCGCGGTGAACGCGATCATCGCCATCGGCATCTTCAACATTCCCGTCTTTGCGCGCATCACCCGTGGTGCCGCGCTTAGCCTGTGGGAGCGCGAGTTCATCCTCGCCGCGCGTGTCGCGGGTAAATCGGCGGCGCGGATCTCGGTCGAACATATTCTGCCCAATGTGACCAATCTGTTGATCGTGCAGGGGACGATCCAGTTCAGCCTCGGCATTCTGGCCGAGGCAGGGCTGTCCTATGTCGGGCTGGGCGCGCAGCCGCCGACGCCATCCTGGGGCCGGATGCTGGCAGATGCGCAGACCATGGTCAGCATCGCACCGCATATGGCGCTGGTGCCGGGGTTCGCGATCATCCTGACGGTGCTGGGGCTGAACCTGATGGGCGACGGGCTGCGCGATGCGCTGGACCCGCGGTTGCGGGTGCGCCGGATATGAGCTTGCTCAGCATCACCAACCTGTCGGTGGCGATCCACCGGTTCAATATCCTGCAAGGCGTGACCCTCTCTGTCGACGCCGGAGAGATCGTGGCCGTCACCGGCGAAAGCGGGTCGGGCAAATCCATGACCGCGCTAGCGGCGATGCAGCTGCTGCCCAAGGGGACGCAGGCGCGCGGTCATATCATGCTGGGGGATCAAGACCTGCTGGCCCTGCCCGAATCCGAGCTTTGCGCGATCCGCGGCAATGACATCGGCATGGTGTTTCAGGAACCGATGACGGCGCTGAACCCGGTGCAGACCATCGGCCATCAAGTGGCGGAAACCATCCGTATCCACGACAAAACCGTGTCACGTCACGCCGCGGCCCGCCAAGCCGCCGAAACGCTTGAGCGGGTCGGCCTGCCAAATGACCGCTTTCCCCTGTCCCGCTACCCGCACGAGCTGTCGGGCGGGCAACGCCAACGGGTGGTGATCGCGATGGCGATCGCGCTGCGGCCGCGCTTGCTGATCGCCGATGAACCGACCACCGCGCTGGATGTCACGACCCAGGCGCAGATCCTTGATCTGCTGAAATCGCTGGCGCGGGATGACGGGATGGGGCTGCTGATGATCACCCATGATCTGGCAGTGGTCGCCGATATGGCCGACCGCATCATCGTCATGCGCAAGGGAGAGATCGTCGAACAGGGGCACACACAGGCCCTGCTGCACACCATGCGCCACCCCTATACGCGGATGCTGTTTGCCGCCTCGACCCATGCGGTCGCCCTGCCTGCCGCCCCGCCTCCGCAACCGCTGCTAAAGGTGGAAAACGTGAGCCGCGACTACGCCCTGCCACGCAAGACGCTCTTCGGCAAACCGGGGCGTTTCCGCGCTGTCGATAACGTGTCCTTCACCCTGCAACGGGGCGAACGCCTGGGCCTCGTGGGTGAAAGCGGCTGCGGGAAATCGACCCTGACGCGGGCGCTTTTGGGTCTGGAACCGGTGCAATCGGGCAATATCACGCTGGACGGTGCAGCGGTCTATAGCGGCAGCAAACCCGATCTTGCCGTACGGCGCAAAATGCAGGTGGTGTTCCAGGACCCCTTCGGCAGCTTCAACCCGCGCCACCGCGTGGACCGGCTGATCACCGAACCGTTCCACCTGCTGCCCGACCCGCCCAAGGGCCGCGCCCGCAGCGATGCCATCGCCGATGCGCTGACCGCCGTGGGGCTGTCGCCGGAAGATGCGACCAAATACATCCACGAATTTTCAGGCGGGCAGCGCCAGCGCATTGCCATCGCCCGCGCCCTGATCATCCGCCCCGACCTCATCCTCTTTGACGAGGCGGTGAGCGCGCTCGATGTCTCGGTTCGGGCGCAGATCCTTGATCTGCTGGCCGCGCTTTGCAGCGCCTATGACCTGACCTATCTCTTTATCTCCCATGATCTCTCGGTGGTGCGCACAGTCACGGACCGGGTGCTGGTCATGAAATCGGGGCAGATCGTTGAACAAGGTGCCACCGCCGACGTCTTTGATCGCCCGCAACACCCTTACACGCAAAAACTCCTCGCCGCCGCGCCCCGTTTGCCGGATCTGTGATGCCCTGCTTCATTTTGCCAAATAAACTCCCCGCGGAGCGTCCCGCACCAACCAAAGGCCCTGCCCTATGAAACCCGGACCCAGAAACCTGATCACCGATGTGCCCGGCCTTCGGGTGGGAAACGCGCAGGACGATGCGCTGAAATCCGGCACGACGGTGCTGCTGGCGGATGACCCCTTTACCGCCTCTGTCCATGTGATGGGCGGTGCCCCCGGCACGCGCGAGACGGATCTGCTCGCCCCCGATAAATCGGTCGCCGCGGTGGATGCGCTGGTGCTGTCGGGCGGGTCGGCCTATGGGCTGGATGCCTGTTCGGGCGTGGTGGACGGGCTGCGCGCGGCGGGGCGCGGGTTTCGGCTGGGCGATGCCACAATCCCGCTGGTGCCGGGGGCGATCCTGTTCGACCTGCTGAACGGCGGTGACAAGGCTTGGGCAGAGAATCCCTACCGCGCCTTGGGCCGTGCCGCCTATGATGCCGCGGCTGAAGATTTCACGCTTGGCACCATCGGCGCGGGCACCGGCGCGCTGAGCGCGATGGTGAAAGGCGGGCTGGGGTCCGCGTCACTGCACCTGCCGGATGGGACAATGGTCGGCGCATTGGTCGCAGCCAATCCGGTGGGGGCCGTCACCACGCCGGGTGACCGTCACTTCTACGCCGCCCCCTTCGAGGTGGATGCAGAGTTCGGCGGCATGGGCCCGGACCCGGCGACGGGGCTGGGGATGACGATGGAAAGCCGCAAGATGGCGTCGATGTCCCCGCGCGAGAATACAACGATCGCGATTGTCGCCACAAATGCGACCCTCACAAAGGCGCAATGCCAGCGGATGTCCGTTGCGGCCCATGACGGGATCGGGCGGGCCACGGTGCCTGCGCATACCCCCTATGACGGTGATCTGGTCTTTGGCCTGAGCACCGGCGCGCATGAGGTTGCCGAGAGCATTCTGCCGCTGATCGGCCATGCCGCGTCACTGTGTCTGGCGCGGGCGATTGCGCGGGCGGCCTATCACGCGACACCGGCGGCGGGCGATCTGCTGCCCTGCTGGTCTGATCTGAACAGATAAACTCATAAAAAAGCCCGCGCTCCCCTTTTGGGAACGCGGGCCAATCAGGCTGGTTAGAGCCGCTTATTCGGTTTTCTCGGCCTCTGCATCGTCGGCCATGGGCGCGTCTGCTGCGGCCTCGGCTTCGGGAGAGAACGTCGCGAGATAGGCCGCAACATCTTCGCCACCTTTGCGCATTCTGAACGACATTTTCGAACGGGCTTTCTTGTCATCCAGTGTGGTGCGCAGGAAATCGGTGGGGTTCTGCAGGTATTCGGCCATATTGGCTTCGTCCCAGACCAGACCGGCTTCGCCAGCGGCAACCAGATCATCGCCATAGCGATAGTCTTCGACGGTGCCGGCCTGCTTGCCGATGATCCCGTAAAGGTTCGGACCGACCTTGCCGCCCCGCTGGAAGGTTTCGCCAGCGTCGTCCACGATCATGTGGCAGGCTTTGCATTTGCCGAACTGCTTTTCGCCGGCGTCTGCGTCACCCATGCTATGGCTGTCTGCCAGGGCCGGAACCGCGATCACGGTGGCCAGTAGAGCGCTATAGAGATGTTTCATTGCGATTTCCCATATGTATGAATCATCCTATAACCTAGGGGGCGCCCCCGTGATTTCAACGGGCGCTTTTGTCGCGGGGGCGATGCTGGGGCTTAGGCGCGGGGGCCTATTGTCACCTCAAGCGTCGCGATCCCGTCAACGCCGCCGGTCACGACATCCCCTTCCACAAGGGCGGCGACGCCGGCCGGTGTGCCCGTCATGATGATATCCCCCGGGGCCAGCGCCATAGATTGCGACAAGATCGCCACATGTTCGCGCACTGACCAGATCAGATCGGCCAGATCGGCGTCCTGCCGCACCTCACCGTTCACGGCAAGCCAGATGCGCCCCTGTTCCACAGACGGGACATCGGCGATGGGTTTCAGCGCGGCAATCGGGGCGGAGTTGTCAAAGGCCTTGCCCCAATCCCATGGCCGACCGGCTTTCTTCGCCTCTGCCTGCAGGTCACGGCGGGTCAGGTCGATCCCGACCGAAGCCCCCCAGACGTGATCCATCACGTCGGCTTCCGCGATGTTGCGCCCGCCTTTGCCGATGGCGATCACCAGCTCGATCTCGTGGTGCAGATCCTCTGTCTGGGGCGGATAGGGGATGGTGCATGGCGTATCCAGCGCCGCATCGGCGGGTTTGGTGAAAAAGAACGGAGCCTCACGCGTCGGATCTTTGCCCATCTCGCGGGCGTGCGCCTCGTAGTTGCGACCCACGCAAAAGATGCGGCGCATGGGAAAACGGGCGTCGGTGCCCTGCACAGCCAGACTGGTCTGCGGCGCGGGGGGGAATACAAAATCATCAGCGGGCATGGGGCATATCCTTTGCAATAGTCGTGTCACAGACATACGCCCCTGCGGCAGCCCCGTCATCCGATAAGACACCAAAAGGCAGGTTAGACATAAGCTGTAACGCAAAAGGCCGACACAATACGTGCCGGCCTTTGTTTTCGTTCACCTTTGGGCCCCGCGCTATTTCTCGGGCTGGGTCGCTGGTTTTTCAACCGGATCGGCGGCGTCTGCGGGGGTGTCGTCGATCAGCTCTGCATCCTCGATATCGGCGCGGGTGGCGACAGGCGGCTTGGCATCCGCGCCCGAGTTATCCTCTAGCGCGCCGACGATCAGCGGCAGCATCTGCACACCGCCGGGCATGGCGACTTCGGACATGGGCGGGGTTTTCCACGCCAGCGTATCGAAGCTGTGGCAGTTTTCGCAGATCGGCTTCCAGCTCGCGTGGATATGTTGGCAGTTGTCACAAATCCACTGAGGGCCGCGCGATACGGTCAGCGCCCGTGCCAGCCAGCCTTTGACGATGGTATCCGAAGCCCCCTCGCCCCGTTCGATGGCCGCCATCAAGGTGACCGAACGTGCGGTCGGGTCGGTTTCGACCAGATCCCCCAAGGACCGGCGCGCTTGCGGGAAATCTTCGGCGGCAATGTTCAGCTCTGCCAGCAGCATTTTGGTCTCGGGGTGGTCGGGCTGCACGCGGGTCAGCGTGGTAAACCGCTTGAGCCGCTCTTTCGGGGTCTCGTCCGGCTGGATCGCGGCGAAGGCACCGGCCAGATCGGGGTGCGGTTGTACGTCCCACGCTTTCTTCAGCACGCGGGCCGCATATTTCGGTTTGCCCTGATCGATATAGCCATGCGCCGCCATCACGGCTGCGGGGATCAGATCGGGGGACAGGCGGTTCGCCTCGATCGCGGCCTCGCGGGCTTCGATGCTGTTCCCTTCGGCAATGACGTCTTTCGCCTCGGACAGGGCGAGCACGGCATCGCGACGTTTATGCACATCACGCGGCATCTGGCCGTTCTTGAGCTTGGTGTTCAGCGTTTGGCGCGCACCGGCCCAATCTTCTTTCTCGGCCTGTAGTTTCAGCAGCACATCGCCGGTTTCGGCGTGTTTCGGTTTGATGGCAAAGGCTTTCTCGGCCAGCTTCAGCGCGGTTTCCGTGTCGCCTTCGGCCAGCTTCTGTTTCATGATCCCGCGCACACCGACAAAACGGGTGCGTTCGTTGGTGACCAGCTTGCGATAGGTCTCTTCTGCCTTGCGACGGTCGCCCGCCATTTCCGCAGCCTGCGCGATCAGCAGATTGGTCAGGTCGGGACGTTCAAGGTATTTATCCGCCTTTGCGGCCTTGGCCATCGCCAGACGCCCTTCGCCGCTGGCCAGCGCCATAAGCCCTTCGGAGAGCGCCTCGTAACCTTTGCGCTCGCGGTTGCGGTCGAAATAGCGCGACAGCGCGGTTTCGTCGCCGTTCAGGAAATGCCAGACCGCAACCAGCAGCGCAAAGATCTTGAGCATGATCCAGACCGCAACAACCAGCAGGACCACGGCGATCACGGATTGCAGCGGGCCAAAGCTGTATTCGGTGCCCATCACGGTGACCTGCAACCCGCCCGAGCTTTCCAGCAAGAACGATGCGCCCCAGGTGATGGCGGCAATCACCGCAACGAACACAACGATCTTAATCAGTGACCAAAGCATAAATCAGGTTCCTCAGTTCGCCGTCAGGCGTTGTGTCAATGTCTGTACGGCGTCTTGGGCGTCGTGGCGCGCTTGCGCATCAGACAGCCATTCGGACAGGGGCTCTTTGGCTTCGGGCGGCAGGGCTTTCACCTCTGCCAGCGCATCGGCCAGACGCCCGTCGCGCATTGCCGCTTCGGCGCGCGACAGGATCGCGTCGGGGTCATCCCCGTCACGCGGTGCAACCGACCGCGCCCCCAACTGCTGCTTGAAGAAGCCGCCGATGCCGCCCCCGTCCACATCAGGCGAGGCCGCGCGTGCCGCGGCAAGCGATGCCCGTGCCGCATCGGGGAAACGGTCCTGAAGATTGGCGGCGGTGACAACGCCCGTCGCCGCCGTATCGGCAAGGGCCGGCGGGACATCCTGAATACCATTGGCTTTCAGATCGGCGATCTCTGCCTCGAAGGGCTGTCCGGTTGTGACGGCAGAGACGATCCGGCCCAAGGCGGATTGCAACGTCGCGGCCTGTGCGGCTTGCGCCGTCGCTTCCTCTACGCTGAGCGCATTGTCGAGCAGACGTTGAATTTCATCCCGCTGCGTCTCGACCGAGGATTGCAGCGCCGCCAGTTCCTCTTCAAAGGCTGACGTATCGACAGGGGCCGGTGCCTCTGTCGCGGGGCGGTTACCCAGATCATCCACACGGGTGGCCAGTTCGGCCACCAGCGCCTGAACCTCTTGCAGGGCGGCGTCATCGGTGGGCGCGGGGGCCGGGTCTGTCTCTTCCAGCGCCTTGATCCGTGCTTCTTGCGCGGCGATCGTGTCGGTCAGGTTAGATTGCGAGCTGTCCGCAGGGCGCAGGCCCGCCTGTTCCAGCAAATCATATTCCGCCACGGCAAAGCCGATCCCGCCCGCGATGATCCCGCCGAACAGCATCGGCCAAAAGACACTACCGCGCTTTTCAGGCTCTGCCACAGGGGTGACGGGGGGCGGCGTCTTGGTCGGCGTGGCCGGTTTCGCTGATGTGGTCGATGCGGTTGACGTCGCGGGCTTTGACGCAGGTGCTGCCGGTTTATCAGAGGCCGTGCCCGGCTTTGCATCGGATTTCGCGTCGCTCGGCTTCGTCTCGGGTTTGGCAGACGTCGAGGCGGTCGCGGGCGTAGCAGCCTTGGCCGCTGTATCACTGCCCCCCGTTTTCACAGCGGGTGTCGTTGCCTCTTTGGCGTCGCTTGCTTTCGCGGCACTCGATGCGGTGTCGGGGGTTTTCACGCTTTCCGGTTTGGCACTCGCTTTGTCATCGCTGGCTTTACCTGTCGCGGTTTTATCGGCGCTCGCCGCGCTTGCAGCGGATGTCTTGGCCGCAGGCTTGGGCTTGGCCGTTGATGGCTTCGCCGTTGACCCAGCCGGTTTTGTCGCGGTGGACGATCCGGTTTTCTTGGCTGTGGTCTTCGGCTTGGCGGCGGCAGCAGACGCCCTTGATGTCGAAGATGTCTTCGGGGTGTCGTCACCTGAACTGGGTGTTTTCGCTTTCGCCACGCTTAAAAACCTTTCCGATTCTGACCTGATATCAGACGTATTGCACAACCTTAGACGGCATCTAGGTCGACCTTCAAGCTAACCTGTTCCAATCCACCGCAGTTTCAAGCGTAAAACGCAGTGACGTGGCGGTTGGTTCTGGGGCGATGAGTATCTGCTGAACCACTGTGCGGGCCAGCGCCTCGGCCACGGCGGGGCTGAGGGCGATGATGGTAGCCCGCCGCGTTTCACATGCCTGATCGGCGAATTGCGCGGCGGTGCGCGGGGAAAACAGCGGCACGATCGACGGGCCATCTGCCAGCGCGGCTTGGGCGTCACGCGTCAGAGGCAGCGCCCGCTGGTCATAAAGCACCACAGCGCGTGTCGGCAGACCGGCCTGCGTTAACCGTTCGGCAATATCCCCGCGCTGATGCGTGCCGCGCAGATGCAGCAGGGGCGTTGCGGGGCGATGTGCCTTGATCATCGGGAGCAAACGCGCAGCATCGGGCGCGTGAAACGCGACCTGCCAGCCCTTGGACGCAGCCGCCTGCGCCGTCGCCTCGCCCACACAATAGGCCGGCACGGTGCCGCCCTCCGGGCCATGCGCCACCCCATTGGCCGAGGTAAAAATCACCCCGCCGATGCCGCCCAGATCAACAGGCGCTGCGGTCGGTAGAATGTGCAGCAACGGGCTGGTCACCACCCGCACCCGCGACAGCAGCGCATCCGGCAGGCTGGCCGCAAACGCCGCGCAGGCGGGCGCAGGGCGGGTCAGGATCAACGCTGGTTTTGTCATCTGACGCTTGGGCCCCAAGGATTGTTCCACCTGCCCCAAGGTGTTACTTGGCCCCTGTCACCCTTGCAACGGAAACAGCCATGTTACTTCTTGGATTGGAAAGCAGCTGCGATGATACCGCCGCCGCGCTGGTGCGTCAGCTGCCGGGGCAACGCGCCCTCGTGCTATCCTCTGTCGTTGTGGGGCAGACCGAGCTTCATGCCTCTTTCGGCGGTGTCGTCCCCGAAATCGCAGCCCGCGCCCACGCGGAAAAGCTGGACCTTTGCGTCGAAAAGGCGCTGGCCGAGGCCGCGCTGACCTTGGCGGATGTTGACGGTTTCGCCGTGACCGCGGGACCGGGGCTGATCGGCGGCGTGCTGTCGGGCGTGATGTGCGCCAAGGGGCTGTCAGCCGCGACGGGCAAGCCGCTTTATGGCGTGAACCATCTGGCGGGCCATGCGCTGACGCCACGGCTGACCGATGATGTGCCCTATCCCTACCTGATGTTGCTGGTGTCCGGCGGGCATTGCCAGTTCCTGCTGGTGCATGGGCCGGACCGGTTTGAACGCTTGGGCGGCACCATCGACGACGCCCCGGGCGAGGCTTTTGACAAGGTGGCGCGCCTGATCTCACTGCCGCAACCGGGGGGCCCCGCGATTGAACAGGCGGCCAAGGCGGGCGACCCCAAACGCTTTGCCCTGCCGCGCCCGCTGCTGGACCGGCCCGATTGCGACATGTCTTTTTCGGGGTTGAAAACGGCGGTGCTGCGCACACGGGACAAGGTGATCGACGAAAAAGGCGGGTTGAGCGTTCAGGATCAGGCCGATCTGGCTGCGGGTTTCCAGGCTGCCGTTACCGATGTACTGGCCGAAAAGACCCGCCGCGCCTTGCGGAAATATCTGGATCACGCGCCTGATGTGCGCACCCTTTGCGTGGCGGGTGGTGTGGCCGCGAACAAGGCAATAGGCCGCGGGTTAGAGACTGTTGCCGCCGAAGTAGACTGCGCCTTTATCGCGCCGCCGCTGTCGCTGTGCACCGATAATGCCGCGATGATCGCCTTTGCCGCGATCGAGCAAAGCCAGCTGCGCGCGCCCGATGATCTGACCCTATCGGCCCGCCCGCGTTGGCCGCTGGACACACGCCAGCCCGCCATGTTGGGCAGCGGCAAAAAAGGAGCGAAAGCATGAGCATTGCCGTTCTGGGGGCCGGTGCCTTTGGCACTGCGTTGGCGATCTCTTTGGCGGGTAAGGGCGCGGTGACGCTATGGGCGCGGGATGCGCAGGGCATGGGGCAAAGCCGCGAAAACACCGCCCGCCTGCCCGGTTGCCCGCTGCCCGAGGGCCTGTTCGTGACCGAGGATCTGGCAGAGGCCGCCAAGGCGCAGACCTTGCTCGCCGCTGTTCCGATGCAAAAACTGCGCGGGTTTCTGCGCGATCACGCTGCCGCGCTGGACGGCAAGACCATCGTCGCCTGTTGCAAGGGGATCGAGCTGAACACCGGCCTTGGCCCTGTCGCCGTGATCCGCGAGGTGCTGCCCCATGCGACCGCCGCGATCCTCACGGGGCCAAGCTTTGCCGCGGATATTGCACGGGGGCTTCCCACGGCACTGACCCTTGCTTGCGCCGATAAAACCACCTGCGCGACCCTACAACAGAGCCTAACAACGGCAAACCTGCGTCTTTACCGCACCTCTGATACCGTGGGTGCGGAACTGGGGGGCGCGTTGAAAAACGTGGTGGCCATCGCCTGCGGTGCCGCAATCGGCGCGGGCCTGGGCGAAAGCGCCCGCGCCGCCGTGATGACCCGTGGCTTCGCCGAAATGCAGCGGCTTGCCGCGCATCACCACGCGGATCCGGTGACCTTGGCGGGCCTGTCCGGTTTTGGCGATCTGACGCTGACCTGCACCTCGGCCCAATCGCGGAACTACCGGCTGGGGCTGGCCCTGGGCCGGGGGGAGCCCTTTGACAGCGCCACCACCGTCGAAGGTGCCGCCACCGCGCGGGCGGTCGATGCGCTGGCCCATGACAACGGGCTGGATCTTCCGATCACCGCCGCCGTTGCAGGTCTGGTCGAGAACCGCTTAGATGTAGCAAGCGCGATGAAAGCGCTTTTGACCCGCCCTTTAAAGGAAGAATAACATGCTGGTTGCCCTTATTGCCAAAGACAAAGCTGGCGCGCTTTCCGTGCGTCAGGAAAACCGCCCCGCCCATGTGGAATATCTGAAATCCACTGGCGTCGTTGCCCAGGCCGGTCCGCTGCTGGATGATGCCGGCGATATGATCGGGTCTTTGGTCATTCTGGATGTCGCCGACAAAGCCGCGGCACAGGATTGGGCCGACAATGACCCCTATGCCAAGGCCGGGTTGTTTGCCGATGTGCAACTGATCCCGTGGAACCGGGTGATCGGGTAATGGCCTACTGGCTGTTCAAATCCGAACCCTCCACTTGGGGCTGGCCGGATCAGGTCGCCAAGGGGGACGCGGGCGAGGAATGGGACGGCGTGCGCAACTATCAGGCGCGCAACTTCATGCGCGAGATGGCGGTTGGCGATCTGGGGTTCTTTTACCATTCGCAAGGCGAGCGCGCGATTGTCGGCATTGTCGAGATTTGCGCCGCCGCGCATCCCGATAGCTCGACCGAGGACGCACGCTGGGAATGTGTCGATATCAAAGCCGTGCGCCCGTTTGAAAAACCGGTGACGCTGGACGATATCAAGGCCGATGGCCGGTTCGATGATATGCCGCTGGTCAAAAGCCCGCGTCTGTCTGTCCAGCCTGTCACAGCAGAGCAATGGAGCGCGATCTGCGCCTTGGGAAACACCAAACCCTAGAGCCTAATACACGCTTTAATCACACGTTTTAGACATAAAAACGCCCGCTGAACCAAGCGGGCGTTTTCAGTTCGGCAGGGTCAGATTTACGCGTAAACGGATTCTTTGCCGAAGTGTTTGGTCAGCATATAGTAGACCACCGCGCGGTATTTGTTCCGCTCGGATTTGCCGTAAGTCTCTACGGCCTTGTGGATACCGTCCATAAGCTCGGGGCTATCCGAGAGACCAAGCTTTTTGATGAGGAAGTTGTTCTTGACCAGCTCAAGCTCGCTTTCCTGCGACGCGGCGATGGTCTGCGCGTCAGCGTTATAGATCGACGGACCGCAACCGATAGTCACTTTCGTCAGCAGGTCCATATCTGGCGTCATGCCGCATTTCGTTTGCAGATCGTCGGCATATTTCGCGATCCATTCATCTCTTTTGCCCATTCGTGGTCTCCAACCGTTGATTTGACCGATGTTTCCGGCCTTGTTTCAGACCCTAAAGCGGTTTTGACGCGCGCAAAAGAAATTTTTCCCGCCTGCGTTGGTCTGTGCGGTTTTCGGCATGTCTTGATTGCGGCTCGCCCCGCGTCACACGCTTGTACCGAAGCGGTTTTTCCGCAAAACTACGAGGATGAAGACCGCCCTCGCCACCGCTTTCGCCCTTTGTCTTGCGCCGTTTCCCAGCGTTGCAGGACCGCTGCCCGATCCCGTTGATCCGGCCAGCTTTGCGCCCGTTGATCTGGACGAGGCGATCCTCGGGCAGTTGCTGTTTTACGATCCGATCCTGTCGGGCAACCGCAATATCGCCTGCGCCACCTGTCACCACCCTGATTTTGCCACCAGCGATGGCGTGTCGCTAGGTCTGGGCGAAGGTGGGGTCGGGCTGGGGCTGGAACGGCGCGGGGATCCCGACAACATGCCGCCCCACCGCATCCCGCGCAATTCGCCTGCCTTGTTCAATCTGGGCGCAAGGGAATTCACCGTGCTGTTCCACGATGGCCGGATCGAGGTTGACGCCGAGATGCCGTCCGGTTTCCGCACGCCGCTGGACGACGATATGCTTGACGGTTTTGCGTCTCTGCTCTCGGCCCAAACCATGTTTCCGGTGCTCAGCCCCGACGAGATGGCCGGCCAGAATATGGAGAATGACGTTGCCAAAGCCGTGCGTCAGGGTCTGATCACGGCGCAGGGCGGGGCGTGGGATATTCTGGCGCGACGGGTGGCGGGCTTGCCCGACTATGCGCGGCGGTTCCAATCGGTCTATGATCATATCACCACGCCCGACGACATCGGATTTACCGATATTTCAAACGCGATTGCCGTCTTTGTGGCCCATGAATGGCGGTCAGACAGCTCTGCCTTTGATGCCTATCTGCGCGATCGGTCAGCCCCGTTGGACGCCGATGCGCAAAAGGGCATGGCGCTGTTTTATGGCGAGGCGGGCTGTAGCACCTGCCACGCGGGGGCGTTCCAGACTGACCATAGTTTTCACGCCATGGGGGCACCGCAGCTTGGCCCCGGCAAGGCGGCCGTGTTTGAAACCCACACCCGCGATACGGGGCGTATGGGCGTGACTGGAAATGGGGCCGATGCCTATGCGTTTCGCACGCCGTCCCTGCGCAATGTGATGCAGACCGGCCCTTGGGGGCATGCGGGCGGGCACAGCCAGATAGAGAAGTTCTTGCGCGATCATATGGATCCGGCCCGCGCGGCGAAACGCTTTGCCCCCGGCGCGGCTGACAGGAACGGGGTGCGCCTGCCGCCGCTGGACGGGGATGACTGGCGCGAGATGGACGACCCCGCCGCCCGCGATGCCATCACCCAAGCCGCGATGATCCGCGCGCCCAAAGGGCTGAATCCCGGTGATATCGCCGCGTTAGTGTCTTTCTTGCGCAGTCTGGATGACCCGCAGGCGCTGTCGGGGCGCTTGGGTATCCCTGACACGGTGCCAAGCGGGCTGGCCGTGGGCGGTGTGCCCTGATCAATCGGGCTGCGTGACCGTGATCTCATCGCCTGCCGTCATGCGCATGGGGTCGCTTTGCGTGCCATCGGGCCAGCGGACCTGCACCGATGCTTCTGCCGCGTCGCCGATGCCGAAATGCAGCGGTGCCAGCACCGCCCCCGCATGACCGCCGCCAAGGGTGATCTGCTGGCTTTGCACGGCGTCGCCCACCGTCACGATCACCCGCGCCCCCACGGCAAAGCGATTGCCGCCCGCGCCCCGCACCGCGATGCGCACAAAGCGGCCTGCCTCGGGCGTCACATTGCGATACATACGCATCGGCGCGCGCCGGTTCACCACGGCAAGATCCAGGAGCCCGTCGCCATCAAAATCCGCCAGTGTCGCCCCCCGTGACCGCGCGATATCGGCCACACCTGCGGTGTCGCCGGCCTCGGTAAAGCGGCCATCCGCCCCTTGGATCAACAGATTATTCGGATCGCGCATCGCCATGCCGGGCATCTGGTCGACATTGCCCTTGGCGATAAACAGATCGGCGCGGCCATCGTTGTTCACATCGGCGAAACTGGCGTGCCATCCGGTAGACGGGCGGCCATCGCCGGGCACATAGGGGCGCTGCGCATAGGTGCCGATGTCATAGGGCGCGCCGCGATAGCTGCCGTCGGCTTGCGCCACCTGCATCAGTTGGTCCCCCATAGAGGTGAGCATCAGCTCGTCCCGTTGGTCGCCGGTCAGGTCACGGCTGGCGATCCCCATCCCCCAAAGCGAGACTTTGGCCCAGCCGTCCGCTTCGGTCAGGAACCGCTGTTCGGCGATATCCCACATCTGCTCCGCCCCGCCGGAGACATAATAGTGTCTATCATTGGAGATTCGCAGCGATTTGAGCCCACGCGCATCCTCTGCGGCAAGCATCGAGAGGGCGCAATACCCCGGCGACAGCGCGTGCGCGGTATAGCGGGGCGCGGTGCCGCCCTTGGGCGCGAGCAGCGTGTTGGTATCACAGGCGCCAAACGGCCCGTCGGGATTGGCGCGGTCAACATAATGGCCGACAGCAAGCGTGGGAAAGGATGCGCCATCCTCCCACCAGGCGGTGAAGGCGGTGGTCCATTGATCGGTTTGCGGGATCCCCCATGCCTCTGTCACATCGGTGAACTGGCAATCCGCGCCGCCCTGAAGCACGCGGTCCGGCCCGACGCGCATGACATATAGATCAAGCAGCCCGTCACCGTTCATATCGACAGGATAGGCCCCCGTGGCCCCCGTAATCTCGGGGTCGATCACAGCTCGTTCAAAGGCGATTTCCCCCGTGTCAGAGACGTTTTTGAGCAGCAATAGCGGCGCGGTGCCGCCTGCGGCCACCAGATCGGGCAGCCCGTCGCCCGAACAGTCAAACGCCGACACACCGCCGCCTACAAAATGTTCCCACCCGCCGGTATAATGGTGGTCGGGCAGGCCCGCGCTGATGTCCTGAAACAACGGATCGGCATGGGCAGCAGAGGCAAAAACACAGGCTGCCGCCATCAAACGATGGATCACGCAGCATTCTCCCCCAGCAGGGCGTCGGTCACATCGGACAAGGCCAGTGCGGCGGCCCCTTTCGCCCAGACGGACCCGCCCCAAGCGTGGATATCGACAGGGGTCGGCGCGCGGCCTGCGGGTAGGATCATAGAGTTCATCTCGCTTAACACATCGTCAACGTTCAGATAGTCATAGCGCATCCGTTCGCCGCTGAGAATGATCCGTTCGGGGTCAAACAACTGCACGATATTGGCAAGCCCGACGCTCAGGAACCGTCCGGCGCGGTTAAAGATCGCGAGCGCGGCCTCGTTGCCTGCGTTCGCTTCGTCATACAGGGTTTCGATCATCGACACGGCAGAGCTTTCGGCGCGCGGGTCGCGTTCAAACGCGGTGCCTGCCTCGCGGATAATGGCGTAATCGGCGACATAGGCCTCAAGACAGCCGCGCTGCCCGCAACGGCACAGGGCACCGTCCAACTGCACCTTGGTGTGGCCCAGTTCCATCCCCGGGCCAAGGGCACCGCGGAACAGCCGGTTGTTCAGCACCAGCCCCATGCCGACGCCGCGTTCAATGGTCACCACGGCAAAGTTGGAAATCCCCCGACCGGCCCCGAACCACAGCTCGGCCAGCGTCAGCAGGTTGGTGTCATTGTCCAAGGACACAGGCAGCCCCAGCGTTTTCGACAGCAGATCGCGCAGCGGCATATCCGTGTCCAGCATCACCGGCGACCATTTCACGATCCCGAGGCTCGCATCCACCAGCCCGGGCAAGCCGATTCCCACGGCGCTGATGTCGGACATTACGCGTCCCGATTTCTGCAACAGCCTGTCCATGAGGGAACTGACTTCGGTCAACATATCTTCGGTAGACTGCCGCAGCGATGCACTGGCGACATGGGCCTCGGCGATGATCGTGCCGGCAAGATCCAGCAATACCGCGGTATGGCGTTCGTCCGACAGCTTCATGCCCACGACGAAACGGCTTTGCGGAGCGACCCGCAGGGCAATGGGCGGGCGGCCACGGCTGGGGCCGCGCTGGCTGTCCTCTACCTCTTGCAGCAGACCGCGCGCGATCAGATCAGAGGTAATGGTGGTCACCGACCCGGGGCTGATGTTGAGCTTGCGCGCCACATCCATGCGCGGCATCTGCCCGTTCGCGCGGACCTGTTCAAACACCTGTTGGCGCAGCGGGCGTGTATCATCCTGCGGCAAGGCCAGCAGCGGGCCACAGCCTGAAGACACAAGTTTTGACCCCTCCGACCCAAGGTCGCGAATTAGTTCGCTCGCCAAACTTTATCCTCCCGATGTATTTTGAAATTCCCCTGCAACAGGTTAATCCCTCTGTCTCCCACAGGAAATAAGCCGTGTTTTGCCGATCTGTGTCAAATTCTTTGTGTCATAATGTAAAATTTATTTTGACAACTGAATTAAAGTGCGCAACCTCATACTACGACGTCACCGATGCCACCAAGGACATCGGATCATTTCATCTGGGAGGAAAGAAATGCGTAAACTCTTTATGGCAGCGGCCGTCGCCACTGCTGGCTTCACTCAGACTGCAGCAGCCGAGGATATCACCGTCGGCGTGAGCTGGTCGAACTTCCAAGAAGAGCGCTGGAAAACAGACGAGGCCGCGATCAAGGCCGCGCTGGACGCTGCCGGTGCGAAATATGTCAGCGCCGATGCGCAATCGTCGTCGGCCAAGCAGTTGTCGGATGTGGAAAGCCTGATCGCCCAAGGCGTTGATGCGCTGATCATCCTTGCCCAAGACAGCCAGGCCATCGGCCCCGCAATCACCGCAGCCGCGGACGAAGGTATTCCGGTTGTGGGCTATGACCGCCTGATCGAAGACCCCCGCGCCTTTTACCTGACCTTCGACAACGTCGAGGTGGGCCGTATGCAAGCGCGTGCCGTGCTGGAAGCGATGCCAAAGGGCAACTATGTGATGATCAAGGGCTCGCCCACCGATCCGAACGCCGACTTCCTGCGCGGCGGCCAGCAAGAAGTGCTGCAATCCGCGATTGATGCGGGCGATATCACCATCGTTGCCGAAGCCTATACCGACGGCTGGCTGCCCGCCAACGCACAGCGCAACATGGAGCAGATCCTGACCGCGCAAGACAATAACGTTGATGCGGTTGTTGCCTCCAATGACGGGACAGCAGGCGGCACCGTTGCCGCGCTGACCGCGCAAGGCATGGAAGGCACGCCCGTGTCCGGCCAGGACGGCGACCACGCGGCGCTGAACCGTGTTGCCAAGGGCACGCAGACCGTCAGCGTCTGGAAAGACGCCCGTGATCTGGGCAAGAACGCTGCCGAAATCGCTGTTGCCCTTGCCGGCGGCACCGAGATGGCAGACGTGGACGGCGCGCAGGAATGGACATCCCCTGCGGGCACAGCCCTGTCGGCCAAGTTTCTGGCCCCCGTGCCTGTCACCATCGACAACCTGAACGCGGTTCTGGACGCCGGCTGGATTTCGAAAGAAGCCCTGTGCCAAGGCGTGACAGACGTCGCGGCCTGTAACTAAGACCAAAACGCACACCCCGCCCCTGATGCGGGGTGTGCCACCCGTTTGCTTCAGCCCGGCTGCCGCGCTTTGCGGCCCCGCTGATTGACATTGCGAACCAATCCGGAAGCCAATCACATGACAGATACGACCACCGAAACCGGGGCAGATGTACATCCGTCGCCGACAGCGCCCAAGCGCTCTTTTCTTAGCCAGCTCGAAATCGATACCCGTCTGTTAGGGATGATCGGTGCGTTCATTCTGGTCTGCCTCGTGTTCAACGTGCTGACCGACGGGCGCTTTCTGACGCCGCGCAATATTTTCAACCTCACGATCCAGACCGTCAGCGTTGCCATTATGGCGACCGGTATGGTCTTCGTGATCGTGACCCGTCACATCGACCTGTCGGTCGGCGCGATGCTGGCCACCTGCTCTGCCGCGATGGCGATGACCCAGACCGATATCCTGCCGCGTATGCTGGGCATGGGGCTGGGGCATCCGATGATCCCCTGGATCGCCATCGTCGTCGGCCTGCTGTTTGGCACCATCATCGGCGCGTTTCAGGGCTGGCTGATCGGCTTCCTCACGATCCCCGCCTTCATCGTGACCCTTGGCGGACTGCTGATCTGGCGCAACGTGGCGTGGTATATGACCGACGGTCAGACCATCGGGCCGCTGGACGAAACCTTCCGCAAGTTCGGCGGAATCAACGGAACCCTGGGCGAGACATGGTCTTGGGTCGTCGGGCTGATCGCCGTGGTTCTGGCGCTTTGGGCGCTGTGGTCGTCACGGCGCAACAAGGTCAACCACGGGTTTCACGTGAAACCGGTTTGGGCCGAGGTGCTGGTCGGTCTGATCATCGCCGTGGGCATTCTGGGTTTTGTCGCCATCCTGAACGCCTACGAGGTTCCGACCGCGCGTCTGATGCGCGAGTTCAAGGCCCGTGGCGATGTGATGCCCGAAGGCTATACCGCGTCTTACGGCATCCCCTATTCGGTGTTGCTGCTGATCGCGCTGGCGATTGGCATGACCGTGATGGCCAAACGCACGCGGCTGGGGCGCTATATCTTTGCCACGGGCGGCAACCCCGACGCGGCAGAGCTGTCGGGCATCAACACCCGTCTGCTGACGGTCAAGGTCTTTGCCCTGATGGGGGCCTTGGTGGCGCTGTCCGCGGTTGTTGCCTCCGCCCGTTTGACCAACCACTCGAACGACATCGGCACTTTGGACGAACTGCGTGTCATCGCGGCGGCTGTCATTGGCGGCACGGCTCTGGCGGGTGGTATAGGGACGATCCACGGGGCCATTCTGGGTGCCTTGATCATGCAATCGCTGCAATCGGGCATGGCTATGGTGGGCGTTGACGCACCGCTGCAAAACATCGTCGTCGGTGCGGTTCTTGTCTTCGCCGTCTGGATCGACATCGTCTATCGCCGCCGTATGGGAGGGAAATCATGACACCGCTTGTAGAGCTCAAGAATATCTCGCTGTCCTTCGGGGGGGTGCGTGCCGTCGATAACGTGTCGCTGGACCTGTATCCGGGCGAGGTCGTCGGCCTGTTGGGGCACAATGGCGCGGGGAAATCCACGCTGATCAAGATCCTTGCCGGTGCCTATCAGATGGACGAGGGCGAAATCTGGATCGAGGGCAAGAAAGCCAGCATCCATTCGCCCCGTGACGCCCGCCGCCACAACATCGAGACCATCTACCAGACACTGGCGCTGGCCGATAACCTTGATGCGCCCAGCAACCTGTTTCTGGGGCGCGAACTGACCAATAAATTCGGCCTCGTGGATGATGCGCGGATGGAGGCAGAGACCCGCAAGATCATGGCGCGGCTCAACCCCAACTTTAAGAAGATAAGCGAGCCTGTCTCGGCGCTTTCGGGCGGTCAGCGGCAATCGGTTGCGATTGCCCGCGCGGTCTATTTCAACGCCAAGATCCTGATCATGGACGAACCGACCGCCGCTCTTGGGGTGCATGAAAGCAAGATGGTTGCCGATCTGATCAAAGAGCTGAAGGCCCAAGGGCTTGGCATCTTCCTGATCAGCCACGACACCCGCGAGATGCTTGAGCTGTGCGACCGTGTGTCGGTGATGAAAAACGGCGCGCTGATCGGCACCGAAAAGGTCGGCGACGTGACCGAGGATGACATCCTGAGCATGATCATCATGGGCAAGGCGCGCGACGCCGCATAGGCGCTGACAAAGGGGAAAACCATGTTTCTGGGGCTTGATCTTGGCACCTCTGGGCTGAAAGCCCTGCTGGTGGACGACGCGGAAAACATCATCGCGGAAAGCGTGGCACCCTTGCAGGTGTCGCGCCCCCACGATGGCTGGGTCGAACAGAACCCGCGCGATTGGTTCACCGCCTGCGCCGATGCGATTGCAGGGCTGGGGGTTGATCTGGCCGCTGTGCAGGGCATCGGGCTTAGCGGGCATATGCATGGCGCGACCCTGCTGGATGCCGCGGGCACGCCGCTGCGCCCCTGTATGCTGTGGAACGACACCCGCGCCGCAGCACAGGCCGCCGCGATGGATGCTGACCCCCTCTGGCGCGCGGTCACGGGCAACATTGTGTTCCCCGGTTTCACCGCGCCCAAAGTGGAATGGGTGCGCGACCATGAGCCCGATATATTCGCGCGGATCGCCAAGGTGCTGCTGCCCAAGGACGCGCTGCGCTTCTGGCTGACGGGCGAAGCCGTTTCAGAGATGTCGGATGCCGCGGGCACAAGCTGGCTGGATACCGGCGCGCGCGACTGGTCCGACGCTTTGCTGGAACGATCTGGCCTGACGCGGGCACAGATGCCATCACTGGTTGAAGGATCGCAGGTGTCAGGGCACCTAAGCGGCTCTATCGCTGCGCAACTGAGCCTACCTGCGGGGATCCCTGTTGCGGGGGGCGGCGGCGATAATGCCGCCTCGGCCATCGGGATGGGTGTGGTGAAGCCGGGTCAGGCGTTCGTCTCGCTTGGCACCTCGGGCGTGCTGTTTGCCGCGACGCCGGGCTATGCCGCGGCACCTGAAAGCGCGCTGCACAGCTTTTGCCACGCGCTGCCGGACCTGTGGCACCAGATGGGGGTGATCCTGTCGGCCACGGATTCGCTTAATTGGCTGGCTGGTGTGTTGAACGAGGACGCGCGGACGCTCACCTCTGATCTGGGCGCGCTACAGGCTCCCGGCCGCACGATCTTTATGCCCTATCTCGGGGGCGAGCGGACGCCCCATAACGACGCCAATATCCGGGGTGGTTTCCTGCATCTGGCCCATAACACCGACCGCGCCGCCATGACCCGCGCAGTGCTGGAAGGGGTCACCCACGCCCTGCGCGACAGTTTCGACGCGATGCGGCACACCGGCACCCACATCGACAGCCTGATCGCCGTCGGCGGCGGGTCTAAATCCGACTATTGGCTGTCGGCCATTGCAACGTCGCTGAACATGCCGATCCAGCTGCCCGCCGCGGGTGACTTTGGCGGTGCCCTTGGGGCAGCGCGCTTGGGTCGTATGGCCGCCGCCGGTGCCGGAGCCGAGATCGCCGTGCCGCCCCCCATTTCCCGCGTGATAGAGCCTGTTCCAGCTCTAGTCGACGCCTTTTCAGAGGCCCACGCCCGATATTCAGACACGTATAGCGCCGTAAAACATTTGCGCTAAGACAAGAAGGACCATCCCCATGACCAGCTTTTTCGACGGCATCCCGACGATCTCTTACGACCCGCAAGCGGACCATGATTTCGCCTATCGCAGCTATAATCCCGACGAGATGCTGATGGGCAAGACGATGGCAGAGCATCTGCGCTTTGCCGTCGCCTATTGGCACAGTTTCGCATGGGAAGGCGGCGACCCTTTTGGCGGCCAGACCTTCCTGCGCCCGTGGTTCGACACCACGATGGAAGCCGCCCGCGCCAAGGCTGACACCGCGTTTGATATGTTCAAGATCCTCGGTCAGCCGTATTTCTGCTTCCACGACGCCGATGTCCGCCCCGAGGGCGATACCTTTGCCGAAAGCACCGCGCGGCTGCACGAGATCACTGACTATTTCGGCGAAAAGATGGAGCAGACGGGCACCAAGCTGCTTTGGGGCACGGCCAACCTGTTTTCCAACCGCCGCTATATGTCGGGCGCTGCCACAAACCCCGACCCCGATATCTTTGCCTATGCCGCCGCGACGGTGAAGGAATGTATCGACGTCACCCACAAGCTGGGCGGCGAGAATTATGTGCTGTGGGGCGGGCGCGAAGGCTATGAAACGCTGCTGAACACCGACCTGAAACGCGAACGCGAACAGGCGGGGCGTTTCTTGCAGATGTCCGTCGAATACGCCCGCAAGATCGGCTTCAAGGGTGCCATCCTGATCGAGCCTAAACCGCAGGAACCGACCAAACACCAGTATGATTACGACGTGGCCACCGTCTATGGTTTCCTCAAGGATTACGGGCTTGAGAACGAGGTGAAGGTGAACATCGAACAGGGTCACGCCATTCTTGCCGGGCATTCGTTTGAACACGAATTGGCCATGGCCTCGGCGCTTGGGATTTTCGGGTCGATCGACATGAACCGCAACGATTACCAGTCAGGCTGGGACACCGACCAGTTCCCCAATTCCGTCCCCGAAGTCGCGCTGGCCTATTACGAAGTGTTGAAAGCGGGCGGTTTCACCACCGGCGGCACCAACTTTGACGCCAAACTGCGCCGCCAGTCGCTGGACGCCGAAGATCTGATTTTGGCCCATGTCGGTGCGATGGATGTTTGTGCCAAGGGCCTGAAAGCCGCCGCCGCGATGCTGGAGGATGGCAAGCTCGAAGCGGCGCGTGATGCGCGCTATGCCGGTTGGGGCTCTGAACGCGGCCAAGGCCTGCTGAGCAGCGATCTGGAGACGATCAACGCGCAGGTCAAAGCCGATGCGCTGAACCCGCAGCCCGCCTCGGGCCGTCAGGAAGCGCTGGAAAATCTGGTAAACCGCTATCTTTAAGCTGTTACATGGCGCTGCTAGGGGTCTAGGCTGACCGATAAAGGGGCCCAAGATGTTCAAACGCTACGCCATTTACTATACGCCGCCGCCGGGGGATTTTGCCCGGCGGGGCGCGGCCTGGTTGGGTTGGGATGTGCAGGCGGGCGAAGCTGTGGCACATCCCGATATCGCGGGGCTTGATATTGCCAAGCTGACCCAGCGACCGCGCAAATACGGGCTACACGGGACGGTCAAGGCGCCGTTCTTTCTGGCAGATGCGACCAGCGCGGCACAGCTGACTGATGGCCTCGCCGCTTTTTGCGAAGGGCAGGCTCCGGTGCAGTTGGACGGGCTGGCGCTGTCGCAGATCGGGCGGTTCCTGGCGCTGGTGCCGCAGGGCGACACGACCGCGCTTGGCAGTCTTGCGGCCTCTGCCAATGTGGTGCTGGACGCCTTCCGCGCGCCGCTGTCAGAGGCGGAGTTCACGCGCAAGAACGCCCCCTACCTGACCGATCAGCAGCGGATCTACCTCAAAACCTACGGATACCCCCATATTATGGAGTATTTCCGCTTTCACATCACCCTCACCGGGCCGCTTGCGCCCGATCAGATCGACCCCGTGAAAACGGCTCTGCACCGCTATTTAGTGTCAGATACCCCTGCCCCCTTCACCATCGATAGTCTGACGCTTTGTGGCGAGGATGCGCAGGGGCGGTTTCACGAGGTCGAACGCTTCGCGCTTGGCAGCTGACCCACGAAAAACGCCGCCCTGCATTCTTGCAAGGCGGCGTTTTGTCAGACGGTATGAACCGGCTTAGTAGCGGTAGTGTTCGGGCTTGAACGGGCCTTCGGGTGTGACGCCGATATAAGCGGCTTGTTCGCTGCTCAGCTGGGTCAGTTTCACGCCGATACGATCAAGGTGCAAACGGGCGACTTTTTCGTCCAGATGCTTGGGCAGGATATAGACCTTGTTCTCGTATTTGCCGGTGTTTTCCCACAGTTCGATCTGCGCCAGCACCTGGTTGGTGAAAGACGCGGACATGACAAAGGACGGGTGACCAGTCGCGTTGCCAAGGTTCAGCAGACGGCCTTCGGACAGCAGGATCAGACGGTTGCCCGAAGGCATCTCGATCATGTCGACCTGTTCCTTGATGTTGGTCCACTTGTGGTTCTTCAGCGCGGCAACCTGGATTTCATTGTCAAAGTGGCCGATGTTGCCGACGATCGCCATGTCCTTCATCTCGCGCATATGCTCGATGCGGATCACGTCCTTGTTGCCGGTGGTGGTGATGAAGATGTCGGCAGTGTCCAGCACGTCTTCCAGCAGGACAACCTCGAACCCGTCCATCGCGGCTTGCAGCGCGCAGATCGGGTCGGCTTCGGTCACTTTCACGCGGGCACCGGCACCGGCGAGCGATGCGGCAGAGCCTTTGCCAACGTCGCCATAGCCACAGACGACAGCAACCTTACCGGCCATCATCACGTCTGTCGCGCGGCGGATACCGTCGACCAGCGATTCACGGCAGCCGTATTTATTGTCGAACTTGGACTTGGTAACGCTGTCGTTGACGTTGATCGCGGGGAAGGGCAGCTGGCCTTGCTTCACCAGATCATACAGACGGTGGACGCCTGTGGTGGTTTCCTCGGACACGCCCTTGATCTGGTCGCGCATCTTGGTGAACCAGCCGGGGGATTGCGCCATCCGCTTTTTGATCTGCGCCTTGATCGCGACTTCTTCTTCCGACGTTGGCACGGGGATCACGTCTTCGCCAGCTTCGGCACGGGCGCCCAGCAGGATGTACAGCGTCGCATCGCCGCCATCATCAAGGATCAGGTTCGGGCCGTCGGGGAACTGGAAGGATTTGTCCAGATAATCCCAATGCTCTTCCAGCGATTGCCCCTTGATCGCGAAAACAGGCGTGCCGCCTTCGGCAATCGCCGCCGCCGCGTGATCCTGGGTAGAGAAGATGTTGCAGGACGCCCAACGGACATCGGCCCCCAATGCGACAAGCGTTTCGATCAGAACAGCGGTCTGGATCGTCATGTGCAGCGAGCCCACGATGCGCGAACCGGACAGCGGTTTGCTGTCGCCGTATTCCGCGCGCAGGGCCATCAGGCCGGGCATTTCGGTTTCTGCGATATCAAGTTCCTTGCGGCCATAGGCGGCAAGGCTAATGTCTTTAACGATGTAATCGTTGGCCATCGGGGCATCCCTTTTCAAAAGATCGGCTATGTATCGTATATTTGAAAAGGGCCGTAGCACTTTGATGCGGTGATCTCAACGGTGGCGGTCAAGCGCCACACGAAACGGTTACTCTGCCGAGGCGACGATCATCTCGTCCGTGGTCATCCCCGCCATCCAGTTTGCGCCCTGCGCGGTGACGCAGGCCATTCCGTTCGACAGGGTCTTTACAGCAGACCATGTGCCTGTGTCATCCGAGGCCCAGATTTGGACCGCGCCGTCGTCCTGGCCTTCAACCGGCGTTTCGCCGTACCAATCCACCAGCGACGCCTTCAGCTCTTGCGCGGGCATGCAGACATCGCTTGCCATTGCGGGTGCGGCCACGGTCCCGAGGCCAAGTGCGAGTGTGAGAGCAGAAATAACAGGTTTCATGATCGTCTCCTTCGTGGGAAGAACACGGCGAAACCCGCAAATGTTCCACGTGTCAAAGGCAGATCAATAGAATGGCGCAGCAATCCCGTGCATGGCAACGTATGTTATCCGGCCGCAGGCTTGACCTGCTGGACCCGACGCCGGTCGATATAGAGATCGAGGATATCGCCCACGGGCTGGCCTTTGTCGCGCGGTGGAACGGGCAAACGCGGGGGGATTTTGCCTATTCCGTGGCCGAACATTCGCTGCTGGTCGAGACGATTTATGGCCGGATGAACCCCAAGGCCCCGCCAAAGTGGCGGTTGGCCGCGCTGCTGCATGATGCACCGGAATATGTGATCGGCGATATGATATCTCCGGTGAAGGCGGCGGTCGGGCCGGAATATGGCGCGCTGGATGACCGGCTGATGTCCGCGATCCATATCCGCTTTGGGCTGCCTGCGGCGCTGCCGAAATCGGTCAAGCAGCAGATCAAGCGCGCCGATAAGGTCAGCGCCTGGATGGAGGCGACGCAGATCGCCGGTTTCTCGGAGGCAGAGGCGTCCAAGTTCTTTGGCCGGCCCAACCCCGCTCTGATGGAGGGGCTGTCGATCGTGCTGCGCCCGCCGGTGGACACGCGCAATGACTTCACCGCGCGGCATCTGGATTTGCTGGGCGCGCTGTGATGGTCAAGGTCCGCCCGCCAATCGCGCTGGATGCCGGCAATATGGCGCAGCTGCTGAACGAGATCATCACCATCGGGGGCACCACCGCGATGACCCGCCCTGTCACCGGCAAGGATCTGACCGAATGGATGGCCAGCAACGCCGATCAAAGCGCGTGGCATGTGGCGCTGGACGATCAGGAAAACGTCGTGGGGTTCCAGTGGATCAGCCCGCACCCCGATCTGCCGCCCGAGGCCTGCGACATCGCGAGCTTTGTGCAGGTTGGTCGTACCGGTCTGGGCATCGGGTCCGCGCTGTTTGATGCCACCGCGCAGGCAGCGGCACGGCTGGGGTATGTCTGGATCAACGCCACGATCCGCGCCGACAACCACGGCGGGCTGACCTATTACCAAAGCCGCGGGTTTCGCGACTGGCACTATGACGAAGGGGTCTCGCTTGCCTCGGGTCAGGTCGTGGACAAGATCAGCAAACGCTACGACGTGTAGCGCGTTACTGCGGGGACCGTTTTGCCAGGATGCGCTGCAAGGTCCGGCGGTGCATGTTCAGCCGCCGCGCCGTTTCGGACACGTTTCTATCGCACAGCTCGTAGACACGCTGGATATGTTCCCACCGCACACGATCCGCGCTCATGGGGTTTTCCGGTGGCGGCGGCATGTCATCGCCCGTGGCCAGCAGAGCGTTCACGATGTCATTGGCATCAGCGGGTTTTGACAGATAATCCGTCGCACCGATCTTGACCGCGGCGACGGCGGTGGCGATGGCACCGTAGCCGGTCAGCACCACAACCCGCGCATCGGGGCGTTTGTCGCGCAGCACCTCGACCACATCCAGCCCGTTGCCGTCCTGCAACCGCAGATCGACCACCGCATAGGCCGCGGGCCGCGCGGTGGCGATGGCCACACCGGCAGCGACGGAACCGGCGGTTTCTACGTCAAAGCCGCGCTTCTCCATCGCCTTGGCAAGGCGGCGCAGAAACGGTTCGTCATCATCCACCAGAAGGAGGGACCGATCCTCGCCGAGATCAAGCGCATTTTCCTGAACCATATCATGCTCCACTGGTTGAATGTTGTACCGGGACTTTATCCAGATATGTGGCGGTGGCCTAGCTTGGTCAAATTTTTACTGATGTTCCACAAAGCAGGCGACCTTGTCGGCCAGCTGCTCTGGTGGGACATCGCGGCGGAAGAAATCGACGAAACCTTCGCCCGGCATCACCAGATAGCTAAAGGTCGAATGGTCCACTAGGTAGTCTTCGCCTTCATCCTCATGCGCCTTGTAATAGGTGCGGTAGGCATCGCTTGCCGCTTTGACCTGTGCGGGCGATCCGGTCAGCCCGATCATCTTGGGGTGCATGTTGGCGGCGAAATCTCCAACAACTTCAGGGGTATCGCGGGCAGGATCGACAGAAATGAACACCGGCGTCACGGACATACCACGCGCCTCCAGCTCATCCACGGCGCGGGCGTTGCGGTCCACATCCAGCGGGCAGACGTCCGGGCAGAAGGTATAGCCAAAGTAAACGAGGCTGGGCTCGGTGATCACATCCGCGTCCGTCACGGTCTGGCCTTGGGCGTTCACCAGTTCGAACGGCCCGCCCAATTCGGCACCACCGGCCACGGCAGAGTTCTTGCACTGCGCGTATTTGTCGCTGTCGCCATCGGTCCGGTATACCAGCATCAGGGATACCGCCAGAAACGCCAGCACGACCAACACCGCGCCAATTGCCAACACTCTTCTCATATTCATTCTCCTGCGCGGTTAGGCGCTCTTGATCCCGGTCGGACACAGACCTACGCTTTCCCTTTATCAACGTAACCGACATTTTGAAAAGGTGCGCCGATGACGCAGGCCGCTAACATTCCCGTGGGTAGAGGCCTGGGCAAGGGCGCGCGTGCCAACTGGATCCGCCTGCGCACAATGATCGTGCTGCGGTGGGTGGCGATTGCGGGGCAACTGACGGCGATCACCGTCGCGCAACGCATCTTTGGCCTGCAGCTGGAACTGGGGCTGTGCTATTTCGCGATTGGCGTGTCGGTGATCGGTAATCTGATCGCCATTCTGGTGTTTCCCGAAAACAAGCGTTTGTCTGAGTATGAAAACCTGCTGATGGTGCTGTTCGATCTGGTACAGCTGGCCTTTCTGCTGTTTTTGACGGGCGGGCTGCATAATCCGTTTTCGCTGCTGTTGCTGGGGCCGGTGACCATCTCTGCCACGGCGCTGAGCCTGCGGTCGACCATCGTGCTTTGTGGCACAGCCATTGGGCTGGCGACGGGGCTGGCGCTGTTTCACCTGCCGTTGATCACACAAGATGGGGGCGTGCTTGAGCTGCCGGGCATCTTTATCTTCGGCATCTGGATCGCGCTGGTGATCGCGATTGTGTTCTCTACCGCCTATTCCCGCCGCGTCACCACCGAGATCCATTCGATGGCCGACGCCTTGGCCGCCACCCAGATGGCGCTGGCGCGCGAACAGAAGCTGACCGACCTTGGCGGCGTGGTGGCCGCTGCCGCACATGAACTGGGCACGCCCCTTGCCACGATCAAACTGGCCAGCAGCGAGCTGTGGAATGAACTGCAAGACCAGCCCGATCTGGCAGAGGATGCCGCGTTGATCCGCGATCAGGCCGACCGGTGCCGCGATATTCTGCGCGACATGGGGCGGGCGGGCAAAGACGATCTGCATCTGCGCCAAGCCCCCTTGATGACGGTGCTTGAAGAAGCCGCCGAACCCCACCGGATGCGCGGCAAAACGTTTACATTTAGGCTCGGGCCAGATGCCGGGGACGCCGCCGACCAGCCCGCGATCCTGCGCCGGCCAGAGGTTATCCACGGCCTGCGCAACCTGATGCAGAACGCGGTGGATTTCGCCGCCACAACGGTCTGGGTAGAGGCGAACTGGTCTGACACGGTGATCTCGGTCCGGATATTTGACGATGGTACGGGCTTTCCTCCGCATATCCTTGGCCGCATCGGTGACCCTTTCATGCGGCGGCGCCCTTCGGACCGCAGCAACGCGCGGCGCCCCGAATACGAAGGCATGGGGCTGGGGCTGTTCATCGCCAAGACCTTGCTTGAACGCTCGGGTGCGGAGCTTCGTTTTGCCAACGGGCCGGACAGCGCCCCCAAGACGGACACCCCCGTCGGTGCGGTGGTCAAGGTCACATGGCCCCGCGAAAAATTGGATGCGCATCACGGCGAAACGCCCCTGCCCACCGGAGAGAACACGCGCTTCACCTGATCCCTGCGGCAGCGGCGTGGGGGGGCACCAAAGACGATCTCGGCGATTTTCCGCGGTAGGTCATACGGCCATTCACGCGGCGGTTAATAAACTGTTAACTATTTGGGCGCTTAACTGAGTGGAACCCTAAAGAATTGAGTCCCGCCGTGGCTTCCACCTTCGACATTGCGCTCGTGATCTTTGCCATTCTTTCGAGTGGCTATATCGCCTATCTCTGGCTCGATAACGCAGAGACCGCCGACAAGGCCGATCCGCGGGGGGAGCCCGAGCTGTCCTATCTTTTTGACCACGGGGTGTTGCAGCACGCCTCTGGCACGACAGCGCAGTTTTGCCCGCTAGAGGCGGGGTTTCACGAATGGTCCGACTTGCATCACAACGTGTCAGGTCGCTTCGCGATGTTCCCCGACAAACCCCCTTCGACGCCTGAAGGCCAGTTGATCGTCCCGGCCACCGACCCCAAGATTCACACGCTGATCCGCATCACTTGGGAAAAGCACCTGTGCCGCGTGGTGGTGCTGGACCCCAATGATATGGGCGTCGATCTGCGGTCAGAGGCAGAGGTCACGCTGACGCGGCTACGCTCTACCGTGTCGGTGCCGCTTTGGCATACGGACCATGCAAACCGACTGCTTTGGTACAACGATGCCTATCACGAGTTGTTTAACGCCTGTCACCCCGGTCAGGCGATTGAAACCCAGCGGCTGTTTCCCAGCGATTTCAGCAACGCGACCCACCGTCTGTCCTTGCGCGACCGGACCACGGGGGTGAAAGACTGGTACGCGGTCACCCACAGCCAATCGCGTAGCATCAACTGCTATCAGGCGACCTGCATCACCACATTGGTCCGCGCCGAAGAGGCGCAGCGCAATTTCGTGCAAACCTTGACCAAGACCTTTGCGCAGCTGTCCATCGGGCTCGCGATATTTGACCGCAAAAGCCAGTTGGTGCTGTTTAACCCGGCGTTAATCGACCTGACCGGATTGGGGGCGCAGTTCCTGAGCGCCCGCCCCGCGATCCAGACCTTCTTCGACAAGCTGCGCGAGGCGCGCAAAATCCCCGAGCCCAAGGATTATGCCACCTGGCGCACCACCGTGTCCGAGCTGATCAGCGCCGCCCATGATGGCCGCTATGAAGAGATATGGTCGCTTGAGTCAGGGCAGACCTTTCGGGTCAAGGGCCGACCGCACCCCGACGGGGCCACGGCCTTTCTGATAGAGGATATCAGCGCCCAGGTCAGCCTGACCCGCACCTTCAGGGCAGAGCTGGAACAGGGGCAGGCGATGCTTGATACGCTGGACGATGCCATCGTCGTCTTTTCGTCGTCGGGTATCCTGACCTTCTCTAACACCGCGTATAATGACCTTTGGGGTGTCGATCCCGACATGACCTTTGCCGATATCTCTATCCACGACGCCATTCAGGGCTGGCACCGCCGGTCCGCCCCCAATCTGCTGTGGCAGGAGATAGAGGATTTCGTGACCAACCGCGAAGATCGCATGAAGTGGAGCATGCCGCTGTATCTTGCCAATGGGACAGAGCTGACCTGCCTGTTTTCCCCCATAGTGGACGGGGCCACGCTGATCCGGTTTCACCAGCCGAAAAAGCCGGTGGCAGAGATTGAAAACCCCGAAGCCGAGAAACCGCCGCAAGACGCCTGACGCCCCGCTTTCGCCTTGCGGCGCACCACCGCGCCCAAGTAACCTTGGCGCATGGCATCACACGCACTTGATCTTACGCTGCATGACGCAGACCAAACTGCCCGACTGGCCGTGACCCTTGGGCGCGCGCTCACTGCCGGCGACGTTGTTTTACTGACCGGCGACGTTGGCGCGGGCAAGACGCATTTCGCGCGGGCGCTGATCCAGTCGCTGCTGGCGGTGCCCGAAGACGTGCCCTCGCCCACCTTCACGCTGGTGCAGACCTATGACGCCCCCGCCGCCGCGATCTGGCATGCGGATCTGTATCGTCTGACCTCTGTCTACGAGATCGAAGAGCTGGGGCTGACCGATGCGTTCAGCGATGCCATCTGCCTTGTGGAATGGCCCGACAGGCTGGGCGATCTGCGCCCCGAAGACGCGCTTGATCTGACGTTGACGGTCACTGGCGACGACACACGGCGGCTGTCTGCCACGTGGAACGACGATAAATGGCCCGAAAAGCTGGGGGCCTGGCGCAAATGAACGGCCGTATGACCGCTATGGAAAGCTTCCTTGCCGATGCGGGGTGGGCACAGGCGCGGCGCGATCTGCTGGCCGGGGACGCATCGAACCGCCGCTATGACCGTCTGATCCTTGATGATGGCCGCACCGCCGTGCTGATGGACGCCCCCGCCGACAAGGGCGAAGACGTGCGCCCCTTTGTCCGCATAGCCGATTGGCTGCGCGCCCAAGGGGCGAGCGCGCCCGAGATCTACGCGCAAGACGCAGGCAACGGCTTTCTGCTGATCGAGGATCTGGGCGATGACCTGTTTGCGCGGCTGATGGTCCAATCGCCCGCGATGACGCGGCAGCTTTATACCGCCGCGACGGACTGTCTGCTGGACCTGCACAAGGCCCCGCCCCCCGATCTGCCGCTCTGCGATGCCGATTGGCTGACAGAGGCGGCGCAGATGGTGTTTGACTGGTACGCCCCCGACAGCGGCGCCGCGGCGGAGTTTAACGCCCTCTTCACCCCGCTGGCCCGCGCGCTGGACAATAGCCCCCGTGTGATCATCCTGCGCGATTACCACGCTGAAAATCTGTTGTGGCGGCCCGAGAGGACGGGCTCTGCCCGCGTGGGGCTGCTGGATTTCCAAGACGCGCTGCAGGGCCACCCCGCCTATGATCTGGTTTCGATCCTGCAAGATGCGCGGCGCGATGTGATCCCGCAGATCGAGACGGCGATGATCGCCCATTACATCCGGCATAGCGGTCAGGATGATGCCGCCTTCCGCAGAGCCTATGCCTTGCTTGGCCTGCAACGCAACCTGCGGATCTTGGGGATCTTTGCACGGCTTTGCCTGCGCGACGGCAAGGCGCATTACGTCGATTTCATCCCCCGTGTTTGGGGCTATGTGCAGCGTAACCTTGATGATCCGGCGCTTGCGCCCTTGGCCAAAGTGCTGCGTCCCGCTCTTCCCGCGCCGACCCCCGATTTTCTGAAGGATTTGAAAGCCAGATGCGCCATGCCCCAGATGCCGTGATGATGTTTGCCGCCGGCTTCGGCACGCGGATGCAACATCTGACCAAAGACCAGCCCAAGCCGATGATCCCTGTCGCGGGCAAGCCGTTGATCGACCACGCGCTTGATCTGGCGCGCGGTGTCGCGCCGCGGCGGATCGTTGTGAACCTGCACTATAAGCCCGAGGCGCTGCTGGATCATCTGGCAGGGCGCGACGTGCAGACGATTGTCGAACAGCCCGATATTCTGGAAACCGGCGGCGGGCTGCGCAATGCGTTGCCGCTTTTGGGCGACGGGCCGGTGTTTACCATGAACACCGATGCGATCTGGGCGGGCCCCAACCCGCTGTCCTTGCTGGCAGACGCATGGGACCCCGACAGGATGGATGCGCTGCTGATGGGCGTGCCGGTGACGCAGGCCGTGGGGCATGGGGGCGACGGAGACTTTACAATGGGCACCGACGGCGCGTTGAAACGCGGGCCGGGCGTTGTCTATGGCGGGGTGCAGATCATCAAAACCGACCTGTTAGAGACGATTTCAGAGCGTGCATTCTCGCTCAACCTCTTGTGGGATGTGATGCTGGACCGCGGGCGGATGTACGGGCTGTCCTATCCCGGCGGCTGGTGCGATGTTGGCCACCCCGGCGGGATCACCCTTGCCGAAGACATGCTGGACGCCGCCGATGTTTGAACCGCAGGACGCACCGCGCGTTTTCGGGCTGGCCCCGGGCGTCGACTTCCCCAAGGAACTGGTGCGGGGTTTGCTTTCGCGGCTGGAAGGGCAACCCGCCCATGCCATCGGGCGGATCGATCTGGTGGTGAACACCCGCCGGATGCAACGGCGTTTGCGCGATATTTTTGACGCGGGCCCGCCCAGCCTGCTGCCGCGCATCCATCTGATCGACAACCTTGATACCCTTGGCAGCGGCGTTGACCTGTCGCGCCCCGGTCCGGCTCTACGCCGCCGGTTAGAGTTGATTACGCTGGTGTCAAAGCTGCTGGATCAGGCCCCTGAACTGGCCCCGCGCGCGTCGCTTTATGACCTGTCGGACAGTCTGGCGCAGTTGATCGACGAAATGCAGGGCGAAGGCGTACCGGTCGAGGCCGTGACCGAGCTGGATGTCAGTGACCAATCGGGCCATTGGGAACGCGCGAAACAGTTCCTCGCCATCGCGCATCAGTATCTGGGGGAAAGCGTCACCCGCCCCGATCCGCGTGCGCGGCAACGTCAGGTCGCACAGCGCCTGATCGCAGAGTGGGAGCAGAACCCGCCCCGGCATCCGGTGATCGTCGCAGGCTCTACCGGATCGCGGGGCACCTCTGCCCTGCTGATGGAGGCGGTGGCAAAGCTGCCACAAGGCGCGCTTGTGCTCCCCGGTTTCTGTTTCGACATGCCGCAAGCGGTCTGGACCGATCTGGGCGAGGATCAGGAAAAGATTTCGCAGGATCATCCGCAATACCGGTTCCGCGACCTGCTGCGCCAGCTTGAGATGTCGCGCAGCAAGATCGAGGCCTGGACCGACACGCCGCCGCCCTCTGCCGCGCGCAATGCATTGGTGTCGCTGTCCCTGCGCCCTGCCCCTGTGACCCACGTCTGGCTGACCGAAGGGCCGAAACTGCCCGATTTGCATCAGGCCACCGAAGGGTTAACCCTGATACAGGCCCCTACCCCGCGTGCCGAAGCGCTTGCGATTGCGCTGCGCCTGCGCCAAGCGGTCGAGGATGGTAAAACCGCCGCGCTGATCACCCCCGACCGGATGCTATCGCGTCAGGTGACCTCGGCGCTGGACCGGTGGAACATCCTGCCCGACGACAGCGCGGGCCTGCCGCTGCATCTGTCGCCTCCGGGTCGGTTCTTGCGTCACGTGGGCGATCTGTTCCTGCGCAAGCTGGATTCCGAAGCCTTGCTGACCCTGCTGAAACATCCGCTGACCCACAGCGGCGGCGATCGCAATTTTCACCAGCTCAACACCCAACGGCTGGAACTGCAACTGCGCCGCGACGGGCTGCCCTATCCGGATGCGGAAGGTGTGTTGAAACTGGCGCGCAAGACGGTATCGCGGTCGAAAGACCCCGCGCAAATGGATGTCTGGGCCGATTGGGTCGGCACCCATCTGACCGATTGCGAACTCACCGGCGACCGACCGCTGGAAGACTGGGTCGCCCTGCATATGGCGCTGGCCGATGCCATCGCCGACGGTGCCACGCCAAGCCAGCCCAACGGGTTGTGGCAGCATCACGCGGGCGAAGAGGCGGCGAAGGTGATGAACGATCTTGCCGAAAACGCGCCCTATGGGGGCGAGATGTCGGCGGCGGATTACACCGATCTGGTGGGAGCCCTGCTGCAACAGGGCGAAATCCGCGACCGCGATGCGCCACATCCAAACGTCATGATCTGGGGCACGCTCGAGGCCCGCGTGCAGGGCGCCGATCTGGTGATCCTTGGCGGGCTGAACGACAGCACATGGCCCGAAGCCCCGCCGCCAGACCCTTGGCTGAACCGCCAGATGCGCCTGAAAGCCGGTTTGCTGCTGCCCGAACGGCGGATCGGCCTGTCGGCGCATGACTATCAACAATCCATCGCCGCGCCCGAGGTCTGCCTGACCCGCGCGATCCGGTCGGACGAGGCTGAGACCGTGCCTTCGCGTTGGCTCAACCGCTTGGGCAACCTGCTGAACGGTTTGCCCGCGCAGGGCGGCGATGCGGCGTGGAAGGCGATGATAAAACGCGGCGACCACTGGCTGGATCAGGCCCGTGCGCTGGAAACCGTGACCCGTGTGCCCCCCGCGCCGCGCCCGTCGCCGCGCCCGCCCCGTGCCGCACGCCCCCACGCGCTGTCCGTGACAGAGATCAAGCGCCTGATCCGTGATCCCTATGCGATCTATGCCAAACACAGCCTGAAACTGCGTGCGCTGAACCCGCTGGTGCAATCGCCAGACGCGCCTGTGCGTGGCATCATCGTGCACGAGATCATGGAACGGTTCATCAAGTCGGTGACAGCGGAGCCTGCACTTTTGACGAAAAGCCATTTGTTAGAGACTGCCTGCACCGTGTTAGAGGCCGAAGCCCCCTGGCCCGCCGCGCGCGTCATGTGGCTGACCAAGATCGAACGGATTGCCGATTGGTTCATCGAAAACGAATTGCAGCGACAAAGCTATTCCACCCCCGCCGCTTTTGAAAAAGCCGCCAAGGGCAGTCATGAGTTCCCCGATCTGGGGTTTACCCTTATGGGCTTTGCCGACCGGATCGACCGGACGGAAGATGGCGATATTCTGATCTATGACTACAAGACCGGCACGCCGCCCAGTGTGGCCGAGCAGAAAGCCTTTGATAAGCAGTTGCTGCTCGAAGCCGCGATGGTCGAGGAAGGCGGCTTCAAGGAAATCGGCCCCGCCCCCGTTGCCCAAGCCGCCTATATCGGGCTTGGCAGCAAACCGGTGGAACGCCCAGCGCCGCTTGAGGATGAGCCCCCGCACGAGGTGCTGGCCAAGCTGCACGCGCTGATCACCAGCTACCTGTCGGATGAACAGGGGTTTACCGCGCGCCGAATGGTGAAAACCACGGATTTTGCAGGCGATTACGACCAGTTGGCCCGGTTTGGCGAATGGGATGCCACGACCGAACCCACGCCGGAGGATCTGACATGACCGCCCCCTTTGACGACGCCACCCGCGCCCAGATCGACGCGGCGCGGCCCGATGCCTCTACGTGGTTGGGGGCGAATGCGGGGTCGGGTAAAACCCGCGTGCTGACCGACCGCGTGGCGCGGCTGTTGCTGAACGGGGTCGAACCGCAGCATATCCTGTGTCTGACCTACACCAAGGCCGCCGCGTCAGAGATGCAGAACCGGCTGTTCAAACGGCTCGGTGCCTGGGCCATGCTGACCGACGCCGATCTGCGTCATTCACTGTCGGAGCTGGGGGTCGAGGATGGCTTTACCCCCGAAAAGCTGCGCATGGCCCGCACCCTGTTTGCTCGCGCCATCGAAACCCCCGGCGGGCTGAAAATCCAGACGATCCATTCGTTCTGTGCGTCTCTATTACGGCGCTTTCCGCTGGAAGCAGGGGTGAGCCCGCAGTTCACCGAAATCGAAGACCGCGCCGCCGATCTGCTGCGGGCCGAGATCGTGGATACCATGGCCGAGGGGCAGGATGCCGCGCTGATCACCACGCTGGCGCGGATGTACACGGGCGAGGATTTCAGCAAGCTTACCCGCAGTATCGTCGGGCAGCGCGAAGGCTTTGCCACTGTGCTGTCATGGGAAGATGTGCTGGCGCTGTTCGATCAGCCCGCCGACCTGACCGAGGACAAGATCACGGCTTCGGTGTTTCTGGGATCAGAGGCGATGATCCTTGAACAGATGATCCCGCAGATGCGGGCCAAGGGCGGGCTGGACGGCAAAGCGGCGGAAAAGCTGGCGACGATCCAGAAAATGGATATCTCCGCCCTGCCCGTTCTGGAAGACGTGATGCTGACCGGTGCGGGTGCCAAGGAACCCTTTACCGCCAAGGTCGGCAGCCTGCCCACGAAACCGACGCAAAAGCTGCTGTTTGATTTGATGCCGCAGGTCGATGACCTGATGCGGCGGGTCGAAGATGCCCGTGACGCGCGGCTGGCGCTGCGGGCGGCGCAAAAGACCCATGTGCTGCATCAATTCGCGCATCGCTTCCTTGAAATCTATGCCCACGAGAAACAGAAACGCGGCTGGCTCGACTTTGATGATCTGATCCTCAAGGCGCGGGCGCTGCTGACCAACCCTGCGGTCGCGGCTTGGGTGCTTTATCGGATCGACGGTGGCATTGATCATATTCTGGTGGACGAAGCGCAGGATACCAGCCCGCGCCAATGGGATGTCATCGAACGGCTGGCCGATGAATTCTACAGTGGCGACGGTGCCCGAGAAGAGGAAGACCGCACGCTGTTCGTTGTGGGCGATAAAAAACAGTCGATCTATTCCTTTCAGGGGGCCGACCCGCGCGAGTTTGATCACAAACAGGATCTGTTTGAACAAAAGATCACCCAAGCGGGTCAGATCTTTCAACGGCGCAGCCTTGAATATTCGTTCCGATCGTCCTCGGCGATCCTGCAACTGGTAGATACAACGCTCGCCCCGCATACGGATGCAGGGTTTCAGGCGGATGCGGCGCATAAGGCGTTCAAATCCGCCCTGCCCGGCCGTGTTGATCTTTGGCCCGTGGTCGAGAAAACCGACGAACCCGATGACCGTGAATGGTCCGATCCTGTCGATCAGAAGTCGGCGCATCACCATACAGTCGTTCTGGCCGATCAGGTCGCGTCGCAGATCAAGGAACTGACCGAGGGCGAACATTATCTTCCCGTCGATACCGATACCCCCGGTGCCTTTGCGCGGCGGCGTATTCGGGCGGGTGACTTTCTGATCCTTGTGCAGCGGCGCAGTGATCTGTTCTCGGAAATCATCCGCGCGTGCAAAACCGCCGGTTTGCCGATTGCGGGCGCGGACCGGCTCAAGGTCGGGGCCGAACTGGCGGTCAAGGATCTGGCGGCGCTGCTGAGCTTTCTTGCCACGCCCGAAGACAGCCTGTCGCTGGCGACGGCGCTGAAATCGCCTTTGTTCGGGTGGACAGAGCAGATGTTGTTCACCCTGTCCCACTACCGCAAGGAAGATCACCTGTGGCAGGCCTTGCGCAGCAGCGATGCCTACCCCGAAACCGTTGCGATCTTGCGAGATTTGCGGGCGCAGGTCGATTTCCTGCGGCCCTATGACCTGATCGAACGTATCCTGACCCGCCATGACGGGCGCCGCAAGCTGCTGGCGCGGCTGGGATCAGAGGCAGAGGACGGGATCAACGCCATGCTCTCGCAGGCGCTATCGTACGAGCGCGGCGCGATCCCCAGCCTCACGGGGTTTCTGGTGTGGATGCAGACCGACGACCTCGAGATCAAGCGCCAGATCGACAATGCCTCGGATCAGGTGCGGGTGATGACCGTGCACGGGGCGAAGGGGCTTGAGGCGCCGATCGTGATCCTGCCGGACACGGGCAAACGCCCTTTGGTGATCCGGGACGAGATCATCAAGATCGGTGACACGCCCGTGTGGAAACTGTCCGAAGGGGATATGCCCGCTGCCATGCGCGGCGCGCTGGACGACCGCAAGGCGCGCGAGATGGCCGAACGGCTGCGGCTGCTCTATGTGGCGATGACGCGGGCCGAGAAATGGCTGATCGTGGCCGCGGCGGGAGAGCTGCCCAAGGATGGCAACAGCTGGTATCAGATGGTCGGTGCCGCGATGGGTCAAGCCGGTGCCAAGCCGGTTGGCAGCTCGGGCGGGATGCGGTTTGAACATGGCGACTGGGATGCGCTGCCAGTGATCGACTCCGCCCCCAAAACCCATACAACGCCAGTGTTAGAGCCTGTTTTCAACACAGCCCTTACCGATATCCCACTGCGTGCCAAAACGCTGGCCCCTTCTGATCTGGGCGGCGCCAAGGCCCTGCCCGGCGACGATGGCCAATCGGAAGATGCGGCGAAATCCTACGGCAATCTGGTGCATAAGATGCTGGAAACCCTGCCCATGATGCACAGCGACCGCTGGAACGGTGTGCTGCACACGCTGGCGCAGGGGTATGATGAAACCGTCGCCCAAGCCGCCTTGAGAGAGGCGATCGCGGTCTTGGATACGTCCGAACTGGCCCATGTCTTTGGCAAGGACGCCTTGGCAGAGGTACCGATCACCGCGCCCTTGGGCCCCGAACGGCTGCACGGGACAATCGACCGGCTGCTGGTGTCGGATACGGATGTATTGCTGGTGGATTACAAAACCAACCGCGTGGTGCCCGATACGCCTGATCGCTGCCCCGAAGGCCTGTTGCGCCAGATGGGGGCCTATGCCGCAGCGCTGGCGCAGGTGTTTCCCGATCACCGCATCCGCACCGCTATTTTATGGACCCGTACCGCCACGCTGATGGAACTGCCCGACGCGCTGATCACAAACGCCCTATCGCGGGTGCGCGATCTTGACGGGACGCATGGGGCTACATAGGTTCCCACTCTAACCAACCCCGTGCAGGAGCAGCAACATGGCAACCGTCGCAGTCACAGACGCAACATTCGACGCAGAAGTTAAGAATTCCGATATCCCCGTTGTGGTGGATTTCTGGGCTGAGTGGTGCGGCCCCTGTAAGCAGATCGGCCCCGCGCTCGAGGAACTTTCCTCCGAGATGGACGGCAAGGTAAAGATCGTCAAAGTCAACGTTGACGAAAACCCCAACAGCCCCGCCCAGATGGGTGTGCGCGGCATCCCTGCCCTGTTCATCTTCAAGAACGGCGAAGTCGTATCGAACCTGGCGGGCGCCCGCCCCAAGGCCGCGCTGCAAGGCTGGATCGAAGAGTCGATCTAAGCTGCCGCACCCGCAGCAAGCACATTCAATGGCGCGTCAGGCAAAGGCTTGGCGCGCTATTTTTTTGATCCGCTCGAACCGCATGACATTGGCGATAGATCCATGTTCTTGAATCCGGTTCCAGTCGGTCAGGATCTGCACCCGCGTCAGGAAGTGCACCGTGGGATCATCGGGCGGGACCAGCGTGTATCCTTCAAAGAACGCGTCCCAGGCGGCGGGGGGAACGCTGTGGCTTTTGGGCAAGGCATCAAGGTCGCCGACCATCTGGGTATAGCTTTGCAGCAGCCGCGCGATGTCATAGCCCACGGGCGACGGTGTGGTCGCTGAAAAATCGAACGCTGCCGTCTCGTCGGGCGCCATCACCAGATTATACCCGTTCAGGTCGCCATGTTTCGCTGCGATCCGGCCCGCGTGTCCTTGGGCCTGTGGCGCGAAGTCCGCGATACGGCCCACATAGGCCGCAAATCGTTGCTTGCCGTTGATCCGACGCGCACCGCTTTCAACACGCGCCACCAGACGGTGCAGGTGATTGACCATGAACCGCGGCTGAAACGGATGGGTGCCCTGCAAAGTGGCCCCGTGAAACGCCGCCAGCCAGCCGCCCGCCCGTCGCAGCAAGGGGGCGTGATCCTCTGTCTGGCGGCACAGGTCCAGAAACGTGTCGCCCTTGGCAAAGCACATCAGATAGGCCTGCTGGCCCGCCTCCGCCGCGAGGATTTGTGGCACGCTATAGCCGGGCACGCCGTCGAGCGCGTCACAGGCTGCCTGATGGGCCGCAAGCATCGCGGTGAACCTGTCGGTATCCCACGGACGTGCCACGTGTTTGAACACGACAGAGCCCCCGTCACGCCCGTCATAGCGCTGCACGATCTGGCGCTGGTTGCTGTCATCCTTGATCCACTCGGCCACGCAGGTACAGGTTTCGGGCGCAATCCCCGCCTTGGCCGACAATCGCTCAAATATCTGAAATCCTTTGGTTTTCAGGTCGTCTACCGGGGGCATTCAAATCCTTTCGGGACATTAGCCTTGCGAAACAGCGGCGGGGTTTTCATATAGGTTTGAACTATGGAGGCTACATGTCAAAGCAAGAATTCCCCGGCTGGCACGGGACCACCATTATCGGTGTGAAGAAAGACGGCGAAGTCGTGATCGCGGGCGACGGTCAGGTCAGCCTTGGCCAAACCGTGATCAAAGGAACCGCACGCAAGGTGCGCCGGCTCAGCCCCGGCGGGTTTGACGTTGTGGCGGGCTTTGCCGGATCGACCGCTGATGCTTTCACGCTGCTGGAACGGCTTGAAGCCAAGCTTGAAGCCACGCCCGGGCAGTTGGCGCGTGCCAGTGTCGAGCTTGCCAAAGACTGGCGCACCGACAAATACCTGCAAAAGCTCGAAGCGATGCTGATCGTGTCAGACGGGCGCGAGCTGCTGGTGATCACCGGCGCGGGCGACGTGCTGGAGCCTGAACATTCTGTCGCGGCCATCGGGTCGGGCGGGAATTACGCGCTGGCCGCGGCGCGCGGCATGATGGACAGCGACCGCGACGCCGAAACCGTCGCGCGGGATGCGATGAAGATCGCGTCGGACATCTGCGTTTATACCAATGGTAACCTCACGGTGGAGAAAATCACACAATGACCGATCTGACCCCCCGCGAAATCGTCTCTGAACTTGACCGTTTTATCATCGGCCAGAACGACGCCAAACGCGCCGTTGCCGTGGCGCTGCGCAACCGCTGGCGCCGCAAGCAATTGGGCGATGATCTGCGCGACGAAGTCTACCCCAAGAACATCCTGATGATCGGGCCTACCGGCGTGGGCAAGACCGAGATCAGCCGCCGCTTGGCAAAACTGGCGCGGGCCCCTTTCCTCAAGGTCGAGGCGACGAAATTCACCGAAGTCGGCTATGTCGGCCGCGATGTGGAACAGATCATCCGTGATCTGGTAGACAGCGCCATCGTCATGACCCGCGAATACATGCGCGAGGACGTGAAGGTCAGCGCGCATAAGGCCGCCGAAGAACGCGTTGTTGACGCGATTGCGGGCAAGGACGCCCGCGAAGGCACCCGCGATATGTTCCGCAAGAAGCTGAAAGCGGGCGAGCTGGACGATACGATGATCGAGCTTGAAGTCGCCGATACCTCTAGCCCGTTTCCGGCGATGGATATCCCCGGACAACCCGGCGGCGGTATGGGGATGATGAACCTTGGCGATCTTTTTGGCAAAGCCATGGGCGGCCGGACGGTCAAGAAACGCCTGTCAGTCGCCGAAAGCTACGAGGTGCTGATCAGCGAAGAGGCCGACAAGCTGCTGGATGACGAAACCGTCAACCGCGCCGCGATCGAAGCGGTAGAGCAGAATGGCATCGTCTTTCTGGACGAGATCGACAAGGTGTGCGCCCGCTCTGACGCGCGTGGCGGCGATGTCAGCCGTGAAGGCGTGCAGCGCGACCTGCTGCCCCTGATCGAAGGCACCACCGTATCGACAAAACACGGACCGGTGAAAACGGATCACATCCTGTTTATCGCCTCGGGCGCCTTCCATATTGCCAAGCCGTCCGACCTGTTGCCCGAATTGCAGGGCCGCTTGCCGATCCGCGTCGAGCTGCGCGCGCTGACGGAGGATGATTTCGTTCGCATCCTGACCGAGACCGACAATGCGCTGACGCTGCAATATACCGCGTTGATGGGCACCGAAGAGGTCGAGGTCACATTCACCGACGAAGGTATCAAGGCGCTGGCCAAGATCGCCGCCGATGTGAACCAGTCGATCGAGAATATCGGCGCGCGGCGGCTTTACACCGTGATGGAGCGTGTCTTTGAAGAGCTGTCGTTCAGCGCGCCGGATCGCACCGGCGAAAAGATCACCGTCGACGGAGATTTCGTCGAGAAGAACCTGGGCGAACTGACACGATCCACCGATCTGTCACGCTACGTTCTTTAGGGCTTTTCAATCTGCCATGCGCCTGAGAATGATGGCGCATGGCATACTTCAGATTTATCCGCGCCAATTGGGTGTTCTTGTTGGCGGGTTTCCTGCTGACATTTACCTCGGCCTATGGGCAGACCTATTTCATCTCGCTTTTCGCGGGCGAGATTAAGGGCAGTTTCGGGCTGTCTGACGGTCAATGGGGCGGGATCTATACCATCGGCACGACGCTCTCGGCGATCACGATGATCTGGGCGGGTGTGCTGACAGACCGGTTTCGGGTGCGTCGGCTGTCATTCTGGGTAATGGTCGCGCTGGCGGGCGCCTGTCTGGCGATGGCCGCTGTGCCTAACTGGATCGCGCTGATCTTTGTCATCTATGCGCTGCGTCTGACCGGGCAGGGGATGATGTCTCAGCTTGGGGCCGTGGCGATGGTGCGCTGGTTCGAAGCCGCACGGGGCAAGGCGCTGTCGCTGTCGTCTATGGGTTTTGCGGCGGGTCAGGCGATATTGCCTGTCGTCTTCGTCGCCCTTTTCGCAAGCTTTCACTGGCGCAGCCTTTGGGTGCTGGCCGCCGCTTTGGTGCTGATCACCATGCCGGTGATGCTGCTGTTGCTGCGGCAAGAGCGTACGCCGCAATCCATGGCGCAAAGCACGCAATCGGCGGGGATGGACGGGCAGCACTGGACGCGGGTGCAGATGATCCGTCATGGGTTGTTCTGGCTGATGATCCCGCTGGTGATCGGTCCTCCGGCGTGGGGGACGGCGCTGTTCTTTCAGCAGGTCCACCTGACAGAGGTGAAGGGCTGGACGCTGGTCAGCTTTGTCGCGCTGATGCCGCTTTATACGGTGACATCCGTGGTCTCGACCTTTGTGTCGGGCTGGGCAATCGACCGGTTTGGCGTGACGCGGGTCACGCCGGTGCAAATGCTGCCTTTTGCGCTGTCTTTCGCCGTGCTCGCCTTTGCCGATACGATTGCGATGGCGGGTGTCGGGTTGATGATCTTTGGCGTGGGGCAGGGGATGCAGGCGACCGCGACCTCTGTTTTCTGGGCCGAATTCTATGGCACGCGCTATATCGGGTCGATCAAGGCCGTGGGTGCCGCGCTGATGGTGTTCGGGTCGGCCATCGGGCCGGGGGTGACGGGGCTGTTCATTGATCTGGGCGTTGATTTCCCGCAGCAGATGATCCCGATTGCGATCTACTATGCCGTGGCCGCGATCATGGCGACGGTCGGGGTGCTACGCTACCGCAAGCGGTTGGTCGCGCCCGCCACAGCCTAACGGTGACGCCGCAGATAGACGTAATAGGCGCCGCCGCCGCCGTGGCTGATATGCGCCTGACTGACCTGAAGCACGGCTGACGACAGCGGCGGCATCGACAGCCATTGCGGCACCTGATGGCGCAGCACGCCGTGGCGCACGGGGATCGGGCCGCCTTCGTCGCGCATCTTGCCTTTGCCGGTGATCACCAAGACAAGGCGTCGCCCCTTGGCATGCGAGCCCAGAATGAACTTGGTCAGCGCAGGGTGCGCGCGGTCCAGCGTCATACCGTGAAGGTCGATGCGACCCTCGGGGCGCATCTTGCCCCGCTTGAGCTTGCCAAACGCCTTTGAATCCATCTGCACCGGTGCCTGACGCAGCTGATCGGGCAGGGAAGGCATCAGATCATGGGTGTTTCGCCGCGGCTTGGGATCGGGCTTGCCCATGACGACAGAGCTGCGCTTGCGGATTTGCGGCGGCGTTGGTGCGGGGCCGTGGATCGAGGAGGTGCCGTCAATCTCGGCGCGGAACAGCTTGTCAACGTCGAGCTTTTCCGTCCGCTCTGTCACCTTTTTCCAAAGCGACAGATCATCCTTATCCAGACGCTTGCGGCTCATAGCAGCGGCTCCGGCAAAAGCGCATAGGCGCGCTGGATCGGCATCAGGACCATCATCCGCCCCGGATCACGCAGCTTGCCCGCGGCACGCCCCGCCTTGTCGCCGGTGCCAAAGAACACATCCGCCCGTTGCGCGCCCTTGATCGCCGACCCGGTATCCTGCGCGATCATCAAGCGATGCATCGGTTCCTTGCCCTCTTTTTCGATCCAGACAGGGGCGCCGAGCGGTACAAACTTGGGGTCCACAGCGACGGTGCGCAGGGTGGTCACCGACCGGTTCATCGCGCCAAGCGGCCCCTGATCGGCGGGCACCTGATTGACCTCGCGAAAGAACACATAAGACGGGTTGTGATACAGCAGCTCGCGCCCGTCATCAGGGTTACGACGGACCCAGTTCTTGATCACCTCTGCGCTTACCTGATGCGGGTCATAGACGCCGCGGCGCACCAGTTCGACGCCGATCGACCGGTACGGGTGGCCGTTCGCCCCACGGTAACCCACACGCAGATAATTGCCATCGGGCAGCCTGATCCGGCCAGAGCCTTGGATTTGCAGAAAGAAAAGTTCGACCGGGTCGTCGACATAGGCGATTTCAAGGCCGCGGCCCTTCATCACGTCGGTATCCAGAATATCGCGGCGGGTCAGCCACGGGTTGTTCGCCTTCGCCTCTGGCGGCATGGCATAGACCGGATAGCGGTAGCGGTCGGAGGGGTAGAGATCACCGTCAAGTTCAGGTTCGAAATAGCCCGTGAACATCGCCTCGTTTCCGTCCTCGATCAACACAGGCCGGAACAGAAGTTCAAAGAACTGGCGCGGGTCGGGGTCGGATTTGGCATAGGCGCAGATGTTGCGCCAATCGACATCCTTCATATCACCGCAGGTATTCAGAAACGCGCGCAGGGCGGCGGCGTGGTCGTCGGTTTCCCACCCCTCAAGCTGGTCGAACGACAGGATCGAATAGGACACATCTGTCGCAGAAGCGGGCGGCGCCATCAGGCCCGCCCACAGCAATGCACCCGCACAGGCACGTTTTAACCGTCTGTAGAAACGAGCAGCCAATTTGGATCATCCGAGCCCATGACACGGGCAAACACCCATGTGTCTTTTTGACGATTGACCTCTGTCGTGCTGCCTTCGACGATTTCACCATCGCGGTCTTTCACGACCGACGTCAGCTCGGCCACGAAACGGATCGTCAGCTCTGCCTCGTTGGTGGTCTTGTCCATCGTGGCGTTCTCAAGCTCCATCTCGCGGATGCCGATAAAGTGGCTTTCCACGGTCAGGCCCTGGTCTTCACGCGCGGCAACACCTTCGACAAAGCTTTCGTAGATGTCTTCCGAAAGGAAGGGTTTGATCTCGTCCAGATTACCGTGTTCGTAGCCCATCACGATCATCTCGTAGGCGCCGCGGGCGCCGCCCAGAAAGTCGCTGACCCCAAAGGACGGCTCGACACGCTTCATCTCGGCCAGGGCGAGCGCGGTATCGGACCCTTCGGGCGCGTGATCGGTAATATCCAGATCGGGGCCACCTTCGATGACTTCGAACGCGGGGCCGCTGGGGCGTTCGGGTTTCTCGCTGACCTCGGCCGGTTTTTCAAAACCGGTGCGTGTGCCAAGCACATTCTTGAGCCGCAGGATCAGGAACACGGCAATAGCGGCCAGTACCAGAAGCTGTATCATGGGCGAATTCATAGGTACCTCGTGCTGAGAAACATGGAAACGTCGGTCTAGTGCCCCTATGTAGGGTGTGAACCGGGCCAAGTCCACTCTGGCCCATAGGAAAGGACGCATGCCATGTGGCTGTTTTTGGCTTTTATTGCCGTACCGTTGATAGAAATAACGTTGTTCATTCAGGTGGGTGGGGCAATTGGCCTCGGCTGGACGCTGGCGATTGTTGTTTCTACCGCGATCATCGGCACCTATCTGATGCGCGCACAGGGTGCGCTGGCGCTTGGCCAGATCAAATCGTCCCTGTCCGAAGTCCGTGATCCGACCGAACCGCTGGTGCATGGCGCGATGATCCTGTTTGCCGGCGCGTTGCTGCTGACACCGGGGTTTTTCACCGATGCCCTGGGCTTTGCGCTGCTGATCCCCAGCGTGCGTACCGCTGCGTTCAAAGCTGCACGCAGCAAGGTCAACGTGAGCAGCGTCCATATGGGCGGCACCTCGGGGCCACGGCGCCCGCAACCCCATCGTCCGATGCAGGGGGATGTGATCGATGGCGAGTATCACGAGCTGTCGGAACAGGACCGCGGGCCCAAACGCCCCTCTGGCTGGACGGATCACTGACGACGGGGCATTGACTGCGGGCCACCGACTTCAGGCCATTTGAAGCGGGCCATTGAGCGCGGCAAGGCGATCTGATAAGCCCGACTAAATGAGTTTATTGTCTTAAGGAGCCTCTAAATGGCTGAAGAAGAAGCAACACAACCGACCCAGGCCGCACAGCCGCAGATGCGCATTCTGGGTCAGTTCATTCGTGATATGTCCTTTGAAAACATCATGGCGCAAAAAGGCGCGCCGACAGATGTGCAGCCCGACGTTCAGGTTCAGGTCAATCTGGATGCGAAAAAGCGGTCGGCCGAGAACCAGTATGAATCCGCGATCAAGCTTCAGGTCACGTCAAAAGCCAAAGGCGGCGACGCGACGCTGTTCCTGCTGGAAATCGACTATGTCGGTATCTTCCACGTTGAAAACGTGCCCGAAGACCAGATGCACCCGTTTCTGCTGATTGAATGCCCGCGCATGATCTTCCCGTTCCTGCGCCGCGTTGTCAGCGATGTGACCCGCGACGGTGGCTTCCCGCCGCTGAACCTCGAAAACATCGACTTTGTTGCGCTGTATCGCAACGAGATCGCGCGCCGTCAGGCCGAGAATACGCAAAAAGCGGACGCCTAAAGCGTCTTCCAGACAGCGCTGTCGCCCAGTTTATCGACAAATTCGGTATGGGCGGCGGCCTCTTGCGGGGTAATCCGCGAGGGTAGGGGCGTCGGGCGCGGTTTTGGCGTCCAATCGGGAGTGGTATCGCCCTCTTTCTTTTCCGGTTTGGTCGACAGGCCGAAGTCCGGTTGCCGCCCGCCGATCAGCTCTAGATAGACATCCGCCAGAATTTCACTGTCAAGCAAAGCACCGTGGAGCGTCCGCGACGTGTTGTCGATGCCAAAGCGGCGGCATAGCGCATCCAACGACGCGGGCGAACCCGGAAAGCGTTTGCGCGCGATGGCCAGCGTATCAAGCGCCTGTTCCCACGGGATCTGGGGCAGCCCCATCCATTTCAATTCCGCGTTCAGAAACTTGATATCGAAGGCGGCGTTGTGGATCACCAGCTTTGAATCACCGATGAAATCCAGAAAATCCTGCCCGATCTGCGCAAACTTGGGTTTGTCGCGCAAAAAGTCGTCGCCCAGCCCGTGCACCTCGAAGGCTTCGGCGGGCATGCTGCGTTCGGGGTTGATATATTGGTGATAGGTATTGCCGGTCGCCACGTGACCCATCAGTTCAACCGCACCGATTTCAACGATCCTATCGCCGCTTTCAGGGTCGAATCCGGTGGTTTCCGTATCCAGTACGATCTCACGCATGGGACAGCTTTCCTTTGATATCGTCGATGACGGCCTCCACCTGCGCGCGGGCGTGGGGCAGGGTGTCTGTTTCAATCACATAATCGGCCAAAGCGCATTTTTCATCGTTTGGCATCTGTTTGGCGCGGATGTTTTCGAACTGTTCCAGCGTCATCGTCCCGCGCGCCATCACGCGCTTTTGCTGGATGTCAGCCGAGACCGTGACACAGGCCACCGCATCCATGCGTTTGTCACCACCGGTTTCAAAAATCAACGGGATGTCGAGCACGACGATCTTGGCCTTTGTTTCCGCCAGAAAGGCCGCCCGATCTTCACCGACCAGCGGATGCACAATGCTTTCGATCGTTTTCAATACGGTGGGGTCCGCATCAATCAGGCTTTTGAGTGCGGGCCGCGATACCTCGCCCGCAACCACCGCATCAGGTAGCGTTTCTTGGAAGGCCGCGACGGCGGCCCCCCCCTTGGCATAGAGCCGATGCACGGCGGCATCCGCGTCCCAGACGGCGCAGCCAAGATCAGCGAACATTTGTGCGGTGGTCGATTTCCCCATACCGATCGACCCGGTCAGACCCAGAAGAAACATCAGCGCAACGCCGCCAGGCGTGTTTCATGGTCCACCGTCGGTCGCGCGCCAAACCACCGTTCGAACCCCGGCACCGCCTGATGCAAAAGCATGCCTAAACCGTCAACAGTGACGCATCCTGCCGCCTCTGCGGTTGCCAGAAGCGTGGTTTTCAACGGTGCATAGACCAGATCCGTAACCACGGTATCGGCGCGCAGCCCATCAAGCGGCACGCGCAGCTCGGATTTTCCGATCATCCCCAGCGATGTGGTGTTCACCACGAGGCCGGCGTGGCTGACCATCGTCCCCGCCTGCGACCAGTCGTAGACCGTCACGCGGTTGCCAAAGACCGACCGCAACCGTTCGGCCCGCACACGGGTGCGATTGGCGAGCAGGATCTCGGGCACACCAGCGTCCAGTAGCGAAGATATCACGGCCCGCGCGGCGCCACCGGCACCAAAGACGCAGGCGGGGCCATTACCCGCCACCCAATCCGGCGCGCCTGCCTTGAGGTTTTCGATAAACCCGTAGCCGTCCGTATTATCGCCCTGAATTTTACCGTCGGCGCGGAAGGTGATCGTATTCACCGCCCCAATCATCGCGGCGCGGTCTGTGATGATATCTGCGATCTCGATCACCGCTTCTTTATGGGGGATCGTGACATTGGCACCGATGAACCCCATTTTCGGCATCGCCTCAAGCACTTGGCGGAGGTCTTCGGGTTCGACGTGAAGGGGGATATAGGCACCTTGCAGCCCAAGCGTTTTCAGCCAGTGCCCGTGGATCTGTGGGGATTTTGAATGGGCAATCGGCGATCCGATCACACCTGCCAGCGGTATTTTAGCCAAGCTCATGCGGATAGATCCCCCCGTAGCGTCAGATAATTCAACAGTTCAAGCAGGGGTAACCCTAGGACATTAAAGTAATCGCCTTCAATGCCGCTGAACAGCCTGACGCCTTCCTCTTCTAGTTTATAGGCGCCGACCGCATGTTGGATACTGTCCCAGTTCCGCGCGACGTACTCCTCTATATAACTGTCCGACGCGTCGCGCATGCGCAGCCGCACCTGACCCACGTGACGCCAGATCGGTTTGCCATCCTCGACGATCACCGCAGCGGACAGCAAGCTATGGCGATCACCGCGCAGGGATTTCAGCTGGGCAATCGCCTCGTCTGGCGTGGCGGGTTTTGACAGCAGCGTCCCGCGATGGTCGAGCACCTGATCACAGCCCATCACCAAGGCGCCCGGGGTCTTGTCGCTGACTTTGCGGGCTTTCATCTCGGCCAGTGTATCGGCGATGTCGCGGGGGGGTGCCTGCTCTGCCAGCAGGGCCGACTTAATCATTTGTTCATCAATGCGCGCCACGCTCACCTCATGGGGGACGCAGGCCTGTTGCAGCAGCTGTGACCGGATCGACGACCCGGAGGCGAGGATGAAACGTTGGGGCATGGGGATAAACCTGTGTGCGACGCTAGGAAGTTCTTAGGGATTTTTCCCCCGAATGGCGAGAGTGCGCGAAAGCGTCGGGAAAACCCCTGTCTGCCAGCGGGAAATTCCAGCTTTATACGGGGCGGCATAAGGATAAATCGCAAACCCCCTGAACGGAGTTAATCCCAAGCTTATCCACAAAGCTACACAGTTTATCCCCTGAAAATTTTTTAATTAAGTATTTGAAAAAGGGTGAATTTATCCGCGCGGCGCCGAGTTATCATCGATACGGGATTCACAACATGCACAGGTGGATAAATCGAGGTACAAAACAGTAATCCACAGAAAATGATCCCCCTACTTACATCATCATCTTTCTTCTTTTCTTATTTATATTAGTAAGAAGGCACCAACCGGAGTGTGACATGACCGACTTGCTTGCCATCGCCTATCCTTGGGTAAAATCGCTTCATATTATCTCGGTCATTTCGTGGATGGCAGCGCTGTTCTATCTGCCGCGGCTTCTCGTGCATCATACAGAGCAGGTGGGCCAAAGCGGCCAGACCCACGATCTTTTCAAGAAGATGGAGTTCAAGCTTGCCACCGTGATCATGCGCCCCGCGATGATTAGCACCTGGATTTTCGGGCTGGCGCTGGTGTTCACACCGGGCATCGTCGACTGGGCCGCTGTGTGGCCCTGGACGAAGGGGGCAAGCGTATTTGCGATGACAGGGTTCCACGGGTGGCTTGTCGGGCGTGTGAAGGCCTTTGCAGCGGGGGAGAACCGGCTGAGCGGCAAACGTTACCGGATCATGAATGAAGTCCCGACGCTGCTGATGATCATCATCGTATTCTCGGTCGTCGTGAAATTCTAAGCTGATTGACGAAACCCGCCATTCTGAGTATGTGTTTCCTGCACCCCGTCCGGGGACCGTATACATCTGCCCATTTTTATGACACGACCCGCCCGCATTCCGGGATCGGAACAGGATATTTCCATGACAACTGAAACACTTAACCTTGCCGATCTAAAGGCGCAGACGCCCAAGAATCTTCTGGCGATGGCCGAAGAGCTTGAGATCGAAAACGCATCGACCATGCGTAAAGGCGAAATGATGTTCCAGATCCTGCGCGAACGTGCGGATGAAGGCTGGGAAATCTCGGGCGATGGTGTGCTGGAAGTGTTGCAGGACGGGTTTGGCTTCCTGCGGTCGCCCGAAGCGAACTATCTGCCGGGCCCCGATGACATTTACGTCTCGCCCGAGATGATCCGCCAGCACTCGCTGCGCACCGGCGACACAATCGAAGGTCTGATCAAGGCGCCAGATGATGCGGAGCGGTATTTCGCGCTGACAGATGTCACCAAAATCAACTTTGAAGAGCCGGAAAAAGCGCGCCACAAGGTCGCCTTTGAAAACCTGACGCCGCTTTACCCTGATGAACGTCTGACAATGGAAGTCGATGATCCGACGATCAAGGACCGGTCCTCGCGTATCATCGATCTGGTATCGCCGATCGGTAAGGGCCAGCGCTGCTTGATCGTGGCGCCGCCACGGACCGGTAAAACGGTTCTGCTGCAAAACATCGCGAATTCGATCGAACAGAACCACCCCGAGTGTTACTTGATCGTTCTGCTGATTGACGAACGCCCCGAAGAAGTCACTGATATGCAGCGTAGTGTCAAAGGGGAGGTTGTTTCTTCGACCTTCGACGAGCCTGCAACGCGCCACGTGGCCGTGTCGGAAATGGTCATCGAAAAGGCGAAACGTCTGGTCGAGCATAAGCGCGACGTTGTGATCTTGCTGGATTCGATCACCCGTCTGGGCCGCGCCTTCAACACGGTTGTGCCGTCGTCGGGTAAGGTTCTGACCGGTGGTGTTGATGCCAACGCGCTGCAACGCCCCAAACGTTTCTTCGGCGCCGCGCGGAACATTGAAGAGGGTGGGTCGCTGACCATTATCGCCACCGCGCTGATCGACACCGGCAGCCGCATGGACGAGGTGATCTTTGAAGAATTCAAAGGGACCGGTAACTCTGAAATCGTGCTGGATCGCAAGATTGCGGACAAGCGCGTCTTCCCTGCGATCGATATTCTGAAGTCCGGTACGCGGAAAGAGGATCTGCTGGTCGACAAAAACGATCTGCAAAAGACCTTTGTGTTGCGTCGTATTCTGAACCCGATGGGCACGACGGATGCGATTGAATTCCTGATCGGGAAGTTGAAGCAAACCAAGACGAACTCCGATTTCTTCGACTCAATGAATAGCTAAATATTCATTTAAATCAGTGGGTTAAATGATATGGATACGATATTCGCCCAAGCCACAGCGCAGGGGCGGGCCGGTGTTTGCGTCATTCGTATCTCGGGCCCGCAGGCGTTTTTTATCGCTGAAACCATCGCGCAGCCATTGCCCGCCCCGCGGGTGGCCGCCGTGCGGGAAATTAGTGACGCCGATGGGCAGGTCATTGATCGTGCGCTTGTCCTGACTTTCGAAGGTCCGAACAGCTTTACCGGCGAGGACACGGTTGAGCTTCATTTGCATGGCAGCATCGCGGTGGTGCGTGCGGTACTGGCGCTGCTCTCTGGTTTTGACGGCACGCGCCTTGCCGAGCCGGGCGAATTTACCCGCCGTGCGATGGAGAATGGCAAGCTTGACCTCACGCAGGTTGAAGGCTTGGGTGACCTTATCGAAGCAGAGACCGAAGCCCAGCGAAAACAAGCCTTGCGCGTTTTGTCCGGTCACTTGGGTCAAAAGGTCGACATCTGGCGCGAGAAACTGATCCGTGCGGCCGCGCTGCTTGAGGTGACCATCGATTTCGCGGATGAAGACGTTCCCGTCGACGTCTCGCCCGAGGTTGCGGAACTGCTGAATGCGGTGAACGCCGATATTCTGGCTGAAATCGCCGGTACGCATACGGCGGAACGTATCCGAACGGGTTTTGAGGTCGCTATCATCGGCCGGCCCAATGCCGGGAAATCCACTTTGTTGAACGCATTGGCGGGGCGCGATGCGGCGATCACCTCTGCCGTGGCGGGCACGACGCGCGACGTGATCGAGGTCCGGATGGACCTTGGTGGCCTGCCGGTGACCTTGCTGGATACGGCAGGCTTGCGCGAGGGGGCAGATGAGGTCGAAGCCATCGGGATCGACCGCGCGAAAACCCGCGGCGAGCAAGCTGACCTGCGCGTGTTTTTGGTTGAAGAGGGTGAGGAACTGCCTGTCGCCGCAGCTGCGGATGATATCGTCCTGCGACCAAAGGCTGACTTACGCGATAGCTCGGACGACGCTATATCTGGTGTGACGGGGCAGGGCGTACCGCAGCTGATAGAAAGAATACAGGCCATCCTTGGCGCGCGAAGCCTGAATGCCGGCCTTGCGACGCACGAACGTCACCGCGTTGCATTGCAGAAATCAGCCGAGGGATTAGCTGCTGCGATGTTGGTTCTGGATCACGGCCCCGATCAATATGATATAGCATCAGAAGAACTGCGCCATTCGATTCGCGCACTTGAGGCGCTGGTAGGCCGAATTGACGTTGAGAACCTGCTGGATGTAATCTTTTCGAGCTTTTGCTTGGGAAAATAGATGGAGTGTTTCACGTGAAACATTTTGACGTGATAGTTATCGGTGGCGGCCATGCCGGAGCCGAAGCGGCCCACGCATCCGCGCGTATGGGCGCGAATACTGCTTTGATCACGATGTCGCGCGACGGGATCGGGGTGATGTCCTGCAATCCGGCTATCGGTGGTCTTGGTAAGGGACATCTAGTCCGAGAGATTGACGCGCTGGATGGTGTTATGGGGCGTGTCGCGGATAAAGCCGGCATCCAGTTCCGTCTTTTGAACCGCCGCAAGGGACCCGCTGTTCAAGGCCCGCGGGCGCAAGCGGACCGTGCGATCTATCGGAAAGAAATGCTGGCCGAGACCGAACGCCAGGAGAATCTTACCATCGTAGAGGGAGAGGTGACCGACTTCATTCTCAACGATGGCAAGGTTTCTGGTGCCGTTCTTGCCGATGGTGAACAGATCGCTGCGGCTGCGGTTGTATTGACAACTGGGACTTTCTTGCGCGGCGTCATCCATATTGGGGATGTGTCGCGCTCCGGCGGTCGGATGGGCGATAAAGCCTCCGTCGATCTGGCAAACCGCATTGATTCGTTCAAACTGCCACTAGGGCGTCTGAAGACGGGGACGCCGCCGCGTTTGGACGGGCGGACGATTGATTGGGAAAAGCTGGAATCGCAACCCGGGGATGATGAGCCTGTCTTGTTCTCTTTCTTGTCAGAGGCGACGTCGGCACCGCAAATCTCCTGCGGCATTACGCATACCAATGAAAAAACGCATCAAATTATTCGCGATAACCTGTCGCGCTCCGCGATGTACGGGGGGCATATCGACGGGGTAGGGCCCCGATACTGCCCGTCGATTGAAGATAAAGTTGTCCGCTTTGCTGATAAAACCTCGCACCAAGTTTTCCTGGAGCCTGAGGGCGCCGATGACCACACCATCTACCCCAATGGTATTTCGACCTCCCTGCCTGAGGATGTTCAGCTTGCCTATGTGCGGTCGATGGTTGGGTTGGAAAATGTAGAAATCATCCAGCCCGGGTATGCGATTGAATATGACTATGTCGACCCCCGCGCCCTAGATCTGGCCCTTTCCGTGAGGACTGTGCCTGGCCTATATCTCGCTGGTCAGATCAACGGGACCACCGGTTATGAAGAAGCTGCAGCACAAGGTTTGGTTGCCGGATTGAACGCGGCGCTTGCAGCACAGGGCAAAGAGCCGGTGACGTTCAGCCGCGCCGATAGCTATATTGGCGTGATGATTGATGACCTGACCACCCGAGGTGTGACAGAGCCCTATCGCATGTTTACCTCTCGCGCCGAATTCCGTTTGTCGCTCCGGGCAGATAACGCTGACCAGCGTCTGACCCCTTTAGCGATTGCCTTGGGCTGCGTATCGCAAGAGCGGGTTGCGTATTTTAACGCCAAAATGGCCAAGATCGACGCAGCGATGGCAGAGCTCACGAAAACGCCCTATGCATCAAAGGCGATCGAGGCGGCAGGGATCAAGGTTAGCCAGGACGGAACAAAGCGGACCGGTTTCCAACTATTGGCATTTCCGGATGTGACATTCGAGCAGATCGTCTTGATTAATCCAGCGCTTGAAACGGTAGAACCCGAAATTCGCCGTCAGGTCGAGCGGGATGCGCTATATGCAAACTATATCGCGCGTCAGCAACGGGATATCGACCTCCTCCAGAAGGATGAGGCACATGTCATTCCTGCGAATTTTGATTATGAAGCCATCGACGGGCTGTCAAATGAGCTTACCTCAAAGCTGTCGCTGACTCGCCCGACCAACCTCGCACAGGCGGCCCGCATTGACGGTATGACGCCCTCGGCCTTGACGCTGCTTCTGTCTCACCTCAAGCGCGGCAGCCAGAAGAAGTCTGCATGATGGGCGCTTTTGAGGAGGATGTTTCACGTGAAACATTGGAGAAGCTTCAGCATTTCTCGCAATTGGTCGAGAAGTGGACGGCGAAGATTAATCTGATTTCCAAGCCGAGCGTCACCGAGATGTGGGAGCGTCACATTCTGGATTCACTACAAATCTATTCCCACGCGCCGAATACGGGCCATTGGGTAGATCTTGGAAGCGGTGGCGGTTTTCCGGCAATTGTCGTAGCGCTGATGTCGCAGCAAGACGAGCGTGCGACGAAATTTACCTTGGTCGAAAGCGACCAGCGTAAATGCGCGTTCCTGAGAACAGCCATTCGGGAGCTTGAGCTGAACGCAACGGTGGCGAACGCGCGGATTGAAGCGATCGAACACTTGGAAGCAGACGTTCTAAGCGCGCGGGCCTTGTCCGACTTGACCGCATTGCTGGGTTTTGCAGATCGCCATCTCTTACCCTCCGGCACTGCGCTTTTCCCGAAGGGGGAGAACTGGCGCGCAGAGGATGCCGCAGCGAGAGAGATCTGGGCATATACCTGCGACGCGATCCAAAGCCAGACGAACCCATCCGCCGCAATTCTTAAGATCAAGGAAATCAAACATGTCTGATCTGTCTCGACCTTCGGGGCCCAAAATTATTGCGATTGCGAACCAGAAGGGTGGAGTGGGTAAGACCACGACGACGATCAACCTCGCGGCGGCTTTGGTTGAGCAGAAGCAGCGCGTTCTGGTGATTGACCTTGATCCGCAAGGCAACGCGTCAACTGGTCTGGGCATTGAACTGGATGATCGGGAATTTACGACCTACGAGCTTTTGCTTGAGGATATCGACCTTGATCAAGTGATTATGACGACCGAGACAGAAGGCCTGCATATCGTTGCCGCCACTGTCGATCTCAGTTCCGCAGATATGGAATTGATCGCTAATGAAAAGCGTAGTTTTCTTTTGCATGACGCCCTGCGGCAGACGCAGATGGACAGCTACGCCTTCGATTATATCCTGATTGATTGCCCGCCATCGCTGAACTTGCTGACAGTGAACGCGATGATTGCGGCGCATTCGGTGCTTGTCCCACTGCAAAGCGAGTTTTTCGCGCTTGAAGGATTGTCGCAGTTGATGCTGACCATCCGCGAAGTGCGCCAGAGCGGGAACAAGGACCTACGGATCGAAGGGATTTTGCTGACGATGTATGATCAGCGGAACAACCTGTCGCAACAGGTTGAGCAGGACGCCCGAAGCAATTTGGGCGAACTGGTATATAGAACCGTTATTCCGCGTAACGTACGGGTCAGTGAGGCACCCAGTTATGCGATGCCGGTTCTAAGTTACGATAGCGGGTCGAAAGGTGCCAAAGCGTACCGCGATCTGGCGAAAGAAGTACTGGCAAATAGTGCCGTATAAATAAGGGGTCAGGCAATGGCAGATAAAGACAAACGGCGCGGTTTGGGTCGAGGATTGTCGGCTTTGATGGCGGACGTAGCGGAGACACAAACGGTGGCATCAGAAGGCGCGGCGGAACAGTATGTTCCTATTGAAAAGATTTCTCCTAATCCGGAGCAGCCGCGCAAGCGGTTTGATCCGCAGGATTTGGATGATCTTGCAAACTCTATCCGCGAAAAGGGCGTTATCCAGCCGCTGATCGTACGCCGCCGTGATGATGGGACGTTCGAAATTGTCGCGGGTGAACGCCGATGGCGCGCGTCGCAGATGGCGCAGCTGCATGAACTTCCGATCATTGTCCGCGAATTCACCGATGTCGAAGTTCTCGAAGTTGCGATTATCGAGAACATCCAGCGGGCGGACCTCAATTCGATCGAAGAAGCGGCGGGCTATCGTCAGCTGATGGACCGTTTTGGCCACACGCAAGAGAAGATGGCGGAAGCCTTGGGCAAAAGCCGCAGTCATATCGCGAACTTGCTGCGCTTGCTAAATTTGCCCGAAAATGTTCTGGAAATGGTGCGTCAGGGCGACCTGACAGCGGGTCACGCCCGGACCTTGGTGCCGTCGAAGAACCCTGAAAAGCTGGCCAAACAGATTATCGCCGGCGGCTTGTCGGTGCGCGCGGCCGAGGCGCTGATCAAGAAAGAGCAGCAAGCTGAGAATGAAGGACCAAACAAGCGGGCGGCCAAATCATCGAGCGAAAAAGACGCGGACACCCGCGCGCTTGAAGGGGATCTGTCAGCGAACCTTGGTTTGAAGGTAACCCTGAACCACAAGCCGGGGCAGGAGGCGGGCCAGATGGTGCTGCACTACACGACGATGGACGAGCTGGACGAGCTTTGCCAACGTCTGTCGGCCTCTTAATCCGACAAGAGTTCGGCCAAAATCGCGTTTAGCACCATAAAGCCCTGATCTGTCACATAAAGCTGGTCTTTATCCCTAGAAATCATCCCGATGCCCTGCATCTGGGTGATTTTTTTTGTTGATAGCGGTGCGCCGGAAAGCGCCTCGTACCGGCGCAGGTCCACGCCTTCCTTTAGACGAAGCCCCATCATCAGAAACTCGCTCCCCTGATCTTCGGTCGTCAAAAGCTCGCGGGGCTTTTCGGTGGCACCGCTGGCAACAGCGTCAAGCCAGCGTTTGGGGTTGCTATAACATTCGGTCGCAAAGCGATTGCCGTTTTGGGTCAGGCGCCCATGGGCCCCCGGACCAATGCCAAGATAATCGCCGTAGCGCCAGTAGATCAGGTTGTGCCGCGATTGCGCCCCGTCGCGGGCGTGGTTCGATACCTCGTAAGAGGGCATGCCCATCTCGCCGCAAATATCCTGAGTGGCCGCATACATATCGGCGCCCAGATCATCGCTGGGCAATCCGCGCAGCTTTCCCACTGCATAGCGATCGCCAAAGGCGGTGCCTTGCTCGATGGTCAGTTGATACAGCGACATATGGTCTATCGCTAGCGATAGGGCCTGTTTCAGCTCGGTCCGCCAGTCGGCCAAACCCTGGTTCTGGCGACCATAAATCAGGTCAAAACTGACGCGTTCAAAGGTATTGCGGGCGATGTCAAAAGCGGCAAGCCCTTCGTCAACCGTATGGATGCGGCCCAGACGTTTCAGGTCCGCATCATTCAGGGCCTGTATACCCATTGAAATACGGTTGACGCCCGCTTGACGGAAGGCTGCAAAACGGTCGGCTTCAACCGAACCGGGGTTCGCCTCGAGCGTGATTTCCAGATCATTGGCCGTGGGCCACAGTCGACGGATCGCGGCGATGACATCAGCGACGACATCGGGGTCCATCAGACTTGGGGTGCCGCCGCCGAAAAAGACGGCGTTCAAGACGCGCCCTTGGGTTTCGGCGGCGCCGCGTTCAAGCTCTGCCAGATAGGCATCGCGCCAGGCCCGTTGGTCGATTGTGCGACTAACATGGCTGTTAAAGTCACAATAGGGGCACTTCGCCTCGCAAAACGGCCAATGGATATAAAGGCCAAAGCCCCCCTGGCGCCAATCCTCAGTCAAAGCAGGCAGAGATCAGTTTGGCGAAAGCGTCCGCACGGTGGCTGATTGCGTTCTTGGCGTCGGCGGACATTTCGCCAAAGGTCTGCTCGTGCCCGTCGGGTTGGAACATCGGGTCATAGCCGTGACCGACGTCGCCGCGGATCGGCCAGACAAGCGTGCCGTTCACGCGGCCTTCGAAAATCTCTTCATGTCCGTCGGGCCAGACCAAAACCAGTGTCGCGCAGAACCGCGCGCGGCGCGGGTGTGGGGCGTTTGCCTCTTCCAGCAACCTGTGGGTCTTGGTCATCGCCATGACGAAATCGCGGCCGTTGGGCGTTTCGGACCAATCGGCGGTATAGACGCCGGGGGCATTGTCCAGCGCTTCGACCTCGATCCCGGAGTCATCTGCAAGCGCGGGAAGGCCCGTTGCCGCGACCGCCGCACGGGCTTTGATGCGGGCGTTGCCGATGAAAGTGTTTTCGGTTTCCTCCGGCTCGCCCAGGTTCATCTCGGCGGCACCTTTGACGGTGACGCCGAAGGGGGCGAAAAGCTCGGTCATTTCCTGCAGCTTGCCAGCGTTGTGGGTGGCGACCAGAATCTGGTCGCCGGTGAATTTACGGGTCATGCGGTGGCTGCCTTCTGCTTCTCGACAAGCTCTGCCACGCCCTTTTCGGCGAGATCCATCAACTGGTTCATCTGGTCGCGCGAATAGGTGGAGCCTTCGGCGCTCATCTGGATCTCGATCAATTTGCCGCTGCCGGTCATAATAAAGTTACCGTCCACGCCTGCTTCGGAATCCTCGGGGTAGTCAAGGTCAAGCACGGGCTGGCCCGCATAGATGCCGCAGCTGATCGCGGCGACCGGATCGACCAGTGGGTCGCTGACCACGTCGCCCGCCTTCATCAGCTTGTTCACCGCCAGTTTCAACGCGACCCAACCGCCCGTGATAGAGGCACAACGCGTGCCGCCGTCGGCCTGCAGCACGTCGCAGTCGATGGTGATCTGACGTTCGCCCAAGGCACTGCGATCCACGCCGGCGCGCAGGGCGCGACCGATAAGGCGTTGAATTTCAACGGTACGCCCCCCTTGTTTGCCCATTGCCGCCTCGCGGCGCATACGGGTGTTGGTGGCACGGGGCAGCATGCCGTATTCTGCCGTGACCCAGCCCAGACCGGAGCCTTTGATGAAGGGCGGCACGCGGTCCTCGATCGTGGCGGTACACAGCACATGGGTGTCGCCCATCTTGATCAGGGCCGATCCTTCGGCGTGTTTGGTGAATCCCGTTTCAATCGATACGGCACGCAGTTCGTCAAGTTTCCGACCAGAGGGGCGCATAGGTATTTCCTTTTCCATTTGCCATTGGGGATAACTCTGCGTTGCGGCGCGATGCAACCCCGATTGACGTTTGCCCCCTGTCGCACATACTTCTCCCACTATGGACAAAACACCTACAGTTTTAGACGAGATGAACGACCGCTCGCGCGAGGTGTTCCGCCGCGTGGTCGAAGGCTATCTGGCGAATGGCGATCCCGTGGGGTCGCGCACGCTGACCCGTGATTTCAGCGAAAAGGTCAGCGCGGCGACGATCCGTAATGTGATGCAGGATCTTGAATATATGGGACTGCTGGGCAGCCCCCATGTCAGCGCCGGTCGTATCCCGACGCAGATGGGGCTGCGCATGTTCGTCGACGGCATGATCGAGATCGGCGATCCAACCGAGACGGACCGTGAAAAGATCGACGCGACCGTTGGCAGCAACAACGCCGATGTCAGCGGCATTCTTGATCGGGTGGGGTCGGCGCTGTCCGGCGTGACCCAGGGTGCCTCGCTTGTGCTGACGCCCAAACACGAGGCACCGATCAAGCATATCGAATTTGTTTCACTGTCTCACGATAGGGCGCTGGTCGTTCTGGTCTTTTCCGACGGTCACGTGGAGAACCGATTGTTCACACCGCCGCCGGGCCAGACCCCCAGCAGCATGCGTGAAGCCGCGAATTTCCTGAATGCGCTGGTCGAGGGGAAAACCATCTCGGAATTGCAGCGCACCATCGCGCATGAGATCAGCCAGCGGCGCCAGCAGATCGACGTTCTTGCGCAGCAGCTTGTAGAAAGCGGTCTGGCGCTGTGGCAGGGCGAAGGGGAGTCCCCCGAGCGGTTGATCGTGCGCGGACGGTCGAATCTGATCAACACCGAAGGCGAGGCCGAGAACGTCGAATTGATCCGCCAGCTGTTTGACGACCTTGAACGCAAGCGGGATATCGCGGAATTCCTCGAATTGGCCGACGCGGGCGACGGTGTGCGCATTTTTATTGGTTCTGAGAATAAACTTTTTTCACTTTCGGGTTCCTCTCTGGTCGTTTCCCCTTATATGAACGCTGATCGTAAGGTGATCGGGGCGGTCGGTGTGATCGGCCCCACGCGCCTTAATTATGGACGTATCGTGCCGATTGTGAATTACACGGCGCAGCTGGTTGGAAAGCTGATTTCGAACCGCAGCTAGAGGTGAATTATGGCAGAGCCGAAAGAGAACGAATTTCTGGATGATATCGATGACGCAGAGGCCGAAGCCTATGCCGACGAGATGTCCGAGATTGACGACGAAGCGCTGGAACTGGACGAATTGCGTGCCGAGCGTGACCAGCTGAAAGACCGTTTCATGCGGGCCCTGGCCGACGCAGAGAACGCGCGCAAACGGTCTGACAAGGACCGTCGCGAGGCGGAAAACTATGGCGGGTCGAAACTGGCGCGCGACATGCTGCCGGTCTACGACAATATGAAACGCGCCCTGGAAGCCGCTACAGAAGAGCAGCGCACCATTTCCGGCCCATTGCTGGAAGGGATCGAACTGACGATGCGCGAGTTGCTGAGCGTGTTCAAGAAGCACGGCATCGAAGTCATTTCGCCCGCAGTGGGTGACAAGTTCGATCCGCAGCATCATCAGGCGATGTTCGAGGCGCCCGTGCCAGACACCAAAGCAGGCGATATCATCCAGGTCGCCGCCGAAGGTTTCATGTTGCACGACCGTCTGCTGCGTCCGGCGCAGGTCGGCGTTTCCTCTACCCCCGCAGGGTAAACGCCCGGGATAGAGCGGCCCTTCGGGGAGGATTTAACACCATTTGGAAGCGAGGGAGGCGGTCAGGTTTTGGCCGCCTCTTTCAATTTATAGAGCAGGTCGAGCGCTTCACGTGGAGAGAGCTCGTCGGGGATAATCTCGGCCAGCGTTTCTTCGAGCTTGGAGCTTTGTTTTGGTTGAGGCGCAGGTGCCGGTGCCACGGCAAACAGGGGCAGGTCGTCGATCAGGGTTTTCTGCGTCGCGCCGCCTTCGCGTTCGCCCTTTTCCAACGCTTCAAGCACGACGCGTGCGCGCGCGATGACGGAAGGCGGCAAGCCGGCCAATTGCGCGACCTGCACACCGTAGGACCGATCGGCGGCGCCTTTGCGGACCTCGTGCAGGAAGATCACCTCTCCGTCCCATTCCTTGACCGCGACGGTGGCGTTATCGACCCCGCCCAGCTTGTTCGAAAGCGCGGTCATTTCATGGTAGTGCGTCGCGAACAAAGCGCGAGAGCGGTTGATATCATGCAGGTGTTCCAGCGTGGCCCAAGCGATGGACAAGCCGTCATAGGTCGCCGTGCCGCGCCCGATTTCATCCAGGATCACAAGCGCGCGGTCGTCCGCCTGATTGAGGATTGCGGCGGTTTCGACCATTTCGACCATAAACGTGGAACGGCCCCGTGCCAGATCGTCAGAGGCGCCGACACGGCTGAAAATCTGGCTGATCAGGCCGATGTGCGCGGTGGCGGCAGGCACGTAGCTGCCCATTTGCGCCATCAGGGCGATGATCGCGTTCTGCCGCAGGAAGGTCGATTTACCCGCCATGTTAGGGCCGGTCAGCAGCCAGATATTCGCGTTGTCGCCATCGGCCGACAGGGTGCAATCATTGGCGATAAAGGGGCTGCCGGATTGCTGGGCCAAGGCGCGTTCCACGACCGGATGGCGGCCCCCCTGAATGTCGAAGGCACGTGAATTGTCGACGCGGGGTTTCACCCAGTTTTCGGACTGCGCCAGATCGGCCAGACCGGTGGCCAGATCAATCTCGGCCAATCCAGCCGAGGCGACACCGATCGGGCCGGAGTGATCCAGAATCGCGCGTTTCAACGTTTCATAGAGCCGCTTTTCAATCTCCAGCGCGTGGTTGCCCGCGTTGAGGATCTTTGTCTCCATCTCGGACAGTTCCACGGTTGTGAAACGGACCTGATTGGCAGTGGTCTGACGGTGGATAAAGGTATCGGACAGCGGCGCCGACAGCATTTTCTCGGCGTGGGTCGCTGTGACTTCGGCGAAATACCCAAGCACGTTGTTGTGTTTGATCTTCAACGTCGAGATACCGGTGAGCGAGATGAAATCCTGCTGCATCTGGGCAATGACGCTGCGGCCTTCGTCCCGCAGGGTGCGCACCTCGTCCAGCTCGGCGTCATACCCCGGCGCGATAAAGCCGCCGTCGCGGGCCAGCAGGGGTGGTTCGGCAATCAGCGCATCGTCGAGCAGATCAATCAGGCTGTCATGGCCGGTAAGCCCTTTGGCGGCCTGGGCCAGCAGATCGGGCAGGACGGCAGCTTGCATCTTGTCGGCCAGATGGCTGGCTTCGGTCAGGCCGTTGCGGATGGCGGCAAGGTCACGGGGGCCGCCGCGGTCCAGCGACAGGCGCGACAGGGCGCGGTCCAGATCAGGGACGTTGCGCAGATGCTGGCGGATGTCATTGCGGATCGACGGTGTGTCATAGGCAAAGCTGATCGCGTCCAGACGGGATTGAATCGTCTCTAACACACGGGAAGGTGACGAAATGCGCCGTTCCAGTAGCCGGGCACCGCCGGCGGTCACTGTCTTGTCCATGACGGACAACAGCGTACCGGCGCGACCACCTGTCAGCGCATGTGTCAGTTCAAGATTGCGACGTGTGGCAGCGTCGATCTGTACGCTGCGGGCCTCGGCCTCTTTCTGCGGCGGGCGCAGGAGGGGGAGTTTGCCCTTCTGTGTAATCTCGAGATAGTCGATGATCGCGCCCATGGCCGAGATATCGGCGCGTTCAAAGCTGCCGAAGGCGTCGAGCGACCCGATGCCGAACAGATCGCAGACCCGTTTCTCAGCGCTGCGGCTGTCAAAGGCAGAGCGTGCGATCGGGGTCAGCGCGATGTCGAAATCAGAGACTAATTCACGCAAATCAGCCTCTTTCGCTTCTGACACGATCAGCTCTGACGGGGACAGACGGGCCAGTTCGGGGCCAAGGCGCGACAGGGTCAGGGGCATCACGTGAAACGCGCCGGTCGAAATATCGACCCAGGCCAGCGCATGACCGTCGCGGACCTCTGCAAATGCGGCCAGATAGTTGTGGCGCCGCGCTTCGAGCAGGGATTCCTCGGTCAATGTGCCGGGGGTGACCAGCCGCACGACATCGCGTTTGACCACGGATTTATAGCCGCGTTTCTTCGCCTCTGCCGGGCTTTCCATCTGTTCGCAGACCGCCACGCGGAAGCCTTTGCGGATCAGCGTCAGCAAATACCCTTCGGCGGCATGGACCGGCACGCCGCACATGGGGATGTCTTCGCCCCCGTGTTTGCCGCGTTTGGTCAGCGCGATATCCAGCGCTTCAGCCGCGGCGACGGCATCGTCAAAGAACATCTCGTAAAAATCGCCCATGCGGTAGAACAGCAGCGCTTCGGCGTACTGGGATTTAAGCTCTAGATATTGCGCCATCATTGGCGTGATTTTTTCTTCGGTCACCCTGCGCCCCCGGTTCGAGTTAACGTTGTGTACAAAACCGCGCCTCCGGACGAAAGGGCGGACCGGCGTTGCACGCGAGGCGTCGCCGCGACGTCGTGCAAACCGTGAGCGCCATCATGATTGTGTGAGGGGCCGATCGGCGATATCAAGCGGGAAACCATGAGGAAAGCCGTTCTAGTGACCAAAAACCGCATCACGTCCGAAGAGGCGCTCGCCTTTCACCTTGAACCCACGCCGGGCAAGTTCGAAATCACCGCAACCGTCCCGATGACGACCCAGCGGGATCTGAGCCTCGCCTATTCCCCCGGTGTTGCCGTTCCCTGTGAGGCGATCGCTGAAAATCCCGAGCTGGCATATGACTATACCAACAAGGGCAATATGGTCGCGGTGATTTCCAACGGCACTGCTGTTTTGGGCTTGGGCAACCTTGGTGCGCTGGCGTCGAAACCGGTGATGGAGGGCAAGTCGGTGCTGTTCAAACGGTTCGCCGACGTGAATTCGATCGACGTCGAGCTGGACACCGAAGACCCCGAGGCCTTCATCAACGCGGTCAAGCTGATGGGGCCGACGTTCGGCGGGATCAACCTTGAGGATATCAAGGCGCCAGAATGTTTCATCATCGAACAGCGTCTGAAAGAAGAGATGGATATTCCCGTCTTTCACGACGACCAGCACGGCACCGCGGTGATCTGTGCTGCGGGTCTGCTGAACGCTTTGCGCATTTCGGGCAAGAAGATCGAAGATGTGCAGATCGTGTTGAACGGTGCGGGCGCGGCGGGGATCGCCTGTCTTGAACTGCTCAAGGCGATGGGGGCCAAGCACAACAACTGTATCATGTGCGATACAAAAGGTGTGATCTATCAGGGCCGTACCGAGGGCATGAACCAGTGGAAGTCGGCCCATGCTGCGCAGACCGAGCTGCGCACGCTGGAAGAGGCGATGAAGAACGCGGATGTGTTCCTGGGTGTGTCGGTCAAAGGGGCCGTGACGCCCGCGATGGTCGCCAGCATGGCGGATAATCCGGTGATCTTCGCGATGGCGAACCCCGATCCTGAAATCACGCCGGAGGAAGCGCACGAGGTACGCCCCGATGCGATTGTCGCCACGGGCCGCAGCGATTACCCCAATCAGGTTAACAACGTTTTGGGCTTTCCCTACCTGTTCCGCGGGGCGCTTGATATCCACGCCCGCGCCATCAACGACGAGATGAAGATCGCCTGCGCCCACGCTTTGGCCGATCTGGCACGCGAGGATGTGCCGGACGAAGTGGCGCTGGCCTATGGCAAGAACCTGAGCTTTGGTCGGGATTACATCATCCCGACGCCGTTCGATCCGCGTCTGATCCATCGTATTCCGCCTGCTGTTGCACGTGCAGGTATGGACACCGGCGCCGCGCGGCGCCCGATCATCGATATGGACGCCTACGAGCTGAGCCTGAAGTCGCGGATGGACCCGACGGCGAATATCCTGCGTGGGATCAACGCCCGTGCGCGGGCCAATCAGGCGCGGATGATCTTTGCAGAAGGGGATGACCCCAAGGTTCTGCGGGCTGCGGTGATGTATCAACGCTCCGGTCTGGGCAAGGCGCTGGTCGTCGGGCGTGCCGACGACGTAAAGGCCAAGCTGACGGCGGCGGGGATGGAGGATGCCTACCGCGAGCTTGAGGTCGTGAATGCGGCCAATACCCAGCACCTGGAGACGTATAAGTCATTCCTTTACAATCGCTTGCAGCGCAAGGGGTCGGACAGCAAGGATATCCACCGTCTGGCCGCCCGTGACCGCCACGTCTTTGCCGCGCTGATGTTGGCGCACGGGCATGGCGATGGTCTGGTGACCGGTGCAACCCGCAAATCCGCCCATGTGCTTGAACGGCTAAACCACGTGTTCGATGCCAATGCAAAACACGGCGCCGTCGGGATCACTGCGCTGCTGCACAAGGGGCGGATTGTGTTCATCGGCGATACGCTGGTGCATGAATGGCCGAACGAAGAAGACCTTGCGAATATTGCTGAAAAAGGGGCCAAGGTCGCCCGCCACATGGGGCTTGAGCCACGGGTTGCCTTCGTTAGCTTCTCTACCTTTGGCTATCCGGTTTCCGAGCGCGCAGAAAAGATGCAGCGTGCCCCCGATGTGCTGGACGCACGCGGGGTCGATTTCGAATACGAAGGCGAAATGACCGTGGATGTGGCGCTGAATGCCGAAAGCCAAAAGAACTATCCGTTCTCGCGGCTGACAGGGCCTGCGAATATCCTCGTCGTGCCGGCGCGGCATTCGGCCAGTATCTCGGTCAAATTGATGCAGGAAATGGCGGGGGCCACAGTAATCGGCCCGATCCTGACGGGGTTGGACAAGTCGATCCAGATCTGTTCGACCACATCCACCGCGAATGACATCCTGAACATGGCTATTCTGGCGGCCTGCAAGGTTGGCGAATGATCTGGAACCTCGGCTCTGTCAACGCGGATAATTTCTACTATCTGCGGCATCTGCCGGCGCCGGGGGAAACGATTGCCGCGCATGATTTCCGGCAAGGGTTGGGCGGGAAGGGCGCCAATATGTCGGTCGCCGCCGCCCGCGCCGGAACGCGCGTTATGCATATCGGTGCTGTGGGGCCGGACGGTAAATGGACCGTGGACCGCTTGCTGGAATACGGCGTCGAAACGCAGCATATCAGCATGATCGACACGGCCACCGGTCACGCGAATATCTGTGTGGCCGAGGATGGCGAAAACTCTATCGTGTTGTTCTCAGGGGCCAATCACCAGATCACCACCCAGATGATCGGGGCCGCCCTGGCAGAGGCATCGCCCGGTGACTTTCTGCTGATGCAGAACGAAACCCTGGGCCAACGCTTTGCCGCGCAGACCGCGCATACTCTGGGCCTGCGCGTCGCTTATGCCGCTGCGCCCTTTGATGCTGAAATCGTGGCGCAGGTTCTGCCCGACATTGATCTGCTGGTGTTGAACGAGGTCGAGGCAGAGGCGCTTGAAAAAACCACAGGTGCCCGCATCGACGCGCTGCCGATCGACGATATTATCGTGACCTTGGGCGCTGAGGGGTGCAAATGGGTCTCTAACAAGGCGAAAACGGTGCAAAGCTTTCCGGCCTATCCGGTCAAAGCCATCGATACCACGGGGGCGGGGGACACGTTTACCGGCTATCTGATCGCCGCCTTGGACCGCAAACTGTCGATGCCGGATGCGATTGCGCTGGCAATGCAAGCTGGCGCCTTGATGGTCACGCGGCAAGGGACAGCGGATGTGATCCCGGACCTCAAAGACATCCAGGATCACGGTTTTGACGAAGATTAACGCTCGCGATTAACGCTGGGTTAACGTTATTTCGCAAAGGGCGCAGCGCTGCCCCAAAGTTGTTTCACGCGCTGGTCGCGCCCACAGCCGTTGCGATAGCGCTTGTAGGCGACGGATTTCTTCACGCCCAAGCCGACGCTGGTAAAGGCCAGACGTTCATCGCTTTTGTAGTAATCCTGATGGTAGGCATCGGCGGGGTAGAACGCGGCTTTGCCCAAGAGCGGGGTTACGACGTTCTTGCCCAAAGCGGCCTGCGCATCGGCCTTGGCCTTTTCTGCAGCGGCCTTCTGCCCGTTACCGTCGGCAAAAATCGCGGTGCGGTAGCTATCGCCGCGGTCGCAGAATTGCCCGCCCGCGTCCGTTGGATCAACCGACCGGAAGAACATCGACAGCAACTGGTCCGCAGACACAACCGCCGGATCATACTGGATCTGCGCCGCTTCATAGTGCCCGGTGCCGCCGGCGACGACCTGTTTATAGGTGGGGTTTTTCACGCTTCCGCCCGCAAAACCCGATACGACCTCTTTCACGCCTTTCACGCTTTCAAAGTCCGCTTCAACGCACCAAAAGCAGCCGCCCGCGACCAAAAGCGTCTCTGTTCCGGCAGCTTTTGCGGTTGTCGCCTGTGCTGCAAGGCCCAGACCAATGGCAGCGCTTAACGCGATCATGCGCATATTTGTGGCAAATCCCATGGAATACTCTCCTTTGTTTTGCCTAACGGTGACCGCAATGTTTGCGCGACGCAACTCAGGTGCCCGTGATGTCACAGCCAAGTGATGTCGGTTTCACCCTTGGCCCCGCGGCACGAAGTTCTTAGCGTCAGCCCCAAAGAAGGAGCAATTTGATGCAAACCCACGTCACCACGCACCAAGCCGAAGAAGATGCCCGCAATGAAGACATTTTGATCTATTTAAACGGTCAGATTGTCCCCAAGGCACAGGCCGTGGTCAGCGTCTATGACAGCGGTTTCATGCTGGGCGACGGCATCTGGGAAGGGCTGCGGCTGTATGATGGTACATGGGCTTTTCTGAACGATCACTTTGACCGCCTGTTCGAGGCGTCCAAAGCCATTGACCTTGACATCGGGATGACGCGCGACGCCCTGATTTCAGCCTTGTTAGAGACGCAAAAAGCCAATGGCATGACCACTGATGCCCACGCGCGCCTGATGATCACACGGGGGCCAAAAACGCGGCCCTTCCAGCACCCGTCGCTGTCGCAATCGGGCCCCACCATCACGATCATTATGGAACACTCGCGCCCGAATATGCCGCGCCCGATCCGGCTGGCCACGGTGCCGCATCTGCGCGGGCTGCCGATGACGCAGGACCCAAAGCTAAATAGTCATTCCAAATTGAACTGTATTCTTGCGTGTATTGCCGCGGAAAAAGCGGGTGCCGACGAAGGGCTGATGCTCGATATCAACGGTTTCGTGAATACAACAAACGCCTGTAACTTTTTCATCGTCCGCAAAGGGGAGGTTTGGACCAGCACCGGCGATTACTGCATGAATGGAATCACCCGTCAGAAGGTCATCGACCTGTGCCGCGCCAATGATATCCCGTGTTTCAAAAGGAATTATTCATTGGTCGACACCTATGGTGCTGACGAGGCCTTCTTGACCGGCACATTCGGGGCGCAAACACCTGTCGCGATGATCGATGGCCGTCAGATTGGCACCGGCGACATGGGGCCGGTAACAAAAAAGCTGCGCGGTTTATACAAAGACCTGATTGCAAAGGAATGTGCCTGATGCGTATCGCAATGTGGTCCGGCCCGCGCAATCTGAGCACGGCGATGATGTATAGCTTCGGCAACCGGGCCGATTTCACCGCGATGGATGAACCGTTCTATGCGCCGTATCTTAAGGCCACCGGCGCCGATCATCCGATGAAAGATGAAATTATCGCGGGCCATGAATGCGACCCCTCGAGCGTCGCGGCGCGCTGCGCAGAGCCGGGCACGCCGCATCGCTACATGAAACACATGCCCCATCATATGATTGACGGGTTTCCGATGGATTGGGCAGAGGGCTGCGTGCATGTCCACCTGATACGCCACCCCGCCCGCGTGATCGCCAGCTATACCGCGAAACGAGAAGCGCCGAATTTTAATGATATCGGCTATGGCCAACAGACCTCGCTGTACGATCAAATCGGTGGGCTGGTCATCGATTCCGCTGATATTCGCGCGAACCCCGAAGGAATGCTGCGTAAGCTGTGTGATGCCATCAGCCTGCCCTTCGATCCGGCAATGCTATCCTGGGCGGCGGGCCCACGTGCCGAAGATGGCATCTGGGCATCACATTGGTATGGTGCCGTGCACAAAAGCACCGGTTTTGCAGGGGCAGAGGGGCCGTTGCCCAGGCTTGAACCTGCCGCCGAAGCGCTGTGTGCCAAAGCCCTTCCACATTATCAAAAGCTTTATGATCAACGGCTTAGGTGATTTTGGGTAAATATCTTCGATTTATCGAAACTAAATCATCTCATGTTGCGTGACTCGTCATGAAGAACCACGCAACAAGGAGATTTAACATGAAGATGTTTACAGCAACCGCTCTGGCTCTCACGCTTGCCACGGGTACAGCCTTCGCCGCCGCACACAGCAACGCGATGGTCGAAGCGATGGATCAAGATGTATCCAACGGTGTGGTCAGCGCCGATAAGGTGATGGCAACTGAAAATGGCTGGATGGTCGTTCACCGCACAGATGCCGAGATGAAACCCGGCCCCGTTGTCGGCTACGCGCCTCTGCGTGCCGGTGAAAACGTCGACGTTGCCGCCATTCTGCAAGAAGAAGTGAAATCCGGCGATATGTTGATGCTCATGGTCCACTCCGAAGAGGGCGGCATGAAAACCGGCGGCTTTGAATACACATTGGGCGCCAAAGAAGACGGCCCGATCAAGCCAGACGGTAAATTGGTGATGACGGTTATTACTGCAGAGTAAACCGTTCTAACCCAAAAGAAGGCCCGGACAGAATATCCCCCTGTCCGGGCCTTTTCTGTTTACCCTTTGAGGCGCTTATCGCGTGCGGCCAAGAGCTTGAGGCGCAGCGCGTTCAGCTGAATGAAGCCCGCCGCGTCTTTTTGATCATAGGCACCAGCGTCATCTTCAAATGTCACGTGGGCTTCGGAATACAGCGAATGATCCGACCAGCGGCCGACGGTACGCACGTGGCCTTTGTACAATTTTAGTCGAACTGTACCGGTTACATGGGTTTGCGAGGCATCAATCGCCGCTTGCAGCATGGTGCGCTCGGGGCTGTACCAGAAACCGTTATAGATCAGCTCCGCATAGCGCGGCATCAGCTCGTCCTTCAGGTGCATCGCCCCACGGTCGAGCGTGATTGATTCGATCCCGCGGTGTGCTTCAAGCAGCAAGGTGCCGCCCGGCGTTTCGTAAATACCGCGGGATTTCATCCCGACAAAACGACCCTCGACAAGGTCAAGGCGCCCGCAGCCATGTTTGCCGCCAAGTTCGTTCAATTTAGCCAGAAGTGTCGCGGGCGACATGGCTTCGCCGTTGATGCTAACCGCATCGCCACGTTCAAACCCGATCTCTACATACTCGGGCGTATCTGGTGCCTGCTCTGGCGAGACGGTGCGCTGGTACACATAGTCGGGCGCGTCCACGGCCGGATCCTCCAGCACTTTGCCTTCCGAAGAGGTGTGCAGCAGGTTCGCGTCCACGCTAAACGGCGCTTCGCCACGTTTGTCCTTCGCCACGGGGATCTGATGTTTTTCGGCAAATTCGATCAATTTAGTCCGGCTGGACAGGTCCCATTCTCGCCATGGCGCGATCACCTTGATGTCGGGGTTCAACGCATAGGCCGCCAATTCGAAGCGAACCTGATCGTTGCCCTTGCCTGTCGCGCCGTGCGCAACGGCGTCGGCGCCGGTTTCGGCGGCGATTTCAACAAGGCGCTTGGAAATCAGAGGGCGCGCGATGGAGGTGCCCAACAGGTATAGGCCTTCGTAGACCGCATTGGCGCGGAACATGGGGAAGACGAAATCGCGCACGAATTCTTCGCGCACGTCTTCCACGTAAATCTCGGATGCGCCCATCATTTCAGCTTTGGCGCGGGCGGGCTCAAGCTCTTCGCCTTGGCCGAGGTCAGCGGTAAAGGTAACCACCTCGCAGCCATATTCGGTTTGCAGCCATTTCAGGATGATCGAGGTATCAAGCCCACCAGAATAGGCGAGCACAACTTTTTTGGGCGCGGACATGATGTTTCCTTTTCGGTTTGCACCGCGAAGTACCTGTTTTTCAAGGCGTGAGCAAGATTGAAGGCTGCGTTGACCGCGTCACCTGGGAATCGTATCGACAAGTATTCAACGGTAAGGTCGATGAGATGACAGATATGTTTAAAACTGCAGCACGCAGCGCAGCGCAACAGATGCGAGAGGTGTTTCCCGCCACCCCCTTGATGCGCAACGAACATCTGTCAGAAAAATACGACGCTGACATATGGTTGAAACGCGAAGACCTAAGCCCCGTTAGATCATATAAGTTGCGTGGAGCGTTCAACGCCATGCGCAAAGTGATCCCCGAGAAGTCTGTTTTCGTTTGTGCAAGTGCGGGCAACCACGCCCAAGGTGTTGCATTTATGTGCAGTCATTTCGGTGTGAAAGGTGTGATTTTCATGCCCGTCACGACGCCTCAACAGAAAATTCAGAAAACCAAGATGTTCGGTGGGCTTCAGGTCGAGGTTTGCTTGATCGGCGACTACTTTGACAAAACGCTCGCCGCGGCGCAGCAGTATTGCGTGGAAGAGGGTGCGCATTTTCTGTCTCCTTTCGATGATGAAGATGTCATTGAGGGGCAAGCCTCCGTTGCGGTTGAAATAGAGGAGCAGTTAGGGCGCGTGCCCGACCACATTCTGCTTCCCGTTGGTGGCGGCGGTCTTTCGTCCGGCGTTTACAGCTATTTTCAAAATGAGTGCCGGTATAGCTTTGTTGAACCTGAAGGGGCCCCTAGTTTGGCCAAAGCTTTGGCCGCGGGTGCACCGGTGGATGTGTCTCCTATCAATAGTTTCGTCGATGGGGCCGCGGTCGCAAAAATTGGCCAACGTAACTTTGCACGGTTGGATCGTGTCGCAGAGAGTGATGTGATCCATCTGGCCGAAGACCGCATCTGCGTCACGATCATCGAAATGCTGAATGTTGAAGGCATCGTGTTAGAACCTGCTGGTGCCCTATCTATTGAGGCGCTGGGCGAAGTAGCTGACCAGATCAAGGGCAAGACCATTGTATGCGTAGCATCCGGCGGAAACTTCGATTTTGAGCGTCTGCCAGAGGTGAAAGAGCGGGCGCAGCGGTACTCCGGCGTCAAAAAATATTTTATTCTGCGGATGCCGCAGCGCCCGGGTGCACTGAAAGAATTCTTGAGCATTCTCGGCCCGGACGATGACATCTGTCGGTTTGAATACCTGAAGAAGTCTGCGCGAAACTTCGGCTCTGTCCTGATCGGAATTGAAACACGCAGCCCTGACAGTTTTGGGCCGTTCTTGGCGCAACTGAAGGACGCAGGATTTACCTATACGGACATCACGAATGACGAAACCTTGGCTCAATTTGTTCTATAGGCGCAATGCAGGTCCCCGTGTTCGATAGGAAATGTTCTTTCGATTTTTCATAGCTGGTAAGGATCTCCTTCCAAATAGATGTGATTTGATGGCTGCCGGCAAAATTGCCTTCGGCCTGCGCGCATTGTTCTGACAATTCGACAAACCCCACGCTTAACGCGCTGCCCTTCACAAAGTGAAGTATATCGCGAAACTGATCGGTCGTTACGTCCATCGTTAGCTGAGCATTGGCTTCTTCCACCTCCTTAAAAAACACGCACATAATTGTGCTGAAGTCGTCGCGCCCAACAGCGGCCTGCAAGGTCGTGACCTGTTCCCAGTCAATCACTGATTCGCCCTCTTTCTCCGGCCAATGTGGGGCAAAATTCCTAACAAAGCGTGCAGGGCGATCATCACTTAAAAACTTTTGGGCTTCACCGAATCTTAATCTGTCGTTGGCTAGGCTCGGGGCGAAGATGCCGAAAGCTTTTGAATGTTGCAGAACAAGATTGAAAAAATAGCCCGACCAAACACGCCGCAGCGGTTTCGCGCGATCAAAACAGCTATGGTTGTCGACGATAGCGCGCTGCAACGGCGAATCTTGATGGCGACACTGTCGCGATGGGGATTCGATGTGCAGGAAGCGGCCTCTGCTGAAGAGGCATTGGCGGTCTGCGAACAAACGCTACCGGATCTGATCATCAGCGATTGGATTATGCCGGGTATGTCGGGGCTGCAATTTTGCGAGGCGTTTCGCAAACTTTCGAAGGGCAGCTACGGGTACTTCATTTTACTGACGGCAAAATCTGATAAGTCCGAGGTGGTTAAAGGGTTGGACAGCGGTGCGGACGATTTTGTCAGCAAGCCAGTCAACGTTGACGAGCTACGCGCGCGAATCATGGCGGGCGAACGCATTTTGACGATGCAGCGTGAATTATCGTCGAAAAACCGTGTCATTAGTGAAGCTTTGGACGCGTTGCAAAACGTACATGACGCATTGGATCGGGACCTAGACGAAGCGCGAAAGTTTCAGAAATCCCTTTTGCAGGAACCGTACTGCGCCTTCGATGCGGGTACCGTGTCTTTGATGCTCAGGTCCAGCGGGCATGTAGGGGGCGATCTGGTGGGATATTTCACAGCGGGAAATAGCATCGGGATTTACGGGCTAGATGTGTCCGGTCACGGGGTGAGCTCGGCTCTGATGGCCGCCCGTTTGGCCGGTATATTTTCCGCCGTCGCACCTGAGCAAAACCTGGCATTGGCACGCCAATCTGACGGGACGTATAAAATGCGCCCGCCCGACCAAGTAATCGCCGAGCTGAACAGCCTAGTGCTCTCTGACATGGAATCGGAGCAGTATTTCACACTTTTTCTGGCGGAAATTGAACTTGATACCGGCAGGATCAGGGCAACCCAGGCCGGCCACCCGCACCCCTTCATTCAGCGACGCAACAGCAGGTTGGAAAACTTCGGGAGAGGCGGGCTGCCCGTAGGGCTGATTGCCGATGCGCAATATGAAACAGTCGCGAGCCAGCTTTACCCTGGCGACCGTCTGATCGTGCTTTCCGACGGGGTGACGGAATGTCCTGACCCGATTGGGCAAATGCTGGACGATAATGGTTTAAATCAGGTTCTACATGATCTGCACCCCATCAGGGGGCCGCTTTTCTTTGACGCGCTCACGTCGCGGCTAGAAGATCATGCGGGGACGGCTGACTTTCCTGATGATGTTTCCGGCATCTGCTTCGAATTTCAGGACCTTGCCGCCAGAAACCGTTCAAGAAAGTGCCGATCTCCATCGTTGCCTAGCACCGAAACGGCCTCTTCCCCCGACAGAACAACTGTTGCGTGGTCAGGCTCTATCGGGGGGGCAATATGACGGACGGGATGGGCGACATAGACATTGCAAATTTTCTCGGCCCAGATGTCATACTCCGGCATATAGACGTATCGTCGGAATGCGCCCAACCGCCGGGGGCGCGCAATGGTCCAGCCAATCTCTTCCATCACCTCGCGGTGGAGCGTTTGGAGAGGCGATTCACCGGGGTCAATGCCACCGCCTGGCAACTGAATATCAACATGTGGCCTAAGCTGGGCGGTCATCAAAAAGCGACCCTTGAGGGGCAAAATCGCATAGGCTCCGGGGCGCGACGTGTATGTTTTTCCCGGAATGGGCGGTTCCCCAACGCGTCGCATCATATGACTCCCCCTTTTCGCACGGCTTGTTGCCCTTATATAGACGCGGTATGCCAACCGTCTGCCGGTAAGGAAAGTCAAATGACCCAAGGAAACAAAATCGCGTGGGACGACACCGTTCTACCCTTTCAACTCGATGCCTCTGATATTCGGGGGCGCGTCGCGCGTCTGGATGGCGTGCTGGAAGGGATTTTGCGTCAGCATGACTATCCCGAAAAGGTAGAGGCGTTGGTCGCCGAAATGGCTTTGCTTACGGCGCTGATCGGGCAAACCATTAAGCTGCGCTGGAAATTGCAGCTGCAGGTCCAATCCAAAGGGCCCGTGCGCATGATTGCGACAGATTACTACGGCCCGACGGAGGATGGTGAACCCGCGCGCATCCGTGCCTACGCCAGCTATGACGCCGACCGGATCACCGATGGGCCGGCCTTTGATCAGGTGGGCGAGGGGTATTTTGCCATAATGATCGATCAGGGCAACGGTATGACCCCCTATCAGGGGATTACGCCGCTTACCGGTAAATCGCTGTCCGAATGTGCAGAGGCGTATTTCGCGCAGTCCGAACAACTGCCCACACGGTTTGAGCTGAGCTTTGGCAAATCCACCTCCCCGGGGGAGGATGAGCATTGGCGCGCCGGCGGTGTTATGCTGCAACATATGCCCAAAGCCTCGCCCTTTGCCGCGCAAGGGGAAGGTAGCGGCGAGGTGCTGCAAGCCACTGATCTGGTCGACGGTGAAGAGGGGGATAACTGGCGCCGCGTCAACGTGTTGCTGGATACGGTAGACGAGCTTGAACTGATTGGGCCGAGCCTGCCGCCGACAGATCTCTTGAAACGTCTGTTTCACGAGGAGATGCCGCGCGTATTCGACGCGCAGGCGGTCCGCTTTGGCTGCACCTGCTCCGAAGATCGTGTGCGGCAAAGCCTGTCGATCTATTCGGCGGGGGATATCGAAACGATGACGACAGACGACGGCCGCGTCACGGCCGACTGCCAGTTCTGTGGCGCGCATTATGATCTGGACCCGAAAACAGTCGGGTTCGAGGCAGAAGACAACAGTGGCAGCTGATCAGCTCGCCCATTTTCGGAAGGCGCTGGCACAAACTGGTGTCACGTCTTCCGATTTTGACCTTAACAAAGGGTCTACGCCACCGGCGAACCGGATATTGCGGCCAGCTGGCGTTTTGGCCCCGATCGTTGATCGGGGCGGGCGGTTGGAACTTATCCTGACCAAGCGGTCGTCCGCGCTAAAGCACCATCCGGGGCAAATTGCCTTCCCGGGCGGCAAGCAGGATGGCGGTGATGCGGATGTCGTTGCCGCAGCCCTACGCGAGGCACGGGAAGAAATCGGCCTGCCCTCGGATCTGGTCGACGTCTTGGGTACGCTGCCCGCACATGAGACAGTTACGAACTTTCTGGTGACGCCCGTCATTGCCTTCGTGAAAAAAGACTTCGAAATTATCCCCGAACCCGGCGAAGTTGAGGAAGTCTTTACCGTTCCACTTGATCATGTGCTCAACGCCGAAAATTACGTGGTCCAGTCGCGCCGATGGCAGGGGCAGCGACGGTATTATTACACGGTTCCTTATGGGCCCTATTACATTTGGGGGGCAACCGCGCGTATGTTGCGGGCATGGACAGAACGTATGATGTGACCCTTCCTGCCAGCACGCGCTGGCTTTCCGACCCCGATGCCCAAGCCGTATGCGATGCGGTGACGGACGGCGGGCATGCGATCTATTTTGTCGGGGGCTGTGTGCGGAACGCGCTTTTGGGCGTGGCGGATAGCGATGTCGACATGTCGACCAATGCATTGCCCGAACGCGTCATGGCTCTTGCCGCGCGCGCTGGGCTGAAAGCCGTACCGACGGGCGTGGAACATGGAACTGTCACCGTGGTCAGCGGCGGTAAGGGGTTCGAGGTGACGACCTTCCGCCGGGATGTGGAAACGGACGGGCGACGCGCGGTTGTCGCTTTTTCGGACAGTATCCTCGACGATGCGTTGCGCCGTGATTTTACGATGAACGCGCTTTATGCGGATGCGCAGGGGCGGGTGATCGACCCGCTTGAAGGTCTTGTTGATTTGCGCGCGCGGCGGGTGAGGTTTATCGAGGATGCCGCCCAACGTATCCGCGAAGATTACCTGCGCACCTTGCGCTATTTCCGGTTTTGCGCGTGGTATGCGGACCCGGTCGAGGGCTTTGATCCGGAGGCTTTGGCCGCGATTGCAGCGCATACCGATGGGTTGGAAAGCCTGTCGGCGGAGCGGATCGGAGCAGAGCTTACGAAGCTGTTAACTGCGCCGGACCCTGCGCCAGCGGTAGCTGCGATGCGTCAAACCGGCGTTTTGGGGACAATTCTGCCGGGGAGCGACGACCGCTGGCTCGGGATGGTCGTGCATTTCGAACAGCTGTTGCAGATGTCTGTGGACTGGCGCACGCGGCTGGCAGCGCTTGGCGGTGAGGATACCTACCAGCGCCTTAGGCTGAGCAAGGCAGATGTGAAATACCTGCATCGGCTGAAAGAGGCGGCATATGGCGCGGAATCTATCGCAGCGATTGCCCATATCGACGGCGGCGATATGGCGCGCGCGGTTGTTGTGCTGCGCGCGTGCCTGTCTGAAACGCCACCCGATGCGGCAGTGCTTGATCGTATCGCGCAGGCCGAAGCTGCCGTATTTCCCGTTCAAGCCGCTGATTTGATGCCGGAATACACCGGACCTGCTTTGGGAAGGCGGCTGGCCGCGCTTAGGGCGCTCTGGATCGCTTCGGGGTTTGCGGCGACGCGGGACAGTTTGTTGAACACGCCAGAAAGCTGACGCAACCTGTGGTCTTTTCGGCGCGGCTCTTTCTATAGTGGCGGCGAACACGCGCCCTACAGGTGAATTATGTTTCGATTTTTCGAAAATCTTGTCGATCCCTATGCGGATTACGCCGAGCAAGACACGCCGCCCACGCGGCTGTGGCCCTTTTTCCGCAACTACAGCGCGCCGTTCAAAACGGTGTTCTGGGTCACGGGTGTGCTTTCCGTTGTGGTCGCGGCGATCGAGATCGGGTTGATCTACTATATGGGCCGTCTTGTCGATCTGATGGACGGCAGCCCGGCCGAGGTATGGCGCAGCTATGGGGCGGAGTTTATCGTCGTCGCGCTGCTTATCCTGATCGCGCGTCCTGCTGTGCAGGCAGTTCATGTGTTACTGCTGAACAACGCTGTGTTGCCAAATTACGGCACACTTTTCCGTTGGCGCGGACACCGGCAGGTGCTGCGGCAATCGGTCGGCTGGTTCGAGGATGACTTTGCCGGGCGCATCGCCAACCGCATCATGCAAACGCCCCCCGCGGCGGGAGAGGTCGTGTTTCAGGTTTTTGACGCGATTTCCTATGCGCTGGCCTATCTCATCGGCGCAGCGATTTTGTTAACCACGTCGGACTGGCAACTGCTGATCCCCTTGGTCGCGTGGTTCGCGCTTTATGCTGTGCTGACCCAATGGACGATCAAGCGTGTTGCGGTCGCGTCGCAGGCCGCGTCGGATGCGCGGTCAGAGGTGACGGGCCGCGTGGTCGACAGTTACAGCAATATTCATTCGGTCAAGATGTTCGCTCACCATGACCGCGAGATTGAATATGCCAAGGGCGCCATCGAGAATGCGCGCGTCACTTTTCAAAAGGAAATGCGGATATTCACCATCATGGATATCTGTCTGGTCAGCTTGAACGGTTTGTTAATCGTCGGGGTCGTAGGCTGGGCGTTCTATCTGTGGTCAACCGGCAACGCGACGGTGGGCGTGGTGACCGCTGCGACGGCGCTGACGCTGCGGTTGAACTCCATGACCGCCTGGATCATGTGGGCGCTATCGACGTTCTTCCAGCAGCTTGGCGTCGTGGCCGAGGGGCTAGAAACGATTGCGCAGCCAATCACCTTGGTTGACGACAGCGATGCCAAGCCGCTGGCCCTGACCGACGGGCGGGTGGAAATGCGCGGGCTGACCCATCATTATGGCCGTGGTTCGGGCGGGTTGGATCAGGTGGATATCACCGTGCAGCCGGGGGAAAAGATCGGCCTGATCGGGCGGTCGGGCGCGGGCAAATCGACCTTGGTCAAGCTGTTGCTGCGGTTTTACGACCCCGAAGGCGGGCGTATTCTGATTGACGGGCAGGATATCACCACCGTCCGGCAGGACAGCCTGCGGCAGGCGATCGGGATGGTGCAGCAAGACAATGCTTTGCTGCATCGGTCGATCCGCGAAAATATCCTCTACGGGCGTCCCACCGCGACGGAGGCAGAGGTGATTGCCGCAGCGAAACAGGCCCAAGCACATGATTTTATTCAGGATTTGAACGATCAGGGCGGGCGATCCGGCTATGATGCGCAGGTTGGCGAGCGGGGGGTGAAGCTGTCGGGAGGGCAGCGGCAACGCATCGCGCTGGCACGGGTCATCCTCAAGAACGCGCCGATCCTTTTGCTGGACGAAGCGACGAGCGCGCTTGATAGCGAGGTAGAGGCCGCGATCCAGCAGACCCTGTACGGCATGATGGAGGGCAAGACCGTCATCGCCATTGCGCACCGCCTGTCCACCATCGCTGAAATGGACCGTATTCTCGTCATGGACGGGGGCCGTATCGTCGAAGAAGGCACGCATGAGGTGCTTTTGGGACAAGGCGGGCTATATGCAGATTTCTGGAACCGGCAATCCGGCGGGTTCCTTCGCACAGAAGAGCCGACATCGTAATGCCTTTGACATGGATCGACCCGTTTTCCCCCGCCACGACAGAGCCGCCGCGCCGTCTGGCGGCCTTTTTTCGCTGGGCGTTGAAGGGCAGCGGCCCTGCGCTTGGCGTCGCGGGCGTGCTGTCGATTTTCGCCGGCGTGATAGAGGTGATGGCCGCCCTGGTTCTTGGGTGGGTTGTGGATGCGGCGCTTGCCGCCGAGGCGGGGGCCGTATTTTCGGATCATACGGGGCTGCTCTTGGCGGGACTGGCGTTCTTTTTGCTGCTGCGTCCGGCGCTGTTCGGCGTTAGTTCGTATATGCAGTCGATCGTGGTCGCGCCGAATGTGTTCAACCTCGTGCTGTCGCGCTTGCATCGCTACACGCTGGGGCAGGCAGTCACGTTTTTCGACAATGATTTCGCGGGCCGGATTTCGCAGAAGGAAATGCAGACCAGCCGCGCGCTGACCGATGTCGTGACCGAGGTACTGCATACGGTGCTCTTCGCCGCCGCGTCCTTTGTCGGCGCGGTGATGCTGCTTGGCACGGTGGATTGGCGCATCGCTGCGGGGCTGGTGCTTTGGATGGTGGGCTATGTTTTCCTGATCCGCCACTTCATGCCGCGGGTCCGCAAACATTCCAAAGCGCGGGCAGGGGCGCGCGCGATGGTGACGGGGCAGGTGGTCGATACGATCACCAACATCAAAACCGTCAAGCTCTTCGCCCATGCCGATCACGAGGACCGCGCCGCCTTGGGGGCGATGCGCAAGTTTCTGGATACGAGCCTCGATTTCGGGCGGGTCAGCGTCTCTTTCCGGTTCTGGCTGATGACGATTGCGGGGTTTCTGCCGGTGCTGCTGGTGGGCGGCGCGCTTTGGTACTGGTCGCTGGGTCTGGTGACGGCGGGCGATATCGCGGCGACGGGGGCGGTGTCGCTTCGGCTGGCGCAAATGACGGGCTGGGTCAGTTTCACGCTGATGGCGCTTTATGCGAATGTGGGCGAGGTCGAAGACGGGATGCGCACGCTGGCCGCGCCGCAGCAGCTGCGCGATGCAGACAACGCGGCAGAGCTGGAGGTGCACGAAGGGGCGATCCGCTTTGACGGGCTGCGCTTTACTTATGGCCGCGATACGGGCGGTATCGAAGAGCTGAGCCTATCGATCAAACCGGGAGAGAAGCTGGGCATCGTCGGCGCATCGGGGGCGGGAAAATCGACGTTGGTGTCGCTTTTGCTGCGGCTCTATACGGCGGAACAGGGTCACATTTCGATTGATGGGCAGGATGTCTCGGGTGTGACCAAGCAAAGCTTGCGGCGTCAGATCGGGATGGTCACGCAGGAGACCGCGATGTTCAACCGGTCGGCGTTTGACAACATCCGCTATGGCATGCCCGACGCGACAAAGGAAGAGGTCATCGCCGCCGCACGTAAGGCCGAGGCGCATGAGTTCATCGAGAAGATGCAGGACCACACGGGCCGCAGCGGCTATGACGCGCATCTGGGGGAACGGGGGGTGAAGCTGTCGGGCGGGCAACGTCAGCGTATTGCGCTGGCCCGCGCGATCCTCAAGGACGCGCCGATCCTGATATTGGACGAAGCGACAAGCGCGCTGGATAGCGAGGTCGAAGCCGCGATCCAAAGCGCGCTGACCCGCGTGATGGAGGGCAAGACCGTGATGGCCATCGCCCACCGTCTGTCGACCCTGACCAAGATGGACCGCATCGCCGTGATGGACGCGGGCCGCATCGTAGAGATCGGCACCCATGAGGCGCTGCTTGCCAAAGACGGGCTTTATGCCCGCTACTGGCGGCGGCAGTCGGGCGGGTTTTTGGATATGAAGGCCGCAGAATAAGGCTTTTGCTGCGCCCGGCTTCGCGGTAAGCCCTGCGCATGACAGAATATACAATCCAGCGACTTGGCCACCTGGGCGACGGCATTGCGCCCGGCCCTTTATTTGCTCCTATGACCCTGCCGGGCGAGGTGGTGACAGGCACGCCTGACGGTCAGACCCTGACCGACATCCGTATCGTCACCCCGTCAGAGAACCGGGTGTCGGCGCCGTGTCGCCACTTCAAGGCCTGTGGCGGCTGCCAGTTGCAGCATGCGTCGGATGACTATGTCGCGGATTTCAAGCTGGGCGTGGTCAAGGCGTCGCTGGATGCCCACGGGATAGAGACTGTTTTTAAGCAACTGCAAACCTCGCCCGCGCAATCGCGCCGTCGGGCAACCTTTGCGGCGAAGCGCACCAAAAAGGGCGCGATGGCCGGTTTCCACGGGCGCGGGTCTGATGTGGTGATCGAAATTCCTGGGTGCCAGCTGCTGGACCCTGCGGTGATGGGCGCGCTGCCGATTGCCGAAAAACTTGCCGTGATCGGTACAAGCCGCAAGGCCGCACTGGCTGTAACGGTGACCGCATCGCGCGGGGGGCTCGATATCTCGGTCCAGAACGGGAAAGAGCTGGACGGCCCCTTGCGGCAAGAACTGGCGCATCTGTGCGACAGTCTGGGGCTGGCGCGGCTGACCTGGGACGGCGAGGTGATCGCGATGCGCACGCCGCCCGTGCAGCGTTTCGGTGCGGCCAAGGTGACACCCCCGCCCGGTGCCTTCCTGCAAGCCACCCCGCACGGAGAGGCGGCGCTGGTCACCGCCGTGCGCGAGGCTGTCGGTGAGGCGCGTCATGTGATTGACCTGTTTGCCGGCTGCGGCACGTTCAGCCTGCCCCTGGCCGATCAGGCAGAGGTACACGCCGTCGAAGGTGACGCCGCTATGACCGCCGCGCTGGATCACGGGTGGCGCATGTCGACTGGGCTTAAACCCGTCACGACAGAGGCGCGCGATCTGTTCCGCCGTCCCTTGCTGCCGGACGAGCTGGCCAAGACCGACGCCGTGGTCATCGACCCGCCGCGCGCGGGGGCCGAGGCCCAGATCGCCGAGATCGTCAAAGCGATGCCGCCGGTGCTGGCCTATGTGTCGTGTAACCCCGTCACCTTCGCGCGGGACGCCGCCGTGCTGATTGCCGCCGGTTATACGTTGAATTGGGTGCAAGTCGTTGATCAATTCCGCTGGTCATCCCATGTGGAGCTGGCAGCGCAGTTCACTGCGCCGGAAGTACAACGCAAACGTAAATAACGCAGATCTATGGTGGGCACGGTAAACATGCGGGAACGTCTGGGAAGATGGGTCGAAGGGCGGGCCGTCAGCAATTTCATCATCGGTGTGATCGTGTTCAACGCCGCCCTGCTGGGGATGGAGACAGCCCCCGCCCTGATGGAGAAATACGGCACGCTGATCCTGTTTCTGGATCGCGTCTGCCTGTTCATTTTCATCGCCGAGATCACGCTCAAGATCATTGCGCGCGGGGTCGGATTCTTCCGCAACGGGTGGAATGTCTTTGACTTTACGGTCGTTGCCATCGCGCTGGTGCCCGCGGTGCAGGGGCTGTCTGTCTTGCGGGCGCTGCGTATCCTGCGGGTTTTGCGGGTGCTGTCCGTCGCCCCGCGTCTGCGCCGCGTCGTCGAAGGGTTTATCACCGCGTTGCCCGGTATGGGGTCGGTGTTCCTGCTGATGACGATCATCTTTTACATCGGGTCCGTCATCGCGACCAAATTGTTCAGCGACCAGTTCCCCGAATGGTTCGGGTCATTGCCCGCCAGCGCCTATAGCCTGTTTCAGATCATGACGCTGGAAAGCTGGTCGATGGGGATCGTCCGCCCGGTGATGGAGGTCTACCCCTATGCCTGGGTCTTCTTCGTGCCGTTTATTCTGGTCACGACCTTCGCCGTGGTGAACTTGCTGGTGGGTCTGATCGTGAACTCGATGCAGGACGCGCATAACGAGGAAGAGACCGTGCGCACCGATGCCTACCGGCTTGAGGTGATGGAAAAGCTGGAAGCGATCGAAAAGAAGCTGGCAGAGCACAGCCGCCAGTAACGGCTTTTTGACCGCATCGATATTTGCTACATGATAGGGCATCCACATAAGGCCGAAAAGGTCGCGGGAACGAGGCATAGTGAACATGAAACGCAGAAACCTGATTCTGGGTGGCACCGCGCTGGTCGCGCTTGGGGCCTGCAGCAGCAGTAAATTCAAACGGTACAACGGGCCGCAGGTCACCTATGTGATCGTCAACAAGGGCGACCGCCGGATGTATCTGATGCACCACGACAAGGTGCTGGAATCATATGATATCAAACTGGGGTTCGCGCCTGTGGGCCACAAGGTGTACGAAGGTGACGGACGCACGCCCGAAGGGATCTATATGATCGACCGGCGCAATCCGAACAGCCGCTTCCACCTGTCGATCGGCATCAACTACCCCAATGAAATGGACCGCGCCCGCGCGGAAGCTTTGGGCAAAAGCCCCGGTGGCGATATCTTTATCCACGGTCAAAAGACCGCCAAGGACAAGAATCGCACCGATTGGACGTGGGGATGTATCTCTGTCTCGAACGACGAGATGGAGGAGATCTATGCGATGGTCGGGGATAACACCCCCATCGCACTGAACCCCTGATATCTAGTTAAAAGCGGGGGTGACCTTGGCGGTCACTTCCCCATCACCATGGTCCACCAGATCTTGCCGTTGTTTTCCTGATGCCAGGAAAAGCCCATGTTCAAAGCGTCCTTCGACATGATGATGCGGCGGGTGTCCGGCTTCTCCATCCACGCGGCAAGTGTTTCGAGCTCGGTCTCGTAGGTTTCCGAAATGACTTCGCCGACCAAAGCGCCGGTATACCCTACACGTTGGATGCGATCGACAGGGGACGACCCGTCAGACCCGAAGTGCCAGGGGCGGTTCTGCACCGCCATATCCCGAGAATGGGTCGCGGCGGCGGCGTTCAGCTGTGCGTCCAGTTGAACGGGTGCCAGACCGGAGGCACCGCGCAGCGCGTTCACGGAATCAAGCATGCGGAATTGCAGCTTGCCGGTATCATTGCGCCCAATCTTATAGACGGTAGGGCCGGGGCGACCGTCGGATGCAAGCGGGGTCGGTGCAGGGGTACAGGCCGCCAGCGCCACGGTCAGGGAAATAAGGATTGAAAACAGACGGATCATGGCGCAACTCCACGCAATTGGGTTTGTCGTGCCATACAGCTTGATGCGTTGCAGATCAAACGCACATGAGCGTGAGCGCGCCTGTTAACGCTTGTTTGATTTGAAACTGCGACTTTCGAGCCATATACGACAGTATTATACTAGGTTGTAACTACCTTCAGGAGACATCTGATGTCTGATAAGAAATTTACCCTTTCGTCGCGCCGTGCTTTCCTTGCTGGCAGCGCCGCGATGTTGGCAACGCCCGCGCTGGCGCAAAGCAGCGTCAACAGCGAAGCGACCACGGAGACGGAGCGTGATCTGACCGAGACGGTGCGTCGCAACACCTCCAGCTTCCGCACGCTGGATTGGCAGCCTTACTTCAGCGACACCAAGAACGGGGCCATTCTTGTCGATATCGACAGCCGCGCGGTGCATTACTGGTCCGAGGATCAGTCGATCTACAAACTGTACCCCTCAAGCGTACCGCTGACCGAGGAACTGACCCGCCGTGGGCGTACCAGCGTGATCCAGAAGGTCGTCGGCCCCACATGGCGTCCGACCCCGTCGATGCTGGAACGCAACCCAGAGTGGCCAGCGGTGATCGGACCGGGCCCTGACAACCCCTTGGGCACCCACGCGCTGTACCTGAGCTGGACGTACTACCGTATCCATGGCACGCATGACACACGCAAGATCGGGCGCCGTTCGTCGAATGGCTGCATCGGCCTGTACAATGAACATATTGCTGAACTTTTTGGCATGGCGAACGTCGGCACCCAAGTGTTGCTTATTTGACAACTTTTTAGCGATTGTGGTGCTCAAAAGCTGAATCCGGGTTTGCAATTGCCCGCTGATGCTGTTTAGAAAGTTTTACGAGGTAAGTCTTGGGCGCGTGCTATCACACTGTGAAGTACGCCTTTTCTGGAGGTTATGTTATGAAGAAACTCGTTCTCGCCGCTGCTCTGACAGCTGCTGCATCGAATGCATTTGCTGGTTCGCTGGCAGAGCCAATCATCGAAGCACCCGTCATCGTTGAAGAGTCCACCTCTTCTTCCTCGGGCATCCTGATTCCTCTGCTGCTGCTGGCCGTTGTTGCTGCTGCAGTTGCTTCCGACTAATTCGGTCGAAGTTTCAGTTAGAAAAAGGCGGTGTTCTACACCGCCTTTTTTTATGTCTGCCGTTTGGCATCAGATGACAAGCGGACAAAAGAAAAGCGCCTGTAGCCACAGGCGCTTTCTTTGTTTTCAGGTCCAAGCGGCGCGGGGGATTAGTCGATCCAGCCTTGCAGGTTTTCCTCGATCACATTGGACAGCGCCTTGATGTGCAAGTCGTCGTCATTGAGGCAGGGGATATAGTGAAACTCCTCCCCGCCCGCGTGTTCAAAGCTTTCCTTGATCTCTTCGTTGATCTCTTCCAGCGTTTCGATGCAATCGGCTGAAAAGGCAGGGGCACAGACCGCGATCTTTTTGTTGCCGGCTTCGGCCTGCCGCGCGACCTCTTCCACCGTATAGGGCTGCAACCATTCTTCGGGGCCGAATTTCGACTGGAAGGTCGTCATGATCTGGGTGTCGTCCCAGCCCAGCCGTTCCTTCAGCAGGCGCGTCGTTTTCTGGCATTGGCAGTGGTAGGGATCGCCCTCCATCAAATAGCGCAGCGGGACACCGTGATAGGAACACAGCAGCTTGTCGGGCTTTGTCTCCATCTTGGCGTAGGCCTTCTCGATCGAGGTGGCGAGCGCTTCGATATAATCGGGGCGGTCGAAATAGGGTTCAACCGTGCGTGCGGCGGGCTGCCATTTCTCTTTGGCGAGCGCCGCGAAAAACGCGTCATTCGCAGTGGCAGAGGTGGCACCGGCGTATTGCGGGTACAGCGGGAAGAACAGGATCTTCTGGCAGCCCGCAGCGGTCATCGCCGCCACCTTGGATTGGGTCGACGGGTTGCCGTAGCGCATGCAGTAATCGACCATGACTGCGTCACCATACCGCGCCTGCATCGCGTCTTTTATCTTCGCGGTTTGCTGTTTGGTGATGGTCATCAGCGGGCTTTCCCCCGCCTCGTGGTTCCAGATCGACTTATACGCGGCCCCGCTGGTGAAGGGGCGTTTCGACAGGATCACCAGCTGAAGCAGCGGCTGCCATTTCCACGGGCTATAGTCGATCACGCGGCGATCCGACAGAAATTCCGATAGATAACGGCGCATTGACCAGTAATCATAGTTGTCCGGCGTGCCGAGGTTCGCCAGCAGGATACCCACCTTGGGGGCGGGCACGGTGGGGTGGTCAGGTTGTGCATGGGCTGGGCGCTGCTGCGTCATCTGGCATTCCTTTTCTGCGTTTAGCGCTGAGATAAACGGTTATGGTCGCGCGTCAATCGCGCAGCGGCGTTTCTGCCGTGGCCAGCGCATCGGCCAAGCGCTGCTGCGCAGAGCCGGGTCGCAGGGGTTTGGGCTGGCTGTCCGCCGGTGCCCAGCCCGCCAGAAAGACCAGCTCAAAGCTTGCTTTGATGCGTCCCTCTGGCGTGGCGTAGTGGTCGCGGTAAAGCTGCCCCGCCGCGTCAAAGATCGCGCGGCCACTGGGGCGGCGCAGGCGGCTGGTCAGCGCGTTGGCCTCTCCCATGGCGCGCAGGTCGCGCATCAGGTGCCAGATATCGCGGTATTCGGTCGTCACCGTCACGGAATCCGCCACCGGCAGCGCAAGCCCCGCCCGTTGCAGCAGACCGCCGATATCACGCAACTCGGCCATAGGGGCGATCCGCGGCGACAGCCCGCCGGTGATCGATGCCTCGGCCTGACCCAGGCAGGCGCGCAGCTCGTGCAGGGTCTGCCCGCCGAAACCAACGCTTAAAAACAGCCCGTCGGGTTGCAGGGCACGGCGTGACTGGATGATCTGACCCACCGGATCATTCGCCCAATGCATCCCCATCGCATGGACCACCAGATCATGCGCGCCTTGGGTCAGCGCAAGGGTATCGGTGTCCTCCACCAGCGTCGCGTTCGGATGCAGCGCGCCCCAGACCTGCGGGAAGCCGGTGACAATCGCTGCTGACGTAAAGGTTCTGTTAACCAGCGACAGCCGATCATTGACCTCTTCAAGCGCGGCGCGGTGCAGGAACAGGGCGTCATCGGTGGCGCGGCTGCGGTTGCGGGTCAGCGCCGCGCGATCGGTCAGGGTGTGTGAAGCGTTCATGAAAGGATAATAAGATCATGCGAGACCAGTTACAAACCGCTGTTGCGCTGATTTACCCGCCGTCCTGTCTGGCGTGCGGGGCGTGGGTGACTGCTCATGGGGGGCTGTGCGGTCCGTGCTGGCGCGACACGGGGTTCATTGAAGGTGTGGTCTGCGAAACCTGCGGTATTCCCTTGCTGGGCGATCTGTCCGAGACAGACGTGCGCTGCGACGCGTGCCTTGCCGCGCCGCCGCCGTGGGACCACGGGCGCGCAGCCCTTCTGTACCGAGATACCGGCCGCCGGCTGGTGCTGGCGCTGAAACACGGCGACCGTCAGGACATCGCCAAACCCGCAGGACACTGGATGGCGCGGGTGATCGCGCCCTTCGTCACGCCTGACACTTTGGTTGTGCCTGTGCCGCTGCATTACGCGCGGCTGTGGAAGCGGCGGTTCAACCAATCGGCCCTGCTGGCCCGTGCGCTTGCCCGTGAACACAAGCTTGGGTGGTGCCCCGACGCGCTGCGCCGCGTCCGACGCACCGCCGCGCTAGAGGGGAAGGGACGTCGCGAACGCATTGCCCATCTGGATGGCGCGATCACCGCCCATCCCCGCCGCGCCGACCTGCTGCGTGGCCGTCCGGTGCTGCTGGTGGATGACGTGATGACATCGGGCGCGACATTACAGGCGTCGGCGCGGGCCTGTCTGGACGCACGCGCAGGGCCAATCTGCGTTGTGACACTGGCAAGAGTGGCAAAAGATACTTAAGTCTTGATCCAACCCATTTGTTGAAAGGACATCAACATGCAACCTGTTGAGATCTATACCTCCCCGCTGTGCGGCTTTTGCCATGCCGCCAAACGTCTGCTGAATGAAAAAGGCGTGAGCTTTGCCGAGGTCGACGTGCTTGCCCAGCCAGAGCGTAAATCCGAGATGATCGAACGTGCCAATGGCGGGCGCACTGTGCCGCAGATCTTTATCGGCGACACCCATGTCGGCGGCTGTGATGACCTTTACGCGCTTGAGCGTGCGGGCAAGCTGGACGCTTTGTTGGCCTCCTGATGCAGGCGGCGCTGATCCAGCTGAACGTCAGCGATACACCGGCCCGCAATCTGGCGGGCACGGTAGAGATGGTGCGCGATGCCGCGGCGCAGGGGGCGGCGTTTGTCCTCACGCCAGAGGTCACGAACTGCGTCTCGACCAGCCGCGACCACCAGCGCAGCGTTTTGCAGCACGAAGACGATGACATCACCCTCGCCGCCCTGCGGGATGTGGCGCGAGAGGCGGGCATCTGGCTGCTGATCGGGTCGCTTGGGCTGAAAACGCGGGATGCGGACGGGCGCTTTGCCAACCGGTCGTTCCTGATTGATCCGCAGGGGCAGATCAAAGCCCGCTACGACAAGATCCATATGTTCGACGTGGATATCGACGCGGGCGAAAGCTACCGCGAATCGGCGGGCTACCGCCCCGGCGATCAGGCGGTTGTGGCGCAGACGCCTTTCGCCAAAATCGGGATGAGCATCTGCTATGACATGCGCTTCCCCAAGCTCTATCAGGCGCTGGCGGATGCGGGGGCCACGATCCTGACCATGCCCGCCGCGTTTTCGCCCGTGACCGGTGCCGCGCATTGGCACATGCTGCTGCGGGCCCGCGCGATCGAGACAGGGTGTTTCGTGTTAGCCCCCGCGCAGACTGGCACCCATGCCAGCGACAGCCACAAGACCCGCGACACCTACGGCCATTCGCTGGTTGTTGCCCCGTGGGGCGAGGTGCTGCTGGATGCGGGCACCGCGCCGGGCATTTATCCGTTCACGCTGGACATGGCGCGTGTACAAGAGGCACGTACCCGCGTACCCAGTCTTGCCAACCGGCGGGATTTCAAGGCACCTTAGTAACGGCTTATGACGGAAAATCGAAACTCACTTGCGATCACGTTGATCAGCGAATTGCTGTCGGCTGATCAACGGATGCGCAACCGGCTGACCCGGGCGCTGCCCAAAGGCATGGAGATTTCGCATTTTTCGGTGCTGAACAATCTGGCCTGGCATGACGGTGAAAAGACCCCCGCGCAGCTGGCCGAGACGTTCAATGTCACCCGTGGCGCGATGACGAATACGCTGAATAAACTGGTCTGGGCGGGCTATGTGCATATCCGCCCCGATTGGGACGATGCGCGGCGCAAAATGGTGGCGATCAGTCCCGCAGGGCGCAATGCGCGGGATCATGCGATCCGGCAAATCTCGCCGTTGATCAATGACGTGGCCGATGATCTGGGCGAGGCGCAGGTGCGTGCCACGCTCGATACCCTGCGCGCCCTGCGGCGCCAGCTGGAAGGCTGACGCCGGTTTGGGTCACTCTGGCTTCAGGCTGGCGGTGACGTAGTTGACGCTCAGGTCGCGATCGGACAGACGCCACGACCATGTGATCGGGTTGAACACGAAGCCCTTGCGATCCACCGCCGTCAGGCCGGCCTTGTGCAGCAGGTCAAAGAGTTCATCCGGCGTGATGAACTTCGACCATTCATGGGTGCCCTTGGGCAGCCAGCGCATCACGTGCTCTGCCCCGACAATCGCCATCATGAAAGACTTGGGGTTGCGGTTCAGCGTCGAACAGATGTGCAGCCCGCCGGGTTTCAGCAGGGTGCGGCAGGCGATCAGGTAATCGATAGGAGAGGCGACATGTTCGACCACCTCCATGTTCAGCACCACGTCGAATTGTTCCCCCGCTTCGGCCAGCGCCTCGGCGGTGGTGTGGCGGTAGTCGATATCGAGCCCCGATTGCTGCGCATGGACCTGCGCGACGGGGATGTTGCCTGCTGCGGCATCGGCACCGACCACGGTCGCACCCAACCGCGCCATCGGTTCCGACAGCAGCCCGCCGCCACAACCGATGTCCAGAATCCGGAGCCCGCGGAACGGTTCGGGCGATTTCAGGTCACGGTCGAACTCTCCGGCGATTTGGGAGGTGATGTAATCCAGACGGCAGGGGTTGAGCATATGCAGCGGCTTGAACTTGCCGTTCTCGTCCCACCATTCGGCGGCCATGGCCTGAAACTTTTCGATCTCGGCGGGGTCAACAGTGCTTTGAGGCGCTTGCATTCTGATCTCTCTGTGCTCTTTTGGGTCCAATGACTATATAGGGCTGTAATGGACAAAATCCCGGACCAAAAGCGCGCAGTGCAATATCTTCACCCGCCGATCGACCCGTTCGATCAGCGGATGATGGATGTGGGCGATGGTCATTCGATCTATGTCGAACAATGCGGCAACCCCGATGGCATCCCCGTGGTGGTCCTGCATGGCGGCCCCGGTGGCGGGTGCAGCCCGTCGATGCGGCGCTATTTCGATCCGGCAAAATATCACGTGATCCTGTTTGACCAGCGCGGGTGCGGGCGGTCCAAGCCTTTTGCGTCGGTCATCAATAACACCACATGGGATCTGGTCGCGGATATCGAACGCATCCGCAAAGCGCTTGGCATCGAGAAATGGATTGCCTTTGGGGGCAGCTGGGGCGCGACGCTGGCGTTGATCTATGCCGAAACCCGCCCCGAGAGGGTGCGCAACATCATCCTGCGCGGCGTTTTCATGATGACGCAGGCGGAGCTTGACTGGTTCTATGGCGGCGGCGCGGGCAAGTTTTGGCCCGATCTTTGGGCGCGGTTCACCGGCCTGATCCCCGAAGCCGAGCACGGCGATCTGATCGCTGCCTACCACCGCCGGCTGTTCTGTGGCGACCGCATGACCGAGGTGAAATACGGCAAGGCCTGGGCCGCGTGGGAAAACGCGCTGGCCTCGATCCATGCGTCGGGCGGGTCGTATGAGGGCCCGGGGGAATATTCGCGCACCTTCGCCCGGCTCGAGAATCACTATTTCACCAACGCCGGATTTCTTGAGTTTGACGGCCAAATCCTTGCGCATGTGGACCGCATTGCCCATATCCCCGGCGTGATTGTGCAAGGCCGCTACGATATGATTTGCCCCCCCTCCAGCGCGTATGAACTGGCGCAGGCTTGGCCTAATGCCGAGCTGAAGATGGTGCGCAATGCCGGTCATGCGCTGTCTGAACCCGGCATCAGCGCCGAACTGGTGCGCACGATGGACAGGATTGCTGCGCAATGACCCGCTCTTTGATGGATCGCCGTGCTTTATTTGCCTCGGGTGCTGCGGCGGCCTTGCTGGCGGCGACAGGGGTGTCTGCGGCCTCCATGCCCAAAGCGGGCGGGCGGTTGCGGATGGCGCTGTCGGGGGCGGCGCGCAGCGATACTTGGGGGCAGGGCGATGGACTGTTCATGCAGGTGGCGCGGCAGGGGCTGATCTTTGATACGCTGACCGAAATCGCCGCTGACGGCACCCTGCGCGGAGAGCTGGCAACAGCCTGGCAGGGCATCGCCGACGGGCGCGTCTGGCTGGTCGATCTGCGCAAGGATGTGCTGTTTCACGATCAACATCCCATGACCGCGCGCGATGTTGTTGCGTCCCTCGCGCTGGACGGTGTGGTAGAGGCGACAGGCCCCCATCAGCTGCGCATCACGATGGATGCGCCCGCGATGGACTTGCCCTTTACGCTGGCGGACCCGCGTCATGTGATCCGCGCCGCCCACGGGATGGACGACGGCATCGGCACCGGCCTGTACCGTCTGCGAAGATTTACGCCGGGTCAGCAGGTTTTGGCCGAACGTGTGGCAGATCACTACAAAGGGCGCAGCGCCGGCTGGTTCGATACGGTTGAACTGGTGTCCATTCCCGCGCAGCAGGTTCGTGCGCAGGCGATGGCTGAATATCTGGTCGAAGCGGCAGACCTGAATGATGGCGAAGCCCTTCAATCCTATGATGATATTGCCTTGCTGCCCCATGCACGCGGGGTGACCCATGCGGTGTCACGCAGCATCGCCATGCCCCTGCGCACCGGCCAGCATCGCCCGCTGGACAACCTGCGCGCCGCCGAACGCTGGTGGCTGGCCTAAGCAGGGCAGGCACACGGGGCTTGCAGTTTCACATATACGGGCGTATATGACGTCTCAACAGCGGCGCATCGGGGTCCACACCTGAGGCTCCACCGATCTTGAACACGGGCCGCGCGCCCGTTTTTTTGTGCCTGCTCGAAACTGCAGGATGATAGTGAGATTATGAACAACGACCTGATTGCAAAAGCAGCCATTGATCGCCGCATGGCCGAGATCATCACACCGGTGATCGAGGATATGGGGTTTGAACTGGTGCGCGTTCGCCTGATGTCGGGCAAGTCGACGACGTTGCAGGTGATGGCAGACCGTCCCGATGGCGGTATCGAGGTGGACGAGCTGGCCCTGATCAGCCAATCCATCAGCGCTGTCATGGATGTCGAGGATCCGATCCTTGATGAATACACCCTTGAAGTGTCGAGCCCCGGCATCGACCGCCCGCTGACGCGGCTCAAGGATTTCGAGATGTTCGAGGGCTATGAGGCCAAGATCGAGACCGGCGAACTGATCGACGGCCGCCGCCGCTTTAAGGGCGAGCTGGCAGGCGTCGAGGATGACGAGGTGCTGATCAACGTCGAGGAAGGCACCATCGGGCTCAAGTTCGATTGGCTGACCGACGCCAAACTGGTTCTGACCGACGATCTGATCAAAGAAATGCTGCGCCAACGCAAAGCGTCCGGTGCGATTGACGAAACCAAATTCGATGACATCGAGACCGAAGGGTCCACCGAGGGAGACGACTAAATGGCCATTACATCTGCCAACCAGCTGGAACTGCTGCAAACCGCCGAGGCTGTGGCCCGCGAAAAGATGATCGACCCCAACCTCGTGGTTGAAGCGATGGAAGAATCGCTCGCTCGGGCGGCGAAGTCGCGCTACGGCGCTGAGATGGACATTCGCGTTTCCATCGACCGCAAGACCGGTCGCGCGACCTTTACCCGTGTGCGTACGGTTGTGGCCGATGACGAGCTTGAGAACTATCAGGCGGAGTTCACGGTAGAGCAGGCCAAGCAGTATATGGCGAACCCCGAAGTCGGTCAGGAATTCAGCGAAGAAGTCCCACCGGTTGAAATGGGCCGTATCGCCGCACAATCCGCCAAGCAGGTGATCTTGCAGAAGGTCCGTGAAGCCGAGCGTGACCGCCAGTACGAAGAATTCAAGGACCGCGCCGGTACTATCATCAACGGTCTGGTCAAGCGCGAGGAATATGGCAACGTTATCGTCGATGTGGGCGCTGGCGAAGCGATCCTGCGTCGCAACGAGAAAATCGGCCGCGAAAGCTATCGCCCGAACGACCGTATCCGCGTGTACATCAAGGATGTGCGCCGCGAACAGCGTGGCCCGCAGATCTTCCTGAGCCGCACCGCGCCCGAATTCATGGCCGAGCTGTTCAAGATGGAAGTGCCTGAAATCTATGACGGCATCATCGAGATCAAAGCCGTTGCCCGTGACCCCGGTTCGCGCGCGAAAATCGCTGTCATCTCTTATGATGGCTCCATCGACCCTGTGGGGGCTTGTGTTGGTATGCGCGGCAGCCGCGTTCAGGCCGTTGTGAACGAGCTTCAGGGCGAAAAGATCGACATTATCCCGTGGAACGAAGACCAGCCGACGTTCCTTGTGAACGCGCTTCAGCCTGCCGAGGTCTCCAAGGTTGTTCTGGACGAGGAAGCCGGCAAGATCGAAGTCGTCGTTCCCGAAGAACAACTGTCGTTGGCGATTGGCCGTCGTGGTCAGAACGTGCGTCTGGCGTCGCAGCTGACCGGTCTGGACATCGACATCATGACCGAAGAGCAAGAGAGCCAGCGCCGTCAGGCAGAGTTCGAACTGCGCACCAAGCTGTTCATGGACAATCTGGATCTGGACGAATTCTTTGCCCAGCTTCTGGTCTCCGAAGGGTTCACCAACCTCGAAGAAGTCGCCTATGTCGAAGTGGACGAGCTGCTGGTCATCGACGGTGTTGACGAAGACACCGCAAGCGAGCTGCAAGCCCGCGCCCGTGACGTGATCGAAGCACAGAACAAAGCGGCGCTTGATGCGGCGCGCGCCTTGGGTGTGGACGACACGCTTATTGAATTCGACGGCCTGACACCCCAAATGATTGAGGCACTGGCCAAAGACGACGTTAAAACGCTCGAAGATTTCGCGACTTGCGCGGATTGGGAGCTGGCCGGCGGCTGGACTACCGTGAATGGCGAACGCACCAAGGATGAAGGGACACTTGAACCTTTCGATCTGTCGCTGGAAGATGCGCAAAAGCTGATCATGACCGCGCGCGTCCTGCTGGGCTGGGTCGATCCTGCCGAGCTTGAAGCGGATGATGTCGACGAAGAGTTCGATGCCGACATCGACACGGACGAGGAGGCCGAGGCCTGATCGCGGGGCCTTGGGGAACGATATGACACGTGGTGGCGTTTCTAAAGACCGGCAAGACGGTCCCGAACGAAAGTGTATCGCCACTGGCGAGGCGCAGCCCAAAAACGGGCTGATCCGCTTTGTCATTGGTCCCGACATGCATGTTTTCCCGGATATCATGGGGAAACTGCCCGGTCGGGGGATGTATGTGTCAGCGGATCGGGCGGCGTTGGAAAAAGCGGCCAAGAAGGGTCTGTTCGCCCGCTCGGCCAAGCAACCTGTCAAGGTTGCGGATGATTTGGTGGATGAAGTTGAAAAGCAACTTGTCCGCCGTGTGGTTGACCTGATTTCGTTGCAACGCAAAGCGGGCAAGGCCGTTGCGGGCTACGAAAAAGTCAAAGGTTGGCTGCAAATGGAAGAAGCCGAAGTGTTGATCCAAGCAGTAGATGGATCGGGCCGCGGCAAATCGAAACTAAGCACGCCGCATTACGGCCATTACATTGGCTGGCTGACGGCAGACGAATTGGGTTTGGCTTTCGGACGCCAAACTGTGATACATGGGGCGCTCGCCTCTGGTGGTCTTACCTCTCGTGTTGTAGAGGAGGCTCAGCGGTTAAAAGGCGTGCGCATAAACGAGGGTGGCAACGGTCACCCGAAAGGATAGACGAGCTTCATGAGCGATAGTGACGGCAAAAAGACATTGGGCCTGCGGGGAGCGTCTTCGCGTCCCGGCAACGTAAAGCAAAGCTTTAGCCACGGGCGGACGAAAAACGTCGTGGTCGAGACCAAGCGCAAGCGCGTTGTGGTGCCCAAACCTGCTGGCGCAAAAGCCGGCGGCGGTAGCAATCCATCGCTCGGGGATCCCTCCAAGCGTCCGGCAGGGATCACCGATTCCGAAATGGAACGCCGGCTGAAGGCGGTTCAGGCTGCCCGCGCCCGCGAGGCGGAAGAAGCCGAAGCACGCGCAGCCGAGGAAAAGGCCCGCGCGGAAGACCGCGAGCGTCGTCGTGCCGAGATCGAGGCGAAAGAAGCCGAAGAGCGTGAGCGCGAGGAAAGCCTGAAGGCGAAAGCCGAAGAGGACGAGCGCCGCAAGAAAGAAGCGGAAGCCGCAGCAGCCGCTGCCGCAGCCCCCGCAGCGGCCCCTGCCGCGCCGCGTTCGCCGAACATCAAATCCGGCGCACCGACCCCTGCGGCCCGCAAGAAAGAAGGCGACCGCGAGGAAACCAACAAGCGCAACAAGGGTGGCGACGATAGCCGCCGTTCCGGCAAACTGACGTTGAACCAGGCTTTGTCCGGTGGCGAAGGTGGCCGTCAACGTTCCATGGCGCAGATGAAACGCAAACAGGAACGCCAGCGCCAGAAGGCAATGGGCGGTTCGGTTGAGCGTGAAAAGGTCGTGCGCAACGTCAACCTGCCTCCGGCGATCGTGGTTTCCGAACTGGCGAACCGGATGGCCGAACGCGTTGGCGCTGTCGTCAAAGCATTGATGACAAACGGCATGATGGTCACGCAGAACGAAACCATCGACGCTGACACAGCCGAGCTGATCATCGAGGAATTCGGCCACAAAGTGGTGCGCGTTTCCGACGCTGACGTTGAAGACGTGATCAAGGAAGCCGAAGACGATCCGAAAGATCTGGTCTCGCGTCCTCCGGTCATCACGATCATGGGCCACGTTGACCACGGTAAGACATCGCTGCTTGACGCGATCCGCAAAGCCAAGGTTCAGTCCGGCGAAGCGGGCGGTATCACACAGCACATCGGTGCCTATCAGGTCACAACCGACAACGGTCAGGTTCTGAGCTTCCTCGATACACCGGGCCACGCGGCCTTTACCTCGATGCGGTCGCGCGGTGCGCAGGTCACCGACATCGTTGTTCTGGTGGTCGCGGCGGATGATGCTGTGATGCCTCAGACGATCGAAGCGATTAACCACGCGAAAGCGGCCAAGGTGCCGATGATTGTGGCGATCAACAAGATCGACAAATACGAAGCGAACCCTGACAAAGTCCGTACGGACCTGCTGCAGCACGAGGTCATCGTTGAAAAGATGTCCGGTGAAACACAGGACGTCGAAGTATCGGCCACCACGGGTCAAGGTCTGGACGAACTGCTGGAAGCCATCGCGCTGCAAGCGGAACTGCTGGAACTGAAAGCGAACCCGAACCGCGCCGCGGTCGGTGCCGTGATCGAAGCGCAGCTTGACGTGGGCCGCGGCCCCGTTGCCACTGTTCTTGTTCAGAACGGTACGCTGCGTCAGGGCGACATCTTTGTTGTGGGCGAGCAGTACGGTAAGGTCCGTGCGCTGATCAACGATCAGGGCGAGCGCGTGAAAGAGGCAGGCCCATCCGTGCCGGTAGAGGTGCTTGGCCTGAACGGGACACCGGGTGCGGGCGACGTTCTGAACGTCACCGACACCGAAGCGCAGGCGCGCGAAATTGCGGAATACCGTGAAAAAGCCGCCAAAGATAAACGCGCTGCGGCTGGTGCTGCCACGACGCTGGAACAGCTGATGGCGAACGCCAAGGTGAATGAAACCATTAGCGAACTGCCTTTGTTGATCAAAGCAGACGTTCAGGGTTCTGCCGAAGCGATCGTTCAAGCGATGGAAAAAATTGGCAACGACGAAGTCCGCGTGCGCGTCCTTCACTCGGGCGTAGGTGCGATCACCGACACCGATGTTGGTCTTGCCGAAGCCTCCAACGCGCCGATCATCGGCTTCAACGTGCGTGCAAACGCCTCGGCCCGTGCCTCGGCCAACCAGAAGGGTGTCGAGATCCGGTATTACTCGGTCATCTATGACATGGTTGATGATGTGAAAGCTGCCGCAAGTGGCCTGCTGAGCAACGAGATCCGCGAACACTTCATCGGCTATGCGTCGATCAAAGAGGTGTTCAAAGTGACTGGCGTTGGCAAGGTTGCGGGCTGTCTGGTGACCGAAGGCAAAGCAAGCCGCGCCGCTGGTGTGCGTCTGCTGCGCGACGATGTCGTGATCCACGAAGGCACGCTGAAAACGCTCAAGCGCTTCAAGGACGAAGTTGCCGAAGTACCGTCAGGCCAGGAATGTGGTATGGCGTTCGAGAACTACGAAGACATCCGTCCGGGCGACGTTATCGAAATCTTCACACGTGAAGAAGTCGTGCGTACGCTGGACTAAGTTACACTTCGTCCGAAATCTGATGATCAGAAGCCCGGTTAAATGTCCGGGCTTCTGTCGTTTCAAAGACCCGTTTATCTTCGTTAAAGCTCAGCCGGTCGACACAGACCTGATCGTCCGAGATTTTCACAAGGTTGAAATCATTCGGCTCTCCGCGCACGCGCGACGACAGGCTGGTCCCCGCATGCAACTGGATCGCTGTGGTGCCGCCGGATTCGACGGTAAAATTCTCTGCGTGCCACGTGTGGAGGTGCCCCGACAGGATCAGGTTCGCCCCGCAAGACAGCAGCTTTTCCAGCGCGATCTCGGCACCGGGTATGGGCTTTTTCTTGGTGTGATTGGGATGCTCTAGCGGGTGATGCACCACTAAAACGCGGGCTTTGCGCGCGGCGGTGTCGTCCATCGCCTTGCAGGCATGTGCGATACGCCCTGCCGTCAGCTTTCCCGTCTGCCACGAAAAGCGATCGACCGAGTTGATGCCGATGACGACCATATCGTCATCTTCATACCGCGGCGTCAGATCGGCGTTGATCCATTTACGATACCGCCGCCACGGCATGAAAAACCGCTGGAACGGGCGGTCAAGTAGGACATCATGGTTCCCCGGCACACCCAAGACAGGCGCGTTGATCCGCTGGATAAAGTTATGCGCTTCCTCGAACTGGCTCCGCCGCGCGCGCTGCGTGAAATCGCCGGATATGGCGACGATATCGGGGTTCAGTTCGTTCACACAAGAGAGCAGCGGTTCCAGCAGGTCGGGTCGATCCTTGCCAAAGTGTAAATCTGAGAGATGTACCAATGTGCTCATCTGACGGCCTCGTTAAATTCGGCAGGAACGATCAGTTGCAGGGCCTCGCGCTGCATGTGCAGTTTGAACGGGCCTTTCATGCGGCTGAGCTCTCCGTCGCGGGCAACGGGGCGTGATTTATGCGGCATCTCAAGCGTGATCTCGTTCCCGCAGTGCATTTGATAGTCGGTTTCACGTTTCGCGACCCCAAGGGCCAGCGCGGCGGCGTGTTTGAACAACCCCCAGCGGTTGGTATCGGGGGCAACCAGCAGCACCATGCCGCCCTTGGCGATACAGTCTTCACCGCTCAGCCCCATTTGGTTCAGCTGAAAGGCGTTGCTGATCGCAAAGACCAGCGGTGTCCTATGCTTAAAGGATTTGCCATCAATCGTCACCGTCAGCCTGAGCGGCGCGCGGAGTGTTGCCAGCGCTTTGACCACCGACCAATAGGCCGCAACACGGCTGCGACCCCAGCGGTCATAGATGCCTTCGCGGGTTTTCAGAATGGCGGCATAGGCCCCGATGCTGGCGTTGTTCAGAAACGCGTTGCCATTGATCTTGGCGATGTCCGTGGGGCGCAGGACGCCTTTGGCGATGACATCCACGGCTTCGTCAACGGTTTCGGGCAGGTTCAGCGAACGGGCGAAATAGTTAAAGGTACCTGCGGGGATAATCCCCATCTGGTTGGGCACATGCGCCAAGCCCGAGGCGACGCCGCTGATCGTTCCGTCGCCGCCTGACGCGACGATGGTGGCGTCGGGGTTCGCCTCGGCAGTGGATTGCGCCACCTGTCCCAAATCCGCGCCATTGGGCGAGAATTCAACGAAGCTGACGGGAATGTTGTGGTGTTGAAACCTGTCTGAAATCCAAGACTTACGCTCTGTCCCGTCTTTGCGGCCGGAGCCCTTGTTCAGTATAACGATAACACGTTGAGGCTTCATGATTGATCCATCCTTGATGACCTAAGCAAACGCTTGGGGCAGGGGGATGGTTCAGATGTTTTGCGTGTGCCTGATCAGTTCCGGCGCTGGATTGGCTTGCCGGTATAGATCGCGTCATCAACCTTAACCGATACGCGGCCGTCGGGCATGTCGCGGACGAAAATACCCTGGACGGATACGGTGGAACCGATGGTGATTGTGCGAAGCATTGCTTCCTCCCAGAAGAACCTGAAGTTGCATCTTTATAAGCGACAATTTGCCTAAGTCTAGCAACAAAAAAGTCAAGGAAGCAGTATTCACGCGCGTAAAGAAACAGCAGCGAGGTCGCGCTGGCCCTAAAGCCAGTCGCGCAGGATCGGAATCAGGGGAATGTCCGCAGGCGGCATCGGATAATCTTTCAGCGCATTGGCACGGACCCATTTCAGGGTCTGCCCCTCGCGCGCCTGCGGTGTGCCGTTCCATTTGCGGCAGGCAAACAGCGGCATCAGCAGGTGGAAATCATCGTAGGCATGGCTGGCAAAGGTCAGCGGGGCAAGGCAGGAGGCCCATGTGTCGATGCCAAGTTCTTCTTGCAGCTCGCGGATCAGGGCGGCTTCGGGGGTTTCGCCGGCTTCGACCTTGCCGCCCGGAAACTCCCACAAACCGGCCATGGATTTGCCGGGCGGGCGCTGTGCCAAAAGCACGCGCCCGTCCACGTCGATCAGGGCAACCGCCGAGACAAGGATAACCTTCACGAACGATAGTCCGCGTTGATCTCGATATAGCCGTGGGTAAGGTCACAGGTCCAAACCGTTGCTTTGCCGTCGCCAAGGCCCAGATCGACGCCGATGGTGATGTTCTGGCCCTTCATATGCGCCGCCGCTGCCTCTTCCGAGTAGTCGGGGCTGCGCCAGCCGTCTTTGGCCACCTCGATATCGCCAAAGCGGATCGACAGGCGATCCCGATCAGCAGCAGCCCCTGATTTACCGACGGCCATTACCACGCGGCCCCAGTTCGGATCCTCGCCCGCGATGGCGGTCTTGATGAGGGGGGAATTCGCGATGGCCATGCCGTGGGTCTTGGCATCATCATCCGTAGCGGCACCGGTCACGGCGATCTCGACGAATTTGGTCGCCCCTTCGCCGTCTTGCACAACCTGATGCGCGAGGTTCAGCATGACGCCGTGCAGCGCTTCCGAGAACGCATCGCTTTCGCTGGCATCCACGCCCGACGCGCCAGTTGCGGCCAGGATCAGACTGTCGGAGGTCGATGTGTCGCTATCCACGGTGATGCAGTTAAAGGTGCTATCGGTATGGGTCGACAGCATCTTTTGCAGCGCCGGTTGGCTGACAATCGCATCGGTGAAGATATAGACCAGCATCGTCGCCATATCTGGCGCGATCATGCCCGATCCCTTCGCAATCCCCGCGATAGAGACTGTTTTACCGTCAATCTCGACCTCGGCACGGGCCCCTTTGGGGAAGGTGTCCGTGGTCATGATCGCCTTGGCCGCATCGGAAATGCCCTTGTCGGACAACGCGCCTTTAAGGTCCGCGAGAACAGCCGTGATCCGGTCGTGGGGCAGCGGTTCGCCGATCACACCTGTTGAAGAGGTGAAAACACGCGATTGGGGAATGTTGCAGACATCAGCAACCGAAGCGGTAATTGCTTCGACCGCGGTGACGCCGTCCTTGCCGGTGAAGGCATTGGCGTTGCCCGAGTTGACCAGGATCGCGGCACCGGTGTCTGATGTCGCGCCGATCTTGGCCTGACAATCCAGAACTGGGGCGGCGCGGGTGGCAGAGCGCGTAAACGCCCCCGCCACCGTCGAGCCCGGGGCCAATTCGGCCAGCATCACATCGGTGCGGCCTTGATACCGTACCCCCGCCGCGATGGTGGCGAAACGCACACCATCGATGACAGGAAGATCAGGGAAGTGATCGGGTGCCAGCGGGGATACAGCGGTGACTTTGCCCATTTGTTACTCCAGCAGGCCGAGGTTGGTCAGAACCGAAGGGTCGATTGTGTCAGCCGCCGAGCGGTCAACATCTGCGGCTTCGGTGGTCTTTTCGATCAGGGTCTGTGCCTTGACCTGACGGACCTGGGTTTCCAGCTCGTCCTTCACGTCTTCGAGCTTGGGCGCTTCTTTCTGGCGCTTGTCGTCCAGTTTGATCACGTGCCAGCCGAACTGGGTTTCAACGGGATCAGACACAGCGCCGACCTCAAGCTCGGCAACGGCGGTTTCAAACGCGGGCACCATCATGCCGGGCCCGAACCAACCCAAAGTACCGCCCGCAGGACCGGAAGGACCGGTGGACTTTTCTTTCGCCAGCTCGGCAAAATCCGCGCCTTCATCCAGCTCTTTCTTGACGGCTTGGGCTTCTTCTTCTGTTTCTACCAGAATATGCGACGCGCTGAATTCCTCGGTCGGTTCTGCATCGGCGTAGGCTTCCTCATAGGCGGCTTGCAGCTCTTCCTCGGTGACGTCCTGGGCCATTGCTCTCTCGATCACTTCGCCCGCGATCAGCTGGCGGCGTTCGTTTTCAAGCGCCATCTCGATCCGCTTCGGCACTTCGCCGTCAAAGTCTTGCGACAAGGCGGTTTGCTGCACAAGCTGATCCAGAATGCCTTTGAACAGGACTTCGGGGGGAAGCTGTTGATATTGTTCGGGCAGAGTGGCGCGGGCAATGATCATGCTGCCAATCGTGATGTCGGTGCCATTGACCGTGGCAACCACGGTTTCAGCGGTGACGTCTGTCTGCGCATCCGTGTTTTCGGCAGTGTCGTCCTGCGCAACAGCGGGCAGGGCGAGCGAAGCTGCCACCACGAATGGTGCCAGAAAAGTGAGAGGTTTTTGCATGTATCTGTCCTTGGTTTGGCAGCCACAAGGGGCTGCTACATTGACACGGTTTAGTGCGGCCCTTACATCGCCCTATGGGCGCGGCCTTGGCGCACGTTCAGTCTTGTATCTAGGGGCTGTCCGGCGGCTCGGCAAGCAGATGGACGCCTTGGAACATAACTTCGGCAGGAGATTGCATGCTGGGCATCGGAACACTCGCCAAAAAAGTCTTTGGGACCCCAAACGACCGTAAAATCAAGGCGACCCGCCCGCTGGTTGAAAAGATCAACGCGCTGGAAGAAGAATTCTTGGCTTTGACCGACGACGGTCTGAAGCAAAAAACGGAAGAGCTGCGCAAGCGGGCGATTGACGGCGAAAGCCTTGATGATCTGCTGCCGGAAGCTTTTGCGAACTGCCGCGAAGGCGCACGCCGGACCTTGGGTCTGCGCGCCTTTGACACGCAGTTGATGTCGGCGATTTTCCTGCATCAGGGCAATATATCCGAGCAGAAAACCGGCGAGGGTAAAACCCTGACCGCGACGCTGGCCGCTTACCTCAATGCGCTGACCGGCAAGGGCGTGCATGTGGTCACGGTGAACGAATACCTCGTGAAACGGGACGCCGACTGGATGGGCAAGGTCTTTGCCTCGCTGGGGCTGACCACGGGCGCTGCGGTGTCCGGCATGACCGAGGAAGACAAACGCGCCGCCTATGATTGCGACGTGACCTACGCCACGAACAACGAGCTGGGCTTTGATTATCTGCGCGATAACATGAAGTCTGAGCTGAGCCAGATTTTCCAGAAACAGCACAACTTTGCCATCGTGGATGAAGTCGACAGTATTCTGATCGACGAGGCGCGGACGCCGCTGATTATCTCTGGCCCGTCGCAAGACCGCTCCGAGATGTATAAAATCGTCGACGATGTGATCCCGCTGCTGCAGGAAAGCCACTACGAGCTGGACGAGAAAACCCGCAACGTGACCTTTACCGACGAAGGGAACGAGTTCCTCGAGCAAGAGCTGCACAGCCGCGGCCTGCTGGAAGAAGGGTTAACGATGTATGACCCCGAAAGCACCACCATCGTGCACCACGTGAACCAGGGTTTGCGGGCGCATAAGCTGTTCCAGCGCGACAAGGATTACATCGTGCGCGACGGCGAGGTGATGCTGATCGACGAATTCACCGGGCGTATGATGTCCGGTCGTCGTCTGTCCGACGGGTTGCATCAGGCGATCGAAGCGAAGGAAGGCTGCCAGATCCAGCCCGAGAACGTGACACTGGCCTCGGTCACCTTCCAGAACTACTTCCGCCTTTATGACAAGCTGGCGGGCATGACGGGTACTGCCGAAACCGAAGCCGAAGAATTCGCCGAGATTTACGGGCTGGGTGTTGTCGTGGTCCCGACCAACGTGCCGGTTGCGCGTGTGGACGAAGACGATCAGGTCTATCGTTCGGCGCTGGAAAAATATCAGGCGATGATCGAAAAGGTCAAAGAAGCCAATGCGATAGGCCAGCCGGTTCTGGTGGGTACAACCTCTATCGAGAAATCCGAAATGCTGAGCCAGATGCTGACCGAAGCGGGCATCAAGCATAACGTTCTGAACGCGCGCCAGCACGAGCAGGAAGCGCAGATCGTGGCGGATGCGGGCAAGTTCGGCGCGGTCACCATCGCGACAAACATGGCTGGTCGCGGCACCGACATTCAGCTGGGCGGCAACGTCGAGCTGAAGGTGATTGAAGCGCTGGACGCTGATCCTGATGCCGATCCCGTTGCGATCCGTGAAAAGATTGAAGCGGAACACGCTGACGAGAAGAAAAAAGTGCTCGACGCAGGGGGGCTTTATGTTCTGGCGTCCGAGCGTCACGAAAGCCGCCGGATCGATAACCAACTGCGCGGCCGTTCGGGCCGTCAGGGTGACCCCGGCCGGTCGTCCTTCTACCTGTCTCTCGAAGACGATCTGATGCGTATTTTCGGCTCTGAACGGCTTGAGAAAGTGTTGACGACGCTTGGCCTGAAAGAGGGCGAAGCGATTGTGCACCCTTGGGTCAACAAGTCGCTGGAACGCGCGCAGGCCAAGGTCGAAGGGCGCAACTTTGACATTCGTAAACAGCTGTTGAAGTTCGACGATGTAATGAACGACCAGCGGAAGGTCATCTTTGGCCAGCGCCGCGACATCATGGAAGCTGCCGACCTGCAAGAGATCACCGCCGACATGCGCGAGCAGGTGATCGACGATCTGATCGACCAGTTCATGCCGCCAAAAACATATGCAGATCAGTGGGATACACAAGGTTTCCAGGCCGCGGTTGCGGATCAGTTGAACCTGGATGTGCCCGTCGCAGCATGGTGTGAGGAAGAGGGCGTCGATGATGAGGTCATCCGCGAACGTCTTGTCGAAGCCAGCGAAAATATGATGGCCCAGAAGGCTGAACAGTTCGGCCCCGAGAACATGCGCAACATTGAAAAGCAGGTGTTGTTGCAGGCGATTGACGGCAAGTGGCGTGATCACCTTCTGACGCTGGAACATCTGCGGTCGGTCGTCGGTTTCCGCGGCTATGCGCAGCGTGATCCGTTGAACGAATACAAAAACGAATCCTTCCAGTTGTTTGAAAGCATGCTGGACAGCCTGCGGACCGAAGTGACCCAGAAGCTGGGTCAAATCCGTCCGATGACAGAGGAAGAGCAGCAGCAAATCCTGTCGCAAATGCAGGAACGTCAGGCCGCGGCGCAGGTTAACGCAGCGCAGGCGGCGGAAGAGAACAGCGAAGCGCCGGCTTCGACCGCCGCTGCCGCGTCCGGTTCTACCGCTGTGGCGGGGTTCGACGAGAATGATCCAAGCACGTGGGGCACCCCTGCGCGCAATGATGAATGCCCCTGCGGGTCGGGCAAAAAGTTCAAGCATTGCCACGGCAAGCTTGCGTGAATGATCTTCCCCAAGGCTGGTTGCTGGCCTTGGGGGTGCTCCGCACGGTGGGGTAAGATTTAGGTAGGATCGGTAGACCAAGCTGCGCTCTTCACCAAACGGAGAGCGACATGCCAATTACCGACAATTTCAATGACTATACCGCAGGATTGACCGGCCCTATTTGCGGGGCCTTTGATATTGTGCCCGACGATACCGCCGACCTGCCGCAGATCACCCGTGGCTTTATGGTCGGTGGGGCCGGTGATGTCGCGGTGACGCTGAAAAGCGGGGATGCAATCACTCTGCCCGGTTTGATGGCGGGGGTCGTCTATCCGTTTCGCATCTCAAAAGTGCGCGACAGCGGCACCACCGCAACGGGGATCAAAGGGTTGGTCTAGCGCCTTGTCACCGCGTAAACTGTTGTTGCGCCCCGTCAGTATCCGGTGGGGCGCAACAGGACGGGCAGAGTGCGCGCGATGATTTTGAGATCGCCCATAAAGCTTGGCTGGCGGGCGTAGCGTTCATCCAGCGAGGCGCGTTCGGCAAACAGCAGGATGCCGCGCCCCGATACCTGCCAAAGCCCTGTGACCCCCGGGCGCACCCGTTGGTAAGCGTGGCGGGCATCACCGTAGCTGTGCAGCTCCGCCCGGGTGACGGGGCGCGGCCCGACCAAAGACATATCGCCGCGCAGTACGTTCCAGATCTGGGGCAGTTCATCCAGACCGGTGCGACGCAGGAAATGGCCACCGGGGATCACGCGCGGATCTTTGGTCAGCTTTTGGTACAACGCCCATTCCAGCGCGCGATCAGGTCGCGCCAATAGAATCGCCGGCAGCGCGGCCTGTGCATCAGGGACCATCGTTCTGATTTTCCAACAGCGGAAAACCTTGCCGGCGCGCCCAACCCTAGGGTGGGCATAAAGACCGCCCTGACCCGTGGATGCCACCAGACAGTATAAAACGATAATCACGGGCAGGATCAGCGGCAGCAACGCGAGGCTGACCGCAAGGTCGAACACCCGTTTCCCGCCACGTTCGTAAAGTGGTGCCCGACGTGCATGGACATCACTGCCCTGCCGTATCCCGATATCGATAAACGCCATCGTCACCTCTTACCCATAGCAACCAAACACCGACGCATGTGCCGGTGTGTCAGCTAAAGCAGAGGTATCCTAAGGTGTGGTTAAAATCGGGATGCCGTCAGATCAGAGGTAGTTAAACTCGACCTCGCCATTGTTGATCGTCGCGGCAGTGAGCTTGTCCGTCGCGTAGGCACCGGTGTCGATCGACACCACGCCGCCCTTGATCATCGGCGTGTCGACGATTGTGTGCCCGTGTACGACCCAGATGCCGTCACGGCGGCGTTTGCGCCCGAAATCCTCATGCCCCCAAAGCAACGTGCGGCTTTCCTGATCCTTGATAGGGATCAGTGGGTTAGCGGCGGCATGGACAAAGGCGACATTGCCCGACACCCAAGAGGTTGGAAGGTTGATCACCCAGTCGAGCAAGGCCTCGCCCATAGCGCCTTGCAGGGCGTCGCGGGCGCGTTCCAGATCATCACCAGAGGAGGTTTGCGACACGCCCGAGACACCAAAGCTCGACAAAGTCTGGAGCCCGCCGTACCGGAGCCAGCGCGGACCATTCTCTTTCGGATTGTCGATAAACTTTAGCATCATCTGCTCGTGGTTGCCCATCAGCGTGATGATATCGGGCTGTTCATGCAGCGCCCGCAGAACCTGCGCGCTTTGTTCGCCGCGGTCGACAAGGTCGCCGACGCAGATCACCTGTGTGCCGGCCGGAGGTTCGGGCAGTCTTTCAAGCAGATCAAAACGCCCGTGAATATCTCCGATCGCAATCACGGGCACATCCGGTGTGATCGGATCGAAATGAGGTTCGGGCTCGGGGTCAGGTTGACGGCGTTTAAACCAACGGTTCAGCATAGGTCTTGGCGTATCCTCTGTGTTGCAAAACTGGCGCAACGAAATGGTAAATCCGTTGATTGGACGGCACACAAAGTGTAGTCCTTCCTAAACTTCTCTACGGTCCCGGTATTCGCAACAATTAATTAATAGGTAGGTTAGCAGATGCAAGGGCGCTCGAGGAAACTAGCTTGTTCGATGCTAGCCGGGGCGTTTTGCGTCACTAGTCTTGCCGAAGGTTCAGCGCAATCTTTATCGACCTACGGCACACCCGGATTGGTTGAAATGCCGACGGCCCGCGTTTTGAAGGACGGCGATCTGGCCTTCACGGCAAGCACGTTTGGCCCCAACTACCGGTATTCAGCAACGTTCCAGGTTCTGCCGCGTCTGTACGGCACATTCCGGTATTCGCAGATTAAGAATATCAGTACCAATGCGTACCTTGATGGCGATACCTTCGATCGCAGCTTTGATGTGCATTACCAGATTTGGGATGAAACCGACCTACGCCCTGCTTTCGCCGTGGGGATGCGAGACTTTCTGGGCACTGGTATCCTGAGCAGTGAATATTTTGTGGCCACCAAAAGCTTCGGGTCGAAGCTGGAGGTTACCGGCGGTCTGGGATGGGGGCGGCTTGCGGGGCGGAACTCATTCTCGAATCCGTTCAGTATTTTGTCTGACCGGTTTGACACACGGACGCGCGACGCCAACACGGGCGGCCAGCTAGAAACAGGGAACTGGTTCCGCGGGCCGACGTCGGTCTTCGCGGGCGTGCAGTGGAATGTGTCGGACCAGATGACGCTATTCGCCGAATACTCCCCCGATGAATACACGCGGGAATCGGTGAACACGGGCATCGACGTGTCTTCGCCCCTCAATGTGGGGTTGGAGTATCGTTTCAACAACGGTGTGCACCTCAAGGGGTTTGTCGTCGGGGGGCATGAGGTCGGCGCGCAGCTGAGCTATGTCATCAACCCCAAGAAACCGTCCGTACCCGGCGGGTTGGAGCAGGCACCGCGCACCATCGGCGCGCGCAACCGGCTGGCGATTGCGGAGTGGAACAACTCTGCTGCCGGGGGCGGGCGTGATGCGGTCGAGACCGTTTTGCAGCGTGTGCTGGCGGAAGACGGGCTGGAACTGCAAGGCTTCACCATGTCGGGCAACCGCGCGACCGTGCGCGTGGAAAACACCCGTTTCGACAATGAGGCCCAAGCGGCAGGGCGCACGGCGCGGGCCATGGCGGTGACGCTACCCCCCGCGATCGAAGAGTTCACGGTCGTGTTTCTGGAGCGCGGTGTGCCGCTGAACCAGATCGTGACGCAAAGATCCGATCTGGAAGAGCTGCAGTTTGATTACGATGGTGCCTGGCGCAGTCTGGCACGGGCGCGTCTGGAAGACGGGCACGATCAGGGCCGCGAAGGCGAGTTGGCGGATGTCTATCCGGTCTTTGACACGTCGATCGGGCCATATCTCGCCACATCCTTTTTCGACCCTAACAGCCCGATTAGGGCCGATTTCGGCGTCCAGCTCAAGATGGATTACCGGCCGCGCCCGGGGCTGACCTTTGGGGGTCGTTTCCGCTATCCGCTGGTGGGCAATATCGACAAATCGTTCCGCGTGTCGGATTCCGTGATCGAGCCGGTGCGTTCTAATGCTATACGCTATGCAAAGGAATCTGAGCTTGAGGTGAACAGCCTCACGGCCGAGTATTTGTTCCGCCCGGGGAAAAACCTGTTTGGTCGTGTTTCTGCAGGGTATCTGGAAGGGATGTTTGGCGGCGTATCGACCGAGGTGCTTTGGTATCCGATGGATAGCCGGCTCGCACTTGGGGCAGAGCTGAACTATGTCAAACAACGTGATTTCGACATGCTGTTCGGGTTTCAGGACTATGACGTCGTGACCGGCCATGCCTCTGCCTATTATGATCTGGGCAATGGGTTCTTCGGGCAGCTAGACGTTGGTCGCTATCTTGCGGGTGACTATGGCGCGACATTCTCTTTGGATCGTGAATTCAACAACGGGTTCAAGGTTGGCGGGTATTTCACGCTCACGGATGTGTCCTTTGATGATTTCGGGGAAGGGTCGTTCGATAAGGGCCTGCGGTTCGAAGTGCCGCTTTCGTGGCTGACCGGACGGCCGTCGCGGACGAAAGTCCAGCAAACAATCAAGCCGATTACACGCGACGGCGGGGCGCGTCTTGCTGTCGCCAACCGTTTGCACGGGGTCGTGCGCGACTATCGCGGCAAAGAGCTGCGGGAAAGCTGGGGGAGATACCTGCGATGATCTTACGTGCGTTGACCCTTGGTCTGTGTCTGGCGGGCCTCACAGCCTGTAGCGCCAGTCAGAACCTTCTGGCGCGTGGTGTTGCCGTTGCTGTGGACGACGATTCAGTCGTGCCCAAAACCGCGCAAGGGTTTCCGCCGCGTTTTGCCGCGCTGGTGCAGGATACCGCGACCCCCGCCTTGCTGCTGACCGTCGAAAACCGTGCGCAAACCGGCCGCATGCTGCGCGAGGCGCGTGTGAACGGTGTCGATACATGGCTGAGTTCGGATTTAACGGCGCTGATGCTGGAAGACGGGATGCTGCAAGGGACACGCGGCCTTGGGTCTGAACTTTTCGCTGCTGATGTGTCGGAGCCCAAGGCGCTGATCCTGTCCGGGCGGCGCGGTTATTCAGACCGGTTGCACAGCAATCTGACGGGACTGGATGAGATTTCTACCCGCGCGTACCGCTGTCTGGTGGAGCCGCAAGGCAGCGCGACGCTCGCGCTTGAGATCGGCACCGTGGCGACGCGGGTTGTAACCGAGGATTGCAAAAGTCTGGACCAGTCGTTTCGGAATACGTATTGGGTCAGTGTAAAGAGCGGTGCCATTGTACAGGCGCGGCAATGGGCGGGCGATGAGGTCGGGTATTTGATGACCAAGGCCGCCGCCCGTTAAGGTTAACAGGGGCCGAACCTGTCTGGGGGCGAGGTGTCACATGATGAATGGGAGTATTAAAGTGCGATACCTATTGGTAGCTGTTTTGGGCCTGACCCTTGCAAGCTGTGGTACGGTTTACCGAACACCTGAAGTTGTAGAGGGCGCCGCTGGCGGCACCAATGTACGGGTAATGAACCTCACTGCTGAATCCGTCATTCAGGCGAATAGATCCGCCTATGCGCCACGGAGCCTGCCCGATGTGTTTTCCCGCACCGCAGGCTCTGGCTCGGGGCTGCGTGGAACCGGGGCGCTGCCATCGCCCACACTCGACGTTCAGACCCGCCCCAACGCGCTTGAGCTGCGCCTGCCGCCCCCGGTTGATCCCGGTCCCTACGAGATTGGTATCGGTGATGTGGTGCTGCTGGCCACGCCGCGCGCCGCCGGATCGGTTGAACAGTTGACCGGGCTGCTGGCCGCACAAAACGCGCGCCAAGGCTATACGGTGCAGGATGACGGATCGATCAACATTCCCGATGTGGGCCGTGTGCGTATTGCCGGTTTGACCATTGAAGACGCCGAAGCGGCCTTGTTCCAGCGTCTGGTCGAGAACCAGATTGACCCGACTTTCAGCCTCGAGATTTCCGAGTTCAACTCGCGCCGTGTGTCCATCGGGGGTGCCGTGTCGCAGCCGACTGTTGTGCCGGTAACGCTGACGCCGCTCTATCTGGAAGAAGCCTTGGCCGCTGCCGGCGGGATCACGGTCGAGGATCAGGACTATGCCTCGATCCGTTTGTACCGTGATGGTACGCTGTATCAGATCCCGCTGTCGCAGCTTTATTCCCGCGCGAGCCTGACCAAGACCCGTCTGCTGCCCGGCGATGCGATCTTTGTTGATACGGAATACGAACTGGCGCGTGCGCAGGAATATTTCGCGCAGCAGATCACTCTGGTTCAGGCGCGTCAGGCGGCACGCGCCTCGGCATTGCAAGAGCTGCAGCTTGAGGTGTCCTTGCGCCGTGATAATCTGGACGAAGCCCGTGACAACTACAAAGCACGCCTAGATCTTGGTGCCGATGACCGCGACTATGTCTATCTCGCGGGTGAGGTTGGAACTCAGTCGCGCTTTGCCTTGCCCTACGAGCGTAAGGCAAGTCTGGCAGATGCCTTGTATGATGCGGGTGGTGTGGCGTCGTCGACCGGCGATGTATCGCAGGTCTATGTGCTGCGCGCCTCCTCTGACCCGCGCGAGCTGGGGGCCATTACCGCGTGGCATCTGGATGCTCGCAACGCCGCGAATTTCGCGCTGGCCCCGCGGTTCGAACTGCGCCCCGATGACATCATCTTTATCGCGCAGCAGCCCGTCACTAAATGGAGCCGCGCTGTTTCGCAGATCCTGCCGCAGATCCTGAGTGTGGGGAACGCGGTCAGCAATTGATCTGACCGCAATTGATGACCAAAGGCCGGGCAGAAATGTCCGGCCTTTTACGTTTCAAAGGGTCTGTCTAACGACCAGAGGTTCCGCAAATTGAACCCATCGGTGCCCTATTTCAGCCACATCGCCTTATTACCCCTGAACGGGTCAATTATTCAGGCGGTGTGATATGTATCTTTCTGTTGTGATCCCTTGCATGAACGAAGAAGCCTCGATCCCGGGGCTGGTATCGCGGCTGACGCAGGCAATCGCGCCGTGGAAAGATCGGGCCGAGATTATTCTGGTGGATGATGGATCCACCGATGCCACGTGGAAAGCGATAGAAACCGCGCAAGCCGGCTGTGCGCAACTGGTGGGTATCAAGCTTTCGGCCAATCGCGGGCATCAAATCGCGCTGACCGCCGGGCTTGAGGCGGCACAGGGCGAACGCATTTTTATGCTGGATGCCGATTTACAAGATCCGCCGGAATTGCTGGTCGATATGATGTTCATGATGGATCGCGGGTTTGACGTGGTTTACGGCCGTCGTAGCGAGCGCCAAGGCGAGACCATGTTCAAGAAGGCCACGGCGCATCTGTTCTACCGCTTCCTCAATGCCATGTCCGATGTCCCTATCCCGCAGGACACGGGCGATTTCCGTTTGGTGAACCGCCGCTCGCTGGATGCGGTGCTGGCGATGCCGGAAAAGGCCCGTTTTATTCGGGGGATGTTCGCCTGGGCGGGCTTTAAACAGGTGGGTATTGAATATATCCGCGCACCACGCGCCTTGGGCGAAACCAAATACCCCTTCCGTGCCATGATGCGCTTTGCCATCGACGCGATGACCGCCTTTTCGACGAAGCCGTTGAAACTTGCGACGCGCCTGTCTTTTGTCAGCTTGTTCATGGCGGCGTTGATGGCCGCTTATGTGATCTATTCGCTGGTCGTGTATCAGACGGCACCGGGTTGGGCGTCGGTGGTGCTTGCGGTTAGCTTCTTCTCGGGGGCGCAGCTTTTGACGCTGGGTATTCTGGGGGAGTATATCGGTCGCCTTTACGTCGAGGCCAAGGATCGCCCGCTTTATTTCGTGAGCGATGATACGCGCGATATGGTCCCCGATGTGAAACGGTTGCGTGCCTGATGCGTGTTTTTGACTATAAGTGCGCCCGCTTTGGGGTTGTCGGCATTATGACGGCATTATCCTACGTGGCGATGTATCCGGCGTTTCTGGCGGCGGGGGTGCCACAACCGGCAGCCAATGCGCTGGCGTTTTTTCTGGCGATCGTGCTGCAATACATCGGTCATGCCCTGTTCACCTTTGAACGGCGGCTGATCAATCGCAGCCAGATCACAAAATTCGCCATCATGGTTGGCTGCGGTTTTGGCATGTCGATGCTTGTCACGGGCCCTCTGGCAGAGGCTTTGGGGATGCCGGCCTGGGCGGCGGCGCTGGCCGTTGCGCTGTATCTGCCGGTGCAGAACTATATTTTGATGACCCTATGGGTGTTCGCCTTGCCGCACCCCAAGACGGAGTACATGTCATGAGCCATATCTACAGTGATACATTTTTCGACTACATCAACCAAAGTGCGCGTGCCTCGGCAAAACCGTTTGTGTCATTGCTGTTTCCTTTGCTGAAGCCAGCGACGGTGATCGATCTGGGCAGTGGGCGCGGGGTTTGGATGGATGAATGGCGCAAAGGTGGTGCGGAGGACGTGCTGGCGGTAGACGGGGACTATGTAGACCGGGCGCAACTGGCAGTCGCGCCGGAGCAGTTCATGGCCGCCGATCTGACACAGCCGGTAAAGACGGGCCGCCGCTTTGATCTGGCGCAGAGCCTTGAGGTCGGAGAGCATCTGCCCACCGAAGCCTCGGAGGTTCTGGTTGATAGTCTGACGCGGGCGTCTGATCGTGTGTTGTTTTCCGCTGCGGTCACCGGACAGGGGGGCGAGTTTCACGTGAACGAACAGCCCTTGTCCTTCTGGCAGGATATTTTCGCGGCCAAGGGTTATGTCGCCTATGATTGCGTGCGCCCTGAGTTGAAGGACAACAAGGATATCGCGCCCTGGTATCGTTACAACGCGATCCTTTATGTGAATGAGGCCGGGCGCGCGGGTTTGCCGAAAGAGATCCTCGCGACCCAAGTGCCTGCGGGGCAAAAGCTGCGCAACGCGGGTAGCCTTGGCTGGCGGTTGCGTTTGGCTGTGGTCAAGACCCTGCCACGCGGCGTTGTCACTGCCATTGCGCAAGCGCGGGCGATGGTGCTGGCCCTGCGGGCGCGCCGTGCCAAAACCCTGGGTCGCGCGGTTGTATGACGGCGGCGGTCGGGCGGCAGTTGGCGATGCGGGCCGAATCTGAACGGCTGCAGCTGGCACCGGTCTTCCTGATCACACTGGTGGCGGCGTTCTTGCTGACGGGGCAAAATCTGCTGGATCCGATGATCCGCCATGATGACTATCCCGCCTTTTTCGCAGATGCGCCCGCCTTTTGGAACAAGACCCTGCACGAGGGGCGGTGGCTGAACTACATCTGGCACCTGCGCGAGGTGGTTACGCCTGCCTGGCTGAACTTTGCCCTGTATCAGAGCCTATGGGCGGCGTTTGTCGCTGCGTTTGCCGTTGCGGCGATGGGGCCCGGTGCGCAGCGCTGGTTTACTGTCGTGCTGGCCCTGCTGCTGGTGGTTTGCCCGTCCGAGATGTTGATCTCGCTCTGGTTCAATACGCTCATCCCCGGGTTGGCTGTTGTGGCGCTGTTTGCGGTGCTGGCCTGTTACATCTCCAGCGCGCAGTTGCGCTGGCTATTGCCGATTTTCGTGATCGTCAGCTTTATGGCCTATACGACCTATCCGCTGCTGCTGTTGGCGATTTGCATTGCGCGCACGCGGGACCGGTCAATCCGCGATCTGGCGGAGCTGATGGCGCTGTTTTGCGCAAGCTTCGTTGTCGCGGTGCTGACGGTCTATACGTTGAACTGGCAGGTTCACGGTGTGTTTGGCGTGCCTGTAGCCGATTGGCGTGATCCGACCGCGGGGGACGGGATTGGCGGGATGATCGCGAACCTGCCGAAGCTGGGGGAAACATTTACGCTGTTCCTCAACCGGACCGGCATCGGGTATCCGCCGCTTATCGGGCTTATTCCGTTTGTCTATATCCTTGCCCTGAATGTGCTGCGCAAGCGCGCGCCGCTAGAGGCTTTGTATCTTGCGGCTGGTATGGCGATCGGGCTGGCGCTGACGGTGGTTCAGGCGCTGAAGCTGGGGGTGATCGTTCCGCCGCGCGCGTTTATCTTCTTTTGGGTTTTCTTTGCGCTCACTGTGGTGCGTGCGGTTCAGATATTGAGCGAGGATGAGGGTCTATACGGCCGTTTAGGGCGCAATCTATTGCTGTTGATCATCGGTGTGTGGTTCATCCAGCTGTTTCTGGCCTATGGGCAGTCCAATGATTGGCGTAGTGATACCAAACTCTGGGCGCAGGAGGTGCGGGCGACGGAGGGGCCGGTCTATGTCTATGGCGATTCGTCGAAAATTGCCGCTGGGCTAAAGGCCGGCATACAATCTTACAAAGCGCTGCCGTTCCGGCTGAAACAGTTGACCGGAAAGACGGCGGTCGCCTGTGACGAGGTGCCTGATACCTGCCCGTCCCGGCCAGATATGACTGCCGGTGATAACGAGGTTCATTTGCTGCGCGAAGGGAATGCGCTGTTTATGCTGTTTACGCCAAAACCATCGGACGAGACTGAGGATTAAGCGGTAAAGATGCTGTCCATGTGTTCGGCCAGATAGATGCGCAGCCAGGGGGTAAAACGCTCTGGCGTGGTTTGGGTCTGGCGGGCGAGGTCGGAGAGGTCGACCCAGGCGGTATCCATCACTTCGGCGGGGTTCGGGGTCACATCGGTGAGCGCGACGGCTTCGGCGACGTAAATCTCTACCAGCTCATGTTCGGTCAGGCCGCCCCCCACATCGGCGCGGTATTCGACCTGGTCGCGATGGTCGAGCCTTAGGCCGCTGATCCCTAGCTCTTCGTCCAGTCGCCGTTTGGCGCAGGTGAGCGCGGGTTCCTCCCAGAACGGATGGGTACAGCAGGCGTTCGCCCAGAGACCGGGGGTGTGATATTTGCCAAGCGCCCGTCGCTGGATCAGGGTTTCGCGTCCGCGCATGACGAAAACCGAGATAGCCTTATGGCGCAGACCGCGCTGGTGGACCTCAAGCTTTTCGACGGGGGTGAGCTTGCCGTTGACCCAGGCGGGGATCATCGTGGTCATGTGGCTGCCCCATTCGGGTGGCGTTTTGGCGATGTCATATCCGGCTGCCCCGCTCCTTGCGGCCCGCTGGCCCCTCTGCGCTAGGCGGTCTTGTAGCGGGTCGGTTTTGGATTGTCAGCCGCTGGTTGCTAAATGAAGGATAAGGGCAGTTTCGCGATACCGCGCGCGGTGGTGCAGGCTCGCGTTAACCTGTCTGCGGCAGGGTGAGCCCTGATCACCATCTACCGAACAGGAGCCACCATATGACCGATACATCCCCCGTTCTCGCCCTTCCGTATATTCAACCGTCGCAAGCGCAAAAGCATGTGACCCATAACGAGGCGCTGCGGCTTTTGGACGCGATTGTGCAACTGTCGGTCCTGTCTTTCACCGAAACTACGCCGCCCGCGACCGCAGGCGAGGGGGATCGGTATCTGGTGGCCTCAAACGCTGGCGGGGATTGGGCGGGGCATGACCACGCGGTGGCAGTGTTCGTGGACGGGGCGTGGCAGTTTATCGCGCCGATGCCGGGCTGGGTGGCATCTGTGGCCCCCGGCCAAACCCAAGTGGTTTACGACGGCGCGCGCTGGGCGGTGCCGGCGTTGCAAGATGTGCCTCGGCTGGGTGTCGGGGCGACGCCGGATGCGTATAACCGGTTGGTTGTGGCGTCAGATGCGGTGCTGTTCAACAATGCCGGGGCGGGGCATCAGGTTAAGATCAACAAGGCAGCCGAAGGGGACACGGCCAGTCTGCTGTTCCAGACCGCCTTTGGGGGGCGGGCCGAGATGGGGACCTCGGGAAGTGATGATTTCGCCATCAAGGTCAGCGCGGACGGCGCAAATTGGGCGGAAGCTTTGCGCATTGAAGCGGCGAGCGGGCGTGTGACCGCCCCAGTCTCGGGTTGGCGAGAGCAGCTGACTGCCCCTCGCGTTTACTACGTGGACCCCCTTCAGGGTGGCGATGGGCAAAGTGGGCGGGGCACGGGGGCGGCTGCCTTTGCGTCGCTAGGCCGTGCGATGGAGGAAGTCGTCCGTTTGGACAGCGCAGGCCACGCCGTCACGGTTCAGTTGGCGGATGGCAGCTATGATCTGGGCGCTTCGCCAGTCGCGGTAAGCGCGGCATTGGGGGGAGGTCTGGTTGAGCTTGTCGGGAATACCGGCGACCCCGACGCGGTCACGATGACAGCGACAGGGTCGGTGATCGAGCTGGTTTCGGGGCGTCTGAGTTTGCGGGGTATGAGGATAGAAACCTCCGGTGCCGACCCGGCGATCCGGGTGTTGCCGGAAGCGGTGTTAGAGGTTGATGAGGTCGTCTTTGGCGCGGCGGGGGGACATCTGGATATTGTCGGCGGGCGCGTCGAGGGGGCGGGTTCGTATGTTATCGACGGCGATGCCGCATATCATCTGCGTTTGTCGCAGGGGGCCGTGCTGGCGCGGGGGATGCAGACGGTGACGCTGGCGAATACGCCCGACTTTGCCACTGCGTTTGTGACTTGCGAGATGGCCGGGCAGGCGGACTTCAGCGGGCATGGTTTCACCGGCACAGCCACGGGCAAACGTTTTGACGTGAGCAGCAACGCTGTGGTGCAAAGTGGCGGGACCGTGCTGCCGGGCGATATTGCGGGCACGACGCACAGCGGTGGCCTATACCTCTGATCTGCGAAACCCTGAAAATTGTATGAAAGGGCCACATTGCCGCCTTAAAAGCTGAAGCTGCCGTTAAGGAATTCGGCCCATCTTTATCCCCGGAACATGTAGGGGAATAAACCGATGGAGCTTGAGCATAAAACCACATTGTCGCCGCGGAAGGATATGGCGCTGACCGGGGTGACGGATATGGCGGTTGTCCAATCCTCTGGCGGGGCGGTGCTATACACGACCTCGCGCTTTGGTGGCGGTGACTTGCTGGCCTATCGCATTGATGCGGAAGGGGGGCTTCGGTTTCTGGACAGTCGGACCATCGCCGGGGACACGCGGGCCGGGGTCACCAGCAGGCTGGAGGTCGTAGACGGTGCGCTATTGCTCACGGGGGCGGATAACGCCGCGCTCACCCGCGTTGCGTTAACAGATGATGGGCGCTTTGGTAATGTTTCTGCCGTGACCGGTGGTGCCGTGCCTGCCCAGTTAATGGCCGTCGAGACGTTGGATTTGGGCGGGCAGAGCTATCTGTACGGGCTGGTGCGGGGGGCGGATAGCATCGGGTCGTGGCGCATGGGCGACGATGGGGCGCTGACGCGCATATCGGGCGACAGTAGCGTCGCGTCAGAGGCAGGTCTGACCGGCCTGAGCGTCGGGTATGTCGGAAGCACGCCGTATCTGCTGGCGTCCTCGGCGCGGGACGACGCATTTATTTCGTTCAAATTGGATGGGAATGGTATCCCGCGAGAAGTCTCTCGTATCGCGGCGGAGGATGGCGTGGGGATCGGCAGGCCAAGCGCGACAGCCTTTGTAGACGTTGGGGGGCATGGATTTGCGATACTGGCCGCGGCGGGAAGCGCGAGTTTGAGCGTCGCGATGCTGGGGGCAAATGGTGGATTAACCTTAACGGATCACGTCCTCGACACGCGGGACACGCGATTTGACGGGGTGCATGTGATCGAGACCGCAACACATCACGGCCGCGCCTATGTGGCGGCGGCGGGCGGAGATGACGGTGTTTCGGTCTTCGAATTGATGGACGATGGCCGGTTGATGCATCTGGTGTCGATCGAAGACACGGAAGGGAGCACGCTTGACGCGGTGTCGGCGCTTAACTTTTCGGTACAAGGAGATTTACTGCACCTCGCCGTCGCTTCAGGTGCCGAAGCGGGGCTGAGCATCTTTACGGTGGATATTTCTGACCGGGTTGCGGCGGCAACAGGGGATGATCAAGCTGACACGCTGACAGGCGGCACGGGGGGCGATTTGCTATCCGGCGGGGATGGCGCGGACCATATCTCCGGGCGCGCAGGGGATGATATTTTGCGAGACGGCGGCGGCCGTGATCTGTTGACCGGCGGTTCCGGCCGCGATCTTTTCGTCCTTTCCACAGATGGGGAGGCCGATACGATTGCCGATTTCGACAGCGCGCAGGACAGTATTGATCTGTCGGCCTGGCCGTTCCTGAGACATGGGTCTCAGTTGACCATATCTTCGACCAAAGACGGTGCGGTTCTGTCCTTTGGTGAGGAGCGGCTAGAGATAAAAACATCGAACGGACAGTCCCTTAGCGAGGATGATGTTCAAGCGCTCGATCTGATTGGGCAGTCGCGTTTCATGCCGGATTGGACCCTGCCAGAGGAACCAGATACGCCATCCCTCCCCACCGCACCGACCCCGTTGGTTCTGGTTGGCACGCCCCAGTCGGATGTGCTGGAAGGGGATGCGGCCGATGATCATATCAGCGGGCGCGCGGATGGCGACAGGCTGATGGGCGCAGGCGGCAATGATACGATTCTTGGCGAAGCTGGGGCCGATACGATCTATGGCAACGGCGGGAGCGATCTGATTGAGGGTGGTACCGAGGGGGATCAGATCTGGGGCGGTATCGGCTGGGACACTTTGCGCGGTAGTGATGGGGACGACGCCCTGTGGGGCGGCGACGGGTATGACGCGCTTGGCGGTGGCGACGGGAACGACACGTTAACAGGCAATAACGGTGCGGATCGACTCTATGGGGACAGGGACGATGACCATTTGATCGGCGGGTTAAATGCCGATAGCCTGTGGGGCGGTGCCGGCAAGGACCGTTTGGAGGGTAGCGCCGGTGCGGATCAACTGCTTGGCGGCAGCGGAAATGATCAGCTTTTCGGAAATGCGGGCGCAGATTTTCTGCAGGGGGACAGCGGGAATGACCGTCTTGCGGGGGGGATCAACAACGATACGGTTAACGGTGGGTCCGGGAACGATACGCTGTCGGGCGACAATGGTGCCGACCAGCTGATCGGCGGCGACGGCGACGATTTGATCAAAGGCAATGCGGGTCACGATACGCTTGACGGCGGCGCGGGAAACGACGTGCTGTCCGGTGGGATCGGGGCAGATCAGTTTATCTATGGTGCAGGCCAAGACACAATCCTGAGCTTTCAAAACGAAATTGACACTCTCTCGCTGGATTCTGCCCTTTGGGGTGGGGGAAGTTTATCGATGAGCCAGCTTCAGTCGTTCGCACGCAAAGGGGCCGAGGGGCATATCGTGCTGGATTTTGGCAGCGGCAAAACACTGGACCTGTTGGGGGTCGAAAACCTATCTATCCTAAATGGCGACTTCGAAAGCTTTTAAGGTTTAAACTGCCACGTGGGGATCGTTAGCGTTCCAGAATGTCACGGTGATAGCGCCTTAATAACACAAGGCCAAAAAGGCCCAGTATTGCGGCAACGGCGTAGACATAGGCTGAGGAGACGTAGGGTACGTCGTAATTATGATAAAACCCGGACCTGACGCGGCCGACCACGTGGATCAGTGGATTGAACCAAAGATAGCCGCGGTAGGGTTCGGGTATCGTTTCATATAAAAAGATGACGCCGGACAGTAGCAAAAGCGGCCGCGTGCAAATCCCGTAGACACGTTGCCAGACCTGAAACATTGACATCATAAAACAGTTGAATACCCCCACGCCCAGTGAAAGCGCGGCAATCATAGTCAGAGCTGACACGATGTCTGATGCATTTATTGCGGCCCGCGTATCAAACAGAAAAATGATCCCACTCAGTACGATAAAGCCTACAAGAAGCTGAGTGAGAAAATTGAGGATGAACCGCCCCAAGATGGCGTCGACGAAAGTCACGCGCGGGTAGGCTAGTAGCTGTTTCGAATAGTTGATCGCCTGCGCGACCTTGTTGCTGAGATCGACGAACATCAAAAAGGGCAGCAAACCTGTAGCGTAAAAGATCGGAAAATTGTTTCCGAGCGGGGGCATACGAAACCCGATCGAGAATATTGCGGTCAACAGCGCGATCCCGAGAACGGGTTCAGCCAATGCCCAAATATACCCACCCGGGGACCGGCCATAGCTGGTCCCGATTTCGCGAAGTATCAGCGCGACGATAATGCGCGGCGTCGCAAAGACCATTGTTCTTCGTTGGCGTGCGACCCGACCTATCATCCTGGTACCCTCTGCGCGCTGTTGACCTGCCATCGTGCGGGCGTAGCCGCGCCAAAACGATTTAAAATGAAGTCATACTGTAGGGCAAAGGCCTCTCTAAAACTGTGTTTTAGGTGCTCTGGCAACATGGCGTGGCGACCAGAATTACTGCGAAGATCAGCTTTGGGTGAAATCGGCGAAATACCTAAGAACATGCAGATATCGCGCATGGTATGAGCGTGAAAAAGGTCTTCGTAAAATACATATTTAATTCGATGTGGAGGGATCACCGCTTCCAGCTCGCTCATCGTGCGCCGATAGTTCGCCCGCTCTAACTTAGGCAGCCGTTTGCTGTCGATCAAATGCTGCGCGCGCGCCTCGCAAGCCGTTTGAAAGTCGGCTACCTGGGCGGCATCCGCGCTAACGGCCATTCTGATTTGGGACCACATACGATCAATCGGATCCCTCAAAATAAAAATGAAACAACTTTCGCCAAGGCTCCCCATTTCAGAGAAGTCCTTTGCGTCCAGTATCGCATAAGCCGGGGTGATGTCGCAAATCACAGGCTGGCCGCTAAATCCCTGAGTAAGATAGGAAAGATAAGCCTCGTGATGTTCAGGCGCATCCGTGTAGATAGACAAAAGGTCAGCCAATTCGCTGAGGACCCTAAGATTGCGCCGATTCTTGGGGCCGCGTTCTGACACCAGTTCCCTTGCCAAGGTTTTCGCCGTGTTCATACGTAGGTCAAAAACCTGGTCAGACTTACCCGCGATCACATTGAAATAATGAAGTTCCTTATTGCGCGAAAAATGAATCTGACTGCTGGTGCGCAAGGTTTCATAAAGCCAAGTCGTGCCGGCTTTCTGAGCCCCGATGCAATAGGCAAGCTTGGTGTTTTCCGGCAGAAGAGATGGAGTCATACGGTACGCCTTGGGATGAGCTGATCATTTCCCCATGTTGTATTCGTGATGTGCTATCGCATCGTTAATGTCGGCAAAATATTCTAGGTTTCCGGCCTCTAGAACAGCGCCTGCAGTGCATAGTTCTCGTAGCATGCCATTGGAGTGGCTTACAAATATTGCACCAGATCGGGACAGGCGGTCCATAAAAATGGAACGACTTTTCTGTTTGAACCGAGCATCTCCGACAGCGGTGATTTCGTCAATCAAATAGGTGTCAAACTGCAGCCCCATGGAAACGCCGAAAGCCAGACGCGACTTCATACCGGCGGAGTATGTTCGGAATGGAAGGTGAAAGTGAACCCCAAGCTCTGAAAAATCGGCGACGTAGTCGACCAGTGCAGACGTGTCTGCACCATAAATCCGTGCAACGAAGCGCGTGTTTTGTGCCCCCGTCATGTCGGGGTGGAACGACCCAGCAAAGCCAACTGGGAAGGATACACTGCCATCAGAGATGACCTCGCCCGATGTAGGGTCAGTTGCCCCCGCAATGATCTTGAGCAGCGTAGATTTTCCAGCGCCGTTCCGCCCTAGCAGCCCGACAGAAATACCAGTTGGAAAAATAACGTTAATATTTGAAGCGACTGTCTTCCGTCGCCCCCGCACATGATAGGTTTTGGTCAAATTTCGAAAGACAATCATCGGCGATCCTAGTGCCGATCTCGTAAGGAGTGCCAAACCAGCATAATGAGCGCCCACAGGGCGAAGCTAGATGCGAATGTGACGCCTAGAAGAAAAGGGCGATTTGGATAAATCGAAGTCTCTGCAAGTGTCGGAGGGATATGCGCCGCCAAGTATTTTGATCTTTTTCGCCCCTCTGCAACCGCTGTATCAAAGGCGGCTTGGCTGGCGGTATAAGACTGTTCAGCAAATTCCAAATCGACCTTTAGGCTTTCAAACTGCCCAAAAAGATCCGCGAAACCAATGGAGTGCATTGCACCCTGCATGGCATTCGATTTCTGATGCTCCTGCGAGATACGCGCTGCTATTATTTCGCGCCTTCGTTGCGCTTGCTTCAAGCGGGGATCGGTTGGCGTGCTGGTTTGTTGAAGCATGTCGATGCTAATCAACGTTTCCGTCATTTCTGCTTCTAAAGATGCCAATAACCCGGTCTGAATTTGAAGCGGTGTATCGGGGCTCACCAATTGGTTCCTTATGCGGAATTGGGCCAGCGTAAGCCGCGTTTTTTTGAGGCGCTGCGCTGCGCGTGCCAAGTTTTCTTCAGCATGTTGGGTAGCATCCTCGCGCGCTATCGCGGAAAGTTCATGTATCAGTTGTGCGCTTTCAGCATAGATTGCTTGGACAATGGCGCGCGCGTCCTCGGGATCAAATGCTTGCACCTTAACCTCGATCAGACCGGTGCTACTATCGCTATACACATTGACCATGCGACCCCAGTATTCGGTCAGATCCTCGATCGTACCAGGGGCGTGGTAGCCGAAAACCGGATCAGATTGCGTCGCGGGGGGTGACCATATTTTTCGCAAATTCAGAGACTTATCGATTTTCTCCACTAAGTGCTGACTTTGAATGAATTGATACAGAACTTCTTCGTCAGCGGCACCGGACCCCGAGAGATTTGCAACCCCACCCAAGAGTTCGACCGGCGAGCTCATATCCTCGCTATGGACTGCAAATCCGGCGATAGAGGTATAGCGATCTGCAGCGCGCTCCCAAAGGTACCATGACACGAACAGGCTGGTTCCGAGAACGATGATGATAAAGCTGACAAAAGAAAGCCGGTGACGTAGGTGAAGGCGCGCTTGTGGCACAGGCGGGACGATCGACGTGACTGGCAGTGTCAGAATAGTCGCTTGAGAGGCGGTTTCTCGCTTCTTTTCCCGCGCCGCAACGGCAAGCGCCCTATCATGCCGTTTTTTTTCGATGCGTCGCAAAGCTTCCTCACGCTCGCGCAGCTTTTGTTGTTTGCGCGCCGCGTGCGTATGGTGCGTGGTCGTTGATTGGGCAGGATTATGGGTCATGATCTCAGTACCTAGTTCAATAGTCCTCACAGTTTATTAATTCGCGCGAAGTAGTTCAGAGAAAGTCGATTAAACTACGAAGGACTTTAGGATGGCGGAACCGCATGTTCACATTTTAATGGGGACGAAGAACGGTGGCATGTTTTTGGCAGATCAGCTGGCCTCAATCCGCGGGCAATCGCATCAGGATTGGAGCCTTTGGGTAAGCGATGACGGCTCGACCGATGGCACTTGTGAGGCGCTTGAAAATTTTAAAGCGGAAACATCGCACCATGATATTCACTTGCTCAAAGGGCCTCAGAGTGGCGTTGCCGCCAATTATTATAAATTGTTGAAAAACAAATGGTTAGAAGGGAATTGGGTGGCGTTTTCCGATCAGGATGATGTCTGGCTGCCTCACAAACTATCCCGTGCTGTCGCGCTCGTCGGGCGGTTGGGTGGTAGATGTGTTTACAGTAGTAGAAGTTACTATGTGGACGAAACGGGGGAGCGTTTGGGAGCGTCCCCGGCGCTGAATCGCCCTTTTCGGTTTGGAAATGCAATCGTACAGAATGTTATGCGCGGAAATACGATTGTGATTCCGCCTATCGTCACCAACTATCTGCGTAGCATTTTAAGTACTACCGACGTTGCGGAAACCCCTTTTCATGATTGGTGGATGTACCAGGCGATCACAGGCGCAGGGTTTGGTATTCTTAATGATCAGAAACCTGGGGTATTATACAGGCAACACGGTGCAAATCTTGTGGGCGCGCCTGTTCGTCATTTACGGCGCAGGGCTCGATGCATGGCGGATGGTACGTTGGTGAATTGGATCGATGCAAATGCGGCCGCGATGTACCGAATTGCTCCCATTCTGACGGTGACCGCTCGCGAGCAATTATTGAGGTTTCTCGATTGGCGATCCCAAAGTCACACTAAGGGTCGCGCAGCACTGACTTCGCTCGGAATCTACCGGCAAACACAGGCGGGCGATCTAGCCCTGCGCGCGCTTGCACAACTCAAACGGTTCTGAATCGGTGTTAAATTAACAAGCCCTCGTCTTTGAGGTGATCAAGCAAGGCTATGTCAGCCTCAGCAAACGCAGCCATTCTTTCCTGTGCCGGTTTATCGTTGATCAGAGTCATTAGATCTTGCCATCGGCTTGTCTGAACGCCTTTTGGCCCAACATTGATGCGCGTTTTTACAATCGAAGGACGACGCCCCGTCAGGTTTTGAATGTCATTTTCAAGCAGATTTAAACTGCTTAAGCGATAAACCCTATCTAGTTTCCGCGCGCCGCCTATCGCTTGACCAACAAGCATATCTTTCGAGAAATGGCAGACCTCGGCCGCCCCGCGAACTTTCCCGGTGGCGAGATAGCAACAGTAAAAATTGTCGTAATGATCCTTAATGAACTGTTGCCAAGCGGGACTTCCGCCAAAGAAATATGCGGCGGGGGAGCAATTTTTTACTTTGTACAACCCCATATGCCCAGGAGCCGAAAGTAGGCTGTCCGTGAGGCGTGAGGCCTTATTTCTTAAATAAAAATAGAAAGAAGCGATCCTTTCAAATGGATCGCGAAGTACCGTGAACGCAAAGATATCTGTCTGGGTCTCACGAAGGCGGCACCAATCTAGGTGACCCGAGTAAAGGTCATACCCGTTGGGAAATTGACCGTCTGACGAAGCTTGGTGGTGAACGCGAACAGGAGAGGTTCGAGCGCTGCCATAGATTTTAGTGAGCTCCGAGTGCACAGATTGGCCCGCAGTTTTGGGTATGTGTAAAAATGCGACTTTTTTCACTGAATGTTTTCCGATCGCAGATCCAGCGCCGGGGGCGCGAAAGGTGCGGCATCTTTGAGCATTGTGTTTACCCCTCTACAAAATTCCAGCACATCCGACGGATCAAGGTGATCCATCTGCCACGGCGCAAACTGCCACCAGCGGCACTTTAACATGAGACTGATGAAGTTCGGCGGTAGGCGCATTCGTTTGAGAGTGGCCGGATTCCCCGCGACGACTGCATAAGGGGCAACGTCGCGGGTCACGACCGAATGCGCCCCGATTATTGCGCCGTCGCCAATGGTGACCCCGGCGGCGATATACGCCCCGTGCCCGATCCATACATCATTTCCAATTGTAGTGATTTTTACCTTGGTGGGAGGCTTGCTGTGAGCTGTCCTATAATTGTGGTAGTGTTCGGCTGCCTCAAAACCGTCGCCAAGTTCGAATACTCGGTCCCCAAGATAGAAAGCGGGGCTTGTGGATACCCAGTCCAACGGGTGGTTTTGCCGACCTATTTGAACGGATTCGCCGAATGAACAATATCGGCCGATACGTGCGGCAAAACAGTATCCCGAGACTTGATACGAGAACGTTCCCATCTCTAACGAGTGTTCATACTGTGTCCATTTCAGGCTCCCCGGGGCTTCGAGCACGGTATGTCTGGGCAGGCTGATCGACGTAGCACCCCGGTTCAGTACTTCGATGCCTTTGTTTCGCAAAAATTTTAGGGGCACTGAGATTTGGCTCATGAGGCCACCGCCCAGGTTTTGGTGATGTGATTTTTAACGTGAGACAGCAGAATATCCGCCAAATCCTGTTGGGTTGAGTAGGGAATAGGGAAACCGTTTTCAGCTTTGGTAACTGCTTCGCCCTGAGCACCAATTGCGAACGCATGGGTGGGCAAACCGGATGTCAGAGCTTCGTGCGTGGTAAACGAAAATGTCTCCGGCCACACTGAAGGTATTAACCAATCTGTCACGCCGTATCGGGCGGCAATTTTTCCCAGATCTGATATGGTATATCTCCCATGGATAGGCACCGAGGGGGGGAGGGGAATGGCGGGATCGAAGTTCCCGACGATGACCATACCGACACCTTGCACATCTATCGCATCAGCGGCTCGGCTGATGATCTGTGCGCCTTTCTGAAGACCAATGTCGCCCAATACACCGATCACCGGGCGCTTTGGGCTGAGGGGCCGAGGGATACGGGGCACGGCGTCTGAAATTCTATGCGGTGTAACTTGAATTTTATCGGCGCAGTTGGGGAATGCTGCGCGCACAATTTCTTTGCTACTTTTAGAAAAAACCACGATCTCTTGGGATGCGGTCAGGAGTTTTCCCCACTCGCTTTGCCACCGAATCATGCTTATCGGTGCACATTTGGTTGTTGGGGCATTTAGGTGAGGTGGAGGTAGGCCATCGTACACTCCTTGATCGTTCAGAAGAGTGTAGTTGGGCGAGATTGCGAAGTAGTCATGAAAGAGAAACTCTATCACCTGTTGGCCGGTTTGGCTCAATTCTAGAATCGCACTTGGGATAGTCAGCGGATCTTGATCCCCAACCGCGCAGGAATAGATTAATCGTCGCCGTTTTATGGGGCGTAGAAGTTGATTGACGCAGTCGAGGTTGCTGGTTCCGCCGGAAATTGTTCCGTTCTGGCAATGCAACTCAATCTGCCATCGCATGGCACCGCCGACCCTGATTACCACAGCGGCGCGGCCCAACGCGTGATGTTTTGATTTCATCCGATGTTGCAGATACGATTCAGCGCCGCCACCCATACTGTGCGCGATATATATCGAGACTGGATAGGTATCTTGTGCACCGAGCCAGGCCAATGCCAAGGCGAGGCGGGGCGATTTTAATGGGTCAGAGGCAATGAACTGCTGCACCTCTGTATCGTATTCGGGATAACGTTTTGAAATTAGAGCGTTGTTTTTCGCGATAAGACGCTTCTTCTCTGTCGATCCGAAACTTTGTCCGCCGCGATGCTCTACGAAAAGGTTTACGGCGCAATAATGCTGCCCGCCCGCTGCTCTGATGCGCTGGCACCAATCGACCTCTTCGGCGTATCCCCGACCAAAACTGACATCCAATTGCGGTTCAGTTCTGAGGTATCTGGGGTTGATCGCCATGCAAAATCCCACCCCGGTTGGCGTGGTCATGCGATAGCTTTGCGGGTTAAGCTGCGCGGCGGTCACATCTATAAGATCCCCCTGTCCGGCGGCAAGTTTTTGGGGCGCACATATGAGGGGGGCGGTAAAAATTTCCGCGTCGTTGGACATTGGGGTTACAGTGGCGGCGCGTGGATATTCAACGAGGGGGCGGATAAGGCGGCTCGCCCAGTTCGCCGGGACTAAGGCGTCAGAATTCAGTAAAATTACCGTGTCGGGCCAGCGTTGTGCATAGCGCAAGCCTTTGTTTACGCTTTTTACAAACCCAAGGTTTTGATCATTCTCAAGCAGTGTCGCACGGTCATTGTGGGCCAAGGACCACGCGCGCAGCAACGGTAGAATCCGTTTATCGGTTGAGCAATCTTCGATCAGAATAATGCGCCACTGAAGATCGGTATTGTCGACGACGCGCCGCAGCGCCTCTTTCAGTAGGTCATGCGCGTTGAATACCGGCAGTATTATCGTCACCGATACCGTTATGACGGGAGGCGCATTGGCGCGGAATAGGTCAGGGTCAAGCTCGCGCGCATGGTGAACGGGGCATATCCCCAGCCCCCGTTTGATCCGTGTGCGAAAAGCGGGGTCTCGTCTGACGCGCCAGCCGGCATAGGCAGGCAACTGCAGCACCAGCGCGATGATGAATTTTATTACCAATCGCGCTTGAATCCACCCAAGGTGAGGGAGTTTTAGACTTCGCGCAATTGTCCAGGTGCCATTGCGGACACGGTGAAATTCGACCCCAAACCGCCCGATTTCTTGCAAGCCTGTCGGGCCAAGCGGCGTGGTCAGGTCGAACCCGACCCGTCGCGGGCCACCATAGGCTTTGGTCACGTCGTCACGGATCAAGTCGGCTTTAGCGCTTACTTTTACGCCGTTCATATGCAGCACGATATCATCCGCGAACGTCCAGCCCGCCAGCCTCAAGTTCCCGTCATTTACGGCAAATACATCAACGGCACCCACCGTGGCACCGGACGGGTCCGTAATGTGCATTGGACGCCCCACGGCCCTTAGGTGGGCGGCGATATAGCGGGCAAAGAGAGCTTTGAGCTGTTTATACAAAATCAATCATTTCGATTCTATGTTGCGTTGATAGAGCTCTAGATCAGCACGCTCACTCTTAAGGGGAGGTTAAGTTCACTCAGCATTACAACAGAATTTCTGTTCGGATTTTACGGGAGGTGACATAGGTGAGCAAAACGCAACTTGGCGTTTTGGTGACGGATAATGGTCAGAACAATCAGGTAGATATATCGCCAACAGCTACCTGCGCCGAAGGGGTGCGGATTAATATATACGGGCGCAATAACCACGTGGTGATCGGCGAGGGTACTGTGATCTCCGGTGGCTTGGTTGAGCTCAGGAATCACGAGAGCGCCGTCTATATTGGCGCAGATTGTCGTTTGGCGGGGTCATTTCGATGCCGCGCGCGTGATACGCATATTCGCATTGGCGATCGCACCACGATCATGATGGCTCACCTCAGTCTGCATGAAGCGGGCGCGATTACGATTGGCGAGGATTGCATGCTGTCCGGGGATATCACCATGGATGTCAGTGATATGCATTCGATCCTTGACGTAGAAACGGGGGAACGGGTCAACCCGCCCCAAGATATCGAAATCGGGGATCACGTCTGGTTGGCCCATGGTGTCAGGATCATGAAAGGCGCGCAGATAGGGCAGCACTCCGTGATCGGTAGCCGTTCCATGGTTCTTGGGGTTATCCCCGCACATAGCTTGGCCGTGGGCGCGCCGGCGCGTGTTGTGCGTGCCGGTATCACTTGGGATCGTCGACGGCTAAGTCCGAAAGATCAATAAGTATTGGGTCCCTGTGCGGAGCCATTGGTGATTTACACTATCGGAAGAGGAGATACTTGATGACAATATCATGGGGATTACGGATAGATTTTGCTTTGCTCATCCCACGCAAACTAGCTATGAGATGACCTGAGTGGTCCCGTAGCTCAACTGGATAGAGCACCTGACTTCTAATCAGGATGTTGGGGGTTCGAGTCCTCCCGGGATCGCCAGGCGCACCGAGTGTAGCTACAGCACAGTGATTGGTTCTTCGCCGTCGATCAAATGCCCGATAATACAGGATTTTTTATCTTCGGCGGCCATGTCTCGGATCGCAATCTCTGCCTCGGCTGGGGGTAGAGCAGCCAGCAAGCCGCCTGCGGTTTGGGGGTCGTGCAAAAGCGGGTCGCTGCGTCCTCGCGTGGGCGCGTTGTCGACGTTGGGGTGATACAGCGACGAGTGCACGCCGCGATCTGATAGGTCTCGGGCGCCGGAGTAGACGGGAATGGCGTCCGCCGAGATTTCCGCGCTCAGGCGCGATGCGCGGCAGATGGCGGCGATGTGACCCGCAAGGCCAAAGCCGGTGACATCTGTCATGGCATTGGCGCGACGCAGGTGGAAGGCTTGACGGTCCTGCGGTTCTGCCATCTCGTTTAGGGCCTGGGCGACGTCGGCTCCCCGTGCTGTGCCATCCATATGCGCAGCCATGATAATTCCTGATCCGATGGGCCGGGTCAGCACAAGGCAGTCGCCAGCTTGAGCGCCCGACAGGGTGATTGGTGGCGTTTCGCGCGTGCCGGTGACGGTGAACCCGATGGTCATTTCGGCACCCATCGATGTGTGCCCCCCGACAATCGTCGCGCCCGCGTGGTCGAATATCGCACGGGCTGCGTCGGTGATTTCTTGCAGTGTCCGGGACTGAAGCGCCTGAGACATATGGGGAAGTACGATGCTGGAAAGGGCCACTTGGGGCTGCGCTCCCATGGCCCAAATGTCGCCCAAGGCGTGCACTGCTGCGATGCGCGTCATCAATGCGGGGTCGTGGATCAAAGCGCGCAAGTGATCGGCGCTGATGACCTGAAAACCGCCACCGGGTTGCCTTAGCACCGCAGCATCATCGCCGAGGACAGAAAGAATGGCGGCATCCGTCGGACCTTGAAGCGACGATAGCCCGTCACGAAGCACTGTGTTTCCGACCTTAGCGCCACAGCCGCCACATAAGGGTTTCGCGGCCAGTATATCGCGGGCACCCTGCGCCAGCGTTTCGGGCAAAGCTGGCGGTTGCATCGGCGGCAAATCGTCAAGTTTATCCATGAAGGCGCGGTCGATCCGATCTTTCCAGCGCCATAACGCAGGCCCCGAGAATGCAAGATCGAATTTTTCCGCCAAAGCCGATTTTTCCCCAAGGGAGATAAGCTTTAGGTAACGTTTTTGTGGTTTGAAGGGCTTGCGGGGACCATTGGTGAGGGCGGCACGAAGGTTGTGATACAGGATGGGTGCTGCGCGAACGGCAAACACGCCAGCCTTGGGGCGTGGGGCAAAGGGCATTGCTGCGCAGTCGCCGACGGCAAATACAGTTGGGTCACCGGGAAGTGACAGGTCGGGCGTGGTTTCGATGAACCCATCACGCAAGGGAAGGTCCGTTTGCGCCAGCCATTCATGCGGGAAAGCACCGGCAGCGCCGACCGTCAATTGAGAACGGATTTTGTCGCCGCTGCCAAGAACGACATGATCGGCGGCGATTTCCGTGACGCGTACGCCGGTGCGTAGGGTGACCTTGGCGCCGCGAAGCTTGGCCTCGACCGTGTGGCGCGCGCGGTTGCCAAGGCCCGAAAGCGTCGGGTCGGACTGTAGCAAGGTGACCCGAGGCTCGATCCCCGCGCTGCGCACGGCATGGGCCATCGCGAGGGACAGCTCGCAACCGGCGACACCGCCGCCGATCACGGCGATTTCGGGCTCTATGTCCCCGCTCGTCACCGCGGCAAGGAAATCGCGCCAGCGTTTGGCGTAGACATCAAGTGGCTTTGCACCGACAGCAAAGCCATCAAACCCCGGGATACCCATCTTAGCGGTGATCCCGATATCAAAGGAGGCAACATCATATGCAATAGGCGCGCGGTCTTCGACATGAACCAGACGCGCAGTGCGATCGATATCTGTGGCGTGGGACAGGATCAGACGCGCGCCCGCAAAGCGGCACAGTCGCACGAGGTCAATCTCGAGTGTTTCACGTGAATAGTGGCCCGCGATATAGCCCGGCAGCATACCTGTATATGGGGCCGTGGGGCCGGGATTGATGACGGTTAACCGCGCGCCCGGTAGCGGTTTCATCCCCCATTTGCGTAGCACCAACGCATGGGCATGCCCGCCGCCGATCAGCACCAGGTCTTGGGTCAGAGGGATATCGGGTCGACGCATCGAATGACTTTCTATCAGGCGGGTGTGACAGTCTTAGCCCGCGGGATCAGCGGATCAAAGCCGCAAGACACAACTGCGGCCCGTTGCAACGGAATGTGAACTACGTGACAAAGACCGCAGCGTTTTCCGTGGAACAAGGTGGCCTCCGTCCGTGACCCTTCGTATTCTGCACACTGCCGATCTTCACCTAGATTCACCGCTTCGTAGTTTGGCGATGAAGGATGACCGTCTGGCCGCGCAGGTGCGCGGCGCCAGCCGGCAAGCGCTTGAGACGATGGTGCAATATTGCATCGACGAGAGGGTCAGCGCTTTTCTGATCTCGGGCGATCTTTATGACGGGCAAGAACGTAGCGCGAAAACCGCCGCGTATCTCGCCGCGCAGATGCATCGTTTGGCGCAGACTGACGTGCGGGTGTTCTATATCAAGGGGAACCATGACGCGGAAAACCCGATCGCGGGGGAGATCGACCTGCCGCCAAACGTGCATGTGTTCGACGGGCGGGGCGAGAAAGTTCAGTTGGCGGACCACCCCGTCTATATTCACGGCGTCAGCTTTCTCGACCGTCACGCGCCGGAAAGCCTGCTGCCGAAGTATACCGTGCCAGAGGCGGGGGCGGTTAATATTGCGATGATGCATACCTCTCTCGCGGGGGCGGAGGGGCATGATCTTTATGCGCCTGTGTCGGTCGGCGAATTGGCGGGGGCTGGGTTTGATTATTGGGCGTTGGGTCATGTTCACAAACGCGCCGTGCACAGCGAAGACCCCTGGATCGTGATGCCGGGCATGCCGCAAGGGCGCGATATCGGGGAGGCGGGGCCAAAGTCCGCTAGCCTGCTGACGATCGAGGATGGCAAGATCTCGGTTTCGGAAGTGGCGACCTCGGTCGTGGAATTCCGCCGCTGTGATTGCGATGTGACGGGGGCGGAGGCTGACGAAGATCTGCGCCGCAAACTGCGGTCGGCGTTGCAGTCACAGGCCGGACGGGGGGCTGCGATCTTGCGGTTGCGGTTGACGGGGCAAACGGCGCTGGCGTGGCAGATACGCCAGTTGGCGGATATTTGGCGCGCCCAAGCCGATGAAATCGCGGAAAGCATCGGTGATCTGTGGATCGAGAAGATGTCGGTGGATGTAACGGCTGTATCTGAGAATGCGGTGGATGGTGCTGTGGCCGAGGTACAGCAGTTGATGACGGACATCGCTAAGGAGCCCGCCACTCGGGACAGGTTGCAGCAAGAATTAAGCCAGATCCTTGGCCTATTGCCTGCTGACCAGCGCCGCGCCCTCGCTCCGGCTGCAGAGGCGCAAGAGGCGTTGTTGCGGCAGCTGACCGACGAGGCGGTGTTGACCATGGCCGCGCAGATGCGAGGAGCGGGCGAATGATGCGGCTGGAGCAGCTTGCGCTGGACCGATTTGGTCACTTTACCGACCGCGTGCTGGATTTCGGCGCGCGCCCCGCAAACGGATCGGACTTTCATATCGTCTTTGGCCGGAATGAAGCGGGCAAAACCACCCTGATGGAGGGGTATCTGCGGCTGCTTTACGGTTTTGCAGCGCGTGAACCCTATGCCTTCAAACACCCCCGCGCGAACCTGCGCGTCAGCGGTACCGTCGATATTGACGGGCAGATCCACCAGCTGTCCCGGTTGCCCAAACGCTCGGGCAATCTTGTGGACGGGGCGGGCAAACCTGTGCCGGATGCTTTGCTGTCTGCGGCGCTGCGCGGTGTGTCGCAAAAGGAATACCAAAGTCTGCTGTGTCTCGACGATGAAACAATCGAGGCCGGCGGCGAAGAGATTACCAAAAGCGAGGGGGATATCGGGAAGCTGCTGTTCTCTGCCGCGGCGGGTATCAGCGATCTGTCGCAGGTCTTGGGGCGGGTGGCGCAGGGCAATCGTGACCTTTATCTAAAAGGCGGTACAAAATCAGAGTTCGCGGCGCTGAAGGCTGCGCATGCAGAACTGGTCCAGCAGATCAAGGATCACGACGTCAGCGCCGCCGCGTTTCGCGAGCTGCGTCTTGCGCGGGACGCCGCCCAAACCGAAGAGCAGCGTCTGCGCGCCGCCAAGTCCGAGCTTTCCGTTCAGAAAACGCGGCTGGAGGCTATACTTGATGCGCATCCATTGGCGACAGAATGGAAAACCCTAGAGGCGCAGCTTACCCCTATCGCGCATTATCCCACGACGCTGGAGTTCGACAGCGAAGACTTGATTAAAATGATGACGAAACGGATCGCGCTTGTTGCCGAAAGGGAACGGTCCGTCGCCGAGGTGCACACATTGCGGGCCGCGCGAGACGAGGTCGCCGTCAACGCGGATGATTTGGCGCGAGGGGCTGATGTTGATGCGCTTGCCTTCAAGAAAAGTCAGGTAGAGGCGGGGCAATCCGACCTGCCCAAACGCGAAGCACAGTTGAAGCAGGATACCGCTGATATGCGAGCGCGGCTTGATGCTCTGGGGCTGCCCGCCGATGGCGCGCTTGCGCAATTCATCTTAAGCGATCCCGCCCTTACGGCGCTTGAACAGGCGCGCGCCACTCTGGACGATGCGCGCAAGCATCTGCAAACCACTCAGGCGGAGGCAGAGGTCGCGCGCGACAAATACGATGACGCGGCACGGGCCCTGCGCGATACCGAAGAAGAGACCGCCGTCGACGCGGACGTCGAACGCCTATTCATGCAGGCCGAAGCGGAGGATCTGGTCAGTCGATATAATGACGCGCTGCGCCGGCTCGCGGCGGATCGTCAGGGGGTGGCCACAGCCTTGCGCGGGCTGACGCGGCAAAATGTGGCGTTCGACGCGGTTCCGGCACTTCCGCTCAGCAGCCGGCGCGCGCAGGAATTGATGCAGGCTCATGGCGAAGCGCGGCTTGCCCTGCGTGCTGCCGTGCAGGCGGAAACCACGGCAGCCGATCGTCTGGCGGGTGCCGAGACAAAACACGCAATGGCCGCGTCGGCCCCAGACTTGATCAGCGATGATGCCGCCGCCAAAGGGCGACAAACCCGAGATGAGCTATGGGCGCTGCATAAAGATGTGTTGGACATGGCCTCTGCCTCTGCGTTCGAGGCCGCCATGCGCGCGGATGACGCGCAGACCTCATTACGCGCAGGGCAAAGCCAATCGCTGGCGGAAATGCGGCAGGCGGAACGACAGTTGATCGAGGCGCGGCAGGATCATGACAGGGCGCAGAATAAACGTACCGAGACCGAGGTGGCGTTTGATAAGGTGACGGGTGAACTGCGGTCCCACCTCGATACACTTGGCTTGCCCGAAACCCTTTCCGCCGAGGATTTTGTCGAATGGGTGCGCGACGCAGAGGCGGCGCAAACTGCAGCCGAAACCTTAAAGACATCTGAACAGGCCCACACAGAGCTATTGCGCGCGGCAGAGCAGATGCGCGACGATCTGGCGGCACGGTTGGAGGCAGGGGATGCGCCTTTGCGGACCGTCGTGCTCATGGCCAAAACCCAGATCGCGGCGTCGCGCGAGCATCAGAATGCCCAAAAGATCGCACAGGCCACAGTGCGTCAGGCCACGGCAGAGCGGGATCGCCGAGCAGTCGCAGCGGACAAGGCACGCACGGCCGTGACCGAGGCGCGTGACCAGTGGCGCGGTGCCGTCGCAACACATCTTCCGGCGCTGCAGTCTGGCATAGACATGTGGAACGGGCTGACGGGCCTGCGCAGTATCCGAGAGGTCGACGCCCGCATGGCGGGTGTCCGGCGCCAGATTGCAGGCATCAAACAGGATCGCGCCGGTTTCATCGCACAGTTGGATGCACTGGATGGCGGGGCAGACGCGCAGGAACAGCCCTTGGCGCGTTACGCCGCTTTGCAAACTGTGGTGGAGCGTGCCCGTCAGGCCCAAGCGCGCCGCAGCGATCTGGACGCGCGCCTTGCCGTGGCGGAGGACGCCGCGGCTGAGGCGCTGCGCGAAATTGCCGTGCTAGATGATCAGGTCCAACTTCTGGCCCGTGCGTTTGATGATCAGATAGACACCTCTACCCTCGATGCATTGCGTCAGGCGACGGCGACCGCGCAACAGGCAATTGCCCTGCGCCAGCAAAGTGCGGATTTGCGTACCCGTCTGCTTTCGATCCTGGGGGTTGATGCCTGGGAGCAGGCGCAGGAACGCCTCAGCGCCGCGCCCCTCGCACAGGCGCAAGTGGCGCTTGCCGAGCTCTGCGAAGACCTGTCGCGACTTGAAGCAGAGCTCGACAGCGCGATTGCTGCGCGCGCTCGGGCGCAAGCGGCGCTGGATGCAGTTGGGGGGGATGGCGATATTGCGGCGCTCACCTCGCAAAAGCGCACGGTCGAAGAACAGATGCAGGCCGTGATGCTGCGCTATCTGACGGGGCGTTTTGGCCATATTTTGGCCGAGGATGCCATCCGCCGGTATCGCGACACCCACCGCAGCACGATGTTGGCCGCGACCGAACAGGCATTCAGTGATCTGACCCAAGGGGCATACACTACACTGACCACGCAGCCTGCCGCTCAGGGGGATGTGTTAATGGCCGTACGGGCAGAGGATGGGGTGTCTAAGGAAGCCGCCGCAATGTCCAAAGGGACGCGGTTCCAGCTTTACCTTGCCCTGCGCGCGGCGGCCTATGAACAAATGGCGTCGACAGGAACCGTGCTGCCGTTCTTCTGTGATGATGTCTTTGAAACCTTCGACGAAGACCGCACCCGCGCGGCCTGTCACTTGATGCAACGGGTCGGAAAGCGCGGGCAGGCCATCTATCTCACCCACCACCAGCATGTGGTCGATCTCGCCCAAGAGGCCTGCGGCACAGATGTGACCGTGCACCGGCTGTAACGCCCCATATGGATTCGCGATTATCCGGCCCGCGAGTCGGCGATTCCACCGCAATGCCCTACCTGTGGTTGGGTCGAGGCGCGAAAAGCTCCGTATAAGCGGAGAGAGATACCCTGAGGGGACTTGGTGCTACAAATTTCCGCCGCTCAGAAAGTCAATAAAACAGGCGTTTGTGAAGGTTTTTTGACGAAAAGGATAAAATCCGAAAAAAGGGGTTGCGGGTATTTGGAACAAACCTTAGAACGCCCCTTACCGGAGACGCAGACATGCAGACACGGGGCGCTAGACGGGGACGACGGGTTACGGTTCGGGTCTTACGTAGCGGAGAAATTCTGAGGTAATTGAGGCGGGGCGCGCTGAGAAGTTTACGGCGCATCTTGGTTTCTTTTGTCTCGACGCTCTTTGAAATTGATAGATATCTGAAGAGATATGTGGGCGGTTTGGTTCATTCGATGGATCAACGTCTGTATATCGCGCTCTTAGGCTTCGGCCGATGATGGAGTGTCAGCTTCACTGTTTGGACGGCTTTTCGTTACTTTGGTAACTTTAAGCACTTCAAACGGAGAAAACGCCTGTATCATTCAGTAAGTGATGCAGGTTTGATGTGCAGAGGTTCGACGTCAAGGATACGCAGTAATGTGTTTCAACTTGAGAGTTTGATCCTGGCTCAGAACGAACGCTGGCGGCAGGCCTAACACATGCAAGTCGAGCGCACCTTCGGGTGAGCGGCGGACGGGTTAGTAACGCGTGGGAACATACCCTTTTCTACGGAATAGCCTCGGGAAACTGAGAGTAATACCGTATAAGCCCTTCGGGGGAAAGATTTATCGGGAAAGGATTGGCCCGCGTTAGATTAGATAGTTGGTGGGGTAATGGCCTACCAAGTCTACGATCTATAGCTGGTTTTAGAGGATGATCAGCAACACTGGGACTGAGACACGGCCCAGACTCCTACGGGAGGCAGCAGTGGGGAATCTTAGACAATGGGCGCAAGCCTGATCTAGCCATGCCGCGTGTGTGATGAAGGTCTTAGGATCGTAAAGCACTTTCGCCAGGGATGATAATGACAGTACCTGGTAAAGAAACCCCGGCTAACTCCGTGCCAGCAGCCGCGGTAATACGGAGGGGGTTAGCGTTGTTCGGAATTACTGGGCGTAAAGCGTACGTAGGCGGATTGGAAAGTTGGGGGTGAAATCCCAGGGCTCAACCCTGGAACTGCCTCCAAAACTATCAGTCTAGAGTTCGAGAGAGGTGAGTGGAATTCCAAGTGTAGAGGTGAAATTCGTAGATATTTGGAGGAACACCAGTGGCGAAGGCGGCTCACTGGCTCGATACTGACGCTGAGGTACGAAAGTGTGGGGAGCAAACAGGATTAGATACCCTGGTAGTCCACACCGTAAACGATGAATGCCAGTCGTCGGGCAGTATACTGTTCGGTGACACACCTAACGGATTAAGCATTCCGCCTGGGGAGTACGGTCGCAAGATTAAAACTCAAAGGAATTGACGGGGGCCCGCACAAGCGGTGGAGCATGTGGTTTAATTCGAAGCAACGCGCAGAACCTTACCAACCCTTGACATCCTGTGCTAACCCGAGAGATCGGGCGTTCACTTCGGTGACGCAGTGACAGGTGCTGCATGGCTGTCGTCAGCTCGTGTCGTGAGATGTTCGGTTAAGTCCGGCAACGAGCGCAACCCACATCCTTAGTTGCCAGCAGTTCGGCTGGGCACTCTAAGGAAACTGCCCGTGATAAGCGGGAGGAAGGTGTGGATGACGTCAAGTCCTCATGGCCCTTACGGGTTGGGCTACACACGTGCTACAATGGCAGTGACAATGGGTTAATCCCAAAAAGCTGTCTCAGTTCGGATTGGGGTCTGCAACTCGACCCCATGAAGTCGGAATCGCTAGTAATCGCGTAACAGCATGACGCGGTGAATACGTTCCCGGGCCTTGTACACACCGCCCGTCACACCATGGGAGTTGGTTCTACCCGACGACGCTGCGCTAACCTTCGGGGGGCAGGCGGCCACGGTAGGATCAGCGACTGGGGTGAAGTCGTAACAAGGTAGCCGTAGGGGAACCTGCGGCTGGATCACCTCCTTTCTAAGGATGATCTTAGCAGCGAGAACTTGTTCTCACTCGTAGATCACTTAGCAGGTCAGTAAACAAAACTGACCATATTCAAGGCATCGCAAGATGACCTTTCGGACCGAGCCGTCCTCATATCTCTTCAGCAAGCGTCTCACGCAGTGAGGCGCGAAGCCCCGACAGGGTATTTGCGCAGCAAATGTCCCGTAAGGGGTAGGGTTGCTTCATGCAGCCAACGTAACACGCAGCCCTCGGGCTACGCTGGGGCCTTAGCTCAGCTGGGAGAGCGCCTGATTTGCATTCAGGAGGTCAGGAGTTCGATCCTCCTAGGCTCCACCAAGCATACGGCCCTTGAATAACCGCTTGGGCTGGTCCCTCTCGGGACATTCCTTCGGAATGCCCTGCCGGGACGTCGCGGTTTTGCTTTGCAAAACACGCTGGGTCGGTAGCTCAGGTGGTTAGAGCGCACGCCTGATAAGCGTGAGGTCGGAGGTTCAAGTCCTCCTCGACCCACCAAGATCTTTGCCAGCTGAAGATCGTCGCCCAAACAGGGTTTTGCGCAGCAAAGCACGCGTTGGGCAAGCATACGATTTGACCATTAAGCACTGTTCGCAGTTCTTAATCGTCCAATCGGACGGCGCGCAAGCGCATGGGTGACATTCCTTTGGAGTGCATCTGATTGACATCGTAAAGAGAGATACAGTTACTTTAAGAGTAATCTTGAAGTAACAAACAACACGATCTGATCGCACCGCGTTAGGTGATGATCTCGGTTGCTGCTCCTTTTGGAGCCGGCGTTTACTTGACTGTTTCCTCGGTCTTTTGAACGTATCGCGACTGAAAGCGACGTGTTGTCCAAGTCAAGTACACTAACCAGAGTAGTGACGCCTGCTTCCTGCACGGAAGGTAGGCTATATGCACTACTCGCTGTCCACTCTTAGAGAGTGGGCGGGTAAAAGTATGCTTTTGATCTGGAATAAGGGAAGACAGTTTCTTACCAGCTTCTGTCTCCCGCGTTGGACTGCCTGCCTTATGCAGCGTCGTTAGTTTGTTGGTGTAAATAGCCCTCAAGTAGCGAAGCGGTAGGGCATATTAGGTAGTCTTTCTTTTTCTGGATCAAATCAAGCGCGAAAAGGGCGTTTGGTGAATGCCTTGGCAGTAAGAGGCGATGAAAGACGTGATACTCTGCGATAAGCCATGGGGAGCTGAGAATAAGCTTTGATCCATGGATTTCTGAATGGGGCAACCCACCTGATTGTTTATTGTTGTCCTACCGCTTTGCTACTTGAGGACGTAAGTTCGCAAGGTGCAGACGGTGGGTTCATCAGTAAGCAGAAACAGGTATTTATAGACTGAATACATAGGTTTATAAAAGCAAACCCGGGGAACTGAAACATCTAAGTACCCGGAGGAAAGGAAATCAATTGATACTCCCCTAGTAGCGGCGAGCGAACGGGGACCAGCCGAGCCATGAATGTGGTTAGAATGCGTTGGAATGCGCAACCAAAGTGGGTGATAGTCCCGTATAAGAAGCATGATTGGACGTATTAAGTAGGGCGGAACACGTGAAATTCTGTCTGAAGATCGGAGGACCACCTTCGAAGGCTAAGTACTCCTTACTGACCGATAGTGAACCAGTACCGTGAGGGAAAGGTGAAAAGCACCCCGACGAGGGGAGTGAAACAGTACCTGAAACCGAACGCCTACAATCAGTTGGAGGGTCTTTACGGCCTGACAGCGTACCTTTTGTATAATGGGTCATCGACTTGGTCTCACAAGCAAGCTTAAGCCGTTAGGTGTAGGCGTAGCGAAAGCGAGTCTTAATAGGGCGTTGAGTTTGTGGGATCAGACCCGAAACCGAGTGATCTAGGCATGGCCAGGTTGAAGATAAGGTAACACTTATTGGAGGACCGAACCCACATCCGTTGAAAAGGATCGGGATGAGCTGTGCCTAGGGGTGAAAGGCCAATCAAACTCGGAGATAGCTGGTTCTCTGCGAAATCTATTTAGGTAGAGCGTCATCCGAATACCCTCGGGGGTAGAGCACTGGATGGGTAATGGGGCCCCACAGGCTTACTGATCCTAACCAAACTCCGAATACCGAGGAGTACTAGATGGCAGACACACAGCGGATGCTAACGTCCGTTGTGAAGAGGGAAACAACCCTGACCTACAGCTAAGGCCCCTAATTCATGGCTAAGTGGGAAAGCAGGTGAGACGACCAAAACAACCAGGAGGTTGGCTTAGAAGCAGCCATCCTTTAAAGATAGCGTAACAGCTCACTGGTCTAAATAAGTTGTCTTGCGGCGAAGATGTAACGGGGCTCAAGCCATGAGCCGAAGCTTAGGATGCATTAATTGCATGGTAGCAGAGCGTAGTGTGACATAGTTCCATGTCTCCTTAGCCCTTCGGGGTATTGGAGACGCGGAGCTTTCTGTGAAGCCGGCGCGTGAGCGATCCGGTGGAGAGATCACTAGTGAGAATGATGACATGAGTAGCGACAAAGAGTGTGAGAGACACTCTCGCCGAAAATCCAAGGGTTCCTGCTTAAAGCTAATCTGAGCAGGGTAAGCCGACCCCTAAGGCGAGGCCGAAAGGCGTAGTCGATGGGAACCAGGTTAATATTCCTGGGCCAGATGGAAGTGACGGATCTCGAGGGTAGTTCATCCTTATCGGATTGAATGGGCTGCTTAGAGGTCCCTGGAAATAGCTCCATCGCTAGATCGTACCCTAAACCGACACAGGTGGATAGGTAGAGAATACCAAGGCGCTTGAGAGAACTATGTTGAAGGAACTCGGCAAAATACCTCCGTAAGTTCGCGAGAAGGAGGCCCGGTTCCTAGGCAACTAGGGGCTGGGGGCACAAACCAGGGGGTGGCGACTGTTTATTAAAAACACAGGGCTCTGCGAAGTCGTAAGACGACGTATAGGGTCTGACGCCTGCCCGGTGCCTGAAGGTTAAAAGGAGGAGTGAGAGCTCTGAATTGAAGCCCAGGTAAACGGCGGCCGTAACTATAACGGTCCTAAGGTAGCGAAATTCCTTGTCGGGTAAGTTCCGACCTGCACGAATGGCGTAACGACTTCCCCGCTGTCTCCAACATAGACTCAGCGAAATTGAATTACCGGTCAAGATGCCGGTTACCCGCGGTTAGACGGAAAGACCCCGTGCACCTTTACTACAACTTCACACTGGCATTAGGCCGAACATGTGCAGGATAGGTGGTGGGCTTTGAAACGTGGACGCCAGTCTGCGTGGAGCCTCCCTTGAGATACCACCCTTGTTCTGCTTGATGTCTAACCGCGGTCCGTTATCCGGATCCGGGACCCTGTGTGGTGGGTAGTTTGACTGGGGCGGTCGCCTCCTAAATCGTAACGGAGGCGCGCGAAGGTTGGCTCAGAGCGGTCGGAAATCGCTCGTTGAGTGCAATGGCAGAAGCCAGCCTGACTGCGAGACTGACAAGTCGAGCAGAGTCGAAAGACGGCCATAGTGATCCGGTGGTCCCAAGTGGGAGGGCCATCGCTCAACGGATAAAAGGTACGCCGGGGATAACAGGCTGATACTGCCCAAGAGTCCATATCGACGGCAGTGTTTGGCACCTCGATGTCGGCTCATCTCATCCTGGGGCTGGAGCAGGTCCCAAGGGTACGGCTGTTCGCCGTTTAAAGAGGTACGTGAGCTGGGTTTAGAACGTCGTGAGACAGTTCGGTCCCTATCTTCCGTGGGTGTAGGATACTTGAGAGGAGTTGCCCCTAGTACGAGAGGACCGGGGTGAACGATCCACTGGTGGACCAGTTGTTATGCCAATAGCAGTGCTGGGTAGCTATGATCGGACAGGATAACCGCTGAAGGCATCTAAGCGGGAAGCCCCCCTCAAAACAAGGTATCCCTGAGAGCCGAGATAGACCATCTCGTCGATAGGCCAGAGATGTAAGCGTAGTAATACGTTCAGTTGACTGGTACTAATTGCTCGATAGGCTTGATTTGATCCAGTAGAAGAAAGACTTCTTACTAGGACAAAAGCATACACATACAATCAGTCGTACTGACTTGGACATCCTCACCCAGAATGGTGAGGGGGCGGGAACGCGCATCCTTCGGATACGCTCTCTCCCGCTTGTTGCTCTTTTGCCAATGGCAAAAGCAGCAACATAGAGGTTTTACTCGGTTTGGTGGTCATAGCGTAAGCAAAACACCCGATCCCATCCCGAACTCGGCAGTTAAGTGCTACTGCGCCAATGGTACTGCGTCTTAAGACGTGGGAGAGTAGGTCACCGCCAAACCTAGCAAAACCTCTACGTATCTCTCAACGATGACAATAAATAAGCCAATACAAAAACATTGGCACCCGGCGCGGGATGGAGCAGCCCGGTAGCTCGTCAGGCTCATAACCTGAAGGTCGTAGGTTCAAATCCTACTCCCGCAACCAAATACAAAAAAATACGATATAAAAAACCCCGCATCACCTGCGGGCCTTGTGGCGTTTTGAGCCAACGTGATGGCGCGAGGGGTGACCTGATAGTAACGCAGGTACCGCGACTTATAGCTGAATTTGCGGAAGTGGGATGCTTCGTAAACACAAAGATTCGCACATAGACACCTCAGCGAGAGCGCAAACTGTAACCGCTCCACTCCATAAACCTGAACGCGCCCTAGAGCCGCAGCAGGCGTGCCTCATGGCGTTTCAGCGTGTTACGCGCGGCGTTGTATTGCTGTATCCCGATCTCCTCGGAAAGCGAGGGGAACAGCGCCAGTATCTCGTCGCGTTGCGCTTGGCCGATGCTTTGGAGTGTCTCTACTCCCGGCTGAAAGCTTTCTGTCCATGCCCCGTCCGACAGCACAAGCTGATGGCTTTCGAACATCAGGTGCACGTATTGTACAGACGATGGCGTGAACGTCCGGATCGTGTCACCATTCACCAAGTGCTTCGCGGCGACGAGGACCTCGTCCTGACCAAAATGTAGCATCGATCGCGCATCGGAGAGAAATATTCGGTGGTTGGGTGAAACGATAAGGTCCCGTTCCGGCGTTCCAGCGCCGAGAGCACCCGCCGTGATCAAAACGGGGCGCAGGTGTGGATAGACGACCAGCTCCGCCGCTGTCAGCTGGCGTGCACCGACCCAAGAGACTTTCTGCATTCCGTGGTCGCGTGTGATGACAGCGTCACCGGCTTTCAAGTGCTCTACAGGGGTGTCGCCTTTTGCAGTAGCGATCAGGCTGCCCGCGGTGAAACATGGCACGGTGTTCCCGACATAGAACTTGCCGTTGCCATCCTCCAACGTACCGGATGCGATGGAGCCGTCGCCGTCAAAATCCTGATCCGTATTGCGGTCAATCTTGAGTGTGCCGATATTGTCGCCCGCATTGGTACCTGGTGCCACCAGTAGATTCCCAAATGTCGGTGCGCTTGGGTCGTTGGCACCGCTTTCAGTGCGGGGCACCAGAACGTTGGCGTTGAACCGTACGTAGGTGTCGCCAAGTCCGCTGACATCGCTTTGGATATTCGCCGATTGGCCGGGGTTCATCGGAACGTAATTATATTGGACGATGCCGGCGTTATAGTCGGCAGCACTGGCATAGACCTTGATCCCGATGAAGGACGAGCCCCCGTCAAGTTCACCGTCTGCCGTTTCATTCTGTGTGATGAATTCGATGATGGCATCGTCAGCGAAGGGCTGGCTGCCACCGGAAAGTGTCATCTGACCAGCGCCGTCTTGGCCTGCGCTGGAGTTTGTGGACACAGCGGGATTATTGATAACATCGATACCAAACGCAAAAAAGCTCGCCATGTCTTTACCCTCTGGTGGCCTGTGGGTCGGTCAAATGATCCGGACCAGCCTAGTTTATAGCAATTTTTGCAATTTCATTAGCGATAAGTGGCGACAAATCGACTTAACTTTTGACATATCACATGGATGTGAAGCGGGCCTGACGCCAGTGGGGCGTCTTTATTGGCGCTGTCGATGGTGGCGGGTATGCCGCAGATGCGATGCTGATTTGAAAGGGCAGTTCGATGGGCAGGGACAACGATCGCCAAGGCAGCACTAGGTAGCAGTGAAACAAAACAGCGACTTATCGGGGATAAGTGGTGCCCAGGAGAGGACTCGAACCTCCACACCGTTGCCAGTACTAGCACCTGAAGCTAGCGCGTCTACCATTCCGCCACCTGGGCACAGGGGGGTTGTGAGGGAGCGTTTATTGTTGTGGGGCGGGGGTGTCAATTGGATTCTCGCAACAAAATGAAACGGTGTGAAAATAAATCCGGAAAACCGAGGTTTGGTGCGGTGGGACGGGCTTTCGAGGCGATCTCTGCCGGAATTGCTGCTTGTTCCCGAGGGGGGCTGGATGTATCTGTAGCGCTAGATTTTCTGGTCAGGGGTATCATCATGGCAAAGCTGGTCACGGTTTACGGCGGCTCCGGGTTTGTGGGGCGGTATATCGTTCGTCGCATGGCGTTGGCGGGATGGCGGGTGCGCGTCGCGGTGCGTCGCCCGAACGAGGCGCTGTTTGTGCGCACCTACGGCACTGTCGGCCAGGTCGAACCGGTCTTTTGCAACATCCGTGATGACGCTTCGGTACGCGATGCGCTGCAGGGCGCTGATGCGGTGGTGAACTGCGTCGGTATTCTGGCCGAGGCGGGGAAGAACACCTTTGACGCCATTCAGGCCGACGGCGCGGAACGCATTGCGCGCTTGGCCGCCGCCGAAGGGATCGCGCGTTTGGTGCAAATCTCTGCCATCGGGGCGGATGCCGAGGCGGATAGCGAATACGCCCAGACCAAGGCGATGGGAGAGGCCGGTGTGCTCAAGCATATGCCGCAGGCTGTTATCCTGCGCCCGTCGATCGTGTTCGGCCCCGAGGATGACTTCTTTAACCGTTTCGCCGGTATGACGCGGATCAGCCCCGCGATCCCTGCTGTAGGGGCGGATACGCTGTTCCAGCCCGTCTATGTAGATGATGTGGCCCACGCGGCGGAGCTTGCGGTGACAGGCAAGGCCGCTGCCGGTATTTACGAACTGGGTGGCCCCGAGGTCGAAAGCTTTCGCGGCCTGATGCAACGTATGCTTGACGTGGTGAACCGTCGCCGCATGGTTGTCGCCTTGCCGACTTTCGTGGCGCGGGTGATCGCCTTTGGCCTTGATGTGTTGCAATCGGTGACGCTCGGCCTGGTCAAGAACAACACGCTGACCCGTGATCAGGTCAAGAACCTGGCGCATGACAATGTTGTGGGCGAGGGGGCGCAGGGCTTTGATGCTTTGGGGATCAGCCCCGTGTCCATGGGCTCCGTCCTGCCCGAGTACCTGTGGCGGTTCCGCCCCTCGGGCCAGTATGACGAGATCAAGCAATCCGCGAAGAACCTGCGGACCTAACGATTTCGATGTCGAATTTGGAAAGGCCCTGCCGGCGACGGCGGGGCCTTTTGCGTTAGCTGTAGGCGTATACCAAAAGCGCTGCCCCCAGCAGGATGCGGTAGATCACATAAGGGGTGAAATTCACGCTGCGCAGCAGGCGCATCATCAGGACCAGTGCCGCCAGTGCGGCAACAAAGGCGAAGCCCGCAGCGATCGACGCGTCGCGCGCGAGCTGCGCGTCGGCTTGCCCGATCACATCCAGTGACAAAAGCGCGCCAGAGGCGAGGATCGTGGGAATCGACATCAACATGGACAGTGTGGCAGCGCTGGCGCGGTCGTAGCCCAGTTTGCGGGCGGCGGTGATGGTGATGCCCGACCGCGACGTGCCGGGGATCAGCGCCATCGCCTGCGCCAGTCCCATCCAGACGGCACCTTTGACATCCCAGTCGCCGGACTCCCGATCGCTGCGCCCCGTGTGATCCGCCCAATAGAGCACAATACCGAAAAGCAGCATGGTCCAGCCGATCACCGCGACAGAGCGGAGCATTTCGTCAATCCCCAGCAATTTGATCACCAGCCCGGCGACCAGCACCGGTAGTGTTGCGAGGATCAGCAGGGCGGCCAGCCTAGCGCCGGGGGTGTCCATCTTGCCGCGCAGCAGGCGACCAAGCCCGATGGTGGCTTCTGCGACCTCGGACCGGAAATAGAGCACGACCGCGAGAAGCGTGCCCACATGCACCGCGACATCAATCGCAAGCCCCTGATCCGGCCCGCCGGTCAGCGTGGGCAGCAGGATCAAATGACCCGAGGAAGAGACGGGCAGAAACTCTGTCAGACCCTGAATGATTGCGACAAGCAGCAGTTGGAACAGGGTCATAAGGGGGCCGGCCTTTGGGTCATTGGCGATGCCATAGGCGTATAACTTTGGGGGGCTGGAAGGAAAGCCTGTAATTGGGTCCGTAACGGACATAAATATGTGATAAATTTGCGGGAGTTTTGGGGTCGATATAAAATAAACCGCATATAGGTCAGCAATGCTGCCTTTATAATCGTTTGGCCCCTGTGTATGAGGGGGCAGCAACGTGTTTCAGGCGGAGAGATCCAAGATGGCAAAGCAGCCAATGCTCAAGTTTACAACGGTTTCCCGGGATATGCCCGAAAAGCGGATGCCGAATCTGCGTCGTGAAGACTTTAAAGAGATTTATGCGGAATACGCGGATGAGAAAGCGCAGGAGCAGTCCAGCCGCTGTAGCCAATGTGGCGTTCCATATTGCCAGACCCATTGCCCGCTGCACAATAACATCCCCGACTGGCTGCGCCTGACCGCCGAAGGGCGTCTGCAAGAGGCCTATGAGGTCAGCCAGGCGACAAACACCTTCCCCGAAATCTGCGGCCGCATCTGCCCGCAGGACCGTCTGTGCGAAGGCAACTGTGTGATCGAACAATCGGGCCACGGCACTGTGACCATCGGCTCGGTCGAGAAATACATCACCGATACCGCGTGGGAAAATGGCTGGGTGCAGCCGATCAAGCCCAAGACCGAACGCGCCGAATCCGTTGGTATCATCGGCGCGGGCCCCGGTGGTCTGGCCGCAGCCGACGTGCTGCGCCGCGCGGGTGTGCAGGTCACCATCTATGACCGCTATGACCGCGCGGGTGGTTTGCTGACCTACGGCATCCCCGGTTTCAAGCTGGAAAAAGATGTCGTCATGCGCCGCAACGACCAGCTGGCCGAAGGTGGCGTTAACTTTGAATTGAACTGCGATGTGGGCGTCGACATCAGCTTTGCCGATATCCGCGCCAAGCATGACGCCGTGATCATCGCGACGGGCGTCTATAAAACACGCGACATCCAAGCCCCCGGCGTCGGCGGCGTTGGCCTTGAGCGCGCGATTGATTTCCTGACCGTGAGCAACCGCAAAAGCTTTGGCGACAAGGTAGAGGAATTCGATTCCGGCCGTTTCAATGCTCAAGGGAAGCGCGTCGTCGTGATCGGCGGCGGTGATACCGCGATGGACTGTGTACGGACCTCGATCCGTCAGGGGGCGACCTCGGTCAAATGTCTGTACCGCCGTGACCGCGCCAACATGCCCGGCTCGCAACGCGAAGTGCAAAACGCCGAGGAAGAAGGCGTGGTCTTCGAATGGTTGTCCGCGCCCAAAGGGTTCGTCGGTGATCCGGTGACCGGCGTCGTCGTGCAAAAGATGCGCCTTGGCGCGCCGGATGTCTCGGGCCGTCAGGCCCCCGAGGTGATCGAGGGTGCCGATTATGTCGAAGAGGCGGATCTTGTGATCATGGCGCTTGGCTTTGAACCCGAAGACCTGCCCACGCTGTGGAACACGCCCGAGCTGCCGGTCAACCGTTGGGGCACGGTCAAGGCCGACTATATCACCGGCGCGACCGAGCTGGATGGCGTCTATGCCGTGGGCGATATCGTGCGCGGTGCGTCGCTGGTGGTCTGGGCCATCAAGGACGGGCGCGACTGTGCGCAGGCGATCCTTGAAAAGATGGGGGCCAGCGTGGCCATCGCGGCCGAATAAGCGCCCCTTTCAACTGATATTTCGCGCCTCGGGCGCGCCCGATTTAGGAGATTCCAAATGACCAAATATGATGACGCCTGGGTAGCACGCGAAGAAGCAAAACGCGCCTTCATGGCAGAAAACGGTCTGTATTCCGAAGAAGAAGAGCATTCATCCTGCGGGGTGGGTCTTGTTGTGAACATCGACGGCTCCAGCAGCCGCGCGGTTGTCGAAAACGGGATCAAGGCGCTCAAGGCGATCTGGCACCGTGGTGCGGTGGATGCCGATGGCAAGACCGGCGACGGCGCGGGCATCCACGTGCAGATCCCCGTCAATTTTTTCTACGATCAGGTGCGTCGCACCGGTCACAGCCCGCGCGAAGGCGAATTGATCGCCATCGGTCAGGTCTTTCTGCCGCGCACCAACTTTGCCGCGCAGGAAACCTGCCGGACCATCGTTGAAACCGAAGTGCTGCGGATGGGCTACTATATCTACGGCTGGCGCCACGTGCCCGTCGATACCTCTGTTCTGGGGGAAAAGGCCAATGCGACCCGTCCCGAGATCGAACAGATCCTGATTTCCAACGCCAAGGGCGTGGACGAGGAAACATTCGAGCGCGAGCTTTACGTCATCCGTCGCCGCATCGAGAAAGCCGCGCTGGCCGCTCAGGTGCCGACGCTTTACATCGCGTCGATGTCCTGCCGGTCGATCATCTACAAGGGCATGATGCTGGCGCAGGATGTTGCCAACTTCTACCCCGACCTGATGGACGAACGCTTTGAATCCGCGTTTGCGATCTATCACCAGCGTTATTCCACCAACACCTTCCCGCAGTGGTGGCTGGCGCAGCCCTTCCGCATGCTGGCCCATAACGGCGAGATCAACACGCTCAAGGGTAACGTCAACTGGATGAAAAGCCACGAGATCCGCATGGCGTCGGGCACCTTTGGCGACATGGCCGAAGATATCAAACCGATCGTCGCCGCGGGGTCGTCCGACTCTGCCGCGCTGGATTCGGTGTTCGAAGTCCTGGTGCGCGCGGGTCGTTCGGCCCCGATGGCGAAAACCATGCTGGTGCCTGAAAGCTGGTCCAAGCAGGCGGTCGAGCTGCCCCAGGCATGGCGCGACATGTATTCTTATTGCAACTCGGTGATGGAACCTTGGGATGGTCCCGCAGCGCTGGCCATGACCGATGGCCGCTGGGTCTGCGCCGGTCTTGACCGAAACGGCCTGCGCCCCATGCGTTTCGTCGTCACCGGCGACGGCATGCTGATCGCCGGTTCCGAGGCGGGGATGGTCCCGCAGGACGAGGCGAATGTCGTGCGCAAAGGCGCGCTTGGCCCCGGTCAGCTGCTGGCGGTCGACATCGAAGAAGGCAAGATGTTCGGCGACACCGAGATCAAGGACAAGCTCGCCGCGTCGCGTCCCTTTGGTGAATGGGTCGGCAAGATCAACGAGCTGGACAAAGCGCTTGGCGATGTCGAGGAAAAGGCCCTGTTCTCGGGCGATGAGCTGCGCCGCCGTCAGGTGGCAGCGGGCTATACCATCGAAGACCTCGAGCAGATCCTCGCACCGATGGCCGAAGACGCGAAAGAGCCCTTGGCGTCCATGGGCGATGACACCCCGTCGGCGGTTCTGTCGAACCAGTACCGCCCGCTCAGCCACTTCTTCCGCCAGAACTTCAGCCAGGTCACCAACCCTCCCATCGACAGCCTGCGTGAATTCCGCGTCATGAGCCTGAAAACGCGGTTCGGGAACCTCAAGAACGTGTTGGATGAATCCAGCGCCCAGACCGAGATCCTCGTGCTCGACAGCCCGTTCCTCGCGAACGCGCAGTTCGATCAGTTGATGACCGAATTCAACGCGAACTCCGTCACCATCGACTGTACGTTCGAGCCGGGCGGCAACAACCTGAGCGAAAACCTGCGCCGCATCCGGGACGAGGCAGAAGACGCCGTGCGCTCGGGCGCTGGTCACATCGTGCTGACCGACCAGTTCAGCGATGCGACCCGCGTGGCGATGCCGATGATCCTTGCGACATCTGCCGTGCACAGCCAGCTGACCCGTAAGGGCCTGCGGACCTTTACCTCGCTCAATGTGCGCTCGGCCGAATGTGTGGACCCGCATTACTTTGCCGTGCTGATCGGCTGTGGTGCCACCGTGGTGAACGCCTACCTAGCCGAGGATTCGCTGGCGGATCGTATCGGGCGTGGTCTGCTGGACATGACCCTGACCACCGCAATGGCCCGCTACCGCGAGGCGATTGATCAGGGCCTGCTGAAAATCATGGCGAAGATGGGCATCAGCGTCATGTCCTCCTACCGTGGCGGCCTGAACTTCGAAGCCGTAGGGCTGAGCCGTGCGATGTGCGCGGAATACTTCCCCGGCATGACCAGCCGCATCAGCGGGATCGGTGTGACCGGTATCCAACGTAAGGCCGAAGCGGTTCACGACCGTGGTTGGCAGGGGGATGGCGTCGTCATGCCCATCGGCGGCTTCTACAAGGCGCGCAAATCCGGCGAGACCCACGCATGGGAAGCATCGTCGATGCACATGCTGCAAATGGCCTGCAACAAAGCATCCTACCAGATGTGGAAGCAGTATAGCGCCAAGATGCAAAGCAACCCGCCGATCCATCTGCGCGACCTGCTGGATATCAAGCCGCTGGGGGCCCCAGTGCCCATCGAAGAGGTCGAATCCATCACCTCTATCCGCAAGCGTTTCGTGACGCCGGGCATGTCCCTTGGCGCGCTGTCGCCCGAGGCACATAAGACCCTGAACGTCGCGATGAACCGCATCGGGGCCAAGTCCGATTCTGGCGAGGGTGGCGAAGATCCGGCGCACTTCGTGCCCGAGGCCAACGGCGATAACCCGTCGGCCAAGATCAAGCAGGTGGCGTCGGGCCGTTTCGGTGTGACTGCCGAATACCTGAACCAGTGTGAAGAGCTTGAAATCAAGGTCGCTCAAGGGGCCAAGCCCGGCGAGGGTGGTCAGCTTCCGGGCATGAAGGTCACCGACCTGATCGCCCGTCTGCGCCATTCGACCAAGGGCGTGACCCTGATCTCGCCCCCGCCGCACCACGATATCTATTCCATCGAAGACCTTGCGCAGCTGATCTATGACCTCAAGCAGATCAACCCGCGCTGTAAGGTGACCGTGAAGCTGGTGGCGTCCTCGGGCGTTGGCACGATTGCGGCCGGTGTGGCGAAAGCCAAGGCGGATATCATCCTGATCTCGGGCCACAATGGCGGCACGGGCGCATCGCCTGCGACCTCGATCAAATATGCGGGTCTGCCGTGGGAGATGGGCCTGACCGAAGCGCATCAGGTTCTGGCGATGAACAACCTGCGCGACCGCGTCACCCTGCGGACCGACGGTGGTTTGCGCACAGGGCGTGACATCGTGATGGCCGCGATGATGGGGGCCGAGGAATACGGCATCGGCACCGCCGCGCTGATCGCGATGGGTTGTATCATGGTGCGTCAGTGCCAGTCGAACACCTGCCCCGTCGGCGTCTGCACCCAAGACGAAGCGCTGCGTGGCAAGTTCACGGGCAACGCGGATAAGGTCGTGAACCTGATCACCTTCTACGCCACCGAAGTGCGCGAATTGCTCGCCTCTATCGGGGCGCGTAGCCTGGATGATGTGATTGGCCGTGCCGATCTTCTGGCACAGGTCAGCCGTGGGTCTGCGCATCTTGACGATCTGGATCTCAACCCGCTGCTGATCACCGTCGATGGCGCGGCAGAGATCGTCTATGACCGCAACAAGCCACGCAACGCTGTGCTGGACACGCTGGACTCTGAAATTGTGCGCGACGCCGCGCGTTTCCTTGAAGATGGCGAGAAGATGCAGCTGAGCTATGCGGTGCAGAACACGCACCGTACCGTGGGCACCCGCGTCTCAAGCCACATCATCCGCAACTTCGGCATGAACAACCAGCTGCAGCCCGATCACCTGACGGTCAAGCTGACCGGTTCGGCAGGGCAGTCGCTGGGGGCCTTCGCGGCACCGGGGCTCAAGCTTGAAGTGTCCGGCGATGCGAATGACTATGTCGGCAAGGGTCTGTCGGGCGGCACCATCGTCGTGCGCCCGTCTATGGCCAGCACCATCGTCGCCTCTGACAACACCATCATCGGCAACACGGTGCTTTATGGTGCGACCAAGGGCTTTTTGTTCGCAGCAGGCCGTGCCGGTGAACGTTTCGGCGTTCGGAACTCGGGCGCGCATGTGGTGATCGAAGGCTGCGGCAGCAACGGGTGTGAATACATGACCGGCGGTGTGGCCGTGATCCTGGGCGAGATCGGTGCGAACTTTGGCGCGGGTATGACGGGCGGTATGGCCTATCTCTACAACCCCGATGGCAAGGCCGACAAAATGCTGAACCGCGAAACACTGGTGACCTGCCCTGTCACGGTCGAGCATTGGGAAAACCAGCTGAAGGGCCTGATTGAACGGCACCTGCAGGAAACCAACAGCCGCAAGGCCGAAGACATCCTGCAGCACTGGGACATTGAAAAGGATAACTTCCTGCAGATCTGCCCCAAAGAGATGCTGGTCCATCTGCCCGCCCCGCTGAGCGTCGAAGAGCACGCGATCCCGGCGGAGTAAGCAAAACGGATAGATCGGGCGCGGGGGAAACCTCGCGCCCGATTTCTTTTGTGCGTCGCCCACGCTTTACCGGGGCCGCAACCGGCCTATAGTTACGGGATGATCAAAACACTTACCTCTCGCGTCCGGCTGATGGCGCTTTTGCTGGTGGGGCTCGCGCTTGCGGCCTGTACCGATGCTGCGCCCAAGGGCGGCGGCGATATTCTGGTGATTGGCGACTCCGTCATGGCGTGGAACGGATCAAGCGATCAGGCGATCCCCGATGCGATGGCAGCCAGCCTCGGGCGCAATGTGGTCAGCAAGGCCGTCCCCGGTGCGCAGTTCAGCAATGACAGCACGCTTTTATCCGCTGTCGGTTTCGACATTCAGGATCAGTACCCCGGCGGGCGGTGGAACTGGATCGTGGTGAACGGCGGGGCCAATGATCTGGGGTTCAACGACTGCAAATGCGCGGCCTGCACGCCTGTGGTCGACACGCTGATCGCGGCGGATGCCGCTACTGGGGAAATCCCCGCCTTCCTGACACGTTTGCGCAGCACGGGCGCGCAGGTGATGTGGATGGGGTATTACGCCGGCAATGGCAAAGGGTCATTCGAGGGCTGTCGCGATGATCTGGTGCTGCTGGAACGCCGCATCGCGCGGTTTGCGGCACAAACCCCGGGGGTGACATTCCTTGATTCAGAAACCGTCATCGACCGTCAGGATCCCAGCCTGTTTGCCAGCGATAACACCCACCCGTCGCCCAAGGCCTCTGCGCTGATCGGGGCCTATCTTGCAAAAGGGATTTCCGCCCGCAGTGCCCGTTCACAATAGGCCATTGCCACGATATAGCTGATGGCTATGGCAAAACGCGCATCCTCCAAATCCAAGGGCAAAGCCAAGTCCAAGACCCCGTCCCCTGCGGCGCAGCTGCGGTCGCTCAAGCGGCGGGTGGTTCGGGGCGCGTTCAAGCTGGTGCTTGCCGTGCTTGGCCTGTTGATCGCCCTGGTGTTGCTGTTCGCGGTGATCAACCCGCCGACGACCCCCTATATGTTCAGCGAAGGCCGCAGGTTGGGGGGCGTGGACCAGCAATGGGTCGCGCTGGAAGACGTGGCCCCTGTCATGGCGCGGTCTGTCGTGGCGGCGGAAGATGCGAATTTCTGCGAACACTGGGGCTTTGATCTGGCCGCGATCAAACGCGCCATCGCCGAGGGATCAAACCGCGGGGCATCCACCCTGTCGCAGCAGACGGTCAAGAACGTCTATCTCTGGCATGGTCGCACATGGTTGCGCAAATCGCTTGAGGCCGGGATCACGCCGCTGGTTGAAACCGTCTGGACCAAGCGGCGCATCATCGAAGTCTATCTGAACGTGGCCGAGTTCGACGAAGGCATCTTTGGTGTCGACGCTGCGGCGCAACATTACTTTGGGGTGATTCCCGCCAAGCTGACCGCAACCCAAGCGGCGCGGCTGGCCGCGATCCTGCCGTCGCCGAAAACCCGTTCGGCCGCGCGCCCCTCTGCCGCGGTGCGCAAGCGCAGCGCACAGATCCGCGATGGTGCGGCGACAATCAGCAAGGACGGACGGGCAGCCTGTTTCGAGAGTTGAAAAACCCAACCAAGACGGGCATGAGGATGAAACCCCTGTTTGTTAGTACCGGAACCCCTTATGGCTCGCCTGTTTCACGTCCCGCTTTCGCCGTTCTGCCGCAAAGTCCGGCTGAGCCTCGCTGAAAAGAAGATCGAGGTCGAACGCGTCGAAGAGCGGTATTGGGAGCAAGACCCAGATTTCATGCGCCGCAATCCGGCAGGCAAGGTGCCTGTATTGCAGCTTGACGGCATCATCATGTCCGAAAGCGCCGCGATCTGCGAGTATATCGAAGAGACCCGCCCTGAACCGTCGCTGATGCCCTCTGATCCGGTCCAGCGGCTTGAAGTGCGTCGTCTGGTCAGCTGGTTCGATGACAAGTTCCACGATGAGGTCACCTCGAAGCTGCTGTATGAACGGGTGAACAAAAAGGTGATGAAACAGGGCTTTCCCGACAGCCGCAACGTCAAGGACGGGGCTAAGGCGATCAAGTATCACATCGACTATATGGCATGGCTGCTGGACCACCGGCGCTGGCTGGCGGGCGACGTGATGACGCTGGCCGATTTCGCGGCGGCGGCGCATCTGTCCTCGCTTGATTATATCTCGGATGTGGACTGGAACCGGTCCGACGTGGTCAAGGACTGGTACGCCAAGATCAAGTCCCGCCCCGCGTTCCGGTCGTTGCTGGCCGATCAGGTGCCGGGCTTCCCGCCGCCGAAGCATTACAATGACCTTGATTTCTGATCCACGCCGCGCCCGATGTCTGTGACACCGGCTGCCGATACGGACGCCCTGCGGGGCCGGTTGGTGGCGCAGGCGCTGGACGAAGGCTTTGTCTCTTGCCGGATCTGCCGCCCCGACGCGGTGCCTGATGTGCCCGAACGGCTGCAGGCTTTCGTCGATGCAGGCTATCATGGGCAGATGGCGTGGATGGCCGACCGCATGGCGTGGCGCGGCAACCCTGCTGCCCTTTGGCCCGAGGCCCGGTCGGTGATCATGCTGGCCGAAAGCTACACGCCTGAATATGACCCGACCGAGGTGCTGAACCACCCCGACAAGGCGGGCGTGTCGGTCTATGCGCAGGGGCGCGACTACCACGACATCGTAAAGAAACGGCTCAAGCGGGTGGCGCGATGGCTGGTGGCGCAGGAACCCTGCGAGGTGAAGGTCTTTGTCGACACGGCCCCTGTGCCGGAAAAGGCGCTTGGGCAGGCGGCGGGGCTGGGCTGGCAGGGCAAGCACACCAATCTGCTAAGCCGCGACTGGGGGAACTGGGCCTTTCTGGGTGCGATTTTCACCACGTTGGAATTCACCCCCGACACGGCAGAGGTGGATCACTGCGGGTCGTGCCGATCCTGCCTCACGGCTTGCCCGACCAATGCCTTCCCCGCGCCCTATCAGCTGGATGCGCGGCGCTGCATTTCCTATCTGACGATTGAACACAACGGGCCGGTCGACCTAGAGCTGCGCAGCAAGATGGGCAACCGCATCTACGGCTGTGATGATTGCCTTGCCGCCTGCCCGTGGAACAAATTCGCCGTCGCGGCGAGCGATTTGCGCTATCACGGCGGTGTCGGAGCCCCCGATCTGGCAGAGCTGGCGGCGCTGGATGATGCGGCCTTTCGTCTGCGATTCAGCGGCTCGCCGATCAAGCGGATCGGGCGCAACCGGTTCATTCGCAATGTGCTTTATGCCATCGGCAATTCCGGTCAGGCGCGTCTGACCCCTGTGGCGCAGGGCCTGTTGGACGATCCGGACGCGACTGTCGCCGACGCGGCGCAATGGGCCGTGGCCCGTCTGCGCGAAAACCAAGGCTGACAGGGCTGGACCGCTGCGCCGGAACAGGTAAACCCTAGGAAAACGGTGCAAGGATAGTTGAATGGCGCTTTTGCTTGGGGTCGATACGGGCGGCACCTATACGGATGCGGTGCTGATCCGCGATGAAACCACGGTGATCGCATCGGCCAAGGCGCTGACCACCCGCGCCGATCTGGCCATTGGTGTGGGGCAGGCCGTGCGCCGCGTGCTGGCGGCGGCCGATGTTTCAGCGGGTCAGGTGGCGATGGCGTCGCTGTCGACCACGCTGGCAACCAATGCGCTGGTCGAAGGGCAGGGCGGGCGCGTCGCGTTGATCTATGTCGGCTTCAAGGAACGGGATCTTGAAACCCACGGGCTGGCAGGGGCGCTGAACGGTGACCTCTATCTGATCCTTGGCGGTGGTCATGACCACGCAGGCGCAGAGCGTGCCCCGCTGGACGAAGCCGCGCTGATCTCCTTTTTGACCGAGCAGCGTGAACAGGTCAGCGGTTTTGCCGTCGCCAGCCAGTTTGCCACGCGCAACCCCGCGCATGAGCAACGCGTCGCCGACTTGGTGACGCAGGTGACGGGGCGGCCCGTGTCGGCCTCGCATCAGCTGTCGGCCAAGCTCAACGGGCCGAAACGGGCGCTGACGGCGGTGCTGAACGCGCGGCTGATCGGGATGATCGACCGGTTGATCGGGCGGGCCGAGGATGTGTTGACCGACATTGGCGTCACGGCCCCGCTGATGGTCGTGCGGGGGGACGGGGCGCTGATCTCTGCCGCGCAGGCACGGGAACGGCCGATTGAAACGATCCTCAGCGGACCTGCGGCATCGATCGTGGGGGCGCGGTGGATGACCGGTGCGGCCCGTGCGTTGGTCAGCGATATTGGCGGCACCACCACCGATGTAGCCCTGTTGCGCGATGGCCGGCCCGCGATCGACCCCGCAGGGGCCCGCGTCGGCAGCTACCGCACGATGGTAGAGGCCGTTGCCATGCGCACCACTGGTCTGGGGGGCGACAGCGAGGTGCATTTCCTGACCGAAGGCTTGCATGGGGGGGTGACGCTGGGGCCCAAGCGGGTCTTGCCCATTGCCCTCATCGCGACGGAGGCACCCGAGGTGGCTCATGCCGCGCTTGATGCGCAGCTGCGCAGCACCACCCCCGGCGAATATGACGGACGCTTTGTGCGTGCCGTGGCAGGTCAACCGCGCGAGGGGATCTCGGCGCGTGAACAAATGCTGCTGGACCGTATTGGTGACGGGCTGCACCCGATGGCCGACATCCTGCGCGCCCGCATAGAGACAGGCGCGCTGAAACGTCTGGTAGAGCGTGGCTTGGTCCAGCTGGCCGGCGTTACGCCATCGGACGCAAGCCATGTGCTGGGACGGGTCGCGGCGTGGGACGCAGAGGCCGCAGGCAAGGCGCTGCGGTTGTTTGGACGGCGACGCACAGGCGCGGGGCAGATGCTGGCCCCTGACCCCGCCGCTATGGCGCAGATCATCGTGGATCAACTGACCGAACAGACCGCGCTAGCCATGCTGGAAGCGGCGCTGGCGGAAGAAGCGCCCGCCTTTGATACAGAACCCGAAACGCTGGCCCGCCACGAGCTGTTGCAGCGCGGGTTGCGCGGGCACGCGGGGCTTGTGCGGATCGAGGCGGCGCTGAACGTGCCGGTGATCGGGCTGGGGGCCTCTGCCGCGGCTTATTATCCGGCGGTGGGGGAACGGCTGGGCACGCAGATGATCCTGCCCGAACACGCCGCGGTGGCAAATGCCATTGGTGCAGTCGTGGGCCGGGTGACCATGCGGGAAAGCGGCACGGTGACCTCGCCCGCAGAGGGGCGGTTCAGGGTGTATCTGGCCGGCGGGCCGCAGGATTTCACTGATCAGGCACAGGCGCTGAGCACGCTTGAGGCAACCCTGCGCGACAAGGCAGAGGCGGCGGCGCGGGCGGCGGGGGTGGTCGATGTGCAGATCGACGTGCAACGCGACATCCGCCATGCAGAGGTCGAAAGCCGCAAGGTCTTTATTGAAGCGCTGCTGACGGTCGAGGCGACAGGCAGGCCAAGGGTCGCATCGGCCTGACTCTGCACAAAAGAAAACGGCGCAAACCCGAGGGGCTGCGCCGTTTTGCGTTTATTCTGCTGCCGCGCGTTTGGGCAGGACCCAATCGGGGCGCGGGAAGTGGCAGGTATAGCCGTTTGGAATACGCTCCAGATAATCCTGATGCTCGGGCTCTGCTTCCCAGAAATCGCTGACGGGTTCTACCTCTGTCACGACTTTGCCCGGCCAGATGCCCGATGCTTCGACATCGGCAATCGTGTCCAGCGCCGTGGCTTTCTGGTCCTCGTCGACATAGTAGATCGCCGAACGATAGCTCAGCCCGCGGTCATTGCCCTGACGGTTCAGCGTTGTCGGGTCGTGGATCTGGAAAAACAGTTCCAGCAGATCACGATAGCTGATCACGTCGTCGTCAAACATCACCTCGATCGCCTCGGCATGGGTGCCGTGGTCGCGGTAGGTGGCATTGGGCACATCGCCGCCCGAATAGCCCACGCGGGTCGATAGAACCCCCTCGCGTTTGCGGATCAGGTCCTGCATGCCCCAAAAGCATCCTCCGGCCAGTACTGCGCGTTGTTCGCTCATGCTACATCCTCCACTTGGTTGATATAATCGCCATAGCCTGCGTCTTGCATGTCGTCACGATGAATAAAGCGCAACGAGGCGGAATTGATGCAATAGCGCAGCCCGCCACGATCCGCGGGACCGTCGGGGAAGACGTGGCCCAGATGGCTGTCCCCATGGGCGCTGCGCACTTCGGTGCGGATCATCCCCAGCGACGCGTCACGCAGTTCGGCGACATGGGCCGGTTCGATGGGTTTGGTAAAGCTCGGCCAGCCGCAGCCGGAGTCGTATTTGTCCGAGGACGCGAACAGCGGCTCGCCAGAGACGATGTCTACGTAGATGCCCGGCTCTTTGTTATCGAGCAGCTTGCCCGTGCCCGGCCGTTCGGTGCCGTTCTGCTGGGTGACACGGAATTCTTCGGGGGACAGAGCGTTAATGGCGGCGTCGGTCTTTTCATAGGTCGGCATGCGAGGCTCCTTTGCGGTTTGATACATTAAATGGGGCCTGCGCGGGTTTTTCAAAGGGGTAAAGCACCGACGCACCGATCTGTGACCGCCCGCCTGTTGCCCAACCCCTTGGCTTGCAGGTCAGGCCCGGCGCTGCCGCGAGACCTGAACCGCAAGAATGCCGAGGGCAATCACGGCGACACCGATGATATCCTGAACCCCCAGCGGTTCGCCCAGCAACAGCCAGGCAATCGCCACCCCGAAAAACGGGTTGAGGAAATGGAAGGTCGCGGCGCGGGTGGCTCCGATACGGTTGACCAGCCAGAACCAGACCACCGTCGCCAGCAGTCCCGGCACCAGACAGGTATAAAGGAACGCCAGCGCCAGCGGCCAGCTTGGGCTGATGTGCGGCGTCTCGAACAGCAAGGTCGCAATCGACAGCGCCACACAGCCGACAAGCATCTGCAAGCCCACCACCATCAGGAAGTTCCCGCCAGAGGTGGCACCGCGCACCAGCAGGGTCGCCGCTGATAGCGCGACCACACCGACGCCGCATAGCACCAACCCCGTCAGATCGACGCCGCCGCTGATCCGTGCCCCCATAATGATGGCCACCCCGATCACACCGGCGATCAGCCCTGCAATGCCCAATGGCTTGAGCTTTTCCCCCAGAAACAGCCATGTCGCCAGACCGACCAGCAACGGCATGGTCGAGGCGATGATCGCTGCCAGTGACGCCTGTACGGTCTGCATCGCGACAAAGTTCATCCCCAGATAGACCGCGTTTTGCAGCACGCCGAAAATGATCGTTGCCCGCCATTGCGCGCGCGTCAGTCGCCACGTCTGACCAAGCGCCAGCGCGACCCCCACGCCGATCAGGCCTGAGATCAGGTACCGCGCCGACAAAGCCATCAAGGGGGACGCGTCCGCGACGATAATCCGCGCCGACGTAAAGGCAGAGGACCACATGACGGCGAAGGCCAGCCCCATGAGAATTGCACGTATATCCATGAGGGGGCCTTTCAGGTTTTCCAGTGGGCGGAGACTTCCGCAGTTGTCCGACAGGGGCAAGCGCATTCAGCGCAACGCAGACCTGCGCCAAACGCAAAGGGCCGCCCGTGGGCGACCCTTTGTCAGAACAGACTGTGATCAGTCTTATTCGTTAACGCTGTCTTTCAGCGCTTTCGCGATGGTCATCTTAACAACCTTGTCCGCGTCTTTCTTGAACTGTTCGCCGGTGGCAGGGTTGCGCACCATACGCTCGGGGCGTTCGCGGCAGTAGATTTTGCCAATGCCGGGAAGTGTCACAGCGCCACCGCCGGAGACTTCTTTGGTGATCAACGCGCAAACCGCGTCCAGTGCCGCGCTTGCTGTTTTCTTGTCTTCGCCCATTTCCTCAGCCAAAGCCGCGACGAGCTGGGTTTTTGTCATTGGTTTAGTTGCCATCTTGTTTTTCTCCTTCGTCCGCCCGGATTAGGGCCTCACGCGCAGAATGTAACGGTATGTTGTGGCTGAACACAACGAATAGGTCGCAAGAAACCGCGAAAACATGCTATTTTCAGCCGATTTCGGCCTTTAGAGAAAGGCAGTTTCGTCAAACGAGCGCAATTTTCGGCTATGCAACCGCTCTAGCGGCATATCGCGCAGCTGTTCCATCGCGCGAATACCGATCATCAAGTGTCGTGCGACCTGCGTTTTGTAGAAATCAGACGCCATACCGGGCAGCTTCAATTCACCATGCAGGGGTTTGTCCGAGACGCATAGAAGCGTGCCGTAGGGCACCCGGAAGCGGTAGCCGTTGGCCGCAATCGTGGCGCTTTCCATATCCAGCGCCACGGCGCGCGACTGGCTGAGCCGTTGCACCGGACCGGATTGATCGCGCAATTCCCAGTTGCGGTTGTCGATGGTGGCAACAGTGCCCGTGCGCATGATCCGCTTCAACTCGTAGCCCTCAAGCTGGGTGACCTGTTCAACGGCGTCCTCCAGCGCGATCTGGATCTCGGCCAGCGCGGGGATCGGAACCCAGACCGGCAGGTCGTCGTCCAGCACGTGATCCTCGCGCAGATAGCCATGCGCCAGCACAAAATCACCAAGCGCCTGTGTGTTGCGCAAACCGGCACAGTGGCCAACCATCAGCCACGCATGGGGCCGCAGCACGGCGATGTGGTCGGTCGCGGTTTTCGCGTTGGACGGGCCGACGCCGATGTTGACCAGCGTGATCCCGGACCCGTTCGCGCGCTTGAGGTGGTAAGTCGGCATCTGCGGAGTCTTGACCGACGCAGGCAGCGGCGCGTCGCCGTCCGAAATCTCGACATTGCCGGTAGATACGAAGGACGTGTAGCCGCTATCGGGGTCACGCAACATAGCGCGGGCGTATTCCTCGAACTCGGTGACGTAGAACTGGTAGTTGGTGAACAGCACGTGGCTTTGGAAATGTTCGGGATCGGTTGCGGTGTAATGCGTCAGCCGTGCCAGCGAATAATCGACGCGCTGCGCGGTGAAGGGGGCCAGCGGGCGTACGTTGTCCAGCGGCAGATAGGTGCCGTTGACGATGTCGTCATTGGTTGTGCTCAGGTCCGGCACGTCAAACACATCGCGCAGGGTGAAATCCGCGGCACCTTCCTGCGGGATCGTCACGCTGTCGTCATTGCTGACCGCGAAATGCACGGGGATCGGCGTGTCGGATACCGCGATGGTCACGGGCTGGCCGTGGTTTTCGATCAGCAGACGGATTTGTTGTGTCAGGTAATGTTTGAACAATTCTGGCCGCGTGATCGTGGCCGAGAAGGTGCCGGGGGACGACACATGGCCGAACGACAGCCGTGAATCCACCTGCGCATAGCTGGAGGTGGTAAACCGGATCTCGGGGTAGAAGGCCCTGATCCGCGTTTCCGGGGCGGCGCTGTCCATCGCCTTCTGGAAATGCGCGCTCAGAAAGCCTGTCGCTTGGCTGTATAGCTCGATCAGCCGTGCAACGGCGGCAGCAGCATCGGTGAACTGTTCGGCGGGGCGGGCGTCTGGGGTCAGGATTCTGGTCATGAAACAGGCTCTAACAAAGGAATAAATTCAAAACTGCGCACATCGACCAAGCCGAGGTCAGAGATGCGCAATTCGGGAATGACAACAAGCGCCAAAAGCGAATGCTGCATATAGGCGTTGTTCAGCGTGCAGCCACAGTCGCGCATCGCCTGCATCATGGCTTCGGTCTTGGCGGCGACCTCGGAGGCGGGGTTGTCGGACATCAGGCCGGCGATCGGCAGCTCGACCATGGCCAGCTCTGCCCCGTCCTTGAAGATGGTGATCCCGCCGCCAACCTCGCGCAAGCGGTTCGCGGCCATCGCCATATGCTTGGTATCGGTGCCCACCACGATCATGTGATGACTGTCATGCGCCACGGTGGACGCCATCGCCATCGGCCCCTGATAGCCAAAGCCCGACACAAGTGCATTCACGACAGTGCCGGTGCCGCGGTGCCGTTCGACCAGCGCGATCTGGCACACTTCGCCCGTGGACTGCACGCGCCCTTCGGTCACCGGCAGCTCGAATTTCAGCGCGCGGGTGGGGGCCTGATTCTCGACGACGCCGATGACATTGGCGGTGACGGCATTGGCCCCCGCAGGAGCGGTGATCTGGAAATCATCCGCGCCAAGGGCTTTGCCCATGTTGACGGTCTGCCGCGCATGGGGCGGCCAGTCGTAATGGGGGCAGTCTACCAGACACGCGCCATCCTCGGCCACGATCTGCCCCCGCGCGATCACCGTCTCGATGGGGAGCGTTTCGAGGTCAGAGGTCAGGATCACATCGGCCCGCCGCCCGGGCGTCAGCGATCCGATCTCGCGTTCCAGCCCAAAGTGGGTCGCGGTGTTGATCGTCGCCATTTGCAGCGCGACCAACGGGTCGCAGCCGCAGTCGATGGCATGGCGCACCACGCGGTTCATATGACCGTCATTCACCAAGGTGCCGGAATGGCAGTCATCGGTGCACAGGATCATGTTGCGCGAATCCAGGCCTTTTTCGGTGATCGCGGTGATCTGTGTTTCAACGTCATACCACGCGGACCCCAGCCGGATCATCGATCGCATCCCCTGACGCATCCGCGCAATGGCATCCGCCTCGCAGGTGCCCTCGTGATCATCCGCAGGGCCGCCCGCCACATAGGCCGCAAAGGCGGGCCCCAGATCGGGGGAGGCATAGTGCCCGCCCACGGTCTTGCCCGCGCGTTGCGTTGCGGCAATCTCGGCCAGCATCTTGGGGTCGCCCGCGGTCACACCGGGGAAGTTCATCATCTCGCCCAGACCGATGATACCGGGCCAGTGCATGGCCTCGGCGACATCCTCTGCCGTGATTTCAAAGCCGGTGGTTTCCAGACCGGGGGCGGATGGCGCACAGGACGGCATCTGGGTGAAGATGTTCACCGGCTGCATCAGGGCTTCGTCATGCATCATGCGCACGCCTTCCAGCCCCAGCACATTGGCGATCTCATGCGGGTCGGTGAACATCGACGTGGTACCATGGGGGATCACAGCGCGGGCGAATTCCGCCGGTGTCAGCATACCGCTTTCGATGTGCATATGCCCGTCACACAGGCCGGGGATCATATAGCGGCCCTTTGCCTCGATCACCTTGGTCGTGTCGCCTTTGCAATGGCTGGCGTCCGGCCCGACAAAGGCAATGCGCCCCGCCTTGATCGCGATATCATGGTCTGGCAGGGTTTCGCGCGTGTGCACGTTGACCCAGATACCGCCGGTGATAATCGTATCCGCAGCGCTGCGTCCTGCCGCAACAGCGACCAGTTGATCGGCCACATCGGGCCACGAGGGGAATGTGTGTTCTTTCATACCTGACGTTGACACGAAGATCGCCCGAGGTTCAAGCCAGAGCCGTCCAGCGCTGTGGCGTTTGCACTGTCCGTGCCGACTGGGCTAACTGTCTGCAACCGACAGGACATAAGGCGACCCCATGAAGATCATGTTTGTGCACCAGAATATGCCCGGCCAATACCGCGAGCTGGTGCAATGGCTGGCCGATCAACGCACACACCAGATCTATTTCCTGACCCAACGCAAAAATCCGCCCCGTTTTGATGGCGTCGAGACACGGGTCTACAAGGCGCATCACAGACCGGCAGAGACTGCCTATGGGCTGTCAAAGAACTGGGAGGAATCGACCGGCAACGGCTTGGGGGCCGCCCGCGCGGCCAAACAGATCGAGACCCGCGAAGGGTTCAAACCCGATATCGTGGTGGGGCATGTGGGTTGGGGGGAGCTGACGTTTTTCAAGCAGATCTGGCCCGATGTCCCGATCATCGGCTTCTTCGAGTATTACTACAGCGATACCGGCGGCCCTGTGGGGTTCGACCCCGAAGACCCCGTGACCGAGAATACCCCCTTTCTGCTGCACGCGCGGAATGCCGTGCCGCTGGCCAATATCGAAACCGTCGATGTCGGGCTCAGCCCGACCTACTGGCAGCGTGACCGTTTTCCGCAAAGCTTTCACCGCAAGCTCTATGTCTGCCACGACGGGATACGCACAGACCAGCTGCGCCCCGATCCGGCGGTGACGCTCAAGCTTGGGCGGATGGATCGCGCCCTGACCAAGGATGACGAGGTGCTGACCTTTGTGTCGCGCAACCTTGAACGCACGCGGGGTTTTCATGTGTTCATGCGCGCATTGCCACGCATTCTGAAACAACGCCCCGATGCGCGGGTGTTGGTGGTGGGGGGCAACGACACCTCTTATGGCGGCAAAAGCAAACACCCCGGGGGTCTGCGTGCCGAGATGGAGGCAGAGGTGGGCAAGCACGTCGATTGGTCGCGCGTGCATTTTCTGGGCAAGCTGTCCTACGAGGATTACCAGAGGGTTATTCAGATCAGCCGCTGCCATCTTTATCTGACGATGCCATTTGTGCTGTCGTGGTCCCTGCTCGAGGCGATGGCGATGGGCGCGACGATTGTCGGCTCTGACGTGGCCCCCGTGCGCGAGGCGATTACCCACGGCGAAACCGGTCTGCTGTGCGATTTCTTCGATCCCGATGCGCTGGGCGATCAGGTGGCGGATGTGCTGGGCAATCCGGCGGCCTATGCGCATCTGGGGCCTGCGGCGCGGGCGCATGTGGTCCAGACCTATGACTTCCTGACCAAATGCCTGCCGGAACATATCGCGCAGATGAATGCATTGGTCCCCGAAGGGCAGCGGATCGCCTTGCCCCGGACCCCCACCACATAGAAAGGACGCCTCATGGAGAAAACGCTGCTGTCGATCGGGCATGGCTTTAGCGCGCGCGCCCTTGCCGCACGGCTGGTGCCGCAGGGCTGGCGCATCGTCGGCACCACGCGCAGTCCCGACAAGGCAGATGCCATCGCGGACACAGGCGTTGAACCCGTCGTCTGGCCGGGGGCCGATCTGGGCGCGTTGATCGCGCAGTTTCCCAATGTGCTCGTCTCGGCCGGACCGGACAGCGCAGGCGATCCGGTTTTGAATGCGGTCGAGGATGCGGTCATTCGCGCCGCGCCCGATCTGCGGTGGGTCGGCTACCTGTCGACAACAGGGGTTTACGGTGACCACGACGGCGATTGGGTGGACGAGGACACGCCGCTGACACCATCGACCAAGCGCGGACGCGCCCGTGTCACGGCAGAGGCACGGTGGCAGGCGATCTCCGATCTGCCGCTCCATATCTTTCGCCTCGCAGGGATCTATGGCCCCGGACGCGGCCCCTTTGCCAAGGTGCGGGCCGGAACGGCGCGGCGGATCATCAAGCAGGGGCAGGTCTTCTCTCGCATCCATGTCGAGGATATTGCCCAAGCGCTTGAGCTGTCCTTGCAGCGGCCCGACCCGGGCGCGGTCTATAATCTGTGCGACGATGACCCCGCGCCACCGCAAGACGTGATCGCCCACGCGGCAGAGCTGCTTGGCCTGCCCGTGCCCCCCGCGATCCCCTTTGATCAGGCCGATATGACCCCCATGGCCCGCAGCTTTTACGCGGAAAGCAAGAAGGTTCGGAACGACCGTATCAAGCAGGCGTTAGGCTGGGCACCGCAGTTCCCCACCTATCGGGCCGGGCTGGCGGCATTGCTTGCACAAGACAGCTGACCTTTGGGGGGTATATGCACAATATCGAGGAGCGTAGCCTCACCCATCTGCTGGACGGGATGGAGCAAGCGGCCAGCCGCGAGACGGTCACGATCAACGATGTGCTGAACGAATTCGGAGAGCGGTCCCTGCTCCCTTTCATTCTGCTGGCCGCGCTGCTGTTGGTGTCGCCGCTGTCCGGTGTCTTTGGTGTGTCCAGTTTCATGGCGATGGTGATCATCGTGCTGTCGGCGCAGGCGGTCTATGGGCGCAAACGTCTGTGGTTGCCGCAGTTCCTGCTGCGCCGGGAGGTCAAGTCATCGCGGTTGCTGTTCTGCGTGCGGTGGCTGCGCAAGCCCGCGGCGTTTTTTGATCGCCACTCCGGCAAAAGGCTCCAGTTTCTGACGACAGGCCCGATGCGTCTGCTGACGTTGGTGACCTGCGTGATCCTGCCTGTGGGTTGGCCCTTGCTTGAATTCGTGCCCTTCGCGTCGTCCTTCGGGGGCGGAACGGTGGCGCTGTTCGCCTTTGGTCTGTTCACCCGCGACGGGCTTTATGTGCTGCTGGGGTATCTGACGATCCTGCTGACATCGCTGACCTTCTACGCCGTCATTTTCTGATTACCCCAGATAGGCGCGCAGCGCGTCGGGCGGGTTGTCCATCAGCGCTGCGGCAGGCTGCGGCGGATGTGCGGTGCCACCTTCGACAAAGATCACCTGATCCGCGATACGGCGTACGTCCTCGGGGGCGTGGGTGACCATGATCAACGCGGCTTTGGTCTCTGCGGCGAGGGCGGCCACCAGATCCAGCATGTCGTTGCGCAGGGCGGGGCCAAGTGCGGCAAAGGGTTCGTCGAGCAGCACAAGCGGACGGGCTTGTACCAGCACCCGTGCGAGGGCCACACGGCTTTGCTGCCCGCCGGAAAGCTCGGCAGGCTTGCGGGCAGCCATCCCCTGCAGCCCGACGCGATCAAGCGCCTCGTGTACACGGGTTTGTTCCGCAGAGCCGAGCCGCAGGTCGGGGCGCAGCCCCAGCCCCACATTCTGCATCACGCTGAGATGGGGAAAGAGGTTGTTGTCCTGAAAAAGCATTGTCATGGGCCGCACACCGGGGGCGGCTTGGGTGATGTCCTTGCCCTGCCACAGCAGCCTGCCGGACCTGAGCGGAATGAACCCGCAAAGCGCCCCCAGCAGGGTGGATTTCCCCGCACCCGAGGGGCCGATCACCGCATAGGTCTGCGCGGGCGCAAGGGTCAGGTCGGCGTGCAGGGTAAAGCTGCCTTGGGTGATCTGCGCGGTCTCAAGCGTCAGCATGCCAGCGCCCTCCCTTGTCGAATATCCAGAAAATCCCAAGCGACAGCGCCAGCAGGATCAGGGCCGCACCGGCCGCGGCCTCCATCCGGTAGGCCCCCATCAACCGGTACATCTGCAGTGGCAGGGTGGCACTGTCGGGGTCGGCGAACAAGGCAATGACCCCCAGATCCCCCATCGACAGGGCACCGGTCAGCCCCGCGGCAAAGCCGATCTGCGGGCGCAAGCGTGGCAGGATCAGCCAGCGCCAAAGCGGCCATCCGGTCAGTCCCAGCATCTGCGCCTGCCGGCCATAGATCTGCACCGTGTCGCGCAGGCGGGGCACCAGAATACGCAGGGCAAAGGGCAGGGCCATCAGCGCATTGACCAGCGCCGTGACGGGTAGGGCCAGCGCAAAGGGGCTGGCGACAGGGTTGATCAGAATGAACCAGCCAGTGCCGATCATCAGCGGAGAGGCCGCAAGCCCCAAGAGGCCCACGGCCTCTACCCCGCCGCGGGCGCGGGTCGCGATCCATCCGGCAAGGGGCAGGGCCAAGGCCAGCAATACCACCACGCTGATCAGCGCCACGGTGACAGAGGTGCCCGCTGCCTGCCACACGCTGGCGGGCATTTGCGGCAGGCCGATCACCCCGCGCAGCACGACCGAGGTCAGGGGCAGCAGCAGAAACCCCGCCGCCAACGTGATGAACAGCGCGTCGAGCCCGCGTTGCAGCCCGCCACGTGCGTCCCAGCGGTGCAGGGGGCGGTCCTGCCCGCCACCCAGACTGATCGCGGGGATGATCCACAGCGCCAGCGCGGCGGTGCTGCCCGCAAGCCCAAGCTGCACCAGCGACAGCAGCGCTGCACGGTTCAGGTCAAAGTCGAAACGGAACGCCTGATAGATCGCAAGCTCGATCGTCGTGGCGCGGGGGCCGCCGCCGAGGGTCAGCGCTACGGCAAAGCTGGTCAGGCAGATCACAAAGATCAACGCTGCGGTGCCGGGCAGGATTTGCCGCAGGAGGGGAAGCTCGATGCTGCGAAATACCGCGCGCGGGGTCAGGCCAAGCTGTGCGGCCAGCCGGAACCGTTCCGCGGGCACGGTCTGCCATGCCTGCAACAACAGCCGCGTGGCCAGCGGGAGGTTAAAGAAGACATGCGCCAGCACCACGCCGTGTAGCCCGTAGATCGTGATGCCGGGCAATCCGACCGCCGCCAGCGCCGCATTGAGCCAGCCCGCGCGGCCAAAGACCGCAAGCACCCCCAGCACGGCGACAATCACCGGCAGGATGAACGGAGCCCCCAGCAGCGTGACCAGCAGCCCGCGCCCGACAAAGCGCCGTCGCGCCAAGGCGCGGGCGACAGGGATCGCCAGCGCGGTAGACAGCAGGGCGGAAAGCGCGGCCTGTAACACGGTAATCCGGATCGCGGACCAATCGGCCGGGCCAAGCCCGCTGCCGAACTCGGCCCGCCACAGCACGGCGCCCACCGCAGCAAGGATCAGCGCCGCAACCAGAATGGCGGCGCTGATGCCGGTTTTCGTGCTTATTGCGACAGTGCGGAGAGCCATTCGGCCAATGCTTCCTCGCGCAGGGCGGGCACGTCATCGTTCGGGATCAGCAGCGCCTTGCCCGGTTCGATCAACTGCTCAAAGCCTTCGGGCAGCCCGCCTTGGGGCGTGACGGCGGGGTACATCCAGTTGGTCGTGGGCAGCACCGATTGCGCCGCGTCCGATACCATGAACTGCATGAACTGATCGGCCAGCTCGGGCTGGTCGCTGCCCGCCAGTTTACCGACCACTTCGATCTGCATGTAGTGGCCTTCGTCAAAGGCGGCGGCGGCTTTGGTCGCGTCCTCTTCGGCGATCAGGTGGTAGGCGGGGGATGTGGTATAGCTCAGCACCATGTCGGCTTCGCCCTCAAGAAACAGGCCGTAGGCTTCGGACCAGCCCTTGGTCACGGTCACGACATTATCCGCCAGACCTTCCCAGATCGCAGGGGCCTCGTCACCATAAGCGTCCTTGACCCACATCAGCAGGCCCAGACCGGGGGTAGAGGACCGCGGGTCCTGAATCACGATCTTGAGGTCACTGTCGGCCAGAGCGCGGAAATTCGCGGGCGGGGTCAGATCGGCGTTATGGACAAAGGCGAAATAGCCCCAGTCATAGGGGACAAAGCTGTCGTCTTCCCATGTGACCGGCAGGTCATAATCCGCATCAACTGTGGCGGGCGCGAACAACCCTGTTTCCTTGGCCGCCGCGATCAGGCTGGTATCAAGCCCCAGCACCAGATCGGCGTCAGACCGCGCGCCTTCCAGCTTGAGCCGCGCCAGCAGCGCCGCGCCATCGCCCATGCCGACGAATTTCAGATCGCAGGTGCATTCGGCCTCGAAGGCCGCTTCGATCACGGGGCCGGGGCCCCATTCGGCGACAAAGCTGTCGTAGGTATAGACCACCAGTTCGGGTGTGTCGGCCCATGCCTGCGTGGCGAAAAGCGTGGTGGCAGCAAGTGTAAGATACTTCATGGCATCCTCCAAAATGCGGCGTCAGAAAGCGTTGGAGGTGTATCCAGACCTTCCCTCCGCCGGTGTTAACCGGTTCAGGTTCAACGGGTCCGTGCGCGCACATCTCAGCCTGTCAGGCCCCCCGAGGTGTCTTATCGGTAGAACGCCTGTCGCCCGCGCGCAAGGTGAAACCCCTTGAGGCATGGTGCAGCCCCCGTTAAGGATCACCGCCAAAGGAGCACCGCCCATGTCGATCAACAGCTTTGGCCATCTTTTCCGCGTGACCACCTGGGGCGAAAGCCACGGGCCTGCTTTGGGGGCCACGGTGGACGGCTGCCCTCCCGGTGTGACGATCACCGAAGAGATGATCCAGCACTGGATGGACAAGCGCAAACCCGGCCAGAACAAATACACCACGCAGCGCCGCGAGGCGGATGAGGTGCGGATCCTGTCGGGCGTGTTTGAAGGCGTCACCACCGGCACGCCGATCCAGCTGATGATCGAGAACACCGACCAGCGGTCGAAAGACTACGGCGACATCAAGGACAAGTTCCGCCCCGGTCACGCCGACATAACCTATTTCCAGAAATACGGTATCCGCGATTATCGCGGGGGCGGGCGGTCCTCGGCACGTGAAACCGCGTCGCGTGTGGCGGCGGGTGGATTGGCACGTGAAGCGATCAAGGCGATTGCGCCGAATGTGCAGATCACCGGCTACATGGTGCAGATGGGCCCGCACAAGATCGACCGCGATGCCTTCGATTGGGACCAGATCGAACAGAACCCGTTCTGGGTGCCCGACGCCAAAGCGGCAGAAGAGTGGGCGGCGTATCTGGACGGTCTGCGCAAATCCGGATCCTCCGTCGGTGCGATCATCGAGGTGACAGCGCGCGGCGTGCCCGCGGGCCTTGGCGCGCCGGTCTATGGCAAGCTCGACACCGATCTTGCCGCCGCGATGATGAGCATCAACGCCGTCAAAGGCGTGGAGATTGGCGAAGGCATGTCCGCCGCCATGCTGACCGGAGAGCTGAACGCGGACGAGATCAGCATGGGCCCCGACGGCCCTGTCTATTCGTCGAACCACGCGGGCGGTATTCTGGGCGGCATCAGCACCGGTCAGGACATCGTGCTGCGTTTCGCGGTCAAGCCAACGTCAAGCATTCTGACCACACGCAAGACGATTACCAAATCCGGCGAAGATACGCAGATCATTACCAAAGGTCGCCACGATCCCTGCGTCGGCATCCGCGCCGTGCCGGTGGGCGAAGCGATGATGGCCTGCGTCCTGCTTGACCATATGCTGTTGCACCGCGGTCAGGTTGGCGAGAACCGCGGCATCATCGGCTAAGCCGCGCGGAACGCTCGGATTTTTTGCATATTGGCGGGAATACGACGCGCAAGTTGACGCGGGGTCTTGCAACTTGAAACCTGCAGGCGCAAGCATGCGCCATGCAAAGCACCACGACAGAGCACCGCCCCGGCCGGGCCATCGCCCTTAAACTGGGGGCGGTCTTTCTGTTCTCGGTCATGGCGGCCCTTATCAAGATCGCGACGGCCACCGTGCCCGCCGCCCAAGCCGTGTTTTACCGTTCGTTCTTTGCCTTCCCGATGATCATCCTGTGGCTATGGCAAAGCGGCGACCTGCGCGACGGGCTGAAGCCAAGCAATCTGATGGGCCACGTCTGGCGCGGCGTTTTCGGGACCACGGCGATGGCGCTGACCTTTGCCGGGCTTAGCCTGCTGCCCCTGCCAGAGGTCACCGCGATCGGCTATGCCACACCGCTTTTCACGGTAATCTTCGCCGCGATATTCCTGGGCGAACAGGTGCGTGTGTTCCGACTGTCTGCGGTGGCCGTGGGGTTGATCGGCGTGCTAATCGTTCTGTACCCCCGCTTTACCGTAGGCGGGGATAGTGTGTCGCAGCTTGCCATGCTGGGGGCGATGATGGTGGTTGCCGCGTCGATCATGCGCGCGCTTGTCCAGATCCACGTGCGCCGATTGGTGCAAACCGACAGCACGGCGGCCATCGTGTTCTATTTTTCGCTGACCGCGACCTGCCTGTCGTTCCTCACGCTGCCCGCAGGCATGGTGATCAACTGGGAGCCGCTTTGGTGGGTGAACCCCGGTTGGCAAGTCTCGGCACTGTTGATCCTGTCGGGCATGATCGGCGGGGTATCACAGATCATGATCACGGCCTCTTACCGCTTTGGCCCGGTGTCGATGCTCGCCCCGTTCGACTATGCCTCCATGCTGTTCGCGGTGTTGATCGGCTGGGTGCTTTTCAGCGAAATCCCGACGCCTGCTATCCTGATCGGTGCCGGTCTGGTCATCGCCGGCGGTGCGGCGATCATCTGGCGGGAACGGCAGTTGGGGCTGGATCGGTCCAAATCCAAGGCCAGCAGCATGCCACAGGGGACGCCCAGCTGATCGGTTGAAATTACGTGCCCTGATTGAATTTCATGTTAGCCTAACCCTCTGGGGTGTGGAGCAGCGGGTATCCCGTCGGTGCTGCACCCTGTTTTCTGGGAGGGAAGAAAGATGAAATTTACCAAGATTATCGCAACTGCCTTGTCCATCGGTGTCGGGGCATCTGCCGCATGGGCGCAAGACTGTGACCATTCGCATTGGGGCCCTGACGACCAGCTGGGATCGGCGAACCTGATCTCGACCGAGCGCACGTTGCAGGCCGCCAAGCTGATCAAGCAGGGCAAATCGATGCCGCTCGGGATCGTGATCGGGCCGGATACGCCTGCCTTCCCGCCCCGTTCGCTGAGCCTTCAGGTGGTCCAGCCGAACCAGCACGGCGGCCAAAAGCTGTCGTCCTTTGGCTACGAGGGCAATTATAACGACGATCTGCTGCAAACCTGGATCGGTATCGGGTCGCAGTTGGACGGGCTTGGGCATCTGGGCGAAGACGGGATGTATTATAACTGCCTGGACGAAAAGGAAATCTCGGCGATCAGCGGCCTGACCAAGTTGGGAACGCATGCCGTGCCGCCCTTGGTCGGGCGTGCCGTGATCATCGATATGGCCAAGCACATGGGCAAGGATGTGTTGGCCGCCGGAGAGCATTTTGGCGAGGCAGAGATCACCGCCGCGATGGAGGCGCAGCAGATCACGGTAAACGAAGGTGATATCGTGCTGTTTCACACGGGCTGGACCGACGGCATGATGGAAAGCGACCCGACGGCCTGGGGGTCCACCGAACCGGGGCTGAATAACGAAGGCGCGGTGTTTATGGCGTCGATGAACCCGATGGCCGTGGGTGCGGACACATGGGGCCTAGAAGCGATTCCACCGAAAGAGGGGGACAAGGTGTTTTATGGCCATGTCACGCTGCTCAAGGACAACGGCATCTATATTCTGGAGACGATGAACACAGGACCGCTGGTCGCTGAAGGCGTGCAAGAGTTTATGTTCGTGCTCGGGCAGCCGCTGATCAAAGGCACGGTACAGGCGATGATCAATCCGGTCGCGCTTTACTAACACGACGTGCTGCACCGCAGGTGCGGACATGAAAACGGCGCGGGGGGAGAACCCTCGCGCCGTTTGTTTTGATGGGGCAGTTCAGGACCGGACGAGCTTTTCGTAGTCTTCCGAAATCTCGCGGGTGAGCGCGCCGACCTCGAAGGTGTAGTCGCCGATCTGTCCGACGGGTGTGACCTCGGCCGCGGTGCCGGTCAGCCAGCATTGCTCGAAGCCTTCCAGCTCTTCCGGCATGATGTGGCGTTCGTGCACGGTCAGGCCCTTTTCCTTGAGCATCCCGATAACGGTCTGACGGGTCAGCCCGTTCAGGAAGCAATCGGCCAGTGGCGTATGCACTTCGCCGTCCTTGACGAAAAAGATGTTCGCGCCAGTCGCTTCGGCCACATAGCCACGATAATCCATGAACAGCGCGTCGGAACAGCCCTTGGCCTCTGCCGCGTGTTTGGAGGTGGTGCAGATCATATACAGGCCCGCCGCTTTGGCGTGTACGGGGATCGTTTCGGGCGACGGGCGCTTCCACTTCGAGATGTCGAGCTTGGCACCCTTCATCTTGGCATCGCCGTAATAGTTGCCCCATTCCCAGCCCGCGATGGCCAGACGTACAGGGTTGCGCGCCGCCGAGACGCCCATGTCGGGGCCGGCTCCACGCCACGCTACCGCGCGGACATAGGCATCGGTCCAGCCGTTCGCCTTGAGCATCTCGTATTTCGCGGCTTCGATCTCGTCCACGGAATACGGGATTTCGAAGTCGAGGTATTGCGCCGATTTGCGCAGCCGTTCCGAATGCTCGCGGCCTTTGAAAATCTTGCCATTGTAGCAGCGTTCGCCCTCGAACACCGATGACGCATAGTGCATGGCGTGGGTCAGGATGTGGACATTGGCATCGCGCCAATCGACCATTTTACCGTCCAACCAGATTTTGCCGTCGCGATCGTCGTATGCGCCGTCCATGATGTATCCTTCCTCAAAGCACCTCGGGATTTATGAAAATTGCGTGAAACCCGCTGCGTGCAGACATATAATTACGCAAAACATGGGATTCGATAGCCTTTGACTCTTGGAAAGTCAATAACGCTGACGTAAGCTCTTGGCGCAGCAAGGGGAGAGTATAATGGCAGACGGACGCGGCCCATCATCACACACGGGCGAGAACCTGCTGTTCCTGACGGATGAACAGCTGCGGCAGGGGATCGAGGCGATGTTCTTTGCCTACCGCGGTTTTACAGCCGACCCTGACAAGATCCTTGTGGATATGGCCTATGGCCGTGCGCACCACCGTGCGATCCACTTTATCAACCGGGCACCGGGCACGACGGTAAACAACCTTCTGGGGATTTTGGGTGTTACAAAACAATCCCTTAATCGTGTATTGCGCACGCTGATCGCCGATGGTCTTGTCAAAAGCCAAGTGGGAAAAGCAGACAAGCGGGAGCGGCACTTGTATCTGACTGACGCCGGGCGCGCGCTCGAACAGACATTGTCTGATGCACAACGGATGCGGATGCGCAGTGCGTTCCGCGACGCGGGCCCCGAGGCGGTCGCCGGTTTCCGCACCGTGCTAGAGGCGATGATGGACCCCGAAATGCACCATTGTTACACCCGTCTGAAGGAAAACGGCGCGTGAACGAGGCCGACGCACACCTGCTGATCGTCGACGACGACGAACGTATTCGCACGCTGTTGCAGAAGTTCCTGATGCGGCACGGGTTCCTTGTGACCTCGGCCCGCGATGCCGCCCATGCGCGGCGTATTCTGGCGGGGCTGGATTTTGATCTGATCGTGCTGGATGTGATGATGCCGGGCGAGGATGGTCTAAGCCTGACCCGCAGCCTGCGCGAAGACATGCAAACGCCGATCCTGCTGCTGACCGCCAAGGGCGAGACGGACAACCGGATCGAAGGGCTGGAAGCGGGGGCGGATGATTACCTTGCCAAACCGTTTGAACCCAAAGAGCTGCTGTTGCGGATCAACGCGATCCTGCGGCGTATGCCCGACACCCGCGTGGCTGATACCGCGCCCAAGGTGCTGTCGATGGGGCCGATCCGCTATGACATCGAACGCGGAGAGCTGTGGCAGGGCGACGATCTGGTGCGGCTGACCGCCACCGAAATCCAGCTGATGCGCATTTTTGCGGCCCAACCCGGCGCCGCGCTGAGCCGGTCAAAACTGGTGGAGGAACTGGGCCGTGACCGCGGGCAGGCGCAGGAACGTGCTGTCGATGTGCAGATCACCCGATTGCGCCGCAAGATCGAAGACAATCCCAAACAGCCCCGCTATCTGCAAACCGTGCGCGGCGCGGGCTATATGCTGGCCCCCGACTGATCACGCGCTGCCTTGGCGGTAAATGTGGTATCGTGGCGTAAGAGAATTTGCGCCCAAGAAATCGGCACGGTCACTGGAAGCTATGGCGCGGGCGGGCTATGGTCAGGCCAAGTTTGATTGATGGGATTCACGGCAATGACGGATACTCCGGTAGAAGAGATGAGCTTTGAGGCAGCGATGGCCGAACTGGAAAAGGTTCTGGGCCAGCTGGAACGGGGCGATGTGGCGCTGGATGAAAGCATTTCGCTTTACGAACGCGGGGCCAAGCTCAAGAAACGCTGCGAGACCAAGCTGAAGGAAGCCGAAGAGAAAGTCGCGCAGATCACGCTGGATGGCGACGGCAACCCTGTCGGAGTGGCTCCCGTTGGCGGGGTTTGACATCTCGCTTGAGACAGAGCTGACGCGCAAACCGTTTCATGCGGCCATGCCTCATGCTGCGGATCTGGCGATTGGCCAGATCCTGCACGGGCTTGGCGGGTTGGACGGCACCGTGGCCGAGGCGATGCGCTATGCCGTGACAGGCGGCAAGGGCCTGCGGGCTTTTCTAGTGATCGAAAGCGCGCGGTTGCACGGGGTGATGGACGCGCAGGCCGCCCCCGCCGCCGGCGCGATCGAGGCGCTGCACGCCTATTCGCTGGTGCATGATGACATGCCTTGCATGGATGATGACGCCCTGCGTCGGGGTCAACCCACGGTACATGTGAAATGGGACGAGGCGACGGCGGTTCTGGCGGGCGATGCGCTGCAGACATTGGCGTTTGAACTGGTCGCGGCAACGGGCTGCGGCGACGCTGAACGGGTTGCGCTGGTCACGGGGCTGGCGCGGGCTGCCGGTGTGCGCGGCATGGTGGGCGGGCAGGCGATGGACATCGCCGCCGAAACCGCGCGCCAACCGCTGACCCTGGACCAGATCACAACGCTTCAGGCCGGCAAGACCGGTGCGCTGATCGAATGGGCCGCGACGGCGGGGCCGGTGATGGCGGGCGATGATCCCGCCGCGCTGCGCAGCTATGCGCGCAACCTCGGGCTGGCGTTCCAGATTGCGGATGACATTCTTGACGTCGAAGGCGATGCCGCCACGGTGGGCAAGGCCGTGGGCAAGGATGCCGATGCGGGCAAGGCGACCTTTGTGTCGCTGCTGGGGCTGGACCCCGCCCGCGCCCGCGCCCGTGATCTTGTCGATGCTGCCTGTGATGCCCTGTCCCCCTACGGCAGTGACGCCGAAACCTTGCGAGACGCGGCCCGCTTCGTTATTGCCCGCAAAAGCTGATCCGGTGGAGAGCCAGATGACCGATAGACCAGATACCCCCCTTTTGGACCGGGTGAACCGCCCTGCCGATCTGAAGAATTTCTCGGATGCAGAGCTGGTGAAACTGTCCCATGAACTGCGGGCAGAGACGATTTCTGCCGTATCAGAGACGGGCGGCCATCTGGGCGCAGGCCTGGGCGTGGTTGAACTGACGGTCGCGATCCATTCGGTGTTTGATACGCCGAAGGACAAGCTGATCTGGGACGTCAGCCACCAGTGCTACCCGCATAAGATCCTGACCGAACGCCGCGACCGTATCCGCACCCTGCGTATGAAAGATGGGTTGAGCGGATTTACCAAACGCAGTGAATCCCCCTACGACCCCTTTGGTGCTGCGCATTCATCGACCTCTATCAGCGCGGCTTTGGGCTTTTCGGTGGCGCGTGATCTGGGCGGCAATGTCCCCGAAGGTCTGGGCGATGCGATTGCGGTGATCGGCGATGGGTCGATGTCGGCGGGCATGGCCTATGAGGCGATGAACAACGCGGGTCATCTGAAAAAACGGATGTTCGTCATCCTGAACGACAACGAGATGTCGATCGCGCCGCCGGTGGGGGCGATGTCGACCTACCTTAGCCGTCTTTATGCCGAAGAGCCGTTTCAGGATTTCAAAGCCGCGGCCAAGGGCGCTGTCAGCATGTTGCCCGGCCCGTTCCGCGAAGGGGCCAAGCGCGCCAAGGATATGCTCAAGGGCATGGCCGTAGGTGGTACGTTGTTCGAACAGCTTGGGTTTTCCTATCTCGGGCCGATTGACGGGCATGACCTGAACCAGTTGTTGCCGGTCTTGCGCACGGTCAAGGCGCGGGCGACGGGGCCGGTGCTGATCCATGTGATCACCAAAAAGGGCAAGGGCTATGGCCCCGCCGAAGCCGCCCGTGACAAGGGCCACGCGACCGCCAAGTTCAATGTGCTGACGGGCGAGCAGAAGAAAGCGCCGTCAAACGCGCCCAGCTATACCCGCGTCTTTGCGGACAGCCTGATCGCCGAGGCCGCAAAAGACGACAAGATCTGCGCCGTGACAGCCGCGATGCCGGATGGGACAGGGCTGAACCTTTTCGCCGAACGCTACCCCAGCCGGTGCTTTGACGTGGGCATCGCGGAACAGCACGGTGTGACATTCTCTGCCGGATTGGCGGCGGGCGGGATGAAGCCGTTCTGCACGATGTATTCGACCTTCCTGCAGCGCGGTTATGATCAGGTGGTGCATGACGTGGCGATCCAGCGCTTGCCGGTGCGCTTCGCGATTGATCGCGCGGGGTTGGTCGGGGCGGATGGGGCCACTCATGCCGGCGCCTTTGACGTGGCGTTTTTGGCGAACCTGCCCGATTTCGTCGTGATGGCTGCCGCGGATGAAGCAGAGCTGGTGCATATGGTGGCCACGGCGGCGGCCTATGACGACGGGCCGATTGCCTTCCGCTTCCCGCGGGGTGAAGGCGCGGGCGTGACCATGCCCGAACGCGGCGAACCGCTGGAGATCGGCAAGGGGCGCATCATCGCCGAGGGCAAGCGCGTGGCGCTGCTGTCCTTTGGCACGCGCCTGTCAGAGGTGGAAAAAGCCGCCGAGGCGCTTCGGGCCAAGGGGATCACGCCGACCATTGCCGACGCTCGCTTTGCCAAGCCACTGGACCGCGAGATGATCCTGTCGCTGGCCGCCGATCACGAGGCGCTGATCACCATCGAAGAGGGTGCAGTCGGCGGTTTTGGCAGCCATGTGGCACAGCTTCTGGCGGATGAGGGCGTGTTCGACGCGGGGCTGAAATACCGGTCTATGGTGCTGCCCGATATCTTTATCGATCAGGCGAGCCCTGCGGATATGTATGCGGTCGCGGGGATGAACGCCGAACATATCGAGGCCAAAGTGCTGGATGTGTTGGGCATCGCCAGCATCGGGGCGCAGCGGGCCTGACGCACAGGCCCGCGCGGTAAACCCGTCTTACGCGTCAAGCAGTTGACGCGCCGCGACGATGCCAAGCGCTGCCGAAGCGGCCTCGCGGCCCTTTTCGACGAAATGCGCGCGGTAGATCGCATTGTGGTGGTCGGTTTCCTGATAATGGTGCGGCGTCAGCGACACCGAGAGGACAGGCACGCCCGTATCAAGGCCTACGCGCATCAACCCGTCAACCACGGCTGTCGCCACGAAATCATGCCGGTAGATGCCGCCATCGACCACGAAGGCCGCGCAGATCACCGCATCGTATTTGCCGGATTTGGCGAGGGTCTGCGCCATCAGCGGCATTTCGAACGCGCCGGGGACATCGACAACATCGATCTGGCTTGCGGGGATGGTTTCGGAAAACCCATCATAGGCACGATCAACGATATCGGCGTGCCAGCGTGCTTTTACAAAGGCGTAGCGGGTGTGTGTCATAGTGATCTCCTTTTTTACGTCAGCGACACAAGTCACCCAAGGCGATCACGATTGCGGACGGCCCCAAGGGGCCGCAACAAACGCATTCTCTTTCATCCGGACTATGACCGTCGGCTCTGGCATCTCACCAGATCTGCTGACCCGGCGCATCCCGAAGGGATGTCGCCAGCGCTCGCGGGCTCGTGGCACTGGGGCCACATACCGCCGGTGGGGAATTGCGCCCCGCCCTGAGAATAGGGATACGTTGCCAAGGCAGGGGCGCGTCTGCAATACCAAAAGCGCGTTTGCAGTTTGGACCCTACGTTATGCACCCGAATCCCGTTTACCACGACGCCGACACCGCCAAGAACATCGCCTTTGCCCGCGACCGCAGCTTTGGCGTGCTTGCAGCCAATGGCAGCGACGGCCCTTTGATCAGCCATGTGCCGTTTTTGCTGAACGAAGCAGGGGATCAGGCGGATCTGCATCTGGTCCGGTCAAACCCGATCGCGCGGGCGCTCAAATCCGCGCTGCCGGTCAAGCTCGCCATCAGCGGGGGCGATAGCTATGTCTCGCCCGACTGGTACGACATCGACGATCAGGTGCCGACGTGGAACTATGTGGCGGTGCATCTGACCGGCATGCTAGAGCTGCGCCCGCAAGAAGAGCTGCTGGACCTGCTGGATCGCCAGTCTGCCTGGTTCGAAGACCGCCTGCTGCCCAAGCCGCCGTGGACCACCGCCAAGATGAACCCCGTGACCCTGCAGAAAATGATGCGCATGATCGTGCCCTGCCGGATGCGGATCACCGGCGTCGACGGGACGTGGAAGCTGAGCCAGAATAAACCCGATGCGGTGCGACTGGCCGCTGCCGACGGGGTAGAGGCGCACGGCTTTGGCGCGGGAACAGGCAGTTTGGCCGACCAGATGCGCGCGGCAAATGGCGCCTGATCAACAAGCGATTGCACCGCGCGCGGATGACGGTGATAGTTCGCCCAAACCCCGAGGAGGAGACACCCGTGAAACTATCCTATTCCCCGACATCACCCTATGTCCGCAAGGTTATGGTATTGCTGCACGAAACCGGCCAGATCGAAGATGTGACGCTTGAAAATATCTCGACCACGCCGCTGGCGCCTGATGCCGCGCTGCTGCCGAACAACCCGCTGGCCAAAGTACCGGCACTGGTGCGCGACGAGGGGCCCGCGCTGTATGATAGCCGTGTAATCTGCGCCTATCTGGATGACCGCGCGGGCGGCAAGCTTTATCCCACGGGCAGCCGCCGCTGGGACACGCTGACGCTTGAGGCAACGGCGGATGGTATGCTGGATGCGGCGCTATCGATGGTCTACGAGGGCCGGATGCGCCCCGAAGGCAAGCAGATGCCGGAATGGGTCGAGGGTCAGTGGTCCAAGATCGAACGGGCCTGCGCGGCGCTGAATACACGCTGGATCAGTCAGCTTTCCGGTCCGCTGGATATGGGGCAGATCGCCGTCGGCTGTGCTTTGGGATACCTTGATTTCCGGCATGACGCGCGTAATTGGCGCAAGGGAAACGACGCCTTGGCCGATTGGGCGCGCCGCTTTGATTCGCGTGCATCCATGCAGGCCACTGCCCCTCCGGCAGGATAAAAGCGCAAAAAATCCGGTCTGCACCCTTGAAGGAATGCAACACTGCGACGGTTTGCGCGACAAAGGTATCTGGACGTGCGCGACGCAGCCCGCTAGTAACCAAAAGAATTGTGGGAGGTGCGTCAGCGCCGCCCCTTGATTTAATGGCCGTCAGGCCCTCGATTTGGAGTTAACCCGTGTCCCAAGCAGAAGATCACGCAGGCACCCGGAGGGATTTCCTCTATTACGCCACAGCTGGTACAGGTGCGGTCGCCGTCGGCGCGGCAGTCTGGCCATTGGTCAATCAGTTGAACCCATCCGCAGATGTGAAGGCGCTGTCGTCCATCCGCGTCGATGTGTCCGCTGTTGAGCCAGGTACACAGCTCACGGTCAAATGGTTGGGTAAGCCGGTGTTCATCCGCCGCCGTACCGAAGAAGAAATCGCCAAGGCACGTGATGTTGAAATGTCCGAGCTGCCCGATCCGGGTGCCGAGAACGCCAACATCGCAGCCGGTGCCCCCGCGACGGATGAAAACCGCGCCATGGCCGGTAAAGAAGACTGGCTGGTGATGATGGGCGTCTGTACCCACCTGGGCTGCGTGCCTTTGGGCGACGCAGGTGACTTTGGCGGCTGGTTCTGCCCCTGCCACGGGTCGCACTATGACACTGCGGGCCGTATCCGCAAAGGGCCAGCACCGCGCAACCTGCCGGTGCCAATCGCAGAATTCGTGGATGAAACCACGATCAAACTAGGTTAAGGGAGAACGGGAATGGCTGGAATTCCTCACGACCATTACGAGCCGAAATCTAACGGAGAGAAGTGGCTGCACACCCGTCTTCCCGTTGTTGGGCTGCTGTACGACACACTGATGATCCCGACACCGAAGAACCTGAACTGGATGTGGATCTGGGGCATTGTTCTGACGTTCTGTCTGGCACTGCAAATCGTGACCGGCATCGTGCTGGCGATGCACTACACACCCCATGTCGATGTCGCGTTCTCGAGCGTTGAACACATCATGCGGAACGTGAACGGCGGCTACATGCTGCGCTATCTGCACATGAATGGCGCGTCCCTGTTCTTTGTTGCGGTCTACGCGCACATCTTCCGCGGCCTGTACTACGGGTCGTATAAAGCGCCACGTGAAATCACGTGGATCGTCGGCATGCTGATCTACCTTCTGATGATGGCAACCGGCTTTATGGGCTATGTTCTGCCTTGGGGTCAGATGTCCTTCTGGGGCGCTACGGTTATCACCGGTCTGTTCGGTGCGATCCCGTTCATCGGGGAAAGCCTGCAAACGCTTCTGCTGGGCGGGCCTGCGGTCGATAACGCCACGCTGAACCGTTTCTTCAGCTTGCACTATCTGCTGCCCTTCGTGATTGCCGGTCTGGTGATCGTGCACATCTGGGCGTTCCACACCACCGGGAACAACAACCCCACTGGGGTCGAGGTCCGTCGCACAAGCAAGGAAGACGCAGAGAAAGACACGCTGCCCTTCTGGCCCTACTTCGTGATGAAAGACCTGTTCGCGCTGGCCGTGATCCTGGTTGTTTTCTTTGCGATCGTGGGTTTCATGCCGAACTATCTGGGCCACCCCGATAACTATATCGAGGCGAACCCGCTTTCGACGCCTGCACACATCGTGCCTGAATGGTACTTCCTGCCGTTCTACGCGATCCTGCGTGCCTTTACTGCCGAAGTCTGGGTTGTTCAGATTGCGTCTTTCGTGACCGGTGGCATCATCGACGCCAAGTTCTTTGGTGTTCTGGCGATGTTCGGTGCGATTGCGGTGATGGCGCTGGTGCCTTGGCTGGACACATCCTCGGTGCGTTCGGGCCGCTATCGTCCCATGTTCAAGTGGTGGTTCGCGCTGCTGGTGATCGACTTCTTCGCGCTGATGTGGCTGGGTGCCATGCCTGCGGAAGAGCCCTATGCCAGCTTCTCGCTGATCGCGTCGGCCTATTGGTTCGCATACTTCCTGGTGATCCTGCCGCTTCTGGGTGTGATCGAGAAACCAGCGCCGCAGCCTGAAACCATCGAAGCCGACTTTGACGCGCATTACGCGCCAAAAACCGGCGGCACCAAGACGCTGGTCAAGCCAGCAGAGTAAGGACCATGACAATGATCAAGAAAACCTTCCTTTCGGCTGTTGTCGCCTTGGGCTTTGCAGGTTCCGCTGCTTTCGCCGCCGGTGGTGAAGCGCATGTCGAAGACTTCGACTTCTCTTTCGAAGGGCCTTTCGGGTCCTTCGATGCCAACCAGCTGCAACGCGGTCTGCAAATCTACACCGAGGTATGCTCTGCCTGCCACGGGATGAAGTTTGTGCCGATCCGTACTCTTGCGGATGAAGGTGGCCCCCACCTTCCCGAAGATCAGGTCCGTGCCTATGCCGCGAACTTTGATATCTTCGACCCCGAGCTGGACGACACACGCCCCGGCACGCCGGTTGACCATTTCCCTGAGTCCGCGTTGGATACCGCGCCCGATCTCAGCTTGATGGCCAAGAAGCGCGCCGGTTTCCACGGGCCCTATGGTCTGGGGATCAACCAGTTCTTCAAAGGCATCGGCGGACCCGAATACATCGCGTCCCTGATGGTCGGCTATGAAGAAGCGCCTGCCTGTGCCCCCGAGGATTTCCCCGGTCACTACAACACAGCGTTCCCAAGCGGCGGTATCCCCGAATCCTGTAAGGACGAGAATGGCCACGCCACAATCGAAGGCAGCTGGATCGCGATGGCGCCCCCGCTGTACGGCGACGACGTGACCTATAACGACGGGCACGATTCTGACCTGCACCACGAAGCCGAAGACGTTGCGGCCTTCCTGATGTGGACAGCCGAGCCCAAGATGATGGCACGCAAGCAAGCCGGTTTTGCTGGCGTTCTGTTCCTGACGCTGTTGTCGGTACTGCTGTACCTGACCAACAAACGTCTGTGGGCGCCTGTGAAACACAAGGAAGACTGATCTTCCTTCACACGGCCAATGCCTGAATATAGCCCCCCGATCCATTGTGGTTCGGGGGGTTTTCTTTTTTTGCGGTAGTCGGCTGGTCGCCAAACGCGCGGGTCAAATACCGCGACAGACGGTGCCTATGGCTTAGCGGTGGAACCCTGCCACGCGGTCCAGCCGTACACCGCCATAGCCCGCAAGCACGGACATCACCGCGGCGGTGGCAGGGCCGTAGACGGTTAAACGCACCGGCATAAACAGGTCTGTAAACCGGTCAGCAAAGCGGCCACCGAACTGCGCAAAATGCGCCATCACGGCTGCATTGTCCGCATAACGTTCCAGCACAGTGCAGGTGCGTCGGTCGTCGGACATGTAGAATTCGCAATGCAGCGTGCGCGGTTCGTCTGCCTCTGCAGCCTGTACCATTTCATCAAGCAACGGTTGGACATTGTCGCCCTGACCATCCCGCACGTCCATCTCGAGGACCCATTCGATAATTTCGCTCATGTTAACCCTTTCTCGCTAGGGAATCACCCTAGAGGAGAAAGGTTTACAATCTGCAACGTCTCACACAGCCAGCAGATGCCCTGCGTTCTGGCCGGTGATCGTGGCCGAAATGATCGCGCCCTCGGTCTGGGGGGTGGCAAAATGGGTTTCGGTGAATTGTTCGGTCCGGCCCATGGTGGGGCTTTCCATCAACACCTGATGGGCGCGTCCTTGTTGGGCGGCCAAATGGCGCGCGACCTGCGCGTCACCTGCAGCACGCAGCTGCGCCGCGCGTTCCTTGATGAGCGTGCCGTTCACCGCAGGCATCCGTGCCGCGGGCGTGCCTTCGCGCGCCGAATAGGGGAAGACATGCAGCCATGTCAGATCGCAGTCCGTCACCAGCTTGATAGAGTTTTCGAACATCGCGTCGGTTTCGGTGGGGAAGCCGGCGATGATATCGGCCCCAAAGGTCATGTCGGGACGCAGTTTGCGGGCCTCTTGGGCAAAACGGATCGCATCGTCGCGCAGGTGGCGACGCTTCATCCGTTTCAGGATCATGTCGTCGCCGTGCTGCAAGGACAGATGCAGGTGCGGCATCAAGCGGGGCTCGGTGGCGATGGCCTGCATCAGGTTCTCGTCCACCTCGATCGAATCGATGGAGCTGATCCGCAGGCGTGGCAGGTCGGGCACCAGCCGCAGGATGCGCATCACCAGATCCCCCAGCTTGGGCGTCGCGGGAAGGTCCGCACCCCAACTGGTTAGATCGACGCCGGTCAGAACGACTTCGTTAAAGCCCTTGTCGACCAGTCGCTTGATCTGATCCACCACGACCCCCGCGGGGACCGAGCGGGAATTGCCGCGGCCATAGGGGATGATGCAGAAGGTGCAGCGGTGATCGCAGCCGTTCTGGACCTGCACATAGGCCCGGCTGCGTGTGCCGAACCCGTCGATGAGATGCCCCGCCGTTTCGGTCACCGACATGATGTCATCGACCTGCAGCGCCTCTGTCTCGCCGATGAAATCAGCGGCCAATCCCTGCCACGTCGCGCTCACCATCTTTTCGGTGTTGCCGATGACGGCGTCGACCTCTGCCATCTTGGTAAAGGTCTCCGGTTCGGTCTGGGCGGCGCAGCCGGTGACGATCAAACGCGCGTCCGGGTTGGCCTTGCGCAGTTTGCGGATGTCCTGACGCGCCTTGCGCACGGCCTCGGCAGTGACGGCGCAGGTGTTGACGATTACCGCGTCTTTCAGGCCAGCCTGTTCGGCCAGTTCCTTCATCGCTTCGGTCTCATAGGCGTTCAGGCGGCAGCCGTGATTCGAGAAGATCGGGGCGCTCATGTCAGGCTTTCCAGAAACGAAGGGGTCAGCACGCCGCTGAAGACATGGGCCGAGGGGCCGGTCATCCAGACGCCATCCTCGCGCCAGTCGATGTGCAGCGTGCCACCGTCCAGATCAATACGCACGGCGCGGCCTGTCAGCCCTCTGCGGGCCGCTGCCACGGCCGTCGCACAGCTCGAGGAGCCGGAGGCCAGCGTGATGCCCACACCCCGTTCCCACACGCGCATACGGATGTGATCGGGGCCGATGATCTGGGCGATCTGCACATTGGTGCGTTCGGGGTAAAGCGCGTGATGCTCGATACCGGGGCCAAAACCGGCCAGATCAATCGCGTCGACATCATCAACAAAGAAGGTGCAATGGGGGTTGCCCATGCCGGTGGCTGTCGGCGCACCGTCGATTGGCAGCTCAAGCGTATCCATCTGGCGAGCAAGCGGAATTTCGTCCCAGTCAAGCTGCGGGTGACCCATGTTGACCGATGTCAGCCCATTGCCTGCATCCCGCGCCGCCAGATCGCCGCGGTCGGTGGTCAGGTGCAGTTGGGTTTTACCGGTTTCCTCCATCAGGAACCGCGCGATGCAGCGCGTGGCATTGCCGCAAGCTGCAGAGGTAGAGCCGTCAGCGTTGAAGAACGTCAGATGCGCATCAGCCGCGCCACTGGTGATCACGGCCAGCTGGTCGAAGCCCACGCCGAACTGGCGATGTCCGATGGCCTGTGCAAGGGCAGGGGTCACCTTCGGGAGCGCCGGGGTACCGTCGGCACGCGCATCCAGCACATCTTTCTCGCGCGCATCCAGCACGACAAAATCATTGCCCAGCCCATGCATCTTCATGAAGGGCAAACCGTTGGTCAGATCACTATACATTCGGCGCATATAACGCGGCATTTGAAACTAATCCAGCGAGAGTGAAATTTTTCGTAAGTTTCCGCTTGACCCCAAGGCCGCACCTTTCTAGATACCCGCCTAGTGGGCCGTTAGCTCAGTTGGTAGAGCAACTGACTTTTAATCAGTAGGTCGATGGTTCGAACCCATCACGGCTCACCACTACTTTCCAGTCTCACTGGAACGGATAAAAACAGCGCCCCTCGGGGCGCTGTTTTTCGTTTCAGGTGTTGGGTTTAGGGCTTAGCCCGTATGGCCTTCAAAACATTTCAGCGCGATCCCTGCTTCTTGCAGTGATGATTTGACAGCGCGGGCAATATCGACGGCTTCGGGGGTGTCGCCGTGCAGACAGATCGTATCGATCGCGGCAGGAATTGTTTGGCCGCCCTCGGTCAGAATCGCACCGGCTTTGACCATTTTGACCATCCGTTCGCCCGCCAGTGCCGCATCGTGAATCACCGCACCGGGTTTAGAGCGGTCGACCAGCGTCGCGTCGTCGTTATAAGCGCGGTCGGCAAAGATCTCTCCGGCCCACTTACAGCCAAGCGATTGCACCGCGTCCTGCTGCGCCGTGGCGGCCAGCACCATGACGATCAGATCAGGCGCGACGCTGAGCGCGGCCTCATAAAGGTCACGGGCCAGTATCTCGTCCTCTGACGCCATATTGGCGAGCGCGCCGTGCAGTTTCAGGTGCCGCACCGATGTGCCAAGGCTGCGCGCCATGCCGACGCTGGCGGCGACCTGATAGCGGACCTGATTTTGCAGCGTGCCCCGTGGCACCGACATGCGGTTGCGGCCAAAACCGGCCAGATCCATGAAACCGGGGTGCGCACCGATACCGACGCCATTGTCACGCGCCAGCGCCATTGTGGCAGACATCACATCAGCGTCACCCGCATGGCCACCACAGGCGATGTTGGCAGAGCTGATGATTTGCAACAAAGCGGCATCATCGCCCATTTTCCACGGGCCAAAGCTTTCGCCCATATCGGCATTCAGATCGACGGTCGGCATTTAATGCTCCTCTTCAAAGGGGTTGTCGGTGGCAGAGATCGCGCCCCCCACCAGCTGATAGGCCAGCAGGTTGCGGATTTTGGCAGGGTCGCGGACCAGTGGCGTGACCTGCCCGCCAAGCGCCTTGATGTCTTGGCGGTGCTGCGTCTCGAGCGTGATGGCCTGTTCCAGCGTGATGAATTCGAACCGGATCGCGGCGCCTGATGCGGCTTGCGCCACGCGGGGCAGGTCGCGGGGAATCACGGTCCCGATGCGGGGATAGCCGCCGGTGGTCTGACATTCGCCCATCAGCACGAAAGGTGCGCCGTCGCCGGTGATCTGGATGTCGCCGGGTACGATAACTTCGGACAGGATGGACAGACCGCCCTCGGCGCTGAAACCGTCGCCGTCGTGGTCCATGCGCACGCCCATGCGGTTGGCACGCGGGTCGCGGGTAAAGGCGGTGGTCTCGAAGCGTTTGCGTTCATCAGCGGTAAAGTGGTCGGTCTGCATGCTGGCCACGACGCGCACGGTGCCGCCGTCAAAACGACTGTCGCGGGGCAGTTGCAGCCCCGTTTCGCGCGACTTGTCTGCCCCAAGGGGCAGCGCGTCGCCCGCAGCAAGCGGCTGGCCCAGTCCGGCGCTTAGGTGGCTGGCCCGTGCCCCCAACAGTGTGTCAGAGGCGATGCCCCCGCCCACATGCAGATAGCCATAGGTGCCGCCCGTGGTGCCGCCAATGGTCAGCTTTGCGCCCGCGGGCAGCATGTGGCTGGCGTTCCAGACGATGGCATCCCCGTCGATGCTGGCGGCCATGGTGGCCCCTGTCAGGGCGATACGGATGTCGGCGTCAGCCGTGAAGGTCCCGCCGGTGCCTGTCATCTCTATCACCGCAAGCTCGGGCGATTGGCCAAGCAGGGCGGCCCCTTCGTAAAGCGCCACGGGATCGGCGGCACCGCCCTTTGTAAGCCCTTGGGCACGCCAACCGGGACGGCCCATATCCTGTATGGTCAGGGCGGGACCGGCTTGGGAAATGGTGAGGGTCGCGCTCATGCCAGCACCTCTGTCTCTGCGCCGCCCTGGCCGGTTTCATCTGTCGCGGTGATCTTGTCATATTCGGCGCGCGATATGGAGGGGAAGCACAGCTCGTCCCCCGGTGACAGGGCAAAGGGTGTGTCGCTGCGCGGGCGGAAGGTCTTGAACGCGGTCTGCCCGATGTGGCGCCAGCCAGTGGGGGAGGCATTGGTGAAGATAATCAGCTGCCGGATCGCCACGATCAACGCGCCGGCGGGGACGGATTTTGTCAGCCCCTGCTGGCGCGGAATATCCCAGTTCTGCGGCAGTTCGCCCATATAGGGCTGGCCGGGGGCAAAGCCGATGGTCAGCACCCGTACGCGCGCCTGCGACAGCTGTGCAATCGCCGCATCGGGGTCCAGCCCCGCAAGCTCTGCCGCTTCTTCAAGCTGTGGCGCAAGGTCGGTGCCATAGACCGTTGGCACATGCCACAGCGTCCGCCCCGTCGGCAGGTCAGAGGTGTACCAGTCGCGCGTTGCCAGAAGGTCGTGCAGCCGGTCCAGCAGGGTGTCCACCGAAGCCGCCACCAGATCGATCTGCAGGAAGGTGGACACCAGCGATGTGCTCGTCTCTGTCACCTCGGGCCAGTCGGCGGCATCCACGGCGGCGCGAAACGACAGGGCGGCGCGGTTCGCGGGCTCTGACATCGTGTCCGCAAAACGCACCAGCACGCCGGACAGGCCAACGGTCTGGATCAGGGGGAAGTCGGTCATTGGGGCACCTGCCTTAAATTTTCGGGCAGCCAGGTCGCGATGTCGGGGAAGAAGATCAGGACAAAGACCATCACCACCATGATCAGGAACATCGGCAAGGCGGCTTTGGTGATATATCCCATCTCGTGATCCGTCATGCCTTGCAGCACGAACAGATTGAACCCGATCGGCGGCGTGATCTGCGCCATCTCGACCACGACCACAACAAAGATTCCGAACCAGATCAAGTCGATCCCCGCACCGCGCACCATCGGCTCAACCACAGCCATGGTCAGCACGACCGACGAAATACCATCAAGGAACATGCCCAGTACGATATAGAATACCAGCAGCGCCATCAGCAGTTGAAAGCGCGTCAGTTCAAGCGCTGCAATCCCGTCCGCCAGCGCACGGGGCAGGCCGGTAAAGCCCATCGACAGTTTAAGAAAGGCAGCACCCGCAAGGATCAATGCGATCATGGCAGAGGTGCGCATCGCCCCCATCAGGCTTTCCTGAAAGCTGGTCCAGTTCAGCGACCCCTGCATCAACGCCAGCGCCAGCGACCCCAGCACACCGATGGCCGCCGCCTCTGTCGCGGTGGCGTAGCCCAGATACATCGACCCGATCACCACCGTGATCAGCCCGAAGACCGGCAGCAGAAAGCGCGAGTTGCGCAGCTTGGCGGCAAAGCTCATCCCTGTCTCGACGCTGGGGTTCCAGTCCTTCGAGGTCAGCGCGATAAAGGCGACATAGGCCATGAACATCAGCGCCAGAATAAGCCCCGGCAGGACGCCGGCAAAGAACAGTTCGGTGATGCTTTCGTTCACGGTGACGCCGTAAACGATCAGCGCGAGCGAGGGCGGGATCATCAGCCCCAGCGTGGCGGCACCGGCCAGCGTGCCGATGATCATCTTTTCGGGATAATTGCGCGCCCGCAGTTCGGGGATCGACATTTTGCCCACGGTCGACAGCGTCGCGGCAGACGACCCTGACACGGCGGCAAACACGGTGCAGCCGACGATATTGGTATGCACCAGCCCGCCGGGCAATTTCGCCAGCCACGGCGACAGCCCTTTGAACATATCCTCGGATAGCCGCGTCCTGAATAGAATCTCACCCATCCAGATGAACAGCGGCAGCGCGGTCAGCGTCCACGAGCTGGACGAGGCCCAGATCGTCGTGACCATAGCATCGCCAACCGGGCGGGTGGTAAACAGTTCCATCCCGAACCAGGCGACGCCCATCAGCGCCAGGCCAACCCAGACGCCGGTGCCCAGCAGGAACAGCAGCACAGTGATAAACAGAATGATCGCGTAAAGTTCCGTCACAGCGTCACTCCCCAAAACTTTGATCGACAAGATCGCGGGTGAGACGGTGTTCGCCTTTTACGATCAGATAGAGCAGGTTATCGGTCAGCGCGATGGCGAGGATGCCACCGCCCACAACCATCACCGACTGCGGAATCCACAAGGATGTGGCGTCTTGCGACTGGCTGACTTCGTTGAATTTCCACGACCAGTAGACGAACCAATAGGCGTAGTAGGTGAAATACCACGCAATCGCCGCGGCAAGGCCGAAGCACCATATTTCAAGAAGCCGTTTCGGGCCTGCGGGCAGTGCGTTCAGCAGCACCGATACGCGGATATGCGCGCCACGGTTCAGCGCGTTGGCGAAAGCGAGGAAGCTGGCGGCGGCCATCGCATAGCCGGCATAGCTTGCCGCACCGGGGAAAACCTCGCCGGTCCAGCGGGCAACCATCTGCACCACGATCAGCAGCAGGATCGCGACAAGACTGACGGCAGCCAGGGCACCAGATGCGAAATAGATGAAATCAAGCAGGCGTCGCAGGATGTTCATGGGAAAGGTCTCCGGATTGGCGGATCGAACGTCAAACGGCGGCACCTGTGTGGGGCGCCGCCGTTCGTTGATTTACTGCATGGATTTGTAGCTATCGACGATCGCCTGACCGTCCTCGCCCGCATTCTCCAGCCATTCGGAGGTCATGGTGCCGCCAATGTCGCGCAGGCCGGACATCAGCTCTTCGCTGGCGGGTTCCACGGTCATGCCGCCTTCGCGCAGCCCGTCATAGGTGAACTGCGTATAGTCCTTGGAGGCTTGCAGCCCGCGCGTTTCCGCATCGCTTGCACAGGTGGTGATGATCGCCTTGTTCTCTTCCGAGACATCGTTCCACACGTCATTGTTGATCATGATGTAGTTGCGCGGCAGCCAGGCGTCGACCTCGTAGAAATGGGTCAGGCTTTCCCAGACTTTCTGGTCATAGCCGGTCGCACCGGACGAGATCATCGATTCCGCAACGCCGGTGGCAAAAGCCTGGCTCAGCTCGGCGGCTTCGATGGTGACGGGCAGCATGCCTGTCAGCTCTGCCAGACGGCTGGTGGCGTTGTTGTAGGACCGGAACTTGACGCCCTTCATGTCCTCGATCGTGTTGACCTCTTTCTTGAAGTACAGACCCTGTGGAGGCCATGGCACGTTATAAAGCAGCGTCAGGTTCTGCTCTGCCAAGAGCTCTTCGATCTTGGGTTTCGCGGCTTTCCACAGCTTGTCGGACGCCTCGAAGGACGGCGCGAGGAAGGGGATGGAATCAAAGCCGAAGATCGCGTTTTCATTCTGGTGCCCCGACAGGATGCGTTCGCCCAGCTGGACCTGACCGGTTTGGATCGCGCGTTTGATGTCGGCACCCGCGATCAGCGACCCGCCGGGGTGCACGGTGATCTCGATCTCGCCCGCGGTGCCTTCGGTCACGCAGTTGGCGAATTCAACGCCGTTCTCGGAATGGAAGTTCGACGCCGAATAGGCCATAGGCATGTCCCATTTCTCAGCCGCGAAAGCAGGCAGGGCGGTGGTGACCGTCAGGGCGGCGGTCGCGACGCCTGTCATCAATGTGGTGGTCCGTTTCATGTGGTTCTCTCCTTGTTGGTATGTCTTTGGTTTGCGGGGTTAGCCCCTGCTAAACCGTTGTGGTGCATAGGGCTGTAGGTCGGTGTTGACGGGTTGCCCCATAACCAATCCTGCGACGAGGCGGCCTGTTTTGGGCCCGCCTGTCAACCCGATGTGGTGATGCCCGAAGGCGGTAAAGACCCGGCTTGTGCCAACCTGTCCGATCAGGGGCAGGCTGTCGCTGGGGGCAGGTCGGTGCCCCAGCCATTCGATTTCGCGCGTGGCGCTAAGCTGTGGAAAGGCCGCCTTGGCCTGTCGCCGCAGCAGCGCCAGCGGTGCCTTGGACGGGGCTGCGTCAAGCCCGCCGAATTCCAGAATACCCGCGCAGCGTAGGCCCTGCGCCATGGGGGTGGCAACGAATTTCCCGCTGGCGATCATCACGGGGCGCACAGGCCCGCCCGTCGCCCCCTCGAATATCACATGATAGCCGCGTTCGCTTTCCAGCGGGACGTTCAGCCCCAGCTTGGCCATCAGCGGTTTCGACCAGACGCCGGTGGCCAGCACGATATCGTCACAGGCCACGCGGCCTTGGGTCGTCTCGACCCCGGAAATCGCGCCGCCGGACAGGTCGAAATCCTTGACCTCGGCCTGCAGGATCTTGCCGCCGCCCTGTTCGAACGCCCGCGCCAGCGCGCCGACATAGCCGCCGGGGTCGCGGATAAAGCCGTGGTCCTTCATGGTGGCAAGCAGGTGAATGTCCGACCCGAGCGTCGGTTCATACTCGTGTATCTGCGGCCCCTCGATCAGCTCTGGCGCGAACCCCGCCTCCGCCCGCAGCGCCCAGGTGTAGGCTTCGGCGTCAAACGCGGCGCGGTTTCGGTAGGCGAAAACATAATCGCTGTCCCTCACCCAGTCGGACAGGCCCAAATCAGCGGTCAGGCTTTTGTGTTGGTCCACACTGTCGCTGACAATAGGCGCGAGCCCCTGCGCAATCCGGCGGGTGTCGCGGTCGTTCGCGACCCGCAGATACTTTGCCAGCCAAGGCAGCAGACGCGGCAGATAGGGCAGGCGCAGGTAAAGCGGCACATCCGGGTTCAGCAGCATCGCGGGGGCTTTGGCGATCAGGCCGGGGGCGGTGACAGGTGCCACGGCGCAGGCTGCCAGCACGCCCGCGTTCCCATGCGACGTGCCTGTCCCCGGTGCCGCGCGGTCAATGATCGTGACCTGCGCGCCTGCGCGTTGCAGCCAGATCGCCGATGACACACCGACGATACCCGCCCCCACGACGACCACATGGCGCGTCATGGGCGACCCTTGGGATGAAAGCAAAGACGGTTCGACATGGTTCTTGATTCCTTTCCGCTCACTTTGGCAGGGAAAAGCAATACGTCAATAAAATGTTTACAAATTGTCATCGTTGTCGCCTGCGCAAGCATGTACCGCCAATTCGTTCATCGAAACGGGGAGGGTTAGCGAAGCCAGCCGTCTTCGAAAGCGATCTGACTGACGCCTGCCAGACGGATGATGCGGGCCAGCTCTGCCTCGAAGGCGGCTTGTTTGCCTTTGCCCCAACGGCTGCCCGGCTCTGGCCAAAGGGCGCGTACCACCAGCGTATCCCGGTCACGGTGTGCTTTCATATCCACCCGCGCGATGATGCTGTCGCCCTGCAGGATCGGAAAAACATAATAGCCATAGACCCGTTTGGGCGCGGGCACGAACATCTCTATCCGGTAGCGGAAGCCGAACAGACGTTCGGCGCGTTTGCGATCGCGCAAGGCCGGGTCAAAGGGGCTGAGCACGCGCAGCCGTGCGGTCGGAGCCATGTCTATCGCGGGGTCGCTTGCCAGACCGGGACGGGCAAAGCTGCGATGGACTGTGCCGTCGGCACCCGCGATCTGCACCTGCTCGACACGTCCGGCGGCCTGTTCACGCTGGACCCATGCCTTCGCCTCTGCCGGAGAGATATGCGCCCAGAATGCCGCCAGCTCCCCCGGTGTGGCAAAGCCCAGACGATCCAGCGCGCCGTTGCAGCACCAATCAATGGTCTGCGCCTCACCCGGTGCCTGCGACGGGTCGCATAGCGCCGCGTCAATCACCCGCTCTGTCAGGTCATAGCGTTTCTGGAAGCCGTCCCGCCCTACAACGCAAAGCGCACCGGCGCGCCACAGATATTCCAGCGCGGTTTTGGAGGGATGCCAATCCCACCACCCGCCATTCGAGCGTGGTTCATCCTGCCCGACATCAGACGACGACACCGGCCCCTGTGCGCGGATCTGGTCGAGCACGGTCTGGAACCGCCCCTCGAAATCATGTTGGTGCCAGTTCTTGTACCGCTGGCGCAGCATCTGCGCGTCCCTCTGGCGGCGCAATTCCCAATGGGGGTAGTATCCCATCGGGATCACCGCGGCGTCATGGGTCCAGTGCTCAAACAGCGCCCCATCGCGTTCATACAGCGTCTTCAACGCTTGCGGGCGATAGCGTTGGCGGCGCGAGAACAGGATCAGGTCATGCGCCCGCGCCACGGTATTGATGCTGTCCAACTGCACAAAGCCCAGGCCCTGGATCAGCTGCAACAGGTCTTTCCCGCTGGCGGGCCCTTGGGGCGCATCGCTCAGCAGATGGCGATGCAGAAAGATGCGACGGGCGTCGCGGTTGCCGATCAGCGGCAGGGTCATACCTTGCGGTTGCGGCGCAGCGTGTCCCCCAGCGACAGGGTCGGTGTCAGCGTAATCTGCGTCTGCAGGTCGGGGTCCGGTTCATCCAGTGTATCGTTCAGAATGATACGCGCCGCGGCCTGTCCGATCTCGAGCCGACAGGCGTCCATCGTGGCAAGCTGACGGGGCAAGCCCTGTAGCAGTTCGACGTTGTTGAAACCGGCAAGGCCGATCTGGCCCGGAATATCGATGCCCTGATCGATCAGATACAGCAATCCGCCCGCGCCGATCATGTCGTTTGAATAATACAGGAAATCCAGCTCGGGCGACCGCTCAAGCATGTCTTGCGTCATCTCGCGCCCCTTGGCCAGCGCAGAGCCGCCAGAGTAGAACGCGCGGTCCTCGATCTCTATCCCGGCTTTGGCGAGCCCTTCGGTAAACCCTTCGAACCGTTTGCGGGCACGGTGGTCGAGCGGCATCTTGGTGCCCATGAAACCGATGTGTTCATAGCCTTCCTTTAGGATCGCCTTGGCCATCTCCTGCCCCGCACGGCGGTGCGAGATGCCGACCATCGCATCAATCGGGCGCCCGTCAACATCCATGATCTCGACCACGGGGATGCCCGCGTTCTTGAGCATGGCACGCGTCGCATCACTATGTTCCAGCCCCGCGATGATCACGCCCGAGGGCCGCCACGACAGCATTTCATAAAGAACACGTTCTTCTTTCTCGGGCATATAGTCCGTGACGCCCACGACCGGCTGCAGCGGCGTGTCTTCAAGCACCTGATTGACGCCGTTCAGCACCTCGGGAAAGACCATGTTCGACAGCGACGGGATAATCACCGCGACAAGGTTCACCCGTTGGGACGCCAGCGATCCGGCAATCTGGTTGGGCACATACCCCAGCTCTTTCGCCGCAGCCAGCACCCGCCGCCGCGTCGCTTCGGACACGTCGCCGCGTTTTCGCAGAACCCGGCTGACCGTCATTTCCGACACCCCGCAGGCATCGGATACATCACGAAGGGTCAACGGGCGTTTCGGAGGCTGTGTCAAAGGCGCTTGTCCTGCTTGAAAGTGGTATTCTATCAACAGCGTAGTGTGTCGGTTGGGCGCAGGCAATCACCATATCAAGCCCCCCACCACAGCGCCGCCATACCACCGTGCAGTGTGGCTGGATCACCACCCCGTTTTGCGCTAAGCCAATCCCGTGGCCCCGTGGCTCAACTGGATAGAGCAGCCCCCTCCTAAGGGGCAGGTTGCAGGTTCGAATCCTGCCGGGGTCACCATTCCTGCCTGAGAACGTGACCTATTTGCGGGGAAAGCCGAACGCGTGGGGGTAAGGGGGCGGCCTAACGTCATCGGCAAGCAGGACGTATTCGACACGGCGTGCAGCGATTGCGCATTTCATGATGGCAGAATGCGAGACGTTCTCACGGTCTGCGCGAAACCGGACCTCGACGCCATCAGCGGCGAAGGTCCGGAGCGATACTTGTGAGCAGACCGTGCCTTATGCAGGCTGTAACCTGTGCCTCGTGTCTGTCAGTCTGCGATTGTCACGCCGATTTTGCCCATATGCGACTTTTCCAGAAATGCCTTCTGCGCCGCGTGCAAGTCAGCCAAGGGATAGGTTTCGGCGACCACGGGCTTGATCTCGCCTGCTTCGATGTAGCTGACCAAATCAGTGAATACGCTTGGGGCTTGCCGGGTGCTCCCGATGAGGGTCAGATCCTTGAGGTAGAGGGTCCGCAGATCAAGTTCGACGATCGGACCGGCAATCGCGCCCGACGTGACGTAGCGCCCCCGTGGCACCAAAGCATCAAGCAGTTCGGGCCAGCGCGGCCCCCCTACAAGGTCGAGCACGACGTCGAAGGCGTCGTTTGGATAAGGCTCATTCCGGTCGATCACCGCATCCGCGCCGAGGGCTTTCAGCGACTCCATTTTCGCCGGGCTGGTAGAGGCCGTGACATGGGCACCGCGCCGCTTGGCCAGTTGCACCGCCGCCGATCCGACGCCGCCGGATGCGCCGGTGATCAAGACGCGCTCGTCCCCCAGTCCGGCGCGTTGGATCATGCCTTCGGCAGTGGAGAATGCGCAAGGAAAGGACGCGAGCTCGACATCCGAAAGCGGGCTTTCGATCCGTAGTGCGTTTTCCTCGCCCACGGTGGTGTATTCCGCGAAGCCGCCATTGCGCTCCGAGCCGAAGGTCACAAGCGCATCTGATCCGGCACCGGCCGGACGGTACATCGGCCGCACCAGCACGCGCTGACCGATCCGCGCCGCGTCCACTCCGTCCCCGACCGCAACGATCTCTCCGCAGCAGTCCGCGCCTTGGATGCGTGGAAAGCTGAGCGCACCGGACCAGCCGCCGTCGGCATCAGACGCCCCCGCGTAACCCTCGGTTGCAGCCGACCCCGTGTCGCCCCGCACCGCTTTCGAATACCAGCCGGTTCGGGTGTTGACGTCGGTATTGTTCACCGCCGATGCGCCCACACGGATCAAGACCTCGCCAACCTCTGGTTGCGGCATCGGAACGTCGTCACACCACTCAAGCTTGTCCAGCCCGCCATGGCCGGTGAGGCGTACAGCTTTCATCGTTTCAGGAAGCGTCATAGGGGAAATCTCCGATGTAGAATGATTGCTCTACTTGCGTATGTAGAGGGATCACTCTACATCGTCAAGCATGACCGATATGATGAGCAAGATATCCGCAGGGCTTGAACGCGCCTTTGCCAATCGGGGCTTTGCCGAGCCTAGCGTCGAAGACCTGCGGGATGCTGCGGGCGTGAGCCTTCGCACGCTTTACAAATACACGCCGTCGCGGGCGGAAATGGTGCTTGCTGCGTTGGAGAACCGGCATCATCGCTATCTCGCCCGCGTGTTTGATGACCTGCCAGAGGACCCGAGCGAGGCGCTTGATACGATACTGACCCGCGTTGGAAACTGGATGGTGACCGAGAGCGCGCATGGCTGCCTCTTTCATGCTGCAGTGGCCGCTGAACCGGGCAGTCAGCCGCTGCGCGAATTACTGGAACGTCACAAGGCAGAGGTCGCGGAAAGGGCCGCAGCGGCGACCGCGTTGAAGGGGGCCGATACCGCGCTGTTGTTGATCATCGAAGGGCTGACGCAAGCATGGCCCCTGCATCATGAGGCCGCTCTGGATGCGGCCAAGCGATTAGGTCTGTCGCTGCTGCCACCGGATCATTGACGGCCCACAGCCGGATGTCGTGATGGTCCCACATTCCGGCCCGCTTGTGTTCTTGGGGGGGCTGCCCATAGCTCAGGTGTAAACCTGAATGGCTGGCACCGCTGTGGTCGAGCGGTTGTTTTATTCTGCACAACAGATTGGCACATGCGTATTTTCTGCGCACTGTTTGGGCGCAGCATGTCGTAAGCCGCTGGCGCACGAGGGATGCCAGATTGAAGTTGCACCGATGATCGCGGATCAAAATGCATGAATACAGATCTGCGTATCCTGGTTGTAGAGCCAAACCCCGAGCGCGTGCGTGACATCGTGGATGCACTGCGCGAAGCGGGTTGGTCTGACGTCAAGGCTTTGCTGCAGATGTCGGAGCTGAACCAGACGGTGCGGGAATTTTCACCGGACATCGTTCTTATCGACCTGACAAACCCGGACCGCGATACGCTTGAACATATCTCTCACGCGACCGAGACGACCAAGCGGGCGGTCGCGCTGTTTGTGGATCAGACGGATGAGAACCTGACGCAGGCGGCGCTGAATGCCGGGGTCAGCGCTTATGTGGTGGATGGTCTTCAGATGGACCGGATCAAACCCGTGCTGCAAACGGCCATCGCGCGCTTTAAAATGATGCGTCAATTCCACTTCGAACTGAATGCTGCCAAGCAAGCGCTGGAGGATCGCAAGACGATCGACCGCGCAAAGGGGATCTTGATGCGCCAACGCGGCATGTCCGAGGATGACGCCTATAAGCTGCTGCGCACCACCGCGATGAGCCAGAATCGCAAGGTCATCGATGTGGCGCAAGCATTGGTGACGGCAGCGGATCTGTTGTCATGAGCGAGGTTGTTCTGAACTGTGGCTATGTCCCGTTGGTTGATTGCGCCCCGCTGGTCATCGCGAAAGAGCTGGGATTTGCTGCCGAACAGGGGCTCGCGCTTAATCTTTTGCGTCAGCCTTCGTGGTCTGCACTGCGCGATATGCTGGCACTGGGGCATCTGGATGCCGCGCATATGCTGTCGCCAATGCCGGTGGCCATGTCCATCGGGATGGGTGGATTGCCCGCGCGGGTAGATGCGCTGATGGTCTTGTCCGTGAACGGCACGGTGTTCGGCGTCTCTAACGCTGTTGCTTCCGCATTGGAGGACGTGCGCTTTGGGGACACGACCGCATTGCTGTCGGGGCTCAGCGCGCGCGGTGCCAAACCGCTGCGTGTGGGTATCCCGTTCCACTATTCCATGCACCGGCTGCTGCTGTCTTATTGGGCCGCGCAAGCGCCCGACCTGCAGATCGAGGAAGTCACCGTGCCGCCGATGCGTATGGCGGATGCAGTCTCGGACGGGTTTGTCGATGCCTTTTGGGTGGGCGAGCCCTGGGGCGGTGTGGCCGTGCAGAATAATGTTGCCAAGCTGATGATGGCGGGCCGCGATGTCTGGCAGTTCGCGCCGGAGAAGGTGCTTGCCGCGCGCCATGAGTGGGCCTCGCAGAACGAGGACAGCGTGCGTCGCCTGATGCGGGCGGTATACCAAGCGTCGGCCTGGCTTGATGCGCCTGGAAACAAGCCGCTGGCGGTGGAGATCTTGGGGCGCAGTGAACACCTGAGCATGTCGCCCGATTTGATCGATCCGGCGCTGACCGGGCATATCGTCCCCCGAACGGGGGCCTCTCCGGTCACGGTGGACCGGTTCTTGCAGTTCCACAGCCATGCCGCCTCTTTCCCGTGGCGCAGTCAGGCGGCGTGGATCGCGCATCACCTAGGTGCCGACGCCGCGGGAATCGAGAAAGCCAAAACCTGTTTTCGCGCCGATCTTTTCCGCCAGAATCTGTCTGATATCGGCGCTGATATGCCCCAATCCTCCGAGAAAACCGAAGGGGCGATGACGTTGCCAACATCTGTAGCATCTGCGCGGGGAGAGATGATTCTTTCGCCCGACGCCTTTTTTGACGGCAGAACGTTTGATTTCACCGCAGCTGTGCGATGAATTCTTAAGCGGCTTCTGCATGGGCCTCTGAAAAACTGCCGCAATGCAGAAAATTCGTTGCGTGAAGCCGCGTCTATGAGCCACGCTTGATACCAAGGGACAACGTTGTCCGACCTATACCGCTGACCAATGCTGGTCGCACATCACTCAGAGCAATGCCGCTCGTACGGAGCACGGATTTCTTCCCCGTGAACCATACGTGCGGCTTTTTTCGTTTCTGCCCTTCGGGGCCATGAAAGGACATGACCCATGAAAAATACATTCGCACTCCTGCTCGCCTCGACAAGTCTGCTGGCGACCGCGGCGTCGGCCGAAATGCTCGCACTCGAGAAAGAGGAGCTGACCTTTGGCTTTATCAAGCTGACCGATATGGCACCTTTGGCCGTGGCCTACGAGCTGGGATACTTTGAGGACGAGGGGCTTTTTGTCAGGCTTGAGGCGCAGGCCAACTGGAAAGTGCTGCTGGACGGCGTGATCGACGGCCAACTGGACGGCGCGCATATGCTGGCGGGCCAACCGTTGGCGGCAACGATCGGCTATGGCACCAAAGCGCATATCATCACGCCCTTCTCGATGGACCTGAACGGCAATGCGATCACCGTTTCAAATGACATCTGGGACGAGATGAAGCCGAACGTGCCCACGATGGACGATGGTCGGCCGCAGCATCCCATCAGCGCCAGTGCTTTGGCTCCGGTGGTCGAAGGCTACAAGGACCGCGGCGAGCCGTTCAATATGGGCATGGTCTTTCCCGTTTCGACCCACAACTACGAGATCCGGTACTGGCTTGCGGCGGGCGGACTGAAGCCCGGCTACTATAGCGCGCAGGATATCTCCGGTCAGATTGATGCGGATGTGCTGCTGTCTGTGACGCCGCCACCGCAGATGCCTGCGACAATGGAAGCGGGGACGATATCGGGCTACGCCGTGGGGGAGCCTTGGAACCAGCAGGCGGTTTTCAAAGGGATCGGCGTGCCGGTGATCACCGACTACGACATGTGGAAAAACAACCCCGAGAAGGTCTTTGGCATTACCGCGGAATTTGCAGAGGAAAACCCCAACACCACGCTTGCATTGACCAAGGCACTGATCCGCGCGGCAATGTGGCTTGATGCCAACGACAACGCCAACCGCGAGGAAGCGGTAGAGATGTTGTCGCGCTCTGAATATGTGGGCGCGGATGCGGATGTGATCGCCAACTCCATGACCGGCTTTTTCGAGTTCGAGAAAGGGGATGTGCGCCCCGCCCCCGACTTCAACGTCTTCTTCCGCTACAATGCGACCTATCCGTTCTATTCAGACGCGATCTGGTATCTGACCCAGATGCGTCGCTGGGGCCAGATCGACGAGACAAAGCCGGATGAATGGTATTTCCAGACGGCCGCAGACGTGTATCGCCCGGACATCTACCTACAGGCCGCAAGGCTGCTGGTAGACGAGGGTATGGCCGACGAAGCGGCGTTTCCTTGGGATAGCGACGGCTTCAAAGCACCGACACCGGCTGCCGATATCATCGACGGGATCAGCTACGACGGACGCGCGCCGAACGCCTATATCGACAGCCTGCCCATCGGTCTGAAGTCCGGTCAAACGGTCGTCGACAGCAAGGTCGAAGGCTAAACCCCGCCCCCTCCGCTTTGCCACACCGCAAAGCGCAAGGGGGAGGGAGCCACTTTCATCAAAAGCAGCAATTGGACAGCCGATATGACCGCGATTGACACAAACACACTCGATATCGAAGCCCGCCGCGCGCGGCGCTTTGCCCGGATCAACAAGGCCGACGCATGGTTCAGCGTCTTTGGCCTGTCTTGGATGACACCGATCCTGAAGGCCGCCGCGGGGGATAATCCGCGCGCGCAGGCCGGCGAGATCTGGCGGCTTCTGGGCGTGCCGCTCTTGGCGATTGCGATCTTCCTGACCCTCTGGGCAAGCCTGGCCCCCAAGGTTCAAACCTCGCTCGGGGCTGTGCCCGGCCCTGCCCAAGTCTGGGAGCAGGTCGGCGAGTTGCATCAGGACGCCATCCGCGAGGGCGAACGCGAAGCCGCCTTCTACGAGCGGCAAGAGGCGCGCAACGCCAAGCATATCGCAAGTGGCAACCCAGATCGTGTGCGTGATCGCGCCTATACAGGCAAGCCAACCTACTACGACCAGATCTGGACCTCGATCAAAACGGTGCTTTTCGGTTTTCTCATTGCGTCGATCGTTGCGATCCCATTGGGCATCGCTGCGGGCCTGTCTGTAACGGCGAATGCGGCGCTGAATCCGCTGATACAGATCTTCAAGCCGGTCTCGCCACTGGCATGGCTGCCCATCGTGACCATGATCGTATCAGCCGTCTATAGCACCAATGACGGTATGTTCTCCAAGTCGTTCCTCATCTCGGCGATCACCGTGACGCTCTGCTCGCTCTGGCCCACGCTGATCAATACATCCCTTGGCGTCGCCAGCATCGACAAGGATCTTGTCAGCGTCAGTCGCGTGCTGAAAATGAATACCTATACCAAGATCACCAAACTGGTGCTGCCCTCGGCGCTGCCATTGATCTTTACCGGGCTGCGGCTGTCGCTTGGTGTGGGCTGGATGGTTTTGATCGCGGCGGAAATGCTGGCGCAGAACCCCGGGCTTGGAAAATTCGTCTGGGATGAATTCCAGAACGGCAGCTCGCAAAGTCTGGCGCGGATCATGGTCGCGGTGCTGACCATCGGCATCATCGGCTTCCTTCTGGACCGTGTGATGTATGCGCTCCAGTCCATGTTCACCTTCTCGAATAACCGGTGATCGATATGGGTATCTTGAACTTCAAAAATGTCACCAAAACCTATGACACCCAACCCGTTCTCAAGGACATCTCCCTTGACGTTGCCGAAGGTGAATTCGTCGTCATCCTCGGGTTCTCGGGCACCGGCAAGACCACGTTGATCAATCTGATGGCAGGGCTTGAGCAGCCGACCTCGGGCAGCGTGACCTACAAGGGAAAGCCCATCACCGAACCGGGCCGCGAACGCGGTGTGATCTTTCAGAACTATTCGCTGATGCCGTGGCTGACGGTGCAGGGCAACGTCAGGCTTGCTGTCGATACGATGTTTCCTGATCTCTCCAAACTCGAACGGGCGGCCAAGGTCGATCACTATGTCAACATGGTGGGCCTGTCCCATGCGGCCACGCGCCGCCCTGCTGAATTGTCCGGAGGGATGCGCCAGCGGGTCAATGTGGCACGCGCCCTGGCGATGGACCCCGAAATGCTGCTGCTGGATGAGCCGCTGTCGGCGCTCGACGCCCTGACCCGCGCCAATCTCGCGGATGAGATCGAGGCGATCTGGGACGAAGACAAGAAAACCTGCGTCCTGATCACCAATGATGTGGATGAAGCGATCATTCTGGCGGATCGGATCATCGCCCTTAATCCGGACGGCACGCTTGGGGACGCATTCAAAGTCGACATTCCCCGCCCCCGCGACCGGATTGCGATGAACAATGACGCGGCATTCAAGGCGCTGCGTGGGCAGGTCACGACCTATCTGATGGACATCGGCATCGCCGCGAAAGTCGAAGAAACGCGTATGCTGCCCAATGTCACGCCGATCCATTCAGTGCCCGCGGCAGTCTCCAAGGCGCAGGAAGGTGCCATCCAGGAAAAATTCCTGAATTTCTCGCAGCTCGACAAGGTGTATCCGACGCCGAAAGGGCCGCTGACCGTGGTCGAGAACTTTGATCTCAAGATCAACAGGGGCGAATTTATCTCGCTGATCGGGCATTCGGGCTGCGGTAAATCCACTGTGCTGACGATGGCTGCGGGGCTGAACCCGATCTCGAAAGGGGCGATCCGTCTGGACGGGTGGAACGTCCAAGGTGCAGACCCCGAACGCGCCGTCGTGTTCCAGTCGCCCAATCTTTTCCCGTGGCTCTCGGCCAAGGAGAACGTCGCCATTGGTGTCGACAAGGTCTATCCCCGCGCGTCGCAGGCGGAACGTCAGGATGTGGTGGAATACTACCTTGAACGTGTCGGGCTGGCAGACAGTATGGACAAGAATGCCGCCAGCCTGTCGAACGGCATGAAACAGCGCGTCGGTATCGCCCGTGCCTTTGCCCTATCGCCCAAACTGCTGCTGCTGGATGAACCTTTCGGCATGCTCGACAGTCTGACACGCTGGGAATTGCAGGAAGTGCTGATGGAAGTCTGGTCGCGCACCAAAGTGACGGCGATCTGCGTGACCCATGATGTGGACGAGGCGATCCTGCTGGCCGACCGCGTAGTGATGATGACCAACGGACCCCAAGCCACCATCGGCAAGATCACCGACGTAAACCTGCCGCGTCCACGCACCCGCAAGGCGCTGCTCGAACACCCCGACTATTACAGCTACCGGCAAGAAGTGCTCGATTTCCTTGAGGAATACGAACACGGCAATGCGCCGAAATCACCTGCCTCCGGCGGGACACCGAAACCCAAAGCAATCGCGGCGGAGTGAGACCATGAAACAGAAACTTGTCGTTATCGGTGCCGGTATGGCCTCCGGTCGGGTGCTGGAGCACCTTCTGGAACAGGACCGCGAAGCCTATGACATCACCCTTTTCAATGCAGAGGCACGGGGCAACTACAACCGCATCATGCTGTCCCCGGTCCTGTCGGGAGAGAAGACCTATGCCGACATCGTGACCCATGATGATGGATGGTACGCCGAAAATGACATCACCTGCCGTTTTGGCGAAAAGGTGCTGGAAATAGACCGTGCAGCTAAGACGGTCACGGGCGAGAACGGCACGGTGTCCTATGACAAGCTGGTTCTGGGCACCGGATCGAACCCCTTTATGATCCCCTTGCCGGGTCACGATCTGGACGGCGTCATCGCCTACCGCGATCTGGAAGACACCGAACGGATGATGGGGCTGGGCGAAGGCAACAAATGCGTCGTGATCGGCGGCGGGCTGCTGGGGTTGGAGGCGGCGGCAGGCATGGCGGCCCGCGGCGTCGACGTGACCGTTGTGCACATCATGGGGCATTTGATGGAGCGGCAATTGGACGAGGCCGCAGGATATCTGCTGCGCCGCGCCCTGACGGATAAGGGCATCACCGTCAAATGCGCCGCAAACTCCAAGGAGATCCTGGGCGAGAGCGGCAAGGTCCGTGCCCTGCTGCTGGATGACGGGACGGAACTGCCCTGCGATTTGCTGGTCATGGCCGTGGGCATCCGCCCCAACGTGGCACTCGGGCAGGGCGCAGGCTTGGCCGTTGGAAAGGGCATCCATGTAGATGACCAGATGGTGACCTCCGACGCCGATGTGCTGGCTGTCGGGGAATGTGTGGAACATAATGGCGCGCTTTTCGGTCTGGTGGCACCGCTGTACGATCAGGCAAAGGTGGCGGCGCAGACCCTGCTGGGGCAGTCATCGACCTTTGTCCCGAAAGAGCTGTCGACCAAGCTCAAGGTGACGGGCTGCGATCTGTTCAGTGCGGGCGATTTTGCCGATGGCGAGGGGCGCGAGGATATCGTCTTTCGCGATCCGGCGCGGGGTGTCTATCGCCGTCTGGTGATCAAGAACAACGTGGTTATCGGGGCGGTGATGTATGGCGACACCGCCGACAGCAACTGGTTCTTTGGCCTGATACGCGACAAGACCGACATCGCGGACATGCGCGATACGCTGATTTTCGGCCCGGCCTACCAAGGGGGGCCCCCCCTGGACCCTTTAGCAGCTGTTGCAGCCTTACCGCGTGACGCGGAGATCTGTGGCTGCAACGGTATCTGCAAAGGACAAATTGAAGACGCCATCGCGGCGGGCGCCTCTGATCTGGGCGCGATCAAAGCGACGACCAAGGCCAGCGCATCCTGCGGGACGTGCACCGGGCTGGTCGAACAGGTATTGGCGGTCACGCTGGGGGATGATTTCGTCTTGCCTGCCGCGGCGTCGATCTGCGGCTGCACCGATATGACCCACGAAGACGTGCGGCGGATGATCAAGTCGCAGCGACTGACCTCGATGCCGGCGGTCTGGCAGGAATGCGGGTGGAAGACGCCCGACGGCTGCCATGTCTGCCGCCCCGCGTTGAACTTCTATCTGCTTGCCGATTGGCCGCTGGAATATCGCGACGATCCGCAATCGCGTTTCATCAACGAACGCAAACACGCCAACATCCAGAAGGACGGCACCTACAGCGTCGTGCCGCGCATGTGGGGGGGGATCACCACGCCGGACGCACTGCGTGCCATTGCCGATGCGGCGGATAAATACAGGGTGCCGACGGTCAAGGTCACCGGCGGGCAGCGGATCGACCTATTGGGCGTAAAAAGCGAGGATCTCCCCGACATCTGGGCCGATCTGAATGCGGCCGGCATGGTGTCGGGACATGCCTATTCCAAAGGGCTGCGCACGGTCAAAACCTGTGTCGGCACGGATCATTGCCGCTTTGGCACCCAGGACAGCACCGGACTGGGCATCCAGCTTGAGAAAGAGCTCTGGGGGGCCTGGACGCCGCATAAGCTGAAACTCGGGGTGTCGGGCTGCCCGCGCAATTGCGCCGAAGCGACCTGCAAGGACATCGGGGTCATCTGTGTCGACAGCGGATACCAGATCAGCATCGGCGGGGCGGCCGGTATGGACGTCAGGGAAACCGAATTGCTGATCCAGGTGCCGACCGAGCAAGAGGCGATCAATGTGATCAAGGCGGTGACCCAGCTGTATCGCGAGAATGCCAAATACCTTGATCGCATTTACAAATGGATGGCCAAGGTCGGTCTGGACTGGATCAAGGAACGGGTTGCTGCCGAAGGCGACGCTTTGGTTGATCGCTTCGAGCTGAGCCAGACGATTTACCGCAAAGACCCGTGGGCCGAACACGTGACCCAGCAGGCCGAGCGCTACAAACCCCTTGCAACCCTGTCACTGGAGGCTGCGGAATGACCAGCTGGATCGATATCGCAGCACTTGAGGAGGTGCCACAGCGCGGTGCGCGTATGATCAAGACCACGCTTGGCTGTGTCGCGGTGTTCCGCACGGCTGAGGATGAAGTCTTTGCGCTTGATAATGCCTGTCCGCACAAGGCGGGGCCGCTGGCCGAAGGCATCGTGCATGGCAAATCCGTAACCTGCCCGCTGCACAACTGGGTATTCTCTCTCGAGACCGGAGAGGCGCAGGGCGCGGACGCGGGCCGCGTCGCGACCTATCCGGCGCGGGTGGAAAGCGGGCGCATCCTGCTGGACCGGACGTTCCTGCAAGCGCGGAGCGCCGCATGACCCTCACGCGCACCACTTGCCCTTATTGCGGTGTAGGTTGCGGTGTGCTGGCGGCCGCCGATGGTACAATCAAGGGGGATCCGGATCATCCGGCCAACTTCGGGCGGCTCTGCTCCAAAGGTGCTGCCTTGGGGGAAACCATCGATCTGGACGGGCGGCTTTTGCATCCGCAGATCAACGGGGTGCGGGCAGACTGGGATGCGGCGCTGGATATGGTGGCGCAGAGGTTCAGCGATGCCATCGCGCAGCATGGGCCGGAAAGCGTCGCCTTTTACGCCTCGGGCCAGATGCTGATCGAAGACTATTATGTCGCCAACAAGCTGATGAAAGGGTTCATCGGGGCGGCCAATATCGACACGAATTCACGTCTGTGCATGGCGTCCTCTGTCGCGGGTCACAAGCGTGCCTTCGGCACCGATACCGTTCCCGGCACCTATGAAGATCTGGAGCAAGCCGATCTGGTTGTGCTTGTCGGGTCCAATCTGGCGTGGTGCCATCCGGTCCTGCACCAGCGTATTGCCGCCGCAAAACAGGCTCGCCCCAATATGCGGATCGTCAATGTCGATCCGCGCCGGACGGCGACCACCGATCTGGCGGATGTGCATCTGAGGATCGCCCCCGACGGGGATGTTGCCTTGTTCAATGGGTTGCTGGCGTATCTGGCAGAGACCGGAAAACTCGACACGGCCTATACGGAAAACCATGTGAACGGGCTGGATGCGGCACTGGCGGCGGCCCAGGCCAGTGATCCGGCGGACAGCGGGTTGAACGCTCGGGAACTGGCCGATTTCTATGCGCTTTGGGCAAACACGCCCAAAGTCGTCACCGCGTACTCCCAAGGCGTCAACCAATCGGTCTGTGGCACGGATAAGGTAAACGCGATCCTGAATTGCCATCTTGCCACAGGGCGCATCGGCAATCCGGGGATGGGCCCGTTCTCATTGACTGGCCAGCCCAATGCCATGGGGGGGCGCGAAGTTGGCGGTCTGGCCAATATGCTGGCAAACCACCTAGAGATCGGGGATGAAGCGCACCGCAGCGCGGTGCAGGGATTCTGGCAAAGCCCGACGATCTGCACCAAACCGGGACTGAAAGCTGTCGATCTGTTCGAGGCCTGTGGCGACGGGCAGATCAAGGCACTGTGGGTGATCTCGACCAACCCCGCGGTGTCGTTGCCCGATGCCGATGGCGTGGCGGCGGCAATTGCAAATGTGCCCTTCGTTGTTACGTCTGACATCATGGAGAAGACGGATACCAACGCTTTGGCAGACGTCCTGCTGCCCGCCACCGGTTGGGGTGAAAAAGACGGCACCGTGACCAATTCCGAACGGCGCATTTCGCGCCAACGCGCCTTTCTGCCCGCCCCCGGTGATGCGCGGCCCGACTGGCAGATCATCAGCGACGTGGCCAAGCGTATGGGGTTTTCGGGTGCCTTTTCCTATGGCTCATCCGCGGATGTCTTTGCCGAATATGTCGCGCTTGATCAGGCCGCTTCGGCCTTCCCGCGCGATCTTGATCTGAGCATTTTTGCCGATGCGGATTACGCGAAAATGGTGCCGACCCAATGGCCGCGCAATGGGGCGCGTTTCTTTGCGAACGGGCAATATTATCATCCTGACGGCAAGGCGCAGATGGTTGCCGTGACATCGCCTGTGTCGCTGAATTCACGCTTTACGCTCAATACCGGACGGAACCGCGACCAGTGGCACACGATGACGCGCACGGGCAAATCGGCGCGGCTTGGGGCACATCTGGCCGAACCTTATGTAGAGATGAACCCGGCTGATGCCGCCGCATTGGGGGCGCTCCCCGGGGCGTTGATCGCGCTGCAAAACAGCCGTGGTCGTGTTTTGATGCGGGCGTTGATCACCCCGCGCGTCGCCCAAGGCGCGTTGTTCGCGCCAATGCACTGGACCCGTCAGCGCAGCACCGCGGGCACGGTCAATAGCGTCATGACGCCGCTGACCGATCCGATTTCAGGTCAACCCGCCTTGAAGGCCAGCGCTGTCACTGCCGAGGTTTTCAAGGCGAAATGGTACGGCTTTCTGGCAAGCATCGCGGAACCCGCCCCGCGCACCACCTATGCCGCCTTGGCCCGCACCAATACCGGCTGGCAGGCAGAGCTGGCGGGCAGCAAAAAACCCGAGGATTGGGAGGCAGAGGCCCGCCTTCTGACGGGGCAGGCGGAGGGTGATCTTTCGCTCCAGTCCGACGCGGCGACCGGTGGCGTCCGGATTGCGATAACCCAAGGTGGGCGGATCACCGGGCTGCTTTTCGTATCCCCCAATCCGGTGGTTGTCTCGCGCAGTGCGATTATCGCGCTGATCGGGACGGACACATCGGCGTTGGCGGCGCTCGCCGGGCGCAATGCCGCTGACCGGCCGGACCCGGGTGCTACGGTCTGTGCCTGTTTTGATGTGGGGCGCAACACCTTGCTGGCCGCTATCGCCGGCGGGGCCTCTACCGTCGCGGCCTTGGGCGACGCCACCTGCGCGGGGACAAACTGCGGGTCGTGCAAACCCGAACTCGCCGCCTTGCTGGATCAGACCTTGCAACGGATGGCCGCAGAATGAGCCTGGCCTCCTATGTCCGGATCGTCGCGCGCGGCAAGGGGCGTGCCCGCGCGATGACCTTGGCCGAAGCTCAGGACGCCATGGCGCTGATCTTACGCGGTGATGCTGCCCCCGAAGCGGTCGGCGCGCTGTTGATGGTCATGCGTCTGCGCGGCGAAACCCCCGAAGAGATTGCCGGTTTCACCGCGGCATTACGCGCACATGTGGTGGGCAAACTGCCCAAAGCGGATCTGGACTGGCCGTCCTATGCCGCAGGTCGCAGCCGGGGGGTGCCGCTGTTCCTGCTTGCTGCGCGGCTGGTGGGGCAGGCAGGTTACAGCATTTCGATGCACGGGTGGAATTCGCATCAATCGGCCAATGCATCGGTGCGCGAGGTGATTGATCTTGCCGGGCCGCAGGTGGCCTATACCCCGCTAGAAACCCTAAGCCCTGCGGCATTCAGCATCTTGAACCTGCGCGATACGCTCGGCCTCAGATCGTGCTTCAATACGGTATTGCGGATGTGGAACCCGTCCGAGGCCCCGGCGACGGTGCAAGGCGTGTTCCACCCGTCGTACCGCAGCCTGCAGGCCCAAGCCGCGCAGCTATTGGACCAGCAGGATCTGAGCATCATCAAAGGGGGCGGCGGCGAATTCGAGCGTCATCCCTCCAAGGACATCACCCTGTTCGGCCTGCGCGACGGGGCGCATATCCAGCAGACCGCCGCGCCAATCCTGCGTGACACCCGACGTTTGCATGAAACAGGCGATGTCATCGACCTGCAGGGCCTGTGGCACGGGCGCGTGGACGACCCTTTCGCAGTCGCCACGGTGACCGGCACTGCGGCACTTGCGCTGTGGACGCTGAAGGCGTCTCCGACACTTTCTCAAGCCGACCAAATGGCGCGCAGCCTTTGGGACCAGCGACACCAGTCAAAGGAGCAATCCGCATGAAGACATTTCCAATGTTCCTGCAAATGGCGGGCCGCCGCGTCGTGATCATGGGCGGGGGCGAACAGGCCGCCCAGAAGGCGCGACTGATCCTGAAAACCGAAGCGACGGTCGAGATTTGGGCCGCTACATTCGATGCCGAACTGTCGGACCTTGCTGCATCGGGCCGTGTCACACTTCACGACGGTCCAATCACCCCGAACAGCTTTTCAGACACCGCGCTGGCCTTTATCGCCACTGGCTGCCCTGGTGCGGACATGGCGCTGCATGTTTTGGCCAAAGAGGCCGGGGCGGTTGTGAACGTCGTCGACCAGCCACAGCTTTGCGATGCGATCACGCCTTCGATCGTGGACCGTGATCCGGTGGTCGTGGCCATCGGCACCGAGGGGACAGCCCCGGTGCTGGCCCGCCAGATCAAGACGAAAGTAGAGGAAATGCTCGAGCCGCGGCTGGGGGATCTTGCTGCACTTGCGGGCCGGTTGCGGGGGAAAGCGTCTGCGCGCCTTGATCCGCGCGCGCGTCGCGATCTGTGGCGTTGGGTTTTCAACGACAGCCCGCGCTGGATGTTTGCCGCCGGTGCCGAACGCGCGGCGGCCAAGCGTATCAAGTCGGCCATCCAAACGGGCGACTTCGGCACCGCTGCGGGCGGCAGCGTCAGCCTTGTTGGCGCAGGGCCGGGGGCGAAGGATCTGATCACCCTGCGCGGCGTGCAGCGTCTGCAAGAGGCGGATGTGATCTATTATGACCGGTTGCTTGCCCCTGAAATCCTTGAATTGGCCCGTCGTGACGCCGAACGCATTTACGTTGGCAAGGCTCCGGGCTGTCACAGTTGGCCGCAAGAGAAAATCACACAGACCCTGGTGATGGCTGCCAAACGCGGCCAACGCGTTGTGCGTCTGAAATGTGGTGATCCGGGGGTGTTCGGGCGCAGCACAGAAGAAGTCGATGCGCTGAAAGCCAGCGGTATCGCTTTCGAGATCATCCCCGGCGTCACCGCGGCCTGCGCCGCGGCCGCGAGCATCGGTGAAAGCCTGACGGATCGGGGCAAGATCGACACCGTGGTGCTGACGACCGGCCATCGCCAAGATGGATATACGGTGCCCGAACCGATCAAGGATATCAGACCCGGCACATGCGTGGCGCTTTACATGGCTGTGGGGGCTGCGCCACAGATTGTGGATCACCTAAAGACAGCGCATCCGGGGGTTCAGTTCGACCTGCAAATCGCCGCGAAAGCGCAGCGCAAGGATCAGAAGGTTTTGCGCTGCTCCCTTCAAGATCTGGAAGCGACGCTGAGCGCTAATAGGATCGCAGGCGAGGCCATGCTGTTCATCCGGTGGCCTCGGGAGGCACAACAGGCTCATATGCCCATGGCGCAAAGCGCAGTTGGGCGCGTCGTATCAATGGTGCAAGACTGACCCTTGGTGACGATCCCCGCGGGGATGTTGGGGAATTGACTTATCCGAGTAAATTTGTCAGAAAATGGTTTCAGAATTCTGGAGCTGTCTCAGCGCGTCGTCATGTCATCCGCCCCTCTATCAAAATCCTATGTGCCACAGGTTTTTGTCCCTCGTATGGAGGCGCAGACCCGCAACCTGCGCACGATCAAGCCCTTGCGGTTTCGGCCCTTGTCGGGGGCTATCGCAGATGTCTGGCATGTCGACGGGGACCAAGGGGGCGGCGGGTACTACACCGCACCGGATCCGCGCCTTGTCGTCTTTCTGGATGACACCCTGCCGCTGATCGCGCTTCGAACGGGCGAGGGGGCGACGGCCCAATTCGGAACGCGCGCTTTCTTTGTTCCGGCGGGCACCCCGTTGTGGAGCAAGCTGGGCAAGGCCCAAAGGCTCAGCCATATAGATTTCCATTTTGACGCGGCGGCATTGCAGACACGGCTTGGTGCGATCGGTGTATCAGATCTGCCCCGCCGCGTGATGTTTGCGTCGGAGGATAGCGTGCTGCTGACCCTTGGCCGTCTTGCGGCCAGCGAAGTAGAGACCCCTCAACGTGGGACGATGGTCTTGGAAGGCCTGCTGCAATCGCTTTTGGGCGCAGTGATGGACCCGCCGTCGCAAAACGCCCTGCCTGCGTCCGGCGGACTGTCGCCTCAGCATATGACGGCGGTTCGGCAGTACATGGCGCAGAATATCTTTCGCCCCGTCGGGGTGGGCGAATTGGCCGATTTGGCGGGGCTCTCCGAAAGCTGGTTCAGCCGCGCGTTCAAGCAAACCTCGGGTCTGTCGCCCCAACGCTGGATCGCCGAGTGTCGCGTCGTCGCCGCCAAGGAGATGATGGCCGACCCCGGACGCCCCCTTGCCGACATCGCCGCGGCAACCGGGTTTTCCGATCAGGCCCATCTGTCACGGGTCTTTCGCCGGTCTGTCGGGGTGCCGCCATCGCAGTGGCGACGCGATATTCAGTGATACGTTTACAGCGGATTGGGACAAATGACGGCGGATGCGTTCAAGACGTCGCCTTATAGCTGAGTTAAATACTCGGAAAAATAAACAGCGGGACGTATATCCATGAAGTTCACCTTTTTCTTGATGCTGGGGACCAGCGCGCTGGCCCTGTCTGCCGGTGTGGCGACGGCGCAGGACGCCGTCGATCTGGGCGAGATCATCATCCAGTCCGAAGAAGACCCGACCGGCCCGGTGGTGGGCTATGCCGCGGGTACCACGGCGTCGACCAAAAGCGGGCGGTCCTTGCTGGAAACGCCGTCCTCCGTCACGGTGGTCACCACCGACCAGATCGAGGATACGGCCGCCAACAATCTGTCAGAGGCGCTTGGCTATGCGGCGGGTGTCGTGACCGAAGCCTATGGGGCCGATCCGCGGTTTGATTCAATTTCGGTCCGCGGGGCTGACCTGCAAAACCAGATCTACCTTAACGGGTTGCAATTCAGCCGCTCTACGCGCCCGAACTATGGCGCGCCCTCGCTTGATCTTTACGGCATGGAACGGGTGGAGCTTCTGCGCGGCCCAAATTCGGTGCTATACGGGGCAGGGTCGCCCGCCGGGCTGGTGAACCTGATCCAGAAACGCGCGCAATCTGATGGCGACACGACCGAGCTGGGCCTGCATGCGGATGGCAACGGGTCCCATTATGTCTTTGGCGATGCCAACCGCGTGGTCGATGACCGCTTTGCTTACCGCATCGTCGGCAAGGCGGGCAATCGCGTTCTGGGGATCGATGAATACGACAACCCCGGGGCCTATCTGGGCTTTGCCGCGAAATACCAGGCGACCGATGCAACGACGGTGGAATTCCTGCTGTCCTATCAGGATGACGACCCGGATTCCCCCTCGGGCGTGCCCAACGGGCTGGTCGGCACCCGTTCCGATGAAGACCTGCGCGACTTCTACTTTGGCAACGAGGCATTGGAGTACGGCGACCGCAAAGTGCTTAATCTGGGCGCGCAGGTCACCCATACGTTCGATAATGGCTGGCGGCTGGTCAGCAACACGGGCGTGACGAAATTCGACTGGTCCTATTCCAACCTTTCTGTCGGCGGCGTGACGGGCACCGATGTGGCGCGCACACAGCTGTTGCAAGACGAAGATGTGACGTCTTATGCCACGGACCTGCGGCTTGAAGGCTCGGCGCTGACCGGCGATGTGCTGCATAATCTCGCCTTTGGTATCGATGCCAGCCGGTTCGAAGAATCTGCGCTCAGCGTGTTTTACTATGGTCAGGACAGCATTGATTTTGCCGCGCCAGACTACAGCCCGATCACGCCGGTGCGCGACGGGGCAAGCTGGTATGCGAACAAGAATGTGACCGTGGAACAGGTCGGCATCTACGCCAGCGACGAAATCGAATATGGCCATTGGCGCGCGGGTCTGGCCTTGCGCCATGATCGCAACAAATCCGAAGGGCAGTCCAACACGCTCTACACCGTTCCGGGCTCTGGCGGCACGCCCGGCACCGTTGATCTGACACGCGACGACAGCGCCACCACCGGTCAGGCAAGTCTTGGCTATGTCTGGGACAATGGCGTGTCGGCCTATCTGTCCTATGGCACCTCGTTCCAAAGCTTTGCAGAGCCGGGCGATATGGGCACAGCGCTTGACCCGACCACGGGCGAGCAATGGGAAGTTGGCGCGAAATACCTACCCGCCACCCTTGATGCCTATCTGTCGGCTTCGGTCTATCAGCTCGAAGAAAAGAACCGCCCCGTCTATGTGCAGAATGGGGCCGGGGTGCGGGCCTATGATCAGGTCGGCAAATCCCGTATCCGCGGGCTAGAGCTGGAAGGCCGTGCCAATCTGGCCGACGGCTGGAGCGTGACGGGCGGCTACTCCTTTACCGACAGCGAGATCATCGGCGGTGACAACAATGGCAACGAACTGGGGCTGACCCCGAAACATACCTTCAAGCTGTGGGCATCGAAAGAGATCCAGGGCGGACCGCTTGCCGGGCTGACCGTGGGCGCAGGCGCGCGGTTCATCGGGGAACGCTATGCGTTCAACGCCAATGCCAATCAGCTCGACTCTGTGACGCTGCTGGATGCGGCTGTGTCCTATGACTTTGATGACGGCACAGAGCTGCAGGTCAATGTGACCAACCTGACGGACGAGGCTTATGTCTCTTCGGTGGGCTATTTCTCGACCTACTATGGCGACGGGCGCACGATCTCTGCGACGCTGTCCAAGAAGTGGTAAAACCCATCACCCTCACGCGCCGCGCGATCATTGCCACAGGAGCCTGCGCTCTTGTGGCATCTCGCGCGCGCGGCGCACGCGCTTGGGGGGGATCGCGCCTCGCCGCGATTGACTGGGCGATGGCGGAAACCGCTGCCGCGCTCGACCTGCCGCTGGTTGCCGTAGCTGAGAAACGTCAATTCCTGCGCGGTACGGCGGTGACGCTGCCCCCGAACTGTGCGGATGTCGGGTTGCGCGGCAGCCCCAACCTCGAAGCGCTGAGCCTTGTCGCCCCTGACCTGATCCTGTCGTCGAATTTCTACAGTTTCGTTGAACCGCAGTTGGGACGTATCGCACCGGTGTTCACACAAAATATGTTCATCCCGACTGAACCCGCACTGCCCAAGGCGCTGTCGGCGCTGGAAACGTTGGCAATACAGCTGGACCGCGGAGAGGTGGGCCACCGGGTGCGTCAGGACTTTGAGGCCGCTTTCGATGCGCTGCGCGTACGGGCAACAGGCTTTGCCGTGCGCCCCTTTGTGGTGATGACGGTGGGGGATGCGCGTCATGTGCAGATCTATGGCAGCGACAGCCTATATGGCGGGGCGCTTCGCCGGATCGGCCTGACGAATGCCTGGGGCGGCGATACTGAATTCGGATTCAATGCCCCGGTCCCTCTGTCCAGATTGATCGATTTTCCGCAGGCGCATCTAGTCATCGCGGGCGCTTTGCCGGTGACCGCACGGCGCGCGATTGGCCAAAGCGCGCTTTGGTCCGCGCTGCCGCCCGTGCGGGCGGGTCGCGTGTCGTATCTGCCCGATCAGATGCCCTTTGGCGGCGCGCCTTCCGGGCTGCGTTTTGCGTCCCATCTTGTGACCGCGCTGGAAACCGCATGATCCGTCCGCCCTTTTTGACGCTGCCCCTTGTGGCCGCCCTCGGCGCGGCGTGCCTATGGACCATCGCAGCGCTTGCCGCCCTGCCCGCTGCGCAATGGGTGCTGCCCGTCGCAGGTCCGCAAGACCTGTCACCCGAACAGATCCTCTTTGCCTTCGGGTTGATGCCGAGGGCCGTGATTGCCCTGCTGATCGGGGCGCTTCTGGGGCTGTCGGGTGCCTTGATGCAGGCGGTGCTGCGCAATCCGCTGGCTGATCCAACGACCCTTGGCGTGGCCTCGGGGGCACAGCTGGCGCTGGTCTGCGCCACGCTGCTCTGGCCGAATATGCTCGCCCTTGGTCCCGGCCCTGTCGCATTGGTCGGAGGCGGGCTTGCAGCGCTCATTGTCATGGCGCTTGGCGCGCGGCGTGGCTTTGCGCCTGTTACGGTCACCATCGCGGGGATGCTGGTGGGCATGCTTGCTTCCGCCATCTCTACCGCGCTCACACTGGGGCAGGGGCATTACCTGCTGTCGCTGGTGATCTGGAACGGCGGGGCGCTTTCACAAGACAGTTGGCACGGGGTGACCCGACTGACTGTGGTGCTGGTGCTGGGGGCGGCAGGAGCTGCCTTGCTGGTGCGGCCACTGGTGGTCCTAAGCCTTGGCGGGGCCACGGCCAAAGCGCTTGGGGCGCAAGTCGGGGCGATACGGGTCGCGGCGCTTGCGTTGGCGGTGTTCGTCTCGGCCATGGTCTCTGCCGAGGTGGGGCTGGTCGGGTTTGTCGGGCTGGCGGCACCGGCCTTGGCACGGCGTTTGGGCGCGCGCAGCGTGGCGCAAGTCCTGCTGGCCGCGCCACTGGCGGGCGCGCTGCTGCTGTGGCTGGTGGACAGCGCGCTGCTGGCGCTTGCCGCCTTTGGGCTGCCAGAACTGCCGACGGGCGCGTTGACCGGGCTGATTGGCGGGCCGCTTTTGATCGCTTTGCTCCCGCGATTGCGCAACATTGTCCCGCCCGAGGCTGAACGTAACGACACTTTGCCACCGCGCGCGCCGCACCCGTGGCGGCGGCTTGCTCTGCTGGCCTGCGCGGCGGTCGCCTTTGCCGTGCTGAGCCTGTTTGGCACCCGCGGACCCGAGGGCTGGGGCGTGATATCGGGCGCGATTGCGGCGAGTTTCGTGCCATTGCGGGCCACGGCCATTCTGGCGGCTGCCGCGGCCGGAGCGCTGCTGGCGCTTTCGGGGGCGGCCCTGCAACGGGTGACGGCAAACCCGATGGCCGCGCCCGAGGTTCTGGGTGTGACCGGTGGTGCCGCGCTTGGCTATGCGGCGACGCTGTTCCTGCTGCCTGCCCCGTCGCCCGTGGCGCTGGCGCTCGGGTCTTCTGGCGGGGCGGGGGCGACGCTGATCATCCTGTCCGCCTATGCGGCGCGCAGTAATATGGCACCGGCGCGGCTGTTGCTGGCAGGGCTGGCGATCGGAGCCTTCGCTTCGGCCCTTCTGGCAGCGATTATGGCGTCAGGTGATCCCAGAGCATGGTCCCTGCTGGGGTGGCTTGCGGGAAGTGCGACACGGGTCACGGTCGCAGGGGCGATGGCGCTTGCCGCAATGGCGGTGGCGGCGCTTGGCGCGGCGCTTTTGCTGTCGCGCTGGTTCGACATCCTGCCGCTGGGATCGGGTGTCGCGCAGGGTCTGGGGGTGCCGCTTGGCGTCGTGCGGCTTGCCGTTGTGCTGGCGGCAGGGCTGGCCACTGGCGCGGCAAGCGTGCTGGTCGGCCCGGTCAGTTTCGTTGGCCTGATGGCCCCCCATATCGCCCGCAGCCTTGGCCTGCTGCGCCCTGCGCCGTTTCTGGCTGCCAGCTGGTGTCTGGGTGCGTTGCTCATGAGCCTCGCGGCCTTTGGGGCGCGCACCGCCAGCTACCCCTACGACCTGCCGCTGGGGCTTTTCGCGACGCTGATCGGCACGCCCTGGCTTTTCATTGCCCTGCTCGGACGGAGACACGCATGACCCTCTTTACGCTCGAAAATGTCTGCTTTGACGTGCCCAAGCGGCGGCTGGTCGATCACCTTTCCTTGGTGATCAAGCCGGGGATCACGGCGCTTGTCGGGCGCAACGGGTCGGGCAAATCAACGCTGCTGAAAATGCTCGCCGCGCAAACCCGGCCGAGCGCCGGAACCATCCAATATGGCGGCCAAGATCTGAGGGACTGGAAGCCGCGGGATTTTGCCCGCGATCTGGCATTTCTGCCGCAGGTAACCCCCCCGACCGAAGGGCTGTGGCTGGAGGAGCTGGTCGCGCTTGGCCGATACCCGTGGCGCGGAGCCTTGGGTCGATTGGGACCCGAGGATCGCTTTATGATTGATACGGCGATTGCTCAATGTGGTCTGGAGCACAAGCGCGGCCAGATGGTCGACACTATGTCAGGTGGGGAAAAACAGCGGTCGTGGATAGCGATGATGCTGGCGCAGGGAGCGCGTAGCTTGCTGCTGGATGAACCGATCTCGGCGCTGGATGTGGCCCATCAGATCGACGTGCTGGGGCTGCTGCGTGAAACGGTCAACGCCGGTGCGCTTTCTGCCGTGGTGGTGCTGCATGACGTGAATATGGCGGTGCGCTTTTGCGATCATGTTATCGCGCTGGATGCCGGGCGCGTGGCGCTTGACGGCGCGGCGCACTCCTTGCTCGACCCCGACGCGCTTCAGCGGATCTACGGACTGCCCATGCAGGTCATCGACACAAAGCCCAGCCCGGTCGTTCACCCGATTTGACCCCGACCATATTCATCCGAAAGCCAGCCTTATGCTCCGCCAATTTTTCGAATACTATCGTCCCCACACGCGCCTGTTCTGGGTCGACTTCGGCTCTGCCGTGCTGTCCGGCTTGCTGGAGCTTGCCTTCCCGCTCGCCATCACCTCCTTCATAGATCACCTGCTACCGCTTGGCGATCTGAGGCTGACCATATTAGCCGCGATTGGGCTTTTGCTGGTGTATTTGGTCAATACCGCCCTGATGGGGGTGGTGATCTATTGGGGGCACCGTCTGGGGATCGAGATCGAGACCGAGATGCGCCGCCGCGCCTTTTCGCATCTGACCCGGCTGTCTTGGCGCTGGTATGACCGGGCGCGCACCGGCAAGCTTGTCGCCCGCGTGACCCGCGACCTTGAAGAAATAGGCGAGGTCGCGCACCACGGTCCCGAAGATCTGTTTATCGCGGTGGTCACCTTTGTCGGAGCCTTTGCGTTGATGATCAATCTGCATGTCACGCTTGCCCTGATTACGGTCGTGATCGTGCCGCTGATGGTCTGGGTGGTGGCCGTCTACGGCGCGCGCATGACCCGTTCTTGGCGCGATATCTATGCGCGTGTGGGGGCCTTTAACGTGCGCCTGGAGGAAGCCATCAGCGGCATCCGGGTCGTGCAGGCCTTTGCCAATGAAGATCACGAAGAAACGTTGTTCGCGCGTGACAACGCAGCCTATCGCAGGACCAAACTGTCGGCCTATGCGATCATGGCGAAGGCCAGTGCGATCCATTACATGGGCCTGCGTTTCGTGCAGGTTGTGGTGATGGTGGCGGGTGCTGGTTTTGTGCTGGAAGGGTCGCTGACCACGGGCGGCTTTGTCGGCTTCCTGCTGCTGGTCAGCGTCTTTTTCCGCCCGCTGGAGAAAATTGCCGCTGTGATCGAAACCTATCCCCGCGGTATCGCCGGTTTCCAACGCTACACCGAATTGTTGCAGACCGACCGCGATGTCAGCGATCGGCCGGATGCCGTCGCAGTGACCGTCACGCAAGGCGAGGTCGCTTTTGAAGATGTGTCGTTTGCCTATGACAGCCCGTTGCCCGTTCTGCATAACGTCACCTTGACCGCCAAAGCCGGTGAGACAGTGGCTTTCGTTGGGCCGTCGGGTGCAGGCAAGACAACGCTTCTGGCATTGCTCCCGCGGTTTTACGACCCTTCCGGCGGGCGGATTACGATTGATGGGATCGACATTGCGGATATGACCCTGAACAGTCTGCGCTCTCAGATCGGGTTGGTCTCTCAGGATGTGTTCCTATTCGGGTCCACCCTGCGCGAGAATATCCTGTACGGAAAACTCGATGCCACGGCGGCGGAACTGGATGCCGCGGTCGAGAATGCCCAGTTGGGCGCGCTCGTCTCCGCACTGCCCGAGGGGCTGGAAACCATTGTGGGCGAGCGGGGTGTCATGCTGTCGGGCGGGCAGAAACAGCGCGTCGCCATCGCCCGCGCTTTCCTGAAAAACCCGCCGATCCTGATCCTGGACGAGGCAACATCGGCGCTGGATCGCGAGACGGAGCGCGACATCCAGCAGGCGTTGGAGCGGCTTTCAAAGGGCCGCACCACGCTCATTATCGCGCATCGGCTTGAGACGGTGAAACATGCCGACCAGATCATCGTCATGGAGGCAGGGCGCAAGGTCGAAGCCGGAACGCACGACAGCTTGCGCGCGCGCAATGGCCTTTACGCGCGGCTGACCTGACACGCATTTTACAACGCTTGGGCCGCTTGGGCGTGCTTCCGGAACTGTTGGGGAAAGTCACCTTGGATCGTTCGTCGTCTCGGGCAAGCGCAAGACGGCGGCAAAACCGCGCGGGCTCAGTTCCCGGGGTACGTAAATTTCAAGTTGGCATCCGGACTGGGCGCATAGATCTTGTATGATCGACAGTCCCAGCCCGTATCCGTCTGACAGCGCGCCACGCCGGTTGAACCGCTGCTTTATGCGGTCGAGGTCCGCAGGTGAGAGAGGGGCGCAATCGTTCACGACGGCAACTCTCCCCGATTGGCTGGCGTCTACAACCGTGGGCACAGGGCCGCTAGCGTGCTTCAGGGCGTTGTCGAACATATTGTTCAGGATGATCCCGAGGGCATCCGGATCAACGCGCGTTGAAAAATGTGTTTCGGGAAACTTCAATTCGATCTTTTCCGGGGCGCGGCTTCGGCTGCGCATCTCGGACATCAAAAGCGTGATCACCGGGGAAACATCCGTCGCGACCGCATTGAGGCCCAGTCCTGATTGCGCCCTTGATAATTGCAATAGGCGCTCGATCAAGCGCTCAAGCCGCTTCAGACCTGTTTCGATTTCGACGATATTGTCGATCTTTGCGGGGTCGCTCAGCTTTGCCCGCAGCCGCTGCGCCTGCGCCAGACAAATGGCAACGGGGGTGCGCAATTCATGCGCGGCATTCGTGGCAAAGGCACGTTCTGCGGTGATGGCGCGGTCAAGTCGCCCCATGAGCCCGTCAAGCGTATCAATCGCCGGGGTTATTTCGGAAAAGACATTCTCGCGTTCAATCGGGGAAAGGTTGTGTTCGTTCTTTTCTGCGATGTTCCGGCTGAGCTCGGCAATCATCGCGACTGATCGTCGAACCGCCCAGAAGGAGGATACCGCAAAAAGCGCCCCCAACAGGCCAAAACCGATCGCCACAGCGATCACCACATCGGTTATCGCCTCATTGCGTTCCACCATCGGCTCGGCCACAACGACGCTGCCCGTCTCGGGCTGATCTGAACGGAGCATGATAAAGCGATGCCCGGCGGCGGTGCTTAGCCCGGTGGCCAATGGCGTGGGAAGCGCAAAAGCACCAACGCTTTTTGACTGCGCGTAGACCTGACCATCCGGATCCAGATACCACATCAACGCGCGTTCATCCGGCTTACGCAGTTTGCTTTCAAAATCCAGCAAGCCGCCCACGTCAAAGCCCGCGTCGCCTTGGGCCGTTTCGATGAACTCCACCAAGAGATGCGCCTTGCCAATCAGGCTGGCATCAAGCAGCTCGTCATACTCGTCCTTGAAGATATGCTGGACGATCAAAACGCCAATCACCATCACCGCCAGCCCGGGCACAAGCAGCGACCCAAGCAGCGACTGAACCAGACTTTTGTGGCGGCGTGTCATGAGGTCAAGGCGTAGCCTAAACCACGGTGCGTGGCGATAAGGTCTTTGCCTAATTTCGTGCGCAAACGGCTGATATGTGCCTCGATCGCGTTGCTTTCGACTTCTTCGCCGTAGTCATAGATGGCAGCTTCAAGGCTCTCCTTCGGCACGATCTGGGGTTTGCGGCGCAGTAGCGTTTCGAAGACACCCCATTCCTTAGCGGTCAGACGTACGGGCTGTTCAGCGCGCATGACGGTGTGATCGGACAGATTGACCACCACATCGTGCAACTGAACCGTTTGGGCAAACTGGTTGGCGCTGCGTCGACAGACGGTATGGATGCGCGCTTTGACCTCATCTAGGTCAAAAGGCTTAATCACATAGTCATCAGCCCCCCTGTTCAACCCCTCTATTCGGTCCGACACCTTGTCGCGGGCAGTGAGAATGAGGATCGGCGTGCGCATGGCCTTTGCCCGCAGTTTGCTTAGAAAATCCAACCCGTCGCCATCAGGCAACTGCAGGTCCAGAAGTACCACATCATAGGATAGCGTACGCAGCGCGGCGTCTGCCTCGTCCAGGGTGCAGAACCATTCGACAATGTGACGATCCGCCTCCAGATGCTCTTTCAGCGGCCGCGCCAAAGCTTTTTCATCCTCGATCAAGAGTATGCGCATAATGTTACTGTCCAGTTCCGAGACGCGGCTTAGCCAATTCGGCTGATGCTGACATGATCATAGTTTCAGGCTTAGGGCATTCTATTTTCTGCGAGCGGTTCATCGGCATATCTCAGGCCATCCCGAAATAGCGCAAAGCGACCACAGCCATGAAAAAACCGTTCGCGAAAAGCAAACACATGGTCGCGAGCGAACCAAGGTCCTTGGCGTCACGGGCGAACACTTCCCACTGTGGAGCGAGGTGGTCGACGATACATTCGATCGCCGTATTCAGAGCCTCGACCGCGACAAGAGCGGAAAAGAGGACCAGAAAGACCAGAAAATCAGCGACACCCGCATCCATGATGTAGAGCAGAACACTACCGATTGGCAGCGCCACAATGATATGCCTGAACGCGGTTTCCATCCAAAGACGTCGCAGCCCGCCAATCGAATAGCCCGCAGCGGCAAACAGATGGGCGACCCCCGTAACGCGTTCGGGTTTCTCAAGCGGTTTGATAATTTCCGGCTTCATATCTTGGCCACCTCAGTATTTATTTTGCAGGAAGCGAAGATATCCAGATCGGGGTTACGCTCTGCGGTGTTGATGTCGAGCATCCCAAGTAGGGAATGGAACAGGTTGTCGTGTGACAGCGGCTTGTCCTTCTGTTCCGCCACACAGCTTTCATCGATGCCAAAGCGGGTTCGGAATGCGTCTGACATCCATAGGAGCATCGGGACATGGGTCTGCGTGTCCGGGGCCATGAAATAGGGTGCCCCGTGCAAATACAGCCCGCGTTCGCCAAGCGATTCACCGTGGTCGGACACATAAAGCAGTGACGTGGCCAAAGCTTCATTCGCGGCAAGCATTTTTATCGTCTGGGCAAGGATCTGATCCGTATAGGCGATGGTGTTATCATAGGCATTGGTGATCTCCTGCGGGGTGCATTTCTTGAACTCCGCCGTACGGCATGCGGGTGTGAAGCGTTCAAATGCCGCCGGATAGCGCTGATAATAGGTCGGCCCGTGACTGCCGATCTGGTGCAGAACCAGGACCGTGTCCTGCTTGATCGATGCGATGTAGTCTTTCAACGGCTCAAGGAATATGCCGTCGATACATTCACCCGTTGCACAGAACTCCGGGTCGGTCAGATCGTTGAACCTGCGCGTCTTGAACCGTGCGGCAATCGCTTTGTCGCCGGTGTTATTGTCCCACCATTCGACCTGCAGCCCGGCATGCCCGAAGACATCTAGCACATTCTCGGTCGAGGTGCCTTTTTCAAAGCTGTAGTCATCTCGGCTGTATTTTGAGAACATACAAGGCAGTGACACCGCCGTGGCAGTGCCACAGGACTGGATATTGCTGAAGTTGATAATTGGCAGCTTGGACAGCTCTGGGTTCGTGTCGACGCCGTATCCGTTCAAGCTGAAATTCTGCGCCCGCGCGGTTTCCCCCGCAACGACAACGGTCAGCATAGGCTTTTGCGGCGCGTCATAGGCAGAACCGCCCCTTGCATCCGCTCCGGTGCTGGTGAGGACCAGATTGGCCGAACGCGACATCATCTTGGCGTATCGGATCGCGCCTACCAACGGGGCGCCGGGCTGGTAGCTGCTCATGAAATCCTTCCGCTCGCGCAGGATCGACGCATAGGATTTCAGGTCTGACATCAGCAACCCTGCGGCCAATGCAAGGCTGACAACAAAGGTCACGATCGGCGTTACAGCCGCCCTGATCCGCGTCTGGGGGCGAATGGGCACCCACATCACGATGAGCGCGGGCAACACACCGAAGGCAATAATATGGGTGATGTAGCCAGGTGTTATCAGATGCCGGGATTCCGCGACGGTGGTCACCATGACATTCTGGATCATGTCGCGGTCAACGATAATGCCAAGTGTATCGACGTAATAAGACGTCATGGCGGCCAGTATGAGCATCGAGATCAGAAACGGTTTAACCGTCCACGGGTATGCGAACAGGCTGAAGGCGGCCAACGTCAAACAGAACACAGCCCCCATAAAGCCCGCGAGCGACAATAGGTGGCCCGAGAAGACATCCCTTGAGATGCCCCAGAATGTGCTATTATCGACACTGAACACGAATGCGATGGAAAGAACGGTCAGCAGCACGTGGGAGATGCTTATCCGTTCACGCAGAACGGCTAGCCGGGATAAAAGGGTCTTCACAGAGGCCATAATAGAGCTTTCGCAGATTTAGATGCGTGCTCATGACCAGCGTAAGCTTACGAAAAGCTTACGATCGGAATTTTTCATTTCTATAAGGTAAATTGTACATGGAGAACGAAATCGGCGACGAAGCAGTTCAAGAAAGGCCCGGGCTCGCGCGCCTCCTTGCGTGGTACGCGATATTTGGCTGCATCCTGTTTTCGGTGATGATCCTGATCGCGGATTTTGTTGTTCCGGGCCACGACTGGATCGCCGACACCATCAGCGATCTTGGTGCGGGTGAATATGAATATATTGTCGATATCGGCATCTATGCGTTTTCGGCTTCACTGATATCGGTCGCTTTACTTGCCGCGCATATTCATCTGGGCAATTGGCGCTGGAGCGTCGGGATCGTGGGCTTCACCGTCTTGGGGCTGATTGTCTTCCTTGTTGGCGCGCGGAATGAATACGGCGACAACGACAGCGATGGCGTCGTGATCCATAGCTACCTGGTCTATGCTCTTGGCCTTCTTATGGCGATCTTGCCGTGGTCCATGTCAGAAGGGGCGCGCTGCTGCGGTGCAATATACGCCAGAATCCTTGTCGGTCTCTCCGCGCTCTGGACCGTCTCGGCACCGGTCTTTTTCATGCTACCCACCGATGTCGACGGTCTTTACGAACGGTATCTCGGTGTGATTGCGATGGCGACGGTGATCACTCTGGCGATGTTATTTCTGCGCCGGCAGGGGCGCGGGTAGGGGCGTGGCTGCGGCATGCGGCAGCGTCTGATGCGTCTGGCCAAAGCAAAGCAGCCCCGCCGGTCATCCAGCAGGGCTGCGCTTTATATCTTACAGGCTCGCGTCCAGGGCGGCGAGGATCGCGTCACCCATTTCCGAGGTCGAGATGGGGGAGCCGCCTTCGGGGCCCATCAGATCCGCGGTGCGTGCCCCATCGGCGAGCACTTTCTCAACGGCTTTTTCCAGACGCGCGGCTTCATCGCCTTGGTCGAAGGAATAGCGCAGCGCCATGGCAAAGCTGAGGATACAGGCAATGGGGTTCGCCTTGCCTTGACCCGCGATATCGGGGGCAGAGCCGTGGACGGGCTCGTACAGCGCTTTGGGGCGGCCATCGGCATTGGGCGCACCCAACGAGGCAGAGGGCAGCATCCCCAGCGAGCCTGTCAGCATCGCGGCGCAGTCGGACAGGATATCGCCGAACAGGTTGTCGGTGACGATCACGTCGAACTGCTTGGGTGCGCGCACCAGTTGCATCGCGCCGTTGTCGGCGTACATGTGGGACAGCTCGACATCGGGGTAGTCTTCGTCATGCACCTTCTGCACGACTTCGCGCCACAGGATGCCGCTTTCCATGACGTTGGCTTTCTCCATCGAGCAGACTTTGTTGCCCCGACGACGCGCCAGTTCAAAGGCAGACCGTGCGACACGGTCGATCTCGGATTCGGTGTAGCGCTGAGTATTGATGCCGACGCGTTCGTTGCCTTCCTCGAAAATTCCGCGGGGTTCGCCAAAGTAGACACCCGATGTCAGTTCGCGCACGATCATGATGTCGAGCCCGGCAACGAGGTCTTTCTTCAGCGAGGAGAAATCCGCCAGCGCGTCAAAACACTGTGCCGGACGCAGGTTCGAAAACAGGTCCATTTCCTTGCGCAGGCGCAGCAGACCGCGTTCGGGTTTGACGCTGAAATCAAGCTCGTCGTATTTCGGCCCGCCAACCGCACCCAGCAGAACAGCATCCGCCGCCAGCGCTTTGGCCATCGTGTCGTCATGCAGGGGGGTGCCGTGTTTGTCATAGGCGGCACCGCCGACCAGATCGTGATCCACGTCAAAGGCCAGATCGCGCTTGTCGCCAAACCAGTCGATGATGCGAACAACCTGGCCCATGACCTCGGGGCCGATGCCGTCACCGGCGAGGATTAGCAATGTGGGGTTGGCCATGCGATGTCTCCTGAAAAATACGTTGATAGCGGGGTAGCGCGGGGAGCCAGAGGGGTCAAGAACGGCTAGCGGTCAAGATCGACCCAGACCACGCCATGACGGCTGGCAGCAGGGTCGCGGGCCACGCCAGCGGCGACGACGCGCCAGTCGGTTGAGGGCAGTAGATAGTCGACACGCATATCGCCCAAACCGTCGAAGGTGACGGTGGGCTGGCCCGCCAGCGGGTCGTGGAGCGCGGGGTGATCCAACAGCGTCTGGATCGCGGCGCGCAGCCCTTCGCCTTTCGCCGGATCAAGATTTGCATCCCCGAGCAGGATAAAACGGTCTGTTGGCGGCGGGCCGAAGCTGCCCGCCAGATAGTGATCCCAGAACAGGATTTCATCATGGTTGCGTTTGCCGTTGCGGTCCTCTGGTCCGTCGAACACAGGGGGCGTGGCATAGAAGGTCAGCAGGGTCAGGGGCGCTTGATCTGGGATGTCGAGGGGCACGACCCATGCGCCGTGCGAGGCAAGCCGCTGCACCTCTTGCGCCGCGGCAGAGGGGAAGGGGGCACCGTCCGTCTGCGGCAGCAGCGCATCGGGCAGGTCACGCCACAGAAAATCGCTGTAATCCTGAACATCGGTGCGCAGCACGGGATAGCGCGACAGGATCGCCATCGCGCCCGCGCCGAAGAAGCGGCCATAGCCCTGACCATCGCGCGCGCCGCCCGTTTTACCGTCGCCGTCCATATCCAGACCCGTAGGCCGTCCCGCATTCGGAGGCAGCGCGAAACGGTAGGGGTAGCTGGGGCCAGCCTCGCCAAGCCTGTCCGCCAAAGCGCCAAGCGTTGTGCCGCCAAGATCGTAATCCACCCCCTGCAGCACGATGATATCGGCAGCAACATTTTCCAGCAGGCGCGTCACAGCGGTAATCTGCGGGTCCGCCCCTTTGGCAATGTCGCGCAGCAGCAGACCCGGTCCGGCCCGCGATAATTCGGTGTTGAAGGTGGCGATGCGCAGGGGCTCTGCGACCGCGGGGGATGCGGCCAGCAGGACGCCTGCGATCAGGCTGGCTGCAAGCCGTGATCTTTCTCCGCCTCGTCGGCATAGGCGCGACGGCGTTTCTCTTCGATCATCTCGGCGATCTTGCCCATGGCAATGCCGCGCATGATGATGCTGGCAGGAAGGAAGGCCCATGCGGCGACTGTCCAGATCTGGGTGTGCGGGTTCTGCAATGTAATCGGGTCTAGCAGATCGGCCGCCGCTTTGACTACTGCGGGGATCAGGAAGGGCAGAAGGAAGCCAAGCGCGATATTGATCCGTGCGTCCCGTTGCAGACGATAGATGACATCGCCGCCCGCGGTCGGGTCGAAGAGCGGCAGGTTCACCCAGACGTTAAAGGCCCCCTGACGCACTGGCCAGTTCATGATGCGCACCAGCACCAGAAACGCCCCCATCGAGATCAGCGAGATCAGATAGGCCATGCCCGCGGACGTACGGACCGATGTCACCAGCGCATCGCTGGCGCTTTCGGGCAGCATCAGGACAATCATGCGCACCGGCGAAAAGGGGAAATCCATCGCATTGCCAAGGATCGTCCCGATAGAGGTCATGGCACCGCCCAGAACCGAGGGGCTGACCTTTTGCTTCAGGATCAACGTCAGCAGGATGATCGTGACCAGCAAGCAGACATAGCGCAGCCGGTTGAAGGGGGCCGCATCGCGGAATTCGATGATGCTGGGGAAGTTCGAGTTGTATTCGATGAACGTGAGGAAACAGGCGATCAGCGCCACCAGCATTGTGATCTGGCTGGAATCGTTCAACGCATCGGGTAACATGAGGGCGGGCGTTGCAATCAACAATGCCACCAGAATGCCACGCGCTGCCGCGCCGGATATACGTGCAATCACAAAACTACCCTTCCAAACTGGCCAGCCACGATTCTTTGCCGCGTGCTTGTTCCAACTTGATGCCCTCGGGTGTCGAAGGCCTGCCTCAGAATTGCCTCAATTGTGTCTTCTTTCGCCACATTCCTCAAGCCCGTTCCTGACGATGCGCGCGGATCTGAGACATTTTGAGCGCAGGTGTGGTGCGATATTGCATCATAGCTGCGGCGAAAATGACGCAACCCGCGGCCTGTTGTGGGCAACAAAGCGGTGCCCACAACCATGTATAGAACTCAACCCGTGGTTAGGTCAAGCGCGCCAGCCCGTCGGGCCGGGCCCGTGAGGGTCAGACCCAGGGGCGTGCCTGTGCAGCGGCAGATTCGAAGCTGTCGATAGAGGCCGCTTTTTCCAGCGTCAGACCAATATCGTCGAGCCCGTTCATCAGACAGTGCTTCTTGAACGCGTCAACCTGGAAGCTGATGACTTCACCGTCAGAGCTGGTGATCGTCTGCGCCTCAAGATCCACTTCGATCCGCGCGTTAGAGCCTTTTTCAGCGTCTTTCATCAACAGGTCCACCTGCTCTTGCGGCAGGGCGATCGGCAGGATGCCGTTCTTGAAACAGTTGTTGTAGAAGATGTCCGCAAAGCTGGGCGCGATGACACAGGTGATGCCGAAATCGGCGATGGCCCAAGGCGCGTGTTCCCGCGAAGAACCACATCCGAAGTTATCGCCCGCTACAAGAATCTGCGCGTCACGGTATTGCGGTTTGTTGAGCACGAAATCCGGTACTTCGTTGCCGTCGCGGTCATAGCGCATCTCGTCAAACAGGTTCACGCCAAGGCCCGACCGTTTGATCGTTTTCAGGAACTGCTTGGGGATGATCATATCGGTGTCGATATTCACCATCGGCATGGGGGCCGCGATCCCGGAAAGTTTGTCGAATTTGTTCATGGTTTTGTTGTCCTTTGATCTGCTGGCCGCTTACGCGTCGAGCTTGCGGATATCGGTCAAACGTCCGGTAAGAGCGGCAGCGGCAGCCATCGCGGGGGACATCAAATGGGTGCGCCCCTTAAAGCCCTGACGGCCTTCGAAGTTGCGGTTCGATGTCGATGCGCAGCGTTCGCCCGGTGCCAGTTGGTCGGGGTTCATCGCCAAACACATGGAACACCCCGCAAGGCGCCATTCGAAACCGGCATCCTTGAAGATATCGGCAAGCCCTTCTTCCTCGGCCTGCGCCCGCACAAGGCCGGAGCCCGGGACGATCATGGCGCGCATGCCGTCCTTGATCTTCTTGCCCTTCAGAACCGCCGCCGCAGCGCGCAGGTCTTCGATGCGGCCGTTGGTGCAAGACCCGATGAACACGGTGTCGATCTCGATATCCGTCAGTGCCATGCCTTCGGTCAGGCCCATGTATTCGATCGCGCGTTTCGCCGCGTCGACCTTGCCGCCGGTAAAGTCGGATGCCGCGGGCACTTTGGCGGTGATGGGCAGAACATCCTCGGGCGAGGTGCCCCAGGTGACGGCTGGCGCGATGTCTTCGCCCTTGATCGTGATGACCTTGTCCCAATGGGCGTCGTCATCGGAATACAGTGTTTTCCACCAATCCATCGCGGCTTCCCACTGGGCACCCTTGGGCGCGTGGGGGCGGCCTTTGCAGTATTCGAACGTCTTGTCGTCCGGCGCGATCAGGCCAGCGCGCGCGCCGCCTTCGATGGCCATGTTGCAGACGGTCATGCGGCCTTCCATCGACAGGTCACGGATCGCCTCGCCGCAATATTCGATGACATAGCCGGTGCCGCCCGCCGTGCCGGTTTCACCGATCACGGTCATGGTGATGTCCTTGGCGGTCACACCGGGGGCAAGCTTGCCGGTGATCTCGACCTTCATGTTCTTGGATTTCTTCTGGATCAGCGTTTGCGTCGCCAGCACGTGTTCCACCTCCGAGGTGCCGATCCCGTGGGCCAGCGACCCGAAGGCACCATGTGTCGCCGTGTGGCTGTCGCCGCAGACAACGGTCATGCCGGGCAGGGTCCAGCCCTGCTCGGGGCCGACGATATGCACGATGCCCTGACGCACGTCGGACACGGGGTAGTAGTGCAGGCCGAATTCCTTGGCGTTTGTATCAAGGGCGGCCACCTGAACGCGGCTGTCTTCGGTCATTGTCGCGGCGTTGGCGCGGTCCAGCGTGGTCGGCACGTTGTGATCGGGCACAGCGATGGTCTGGTCAGGGCGGCGCACGGTGCGGCCCGTCATCCGCAGCCCTTCAAAGGCTTGCGGGCTGGTCACTTCGTGGACGAGGTGACGGTCGATGTACAGAAGGCAGGTGCCATCGTCGGCCTCGTGCGCGACATGGGCATCCCAGATTTTATCATAGAGCGTTTTGGGGGACATGTGGTCCTCTCCCGTATGTTATGTAAGCGAAGTATAGGGGTGTACGAAAGACGAGCGCCAAGGCGCGGGCGGGCGTTTATAGTCGCGCCAGCACGGTGTGGGTTGCCCCGAAAAAGCGTTCGCGCAAGCGGGCGCGGTCGCAAATGTTGAACAGATCGTCTGAAACATGTGTCATAGCGGCTTAGCTAGACGCTTTCGGTCATGTGATCAAGGATTCTGACGGTGTGCGGTGGTGGCGCGGCTGCATCGGATCACGTGGTTGTGCGTGGGCGCGGGTATCCCTTCTTGCGCGGTGCGCGGGATTGTCCCACCATTGAAGCTCTGTACAAGTTTCTTGCCTTGAAAGTTTATGATGACCCCAGACCCCTTTGCCCATTTCCTTGAGAGTATCCAGGCGTTGATCGCAGGGGGGATCGGATTGGCGGAAAGCCTGATGCAGCCCGGCTGGCGTCAGTACCAGATGTTCATCCTGCTCGGGCTTGCGCTGATATCATGGGGGCTGCATCACGCCACGGGCAACTGGCTGCAAAACTGGGTCCGCTCGCGCGAGGGGTGGTCCAAGTGGCAGTTGCGCATGGTGGTGCAGGTCAAGCGGCGTCTGGGGCTGATGTGGTTCGCCCTGCTGGCAGGGACGGTCTATCTTGTGATGCAGAACATTACCTGGCCGTCGCGGTCCTATTTGATCGGCATATTTGCAACGCTGGTGGCGGTCTGGGTCTGTATCGCCTTTGCAGCGCGGCTGGTGCGCAACCGCCCTATGCGGCGTCTGGTGACATGGGGGCTGTGGATCTACGCCACGCTCTATGCGTTGAACGTGGTTGATGATGTCTCGGCGTTTCTGGATTCGGTGGCGCTGTCGATCGGGGATTTCCGGCTTTCGCTGCTGACGGTCATCACCGCGCTGGTGGTGATCGGTCTGTTCTTCTCTGTGGCACGGATCATCAGCCAGACCAGCGCTGCCACGATCCGCAAGAACGAAGACATCAGCCCCTCTATGCAGGTGCTGGCGGTGAAGGGCGTACAACTGACGCTTTATGGCATCGCGTTCTTTATGGGGGTCAAGGCCGTCGGGATTGACCTTACCGGGCTTGCGGTGCTGTCGGGGGCGATTGGTGTGGGCCTTGGTTTCGGCCTGCAAAAGGTCGTGTCGAACCTTGTGTCGGGGATCATCATCCTCATCGACAAGTCGATCAAGCCGGGGGATGTGATCAGCCTTGGCGATACCTTTGGCTGGATCCAGACCTTGGGCGCGCGCTATGCCTCTGTCGTGACGCGGGACGGGAAGGAATATTTGATCCCGAACGAGGACCTGATCACCGGTCAGGTGGTGAACTGGTCCCACTCCAACGATTTTGTGCGGCTCGATATCTATTTCGGCACGGCTTACGGGGATGATCCCCATGTGGTGCGCAAGTTAGCGGTAGAGGCCGCAAGCGGGGTCGAGAGGGTGCTGAGCTTCAAGGCACCGGTCTGTCATATCGTGGGCTTTGGGGACAGCAGCGTCGATTACATCCTGCGCTTCTGGATCAAGGACCCGACAGGCGGTCTGACCAATATCAGGGGCAATGTTTATCTGGCGCTTTGGGATGCGTTCAAGGAGCATGGCATTTCGATCCCCTTCCCGCAGCGCGAGGTCAAGGTTCTGGACGACAGCAAGCTCGCCCTGTCCCGCGCCGGTGCAGGTGCCGGATCAACACAGGAATGAGCGGCGGGAATCAGCGGGGCCGTGCGCCTGTCGTGACTGCGCCCGAACCGCCATATCCCCCTGTCGCGGGCGCATGGCAGCTTTGCGACGCAATGGCACGACTGCCAGCCCGAGCCGGACAGATGGCATATGCGCCTATCGGCCAGACCTTCATGGCGCTGCGAGGAGGGTGGTCGTCGTACCCCCTGACAACGCCAGTGCCGTCAGTAAAAATGCACAGCGGACAAGAGTTTGCCCGTCAGGGCATGCCATTCTCTGGCCGCGTTACGGGCGGCCCGTCAAAGCGGTGGTGTTGCGGCTCTCAGAGGGCACCCGGCCAACGCGCGCCGGTAAATGCCGGTCATGGCCGCTTGTCATTGAAATTTCACTTCGGCGTGCCTATTCTAGGACATCCCCAGCGCCGGGGGACTGTCGGCGCGTCTAAAGGAGGACAATGTCCTGTCAACGCTTTCAAATGCAGTTCCGACTGCTACCCCGCAGGCAGCCCTGATGACTGCTGAACAAAACACAGCCACAAGCGACGCTCTGCTGGCTTCAATCCTTTCCCAACTTGACGACGACAAAGCCGAAGAAGTTGTGCAGATCGATCTGCGCGGCAAAACGGCGATCGGCGACTATATGGTTGTGTGCTCCGGCCGGTCTTCGCGTCAGGTTTCGGCAATTGCTGAAAAACTGGCCCAGATGGTCAAGGACGACTATGGCCGTTCGCCCAAAGTCGAAGGCAAGGAAACAGGTGACTGGGTGCTGATCGACACAGGCGATGTGATCGTTCACGTGTTCCGTCCGGAAGTCCGCGAATTCTACCAGCTGGAGAAGATGTGGATGACCACAGAAGCCCCAGCCGTGATGCCGCATTAAGCTGCCTTTCAGGCAGGGTTCATGCGTGTTCACATCTGTGCGGTCGGGCGTTTGCGCGCCGGACCGGAAAAAGACCTCATTGATGATTATCTGAATCGGTTCGATCGAACCGGTCGCGCGCTGGGCCTTGGGCCCGCGCGCGTGATCGAGGTTGAGGATAAGAAAAATGGCGGTATGCCCGCCGAAGCCGCGCTGTTGCGCCGTGCCATTCCTGCGGGGTCGTTGATCTGCGTGATGGACGAACGAGGAAAGGTCGAAACCTCACCGGATTTCGCCAACCGTCTAGGGGGCTGGCGCGATCAGGGGCGGGGGGATCTGTGCTTTGTCATCGGCGGCGCGGATGGCATCGACAAAGAGCTACGCCGGGAGGCGGATCATGCGCTGTCATTCGGCAAGATGGTCTGGCCGCACATGCTGGTGCGCGTCATGCTGGCAGAACAGTTGTATCGCGCCGCCTCGATCCTGTCGGGCGGCCCATACCACCGCGTATAAATCCGCCAGCTCTGGGGTCCGGCAGGGCCCAAACCTTACTTGATCTGGACCTTCTTGATCTCCTTCCCCCAACCGGACTGCGTATCGCGGGCCTGAATGCCGACCTCTGTCGTGCCTGCGGGCAGCTCAACGCCGGACAGGGAACGGGTTAGCGGTTGTTCGTCCACGTGGGGGTGGATCAAATCGCGGATCGCCAGCTGGTTGCCATCGGCATCCAGAATGCGCCACGCGTCCGAAAAGTGGTCCCAGCCGGTATCATTATGGCTGATTGTCACGTCGAATTTATAAAGGCCGCCCTCTTTCGACACGCGCACCGAGTTGATGGAGGTCGGGTCTGCCGCAGCGACCTGTGCTGCAACCAGCAGCGGAATGGAAAGGATCAATTTGTACATGAATACACCAATGTCTGAAAACAGACATATAGACTAGCCTTGCTCATTTTCCAATAGAATGCGCCGTGACAGTGACGTGAACTCGCGCCGCCAGATGATGATGACGGTGACCATGGCCGCTACGGTGAGGGGGATTGGGCCGACGATCCAGCCCAGACTGGCCAGCGCAAAATAAAGCGATCGCAACCCCCGATTGAAACTGCGCGCGGCGGTGATGTTGATCTCTGCCGCCTTGGACGCCAGCGGGGGTGCGCGGCGGTCCTCGGGGTCATTTGGGACGGCGGCCATGAGCACCGAACAATAGCCAAACAGCCGGTTTGACCAGACGAATTTCAGAAAACCGTTGGTCAGAAAGAACAGTGGCAGCAGCATTTTGAATTCCCACACCACGGTGGGCAGCTCGGTCAGGGCAAGGTCTTCGACCACCGTCGACAGACGCTCGCTGTTGCCCAAAAGCGCCAGTGTCCCGCCCAAAGCGATCATGCTGGTAGAGGCGAAGAAAGCCGTGCTTTGCCGCAGGGTGCTGATCATCTGCGAATCAAAGATACGCGGCTGGCGGGTGATCATCTGGGTCATCCATTCGCGCCGGTATTGCGCCATGATCAGCGACACAGAGGGTTTCGCGGGGTTCGGATGTTCGATGCGCCAGCCAATGGCCAGCCAGGCGCAAAAGATTATCGCCAAAGCGGCATAATCCAGCGGTTGAAACAGGGCGATGCGATCCATCCAAGTCATGCTAAGCTGCATACGCCGACGGGTTCTATGTTGCCAATGTCTTTAATTGGTCATATTATTTTACCAAACTGGAGGTTCGCCATGGAAATGCCCATTCCCAGCCAAGCCGTGATCGCGCGCAAGACGCGTGTGGTTGATCGGCTGCGTCAGGTTCTGCCGGCTGATGCTGTCATCTCGGATGAGCGTGAGACGCGGGCCTATGAATGTGACGCGCTGACCGCCTATAAATGTGCGCCGATGGTGGCGGTGTTGCCATATACCACACAGCAGGTGTCGGACGTGTTGCGCATCTGCCACGAAGAGGGCGTGCCCGTCGTGCCACGCGGGTCCGGTACATCGCTGGCGGGGGGCGCGCTGCCCACGGCGGACTGCGTGATCCTTGGCGTGGCGCGTATGAACGAGGTGATCGAAACCGATTACCCCAACCGCATCATCAAGGTGCAAACCGGGCGTACCAACCTGAGCGTCACAGGCGCGGTCGAGGAAGACGGTTTCTTTTACGCGCCCGACCCTTCAAGCCAGCTGGCCTGTGCCATCGCGGGCAATATCGCGATGAATTCGGGCGGGGCGCATTGTCTGAAATACGGGGTAACGACCAACAACCTCATGGGCGTTACGATGGTCTTGATGGATGGCGAGGTGATCGAGGTCGGCGGCGCGCATCTGGATGCGGGCGGGCTGGACCTGCTTGGGTTGATCTGCGGCTCTGAAGGGCAGCTGGGGGTCGTCACCGAAGCCACGCTGCGCATCCTGCACAAACCCGAAGGCGCGCGGCCCGTGTTGATCGGGTTCGACGATAACGAGGTCGCGGGGGAATGTGTCTCTGACATCATCAAGGCGGGTGTCTTGCCCGTCGCCATCGAATTCATGGACCGCCCCTGTATCGAAGCGACGGAGGCCTTCGCCAAGGCTGGTTATCCCATGTGCGAGGCATTGCTGATCATCGAGGTCGAAGGCTCCGACGCGGAGATTGACCACCAGTTGGGTCTGATTTCCGACATCGCGCAGCGGCACAATCCGGTGGAGCTGCGGCAATCCAAATCCGCAGAGGAAAGCGCCAAGATCTGGCTGGGTCGGAAATCGGCCTTTGGCGCGATGGGGCAGATCAACGACTACATGTGTCTGGATGGCACCATCCCTGTGTCCTCGCTGCCCTTCGTGCTCAAACGTATCAAGGAACTCAGCGATCAGTTCGGGCTGAAGGTCGGCAATGTGTTCCATGCAGGCGACGGCAATATGCACCCGTTGATCCTGTTTGATGCCAACAAACCGGGCGATCTGGAGCTTTGCGAGGCATTCGGGGCCGAGATCCTCAAGCTCTGCGTCGAAGTGGGCGGCTGTCTGACCGGCGAACATGGCGTCGGGATTGAGAAACGCGATCTGATGCATGTGCAATACGCCCCCGACGATCTGGAGGCGCAGATGGCGGTGAAGGATGTGTTCGACCCCGCATGGCTGCTGAACCCCGCCAAGGTCTTTCCGCTGGACGCGTCAGAGACACGCCGCGCCGTGGCGCTGGCGGCGGAATAATCCGCGCCTGATTAACTGCTGATCTTCAACAGATGACACGCACGACGAAGGAGCCGAGATATGGCCATCACATCCGAAGAGGCACTGGTCGAAGCGGTCAAAGGTGCCGCTGGCCCGATCTCGGTTCAGGGGGGCGGCACGCGCGGCCTGCCCGCGACAGGTCAGATCATGCGCGTCGCGGGGCTGCAGGGGATCACGCTGTATGAACCCGGTGCGCTGACGCTGGTCGCGAAACCCGGCACCCCCGTGGCCGAGATCGAAGAGGCGCTGGCCGCCGAAAACCAGCGTCTCGCGTTCGAACCGATGGACCATCGCGGGTTGTTGGGCACCAGCGGCACGCCGACGATCGGTGGGGTGATGGCAGGTAATATCAGCGGGCCGCGGCGGATCTCGGTCGGGGCGGCGCGGGACTTTCTGCTGGGGGTGCGCTTTGTCGACGGGCGCGGTGCCGTGGTCAAGAACGGCGGGCGCGTGATGAAGAATGTCACCGGCTATGATCTGGTCAAGCTGATGGCGGGGTCTTACGGCACTTTGGGTGTGCTGAGCGAGGTGTCGATGAAGGTGCTGCCACGCCCTGAAACGCAGGCGACCTTGGTGCTGCACGGGCTGGACGATGCGGCCGCTGTGGCCGCGATGGCCCGCGCCCTTGGCAGCCCGTTCGAGGTGACAGGTGCCGCCCATGACCCTGCCACCCGCAAAACCGCACTGCGCATCGAAGGGTTCGAGGCATCGGTCAGCTACCGTCTGAGCCAGCTTCAATCGTTGCTCGCCGGCGCGGGGGCAGAGATTGAGCAACGCGACGCAGCGGCGACGCAGGCGCTTTGGTCCGGCATCCGTGATGTGGCGGCGTTTCACGACGGGCAGGGTGATGTGTGGCGCGTGTCGTGCAAACCCTCTGACGCGCCGGGGATCGCGGCGCGGTCGGGGGCAGAGCGCTGGACCTATGACTGGGCGGGCGGGCTGATCTCGCTGCGCAGCGCCGCGGGCCATGATCTGCGCGCGGCCATCGGGCCGATGGATGGGCATGCAACGCTGGTGCGGGCCGATGCGCAGACCAAGGCGCGCTTGGGCGTGTTCCACCCCGAACCCGCCGGTGTGGCGCGGCTGACAGCGGCCCTGCGGGCGCAGTTCGACCCCAAGGGCATCTTCAACGCGGGCCAGCTGGACCGTGCGGCATGACCTTGCTTGCGGTCTTCCTTGTCGTCTTTATCGGCGGGCCGTTGGTGTTCCGCCTCTTGACCCGTGGCAAGCCTGACCGGCGCAGCCTGCGTGCGCTGGTGCTCTTGGCTTTTCTCTGTGCCGTGGCGGGGATGGCGATACGCTATGGCGTGGCGCAGTATTGGGGCGAAAACCTGCTGGCGTCGATGGGGGCGATTGCCTGTATCTGGCTGGGCTGGATCGCCGTTCTGGCCTTTGTCGCGCAGGTGTTGCGCCGCGCCTATCCCGGCCCCGTTACGCAGCGCTGGACCAATGTGCTGGGGATCTTGGCCACCACGCTGCCCTGGTTCGGCCTGATCTGGGCCAGCACCGTCGCCGCTTAACTCTTTACCTCGTCAGGGTCTCGTGCCCGCAACGCCGGAGCTTTCATGCAAACCACATTCACCGCAGAACAGTTGAAAAACCCCGCGACGGCGCGCAGCAACGAGATCCTGCGCGCCTGTGTGCATTGCGGCTTTTGCACCGCCACATGCCCCACGTATCAGGTGTTGGGTGACGAATTGGATAGCCCGCGCGGGCGTATCTATCTGATCAAGGACATGCTCGAAAACGACCGCGATCCGGATGAAAAGACGGTCAAACACATCGACCGCTGCCTGTCCTGTCTGGCGTGTATGACGACCTGCCCCTCGGGCGTGCATTATATGCATCTGGTGGATCACGCCCGCGATTACATCGAAAAACGCTACAAACGGCCCTTCAGCGACCGTGCCCTGCGGTGGATTCTGGCGCGTATCCTGCCCTATCCGGCGCGGTTCCGGTTGGCACTTCTGGGGGCGAAGATCGGGCGGCCCTTCGCGCGGTTGATGCCCGACGCGCGATTGCGTGCGATGATCGAAATGGCCCCCACGACGATCCCGCCGGTCAGCCGCAACGATGACCCGCAAAGCTTCCCCGCGCAGGGGGCACCGCGCAAACGGGTGGCGCTGATGACGGGCTGTGCGCAAAAGGCGCTGAACACCGACATCAACGACGCCACCATCCGCCTGCTGACACGGCAGGGCTGCGAGGTGGTCGTGGCAGAGGGCGCGGGCTGCTGTGGGGCGCTGACCCATCACATGGGCAAAACCAGCGAAAGCCACGCCACCGCGGCGCGCAACATCAAGGCATGGTGCGCCGAGATGGACGGGCAGGGGCTGGACGCCATCGTCATCAACACCTCGGGCTGTGGCACCACGGTGAAAGACTACGGCCATATGTTCCGGAATGACCCGCTGGCGGCAGATGCGGCGCGGGTGTCGGCGATCGCCAAGGATGTGTCCGAGGTGCTGCACGATCTTGCGGGAGACGCAGACCCAGACGCCATGCCCAACCCCGCCAAGGGGGATATCGCGGGCATCGACGCGCCAAAGGCCCCCACGCCCGCCCATCACGGCCTGACGGTGGCCTATCATGCCGCTTGTTCCTTGCAACACGGCCAGCAGATCAAAAGCTACCCCAAGGATTTGCTGAAACGCGCAGGCTTTACCGTGGTCGAGCCTGCGGATTCACACCTGTGCTGCGGGTCGGCGGGGACGTATAACCTGATGCAGCCCGAAATCTCTAAGCAATTGAAAGACCGCAAGGTCAAAACCCTGCAGGCCAAGAGCCCCGATGTGATCGCGGCGGGCAATATCGGCTGCATGATGCAGATCGGATCGGCGGCGGGCGTGCCCGTGGTGCACACGGTAGAGTTGCTGGATTGGGCGTCGGGTGGGCCGAAGCCTCCGGCGTTGTCGCAAGAAAAAGGCACAAACTTGCAGATTCCTCGCCTCCGCTAAGGGTTTCGCCGCATTTTCGCCTTATCTCGCGGCTAGGAGAGGCTAAAGACCAGATCTCACCGAAGTAGGAGCGATATCCGTGCGCCGTTGGGTAGCCATCTCTATCATGTGCCTGACCGTCGCGACGGCTGGGCTTGCTCAGGATGCGCGGTTGCGCAGGCTGGACACGGGGGTGGATGCCGGCGCGTGGGAGGCCGTGGGCCGTCTGGATATCGGCGGTAAGGGGTTTTGCACCGGCGCGTTGATCGCGCCCCGTTTGGTGCTGACGGCGGCGCATTGTCTGTACGACAGGGAAAGCAAGCAGCGCATTGATCATGGCGAGGTAGAATTCCTTGCCGGTTGGCGCAACGGGCGGGCGGGGGCCTATCGCAATGTGCGCCGTGCGGTGGTGCATCCTGACTATGTCTACGACGGCGTCGTATCCTCGGACCGTGTGCGCAACGATTTGGCCCTGCTCGAACTCGATCGGCCGATCCGCAATACCACGATCAAACCCTTCGACACCGCCCGCCGTCCGCGCCGCGGCGACCAGTTGGGGGTGGTGAGCTATGCCAAGGACCGGTCAGAGGCACCGTCCCTGCAAGAGGTTTGCAGCGTGCTGGCCCGCCAAGAAGGCGTGCTGGTGACCACATGCTCCGTCGATTTCGGGGCCAGTGGTGCGCCGATCTTTACCTTTGAAAACGGGGTGCCGCAGATCGTGTCTGTCGTGTCCGCCAAGGCCCATGTCGAGGACAAGGAAGTGTCCCTTGGTACCGCGCTTGGTGCGCCGCTGGCGCGGCTTCAGGCGGATCTGGTGGCGGGCAAGGGTGTTTTCCAAGGCGGAGGTGTTGTTAGCAAGCGCATCACGTCAGAGGATCGCCGCCGCACCACCGGCGCGAAATTCGTCAAACCCTGACCTTGTCATCAGGGGTGATTTTGTCCCCTTGAAACGCGATTTATCCATCCCCACATGCATGTCACCGGAACGCCTGTTGAGGGTTCCGGCAGACAACCCAAGGTCTGTCCATGGTGGAAGGCCTGAATGATTATCGCTCAAACGAGGATGAATACCTATGCGTAGTTTTGATTTTGCACCGCTGCACCGTTCGACTGTCGGCTTTGACCAGATTGCCAATCTGATGGATCGCGTGATGGCCAACGACGCACCGCAGCCAAGCTATCCCCCTTACAACATCGAAAAACTGGACGATGATTCCTATCGTATCAGCATCGCCGTCGCCGGCTTTACCGAAGGCGACCTGAGCGTTGAAGTCCGTGAAAAATCGCTGATCGTCTCGGCGCGCAAAGCTGATGAAGATACGGACAAGACCTATCTGCATCGTGGCATCGCGACCCGCGCGTTCGAACGCCGCTTCCATCTGGCGGATCACGTGCAAGTGACCGGCGCGGCCCATGCCGACGGTATGCTGCACATCGATCTGGAACGTCAGGTGCCCGAAGCGCTTAAACCGCGCCAGATCCAGATCGCACGTGCGCCAAAGGCGATTGAAAAGGATGTGGTTGACGCGAATACCGTCAACTAAGCGACACCTCTGTGACAGACGAAGCCCGGTGCATTTGCGCCGGGCTTTTTTATGCGCGCATGGGGGGCTAGGTCACAGTTGTTGACTTAAAATAGCGCAATGGGCACAGTGCCCCGATCCAGTCGGGGGAGGAACGCCGGATGTCACTGCAGGAAATATTTGCCACACGCGCCAATCGCATGAAGGCGTCGGAAATTCGCGAGCTGCTCAAGCTGTTGGACCAGCCGGATATCATCTCTTTCGCCGGTGGTATTCCTGACCCTGATCTGTTTCCAAAAGCGGCGTTTCAGGACGCTTTTGCCGAGGCGCTGAACGGGCCGATGGCGGCGCAGGGGTTGCAGTATTCCACCAGCGAGGGGCACAAACCTTTGCGCGTCTGGATTGCCGCGCAGATGCAGGCGATCGGTATTCCGGCGACGCCGGACAACATCCTGATCACCTCGGGCTCGCAGCAGGCGCTGGATTATCTGGGCAAGCTGTTCCTGTCGCCGGGGGATACCGCGCTGGTGGGCTGGCCGACCTACCTGGGGGCCTTGGGCGCCTTTAACGCCTACGAGCCGCGCTACGACAAGCTGGACCCGCTGAGCAACCGCAGTGGTGCGGATTATACCGCCGCCGCGAAAGAGGCAGGCGGCGCGGCCAAATTCGCCTATCTTTCCGTTGATTTTGCCAATCCGACAGGGGCCACCGTCAGCCGCGCCGCGCGCGAGCGGGTGATTGATCTGGCCGAGGAAATGGACATTGCCGTGATCGAAGACGCGGCCTATCAGTCGCTGCGCTTTGACGGCGACGCGATCCCGCCGATCCTCGCGCTTGAGGCCGAACGCCGGAACGGTGATCTGGAAGTCTGTCGGACGATCTATTGCGGCAGCTTTTCGAAAACACTGTCGCCCGGGCTGCGTGTGGGCTGGGTCTGCGCCGCGATGCCGGTGATCTCGCAACTTGTGTTGATGAAACAGGCGGCGGATCTGCACAGTGCCACATTGAACCAGATTGCCGTGGCCTCGGTCGCGGAGCAGCATTTCGACAGCCACATCGACACGATCCGAAGCGCCTACCGTGCCCGTCGCGATACTATGCTGGAAGCGCTGCAGGCGCATATGCCCGATGGGGTGAGCTGGACCAAACCCGAAGGCGGCATGTTCATCTGGGTGACACTGCCCGACACGCTGGACGGGGCCGATCTGCTGAAACAATCGCTGGAAAGCGAACGGGTCGCCTTTGTACCGGGGCACGCGTTTTTCGCGGACGGGTCGGGGCGCAATACGTTGCGGCTCAGCTACTCCACCTCGACCGAAGGCAAGATCGCGGAAGGGATCGCGCGCTTGGGCCAGTTGATCACCCGCGCGCTGAACGGCTGATACGAAAACGGGCGGCAGGATGATCCCGCCGCCCGTTTCTAATCCCGGATGATCCGCAGGTCAGACCGACATGCAGATGTATTTCATCTCAAGGTAATCCTCGATCCCGTGGTGGCTGCCTTCGCGGCCCAGACCGGACTGCTTGACGCCGCCAAACGGCGCGACCTCGGTCGAGATGATGCCGGTGTTCACGCCCACGATGCCATATTCCAGCGCCTCTGCGACCTTGTACACGCGGCTCAGGTCTTTGGCGTAGAAGTAGGACGCAAGACCAAAGATCGTGTCATTGGCCATCTCGATCACATCGTCTTCGTTATCGAACTTGAACAGCGGGGCGAGCGGGCCGAAGGTTTCCTCTTTCGAGACTTTCATATCCTGCGTCACACCGGTGATGATGGTCGGCGCGAGGAAGTTGCCCTCCATCTTCTCTTCTTTGCTGCCCAGCAGGATTTCGGCACCTTTCGACACCGCGTCCTCGACATGTTCTTTCACCTTCTCGGAGGCATCGCCGTTGATCAGCGGCCCCAGCTCTACGCCGTCTTCAAAGCCGTCGCCGACCTTCATCTTTTCGACGCGGGCTTTCAGCTTTTCAGCGAAGGCGTCATAAACACCGGCCTGCACGTAGATGCGGTTCGCGCAAACACAGGTCTGGCCGTTGTTGCGGAACTTGCACAGGATCGCGCCTTCGACGGCGGCGTCCAGATCGGCGTCGTCAAAGACGATGAACGGCGCGTTGCCCCCCAGCTCCATCGAGCATTTCATGACCTGATCGGCAGCCTGTTTCAGCAGGATGCGGCCCACTTCGGTTGATCCGGTAAAGGTCAGTTTGCGCACGGCGGGGTTTTCGCAGAACTCCTTGCCCACGGCAGAGGAGGACGACGACGGCAGCACGTTGAACACGCCTGCGGGGATGCCCGCGCGTTCGGCCAGCACACCCATCACGATTGCCGACAGCGGTGTTTCCGCAGCGGGGCGCGCCACAAAGGCGCAGCCAGCGGCCAGCGCGGGCGCGGCCTTGCGGGTGATCATCGCGTTGGGGAAGTTCCAGGGCGTGATCGACGCGGCCACGCCGATGGGCTGCTTGATCACGGTGATCCGCTTGTCGCGCTGGTGGCCGGGGATGGTCTCGCCGTAGACGCGCTTGGCCTCTTCGCCGAAGAATTCGATAAAGGACGCGCCATAGGCGATTTCGCCTTTGGCCTCGCCCAGAGGCTTGCCCTGTTCAGCGGTCAGGATGGCCCCCAGATCGTCTTGGTTTTCCATCATCAGGTCGAACCATTTGCGCATGACGCCGGCCCGCTCCTTGCCGGTCCAGCTGGCCCATTCCTTCTGTGCCTTTTCCGCCTGGGCGATGGCACCGGCCACCTGCGCACGGCTGAGGTTGGCGACCTTGGCAATCACATCGCCGCGGGCGGGGTTCACTACATCAAAGGTGCCATCGTCGCCATCCACCCATTCGCCACCAATATAGGCGCGGGTCTCTAGCAGGCTTGGATCCTTGAGCATTGATTTCAGGTCAGTCTTTGCGTCAGTCATTTTGATCTCTCCGCTTTTGTCTGTGGTTACCCAAAGCAACAAACGCTATGATTGTCTAGTTCCAGTTCGTATCGGGACGCTGACGGAGGACCACATGCAGCTAGACGACGCCTATGCCAACGCCGCTTATATCGATAACGCAGAGGCATATCCGCCCCGCTGGAAAGACGCCGCAGCGGCATTCCGCAAGAAGCTGGGGTTTCGTGCGCAAAAGAATATCTCTTACGGGCCGACCGACCGCGAAATCTATGACCTGTTTGAACCCGAAGGCGTGTCGCGGGGCACGGTGATCTTTGTCCACGGTGGCTATTGGAAAGCGTTTGCTCCTGCCGATTGGTCCCATCTGGCGGCTGGCCCCCTGGCGCGCGGCTATGCGGTTGCGATGGTCGGCTATGACCTGTGCCCCGATGTGCGGATCAGCCAGATCACCGGACAAGTCGCTCGCGCCATTTCCGAGATCGCCAAACGCACCCAAGGTGCGCTGGCGCTTGTCGGCCATTCCGCGGGTGGGCAGCAGGTTGCCCGCATGACCGACCCGCTGATCCTGTCCGGCGATGTCCGCGACCGGATCGAGAATATCGTTTCCATCTCGCCCGTGGCAGACCTGATGCCGCTGTTGCAGACCTCTATGAACGACATTCTTCAGCTGGACGAAGCCGAAGCGACGGCGGAAAGCCCCGTGAACATGACGCCGCCCCATGGGGTGAACGTCACGATCTGGGTCGGGGCCGATGAGCGCCCCGCCTTTCTGGAGCAGGCCGAACAATTCTCGCGCGTGTGGGGGGCCAAGCAGTTCGTCGTCGAGGGGCGGCACCACTTTGACATTATCGACCTGCTGGAAGACCCCGACAGCGATATGGTGAAAGCGCTGCTTGGCATAAAGTGAGCCTTGATCGGGCCGCGCAAATCGGCGAGACAGGGGGCGGGTTGGGACGATGGCGTCGTCCTGCATTTCACGGCCCTTGCGTCCTGCACGCCGGGACCTTTCTGAGAAGGAGGGTCTGATATGACCAATACATCCAAAACCGCCCGTCCCGATATGTACCGTTTCCATAACGGCACAAAGTCTCCGCTGCCGTTTGACACCGCTGAATACGAAGCGCGTCTGGAAGAGCTGCGCGAACGGATGGATGCAGCCGGTGCGACGGCGGCGGTCTTCACGTCGATGCACAATATCGCCTATTATTCGGGCTTTCTGTATTGCGCCTTTGGTCGCCCCTATGGGCTGGTGGTGACCGAGACAGACTGTGTGACGATTTCCGCAGGCATCGACGCCGGTCAGCCGTGGCGCCGCAGCTTCTGCGACAACATCACCTATACCGACTGGCAGCGCGACAATTACTGGCGCGCCGTCGCCTCGGTTACGGGCAAGGGCGCGGTGATCGGCTATGAGGGGGATCACCTGACGCTAATGCAGCGCGACAAGCTGGAAGATTTCCTTGAGCCGGTGGTGATGATCGACCTTTTCGAGACGACCATGCGCCAGCGGATGCACAAGTCTCCGGCAGAGATTGCGTTGATCCGTCAGGCCGCTCAGGTTGCTGATGTAGGCGGTTATGCGATCCGCGATGCGGTCAAGATCGGCGCGCGCGAGATCGACATCGCAATGGCAGGCCGCGATGCGATGGAGCTTGAAATCGCCAAGCGGTTCCCCGACGCCGAATACCGCGACACCTGGGTGTGGTTCCAGTCCGGCATCAACACCGATGGTGCGCATAATCCGGTCACTGCCCGGCAGCTGGAGCGCGGCGATATCCTGTCGCTGAACACCTTCCCGATGATCTCGGCCTATTACGTGGCGCTGGAACGCACCATGTTCGCCGGAGAGGTGGACCCCGCAAGCCTGAAAATCTGGGAGGCAAATGTCGCTGCCCATGAATACGGGATGAGCCTGCTGAAGCCCGGTGTCAGCTGCGCCGATGTCACCCACAAGATCAACGCCTTCCTCGAAGAGCGTGACCTGCTGCAATACCGCACCTTTGGCTATGGTCATTCGTTCGGCGTGCTGTCGCATTTCTATGGCCGCGAAGCAGGGCTGGAGCTGCGCGAGGACATCGACACGGTGCTTGAACCCGGCATGGTCATCTCGATGGAGCCGATGCTGACCCTTCCCGAAGGTCAACCCGGCGCGGGCGGCTACCGCGAACATGATATTCTCGTGATCACAGAAGACGGTAACGACAATATCACCGGCTATCCTTATGGCCCTGATTTCAACGTCGTAGGCTGATTGCGCTGCCCCCCATTACGGGGGGCAAACGCCCTTTTTGCGGTTGGGGGTGACCGCGAGTACAAACAGGGAATATGGCTTGACGTACCCTGTCACGTCGATATCTTGACGCATCGCTGTCGCGGGATGGGGGTGTCAGGCCATATCCGTGCCTATCGTCTGCATCCTTAGTCTTGGTTAAAAGTGCTTTCCGCACGCTGTTTCGTGAGTGTTCCCGATGAAAGCATCTTTGATAGAACAAGAAGAAATGCGCCTCGCGTTGCTGCGGGGATATAATATTCTGGATACCGCCCCCGAAGAAGGGTTCGACGACATCACGCGCCTCGCGGCAGAGATTTGCGAGGTGCCGATCGCGCTGATCTCTTTGGTGGATGAAGACCGCCAGTGGTTCAAATCCAAGGTCGGGCTTGAAATTGACGGTAGCGACATCACCGACAGTATTTGCGCCCATGCCATCGCGGGCGATGACTACCTGGAGGTGAACGACACCACCGCCGATCCGCGCACCGCTGACAATAATTTCGTCACCGGCGAGGATTCGATCCGGTTCTATGCCGGTGCCTTGCTGGAGGATGACAAGAATCTGCCGCTCGGGACGCTCTGCGTGCTGGATAAGAAACCGCATCAGCTGAATGATTTTCAGCGTCGCGCGCTCAAGGTGCTGGCGGGGCAGGCGATGCGGCAGATCGAGCTGCGCAAGGCCCTAGCCGATGCCGAGGTGCTGCGCAAAGAGGTCGACCACCGCGTGAAAAACTCGCTCCAGTCCCTAGAGGCATTGATCCGCATCCAGATCCGCAGCGAAAAATCCCCCGAAGCCCGCGCCGCGCTGGACACCATTCAGGGCCGCCTGTCGACCATCAGCAGCCTGCATGAAGCGTTGTACCTGACTGAAACCGGTGCCGCGGTGGATATCGCAGCCTTCCTGAAGAAGGTCGCCCATTCCACCAGTGAACAATTGCCCGACGGGGTGCAGGTGAACATAGAGGTTGATCAGGCGCATCTGTCGTCCCGCTCTGCGTCATCCGTGGGGATGATCGTGAACGAGGCGATGACCAACGCTGCGAAATACGCCTACGAGGGCCGCAAGCGCGGGACACTCGACCTGCGCGGCGAGCGCAAGGGCGGCTTCTACCACCTCAGCTGCATTGACGACGGCCCCGGTATTCCCAAAGATCGGACCACGGGCACGGGGCTCGGCATGCGCATCCTGCTTGCCGCCGCGCAGCAATTGGGCGGAGAGCTGGAAACCCCAGAGCGTGAAAGCGGCGGCGAGATCAAGATCGTCTGGCCCGTCACCGACTGACACCCGGCCCGGGACACAAGAGAGGCGCAGGGATTATGCTGGCTTTGTTAAGGTTGATCGTCATCGGGTTCGTCGTTCTAACGATCATCTATATCGCCCTGTCGATCTATTCGCGTCGGGTACGGCGCGGCAAGCTCTACCAGAAGTGGGAGGACGGGCCGCGTCTTGTGGATCGCGACATTTTCGTGCAACGAGGGCTCAAACGATATGACGGGTCGATCCGTCGCAAGCTGATCCTTGGGGTCTATATTGTCCCGGTGGGGCTGGTCATCCTGACCGTCTACCTCACCAACTTTAACTAAGGGGTAACGCCGATGGCGATCATCAAATGGACCTTCTGGGGTGTGATCTGGCTGATCATTGCCGCGTTCTTTCACTATACGCTGCCTCAGGTCGATATCGTGCGGATCACCGACACCTATGAAAAGCGCATCGACTTTGGCGAGAACTCGATCTTCTGGTCGCATGCGGATGTGGGCAACAGCACCGCCTTGGGCAACCGCGATGTTTTCTTCATCCAGACGCGTCGGGCCAAAGGCGACGTCATGGTTTACCGCAACGAGGATACCGGCTGGGGCTGGCCGCCGTATTTCAAGTTCGACACGACCAACCTGCAAGCCGAGGCATCTGATCTGAAGTCCGCCGCCGGTACGCCGCAGTATGTCGCGGTCAAGCATTACGGCTGGCGCAACGAGTTCCTGTCGATCTTCCCCAACGCGGTGTCCGTGCGCGTGGTGGACGGGCCGGATGCCAGCAAGGGAATCCCGTTCCTGAATATCATTATCCTGACCCTGTTTGCCGCGGTGGTCTATGCGATCTGGGTCCGCTGGCGTCGGTTCAAACGCGCGCGCATCGATCCGACGTTAGAGCGGCTGGAAGATGACATCGCCGAAAAGCAGGGCCGTTTCGCGCGCTGGCGGGCGGGTCGTAAGAACAAATAAGCGCGGCGCAAGATCACGCCGCGCCTTTTGCGCACTGATTGATGTCCTGACGGGTTAGCTGGGGCGCGCCACCATGCGCCCCATGGGCCGACCGCCCAGAATATGCACATGCAGGTGCGGGACTTCCTGAACCCCATGCGCGCCAGCATTGGCGATCATACGAAACCCTTCGCCCGCGTCCAATGTGACACCTTCGGCTTTGCAGACTTCCGAGATGGCGCGTACATAGCCGACGATTTCGGCATCGCTTGCCTCTGCCGCGAAGTGGTCAAAGCTGATGTAGGGGCCCTTGGGGATCACCAGCACATGCGTCGGCGCTTGGGGTTCGATATCGCGAAAGGCAAGCGCGTGGTCGGATTCATATACCGTGTTGTTCGGGATTTCGCCGCGCAGGATTTTGGCAAAGATGTTCTGGTCGTCGTAGCTGTAAGCCATGGAATGTCCTTAATCGGTGAAAAGATAATGTGTGTCGGCAATGGGCTGCGCCTGTTCCGGAGAGATGCGCAGGAAAGCGGCCAGCGCCTCGGCATTGTCCTGCGCCGAGGCTGTTTCGCGCATCCGGGCGTAGTTTTCAAACTGCGCGTCGCGGATGCGGTCGGATTCAAGGGTCAGGTCGTTCCGGATGGTGGGCAGCAGCCGTTCCAGCGTGTCAGCCGAGGTGCGTTCGCCCGCCAGCCCCACGCGCATGGCATGGCCGATCAGGTAGTCATCCGAGAACTGGCATTCGATCTCGAGAACCCGTGTCATCGACCGGTCAGAGGCAAAGTCGTTCAGCAGGTCGATATCGCCGGGGTCCATGCAGACGATCAGCCGGTCGGCCTCGTAATAGTCGAACAGCATCCGCATCAGGGACCGCCGGTGGCGGGTGCGCTTGCCCAAACTGTTCTGGATGCCGCCAAGATCGGGCAGGGGGGTGTCCTGTTCGCTGAAAAGATATTCGATCGCGGGCAGGTTGGTGACCTGACGCATCTGCTCTAGCACGCGTTTGGCGACATGCCACTTTTTGCACACGACAATCAGCAGCTCGCGCTCGCGCCCCAGCGTGCTCTCCGTCTCCCAGAAACGGGTAGAGAACCGCCGCCCGATCCGGCCCCGACCGGTCAGGAACTTGAACAGGTTGCGCCCTTCGTTGCTGATCTGCAGTTCGACATCCTTGGCCGAATAAAGCAACCCCAACCGGCGCTTGAGGTCCGTCGCCTCGCTGCTGATCTTGCGTGCGAACAGATAGTCTTGGGCCAGCAGCAGATCGTAGTGGTCGTTATAGAAGGTCACCGGCATGCCGTAGTCGGTAAACATCAGGAACGTCAGCGTGCGCGCACGAATTTCATTGTCGGGCACGATATGGCGCACGATGGTCTGAAAAAACGTCTCGTCCGGAATCCAGGTGGTCCTGAAAAACCGCATCACGTCTTTGCGCTTGCGGGTGAAGGCCATCACCGCCTCTATGGTCTGGCGGCGCAGGCACCACCACTGGCTGCCGATCTGGATTTGCAGGTCCGCAGGAATGTCGCGCGTCCGACCAAGGCGTTTCTGCAACTCGAACATGCCGTAGAACCGCTTTTTCTGTGTGCGCTCGTTGAACCAGTGACGGTAGATCAGCCGCTCTTCCTTCCAGCCGGTCTTGATCCAGTCGCTTTCGAAGTAGTCAAAACTTTCGATAAAATCGACGTCGTTATCATCAAGGTAGTCGTGGATGTATTCGGCGGATTTGATTGCCATGCAATCGCCCGACAGCATGTAGAAGTGTGTGGCACGCGGAAAGGCATCAATCGCGCTTTCGACGGCGTTCAGCGTCGCCTGTACCAGCGACCATTCTCCCCAACCGCAGCGGATGCGTTTGCTTGCGAAGGTCACATTGGGGTTCTTGCCAAGCGCTTGGGTGATCTGTGCGAAATCGGTCGGGCTGGCCGAGGCGTCAAAGTGGATCGACATGTAGTCGCCAGACGCCGTCAATCTCTCCGCCTGCTTGATGATTGCAACGGGGTCTTTGTGACACAAAAGGATATAGGCAATTCTGGCCATCGCGAAACACGCATCCCCTCTGCTCTGGACGAGTTTGTTAGATAAAGGCGAACAGCGATTGAATAAACCGCGAATATTTGCTTTTTCTATATTTCAGGCCATTCTGTCGCCATAAATGGCAGCATAAGTGCGAAAAAATTTAGGAGGCAGAGCCGATTATGGGTTTCCCAGGGACATGGATGACAGAAAGCGAAAGCGTGGTCTACCGCGTGGTGCCCAAATGCGCCTGTTCGACGATCGGGCAGATCATGTTCTATTCGGACCATGGAGAATTCTTTGACGGCGACATCCATGACGCGAAATCGGGCATGCACAAATGGGCGCATGACGACTCTCAGCCGTTGATCACGCGCAATGTGGAAAACCACAAATCCTACGCCTTCACCTGCGTGCGCAATCCATATACCCGCATCCTCAGCTCTTTCTTCGACAAGATCTGCGGCATCCAGCGCAATGGCCGGCGGTATCGCGGCAATCTGGTGCCGCTGCTCGTGCAGAAATACGGGATCGAGGTCGGCGGCGATGACGGCAAGCAAGAGTTTGACCAGATCGCCAGCTTCCGCCGTTTCCTGCTGTTTGCCCGCGACACCATCCGCTGGCGTCGCCCGATGGACCCGGACATCCACTGGTCCGCGCAATCGGGGCATGTCAGCACGTTCATCGTGAACGGCGGCACCTATGACAAGATCATCTGGACAGAGAAGTTCAACGACGGCATGCAAAGCGTGCTGGATGCCATCGACACGCCCCATGCGGTGAACCTGTCCGACATTCCGCGGTTTAACGAATCCGAAGGCCACGGCCCCAAGCGCGCCCATCCGGTAGAGGATTACTTCGACGATCTGTCGATGCATCTGATGCGCGAGATCTTCAAAAAGGATTTCGAGCTGTTCAAATACGATTTCGACAATCCGGCAAACAAGATGCCCACGGGCGAGATCGACCTTGCCGAGGTGCACGCCAAACTGGGCGACTAAGCGGGCAGGGTCGGCGCGCCCCGCCTGACGGTCCATGCGGTTATGCCCGCTGCGGCATCTTGCGCGCAGGGCCGCAACGCCCTACATCCTTGGCATGTCACAGGTTAAATCATCTTCCAAATCCGACCCGAACTACAAGGTCATCGCCGAAAACCGCCGCGCACGGTTCGATTACGCGATCGACGATGATGTCGAATGCGGCATCATCCTTGAAGGGTCCGAGGTCAAATCCCTGCGCAACGGCGGTGCCAATATCGCCGAAAGCTATGCCGCCGTGGAAGATGGCGAGCTGTGGTTGGTGAACTCCTACGTCGCGCCTTACACGCAGGCCAAGACCTTCACCCACGAGGAACGCCGTCGCCGCAAGCTCTTGGTGTCCAAGAAGGAACTGTCGAACCTGTGGAATGAAACCCAACGCAAAGGCATGACGCTGGTCCCGATGGTGATGTATTTCAATCACCGTGGCATGGCCAAGATCAAGATCGGCATCGCCAAGGGTAAAAAGCTGCACGATAAACGGGAAACCGCCGCCAAGCGCGACTGGTCCCGCCAAAAGCAGCGTCTGCTGAAAGACCACGGCTGACGCCCCGTCCCGCTCTCGGGGTCTGAACGGAACACAATATGCCCATTTCCGGCCTGTGCTGCATGTGCACAGTCGCGGGCTCTTGCTTGCGGGGGCCGTCGCGGGTAGGCATTGAAAAACCTGTTCTAAAAGGGGGTGGACCCATGGCTGACAACCCGAAAACGCTTGTTTCAACCGATTGGCTGGCGCAGCACCTCAAGGATCCCGACCTGCGTCTGCTGGACGCGTCATGGTATCTGCCCGATGCGGGACGCGACCCCAAAGCCGAATATAATCAGGCGCATATCCCCGGCGCCCGCTTTTTCGACATCGACGAAATCTCTGATGGGCGGTCGGATATGCCGCATATGGCCCCGCCTGCTGAAAAGTTCATGTCGCGGATGCGCGCTATGGGTGTGGGCGACGGGCATCAGGTGGTTGTCTATGACGGGGCCGGCTTGCTGTCGGCCGCGCGTGTGTGGTGGCTGTTCCGTCTGATGGGGCAGGAAAATGTCGCCGTGCTGGATGGGGGCCTGCCCAAATGGGTCGCCGAAGGTCGCCCCACCGAAGACATGCCCCCGATCCCCCGCGACCGCCACATGACCGTGCGTTTCCAAAACCAATTGGTGCGTGATGTGACGCAGGTCGCTCAGGCGTCCAAGCTCAAGGCACCGCAGATCGTTGATGCCCGCGCAGCGGCCCGCTTTCGCGGCGACGCGCCCGAACCCCGCGAAGGCCTGCGCGCTGGCCACATCCCCGGGTCGCGCAACCTGCCCTACACAGAGCTGTTGAACGACGACAAAACACTGAAATCCGTAGCCGAGACCAAAGCGGCTTTTGAAGCGGCAGGCATTGACCTGTCGCACCCTGTGATCACGACCTGCGGGTCCGGCATCACCGCGGCGATACTCGCGCTGGCACTGGAACGGATGGGCCATACCGATTGGTCCCTTTACGATGGATCTTGGGCAGAATGGGGGATGTTCCCCACCGTGCCCGTTGCGACCGGAGACGCATAATGTTCGAAACCCTACAGGCGCAGCCCGCCGATAAAATCCTTGCCTTGATGCAGATGTACAAGGATGACCCCCGCGAGACCAAGATCGACCTTGGCGTGGGCGTGTACAAGGATGCCACGGGGCTGACGCCCGTCATGCGCGCGGTCAAGGCGGCTGAGCACCAACTGTGGGAAGCCCAGACCAGCAAGGCCTATACCGGTTTGGCGGGCGACCCTGCCTTTGGCGATGCGATGGTGCAGATGGTGCTTGGCGATGCGGTCCCCCGCGCACAGGTCGCCGCCGCCGCGACCCCGGGCGGGACCGGCGCGATCCGTCAGGCGTTCGAGCTGATCCAGATGGCCCGCCCGCAGGCGCGGGTGTTTGTGTCGAACCCGACATGGCCGAACCATCTGTCGATCCTGAAATATCTGGGGATGGAGATGGTCCCCTACCGCTATTTCGACGATGAAACCCGTGGCGTTGATTTTGACGGCATGATCGCCGACCTCAAGACCGCGCAAAAAGGCGATGTGGTCCTGCTGCACGGCTGCTGCCACAACCCGACAGGGGCCAACCTGAACGCCGCCGAATGGGACGCGGTGATCAAAGTGTTGCAAGACACCGGTGCCACCCCGATGATCGATATCGCCTACCAGGGCTTTGGCGACGGGCTTGACGCGGATGCGGCGGCCACGCGCAAGGTCGCGGCGGCGGTGCCTGAATGTCTGATCGCGGCAAGCTGCTCCAAGAACTTCGGGATTTACCGCGAACGCACCGGGATCCTGATGGCGCTGTCGGCAGACACCTCGGCGCAAAAGCTGAACCAGGGCACGCTGGCCTTTCTCAACCGTCAGAACTTCAGCTTCCCGCCCGATCACGGGGCCCGCATCGTCACCACCATCCTGAACGATGACGCCTTGCGCAGCGACTGGATGGCCGAGCTCGAAGACATCCGCAACACCATGCTGGGCCTGCGCAGCCAGCTCGCGGGCGAACTTCAGCGTCTCTCCGGCTCTGACCGTTTTGGATTCCTTGCCGAACACCGCGGCATGTTCTCGCGCCTCGGAACCTCGTCTGACATGGTCGACAAGCTGCGCGAAGACCACGGCATCTATATGGTGGGTGACAGCCGCATGAACATCGCGGGGCTGAACGCCGAAACCGTGCCGATCCTCGCCAAGGCGATCATCGAGGTCGGCATCTAACCCGCCGCTTCACCCTTTCAAAAATACTCAAACCGCCGCGCTGGCATCTGGCGCGGCGGTTTTGTTTGGGCGCATTGCCAGTCCTGCCCAGCATAACACGCGCGCAGCAAAAAGCCCGGGCGCGAACGCCCGGGCCTCTGCCTGCCTGCAGGAGTTTAGACCTTAGCTCTTGGAGAACTCAGGGTAGGCTTCCATGCCCAGTTCGGACACGTCCAGACCAGCGATCTCGGCTTCTTCGCTGACGCGGATGCCGGTGGTGGCTTTCAGGATCATCCAGACAATCAGCGACACGATGAAGACAAAGGCACCGATTGAGGCAAAGCCGATGATCTGTGTCACAAAGGATGTGCCGTCGGTGTAGACGGGAACAACCAGCGTGCCCCAGAAGCCTGCGATCAGGTGAACCGGGATCGCACCGACCACGTCATCGATCTTGAGCTTGTCGAGGAAGGGCACCGCGAAGACCACGATCGCACCGCCCACAGCACCGATCCAAAGCGCACCGAAGAGCGTCGGGTCAAGCGGGCCAGCTGTGATAGAGACCAGACCGGCCAGCGCGCCGTTCAGCACCATTGTCAGGTCGGGCTTTTTGTACAGCATCTGGGTCAGGACCAGCGCGGCGATGGCACCGGCAGCAGCAGCCATGTTGGTGTTGGCAAAGATCTGCGCAACAGCATCAGCGTCGATCATCGACCCCATGGCCAATTGCGAGCCGCCGTTGAAGCCGAACCAACCCAGCCACAGGATGAACGTGCCCAAAGTGGCGAGCGGCAGGTTCGAACCCTGCATCGGGATCACACGACCGTCTTTGTATTTGCCGATACGGGGGCCAAGCACCAGCGCACCTGCCAGAGCCGCAAAGCCGCCCGCGGCGTGGACCAGAGTGGAACCCGCAAAGTCGCTGAAGCCCGCGTCAGACAACCAGCCTGCGCCCCACTGCCAGCTTGCTTCGATCGGATAGATAAAGCCGGTCAGCACGATGGTGAAGATCAGGAAGGGCCACAGTTTGATACGCTCGGCCAATGTGCCCGAAACGATGGATGCGGTGGTCGCGCAGAACATCAACTGGAAGAAGAAATCCGACGCGTTGGAATAGCCGCCCGCGTCAATCGCCGTCTTGATGTCCTTGGTTGCAAAAGTGCCGAACACGCCGGGGATGATCCACGCGTCGCCGGGGTACATGATGTTATAGCCGACCAGCCAGTAGAGAATGGCGGCCAGTGCGAAAAGCGCGATGTTCTTGGTCAGCTGGGTGGTCACGTTCTTGGACCGCACCAGACCGGCTTCGAGCATGGCAAAACCCGCTGCCATCCAGAACACCAGAAAGCCGCCGATCAGGAACAGGATCGTGTTGAAAATGAAAGCAGTGTCAGCCGCGGTTGCATACTCGGCCTCCTGCGCGAAACCCAAGGACGGCAGCAGCGTCGCTGCGGCGGCAAGGGGAATAAGAAGTCGTGATGTCATGTCGTCAATTCCTCGGACGTGGGGGTCAGATGGCGTCTTCGCCGGTTTCGCCGGTGCGCACGCGCACGGCTTGTTCAACGTCGAGGACAAAGATTTTGCCGTCGCCGATCTTGCCGGTATGTGCGGTGCGGGTGATCGTCTCGACCATCTGGTCGGCCAGCGCATCTGCGACCACCAGTTCAAGCTTCACCTTGGGTACGAAGTTCACGACATATTCAGCGCCGCGGTAGATTTCGGTATGGCCGGATTGGGCACCGAAGCCCTTGATCTCGGTCACCATCAGGCCACGCACGCCCGCTTCGGTCAGTGCTTCGCGCACCTCCTCGAGCTTGAATGGCTTGATTGTTGCGATAATGAGTTTCACCTATAATCCCTCTTCCAGATGGCAGGTACTTCCTGCGTTATGCCTTGGATAAAAGAGCGGCCGGTGCCCCTTGAAGGAAGGGTGCATCGCGCTTAGTGCCTCTCTGGGTAGGCGTGTTTGCCTGATTATTGGGCGCTGTGGGAAGAGTGCTTAATTATTGGGCATTAATTAGACGGCGCAGCGGGGCGTCTGCGCTAAACAAACCGCGCTGTGCAGGATAGAGTGCGAAAAAAAAGAATGGTTCAGCGAGCAGCATATGAGTGATTCATCCAAACGGAAGCGGCCCTTGGTTGCCGATAAACGCACCGCGGGCAAAGGCGGCAAACCGCCCCGCAAGCCGGTCGCGAAAAAGGCCCCGGCCAAGCGCAAGCCGGCACGTCGTGCGCCTGCGCGCCCCAAGGGGCCTATTGGCTGGCTGGCCGCGCTGGTGCGGTGGGTCTTCCGTTTGATCTGGACGATCGTCTGGCGGGTGACTGCCGTTGCGGTGCTGATGGTTGCGTTGGCCGTCGGCTATTTCTACACCACGCTGCCGCCGCTCGAGGCGCTGCTGGATGGGCGCGCGCGAGGGTCTGTCACGCTCAAGGATCGCTATGGTGATGTCTTTGCATGGCGCGGGGATCAGTTCGGCGGCGTCGTCACCGCAGACAGCGTATCCCCCGCTCTGAAGAACGCGGTGATCGCGACAGAGGACAAACGCTTCTATCGTCACTTTGGTGTCAGCCCGCGCGGCATCGCTTCGGCGGTCAAGATCAACCTGAGCGAGGGTCGCGGACCCTTGTCCGGTCACGGTGGTTCGACGATCACGCAGCAGGTGGCCAAGCTGCTGTGTCTGGGTGAACCCTATGATGCGTCGTCGGGGCAGACGGAAAAGGAATACGAAGCCGAATGTCGCCGGTCCTCGCTGTCGCGCAAGGGCAAGGAAGCCCTGTTCTCCATGGCGATGGAAGCGAAGTATTCCAAGGATGATATCCTGTCGATCTACCTCAACCGCGCCTATATGGGCGGCGGTGCCTTTGGGGCCGAAGCCGCGTCGCAGCGTTTCTTTGGCAAACCGGCCGCCGCGTTGAAGCCTGCCGAGGGCGCGATGCTGGCGGGTCTGTTGACCGCACCGACCACGCTGTCACCGACCAATAATCTTGATCGGTCGCAAAGCCGTGCGGCAACCGTGATCCGCCTGATGGAGGATCAGGGCTATCTGTCAAAAGCCGAAGCGGATAACGCCATTGCCAACCCCGCCGAGCTGTCAGAAGCCGCAGAGGCCGAGGCGGGTGGCTATTTCGCGGATTGGGTGATGTCGTCGGGGCCGGAGTTCTTTACCCGCAACACGACCGAGGATGTGGTGATCAAGACCACCCTTGACCAAAAGATCCAGCGCGCCGCCGAGGAAGGTCTGAGCTGGGTGTTCGAAAACAAGGTCCGCGAAGGCTCCAAAGCGCAGGCGGCTGTGGTGATCATGTCTGCTGACGGGGCCGTGCGTGGCATGGTCGGTGGGCGCAAGACCAAGGTCGCGGGGGCCTTTAACCGCGCGACACAAGCGATGCGTCAGACCGGCTCTGCCTTCAAACCGTTTATCTATGCAGCGGCGCTGGATCTGGGGTATTCGCCCAACGATCTGATTGAAGATGCGCCCTATTGTCTGAACGTGCCCGGGTCGGGCCAATGGTGCCCGAAGAACTATACCAACAGCTTCAAGGGCAATGTGACGCTCACCACCGCGCTCAAGGATTCGTTGAACATTCCGGCGGTCAAAGTCTCGGAGAGTGTCGGGCGCGATGTGGTCAGCCAGGTGGCCGAGCAGTTCGGCATCAAAAGTGATCTGGCCGTCGGTCCGGCGCTGGCTCTTGGGGCGTCCGAAAGCACGTTGCTTGAAATGACAGGTGCCTATGCCGGCATCCTGAACGGCGGGTCATCCGTTAAACCCTATGGGCTGATTGATCTGACGTTGCAGGGCGACACTGATCCGGTAATGGGCACCGGCGGCGGTATCGGCGAGCGGGTCATTCAGGAAGATGCCGCGCTGCAACTGGTCTATATGATGGAAAAGGTCGTGTCCGAAGGCACGGGGCAGCGGGCGCAATTTGGTGGCCGTGAGCTGGCCGGTAAAACGGGCACGACACAGGCCAACCGCGACGCGTGGTTCATCGGTTTTTCCGCCGACTACGTGGCCGGTGTCTGGATGGGCTATGACGACAACACGCCGTTGACCGGTGTATCGGGGGGCGGGTTGCCCACCGAGATCTGGCAGCAGGTCATGATGCGCGTTCACGAAGGGCTGCCGAATACGCCGCTGCCGATGATCGTGCCGGAACCGCCAGTGGTGCAAGCCCCGCCGCAGCCTCAGCAACCGGCGCAGCCGCAGCGGGTACCGCGTCAGGACAACCCACTGGGCGTCATCGACAGGGTGCTGCGCGATATCTTTGGCGGGTAAAGGCCCTGCCTCTGCCGCAGCACAGCGCTTCGGAAACGAAAGAAGGGAGGCCGGATTATTCCGGCCTCCCTTCCTTTTGTCGCATCCCCGAGAGCGGTACGAGGAGACCCGCCCCCGTGGGGTTTGACGGTCTGGCTTAGAAGCCCAGAACCAGCGACACACCCAGGGTGTTGTCAGTGGATTTCAGGCCCGCAACCGGATCGGTGTTGTAGTCGGTACGGTAGCTTACGCGTGTCGACAGGTTGTCGGACATCTTGTAGTTGATGCCAGCGTCGTTCGACACGATGGTGTTCACGTCAGAGCCAACAATGTCGGTGTCCATGGTGAAGGATACGATGTCGTTGAACGCGTAGAAGTAGCGCGACGAGGCGATGAAGCCGACTTCGGTTTCGGAGGTGCCGGTTGCGTCTTTAAAGTAGCGTACACCGGGGCCCGCTTGAACGCGCCATGTGTTGTCTTCTTTATTGATCGCGCGGTAACCCGGACCAAAGCCCAAGAATGCGTCTGTTTCGGAACCGTCAACGGCTGCACCGGATGTGTCGGTCAGGTAACCGTCATATTGGTAACGGGCCAGGCCGAACGCATAGAACTCGGGCGTGAAGTAGCGGCTACCTTCATAGGTACCAAAGAACTTCTCTTCGCTCTTGGTGCCGTTTGCTTCGCCGTATTCTACCGCAAAACCAACCAGGTGGTTCCAGTCGCCGACACCGTATGTCAGGCGGCCAGCGCCCGATACTTCGCCGTTGTCTGTGTTGCCGCTGGTGCCCGATGCGGACAGGGCGAAAGACCCGCGCCAACCTTGGGCAACGCCATTGGCGCCATAACGTTCTGCGTCGGTGCCGCGGGCCAGGTCGGTGTTCACGTCATCGGTGATGTCGTCGATCTGGTCGTTCAGCGTTTCAATGCCAAGCGCACGTTGCTGCGCGAAAACGGGAGCAGCAGCCAAGAGTGCGATTACGGAAACCGCGGACGCTTTAAGTACTGTATTCATTGGGGAATCCTTTCCCTTAGAAGTGACCCGCCTCGTTGGTTGAGGCGAGAGCATCTCTGCTGAGAATGGATTTAAGACAGGGGGTCAGATAAGTGAAATTCGAATAAATCGTGCATGAAGCAAGTATTACTCGTGTTAACTGCCCTTGAAGCGGGATTAAGGCGTGTTTTGCCCGTTGTCCAAGCTCTCGATCAGAATATTCTGTTGATTTTCAGCCGCTTGAGCGAGGTCCATCAAACTACGCCGTGCGATCGACAGCATCTCGGGGTCCAGATCTTCGCGCCAGACCACCCATGCGGGGTACGCAAAGCGTGGGGAATTTGCCACAACATGCAGTTTTCCAACGTCGAGATACCGTTGCACTGCCCGTGCGGGCAGGTAAGCAGCGGCGCGACGGTTGACGATATAATCGGCCGCAAGCCCGCCAAGGGCCAATGATCGCCCCGAATTGGTCAGATGGGGCAGGGCGCTGGCGTGCATATGTGTAAACTCCGGCCCCCAGTCGACCGCGACATATTCTTTGCCAAGATCTTTGACGTCCGTTTCAAAGGACGCGACGAGAATCAGTTCTTCCTCCAGCACGGGTTCGACGCGCAAACCGGGGCGCAGCTGCGGGGTGTAAAGCAAGGCGGCCTGAATAACCCCTTCGACCAGAAACCGCGTTAGCCGGTCGGACATACCCATTTCGGCGTGAATACTCAGTTCGGGCATCATCGCTTGCATCGCGTCGATCCAGCGAAAGCCAAGCTTGTGCCACAGGGCGTGCTGTGCGCCGAAAGAAAAGCTGCGGCTATATCCTTCCGGGATCGCGATCTGCTGCCGGGCTTCTTCCCATATCTTAAGAAGGCTTAGCGCGTATGAGGTGAATTGTTCGCCTTCCGAGGTCAGCACCGCCCCCGCTTTTGATCGTTTGAACAGCGGGTGGCCCAGGCTGTCTTCCAGTCGTTGCACGCGCAGGCTGACAGCGGATTGGGTGACAAACAGCCGTTCGGAAGCAGCGACAAAAGAGCCGGTGTTGGCGACTTCGATAAAGGTTTTGATCAGGGTGATATCCATGCCCTGATAATGATCCTCCGCAGGCCCGTTGCCAAGCTGCCCTGACCTGAATCGCGCGCCCCTATCCGAAAGAGACCGGAAGGGAGGCGCGTGTTATTTGATGCTTAGTCAACCATGCGCGGGCCGGTGGTGGCGGCGATGCTGGTGGGGCGCGCCAGATCGGCACGGCGCTTTTGCAGATAGTCCTGACGTGCCTGGGCATAGCTGTCGCCCGATGCGGACATCGGCACTTGCTTGCCATTCACGATGCGGCGGTTTTTCTCGAATGCGCTATCGGCATAGCCGGTGACGGTGCCGACATAGCTTTCGGGGCTATCAAGCGTATAGGACAGCGGGTTGGTGAACAGGTCCACCACGCGGCCGGCGGTGTCGCGGCGGGTCGATGGGCCGATCAGCGGAAGTTCGATATACGGGCCTTCGCCCACACCCCAGACATACAGCGTTTCGCCAAAGTCGGTATCATGCTCGGGCACTTTGAATTCGCTCGCGACGTCGAACAGGCCGCCCATCCCAAGCGTGCTGTTTACCAAGAAGCGGTAGGTAGACAGGCCAAAGCCCGCGACATCGGCCTGCAAGGCGCTGTTGACGGCAGCTTGCGGCATCGACAGGTTCTCGGAGACGTTATGCACGACCGTCTGGAATTCGATCGGCACCGCCCCCAGCACGCGGTTGGGTTTGCCCGATCCGCCGATCTTCTGATTGAAGGCGTGGACCTTGCGGTTACCGACCTCGTGCGGGTCATTGACCCCTGCGGGCTGGGGGCGCGATGCACCGCTACAGGCGGCAAGACCTGCAACCAAAGTGACACCCACAAGGGCGCGCAGCGATGTGGAGAGGGTCGTGGCCTTGAACATGGTATAAATCCCGAAAACGCGTGAAAAACATGGTTTGTTATGCGCAGCGTCCCCGAAATACGCAACATGAGTTTCCTTGGGCATCTCGCGTTGGTGGCAGGTGTTGCAGTTCCTCCCTCTTGGGTCTTTTCGTTTCGGCATCGCATCGCTATCGTCCCGCCAAAGCCATTCATTCCAAGGAAGTCCCCCATGAGCATCACCAGCCGTCTGAACGATCTTGGCGTCACCCTGCCTGACGCACCTGCCCCTGCGGCGAACTATGTGCCCTTCGTGAAAACCGGCAACACGGTCTATGTTTCGGGCCAGATCTCGAACGGGCCGGACGGGTTCATCACTGGAAAACTGGGCGCGGATATGGATGTCGCCGCGGGTGCCGAAGCCGCCAAGACCTGCGCGATCAGCTTGCTGGCGCAAGTCAAAGCCGCATGTGACGGCGATATCGAACGGCTCAAGCGGGTGGTGAAGCTGACGGCCTTTGTGAACTCCACCGCCGATTTCACCGACCAGCCCAAAGTGGTTAACGGGGCCTCTGACTTCCTTGTCGAAGCTTTGGGGGATGCGGGGCGTCACGCGCGCTCGGCCGTTTCTGCCGCTTCCTTGCCGCTGGGTGTCGCGGTCGAGATCGAAGGCATTTTCGAAATCGAATGACCCTACCACAGGCGTTTTATACGACCCCTATTGCGCATCGCGGTTTTCATCACCGCGATGCCGGTCGGCCCGAAAACAGCTTTGCCGCCTTTCAGGCCGCGATTGATCGGGGCTATGGCATCGAGCTTGATGTGCAACTGTCACGCGATGGTGTGGCGCTGGTGTTTCACGACTATGCGCTGGATCGCCTGACAGGCCAGACCGGTGCCATCCGGCAACGCGATGCGGATGACCTGTGCCAGATTACGCTCACCGGCGGCAACGACACTATTCCCACCCTGCCGCAGGTACTGGAACTGATCGCAGGACGCGTGCCGCTGCTGGTCGAGATCAAGGATCAGGACGGTGCAATGGGCACGGACATCGGACCGCTGGAAGATGCGGTGGCAGAAGCCCTGCGCGACTATGTGGGCGATGTGGCTATCATGTCGTTCAACCCCAACAGCGTCGCGCGGATGGCAGAGCTGCTGCCGGATGTGCCGCGTGGATTGGTGACCAGCGCCTATCGCTATGTCGAATGGCCGCTGCCCAAAGCCACCTGCGACCGCCTGCGCGAGATCCCCGATTACGATCGCACCGGCGCGTGTTTCATCAGCCACGAGGTCGACGATCTGCCCCGCCCCCGTGTGGCAGAGCTGCGCGAGGCAGGCGCGATGATCTGCTGCTGGACCGTGCGCAGCCTTTCAGTTGAAAACGGCGCACGCGAATTTGCGCATAATATCACCTTCGAAGGCTATGACGCGCCGCTGCAAGGTTGAACCGTCCGGCTTCGGCCACAGATAAGGCCTATGACAACGGGACATCCAGTATGAACGCGCGCGACGTCGAAATAAGAATTGCCTCGCGCATCGCGCACATCGGTCAGGCGGAATGGGATGCCTGTGCCTGTCCCGAAGCCGCCGGGGGCGCGCGCCCCGCGGACCCTTTCACCACCTTTCGTTTCCTTTCAGCGCTAGAGGAAAGCGGCAGCGTCGGCCCCGGTACGGGGTGGCAGCCGCAATACCTCAGCGCTGCCATTGACGGTCAGATCATCGCGGTGGCGCCGATGTACGCCAAGTCACACAGTCAGGGTGAATACATCTTTGACCACAGCTGGGCCCATGCGTTTGAACGGGCGGGCGGGCGCTATTACCCCAAGCTGCAGATCGCCGTGCCCCATACCCCTGCCACGGGCCGCCGTTTCCTGACCCGTCCGGGGTTTGAAGAGACAGGCACCGCGGCCCTCATTCAGGGGGCGGTTCAGCTGACCGATTCAAACGGGCTGTCGTCCTTGCACATTACCTTTTGTACCCAGGACGAGGCCAGCGCCGCAGAGCAACTGGGCCTGCTCGCCCGCAAAAGCCAGCAGTTCCACTGGCACAACGCGGGCTTTAAGGACTTCGACGGGTTCCTTGCCACGCTCAGCTCGCGCAAGCGCAAGAACATCCGCAAGGAACGCCAACAGGCGCAGGCCTTTGGCGGAGAGATAGAGGTATTCACCGGTGACGATCTGAAGCGCGAACATTGGGATGCGTTCTGGCAATTCTATCAGGACACAGGCGCGCGCAAATGGGGCACGCCCTATCTGACACGCGCATTCTTCGACATCGCCCAGGACCAGCTACGCGACGACATGGCACTGGTGCTAGCCAGGCGGGATGGTGAGTGGGTGGCGGGGGCGCTGAACTTTATCGGTGCCGATGCGCTTTATGGGCGCTATTGGGGCTGCACTGAACATCATCCGTTCTTGCACTTTGAATTGTGCTATTATCAGGCCATCGATATCGCGATCAAACTGGGCCTCTCTACCGTCGAGGCAGGTGCGCAAGGGGAACACAAGCTCGCGCGCGGTTACCTGCCACAGGCGACGTGGTCGCTGCATTGGATGCGGGACGAGGGTTTTATGCGCGCTGTTGAAGACTATCTTGTACAGGAACGGGCAGCCGTTGACGAAGAGATAGACATTTTGACAGATTACGGCCCATTCAAAAGGGTCGAGGTTGAGGAACAGGAATGAGCGAAAGATTAAGCGAAGAGACGCGCAAAACCGTATTGGCCCCCTTGTTCAGCACAGGCTGGGCTATGGTGGAGGACCGGGATGCGATCGTCAAAACCTTCAAGTTCAATGATTTCGCGGATGCTTTCGGCTGGATGACCCGCGCGGCGATCTGGGCCGAGAAATGGAACCACCATCCAGAGTGGGAGAACGTCTATAACAAGGTGATCGTTACCCTGACGACCCATGACGTGGACGGCCTAAGCTCGCTTGATGCCAAGCTGGCGCGCAAAATGGATGGATTGATGGGCGAAGTCAAAGCGGGCTAGGGCACCATTGATCGTCGAATTATTCAAAGAAAAACGCAGCCGCGGTGCCCCCGCGGCTGCGTTTTTCTTTTTAAGGGTTGTGCAGGATTACATGTTGTCCAGCAGCGCCTCGCCGCCCGACATGTCGCAGACGCCGGGCTGTACCTCGGCCTGGAATAGCGTGACCTTGCCGTCATCCACCAGCATCGCATAGCGTTTGGAGCGCGAGATCAGCCCCGCGGGCTCGGCCGAGAATTCCATGCCGATGGCTTTGGTAAAGGCGCTGTTGGCATCGGCGAGCATGGTGATGCCAGCCGCCGTCGCGCCTGTCGATTCACCCCAAGCGGCCATAACAAAGGGGTCATTGCAGGACACGCAGATGATCTCGTCCACGCCTTTGGCGTCGAACTGGTCCTTGGTGCGCACAAAGCTGGGCACGTGGGCGGAATCGCAGGTGGGCGTATAGGCACCGGGCACGGCAAAGACGACGACCTTGCGGCCCTTTAGCTTGTCAGCCATCTGCACAGGCTGCGGGCCGTCCGGCCCCATTTGCACCAGCGTTGCATCGGGCAGCGTGTCGCCTTGGGAAATCGTCATATGCGTGACCTTTCGTGTCATTGCGTTTGTCTTCACGGAAGATATAGGCTTTGCACGCAGGCAGGAACACGGTTTTTTCGAAAGGGGCAAGGATGGGTCATGTGGTGGTGATCGGGGCAGGGCAGGCGGGGTCATCCTGTGTGGCCAAGCTGCGCAACTCCGGCTTTGAGGGTAAGATCACGTTGATCGGGGCCGAAACCGTGCCCCCCTACCAGCGCCCGCCCTTGTCCAAGGCCTATCTGCTGGGCGACATGGCGCTTGAGCGGCTCTATCTGCGGCCCGAGAGTTTTTACGCCGACCACAGGATTGACCTGATGCTGGGCACCACGGTCGACAGCATCGATCCGGCAGCGCAGACCGTGCGGGTGAACGGCGGGGATATGGCCTATGACGATCTGGTGCTGACCACCGGATCTTTCCCGCGTCGGCTGCCCGCGCATATCGGTGGCGATCTGGCGGGCGTGCATGTGGTGCGCGACCTGATGGACGTCGATACGATGGGCCCGCGCTTTACCAAAGGCGCGCGGGTGCTGATCGTCGGTGGTGGCTATATCGGGCTAGAGGCCGCCTCGGTCGCGGCCAAGCTGGGGTTGCAGGTGACACTGGTAGAGATGGGCGACCGCATCCTGCAACGGGTCGCGGCCCCGCAGACCTCTGACTTTTTCCGCGCGCTGCACGAGGCGCATGGCGTCACCATCCGCGAAGGCGTCGGGCTTGAGCGTTTGACAGGCGACACGCATGTCACCGGCGCTGAACTGTCGGACGGCACCACGCTGGACGTGGATTTCGTGATCGTCGGCGTTGGCATCGGGGCGGCGACGGCGCTGGCCGATGCGGCGGAGATCGTGAATGACAACGGCATTATGACCGACAGCCACGGGCGCACCTCTGCGCCGCATGTCTGGGCAGCAGGCGATTGCGCGTCCTTCCCTTATCGCGGCGGGCGCATCCGGTTGGAATCTGTGCCAAACGCCATTGATCAGGCCGAGCTGGTCGCGGAAAATATCATGGGTGCGGATAAGGAATATGTCGCCAAGCCGTGGTTCTGGTCGGACCAGTATGACGTGAAACTGCAGATCGCGGGGCTGAACATGGGCTATGATCGCGTTATCACCCGACGCAGCGACGCCGATAGCGTGGCCTTCTGGTACTATCGCGGGGACGAACTGCTGGCGGTGGACGCGATGAACGATCCGCGCGGCTTTATGATCGGGCGCCGGTTGATCGAGGCGGGCAAATCCCCCGCGCCTGCGCTGATCGAAGACCCGAACACAGACCTGAAGGCGCTGCTGAAGTCATGAGGATCATCGCTGGCAAACACCGTGGCACCCAACTGGCCGACGTGGGCAAGGGCGATGCGGATGCGCATTTACGTCCTACCTCTGACCGCGTACGCGAGAGCCTGTTTTCCATGCTGACCCATCACAATGTGATCAACGGCGCGCGGGTGCTTGACCTGTTCGCGGGCACCGGTGCCCTTGGGCTAGAGGCGTTGTCGCGCGGTGCACGCGAGGTGGTGTTCATCGAGAACGGGCGCGTCGGGCAAAAGCTGATCACCGAGAACATCAAGAAGCTGCGGGCCGAGGGCGCGACCACGCTGATGCGCTCCGACGCGACGGCCCTTGGGGGGTGGATCGCGGCGCCGTTCGATCTGGTCTTTCTCGACCCGCCTTATGGCAAGGGGATGGGCCAGACCGCCTTGGTCAAGGCGCGCGCGGGCGGCTGGCTGACACCCGATGCCATGATCGTCTGCGAGGAAAACGCCCCGCTTGATCCGCCCCAAGGCTTCACGCGCGAGGACAAGCGCAAGTATGGCGACACCTGGATCACCCTGCTGCGCCAAGACTAGCCCATTGGCCATCACCAGTTGCCGCTTTGCATTCGTTGCGCTGCGGCCTATGTGCTAACAAAGACGTAAAGGAAAGTAGACCGCCATGAGCCTGAGCATGACCAGCACCTTCATCAAGCCGATGCACCCCGAGGGGCGCAAGTTTGTGGCGATCTTTGCCGCGATCACGCTGGTGCTTTTTATCATCGCTGAACCACTGGGATGGCTGGGTGTCGGCGCAACCGTCTGGTGCTACTACTTTTTCCGTGACCCTGAGCGGGTGACACCCAAGGGCGATAACCTTGTCATCAGCCCTGCCGATGGCATCGTATCGCTGATCGAACCTGCCGTACCCCCCGCAGAGTTGGGGATGCCCGACACGCCGCTAACACGGGTCAGCGTGTTCATGAACGTATTTAACTGCCACGTGAATCGCGCCCCCGTCGCGGGCGAGATCACCGAAATCGCTTACCGCCCCGGCAAGTTTTTCAACGCCTCGCTGGACAAGGCGAGCGAGGATAACGAACGCAACAGCCTGCGCATCAAGATGGCCGACGGCCGCGAGGTCGCCGCCGTCCAGATCGCCGGTCTGGTGGCGCGTCGTATCGTGTGTTTCACCAAGAAGGGCGCGCATACGCAGGCGGGTCAACGCTTTGGTCTGATCCGCTTTGGGTCGCGCGTCGATGTCTACCTGCCCGAGGGGGTCACCCCGCGCGTCAGCATCGGCCAGACGATGGTCGCAGGCGAAACCGTGCTGGCAGAGCTTTCCTGAGATGACCGATCAGCCCCCCGTCGCGCCGGATAAGACGAAAACCGAATTCTCGTTGCTGCAGCTGTTGCCCAACATGCTGACCATTGCCGCGATCTGTGCCGGTATTTCCGCGATCCGTTTCGCCGCCGAGGGGAATATCGCGCTGGCTGTGGCGCTGATCACCCTGGCGAGTATCCTTGACGGGATGGACGGGCGCACCGCGCGCTATCTGGGCTTCAACAGCAAGATCGGGGCCGAGCTCGACAGTCTTGCGGATTTTGTGAACTTCGGCGTTGCCCCGCCTTTGGTGGTGTATTTCTGGGGGCTGCAGGATTCCTACCGCGCGGGCTGGCTGGCGGTGCTGGTCTTTGCGATCTGCTGCGTCATGCGGCTGGCGCGGTTCAACGTTGATTCCCGGACCAAAGACCCGCTGGACGATGGCGGCTATTTCACCGGCGTGCCGTCGCCCGCAGGTGCGATGCTGGTGATGCTGCCGATCTATCTGCCCTATGCCTTCGGCCCCGGTGCCGCGCTGCCCGACGTGGTATCCAGCCTTTATATCGTGCTGGTCGGCTGGGTCATGGTCAGCCGCATCCCCACGTGGTCGTTCAAATCGGTCAGCTTCTCGCGCGCCAACGTGACCTATTTCCTGATCTTCTTTACCGGCTTTATCGCCTGCCTGGTCAGCTTCCCCTGGGCCACATTGGTGATCTGCTGCTTTGCCTATGCAGGCAGCGTGCTGTGGGCCGTGATCGAGCTGAAGCTGGCCAAGCGCCGGGGCTGAGGATCAGCCCTGGCTATAGGTCGGGTGGAACATACCGGCGGGGGATTCGGTAAAGATCTCGTATCCGGTTTCGGTCACGCCGATAGAGTGTTCAAACTGCGCTGACAGGGATTTGTCGCGGGTGACCGCTGTCCAGTCATCGGCCAAGACCTTGGTCTCTGCGCGGCCCAGATTGACCATCGGTTCAATGGTAAAGAACATGCCGGGTTCCAGCACGGCACCGGTGCCGGGGCGGCCATAGTGCAGCACGTTTGGCGGTGCGTGGAACACGCGGCCCAGCCCATGACCGCAAAAATCTGTCACAACGCTCATCCGGTGGGATTCCGCGAAAGTCTGGATCGCGTGGCCGATGTCGCCAAAGGTATTGCCGGGCTTCACGACCTCGATCCCGCGCATCAGCGCGTCATGGGTCACGTTGATCAACCGCTCTGCCTTGCGCGACAGCTTGCCCGCGACATACATGCGCGAGTTATCTCCGTACCAGCCATCGACAATTACGGTGACGTCGATGTTCAGGATGTCGCCATCCTTCAGCTTTTTGTCACCGGGGATGCCGTGGCAGACGACATGGTTCAGCGAGATACAGCTGGCGTGTTGATAGCCCTTATACCCGATGGTGGCAGACTTCGCGCCGGCGTCTTCGATCATCTGCGTGATCACACCGTCAATGGCACCTGTGGTTTGTCCGACAAACACATGTTCGGCGATGTCATCAAGGATTTGCGCCGCCAGCTTGCCCGCCGCGTGCATCCCCGCGAAATCCGAGGGGTCGTAAATGCGAATGCCATCTTTGGTCTGGCGTCCTCGGTGTTCGTTCATCACCGCTGTCTCCGTCATATGAATTTGCTGCTGTCTAACCCGCTTGGCCCCCAAGAGCCAGTGCAGGCGGGTCGATTAGGGGGATTGCGCCCGCAACGCTGACCCCGAGGGGGCTGATATGGGTGCCGATGACATGGGTTTCCAGCCCCGCGGCGCGGGCGTCGGCAAAAGCGGCGGCATAGGCGGGATCGATATCGGCCGCCACGCTAAAGGCGCTGCAGTCGGTGCGCTGCACCAGATAAAGCAGCACGGCGCGGTGCCCGTCCCGTGCCATCTGCGCCAGCTCTCCCAGATGCTTTGCGCCGCGTTTGGTCACGCTATCGGGGAATTCGACCAGCCCCTCGCGGCGCGACAGGGTGGCGGATTTCACCTCGACATAGGCGTCGGGCAGGCCGGGCTCGGCCAGCAGAAAATCGATGCGCGAGTTTTCACCATATTTCACTTCGGGCCGCACGGTCGTGTAGCCCGCGAACGGGGCGATCTGCCGATCCATTAACGCGGCCTTGATCGCACGGTTCGGCAGCGCGGTATCGACGCCGGTGAAATGCCCGTTCTCGTGGTCAACCAGCCGCCAGCCGTAATTCAGCTTGCGTTTGGGGTCGTCGTTCGGCTCAAGCCAGATTTTCATGCCCGGTGTGGCCAGCCCCATCATCGACCCGGGGTTGGCGCAATGAGCCGTCACCTCGGTCCCGTCCTCAAGCTGGCAGTCGGCCAGAAACCGTTTGTAGCGGCGGATCAGGCGGGCGGGGACAAGTTCGGTTTGAAAGCGCATGGGGGGTGACCTATACCTCAATCAACGGCCCCTCAAGGAGACAGCCATGCCCAACCCCACTGCTGCGATGATCGTCATCGGCGATGAGATCCTGTCGGGGCGCACCCGCGATTCAAACATGCACCATCTGGCGGGGCAGTTGACCAGCGTCGGGATCGACCTGAAAGAAGTCCGTGTGGTGGGGGATGAAAACGGCACGATCATTGCCGCTGTGCAGGAACTGTCGCGCGTCTATGACAGCGTGTTCACCAGCGGCGGCATCGGGCCGACCCATGATGACATCACTGCCGATTGCATCGCCGCTGCGTTCAACAAGCATATCGACGTGCGCGAGGATGCCCGCGCCATTTTGGCCGACCACTACGCCAAAAGCGCGACAGAGCTGAACACCGCCCGTCTGCGCATGGCGCGTATCCCCGATGATGCCACGCTGATCGACAATCCGGTGTCGGCGGCACCGGGGTTCAAGCTGGAAAACGTCTATGTCATGGCCGGTGTCCCCGCCGTGTTCGAGGCAATGGTCGCCAGCGTTCTGCCAACCCTGACCGGCGGGGCTCCCCTGATCAGCGCCACCCATCGCATCGAACGGGGAGAGGGCGACATCGCCGGACCGTTGGGAGAGTTGGCGCATAGCTATCCCAACCTCTCTATCGGGTCCTACCCTTTCCAGAAAGACGGCAAATACGGCGCGCATATCGTGATCCGTGGCAATGATCAGGCCGAGGTCGACGCGGCGATGGCAAAGCTCGCGCAGGTGTTCCCGTGACCGATCTGGCGCAGCTTTATCAGGTCATCGACCACACATGGCCCGCCGTGAAAATCTGGACCGAAACCGGCTGGACCCTGCGGGACGGGCAGGGCGGGGGCAAACGCGTCTCTGCCGCGACGATGGCCGAACCCAATGCGGATATCGGTCAGGCCGAGGCCGCGATGCACGCCATGGACCAGCGCCCAATCTTCATGATCCGCGACGGCGACGACACGCTGGATACAGAACTGGCCGCGCGCGGGTATGACATCGTCGATCCGGTGAATGTCTATATCGCGCCGGTCGGCAAGCTGACCGATGTGCCGATGCCGCGGGTGACCGCTTTCCAGATATGGGAGCCGCTGGCCATCATGACAGAGATTTGGGCCAAGGGCGGCGTGGGCCCTGAACGGATCAACGTGATGCACCGCGCCGCGACCAAAACCGCGATCCTGACCCGCTGGAACGAGATGCCCGGTGGCGTCGCCTTTGCCGCGCTGCATGATGGCGTATGCATGGTCCATGCGGTCGAGGTGCTGGAACACCAGCGCGGGCAGGGTGTCGCTAAATGGCTGATGCGCAGCGCCGGTTTCTGGGCGCAGGCGCATGGGGCGACGCAGGTGGCGGTTCTTTGCACAAAGGCGAACGCGGCTGCGAACCGCCTGTATCAGGGTCTGGGCTTTGATCTGGTAGGGCACTATCATTACCGTCAATCCCCTGACTGAAGGAGCCGCCCCATGGCGCATGATGCCCCCACTGCCCTGAACCTGCCGATGGTCGATCCGCTGCCCGAGGACACGCAGAAATACTTTGATGTCTGTCAGGAAAAGCTGGGGATGGTGCCGAATGTGCTGCAGGCCTATGCCTTTGACATCGACAAGCTGAACGCCTTTACCGCGATGTACAACGACCTGATGCTGGGCGCGTCGAACCTGTCAAAGCTGGAACGCGAAATGATTGCGGTCGTCGTGTCCTCCGTGAACAAATGCTACTATTGTCTGACGGCCCATGGCGCGGCTGTGCGGCAACTGTCGGGCAATCCGATCCTTGGGGAACAGATGGTGATGAATTGGCGCGTGGCTGATCTGGATGCGCGGCAAACGGCGATGCTGGCTTTTGCCGAACGTCTGACCGTCGCCAGCGCCAAAACCACCGAGGCGGACCGTCAGGCGCTGCGCGATGTGGGCTTTTCCGACCGCGACATCTTTGACATCGCGTCGGTCACGGGTTTCTTCAATATGACCAACCGCGTCGCCAGCGCGACCGAAATGAAACCGAACGACGCTTACCACGCGCAATTCAGATGATCCTCTGGCGTGCCGGGCTGATCTGGCTTTTACTGGCGGGCACGGCCCAAGCGCTGGACCTGTCGCTGCCCGCTGCGGCGCGGCAGACCGTGACCCGCGATACCGACCCTGACAGCTATCTTGCCCCGACCTCTGCCTTTGAGGACGGCGGCTTTGCCAGCGTCAAGATCGAAGGCGCGGTTGCGCGCTCTGCCTGGCGGTTAGAGGCTCCGGGCCTCACGCCCCTACAGATTATGCGGCCCCTGCGCACCCAGCTAGAGGACGCAGGCTACAGGATCGTTCTGGATTGCAGCGCCGAGGTCTGCGGCGGTTTCGATTTCCGCTTTGCGATCGAAACACTGCCCGCGCCGAACATGTATGTCGATCTGCGCCAGTACCAGTTTGTCACCGCCGTCAAAGGGTCGCTGCAATCACCTGACGCCGTTGCGACCCTTCTGGTCAGCACAACCGATACCTCTGCCTATCTGCAGATCGTTGAGGCGGATGCGCAAGGCCAGGCGTCCAGCCCGTCGGTGCCAGAGGTGGCGGAAGACACCCGGACCTTGGCCCCCGATACCCCCGCGCAAAGCCAGTCAGAGATGGCTGCGGCGTTGCAGAATACCGGCCATGTGGTGCTGGCGGCGCTTGATTTCGGCACCGGCACCGCGGCCTTGGGGCAGGGGGAGTTTGATGCGCTGGCCAATCTGGCGGCGGTGTTGAAAGACCAGCCCGATCTGCGGATTGTTCTGGTGGGCCACACCGATAGCGTCGGCGGGCTGCAAAACAATATTGCCCTGTCGCGAAGCCGCGCGGCGGCGGTGCGGCGGCGGCTGATCACGGCGCATGGCATCGCGGGCGACAGGATCGAGGCGCAGGGCATGGGCTATCTGTCGCCAATCGCGTCTAACCAGACCAAAGCGGGGCGCGACGCCAATCGACGGGTCGAGGCCGTGCTTTTACCCGCGCCCTGACCCCGAACAGAAAAATCCCCGCATCCCTGAAAAGGGAGCGGGGGCAGCCACATATGGGCTCAGTTCACCGAGGGCAGTTGGTGATCTCGTGTTACCAGTCCGTTGGACCTTTTTCGGCAAAGGTATGGGCTAGAAAATCAATGAAGGCGCGCACCTTGGGCTGGGTGAACCGGCCCGGAGGATAGACGGCGTAGATGCCTTGGGTCTCAAGCGGGAGATCGGGGATCGCGTCTTCGACCAGCCCTTTTTCCATCGCGTCGGCATACAGAAAGCTCGGCAGGTAGGCGATGCCAAGGCCAGAGATGGCGGCGTTCAGCAGCGATTGCCCATCGTTCACCGACAGCCAGCCAGCGGTGCGCACCTGACGCTTTTCGCCCGACGGCGAGGTCAGCTTCCACATATTTCCGCTGGACTGGTTGGAATAATGCAGCAGCTTGTGATCGTTCAGATCGTCGATCTTTTCGGGGCGGCCGTATTTCTCGAAATAGGCGGGGGAGGCGATCATGCGTTTGGTCGTCTCGGTCAGCTTGCGGGCCCGCAGGGTGCTGTCTTCCAGCTCTCCGATACGGACGGCCATGTCGAAACCTTCGCTGATCAGTTCGACGTAGCGGTTGTTCAGCACCATGTTGACGGTGATATCGGGGAAATCGGCCAGAAACTCGGACAGGGCGGGTGACAGATGGTTCACGCCAAAGTCCGTCGCGACCGAGATACGCAAAAGGCCCGATGGCGCGGATTGCATAGAGGTCACAAGCGCATCGGCTTCGCCCGCGTCATTCAGCACGCGGCGGGCACGGTCGTAATAGGCAAGCCCGATCTCTGTCGGGCTGACACGGCGGGTCGTGCGGTTCAGCAACCGCGCCCCAAGCCGCGCTTCAAGCGAGGATACGTGTTTGGATACGGCGGATTTGGAGATACCCATCTTCTTGGCCGCATCGGTAAAGCCACCCTGGTCCACGACCGTGGCGAATGCTTCCATCTCTGTCAGGCGGTCCATACCCGTCCCCTTTCATCATCTGCGTCTGGAAAGGGTATGGCGGCCAAATCGGGCAGGATCACGGCAGCGGTGAGACAGTGGAGAGGTATTTATAGGGATCGTTCGCGGCGGGGAAACAGGGCGCGCCGTGCTGTGGTCAAATCCAGCGGACCAGTTTCAGGACCAGAAACATAAGCAGCGCCAGCCCCGCCATGCCAAGACAGAGGATGGTAAACGCCCAAGGATGGTCCACCCCCGGCATCCCGGCGACGTTGACGCCGAACAGACCGGTCAGAAACCCCAGCGGCAGAAAGATCGCCGCGGCGACCGACAGCACATAGCCGTGGCGCGCTTGGCGCTGCGCGATATTGGCGTCGTGCTCTTCCTGAACCGACACCAGTCGGTCGCGCAGCTCGTCCAGCTCTTCTACCGCGATCAGCGCACTGTTGGCCTGCTCGCGCAGCTCAAGCTGGCTTTCGTCGGGGATCAGCGGAATATCAAAGGCGGCCAGCTTGGCCAGCGCCTCGCGTTGGGGGTCAAGATAGCGCCGCAGCCGGATCACGCTGCGCCGGATTTCGGGCAGCTCATGGGGCATCGGGGTGTTCTTGTCCTCTAGATCATCCTCGAAGAACTCCGCCTGTTCATCCAGCGTTGCGACGTGTTCCTGCACCCGCAGGGTCAAGCGACCCACAAGCGCTTCGAGGAACTCCGCAGGGCTGGGAGGGGCCTTTTGCGCTTCGGCCTCGCGGCGGATGGCGTCTATGGCAAAGACCTTCTTGCGGCGCACGGTGATAAGCAGGTCGGAATCCACATACATTCGCACCGATACCATTTCATCGGCATCCTGCCCCTCGTTCATATTGATGCCGCGCAGGTTCAGGATCAGCCCGCCTTCAAACCGGTCACAGCGCGGGCGGGTCTGTTTCTGGATCAGCGATCCGGCGGGGATTTCATGCAGGTGTTCGCGGACCCAGGGTTCAAGCATCGGGTCGGCAAGATCAAAGTGCCACCAGCGGTAGATGCCCGGCCCCGTAAGATGCGTGTCGGTGGGCACTTGGGTCGTGCCATCGGCAAAGATATCGAAAACGCAAATCGGCATGGCCACACCCTGAAACATCTATTGATCCGGGCATTTTGACAGACCGGCGCGGAGGCGCAAGATGTGCTGCCCTTGTGGCGCGGGCGAAAGACGGGGCAGGCCACGACAGCCTGCCCCATTTTGGTCGACATACCTTACAGCGCAGCGGCCAGACGGGTGCCTTGGTCAATCGCGCGTTTCGCATCCAGTTCAGCCGCGACATCCGCGCCGCCGATAACATGGCACGGGATGCCCTTGACCTCTAGCGCGTCGGCTAGCGACCGGTCCGACAGTTGACCGGCACAAAGCACGATCGTATCCGCCGCGATCACCTGCGGCTTTTCACGCGCTTCGCCAAAGCTGATGTGCAGGCCCTCTGCGTCGATCTTCTCGTAGTTGACGCCCGCGATCATCTGCACGTTCTTCATGGTCAGGGACGCGCGGTGGATCCAGCCGGTCGTCTTGCCCAAGCCCTTGCCGACCTTGGTGGTCTTGCGCTGCAGCATGGTCACTTCGCGCGCGGGGGCGTGCGGCTGCGGACCTTCGGGCGCGAGGCCAGAGCGGTGATCGGCGGGGTCGGTGACGCCCCATTCCTTCATCCATTCGGGCAGGTTGGTGGTGGTGCTGTCCCCGTCATGCACCAGATGTTCGGACACATCGAAACCGATGCCGCCCGCGCCGATGACGGCGACGCGCTGACCAGCGGTGACGGTGCCGTTCAGGATGTCGATATAGCTGACCACATTGCCCGCGTCCTGACCGGGGATTTGCGGGTCGCGGGGGATAACGCCGGTGGCGATAATCACCTCGTCATAATCGCCCAGATCATTGGCCGAGACCTCGGTGTTCAGCTTCACGGTGACGTCGTATTTCTTGACCATCTCCCGATACCAGTCGACGAGGCCCCAGAACTCCTCTTTGCCGGCGACCTGCTTGGCAAGGTTCAACTGGCCGCCGATCTCGGATGCGCGGTCAAAGACGGTGACCGTATGGCCGCGCTCTGCCGCGGTGATGGCGGCAGAGAGCCCCGCAGGCCCCGCGCCCACCACGGCGATTGTCTTGGCCGCGTCAACAGGATCGACGCGTAGTTCAGTCTCGTAGCAGGCGCGCGGGTTGACCAGACAGCTCGAGATTTTGCCGCCAAAGGTATGGTCCAGACAGGCTTGGTTGCAGGCGATACAGGGCGCGATCTCGGCCGATTTTCCGGCGGCGGCCTTGGCGACGAAATCGGCATCGGCCAGCATGGGACGTGCCATCGACACCATGTCGGCGCAGCCGTCCACCAGCACCTCTTCGGCGACCTCGGGCGTGTTGATCCGGTTGGAGGTAATCAGCGGGATGTTCACCTGACCCATCAGCTTTTTCGTGACCCATGCAAAGGCCGCGCGCGGGACCGAGGTCTGGATCGTCGGGATGCGCGCCTCGTGCCAGCCGATGCCGGTATTGATGATCGTGGCACCTGCGGCCTCTACCGCCTTGGCAAGCTGCACGACCTCTTCAAAGGTTGAGCCGTTGGGGATCAGGTCGATCATCGACAAACGGTAGATGAGGATGAAATCGGGGCCGACGGCCTCGCGCACGCGGCGCACGACCTCGACTGGCAGCCTCATGCGGTTCTCGTACGACCCGCCCCATTCGTCGGTCCGTTTGTTGGTGTGGGTGACGAGGAACTGGTTCAGGAAATACCCTTCGGAGCCCATCACCTCTACCCCGTCATAGCCTGCCTGTTTGGCACGCAGGGCGCAGGCTGCGATATCGCTGATCTGCTTTTCGATACCTTCCGCGTCCAGTTCTTTCGGGGCGAACATCGAGATGGGGGATTTGATCGCCGAGGGGGCGACGCATTCGGGGCTGAAGGCATAGCGCCCCGCGTGCAGGATCTGCATCGCGATCTTGCCGCCTGCCTCGTGCACGCGGTCGGTGACGATGCTGTGGTTGTCCACGTCCTTTTGCGACAGCATCATCGCGGCACCATGCGCGACCGACCCTTCGGGGTTGGGCCCGATGCCTCCTGTCACCATCAGCCCCACGTCGCCACGCGCGCGGGTTGCGTAGAATTCGGCGACGCGGTTCCAGTCCTGTGTTTCCTCAAGCCCGGTGTGCATAGACCCCATCAATACGCGGTTTTTCAACGTCGTGAACCCCAGATCAAGCGGGGCAAGCAGGTGCGGATAATCGGACATTTGGCAAACCTTTCGAGGGCTGAATGTAGGGTACTGGGCCGTTCTGTGCGGCAGTTCACCCCAAGCCTGCGGTTCTGTCACGCACAACGCTGCGTAAGCCAATATACATGGGCGCGGGATTCGTGCTAACGCCGGTATGACTTCTCTTGCCGCGAAAGGCCCCCGATATGACGCCAGAAGAAATCGCCCGACTGCCCTATCGCCCCTGTGTCGGGGTCATGCTGGTCAACGCCGACGGGCATGTGTTTGTCGGGCAACGTCGGGACCGGGATCAGGACGCATGGCAGATGCCGCAAGGTGGCGTCGAAAAGGGCGAACACGCCGAAGTCGCCGCCCTGCGCGAGCTGGAGGAAGAGACAGGCATCCCCCCAAGCTCTGTTACCGTGGTGGCACAGACCGAGGGCTGGTTGCCCTATGACCTGCCGATCGAACTGGTGCCCAACATCTGGAAAGGCCGGTTCCGCGGGCAAGAGCAGAAATGGTTCCTGCTGCGCTTTCACGGGTCGGATGACGAGATCAACCTGGACACCGAACACCCCGAATTCTCGGACTGGCGCTGGTTGCCGGTGCGCGAACTGGTCGACAACATCGTCCCGTTCAAGCGTGAGGTCTACACCGCTGTGGTCAACGCCTTTGTCGAGCATTTTGCCGACGCCTGACAAAGGGGCAGGCCGCGTTCACCGTCTGCCCGATTGCGTAGCGGATATGGGCCAATGTGCATGATCGGAAACCGATTGTGCTGATTTGACCGGCCGTGCTGGCGTCGCGTGTCTTTTTCGGCCGTCGCGAACTTGACGGGGCGGGGGCGGATAGGAAACAGGTGGCTATCGGCGCGCGACGTCGGACCGCTTTGCCACAGGAAAAATCCCGATGAAGACATATGCCCTGACCGTGACCTGCCCCTCTGCGCGCGGGGTTGTCGCGGCGATTGCAAATTATCTGGCCGATCAAGGCTGCAACATCTCGGACAGTGCCCAGTTCGACGATAAGGAAACCGGCGGTTTCTTCATGCGCGTCAGCTTTGAAAGCGAAGCCGAAGTTGATCTGGCGACCCTGTCAGACGGCTTTGCCGATGCGGCGCGGCTCTTTGACATGGCCTATGAGTTCCACGACGAGGCGGTGAAGATGAAGGTCGTCATCATGGTCTCGCGCTTCGGGCATTGTCTGAACGATTTGCTGTACCGATGGCGTATTGGCGCGTTGCCGATCGATATTGTCGCGGTGGTATCCAACCATATGGACTATCAAAAGGTCGTTGTGAACAACGACATCCCGTTCCACTGCATCAAGGTCACGCCGGAAAACAAAGCCGACGCCGAGGCGCGGATCATGGCTGTGGTCGAAGACGCGGGGGCCGAGCTAATCGTACTGGCGCGCTACATGCAGATCCTGTCGGACGAAATGTGCCAGAAGATGTCGGGACGGATCATCAATATCCACCATTCTTTCCTGCCCAGCTTCAAGGGGGCGAACCCGTATAAGCAAGCGTTCCAGCGCGGGGTCAAGCTGATCGGGGCGACATCGCATTATGTGACCGCCGATCTGGATGAAGGGCCGATCATCGAACAGGACATCGTGCGCGTCACCCATGCGCAATCCGCCGAAGACTATGTCTCGCTCGGGCGGGATGTCGAAAGTCAGGTATTGGCGCGGGCCATTCACGCGCATATCCACCGGCGCGTGTTTGTGAATGGCAACAAGACGGTGGTCTTCCCTGCCTCGCCGGGGTCTTACGCCTCTGAACGGATGGGATGAGCCTCGGGGGCGCTAGCCGATGGTCGGCACATGCGCCCCTGCGTCCTTGTCCAGCAGATCGATCAGCCGCGGATCATCCGCGACCTCGACCTGCCTCTTGAACGGGGTAAACCCGCTGCGGATGTAAAAGGACAGCGCCTGCGGACTGTCGAGCGTGCAGGTATGTAGATGAAACCGCGAGATCGGCCGCGCCCAAGCCGTGCGGATCGCGTGGTTCATCAGGTAGCGCCCGGCACCCGACCCGATCAGCGCGGGGGTCAGTCCGAAATAGGCGAGCTCGCACGTGCCATCAGCCGTGAACTTAAGCTCGAGCAGCGCCTCGTCGCGACCGTCCTTGGTCAGCGTGAAAAACTGCGTGTCCGCATCCGACAACAGCGCCTGCAATTCGGCGTCGGTTTTTGTGAGCCGTCCGAACCACAGCCAATCCTGTCCGACCCGCCGAAAGATATCACGGTACCAGTCCAGTGTCGGGGTCAACGCGCGCAGGGTCACACCCTCGGGGGCGGGGACATCCCGCAGGGGGGCGGCCTCGCGCATCTCAAGATGTGTGACAACCATCGCCAGTTTGCCAAGCGGTACGTCGTGATATCCGTCGGTCAGCATCAGACCAGCCCTTTTTCCTTGAACAGCTCCATCATCGAGGTCTGCGGGCGCGGGCCGATGTGGCTGATCACCTCGGCCGCGCAGATGTTGCCCATCTTGCCGCATGTTTCAAGGTCGCGGCCCGTGGCCATGCCATAGAGGAACCCCGCCGCGAATTGATCGCCGGCGCCTGTTGCATCCACGGGGGTCACCTTGGTCACCGGTACGTCGACACGTTCGCCCTTGCGGATCAGCGTCACACCGTCGCCGGACCGGGTGCAGACGACCGTGTCACAGATCGCCGCGGTGCGGGTCAGCGCGTCTTCCAGATCGTCGGTTTCCCACAGGGCGCGGATCTCGGCCTCGTTGCCGATGACGTAACCCAGATCGTTTTCGATCAGCGCGAGGAAGTCATCCCGGTGGCGTTCCACGCAGAAGGGGTCGGAAATCGCGATCCCCGCCATGCCACCGCCCGCCGTCGCCGCGCGCGCCGCTTCGCGGAAGGCGGTTTTGCCGGCGTCGTGGTCAAAAAGGTAGCCTTCGAGGAACATCAGCTTGGCGCTGGAGGCCACCGCCTGCGGAACGTCGTCCGAGGTAAGCCCAGTGGAGATCCCAAGATAGGTGTTCAAAGAGCGTTCCCCGTCCGGGGTCACAAAGATCATGCAGCGCGAGGTCGGGTTCTCGCCCCCGGTCACAGGCGCGTTGACAAAATCAATGCCGATGTCTGTCATCGCTTTGGCATAGAATTGACCCAGATCATCGTCATTCACCCGCCCGATAAAGGCCGTGGGCAAGCCAAGCGCGCCGATGCCCGCAATGGTATTGGCGACCGACCCGCCGGGGGTCTGCAGACGGTCTTGCATTGTCGCATACAGGTTTTCGGCGCGGTCCCGCTCGATCAGCTGCATAATGCCTTTTTCGATGCCGTTATCTTGCAGAAACGAGTCATCCGCATGCGAGATCACATCGACAACAGCGTTGCCGATGCCAACCACTTCGTATTGGGTCATTCGGTTTTTTCCTCATAGGGGCAAAGGTCACGGATGATGCAGGTTCTGCATAGGGGTTTGCGCGCTTTGCAATGGTATCGCCCGTGCAGGATCATCCAGTGGTGGGCATGGTGTTGGAAATCGACAGGGATATTATCCTCGATCGCGCGTTCTACTGCATCGACGGTTTTGCCGGGGGCGATGCGTGTGCGATTGCCGACGCGAAAGATATGCGTGTCCACCGCCTGCGCCGGATAGTGCCACCACATATTCAGCACAACATTCGCGGTCTTGCGGCCCACGCCGGGCAACGATTGAAGCGCCGCGCGGCTGTTGGGCACGACCCCGTCATAGTCATCCACCAGAATCTGGCTCAGCTTCATCACGTTCTTGGCCTTCTGGCGGAACAGGCCGATCGTCTTGATATGTTCGGTCAGCCCCTCCAGTCCGAGGTCCAGCATCTGCTGCGGGTGCTCGACAATCTCGAACAGGGATTTGGTAGCCTTGTTCACCCCCGCATCCGTGGCCTGCGCGCTCAGCGCGACAGCGACCAGCAACGTATAGACGTTGGTGTGATCCAGCTCGCCTTTCGGTTCCGCCTCGGCGTCCTGAAAGCGGGTGAAAATCTCGCGGATCGTGTGATAATCAAGGGTTTTGGCCATGCGCCAAGGGTATGCGTGGTTTCGCTTCTCAGGGCAAGCCGCGCGCTGCGGATTTTACGGGCGTCGCTGCGGCAGGGGGCTGCGTCATTTGGCGCATGTTTCGGGTCGCGCGGGGGCGGGGCCTGCCGTAGTCTACCCCTATGACACATGCACAGCACACGCCCCAAACCACCGCCCCCGAAGATGCCGCCACCGCAGACGGCAGCGCCTATCACTACGGTGTGATGCGGCGGGCGATTGATCTGATCGATGCCGCCGCCGACCCGCTGGCGCTGGATCAGATCGCGGGCGAAATGGGGATGAGCCCGGCGCATTTCCAGCGGCTCTTCTCGCAGTGGGTGGGGGTGTCGCCGAAACGCTATCAGCAATACCTGATGCTGGATCACGCCAAATCGCTGCTGCGCGACCGTTTTACCACGCTCGACACGGCGCACGAGCTGGGGCTGTCCGGCTCTGGCCGTCTGCACGACATGTTCCTGCGGTGGGAAGCCATGAGCCCTGGCGATTTCGCCCGCAAGGGGGACGGGCTTGTGATCTCGTGGGGGTGGTTCGACAGCCCTTTTGGCCCGGCACTGGTCATGGGCACGCCACGGGGGATCTGCGGGCTGGCTTTCTCGGCCGAGATGGGCACCGATGCCGCGATGGAGGATCTATGCCGTCGCTGGCCGGGTGCGACATTCCGCGAGGATCCGGCGGTGCTGCGCGACTGGGTGCAGATTGCCTTTGGCGTGCAGGGAGACGGGACCGACAAAGCCCCGATGTATCTGATCGGCGCGCCCTTCCAGATCAAGGTGTGGGAGGCTTTGCTGGCGATCCCGTCGGGTCATGTGACCACCTATTCCGAAATCGCCCAGACCATCGGCACGCCCAAAGCGGTCCGCGCCGTGGGCACGGCGGTGGGGCGTAACCCGATCAGCTGGTTGATCCCCTGCCATCGCGCCTTGCGCAAATCCGGTGGGCTAGGGGGCTATCACTGGGGGCTGCCGGTCAAACGCGCCATGCTGGCCTTTGAATCCGCCCGCGTCGACGCGTGAGGGTATCGGCGGGTTGCTGCCTATGGGTTTGAAGCTGCCGGTTCAACGGGAACAAAGGCTGGTGTAAAGCGTTATGTGACGATTGCCTCGCCCGAACGGGGCCACAACTTAAAGGCAGAATAAGATATGACACTTTCGAAAACCTCCATTGCTGTAGCTCTGACAAGCGTTCTGGCGCTGGCTGCTTGTGAACCCGGTCCGATTGGCGGCAACCCCAACGACCCGAACGCCAACACACGTAACGGTGCGCTGATCGGTGCAGGTACCGGTGCTGTGATCGGTGCGCTGTCCAAAGGCGACGGCAACCGTGCGCAAGGTGCCTTGGCCGGTGCGGTCGCTGGCGGTGCATTGGGTGCTGGCTATGGCTATTCGCTGGACAAGCAAGAGGCCGACCTGCGCCGTCAGCTGGATTCCGACGTGATCATCACCAACACAGGTGACCGTCTGATCGTGACCCTGCCGCAGGACATCCTGTTCGCGACAGACAGCACGCAGGTTCAGGCCGGTATGCAAAACGATCTGGCCGCACTGGCGCGGAACGTGAACGTCTACAGCAACTCCACGCTGCAAATCGTCGGTCACACCGATAGCGATGGCGAAGCGTCTTATAACCAGCAGCTGTCCGAAGGCCGTGCGCGCGCCGTCGCGAATGTGCTGGTGTCGAACGGCGTTCCCGGCAGCCGCATCCAATCTGTGGGCCGTGGCGAAAGCCAGCCGGTGGCAAGCAACCTGAACGCAGCGGGCAAAGCGCAAAACCGCCGCGTTGAAATCGTGATCCTGCCAAACGCTGCCTAAACCTTGGCGACATGAACGTGAAAGGGCCTCGGCATCTGCCGGGGCCCTTTTGCGTTTAAGAGGTGCCTTAGGGGGCTGTCGGGCCGCCGCGGCGCTAGAGGTTGTCTTCGACGCGGAACCCCTCGGGGATGGTATCGCGCCCGTCCAGCATCAGATCGGCCATGACCTCGGCCACTTTGGGGGCCATGCCGAACCCGATCTTGAACCCGCCATTGGCCACGAACTGCCCCGGAGCGTCGGGCAAGGAACCCAGCATCGGGGCACGGCTGCGGCTGCGCGGGCGCACGCCGGCCCAGCGGGTGATCACCGACGCATCACGCAACACGGGCACCGCGGCACGTGCGGCGGCGATCACATCATCAAGCTGCGCGTCCGTCTCGGTGGGCGAGGTATACGCGCGCTCTGTCGTTGATCCGATGGCGGTGGTGCCGTCGCTATGCGGGATGATATGCACACCGCCCGCGAAAAGCTGTGGCAAGCCGCGCGCGTCATAGTCCAGCAGCGCGGCCTGACCCTTGACGCCTGCGCCTACCAGACGGCTGTGATTGGCGGTCATTTGCGTCAGCCCTGCGACGCCCGTCGCCCACAGCACCTGTCCGCGATCTTCGCCTTCCGCCTGCACCGTCACGCCTTTGGCCGCCAGTGCCCGCACCAGCGCGTCGCAGGCGTGGCGGGGGTGGATCAGACCGCTTAGCGTGTCGTGGATCAGCCAGCCGGTGGGGCTGTCGGGCTGCCACGGCGTGTCACTCGCGCGGATCACGGACCATGTGGCCTGACCCTGCCACAGCGCCTTGGCGGTTTCGGCCCGCTGCTGTGCCAGTGCCAATGCCGTATCATCGGCCACGGGTTGCAGGCGCCCCTTGCGGGCATAGCCCGCGTTCCCCCCACCCGCCTGTTCAACCGCTTGCCAGAACCCTTCGGCCATCAGCAGGCTGTCGCGTTGAAAGGCTTTCTTGGCGTTCCAGTTTTCAGGCACATGCGGGGCCAGCGCGCCGACGATACCGCCGCTGCTGCCGGCGGCGGGCCCATTCGGGTCGATCACCTGCACCGTCGCGCTGCGTTGCACGCAGGCCCATGCCACGGATAGCCCGAATATCCCCGCGCCGCGTATCGTGATTTCGGCCATTGCCAATCCTTGCCCTTTTTGCGCAGTGTTCGGCAACGCCCATAGCACAAGGCCATCCCATGGAGAACCAGACAGCTGATATTGAATGGAAAGACAGCGGTGTGCCCGTGTCCTCCAAGTTCGACGACCCGTACTTCAGCCTCGACAACGGGGTAGAGGAAACGCAGCATGTCTTTATCGACGGGAATGACCTGACCAACCGCTTCCGCGACGGGTTCCGCATCGGAGAGTTGGGGTTCGGCACGGGGCTGAATTTTCTCGTGGCGTGGGACGCGTGGGCGCGGCATGGCGCGAAAGGCACGCTGCATTTCACCTCCTTTGAAGCCTTCCCGATGTCGTCCGAGGATATGGCCCAAGCGCATCGGTCCTTTCCTGCCTTCGACGGCAAGCGCGACGCGCTGCTGGACGCTTGGTCGCCCGAGGGTGGAGAGATGCGCTTTGGCGATGTGGTGCTGACCGTGGTGATCGGCGATGCGCGGCGCGCGGTGCCCGCGTGGGACGGGCTGGCGGATGCGTGGTTTCTTGACGGATTTTCCCCCGCCAAAAACCCCGAGCTGTGGGAGCCGGAGCTGCTGCACGATGTCGCACGGCACACGGCACCGTTTGGCACGGCCGCGACCTATACCGCCGCTGGCGCGGTCCGTCGCGCGCTGGAAAGCGCGGGCTTCGCGGTTGAGCGCACGACCGGTTATGGACGCAAGCGGCACATGACGCGGGCTGTGCGCGTATGAGCATGGCCGCCAACCGCGCGGCGGCTGCGGCGCAGTCGAACAATATCCCGCTTGGCATCACCTTGATGGTGATCACGACCTTTGTGTTTGCGGTGCAGGACGGGCTGTCGCGGCATCTGGCCTCTGAATACAACGTGATGATGGTGGTGATGATCCGCTACTGGTTCTTCGCGGCCTTTGTGATCGCGCTGGCCAAACGCCATGCGGGCGGGTTGCGGGCGGCGGCGCGGACCAGCCAGCCGGTGCTCCAGATATTCCGCGGGCTGCTGCTGGCGGCCGAGATCTGCGTGATGATCGTCGCCTTCACGATCCTTGGCCTTGTGGAGAGCCACGCGGTCTTTACCTGTTATCCGCTGTTGGTTGCCGCCCTGTCCGGCCCCGTCCTGGGGGAGAGCGTCGGCTGGCGCAGATGGGCGGCGATCGGGGTCGGTTTTATCGGGGTGTTGATCATTCTACAGCCGGGGATGAGCGTCTTTGACCCCGCCGCCGTGATCCCGCTGGTGGCGGCCGCGATGTTCGCGGTCTACGGGCTGCTGACCCGCTATGTCGGGCGCAAGGACAAGACCGCCACCAGCTTTTTCTGGACCGGCGTCACGGGGTCAGTGGCGATGACAGCCACGGGGCTATGGTATTGGGAGCCGATGATCGCCAGCGACTGGCTGATCATGGGGTGTCTGTGCATCACCGGTGTCACGGGTCACTGGCTGTTGATCCGCTGCTACGAAGTGGCCGAGGCGAGCGCGGTGCAGCCCTTTGCCTATTTGCAACTGGTCTTTGCCGCGATCATCGGCATCAGCGCCTTTGGCGAAACCGTGCGCCCCAATGTCGCCTTCGGGGCGGCGCTGATCGTCGCGGCGGGGCTATTCACCTTTTGGCGCGAACGGCAAAAGGGTCGTGCCCGTTAGTTCCTCGGTAAAGGGTTGGGGCAGGGGGTTTTTGCCCATGCGCGCGCGGTAAACGGGCAGGCTTTCGGTCACCCGCATCACATAGTTCTGCGTCTCGCGGAAAGGGATCATCTCTATCCAGTCGACGATATCGATGTCGCCCTCGCGCGGGTCGCCGTAGGTATCCATCCAGCGCGTCGGACGCGAGGGGCCCGCGTTATAGGCGGCTGAGACCATGACCACATTCCCGTTAAACCGGCCCGCCATCTGCGACAGGTATTCGGACCCCAGCAAAGCGTTGTATTCCGGGTCGGCGGTCAGCCGGTCGGTGGTGTGCAGCGCGCTGATCTCCAGATCGCGCGCGACATCCTTGGCCGTGGCGGGCATCAGCTGCATCAGACCGCGTGCGCCCACATGGCTTTGGACCACGGGATCGAATTCGCTTTCGCGGCGGGCGATGGCCAACACCATTTCGGGGGCCATGTTCAGGTCCAGCTTGATCGCATCATGCAGCGCGTAATAGGGGCCGGCGATGGTGATGCCCCGTTGTGCCACACGTTTGCCGATCATCACGGCCAGATGCGGCTGGCCCACGTCAATCGCGGCCTGTCCAAGAAGGGCGGCGTCTTCGGTGATCAACTGCTCTGCCAGATGGGTCCAGAACCGTTCGGCGGTCGACAGCTCGCCCGAGGCTTGCAGCAACAGCCCCGCCTGAAACAGCGGTGCATGTGCCAGCGCCGATGTGCGCCAGTCCTGTTCAGGGGGAGCGCCTGCAAGGCTTGTGTCGAACGGCAGATTGCCCCGCTCTGCCGCAAGCAGACCGTAGAAAGAGGATTGGAACTTCGCGCCTTGGGCATAGGCTTTGGCCGCGCCCTCGGCGTCGCCCATGGCTTGATACGCGCGGCCCTGCCAATAGCCGGCGCGCCCTTGGCTGATGGGGGATTCTACCGCGCCGTCATGGGCCTGAAAGTGACCAAGCGCCAGCTTGGAGTCTTTGAGGAACCGCAGGGCGATATAGCCCGACAGCCATTCAAGGTCCGCGAAATGTGACCCTTCGGACAGGAAGTGTTTCGACGCCATCTGATAGGCCCGCGCCGGATCGCCATTGCGCATTTCATCCCGCGCCAGCGCGCGGCGGCGGTTGGCCCATGCGGCGGGCTGACCAAGGGCCGCAGCGCTGACCGATTGCGACAGCATCAGATCCTTGGCGCTGTCGCCGTAGCCTTTGCGGATGCGCCATTCAAAGCGGTCGGCCTGTAGCCCCGGATCACCGGCCTTGCTGGCGGGCAGCGCGTCGATCAGGGCGTTTACGTCGCCGTCCAGATTTTGCAAGGCGATGCGGGTTTCGGCCAGCGCCTTGTCGGCATCACTGACCAGATCGAACATCTGGCGGGCTTCGGCGTGTTCCCGTTGCCATAGCATCTCGTCCAGACGGGCGGCGTGGTGCGGTTTCAGCAAAGGCCCATGTGCGTCAATAAACTTTGCCTGATCGTTCCCGCTCATGGGCAGGGTACGCCACGCCAGCACCAGCCGCGCCTGTGCCTCGCCCAGACGATCCGCACGCAGCAGCGCTGCGGCATGGGCCAGCACACCCTCGGGCGTCTGCGGGCCCTGACCGGTAAAGAACTCCAGTATCGCCTTGTCACCCTCGCGGATCACGGCCTCTTCGGACTGTCTGCGCAGATAGGCCTCGCCCGGCCAATCAGGGCGGCGGTTAAGGAAATCTGTCACCTCGTCATAGGTGCCCCGTCCGGCGCGCAGGCGGTGCCATTCAATCACATCTACCGCAACGGCCCCGTCACGGCGCGCGATCAGGGCGGCATTATCCCAGCTGCCCGCGCGCATGGCGTCCATCGCCCATCCCAGCGGACGCGGCCTTTCGGCATGGGCCGGAAGGGCGAGGGCAAAAACCATCGTCAGCGTCGCCAAGGCGCGTCTCATCACTTGCATTTCCTACTGGTCAAAGGCTACAGCCTTGCAACATACGGCGCGGCGCGGGGGTTTCAACTCAACTTGCCGCTATCAGCAATTGGGCGCTTGCCCAGCAACGCAAGAATAGGAGCGTGCATATGCTACAAGGTTCACTACCTGCACTCGTCACGCCGTTCACGGACGGCGCGCTGGATTTGGCCACGCTCAAGAAGCTGGTGGAATGGCACATCGCGGAAGGATCGAACGGGCTGGTGCCTGTCGGAACCACCGGTGAATCGCCCACCCTGACCCATGCCGAGCATGAAACCGTTGTCGCCGAAGTCGTCAAAGCCGCCGCGGGTCGTATCCCCGTCGTTGCAGGTGCCGGTTCGAACAACACGACCGAAAGCATCCGTCTGGCCAAACACGCCGAAAGCGTCGGTGCCGATGCGGTTCTCGTGGTCACGCCCTATTACAACAAGCCGACCCAAGCCGGTCTGATCGCGCATTTCACCGCGATCCACGAGGCCTGCGGTCTGCCGATCATCATCTACAATATCCCTGGCCGTTCGGTCGTTGATATGCTGCCCGAAACCATGGCGGAGCTGGCCAAGCTGCCGCGCATCATCGGTGTCAAGGATGCCACCGGCGATCTGGCGCGGGTCTGTGACCAGCGGATGCTGTGCGGGCCGGATTTTGTCCAGCTCTCGGGCGAGGACGCCACAGCGCACGGGTTCAACGCCCAAGGCGGCGTTGGCTGTATCTCTGTCACCGCGAATGTCGCGCCCAAGCTGCTAAGCCAGATGCAGGCGTTCTGCCTTGCGGGGGACTATGCCGCGGCGCTGGAAATCCAGGACAAGCTGATGCCGCTGCACAACGCGATCTTCACCGAGCCGGGCCTGGTGGGTGTGAAATACGCGATGGCGCGTCTGGGGTTGTGTTCAGACGAGGTGCGCCTGCCGCTGGTGCCGCTGACCGATGCCACCAAAGCGCTGGTGGATCACGGGTTGAAGCACGCGGGTTTGCTTGACTGATGTCGCGGTAAAATCACGGGTAAGACGGGGCGGCATCTAGCCGCCCTTTTTTATGGGCGTCACTCAACCCGCCCGTCAGCGCATAAAAAAGGCCCCGGCGAAACGCCGAGGCCTAATGTGAATATCTGCCTTCGGGAGCAGAAAACGCTTATGGGCAAGCAGCCGTGTAACGCTGACCTGCGGAGTTCTGGTAGACGCACTGGCCGTTTTTGCCGCGGCCCAGGTATGCACCTGCAGCAGCGCCAGCCAAGCCACCCAGAACGGCGCCTTTGGTTTTGTCATCGTCGCCCGACACGACAGCACCCAGAGCCGCACCAGCAGCAGCACCGGTTACAGAAGATTGCGTCTGCGTTTCGCAAGCGGCGAGTGCGCCAACCATAGGCAGGACCAAAAGTAGCTTTTTCATGATATACTCCATACTAGCTTCAGTACTTAACGCTATGTGACGGGTTTGGTTCCAGTAAGATTATTTTGATCGGCGACAAAGTGCCGGAGCGGCAGCCTATTTGCTGCCGAACACCCGACCCATTGCCCCATCCACGGCCGCGATGATCTGATCAATATCGTCCTTCTTCGCGATCAATGCAGGGCTGAAGCAGAGCGTGTTGTTCTTGCCCGGCACCGACCGGTTGGTCGCCCCGATGATCACGCCCTGCGCCATACAGTCTGCGACGACCGCCTGAATCTGCGCTTCGACAACGGGAACGCGGGTGCTGCGGTCTTGGACCAGCTCTGCGCCAAGGAACAGACCCTTGCCGCGCACCTGACCGATCACGTCATATTTGTCCGACAGCTCTTCAAGCTCTTCGAGCATGTATTGCCCCATGTCGCGGGTGTTTTGCAGCAGGTTTTCGCGTTCGATAATCGCCATGTTTTCAATCGCGGCGGTGGGGCCCGCGGTGCAGCCGCCGAAGGTAGAGATATCGCGGAAGTAGTTCAGCGGGTCGCTGGCGTCGTCCTTGAACAGGTTAAAGACCTCTTCCGTCGTCACAAGACAGGCAATCGCCGCATAGCCCGAGGCCACACCCTTGGCCATCGTGACCATATCGGGCTGGACGCCGAAATGCTGGTAGCCGAACCATTCGCCGGTACGCCCGATGCCGCAGACGACTTCGTCAATGTGCAGCAGCACGTCATACTTGCGGCAAATCTCTTGCACCCGTTCCCAATAGCCGTCCGGAGGCGTGATAACTCCACCGCCCGCCGTGACGGGTTCAAGACACAGCCCGCCCACGGTGTCGGGCCCTTCGGCGAGGATGATCTTCTCGATCTGATCCGCGGCCCAAACGCCGTAGTTATCCTCTGGCGCGCCGTCTTGCTCGAACTTGCGATACTCCAGACAGTGGGGGACGCGGACGAACCCGTCGGTGAAGGGGCCGTATTGCGCATTGCGTTCTTCCTGACCGCCCGCAGACAGACAAGCGATGGTCGTGCCGTGGTAGTCGCGGTCGCGATACAGGATTTTGTGCTTCTTGCCGCCATAGCGTTTGTGGGCGATCTGGCGGATCATCTTGAAGGCTTTCTCGTTCGCCTCGGAGCCGGAGTTGCAATAGTACAGGCGGCTCATGCCCGGCATCTTGTCGATCAGCTTTTCCGCAAAATGCGACCCCGGAATAGACCCGGCAGACCCCGCAAAATAGTTCAGCTTGATCAGCTGGTCGCGCACGGCGTTGGCAATGCTTTCACGGCCATAGCCGACGTTGACGGTCCAGACACCACCGGACACCGCGTCCAGATGCTCTTTGCCCTTCTGGTCCCAGACACGCATGCCTTTGCCTTCGACAATGATCCGTGGGTCCGTGGTTTCATAGGCTTTGTGCTGGCTGAGGTGGTGCCAGATGTGCGCGCGATCTGCCTCGACCACACGGGAGATATCGTTTTCGCTAAATGTACCATCCATGTGCGTGACCTTTCCGAGGTTGGGATTGGGGGCGGGTGGCAATGCACCCTGTTTTCAAGGCCCCATCGCAAACGCGCCTCGCGTCTGTTTCGGCCCATGTGCAGTGATTGTTAGGAGCAACTTCCCCCTCTGAAAAGGAAAAACCTGCCACATAGGGGGGCGGGACGGGGAAGATAGACGCAAAAAGGGCCGGAATTGATTAAAATTCCGGCCCCTAAGCGATTGATTGATCTGTATTTCCCCGTTTTCAGACCGGGGGTAGGTCTTGCGGCTTATTTCGGGCGAAAGCTCGACTTGCCGCGTTTGGGGGCTGCATCGCCGCCACCGGCTTTGCCCGAAGGTTTGCCACCCTTGGGTTTCGCGCCCAGTTTGCCCGGTGGGACAAAGCGTTTCGACGGGTCAGCGGCGCGGGCCTTGAACGGTTTATCCGCTGGTTTGCCGTCGCCACGGGGGCGGTCCGCCCCACGATCCGCTGGCTTTTCCTTTTTCCAGACGGCTTTGGCTTTGGGCTTGCCGCCGGGTTTGTCGAAGCTGTCAGGCTTGCCCGCAGACTTGGGTTTAGGCGTGGCACCGGGCTTCATCGGAGACCGTTCGGTCTTGTGCGACTTGGGCGGGCGTTCGCCTTTGGGGGCTTTGGGCTTGTCAAACTTCGGCTTGTCGCCGCGCGGTTTGTCGAACCCTTTATCGGGGCGCGGGCCGCGAGGCTTCTCGTAGGTAACCGATGCTTCTTCGGTGCTGGCCGCACGTGGTTTGCGCGGTGCACGTGGTGCGTCGGGGTCATAGGGTGCGCGGTCGGGGCGAGGGCCACGATCGGGACGCGGGCCGTTGTCGGAACGCGGGCCGCCACGGTTCGGTTTGGGGCCACGGCCGCCGGGCTTGGGCCCGCGCGACAGATCGGGGGCCTTGTCCAGTTTGGTCACAACCGCGCCGTCTTCGACCTTCATGTCGGGGCCAAGCGCGTTGGTGAATTTATCTGCCGAGGTCTCGAGGATCTCGACAAAGGTATGGCTGGGCTGCACGCGGATCGCGCCCACGTCATCCTTGGTCAGATCGCCCATGCGACAGATCATCGGCAGGATGGTGCGGGGTTCGGCGTCATCATTGCGCCCGATCGAGATCGAGAACCAGACCGACGGGCCAAAGTCGCCACGGGGGCGTTCGTCGGCAGGGGTGCCGGGCTCTGCCAGCTGCTCGGGCGCGGACTGGCGTGCACGGTACAGGTTCACAAAGGCCGTCGCCAGTTGCTCGGCGCTGAACTGTTCGACCAGATTGGCAACAAAGCCCGCTGCATCATCGGGGATCGGGTCAGACCATGCGGAATCAGCCAGCAAACGCTTTTCGTCTTCGGCGTTCACTTCTTCAGCAGAGGGCGGGTTGGCCCATTCGACCTTCAGCTTGGCACCGCCCAGCAGACGGTTTGCCTTGCTGCGCATCTTGGCGGGAACGATCAGCGCGGACACACCCTTGCGACCGGCACGACCGGTACGGCCCGAGCGGTGCAGCAACGTGTCAGAGTTCGACGGCAGATCGGCATGCACCACCAGTTCGAGGTTGGGCAGGTCGATCCCGCGGGCGGCAACATCTGTCGCGATACAGACGCGCGCGCGCCCGTCGCGCAGCGCTTGCAGCGCGTTGGTGCGTTCGGATTGCGTCAGCTCGCCCGACAGCGCCACGACCGAAAAGCCGCGGTTGGTAAAGCGGGTGGTCAGGCGTGCGACGGCGGCGCGGGTGTTGCAGAAGACGATGGCGTTTTTCGCCTCGTAAAAGCGCAGCACGTTGATGATCGCGTTTTCAGTGTCGCGCGGGTGCACGTTCAGCGCACGGTATTCGATGTCGGCGTGTTGTTTCTTTTCGCCCACGGTTTCGACGCGCTGCGCATCACGCTGGTAGGATTTGGCCAGCTTGGCGATCGCCGCAGGCACGGTGGCCGAGAACAACAGTGTGCGGCGCTCTTCCGGCGCTTCGGAGAGGATGAATTCCAGCTCTTCGCGGAAACCCAGATCAAGCATCTCGTCCGCTTCATCCAGCACCACGGCACGAATGTCGGACAGGTTGATGTTGTTGCGTTTGATGTGGTCGCATAGGCGGCCCGGTGTCGCGACGACGATATGCGCGCCACGGTCCAGCGCACGACGTTCGGTGCGTGTGTCCATGCCGCCCACGCAGGTGGTCACGACCGCACCGGCCTTGCCATAAAGCCACGTCAGCTCGCGGCTGACCTGCATGGCCAATTCGCGCGTCGGTGCGATGATCAGCGCCAGGGGCGCGCCAGCGTGTCCGAATTTTTCATCGTCGCCCAAAAGGGTCGGTGCGATGGCCAGACCAAAGGCCACTGTCTTGCCGGACCCCGTTTGGGCTGACACCAGAAGGTCGGCTTCGACCAGATCTGGGTTGGTAACCGCCTCTTGGACGGGGGTAAGCGAATCATAGCCTTGGGTGGCAAGCGCGTCTGCGATGGTTTGGATCAAGGGATTGTCCTGTCTGAGAAAATGTCGCGCTACAAATACGCGCGTCGCGGCAAAAGCGGATACGCCAGCCACGTGTTGCGCCCGTCCCTAGTCGGTTGTGACGCAAATGTACATCTCTTTGTCAGATGTGCAGGGCAAGGCAGCTATGCTTGCCCGTCGCTCTTTTAGGCGCTGACAGCATCCCCCCAAGCGGACATCACCTCTGTCACGCCGGTATTTTCGTCGCCTGCGCGCCCGACAGCAGAGGGGCAGGCGAAGTGATAGGGGAAGATCGTGCGCGGCGCGGTTACCACATTGTCCAGCGTGTCTTGCAGCGTCGCGATCACCTGCGGCGGCAGCGCCTGATCCACGATGGTCACATCGGCAAGGCTCATATCCGTGCGCGGCGCATGAAAGGCGGCTTCCAGATCCATCCCGTAGTCCAGCAGCAGTGAGGTCAGTTCGACCACAGCGGGCATGATCTTGCGCCCGCCAGACGCCCCAAGCGCGAATTGCGCACCGTCGGCACGCTCCAGCAGGGTGGGGCACATATTCGCAAGGCAGCGTTTATCCGGCCCAAGCGAGTTCGGCTTGCCCTGTTCAGGGTCGAACCACATGATGCCATTGTTCATCAGGATGCCCGATTGCGGCAGCATCATCCGCGAGCCAAAGATCGACAGCAGCGTTTGGGTGACGGCGACCATATTGCCCGCCGCATCGACCACGCTGAAATGTGTGGTGCAAGACGGATCGGGTTCATGTTCGGTATCGCCCATCGTGTCATAGCGTTCCTGGTTGGCCTGCCGGATGGCACGGTCATAAGCGATGAAGGCTTCGGCGTCGGGGGCGTCTGTGCCAGGCTGCCAAGCGGTCATCAGATCAAGGGCGCGGCGCATGGTCGGGCCAGCGGTCAGGGTCGGTGTGGCGATGACCTCGTGCCCGCGGTAGGCATAGTGCATCGCGTCGACCAATGTCGCCTGATACTGCGACAGATCCTCGGCCGTATGGTGCCCGCCGGCGGCTTGCAGATCGGCGACGATGGATTGCGCCAAAGGCCCCTCGTAAAACGCGCGCGGTCCGTCCTTGGCGACGGTGCGCAGCGACGCGGCAAGACGGCCAAGGTCGCATTTCGTCTCGCCCAAGGCGGTCCAGCCAGAGGATTTGGGAAAGCCGTCTTCGTCCAGAAACGTCTCGGCCGAGGCGGGGAAGGGGGCGAGGTCTTTGGCCGAACCACCAAGGATCAGCTGCGTGTACCAGTCAACAGGAAGACCATCATCGGCAAGCTTGATCGCAGGGGCCAGCAGATCGGCCCAAGGTTTCGTGGCAAAGCTTTCATGCGCCAGACCCATGCCCGCGACCTGACCGGGAATGGCAATCGCCTTGGCCCCAAAGACATTGCGGTCTTCCAGCACCGAAGGCCAGGGGAACAGATCGCCCGCCTTGCCGCCCACGATGGGATAGTCCGCGACATCCAGCCCCTTGGGGGATTTCATTCCGAATTCGATGACCTTGGCCGTCTTTTCGCCCGCCATGCGCACGACCATAAAGCCGCCGCCGCCCATACCGCTCATCCAGGGTTCAGCCGCGCCAAGCGCAAAGGAGGTGGCAATTGCCGCATCCACCGCATTGCCGCCCTGCGCCATGACATCCGCCCCGACCTGCGCGGCAACACGGCTTTGCGAGGCGACGATCCCCTTGCGGCTGCGGGTCGCGGGTTTGGTGATTTGCCAAGAGGCATTCTGCTGCTGGGTCATTGGGGGCATCCTGATGTTTAGATGTGCCTACCCAACGCCAGTGTCAGCAGATTTGCAACCTTGAGGGGCGCTGCGGCCCCATTGGTCAGTTGCTTTGTGTCGGTGCCGCCGAAAATGCGAACATGGGGGGCTGCGTCATCTCGTTCGACGGCGCGGATTTCGCGTCGGGATAGATGAACCCGTTGATCGGATAGACACTGCCGTAGGACCCGGCCTGGCTTTCAAGGCGCACATCGGACCAGTCGTTCAGCGGAGATACGTCTTGTACGCTCATCCCAAGCGAGATCTTGTTGCGCTTCCAGTTGGCGTGATCAACTTTGATCTCGCGCGGGGAAACGACTTCGGAGACGACGGCAACATGGCCCATAGGGTTCCGGCTGGTGCCTTTGAACGCCATGACCGACCCGACGACGGGTTCTTTGCCGCGCTCGTACAGGCCGTTGGCTTGCGCCCACCACGTATTGGCATTGCCGCGGATTTGAACGCCGCTGGCATTGCGTGCGAAGGGCACGCACCAGACGCGCTGACCTTTGGATTGCAAAACGCGTACCTCGCGGATTGCCATGGCGTGCAGGTCGGGGTTGATACCCGCCTGACCAATGGTCTGAATTTCAGACGGGCCGCGGGCGCAGGCTGCTGTCATCAGCAGGGCCACACACAAAAAAGGAATTCCGACTTTCGATGACCACTGGCGTTTCACGCTCATTTATCTGTCCTGCTGCCCGTTTCACTCACCTTACTGTCCCAGTAAAGTCCGGCAGACATTCCGCGATTCTCGGCCAAAAACAAAGCGTCAGGATTTTTGTGGGCAAAATTCCGCCGTTATTATTGCAAATTGTTAATTTTCGGGAACCGGGCGGAGGCCGCCGATTTCGACAATCAGGTCCAGCAGCTCTGCCACACCCTTATCGTGTTTCATCTCGGCAAAGAGATAGGGCAGATCGCCGCGCATCCGTTTGGCGTCACGGTCCATCACCTCTAGCGACGCGCCCACATGCGGGGCGAGGTCGGTTTTGTTGATGATCAGGATATCCGACTTGGTGATCGCCGGCCCGCCCTTGCGCGGGATCTCTTCGCCCGCAGCCACGTCGATGACATAAAGCGTCACATCCGCCAGTTCGGGGCTGAAGGTCGCCGACAGGTTATCGCCACCGGATTCGATGAGCACGCAGTCCAGATCGGGGTGGCGGTCGCGCATCCGGGCGACAGCGGCAAGGTTGATCGAGGCATCCTCGCGGATGGCGGTATGGGGGCAGCCGCCGGTTTCGACCCCGATGATCCGGTCCTGCGGCAAGACCTGAAGCCGCATGAGCGCTTCGGCGTCCTCTTGGGTGTAGATATCATTGGTGATCACGCCGATCGACCAGCGGTCGCGCATGGCACGGCACAGGGCGGCGGTCGTTGTCGTCTTGCCCGCGCCAACGGGGCCACCAATGCCAATACGAAGCGGTCCATGGGGGGAGGTCATGTCTGGAACATCCTTGAGTAAAGCGTTTCATGTCGCATCGACGCGATATCGGCCAGAAAACAGGCGCTGCCGATGTCGTTGATGGTTTGGGTCAGGGCCAGCGTCACCGTTTGGTGGCACAGCGGGGCAAGGGCGGTGATCACCCGCTGCCCGTCCGTTTGCCCCAAGGGCACCGCGCGGATCGCAGCAGACACCAGTGCGCTGACGAAGGCGTGCAGGAATAGCTGCGCGCCTTGTTCCACGGGCAGCCCCTGCGCCGCGCAGGCTGCACCAAAGGCGACGGGCAGCGTCAGGTCGGGAAGGTCATGCCCCCAGACGTCATTGACCACCCGCACAAAGGCCGCGCCCTGTTGGGTCATCTCGGTCAGTCGCTCTGACGAGGGTGCCAGCGCGCGCGCCAGCGCATCCACCTCGTCCATCCCCTTGCCCGCAAAGCCAGCGTTCAGCAGGATCGCATCGGTCCGGCCCGCACCGTGGGTGATGATGTCCGACAGCCACGCCTGAAGGCTGGACGCATCGTGAATGGTGCCGTCCTGCACGGCCATTTCCAGCCCGTGGCTATAGCTGAACGCGCCGATGGGAAAGCTGGGCGACAGCCATTGCGCGAGCGTGATCAGGGCTTGGGTTTGCATCGTCCGGCGGGCCTAATGTGCATGGCTATGGGTGCGCCCGTGGCCATAGGCACCGCCTTCGGGAATGAACGGTTCGGACACATCCCGCAACGTCGCGCCGAGCTTTGTCAGCATGTCGCGGATCACGTGGTCGTTCTGGATCAGCAGGCGGGCGGGTTCAAGCTGGCAGGGGCAGTGCCGGTTGCCGATATGCCATGCCAGCCGCACCAGATCGTCGCCGGTGATTTCCAGCAAGGCTTCCTTGGCCGCGATGACCTCGATGATTTGCCCGCCTTCAAGCTCGAACGCATCGCCGTGGTTCAGCGATTCCGTATGGGCGAGGTCCACGAGGAACCCGCGATTGTGGCTGGTCAGCAGGCGTTTGCGGCGCAGGAAACGGTCGTCATAGGTCAGCACGCAGCTGTCATCCGCATGGTCCCACTGGCCGTGGCGCTTGATCGTATGGGCGGGGGGAAGGTCGGTCATCTAGGGGCCTCAGAACATGAAATAGCGTTGCGCCATGGGGACGGTCTCAGCGGGCGCGCAGGTCAGCAACTCGCCGTCCGCGCGGACTTCGTAGGTTTCGGGGTTCACCTCTACCTTGGGGGTGGCCGTGTTGTGGATCAGATCGGATTTTCCGATGTTGCGGGTGTTTTGCACGGCGATGGTCTGTTTGCGCAGGCCAAGGCTGTCGCGCAGCCCGCTCGACTGCGCGGCTTCCGAGATGAAGGTCACCGCGCAATGCTGGAGCGCACTGCCATAGGCCCCGAACATCGGGCGGGTATAGACCGGCTGCGGCGTTGGGATCGACGCATTCGGATCACCCATCTGTGCCACGACGATCATGCCTGACATCAATACCATTTCGGGCTTCACGCCAAAAAAGGCGGGGTTCCACAGCACCAGATCGGCCTTCTTGCCGACCTCGATCGAGCCGACCTCGCGGCTGACACCATGAGCGATGGCGGGGTTGATCGTGTATTTCGCGATATAGCGTTTGACGCGGAAGTTATCGTTGTCGCCGGTTTCTTCCGGCAAGCGCCCGCGCTGCTTGCGCATCTTGTCAGCGGTTTGCCATGTGCGGATCAGCACCTCGCCCACACGGCCCATGGCCTGACTGTCAGAGGCGATGATCGAGAAAGCACCGATGTCATGCAGGATATCCTCGGCGGCAATCGTCTCGCGTCTGATCCGGCTTTCGGCAAAGGCGACGTCTTCGGGGATGGATTTATCAAGGTGGTGACAGACCATAAGCATGTCCAGATGCTCTTCGAGCGTGTTCACCGTGAAGGGGCGTGTCGGGTTGGTCGAGGACGGCAGCACGTGCTCCTCGCCGCAAATCTTGATGATGTCGGGGGCGTGGCCACCGCCTGCGCCCTCGGTGTGGAAGGCGTGGATGGTCCGACCTTTCATCGCGCCAAGCGTATGTTCGACAAAGCCGGATTCGTTCAGCGTGTCGGTGTGGATCATCACCTGCACGTCCATATCGTCGGCGACCGACAGGCAGCAATCGATGGCGGCGGGGGTGGTGCCCCAATCCTCGTGCAGCTTCAGCGCACAGGCCCCGCCGTTCACCATCTCGACCAGTGCGCCGGGTTGGCTAGAGTTGCCCTTGCCCGAGAGACCGATGTTCATCACCACACCATCCATCGCCTGCAGCATGCGCCCGATATGCCACGGGCCGGGGGTGCAGGTGGTGGCAAGCGTGCCATGCGCAGGGCCGGTGCCGCCGCCAAAGCAGGTGGTCACGCCGGAATGCAGCGCGTCCTCCATCTGCTGGGGCGCGATAAAGTGGATGTGGCTGTCGAAACCGCCCGCGGTGAGGATGCGGCCTTCGCCTGCGATGATCTCGGTCCCCGGTCCGATGATGATGTCGACGTTTGGCTGGGTGTCGGGGTTGCCCGCCTTGCCAATCGCCGCAATGCGCCCGTCTTTCAGCGCCACATCCGCCTTGTAGATGCCCGAATGATCCACGATCAGTGCGTTGGTGATCACAGTATCCACCGCACCGTTTGCCCGCGTGACCTGCGACTGGCCCATCCCGTCGCGGATCACCTTGCCGCCGCCGAACTTCACCTCTTCGCCATAGGTGGTCAGATCGCGTTCCACCTCGATGATCAGATCGGTGTCGGCCAGTCGCAGCCGGTCACCCGTGGTGGGGCCATACATCGCTGCATATTCAGAGCGGGGGAGTGTGGTGGTCATAGGTCTCTCTTTCCTCGAAGCGCCTTAGAGCGCGCCCATCACTTCAGCGTTGAACCCGTACACTTTGCGGTCGCCCGCGAGCGGGATCAGTTGCACCTCGCGACGTTGACCGGGTTCAAAGCGCACGGCGGTGCCGGCGGCGATGTCCAGTCGGTGACCACGCGCGGCGACGCGGTCAAAGTCGAGCGCGGGGTTGGTTTCGGCAAAGTGGTAATGGCTGCCAACCTGCACGGGCCGGTCACCGGTATTGGCAACCATCAGGGTGATGGCCGTGCGATCGGCGTTCAGGGTGATGTCCCCCGCGGCGCACAGCACTTCTCCGGGGATCATTTGCGCGCCTTGCGGGGGGCCTTGACCCGCCCGCGCAGGGCGATGGCCGCGGCGGTTGCGATGACGGCAAGCCCCATGAAGACAGGCATCCATTCGGCCCCGTGGGGGGCGATATGCACACCGGGGTGGGCAAGTGCAGGGCCGGCCATCAGGGCGGCGGGCAGGATCATCAGATGTTTCATAGCAGGGGCCTTTCTTGCGAATGGGGTCTAGCGGATAGGGTTGTGCACGGTGACCAGCTTGGTCCCGTCGGGGAAGGTGGCTTCGACCTGCACGTCGTGGATCATCTCGGCGATGCCCTCCATACAGTCGTCGCGGGTGATGACCTGGGCACCGGCCTGCATCATCTCGGCCACGCTGCGGCCATCGCGCGCGCCTTCGACAACGGTGTCGGTGATCAGGGCAATCGCCTCGGGGTGGTTCAGCTTGACGCCACGGGCCAGACGCTTGCGCGCGACCTCGGCCGCCATGGCGATCAGCAGTTTGTCTTTTTCACGGGGGGTCAGCTGCATGTCAAAGCATCCATGTTTTAGGAGGGGCCGCGCCGTGCAGGCGGGCGATGATCGGCACCAGAGACTGGCGCAGGATGTAACTGTCGGGCGCGAGGAGCCGCGCATAAAGCACGCCGTCGCGGATCAGGCTGGCACCGGCGCTGGCAGGCAGCAGCGCGCGCAGAGGGGCAAGCAGCGCTTCGGCATCGGGGGCGGCATAGATCACGCTGGCCATGGCGCAGTTGCCGCCCGCCGTGGCGGTGCCTGCAAGCTGTGCGTGGATATCGCCGGACAGACGCACGGCATCGGCAAAGATAGGCTGCCCGTCGCGGCGGATTGTGATGTTATCGGCAAAGCGCGCGTCGCGCAGCGTTTCGCCCATGGAGACGCGGCCAAAGACCAGCGGCTCTACGCCGAAGAAACAGGCATCGCCCGTCAGGTCCACCTCAAGCTTGCGGCGCAGGGCGGAGCCGTTGAACAGGATCGTTTCCTGCGGCAGCCAATCGACCCGTGCCCCCGCTTTGGCATCCAGCCGCGTGGTCATCTGCGCCATGGGGCCGGGTTGCGCCAGATAGACGCGCTCGGCCGCTTGGCTGGTCAGGGTCAGCCGGCTGCCCGCACCCGCCGTGGCGGTGATCGACAGTTCATCGCCGCCCGTCATCCCGCCCGAGGTATTGAGGAAAACCCCCGTCAGCCCGCCCGCCGCCGCGCGCGGAAACAGCGCCTTGAAGCAGCCTTGTTGGTAGAGATCGCCAATCACGGACGCGCCGCCATAGGTCTTGCTGCTGATGCACAACGCCCCGCGGGCGCGGGGTTGCATCGGCACGGCAAGAGCCTGATCGGTATGGGCGGCGATGTTGATGGGGGGCCTCGTCCAGCTGAAAATAACTCCCATCTGGATAGCGTGATTCCCGTCGGGTGCGATCCGAAACGGGCATTTTTGGCGCAATTTCAGGCTGTATCTCGACGGCTGCCTAATATTTGAGCATATCCCGTCAGGGGCTTTGACCCGCAGCCGTGCCGCGGGTCAAGGCAGGTGTTTACAGGTCTACCCGTAGAAATACTTGGGCAGATAGGTCGCGATCTCGGGGATCAGAATGATCAGCAAGACCCCAATCAGCGTCACGATCACGTAAGGCGTCACAGAGGCATAGATATCGCCCATTGTGACATCCGGCGGGGCCACCCCTTTGAGGTAAAAGAGGTTAAAGCCGAAGGGCGGGGTCATATACCCGACCTCCATCATGATGATGAAGAGGATGCCGAACCAGATCGGATCAAAGCCATAGCTCTGCACAACGGGCAGGAATACAGGCAGGGTGATCAGCATGATCCCCACCGGATCCAGCACCATGCCAAGGATGAAAAGCACCGCCAGCATAAACACCAGCGACCCCCAACGCCCACCGGGCACAAGGTTCATCATGTCCTGGATCAGGCTTTGGGCCCCAAGCGCGGTATAGGCCGTGCTGAAGGCGTGGGCCGCGAAAAGGATCCACATGATCAGCGCGGTCAGTTTCAGCGTCGCGACAGAGGCGTCGCGGATCACGGCCCATGACAGCTGCCGGTTCACGCCCGTAGCGACCATCGCACCAAAGACGCCGATGGCGGCGGCTTCCGTCGGCGTCGCGTAGCCGCCGAAGATGGCCCCGAGCACGATCACCACGATCAGGATCGGCAGGATCACCGCCTTGAGAGACCGCAGCTTCTGCCCCCAGTTCGCGCGTTCCTCTTTCGGGAGGGCGGGGCCCAGTTCCGGCTGCATCCAGCAGCGCCCGCCGATATAGACGGAGACGAGGAAGAACAGCAGCAGCCCCGGTCCGATACCGGCCGCGAACAGACGCCCGACCGACACTTCGGTCAGCAGCGAATACAGCACCATCAGGATCGACGGCGGGATCAGGATGCCCCAGCCCCCGCCCGCGTTGATCGCCCCAAGCGCGAGCTTCTTGTCATAGCCGCGTTCCAGCATCTTGGGCAGCGCGATGGTCCCCATCGTGACAACCGCCGCACCCGAGATGCCCGACATGGCGGCAAAGATCACGCAGATCAGCACCGTGCCGATGGCCAGACCGCCGCGCAGCCCGCCCCACCATTCGTGCATCATATCGTAAAGATCATTCGCGACCCCCGATTTTTCAAGCAGGATCGCCATGAAGACAAACAGCGGGATTGCCATCAGCGTGGGGGATTGCATCGTTTCCCACATTTTGGAGGCGAGCAGATAGAACCCCAGATCGCCCATTTCCGCATAGAGGAAGATGACCGATATCCCCCCAAGGGCAAAGGCCAGCGGCGTGCCGAGCATCACAAACAACAGCAGCGCGCCAAAGAATAGCATGGTCAGGATTTCAACGCTCATGACTGGCCTCCTGCGGCTTGGGCGGCTTGGGTGTCGCCGGTGGCCGGTTGTCCAAAGATCGCGGGATCATTGGGCAGCCCCATCAGGGTGCGCACATCGGCCCAAAGGCGTACGAAGCCCTGCAACAGCAGCAGCAAGGCGGCGACGGGGATCAGCGATTTTGTCGGCCACAGCGGGGCCTTCCAGACTGAGTTCGACCGCTCCATATCCGCGATGGCCTCGGACGCGATGTCGTAGCCTTGCCACAGCAGCACGCCGACAAAGATCAGGAACAGCGGCCATGTCACGATGTCCACCAAGGCTTTGCGTTTGGGGGAAAACTGGCCGTAGATGATATCGACGTTCACGTGACCGCGTTCGGTCAGCAGATAGCCGCCCCCGATGATCGCATAGACACCAAAGATCAGCGTCGCCAACTCGGCAGTCCAGATCGCGGGCTGCCCGATCAGATAGCGCATGACCACATCGGCCAGCAGCAGGGCAAAGATGATCAGCACGCAAAAGCTGATCCAATAGCCGATCATGCGGTTCAATTGCGTGATGAAGCGCGCAAGTTTAAACAAAACGTTTCTCCCTCAAGACATAAAAGAAGCCGCCCGAAATGCAGGGACATGTCAGGCGGCTACATTGATTTTCACTGTGGCATCACCGGGGTCGAGCTCCCGGATCAGGCCCCTAGAGGTAGCCGAGGTCGGTCATCAAGGTTTTGTAGATATCCGCCGCCTTCGCTGCGCGTTCGCCTTTCTGCGCCTCTGTGTCGAGGATCTTGGCCGAGGCATCGGCAAGGATCGCCAGAACGTCGTCGGGCAGTTCGGACACCTCGATATCGTTCTCGGCGATGCCCGAAGAAATCGCGATGGCTTCGGCGTGCTGGTATTCGGCCGAGCGCTGGAAGAACCGCGTTTCCATCGTGTCGAGCAGGGCAGTGCGCAGATCGTCCTCCAGCCCGTCGACGGCCTCCATATTCAGGATAAAGGCGTCGGTGGTCTGACCAAGCGCGGGTTTGTAGTGGTATTTGCAGACCTCCCAGAGGGACATGGATTTGGCCCCGACGGCAGCGCCCCAATGTGCGCCATCCACAACGCCCGAGCTGAGCGACTGATAGAGTTCGGACCCGGGGATGTATTGCGGCGCGGCACCGGCGGATTGCAGGTAATCCAGCATCGTACCCGACGACCGCAGCTTGAGCCCTTTGAAGTCTTCGGCGGATTCGATCTTTTTCGACACGACGATTTCGACGGGCAGGACCTTTTCCGTCTTCATCATTACGCCATCGGCGTTCAGGTCTTCGTTCACCAGCGCCTCAAGGCCAAGGTTCTTGACCGCGTGTTCCATTTCCCAAGCCTGACGGAAGGTGCCGGGGATGCCGAACAGGAAGGACGCGGCCTGCGCCTGATCTTGCACATAGGACGGGCTGACCGTCCCCATGGGCACCACGCCCTTGCGCACGATATTGTAGATGTCGGGGCCTTTGGCGAATTCGCCGGCACCCAGTAGATCCATTTTGAACGCGCCTTCGGTGCGCGCCTCAAGCACTTCGGCCAGCTTGCCAAGGCTGTCGGTGAAAGAGCTGGACGCTTTGGGCCAATGCGCTTGCACGCGCCAGTTGACCTTGCCCTGCGCGATCCCTTTGCCGACCAGCGCCGGTGTCGCCAACGCGCCAAGAGCAGCGCCGCGCAGCATGGTGCGACGGTTCATATTGCCTTTTGTCATTCTATTTCCTCCCAGAAACTTCGGTTTCTCTTATCTGCGCGGCACGGGTTGCGCAGGCTCCCTAACGTCACCTTCACGTATCAATTGGGGTAGGTCAAACGGCTGTTAGCGATAACGGTTAATAATTCTGACATTTGTCAGTTTTGTGAGCACTGATTTGCCGAGACTTCAACCTGTGGTCCTTTGGCCGCGATCTCAGGTTACGAATTGCTGGCGGTATTGCGATGGGGTCACCCCCTGCACGGTGCGGAAACGGCGCGAGAAATAGGACGGATCGGCAAACCCCAGACGATAGCCAACCTCGGCCACCGACAGGCGTGTAAAGGCCAGCATGCGGCAGGCTTCCTCGACATGGCGGGCTTCGATGTAGGCGGTGGCGGACAGCCCCTTTGCCGCGCGACACAGGCGCGACAGATGTCCGGTGCTGATCCCGAGGGTGCTGGCAAAGTCCTTGGCCGTCCAGCCGGCACTGTCCGGATCGCCGATAAGCTGGTCGAGCCGCGACAGACGATCATCCTGCGGTGCGTCGTTTCTGCGGTTTTGCGTGGTCCCCCATGCCGCGATGCTGGCCAGAACCGCATGCCCCAGCCCCACGGCAATCTGCGCCCGAAACGGCGCCCCCGTCTGGGCCGCCACGGTTTCCAGCTGGGTCATCAGCGCGATCAGCGGGCCCGCGGCGCGACCAACCGTCGGCTTGGTCAACGCCTGTGCGACCTCGGCATTGACGGGCCCGATGCTGTGCAGGATCGCAATGGGAAAGGATTGCACCATGCCTTGGGTATTGGGGGCAAAGTCGAAACTATGCACCATGCGGGGCGGGATAAAGACGACCGATCCCTGCGTCAGGGCAAATCGGTCGCCATCGATGTTCGCCGTGCCACCCCCCGAAAGGATATAGAGCACCTGCGCCAATTGCGCGTGCCGATGTGGCGCGATGTGCCACGCGTGATCCGGTGCGCGGTCCTTGATCCGTTCGCAATGGAGGACATCGGGAAAGCCTTTGGTTTCGCCAAAAAGCGCATAGCTGGGGATCGGGGAAAGCTCTGTCATGCACGGATTGTACCAGCAATTGCGCTAACGATCCATTCATCATGCACGTTCCGTACAATAGGTTAACCCGAAAATCGGGCAGGGAGCAGCTATATGAAAACGGAAGTCGTCATTATTGGCGGCGGGCCATCGGGCTTGCTGCTGTCGCAATTGCTGAACGACGCAGGCGTCAGCACTGTCGTGCTTGAAAGGACCACCCGTGAACACGTGCTGTCACGTATCCGCGCGGGCGTGCTTGAGGATGGCACAATGAACCTGCTGCGCCACGCCGGTGTCGGTGCGCGGATGGACCAACAGGGCTTGCCGCACAAAGGCTGCTACCTGACCGACAACGATCTGATGGTGCATATCGATTTCCACAAGCTGATCGGCAAGAAGGTCATGGTCTATGGCCAGACAGAGGTCACCCGCGATCTGTACGACGCACAAGACCGGATGGGCACCACGATCATTCACGAGGTCGAGGATGTGGTGATCGACGGTGCGGACAGCAATGCGCCGACGGTATCCTTCACCAAAGACGGCCAGCGACGCGAGATCAGCTGCATCTACGTCGCGGGCTGTGATGGGTTCCACGGTGTCAGCCGCGCGACGATCCCCGCCGCCAAACGTCGGGAGTTTGAACGGGTCTACCCCTTTGGCTGGCTGGGGATTCTGTCGCGCACGAAACCGGTGAACGATGAATTAATCTATGCCAGTTCGGCGCACGGCTTCGCTCTTGCCTCCATGCGCAGCGCAAGCCTGAGCCGCTATTACATTCAGGTGTCGTCGACCGAAAAGGTCGAGGATTGGAGCGATGACCGCTTCTGGGAGGCACTGAAGCAACGTTTGCCGCGACCTGTGTCAGAGGCGCTTGTGACCGGCCCGTCGATCGAGAAATCCATCGCGCCGCTGCGCTCCTTCGTGAGCGAGCCTTTGCGGTGGGGAAACCTGTTTCTGGTGGGGGATGCCGCGCATATCGTACCGCCCACCGGTGCCAAGGGGCTGAACCTCGCGGTGTCCGATGTCTTCTATCTGCATGACGCGCTGATCGCCGCGCTGAAGCGAGGGGATCACAGCGGGGTTGACGGTTATTCCGCCCACGCGCTGTCGCGGATCTGGAAGGCGATGCGGTTCAGCTGGCAGATGACAACAATGCTGCATCAGTTCGAGGGCGAAGACAGTTTCGCCCCACAGATGCGGCGGGCGTCGCTGGCGCATCTGGCGCAAAGCGAAACAGCACGGCGCGATCTGGCAGAGAATTATACAGGGCTGCCGTTCTAAAGATCGCGGCCACTCAAGCTAGAGTACCAAAATGAAAGCAGGGCGGCCCTTGATTCCGGATCAAGGGCCGCCCCGTTTGGTGCTGTGGTATTCGGCTGCGTTTAGCCGCGGATCATCACCTTGCCGGGACGGCCCGGTGTCAGCGAGGCTTTCAGCGCACCGGACAGATCATCCAGCCCGAACTGCCCACCGTCTTCCAGCACCAATTCGCCTTTGGCGACCAGCGTGACCAGTTCAGTGATCAGGCGCTTGCGCTCTTCTGGGTCCATGTCGCCGCTCACGCGGGAGCCCCAGAAGCCTTTGACGGTGATGTGCTTCATGATCAGCGCGCCAGAGTTCAGCGGCATCGGCGCACCGGTCGCGGTCCCGAACACGACAAGCTCTCCGTCCAGTCCCAGCAGATCGACCAGATCAGCCGAGATATCGCCCCCTACGGAATCGATCGCGGATGCGGCCCCTTTTTCGCCGATGATCTCGCGCGCTTTGTCCTGCCAGCCCGCTTCCGAGGTCGACAGCACGTTGTCGATGCCCAGATCCGTCAGCTCTTTCACAGCATCTTCGCGCCGCACGAGGTTCAGCAGGTTGATGCCGCGGCTTTTGGCGAGCGTGGTCATGATCTTGCCGACGGCCCCGTTCGCAGCGGTCTGGACGATCCAGTCGCCTTTCTGCGCCTTGAGCGTTTCCAGCAGAGAGATGGCGCTGAAGGGCATCGCGATCAACTGTGCGCCAGCAACGTCCGAGATCACGTCGGGCAGGGGCAGAACACCCGTGGCGGGGGCGACGAAGTATTCAGCCCAGGTGCCATGCACGCCCGCGATCGACACACGCTGGCCGATCATCGCGTCGTCCACGCCTTCACCGACAGCCTCGACGGTGCCAAGCGCTTCGCTGCCGGCAATCGCGCCGGGAAGCTCGGGCTTGTAGCCGTAGTTCCCGCGGATCGTCCAAAGGTCGTGGTTGTGGATTGGCGACAGGGTCATCTTGACCAGAACCTCGCCCGCCCCTGCGGTCGGGGTGTCGACATCGGTCGCTTCGATGACGTCGATGGGTTCGCCAAAGCTGTTGTGCACTGCTGCTTTCATGGGGGTCTCGCTTTCTTTGGTTTATCGTATGGTTAGAAAATCGGTGGTTTCTGACAAAGCCTGCTGCAACGGGAGCTGATCCTGCGACAGTTTCGACAGGATCGCGGCCCCCAGAAACTTGGCATAGAGCATCTGCGCTGCTGCCCGCGGATCATCGACCGGCGGGACAGAGCCTTCTTCGGCCCCGACAACCAGCAGCTGCGCAATGCGGCTGACCAACTGCGCCACGCCATCATCCAAGATGCGCCGCATGTCGTCGGACAGATCGGCAACCTCGGCCCCAAGCTTCACAACGAGGCACTGGTTGGCGATGCCTTCGGAATGGGCATGGGCAAGCCACGCCGACCAGAAGGACAACAGCTTGTCACGGGCAGAACCCGACCCGCTGCACAGCGCATCCATGCGCGCCAGATAATCGTCGACATAGTCGTGCAGCAAAGCCTGACCAAAGGCATCCTTGGACGGAAAGTAATAATAGAACGACCCCTTGGGGACATCGCTTTCCCTCAGGATGCGCGCCAGTCCGACAGCGCCAAACCCGTGCTTGCTGATCAGCGCACGTCCGGCGGTCAGGATCTTTTGCCGCGTTTGATCTGATTTCTTTTGCTCTGTCATACGGGGGAGGTAAGAAGTAATAGACCGGTCGTCTAGTGGTGCGGCCAATTTAATTTTGTGCGCGGCTGCTCCTTGCCGTACAGCTTGGGGTGGAGCGGCGTTTCAAGGGGCAGGGTGCGCAATGGGAAAGGTGACGGACCGAGCGGTCATATGGGTGTTTTGCGTCTCAGGCGTGCTTTGTCTCGGGACCATCGCATTCCTTGCGGTGCAGCACTGGGTCGAAAGCATCCCCTACACCGACACATGGGCCTATTTCCGCAACTACCACCCGATCCGGCACAAGCTGCTCGTGGCGTTCGGATGGGTCTTCGCCGCCGTCAGTGTGACCGCGGGCTTTGTATATGTAGGTCGGCTTGCGATGCGTCGAAAACGCTGACGCGCGTCAGTCAGCCCCGCGTGGTGGGTGCCATATATGCTGGAATGTTCGGTGAAGGTTTGGTGGAGCCTAGTGGGATCGAACCGCTGACTCAGAGTGTCCGCTTCGCTGACGCGCGTCAGTCAGCCTCGCGTGGTGCGCGACGTGTATGCTGGAATGTAGGGGGGGATTTGGTGGAGCCTAGCGGGATCGAACCGCTGACTCAGAGTGTCCGCTTCGCGGACGCGCGTCAGTCAGCCTCGCGTGGTGCGCGACGTCTATGCTGGAATGTAGGGTGGTGTTTGGTGGAGCCTAGCGGGATCGAACCGCTGACTCAGAGTGCCCGCCTCGCGGGCGCGCGTCAGTCAGCCCCGCGTGGTGCGTGACGTGTATGCTGGAATGTAGGGGGGGATTTGGTGGAGCCTAGCGGGATCGAACCGCTGACCTCCTGCATGCCATGCAGGCGCTCTCCCAGCTGAGCTAAGGCCCCATCGTGGATCAGAGATCCGGGAAGTGTATCAACCATTCAAGGCCGATGCGCCGCTGAATAGGCGGTCGCGAAGGCGGGATCAAGAGGAAAATCTATCCCGCCCTCGCAAAATTCAATCAATCTTCGTCGTCGGATGCAACGTCGGCGATTTCTTCGAGTGGAACGGTATCATCATCGTCGTCGTCATCGTCCAGGATGTCGTCGTCCAGATCCACATCTACATCGTCGTCATCTACCAATGTCTCGTCATCATCCACATCGCCCTTCTTGGCTTTGGCGGTGACGGCATCTTCGGCATCTGCTGCGATCATGCGGGATTTGGAGTTATCCACCTCGACCACTTCGCCGGAGTAAGGGCTGATGATCGGATCTTTGTTCAGGTCGTAGAACCGCTTGCCCGTTGTGGGGCACAGGCGCTTGGTTCCCCATTCTTCATTGGGCATCGAAGTCCCCTTTTTGAAAGTGTTGTTGCGTATAGATGATTCAGGCCAAGTGCCATATGAGATAGGCACTGTCAAAGGCAATCGCCACCCCATCGCGACCCGGAACCCTGAAATGCCTGATCCTGTCCTGCCCGGAAACCCGCCTATCCCGCTGATCCTGCGCCGCTCTGCGCGGGCGCGGCGGATATCATTGCGGATATCGCAACTGGATGGGCGGGTGACGCTTACCATGCCGAAACGCTTGAAGGAGGCAGAGGGAATCGCCTTTGCCCGCGAGAAAGAGGCGTGGATTCGGCAACATCTGGAAGCGCGTGGCGCTGATGTTCTGGTGGGCATCGGGGCAGAGTTTCCCTTGGGCGGTCGGATGCTGCGGGTTGAAGCCGGGCAGGGCAGACGGGTGGTGCTGGGGACCGATACGATTTCCGTGCCCGGCCCTGCAGCGCGTGTGCCGACCCGGCTTGCCGCGCATTTGAAAGAGCTCGCACGGGACCGGCTGACTGGCGCCTGCGACGATTATAGTGCGCTGCTGGGGCGGCCGTACAGCAAGCTAACCTTGCGGGATACGCGATCGCGGTGGGGGTCTTGCACCTCGGACGGGGGGCTGATGTTTTCGTGGCGCTTGATCCTGACGCCGCCCGACGTGCTGGATTACGTCGCCGCCCACGAGGTCGCGCATCTGGCGCAGATGAACCATTCGCCCGCCTTCTGGGCCGAGGTCGAACGGATTTACGGCCCCTATCAAGAGGCGCGTGGCTGGCTGCGCACCCACGGCAGCGACTTGCACCGGTTCAAGTTTACCGCGCAGGCATAGACTTCGCCCGCGTTTGCGACATTGACGCAGCGGCGATTCGTGATCACAACGGCGATATGAATCTGAACCCTCGCCCCCTTGATGCGCATCCTTTGGCCCATGACCGTGTCTATCGGCAGTTGCGGACCCGCATCATGCACGGCGATCTGGCCCCGGGGCAGGCGCTGACCCTGCGGGGAATCGGCAAGGAATACGAGGTGTCGATGACCCCCGCCCGCGAGGCCGTGCGGCGGCTGGCGGCGGAAGGGGCGCTGACCATGTCGGCCTCTGGCCGGATATCGACGCCGGAGCTGAGCAACGAACGGATCGAGGAGCTGGCCGCCCTGCGTGCCCTGATCGAGGTGGAGCTTGCGAGCCGCGCCCTGCCGCGGGCCCACCTTGCGCTGATCGACCGGATGCAGGCGATCAACAATGCCATCTCGGATGCGGTGATCCACCGTGACGCGGTGAGCTATATTCGCACCAATCTGGAGTTTCATCGCACGCTATACCTGCGGGCGCAGGCCCCTGCGATGCTGGCGATGGCGGAAACGGTCTGGCTGCAGATGGGCCCGACGATGCGGGCGCTTTACGGGCGGCTCAGACGGACAGAGCCGCCGCATTTCCACAAACTGATTATCGCGGCGCTGCGCGCGGGCGACGAACCCGGTCTGCGGCTGGCAGTGCGCACCGACGTGACCCAAGGTCTGCGGATGCTGGCGACATGATGCGCCAGCGGGCGGCGTAGATTACGCCGCCAGCCCCTTGGCCCCGAGGTCGAGGAATTTCTTGCGGCGATCTGCCACCAGCGCCTTTGGGTCTTTGCCCGACAGGTCATCCAGCATCGCGGCAATCGCCTTGCGCACCGATGCGATTGCCTCTTTCCGATCCCGATGCGCGCCGCCACGGGGTTCGGGGATGATGCGGTCGTTGACGCCCAGTTGTTTCAGATCTTGCGCGGTCAGGCGCAGCGCTTCGGCGGCCTCGCGCATTTTCTCGGCATCTTTCCACAGGATCGATGCGCAGCCCTCGGGCGAGATCACGGAATAGACGGAATGTTCCAGCATGGCGACGCGGTTCGCCGTGGCAAAAGCAACCGCCCCGCCTGACCCACCTTCACCGATGATGACAGAAACGAGCGGCACACCGATCTGCAGGCATTTCTCGGTCGCGCGGGCGATGGCTTCGGATTGGCCACGCTCTTCCGCGCCTTTACCGGGGTAGGCACCGGGGGTGTCGACCAGCGTGATCACGGGCAGCCCGAACTTGTCGGCCAGTTCCATGAGGCGCACGGCTTTGCGGTAGCCTTCGGGGCGGGCCATGCCGAAATTGCGTTCGATACGGGATTTGGTGTCGTTGCCTTTTTCGTGGCCGATCACGACGACAGGCGTGTCGTTGAACCGTGCCAGACCGCCCATGACCGCAAGATCATCGGCAAAGTTCCGGTCCCCCGCCAGCGGGGTGTATTCGGTAAACAGGGCCTCGATATAGTCTTTGCAATGGGGCCGGTCGGGGTGACGTGCCACCTGACATTTGCGCCACGGCGTTAACGACTTGTACAGATCGTCAAGCATTTGGTGGGCTTTTTCGTCCAGCGTTTTGGCTTCGGCGCTCACGTCCATCCCTTCGGAGGACCGCGCCAGAGCGCGCAGCTCTTCCGCTTTGCCTTCCACTTCGGCCAGTGGTTTTTCGAAATCCAGATACTGTGTCATCACCTGCTCCGCGCTTTGTTCAGGGCTATATGGCGTTGATTTGCGGTCTTTGCAACGGAACCTGTCAGCTGGCCGGCCAAAGGGCGGGCAGCAGCGACGCCACAAGCAGCGCGGCCATGGTCACGTTAAACACCCGCAAACGCCGGGGATTGGTTAGAAAACGGGCCATCTGCCCGCCAAGAAGGGTCCAAAGGGTGACCGACGGCAGCGCCATCACCGCCACGACAAGCGCCGTGATCACCAGCGGCAATATGCCGGCAGAGGGCACGTAGATCGTGATGATGCTGAGCCCGAAGGCCCAGGCCTTGGGGTTGACCCATTGAAACCCCGCCGCTTGCAGAAAGCTCAGCGGTTTGGCGTTGGGGTCTGCGCTTTGCACCGGGGCGGCGGTGGCGATCTTATAGGCAAGGTAGATCAGATAGATCAGGCTCAGGATCTTGAGCACCGTATAGATGACGGGAAAGGCGTCAAACACGCGGATCAGGCCAAAGCCCACCAGCAGCAACATGACCATAAAACCAAGGGTGATGCCCATCATATGCGGCACCGTGCGCGCAAAGCCGAAGTTCGCGCCCGATGCCATCAGCATCAGGTTGTTCGGCCCCGGCGTGATAGAGGTGATCAGCGCGAAAAGCGCGAGCGCAGAGAGGATATCGATGGTCATGCTGCCTTGATGCCCCAAGCCGCGGGGCATGCCAAGCCCGCTTTGCTGCGGGGGAGATGGCGCGGCGCGAGGGTCGCCTCGCACCGCTGTTCAGTATCGCGGGGTTAGCGCGAGGCGATCATCTCGGACTGGCGCACGATGACTTCGGCCTGTTTGATGCTGGCGATATCGACCAAACGGCCCTTGTAGACGGTCGCACCCTCGCCGTTGGCCTTGGCTGTTTCCATCGCGGCCAGAATCTCGCGCGCTTCGGCGACGGCCTCGTCGGAGGGGGTGAACACCTCGTTCGCGACGGCGATCTGCTTGGGGTGGATGGCCCATTTGCCGACCATGCCCAGGGTCGCCGACCGGCGCGCCTGCGCGCGGTAGCCTTCGTCGTCCGAGAAATCACCGAACGGACCATCGACCGGCAGCACGCCGTGGGTCCGGCAGGCGGCGACAATGGCGGTCTGCGCCCAATGCCACGGATCGGACCAATGCTTCGCCCCGTCGCGCAGCATGTAATAGTTTTCTTGCGTGCCACCGATGCCGGTCGTCTGCATCCCCATAGAGGCGGCAAAGTCGGCGGCACCAAGGCTCATCGCTTGCAGGCGCGGGCTGGCGGCGGCGATCTCTTCGACGTGGGCGATGCCTGCGGCCGATTCGATAATCACCTCGAACGAGATTTTCTTGGTGCGGCCCTTCGCGGTTTCGATCGCCGTAACCAGCGCGTCGACAGTATATACGTCAGCGGCGCAGCCGACCTTGGGGATCATGATCTGGTCCAGACGCTCGCCCGCCTGTTCCAGCAGGTCGACGACATCGCGGTACCAGTAAGGTGTATCCAGCCCGTTGATCCGCACGGACAGTGTTTTGTCGCCCCAGTCTACATCGCTGATCGCCTTGATGATATTCGCGCGGGCGCTGTCCTTGTCTGTGGGGGCAACGCTGTCTTCCAGATCAAGGTTGATCACATCGGCGTCAGAGCTTGCCATTTTTTCGAAGATTGCCGGGCGCGAACCGGGGCCGAACAATTGGCAGCGGTTGGGACGTGCAGGTGCTGTAGGCTGGATGCGAAAGCTCATATGCGGAATCCTTGAGTAATAAAGTTACGACTTGATTGCCTTGGGTGGTATTAAATTGCGCTGCGCCCTGCAAGGGTGATCTCGCACCTGCAGCATCGGCGGCTGAATTTCTGTGCACAGTTCTTGCTCGCATCGGCAGATACCCGCAAAATTCCTGCGCCATCTCTTGCGCCCACCACTCATTTGCAACCTTATCGCGCCGAAAGGCTGCGAAACTGAGCCAAAGCCAAATTGCAGGAGCATGTGATCATGATCAAAACACCTTATCTTCTTTTTCTGGGCGACGCGCCGGATCACCTTGCGGTTAAAGTGGCGCAGGGCATCAAGGACTGGCGCCCTGAAAATGCCGTCGGTCAGCTGCGGCTGCACGGGTGCAAGGCGGATCTGGGTCTGACCGATATGACGCTTGCGCAAGCGAAAGAGGCAGACGCGCAGACCCTGGTGATTGGCGTCGCCAACCGCGGGGGCACCATCAGCGCCACATGGCGCGCCGTGCTGGTCGACGCGCTGGAGGCCGGTTTCGATCTGGCATCCGGCTTGCATAACCTGCTGCGCAACGAGCCAGAGCTCGTGGCCGCCGCCGAGAAACACGGGCGCAGCTTGCATGACGTGCGTATCCCGTCGGTGCAGTACCCGATTGCGAATGGCGTCAAACGCAGCGGCAAGCGCGTGCTGGCGGTCGGCACCGATTGTTCGGTCGGCAAGATGTATACCGCGCTGGCGCTGGACGCGGCGATGAAAGAGAAGGGGCTGAAAAGCAGCTTCCGCGCGACGGGCCAGACCGGTATCCTGATCACCGGCGAAGGCGTGCCTTTGGATGCCGTGATCGCGGATTTCATGGCCGGCTCGATCGAGTATCTGACCCCCGATAATGATGATGATCACTGGGATATCATCGAAGGGCAGGGCAGCTTGTTCCACGTGTCCTATTCCGGTGTCACCATGGCGCTGATCCACGGCGGCCAACCCGATGCGTTGATCCTGTGCCACGAGCCGACCCGCAAGACCATGCGCGGCCTGCCCGACTACACGCTGCCCACGTTGGAAGAAGTGCGCGACGTGGCACTGACGCTGGCAAAGGTTGCCAACGCAGGCTGTCAGGTGGTCGGTATCTCGATCAACACCCAGCATCTGTCGGAGGCAGAGGCAGACGCCTATCTGGCCGAGGTTGAACAACGCTTGGGCTTGCCAGCCGTGGACCCGTTCCGCCAAGGTGCCGCGAGATTGGCGGAGGCTTTGGCAGCCCTCTGATCGGCCCTTCGGGGAGAGTTTAAGTGGCAAAATGAAGGAGCGGATATGCGTATTGAGGTAAGCCGGGATGTCTTTCGGCTGGCGCAGGTCTTTACCATTTCGCGTGGATCGCGGACCGAGGCGCAGGTGCTCACGGTGCGGATCACCGATGGCGGCGTGACGGGGTGGGGCGAATGTGTGCCCTATGCCCGGTATGGCGAGACGCTGGAGTCGGTCACGGCAGAGATCGAAGCGCTGCGCGGGCCGCTGACGCGTGATGCGCTGTATGACCTGCTGCCGGCTGGTGCCGCGCGCAATGCAGTGGATTGTGCCCTATGGGATCTGCAAGCCAAGCAGGCGGGCAAACCTGTGTGGGAACTGGCGGGGCTGGCGCGACCGGGGCCCGAGATCACGGCCTTTACCCTGTCGTTGGATAAACCCGAAAAGATGCGCGAACAGGCGGCCTTGCATGCGCATCGCCCGCTGTTGAAGATCAAGCTGGGCACGCCGGATGATATGCCCCGCCTTGAGGCTGTGCGCGCCGGTGCGCCTGATGCGCAGATCATTATCGACGCGAATGAGGGCTGGTCGGCCGCGGTATACGCCGATCTTGCCCCGCATCTGGTGCGGCTGGGTGTGTCATTGGTTGAACAGCCTTTGCCCGCAGGGGATGACGATGCGCTCGTCGGGATGGAGCGGCCCGTGCCGGTCTGTGCCGATGAAAGCTGTCATGACCGTGCGAGCCTTGCTGCGCTGAAGGGCAAATACGATGTGGTCAACATCAAGCTGGACAAGACCGGTGGTCTGACAGAGGCGCTGGCGCTGCGCGATGCGGCTGTCGCGCAGGGCTATGAGGTCATGGTGGGGTGCATGGTCGGGTCGTCGCTTGCGATGGCACCGGCGGTGCTGGTGGCGCAGGGGGCAAAGGTCGTGGACCTTGACGGCCCGCTGCTTCTGGCCGAAGACCGCGACAACGCTTTGACATTTGACGCCGCCGGGGTGCATCCGCCTGCGGCCAAGCTTTGGGGATAAGACATGCGGACTGTATATGTGAACGGCGAATACCTGCCCGAGACCGAAGCCAAGGTTTCGATCTTTGATCGCGGGTTTCTGATGGCGGACGGGGTCTATGAGGTCACCAGCGTGCTGGACGGCAAGCTGATCGACTTTGACGGCCATGCGATCCGGCTCAGCCGGTCGTTGAACGAGCTACAGATGCGCAACCCGATCTCGAAGGAGGACCTGCTGGAGGTTCACCGCGAGCTGGTGCGCGTGAACGAGATCGACGAGGGGCTGATCTATTTGCAGATCACCCGCGGATCGGACGGGGACCGCGACTTTGCCTTCCCCGATCCCGAGACGACAGAGCCGACGATTGTCTTGTTCACCCAGTCCAAACCCGGTCTAGCCGACAGCCCCGCCGCCAAGAAAGGTGCCAAGATCATCAGCATCGAAGACATCCGCTGGGGCCGTCGCGACATCAAGACGGTGCAGCTGCTGTATCCGTCGATGGGCAAGATGATGGCCAAGAAGGCGGGCTGCGATGATGCCTGGATGGTCGAGGACGGCTTTGTCACCGAAGGCACCAGCAACAACGCCTATATCGTGATGGGCAACAAGATCATCACCCGCGCCCTGAGCAACGAGATTTTGCACGGCATCACCCGCGCTGCGGTTCTGCGTTTTGCCAAAGAGGCGCAGATGGTGGTGGAAGAGCGTAACTTTACCATCCACGAAGCGCAGCAGGCGGATGAGGCGTTTACCACCTCCGCCAGCGCCTTTGTCATGCCCGTGGTCGAGATCGACGGCGTGGCCCTGGGCGATGGAACACCGGGCAAGGTCGCGCCGCGTCTGCGCGAGATCTATCTGGACGAGATGCGCAAGGCGGCGGTCTAACCCGCCTTGCCAAGGGGCTGGCTGCGCGCGGTCAGCCCTTTTCGCCGACGTTCTGTTCGAAGGCGACCTTGAACGCCTCTTTCTGCGCGTCCTTCGCGTCGGTCTGATAGTTGGCTTTCCATGCGTCCATGGTCATGCCGTAGAACAGCTCGCGGGCTTCATCCTTGCCCATGTCGATCCCGCGTTCGTTTGCGGCTTCTTGATACCAGCGCGACAGGCAGTTGCGGCAAAATCCGGCCAGGTTCATCATGTCGATGTTCTGCACGTCCGTGCGGTCTTGCATCAGGTGCTGTTGCAGCCGGCGAAACGCAGCGGCCTGAAGTTCGATTTCCTGTTGTGTGGGCATTATGCTCTCCTGCGTGTGGGGTGGGCCCAAGCTATGGGCTGGCCGGTGCGGGTACAAGGCGGCGGGCCATGAATGTGGCACGGCCTTCCGCCGCCCGCTGTCATCGTGCTGTCATACTGTGGTGGGCATAGACGGGGCGGGCGATCTTCGCTAAGTGTTAACGCTAACACATGTTAACGCTAACTTATTTACTATCCACTCTGACCGCCGCGCGTGTTAGACCCGTGGCAATAAGCGCAGGGGCTGCCAAAGCCCGCAGATGAAAAGGGACGTCACCAGTATGAAACGCACGCGGAATGTCAAAGTAGTTGCCACCTTGGGTCCGGCCTCGGACACGCACGAGACGATATCGGCACTGTTTCACGCGGGCGCGGATGTGTTCCGGTTGAACATGAGCCACGGCAGCCATGACGAAATCCGGATCAAGCACCAGATCATCCGCCAGATCGAAGAGGAAACGGGATCCACGATCGGTATTCTCGCGGATCTTCAGGGACCAAAGCTGCGTGTGGGTGTCTTTTCGGGGGACAGCGAATTGCTGGTCGAGGGCGCGTCCTTCCGGCTGGATCTGGACGAGGCAGAGGGCAATGCCCGCCGCGTGAGCCTGCCGCACCCCGAGATTTTCCAGGCGCTTGAACCGGGCGCATCGCTGTTGGTCAATGACGGCAAGATCCGTCTGAAGGTCAAGGAATGCGGCCCCGATTTCGCGGAGTGCGAAGTGATGATCGGCGGCGTGATCTCTAACCGCAAGGGCGTGAACGTGCCGGATGTGGTGCTGCCGCTGGCCGCCCTGTCGGAAAAAGACCGCGCCGATCTGGAATTCGTGTGCGAGCTGGGGGTCGACTGGCTGGCACTGAGCTTTGTGCAGCGCCCCGAAGATGTGACCGAGGCGCGCGAACTGGCCAAGGGCCGTGCCGCATTGCTGAGCAAGATCGAAAAGCCGTCGGCCGTGGACCGGTTCGAGGACATCCTGGCGGTGAGCGACGGTATCATGGTTGCGCGCGGTGATCTGGGGGTTGAACTGCCGGTACAGAATGTGCCGCCGATCCAGAAACGACTGGTGCGCAAATGCCGTGCGGCGGCAAAGCCGGTGATCGTGGCGACGCAGATGCTGGAATCGATGATCGAAAGCCCGATCCCCACTCGGGCCGAGGTATCGGATGTCGCGACTGCCATTTATGAAGGGGCCGATGCGGTGATGTTGTCGGCGGAATCCGCGGCCGGTGCCTATCCGGTCGAGGCGGTGCGCACGATGGATAACGTGGCCACCGAGGTAGAGCAGGATCCGACCTACACCCAGATTATCGAATCGTCGCGCAAGGTGGACCGCATGACCGTGGCGGACGGTATTGTCGCCGCTGCACGCGAGATTGCGGAAACCGCGAACATCAAGGCAATCTGTTGCTTCACCCAAAGCGGGACCACGGCGCTGTTGACCGCACGTGAACGCCCGCGGGTACCGATCATCGCGTTGACGCCCCTGGTCAAGACCGCGCGCCGACTGGCGCTCACCTGGGGCGTCAATTGCGTTCAGACCGGTACGCTGGAACGCTTCAAGATGGCTGTGGTCAGCGCTGCACGCGTTGCCCGTGACGAAGGCTATGCCGGGCCGGAGGATATGATCGTTGTCACCGCAGGCGTGCCTTTCAACGTCGAGGGCAGCACAAATATCCTGCGCGTCGCACCCTGCGACGAACGATTGATTTTTAATACCGATCCGGAATAACCTATGGTCAGGTAACAAGAATATATCGAGCAAGGGCAGGAATAATGGATACTGATCTGATTTTGGTGATTGGTCTTGCCCTTGCTGTGCTTTCTATCCCCTCTGTCGTGTCGGCCTTCTCTGATGGCCGTGCGCCGCGCGCGTCAGCGTTGACGGTGCTGATCGCGGGCGGGATGATCGTCTATGCCATCAACACCCATCCGGGCGGCTACGCGTTGGAAGACGTGCCAGACGCCGTTTTGCATGTGATTGCGCGCTACAAGTTCTGGTAAGCGCAGGCGTTTCGCGCTTTTGCCCTTGCTTTGGGCCCCTGTCCCTCCTATACGCCAGCTTCGTTCCGCGCGTCCGGCCTTCGTGGCATGCCGAGTCGCGCACTTACCGAACTCAAGTTAAGGAGACGGAAATGCCCAAGATGAAGACGAAATCGAGCGCCAAGAAGCGCTTTAAGATCTCGGCGACCGGCAAGGTCATCGGCGGTCAGGCTGGCAAACAGCATGGTATGATCAAACGGACGAAAAAATTCATCCGTGACGCGCGTGGGACAACAGCTTTGTCTGCACCCGACGCCAAGATCATCAAGGGCTTCATGCCCTACGACCGCTAAGATAGGAGAGCCGATATGTCCCGTACAAAAGGTGGTGTCGTTACCCACGCCCGTCACAAAAAGGTAATCAAAGCAGCCAAAGGTTACTATGGCCGCCGCAAGAACACCTTTAAGGTCGCCCGTCAGGCGGTCGACAAAGCCAACCAATACGCCACGCGCGACCGTAAGAACCGCAAGCGGAACTTCCGCGCATTGTGGATCCAGCGGATCAACGCCGCTGTGCGCAGCCACGACGAAGCACTGACATACAGCCGCTTCATCAATGGTCTGTCCCTGGCTGGTATCGAAGTGGACCGGAAGGTTCTGTCCGACCTGGCCATCAACGAGCCCGAAGCATTCGGTGCCATCGTGAAGCAAGCACAAGACGCACTGGCCGCGTAAGCGCCCTTTGCCGACCCCAAGTTTTAGAACGCCGCCCTGACGTCGGGGCGGCGTTTTTCGTTTGTGCGGTGATCAGCTGGGGTCTTGTTGCGGCAGCGGTTTTTGAAACGCCACCACAGCGGCCCCTGTCAGCAGGATTGCAGCGGCAGCCAAGAGGCTGGACCCGATATTGCCCGTCAGGTCGCCCAAGGCACCGGCGGCGAAGGGGCCTGCGGTCTGCGCGATGGCAAAGACCACGGTGAACAGGCTCATCGCGGCGGCCCAGCTTTCGGCAGGCAGGTTCTGGCGGATAAAGCTGGTGATCGCGCCAGGGGCCATGAAGACGCAAAGCCCGAACACCACGGCTGAAATCACCACGGCCCCACCCGCGGGCAGGACGAGCGGCAGCGCCGATCCGATTGCGATGCCGGTCAGGATCATCGCCAAAGGCTTGCCCGAAGCGTGCCGCGCCAATACCCCGCGCCAGACGAAGGGCGAGGCGATCAGCGCCACCCCCATGATGATCCACACCGCCGAGATCAGCAGCGCCGGTGCCTGTTGATCCGTCATCCACGCAGACAGGAACGTCAGATAGACGATATAGCCCATGGCAAAACCGACGTAGCCTGCAAGCTCTCTCCAGATCAGGTGCAGCTTGATGCCGCCGGCCGCCGTGTTGCGCTGTGCAGGGACCGACAGGCGCGCCGCGGCCCATAGGGACAGGGGCAGGCAGGCGACGCTGATCACGCCGATGATATACCAGCCATAGCGCCATGATCCGGTGCCCCAGAACTCTATCATCAGGGGCAGGGACGCGCCTGCCAGCATGATCCCGATACCGCCGCCCGCGCCGAACAGGATCGCGATCGCCAGCGCATTGCGGCGCGCGTCGCCGGGAAACAGCCGCGCGGTCAGAACGCCTGCGGTGGAAAAGGACATCGCCCCGAACACCCCCGCCGCGATCCGCCAGAAGGTCTGCCAGCCCATCGTCGCCTCGTACCCCGTCGCCAACAGCGTCAGCGTCGTGGTCACCATGCCGAACCCGAACAACCGCGCAGGCGCGATGCGCCCGATCAGCAGCAACGTCAGCACCGCGCCGATGATATAGCCGATGGCATTCGCCGTGTTCAGCCAGCCCGCCTGCGCATAGGTCCAGTCCAACTCGGTCTTCATCGCGGGCAGGATCAGCCCGTAGGCAAAGCGCGCGAACCCGTTGGTGACCGTCACCCCCAGCGTCAGGCCAAGCAGCGCCAGCCAGGGCCGTGTGACAGGTCGGGGCAGGGACGGGTTGCCGTCGGGTTGTAAAATCTCTGCCACGCGCGGCACCCCCTTGATGGTTTGCGCCACTATGTGCCCGCGGTTTCAGCATCACAAGACCCGCTTCAAATAGCCCTGCCGCTTGTATTCGGGGCCAATTCTGCTAGCACCAGCCCGAGCAAAAGACATGAGGCCGATATGGACGACCTGAAAGCGAAATATCTGGGCCAGATCGCTGGTGCCGCCGACGAAGCCGCGTTGGAGGACATCCGTCTGGCCGCCGTGGGTAAAAAGGGCGAAGTCGCCCTGAAGATGCGCGAGCTGGGCCGTATGACGCCCGAAGAACGCCAGACAGTCGGCCCCGCGCTGAACGCGCTCAAGGACGAGATCAACTCCGCCATTGCCGCGAAGAAAGCAGCACTTGGGGATGCGGCCCTTGATGAGCGTCTGCGCAGCGAATGGCTGGACGTGACATTGCCCACGCGGGCGACGCGTCAGGGCACGATCCACCCCGTCAGCCAGGTGACCGAGGAAGTGACCGCGATCTTCGCCGAGCTGGGGTTTTCGGTCGCCGAAGGCCCGCGCATCGACACCGATTGGTATAACTTCGACGCGCTGAACATCCCCGGCCACCACCCCGCACGCGCCGAGATGGACACGTTCTATATGGCCCGTGCCGAGGGCGACGACCGTCCGCCCCACGTGCTGCGCACCCACACCAGCCCCGTGCAGATCCGCACGATGGAGGCCGAAGGCGCGCCCCTGCGCATCATCTGCCCCGGTGGCGTCTACCGTGCCGACTATGACCAGACCCACACGCCGATGTTCCATCAGGTCGAAGGTCTGGCGATCGACAAAGACATCTCTATGGCGAACCTGAAATGGACGCTGGAGGAATTCTTTAGCGCGTTCTTCGAGGTCGAGGGCATCAAGACCCGCTTCCGCGCATCGCATTTCCCCTTCACCGAACCATCGGCAGAGGTTGATATCCAGTGTTCCTGGGTCGACGGGCAGCTGCGTATCGGCGAAGGCGACGGCTGGATGGAGGTGCTGGGCTCCGGCATGGTCCACCCGAAGGTGCTGCAAGCAGGCGGGATCGACCCGAACGAATGGCAGGGCTTTGCCTTTGGCATGGGCATCGACCGCATCGCGATGCTGAAATACGGCATTCCTGATCTGCGGGCGTTCTTTGATTCAGACCTGCGCTGGTTGCGGCATTACGGGTTTGCAAGCTTGGACCAGCCGACGCTGCATGGTGGTTTGAGCCGCTAATCGATCGTCGCGGTGTCCGTCGCTGGGCACCGCGTCGCTTGTCCGGTGAACAAGGGCAGGGTCCCATGAAAATATTTCGCAATGAACGTCGGGACCAATCCGAGGCGCACCGCAGGCTTTATGCACGGTTCGAGTTGGCCCATACGGTTGTCGATTTCGTGGCTGCTTTTTGCTTTATTGTCGGGTCGGTCATGTTCTTTAGCGACGCTTGGCTTACGCCGGGCACATGGTTGTTTCTGGTCGGGTCGCTGCTGTTTGCTGCCAAACCAACCCTGCGTCTGATCCGCGAGATCAAGCTTTATCGCATGGGCGATGTGGACGATCTCGCGCATCGGTTTGAGGATTAGAGAAACCCGTGAGCCTCTCCGCCTTTTTCTACGCCATGACCGCGCGGCCAAAAGCGATTGTACAGGCCGCGATGCTGGCCTGCGCGCTGTCTGCCGCGCCAATGGTTGCCACCGCCCAAACCCTCCCGCCCTGCGGCGGGGATACCGTCTGCCCTGTCGGCAACCGCAGCTACAACATCCTGATGCCCGACGATTGGGACGGCGTGACGCCCCTGCCTGTTATGATGCATTTCCACGCGTTCCTGCGGCGCGGGCGGACGGTGATCCACCATCCGCGTATCGGGTCCGAGACAAAGCCCCGTGGCGTGATGCTGGTAGCCCCGTCGGCGCAGCATCGGGCGTGGCGGTTCTGGCAGGATGACCCTGCGGATATCGCCTTTGCTGACGCGGTGCTGGCGGATGTGGCGAAACGCTATCCGGTGGATCAAAGCCAGATCTATATCTCGGGGTTCAGCTTTGGCGCAGCGATGGCGTGGCGTTATGCCTGCGCGCGCGGCGACCGGATCGCGGGGCTGATGACCATGTCGGGCACGATCAAACAGTCCAGCACCTGCGCCAACCCGCCGCGTCAGGTCCGCCATGTGCATGGGCTCAACGACCTGTGGATGAGCCTGCCGCGCGGGCCTGAGCATGACACCACCAATGTCGTCGCCCTGTGGCGCAAGGCGTTCCGCTGCGGCAAGGGCCGGCTGGACGGCGCGCTGACCCTCGCCCCGGGGGTAGAGTTCGCGCATTTCGCTTGGGACAATTGCGCCGGCGACCGCAGTGTGACGCTGGACATCCATACCGGCGGACATTTCATCCCGACCGGATGGCTTGGCTACCAGCTGGACGGGTTGATGCCCAAAACACCGGGCTAGGCGCAAAACGCAGCCGCACCGCATTGAAACCGCGCCGATTAAACGCTACGCCCTAGCGCAAGCATTGCATGAGGATCACCGCCATGAAATTCACACTGTCCTGGCTGAAGGAACATCTCGACACCACCGCGTCGATCGATGAAATCACCTATGCGCTGACCGATCTGGGGCTCGAGGTCGAAGGCGTCGAAGACCGTGGCGCGAAGCTGGCGGATTTTACGCTGGGCTATGTGCAATCGGCAGAAAAGCACCCCGACGCGGATCGTTTGCAGATCTGTCAGGTGGATACCGACGAAGGCGTGCAGCAGATCATCTGCGGTGCCCCGAACGCGCGTCAGGGCATCACCGTGGTTGTGGCGAAACCGGGCGTTTATGTGCCGGGCATTGATACCACCATCGGCGTTGGCAAGATCCGTGGCGTCGAAAGCTTTGGCATGATGGCGTCAGAGCGCGAGCTTGAGCTGTCCGAAGAACATGACGGTATCATTGAACTGCCCTCGGGCAATGTCGGCGACCGTTTCATCGACTGGCTGGCGGAAAACGACCCCGCCAAGGTCGACCCCGTGATCGAGATCGCGATCACCCCCAACCGACCCGATGCCTTGGGTGTGCGCGGGATCGCGCGTGATCTGGCGGCCCGTGGTCTGGGCTCGCTGAAACAGCGCGATGTGCCCGCGGTCGAGGGGCAGTTCCCGTGCCCGATCTCTGTTTCGATCGACGAAGACACGCTGGACCAATGTCCGGTTTTCTACGGTCGTGTGATCCGCGGCGTCAAAAATGGCCCGTCGCCGGCATGGTTGCAGGACAAGCTGCGCGCCATTGGCCTGCGCCCAATCTCGTTCCTCGTCGATGTGACGAACTTCTTCACCTATGACCGCAACCGTCCTTTGCACGTGTTCGACGCGGATAAGGTCGCGGGCAACAGCCTGCGCATCCACCGCGCCAAGGGCGGCGAGACCCTGATGGGGCTGGACGACAAGGAATATACCTTCAGCGAAGGCATGACCCTGATTTCGGACGCCGAAAAGGTCGAAAGCATCGCGGGTGTGATGGGCGGCGCGGAAAGCGGCTGTTCCATGGACACGGTGAATGTCTTTGTCGAAGCGGCCTATTTCGATCCGGTGCGCACCGCCTACACGGGCCGCGCGCTCAAGATCAACTCGGACGCGCGCTATCGCTTTGAACGGGGGATTGACCCCGAATGGACGCCCTATGCCATCGAACATGCGACCCAGATGATCCTGGACATCGCAGGCGGTGAGGCGTCCGAAGTTGTCGTCGCGGGCAAGGTGCCGGACTATTCTCGCGCCTACAAGCTGGACGCGGCGCGCGTGCAGTCGCTGGTGGGGATGACCATCTCGGAAAGCGAGCAGCGCAAGACGCTGACGGCGCTTGGCTTCCGTCTGGAAGGCGACATGGCGCATGTCCCAAGCTGGCGCCCCGATGTGCAGGGCGAAGCCGATCTGGTCGAGGAAGTCGCGCGGATTGCGTCTCTCACCAAGCTTGAAGGGCGCCCCTTGCCGCGCCTGACGACCGGCGTGCCCAAGCCCGTCCTGTCGCCGATGCAGCGCCGCGAGGCCATCGCGCGCCGCGCCTGCGCGGCCTTGGGTTATAACGAATGTGTGTCTTACAGCTTTATCGATCAGGCGTCTGCTGCGCTGTTTGGCGGTGGCACCGATGACACCCGTCTGGAAAATCCGATCAGCAATGACATGAGCCATATGCGCCCGTCGCTGCTGCCCGCCTTGCTGCAGGCTGCGGCCCGCAATCAGGCGCGGGGCTTTCCTGACATGGCGCTGTTCGAGGTCGGCCCCGTCTTCACCGGCGGCGAGCCCGGCGATCAGCATCTGCAGATCAGCGGCCTGCTGACCGGCAGCACCGGTCCCAAAGATGTGCACGGCGCATCCCGGCCGGTCGATGTGTTCGACGTCAAGGCGGATATCGAGGCGGTCCTGTCCGCCATCGGTGCCCCCGCCAAGGTGCAGATCAACCGCAATGGCGCTGACTGGTTCCACCCCGGGCGTCACGGGCAGATCTGCCTTGGCCCGAAAAAAGTGCTTGGCGTCTTTGGCGAAATTCACCCGCGGGTACTGGCGGCACTGGATGTGAAAGGGCCCGCGATGGGCTTCACCATCTGGCCAGCCGAGGTGCCCTTGCCGCGCAAGTCCGGTGCCACACGTCCCGCGCTGAACACCAGCGCTTTGCAAGCGGTGGAACGTGACTTTGCCTTTGTGGTGGACGCCGATGTTGACGCGCTGACGCTGGTCAATGCGGCGATGGGGGCGGACAAGGCCCTGATTGACGATGTGCGCGTCTTTGATGAATTCATCGGCGGTGCTTTGGGTGAGGGGAAAAAATCGCTCGCCCTCACGGTACGGATGCAGCCAAGCGACAAGACACTGAAAGACGCGGATATCGAGGCGGTTGGCGCCAAGGTGATCGACAAGGTGACCAAAGCCAGCGGCGGCGTGCTGCGCGGCTAAAGCGAACGGAGGCGGTATGACACTGCATGTATATCTCTCGGGTGAAATCCACACCGACTGGCGCGATCAGATCATCGATGGCGCGGCAGGGTTGGATGTTGTGTTCACCGGCCCTGTCACCGACCACGCGGCCAGCGACGACTGCGGTGTGGCGATTCTGGGGGCCGAGGAAAACAAGTTCTGGCACGACCGCAAGGGCGCACAGCTGAACGCGATCCGCACCCGCAAGGGCATCGAAGAGGCGGATGTTGTCGTCGTGCGTTTTGGCGATCAGTACAAACAGTGGAACGCGGCTTTTGATGCAGGCTATGCGGCGGCTCTGGGGAAATCGCTGGTGATCCTGCATGGGGCCGACCACGCGCACGCGCTGAAAGAGGTCGACGCCGCAGCTTTGGCTGTCGCCCAAGAGCCCGCGCAGGTCGTGCAAATCCTGCGCTATGTGCTGACGGGCTCCCTGCCAGCGTAAGCACGCTTTGCACCGGATTGCGCGGTTTTCGCCTCTGTAAGGGGGAAAACCGTGCTTATCCGACAAAAATCCATCGTTATTTTGAAAACTTGTGCTAACGCATGCGCAGTATGTCGTGCGACGTAGCAGACACGGCTTTCAATCATACGAGGGACAGACATGATTCAAGAATTCAAGGATTTCATTGCCAAGGGCAATGTTATGGACCTGGCAGTCGGTATCATTATCGGCGCGGCGTTTACGGCTATTGTGACCTCGCTGGTTAGCGATCTGATCAACCCTGTGATCGGTCTGGTCCTTGGCGGCGTTGATTTCACCAGCATGTATGTGGTGCTGTCTGGCGATGTGCCTGCGGGTACCGGTCTGGACGCGGCGCGCGAAACCGGCGCGGCGATCTTTGCCTATGGCGCGTTCATCACGGCCTGCATCAACTTCCTGATCATCGCTTTTGTGGTGTTCATGCTTGTCAAATCCGTCAACCGGCTGAAATCGCTGGCCGAACGCCCCGATGATGTCGCTCCCGAAGTGGCGACTGGCCCCAGCCAGTTGGACGTGCTGCTGCAAATTCGCGATGAGCTTGCCAAGAAGTAAGCGTTTCAACCGCGTGAAACGAAAAGGCCCGCAGGTGCACTGCGGGCCTTTTGCGTGGTGCGTAGGGGGGGGTTAACCGGCGATGGCCTGATCGGCGGTGATCGCCTCCATCCCGAGCGCTTCGGCCACGGCGGCGTAGGTCAGTTGACCTGCGTGCACGTTCAGACCTGCCTTGAGGTGGGGATCGTCGGCGCAGGCTTGCTTCCAGCCTTTATCCGCGAGTGCCAGCATGAACGGCATCGTGGCGTTGCCAAGCGCAATGGTCGATGTCCGCGCCACGGCACCGGGCATGTTGGCAACGCAGTAGTGCATGATGCCGTCCACTTCGTATACGGGGTCTTGGTGGGTGGTCGCTTTCGAGGTTTCAAAGCAGCCGCCTTGGTCAATCGCCACGTCCACCAGCGCCGCGCCGGGCTTGAGCTCGGACAGTTGCGCGCGGCTGATCAGCTTGGGGGCTGCGGCCCCGGGGATCAGGACGGCACCGATGATCATGTCGGCCTCGCGCGCCAGTTCGATCGTATTGCCCGCCGAGGCGTAAGAGGTGTTGAACACGCCGCCATAGATGTCATCCAGATAGCGCAGACGGGGCAGGGACCGGTCAAGCACGGTGACATCCGCGCCCATGCCAGCCGCAATCCGTGCGGCGTGGGTGCCGACAACACCGCCGCCGATCACGACCACACGCGCCGGACCAACGCCGGGGACGCCGCCCATCAGCACGCCGCGCCCGCCGTTGGCTTTTTGCAGCGTCCATGCGCCCACCTGCGGGGCCAGGCGACCCGCGACTTCGGACATTGGCGCAAGCAGCGGCAAGCCACCATTGCGGTCGGTGACGGTTTCATAGGCGATACAAGTCGCCCCGGAGGCAAGAAGATCCTTGGTCTGTTCGGGATCGGGGGCGAGGTGCAGATAGGTGAACAGGATCTGCCCTTCGCGCAGCATCTTGCGCTCGACCGCTTGGGGTTCCTTGACCTTGACGATCATGTCGGCGCTGTCGAAGACCTCTTGCGCGGTGGCAAGGATCGTCGCGCCTGCGTCGGTATAGGCGGCGTCATCAAAACCAGCGCCGATGCCGGCACCTGCTTCGATAACAACCTCATGTCCCTTGTTCACCGCCTCGTAAGCGGCATTCGGGGTCATGCCGACGCGGAATTCCTGTGGCTTGATTTCTTTGGGGCAACCGATTTTCATGAGTTCATCCTATTGAGGGTGCATTTGAATTACGGTACGCCCCTCGATACGCAATTGGGCACGGATTATGGGCCGTTATCCCCCTTGCTCTTCGAATACTCTGCTGCATATTGGTCATTTCACGCGAAAGTATTGCGCCACATGAGTCTAGACGACATCGATCGCCGCATCCTTACTGCCCTGCAACGCAACGGGCGGATGTCGAACTCTGACCTGTCGGAAAAGGTACATCTTTCGCCGTCGGCCTGTCACCGGCGCGTGCAGCGGCTGGAAGCCGAAGGGTATATCCGCGATTACGTCGCCCTGCTGAACCCGCGCAAGATGGGTGTCCCCACGACGGTGTTTGTCGAGATCACCCTACAAGGTCAAGCGGACGAGGTGCTGGACGCCTTTGAAAAGGCGGTTGCGCGTATTCCCGATGTGCTGGAATGCCACCTGATGGCGGGGGCCGCGGATTACCTGCTTAAGGTCGTGGCAGAAAATACCGAGGATTTCGCCCGCATCCATCGCCAGCATTTGGCGCGGTTGCCCGGTGTGGGGCAGATGCAATCCAGCTTTGCGCTGCGCACGGTGTGCAACACCACAGCGTTGCCAGTCGGTTAAATCGCGGAGGGAAACAGCGCCATCCAGATGCCCGCGAACATCGCGATGCCGCCGATATTGACCCAGGCGTGCCATGTCGCATAGCGAAAGCGCATGGCCCGGCGCACATAAAAGCCGACGCCGATAACATAGGCAAATGCCCCGCCGATGATGCACCAGAGTGTTGCCAGCGGCACCCCTGTCAGGTCCGGCAGCGCGCAAAGGCCAATGGCTCCTAGCCCCAGATAGGATGCGGTGGACCACTTGCCCTGAACCTGCGGGTCGGTGATCTTTTTGTACATCGCCACCAGCGCCAGCCCCCATGACACACAAAGCAGCGTGATCGTCCATGTCGTGCCGGCCTGCACGAAGAACGGCGTAAACGTGCCCGCGATACTGGGATAGATCGCCGCATGATCAATCCGCCGCATGAGTTTGCGCGCGTCATGCCATGGCGCGAAGTGGTAGGCGCAGGATGCAAGGTTTGATGCCAGCGCGCAAAGCACATAGACCACCACCGCGACCGTCACCGCCGTTTGCAGCGATGTGGCCGATTTCATCACCAACGCGCCGCCAGCCCCCAGAATCAGCGCAAGCCCCACAAGGTGGACGATCAGATCTGCCCGCCGGTGGATCGGGGCAACGCTGGGGTAGGTGGGCTGGGTCATGGTCTGTCCTGTCTCTGGCCGCTTTGCGATACGCTCTGCGGTCGGGTCCTGTCTACTGTACCCATGCGTCACCACGCGCGCAGCGGCAGACAAAAGAAAACCCCCGGCACCGAAAGGTAACGGGGGTTCGTATTCTTATGCGTCGCTTGGATGATTTACATCATGCCTTCGCGCTGCAATTTCTTCCGTGCCAGTTTGCGGCTACGGCGGATCGCTTCTGCTTTCTCGCGTGCTTTTTTCTCGGAAGGTTTCTCGAAATGCTGCTTAAGCTTCATTTCACGAAACACACCCTCGCGCTGAAGTTTTTTCTTCAGGGCGCGCAGCGCTTGATCGACGTTGTTATCGCGAACACTAACCTGCATGTGGTTTTCACCACCTTTCTAGTTTGAAGTTGCAAGGATTTGCAGGAACTGGCCATATAGCAACCGAAACCTATATTGTCTAGAGCAAAGCCAATCACCCCTTCAGGAGGCCGCTATGACGAACACGTCCCAGACACCGAAAGAACAGCTGCTGGATGCCGCGCTGATGCATGTCGCGTTTGACGGCTGGTCAGAGGCGACGTTCAAGGCTGCGGTCAGCGATACCGGCATGGACCCGACCGTCGCGCGTGCTGTCTGTCCGCGCGGTGCCGTCGACCTGGCCGTCGCCTATCACAAACGGGGCGATCAGCAGATGATCGACCGGATGAAGGCCGAAAACATGACCGAGATGAAATTCTCGGCCAAGGTGGCTGCTATGGTCCGCTTCCGTCTCGAAGCCGCCACGGACAAAGAGGCCGTGCGTCGTGGGACGACCCTGTTTGCCCTGCCGCAATATGCGCCCGAGGGGGCCAAACTGGTCTGGGGGACGGCGGATGCCATATGGGCTGCCTTGGGAGATACGTCCGAAGACGTGAACTGGTACACCAAACGCGCCACGCTGAGCGCGGTCTATTCCTCGACCGTGCTGTTCTGGCTGGGCGACACCAGCGAGGGCCACGCAGAGACATGGGCCTTCCTTGATCGGCGGATCGAGAATGTGATGCAGATCGAAAAGGTCAAGGCGCAGGTGAACAGCAGCCCGACGCTCAGCATGTTGATGGCCGGGCCCAACTGGTTGCTTTCCCATGTAAAAGCCCCCTCGCGCCTGAACCGTAGCGATCTTCCCGGTAGCTGGGGCAGCCCGCGACCCTAGGCTGGCTTTCCTCGCCAGACCAGACCTGCTAGGTGCTGCGGCGTCCGCATCCGGCGCGGGCGCGGCTTATTGGTACTCACGCATATGCACCCGTTTCTGATCGATCTGGACAAGGTTTCCTACACCCCCGAAGGAACCTCGGTGCTATGTGATGTGACACTGCAGGCATCCGAGCGGCGGATTGGTATTGTCGGGCGTAACGGGTCCGGTAAGACATCTCTGGCACGGGTGCTGGCGGGGCTGGTGGCCCCGTCGTCGGGCAAGCTGCGGATCAACGGCGTGGATGTGGTCAAGGATCGCAAGGCGGCGTTGCGGCAGGTCGGCATCCTGTTCCAGAACCCCGATCATCAGATTATCTTCCCCACGGTGGAAGAAGAGATCAGCTTTGGTCTGACCCAGCTGAAACACGCCCCAAAAGAGGCGGCGGAGAGAACGGCGGATATCCTCGCCCGCTTTAACCGCAGCCATTGGGCAAAGGCGGCGATCCATCAGCTATCTCAGGGGCAGCGGCAGCTGGTCTGTCTGATGTCGATCCTTGCCATGCAGCCGCGCCTGATCATCCTCGATGAACCTTTTGCGGGGCTTGATATCCCGACGATGATGCACCTCACGCGCGTGCTGCACGCAGTAGAGGCGCATCTGGTGCACATCACCCATGACCCCGCGCATCTGGCGACCTATGACCGGATGATCTGGATCGATCAGGGTCAGATCGTGCAGGACGGCGCGGTGCCTCAGGTGACCCAAGCCTTTGTGGCACAGATGCAAGAGATCGGGGAAAGCGATGATTTCACTCACCTCCCCGGTTGAGACCCGCGCCCACGGTTGGCCTGCGGGGGCAAAGCTGGCAGCGCTTTGCGTGGCGACGATGGGGCTATTCAGCCTGACCCACCCCGCGCTGCAGGCGGCGGCCTTGGCGGTGACCCTGCTGCTTTATGCGCTGCCGGGATGGCGGTTTTTCAAGGTGGGGCTGGCGCGCTTGCGGGTGCTGCTGCCCTTCGTTGTGCTGATCATGGTCTGGCATATCGTGACCCATGACATCATGGCGGGCGCGACCGTGACGTTGCGGATGATGACAGCGGTGGCGCTGGCGAATCTGGTGACCATGACGACCAAGCTGGCGCAGATGGTGGCTGTGGTGACATGGCTGACAACGCCGCTGCGCCGCCTTGGTATCCAGACCCGCGCAATCGAACTGGGCATCGCCCTCGTCATCCGCTTTACCCCCGTTCTGGCGCAAAAGGGCCAGTTGTTGGCGCAGTCATGGCGCGCGCGCTCCACCAAGCGGGTCGGCTGGCGGATGATCATCCCGTTTACCGTGCTGGCGATTGACGACGCCGAACATGTGGCCGAGGCCCTGCGTGCCCGTGGCGGGCTTTGATGTGAGGCCCTCCGCGGCCTGACGCCTGTCAGTTCGCATTGTGTGTGCCGAAAACCGTGCCTATGGTGCGGCAAATCAGATTTACGGAGGAGACGTAGTCGATGACAGAAACCATGCGTGCGATAGAGATCACCAAGGCCGGCGGACCCGAAGTGCTGCAACCCACCGACCGACCCATGCCGCAGCCGGCCCACGGGCAAGTGGTGATCAAAGTGGCCTATGCCGGTGTGAACCGCCCCGATGCGCTGCAACGCGCGGGCATGTATGCGCCGCCCCCCACTGCCAGCGATCTGCCCGGGCTTGAAGCCTCGGGCGTGGTGTCCGCCGTGGGTGAAGGCGTCAGCGGTTTGGCTGTCGGCGACAAGGTCTGCGCGCTGTTGCCCGGTGGCGGCTATGCGGAATATGTCGCGACGCCTGCGGCCCATTGTCTGCCGGTGCCCAAGGGCATGGACATGAAGGAAGCCGCCTGCTTGCCCGAAACATTCTTCACCGTCTGGTCCAACGTGTTCATGCGCGGTGGCCTGAAAGCGGGCGAACGGTTCTTGGTGCATGGCGGGTCGTCGGGCATCGGGACGACAGCGATCCAGCTGGCGCGCGAATTCGGCGCACGGGTTTTTGCCACGGCAGGGACCGACAGCAAATGCGACGCCTGCGCCAAACTTGGGGCTGAGGCGGCGATCAACTACCGTGACTCGGATTTCGTTGATGTGCTGAAAGCCGAGGGCGGGGCAGACCTGATCCTTGATATGGTCGGCGGCGACTACATCCCCCGCAACCTGCAAGCGCTGGCCGAAGACGGCCGTCTTGTGCAGATCGCCTTCCTCAGCGGGCCGAAGGTAGAGGTGAACTTTGCCACGCTGATGACACGCCGTCTGACGATGACCGGCAGCACCCTGCGTCCGCAAAGCGATCTGGCCAAGGCCAAGATCGCCGAAGAACTGCGCGAGAAGGTCTGGCCACTGCTGGACGCGGGCAAGATCGCACCGGTGATGGACAGCGAATACGCGTTCGAGGACGCGAGCGAGGCGCACGCCCGCATGGAGACAAGCGGCCATATCGGCAAGATCGTGTTGAAGGTTGACGCCAACGCCTAAGCGGCTGGCAATAATATGAGGCAAGGGGCGCTCTGATATCAGGGCGCCCTTTGTCGTTCAGGGGGCGTTACGCCGACAGGCGCGCCTCCCACGCATCTAGGGTTTCGGCCCATGCCGCGGGCACTTTGGCGACCTGATCACGGGCTTTATCCACGTCGCCCTGTTTGCAGTCATGCTCGATGGTGGCGAGCAGCGCGTGCATTCGCTCTGCGCCAAACATGCCGCACAACCCGGCAAGGTCGTGGGTCTTGCGTTGCAGATCGTCGCGGTCCTCGGCAGAGGCTAGGGGCGGCAATTGCCCCTCTACACGTTGCCGCAGATTGCCAATGCGATCGGCAAGCTTTTCAGGACCAAGCAGTTCGAACAATTCGTTTACCTGATTGGCGTTCAGCACCGGATGCTGCGGCTCGGCGTTCGTCGCTTCAGTCGCATCAGAGGCACCCTCAGCGGCGGGCATCACAAGCTCGCTTAGCGCGGTTTTCAGACGGCGCGTGTTGATGGGTTTTTGCAGAAAGCCGGTCATCCCGCCCGCGGTAAAGGCCGCGCGTTCGTTGGGCAGGGCGTGGGCGGTCACAGCCATGATCGGGGTATCGGCATTGGGCCCGCCTCCTTGAAGGATCACCTGCGTGGCCTGTAGCCCGCTCATCCCCGGCATCGAAATATCCATCAGGATCGCGTCAAACCTCTGTTCGGCCGCACGATCGATGCCTTCGGGGCCGCTGCTGGCAAGGGTGACCTCGTGACCCAGACGGCCCAGCATTGCCTTGAGCAGATCGCGGTTGATCTCGTTATCGTCGACGACCAGCAAGTTCATCGCGGGGGTGTCTTCGGTATCAAGCTGGGGTTGGGCGACGGGCTGCGGGGCTTCTGTCTGCACGAAGTCTGCTGGCAGTCGCACGATAAACCGCGCGCCTTTGCCAACCTCCGAGACGCAGGTGATCGTGCCGCCCAGACGGTGCACCAGCCGCCGCACGATGCCCAGCCCCAGACCGGTGCCCCCTGTGCGCCGTTCGTAGCGGCTGTCGAGCGATACGTAATCCTCGAAAATCCGCTTGAGGTCATCGGGCGGGATACCGGGGCCATTGTCTGCTACTTCGATATGTAGCATCGGCGCATTGTCCGTTTCCATGTCATAGGTCGCGCTAAGCACAATATCGTCGTCGGGGCTGAACTTGATCGCGTTGCTGATGAGGTTGACCAGAATCTGCTGCACCGCGCGCGGGTCTGTCAGGATGGGTGTGTCGGTCAGCCCGTCCTGATCCAGATGTAGCCGCGTGTCCGATGTCTTGGCCAGTGGCGTCATGGTGTTGACCATGCCGGCGGTCAGCGCGACCATATCACTGGCTTGCAACTCGTTGTCGTTGGTTTCGGCCTCACTGCGTTCGATGGCTAGCACGTCGTCGATATGGCCCAGCAGGATGTCACCGGATTTCAGCGCCGCTTCGACGTATTTGCGCTGTTCGGCGTCCAGCTTGTCGTCATGCAGCAAGTGGATGGCGGAGAGGATGCCGTTCAGCGGCGTGCGCATCTCGTGGCTCATCATCGCGAAGAAACGCGATTTTTCCTGATAGGCATCCAGCGCCTCGTCGCGGGCGCGGATGATCTCCTGCTCTTTTTGCAGTTTGTCGGTGATGTCGCGGATATAGGTGACGAAAACCGGCGCGTCGTTTGACCGCGCCAGCGACACGGAAAGTTCGACAGGGAAGATGCGGCCGGTGCCGTCGATCATCTCTGTCTCGTGACGGCCGGTTTCGGCCAGCCGCGTTTTGCCGGTCTCGTTAAAATGGGCGAGGTTATCCCGTTGGCGATGGCGCAGTTTAGGGGGGACCAGCAGTTCGATATAGCTGCGCCCAAGCGCATGATCGCGCGAGATGCTAAAGACCTCTTCGGCAGAGCCGTTGAAATCGATAATCTCGCCATCTACCGACAGCACCATCACCGCATCAAGCGAGGCGCGTAGCATGGTTTCAAGCTGCGAGTGGTTGCGTTCGACCTCGCGCGAGGCACGATTGAGCGTGATCGTCTGGCGCGACAGCCGGAGGATCGCCCCCAGCAGCGCAATGGTCACGGTCACCACGATCACCAGCAAGATCTCGATCAGCTGCGCGATCTCTTTGCGCTCGGCCTCTGCCGCTTTGGCGGCGAAGGAGATGGAGGCAAGCCCGATGTTGCGCGGCATATCCTCGACCGTGTCCAGCGCTTCCGACAGGGCGGGCACACCGGCGGCGAGCGCCTCATCGCTGCCGTCGATCAGGGGGATCTGTGTGTCCAGAACCGCTTGTATCTTCTGGATTTCGCGGGTCAGGTCGCCGCTTTGCTGTACGCGTTCGGCGACTTCGGTGCGGCTGTAGAAGATGTCGAACCGTTTGCGCAGGTTCGCCAGATCATTTTCGGCACCCGACCGTGCCTGTTCAACGGCACCATCCAGTTTGAGAAAGTCGATTTCGAGCTGCGAGAACACCCATTCGGCATGATCCTGCTGCGCGCTGCCAAGGGCGCGCACGCGGTCCCAGACGTTGAACGCCAGGTAACCGGCAAGCAGGATGCCGACCATCAGCGCCAGGGCAAGAATATATCTTACCCTGTTGCGCTGTGGGCCGTCCTGCATCAAATCGGCCATGGTGAACATGCCTTGCGGTTACTTGATCGCCAGCCGGTTCAACTGCCAGATAGAACGGCTATAGATCGTTTCTGTCTGGTACTTTACGTCGCTGTCATAGGGATAGACAATCCATAGCGGACCTTTCCCGCGGCGCGACATCTCTTTGTCGTTGTTGGCATAAGCGATGATCGGCCCGTCGGACACCGCATCCTCCATCGGGATTTCGACCGCATAGTCGTTGATCGCGGTTGCTTCGATCATACCTTCGGACACGTCCAGCGTGTCCATCAGATCCTTGAGCGATACGCCCTGAAAGGTCTGCGCGCCTTCGGTCCAGATGGTTTCGGTCTCGAAGCTGGACGACGGCAGTTCTTTCAGCTGCTCTATCGTATAGGTGTGTTCCATGTCGCCTGCGGTGACGGTCAGAACGGCGTCTTCTTGTGCACTCACAGCAGTGGCCAATGCGGCACCGCACAGTGCGGCGGTGATTGTCTTGGTGAAAGCTTGAAACGTCATAACTCGGTATCCTTCCCCTGTGTTTGTATATCAACCTTAGGTTAACGCCGTTTGGAGAGCGACTGAGATTAAGGGTATTCTTACTATACGAAGGTATAGCCGTCAAAAATTCGACACAGTTATCCTATCCTCATGTGTGCTATTATTCGCCCATAAGTTGGTCTACGACTACTTAAGCAGCATTGAGGTGGTGGCGAGGGAAGGAAAGAACTTATGGCATTACGGATACTGATTGCGGACGACCACGATATGGTCCGCGAAACGATTGCAATGTTTCTGGACGCCGATGGCGGGACAGAGACGGTTGCAGCAAGCGACCTGCCCGAAGCGATGGCCAAGATAGAGGCAGAGGGGCCGTTTGATCTGGTACTGCTCGACTATACGATGCCCGGCATGAAGGGGCTTGAGGCGCTGCCTAAGGTCATGAAAGCCAACGAGGAAAAGCCTGTCGGTCTGATTTCGGGCACGGCAACGCGGTTGATCGCGGAACAGGCGCTGGCCATGGGCGCGATCGGTTTCCTGCCCAAGACGCTGCCTGCGAAATCACTGGTCAACGCGGTCCGCTTTATGGCCGCGGGCGAGATTTACGCGCCCGTCAACTTTATGTCTGGCAAGGACGATCCCGAAGAAACCGACTTTGAAAAGGCCCTGTCGGAGCGGGAGCGTCAGGTTCTGCGCGGCTTGATGGAGGCGAAATCGAACAAGGAAATCGCCCGCGACCTAGAGTTGCAAGAGGTCACGATCAAGCTGCACGTCAAAACGCTGTGCCGCAAGCTGGACGCCCGCAACCGCACCGACGCCGCAATGATCGCACGTAGTGCGGGGTTTATCTGATCGGGGTAAACAGCGCGTCGTCCAGCGTGCAATCCTTGATCACGTCGCGCCCGCAAGGCACCGGCTGCAGCGTTTTTGACAGGCATAGACGCACTTCTTGAATGTAGCCGCTTTTGCAGGTGACGGTAACGCCATCGGCCTCCATCGTCGGGTTTGCTTTCAGAAATGCTTCCTCCACCACCGAGGCGGGCAGGCGGATGTCGCCCGTGACCTTGCGAAACACCGCGGGGCGGGTCACGGCATCATAGGCCTGACGCGACAGATCGAAATATCCGGTGGCAGACAGGCCGGTACAACTGCCGTGTTTCTTCCATTGATGCCACGCCAGACCGGGCGTTCCCATAATGTCAGCCATGGCGGCGGTCATGCCACGGGTGGGGGGCCGTTCGGCGGTGCGGCAGTAGGAGGGAAACCCCCGATGCAGCTGCGGCCAAAGCCCGTGCATGATCCAGCCGTGATCGTGGCGGGCGTCGCATTGCGCGGAATCGCGCGCATCGCCTTCCAGCGCACACCAGTTGGGCGACCAGCTAAGCGCCAGCACGTAATAGTCGAATTCCCCTGCAATTTCGCCCTTGGCCGCCACGGGGCGGGGCATCGGGGCCAGCAACAGACACAGGCACAGGATCAGCAATCGCATTGAGGTCTTTCCTTATTTTGCCGGTCCGAGTATAAGGCGTTCAAGTTCCCCCACAATGGAAACCGTTCTGCCCCGCAGGACAGCCTATTTCAGGCGACGGGGAAAGTGCGTTTTAAGGAGAGACCGACATGGCAAAACCGATTATGGCCCGCGCCACTGCCGTATGGCTGGTGGACAACACAACCTTGAGCTTCAAACAGATCGCGGATTTCGTGGAAATGCACGAGCTTGAAGTGCAGGGCATCGCGGATGGTGACGTGGCGCAAGGCGTGAAGGGCTTTGACCCGATTGCCAACAACCAGCTGACCGAAGAAGAGATCGAAAAAGGGCAGGCGAACCCGCTGCACAAGCTCAAGCTCAAGTTCAACGCGTCTGCCCAAGGCGAAGAGAAACGTCGCGGCCCGCGCTATACGCCGCTGTCCAAACGTCAGGACCGCCCCGCATCGATCTACTGGCTGGTCAAGTTCCACCCCGAACTCTCCGACGGTCAGGTCAGCAAGCTGGTCGGCACCACCAAGCCAACCATTCAGGCGATCCGCGAGCGGACGCACTGGAACATTGCGAACATCCAACCGATCGATCCCGTGGCTTTGGGGCTGTGCAAACAGTCCGAACTGGACGCCGCCGTCCAGAAAGCCGCTGCCAAGAAAGCCGCCGAAGGTGGCTTGATGACCGATGACGAACGCCGCCGTCTGGTCAGCACCGAACAATCGCTTGGCATGGATACGGAACCGAAGATGCCGACCTCTATCGAAGGTCTGGAAACGTTCACCCTGTCCGGCAACCCTGCGGATGACGAAGAAAAAGACCACGGCGACTATTCTGACGCCGACAGTTTCTTCAAGCTGCCCGAGGGCGGTTCCGACGCGGATGAAGACGACGACAAGTAATCCGGTTCCGCCCTTCTGGCGGCTTCGGAACAAATCCGCTTAACCTCGTGTTGAGCTAGGGGTGCAGGGCAACCGCTCTGCGCCCCTTTTTTTGACGTAGGGGGCATGCATGCTGGCGACGATACTACTCGGTCTGTTTTGGGGCGTTGTCGCACTCGTTGCTGCGATCAGCGTGCTTCCCTTTAGCAAGATACCGCACGGCGCGATCCGGGGGATGGCATTCCCCCGTGAGCAGCTGTTCGTGTTGACCGTGGCGCTGGCTGCCGTGGCGCTGGTGTTTCTTGAACCTGACCATCGCAACCCGGCGCTGGCGATCCTCGCTGTGATTGCGGCGATCCACACGGGCTACATCCTGAAGTTCACGCCGCTTTGGCCGCGCCAATCCGTGGATGCGACCGAGGCACAGGCCGCTGATGCGGAAAACCGTGTCACCATCCTTGCGTCAAACGTGAAACAATCCAATCGCCAGTATCAGCGTCTGATCGACCTGATCCGCACCGAAGACCCCGATATCGCCGCCGCGCTTGAGGTGGACCCAGACTGGGTCGACGCGCTTTATGACGCGCTGAAAGACCAGTACCCGCATTGGGTGAAAGTGCCCAAGGATAACTCCTATGGCGTGGTCATGATGTCCAAGATGGAGCCGTCAGAGACTCAGGTGCGCGACCTGTTGGTCGATGATGTGCCGTCGATCCGGACCAAGGTGGCGATGCCGTCAGGGCGGATGTGGCGTTTGTATATCGTGCACCCCGAACCCCCCGTGCCCTATCACGACACCAAGGGCCGCGACGGAGAGATCGCGCTGGTCGGGATCGAAGCGAGCAAGGACGATCTGCCCGCGATCGTGACTGGTGATCTGAACGACGTTGCTTGGTCCACCACCACCCGTCGGTTTCAGCGGCTGTCGGGGCTGCTTGATCCACGGGTCGGACGTGGCTTCTATAACACATTCCATGCGGGTATTGCCGTCATGCGCTGGCCCCTTGACCACCTATTCCATGATGCAGAGTTCCGCCTGATCCGTATGTCGCGCTTGCCCAATATCGGGTCCGACCACTTCCCGATCCTGTTCTCGCTTGCCCTGACAGGGGAGCCTCAGTCGAATTCCACGCCCGAACAAAGCGACGCCGAAGAGCGCGCCGAGGTGCGGGAAATGGCAGCCGAAGAACGCGAAAAGGACCGCGAAGCCATCGGTACGGATTGGGAAAAATAGCCCCGATCCGTCACCGCTCACCGGTACGCAGCGCTTTGCGTGCCTCCTTGAAAAACGAATTGTCGTATCAAGTATTTTGCCACTTGCGCGAATCTGAAAACAGCGTAAATGCGCGCTTACAGACGCCAACGCACGCGCCTCTGGCCGGTCCGTCTGTCCGCGGATTGACCCCGCGCCTATGCAGCGACGGTAACGTCTCTTGAAACGACATGTTAGGGTACTCCCGCCCTTCCTTGCTCTTTGGAGATGACCATGAACGCCACAGCTACCGCCACCGTGAACACATCCGCAGCATCGAACTATGACGAAGCGGCTGATTACATCTGGAACAACAGCTTCGACAAACCGACTCTCGTCGTCAGCCGCGCCCGTGTGGGTGTGCAATACGACTCGCTGCAAGCCGGCCTGGGCGATGCGCGAATCCACTATGCGGTAAAGGCGAACCCCGCCCCCGAGATCATTCGTATGCTGGTCGAACGCGGTTCGGGCTTTGATGCGGCGTCGCGTCAGGAGATCGAGCTGTGTCTGTCCCAAGGGGCGGATCCTGCGAAAATCTCTTTTGGCAACACCATCAAACGCGGCGTTGATATCGCTTTTGCCCATTCCATCGGGGTGACCATGTTTGCCGCCGACTGCGAGGCAGAGCTCGACAAAATCGCAGAGCACGCCCCCGGCGCGCGCGTCTATATCCGTCTGATCGTCGAGAATTCCATGGCGGACTGGCCGCTGACCCGCAAGTTCGGCTGCGCGGGCTCGCTGCTGCCAAGCCTGCTGGAGTACACCAAATCCGTGGGTCTCGTGCCTTATGGTCTGTCGTTTCACGTCGGTTCGCAAACCCGTCGCGCCGAATACTGGCACCCCGTTCTGGATCAGGTCGCCCCGCTATGGCACGCTGCGAAAGAAGCAGGGCACGACCTGCAACTGCTGAACATCGGCGGCGGTTTTCCTGCCTATCACGGTGATCCGGTGGATGCGCCGCGCGGCTATGCCGCCGCAGTCGTTACCGCTGTCAAAGAACGCTTTGGCGAGATTCCGGTCCTGATGGCAGAGCCGGGCCGCGGCATGGTCGCAGAGGCAGGGCATATCGCGGCCGAAGTGTTGCTGGTGTCGCGCAAATCGGCAGAGGCGGCGCGCCGTTGGGTGTATCTGGATATCGGGCGTTTTTCCGGTCTGGCCGAAACCGAGGGCGAGGCGATCCGCTATCAGTTTGTGACCCCGCATGACGGCAAGCCCGTCGGCCCCTGCGTGCTTGCTGGCCCGTCCTGCGACAGTGCCGATGTGCTTTATGAAAAAAATCCGGTTGACCTTCCACTTGACCTAAGGGACGGTGACAAAGTCATGATCAAGAACTGCGGCGCTTACACAAGCTCGTACAGTTCGGTCGGCTTTAACGGGTTTCCGCCGCTTGATGTATTGGTCCTGTAAGAGGATCATCAACGTCGCGCGGGAAGGGCCGTCTGCTTTGGGAGGAGCAGGCGGCCCATCTATTTTCAGCCCTATGGTTTAACGCGGGGGTTTTACCCGCGGTTTGTGCCGTTTTTACGGGAAACTCTTGACTTCCGCGGCCCCAAACGGTGTACCTGCCCCGAACAATTCTAGCCCTCGAAAGGGACCCGTCATGCACGCATATCGCAGCCATACATGCGCCGATCTGAGCAAGGAAAACGTTGGCGACAAGGTTCGCCTGTCCGGGTGGGTGCACCGTGTGCGCGACCACGGTGGTATCCTGTTTATCGACCTGCGCGACCATTACGGCATGACCCAAGTGCTGTGCGACCCTGATTCCCCCGTCTTTGCCGAGGTGGAAAAGGTGCGGTCCGAATGGTGTATCCGCATCGATGGCGAGGTAAAGGCCCGCGACGCCGATCTGGTCAACACCAAGATCCCCACCGGCGAGATCGAAGTTTTCGTGCGCGACATCGAAGTGCTGGGGCCCGCGAAAGAACTGCCTTTGCAGGTTTTTGGCGATCAGGAATATCCCGAGGAAACCCGCCTACGCTATCGCTACCTCGATCTGCGTCGCGAAAAAATGCAGGACAACATGGTGCTGCGGTCCGATGTTGTGTCGTCGATCCGCAAGCGCATGTGGGACCAGAACTTCAAAGAATTCCAGACGCCGATCATCACCGCGTCTTCCCCCGAAGGGGCGCGCGACTTCCTCGTGCCATCGCGTCTGCACCCGGGCAAGTTCTACGCTTTGCCGCAGGCCCCGCAACAGTTCAAACAGCTGCTGATGGTGTCCGGCTTTGACAAGTATTTCCAGATCGCGCCGTGTTTCCGGGACGAAGATCCGCGCGCTGACCGGTCGCCCACCGATTTCTACCAGCTCGACCTCGAGATGTCCTTTGTCGAACAGCAAGACGTGTTCGACACCATCCAGCCCGTGCTGACCGGCATTTTCGAAGAATTCGGCGGCGGCAAGGCGGTGGATCAGGAATGGCCGCAAATCTCTTATAAAGATGCGGCGCTGTGGTATGGCTCTGACAAGCCTGACCTGCGCAACCCGATCAAGATGCAGGTCGTGTCCGACCATTTCCGCGACTCCGGCTTTGCGATCTTCGCGAAACTGCTGGAACAGGAAGGCACCGAAATCCGCGCCATTCCCGCGCCCACAGGCGGCAGCCGCAAGTTCTGCGACCGCATGAACGCCTTTGCGCAAAAAGAAGGGCTGCCCGGCATGGGCTATATCTTCTGGCGCGAGAAAACCGCCGACAGCGTGGCACAGGAACTGGGCATCACGGTGAAAGAAGCCCAAGCCAAGCTGAAAGCCGGTGAGGTCGAAGGTGGCATGGAAGCAGCGGGCCCGCTGGCCAAGAACATCGGGCCAGAGCGTACCGAGGCGATCCGCCAGCAATTGGGTCTGGACGTGGGCGATGCGGCGTTCTTCCTTGGTGGCAAGCCCAAGTCCTTCGAAGGTGTCGCGGGCCGTGCCCGTAACGTTATCGGTGCCGAATTGGGTCTGACGGACGAAAACCGTTTCGCCTTTGCCTGGATCGTCGATTTCCCGATCTACGAGAAAGACGAAGAAACCGGCAAGATCGACTTTGAACACAACCCGTTCTCTATGCCACAGGGTGGGATGGACGCGCTGATGGGCGATCCGCTTGAGGTGCTTGGCTATCAGTATGACCTTGCGTGCAACGGCTACGAACTGGTGTCTGGCGCCATCCGGAACCACAAGCCAGAGATCATGTTCAAGGCGTTCGAAATCGCAGGCTATGGCAAGGACGAAGTCGAAAAGCGGTTCGGCGGCATGGTGAACGCGTTCCAATACGGTGCCCCGCCCCACGGTGGGTGTGCGGCCGGTATCGACCGGATCGTCATGTTGCTGGCGGAAGAGGCGAACATCCGCGAGGTGATCCTCTTCCCGATGAACCAGCGCGCCGAAGACCTGATGATGAACGCGCCAAGCGAACCACAGTCGGATCAGTTGATGGAACTGGGTCTGCGGGTCATCCCGCAGGACTAAGCCCTGCAACATACCCATAGAAAAGCCCGCCTTGGATATGCCAAAGGCGGGCTTTTTCGTTTGAATCTCGTGGTGTCGGGCGGGGGCGGTCAATGTCAGGCAGGCCTGCGCCCAAAGGTCAGAAACCGGCTTGCGCAACTTCTACCACAGTCTGCGCGCCAAAGTCGCGCGCATGGGCAAAAGCCAGTGCCACGATCGCCACACCCACCACATTTGCCGCAAAGACTGTCCAGTCGAAACTGGTTTCCTTGGCGTAGATGCGGTGCAGTTTGGTGAACATGATGTGCCCCTTGGGATGGGTGACGTGGGTGGGTTGGTGGTTGCGGATGCCATCAGCCTCGCAGGCGTTTGTGGCAAAAACAGGACCTTTCTGCGCTCCAGATTGGGTGATGTCATATGACATTCGGGTCTTGGCGCTGACAGCGCTTGGCCTTAACGTAAGCGCATGAAACAAGATGACCAGCCCCCCGGCCCACTTGGTGCCCCTGTTGCAGATTTTTCCGTCCCGCCGCGCCCGCCGCGGACGGTGATGACGGGCCGCTACGCCCAGCTTGAACCGCTGAACGCCGAGGCCCACGCCGCCCTGCTGTTCCGCGCCTTTGAAGGGCAGGATCAGCTTTGGCATTATATGTATGACGGGCCGTTCTCATCCTCTGCTCAGTTTCACCGCTGGGTGCGCGAGGTTGAAACCAAAGACGACCCGCTCTTCTATGCGATCAAGAACCTAGAGACTGGGCATATCGAAGGGGTGGCAAGCTATCTGCGCATCGCGCCAGAGGCCGGATCGATAGAGGTCGGGTCAATCACCTTTGGGCCCGCGTTGCAGCGCACGCGGGCGGCGACGGATGCCATGTATCTGATGATGAAATGGGCATTCGAGGCGGGATACCGTCGGTATGAATGGAAGTGTAACGCGCTGAACATGCCGTCGCGCCGTGCCGCGCAACGCTTGGGCTTCAGCTACGAAGGCATCTTCCGGCAGGCGGCTGTCGTTAAAGGGCGCAACCGCGATACGGCTTGGTTTGCGGCGATTGACGCCGAATGGCCGGGCCTGCGCGAAGCCTTCGAGGCGTGGCTTTCCCCTGCCAACTTTGACGCAGAGGGCAAGCAGCGCGAACGGTTGGGCGATCTGACCAGCCTCGTGCGGGTGTCCAGTGACCCGCTGACGTGACCCGCGACTAGATCGCGATCTGCCGCATCAGGCGTTGGCGCAAGACCGACCGGATCACCCGTTGTTCTTCGATAGCAGGCAGGCCTAAGGTACTGCGTGCTGCCAGCGCTGTCGCCGCCTGTTCCAGTGCTGCGTCCCGCGCACTGCGCGCCACGCCGGTCAGAAACTGCGCGACATATTCCAGCGTCTGAGGCGTACAGGGGCCGGACAGAACGTCATACATATGCGCCATGTCATCCTGCAACGCGATAGTGTCGGGCGTGATCGTTTCATCGGCAAGCACGGACAGTCCCAGCGGACGGTGATGCTGCGGCAGGGCGGCCAGCACGACCTGTTGAAACTGTGACAAAGACTGCAACGGTTTGCTCATGAAACGGTCTGCCCCTGCGGCCAGCGCATCCGCCGCCAGGTGGGTGTCCCCCGAAATCGCCAGTAGCGCATCCACGCGGGGCTGCGATTGTGCCAGTTCCGCAATCAGATCAATGCCGTTCCCGTCTGGTAACCCCAGATCGGCAATCACGATCGACGGGCGGTAGACCTGCAAATGCCGCCGCGCCGCGCGCAGGCTGTCGGCCCGTCTGATCCGCGCGCCAGAGCGGAGACAGAGCAGGCGCATCGCCTCGCAGGCAAAGCGGCTGTCTTCGATCACCAGAACGGTAAGGCCCAAAAGCGGGCGGTCGGCCGTGGGGGCGGGCAGGCTTTGGGCCTGATGTTCAAGCGTATCCATGATTCCTCCGTTATGCTTTGTGGGTGACCTATGGTTAGGCGCGCTTCGCTAATACGGTGTTAACGTGACGCATTGCTCTTGCGGCAGCGGCAGCCCATAAACCGGGTCAAATGTTGATTTGAGGGAGAAGAATGATGATCGGTCGCCTAAACCACGTAGCCATCGCCGTGCCGGACCTTGAGGCCGCTGCGGATCAATACCGCAACGCTTTGGGTGCGAATGTCGGTCCTGCGCAGGACGAACCCGACCACGGCGTCACCGTGATCTTTATCGAACTGCCCAATACCAAGATCGAACTGCTTTACCCGCTGGGGGACGATAGCCCGATCAACGGTTTTCTGGAAAAGAACCCCGCCGGTGGCATCCACCACATCTGCTATGAGGTCGAAGACATCATCGTGGCGCGGGATCGCCTGAAGGAAAGCGGCGCGCGTGTTCTGGGCAACGGTGAGCCCAAGATCGGTGCCCACGGCAAGCCGGTGATTTTCCTGCACCCCAAAGACTTTAACGGCGCGCTGGTCGAGCTGGAGCAGGTGTAACCATGGCCGTCATGTCAGGTATCGTTCTGTTCACCGTGATCTGGTCGATGGTATTCATGATCCTGCTGCCAGTACGGGTGCAGACCCAGGGGGATCTGGGCCAGATCGTCGAGGGCACCCACGCGGGGGCCCCCGAACATCACCATCTTAAAAAGAAAGCGCTGTGGACGACCGCTGTGTCGATCGTGCTTTGGGCGATCATCGCGGGGATCATCCTGTCGGGCTGGTTCACCGTGGCGGATGTGGAGCAGTGGCTCCACGGGGCACCGACACCAATTGGTGGAACAAATGGGTAAAGGTCGCCGCCCCTAGGATCGGAATCACCAGATTCAGCAGCGGCACCGACAGGGGAATCGCCATCAACACGCCGGCGGCCCAGATTGTAAGGCTATGTTTCCCGCGCAGACGCTTTGCCTCGGTCCGGCCCACCCGCCGGATCGCGGCAAGCGTGAAATACTCGCGCCCCAACAAGAAACCGTTCACGCTCCAGAAGATCAGCGGCGCGAAGGGGGCGAACATCAGGTACAGCACCAGCGCCACGACGTTCACGCCGATCAGCACCCCCATGAAGTTCACCGTATCGCGCAGCGCATCGCCAAAGGGCACGGGCGTGGCGGGGGGCAGATGGGGGTAGTGTTCGGCCTCTACCGCGTCGGCCACATCATCCAGAAACATTGACGTGATGGCCGAGGCGACGGGCACCATCAGGAACACCGACAGCACCATCAACAGCAGCGCTGCCCCCCAGCTGAACAGATCGTCAAGCCACGAAACCTCGCCCAGGACGGGCAGCCAATTATCCTCTCCGGTCAGCCAGTCGATCAGCCAGACAAAGCCCGCAGACGCACCGACCAGCAGCAGCAACGCCAATCCGACACCGAGCAGCAGGACGCGGCGAAAGCTTGGATCGCCGACTTGTCCAACGGCCAGCCCGAAGGCGCGAAAAATCTGTGCTATTGCCATGTGGTGATCGCCGTGATGTCTGGGCGCCCGCGCTCTGGCGGGGCGGAGGTTTCGGTGCCGATATGGATGATGCCGGCGATGCGTTCGTGTTCCGCGAGGTCGAAAGCCTCGGTCATGAAGGCGCGGTCGTGGCTGACCCAACCGCTCAGCCAGTTCGCGCCCCAGCCAGAGGCGAGCGCGGCATTGACCAGCGACAGGCAGACCCCGCCCACGGCATAGGTCTGTTCCAACGGCGGGATCTTGGGCGAGGGTTTCTGCACCTCGACCACCACAACCGCCAGATCGCCCTGATCAAATTGCCCGCGGCCCTTCTGGATCTGCTCGGCGTCGAGCGCCAGGGCGGTGCCGCGTGCCTCGGCGATGTCGGCCAGACGCGCCATCGCAGGCTTTTCGATCACGATAAAACGCCACGGCTCCAGCATCCCGTGATCCGGCGCGCGCGAGGCCACGGTCAACAGCTCGGTCAGCGTGTCGCGGTCGGGGACCGGTGTGGTCAGGGTCTTGGCAGGGCGCGAACGGCGGGTTTGCAGGAAATGCAGCGCGTCGGGATTGGGTGTCGGCATCGGGGTCTCTCTTATAGGTTCAGCTCTTGCGCCATGTCGTCAATGGACGCGCGCAGGAAAGCGTCGAATGCGGGGCTTGGCTGGCGAATGCGAAAGTTCTTCGCATGGGGATCTGGCGCTGTGATGTCACTGTCTGCGAGGGCTGCGATGGTGGCGTGGCCACAGAAGGGAACATAGGCCTCTGAATAGCCGCCTTCATGGACGAGCACCAGCTTGCCGCCGCAAAGTTTTTGCGCCGCGGCTTTGATCCGCTGTGTCATCTCGGCAAAGGTTTCCGCTGTGGCCTGCATGCGCGCCAGCGGGTCCACGATAGAGGCATCGAAACCGCAGGCGACGATGATCATATCGGGCTGATACGCGTCGAGCGCGGGGAGCACCACGCGATCGAGCGCATGCAGATAGGCCGTATGCCCCGACCCCGCATGCATCGGCAGGTTGATATTGTAACCGGCTCCCGCGCCGTCGCCCCGATCCGCCAGCGCGCCAGTATCAAGCGGGTAATTCCCTTCTTGATGGAGCGAGATCGTCAGCACGTCGTCGCGGTCATAAAAGATCGCCTCGGTGCCATTGCCGTGGTGCACATCCCAGTCCAGCACGGCAACGCGGCGCACCAGCCCCTTGGCCTTTGCTGCCTCGATCGCGATGGCGATATTGGCGAGCAGGCAGAAGCCGTTAGGGAAATCAGGCAGCGCATGGTGCCCCGGTGGACGGCTGAGCGCATAGGCATTGTCGAGGTCACCTTTGGCGACGGCCTCTACCGCGGCGATGGAGAGGCCCGCGGACAGCGCCGCAATCTCGAACCCGCCCGCGGCGAAGGGGGTGCGCAACCCCAGCTCTCCACCGCCCGCGTCGGAAAGGCGCTTGAAGTCGTCGAGATAGGCAGCCGGATGGACCCGCAGCAGATCCTCGCGCGATGCAGGTGCCGCGCTGCGCAGGTCGAGCTCGGCCATCAGGCCGGTGACCTCCATCAGATTGCGCAGGCGGCGTTTGGTCTCGGGGTTTTCCGGCAGGCCGCCCGCCGCCAGCGGCTGCACCAAGCCGCCCACGGGCATGGTAAAGGCATAGTTGCCACCTGCGTGCCAAAAGCAGCGTTCGTCCATGAAAAAACCGGTGGTCATCGTCTATCCCCTTCGTGGTTCGGGCGAAGGCTGGCAAAACGCTAAAGGATTGTCCATGGGGGCAAGGCCCGCAGCCGTGGTGCTGCGGGGGACCTGTGGAGTGAGTATTTGGGAAAGGGTGAAGGGGCGGGCTGGTTTAGCCCACCATGCCCACAATCTCGTAGGTTTTCTTGAGGATCGGCGCGGTGATCTCGCGCGCTTGGGTGGCACCGTGGGCCAGAATGCGGTCGATCTCTGCTTCGTCGGCCATCAGCTCTGCCATGCGGGTGCTGATCGGGGCCATTTTGGCGACGGCAAGCTCAGCCAGTTTGGGCTTGAAGGTGCCGAACTGCTGGCCGCCCACATCGGCCAGAACCTGTTCAACGGTCTGGTCGTTCAGCGCGGCAAAGATATTCACCAGATTGCGCGCCTCTGGCCGGTCCTTGAGGCCGTCCACTTCGGAGGGGAGCGCATCGGCGTCGGTCTTGGCCTTGCGGATTTTCTTGGCGATGGTGTCGGCATTGTCGGTCAGGTTGATACGGCTGGCATCGGAAGGGTCGGATTTCGACATCTTCTTGGAGCCGTCGCGCAGAGACATGACGCGGGTTGCAGCCCCTTCGATCACCGGTTCGGTCAACGGGAAGAAATCGACGCCGTAGTCATGGTTGAACTTGGCCGCGATGTCGCGGGTCAGTTCAAGGTGCTGTTTCTGGTCCTCGCCCACGGGCACGTGGGTCGCGTGATAGATCAGGATGTCGGCGGCCATCAGCGCGGGATAGGCAAAGAGCCCCAGCGAGGCAGCTTCGGCGTTCTTGCCGGCCTTGTCCTTCCACTGGGTCATGCGGCCCATCCAGCCCATGCGCGCCACGCAGTTGAAGACCCAGGCCAGTTGCGCGTGTTCGGGTACCTGGCTTTGGTTGATCAGGATGGATTTATCGGGGTCGATGCCCGACGCGATGAAACCGGCACAAAGCTCGCGCGTGCTGCGCTTGAGGTCCGCAGGGTCCTGCCAGACGGTGATTGCGTGCAGATCGACCATGCAGTAGATCGACTGCACCCCCTTATCCTGCGCATCGGCGAAACGTTTGAGCGCGCCCAGGTAGTTTCCAAGATGCAAATCGCCCGACGGCTGGATGCCGGAAAACACACGCGGGGTGAAAGGGGTGTCGGTCATTGGATGCTCCGATAAGGCTGGAAACTACGGCCAGATGGGCTTACCCATGCGCACCATGCCCGTCAAGGAGGCCCTATGGAAGACCCAGATTTTCACCCCCCCGTGAACCCGATGCCCGCAACCGTTACGCTGCTTTTTCTGGCGCTGGCGGGGATAGAGGTCGTGCTGTCGCTGGCCGAGGCCGGGATCATCGGCGGCCCTGCTGCTGTGGGCTGGCGTCTGGCCTTGATCCGCGACTTCGGGTTCTCGGGCGATGTCTTCGACTGGATGGTCGCCAACATGCAGTTTCCCCTGCGCGACCTGTCGCGGGTGGTGAGCTATAGTTTCATCCATCTGGGGTTCACCCATGCGATCTTTGCCTGCGTGCTGTTGCTGGCGCTTGGCAAGATGGTGGCGGAGGCGATGGGGCAGGTGGCGTTTCTGGCGATCTTCTTTGTGTCGGGCATTTTCGGGGCGGTGGTCTATGCGCTGGTGCTGGATGATCCGGTCTGGCTGGTCGGTGCCTATCCGTCGGTTTATGGGCTGATCGGCGGCTATTCCTTTGTCATGTGGCGCAAGCTGGCGGGGCAAGGGGAACAGCAGTACCGCGCGTTTTCGCTGATTGCCGTGCTGATGGGGTTGCAACTGATCTGGGGCGTGTTCTTTGACGCGGGCACCCAGTGGGTGGCGGAGCTTTTGGGCTTTGCCTGTGGTTTCGCGCTGAGCTTTGTTTTTGCGCCGGGCGAATGGGGCAGGCTGCGGGAGCGTATTCGGCATCGGTGAGGCTTGCAGGCGGGACAGGCAGGCGTGACAGGCAGGGGGCCAGCCCCCTGACCCCCGGGATTTAATGCCATTTGGAAGCCGGTCGGGTTAGCCGCGTTTTAGGGCGCGTTTGAATTCGGCCAGTTTGAACGCACCGATGAGCTGGCCGGTGCCGAAGTAGCTGACGGCCGCCAGGGCAATGAGGATCACCAGGGCGACCCCGCGCCACCAGGCTTCGGCGAGCAGGGGTTGCAGGGCCAGATTGCCGATCCAGAGCGCGCCGCCCATGACCGCCGCCGCCGCCATGATGCGCCAGATGCGTTTGTGAAAACGCGCATCGAATTTGGCGGCCAGCCCGAAGCCACGTGCGCCATAGGCCAGCAAGGCAAACATCGCCCATCCCGCCAATGTCGTCGCGATGGCAGGGGCAATCCAGCCGATCACGGGGCTGAGGCCGACGGCCAGTACCACGTTCACCACCATTGCGACCACGGCAAAGTAGAAGGGGCGGCGGGTGTCTTCACGCGCGTAGTAAAGCGGTTGCAGGATCTTTTGCAGCACGAAGGCCGGCAGGCCGAGCCCGTAGATCGCCACCGCAATGGCGATGGCCGCGGCGTCATCTGTGGTTGTGGCCCCGCGTTGGAACAGCACCGTGGCCAGCGTGAAGGGGATCACCATCAACGCAACCGCCGAGGGGATGGTCAACGCCAGCGACACCTCGGCGGCGCGGCTGATCTGGGTGTGCGATCCCTGTTCGTCTCCGGCCTTGAGCCGTCGTGACAGGTCGGGCAGCAGCACCACGCCAATCGCGATCCCCACCACGCCCAAGGGCAGTTGGTAGAGGCGGTCTGCGTAATTGAGCCAAGCCACGGCCCCTTCGTAGAAGCTGGCGACCTGACGGCCTACCAGCAGGTTGATCTGCATGACCCCGCCCGCCAGGGCCGCAGGGGCGGCGATGATGGCGAGGCGTTTCAGCTCGGGCGTCAGGCGGGGGCGACGGCCGAAGGTCAGCGTGAAGCCTGCGTGTTTCGCGGCCCACCAGACCAGCGCCAGTTGCGCGATCCCCGCCAGCGGGACAGACAGCGCCAGCGTGTCGCCGATCTGCAGGCCAAGCGCCTTGTCGATGCCCATGCCGATCGCCTCTGATCCGTCGCGGCCAAGGGCGGCCCCGATCAGGACGGCGAGGATGAAGATGACGTTCAACACCACAGGCGCTGCCGCCGCTGCCATGAAGCGGCCCGTGGCGTTCAATACGCCCGATACAAGTGCCGCGAGGGAGATGAACAGAATATAGGGGAAGGCCAGACGCCCGTATTCGACCGCCAGATCGAAGCGTTCGTCCCCCGCAAAGCCCGAGGCCATCAGCAGCACCAGCCCCGGCATCGCGACGATCCCGATGATGGTGAACAGCGTCAGGATGAACGCCATGCCGACGAAAGCATCCTGCGCGAATTTTTCCGGATCATCGCCGCTTTCGAGCTTTTTCGAGAACATCGGCACAAAGGCCATGTTGAACGCCCCCTCGGCAAAGAAGCGGCGGAACATGTTGGGCAGGGAAAAGGCGACCAGAAACGCTTCGGCTGCGGGGCCGGAGCCAAGGTAGCCCGCGATCATCACATCGCGCACGAACCCCATGACCCTGCTGAGGAGGGTCCAGATCCCGACGGTGAAGAAGCCGGACATAAGGCGGATAGGTTTCATGGTGGTGCTGCCCCGTAACTGCGGTGCAAATGGCCTAGCCGTTGGCGCCGCACTGCGCAATCAGGGAAATGCGAACACAGCCGTCATGCCCGCGCGAAAGCGCCGATGTCAGTCCTGTGCCCGCGCAACGCCGTCGATGATCGCCGCACGCAACCGTTTCTCGAGCGTCTTTTGTTTGCTTTCGGTATAGTATTTCAACCCGAACATATCTTTGACGTAGAAGGTATCGACCACCTGTTCGCCATAGGTCGCGATCACCGCATTGGCGATATAGACGTTGGATTCAGACAGCGACCGCGTGAGGTCATAGAGCAGGCCGGGGCGGTCGCGGGTATCCACCTCGATAATCGTGTAGATCTCGGAGCCTTCGTTATCAAAGGTGATATGCGTGGGCACCTTGAACACTTTCTCGCGCTTTTTCACCTTGTCGCGGGATTTCAGCGCGTCGCGGGCCAGAATTTCACCTTTGAGCGTCTTGGAGATCATCTGCCGCAGCCGTGGCAGGCGCGAGACGTCGTAGGGGTTGCCCTCGGCGTCCTGAATCCAGAACGCATCAGTCACCCAGCCGTCCTTGGTGGTATAGCTGCGGGCATCGACGACATTGGCCCCGACCAGCGCCAGCGCACCGGCGAGCCGTGCAAAGATGCCCGGGTGGTCAGCCATGACAAAGCACGCGCGGGTGGCGTCGCGGTCATCGTCAGGGTGCAGGTCAATGCGGATTTCACCGTCCTGAATATCGCGGAGCTGTTCGGCGAATACCACCTGCGATGCCGTATGAAGCCCCTGCCAATAGGGCGGGTAGTGGCGTGCGGTTTCGGCCTGAAGATCCTTGCGCGGCCAATGGGCAAGGGCCGCACGCAGGGCCTTTTTGGCCCCCGCGCCGCGGTTCTCGCGGTTGAGGTCTTCGAGCCCGGTTTCAAGCGCGCGTTTGGTTTGCCGGTAGAGCCCGCGGATCAGCACGGCTTTCCAGTTGTTCCATGTGTTCGGGCCGACGCCGCGGATATCGCAGACGGTCAGCACACACAGCAGATCAAGCCGTTTGACGGTCTGCACCGCCTTGGCAAAGTCCCGCACGGTGCGCGGATCGGAAATATCGCGTTTTTGCGCCATATCCGACATCAGCAGGTGGTAGCGGACCAGCCATTCGACCGTGTCGACCTCGGCCTTGTTGAGGCCCAGACGGGGTGCGATCTTGCGGGCCATTTGGGCTCCGAGGATCGAATGGTCTTCGGGGCGGCCCTTGGCGATATCATGCAGCAAGAGAGCCACATATAGCACCTTGCGGTTCACCCCACGTTGCAGGATCGACGAGGCGACGGGCAGGTCTTCTTCCAGCTCGCCCTTCTCGATCAGGGCAAGGTTTGTGATGCACTGGATCGTGTGCTCGTCCACCGTATAGCTGTGGTACATGTTGAACTGCATCATCGCCACGATGGGCTCAAACTCGGGGATGAAGGCCGACAGCACGCCCAGTTCGTTCATCCGGCGCAAGCCGCGTTCGGGGTTGCCGTGTTTCAGCATCAGATCAAGGAAGATCCGCCGCGCTTCGGGCGTGTTGCGCATGTCGTCGTCGATCAGGGCGAGGTTCGCTTTGACCAGACGCATCGCATCGGGGTGGATCAACATGCCGGTGCGCAATGCTTCTTCGAAGATGCGCAGCAGGTTCAGCTTGTCGCTGATAAACGCCTTGCCATCGGTGACCGCCAGCCGCCCGCCCACGACCTCATAGCCGTCCCGCAGCTTGGGGCGACGGCGAAAGATGCGTTCAAGCAGGGGTTCCGCCTTGACGTGCAAGGCTTCGAGCTTGGTGAGGAAGATGCGCGTCAGCTCGCCCACTTCGGTGGCATGGCGGAAATAGGCCTGCATGAACACCTCGACCCCGCGGCGGCCCCGCGTGTCGCGGTATCCCATCGCCTCGGCCACGGCGACCTGCATATCAAAGGTCAACTGTTCGGTCGCGCGTCCTGAAATGAGGTGCAGGTGTCCGCGTACCGCCCAAAGAAAATTCTCGGCCGCGACGAAGGTCTTGAATTCTTCTTCCAGAAACACGCCGCGGTCGACAAGATCGGCGGCATGTTCGACGCTGTAGATATGTTTGGCGATCCAGAACAACGATTGCAGATCGCGCAAGCCGCCCTTGGCCTCTTTGACATTGGGTTCCACAACATAACGCAGACCTTGCTTGCGGTGCCGCGCGTCGCGTTCCTCCAGCTTGGCTTCGATAAAGCTGCGACCGGTGCCTGCAAATAGATCGGTTTTGAGCGTTTCATCCAGATCCTGCGCCAACGCCACATCTGCGGCGATAAAGCGGTGCTCCAGCAGGGCTGTCTGGATCGTAAAATCCTCGCGGCCAAGGGTCACGCAGTCGCGGATGGTGCGGGTGGAATGGCCGACCTTCAACTTGAGATCCCATAGCATGTACAGCATGGATTCGATCAGGTTTTCAGTGCGCTGGCTGGGCGTCTGGGGGATGAGGAACAGCAGGTCCACATCGGAATAGGGGGCCATCTCTCCGCGGCCATACCCGCCGACGCCGATCACGGCGAGCCGGTCGTTCGGGCCAAGCGTTTCAACCGGGTGGAGCCGTTGTCCGGCGATCTGCAGGGTCGTGCGGACAAGCTGATCGGTGAGGTAGCAATAGGCCGACGTCATGGGGCGCGCGTTGAAGGGTGACGCCGCAAAGGCGCGGGCGATTTCGGCGCGCCCGTTCTTTTGCGCGTCTTGCAGGACGGCGACGGCGGCGGCCTGAATCTCTGCCGGATCGGTCAAACCGTCCAGCACGTCCTTGAGCGCGGCAGAAACAGCCGCTTCGTCAAAGATGCGTTTGGGGGTGCTGATCAGGTGACGCGCGGTGGCCTCACCTGATTCTGCTGGTGCAACAAGGGGTTTCACAAAAGGCGGTCCCTTAGAAACCGGCCCCGCCAAAGGCTTGGGGGGCAGGGCTGATGATGACGACCTGCTGGTTGCGGATCGTGGCAATGGCAAGGCCGCGTTCGGCGGTGCCGTCGGCCTTGAGGCGGAACACGCCGCTCGCCCCGCGGAAGCCCGCGCCTTGGGTCAGACGTGCCGCGGACAACGCGTCGGATTTGCCGGATTTCGCCAAGGCCCCCACGGCTGCGATCCCGTCAAAGGCCAGACCAGCGATCGGACCCGGTGTGTCGCCATAGGCTGCGGCATAGCGCTGCGAAAATGCGGTTGTCGCACCGGGATCGGGCAGGGCGAACCAGCCACCTTGCACGCCGGGCAGGGCCAGCGTTTGAGGCGGGATGTCCCAGCGGGTCAGACCGATGTACTGCGTGGTGGCACCGCTGATCCCTGCCTCTGGCAGCATCTGTGCGAAGAGCGGCAGGGCACTGGCCGAGGATGTTGTCAGGAAGATCGCATTCGCCCCGTTGCTTTCTACGGCAGCTTTCACGCGCGGCACGGCAGACATTACGGCTTCTTGGCTCAGCGCGTAATCAACCGTACCGGCAGAGGTCGCCCCGTTTGCGGCAATCGCCTTGAGGATGGCATCGCGGCCCAGCTGGCCGGCCAGATCCTGACCGTGCAGTACGAGGATCTTGTCTTTTCCGTTGCTCTTGGCGTAGCGGACCAGACGGTTGGAGGTGTCGTTAAAGTTCTGACCCAGCACAAAGACATTGCCGCCCGCGATGCTGGGGTTGTTCGAGAAGGACAGGACATTCACGCCCTGCGCGGCAACCGCGTTACCCGCCGCATTTGCGGCCTCGCCATAAAGCGGCCCCAGAATGATCTGAGCCCCGTCGGTGACGGCCTGCGCCGCCGCGGTACCCGCAGTGCCAGCATTGCCGCCCGTGCCATAGACCCGCAGGTCAATCTGCACGCCGCCCAGATCGCGGATCGCCAGACGCGCGGCGTTCTCAAGTTCTTGCGCCAGCAGGTTATCTGCCGCCGAACCGCCACGCGGGATCAGCAAGGCCACCGGAATAGGTTTGCTCGAGTCGACTTTGGGGCCCTTGGACCCGTTCATATTGGTCATCGCCACAGGTTCACAGGCGGCAAGCGCCAATGCGATCAGTGGCAGGATCAAAAGCCGCAGTGGCTTGCGAAGGATGTTGAAAACAGCGATCATAACGGTGTCACTCCATTGGTGGCAGGTCGGCGGCGATGGCCCCGGGGACATATGCACTGATCATAGAGGGTGCGAAAGGCGGGTCCAGCTTGAATTACCAAAAGATTCCCCTTGCGGCGGGGCTTTACTTTGTCGGGGTGCCGATCGGCTCTGCCCGCGACATAACCTTGCGGGCGCTCGACGTGCTGGCCTCGGCTGATGTGCTGGCGGCGGAGGACACGCGGAGCCTGCGTAAGTTGATGGATATCCATGGGGTGCCTCTCAACGGGCGGCAGATTGTGGCGCTGCACGACCATTCGGGCAGTGGCGTGCAGGACAAGCTTGTCACCGCGATCCGTGATGGGCAATCCGTCGCCTATGCCTCTGAGGCTGGCATGCCGCTGATCGCGGATCCGGGGTTCGAACTGTCCCGCGGTGTGGGCGAGGCAGGGCTCATGCTGACCTGCGCCCCGGGCCCCTCGGCGGTGCTGACCGCGCTGGCTTTGGCAGGGCTGCCGACGGATGCCTTCTTTTTCGCAGGGTTCCTGCCCAATGCGAAAGGCGCACGGCTCACGGCGCTGCAAAAGTTGAAAGAGGTGCAAGGCACGCTGGTTTTCTACGAATCACCCAAGCGGGTGGGGGCGATGCTGCGCGATGCCGCACAGGCGCTGGGCGGGGAACGTCCGGCGGCTGTCTGTCGCGAGCTGACCAAGAAGTTCGAGGAAATTCAGCGCGGTACCCTAGATGAGTTGACCGAACACTACAGCGGTAAAGCCCCGAAAGGCGAGATTGTTGTACTGATTGATCGCGGGCGTTTACCGGCTGTTAGCGAAAGTGATCTAACCTCTGACCTTGCGAACGCATTGGAAACGAATTCGATGCGCGATGCCGTCGATATGGTGGCGCAGGCATATGATGTGCCGCGCCGACAGGTGTACCAGGCGGCATTGGAACTGGGGAAAGAAACCTAAGATGACCGACACACTGACGACATTGGCGAAATCCGTTCAAGGGGCTGTTTCCTATCACGCAGGTCGTGCGGCTGAACTGCAGGTCTCGGATGACTACCGCCGCCGCGGCTTTGATCTGGCACATGAACGGTGGCGCGGTAAGGCGGGCGAAATTGATCTGATCATGCGAGACGGCGACGGGATCGTCTTTGTCGAAGTGAAGAAAAGCAAAAGCCATGACAGCGCCCTGCAGCGTTTGAACCGGAAACAGATGCGCCGTATCTATCGATCCGCCGAAGAATTCATTGGCGGCGAACCCAAGGGCGCGCTAACGGATGTGCGGTTTGACGTGGCGTTGGTCGATCAGACCGGTGACCTGCGGATCCTTGAAAACGCCTTCGGGCACGACTGACCCATTGCACCCCACGCCCTGCTGCGCCATCTAGAAAGGAACAACAGGGAGACCCCTTATGAAAATCGCCTTTCAGATGGACCCGATCGGGGACGTGAACATCAACGCGGACAGCAGCTTTCGCCTGGCCGAGGAAGCACAGGCGCGCGGGCACGCGCTTTTCTACTACACCCCCGATCACCTCGCCTATCAAGAGGGGCGTATAACCGCACGGGGTCATGATCTGACCGTGCAGAGGGTGCAGGGCGATCACGCCACCTTGGGGCCTGAACGCGAGGTTGATCTGGCGGATTTCGACGTAGTCTGGCTGCGGCAGGACCCGCCGTTCGACATGCATTACATCACCTCGACCCATTTGCTGGACCGTCTGAAAAAGACAACACTGGTGGTGAATGACCCGTTCTGGGTGCGGAACTACCCCGAAAAACTGTTGGTGCTCGATTTCCCGGAGCTGACCCCGCCCACCACAATCGCCCGTGATCTGGACACGATCAAAGCGTTCAAGGCGAAACATAAGGATGTCATCCTCAAGCCGCTATACGGGAACGGGGGCGCGGGGGTCTTCCGTCTGGACACGAATGATCGCAACCTCAGCTCTTTGCACGAACTGTTCACCGGTTTCTCGCGCGAGCCGTTGATCGTACAGAAATTCCTGCCGGCTGTGTCCAAGGGCGACAAACGGGTGATTCTCGTGGATGGCGAACCCGTCGGGGCCATCAACCGCGTCCCGGCAGAGGGGGAAACCCGGTCGAACATGCATGTGGGCGGCCGCCCCGAGAAGGTCGGCCTGACAGAGCGTGACCTTGAAATTTGCGCCGCCATCGGCCCGTTGCTACGTGAGAAGGGGCAGATTTTCGTCGGCATCGATGTCATTGGCGACTATCTGACAGAGATCAACGTGACCTCTCCCACGGGTATACAAGAACTGGAACGTTTCGACGGCACCAATATCGCGGCCAAGATATGGGAAGCGATCGAGCGTAAGCGCGCATGAGCTTGCTGCGCCCTCTGCTGAACGGCTATTTACGTTTGGTAGAGAAGCGCAAGCTGGCGCGCACGCGCGATGTGCACAAGATACGTCGTGATTTCGCGAAAACCGCGCGGCTGCTGTTTCGCGCACCGCGCGGCACCCAGATCACCCGCAGCCGCTTGGTTGGCGCGGGCGAGGTTCTGCGGGTGACCCCTGCGCAGACACGCTCTGATCTGGTGGTATTTTACATTCATGGGGGCGGTTTCGTGTTTGGCAGCCCCGATACCCACGGCGCGATGCTGGGGGCCTTGGCGCAGCGTCTGGGGGCTGTGGCGGTATTGCCCTATTACCGTCTTGCCCCCGAAGCGCCGTTTCCCGCCGCAATCGAAGATGTCGCCGCGACCTATCAGGCATTGCTCGACAGCGGTGTGTCGGCGCAGAATATCATTGTCGGCGGCGATAGCGCGGGCGGCGCGCTGGCGTTCAATCTGCTTAGCCGGCTTTGTGCGGGCAGTGGCCCCCTGCCGCGCGCGCTTTTTGCCTTTTCACCGCTGACCGATTTTCTGCACGAGGGGGCCAGCTTTCGCGAGAATGCGGCACGAGAGGCCGTATTACCCGCCGCTCAGGCCGGTCTTATGGCAGAGATGTATCTGGCAGGTGCCGACCCCCGAGATCCCGATATAAGCCCCTTGCTTGCGAGCTATCCGGAGGCGCCGCCAGTCTGGATCACCGTCGGGTCCACAGAGATTTTACGCGATGACGCGCGCCGGATGGCAGCGCATTTGCGGGATCAAGGTGTTAGCGCGTCGTTGGAAGAGGAGCATGACCTGCCCCACGTTTGGCCGATCTTCCACAATACCCTGCCCGAAGCGCGGGTCACGTTGGACGCATTGGCGGCCTGGATCACGCAAGTGCCACCGACGGCAACCGAAAGCTGAGCGCTTCGGCCAGATGCGGTTTGCGCACGTCGCCAGCCCCTTCCAGATCCGCGATGGTGCGCGCCACACGCAATACCCTGTGATACCCACGCGCCGATAGGTGAAACCGCTCTGCCGCGCGGGACAGCAGCTGCCGCGCCTCCGTATCCGGGGCGGCGATCTGTTCCAACAGGTCCCCTTCGGCATCTGCGTTTAGGGCTGCTGTGGGATGGTCGGCAAAGCGGTCGTGCTGGCGGCGGCGCGCGGCTTGCACCCTTTGGGCGACTTCCGCCGAGCCTTCCGCACTGGGGGGCAGGTCGAGGTCGGTATAGCCCACGGGCGGCACATCTATGCGCAGGTCGAAGCGGTCGCGCAGCGGGCCCGAGACGCGGTTCATATAATCCTCTCCGCAAGCGGGGGCTTTGCTGCATGCGCGGGACGGATCGCTAAGATAGCCGCATTTGCAGGGGTTCGCTGCGGCGACGAGCATGAATTTGCACGGGTATTTCACATGCGCATTGGCGCGGGCGATCATCACCTCGCCCGTCTCGACGGGTTGGCGCAGGGTTTCGAGCACGGTGCGCGGGAATTCGGGGAATTCATCCATGAACAGCACGCCGTTATGGGCAAGGCTGACCTCCCCCGGTTTGGCCAGTCGCCCGCCGCCAATGATCGCCGCCATAGACGCCGTGTGGTGCGGTTCGCGGAACGGGCGCAGACGCGAGATGCCGCCGTCATCCAGAAGCCCGGCAAGAGAGTGGATCATAGAGGTGCTGAGCGCCTCTTGTGGGGTCAGCGGGGGGAGGATGGAGGGCAAACGCGCCGCTAGCATGGATTTACCCGAGCCGGGCGTGCCGACAAACATCAGGTGATGACGTCCCGCGGCCGCGATTTCCAAGGCGCGTTTGGCGCGTTCCTGACCTTTGACATCACGCAGGTCATGCTGGCTGGGGCTTTGAGAGACTTCGCCCGGTGTGGCAGGCGGCAGCGGGGTTTGGCCGGTATAATGCCGCACCACCGCGCCGAGGCTAGAAGCCGCGATCACCTGCGCATTGCCGACCCATGCCGCTTCGGCACCAGAGGCAGCGGGGCACAGCAGGCTACGCCCGTTTTCCGCCGCAGCCATCGCCGCAGGCAGTGCGCCGATCACGGGGATCAGGCTCCCGTCCAGCGACAGTTCGCCCAAGGCGACGGTGCTTTGGATGACATCATTCGGCAGGATATCGATTGCCCCCAGCAGGGCCAGCGCGATCGGCAGGTCGAAATGGCTGCCTTCTTTGGGCAGGTCGGCAGGGCTGAGGTTGATCGTGATCCGTTTGCTGGGCAGGGCGATGGCCATCGCACCAAGCGCGGCGCGGACCCTTTCGCGCGCTTCTGACACCGCTTTGTCGGGCAGGCCCACGATTGAAAAGGCGGGCATACCGGCGGAGAGCGCGCATTGCACCTCGACGATGCGCGCGTCGATGCCCTGGAATGCGACCGTATATGCCCGTGCGACCATTCTACCCCTGATGCCTTGCGATACCTCAGGGGTAGGGCGGGGGTGTTTAATTAGCGTTAACGAACGTGGGAAGCGCGGGATTTGAGTTTAATTGGCAAAATGAAGGTAGGGGCGGGGCCGTCAGACCTGATGGTTGATGGTGCCGATGTCCCACCCCTGCGGGGTGATGTGGATATCCGTGACCGATAGGTTGTCGATCTTATGGGCCATCGCGGCATGGGCATCCACGCCAAGCGCGCGCTGGACCTGTGTCAGGATCACGCCGAAATGCGCCACGGCGATGATGTCTGTGTTCGGATGGGCCTGTGTGATCCGGTCAACGGCGGCGTTGATCCGGCGGGCCGCGTCGTTCCAGCTTTCGCCCTCGGGAGCGGCGATGTCACCCGGGGTGGTCCAATAGGCGCGGCTGAGCTCGGGGTGGCTTTGCGATACATCGCGGGCGTGCATGCCGTCCCACAGCCCGAAGTCAAGCTCGCGCAGGTCGCGGTCATGGGGCAGGCGCAGGCGGCTGGCAGAGGCCAGCGTATCGGCGGTGGCAGAAGCGCGGATGAGGTCCGAGGATACCATCACGGCCCTCTGCGGGAGATGCGCGTTGAGCCGACCGAGCTGTGCGACATCGGACAGATCGGCAGGGACATCGCGCCAGCCGACAAAGTTTTTCTCGTGGGTCGGGCCGTGGCGCACCCAATGCCAGATAGTCATGATCAGCGCGCCTTATTCGCCCAGTGGTTTGCGATTTATTTAGCGTCATTGTCACAAAGTCAAAGCAAGCTGCGCGGAAAAAAGCCGATTCTTTTTTGATTCCGCGTGAACCAACTGGCGGTTTTCCGCGTTTAGATGAAAAGGCGCAGACAGATGTGCCTCAATAGTAGGGATGGACATCATGACGCTGGCGCAATCACGTGAATTTTCTTTGACCCGCACCGCAATGAAAGCAGAGCTTTTAGATGCGGAGACAGAGCTGAAGCTTGCCTATGCCTGGCGGGACGAACGCGACGAGGAAGCGCTGCACCGGCTGATCACAGCTTATATGCGTCTAGCTATCTCGATGGCGGGTAAATTCAAGCGATATGGCGCGTCGATGAATGATCTGATCCAAGAGGCCGGATTGGGCCTGATGAAAGCTGCCGACAAGTTCGACCCCGACCGCGGGGTGCGCTTTTCTACTTATGCCGTCTGGTGGATCAAGGCGAGCATTCAGGATCACGTCATGCGCAACTGGTCAATGGTGCGCACCGGCTCTACGTCCTCTCAGAAATCGCTGTTCTTCAACATGCGCCGTGTACAGGCACGCCTTGAGCGCGAGGCCCAGGCCGCGGGCGAGACCTTGGACAAGCATCAGCTGCGTCAGATGATCTCTACCGAGATTGGCGTCCCGATGCATGACGTCGAGATGATGGAGGGGCGCCTGTCCGGCTCTGACTTTTCGTTGAACGCGACGCAATCGGCAGAGGACGAGGGTCGCGAGTGGATCGACGCGCTGGTCGATGACAGTGCGCAGGCCGCCGAACGTGTCGAGGAAAGCCACGACACGCTGACGCTGCGCAGCTGGCTGTTGTCGGCGATGCAGGCCCTGAACGAACGCGAACAATTCATTGTGCGCGAACGCAAGCTGCGCGATCAGCCACGCACGCTTGAAAGTCTGGGTGCAGAGCTGAGCCTGTCGAAAGAACGCGTGCGCCAGCTGGAGGCCGCGGCCTTTGGCAAGATGCGCAAAACGCTTGAGACACAATCCTCCGAAGTGCGCCACTTCCTGATGTGACCCCCCTGGTATGATCCCGCGGTCTGCCCGCTCTGCCGCAGGAACGGGCTGGCGGAAAATGAACCGCCCCCCTATGGTCGGGACGAACACCGACGACGGGGGCGATCATGCTGGCTGGCAAACATATTCTGCTGATAATCGGGGGCGGCATTGCCGCTTTCAAATCCCTTGATCTGATCCGCCGCCTGCGCGAACGCGGGGCCACTGTGACGCCCGTGCTGACCCGCGCGGGCGAAGAGTTTGTAACGCCTTTGTCTGTTTCGGCGTTGGCGGGGCAGAAGCTGTATCGCGACTTGTTCGATCTGGGCGACGAGGCCGAGATGGGACATATCCAGCTCAGCCGTGTCGCGGATCTGGTTGTGGTGGCCCCTGCCACGGCGGATCTGATGGCCAAGATGGCGAGCGGTGTGGCGAATGATCTGGCCTCTACCCTATTGTTGGCGACAGATACGCCGGTGCTGATTGCGCCGGCGATGAACGTGCGCATGTGGGACCACCCCGCGACGCAACGCAACCTTGCGACCCTGCGCGGTGATGGCATCCATGTGGTCGGCCCAAATGATGGTGATATGGCCTGCGGGGAATTCGGCCCCGGACGCATGTCTGAACCGCTTGAGATCGTCGCGGCGGTCGAGGCGCAGCTGGCCGATGGTCCGCTAAAGGGGCGACGTATTCTGGTGACCTCCGGCCCGACGCATGAGCCGATTGATCCTGTGCGCTATATCGCGAACCGGTCCTCGGGCGCGCAGGGCACCGCTATTGCGCGCGCGTTGGCGGCGTTGGGGGCTCAGGTGATCTTTGTCACTGGCCCTGCCGACGTGCCCCCGCCCGACGGGGTAGAGGTGATCCGCGTGCAAACGGCGCAGCAGATGCAGGAGGCGGTAGAGGCAGCCTTGCCCGCCGACGCAGGCGTTTTTGCCGCGGCGGTGGCGGATTGGCGCATGGCCAGCGCCAGTGATCGAAAGCTCAAGAAATCGAAAGACGGGCCGCCGGTACTGAGCTTTGCGGAAAATCCCGATATTCTGAAAACCGTCAGCGCGGCGGGGGTGCGGCGGCCCAAGCTGGTCGTGGGCTTTGCTGCGGAGACGAATGACGTCGTTGAAAACGCCACGGCGAAACGGCTGCGCAAAGGCTGCGACTGGATCGTTGCGAATGATGTCTCACCGGCGACAGGCATTATGGGCGGGGCGGAAAATGCTGTGACCCTGATCACGGATGCGGGTGCCGAAAGCTGGCCGCGCATGGGCAAGGATCAGGTGGCACAGCAGTTGGCCGCGCGCATTGCAGAGGTGTTGAGCTAGAGTTTTCTTGCCTTCGGCGAGGATTTAAAACCATTTGGAAAGCGCGCGTGCGGTGGAGCGGATGATGAGCGAGATCAAATTCAAACGGGTCAGCGGCAATGATGATCTGCCGCTGCCGTCCTATGCCACTGCCGGGGCGGCGGGGATGGATTTGCGGGCCTTTCTGCCCGACGGGCCGATGGAATTTGTGAAAGGGCAGATCAGTCTGATCTCTATCGGGTTCTCGGTCGAGCTGCCGCGCGGGACAGAGATGCAGATCCGGCCACGGTCGGGCCTGGCGTTGAAGCACGGGTTTCTGATTCCCAATGCGCCCGGCACGGTGGATGAGGATTACCGCGGCGTGGTGATGGTCGGGCTGTACTATGTAGGGGATGCGCCTTTCGTTATCCGGCACGGGGATAGGATCGCACAGGCTGTTATTGCGCAGGTTCAACAATACGTCTGTGTCGAGGTCGATGCCTTGTCCGATACCACGCGCGGGGACGGCGGATTCGGCTCTACCGGCCTGAAATAGACGAGGATCGTGAAAGGTTCCGCTGTCGTGAAACTTTCATAAAGCTGAAACGAATGTGAATTAATGCCGCCCTAGGTTCCCCGAAAAAAGGGGAACCGAATGCTTCAGCTTCAAGCCGTCACAAAAACATTTGGCGCGAATACGGCCGTTCACGCGGCGAGCTTTTCCGTCGACCGCCCGATGATGATTGGCATCATTGGCAGTTCCGGTGCCGGTAAGTCGACGCTGCTGCGGATGATGAATTGCCTGACCCCCGCCAGTTCGGGCGAGATTCTGGTCAACGGGCGCGACATCACCAAGCTGCGCGGGGCGGAGAAGCGCGATTGGCAATCCCATTGCGCGATGATCTTTCAGCAGTTCAATCTGGTGCCGCGTCTGGATGTGGTGTCGAACGTGCTGCATGGCACGTTGAACCGCCGGTCGACATTGGCGACGATGTTCAACCTCTACCCCGAAGGCGACATCATCCGCGCCATCGATATTCTGGATCGTCTGGGCATTGCCGAGCACGCTCCCAAACGCGCCGAGGCCCTGTCGGGCGGTCAGCAGCAACGTGTCGCCATTGCGCGCGCACTGATGCAGGACCCCACGATTATTCTGGCCGATGAACCCATTGCCTCGCTTGATCCGATGAACGCACAGCTGGTGATGCAGGCGCTGCGGGATATCCACGAACAGGACGGGCGCATGGTGATCGCGAACCTGCACACGCTGGACACCGCGCGTCGCTATTGCGACCGCGTGATCGGCATGCGGCAGGGGCGGATCGTGTTTGACGGCACACCCGCGCAGCTGACCACCGGTGTGGCGCGCGACATTTACGGGGCGGATGCCAGCTTTTCCGAAGCGACGACATCGACCCAGATCGAAACGCTGTCCGCCCGTCCCGAAACGGTGGCGGCGCAATAACCCCAATTATCTTTTCATCCCCAGCCTCCGATCCTCGGGGGCCTATCTGCAAAAAGAGAGACGACCGATGAACAAACTACTTGCTGCTGCTTTCGCGACGACCGCCCTTGCGACGGGTGCTGTGGCCCAAACCGAAGCCATTTCCGAATTCCGCATCGGTATTCTGGGCGGCGAGAACGCGCAGGACCGGATGAATTCGAACGAATGTATGCGCGCCATGACCGAGGATGCCTTGGGCGTCCCGACCAAGCTGTTCGCCCCTGCCGATTATAACGGCGTTATCCAGGGTCTGCTGGGTGGCACGCTGGATATGGCATGGTTGGGTGCTTCCGCCTATGCCGCGGTGTATCTGCAAGACGCCGAAGCGGTCGAGCCCGTGCTGGTGAAAATCAACGTGGACGGGTCCTATGGCTACCACTCCATCGGGTTTGCCCGCGCCGACAGCGGCATCACCAAGCTTGAAGACGTCAAGGGCAAGGTCTTTGGTTTCGGTGACCCGAACTCCACCTCGGGCTATCTGATCCCGTCGATCGAGATCCCCCAGATGGGCGAAGAGATCACCATGGAGTCCGGCGCGTATTTTGGCGAAGTCAAGTTCACCGGCGGTCACGAGCAGACCATCGTCGCGGTCAACAATGGCGACATCGATGCAGGCGTGACCTGGGCTGATGGTCAGGGCAACTGGGAAGACGGCTACAACTCCGGCGCGCTGCGCAAGGCCGTGGACGCAGGCCTGGTCGATATGAACGATCTGGTGGAAATCTGGCGCTCCAAGCCGATCCCTGAAGGCCCCGTCGTGCTGCGCACCAGCCTGCCTCAGGACGTCAAAGACAAGATGACCGCGCTGGTCGACAACCTGTACGAGAACGACCCCGACTGCGCCTATGGCGTGGCGGCGGGCGACAGCCTTGGGTTCGATCCGATTACCCATGACGCCTATGTGTCGATCATCGAAGCCCGCAAGGCAAAATCGAATTGATCCAAGTGATTTAAGCACTGTCGCTGGCTCCGATCCGCATCGGGGCCAGCATTTTTACGTAAGGGCTTCCCATGACCGCGACATCGCAAACCGACCCCGACCTGGCAGGGATCCAGGAAAACTATCTGGCACTGGCCCGATCAAAACGCTGGATGAATCTGGTGCTGCTGATCCTTTTCGTAGCGCTGCTGGTGGGTGGATTTAACACCGCAGGCAACCGCAATGCGGGCGGGTTCTGGGACGGCTTGCCGAATATTCTGGATTTCCCCGCCGATGTGATCGGCGAAGCGATAGAACGCGGGCACCTGCTGCCCGGCTATATGGCGAAATACCTGCCCTCGCTGATAGAGACGGTGAATATCGCCGCTGCCTCGACCCTGCTGGGGGCGATGGTCGGGCTGTTCTTGTCGCTGATGGTCACGCGCGGGTTGGCCCCGGTGCCGTGGCTCGTGGGCCCTTTGCGCCGCGTATTGGATCTGCTGCGTGCCATACCCGAGATTGTCATCGCGCTGGTGCTGATCTTTCTGCTGGGGGGCGGGCCAGTGCCTGCGATGATCGCCATCGCGCTGCATACCATCGGTGCCTTGGGCAAATTGTTCTCGGAGGTGAATGAAAACGCATCGCTCAAACCGGTAGAGGGGCTTGCCTCTGTCGGGGCGGGGTGGAGCCAGCGCATGTGGCTTGGCGTGATCCCGCAGGTGGCCCCGAACTACATCAGCTATGCGCTCCTGCGGTTCGAGATCAACATCCGCGCCTCTGCGATCCTTGGCTTCGTCGGGGCAGGGGGCATCGGCTATGACCTGCGCAACACCATGAGCTGGGGGCAGGGCAAATTCGACGAGGCCGCTGCCATCTTCCTGCTGCTGTTCCTGACGATTGTGATCGTCGACCAGCTTTCTTCTGTTTTCCGTAACCGTCTGACCCACGGCCTGCCGAGCGCAAAGGTGACCCTATGACCGCGACCGCCCTTCACACCCAGACGATGGTCCATTTCTCGCGCAAGCGGATGGCTGCGCTGGCGCTGCCCGTGATCGTTCTGGCCTATTTCGTCTATATCTTCTTTGCCTTCGATATTCCGGGGCTGGGGGATCGGATCAACGTGGGCAATGCCCGCACGCTGGTGGCCGATGCCTATAGCTACAAGACCCATGTCACGCAGGACAACCGCGACGGCGCGTTTTCCGTCGCGATCGAAGGCGAGCGTAAGGGCGCATATGAAGCCGGCACGGCCCCCGATTGGGTCACGTTGGGGGATCGCCCTGTCGCGGATCTGGGGGGCGGGCATATCGTGACCTTTGGCCCGCAGGTCAGCTATGACATCCCGGGCTATGGCACGGTCGTGGCCGAGCCGGGGCAGCGCGGCGTTCAGGCGACATTCCCGCCCGGCGATGTGCCTGACTATATCAGCGCGTCCAAAAACCGCGTGATGATCAACACGGAGGCAGGGCGGCTGACGATCACCCGCAACCGCACCGAGGTGTTCAAATACGACTACGGGTGGGAGCTGTTCTTTTTCACGCTCGACAGCCCCTATCACGGGCTGGGCCCGGTCGCGCTGATGGGCCGCGCGTTCAGCGGTGAAGCGGGCGCGATCTTCCATGACTTCTGGACCAACCGCATGTGGCGGCACAGTGATGTGGCCTGGGCGCTTTACGAGACTTTGCTGATGGCCTTTCTGGGCACCTTCGGCGCGGCGATCATCGCCCTGCCGCTGGGGTTTCTTGCGGCCAAGAACTTTACCCCGCTGCGGTCCTTGCGCTTTGCCGCGCGGCGGATGTTCGATTTCCTGCGCGGTGTTGACGGGCTGATCTGGACCATCGTCCTGTCGCGCGCCTTCGGGCCGGGGCCGCTGACCGGAGCCTTGGCGATCCTGCTGACCGATACGGGGTCTTTCGGCAAGATGTTCTCGGAAGCGCTGGAGAATGTGGACGGCAAACAGATCGAAGGTATCGCCTCTACCGGGGCCAAGCCGCTGCAACGCTACCGTTTTGGGGTGCTGCCGCAGATCGTGCCCGTGCTGCTCAGCCAAGTCCTCTATTTCCTTGAATCCAACACCCGCTCTGCGACGATCATCGGGGCGATCACCGGCGGCGGCATCGGTCTGCTGCTGACGCAGGCAATTGCCACCCAGAAGGACTGGGAAGAGGTGACCTATTATATCGTGCTGATCGTGCTCATGGTCATGGCGATGGACAGTTTCTCGGGCTGGCTGCGCCGCAAGCTGATCAACGGTGACGAGGGCGGTCACTGATGCCGCGCCTGACTGCCGACAGCCCCTTCATCCACCCCGACTGCGAGATCAAAGATGCCACATTCGGAGCCTATACAGAGGTCGGGCGCGGGTCGCGGATCGCCCACAGCCAGCTTGGCGATTACAGCTATTGCGACCGCTACGCCGACATTGCCAACACCACCGTGGGCAAATTCTCGAACATCGCGGCCTATGTACGGATCGGGGCCACAGACCACCCGATGGAAAAAGCCAGCCTGCATCACTTTCACTACCGCGCGGGCGACTACTTTGACGGCGCGGCTGACGATGACGCTTGGTTCGCACACCGTCGCAGCCGGCGCGTTACCCTTGGTCATGACACATGGCTTGGCAATGGCGCACAGGTGCGGCCAGAGGTAACGATCGGCCACGGCGCGGTCGTCGCGGGTGGGGCCATCGTGACCAAGGATGTCGCCCCCTATATGATCGTCGCGGGTATTCCCGCGGTGCCGCTGCGGGCGCGGTTCAGCGCGGGCATCGCTGACCGGATGATGGCGCTGGCATGGTGGGACTGGCCCCATGACGCCTTGCACCGCGCGCTGGATGATTTCCGCACGCTGTCAGCTGAGGCATTTCTGGAGCGCTACGAATAACGCCTCGGGATTTCAGGTATCTGCCAGTGTCAGGGTCACCTTGTCCCCCGCAAACCACGTGCGTCCGTATTCCAGCGGTTGCCCTTGATCATCCACATTCAGGTTGATCGTGCGCAAGATCGGCGCGCCCTCGGCCACGCGCAGATGCAGCGCCTGGGTGGCGCTGGCGAGCTTGGCGTTGATGCGGGTTGATGCGCGGGTATAATCCGTCACGCCCCCGAGCCGCAGCGCCGCCGTCACCGATTGCGCCTGTTCAAGATGCGCCAGCATGTCGGGGAAGCGCGCGGCGGAGAAGACGCTGCGAAACAGCGCGATCACCTGACCGTCGGCAAAGGACAGCCCCTCGCAGACCTGCACTTGTGCGTTCTGCGCCAGCGCAAGTGCGTCGCTTTCTTCGGGGCGCGCGGTGCGGGTTTCCAACGTCAGGAACTCCTTGCTTGGCATCCGCCCCTGCGCCGACAGGTTCTGGTGAAACCGCACGCGGCGGCCGATGGGGTAATCGGTGGGCGTCGAGGTCACGAACACCCCCGCACCGCGCCGCGGCAACACCAGCCCTTCGCCCGCCAGCGCCTTGATCGCGTGCCGCACCGTATGCCGGTTCACCCCGAACCGCGCCGCCAGCGCGCTTTCGGTCGGCAGCTTGTCGTCGGGGCCATAGACACCGGCTGCGATGTCGCTGCGCAGGCTATGGGCGATGGCGGTCCAGATCGGGGTGCGTTGGGGCATGTCACAAATATTTCGCAAAAGGAGGGCTTGGCGCTGCTCGGCGTCACAGGTAGTATTTGTCTAGTTGTATAGACAACTCGAAAAGGTGTCTAGATGAATATGATGAACTCAGAAATCGACCCTCATGCGCCTCGTAAGGCATGGTTGGGTCTGCTTGCCAAATCCCCCGCCGCCGAGGTCGCGCGCCTTTGGGCTGCCTATGGCACCCACCCTGATCACAGCATTCTGCGCGCGCCGGAAATCGGCGGCGTAATGGTGCGCGGTCGGGCAGGGGCCGTCGGTGCCGCGTTCAACCTTGGCGAAATGTCCGTCACCCGTGCGTCAGTCAAACTGGGCTGCGGTACGGTGGGTCACGGCTATGTGCAGGGCCGCAGCAAGGACCACGCGCTGCAGACGGCGCTGATTGACGCGCTGATGCAAACCGACGCGGCAGCGCAGGTAGAGACCGCGATCCTCGCGCCCCTGCGCAAGGGGCGTGACACGGCCAAGGCCACCCGCGCGGCCAAGGCGGCGGCGACCAAGGTGGATTTCTTTACGATGGTACGAGGGGAAGACTGATGCAGACCCATGCTTTGGAGGGCGGCTTTACCGACGCCCCGATCGACGCCGCCTGCGCCTTTCGCGGGCTGATGACCGCGATGGCGCGCCCGGGGACGATCTGTGACGTCTCTGGGGCCACGCCGCCCGCCCCGCTTGGCGCGGCCGCGGGCACCGCGATCCTGACGCTATGTGATCCCGATACGCCAATCTATCTCGGCACCGCTTGTGACACCCAGGATGTGCGCGATTGGATCACCTTTCAGACCGGCGCGCCCTTTGTGCCACCCGCACAGGCGATGTTTGCCGTCGGGGCTTGGGATGATCTCCCGCTCTCCGAATTTGCCATCGGCACTGCCGAATATCCCGACCGCTCGGCGACGGTGGTTGTCGAGATGCCTGACCTTACGTCTCTGGGTGCGACCCTAAGCGGGCCGGGCATCAAGGATACCGCCAACCTGTCGCTGCCGGATACTGCCGCGTTCCAACGCAACGCCGCGCTGTTCCCGCTGGGGCTGGATTTCATTTTCACCTGCGCAAACCGGCTTGCCGCGCTGCCGCGCACGACGAGGGTCCGCTGATGTATGTTGCTGTCAAAGGGGGCGAACGCGCCATCGACAACGCCCATGCCTGGCTGGCCGAGGAACGGCGCGGGGACCGTGATGTGGCGGAACTGGGGGTAGACCAGATTCGCGAGCAGATGACGCTCGCCGTTAATCGGGTGATGGCGGAAGGGTCGCTGTATGATCCCGACCTCGCCGCGCTGGCGATCAAACAATCGCGTGGTGATCTGATAGAAGCGATCTTTCTGATCCGCGCCTACCGTACCACGCTGCCGCGTTTTGGTGGCTCTAACCCGGTGGATACGGCCACCATGGCCTGCGACCGCCGCGTGTCTGCCACGTTCAAGGATGCACCCGGTGGGCAAGTGCTGGGGCCAACATTTGACTACACCCACCGTCTGCTGGACTTCAAACTCGCCGCCGATGGCGAGTTTGGCGAGATGCCGCAAACAGAGCCTAATGCAGGCGAAACGCCGCATATCATGGGGTTCCTTGATCGCGAGGATCTGATCCAGTCGGAACCCGCTGGGGCGGACACACCGGACGATCTGACCCGCAGCCCGCTGGAGCTTCCGGCGAGCCGTGCCCTGCGTTTGCAGGCTCTAACACGGGGGGATGAGGGGTTTATCCTTGGCATGGCGTATTCCACCCAACGGGGCTATGCGCGCAACCACGCCTTTGTGGCTGAGCTGCGCATCGGTGCGGTCGCGGTCGAGATGGAGATCCCCGAGCTCGGCTTTGCCATCGACATCGGCGAGATCACCCTGACCGAATGCGAAACCGTCAACCAGTTCAAAGGCTCGAAAACCGAACCGCCGCAATTCACGCGTGGCTACGGGCTGGTCTTCGGGATGACGGAGCGCAAAGCGATCTCTATGGCGCTGGTCGACCGCGCGTTGCGCTGGAAAGAACTGGGCGAGGATAACCTAGGTGCCCCCGCGCAGGACGAGGAATTCGTGCTGTATCACGCCGACAACATCCAGGCGACGGGGTTTCTGGAGCATATCAAACTGCCTCACTACGTCGACTTCCAATCCGAACTGGAGCTGATCCGCAAACTGCGCCGCGAGGCACAGGCATCAGAGCAGGCGGCGGGACAGACCGAGGGGGAGGGCCCCTCCGGGGGGAGTTTAAAGGGCAAAATGAAGGAAGGGGTGGCGTCATGAGCGACTATAACTTCGCCTATCTGGACGAGCAGACCAAACGCATGATCCGCCGCGCTATACTGAAAGGATTGGCGATACCGGGGTATCAGGTGCCTTTTGCCAGCCGCGAGATGCCGATGCCCTACGGCTGGGGCACGGGCGGTGTGCAGGTTTCGGCAGCGGTACTGACGCCCGAGGACCGGTTCAAGGTGATCGATCAGGGCGCCGATGATACGACCAATGCAGTCTCTATCAGGCGGTTTTTCGAGAAAACGGCGGGTGTCGCCGTGGCCGAGGCCACCACAGAGGCCAGCGTTATCCAGACCCGTCACCGCATCCCCGAAACACCCCTGCGCGAAGACCAGATCCTTGTCTATCAGGTGCCGATCCCCGAACCCCTGCGGTTTCTTGAACCGTCAGAGGTCGAGACACGCAAGATGCACAGCCTTGAGGAATACGGATTGATGCACGTGAAACTTTACGAAGACATCAGCCAGCACGGCGCGATTGCCACGGCCTATGCCTATCCGGTGAAGGTCGAGGGGCGCTATGTCATGGACCCGTCCCCGATCCCCAAGTTCGATAACCCCAAGCTCGAGATGGCCGGTATCCAACTGTTCGGCGCAGGCCGCGAACAGCGCATCTATGCGGTGCCGCCCTATACGCAGGTGGTCAGTCTGGACTTTGACGATTATCCGTTCGAGCCGACCAAGGCGGATCATGCCTGTGACCTATGCGGCGCGACGGACAGCTATCTGGACGAGCTGATCATGGATGACGCCGGCGGGCGGATGTTCATGTGTTCGGATACGGATTACTGCGGCGCGCGGCGTGCGGCGGGGCATCTGGGGGCGCAGGGCGCCCCCTTGGCGGAGGACGCGGCATGACCCCTTTGTTGCAAGTGGAAGGCATCGCCAAGATGTATGGCGCGCGGATCGGCTGCACCGACGTGTCGTTTGATCTTTATCCGGGCGAGGTGATGGGCATCGTCGGGGAAAGCGGGTCGGGCAAGTCGACGCTTCTGAACTGTCTGGCTGGGCATTTGCAGCCCGACGCCGGGGCCGTCCGTTTCGACACCCGCGCCGAGGGTTTGCGCGATACGGTCATGATGCGCGAGCCTGAACGCCGCATGTTGTCGCGCACCGACTGGGCCTTTGTGCATCAGCACGCCCGCGACGGGCTGCGCATGAATGTCAGCGCAGGCGGCAATGTGGGCGAGCGGCTGATGGCCGTGAACGCCCGCCATTATGGCGACATCCGCGACAAGGCGATCGACTGGCTGGGCCGCGTCGAGATCAGCGCCGACCGGATTGATGACCGGCCCACGGCGTTCTCTGGCGGGATGCAACAGCGTTTGCAGATCGCGCGCAATCTGGTGACAGGCCCGCGGTTGGTGTTCATGGATGAACCCACCGGCGGTCTGGATGTCAGCGTGCAGGCACGGTTGTTGGACCTGCTGCGGGGGCTCGTGCGCGAGATGGGGCTGAGCGCCATAATCGTCACCCATGATCTGGCTGTGGTGCGTTTGCTGGCCGACCGGCTGATGGTCATGAAAGACGGCCATGTGATCGAAAGCGGGCTGACCGATCAGGTGCTCGACGATCCGCAGCATGCCTATACGCAGCTTCTTGTTTCCTCTGTCCTACAGGTATGAACCCGATGATTACTGTTGAAAACGTGTCGAAATCTTTTGTGTTGCACAATCAGGGGGCTGCCGAAATCTCTGTTATGGCGGGGGCGTCGCTGTCGGTGGCACAGGGGGAGTGTATCGCTTTGGTCGGGGCCTCGGGCGCAGGTAAATCGACCCTGATGCGGATGATTTACGGCAATTACCTGACCCAGTCGGGGCGCATTATGGTGGGCGATCTGGATGTCGTGACCGCGGCACCAAGGCAGGTGATCCAGCTGCGCCGCACCACATTGGGCTATGTCAGCCAGTTCCTGCGGGTTGTGCCACGGGTATCGACGCTGGACGTGGTGGCAGAGCCGCTGATGGCCACCGGATCTGATCGCGCCAGTGCCGAAGCGCAGGCGAAAACCCTTTTGCAGAGACTGAATATACCCGAACGTCTGTGGCAGCTGAGCCCCACGACCTTCTCGGGCGGAGAGCAGCAGCGCGTCAATATCGCACGTGGTTTTGCCTATCCCTATCCCGCGCTATTGCTGGATGAACCGACCGCCAGCCTTGATCCCGTGAACCGCGCCACCGTGCTAAAGATGATCGCCGAGGCGAAGGCGCGTGGCGCTGCCATCATCGGGATTTTCCACGACCACGCCGCGCGCGACGAAATTTGCGACCGGCAGTTTGACGTGACCCGGTTCACCCCGGGGCTGGCCGCATGACGGGGCGGTTCATTGCAGTCGTCGGGCCTTCTGGTGTGGGGAAAGACAGCGTGATGGAGGGGTTGGCCGCGGCGGACCCGTCGCTTTGCCTTGCGCGGCGCGTGATCTCGCGGCCCGCAACCCTTGGCGGAGAAGCGTTCGACGGCGTGTCGGAACGTGCCTTCAGGAAGGCAGAGGATGACGGCGCGTTTATCCTCAGCTGGCATGCGCATGGTTGGCACTACGGCATTCCGCAGTCCGTCGCGCTTGAGGTGGCGCAGGGGCGTGATGTGCTGGTGAACCTGTCACGGGCCGTCCTGCCACAGGCACAGGCCCTCTTTGCGCGGTTTTGCGTGATTTTGCTGCGAGCGGATCATGACATCCTCGCCGCGCGTCTGACGGCGCGCAACCGCGAGGACGCCGCCGAGATAGAGCGCCGCCTGGCCCGTGCGGATTTCGCCATGCCTCTCGGTATTCCCCATCAGGTGATCGACAACAGCGGCCCCTTGGCGCAGACCATTGCCACGATACGCCAGCACCTTTCCCAGACAGCCTGCGACGCTGGCCAGTCCAATCAGAAGATGATGCCATGACCCAAGAGACAATTTTCGCCAACGCCCGCCTGATCCTGCGGGATCGCGTAGAGACCGGAACGCTCCGCATCGCAGGCGGGGTGATTACCGACATCGATTTCGGCACCGCCGTGCCCAAAGGCGCGCAGGACATGCAGGGCGACTACATCGCGCCCGGTCTGGTCGAACTGCACACCGATAATCTGGAACGGCATATGTCGCCGCGCCCCAAGGTCGACTGGCCACACCGCGCGGCCATCCTCGCCCATGACCGTGAACTGGCGGGCACCGGCATCACCACCGTGTTCGATGCGATCCGCGTCGGGTCCATGATCTCGGCCGAGCACCAGTACCAGAGATATGCACGCGGCATGGTCGATACCATTCTGGCGATGCGCGCCGCCGGAGCCCTGCGGATCAGCCACCACATCCACCTGCGGGCCGAGATCTGTTCGGAAACGCTGGCCGAAGAGCTGGCCGAATTCGGCCCAGAGGATCGCGTTGGCATCGTCTCGATGATGGACCACACGCCGGGTCAGCGACAGTTCCGCGATCTGTCGAAATTCGAGGCCTACGTGCGCGGCAAACACAGCTTTGATGCCGCCGCCTTCCAGCGTCATGTGGACACTCTGTACGATGTGCAAAAGCAATATGGCAAAACCCACGAGGCCGCGACCGTTGCGGCAGCCACCCGATATGGCGCAGCGCTTGCCAGCCACGACGACACCACCGCAGAGCAGGTCGAGACGAGCCACCGCTACGGCGTCCGGCTTGCCGAGTTTCCCACCACGATCGAGGCGGCGCATAGCTGTCATGCCAATGGGATCGCGACCATCATGGGCGCGCCCAACGTCATTCGCGGCGGGTCGCATTCGGGCAATGTCGCCGCCCTTGATCTGGCGAAGGCGGACCGGCTGGATATCCTGTCGTCCGACTACGTGCCCGCGGGCCTGTTGATCGCGGCATTGCAACTGGGGGATCTGTGGGGGAATCTGGCGCGCGGGCTGGCGACGGTCACCCACGCGCCTGCACAAAGCGTCGGGCTGACGGACCGCGGCACGATCAAGGTCGGCGCACGCGGCGATGTGATCCGGTTTGCGCGGCTCGACGGCTTGCCGATCCTGCGCGAGACATGGGTCGAAGGGCAGCGCGTCTTTTGACCTGATGCAGCGGCGCGACGCTTGCGGCGCTCTGGCGGGCAGGGCGTAGCTTTGGGGTTGGTGTCGGCGGAAAAATGCTTAGGTTGCCGCTTTAGGGTCTGAACACCCGGAAACAAAGCGGGGGCCTTATGCGCCAATCATTCATGCAACCACATCCCCATGTCACCGGGGGAGGCGTCTGATGCTGTTGGTGCTGGGACTGGCCGCGTTGATCTGGGGCGCGGGGGCCGCGTTCGGCCAGCCGCGCGAACGGCGCATCGTGGTGTTGGGAATGCTGTTTGGTCTGGTGATCGGGTTGAACCTCTTGCTGCCCCAAGCGCACCCCTTGCGCGTGGCGACGGGTGGCTCGGCAGCCCCCTGGCTGCTGCTGACGGGATTTCTGCTGCTGATCTTTGGCTATAGCTGGGTGTTGAACCGCCTGCGCGCCCGCGCCGAACCGGTGGCCGTACCGACGCCCGCCGCGCAAACTGGCACATTCTCGGAAACGGAGCTGAACCGCTATGCCCGCCACATCGTGCTGCGCGAGGTCGGCGGACCGGGCCAAAAGGCGCTAAAGCAGGCGCGGGTGCTGGTCATTGGCGCGGGTGGGCTTGGCGCGCCGGTGCTGCAATATCTGACGGCGGCCGGTGTCGGCACGATTGGTGTGATCGATGACGATGTGGTCGAGAATGCCAATCTGCAACGGCAAGTGATCCACAAGGACAGCGCCATCGGCACGCCCAAGGTCTTTTCAGCGCAGGCCGAGATGGAGGCGCAGAACCCTTTTGTCACCGTGCGCCCCTATCACCGCCGCCTGACGGAAGACATCGCGGCAGAGCTTTTCGCCGACTACGATCTGGTGCTGGACGGCACGGATAATTTCGACACGCGCTATCTGGTGAACCGCACCTGTGTCGCCGCCGGTTTGCCGCTGATCTCGGGGGCGCTGTCGCAATGGGAAGGACAACTGAGCATCTTTGACCCCTCCAAGGGCGCGCCGTGCTACCAGTGCATTTTCCCGCAGGCCCCGGCGGCCCATCTTGCCCCCAGCTGTGCGCAAGCCGGGGTGATCGGCCCCTTGCCCGGCGTGATCGGCGCGATGATGGCATCCGAGGCGATCAAGCTGATCACCGGTGCCGGTGCGCCGCTGCGTGGTCAAATGCTGATGTATGATGCGCTCTACGGCGAGAACCGCGTGATCGGCGTCTCCAAACGGGACGACTGTCCGATCTGCGGGAACGCGGGCGACTAGACGACCCGTCATGGCGGCTTGGTGCGCGGGTATTGCGATTGTATTGCCCCGCCGCAGTGCATAGCTTGATCCGTAAAGGAGACCGCCATGACAAACCCTTTGCTACAGGATTGGGACACCCCGTTTCAGATCGCCCCTTTCGACAAGATTTCCGACGATGATTTCGCCCCCGCGCTGGACGAGGCCCTGCAGACGCACCGGATGGAGATCGACGCCATCGCCGACTGCGAATACGATCCGACGTTTTCCAACACGATCGAGGCGCTCGAGGAAGCAGGCAGCCAGCTGGACCGCGTGTTGGGCGTGTTCTTCACCGTCGCAGGGGCCGACAGCAACCCCACGCGCGAAGACCTGCAGCGCAAATTCTCGCCGCTGCTGTCGGCGCATTTCTCTGACATCTCAAGCAACAAGGCGCTGTTTGCGCGCGTGGCCTCCGTCTGGGAAAATCGCGACAGCTTCGATCTGACGCCCGAACAGGCACGGGTGTTGATGCTGACCCACCGCGGCTTTGTGCGCGCAGGCGCCGCGCTGGAGGGTGCGGATGATGCGCGGATGAAAGAGATCAAGAACCGGCTGGCGGTGCTGGGGACACAGTTCACCCAGAACCTGCTGGCGGATGAACGCAGCTGGTTCATGCCGTTGGAGGAATCCGATCTGGAAGGGCTGCCCGACTTTGTCATCGATGCCGCCCGTGCGGCGGGCGAGGAGAAAGAGGCAGGCGGGTCGGTCATTACCCTTTCGCGGTCTTTGATCACACCGTTCCTGCAATTCTCGCCGCGCCGCGATCTGCGCGAAAAGGCGTTTCTCGCTTGGCAGTCCCGTGGGGCCAATGGCGGCGAGACCGATAACCGCGCCATCGCTGCCGAGATCCTCGCCCTGCGCGAGGAACGGGCCAAGCTTCTGGGCTATGACAATTTCGCGGCTTACAAGCTGGAAACAGAGATGGCGAAAACGCCCAGAGCGGTGCGCCAGCTGCTGATGGATGTCTGGACCCCGGCAAAACGCCAAGCGCAAGCAGACGCCGAGGTGCTGACCCGTATGATGCATGACGATGGCGTGAACGCCGATCTGGCCCCGTGGGACTGGCGCTACTATGCGCAGAAACGGCGCGTGGCAGAGCATGATCTGGATGAAGCCGCGTTGAAACCGTATTTCCAGCTGGACCGGATGATCGACGCCGCCTTCGACTGCGCCACGCGATTGTTCGCTCTCGAATTCAAGCCCCTCGACGTGCCGCTCTATCACCCCGATTGTCGCGCGTGGGAAGTGACCCGCAACGGCGAACATGTGGCCGTGTTCATCGGTGACTACTTTGCACGCGGATCGAAACGGTCGGGCGCGTGGTGCAGCGCCATGCGGTCTCAGGCGAAATTCCCCGACGTGCAGTCGCCCATCGTGATCAACGTGTGCAATTTTGCCAAAGCCGCGCCTGCGCTGCTGTCCTATGACGATGCACGCACGCTGTTTCATGAATTCGGCCATGCGCTGCACCAGATGCTGTCGGATGTGACCTACGAATCCGTGAGCGGCACATCGGTCGCGCGTGACTTTGTCGAACTGCCCAGCCAGTTGTTCGAACATTGGCTCGAAGTGCCCGACGTGCTCAGCCAATTTGCCACCCACGCCAAAACAGGCGACCCCATGCCGCCCGAGATGTTGGAAAAGGTGCTGGGGGCCGCGAATTTCGACATGGGGTTCGCCACGGTCGAATATGTCGCCTCTGCGCTGGTAGACCTCGAATTCCACGACGGTGCGGCACCTGCCGATCCGATGGAGAAACAGGCGCAGGTACTGGCCGGTCTGGGCATGCCGCCGGCAATCACCATGCGCCACGCCACGCCGCAGTTTGCCCATGTCTTTTCGGGCGACGGCTATTCCAGCGGCTACTATAGCTACATGTGGTCCGAGGTGATGGACGCAGACGCCTTCGCCGCCTTTGAAGAGGCCGGTAGCGCCTTTGATCCCGACCGCGCCGCCGCGCTAGAGCAGCACATCCTGTCCACCGGCGGCAGTCAGGACGCGGCGGAACTGTACAAGGCGTTCCGTGGCCGGTTGCCGGGGGTAGAGGCTTTGTTGAAGGGTCGCGGTCTGACAGCAGGCTGAGCGCCCGCGGCCGGCCTGCCTTCGGCGAGAGTTTAAGAGGCAAAATGAAGGGGCGCGCGGCTGCAGCTTCATTTTGCCAAATAAACTCAAATCCCGCCCTCGATACGGGGCGGGTCAGTAGCCTTTGGCGCGATCCACCAGATGCAGGAAATCCTCACCCGCTTCACCGCGGCGGATGTTTTCGACGATGGCCTGTGCAGCGGTTGTCGCGCGGGTTTCAGCGGCGATGTGGGGCGTGACGGTGACGTTGGGATGCGCCCAATAGGGGTGGTCTGCGGGCAAGGGCTCGACACGGAACACATCCAGCGTGGCATGGGCGATCTGGCCGCTGTCGAGCGCTGCCAGCAGCGCGTCGTCATCGATCAGCGCGCCGCGGCCCGGGTTGATGATACAGGCACCAGCGGGCATTTGCGCCAGCGTCTCGGCATTCAGCGTGTTTTCGGTATCGGGCGTGTTGGGCAGCAGCAGCACAGCGATCTCGGCACGGCGCAGGGCATCTGCGCGCCCGGCGTCCCCATGCAGGCAGGTGACGCCCGCGATGTCCTTGGGGCTGCGCGACCAACCGGTGACGTTGAACCCCAGATAGACCAGAGTTTCCGCCACCGCCGCGCCCAAGGCCCCCAGACCCAGAATAGTGACCTGTCGTTCCTGTGCCAGCGGCGGGGTGCGCGGGGTCCAATCGGTGTCCGTTTTGCGAATGTCCGTGTCCAGCCCCAGATGATAGCGCATCACATGGCCCGTGACCCATTCCACCATCCCCTTGGTCAGCCCCGGGTCCACCATCCGCGCCAGAGGGATCTTCAGCGTCGCGTTATTGGTGATGTTTTCCACCCCCGCCCAGAGGTTCAGCACCGCCTTGGCCCGCGTGTAGGGCGTGAAATCCTGCAAGGGGCTGTTGGGGGCATAGACGATGTAGTCCACGTCCTGCGGGGCGATATCCGTTGATAGGTGAGCCGCGATCCCCGCGGCATCAAGCGCTTGGCGCAGCGGCGTTTCATACGTCACCCAGCGTTCGGGGCGCGCGGCGAAAAGGATATTGAGAGGCATGGGCTTCCTATCTGGGGCGGTGGACATGGGCCGATTGTACAAGGCCAAAAGCCAGCAGCAACACCAGCATCGCCGATCCGCCATAGCTGACCAGCGGCAAGGGGACCCCGACAACGGGCGCCAGCCCCATCACCATCGACATGTTCACCGCGAAGAACAAAAAGAAGTTCAGCGCGATGCCAAGGGTCAGCAGCGACGAGAAACGGTCCTTGTTGATCAGCGCCGCCGCGACGCAGAAGACGATGATCAGCGCATAGAGACCCAGCAGGGAGAACCCGCCGACAAAGCCGAACTCTTCCGCCAGGGTGGTAAAGATGAAGTCCGTGTGTTTTTCGGGCAGGAAGTTCAGGCGCGACTGGGTGCCTTGCATGAACCCGCGCCCCGTCCAGCCGCCGGAGCCGAGCGCGATCTTGGATTGCGTGATGTGATACCCTGCGCCCAACGGGTCGGTGCTGGGATCGATAAACGTGTCAATGCGCCGGAACTGGTAATCCTTGATCAGCTGCCACGGCGTGCCGCGGGACTGGAACACCGCCGTCACCAGTCCGACGGCGCCGGTGATGACCACGGCGAAATAGCCCCAGTGCACACCGGCCAGAAACATCAGCCCGCCGCCCGCTGCCATCAGCAGGATCGCGGTGCCCAGGTCGGGCTGTTTCAGCACCAGTGCCGTGGGGATGAGGATCAGCAGGACCGGCAGCAACACCCAAAGCGGGCGCGAGGTTTTCTTGGGTGGGAGCCAGTCGTAATAGGCGGCCAGCATCATCACCAGCGTGATCTTCATCAGTTCGGAGGGTTGCAGGCGGAACGATCCGAGCTCGATCCAGCGCTGTGCGCCCATACCGACAGCGCCGAAAAGTTCTACCCCGATCAGCAGGATTACGGTCCCGAAATAGGCCACGCCTGCAAGGTTTCGCCAAAGCCAGATCGGCACCATCCCCGCGGCGATCATCAGCGCGATGCCAAGGGCAAAGCGTTTCATCTGCGGTTCGGCCCAGGGGGTAAAGCTGCCACCGGCCACGGAGTAGAGCATCAGGAACCCCACCCCCGAAACAGCGGCCAGCAGGATGGTCAGCGGCCAGTTCAGGTGCAGGATCTTGGCAAAGCCCGTGGGCACATGTTTGACCGTATATTCAAGGTAGCTCATGCTTGGTCTTTCCCGCTGAAGTCCGCTTGGGGCTGGATCGCGCGCAGGGCTTTTTGCTGCTCGGCGATGCGGCCGCGGTCGGCGGTGGGGTAGGCCTCTAGCGGCGGTTCGCCGCCATAGATCGCTTGCAGCATGACATCGCGGGCGATGGGGGCCGCTGCGGTCGATCCGCCGCCGCCGTGTTCCACCAGCACCGATACCGCATAGCGTGGCTTGTCATAGGGGGCGAAGGCGACAAACAGCGCGTGGTCGCGGCGTTCCCAGGGCAGGTCCTCGTTGCGGCTGACCCCGCGCGCGCGTTCGGCCGCGGTGATGTTGCGTACCTGGCTGGTGCCGCTTTTGCCGGCCATGCGCACACCCTCGGCGATGACGCGCGACCGGTAGCCGGTGCCGCGTCGGTCGTTTACCACCGAATACATGCCCTTGCGCACTTGCCGCATGTTGTTTTCGTTCATGCCCAGAGGCTCGCCCGCGCCGCTGGGTTGTTCGACACCGTCAATCGATTTGATCAGCCGCGGGACCACGGCGCGGTTGGTGGCGATCCGCGCGGTCATCACCGCCAGTTGCAGCGGCGAACTGAGGGTGAAGCCTTGCCCGATAGAGGCATTAACCGTATCGCCGATCACCCATGAATCGCCTTTGGTCGCTTGCTTCCACTCTTTCGTGGGAGCCAGACCGGCGGCGACGGAGGACAGCGGCAGGTCGTGTTTCCAGCCCAGACCAAAGCGGTTCGCCATGGCCGAGATTTTCTCGATCCCGACTTTCATCGCCAGATCATAGTAATAGACGTCGCAGGATTGCTTGAGCGAGTTCTCGAGGTCGATCCAGCCGTGACCTGCGCGTTTCCAGCAGTGGAAACGGCGACCGCCGACCTCTAGGTGGCCGGGGCAATAGACGGTTTCTTCGGGGCCGACGATGCCCTCTTCGAGGGCGGCCATAGCCACGACCATCTTGTAGGTCGATCCGGGCGGGTAGGTGCCCTGCACGGTCTTGTTGACCAGCGGGCGGTATTCCGATTGCAGCAGCGGGTTATAATCGGCCGAGGATATCCCCCCGATGAACAGGTTCGGGTCGTAGCTGGGCGAAGAGGCATTGGCGACCAGATCGCCGTTCTCGCAATCCATGATCACGACGGCGGCGCTTTCGCTCCCCAGACGGGCCTGCACAAAGTTCTGCAGCTTGGAATCGATGGTGAGCTGCAGATCGGCCCCCGATTGCCCTTCGCGGCGGGCCAGTTCGCGCATCACACGGCCGGTGGCGTTGACCTCGACCTGTTTGGTGCCGGCAGAGCCGCGCAACAGGGATTCCTGTCGGGCCTCGACGTTGATCTTGCCGATCTGGAATCGGGGGATGCGCAGCACCGCGTCGGGGTTTTCCAGCGCATCCAGATCCGCTTGGCTCACGCGGCCCACACGGCCGACGATATGCGCAAAGTCCGACCCACGGGGATAGACACGGGTCAGGCCGACCTCGGGGCTGACACCGGGTAGGGCGGGGGCGTTGACCGACACGCGGCTTACCTCGTCCCATGTGACATCATCGGCGACGGTCACCGGCAGGAACGGGGCGGAGCGTTTGATTTCGGCCATCGCGCGGTCGCGCATTTCGGGATCAAGGTCGATGACCTTGCCCAGCCGGTCCATCACCGCATCCACATCATCGGCATCCTCGCGTACGATCACGATCCGGTACGACGGCACGTTTTGCGCCAACCGCACGCCGTTGCGGTCAAAGATTTCGCCTCGTGCAGGCGGGATCAACCGGATGTTGATCCGGTTCTCTTCGGCCAGCAGGCGGAACTGGTCAGCCTGATCGACCTGCAAGTAATTCATCCGCGCGGCCAGACCGCCCATGAACAGCAGCTGCGCGCTGCCCAGCAAAACAGCGCGGCGGCTGAGCTTGGAATGGCTGGCTTCGCTATCGGCCCTGCTGCGTCTCATCTTGGTCTCCTCATGAGCGGTTGCCCATACTGTCCAGATCGCCGGGGGCGGATTTGCGCACGCCCATCAGCGCATGGGTCACAAACACCACAGCCGGATAGGTCAGGATCGTGACGGCCAGTTCAAACAGGCTCAGCGACCATTGTGGCGGTGGGACCAGCAGCAACGATAGCACGATCCGGTTCAGCATCAAAATAGCGATCAGCCATACCGAGACCGCCAGCCATTCCGCGCCAAAGGTGCTGTCGCGCAGGGTGCGGCCACGGGTTTTCATATTCTCGCATGCCAGCAACGCCAGCAGCGCCCAGAGGCCGGGCGGGCGTTGCAGCAACAGGTCCGTCAGCAGGAAGGCGACGGCAAGCAGCAGGGCGGGGACATAGTCGGGCCGCCGCACAGACCACGCCAGCGCAAAGGCGATCAGCAGGTCGGGGGCGATCCAGATGCGGTCGCTGCCTTGGTCCAGCAGGGCCCGCAGGCGCGCCTCTGCGGGGTCGATGGTGGCCAGTGGGGGCGACAGCTCGGGCGCGAAGAGCGCGATCGGCTGGGTATCAAGCGGCAGCAGATGGAAAAACAGCAGGACCACCGTCAGCGCCAGAAACGCCGCGCGCATCAGCCACAATCGCAGGGGCGACAGTTCGTCCATCACTCGGTCGCAGGATCAAAGGGCAGGGGCGCGATCATGCCCGTGGCGTCATCCCGCACCACGGCCGCATCCTCGTTCACTTTTTCGGAGCCATGGTGGCGCAGCACGCGCAGGAATTCGAGCCGCTCGAAATCCGCCGCAAGACGCACGCGCAGCCGCCCGCCGGGGTCGGCGGCGACCTGACCGATCAGGATACCCGCAGGAAACACGCCGCCATCGCCAGAGCTGCTGACCCGATCACCGGGACGCACAAGGTCGGGGTTCTCGAGAAAATCAATCGGTGGCGCGGCGGAGTTGTCGCCCGCAATAATCGCCCGCTGTCCCGACGGCTGGATCACCGCCGGTATGCGGCTAGAGGTATCGGTCACCAGAATGACGCGCGCGGTGTTTTCGCCCACGCCGGAAATACGCCCTACCAGCCCGATGCCGTCCACCGTGGCCCAGCCATCGACAATGCCATCACGGGCCCCGACGTTCAGCAGCACAGACTGGCGGAAGGGCGAACCGGAGTCCGCCTGCACTACACCGGTGATATGGGTCAAACGCGGATCAAGCCGCACCTTGTTCAGGTCCAGCAAACGGGCGTTTTCCTGTTCAAGCTGCAGCGCGGCCTCTTTCCAGGTCTGCATCTTGCGCAGCTCGGACCGCAGTTCCTGGTTCTGCACGGTCAGACGTTGATAGCTTTGGAAATCGCGGAACAGGTTCACCGTGCCGGTAACAGGGGCCATCGCCCAATCCAGATTGGGGACGATCCGGTCGGTGATCTGCGCGCGAAACCGTTCGACACGGGGGCTGTCGATCCGCCACAGCAGAAAGATGCCCGCCAGCACCAGCACGATGACGGCCAGCAGCAAGCGGCGCAGCGGGCGCCCAAAATCGTTCGAAGAGGATCGGTCGATGGCCATGCGTTATACGTTTCCCACCGCGAGGGCAGCGCCGTCCTGCCGCATCCCGGGCTGTTATAGCTGCGCCGATTAGCTGTCGTAGTCGATGGCGTGGCGCAGCTGCTTTTCATACTCCAGCGCTTTGCCGGTTCCCAAAGCCACGCAGTTCAACGGTTCATCCGCCACGGAAATGGCCAGCCCGGTCTGTTCGCGCAGCGCCAGATCCAGATCGCCCAGCAAGGCACCGCCACCGGTCAGCATGACGCCACGGTCCACGATGTCAGCCGCCAGATCGGGCGGGGTGGTCTCCAGCGCGGTCATCACCGCCTCGCAGATCTGCTGCACAGGCTCGGCCAGCGCTTCGGCGATCTGCGCCTGGGTCACTTCGATCTCTTTGGGGACACCATTCAGCAGGTCGCGCCCGCGGATCTGCATCGAGGTGCCGCGCCCGTCGTCGGGCATCCGTGCGGTCCCGATAGAGGTTTTCACCCGCTCGGCCGTTGTTTCACCGATCAGCAGGTTCTGCTGGCGACGCAGGTAGCTGATGATCGCCTCGTCCATACGGTCGCCGCCCACACGGACAGAGCGCGCATAGACGATATCGCCCAAGGACAGCACCGCGACCTCGGTTGTGCCACCACCTATATCGACAACCATGTTCCCGGTCGGATCGGTGATCGGCATGCCCGCCCCGATGGCCGCTGCAATCGGTTCGGCAATCAGGCCGGCGCGGCGTGCGCCCGCAGACAGCACCGACTGACGGATCGCGCGTTTTTCAACAGGCGTCGCCCCATGCGGCACACAGACGATGATCTTGGGCTTCGAGAAGGTCGACCGTTTGTGCACCTTGCGGATGAAATGCTTGATCATCTCTTCGGCGGTGTCAAAGTCGGCAATCACGCCCTCGCGCATGGGGCGGATCGCTTCGATGCTGCCGGGGGTCCGGCCCAGCATCAACTTTGCGTCTTCGCCCACGGCCAGCACCTTTTTGACGCCGTCCTTGACGTGATAGGCGACAACCGAAGGTTCGGACAGGACGATGCCCTTGCCTTTGACATAAACCAAGGTGTTCGCGGTCCCGAGGTCGATGGCCATATCGGACGAGAACAAACCACGGAATTGATCAAAAACGGACATGGGCAGCAGGACCTTGCAAAAATTCATTTTGGCCCGTCGACTCTGACAAGTCACGGGCTAAACGGCTTATAGGCCGATGAGGTCAAAGACGAAAGGGGGGTTGACCTTTGTGGTGGCATGATGCCGCCACCGCGCTATGGTTTGCGGCAAGCCGGACAATAGGGGGAGAGAGAAATGCAGAAGATTCAAGTTATTGGTGTGCATCACATTACGCTGATGGGCGCGGACCGTCAGACCAGTATCGACTTCTGGGAGGGTCTGCTGGGCATGCCGTTCATCTTCGACCAGCCAAATCTGGACGATCCCGACGAAGGGCACCTGTATTTCGATCCCGGCGACGGCCGGTTGATCACGATCTTTACCAATGAAAACCGCAAACCCGTCTACAGTCGCACGCCGACGGATGCGGGCTGCGTGCACCATCTTGCGTTCGAGGTCGACCGCGCCATGTTTGATCAAGTGCTCGACCGGCTCAAGGAGCGGGGGATCGGCAATTCGGGCGTGAAGGATCGCGGGTTCATGCATTCGATCTACTTCAAGGATCCGCTGGGGTTCCTGATCGAACTGGCCTGCTACACCTTCATCCCGCCGCGCGGATCGTCCCACGCGGAAGTGATGCTAGAGGCGCATAAGCTGCGCGTCGCACGCGGAGATCACCATATCGAACGCCAGCATCTGGCCGATGCCACAGTGATGATCGTCGAACGCTCGCAACAGTCGCTGTCAGAGGATCGCAGCCCCAAGGACCCCTATCGCTAAGGGGCGTCGGGCACCGGTTCAGGCGGGTCAAAAATACCACAAGTAAACGGATCGTAACGGCGGTTTCGCTTGGGTGTTGCGGGCGGATTCCGCTGCGCCTAAGAGCCATGGTACGAGCAACCGTAAATTGTGCGAAGGAACCAGCATGATCCGTAATATTTTTGTCGCCTCGCTTCTGAGCGTGACCGCAACCGCAGCTGCTGCCGAACTGACCTATGGCACGGCTTTCGCGAAATTCCACGACTTCGACGTTGACGGCGCAGGCACGATCGACGTGAAATCCTTTGGCGGCGGCATCGAATACCGCTACGACAACTTCATCTTCTCGGGTGAGCTGTCGAACATCTCTATCGAGGGTGTCGATATCGATCTGGGTACAGTGGGCGTTGAATACGCTCTGGCCAACGGCTTTAACATCGGTCTCGACTATTCGCGTTTTGACATCGAAGGTTTCGACGCGGATGTCACCAGCCTGTTCGGGTCCTATCAGTCCGGCGCGCATACCTTTGGTGCCGCAATCGGTGATTCCTCCGATCTGGACGACATGACCTTCAGCATCTTCGCCGCTTGGGATGTTACCCCCACCGGCACCGTCGGTCTGGATCTCGTTCACATCGAAGACGAGACGCTTTACGCCGCCTATGCCGATTATGATGTCGCGCAATACAACGTACAGGCAGAGCTGCTAAAACTGGATGATCTGAGCGTTGTCGCTGTCGCAGGCGGCTATGAATTCGCCAACGGCTTCTCTGCCATCGGTTCTGTCGGGTTCCTGGATCTGGGGCCCGAAGACGTCCGGTCGATCACCATCGGCGGTCAGTATGAATTCACCCCCGGTGCGAACGTAGAGCTGGCCTTGGGCCGTCTGGACTTTGACAGTGGCGAGGACGTGGACCAGCTGACTTTCGGCGTGAACTATGAATTGGGTCGCCGTACCTCCAAGCGTCGTTCGCTGGGTAACATCTTTTCAAGCGCGACCGGTACTTTTGCGGGTCTGACAGATTTCTAATCTGCGCTGACAGAACACCGGATACAGAAAAGGCCCCCGACGTCGGGGGCCTTTTTGCGTTCGCGGGGGGAAGAACGGGCGGGTTAGCCCACCACATCTTTATAGCTGATCTCGCGCTTGTCGGTGCCGCCCTTCTCGCGGCGCACCAACAGACGGTTGAGCGCGTGGATATAGGCGCGGACCGATGCCACCACGGTGTCTGTATCGGCCGACTGACCGGTCACGATGCGGCCGTCTTCCTCAAGCCGGACAGAAACGGTGGCCTGCGCGTCGGTGCCTTCGGTCACGGCGTGCACCTGATACAATTGCAAGCGCGCGCTGTGATCGACCAGTGCCTTGATGCAGTTGAACGAGGCATCCACAGGCCCGTCACCGGTTTGCGAGGTAGAGGTTTCGGCACCATCCACCGTCAGCGACATCTCTGCCTTCTGCGGGCCTTCGGTGCCGCAGACGACGGTCATGCTACCCAGCACAATGCGGTCGCTTTCAGGGTCGGTGGCGGTGCGCATCAGGGCGATGAGATCGTCGTCGTAGATCTCTTTCTTGCGGTCGGCCAGTTCCTTGAAACGGACAAACACGTCCTTGAGCTGGTTATCCCCCAATTCATAGCCGAGGTTTTCCAGCTTCGAGCGCAACGCCGCACGGCCAGAGTGTTTGCCCATCACGATGTTGGTCTCGGTCAGGCCCACGTCTTCGGGGCGCATGATCTCGAATGTTTCGGCGTTCTTCAGCATGCCGTCCTGATGGATGCCGCTTTCGTGCGCAAAGGCGTTCTTGCCGACGATGGCCTTGTTGAACTGCACGGCGAAGCCCGAAACCGCGGCAACGCGGCGCGAGATATTCATGATCTTGGTGCTGTCGATCTTGGTCTGGAACGGCATGATGTCATTGCGCACTTTCAGCGCCATCACGACCTCTTCCAACGCGGTGTTGCCCGCGCGTTCGCCCAAGCCGTTGATCGTACATTCGATCTGGCGCGCGCCCGCTTCGACGGCGGCAAGGCTGTTGGCGGTCGCCATGCCAAGGTCGTTGTGACAATGCGTGGCAAAGACGATTTCGTCCGCGCCGGGGACATTTTCCAAGAGCTTGCGGATCAGATCGGCGCTTTCGCGGGGGGCGGTGTAGCCGACTGTATCGGGGATGTTGATCGTGGTCGCCCCCGCCTTGATCGCGATTTCGACGACACGGTACAGGTAATCAAGCTCGGTCCGCGTGGCGTCCATCGGCGACCATTGCACATTGTCGCACAGGTTGCGTGCATGGGTCACCGTTTCGTGGATGCGGTCGGCCATTTCGTCCATCGTGAGGTTCGGAATGGCGCGGTGCAGCGGCGAGGTGCCGATAAATGTGTGAATGCGGGGCTGGGCCGCGTGTTTGATCGCCTCGTAGCAACGATCGATGTCGCCGAATTGGGCGCGGGCCAGCCCGCAGATGACCGAGTTCTTCGACAGTTTCGCGATTTCGCTGACGGCGGCGAAATCCCCTTCGGAGGCGATAGGGAAACCGGCCTCGATAATGTCGACGCCCATCTCGTCCAGCAGGCCCGCGATCTCGATCTTTTCGGCGTGGGTCATGGTGGCGCCGGGGGATTGTTCGCCGTCGCGCAATGTCGTGTCGAAAATCAAGACGCGGTCTTGTTGTGTGGTATCTGTCATCGTTTGGGTTCTTTCATTCTGCTGTATAAATCCGTGGCGCGCGGCACATCCCTCTGAGCGGGCGCGCCGGATGGCACGCTCAGAGGCGGATTAGCAGCAGTAGGTTGGCACGCAGGAAAGTCGCGCAGCGGCGCGGCAGGATCGCAATATGATCGGCGTGTGTCATGGCGACAAGTTATACCCGTGCATTCGCAAATGGGAAGGGTTTTTCTGCGCCCTTTTTTCCGCGCTTGAAGGGAGGCTGTTTTCCGCTACCTCCCCTTGCATGAAACAGGTTTTGATCATCGGGGCGTCGGGCGGTGTGGGTGCCGCCTTGGCCGCCGCTTACGAGGCGCACGGCGATACGGTCACGCGGCTGTCACGGTCGGTGGACGGGTTCGACATCACGGACGAATGCAGTGTGGACCAGCACTTGACCGCGCTAAACGGGCCGTTTGATGTGGTGCTGGTGGCCACAGGCGCGCTTGAGATTGACGGCGCCGCACCGGAAAAGACGATCAAATCGATCAGCCAAAAGGCGATGTTGGACCAATTCGCGTTGAACGCCGTGGGCCCTGCACTGGTGCTGCGCCACGCGGGCGACCTGCTGCGGCGGGACGCGCCTTGTGTCTTTGCCGTATTCTCTGCGCGTGTGGGGTCGATCGGGGACAATCGGATCGGCGGCTGGATCAGCTATCGCAGCGCCAAGGCGGCGGTGAACCAGATCGTACACACCGCCGCGATCGAACTGGCGCGCAGTCACAAGAGCAGTATCTGCGTCGCCCTGCACCCCGGCACGGTCAAGACCGCCTTTACCGCGAAATACCTTGCCCGCCATCCCGCTGTCGCACCGTCGGAGGCGGCGGAAAATCTGCTGGCTGTGATCGACGGACTGACGCCTGCGAACACAGGCCAGTTCTTTGACTGGGCCGGAAAGCCGGTGCCATGGTAGGGCGTTTGGTGCTGGTTCTGGGCGACCAGCTGACAGAAACGCTTAGCGCCTTGGCGCAGGCGGATAAGGCACGCGATACGGTCGTGATGGCCGAGGTCGCGGACGAGGCGGCCTATGTCCGGCATCACCCCAAGAAAATCGCCCTGATCTTTGCCGCGATGCGCAAGTTTGCCCATGCGTTGGAACAGGACGGCTGGACGGTCGCCTATACGCAACTGGACGATACGGATAACGCGGGCTCTATCGTGGGGGAATTGCTGCGCCGCGCAGCGCAGACGGGGGCAAGCGAGGTGTTGGCGACAGAGCCGGGGGAGTGGCGCTTGATCGACAAGCTGAAATACGCCCCGATGAAGGTGCATCTGCTGCCCGACGACCGCTTTCTTGCCACTCATGCCGAATTCGAGGCATGGGCCGAAGGCCGCAAAGCGTTGCGGATGGAGTATTTCTACCGCGAGATGCGCCGCAAGACCGGCCTGCTGATGGAAGGGGATCAACCCGCCGGTGGCAAGTGGAACTTCGACCACGACAACCGCAAAGCCGCGCCCGAGGATGTCACCGTAGATGGCCCCCTGCGGTTCGACCCGGATGCCACGACGCGCGAAGTGCTGGAACTGGTTGAAGCGCGTTTCGGCGATAACTTCGGCGCGCTAGAGCCTTTTGGGTTCGCCACCACCCGCGCCGAGGCGCTGCAGGCGCTGGACCATTTCATCGCGAATGCCCTGCCGCGGTTTGGGGACTATCAAGACGCGATGCTGAACGAGAATGAATTCCTGTATCACGCGATCCTGTCGCCCTACCTCAACATCGGGTTGCTGAACGTGACCGAGATTTGCGAGGCCGCTGCCAACGCCTATGCCGCAGGACACGCGCCGATCAACGCCGCCGAAGGGTTCATCCGGCAGATCATCGGCTGGCGCGAGTATGTGCGGGGCATCTATTTCCTTGAGGGGCCGGACTATACCGCCCGCAATATTCTGGGGCATGACCGCGACCTGCCGTGGTTCTACTGGGGTGGCGAAACGCGGATGAACTGTGTGGCCAAGGCCGTGGGGCAGACCAGGACCCAAGCCTATGCGCATCATATCCAGCGGCTGATGGTGACGGGCAACTTTGCCCTGTTGGCCGGGATTGATCCGGCGCAGGTGCATGAATGGTATCTGGCGGTCTATGCCGATGCCTTTGAATGGGTAGAGGCCCCCAATACCATCGGCATGAGCCAATTCGCCGACGGCGGCGTTATCGCGTCCAAGCCCTATGTCTCGTCCGGGGCCTATATCAACCGTATGTCGGATCACTGCAAAAGCTGCCACTATTCAGTCAGCGCAAAGACGGGTGACACCGCTTGCCCGTTCAACCTGCTTTACTGGCACTTTCTGGACCGCCATCGCGACCGGTTCTCGAACAATCCGCGCATGGGCAATATGTACCGCACGTGGGACCGGATGGACGCCGACAAACGCAAGACAGTTCTGGCCGAAGGCGATGCCTTGCTCGCCCGACTGGACGCGGGCGAGGTGATCTAGCCGTCGTTGCCTTCAGCCTCGTCCGTACTGTCGGCGGGTGCCTCTGACGGAGTGTCGGCGTCTGTCGGTGCCTCATCCGTGGCGTCAGGCGTGGGCACCGCACCAGCATCTTCGGCAGGGGCTGTGCCCGCTTCTTGCAGCGCGCCGTTGACCCACTGGCCCGAGACTTCCTCGCCCGTTTTATAGCGCATGGTGCCCTGACCCTGACGTTTGCCGCCCTCGAACGCGCCTTCGTAGATGTCGCCGTTAGGGTAGGTGGCGGTGCCGGTGCCTTCGATCTCTCCGCCGGACCACTGGCCGTCATAGGTGAACCCGTCGGGCATGGTGATCTTGCCCATGCCGTCGCGTAGCCCGTCGACAAAGCCGCCGGTGTAGACGGTGCCATCGGGGTAGGTCGCGGTGCCCATGCCGTTGCGTTGGCCGTCTTTCCAGCTGCCGTCATACTTATAGCCGTCGGCATAGGTCATCACGCCCTGACCGTCGTTGCGCGCGTTCTTGAACCCGCCCTCGTAGACGATGCCATTGGGGTAGGTCGCGCGGCCTTCGCCTTCGATCACGCCCGCGACCCATGACCCTTCGTAGGTTGATCCGTCGGGATAGGTGATCTTGCCCTCCCCATCGGCCAGATCATCGCGGAAACTGCCTTCGTAGACAGAGCCGTCAGGGTAGGTCACCTTGCCTGTGCCTTCGATCTGCCCGGCAACCCATGATCCGGTGTAGACATAGCCATCTGTGCCGGTGAACGTGCCCTGACCCTCGCGGCGGTCGTCCTCGAAGCCGCCCTCGTAAGTGTCGCCATTGGCATAGGTCACCTTGCCCGTGCCCTGGCGCTGACCGGCGACCAGATCGCCTTCGTAGACATCGCCGTTGGGCTGGGTCAGCGTGCCGGTGCCGTCGATCTGCCCATCTTTCCACTGGCCGGTATAGGTCAGCCCGTCGGGCATGGTCAGCGTGCCCGTGCCATTGCGTTCGCCATCGGCGATGTCACCGTCATAGAGCGCGCCATCGGGATAGGTGATCTTGCCCACGCCCTGCTTGACGCCATCGACCCAGTCGCCCTGATACTCGTACCCGCCGGGGGATTGCATGACGCCCTTGCCGTGGTGGTTGGCATTGCGGAACGACCCTTCGTAGCGCACCCCGTTGGCATAAAGCGCGATGCCCTGACCGGTGATCGCACCGGCCTCCCATTCGCCCTCATAGGTGCCGCCATCGGCAAAGGTGATCTTGCCGAAACCGTCCGGTTTGCCCTTTTCAAAGTTGCCCTCGTAGACAGACCCGTTGGGGAAACGCGCGACGCCTTTGCCCTTGATCTCTCCGTCCACCCAGGCACCTTCGTATTCATAGCCGTTGGGCAGCGTATAGGTGCCGGTCCCGTGCTGTACGCCGTCCTTGAACGTCCCCTCATAGACGCCGCCATCGTCGTATTGCTTGCTTTGAACCTCTCCGTCCTGCGCAAGCGCGGGGAAGGGCAGCAGCCCAAGGCAAAGGATCAGCGGGGTCAGGGTCAATTTCGTCATACAGCAACTTTCAAAAGAGAGTGCGGCCAAGAGCGGCGGGCGAGTTTGTTAACGCTTAGCCTATTCAATGGCCTGCAAGGGGGCAATCGTCTTTTACCCGGCGGTGCGCCTTGGCCTTTCACTTGGCGCGTGATCTGCTACATCACTTGCGTAGATTATCGAAGGACCGCCCTATGACATCGCGTTTTCGCATCACGCTTGGCCAGTTGAACCCCACCGTCGGGGATCTGGCCGGAAACGCAGACCTCGCGCGGGAGGCCTGGGCGCAGGGCAAAGAGGCAGGGGCCAATCTGGTTGCTTTGCCCGAGATGTTCCTGGCCGGGTATAACGCGCAAGATCTGGTGATGAAGCAGGCGTTCCAGCTGGATGTGATGACCCACCTCGAAGCGCTGGCGGCTGATTGTGCCGACGGGCCCGCGCTGGCCATCGGTGCGCCCTGGGTCGAAGGGGCCAAGCTCTATAACGCCTATCTGATCCTCAGAAACGGCAAGATCGCCAGCCGTGTGTTCAAGCACAACCTGCCGAACGAGACCGTGTTCGACGAGGTGCGCATTTTTGACAGCGCGCCTTTGGGTGGGCCGTACGCCGTTGGCGATACCCGCATCGGCAGCCCGATCTGCGAAGACGCATGGCACCCCGATGTGGCCGAAACGCTGGCCGAAACCGGGGCGGAGTTCCTGCTGGTGCCCAACGGATCGCCCTATTATCGCGGCAAATTCGAGACGCGGTTGAACCATATGGTCGCCCGCGTGGTCGAAACTGAACTGCCGCTGATCTACCTCAATATGGTGGGCGGTCAGGATGATCAGGTCTTTGACGGGGCGAGCTTTGCGCTGAACCCCGGCGGCAAGCTGGCGTTCCAGATGCCCGTCTTTGACGCGCAGATCGCGCATGTCGATCTTGAACAGACCCCCGAAGGCTGGCGCGTGGTCGAGGGCGAGAAGGCGCATATGCCGTCGGACCTTGAGCAGGATTACCGCGTCATGGTGCAGGGCTTGCGCGACTACATGGGCAAGACCGGGTTCAAGAAAGTGTTGCTGGGTCTGTCGGGCGGGATCGATTCGGCGATTGTGGCGACGATCGCTGTGGATGCGCTTGGCGCTGACAATGTGCGCTGTGTGATGCTGCCGTCCGAATATACCTCCCAAGCCTCGCTGGACGATGCTGAATCCGTCGCCAAGGCGCTAGGCTGCCGCTACGACTATGTGCCGATTGCGCAGGGCCGTGCCGCGATCACCGACACGCTGGCCCCGCTGTTTGACGGCACCACCCCAGACCTGACCGAGGAAAATATCCAGTCGCGCCTGCGCGGTTTGCTGTTGATGGCGGTCAGCAACAAGTTCGGCGAGATGCTGTTGACTACGGGCAACAAGTCAGAGGTGGCGGTGGGCTATGCCACGATCTATGGCGACATGGCGGGGGGCTATAACCCCATCAAGGATATGTATAAAACCCGCGTCTTCGACAGCTGCCGCTGGCGCAACGAGAACCACCGCGACTGGATGAAGGGCCCGGAGGGAGAAGTGATCGCGCCGCGCATCATCGACAAGCCGCCCTCGGCCGAGCTGCGCGAGGATCAGAAAGACAGCGACAGCCTGCCCGACTATCCCGATCTGGACGCGATGCTGACAATCCTTGTGGATGATGACGGGTCCATCGCCGATTGCGTGGCAGCGGGCTTTGACCGCGAGGTTGCCAAAAAGGTCGAACACCTGCTCTATATCAGTGAATACAAACGGTTCCAGTCCGCCCCCGGTCCGCGTTTGACCAAGGGCGCGTTCTGGTTGGACCGCCGCTATCCCATCGTGAACCGCTGGCGCGACCCCAGTTGACCGCGCGGGCGACGCTGCACGTTATCTAGACAATGGTGCCGCGCTGTGACAAGCCAGCGGCCAATCAGGAGAACCCAATGACCATCACCCGCTTCGCCCCGTCCCCGACCGGCTATATCCACGTAGGCAACCTGCGCACGGCGCTGATGAACTATCTGATCGCCCGCAAGAACGGCGGAGAGTTCATCCTGCGGATCGACGACACCGATCCGGTGCGCAGCAAGGAAGAATACGTCGACGGTCTGAAAGAAGACCTGACATGGCTCGGCCTGCATTGGGACCGCGTTGAGCGTCAGTCCGAGCGGTTGGACAAATACCACGCCGCCGCGGACGAGCTGCGCAAGATCGGGCGTTTCTATGAAGCCTGGGAAACCCCGACCGAGCTGGACCTCAAGCGCAAGAAACAGCTCAACATGGGCAAGCCGCCGGTCTATGACCGCGCCGCGTTGAACCTGTCGGAGGCCGAAAAAGCCAAGCTGCGCGACGAACGCGGCCCCGGCGTGTGGCGTTTCAAGCTGGATCAGGAACGGATCGAGTGGAAAGACGGTATCCTGGGCGATATCTCGATCGATGCGGCATCGGTGTCCGACCCCGTGTTGATCCGCGGCGACGGGCAGATTTTGTACACGCTGGCGTCTGTGGTCGATGACACGGAAATGGGCGTGACCAATGTGGTGCGCGGGTCCGACCATGTGACCAACACGGCGACGCAAATCCAGATCATGCAAGCGCTTGGCGGCACCGTGCCGACCTTTGCGCACCATTCGCTGCTCACCGGTCCGCAGGGCGAGGCGCTGTCGAAACGTCTGGGTGTGCTGGCGCTGCGCGACCTGCGCGAACGCGGTGTGCATCCTTTTGCGCTGCTGTCGACAATGGCGCGCCTGGGCTCTTCGGACCCGATTGAACTGCGCACCGATATGGAGAGCCTGATCGACGGTTTCGACATTGAACGATTTGGCTCAGCGCCGACCAAATTCGACGTCGAGGACCTGTTCCCCATGACCGGCCGCTATCTGCAGACCCTCCCGCTTGAGGCCGTCGCAGGCGACATCGCAGCCCTTGGTGTGCCCGAGGATAAAGCCGCGCTGTTCTGGCAGGTCACCCGCGAAAACATCACCACGCTGCACGATCTAAAAGGTTGGTGGCAGATGTTCAGCGAAGGCGCAGAGCCTGTGATCGCGGACGAGGATAAAGAATTCGTCGCCGAAGCCTTGGCGCTTCTGCCTGAGGGCGAGTTTGACGAAAGCACCTGGGGCACATGGACGGCCGCCGTGAAAGAGCAGACCGGCCGCAAGGGCAAGGGGCTGTTCATGCCGCTGCGTCTGGCGCTGACTGGTAAACCCCACGGCCCCGACATGGGGGCGGTGCTGCCGTTGCTGCAAGTCGTGAAGGCGCGCGGGTGAAACGGGCCGGGTTCACGGGCGCAAGTTCGGGAGCCTTCGGCGAGAGTTTATCTGGCAAAATGAAGCCGCTGTCGGCTGACATAGGGCGCGTCTATCATGGTTGATGGGCGCGCCAAATTTTTGTCGGGCAATCTGTTCGGCCATGTCGCCAATATGTCTTTGCTCGCCTCTGTCGGGCTGGTGGCGGTGTTTCTTGTCGATTTCGTCGACATGATTTTCATCTCTATGTTGGGCAAGGCAGAGCTGGCGGCGGCCATCGGTTATGCCGGTGCGATCCTGTTTTTCACCACCTCCTTCGGAATCGGGTTGGGCATCGCGGCGGGGGCCTTGGTCGCGCGGGCCTTGGGGCAGGACGACGCGCAGCTCGCACGGGAGAGGACGACCCATGCGCTGTGCTATGGCGCGGTCTTTGGCGTGATCTTTGCGCTTTGTGTGTTCCTGTCGCTGGATGTGCTGGTCGGATGGGTCGGCGCAGGCGGTGAGACGGCGGCGCTGGCGGTGGATTTCCTGCAGATCGTCGTGCCGTCGGTGCCTTTTCTGATGGTGGGTATGATGGGCAGCGCGATCCTGCGGGCCCATGGGGATGCGCGGCGGGCGATGATGGCGACCATCGCGGGGGGCATCGTGAATGCCATTCTCGATCCGATCCTGATCTTTACCTTTGATCTGGGCCTGACCGGCGCGGCCTGGGCGTCTTTTGTGGCGCGGGTGGTGATTGCCTATACCGCCCTGATGCCGATTGTGCGCCACTATGGCGGGATCGCGATGCCGCGCCCTGCGGGGCTATGGCGCGATCTGATGCCCGTGTTGTCCATCGCGGTGCCCGCCATTCTGACGCAGGTCGCCACGCCGGTGGGACAGGCCTATGTGACCCGTGCAATGGCGGCCTATGGCGAGGATGCTGTCGCAGGCATGGCGATTGTCAGCCGCATGATGCCCGTTGCCTTTGCCGTGATCTTTGCCCTGTCAGGGGCAGTAGGGCCGATCATCGGGCAGAACTTTGGCGCGGGCGATCTGGGGCGGGTCAAGCGGACCTATGCCGCGGGGGTCAGCTTTGCCGCTTTGGTGATCGTCGTCATCTCGGCCGCGCTGTTTACGTTCCGCGCGCCGCTGGCGGCGATGTTTGATGCGCAGGGGATCACCTTGACGTTGATCTATCTGTTCTGCGGGCCGCTGTCCCTGGCGTTCTTTTTCAACGGCGTGTTGTTCGTGTCGAATGCGGCGTTCAACAATATGGGCCACCCCTATTATTCGACCGTGACCAACTGGGGCCGCAACACGCTGGGGATGATCCCGCTGGTCTGGGGTGGCAGCCTGCTGTTCGGGGCCCCCGGTGTGCTGATCGGGCAGGCGGCGGCGGGGGTGCTGTTCGGGGCGCTGGCCTGGGTGCTCGCGCGGCGGATGATCGCGCAAGGCGGGCAGCGCAAACGTGCCAACCCCGAAGCTTTCGCCCGCGACGGGCGGTTGATGTCGCTACTGCACCTGCGCCGATAGGCGGGCCAGATGCTGGTCGACCAGCGCGGTTTCCTGCGCGGTAAGCTCTTGCGCGCGCGGGTATTTCGGCGCGGCGCGGTCGTTCAGGATCGGCGTATCCCAGCCCCGCGTCGTGTCAAAGAAACGCTGCACCCCGTCGATGCCATATTCGCGCAGGAACCCCTGCACCACCACATCAAGATAGCTGAGCAAGATGGTATGGTCGCCCGATGTCACATGGGTGTCTGTGGGCACGGAATAATGCGCCATATCGGGGGCCGGGATGATGTCATGCACCACCGCCCCGTTCGACCCGATGCGATCATAGTTGGTTTCGCGCGTATCCAGCGCCACCCAATCGGCACCGGGGACCGCCGCGATCAACCCGTCGATCACGGTGCCCTCTTCGGGCAGCACGCTCAGGAACACATGCGCGGCGCCTTCGATGCGCACCCAAAGCCGGTGCCAGCCGCGAAGCTGCGCCGGACGGGCGTCTGGATAGGCGTGGGTATTGCGGTTTACGAGGCTGCCGTAGCCGAAGAAATATGGTGTCATGCGGGTGTTTTGGCGCCGCTGCGCGATGATGTCCACATCTTGCACGCGCAGCACCCGACGTGCTGCCCAATATCGCGGCACCGGATGAAAGTTTTCGCGCCGCCCTATCAACTTTGCTTGACGCAGCGCTGCGTTCCGGCATAGCACTTGCCCACACCGTTACGGGAGAACCGGCGCAAGCCGGTGCCGAAGGAGCAACCGCCCCGGAAACTCTCAGGCCAAAGGACCGCAACGGGACCTAACAACTCTGGAGAGTGACGCGACAGCGTCCGCCGAAGGGATAACGATCTCAGGCGAAAGGACAGAGGGGGCATTTGACAGGCTGCATTCCCGCGGTCTGCTGGGTGCCAGTATGGTCGATGGCCTTCTGGATAGGGAAAGGCCGCGTGACCATGAGCGATTTGCAACAGACACCGCTATACGATCTTCATCTGGAACTGGGGGGCAAGATGGTGCCCTTTGCGGGCTATTCCATGCCTGTGCAATATCCGATGGGCGTGATGAAAGAGCACCTGCACACCCGCGCCGCAGCGGGCGTCTTTGATGTCAGCCACATGGGGCAGGTGATGGTGACCGGCCCGTCGTGGGACGCCGTGGCGCTGGCGTTCGAGACATTGGTGCCGATGAATGTGCTGGGGCTGGAAGACGGGCGGCAGCGCTATGGGTTTTTCACCAATGACGCCGGCGGGATCGAGGATGACCTGATGTTCGCGCGCCGTGGTGATGACCTGTTCGTCGTGGTCAACGCCGCCTGCAAGGATGCCGATATCGCACGCATGAAAGCCGCGTTAGAGCCAGAGATCACCGTGACCCCGATCACCGACCGCGCGCTGGTGGCTGTGCAGGGCCCTGCGGCGGGGGCGGCTGTGGCATCGCTTGATGCCGCTGCGGACAAAATGCGGTTCATGGATTTCGGCACATTGACGCTTAACGGGGTAGAGGTCTGGGCCTCGCGGTCGGGCTATACCGGCGAGGATGGCTTCGAGATTTCGGTGCCGGAGGCCCACGCCGAAGCGCTGGTCCGCCGGTTGCTGGAGATCGAGGGTGTGGAACCCATCGGTCTGGGCGCGCGGGATTCGCTGCGGCTTGAGGCGGGCTTGTGTCTTTATGGCAATGACATCGACGCAGGCACCAATCCGGTCGAGGCCAGCCTGACCTGGGCGATCCAGAAAGCGCGCCGTGCCGGTGGTGAACGCGCGGGCGGCTACCCCGGTGCCGATGCCGTTCAAGCGGCGTTTGACGATGGTGTCGGCCGCAAGCGTGTCGGTCTGGCCCCCGAAGGCCGTGCGCCGATGCGCGACGGGACACCGCTGTTTGACGCGGCGACAGGGGGCACGCAGGTGGGCGAGGTCACCTCGGGCAGTTTCGGGCCGACGGTAGGCGGGCCTGTCGCAATGGGCTATGTCAGTGAGGCGCAGGCGGGTATTGATACGATGCTGTGGGGCGAAGTCCGTGGCAAGCGTCTGCCGGTGACTGTGGCCAAGCTGCCCTTTGTTGCGGCAAATTTTAAAAGATAATCTAGCGAAGGATGAAAGAATGAAGTTTACCGAAGAGCACGAATGGCTGCGGGTTGAAGGCGACGAGATCGTCGTTGGCATCACCATCCACGCCGCCGAACAGCTGGGCGACGTGGTGTTTGTCGAGCTGCCCGACGAAGGCACGACCGTCAGCAAGGACGACGAGGTCGTCGTGATCGAATCCGTCAAGGCCGCGTCCGACATTCTGGCACCGATCGATGGAGAGATCATCGAGGTCAACAGCACGCTGTCCGACAACCCCGCGATGGTGAATGACGATCCGCAGGGCGAGGCGTGGTTCTTCAAGATGAAGGCGTCCGATCCAAGCCAGATGGACGAGTTCATGGACGAAGCCGCCTATCAGAAGTTCATCGGGTAAATCCCGCTGCCCCCGTCGGAGCCTCCGGCGGGGATTTTTATACCATTTGGAAGAGGGGCCCCGCGCCATGGTTTTCAAACCGACCGAATATTTGCCGTATGATTTTGCCAATCGCAGACATATCGGGCCGTCCCCGGCAGAGATGTCGGACATGTTGAAAACCGTCGGCGCACAAAGCCTTGGCGCGTTGATCGATGACACGATGCCCGCGCAGATCCGCCAGAAAGAGCCGCTGGATTTCGGCAAGCCCATGTCAGAGCGCGAAGTGCTGGAATACATGCGCGTGGTGGCGGGCAAGAATAAGGTGCTCACCTCGCTGATCGGGCAGGGCTATCACGGCACGGTGACGCCGCCTGCGATCCAGCGCAATATTTTTGAAAACCCCGCATGGTACACGGCCTACACCCCCTACCAGCCCGAGATCAGCCAAGGGCGTCTTGAGGCATTGCTGAACTTCCAGACCATGGTCAGCGATCTGACCGGGCTTGAGGTCGCCAATGCGTCACTGCTGGACGAGGCGACGGCCTGTGCCGAGGCGATGACCATGGCGATGCGCCTGTCGAAATCGAAGGCCAAGGCGTTCTTTGTCGACCGCGATTGCCACCCCCAGAACATCGCCGTGATCCAGACCCGCGCAGCCCCGCTGGATATCGAGGTGATCATCGGCGACCCTGACAAGATGGACGCGAGCGCTGTCTTCGGGGCGCTGTTCCAGTACCCTGGCACCTACGGCCATGTGCGCGACTTTACCGACCATATGGCCGCGCTGCATGAGGCCGGTGCCTTGGGCGTCGTCTCGGCCGATCCGATGGCGCTGACGCTGTTGAAAGAGCCCGGTGCCATGGGGGCCGATATCGCCGTCGGGTCCACCCAGCGGTTTGGCGTGCCCGAAGGCTATGGCGGCCCGCATGCGGCCTATATGGCATGCAAGGATGCCTATAAGCGCGCAATGCCGGGGCGGATTGTGGGTGTCTCGATTGATGCGCACGGCAACCGCGCCTACCGTCTGTCCCTGCAGACCCGCGAGCAGCACATCCGCCGCGAAAAGGCGACCTCCAACGTGTGCACGGCGCAGGCTTTGCTGGCGGTGATGGCGTCCATGTATGCGGTGTTCCACGGGCCCGAGGGGCTGAAGGCTATCGCGCAGCGCATCCATCGCAAGGCGGTGCGTCTGGCGAACGGGCTGGAGGAGGCCGGCTTTAAGGTCGATCCCAAATCCTTCTTCGACACGGTGACGGTTGATGTCGGCCCCTTGCAGGCCGCAGTCATGAAATCCGCGGTGGACGAAGGCATCAACCTGCGCCGCGTCGGTGAAACACGTGTCGGCATCACGCTGGACGAACGTACAGTGCCCGAGACGATCGAAGCCGTCTGGCGCGCCTTTGGCATCCGCCGCAGCGACGAGAAATTCGAGGCGCAGTATCGGTTCCCCGATGATATGCTACGTGAGAGCGCCTATCTCACCCATCCGATCTTCCACATGAACCGCGCCGAGACCGAGATGATGCGCTACATGCGCCGTCTGGCCGACCGTGATCTGGCGCTGGACCGCGCGATGATCCCGCTGGGGTCGTGCACGATGAAGCTGAACTCGGCTGCGGAGATGATGCCCGTTAGCTGGCGCGAGTTCTCGATGATCCACCCGTTTGTGCCGCAGGATCAGGCGCTTGGCTATAAGCATATGATCGACGACCTGTCGGCCAAGCTTTGTGACATCACCGGGTATGACGCGATTTCCATGCAGCCGAATTCTGGCGCGCAGGGGGAATATGCCGGCCTTCTGGCGATTGCGTCTTATCACCGTGCCAACGGGCAGGGGCATCGCAACATCTGCCTGATCCCCATGTCGGCCCATGGCACCAACCCCGCCAGCGCCAATATGGTCGGCTGGAAGGTGGTCGTGATCAAGACGGCGGCCAATGGTGACATCGACTTGGATGACTTCCGCGCCAAGGCGGAAAAGCACAGCGAGAACCTTGCCGGTTGCATGATCACCTATCCCTCGACCCACGGCGTATTCGAGGAAACCGTGACCGAGGTGACCAAGATCACCCATGATCACGGTGGGCAGGTCTATATCGACGGGGCGAATATGAACGCGATGGTCGGTCTGGCGCGTCCGGGCGATGTGGGCGGTGATGTCAGCCACCTGAACCTGCACAAGACCTTCTGCATCCCGCATGGGGGCGGCGGTCCCGGCATGGGGCCGATTGGCGTGAAATCACATCTCATCCCCCATGTGCCCGGCCATCCGAACGGCGGTGAGGGTGCCGTTTCGGCGGCACCCTACGGGTCGCCATCGTTGCTGCCGATCTCGTGGTCGTACTGCTTGATGATGGGCGGTGACGGGCTGACGCAGGCGACGCGGGTGGCGATCCTGAACGCCAACTACATTGCCAAGCGGCTCGAAGGGGCGTTCGAGGTGCTGTACAAGGGGCCGACGGGACGTGTCGCCCATGAATGCATCTTTGACGTGCGCCCGTTCGAGGATAGCGCAGGCGTGACGGTGGATGACATCGCGAAACGTCTGATCGACGCCGGCTTCCATGCGCCGACGATGAGCTTCCCTGTCGCAGGCACGCTGATGGTGGAACCGACCGAGTCGGAAACCAAGGCCGAGCTGGACCGTTTCTGCGACGCGATGCTCGCGATCCGTGACGAGATCCGCGCAATCGAGAACGGCGATATGCCGCGCGAGAACAACGCACTCAAGAACGCGCCGCACACGGTCGAGGATCTGGTTGGCGAGTGGGATCGTCCCTACACGCGCGAGCAGGGCTGCTTCCCCCCCGGCGCGTTCCGCGTCGACAAATACTGGCCTCCGGTCAACCGTGTCGACAACGTGCATGGTGACCGCAACCTGATCTGCACTTGCCCCCCGATGGAGGAATACGCAGAGGCGGCTGAGTAAGCTGTTCCCTATATATGTGATCGAACGGGCGCGGGGGAAACCTCGCGCCCGTTTTGCATTGCGGGCTCAGTCGTCGGCGAGGAAGGCAAAGACCTTGCGCAGGCGGTTCCATGTCGTTTTGTCCGGTGCCACTAGAATATGCCCTGTGCGCAGCGTCGCGTCATAGGGGCCGCCCGACAGCATCTCGACATGGGCACCGGCTTGGGTGCAGATCAACGCGCCGGCAGCGTGGTCCCAAGGGTGCAGCGTCCCGCTGAGCACGAAATCGGCGTGCCCCTGGGCGACGGTGCGGTATTCATGCGCCGAGCAACGAAGCGAGTTTACCTTGGCAAAGCTGGGCAGGGTGGCCGCGACTTTGACCCGCAGCTCTTTGCTGAAGTTCCCCAGCGGGACGAAACCGCTGAGGTCCTCAATCTGTTTGCCCATGCTGACCCGCAGCGGGCGCGACTGCCCAAGGGCGCGTTCAAAGCGCGGGGGGCTGGTGTCGTCGCTGATCACCCAGTCGTCATTGACCGGGTCATAGATGACGCCGAAGGCCGGTTTGCCAAAGCGCGTGACCGCAAGGATCGTGCCGAAGGTGGACAGCCCGTGGGCGAAATTCGATGTGCCGTCGATGGGATCAAGGATAAAGGCCAGCGGGGCGTTGGCGATCTTGTCCTGCAGGGCGGGGTCGGCCGATACCGCCTCTTCGCCGATGATCAGCGCCTCCGGATAGGCCGTGGCGAGGGCGCGGGTGATCATTGCCTCGGCAGCCAGATCGGCAGCGGTCACCAGATCATGGGGGCCGGATTTGGTGTCGATGTCAGCGGGGGCGAGGTTGCGGAAACGCGGCAGCACCTCGGCCCGTGCGGCACGGCGCAGGACATTCACCACATGCGTTTGCTGGGCTGCCGTCAGAACGGGTGGCAGGGGGGCGGGCAGTGTCTGGGTGGTCTGCGTCATTGTTGTATCCCTCTTTCGGTCTATCGGTTCCATCTATTCGCGGGCGCGCAGCACCTGTGCGGGTCTGGCGTTCAAGGCTTTGATCGCAAAGCCAAGCGACGCAAGGATCGACGCCAGCGCGCCCCCAGTGACGATCAGCAGCGCCGAAGGCCATACCACGGCAAAGCTGGTGTCCATCACAAAGCGGCTCACGGCCCATCCGCCCAAGATACCTGCCAGCAGGGCAACGGCACCGGCGAAGAGCCCCAGCAGAGCGGCACGCATCAGAAAGCTGGCGGCGATGCTGCGGCGCGAGGCCCCCAGGGTTTTCAGCAAGGCGGCTTCATAGCGACGGGCATCCGCCCCGGCGGCGGCTGCCCCGATCAATACCAGAAAGCCGGTCAGAAGAGTAGCCGCCGCGCCGTAGGATGTCGCCGCAGCCAACCCGCTAAGCACCGCCGCTACGCGGTCGATTGCATCGCGCACGCGGATCGCGGTGATGTTGGGATAGGCGGTGGCCAGATCGCGCAGGATCGGTGCCTCGGCCTCTGCATCGGCGTAGACGGTCGAGATATAGGTATGCGGCGCGCCGGTCAGGGCGGCGGGGTTCATGGTCAGGATAAACCCGATCCCCGCGGTCGAGAAGTCGACCTCTTGGAAGCTGGCGATGGTGCCGGTGATGTCGCGCCCCAGCACGTTGATGGTCAGCGTATCGCCAAGCTCTAACCCGATCTCCTCGGCCTCTTCGGCGGCAAAGCTAATGAGCGGCGGGCCTGCGTAATCAGGCGCCCACCATTCGCCCGCGGTGATCACCGTGTCGTCGTCGGGGGCCTCGGCATAGGTCAGCCCGCGGTCGCCGCGCACCACCCAGTGATCGCCCGCGACCTCTTTGGCGGGCCTGCCGTTGATCTGGGTCACGACGCCGCGCAGCATCGGCGCGCTGTCGATGCGCCGCACCGCGGGGTCGTCTGTCAGCCGTTTGGTATAGCCGTCGATCTGGTCTTTCTGGATGTCGACAAAGAAATACGACGGGGCCACATCGGGCAGGTTGCCCGAGATCGCCTGCCGTAGGTTGCCGTCGATCTGCCCCACGGCGGCCAGCACCGACAGGCCGAGCCCCAGCGAGAGCACCACGGCCCCGGCACCTTCGCCACTGCCACCAATCGCGGCCAGGGCCCAACGCAGCCGCGGTCGCCCGCGTGCCAGAACCGCGGCGCGTTGTGCGAGGAACCGCACCAGCAGCGCCGCCAGCGTGAGGATCCCGAGCGCGCCTGCGATGCCGCCCAATGTCCAGAGCGTCAGCCACCAACTGCCATTGAACCACCCCGCCAGCGCGACCAGCAGCGCCACAGTCATCACGATAATCGCCACATAGCGCGGTGCCGGAAAACGCGCGGCCCCGTCCCATGCGTCGCGAAACAGGGTTGCCGCGCGGATGTTCTCGCTGCGGGCCAGTGGCCACAGCGTGAAGGCAAAGGCGGTCAGCAACCCGTAAATCGCTGCCTCGGCCAAGGGTGCCGGATAGATCGCAAAGGCCGCAGGGATCGGCAGCCGCGCAGAGATCAACGGCGCAAAGACCAGCGGGGCCACGGCCCCAAGCACCACGCCGATGGCGACCCCCAGAAGCGATAGGGCACCGATCTGCATGAAATATGTCTGGAAGATCGTCGCGCGGTCTGCCCCTAGCGCGCGGAGCACGGCGATGACTTCGGTCTTGCCGGTGAGGTAAGATCGCACCGCAGCCGATACGCCCACGCCGCCCACAGCCAGACCGGATAGGCCCACAAGGATCAGAAACGCCGTCAACCGTTCGACAAAGCGCGACACCCCCGGTGCCCCGTTGCGCGCATCGGTCCAGCGCATCCCGTTGTTTTCAAACCGCGTACGGGCGGCAGAGCGCAGTTGATCAAGGTCGGTATCGGCAGGCAGCAGCATCCGGTATTTGGAGTTGAACAGCGTCCCTTCCGCCAGCAGGCCGGCCCCGTCCAGCGCCTCGGTCCGGAGCAGGGTGCGGGGCCCAAGGGCAAAGCCGCTGGCGGCGCTGTCGGGTTCGCGCGCGATCAGGGCGGAGAGGCGGAATTCCTTGATGCCAAGCTTGAAGGTGTCGCCGGGGGACAGGCCCAGACGGTCGGACAAGGCGCGCTCCATCACCGCGCCGGACAGGCCGTTTTCCAGCCCGAGCGCCTGCTCCAGCGGCATCGCCGGTTCCAGCACCATCTCGCCCACCAGCGGATAAAGATCATCGACCGCTTTCACCTGCGTCAGCGCACGGTCAGCGGCGGCCCCGTCACCCGCGACAGCCATGGACCGGAACTCGACAACCTCAGACACAGCGCTGGCTTGGCTCTCGATCCAGTCGCGTTCGGCATCGGTGGCGAAACGATAGGTGAAATCAATCTCGGCCGCGCCACCAAGCAGGGCCGCACCTTCGCGCTGCAAGCCACCCTCGATCGCAGAGCGGACAGAGCCGACGGCAGCAATTGCCGCGACGCCAAGGGCGAGGCAGGCCAGAAACAGACGGAAACCCCGCAGCCCCCCGCGCATCTCGCGGCGGGCAAAGCGGCCGGCCAGACGCAGGCTCATGCGCCCGTCCCGCTGACGATCCGCCCGTCGGTCAGGGTGACGATCCGATCACAGCGCGCGGCCAATTCATCGGCGTGGGTCACCAACACCAAAGTCGCACCATGTTTTTCGCGCAGATCGAACAACAACTCCATGATCGCGGCACCATTGGTACTGTCGAGGTTCCCTGTCGGTTCATCCGCCAACAGGATCGACGGACGCGGGGCAGAGGCGCGGGCCAATGCGACCCGCTGCTGTTCGCCGCCCGACATCTGCGCGGGATAGTGGTTGAGCCGGTGCCCCAGACCCACCGCGTGCAATTCCGCCTCGGCCCGGTCAAAGGCGTCCGCGACGCCGTTCAGTTCCAGCGGGGTAGCGACGTTTTCCAGCGCGGTCATGGTGGGGATGAGGTGGAAGGACTGGAACACGATGCCCATCCGCCCGCGGCGAAATTTGGCCAGCCCATCTTCGGACAGGGTGCTCAGGTCTTCGCCCAAGGCGCGCACCGATCCGCCGGTCACACGCTCCAGCCCGCCCATGACCATCAGCAACGACGACTTGCCCGACCCCGACGGGCCGGTAAAGGCGACCGTCTCTCCTTGTGCGACGTCCAGGGTGATCCCATGTAGGATGTCGACCTTTCCGGCGTTGCCATTCAGTTTCAGGGATGCATCTTGAAGCTGGAACACCGGGTCGGTCATAGGGCTGCCTTTTGAAATACGGTCCCTGTTGGATATGGAGGTTCGACCATGATGCGCAAGGTTACGACGGCACTTGTTCTGGTATTATCAGGCCCCGCACTGGCGGAACCGCTTGTTATTGCAGCATTGGGCGACAGTCTGACGCAGGGCTACGGCCTGCCCGCCGAGGACGGGTTCGTGCCACAGTTGCAAAACTGGCTGGATCAGAACGGTGCGGATGTGACGGTGATCAACGCAGGCGTGTCGGGTGACACGACCGCTGGCGGGTTGGCGCGGGTCGCCTGGACCATGACGCCCGAGGTCGATGGCATGATTGTGACCTTAGGCGGGAATGACCTGTTGCGCGGGATCGACCCCGCGGTCAGCCGCGCCAATCTGGATGGAATCATGAAGGCCGCCCAAGACGCCGAGGTAGAAGTGCTGCTGGTCGGCATGACCGCGCCGGGCAACTTTGGCCCCGACTATAAAACCGCCTTTGACAGCATTTATCCCGATCTGGCCGCGCAATATGACGCGAGCCTGATGGGCAGCTTCTTTGACGGCCTGTCCGACAATGGCGAGACGCCCGATCTGGCGCAGGCACGCGGGTTTTTCCAGGCCGACGGGGTGCATCCGAACGCGCAAGGCGTCACGAGAATCGTTGATGCTTTGGGCCCGAAAGTGCTGACTCTGATCGATCAGATCAACGAAAACGAGTAGTTTTGCACAAAAAACGGGCACCGAAGCGCCCGTCGTCAAAAATATTATGAACCGGTTTTGGGCCGGTTAGGCCAATGCGATATTCGCGGCGCTTTCGCGGCCATCACGGCCCGCTTCTACGTCGAATGTCACCTTCTGGTTGTCGGCAAGCCCGGTCAGGCCAGCGCGTTCAACCGCCGAGATGTGAACAAAGATATCTTTGCCGCCACCATCAGGCGCGATAAAGCCGTATCCCTTTGTGGTATTGAACCATTTTACGGTGCCAGTCGCCATGCCCCGTTTCTCCTCGTGTTTGTCCTGCCCACATTATGCGGCAGCGTGGCTCGGTCAGAACTTGATCGCACCAGCGCCGGAGGGCTGAGGGGTCGAAAGTCTTTCGCGTCGCACCTCTGACTTTGGCGCCAAATAGGACAAAATCAAGAGTTTTTGCCCTGAAACGCGTAACCGGCGGGCATTTGCGCAAGAAATTTCACAGTTATGAAATAATTTTACCAGTTGATAAAAAAATCATTCCGTGGGAGCGTTTCAGCATAAATAGTGACAGCAGGGATAAAAGAATGTCGCAGAAAATCTTTGAACCGGGGGTGGCTGCCGGACGGCTGGACGCCGACGCCTATGCCGCGCAGTTTTCCGATTTGCACCCGCCACTGGATGTGCACGAAGCGCTTGTCGCGGCGGACCGATGCTACTTCTGTCACGACGCGCCGTGCATCACGGCCTGCCCGACGGATATCGATATTCCGCTCTTCATTCGGCAGATCGCCACGGGCACACCGGATGCCGCCGCCAAAACGATCCTGAGCCAGAATATCATGGGCGGCATGTGCGCCCGCGTTTGTCCGACCGAACAGCTTTGTGAACAGGCCTGTGTGCGCGAAGTGGCCGAGGGCAAGCCCGTCAAGATCGGCGAGCTTCAACGCTATGCCACCGACCATCTGCAAGCACAGGGCGCACATCCGTTTGAACGCGCGGCCTTGACGGGCAAGCGCGTGGCCGTTGTCGGTGCAGGTCCGGCGGGGCTGTCTTGTGCGCACCGTTTGGCGATGATGGGGCATGATGTCACCGTTTTTGACGCGCGGCCCAAGCCCGGTGGTCTGAACGAATACGGGATCGCCACCTACAAGACGCCCGACGGCTTCGCGCAGGCCGAAGTGGACTGGCTGCTCAAGATCGGCGGCATCACCGTGCAGAACAACGCAGCCCTTGGGGCGGCGATGACGCTGGACAGTTTGCGGGCCGACTATGACGCCGTGTTCCTTGGTATGGGTCTTGGCGGTGTGAACGCCTTGGGGGCCGAGGGCGAGGATAAGACCGGCGTGCTGGATGCGGTCGATTTTATCTCTCACCTGCGTCAGGCGAGCGATGTGGCTGCGGTCCCGATCGGTCGTGACGTGGTGGTGATCGGCGGCGGGATGACCGCGATCGATGCCGCCATTCAGGCGAAACTGCTGGGCGCGCTCAATGTGACGCTGGTCTATCGTCGCGGGCGCGACCGGATGAACGCCAGCGTGTTCGAACAGGATCTTGCGGCCTCCAAAGGCGTGCGGATCGTGACCCATGCCACGCCGGTCGCCGTGATCGGCAACGGTGCGGTGCGCGAGATCGAATTCGAATATGTCGACGACCAGATGCAGGGCACGGGCCAAACCCTGCGCCTCGCTGCGGATCAAGTGTTCAAGGCCATCGGCCAGACCCTTCAAGGTGACGCGCTGCCCACGCTGGAGGCGCGCAAGATCAAGGTGGACGGCACCGGACGCACCAGTGTCGACGGGGTCTGGGCCGGTGGTGATTGTGCGAGCGGCGGCGATGACCTGACCGTGACCGCTGTCGCCGAAGGACGCGACGCGGCGATGGACATTCACATGGTATTGATGGGCTAAGCCCCTACAGGAGAACGCAAATGGCTGATCTAAGAAGCGACTTCGTGGGCATCAAAAGCCCCAACCCGTTCTGGCTGGCATCCGCGCCACCCACGGACAAGGAATACAACGTCCGCCGCGCCTACGAGGCAGGCTGGGGCGGTGTCGTGTGGAAGACCCTCGGCATGGAGGGCCCGCCCGTGGTTAACGTCAATGGCCCGCGTTATGGCGCGATCTGGGGCGCGGACCGGCGGCTGCTGGGGCTCAATAACATCGAGCTGATCACCGATCGCCCGCTGGAGGTGAACCTGCGCGAGATGAAAGCGGTGAAACGGGATTACCCTGACCGCGCGCTGATCGCGTCAATCATGGTCCCGTGCGAGGAGGAGGCGTGGAAAGCGATCCTGCCGCATGTGGAGGAAACCGGTGCCGACGGGATCGAGCTGAACTTCGGCTGCCCGCATGGCATGGCCGAGCGCGGCATGGGATCTGCTGTGGGGCAGGTGCCGGAATACATTGAAATGGTCACCCGCTGGTGCAAGCAATACACGCGCATGCCGGTGATCGTGAAGCTGACGCCGAACATCACGAATGTGCTCTACCCCGCCGAGGCCGCCAAACGCGGCGGCGCGGATGCGGTGAGCCTGATCAACACGATCAACTCCATCACCTCGGTTGATCTGGACCTGTTCGCGCCGGAGCCGATGATCGACGGGAAAGGCACCCACGGCGGCTATTGCGGGCCGGCGGTAAAGCCGATTGCCTTGAACATGGTGGCGGAAATCGCGCGCAACCCCGAGACGGCAGATATGCCGATTAGCGGCATCGGCGGCGTGACCACATGGCGCGACGCGGCAGAGTTTCTGGCCCTTGGCGCGGGCAATGTGCAGGTCTGCACGGCGGCGATGACCTATGGTTTCAAGGTTGTGCAAGAGATGATCTCGGGCCTGTCGGAATATATGGACGACAAGGGGATGACTTCGGTCGATCAACTCGTGCGCCGTGCGGTGCCGAATGTGACCGACTGGAACCAGCTGAACCTGAACTATGTCGCCAAGGCGAAGATCGATCAGGATCTGTGTATCTCCTGCGGGCGCTGCTTTGCCGCCTGCGAAGACACCTCGCATCAGGCGATTGCCATGTCCGAAGATCGCACCTTCAGCGTGATCGACGACGAATGCGTCGCCTGCAACCTCTGCGTCAATGTTTGCCCGGTCGAGGATTGTATCTCGATGGTGGAGCTGGCCCCCGGCACCACGGACCCGCGCACGGGCAAGCCCGTCGATCCGAATTACGCCAACTGGACGACGCACCCCAACAACCCCTCCGCCACAGCGGCCGAGTGACCCTTGCCCCCGCCGCTACTGTTGAGGCGCGGCAGGGGTCAACAACGTCGAGAACATCAGTCGCAGATGGTCCGACGCCTGCTGGTGCTGATCGGCATCGCCGTCCAGCAGCAGCGCGACTTGCGGCGCGAAATCGGCATAGTGTTGCGTGGTCGACCAGATCGAGAAAATCAGATGGCGCGGGTCCATTCGCGCGATCTTTCCCGCCGCCATCCAATCGGAAATAACGGCGCATTTCTCGTCGAACAGCGGTTTCAGATCGCTTTGCAAACGCGGCTCCATATGGGGCGCACCGCGTAAAATTTCACCAGCAAACAAGCGGCTTTCACGGGGCAGATCCCGCGCCATATCCAGTTTGCGCTGCACATAATCCAACAGCTCTGTGCGCGGGTCACCGTCGGCGTCCAACTCGACCAAAGGGTCGAGCCATGTCTCCATCAACTGGCTCAGCAGGGTGGTGTGGATTTCTTCCTTCCCGCTGAAATAATACAATATATTCGGTTTGCTCAGCCCTGCCTCGCTGGCGATCTGATCCAGCGTGGCCCCGCGAAACCCGTAGGTCGAAAACACATCAAGCGCCGCATCCAGGATCACACGGCGGTTGCGCCTTTGGATTCGGCTGGGCTTTTTCTTGGCGGTTGTCTCGGGCATGGCGCGTCCCCTTTCGGTGTAAGTGCCTGAAAATGCGGCACCCCACTTCGGACGGGTGGTCCTATGGGAAAGCATTTCTTGACAGACTTAACCCTAGCCGCAATCGTGGATTTACCAAATGGTAAAAATTTACGCCTTGCACAAGGTAGAAAACGCAAAGGAAACCGCTATGGCCGCGCCCGGTGAAAACCTGAAGATCAACCCGGATCGTTTGTGGGACAGTCTGATGGAGATGGCCAAGATCGGCCCCGGTGTGGCGGGGGGCAACAACCGCCAGACGCTGACCGACGAAGACGCCGAAGGTCGCGCCCTGTTCCAGAAATGGTGCGAGGAGGCGGGCTGCACCATGGGTCTTGATACGATGGGCAACATGTTCGCGCAGCGCGATGGCACCGACCCCGATGCGCTGCCGGTCTACGTCGGGTCGCATCTGGATACGCAGCCCACAGGCGGCAAGTATGACGGCGTGCTGGGTGTGCTGGGCGGGCTGGAACTGCTGCGCACGATGAACGATCTGGGGATCAAGACGAAACACCCCGTGGTCGTGACCAACTGGACCAACGAAGAGGGCACCCGCTATGCCCCCGCGATGCTGTCGTCTGGCGTTTTTGCCGGCATCCACACGCAGGAATGGGCCTATGCCAAGACCGATGCCGAGGGCTTGCGCTTTGGCGACGAGCTCAAGCGGATCGGCTGGCAGGGCGACGAAGAGGTCGGCGCGCGCAAGATGCATGCGTTTTTCGAGCTGCACATCGAACAGGGCCCGATCCTGGAGGCCGAAGGCAAGGACATCGGCGTCGTGACCCACGGGCAGGGGCTGTCGTGGACCCAAGTCACCGTGACCGGCAAGGATGCGCATACCGGATCAACGCCGATGCCGATGCGCAAGAATGCGGGGCTTGGCATGGCGCGTATGCTTGAAGCGGTGGACCAGATCGCATGGTCTCACGCGCCGCATGCGGTTGGTGCCGCGGGGCATATCGAGGTTTATCCGAACTCGCGCAACGTGATCCCGGGGCAGGTGATCTTTACCGTCGATTTCCGGTCGCCCGATCTGAGCGTGATCGAGGATATGGAAAAGCGCCTGCGCGTCGAGGGTCAGAAGATCGCCGATGACATGGGGCTAGAGGTCGCTTTTGAAAAGGTCGGTGGTTTTGATCCTGTCGCCTTTGACGAAGGCTGCGTCTCGGCCATCCGCTCCGCGGCAGAGCGGTTGGGGTATAGCCATATGGACGTCATCTCGGGGGCGGGTCACGATGCCTGCTGGATCAACGGGGTGGCCCCGACCGCGATGGTCATGTGCCCCTGCGTGGATGGGCTGAGCCATAACGAGGCCGAAGAGACCACCAAGGAATGGGCCAAGGCCGGTGCCGATGTTTTGCTGCATGCGGTGCTGGAAACGGCAGAGATTGTGGGCTGAACCCGTCGGGGGCCTGAGCGGGCACGGCCTGGGGGCCAGCCCCCAGGCCCCCGGGATTTGGACCATTTGGAAGACAGATAGGGGAGAGGACAGATGAGCAAGGTTATCAAGGGCGGCATGGTCTGCACGGCGGATCGCACCTGGAAAGCAGACGTGTTGATCGAGGGCGAGATCATCAAGCAGATCGGTGAGGATCTGGTGGGCGACGAATATATCGACGCCGAAGGGGCCTATGTCATCCCCGGCGGGATCGATCCCCATACCCATCTGGAGATGCCCTTTATGGGCACCACAGCGGCCGAGACATTCGAGACAGGCACCTGGGCCGCGGCCGTGGGGGGGACCACGATGATCGTCGATTTCTGTCTGCCGGGGGCGGACGGGTCGATCAAGAACGCGATCAACGAATGGCACCGCAAATCCGCGCCGCAGATCTGTTCGGATGTCGGCTATCACATGGCGATCACCGGCTGGAACGAGAATGTCTTTGACGAGATGAAAGACGCCGTCGACATGGGGGTGAATTCGTTCAAACACTTTATGGCCTATAAAGGGGCCTTGATGGTCGAGGATGACGAGATGTTCGCGTCCTTCCAGCGCTGTGCCGAACTGGGGGCGCTGCCGATGGTCCATGCCGAGAACGGCGATCTGGTCGCGGCCTTGCAGGAGAAGTATTTCAATCAGGGGATCACGGGGCCGGAGGGGCATGCCTATTCCCGCCCGCCCGAACTGGAGGGCGAGGCCGCCAACCGCGCGATCACCATTGCCGATGCCGCCGGTGTGCCGCTTTACATCGTGCATGTCTCGTGCGAGCAGACCCACGAAGCGATCCGCCGTGCGCGGCAAAAGGGGATGCGGGTCTACGGCGAGCCGCTGATCCAGTTCCTGACCCTGGACGAGAGCGAGTATTTCAACAAAGATTGGGACCATGCCGCACGCCGTGTCATGTCGCCGCCCTTCCGGTCCAAGGACCATCAGGACAGTCTATGGGCGGGCTTGCAGTCGGGGTCGTTGCAGGTGGTTGCCACGGATCACGCTGCGTTTTCGACCGAGCAGAAACGCGCGGGCCGCGATGATTTCCGCATCATCCCCAACGGGTCCAACGGGTTGGAGGAACGTCTGGCGGTGCTCTGGACCGAAGGGGTCGAAACGGGCCGTCTGACGCCGAATGAATTCGTCGCTGCCACCTCGACCAATGTGGCGAAGATTCTGAATATCTATCCGCGCAAAGGCGCGATTGTCGAAGGGGCCGACGCGGATATCGTGGTGTGGGACCCCAAGATCAGCAAGACGATTTCGACTGCGAACCACCACTCCATTCTGGATTACAACGTCTTTGAAGGCTTCGAGGTCAAGGCACAGGCGCGCTATACCTTAAGCCGTGGTGAGGTCATCTGGGCCTGGGGGCAGAACTCGCAGCCCAACCCCGGACGCGGGCGCTTTGTGCCGCGGCCTGCTTTCCCGTCGGCCAACCTTGCGCTGAGCAAGTGGAAAGAGTTGACTGCGCCGAAACTGATCAAACGCGATCCGCTGAACATCCCTGCGGGGATCTGAACGCGGGACTATCAACGCAGCGCGGCGGTTGCGCCGCGCTGCCCTGAAGAAGAAAGAGGCCAGCATAGATGCGAGCACGTTGTACGGCAGAAGAGGGACGCAGCTTATGAGCACCGCGCCCGTGATCTCGGCCCAGAACCTATCCCTGACATTTGAAACCAACGACGGCCCTGTGCATGCGCTGAAAGACGTGTCGCTTGATATCGAGAAAGGCGATTTCGTCAGCTTTATCGGGCCGTCGGGCTGCGGCAAGACGACGTTCCTGCGCTGTATGGCGGACCTGGAGCAGCCCACGGGGGGCGAGATCACGGTGAATGGCGTCAGTGCTGCCGAGGCACGGCGGGCGCGGGCCTATGGCTATGTGTTTCAGGCGGCGGGGCTTTATCCCTGGCGGACGATTGGCGGCAATATCCGGCTGCCGCTTGAGATCATGGGGTATTCCAAGGCGGATCAGGCGGCGCGGGTTCGCCAAGTGTTGGAGCTGGTGGAGCTGGCAGGGTTCGAGCGCAAGTTCCCTTGGCAGCTGTCGGGGGGCATGCAGCAACGGGCCTCGATCGCGCGGGCGCTGGCGTTTGATGCGGATATCTTGCTGATGGATGAACCCTTTGGCGCGCTGGACGAGATCGTGCGCGACCATTTGAATGAACAGCTGTTGCGCCTGTGGGCGCGCACACAAAAGACCATCGCTTTTGTCACCCACTCGATCCCGGAGGCGGTGTATCTGAGCACCAAGATCGTGGTGATGAGCCCGCGCCCCGGGCGGATTGCAGATGTCATCGACAGCCCTTTGCCGAAAGAGCGCCCCCTGGACATTCGCGAAACGCCCGAGTTTCTGGAGATCGCGCATCGGGTGCGGGAAGGATTGCGGGCGGGGCATGCGGATGATTGATCGCGCGCCTGCTGCCGCCCGGCCCTTCGGGGAGGATTTTCGGACCATCTGGAAGCAGGGGGCCGCGCGATGAGGTCGAGCTTCTTGCCTGTCCTGACTGTGGTCGGGGTCTTGTTTGCGCTGTGGTATGCGGCGGCGGTCTGGCTGAATTCGGACTGGACCTATGACAAGGCCACACGGTCGGGCGAGACGGTGACCGCCACGTCTTTGGTTGCGGATACCTGGGCGCAGAAAAAGCCAAAACTGCCCGCGCCGCATCAGGTCGCGTCAGAGATCTGGGACACGACGGTGATGAAGAAAGTCACGTCGAAGCGGTCCTTGGTCTATCATTCCTGGATCACGCTCAGCGCCACCCTGCTGGGCTTTGGCATGGGCACCTTGCTGGGCGTCTTGCTGGCGGTGGGGATCGTGTTCAACCGGGTGATGGATATGTCGGTGATGCCTTGGGTGATCGCCAGCCAGACCATTCCCATTCTGGCGATTGCGCCGATGATCATCGTGGTTCTGAACGCCGTGGGCGTGTCGGGGCTGCTGCCGAAAGCGATGATCAGCATGTATCTGTCGTTCTTCCCCGTCGTTGTCGGCATGGTGAAAGGGTTGCGCAGCCCTGATCAGATGCAGCTGGACCAGATGCGCACCTGGCATGCCAGTGCGGGCCAGACCTTCTGGAAGCTGCGGTTGCCTGCGTCGATGCCGTATTTCTTTACCTCGCTCAAGATCGCGATGGCTGCGTCACTGGTGGGGGCCATCATTGGTGAGCTGCCAACGGGTGCCGTGGCGGGTCTGGGGGCGCGGTTGTTGGCTGGCAGCTACTATGGTCAGACGATCCAGATCTGGAGCGCGTTGATCATGGCGGCGGCCCTGGCGGCGTTGCTGGTGGGGATCATCGGCTTGATCCAGCGTGTGACATTGAAACGGATGGGGATGGCGCGATGATCTGGCTGGTTTTTGCCGCAGTGGCCTGGGCCTTTGGCATGTGGGTCAACATCCGGTTGGCGCGATTGCGGCCGGCCCGCTGGGTGTCCCTTGCAGCGCCCTTGGTTTTTGGCGCGACGCTGATCGCTGTCTGGGAAGGCATTGTGCGCGGGCTCGAGATTTCGCAGGTCTTGCTGCCTGCACCGTCGCTGATTGCCCTGCGGCTGGTGTCATCGCTTGATATCCTTTGGGTGGATTTCGTGCAGACCGTGCTGAAGGGCGCGTTGTCGGGCTATGTGCTGGGCTGTGGTGCGGCCTTTTTGATCGCCGTTGCGATTGACCGTTTCCCCTTCTTGCAACGGGGGCTTTTGCCGGTAGGGAACTTTGTGGCCGCGCTGCCGGTGATCGGGATGGCCCCGATTCTGGTGATGTGGTTCGGCTTTGACTGGCAGTCCAAGGCCGCCGTGGTCGTGGTCATGGTGTTCTTTCCGATGCTGGTGAACACGGTGCAGGGCTTGCAAGCCACCGACGCCATGCAGCGCGATCTGATGCGGACCTATGCGGCCAGCTATTGGGCGACGCTGTTCAAGCTGCGCTTGCCTGCCGCGATGCCTTTCGTGTTCAATGGGCTGAAGATCGGCACGACCCTTGCCTTGATCGGGGCGATTGTTGCTGAATTTTTCGGCTCTCCTGTGCGGGGGATGGGGTTTCGGATCTCTACCTCGGTGGGCCAGCTTGCGCTTGATCTGGTCTGGGCCGAGATTGTTGTCGCGGCGATTGCCGGGTCCGCATTCTACGGCGCGATGTCATTGTTTGAACGGCGGGTGACCTTTTGGCACCCGAGCCAGCGGAACTAACGCGGAACTAACCAAGACGACCAACCAACCAAGAGGGAGATATAAAAATGAAAAAACTATCAACATATGTCGCCGGGGCCGCTGTGGGCCTGATGGGGACCATGGCCCAAGCGGCGGATGATGTGACGCTTCAGCTGAAGTGGGTCACGCAGGCGCAGTTCGCGGGCTATTATGTGGCGCAGGACAAAGGGTTCTATGACGAAGAAGATCTAAACGTCACGATCAAGCCGGGCGGTCCAGACATTGCGCCGACACAGGTGCTGGCCGGTGGTGGTGCCGATGTCGCCGTTGAATGGATGCCCGCCGCATTGGCCGCGCGCGAGAAGGGTCTGCCGATGGTGAACATCGCGCAGCCGTTCAAATCCTCGGGCATGATGCTGACCTGCCGCAAGGATGCCGGGATCGAGACCACGGATGACTTCAAGGGCAAGACGTTGGGCGTCTGGTTTTTTGGCAATGAATTCCCCTTTCTCAGCTGGATGAGCAAGCTTGAGCTGCCCACCGAAGGCGGTGAGGATGGTGTGACCGTGCTGAAACAAGGCTTTAACGTGGATCCGCTGCTGCAAAATCAGGCCGCCTGCGTGTCGACCATGACCTATAATGAATACTGGCAGGTGATCGACGCAGGTCTGACGCCGGATGATCTGAACGTGTTCAAATACGAAGAGCAGGGCGTTGCCACATTGGAAGACGGGCTTTACGCGCTGGAAGAGAACCTTGCCGATCCGGCGTTCGAGGACAAGATGGTGCGCTTTGTGCGGGCCTCTATGAAGGGCTGGAAATACGCCGAGGAAAATCCCGATGAAGCGGCGGAAATCGTGTTGGACAACGATGCCTCCGGTGCGCAAACCGAAGAGCATCAGAAACGCATGATGGGCGAAGTGGCCAAGCTGACCGCAGGCAGCAACGGCGCGCTGGACGAGGCGGATTACGAGCGGACCGTGCAATCGCTGCTGTCCGGTGGGTCGGACCCCGTGATCACGGTAGAGCCGTCGGGCGCATGGACCCATGCGATCACCGACAAAGCCTTGAACTAAGGCGCGCTGAACTAAGGGGACATGTCCCCGACACAGTGCAGGAATACGAAGGGGCTGGCAGCGATGCCAGCCCCTTTTGCGTGGTGGGTAACGTCAGCGGCGTTAAAGCACCGTGACCTTGGTGCCGATGGGCACACGTTGGTACAGGTCTTTGACGTGTTCGTTCAGCATGCGGATACACCCGTTCGAGACAGAGCGCCCGATGCTGCTGGGTTGGGTGGTGCCGTGGATGCGGAAATACGTATCGCGGCCATTCTGGAACAGATAGAGCGCGCGCGCCCCCAGCGGATTGGACGGGCCACCGGGTTGCGCGTCGGTATTGCCGATGAACCGCGCATAGGTCTTGGGCTCTCGTTCGATCATCTCGTCAGTGGGGCGCCAGGTGGGCCATTCCTTTTTGACGTCGATCGTCGCGGTGCCGGTAAACTCCAGCCCCGCCTTGCCGACGCCCACGCCGTATCGCATGGCCTGACCGGGTGCGGTCACCAGATACAGGTAGTGGCTGCGGGGCAGGATCAGCAGCTCGCCCACGGCATATTGTGGCTTGATCGACACCATTTGCGGCGTGGGGTCATAGGCGGCACCCGCGGCAAACAGCGCGTGGGGAAAGGCGAGGGCGGCCAAAGAACCTGCGATAAACTGACGGCGGCGCATGGGGGCTCCTTTAGGATGTGATGACGGTATTTTGCCCCTTGGGTTGTGTTTGGCAACCCTGAGGACATAAAAAAACCGGCTGTCCCGTGAGGGTCAGCCGGCAAATTCATCCTGCGGGCCTAAGGCCCTGCATGGCTTATGCCAGTGCGATGTTCGACGCGGATTCGCGGCCGTCACGGCCAGCTTCGATGTCGAATGTCACTTTCTGGTTGTCGGCCAGACCGGTCAGGCCTGCGCGCTCAACAGCGGAGATGTGTACGAATACATCTTTGCTGCCGCCATCGGGTGCGATAAAGCCGAAGCCTTTTGTTGTGTTGAACCATTTTACGGTGCCAGTGGCCATATCCGTAGTCTCCTCTAGTATGCCATCCGCGTCGTGCGATGGCTTGGCGTTGTCGGTCTGGATCGAAGTCTGAACGCCGTATGAGGGAGACAGTTGGTCGAAAAAGAATAACGTTAGCCATTCGGATATGGCAGGTCGTGGGGATTCGCGCAAGGGGCTGTCAATGGGCCTTGAAAAACAGGCCGATCCTTGCTGATTCCGGCACATTTGCGCCTTATTCTTCGGAGAGGCAAGGTGAAACCCTAACGCGCATTGGCAGAGGCAGCGGGACAAAGGGTTAACGGATTGGCCGAAATTGCCTAACTGCTGACAGATTTATCTGCGATTTTGCTCCGAGCCATAAGAGAATTTAACCAGTCCCCCTTCTGCCGACACGACAACGAGTGAGCCACCGTATGAAAATCCTAGCCGTAGATGACGATCCCACCATTCTTGACCTGTTGCGCGACTGTCTGACGCCGTCGCTGGGGTTCGATCTGGTCTGTGCGGACTCGGCCGAGGATGGGTTGGCCAAGATCGACGAACACGGGGCAAGCTTTGACTGCTTCTTGCTGGATATCATGCTGCCTGGCGTTGACGGGATCACCCTATGTGACGACATCCGCAATATGCAGGCCTATAAAAGTGCGCCGATCATCATGATCACCGGCAGCCGGAAACATGATCTGATGGACACCGCCTTCCGCGCCGGGGCGACGGATTTCATCTTCAAGCCCTTGAACGGGATCGAATTGGGCGCGCGTATCAACATGGCGGGCATGCTCAGCGACAGCCTGCGGCGTGAACGCGAGGCCGCGCATACGCTGGCGGAGCTGTCGGGCCTGATGAAGGTACGGGTCGAGGAAAGCTTTGATCTGAACGTTGTCGGCGTCGACGATCTGCACGGGTTCGAAAACCACATGCTGCGTCTGCCCGAAGGCTGCTATGCCATGAGCCTTTTCGCGGTCAAACTCCCGCAGATCCGCAATATCTTCGAGGCCGCAAGCCCGGCTGAGTTCTGTCGCCAGATGGGCTTGGTCGCGCAGGCCACGGTCGCGGCGCTGGCCCATGAGAAATGCTTTATGGGCTATGCGGGCGAGGGGATTATCGTGGGCACCGTGATGGGCCGCCACCGGATCAAGCCCGAAGAGATACAGAAAGACATCGAAGACATCCTGTCCCATGATGGCACCGCCGCACGTATCGGCGGTGATTTCAGCGCCGATGTCACGGTCAAGCTGGTGTCGAACCAGCGGCTGTGGTCGGGGCTGTCTGCCTGCAACACGTTGCGCGATTTTCTGGGCCGTGAAACCGTGCCCGACAGCACCAGCACCGACCGCACCGATGGCTATGCCGAGCTGGCCGACGGGCTGTAACGGGAAACCCGAGCCGCGTTTCGGCGGCGCGTTGACCACCACATGAAAAGGCCCCCGCAGTTTCCTGCGGGGGCCTTTTTCTTAAAGCTTTCGCCTAGATCAGCGCGAGAATTTCTTGTGCTTCATGCGCTTGGGTTCCATGGCGTCTTCGCCCAGACGACGCTTCTTGTCCTCTTCGTAGTCAGAGAAGCCGCCTTCGAACCATTCAACATGCGCGTCGCCTTCAAAGGCGAGGATGTGCGTACAAATCCGGTCAAGGAAGAAACGGTCGTGCGAGATGACCACGGCACAGCCCGCGAAATCGACCAGCGCGTCTTCGAGCGCGCGCAGGGTTTCAACGTCCAGATCGTTGGTAGGTTCATCGAGCAGCAGCACGTTGCCGCCTTCTTTCAGCAGACGCGCCATGTGCACCCGGTTGCGTTCACCGCCCGATAGCAGGCCGACTTTCTTCTGCTGGTCACCGCCCTTGAAGTTGAAAGCGCCGCAATAGGCGCGGGAGTTCACTTCGGCATCGCCAAGCTTGATGATCTCGGCCCCGCCCGAAATGGCCTGCCAGACGTTGTCATCAGGGTTCAGGTCATCGCGCGACTGGTCAACATAGGACAGATCAACGGTATTCCCCAACTCGATCGTGCCGGTATCGGGTTGTTCGTGGCCGGTGATCATCTTGAACAGGGTCGATTTACCCGCGCCGTTGGGGCCGATCACGCCGACGATCCCGCCCGGCGGCAGAGAGAAGTCCAGCTTTTCGATCAACAGCTTGTCGCCCATGGCTTTGGACAGACCCTCGACCTCAAGCACCTTGTTGCCCAGACGGGGACCGTTGGGGATAACGATCTGGGCACGGGTCAGGCGTTCGCGCTCTGAGCTGTCGGCCATTTCGTTATACGACTTGATCCGCGCTTTGGATTTCGCCTGACGGGCCTTGGCCCCCTGACGCATCCATTCCAATTCGCGCGACAGTGTCTTTTGCTTGGACTTGTCCTCGCGGGCTTCCTGTTCAAGCCGTTTGGCTTTCTGGTCGATCCAGCTGGAATAGTTCCCCTCGTAGGGGATGCCATTGCCGCGGTCGAGCTCGAGGATCCAGCTGGTGATGTTATCTAGGAAGTACCGGTCGTGGGTGACGATCAGGATCGTGCCCTTATAGTCGATCAGGTGCTGTTGCAGCCACGCGATGGTTTCCGCGTCCAGGTGGTTGGTCGGTTCGTCAAGCAGCAGCATTTCGGGCGCTTCAAGCAGCAGCTTGCACAGCGCCACGCGGCGAGCTTCACCACCGGACAGTTTGGTCACATCGGCATCGTCGGGCGGGCAGCGCAGGGCTTCCATCGAGACGTCGATCTGGCTGTCGAGATCCCAGAGGTTCTCCGCGTCGATCTGATCCTGCAAGGCGGCCATTTCGTCGGCTGTCTCGTCGGAATAGTTCATCGCCAGTTCGTTGTAGCGGTCCAGAATGTCCTTCTTGGCTTTCACACCCAGCATGACATTTTCGCGCACGGTCAGGGCGGGGTCCAAATAGGGTTCCTGTTCCAGGTAGCCGACCTTGGCCCCTTCAGCGACCCATGCTTCGCCCGAGTAATCCTTGTCCTTGCCGGCCATGATCTTCATCAGCGTGGATTTACCCGCGCCGTTGACACCGACCACACCGATTTTCACACCGGGCAGGAAGTTCAGGTTAATGTTGTCGAAACACTTTTTGCCGCCCGGGTAGGTCTTTGAGACACCGGACATGTGATAGACATATTGATAGGCGGCCATTGAGAATCCTCGGATAAGCTGAATACGGTTTGGAACGTGCAATATCGCCACAGGCGGGCAAGAGCAAACATTCAATATATAAGGCCTGTGCCGCGGTTTTGAACCCCGTCCGTTACCGGGCGATTCACAGGGCGCAGGGGCGTTACGCACAAAGCGCTGATCGCGCGGGCGGCAAAGGCTGTTTTTCCGATAACTATCCCTTTTTACCGTTATCGAGCGGTGAACTGGGGACGAATGACCGAATTTTACGCGAAATTCAGTCGAAAAAAATTTTGGAGCTCGTTTATATTCGCCTAATCCGGGTGCGTTCAGCGCCCCGGTACAACGCGGCCGCAAAAAGACCGCGTCATAAACAAAGGGACAAATACATGACAGCATCCACTATTGTTGTTGGACTGGACGGGGGGGAAGCCGGGGCGCGCGCTTTGGATTTCGCAACGAAACAGGCCAAATTGATTGGCGATTGCGAGCTCAAGCTCGTTTACGTGATTGAATGGTCTCCATTCAGCTTCCAGACCTCGGAAGAGAATGACCAGCGCCACAAGCGGCGCGAAGAGGAACTGGCACTGGCCCGCGAACGTATCGTCGATCCGGCGGTCAAGAAGGTCAGCGAAGACGGCGTCACCGTTCAGGGCATCGTGAAGCATGGCGATGTGGCCGATATTCTGGACGATCTGGCCAAGAAGCACGGCGCACAGCAGATCGTGGTGGGCCGTGTCGGTCTGCGCGGCCTGAAAGAGCGTATGTTCGGCGGCGTAACCGGCCGCTTGGCTGTGGCGTCTCGCGTGCCTCTGACGATCATTCCTTGAAAGGTCATATCATGAAAAAATTTCTGACAACGGGTGCGGGGGCTGCTGCTGTCTCTGCCTTGCCCATGGTTGCCGCGGCACAAGAAACCGTCGGCATGGATCAACGCATCAATGATATCTTCGCGGGTTCGACGGGCTGGTTCGTCAATCTGATCTTCATGTCGCTGCCCGGCACCAACTTCCCTTGGATCGTGCTGTGGCTGGTGGTCGCGGCGACGGTATTTACGCTGTATTTCGGCTTCATTCAGGTCAAGGCGTTCTGGCATGCGATCTCGCTGGTCAAAGGCGATTATTCCGATCCCGATGACGCGGGCGAGGTGAGCCATTTTCAGGCGCTTGCAACGGCGCTGTCGGGGACTGTCGGTCTGGGCAACATCGCGGGCGTCGCGGTGGCCGTGGGCATCGGCGGTCCGGGGGCGACCTTCTGGATGATCCTGGCCGGTTTGCTGGGCATGGCCTCCAAGTTCACCGAATGTACGCTGGGTGTGAAATACCGCAATGAATACGCCGATGGCACCGTTTCCGGTGGTCCGATGTACTATATGACAAAGGGCTTCAAGGAACGCGGCCTGCCTTTGGGCGGGGTGCTGGCGGTGATCTTTTCGATCTTTACCATCGGCGGTGCCTTGGGCGGCGGGAATATGTTCCAGGCCAATCAGGCCCATGCACAGCTGTCCGGTATCATCGGCGACTACCCTGGCTGGATCACGGGCATCGTCTTTGCCGCAGTGGTCTTTGCGGTCATCGTCGGCGGGATCAAATCCATCGCCAATGTCACCGAGAAAATCGTGCCGCTGATGGGCGTGATCTATGTTGGTGCCGCGCTGATCATCCTGATCGTTGAATACGACAAGATCGGCTGGGCCTTTGGCCAGATCTTTGAAGGCGCGTTCAGCGGCTTGGGCGTTGCAGGCGGTCTGGTTGGCGCGCTGATCCAGGGCTTTAAACGGGCGGCGTTCTCGAACGAGGCGGGTGTCGGCTCGGCGGCGATCGCACACTCTGCCGTGCGCACCAAAGAGCCGGTGACCGAAGGCGTCGTTTCCCTGTTGGAGCCCTTCATCGATACCGTTGTCATCTGTACGATGACCGCGCTGGTGATCACCATCTCTGGCGTGCTGGTGATGGACCCCGAAACGGGCCGCTTCATCCTGAATGACGCAGGCACCGCGATCCAGACCATCGACGGGTCAAGCGGCGTTCAACTGACATCGGCTGCCTTTGCGACCGGGTTCAGCTGGTTCCCCTATGTGCTGGCGCTGGCGGTGATCCTGTTCGCCTTCTCCACCATGATCAGCTGGTCCTACTACGGGCTGAAGGCGTGGACCTATCTGTTCGGTGAAGGCAAAACCAAAGAGATCGTGTTCAAGGTGATCTTCTGCCTTTTCATCATCGTGGGGGCGGCGGCCAATCTGGGCGCGGTTATCGACTTCTCTGATGCGATGATCTTTGCGATGGCGGTTGTGAACATCACGGCGCTGTACTTCCTGATGCCGATCGTGAAGCGCGAGATGAAGAGCTATTTCGCGCGGTTGAAATCCGGCGAGATCAAGAAGTTCGTCGATTAACGCACGGATAACGCGATTGACAAAGGGGCGTTGCTGCCCTTCTTTCGGCCCCTGATGTATATCGGGGGCCGTTTTCGTTGGGTTATCCATTTCCATATGCGCCCCCGGGGCAGGTGATCGGGCTGCTTGGCGGGTCGTTCGATCCGGCGCACGAGGGTCACGCCCATATCACCCGCGAGGCGATCAAGCGTTTCGGGCTGGATCGGGTGTGGTGGATGGTCAGCCCGGGCAATCCGCTCAAGGCGCATGGGCCAGCCCCGATGGCGTCCCGTCTGGCCCGCGCGCGCGAGGTGATGCAGCACCCGCGGGTCGAGGTCACCGATATCGAGGCCCATCTTGGCACCCGCTACACCGCGCAAACCCTTGCCGCGCTGCGGGCCCGCTATCCCGGTGTGCGCTTCGTCTGGCTGATGGGGGCGGATAATCTGGCGCAGTTCCACCTGTGGCAGGATTGGCGGCAGATCATGGAGACAGTGCCCCTAGGGGTGCTTGCACGGCCCGGCCAGCGCATATCTGCACGGATGAGCCACGCCGCGACGCTTTATGCTCCCTACCGGATTTCGGGGCGGCAAAGCCAGCTCTTGGGGCAGACACCGGCCCCCGCGTGGTGTTTCGTGAACGTTCCGATGGTCGATGTCAGCTCAAGCGCGATCCGGGCCGCGGGCAAATGGTCAGCGCAATCTGGCAGAGGCGATACCCGCCCCTAGGATCATCGCCATGCCGACCCATGTCAGCGCGTCGGGCCATGCGCCAAACACCAGCCACCCCAGCCCCACGGCGGACAGCAGTTGCAGATACACCAGCGGTGCGACCTTGGTCGCAGGGGCCATGCGATAGGCGTATAACATCAGCAGGTTGCCCAGCATCGAACACAGCGCGCTTGCGAGGCTTAGCCCCAGGACAGGGCCGGTCAGTGGCGGGAAATAGGCCACCCCCAGCGGCAAAAGCAGCAGCCCGCTGATCACCAGCTGGCTGAAGGTCAGCGCAAGGGGCGGGGCCAGATGCGACAGCCAGCGCGACATCGTGAGGAACACGCCATAAAGCGTCCCTGCGGTCAGCGCCCAAAGCAGCCCTGCACTGGGTTCAAGCCCCGGTCGGACCACGACCAGCACCCCCAGAAACCCCGCCACGATCAACGCGCTGCGTTGAAGCGATATCGCCTCGCGCAGAAAGAGCGCGGCCAGCACATAGCTGAGCAGCGGACCGATAAAGAAGGCGGCAAAGACATTGGCCACGTCCTCGGTCACCAGTGCTGTCTGGATGCAGGTGATGCTGCCGCACAGGATGGCGGCACGGACCCAGATGCGCCAGTTGCCGAACAGGGCGCGCGTTTGCGGCGGGGCGAAGGGCACCAGCAGCAGCGCCCCTATGGCAAACCGCGACCACGCCACAAAAACGGGGGCCACGCCAAGCTGTGAGGTCAGGATCTTGCCCGCGCTGTCGCCTGCGGGAATCAGTGACATGGCGACAAACATGATCAAAATAACGCGTTGCATGTCTTGTCAGTTAGCATGGGCCCCCACCCATGAAAATGTGATTTGCAAGCGCTTGTGTCGCTCTGTCCTGTCAGGTTTAAGTCGCCCCATGAAAACTGTTTTATCCCGTCGTTTGTTTCTGAGTACCGCTGCGGCGGCTGTTGTGGCTCCGGCGGCCTTTGCGGCCCCGCCGACTGAATCGCTGCGCCCCGTCTTGCGCGGGGACGATTTGTTCCGGCAGGCGATCCCCTCGGCGCAAGAGCTGATCGACAAGGCGCGGTTGAACGGGGCTGTGACCTTTAGTCTGGCGGATGCGGAAACCGGTGCGGTGCTGGAACAGAACGGCCCGCTTGACGGGATGCCCCCGGCGAGCGTGACCAAGGCGATTACCGCGCTTTACGCGCTGGATACCTTGGGCGCGGCGCATCAGTTTCAGACGCGCATCTTGGCGACTGGCGGCATTGTGGACGGCGAAGTGCAGGGCGATCTGATCCTTGTGGGCGGGGGCGATCCGACGCTGGATACGGACGGGCTGGCCAAAATGGCAGATGACCTCAAGGCGGCGGGCATTATCGGCGTCAAAGGCGGGTTGAAGATTTACGAACGCAGCCTGCCGGTCTTCCCGTTGATTGATGCGGATCAGCCGGATCATGTGGGCTATAACCCCGCTGTGTCGGGGCTGGCGCTGAACTTTAACCGCGTCCACTTTGAATGGAAGCGCGAGAACGGCAGCTATTCGGTGCTGATGGACGGGCGGTCGGGGTCTTATCGCCCTGACGTGGCGATGGCCGCGATGGAGATCAGCGACCGCAGTGCGCCGGTCTTTGCCTATCGTGACGCAGGCACCCGCGATGACTGGAGCGTCGCGAAAAGTGCCTTGGGCAATGGTGGGTCGCGCTGGCTGCCGGTGCGCAAGCCGGGGCTGTATGCGGGCGATATCTTTAAGACATTGGCGGGGGCACAGGGCATCCGTCTGCGCGACATGGCGTTGATCACCAGCTTGCCCGAGGGCGAGGTGCTGGTGACCCGTTCCAGCGCGCCGCTGCGCGATATCCTGCGCGATATGTTGAAGTATTCCAATAACTTGATCGCAGAGATGGCGGGGCTGTCCGCCACGGTTTACCGCACGGGCACGCCCGCGTCACTGCGCGCGTCCGCGGCAGAGATGAACGTTTGGGCTAAGGCCAATCTGGGCATGGATGCACCCGCGCTGGTGGACCATTCGGGGTTGGGCGAAGACAGCCGCGTGACCGCGCAGGATATGGTGACGGCGCTGGTGCGGGTCTATGGATCGGGCACGTTGAAACCGTTGCTCAAGTCGATTTCCCTGCGCGATTCCAAGGGGCGGCCCGTGCAGGATCACCCGATCAAGGTGGAGGCGAAGACCGGCACGTTGAACTTTGTCTCGGCCTTGGCGGGGTATCTGACGGCACCGGACGGGCGGGTGATGGCCTTTGCCGTGTTCACCGCCGATATGCCACGTCGCGCCACCCTGACCCGCGCGCAACGCGAACGCCCCGAGGGGGGGCGGGCGTGGAACGGGCGCTCCAAACGGTTGCAGCAAGGGCTGATCGAACGCTGGGGGGCGTTCCATGTGGCTGCGGATTCGGCCTCGCTTTGATCGCGGTGTCGTGGCCTATTTGACGTGACGGGCGCGGGCACCGCGTTCGATGGCGGCGGCGTGCAGGCGGTCGAGGTCAAGCTCGTAGCGGATTTCTTCCAGCAGACGCAATTCGGCTTCGTCCAACGTGCCGTCGGCCGCGGCCACGTCGCAGGCCAGCGCATAGGCCGTTTCGTTCAGCCGGTCGGGCAGCGCGCCCTTGATCAGGCCGAACAGGGCATCCAGCCCGTCTTCCTGTTCGAACAGGTCGAACACCATCGAGCTGACAGAGCTGATGCGGTCCACATCATAGCCCGAAAAGACGGGGAGCATGTTTACAGCCGTCTGGATCTTGAGCAATTCGGTGGTGCGGATGTCCTCGTCTGATGCGGAAACCGCGATCATCACGGCGACAAGGCAATCCTGCGCGCTGAGGGTGAGGGAGGTGTCGTCATTCATGCGCATTTCCGTTCGGTCATTCCGTTGATCTGCAGATTATTGACGGGCCTACGGGGACGCAATAGGTACGGGCTGCCTGCGCGCATTGGGTGCGGGGTGAAAATGATGGAATTGATGACATGTCGCAGATGCGTGAAGCAGCCCTAACCAGTAAAGCGTGGCCGTTCGAGGAAGCACGTCGGGTGTTGAAACGCTATGCAAACAAGGCCCCCGAGAAGGGGTACGTCTTGTTCGAGACCGGCTATGGCCCGTCGGGTCTGCCGCATATCGGGACCTTCGGCGAAGTTGCGCGCACGACGATGATCCGCCGCGCATTTGAGCAGATCAGCGACATTCCGACGCGGCTGGTGTGCTTTTCGGACGATCTGGACGGCATGCGCAAGGTGCCGGGTAACGTGCCCGACCCCGCCGCATTGGAAGAACATCTGCAGCGCCCGCTGACATCGGTGCCCGATCCTTTCGGCAAATACGACAGCTTTGGCGCGCATAACAACGCGATGCTGCGGCGTTTTCTGGATACCTTCGGGTTCGAGTACGAGTTCATCTCTGCCACGGAATTCTACGGCTCCGGCAAGTTCGACGAGGTGCTTTTGCGCGCTGCTGAAAAGTATGACGAGATTATGGAAGTGATGCTCAAGTCGCTGCGCGAGGAGCGTCGGCAGACCTATTCGATCTTCCTGCCGATCCACCCTGAAACAGGGCGGGTAATGTATGTGCCGATGAAAGCGGTCAACGCCAAGGAAGGCACGATCACCTTCGACGATGAAGATGGCACCGAAATGACCCTGCCGCTGACCGGCGGCAATGTGAAGTTGCAGTGGAAGCCCGACTTTGGTGCCCGTTGGGCCGCCCTTGATGTCGACTTTGAGATGTACGGCAAGGATCACAGCACCAACACGCCGATCTATGACAAGATCTGCCGTATTCTGGGCAACCGCCCGCCCGAGCATTTTACCTACGAGCTGTTCTTGGATCAGGACGGGCACAAGATCTCCAAATCGTCGGGCAATGGTCTGACCATCGACGAATGGCTGACCTATGCCAGCGCGGAATCGCTGTCGTATTTCATGTACCTCAAGCCCAAGACGGCCAAGCGCATGTATTTCGACGTGATCCCCAAGGCGGTCGACGAATACCACCAGCAGCTGCGCGCCTATGAAACGCAGGACGACAAGGGCAAGCTGAACAACCCCGTTTGGCATATCCACGGGGGCGATGTGCCTAAGTCGGATATGGTTGTGCCCTTCTCGATGTTGCTGAACCTCGCGTCGGTCTCCTCGGCCGAGGACAAGTCGCAACTGTGGGGCTTTATCCAGCGGTATGCGCCGGATGCGACGCCCGAAGGCAACCCCGGTATGGATGCGGCGGCCGAGCATGCGGTGCGCTATTACAATGATTTCGTGAAGCCCGCCAAAGTGTTCCGCGCCCCTTCCGAGCTGGAGCGGGAAGCCCTGGAAGACCTGCGGGACCAGCTGAAGACATGGGACGGCGGGCTGGATGCCGAGGCGTTGCAAACGATGGTTTTCGCCGTCGGGAAAGAGCGTTTCGACCCGCTGCGCGACTGGTTCACCGCGCTGTACGAAGTGTTGCTGGGCGCCAGCCAAGGTCCGCGGTTCGGTGGGTTCATCGCGCTGTATGGCGTGGATGAAACGGTCGCCCTGATCGACGACGCGTTGGCGGGCAAGCTGACCACGGCGTGAAACTATTGCCCTATGGTGTGCGTGGCTTAGGTTAAGTTCAACACATCATAGGGAGCATTCTCATGCGTGGCGCGGTTCTTTCGGCCTTTTTCGGGATGGTTTTGGCCTTTGCGACGGCGCTTGGTGCCATGGCGCAGCAGGCGGATATCGAAAGCACGATCACAGGCCAGTTCGACGCTTTCAAGGCAGATGATTTCGAGGGTGCCTTCGCATATGCGAGCCCCAATCTGCAGATGATGTTTCAATCTACCGAGAATTTTAAACGTATGGTGACCACGGGCTATCCGATGGTCTGGAAACATGCCGAGGTGCGGTTTCTGGACCTGCGCGAGATCGCCGGTGCGCAGTGGCAGAAGGTGCAGGTCACGGACCTGAAAGGATTTACCTATTTGCTGGATTATCAGATGGTTGAGACGCCCGAGGGCTGGCGTATTGCCGCCGTTCAACTGCTGGATGCGCCAAGCGTTTCTGCCTGACAGGCGCGACATCTTTGGCACGCTCATGTGACCGCCTGCGGCGTACGCTGCGGTTAGGCGTGGTTAACCCTTTGTGCATAAATCTTTCCCCCTGCCGGCCAAGCGCCGGAGTTTTGCAATTCATGGGGGGCGACATCGCAACCCGACGAAGGGGATGACGATGAACAAGGCAATCACAGACGGTCTGCTACTGACACCTGCGACATTTGCGCAAGGCTTGGATGTGTATTCAAGCGGGGATGGCACGGCGGGGTCTGATACCTATGCCAATGCTATCAATGCGGCGTTTATCCCTGCGGATCAGGACTTTGGCGGGGCGCTTGAACTGATAAAAACGCAATCCACGCAAAAGCTGCGATACATGGGACAGACGCCACTTTTGCCGGGGTGTTACCTGCGGATTACGGCGCGGGTGAAGGCGATCAGTGGGAATCTACCGTCGGTGCGGATCGCGGGGTATCCGGCGCTTGGCAACGGCAGCCGCGCGGGCGGGCTGGTCGAGGCCGGTCCGGCGGTGACGCTGACCAGCTATGGCGAGGTGGTCGAGGTCAGCGCGATTGTCGGGTCGGGGCTGCGCGGCGGGGTCGATATGGTCTGGGGCAATGCGCCGGTCTATGGGCATTTCGGGCTGGACCTGACGGGGCAGAATGGCGGGGTCGTTCGCATTGACGATTTGCAGATCGAGGATGTGACGAGCGTCTTTCTGCGCGACATGCTGGCACAGGTGGACGTGCGGGATTATGGCGCGGTGGGGGATGGCAGCACCGATGATACGGCGGCCTTTGTAGCGGCGAATGCGGATGCGCAGGGGCGCAGCGTGTTGATCCCGCGCGGGACGTATCTGCTGAACGGGGACGTGACCTTTGACACGCCGACGCGGTTTGAAGGGACAGTGACCATGCCCGCCAGCGCGATCCTGCTTTTGCGCCGCAACTTTGATTTGCCGAACTATATCGAGGCTTTCGGGAATGAAGAGATCGCCTTTCGCAAGGCGTTTCAGGCCTTGCTGAACAATGCAGATCATGAATCGCTGGATCTGGGCGGGCGCAAGGTCAACGTGACCGGCCCGATCGATATGCAGGCCGCGACGCCCGAACGCAGCAGCTATGCCACGCGGCGGGTGATCCGCAACGGCCAGTTTGAAGCGGCCACGAATGGCGATTGGGATACGGTCACGGTGACCTCGCAGGCCAGCTATTCGCCCTCGGATGCGCGCAAGCTGACAAATGTGGTGAATGTGGCGAATGTGCCTGTGGGGGCGCTGATCACGGGCAATGGGGTCGGGCGCGAGATCTATGTGCGCGCCAAGAACGTCGCCACGCAAGAGATTACCCTGAACGCGCCCTTGTATGATGCGGCGGGGACGCAAAATTTTACCTTTACGCGGTTCCAGTATCTGCTGGATTTCAGCAACTACAGCCAGCTGAGCAAATTCGTTCTGGATGACATCGAATTCCAGTGCAACAACGTGGCCAGCGCCATCAACCTTGCGCCATCAGGGACAATTTTCCATGTGCGGGACTGCTTTATCTCGCGCCCGAAGGATCGCGGTATCACGTCGATCGGGGGGGGCTGTCAGGGGATGTTCGTGGACCGTTGCCAGTTCCTGTCCGCCGAGGATGCGCTGGACGTGCCGGACCGAACCACGATCGCGATCAACTGCAACGCCAATGACGTCAAGATCCGCGACAACCGTGCCACGCGCTTTCGCCATTTTGCACTGCTGGCGGGGCAGAATAATATTATCACGGGGAACCACTTCTTTCAGGGGGATACGGTCAAGAACGGCGTCCGCTCTGCCGGGTTGATCCTTGCGGCGCAGCACACGGCGAGCGTGGTCAGCGGGAATTATATCGACAATTGCTTTGTCGAATGGACCAACGAACAAGACCCCGCGCCGGACTACAGCAGCGAGTATTCTTTCAGCTCCCTGTCGATCAGCGGTAATATCTTTCTGTCGGGCGAGGTGGCCCCGTGGTTCAGCTATATCGTGATCAAGCCCCATGGGGCGGGTCATGTGATCAATGGGCTGACAATCAACGACAACCGCTTCCGCAGCATCAACGGGTTCATTGATCGGGTCGAACGGATCGATACCAGCTTTGCCGATATGGATTTCTCGCGCATGCGCAATATCGAGATGACGGGCAATTCGTTCCACGGCATCCACAATCCGGTTTCAAACCCTGTGCAGGTTGAACATACCGAAGCCAGTCTGGCCAAGACCTGGGTGGTGGATATTGCCGACCGCTTTCCGTTCGGCGGGTGGGCGATTGCGGTGGATAGCATCACGATGGACGGGCCGGTGCGCAACGGATCGAATGTGGCGCAATACAGCGTGCCCTATGTGCTGACGGATCAGGGGGCGGATCGTGATCTGCTGCATCTGGTCTGGAGCACCAGCGTCAAAGGATCGATCTTCATGCAGGCGCGCATGGATAAACGCTAGAACTCGCGCCAGAGCGAGAGTTTTAGCGCGGGGTTGGAGGTGTCGTTGATCAACGTCTCTGCCCCGATCTGGAAGCGGATATCGGGGCGGCTTTTCAGCGGGCGCATGACGATAGAGGGCGCGATAGAGGTGGCGCTGGCGGCAGAGGTCGAAGCATAGTAGATTTGCAGCATTCCCGAAAACCGGTCACCGAAGTTGATGCCTATGGTGCCGTCGACTTTGGCGAGATGCTCTTGCAGGTAGATGTCCCACGAGAGGGAGCTGTCGATGGTCACCCAGCCGTGTTTCTGCCCCAGCGTATAGCCGCGACCCCAAGACAGCCCCGCTTTGACATTGGGATAGACCGCATCCCCCACCCATGCCGCGCCGAACCCCAGCTCTGCGGACCAGACGTTAGGGCGGTCGCGACGGCCTAATGGGCGGCGCAGGAAAACCGACGCAAATCCCGATTGCAGGCCGATGGAACTGGCGAGAAAGCCGACCTCTGCCCCCAGGGTCAGGTCGTCGCGCACGCCATATTCCATGAAGGTGCTTTCCGCTATGTCGTAGTTGCGTGTGACGTTTACCGTGGTGGAGGTGAAGCCCGTGCCCTTTTCGCGCAGCCACGCGCCGCCCTGTGCAGGGGTGGGAAGCTGCAGTAAGCCAAGCAGAAGGATCGGCCAGTAGCGCATGGGATACCCTTTCGGCGGGTAGCTTGGCGCGTCATGCTTAACAAATTACTTACAGACCTTTGGGGCGGCATGCGAAAAGGCCCGCAGCAATGCTACGGGCCTTTCTCGTCAAACGGTGTGTGCGTCGCTTAGACGTTGACGCTGCCGCCGCGTGGGCCAGCGATCAGCCATACGATAAAGCCGACGACCGGGAAGATCAGGACGCCGAGAATCCAGAGGATTTTCGCAAGCCCCGAAGCGCCGGAGGTGAAGATTTGATAGATCGCGTAGATGTCTGCGATCAGGATAATGAGTCCGAGAAGGCCGAATTCCATTGTAAAGCTCCTGGGTTGTAATCTGCATTACTGTCTGGGTTCACAACTTCCCGCGTGGCCCAGATGTTCCCGAAAATGTTACTGGAACCATTTCCCGCTTCGCCGAGTTGCCCTTGCATCGCCTAGAACGGCAAGTGAATTTGGAAGGAAATACTATGAAGACCTCTACAGCAGTAATCGCAGGCCTTGCCGCAATTCTGGTCATCGCATTCGCGATCTTTTTCATCGATATCGATCAGACTGAAGAAGGCGCGCTGCCGGATGTTGATGTGTCCGTCGAAGGCGGCAACCTGCCCGAGTTTGACGCACAGACCGGTTCGGTTTCCGTGACTGAAGAAGAGGTCGACGTTGAAGTTCCTGACGTTGAAGTGACCACCGAAGAGAAAACGATCACCGTCCCCGGCGTTGAGGTTACTCCGCCCGCAGGTGACTGATATCGTTTGATAGTTTGAACGCATAAAGCGCCCTCTGATTTGGTCAGGGGGCGCTTTTGTTATGGGATAGGGCTTAGTTGCGGGTCAGCTTGGTCGCGGGTTTCGCACCGTTGTCGCCGTCGGAGGCGAAGGTCAGCGTGACTTTATCGCCGGCCATCAGGTCGGACGGGACAAGAGTTTTGGCATCCAGCGTCCAGGATGATTTGTCTTGCAGGACGATGATATTGGCAAGGCGGTCATAGGCAAGGATCGTGCCGGTTGTCTCATCGGCAAAGGCGGGGGCAGAGAGGGCGGTCAGGCCCAGTGTAGCAAGGGCGATCAGGCGCATTTGGGATCCTCCGGATAAAGCGCAGACTCCGAATGTGGGGTGGGTGCGGGCGCAAAGCAATCACCTTGCAACGGGCGCATGAAAATAATTATGCGCCAAGCCGTAGCAGGGGAACTGCGGGCGGGTGGACGGGTTGTGCCGCTACATCCAACTGACAGGAGACAGCGATGAAAGCCCAATCAAAAGCCCAACAACGCGCCGCCGGTGCAGCCCTGTCTGCCAAGAGGGGCGAGACCAAGGTCAAGGATCTGCAAGGCGCGTCGAAAGATATGTACGACAGCATGTCAGAGGACGAGCTGGAGGAGATGGCCTCGACCGACCATGAGGGGTTGCCGGACGAGGTGGATGACTAGACGCGCCGCCTAGCGTTTCTTGCCGCCGTAGCGGGATTTGCCACCGCGCATCCCGCCGCGACCGCCGGTTGATCGGCCCGACGCCTTTTGCGCGTCATCGACGGCTTTTTCGACAGCGTACTGACGCGCCATCGGATCGTCGGCGATGGCCAGATCGACAGATTCGAGCCGTTTGACCTCGTCGCGCAGGCGTGCGGCTTCTTCGAATTCGAGGTTCTCGGCCGCTTTGCGCATATCGGTGCGCAGCCCGTCGAGCACGGTTTGCAGGTTGCCGCCCGCGAGCGGGTTGTCGATCTTGGCCGTGACGCGGCTCATGTCCACATCGCCTTTGTAGAGACCGGCGAGGATATCATCGACGTTCTTCTTGACCGTTGTCGGCGTGATCCCGTGTTCTTCGTTATAGGCCAACTGCTTGGCGCGACGGCGGTCGGTTTCGCCAATCGCACGCTCCATCGAGCCGGTGATGCGGTCGGCGTACATGATCACGCGGCCTTCGGCGTTCCGCGCGGCCCGCCCGATGGTCTGGATCAGCGAGGTCTCCGAACGCAGGAACCCTTCCTTATCCGCATCGAGAATCGCCACCAGCCCACATTCGGGAATGTCCAAGCCTTCGCGCAGAAGGTTGATCCCGATCAGCACGTCAAAAGCGCCAAGCCGCAGGTCGCGCAGGATCTCGATGCGTTCGATCGTGTCGATATCGCTGTGCATATAGCGCACGCGGATGCCCTGTTCGTGCATGTATTCGGTCAGGTCTTCGGCCATGCGTTTGGTCAGCACGGTACATAGCGTGCGATAGCCGTCGGCGGCGACTTTGCGCACCTCGTCCAGCAGATCGTCGACCTGCATTTCGACAGGACGGATTTCGATTTTGGGGTCGATCAAGCCGGTGGGGCGAATGATCTGTTCAGTAAACACACCGCCGGATTGTTCGATTTCCCACGCGGCGGGGGTGGCCGAGACAAAGACCGACTGCGGGCGCATGGCATCCCATTCCTCGAACTTAAGCGGGCGGTTGTCCATACAGGAGGGCAGGCGGAACCCGTGTTCGGCCAGCGTGAATTTGCGCCGGTAGTCGCCTTTGTACATCCCGCCGATCTGCGGCACGGAGACGTGGCTTTCGTCTGCAAAAACAATCGCGTTGTCGGGGATGAATTCGAACAACGTGGGGGGCGGCTCTCCGGGGGCGCGGCCCGTCAGATAGCGCGAATAATTCTCGATCCCGTTGCAGACGCCGGTGGCTTCAAGCATCTCGATGTCGAAGTTGCAGCGCTGTTCAAGCCGTTGCGCTTCCAGCAGTTTTCCTTCGGCGACAAGCTGGTCCAGCCGCATCCGCAGCTCTTTCTTGATGCCGATCACCGCTTGGTTCATCGTTGGTTTCGGCGTCACATAGTGGCTGTTCGCATAGACGCGGATCTGGTCGAAGGTGCCGGTCTTCTCGCCGGTGAGCGGGTCGAATTCGGTGATGCTTTCCAGCTCTTCGCCAAAGAAGGACAGTCGCCATGCGCGGTCCTCAAGGTGGGCCGGAAAGATTTCAAGGCTGTCGCCGCGCACGCGGAAAGTGCCGCGCTGGAAGGCGGCGTCATTGCGTTTATACGCCTGCGCGATCAGGTCTGCGATCACTTGGCGTTGGTCATAGTTGTTGCCGGTCTTGAGGTCCTGCGTCATCGCGCCATAGGTCTCGACCGAGCCGATCCCGTAGATGCACGACACCGACGCGATGATGATCACGTCATCGCGTTCCAGCAGCGCCCGCGTGGCAGAGTGGCGCATCCGGTCGATTTGTTCGTTGATCTGGCTTTCCTTCTCGATGAAGGTATCGGACCGCGCGACATAGGCTTCGGGCTGGTAGTAGTCGTAGTATGAGACGAAATATTCCACGGCGTTGTCGGGGAAGAACCCTTTGAATTCGCCGTATAGCTGCGCCGCCAGCGTCTTGTTGGGCGCGAGGATGATCGCGGGGCGCTGCGTTTCCTCGATCACCTTGGCCATCGTGAACGTCTTGCCCGTCCCCGTGGCCCCCAAAAGCACCTGATCGCGTTCGCCCGACAGCACCCCTTCGGACAGTTCCTTGATCGCCGTGGGCTGGTCGCCTGCGGGTTCGAATTCGGTCGCCAGTTTGAACTTCTTGCCGCCCTCGAGCTTGGGGCGTTCGCGCACGTTGGGCGCGGGATTGGCAAGATAGGCGTCTTTGCGCTCGGGCAGGCTGTCAGAGTGGGCGTAGGCCATAACATCGTCCTTTGGGAGTGTTCCCTAAGGTGTCACGTTTTCGCGCGGGTTCAAGGGGCACAGCCTTGCGCGACGCGCATATGTCGCTTTCGTCGCAGGCTTATTTGGTCAGTCGCTTGCGGTTGGCGCGGACCTTTTTGCTGACCGGCACCATCGCGGCCGAGAAAATCTGGTCGGGCGTGCCCCCGGCAAAGGCGGCTTTGGTGGCCGCCTGATAGGCTTTGGCCATAGCGGGGCCTTTTTCATTGACCATGCGGGCGTTCTCTCCGCGGGTCTGGGGAAGGGCACCGGCCATCCCCAAAAGCCTAAGCGTCATAACGGCTTGGGTGTCGATCATCAGCTTGGCGAAGTTGGCATTGAGCGCCATCAGGGTCAGGGGGTTCATGAGAGGTGCTCCGATTGCATAAGGTCAGTCTATGCTGCGCCGCAGCATATGTAACGCGAATTCGGCACAAATCACTGTGATGCCTTGATCCTTGGCCGTATTTGGCTGATAAACCGCCTGATCACAGCGGAGATTCAGCTATGCGCGCGCGTATTTATCAGCCTTCCCGAACTGCCATGTCCTCTGGCACGGCCAAAACCCGTGTCTGGTTGCTGGAATTCGACCCAGAGCACGCGCGCGAGATTGACCCGTTGATGGGCTGGACCTCGTCGAAGGACACGCAAACGCAGGTGCGTTTGCAGTTCGCCACCAAGGAAGAAGCGGTGGAATACGCCCGCGATCACAATATCGACGCGCTGGTGCAAGACCCCAACAAGCGCCGCGCAAATATCCGCGCCGGCGGCTATGGCGAGAATTTCGCCACAGGACGCCGCGGGGCCTGGACGCATTAACTCTTTCTACGTTTTCTTATGCTAGGCCCGTGACGGGCGGTGTGAGCGATACATATTCACAGGGCGGCCCCTCGCACGGTCGCCCGTTTTCATTTCGACCTGCTGAACAGATGCGCAAAGGTACAGAAACATGACGATCACCCAACTCGTGACCCACTCAGGCGGTTTTCATGCGGATGAACTCCTATCCTCTGTCATCCTGACGCGGCTGTTTCCCGACGCCACGGTGCTGCGCAGCCGCGACAAGGCGCTGATCACACCGGCCGAGGGGCGCATCATCTACGACGTGGGCGGTGATTTTGATGCCGAAGCAGGGATTTTCGATCACCATCAACGTCCCAATCCGCTGCGTGAAGACGGGCAGCCCTATAGCTCTTTCGGGCTGATCTGGGCGCATTACGGGCATGATTATCTGCGGGCGCTCGACGTGCCCGAGGCGGATGTGAATGCCATCCACGACAGTTTTGATCGCGGGTTTGTTCTGCCGATCGACCTGCTGGATAATGGTGCCGTCAACGCGTCAGAGGCGGGGCCGCTGTTTGCCGGTCTGACCTTGCCCGCGCTGTTGGAAAGCCTGAAACCCGTCTTCGATGACCGCGAGGAAGGCGTGGACGACCGCGCCTTTGCCGCCGCCTTGCCCATTGCGCGCGCCTTTGTCGAAGCGTCGATCCGTCGCAAAGCCGCCAAGTTCCGCGCCGAAGCGATGGTCATGACGGCCATTGATGCTGCGGGCGAGGGGCATGTGCTGGACCTGCCCATGGGCATGCCGTTTCGCGGGGCCGTGGTGAAGGCGGGGGCGGATCATCTGTTGTTCGTCATCCACCCGCGCGGCGAGGAATGGACGCTGACAACGATCCGGTCGGGGGATGATACGTTCGAGAACCGCGCTGATCTTCCGGTCGCTTGGGCGGGTCAAAAAGACGCCGCGCTTGAGGAAGCATCAGGCGTCAAAGGGGCAAAGTTCTGCCACAACGGCCGCTTTATCGCCGTCGCCGATAGCCGCGAGGCGATTTTGCAGATGGCCGACATCGCGGTGAAGGAAGCGCTGGCAGCGTAACCTGCTAGGCGGGCCTTTTTGTCGCCCGCGTTTGGCCTGCGTTCCGGCTTGCCCCCGTGGCACGCGCGATTACACTGCGCGTTCAGCCATCGGGGGGCGTGACGCGTGAACAGCCAGCTTAGACATTTGCCACAGATCGATACGCTGTTGCAGCAACCGCATGTCGCGTCTTTGGTTGCGACCTACAGCCACGACGAGGTGCGCCGCGCCCTGCGCGAAACGCTCGACCAGCTGCGCCGTGATATTCGGGGCGGCGGGGTGGTCGATTTGCCAGATTACGCCGGTGAACCCTTTGCCCATAGAATTGCCGACCGGATAAAGGCAGCCCGCCAGCCGAGCCTGCGCCCTGTTATCAATGCCACGGGTATCATCATCCACACCAATCTGGGCCGCGCCCCTCTTGCCCCCGAGGCGCTGCAGGCGATGGACCAGATCGGTGCGCGGCCTTCGAACCTTGAGCTGAACCTGAAAACCGGCAAGCGCGGGTCGCGCTATGACCATGCCGAGGCGCTGATCTGTCAGTTGACGGGCGCAGAGGCGGCGCTGATCGTGAATAACTGTGCCGCAGCGGTGGTCTTGGCGCTGATGGGCACTGCGGCAGGGCGCAAGGTGATCGCCTCGCGTGGGGAGCTGATCGAGATTGGCGGGTCTTTCCGTCTGCCCGATGTGATCGCGCAAAGCGGTGCAGAGCTGAAAGAGGTCGGTGCCACCAATAAAACGCGGCTTAGTGATTATGCCGATGCGGTGGACGAGGATACGGCGGTTCTGTTGAAAAGCCACACCAGCAACTTTCGTATCGTTGGCTTCACCTCTGCCCCGTCACGCAATGATTTGGCGCAACTGGCGGCGGAGCGGGATCTGATCCTGATGGAGGATCTGGGCAGCGGCGTGCTGATTGACCTTGCCCCCTTTGGGCTGCGCGACGAACCCGTGGTGGCGGATATCCTCAAGGCGGGTGTCGATCTGGTCATGTTCTCGGGCGACAAGCTGCTTGGTGGGCCGCAGGCGGGGATCATCGCGGGACGGGAGGATATTATCGCGGGGCTGCGCAAGCACCCGTTGCTGCGGGCGTTGCGCATCGACAAGCTGTCGCTGGCCGCGCTCGAGGCGACCTTGCGTCTGTACCTGCCGCCCCATGATCCGCTGGCGCGGGTGCCGGTCTTGCGCGCGCTCTCGCAGCCTTTGGCAGAGGTAGAGTCGCGGGCGCAAAGGCTCGCGGGTTCCCTCGCTGCGGTGAAGGGGGTGGATGTTGAGGTGATGGCGTCAGCCGCCTATGTCGGCGGCGGGTCGCTGCCGCAGCAGGACTTGGACAGTTTCAGTGTCGTCGTGGCCTCTGCCGCGCTGCCTGCTGAAACCCTTGCGGATCGTTTGCGGGGCGGGATGGTGCCCATTGTCGGGCGTATCCATCAGGGCAAGCTGTGGCTGGACATGCGCACTGTAACGGATGACGAGCTGCCCGATATCGTCGCGGCGCTGGGCGCGATCGCCGCCACATGACATCGGCCTGTGTGATCGTGATCGGCCATGTGGATCATGGCAAGACGGCGCTGGTGCGCGCGCTCACGGGGATGGAGACGGACCGGCTGGCCGAGGAAAAAGCCCGTGGCCTGTCGATCGCGCTGGGCTTTGCCCATTGCGAGATGGCGGGTGGGACGCTTGACCTGATTGACGCGCCGGGGCACGAGGATTTCATCCGCACCATGGTGTCGGGTGCGAGCGGCGCGCAGGGCGCGATGCTGGTCGTCTCGGCGGTGGAGGGCGTCGCGGCGCAAACGCGCGAGCATGTGCAGATCGCAAGACTGTTGCAGGTGCCCGTGGCGGTGGTCGCGGTCACCAAGGTGGATTTGATCCCCGAGGCGACATTGCCCGCCCGTCTGGCGGAAATTGCGGATGCCCTTGCCGCGCAAGGCGTTACCGGGGCCGAACCGGTGCCCTGTTCGGCCACAACCGCTGGCGGGACGGACCATCTGCGGCAGGTCTTGGCGCGGCGGTTCAACGCTTTGCCCGCGCGGGCCGCGCCGATGGGGGCGTTCCTGCCGGTGGACCGCGCGTTCACACTGGCGGGACGCGGAACGGTGGTGACGGGCACTTTGCTTGGCGGCGCGTTGGCGGTTGGCAAGGCGTTGACCGTGCAGCCAAGCGGTGCGGCCACGGTGGTCCGTGGCCTGCAAGCACGCGGCGCGGCGCGGGAGAGGGTCGCGGCGGGCGAGCGGGTCGCGGTGAACCTGCGCGGTATCGCGTTAGAGGATATTGCGCGCGGCGATGTGATCTGTACGGGCGGGCAGGGGGCGACGCTTTGTATGGATGTGTGGTTGACCGTCTCTGACACGGCACCGCGACCGGTCAAACACATGCAGGATTTGCGCGTGCTGTGGGGCACGGCGCATGAGGTCGCGACCCTGCGGCTGATGGGCGGTGGCCAGATCGCGCCGGGGGACGCGGGGCTGGGGCAGCTGCGCTTCAAACGCCCCGTGGTGGGGTTCGCGGGGCAGGCGGCGGTATTGCGCCAGCTTTCCCCTGCGGCGACGTTGGCGGGTGCGGTGATCCTTGACCCGCAGGCCACGGCAGTCGGGGCGGGCGACAGACGGCGGTTGGCGGTGATGCAGGCGGCACAGCAGCAGGACGGTACCGCCCTTGCCGCAGCGCTTTGTGCGCAGGGGCGCGGGGTGGCGCTGTGGTCTGATCTTGTCCGGTTGGCGCGCTGCGATGCGACGGCTGCGCTGCCCACGGGCGTTGTGCGGCTAGCGCCGGAACATGTCGCGCTGGCCGACGACCTCGCCACGGTGCAGACGGCGGTGGTGGCGGCTTTGCAGCGCTTTCACGCTGACCACCCGATCAAGCAGGGGGCGGCGCTTTCGATGCTGCAACAGGTGACACCACTGCGGGGTTTGGTGCCCTTTGCCCAAGCTGAGTTGCACAGGGGTGGAGAGGTTGTTTTGCGCGACGGTTTGGTCAGTCTCGCACGGCATGACCCCTTTGCAGCCCTGGCCCCGCAACAGCTTGCCCGCCTGACCGAGATCGAAGAGAGGATGCGCGCGGGCGGCACCTCCCCCCCTGATGTGCGGCAGTTCGATGCGCCTGATGACGCGGATCTGATCGCGCTGCTGGTGGCGCAGGGGCGGTTGGTGTCCTTGGCGAATATCGCGTTGAAACAGCAGGTCGTGTTTCACGCGGCGACCATCGGCCAAGCGCAGCGGAGCCTTGCGGCAAGCTTCCCCCCGCCCACGGCCTTTACCACCAGCGCAGCGCGCACCGCCTTGGGCACCACCCGCAAGTTCATCGTGCCACTGCTTGAGCATCTGGATGCGCTTGGTATGACGCTGCGCGATGGTGACACGCGGCAGATCGCGCCGCAGGCGCATTAGGCTTTCGCTTGCCCTGCGGCAGGGCTACGGTGTGGCAACGCGGAGACGACCGGAGTCTGGTGGCTTCCCTGGTCTTCAAAACCATGGACGCGTCGATACGGCGTGTGGTGGGTTCGATTCCCATCCGTCTCCGCCAAGCTGTCTGGACATGCCTGACGATCCCCCACAGTATGCAGCGGCATACTTGGGAGGGGGCGACATGAGTGATCGGAAACCGGAATTTACCCTGAAGGATCTGCAAGGCGCGGCCCATCATTTTGACGGAACCGGCCCTGCGCTGGTCTGTTTCGTGAAAGAGGATTGCGAGACCTGCAATATTGCGGGGCCGGTGCTGCAAGCGCTGTCGCAGGCCTATGGCGATGCGGTGCGGTTTCTGGTGCCGGGGCAATCCGGCGAGAAGAACGGCGATTTCGCGCAGCGCCACGGGCTGACCATGCCGGTGCTTGAGGATGCGGGCTGCAAGACCTCGTTCGACTGGGATTTCGAGATCGTGCCCGCGCTCTACTGGATTGATGAAAGCGGCGCTGTCGTGACCCACTTTGAAGGCTTCGTGCGCGATGACTGGCAGGCATTGTCCGACCAGATGGCCCGTGCGACGGGCAAGGCTGCCGCGCAGATCGATTGGGACAGCCTGCCCGCCTGGCGTCCGGGATGCGGGTCGAAACACTTTGACCCCGAGGTCTACGACGCGCTGCGGGCAGAAGCCGAAGGCAGCCGTCTGCGCGCCCGCAAGGTCGAGGTCGCCAGCGGCGATGACATGGCGGAATTCATGTTCGATCAGGGGTTCTCGGACGGGTTGCCCTTGGTGCCGCCGACGCCCGAACGGGTGATCCGCATGTTGGAAGGGACGCATCGTGATCCGCAGGATGTCATCGCCACAGTGCCGCCGAATATGGGCATCGCCACGGTCGAAAAGATCGCGATCAACGCGGTGATGGCGGGGTGTAAACCCGAATATCTGCCTGTGGTGATCGCAGCGGTCGAAGCCGTCTGCACGGATGAATTCAACGTCCACGGGGTCACCGCGACAACCATGGGCGCGGCGACGGTCATGGTGGTGAACGGGCCGATCGTGGACAAGATCGGGCTGAACGGCGGCTTGGGCGCTTTGGGTGCGGGGAACCGTGCCAATGCCACCATCGGGCGCGCGCTGCGGCTGATCATCCGCAATGTCGGCGGGGCGACCACGGGCGGGGTCGAACGGTCTGTCCTGGGCAATCCGATGAAATACACCATGTGCTTTGCGGAGAACGAGGCGGCCTCGCCATGGGAGCCGCTGCATGTGGAACGCGGGTTCGAGGCGGAAGATTCGGTCGTGACCGTCTTTGCCATGACGGGCGGGCCGGTGCATCTGGTGGACCAGACCTCGCGCAGGCCGGACCAGATCGCGGGGTCGTTGGGGCAGGGGCTTGAAGGGGTGTTCCTGCCGAAGATGCACAACCTGCCGATTGACGCGCTGCTGGTGGTCTGTCCCGAGCATATCCAGACGCTGACCGTCGATGGCCCCTATTCCAAGGACAGGCTGCGCGACCGTATCCAAGAGGTCACGGCGCGCCCCTTGTCGGAGATGGTGCAGGATGACCATTCGGGCGCGGGTATCCCCGTGGCGGACGCGGAACGGATGGGGCCGGAAAAACTGGCGCAGTTGGCCCCTAAATTTGCGGGCAAGGAATATATCCATATTGTCGTGGCCGGTGGCGATGCGGGCAAATTCTCGTCCGCGTTCCACGGGTGGGCCACGGGGGAGGTGGGGTCGATTTCCGTTTCCAGAAAGATCGATCTAGGCTAGCTTTCACAGCAGAGGAGGACGTGAATGACAATAATTCTTGACCCGACGGACGAACGTGTCCCCGTCGCGCGTCAGATCAGCGAACGGTCCGGTTCGGTGCAGGGGGTTGTCGGGCTGCTGAACATCAGCAAGCCGCGCGGCAATATCCTGCTGGATGAACTGGACAGGTTGTTGACCGAAAACGCACCCGGCGTTGAGATCCGGCATTATACCAAGCCGACTTTCGCCAAACCGTGCCCCGACACGCTGCGCCACCAGATCCGCGATGAATGCGACTTTCTGGTCGAAGGGCTGGCGGACTGAGGATCATGTACCACGTGCAGTATGCACGATACAGTCTGGTTTGAAATCCAGGGGATCCCGTCTGTTTCCATCGCTTCAAGCGTGTTTGGCCAAGCCGCTGAAACGCAGCGCAAGGCCTTAGGCATGGAGGGCGCGCGCTATGTGCTGGTGCCGCATCCTATTCAGGATGCCACGGACGACGAAATGCGCGCCAAGGCGCGTGAGGCGTTCGACCAGATCATCGGGGCGTTGCGCGACGCGTGAGTGACGTGAAAGACATAGACGTAAAAGACATAGGGCGGCGCGGGAAACCTGCGCCGCCTTTTTCGTGAGCATGGGGTGGCGAGGGTTACAGCTCGGTCAGCCAGTGCAGCTCTGACAGGTCGTCGTTGATCCATATCATCGCATCGACGCTGTCCGTTTCGGGGGGGTGCGCCAGCAGTTGCGCAGGGATTACTGTGGCACGGGCCAGCGCCCGCTCTAACGGCTCGCCCACGGTGTTGTGCATATAGCGCACGGCTTGCAGCAGGGTCAGGTCGGCCCCGGCCAGCGTTCCGTCGGCCAGCGTCAGCCGTCCGTCGCGGCGCAGGATCTCGCGGTCGTTCAGGGTGAAGCTGGTGATGTCAGAGCCGCCAGTCGCCATGGCGTCGGTCACCAGAAACACCTCTGCCGCGCCGCGGTTGGCGGCAAGTGCGGCGCGGATCATGGCCGGATGGACATGCACCCCGTCGGCAATCAGGCCGGATGCCACGCGCGGGTGATCAAGCGCCGCCCCCACCAGCCCCGGACTGCGCGCGTTGGCCTGGCTCATGGCGTTGAACAGATGCGTTGCCATGCGGGCACCGGCGTCAAAGGCGCGCATGGCGGTGTCATAGTCGCAATCGCTATGGCCCAGCGATACCAGCACGCCCGCCTGCGTCAGCGCCGCGATCTGATCGGGGGTGGCGTTTTCGGGGGCGAGGGTCATCATTAGGTTCGGGATCCGGGCCACGGCATCGGTCAGCATCGCCATATCAGCGTCAGACAGGGGGCGGATCAGGCTGCCGTCATGGGCACCTTTGCGGGCAACGCTCAGATGCGGCCCTTCAAGGTGGAGCCCCGCGATACCCGGCATGCCCAGGTGCAACGCCTCTGCCACGGCGGCGATGGCAGCGCGGCTATGGGCGGGGGTATCGGTGATCAACGTGGGAAGAAATGCGCGGGTGCCAAGCCGTCGGTGCGCGGCAGCCATCGCGCGCAGCGTGTCCAGATCGGGCGCGCTATTGAGCATCACGCCGCCCCCGCCGTTCACTTGCAGATCCACAAACCCGGGGGAGAGGATGCCCCCGCTAAGCGTCTGGGTTTTGGCCCTCGTCGGCAGCGCGGTCAGGGGTGTGATGCGCGGGATGCCGTCGGGGTGCACCACAAGCGCGTGACCGGTCAGCAGATCGTGCCCGTCAAAAATGCGCGCGCCGGTATAGGCGGTGAGGGGGGCGGTCATGCCCGCGCGGCGCGCAGGGCCAGTGCGACGGCCCCGTCGAGTGCGCGACCTTTGGTTTCGACCAGATGGGCAGTCTGCGTGTCGGGCAGATAGGCGGCGTAATGGGGGCCGACGCCGCCGGTCAGGCACAGCGGGCCGCCGGGTTGGTGGTCGAGCGCGATCAGGGCGCGGGTCAGGTAATCGGCCCCGCTTGCCATCAGCGCCCGTCCGATGCTGTCGCCCGCCGCGGCGGCCTGTACCACATCGGGGGCAAGGGTGGCGAAATCGCCGGGCCGCGCCTTGAGGCTGAACTGCACGATGCCCGCGCCGCCGCCGAATTTATCCAGCATCTGCTGCGACAGGGGGCTGGCGGGGGTGATCCCGTCAACGACGAGCAAGGTCTGCTCTAGCACGCCATGCCCCAGCCACGCGCCCGACGCCTGATCCGAGACCTGATAACACCAGCCGCCGATACAGGTCTGCACGCCGGCCTTTTGGCGGCCCACGATGGTGCCGGTGCCAAGGGCGATCAGGTGGCAGTCCTGCTCTCCGACGGCACCGACGATGGTGGTGGTGGTGTCTTCGGTTACGACGGATTTGGCAAAGGGCAGACCCGCCTGCACGCGCGGGCCCATTTCCGGCCCCGTGTATCCCGCAAGCCCCAGATGAGCCACGGCACGGGGCATGTCGGCGACATCCAGACCGGCGCTCTCTATCGCGTTGCGCGTCGCGGTCAGCACGCTGTCGATCGCGGTGGCGCAATCGGTGCTGACATTCGCCCGCCCGCCTTTGCCTTCGGCAAGGATACGGCCATCGGGGGTGGCAACAGCGGCGCGGCAACCGGTGCCGCCTCCGTCAACGCCGATCAGGAAAGGAGGGTCTATTTGTGTCATCCGAATTGTTTAGGGCACCTGTTTTGGCGGGGAAAGACAATTTTCGCCATTCGTTTTACCCATGGTCGCAACGGGTTTGCAAATGGCACATGCGCGTGATAAGTTAGCGCTAACATACTCACGTCTTTGTAGGAAGGCCCTTAGGCCCACCCACGTCACGAAGGAAAGCATGATGTTGAACGATACCGTAGCCCGTGTCACCGACCGGATCATCGAACGCAGCGCGCCAAGCCGGGGGGCCTATCTGGCGCGGATGCGCCGCGCCGCCGAGGAAGGACCGGCGCGGGCGCATCTTTCGTGCAGCGGGCAGGCGCACGCCTATGCCGGTGCGGGGCAAGACCAAGCCGCGCTGGCGACGCAATCGGCGGGCAATATCGGGATTATCACGACTTATAATGACATGCTTTCGGCGCACCAGCCGTTCGAACGCTTTCCGACCCTGATCCGCGACACCGCGCGTGCGGCAGGCGGGACGGCACAGGTTGCAGGCGGCGTGCCTGCGATGTGTGACGGCGTGACCCAGGGCACCCCGGGGATGGAGCTGAGCCTGTTTTCGCGTGACATCATCGCCATGGCGGCGGGCGTCGGGCTTAGCCACAACACTTTCGATTCCGCGATCTATCTGGGGGTCTGTGACAAGATCGTACCCGGTCTGGTGATCGCGGCGCAGGCTTTCGGGCATCTGCCGGCGGTGTTCCTGCCTGCGGGGCCGATGACCTCGGGCATCTCCAACGACGAGAAAGCGATCGTGCGCCAGAAATTCGCCGCAGGCGAGGCCACGCGCGAAGAGCTGATGGCGTCAGAGATGGCGGCCTACCACGGGCCGGGCACCTGCACCTTCTATGGCACCGCCAACACCAACCAGATGTTGATGGAGTTCATGGGCCTACACCTGCCCGGCGCGTCCTTTGTGAACCCCAACACGCCCCTGCGTGATGCGCTGACCGTTGCGGGGACGCAGCGGGCGCTGGCGATCAGCCATCTGGGCAATGAATACACACCCGTTTGCGATGTGCTGGACGAAAAAGCCTATGTGAACGGCATCGTCGGCCTGCATGCGACGGGCGGGTCGACCAACCTGCTGATCCACCTTGTCGCGATGGCGCGGGCTGGTGGGATCGTGCTGGACTGGCAGGATTTCTCGGACCTTGCCGATGTCACGCCGCTGCTGGCGCGGGTCTATCCGAACGGCTTGGCCGATGTGAACCACTTCCACGCGGCGGGAGGCTTGGGATTTATGATCGGTCAGCTCATGGCGGGCGGCTTGCTGCATGACGAGGTCAAGACCATCGCGGGCGACGGGCTGTCGCGCTATACCCAAGACCCCAAGCTCAAGGATGGCACTGTCGAATGGGTCGCAGGCCCGACCGAGACGCTGAACGAAAAGATCGTGCGCCCCATTGGCGATCCTTTCCAGCCCACCGGCGGGTTGAAACGTCTGGCGGGGAACCTTGGCAATGCGGTCACAAAAGTCTCTGCCGTGAAGCCGGAGCATCACATCGTCGAAGCCCCGATCCGCGTGTTCCATGACCAGGAAAGCGTGAAAGACGCCTATCGCAATGGCGAGTTCAACGAGGATGTCATCGTCGTCGTGCGTTTTCAGGGGCCCAAGGCCAACGGCATGCCCGAATTGCACAGCCTGACGCCCGTGCTGGCGAACCTGCAGGCGCGCGGGCTGAAGGTGGCGCTGGTCACCGACGGGCGCATGTCCGGTGCCTCGGGCAAGGTATTGAGCGCGATCCACGTGTGTCCCGAAGCGGTGGACGGCGGGCCGATTGCACGTTTGCAAGACGGTGATATCGTGCGCGTCGACGCCCGCGACGGGCAGCTGACGGTCCTGACCCCCGGCGCGATGGAGCGCCCGGTCGCCACGGCTGATCTGTCGGGCAATGAATACGGGCAGGGGCGCGAGCTGTTTGCCACTTTCCGCAACACGGTTGGCGCGGCTGATACCGGCGCCAGCAGCATTTGAACCTGACCAGAGGATGATCCGATGACCCCGCAAGACGCCAGCGCCGCTGCCTATGCCATCTGTAAACGTGCCCCCATCGTGCCGGTCCTGGTGGTGCATGACGCGCTGCACGCCCGCCCCCTGGCCGAAGCTTTGGTCGCAGGCGGATTGCCCGCGCTAGAGGTGACGCTGCGCACCGACGCCGCGCTAGAGGTGATTGCCGAGATGGCCAAAGTCGAAGGCGGCGTTGTCGGGGCGGGCACGTTGCTGACCCCCGATGATGTCAAACGTGCGGTGGATGCGGGCGCGACCTTTGGGGTGTCGCCCGGTGCCACGGATAAACTGCTGCAAGCGGCCGAAGATCTGGGCCTGCCGATGTTGCCCGGTGCTGCCACCGCGTCAGAGGCGATGCGTCTTTATGAACGCGGCTATGATATGCTCAAGTTCTTCCCCGCTGAAGCTGCGGGTGGGGCACCCTTCCTGAAATCGCTGTCCTCGCCGCTGCCTCAGGTGCGGTTCTGCCCCACGGGCGGCGTGAGCCCTGCCAATGCGGAAAGCTACCTGTCGCTGCCCAATGTGGTTTGCGCGGGCGGCAGTTGGGTCGCGCCGGACAATCTGATGCGCAAGGGCGATTGGGCGGCGATCACCGAACTGGCCCGCGCCGCCAGTACCCTAGGCAGCCGCGGCTAAAGCGACGCCGCCGCGCGACTGGCCTGATCATACTGACCCGAGATCGCGCGTAGCTGCGCCGCGATCTCGCGCAGGTCGTCGCCTTTGATATCGGTGCGTCCCATGCTGTCGATCAGGCAGGTGTTGCGCACCGCGCGGTAGGTCTCTATCAGCTCGGCCCCGCTGGCGGAGGTGCGATAGAACACCTCCTTTCCGCGTTTCTCGGCCTCTAGCAGGCCGGATTTCAGCAGTTTGCGCAGCGCGTAGTTCACCGTATGCGTATCTTCGATGTTCAGCAGAAAGCAGATGTCCGTCAGCCGTTTTTCACGGTCGCGGTGGTTGGTGTTGTGCAGGACCAGAATTTCCAGCGGGGTCAGGTCGGCATTGCCCGCCGCCGCCATGCAGCGCGACATCCAGCGCGAGAAGGCGTTGTAGGCGATGATCATCCCGTATTCGAGTTCGGACGCTTCCCATCCTTCGCCCTCGGCAAGGTGACGGGACGAGACGATACGGCGGGACGGGTGCGATTTTGGGTCTGACATCAGTGCCTCAAGGCTGGTTTTCACTGTCGTTATGTTAGCGAATTGTCGGTATCGCGCAATCCGTCTGTGCGCCAAGGACACGCCCGCCCGAGAAAAATGTACCAAGGATAGCGCGACGCGGCAGGGCGCGGTAGCAAAGGGGCAACGGGTGCCGACCCTGACAGCCATTGCGATAGGAGTGACGATGCTGCGATTTCTTGTGCCGGTATTTGCCGCGCTTTTGCTTTTGCCCGTGGATGCGCAGGCGACAGAGCGGGAACGCCTTGGCTATGGCCGTCTGATTTCCAATGATTCCATCGGAGAGTTTCGCGACCGCGAGCGCACGGGCGCCTATGTGTCGTCCCGCGTCTGGGGGCCGCAGTGGACGGGGCGCTTGCCCGACCGCTTTGGGCAGTTGATCGAGCTGCGTTTGGGGGTAGAGGTATTCTCCCCCGCGAACCTGCGTCGCCCGCAGGCCGGATCGCGCCCCTGGGCCGGTGCCCTGTCCGTCGGAATGCACACCCATTTCGAACGCGATGCTGTGGAATATTCGGTCGGGGCGGCGATCTATGCCACCGGTCCGCAGACCCATCTGGATGATCTGCAACGGGGCATTCATGACATCATCGACGCGACCTCGCCCTCTGATCGGGTGTTGGATAACCAGATCGAAGACGGCTTTCACCCTACGGTTCTGGTCGAGATCGGGCGCAGCTTTCCGATTGGCGCGCGGACAAGCCTGCGCCCCTTTGTCGAGGGGCAGGCGGGGATAGAGACATTCGTTCGCGCGGGCTTCGACCTGACCTTTGGCGATATCACACGCGGGGAAATGTTGGTGCGCGACAGCACCACCGGCCAGCGCTACCGCGTGGTGCAGAACCGCGACGCATCTGGCTTTGGCTTTGTCGTTGGGGCCGATATGGCGCGCGTCAGCGACAGCGTGTTCCTGCCGTCGGATCGTGGCTATGACCTGACCCCGCGCCGCGATCGTGTGCGTGCCGGGGTGCATTGGCAGGGCAAGCGGGCCTCGGCGTTCTATGGTCTGACGTGGCTGGGCAAGGAATACGAGACGCAGCCCGATCACCAGCTTGTCGGCTCTGTACGCATCAAGATCGACTTCTGACGCGCAGGCCCCGTGCATAGGGTGATTCGTTCTTTCCAGCGGGGAACGGTTTTGATAGCCTTGAGGCAATAATAATACGACGAGGCACGAACAGTGGTCAAAACGGGCTTTCGAGGCACGTTTGTCATAAGCTGGTCGCAGACAGAAATAGACGGGCTGGACGCCGCACCGGTGCAATCCCTCAAGGTGGGGGCAGCCTGGGCGTGGCGGGGCGATTCAATTCGCGTTGACGGGCCGAATGACGTGTTGCGGCTGGATCAGGCGGACGAGGCAGGGGATCTGCGCAGACGGGCTGCGCGGATGGTCCATCGTTTGGTCGGGGCTGCCCTGGACGGCACAACGCCGCCGCACCGGTCTTTCGCCAGTGACCGCGACACCCCTTTGATGGACAACAGCTTTACCGTTACCGACGGCGCGCAGACCTATCTGGTGACAGTGATCGAGGTCGGTCAGGGCAGCCAGCCGCTGCTGATGTTCCTTGACGCGCTGCCGCCGCGCAATACCGATCTGTGGGTCGTCGCGCATACATTGAATACCGCCGCGGCGGATCGGGCGGCGCAATACAGCAGCGGCGTCATCTGCTTTACCCCCGGCACGATGATCCGCACCGCCGATGGCGCGCGCCGGATCGAACAGCTGCGCGAGGGCGATCACGTCCAGACGAAAGACAACGGCCTGCAACCCGTGCGCTGGATCGGCAGCCGCCGGATGAGCGGGGCGCGATTGTTCGCGATGCCGCAGCTGCGCCCCATCCGGTTTCGCGCCGGTGCTTTGGGGGCTGCGCAGCCTGACGCGGATTTGCTGGTGTCGCCCAGCCACCGGATGCTGGTGAAGGGGCGCGTCGCGCATGACTTGTTCAACACAGACGAGGTGCTTGTCACCGCGCGGGATCTGGTGAACGGGCGCAGTGTCACCATCGATGCCCATGCGCGCGAGGTGACCTATATCCATCTCCTGCTCGATTTCCACGAGGTGCTTTGGGCCAACGGCGTAGAAACGGAAAGCTTTCACCCTGCCTCTGCCGCGCTAGAGACATTGGACGCGACCGACCGCGCGCGGCTGCTGGACCAGTTTCCACAGATCGCCTTTGATCCGCATACCTATGGCGGCTATGCGCGGCGTAATCTGTCGATGTCCGAAGCGGCGATCCTCGCGCACGCCGCCTGACGCCGCCGGATCGCCTGCTTTCTTGGGGCGGGCCTAGCTGTCTGCCTTGCCCGCGATCAATGCCTGCACGATGGCTTTTGCGCTGTCGCTCGACCAATCCGCATCACCGCGCAAGCGTGCGATTTCACGTCCCTCGGGGTCCATGATCACGGTGATCGGCAGGCCGAAAATGCCCATCTGACTGGCCAGCGCCTGTTTCGGGTCCTGGTGGCGTGGCAGGCTATCGACGCCCGCATCCGCAAAGAACCGTTTGATCCCGTCGGGGGTGTTGCGACCCGTGGCGATGGTCAGCACCTCGAAATCATCGCCGCCGAATTCCTTTTGCAGCGCGTTCAGCTGCGGCATTTCCTTGCGGCAGGGGGCGCACCATGTGGCCCAGAAGTTGATCAGCACATATTTGCCCTGCCATGCCTCAAGCGTCGTCTCGCCGCCGTCATCCTCAAGCTGGAACGCGACAGAGGAGGTGGCAACGGGGGAATCGTGCACGACCAGTTTCTTCATATCACCGTCGCGCAGGGGCTTGATGTCGGCGCTTTGCCCAAAGCTGGGGTTTGCACCAAGGGCAAGGGCCGTATAAACGAGCGCGAGCATAATCTTTTTCATTTTCCCTCCGAGGGGTTGCCTGATGACCGATACGACTTCGAACAAAATGTGGGGTGGCCGTTTTGCCGCCGGACCAGACGCGATCATGGAGGCGATCAACGCCTCGATCTCGTTTGACCAGCGTATGGCCGCCCAGGACATTGCCGGGTCGCGTGCCCATGCTGCCATGTTGGCTGCACAAGACATCATTAGTGATAGCGATGCCGACGCCATTCGGAAAGGGTTGCTCACGGTGTTGTCAGAGATCGAGGGCGGGACATTTGCCTATTCGACCGCGCTGGAAGACATCCACATGAACGTCGAGGCGCGCCTGAAAGAGGTGATCGGCGAACCCGCAGGCCGTCTGCACACGGGCCGGTCGCGCAACGATCAGGTCGCGACCGATTTCAAACTGTGGACCCGCGACCAGTTCGACGCCGCCGAAAGCGGATTGTTGGCGTTGATCAAGGCCTTGCTGGGTCAGGCAGAGGCCGGAGCCGATTGGGTCATGCCCGGTTTCACCCATTTGCAGACCGCGCAGCCGGTCACTTGGGGCCACCACATGATGGCCTATGTCGAGATGTTTGGCCGCGATCTGAGCCGGATGCGCGACGCACGGGCGCGGATGAATGAATCGCCGTTGGGCGCGGCTGCGCTTGCGGGCACGTCCTTTCCGATTGACCGCGACATGACCGCACAGGCGCTTGGCTTTGACCGTCCGGCCGCCAATTCGCTGGACGCGGTCAGCGACCGTGACTTTGCGCTTGAATTCCTGAGCGCTGCGTCGATCTGCGCCATGCACCTGAGCCGTTTCGCCGAAGAGCTGGTGATCTGGTCCTCGGCGCAGTTCCGTTTCGTGACCCTGTCGGACCGTTTCTCGACCGGGTCGAGCATCATGCCACAGAAGAAGAACCCCGACGCGGCAGAGTTGATCCGCGCCAAGATCGGCCGGATCATGGGGGCCAATGTGGCCCTGATGATGGTGATGAAGGGGCTGCCGCTCGCCTATTCCAAGGACATGCAGGAAGACAAGGAACAGGTCTTTGACGCCGCTGACAACCTGATGCTGGCGTTGGCCGCGATGGAAGGCATGGTCAAGGATATGTCCGCCAACCGCGAAAGTCTTGCCGCAGCGGCGGGATCGGGCTTTTCCACCGCGACCGATCTGGCCGATTGGCTGGTTCGCGTGCTGGGACTGCCGTTCCGCGATGCGCATCACATCACCGGATCGTTGGTGGCGCTGGCCGAACAGAACGGCTGCGACCTGCCGGACCTGACGCTGGAACAGATGCAATCGGCCCATGGCGACATCACGGCAGATGTCTTTGACGTTTTGGGCGTGGAAAATTCCGTCAATTCGCGTATGTCTTACGGGGGCACCGCGCCCGCACAGGTGCGCGCGCAGGTGGCCCGCTGGAAAGGGATCATCGGATGAAACCCGTCGCTGCTATTGCCTTGTTGCTGACTCTCGCCGCCTGCGGTGTGGACGGGGAACCCGTGCCGCCGCAGGTCAATAGCACGGTGACGCTGTCGTCGTCGGGCATGTCGGTGGGCACTGGCGTCACCCTTGGCCGCGGCCCGTTCCGGCTGGGTCTGGGGGCGGCGCTGTGATCCGCGCGGCGGTGCTGGCCGTGGTTGCATTGGCGGTGCTGACGGGCTGTGACAGCGCGCAACGCCATGCGCCGTCTGCCCATGACAGCCGCGCCTATCCCCCCGCGACGGATACCGCCACCCGCAAGCATCGCAGCAACTATGAGCCCGGTGTGCATATCTCGGGGCATGTGGATGTGGGCGTTTCCAAGACATTCTGACCGGCGGGGCGGGTGGCGCTGATTGCCATTCCCGCCGCCTTTGGTATTGGGGTAAGCTGTGGTCTGCCGCGATGCCTGTCCCTGCGGTCCGCCGCCCGTAAACGATCGCCGGCAGCTTTCGGCGGGAAAAGCTTAGGAGCCTGAAACTATGGATCATTTCCTGTACCGCGATGGCGCGCTGTTCGCCGAGGATGTCGCCATCTCCGAGATCGCAGCCGCGGTCGGCACGCCCTTTTACGTCTATTCAACCGCCACGCTGTTGCGCCACTTCAAGGCATTTGACGATGCGCTGGACGGGATGGACCATCTGGTCTGCTACGCGATGAAAGCGAACTCGAACCAAGCGGTGCTGAAAACGCTCGCGCAGGCGGGGGCGGGCATGGATGTGGTGTCGGCGGGGGAATACCTGCGTGCCAAGGCGGCAGGCGTGCCCGGCGACAAGATCGTGTTCTCGGGTGTGGGCAAGACGGTCTCTGAAATCCGGCTCGCGCTTGAGGGCGGCATCCGCCAGTTCAACGTCGAATCCGAACCCGAGATGGAGGTGCTGGACGCCGTCGCAAGGTCGATGGACAAGGTCGCGCCGATCACCATCCGCGTGAACCCCGATGTCGACGCCAAAACCCATGCCAAGATCGCGACGGGCAAGTCCGAGAATAAATTCGGTATCCCCATCGCCCGCGCGCGCGAAGTCTATCGCATGGCCGCCGCGATGCCGGGTCTAGAAGTCGTGGGCATCGACGTGCACATCGGCAGCCAGTTGACCGATCTGACGCCGTTCGAACTGGCGTACCAGAAGGTTGCGGAGCTGACGGAACAGCTGCGCGCCGACGGGCACACCATCCGTCGTCTGGATTTGGGCGGCGGGCTGGGAATCCCCTATGAGCGTAGCAATGCCGCTCCGCCGCTGCCCACGGATTACGGCGCGATGGTGCAAAAGACGCTTGGCCATCTGGGCTGCGAGATCGAGATCGAGCCGGGCCGCCTGATCGCGGGCAACGCCGGCCTCATGGTGAGCGAGGTGATCTATGTCAAATCTGGCGAGGGCCGCGATTTCCTGATCATCGACGGTGCGATGAACGACCTGATCCGCCCCGCCATGTACGAAGCCCATCACGATATCATCCCCGTCGTCGAAGCCGAAGCAGGGGCCAAGCAGCAGCCCTATGACATCGTCGGGCCGGTCTGCGAATCCGGTGATACCTTTGCCAAGCAGCGCATGATGCCAAAGCTGGCCGCGGGCGATCTGGTGGCCTTCCGCAGTGCCGGTGCCTATGGCGCGGTGATGGCCAGCGAATACAACTCTCGTGCGCTGATCCCCGAGGTGCTGGTCCATGGCGATCAATTTGCGGTTATCCGCCGACGCCCGACCTTTGACGAAATGATAAATCGCGATACCATTCCTGAATGGCTGTGACCGCGCCTTGCGTGTCCGGCTTTTGAAAGCAGGGCCAGCATGACGTTTTTCACCGCCAAGGATGACGACCACTCGCCCGAGCAGGGTCTCAAGTCGATCCGTTGGCCCCTGCGTCTGACCTGGGCCGGTATCTGGGCCGAGGTGTTGGTGCAGGCGTTCTGGCCGCTGATTGCCTTGGTGCTGGCTGTTCTGGCCGTGCTGATGCTGGGGCTGCACGATACCGTGTCGATGTCCGTCGTGACGGGCGCTGTCGTTGCTGTGACGCTGGCCGCTGTCGGGGCGCTGGTCTATGCGCTGCGCCATTTACGCATCCCCCGCCGGATAGAGGCGCTGACCCGCCTTGACGCCAGCCTACCCGGACGCCCCATTCAGGCGCTAATGGATGTGCAGGCGATCGGCACGGGGGATGATGCCTCTGCTGCGGTGTGGCAGGCGCATCAGCGCCGCATGGCCGCCCGTGCCGCCGCTGCGCAGGCGGTGCCTGCGGACTTGCGCATGGCGCGCCCTGATCCCTTTGCCCTGCGCTATGTCGCGCTGCTGGCTTTCGTTACGGCGCTGGTCTTTGGGTCGGTGCTGCGCATCGGGTCGGTAGCGGGCCTGACCGCGAGCGGCGGGGCTTTGGCCTCCGGTCCGGTTTGGGAAGGCTGGGCGGAGCCGCCGCGCTATACCGGCAAGCCGACGCTGTATTTGTCCGATCTTGCCGAAGGGCCGTTGAACCTGCCTGCGGGCACGCTGATCACCCTGCGCATGTATGGCGAAGTGGGCGCGCTGTCGGTGACCGAGACCGTTTCGGGCCAGCCCCAGCCAGAGGGGGACGCCCCCGCCATCGTGCAGGATTTCAAAGTCAGCCAAAGCGGGCAGATCGCCATCGACGGGCCGAACGGGCGCGCGTGGGACGTGACGATGCTACCCGATGCCAAACCGCAGGTCGAGATTGCAGGCCCGCCCGAGGTGACCGCCCTTGGCGAGATGCAACTGCCCTTTGTGGCGCGGGACGACTATGGCGTCGAGGCGGGCGAGGCGCGGATCGATCTCAATCTGGCCGCTGTGGACCGCCGCTATGGGCTGGCGATCGACCCTGACCCGCGGGCCGAGATGATCGTGCCGCTGTCGCTGCCCATTGCAGGGGACCGCCGCGATTTCGAAGAGAACCTGATCGACGATTTTTCCAAACATCCGTGGGCCAACCTGCCGGTCACCGTCACGCTGAGCGTGCTGGATGCGTCGGAACAACAGGCGACCACCCCGCCGACGCAGATGACCCTGCCGGGACGACGCTTTTTCGATCCGCTGGCGGCGGCCGTCATTGAACAGCGGCGCGATCTGCTGTGGGCAAAGGGCAACGCGGACACCCTCGCGCAGGTCTTGCGGGCGGTGTCCTATCGTCCGGGGGATGTGTTCCGCTCTGACACGGCGGCGCTGCGCTTGCGGCGGCTGATTGAACGGATCGAAATTCGCGCCCGCTATGGTTTGTCCGACGAGGTGCAGGCCGAGATCGCGGATGATCTGTGGGATCTGGCGATTGAGCTGGAGGAAGGCGTGCTGGCCGATGCGCTGGACCGGATGCGCCGCGCACAGGAGCGTTTGCAAGAGGCGATGAAGAACGGTGCCTCGGACGCCGAGATCGCAGAGCTGATGGAAGAGCTGCGCCGCGCCACCGACGACTATATGCGCCAGTTGCAACGCCAGCAGGCGCAAGAAGGTGAGAACGGCGACCAGCAGCAAGGCCAGCAGGGCGAGACCATGCAGATGACGCAAGACGACCTGCAACGCATGATGGACCGGATTCAGGAACTGATGGAGCAGGGCCGCATGGCAGAGGCCGAACAGGCGCTGCGCGAGCTGCAAGAGATGATGGAGAACATGCGCGTTACCCAAGGCCAGCCGGGCGAAGGTGGGCAATCCGAGGGTGAACAGGCGATGGAGGGGCTGGCCGACAGCCTGCGTGAGCAGCAAGAGCTAAGCGATCAGGCGTTCCGCGATTTGCAGGACAGGTTCAACCCCAATGCCGATGACGGCCAGCAACAGGGGCAGGACCAGGGCCAGCAACCCGGCCCGCAACAGGAGGGCAACCAGCCCGGCCAACCGGGGCAGCAGCCGGGCCAGAACAACGGCCAGGGCGAACCGGGGCAGGGACAGGGATCGATCGCTGACCGTCAGCAAGCGCTGCGCGATGAGCTGCGCCGTCAGGAAGGGCGTCTGCCCGGTAGTGGCACCCCCGAAGGTGACGCCGCGCGCGATGCGCTGGACCGTGCCGGCCGCGCGATGGACGGCGCCGAAGAGGCTTTGCGCCGCGACGATCTGGCCGAAGCGATCGATAACCAGTCGCAGGCGATGGAAGCCCTGCGCGAGGGGATGCGCGCCTTGGGCGAGGCGATGGAACAGGACCAGCAGGCGTCCGAGCCAGGGCAAGGCACCGCGCAGGGCAACCGCCGTGCCGAAAACACGGACCCTTTAGGGCGCGAGCAGGGGGCGAATGGCGCGCAGGGGTCAGAGGGTGATCTGGCGCTGGACAATGACGCCTATGGCCGCGCGCGTGAACTGCTGGACGAGATCCGTCGCCGCTCGGGCGAGGCGACGCGGCCGGAGGTCGAACGCGACTACCTGCGCCGTCTGCTGGACCGCTTCTGATAGGATTGATGACGCAAGGACGGGGCCGCCAAAAGGACGGGCCCGATCCGTTTTAGCTGCCCGACTGCGACGCCCGTGCATCCAGCCATTGCAGCGTTGATTGCAACATCTCGTCCAGCCATTGGCGCGCGCTGTCCACCTGCGCGACGTAAAGCGCAAGATAGGGGCGCAGCGCGGGAACCGCCTCCGAGATTTGCGGCGAAAAGACGTATAGCAGCACCAGCACAGAGGCGAGCGCGACAATCAGCACGAACCCGCGGCTGAACCCGCTACGCTGTTTCGTGTCCGCATGGGTATCGCGCCCGGCGTCTGCGCCCGTGTTCGGGATGACGCGCCGTTCTGATCCGGTGCGCAGGGTGGAGTTGATCTCTTCGATATCGGGCAGCAATTCGCGGCGCGATGCAACGGCCGCCGCGGCGGCTGTGGTCTCGGCAGCGCGGTGCTGCTCTTCGCCGCGCAGACGAGACATGCGGGCCTTGGCCTGCTGCGCGCGATCGCTTTCGCTGGGTTGGTCTGCTTCTTCAAGCCCCAGATCAGGCTGGCTTTCAAGGGTCTGAGCCTGACGACGACGGCGGGCTTCTTGTTCCGCCTCGGCCTCTTGCCGGAGAATATCGGCGACCGAAGGGTCAAGCTGCTTGCGCGGTGGCGGGGCGGGATGCGCGGGTTCGCCCGCGTCGGGGGCTTCCGCTGCGTCTTCGTCGGGCTCGGGCGGGCTTGCTGGGGCGGGCGAATCTACATCGCGTTCGGGCACGACGCCATTATCCGCATCCTCGCGCGCGGACAGAGCGGCGGAAACCGTGCTGATCCTGCTGTCGTCCTCGTCATCGAGAGGGGGGAAATCGGGGTGGTGCTGGAACCAGGTCTGGCCACAGTTCGAACATTGCACATCGCGACCGGAAGAGGGCATCACCTCGTCCGGGACCTCGTACTGCGCATCGCAATTGGGACAGATCAGTCTCATGTTGCGCCCCGAACCATTGGAAACCTCTTCGTTTTCACGTCAGATCAACCTTATGTCCTAGAAAACCGTAGGAAAAGTGCAATCTTCATGCAATGGCTGCGCCGGGGTGCATTGAAACCCAAGCGGTGCTGGGGCACAACAGTTCAAACCAAGCGGGATATGCGTGTGATCGAGTTTGAAAATGTGGCCTACAGCTATGGCGGGGGCGAGCTTTTGTCCGATATCTCGGTCAAGCTGGCACCGGGGTCGTTCCATTTTCTGACGGGTCCGTCCGGCTCTGGCAAGACCACTTTGATGAAGCTCTGCTATGGCGCGCTTCTGCCCACGGCGGGGCATGTGTCGCTGTTTGGCAAGGACGTGCGTGCGATGGACCGCGATGATATCGCGATGATCCGGCGACGTGTGGGCGTGGTGCACCAGGATTGCCAATTCCTGAACCATTTGCCGGTTGCCGAAAACATCGGTTTGCCGCTGACCGTGTCGGGCCGTCATGCGGAAACCGGCGGCGACGACCTGCTTGAGCTGCTGTCGTGGGTCGGGCTGAGCAGCCGCGCCGATGCCCTGCCGCCAGAGCTGTCGGGCGGTGAGCGCCAGCGTGCGGCGCTGGCCCGTGCGGTGATCATGTCGCCAGATGTGGTGCTTGCGGACGAACCCACCGGCAACGTCGATTGGGAAATGTCGCAGCGACTGCTGCGCCTGCTGGTAGAGCTGAACCGCATGGGCAAGACCGTGTTGATCGCGACCCACGATCTGGGGCTGATTCGTGCCACCAAGGCGCAGGTGCAGGCGCGTGTCTTGCGCATCGCCAACCGGCGCATCCAGCTGGCGGGGGCGGATCTATGAAGATGTTGCGCATTGCGCTGACCGCGCTGTGGAACGGCGACCGTCAGGCGGACCGTGTGGTGCCGCCGTCGGGGTTTACGGCGCAGTTGACCCTGTTTGCCGCGGGAACGATGGCGTTTCTGGCGGTCTTTGCGCTGGCGCTGTCGCTGGCCTCGGGACGGTTGGCGAATATCTGGGGGCAAGAGCTGGCACGCACCGCGACGATCCGTGTTGTGGCCCCCATCGACCAGCGCAGCGCCCAGACCGAGGCCGCCTTGCGCATCCTCGAGACGACCAAAGGCGTCGCCACAGCCCGCGCCCTCACGGATGAAGAGCAGCAATCCCTGCTGGCCCCCTGGTTCGGACCGGAACTGGCCATTGATGCCCTGCCGGTGCCCCGCCTGATCGAGATCATCGAAGAGGACGACGGCATGGACGCCGATGGCTTGCGCCTGCGCCTCGCGGCAGAGGTGCCAGGGGCGGTTCTGGACAATCACAGCCGCTGGCGCGCGCCGCTGGTCAAGGCCGCGTCGCGGCTGAAGCTTCTGGGCTGGGTATCCATGATCCTGATCATCGCGACGCTGGCCGCGATGGTGACACTTGCCGCCAATGCGGCGCTGTCGGCCAACGCTCAGGTCATTGCCGTTTTGCGTCTGGTGGGCGCGACCGACAGCTATATCGCGCAGGCCTTTATCCGGCGTTTCACCCTGCGTGCGCTGACCGGCGCTGCGGCGGGCACGGGGGTCGGGCTGCTGGCGATACTGCTGTTGCCAAGCACCGCTGACGCGGGGGGCTTTCTGACGGGTTTGGGCTTTCAGGGCTGGCACTGGGTTGTGCCGCTGGTGATCCCGTTTCTGTCCGGTGGTGTCGCCTTTGCGGCCACAGGGGCGGCCGCGCGCCGTACATTAAAGGAACTCGCATAATGTTGCAGTGGATACGATCGTTGACCTTCATCGTGCTGGCCACGGTCTATATGCCGCTTCTGGGGCTGCTTTACGCGCCTTGGGCGATGTTCTCGCGGCGGGGGGCCTATGCGGCGTGCAAGGCCTATGCGGCGGGGACCATGTGGATGGCGAAGGTCATCGTCGGGTTGCGGTGCGAGGTGCGGGGCGACGTGCCGGACGGGGCCGTGTTGGTTGCCGCCAAACACCAGTCTTTCCTTGATATCCTGATGATCTTTCACATTCTGCCGCGCGCGAAATTTATCATGAAACGCGAGATCCTGATGACCCCGGTGATCGGGCAATACGCCAAGCGCATGCAGATGGTCGCGGTGAACCGTGGCAAACGTGGCGCGGCGATTTCCAAGATGCTGGCCGATGTCAAAGCGGGCGAGGCCGAACCGGGCCAGCTTGTCATCTATTCGCAGGGCACACGCGTCGCGCCCGGGCTGTCTGTACCCTATAAGGCAGGCACTGCCGCACTTTACGAGCAGATGAACCAGCCCTGCGTCCCCGTCGCCACAAACGCGGGTTACTTCTGGCCACGGCGCGGGCTGTACCGGCGTCCGGGTGTGGCAGTGGTCGAGTTCCTAACCCCCATCGCGCCGGGGTTGGAGCGGGCCGCCTTCATGAAGCGGCTCGAGGAAACGGTCGAGACACGGTCGGACGCGCTCTTGGCCGAGGCGGGGTTCAAAGCCCCTCAACCGAGATAGGCGCCGCCCATACCGATCGGTGCGCACGACGGTTAGGACACAACGGTTAGAACACAAAAAAGGGTGGGCCAAACGGTCCACCCTTTGTCGTTTCGATGCAGTCGGCTGCCTTACATGTGGATCGGGCCATCGCCACAGGCCAGCGCCGCTTCGCGGACCGCTTCGGAGTAGGTCGGATGCGCATGGCAGGTCATCGCCAGATCCTCGGCAGAGGCTCCGAATTCCATGGCAACGCAGACCTCGTGGATCAGATCGCCTGCGCCGGGGCCGATGATATGCGCGCCGAGGATGCGGTCGGTTTCCTTGTCGGCGATCAGCTTGACGAAGCCTTCGCCCGCGAAGACGGCCTTGGCACGGGCGTTGCCCATAAAGCTGAATTTGCCGACCTTATAGGCGCGGCCTGCTTCTTTCAGCTGCTCTTCGGTGGCGCCGACATTGGCAACCTCGGGGTGGGTGTAGATCACGCCGGGGATCACGCCATAGTTCACGTGGCCATGTTTGCCCGCCACGACCTCTGCTGCGGCCATGCCTTCGTCTTCGGCCTTATGCGCCAGCATCGGGCCTTCAATGACGTCGCCGATGGCGTAGATGCCTTTGACCGAGGTTTCCCAGGTGTCGCTTACCGCGATCTGGCCGCGTTTGGTCAATTCGACCCCCAGACCTTCAAGGCCCAGCCCGTCGTGGAACGGCTTGCGGCCGGTGGAGACGAGAACGACATCGGCGTCCAGCGTGTGTTCGCTGTCATCCTTGCGCAGCTTGTAGGTCACCTTGGCTTTGGTCTTGGAGGCTTCGGTGCCTTGTACGGCGGCACCCATGACAAAGTTGACGCCCTGCTTTTTCAGGATGCGCATAAAGTTCTTTTGCACTTCGCCATCCATGCCGGGGGTGATCGCATCGAGATATTCGATGACGGTCACCTCGGCCCCCAGACGCGCGTAGACAGAGCCGAGTTCGAGCCCGATGACGCCTGCGCCGATCACGACCAGCTTTTTCGGGATCTTGTTCAGCGCCAACGCGCCGGTGGAGGTGACGACGACCTTTTCGTCAACCTCGACACCGGGAAGGGCAGAGGGTTCGGACCCTGTGGCGATGATGATGTTCTTGGCCTCGTGAACCTCGTCACCGACCTTGACCTTGCCAGCTTCGGGGATGGTGGCCCAGCCTTTGATCCAGTCAATCTTGTTCTTCTTGAACAGGAACTCGATCCCCTTGGTGTTGGTGTCGATCGTGTTCTGTTTGTAGGTCTGCATCTGCGCCCAATCGACCGAAGGGCTTTTGCCCTTGAGGCCCATATCGGCAAAGTTGTGTTCGGCTTCGTGCAGCATATGCGTGGCATGCAGCAGCGCCTTGGACGGGATACAGCCGACGTTCAGGCAGGTGCCGCCCAACGTATCGCGGCCCTCGACACAGGCGGTTTTGAGGCCCAGTTGGGCGCAGCGGATGGCGGATACATAGCCGCCGGGGCCGGAGCCGATGATGATGACATCGTAGCTGGACATGGAAGGTCTCCTTGGTGGTCGGGAATTGGGGTAGAGTAGAAAGTGTGGTGTTCAGGCATGAAGGGGCGGGGCGTGTTGTGGTCAAGGCTAGGGGGCGCTGCCCCCGTGCGCAAGCGCACGCCCCCGGGATCTATGCCATTTGGAAGATCAAAACAGCGCGGCCAGCAGCATCAGCACCGTAGCACCCAAGCCCACGGCCCAGATCAGCGAGCGTCCGGGCCGCAGGCCAAGCGCATAGGCTGGCACATAGGCGACGCGGGCCGCGAGGAAGATCCATGCGAGAATGGCGGTGTAGGTCGTGTTCTGGCCGGACATCTGCAGCACCACGACTGCGACGGCGAAAAGCGCCAGCGCTTCGAACATATTGTTGAAGGCGCGGCCCAGACGGGCGGTCCTGTCAGAGAGCGATTTCGACGGTTCTCGGTCACGCGCGGACATGGTGTAGCCGGGGCCGACCTCGCGGTTGGCAGGGATCGCATAGGCCACAAAGGTCACGACCTGAAGCAGCGCCGCGAGGGTCAGAACGGTGAGTTCGGGTGTCATCTTGGCGGTCCGCTATAGCGCGAGGAAATAGAGAATGGCGGTGGCGGCAAAGCCTGCCAGCCATGCGAGGGTCCGGATCGCGGGCACGCCAAGCGCATAGACCGGCAGATAGATGATCCGCGCGATGAGGAAGACCTGTGAGGCCAGCAGGGACGTGGCATTGGTGCGGTCCAGCATTTCGAGGATCAGCACCGCCGGGGCAAAGAGCGCCATTGCCACGATGGAGTTGTCCAATGCGCGTTTCAGCCGGGCCGTCATGCCGGTCATCGACCGGTCTTCGTCGCGCGACGAGAGCAGATAGCCCAGGCTGAGTTGTTGCGCACCGCCCAGAACCTGAAGCAAGATTGTCAGCATAACTAGCAGGCCATAGGCGGCGAGTATCGTGGTCTCTGTCATCATTTGTCCTTTCTGGGCGGTGGGTGTGGTGGGTTACAGGTCCATCAGCAGGCGGCGTGGGTCTTCGAGCGCTTCTTTCACGCGGACGAGGAAGGTCACGGCACCTTTGCCGTCCACGATGCGGTGGTCATAGCTGAGCGCCAGATACATCATCGGACGGATCACGACCTGACCATTGATCGCCATGGGGCGGTCCTGAATCTTGTGCATCCCGAGAATACCCGATTGTGGCGGGTTCAGGATCGGCGAGGACATCAGCGAGCCATAGACACCACCGTTAGAGATAGTGAACGTGCCGCCCTGCATTTCCGCCATGGAGAGTTTGCCGTCGCGGGCCTTGGCCCCCAGTTCACCGATTTCCTTTTCGATGTCGGCAAAGGACATCGCTTGCGCGTCCTTGACCACGGGCACGACCAGGCCGGTGGGTGTGCCGGCCGCGATGCCCATGTTGACGTAGTTCTTGTAGACCACATCGGTGCCGTCGATTTCGGCATTCACTTCGGGTACTTCGTTCAGGGCGTGGATACAGGCCTTGGTGAAGAAGGACATGAAGCCGAGTTTGACGCCGTGCTTTTTCAGGAACAGGTCTTTGTATTCGTTCCGCAGGGCCATGATCTCTGTCATGTCGACCTCGTTATAGGTCGTCAGCATGGCGGCGGTGTTCTGGCTGTCTTTCAGACGTTTCGCGATGGTCTGGCGCAGACGGGTCATCTTGACGCGTTCCTCACGGGCGGCGTCCTGGGGGGCCGATGGGGCGCGTGGCGCGGCTGCGGCAGGTTTTGCCGCGTTCTTGCCAGCGGCAACAGCCTTGGCCACGTCTTCCTTCATTACACGTCCGTCACGGCCTGTGCCGGTGACCTGATCGCGGCTGATGCCGGCTTCGGCCATGGCTTTCTTGGCGGACGGCGCGTCTTCGACATCGCCCGAGGGCGCGTTGCCGGGGGCAGGGACCTGACCGCCCGCTTTGGGTTCAGCGGTATCATCGGCGGGTTTGCTTGCGCTGCCGCCTTCGCCCTGGCTGATCACGGCGAGCTTGCCGTTGGCCTCGACCGTGCTGCCTTCTTCGGCGATGATCTGGGTCAGCGTTCCCGATGTCGGCGCGGGCACTTCGACGCTGACCTTGTCGGTTTCCAGCTCGCACAGCATTTCATCTGCTTCGACGTGGTCACCGACGGTCTTGAACCACGTGCTGACGGTCGCCTCGGACACGGATTCGCCCAAGGTGGGGACCATGACGTCGACATCATCCGCAGCGTCGCGGGGTTTCACGTCTTCGGCACCAGCATCGACCGCCTTGGGGGCTTCGGATTTCGCCGGGGCCGCATCCCCTTCGGAGATATTGGCCAGCAGCGCGTCAACGCCGACGGTTTCGCCTTCGGCGGCGACGATATCGGCCAGAGTGCCCGCCACGGGGGAGGGCACTTCGACGGTGACCTTATCGGTTTCCAGCTCGCAGAGCATTTCGTCGACTGCGACGCTATCGCCGGGCTTTTTGAACCATGTTGCCACGGTCGCTTCGGTTACGGATTCACCCAAGGTAGGGACGCGTACTTCGCTTGTCATGGTTATTTTCCTTCGATGGTCAGCGCTTCGTCAACGAGGGCTGCTTGTTGTGCTTTGTGTTGGGAGGCAAGGCCGGTCGCAGGCGAGGCCGAGGTGGCGCGACCGACATAGGTCGGACGGGTGTGGGTGGCGTCGATACGGCCCAGAACCCATTCGATATTGGGTTCGATGAAGGACCATGCCCCTTGGTTCTTGGGCTCTTCCTGACACCATACCATTTCCGCATTCTTGAAGCGTTCCAGCTCTTTCACAGCGGATTGCGCGGGGAACGGGTAGAATTGTTCGAAACGCAGCAGGTAGATGTCGTCGATGCCACGGGCGTCGCGTTCTTCCAGCAGGTCGTAATAGACCTTGCCCGAACACATGACGACGCGCTTGATCTTGTCGTCCGCCGCCAATGTGGTGTCCGAGTTGCCCTGTTCCGCATCGTCCCAGAGGACGCGGTGGAAAGAGGAGCCGGTGGTGAATTCCTCGGCCTTGCTGACGGCCAGCTTGTGGCGCAGCAGGGATTTCGGCGTCATCAGCATCAGCGGCTTGCGGTAGCTGCGGTGCAGCTGGCGGCGCAGCAGGTGGAAGTAGTTCGCGGGCGTGGTGCAGTTCGCCACGATCCAGTTGTCGCCGCCGCACATGGTCAGGAAGCGTTCCAGACGCGCGGAGGAGTGTTCGGGCCCTTGCCCTTCATAGCCATGGGGCATCAGGCAGACGAGGCCGGACATGCGCAGCCATTTGCTTTCGCCCGAGGAAATGAACTGGTCGAACATGATCTGCGCGCCGTTGGCAAAGTCGCCGAACTGCGCTTCCCACAGGGTCAGCGCGTTGGGTTCCGCCAGCGAGTAGCCGTATTCAAAGCCCAGAACCGCGTATTCCGACAGCATGGAGTCGATGACTTCGTATTCTGCCTGACCTTCGCGGATGTGGTTCAGCGGGTAGTAGCGGTCTTCGTTTTCCTGATTGATCAGGGCCGAGTGACGCTGCGAGAAGGTGCCACGGGCGGAGTCCTGACCGGACAGGCGGACCTTGTACCCTTCGGTCAAGAGCGAGCCAAAGGCCAGCGCCTCGGCTGTGGCCCAGTCGAAGCCTTCGCCGGATTTGAACATCTCGGCCTTGGCGTCCAGCAGGCGCGCCACGGTTTTATGCAGCGGAAAGCCGTCGGGTGCGGCGGTCAGCGCCTTGCCCACATCCGCCATGGTTTCGGCGGCGATGGCTGTCTTGCCACGCTGGTATTTCTTTTCCTTGGCCTTATCGAGGTGCGACCACTTGCCATCCAGCCAATCGGCCTTGTTGGGGCGGTATTCTTTGCCGGCCTCGAATTCGGTGTTCATCTTTTCCTGAAAGGCGGCTTTCATATCCTCGATCTCGCCCTCGGGGATCAGGCCGTCTTTCACCAGCCGCTCGGTATAGAGCGTCAGCGTGGTCTTTTGCTTTTTGATCTTCTTGTACATCACCGGATTGGTGAACATCGGCTCGTCGCCTTCGTTGTGACCAAAGCGGCGGTAGCAGATCAGGTCGATGACCACGTCTTTCTTGAACTTCTGACGGAATTCCGTCGCCACGCGGGCCGCGTGCACGACCGCTTCGGGGTCGTCGCCGTTGACGTGGAAGATCGGAGCCTCGACGACCAACGCGTTATCGGTCGGATAGGGGCTGGAGCGGCTGAAGTGCGGCGCTGTGGTGAAACCGATCTGGTTGTTCACCACGATATGCATGGTCCCGCCAGTACGGTGCCCGCGCAGGCCCGAAAGGGCGAAGCATTCGGCCACGACACCCTGACCGGCGAAAGCCGCATCCCCGTGCAGCAGGATCGGCATCACGGAGGTGCGTTCCTTGTCGTTCAGCTGGTCCTGCTTGGCGCGGACCTTGCCCAGAACAACGGGGTTCACCGCTTCAAGGTGGGACGGGTTGGCGGTCAGCGACAGGTGGACGGTGTTGCCGTCGAATTCACGGTCGGAGGACGCGCCGAGGTGGTATTTCACATCGCCGGAGCCGTCGACGTCATCGGGTTTAAAGCTGCCGCCCTGAAACTCGTTGAAGATCGCGCGGTAGGGTTTCTGCATGACGTTTGCCAGCACCGACAGACGGCCACGGTGCGGCATGCCGATCACGATGTCCTGAATGCCCAGCTGACCGCCGCGCTTGATGATCTGCTCCATCGCGGGGATCAGGCTTTCGCCGCCATCAAGGCCGAACCGCTTGGTGCCCATGTATTTGACGTGCAGGAATTTCTCGAAGCCTTCGGCCTCTACCAGCTTGTTCAGGATGGCTTTGCGGCCATTGCGGGTGAACTGAGTTTCCTTGCCGTAGCCCTCGATCCGCTCTTTCAGCCACGCGGCCTGTTCGGGATCAGAGATGTGCATATATTGCAGCGCGAAGGTGCCGCAGTAGGTGCTTTTGACGATATCGACGATCTGTTTCATCGTCGCGATCTCAAGGCCAAGCACATTGTCGATAAAGATCGGGCGATCCATGTCCTTGGGCCCGAAGCCATAGGCGGCCGGGTCCAGTTCAGGATGGGTGTCGCTGTCGCGCATGCCAAGCGGGTCAAGATCGGCGGCAAGGTGGCCACGGATACGGTAGGCGCGGATCAGCATCAACGCGCGGATACTGTCGAGCACGGCACGTTGCACCTGCGCGTCAGACAGTTCGATCCCCTTGGAGGAGGCTTTTTCGGTAATCTTCTGACCGGCGGCTTTCGCTTCGGTCGGGACGGGCCACTGGCCGGTCAATGCAGAGGTCAGATCGTCCTGCGGGACGGGGGGCCAATCGCTGCGCGCCCAGGATGGGCCTGCGGCCTCTGCCTGAACATCGGCGTGGTCATCGTCCATCGCTTCGAAGAACGCCTGCCATGCGCCATCAACCGCATTGGGATCGCTGGCATAGCGGGCATACATTGCCTCTAGGTATTCGCCGTTCTGCCCCTCGAGAAAGGAGGTATCGTGGAACTGGTCGTTTTTGGGTTGGTCTGTCATGGCGATACCTCTGATGAGAGCGCGACGTTTAAGTAAGAGCGGCGGGGCCTGAAAAGTCAGGCCCCACCATCTGGCGTTAGCCTTTGTTGATAGCTTCTTGAACAGCTTCACCCAGCGTTGCGGGGCTATCCGCAACAACGATGCCTGCTTCTTTCATAGCTGCGATCTTGGATTCCGCGTCACCTTTGCCGCCTGCGACGATCGCACCGGCGTGGCCCATACGACGGCCGGGAGGGGCTGTGCGGCCCGCGATGAAACCGGCTGTGGGCTTCCAACGGCCTTTTTTCTTCTCGTCGGCCAGGAATTGTGCCGCTTCTTCTTCGGCAGAACCGCCGATTTCACCAATCATGATGATCGACTGTGTTTCTGGATCGGCCAGGAACATCTCGAGGATATCGATATGCTCGGACCCTTTGATGGGGTCGCCGCCGATACCAACCGCAGAGGATTGGCCGAGGCCAAGATCGGATGTCTGTTTCACAGCTTCGTACGTAAGCGTGCCCGAGCGCGAGACAACCCCGCAGGTGCCGCGCTTGTGGATGTGGCCGGGCATGATGCCGATTTTGCAGGCGTCAGGCGTGATCACGCCGGGGCAGTTCGGCCCGATCAGGCGGGATTTGGACCCTTCGAGCGCGCGCTTGACGCGCATCATGTCCAGAACCGGGATGCCTTCGGTGATGCAGATGATCAGCTCCATCTCGGCGTCGATCGCCTCGAGGATGGAATCCGCGGCGAAGGGGGGCGGCACGTAGATGACGGTGGCGTTGGCTTCGGTGACGTGACGGGCTTCGTGGACAGAGTTGAACACGGGCAGGTCAAGATGCGTCTGGCCGCCTTTGCCGGGGGTCACACCGCCGACCATTTTGGTGCCATAGGCGATGGCCTGTTCGGTGTGGAACGTGCCCTGCGAGCCGGTGAGGCCCTGGCAGATCACTTTGGTGTTTTCGTTTACGAGTACGGCCATGTTATGTGCTTTCTTCTCAAGTTCAATTCAGGTGGCGCCGGTCTCAGGGCGCGGTGGAAGGTGCCGCCGCCGCAAGGCGCGGCAGTCGGTATGTCAGATAGATTGCAACAGCGAACATCAGCGGGATGCCCAGTTCGCCGACTTCCTCGATGACGTAGGCCAGATCGATCTGATCCTGGCCTAGCGTGATGCCAAAGGGTTCCAGCTTGCGCGCCAGCCCGTCGGTCAGCTTGTAGACGATGATGAACAGCAGCCCGATCAAGACAGCAAGCTGCGGTGCCGCGCCTTTGGCGACCCCACGGATGAAGCCCCATGTCTCGCGGCGCAACAGGATCAGACCGGTTGCGATGATCGCCACCAGGATGACGCCGGCAACGCCCTTTTCCATCAGGCTGACGCCATCGCTGGAAAATTGCCGCGCTTTCAGCAGTCCTTCGGTGAACGGCTTTTTATCAAGGTCCAGTTCGCGGGCCGCGAACAGGGCCATGAACACCGCAAAGTACCACCGACGCGCCGCCGAAGCCGCGGGCCACAGCACGAACATCAGCAAGATGCATAGGCCATAGCCAACGACCGACAGCGTCTCGAACGGGCCGCCTTCGGCCAGCAGGGAATCCTGCATCGGCATGGGCAGCTGTGCGACGACAGCCATCATTGCGAAGACCAGAACGGTCATCCCAAAGACGATGGCCTTGCCACCGGTGACGGTGTTTTGCGCGGACGCAGTCATTGGCTTGCCTCGTTCAGCGGGATCAGGCGTTCGACGCGGGCAAAGGTTTCAACCCCCTGCGCCCCGTCGCGTACCCCCGATTGTACCACAGCCATGCGGTTGGGGTTCAGCATGACGGCGGCGCGATAGGTGGCCCCCGTCGTGATGGGAAACCCCGCGGGGACATCTACCAGATCGGTCAGGTTTTCCTGTGCCAATCCGGTGGCGATCCCCTGTCGCGCAACCTGCGGTGCCGCCCCGTCAAAGGACACTTCGCAGCGGCGGTCTGTGCCCGCCGTTGCTGCCGCGCCCGTCACCGGAGACTGTGGTGCCGAGGTAAAGGGACGCAGATCATAGAAATCGACCCGTGCCCCGGTGCTGCCAAGCTGTTCCTGCGCTGTCCGTGCGGTCAGACGCGGGCTGAAACAATGGTCTGCAAAGGCCTGTGCGATGTCCGCCGCGCGCGTTGTCTGTGCCATAGCGTTACTGGCCGCCCCGAAAGGGACAGCCAGCGCGGCAATGGAAAAACAAAAGGCGAGACGATGCATCATCCAAGCTTTCCAGCCAGTTTTAGCCTTTGACCGCTTTCACGATCTTTTGCGCGCCATCTTTCAGGTCGTCCGCAGCGATCACGTCCAGGCCGGAGTTGTTGATGATGGCTTTGCCCTCTTCAACGTTTGTGCCTTCCAGACGGACAACCAGCGGAACCTGCAGGCCGACTTCCTTCACGGCTGCGACCACGCCTTCGGCGATGACGTCACAGCGCATGATGCCGCCGAAGATGTTGACCAGAATACCTTTGACCTGCGGGTCGGAGGTGATGATCTTGAATGCTTCGGTCACTTTTTCTTTGGTGGCACCACCACCAACATCAAGGAAGTTCGCAGGCTCGGCACCGTAAAGCTTGATGATGTCCATTGTGGCCATCGCCAGACCGGCACCGTTCACCATGCAGCCGATTTCACCGTCCAGAGCGATGTAGTTCAGGTCGTACTTGGACGCCTCGAGCTCTTTGGGGTCTTCTTCGGTGGTGTCGCGCAGATCGGCAATATCGCCGTGGCGGTACATCGCGTTGCCGTCAAAGCTGACTTTGGCGTCCAGCACTTTGAGGTCGCCGCTGTCGGTGACGATCAGCGGGTTGATTTCCAGCATTTCCATGTCTTTTTCGACGAAGGCTTTGAACAGCTGGCCCATCAGGGTCACACATTGTTTGACCTGCTTGCCTTCCAGCCCCAGGGCGAAAGCAACGCGGCGGCCGTGGTAGGGCTGGAAGCCCGCGGCGGGGTCAACAGAGAAGCTGATGATTTTCTCGGGGGTGGACTCGGCCACTTCTTCGATGTCCATGCCGCCCTCGGTAGAGCAGACGAACCCGATGCGCGAGGTCTGGCGATCCACCAGCAGCGCGAGGTACAATTCGGTTTCGATGCCCGAACCGTCTTCGATATAGATCCGGTTGACCTGTTTGCCCGCGGGGCCGGTCTGGTGCGTGACCAGGGTGCGGCCCAGCATTTTCTTGGCTTCTTCGGCGGCTTCTTCAACCGATTTGGTCAGGCGTACACCGCCTTTGTCGCCAGCGTCGGCTTCTTTGAAAGAACCCTTGCCGCGGCCACCTGCGTGGATCTGTGCCTTGACGACCCAAAGAGGTCCGTCCATCTCGCCTGCGGCTGTTTTCGCTTCTTCAGCTTTCAGCACGACCCGGCCGTCGGATACTGGCGCGCCGTAGCTACGCAAAAGGGCTTTTGCCTGATATTCGTGGATGTTCATAAAAAACGGTCCCGTCTTTGTTCCAGTCTAATCGCGGTATACGATTGAGTCTTGATACTCGGTAAACAGTTTTTCGGAGAAATACAGGGTTTTCCAGATAAAAGCGACATTTGTGATCACACGAATTTCGCGTGTGATCACAAAATAGCGCTAACGGTGGAAAATCTGCGGAATGTTGCCGACGCAGCGGCTGTCGCGCTCGGAAACCCCACGTTTTAAGGGCCGAACGCGACATATAGTTGTTTGTTTTGCGACCAGTCAGCCGCCGTCAAGGGGGCACCTTACTTGGGAATCAGTGCCCAGTAATCGAGGTCGAGCAGGACATCGGGCAGGTATTTGCCGTCTTCAGCCTTCAGCTTGAACGGCTCACCGCCTTTGGTGGCAACCAAGCGCAAGCGCAATGCGCCGACGCCGGGTTTGTCGGTATCGGCTTTGTCCAGAACCTCGGTCCAGGCGCGGATTGTGTCGCCGGACAGGCAGGGGTTCGCATGCGCCCCGCCGTTCAGCCCCACGATCATCTGCGCATTGGCCAGCCCGTTGAACGACAGCGCCCGCGCCATAGAGATCACGTGCCCGCCATAGATCAGCCGCGACCCGTCGGGGCGGGCAGAGGTGTCAAAGTGCACCTTTGCCGTGTTCTGCCACAGGCGGGTGGCCATCATATGCTCCGCCTCTTCGACGGTGACGCCATCCACGTGGTCGATCATCTCGCCCACGGTATAATCGCCCCAGCGATGCGCCTCGCCCGCGAGGGTAAAGTCATAATTGCTGAAGTCGAGCGTTTCGGGGATCGACAGATCGTCAACCGTCAGCGCCTCAGGTAGATCGGGCACGACCGTTTCGGGGGCGGGGGCATCGACATCACGTTTGCGCACCATCACCCAGCGGACATATTCCAACACTTTCGTGTCGTTCTGGTTGAAGCCGGTGGTGCGTACATAGACGACCCCGGTTTTCCCGTTCGAGTTCTGCTTGAGCCCGATCACCTCGGATTCAGATCGCAGCGTATCGCCGGGCCAGACCGGAGCCAGCCAACGCCCCTGTGCATAGCCAAGGTTGGCGACCGCGTTCAGCGATACATCCGGCACGGTTTTCCCGAACACGATGTGAAAGGTGATCATATCATCCAGCGGGCTGGCAGGCAGGCCGCAGCTTTGGGCAAACTGGTCAGAGGAATAAAGCGCATGACGTGCGGGATACAGCGCGTGGTACAGCGCGCGTTCACCATCCTTGACCGTGCGGGGCACAGCATGATGCAGCGTCTCGCCTACTTTGTAGTCCTCGAAGAAGCGGCCCTTGTTGGTCTTTGCCTGTGCCATCAATGCGCCCCCAGCTTGGTGTCGGGCGTATAGGTGCCTTCGACTTCCTTGGTCACGGCCTGACCGCAACGCATGACATTTGCCTTGGCATCCCATGTCTGCGTGGGCGTGCCGTAAAGCTCCCACCCCTTGTTCAGCGCGTCGGTGACCTTGTGGCAAAAGGCGGAAGTGTCCTCTTCGGACAGGAAACGATAGAGTTTCATGGGGGTTCTTTCAGTAACTCAGGAAAAGGGAGAGACGCCAAGCAGGGTATGGATCGCGGTCACAACGACCAGCATCACCAGCGTGATCACCGCAAGGCGGATATAGGTGGCCTTGCCCGCGGGGGCAGGGGGGGTCCAGTTGGGTTCGGCGCGGTTGATCAGGATCACGGAACCGACCGCCCAAGCCAGCATGGAGCCAAACAGCAGGATAGAGGCGAGATCCCCGTTCACCAGTAAATGCGCGACCGCCCAGATTTTAACGGCCATCAGCTGCGGGTGGCGGGTTTTATAGGCGGGCCAGGCCTTGGCCCCCTTGGCCGCGCTGGACCCGTAGACCCAGAATGCCAGCACCATCAGCAGGTTGTTCAGATGCGTCAGGAAGGGCGGGGGCGTCCAGACGGGGATAAACTCGGCCCCGCGGTATCCGATAATGATCATGACCAGCGCCGCCACGATGGCGACGGCGATGATGCCTTTGCCCCGTCGGCCCATAGCTGCGCGCTGGTCCGGCATGAAGCGACGGAAATAATGGGCACCGACCCATAAGATCAGACCAAGGATCAAAAGTGCCATCATCAGGTTTACTCCGTTTGCAGGGCCGCGATCGCGTCCAGCTTTGCCAATGTTTCGCGTGCGGTGGCGACATGCAGGTTTTCAACGATGCGCCCGTCCACAACGGCCACACCCTGACCTGTCGCCTGCATTTCGTCAAACGCCTCGATCTGGCGGCGCGCCAGATCGGCTTCGGCCTCGGAGGGGGAGAATGCCTCGTTCGCGACGTCCAGCTGCGCGGGGTGGATCAAGGTCTTGCCGTCAAAGCCCATGTCGCGGCCCTGATCACATTCAACGCGGTGGCCTTCGTCGTCCTTGAACGCATTGTAAACGCCGTCGACAATCGCGATGCCGTTGGCTTTGGCGGCCAAAACGCATAGGCCAAGCCCGGTCATCAGGGGCAGGCGGTCGGCGCGCACGCGGGTTTGCAGGTCTTTATTCAGGTCGTTGGTGCCCATCACCATACATTGCAGCTTGGGATGCGCGCCAATCGCGGCGGCATTCAGCATCGCACCGGGGGTTTCCATCATCGCCCAAAGCGGGATGTCGCCCGTGATTTCGGCCAGTGCGTCCAGATCGGCGGGGTTGCCGACTTTGGGCAGCAAAATGGCGTCGCAGTCCATCTTCGCCGCGGCGCGGGCATCGTCGGCACCCCATTCGGTGTCCAGCCCGTTGATGCGGATCACCTTATACCGGCTGCCATAGCCGCCGTCTTTCAGCGCCGTGGCGAGTGTTTCACGTGCAGCGGTTTTCTCTTCCGGGATCACGGCGTCTTCGAGGTCAAAGATAATCGCATCGGCTGGCAGCCCGCGGGCTTTGTCTAACGCGCGGTCCTTGGAGCCGGGGATATATAGAACGGAACGCAGGGGGCGGGTGATTTTCGACATTTGCGACTCTCCAAGAAATAATGTTGCGTGCAGGTCTGCATTTTTAGACGAAAACTTCAAGCGCAAACGCGCCGCAGCGCAGCGTCAGATAATTTGCGGCTTTAACGCGGCCTTCAGGTTTTGCTGCCAGAAGGAAAGGCGTCTTGGTGCGTGTGTAAGTGTAAGAGGTGTAGAATGGTAAAACTGTTTAACCTGATCGGGCTGGCAACTGCCGCGGCGGCGGTGGTGGCGCTGACGCAGGATGTTGCGGCGGGAACGCGAACCGCAGGTTGTGACGGATGCCACAAGATTTCCGCAAAAATTTCGCACCCGCCGCAGGATCAACAAACTAAGGAGGCGGGCCCCATTTGATATGTCATAGATTATAAAAGCGGCGAAAAAAGACGCGGATCGCCGGAACGCAATCGCCACATCATCGTTGATATCACAACCGAGTGATTATCACCCGGAACTTCTAAAGGAGTATCAACAATGAAACGTATTCTTGGCACAACCGCAATCATCCTGAGCTTGACTGGTCCCGCATTTGCAGATGCACATGCAGCTGGTTTTGGTACCGTGACAGCGCAAGAAACTGACTTCTTCGCCTCCGACCTGATCGGCATGCGTATCTACAATTCCGAGACAGAAGTTGAAGCAAACTCCACCATCGCCGCTGACGGCGAAAAGGAATGGGACGACATCGGCGAGATCAACGACGTCCTGCTGGATTCCGAAGGCAACGTTAAGGCCGTAATCCTCGGCATTGGTGGCTTCCTCGGCATGGGTGAGCGTGACGTAAGCGTGAACATGGACGAGATTCGCATCGTGACCGAAGAAGGTGACAGCGACGACCGTTTCCTCGTGGTGAACACAAGCAAAGAGATGCTTGAAAAAGCCCCAGCGTTCGAACGTATGGACGACGAAGCTGACATGGAAACCGAAGCAAACATGGACGCCAACGCCGACATGAACGCTGACACAGATATGGCAGCGACCGACATGAACGCCGAAGCTGAGGTCGACGCAGAGACCGAAATGGAAGCGGATGCCGAAGCACTGGCAAACGAAGCTGAAATGGAAGCCGAAGAAGCAGCCGCTGAAACAGAGCAGGCCGTTGATGAAGCGACCACCGAAATGGCGGAAGGGGCAAACGAGCTTGAGCAAGACATGGAACGCCCCATGCTGACAGCCCCAGCGGTTGAGCGTGAAGGCTATGCAAACGCCACAGCTGATGAAGTTGCCGCGCTAACAGCAGAAGACCTTGAAGGGTCCTATGTTTACGGTGCCAACGACGAGACCGTCGGCGAAATCGGTGCCCTTGTTATGGGTGACAACGGCGAAGTTGGCCAAGTTGTGATCAACGTCGGTGGTTTCCTGGGCATTGGCGAAAAGCCAGTAGCCGTTACATGGGACGAGCTGCAAATCATGAAGAACGCTGAAGGCGACGACTTCCGCATCTACATCGACAGCAGCGAAGAAGCGCTGGAAGCACAGCCTGAATACCAAGGCTAAGCTTCACGCTCAGTCAAATTCGGCAATAGCTTGCTGAAAAGCTGACCAAGACGGGATCGTTTCGAAAGGAACGGTCCCGTTTTTTATGGCTCTGCGCGATGTGACGTGATGCCGGACCAAGCGCAACTTGCACGGTGCGCTTCATTTCGGTATCCCGAAGCGAAATGTAACCCTGTCGGAGTATACCACATGGCCAGACCCAAGATCGCGCTTATCGGCGCAGGGCAAATCGGGGGCACGCTTGCCCATCTCGCAGCAATCAAGGAACTGGGCGACGTTGTCCTGTTCGACATCGCCGAAGGTATCCCGCAGGGTAAGGCCCTCGATATCGCAGAATCTGGCCCATCCGCCAAATTCGACGCGACCATGACCGGCGCGAACGACTACTCTGAAATCGCTGGCGCAGACGTATGCATCGTGACTGCCGGTGTTGCGCGTAAGCCCGGTATGAGCCGTGATGACCTGCTGGGAATCAACCTGAAGGTTATGAAATCCGTTGGCGAAGGCATTGCTGCCCACGCGCCAGACGCATTCGTTATCTGCATCACCAACCCGCTGGACGCGATGGTTTGGGCGCTGCGCGAATTCTCCGGTCTGCCTCACCACAAGGTCTGCGGCATGGCGGGTGTGCTTGATTCGGCACGCTTCCGTCACTTCCTCGCGACTGAATTCAACGTCTCCATGAAAGACGTCACTGCCTTCGTTCTGGGCGGCCACGGCGATACAATGGTGCCCCTGACGCGCTATTCCACCGTTGCGGGTATCCCACTGCCTGATCTGGTGAAAATGGGCTGGACCACACAGGATAAGCTGGACGCGATCGTTCAGCGGACCCGTGATGGCGGTGCCGAAATCGTTGGCCTGCTGAAAACCGGTTCGGCGTTCTACGCGCCTGCGACATCGGCAATCGAAATGGCCGAAGCCTATCTGAAAGACCAAAAACGCGTTCTGCCATGCGCCGCCTATGTTGACGGTGCCTATGGTCTGGACGGCTTCTATGTCGGCGTGCCCACCGTGATCGGTGCTGGTGGCGTCGAACGTGTAGTCGAGATTGCGATGAACAAGGACGAACAGTCCATGTTCGACAACTCTGTGAACGCCGTTAAAGGCTTGGTCGATGCGTGCAAAGGCATCGATGAATCGCTGAAGTAATGCCCTAAGGCGCAGCGGGCGGGTGTGGTCGAGATCACGGTAAACCCCGCCCGCTGCACCTGCACTTGCTATTGGACGATCCCGCGGGATGATGCCAAAGCCGCTTGCTCCCCCCGCTCAGATCAGTCTCCGCAGGTAGCCAAATCTGCCGCGTTGCAAGTTGAAGACATGCGCATCATGCGGCGCGCAAACGAACACTTGGGGCTGAGTTTCGCCCAAACGGCTGCTGAAAAGCCCGATGAATTTGGTTGGCTTTGGCGCTTGTGATCACAGCTGGAAAATTAGTGATCACAAATTGCAGAAATGTCCGGCGCTAACCGAAGGGTTTGGGCAACTGCGCCAATAAACCGCTTCAAATTCACGCCTCTGGACGTGACAGTCCCAAAAATACCGTTATCTATGACCGCAACCTGACGAGAAAAGGAATCCATCATGGCAGATGTGAACCGGGGCAATCGCCCGCTGTCACCCCACCTGACGATCTATCGCCCGCAACTGACCTCCATGACGTCGATCCTGACGCGCATCACCGGCAACGCGATGCTGGTCGCCGCGCTGCTGATCGTCTGGTGGTTCCTCGCGGCAGCAACGTCGGCGGAATATTTTGATATCGCGAACGGTTTCATCACCAGCTGGTTCGGTGATCTGGTCATGTTCCTGTCGCTGCTGGGGCTGTGGTATCACTCGCTGGCCGGTATCCGGCACCTGATCTGGGACAACGGCTATGCGCTGGATATCCCGACGGCTGAAAAGCTGGGCTGGGCCGCGCTGATCGGTTCAGTCGTTTTGACCATCATCACCGCGCTGATCATCTGAGGGATAGACACATGGCTTATTTGACAGACCGCAAACGCGCTATGGGCATGGGCTCGGCCAAATCGGGCACCGCACATTTCTGGGCGATGAAAGTCAGCTCTGTTGCGCTGCTGATCCTGATCCCGCTTTTCGTCTTTACCTTCGGGTCCGCCCTTGGGGGCACCTACGAAGAGATCATCGCCTACTACAGCAGGCCTTTCCCCGCGATCGTCGCCGCCCTGACGCTGATCGTTGGCTTCAAACATTTTAACGACGGTGTCCAAGTGCTGATCGAGGATTACGTCCACGGGTTGTCGCAGAAAGTTGCGATCATCCTGATGACCTGCCTCAGCTATGGTGCGGCCGCGGTTGGCGTTTTCGCCATCGCCCGCATCGCGCTTTAACACACGCCTACGCTATACCGGAGACCGAGACATGGCTGCATATGAATATGAAACGCATGAATATGATGTCGTTGTCGTGGGGGCTGGCGGCGCTGGCCTGCGTGCGACACTTGGCATGGCAGAGCAAGGGCTGAAAACAGCCTGCGTGACCAAAGTTTTCCCGACCCGTTCGCACACGGTTGCGGCGCAGGGCGGTATCGCGGCGTCGCTGTCCAACATGGGCCCCGATAACTGGCAGTGGCATATGTATGACACGGTCAAGGGCTCTGACTGGCTGGGTGACACCGATGCGATGGAATACCTCGCACGCGAAGCCCCAAAAGCGGTGTACGAGCTTGAACACTACGGCGTGCCTTTCTCGCGGACCGAAGCGGGCAAGATCTACCAGCGTCCCTTCGGCGGCCACACCACCGAATTCGGCGAAGGCCCCCCCGTGCAGCGGACCTGTGCCGCCGCCGACCGGACCGGCCACGCGATCCTGCACACGCTTTACGGTCAGTCGCTGAAGCATAACGCGGAATTCTACATCGAGTATTTCGCCATTGATCTGATCATGTCGGATGATGGTGTGTGTCAGGGTGTGCTGTGCTGGAAGCTGGACGACGGCACCATGCACCTGTTCAGCGCCAAGATGGTTGTTCTGGCGACAGGTGGCTATGGCCGTGCCTATTTCTCGGCGACATCGGCGCATACCTGCACCGGCGACGGCGGCGGTATGGCGGCGCGCGCGGGCCTGCCTTTGCAGGATATGGAATTCGTGCAATTCCACCCCACCGGCATCTATGGCGCGGGCTGTCTGATCACCGAAGGCGCGCGTGGCGAAGGCGGGTATCTGACCAACTCCGAAGGCGAACGCTTTATGGAGCGGTATGCCCCCACCTACAAAGACCTTGCCAGCCGTGACGTTGTTTCGCGCTGTATGACGATGGAAATCCGCGAAGGCCGCGGCGTGGGCGAGAACAAAGACCACATCCACCTGCACCTGAACCACCTGCCCAAGGAAACGCTTGATCTGCGCCTGCCCGGTATCTCTGAATCCGCGCGCATCTTTGCAGGGGTGGACCTGACCAAAGAACCGATCCCGGTTCTGCCGACCGTACACTACAACATGGGCGGTATCCCCACCAACTATTGGGGCGAAGTACTGGCACCGACCGAAGACGCGCCGGACCGCGTGGCACCGGGCCTAATGGCCGTGGGCGAAGCGGGCTGTGCCTCGGTACACGGGGCGAACCGTTTGGGCTCGAACTCTCTGATCGATCTTGTGGTCTTTGGCCGTGCCGCCGCGATCCGCGCGAAAGAGGTCGTCGACGCAGAGGCCCCCGTACCGACGCCGAACCAGAAATCGGTCGATGCCGCCTTTGAACGCTTTGACAGCCTGCGCTATGCCAAGGGCCAGATCCCGACCGCCGAGCTGCGGCTTGAAATGCAGAAAACCATGCAGGCCGATGCTGCGGTTTTCCGTACCGACAAGACGCTGAACGAAGGCAAGGTCAAGATGGACGAAGTCGCCGGCAAGATCGCTGATCTGCACGTGACCGACACATCGCTGGTCTGGAACTCTGACCTGATGGAAACGCTTGAGCTGACCAACCTGATGCCGAACGCCGTGGCCACCATCACCGCCGCTGCTGCTCGCAAGGAAAGCCGCGGGGCGCATGCCCACGAAGATTACCCTGATCGCGATGACGAGAACTGGCGCAAGCACAGCCTCGCGTATTTCGACGGGAACGCGGCAACGCTCAGCTACCGTGGTGTGCACCTTGACCCGCTGACCGAGGAATCCGAAGGCGGGATCGACATGAAAAAGATCGCACCCAAAGCACGGGTGTATTGATCTGAAACCCTGCCTCCGGTTTTGGGGGCAGGGGACCAAACCGGGGGCCGTGCCCTCGTCCTGCAGGCGGAGGGCAGGCGACATGAAACAGTTTATCGCTTTGACCATGATTTTGGCCGCGTCCGCTTGTGCGCAAGCAACGCAGCAGGTCGACAGCATCGCCCGCGAAGGCACCAAGGGGGTCATCACCGAAACCCTTGCCACGCGCTTTCCGCAGGTGCCCAAGCAGCTGATCACGCCCTTCACCGATTGTATCGTCGACAATGCCGATGCGGCTCAGGTGCGCGTTTTCGCCAAATCCGCCGTAATCGGGGTGGATGACACCACCGTCGCCACCGTGCGCGCGGTACTGTCGCGCCCCGAAACCGTTCAATGCCTGTCGCGTTCCGCTGGCAGCGTCCCGGGGTTGCTGGGCTAATGGGTCACCCGAACGTCACGCCGGATACGCAGGGCAAGGATGCAGGCCATATGGCCGATCTGCGCGCGCAATTCCGTGACGGCGACACCAGCGAACGCACCCGCATCAAGGCGCAGCTTGGCCCCACAGAGGTGGAGTTCGCCGACATCCGCATGGTGGTGGATCCGCGCGATAACTACACCGAAACCTGCCTTTGGCTGAACGAATACCCGCCCGAGATCAAATCGCTGGTGGCTTTGGTCGAACTGGTGGAAAACCGCAACATGCTGGTCTTTGACATCGGTGCCAACTGCGGGGCCTATTCGATCCCGCTGGCGATGGCCGCGGGCGACGGGTCGCGCGTTGTGGCATTCGAACCCAACCCGCTGATGATTGGCCGGCTTGGCATGAACATCGCGCTGAACAATCTGACCGACCGTGTGCGAATCGAAGGCTGCGCGCTGTCCGACCGCGAGGGCGAGGCGATGCTGAACTTCCGCGGGCACAACTACGGTCAGGCATCGCTGCTCCCGATCGAAGGCAAGCAACAAAACGGCGGCGTGCTGGTGCCCACACGGCCCCTGTCCGCCTTTACACACGCCGCACGGCACCATGACGGCACGATCCTCAAGATCGATGTCGAAGGGGCCGAGGAGGTCGTGCTGAACCCCATCCTCGCGCAGGGCAAATCCGGCGGCTGGCTGCCGGATGCGATCTTGATAGAGGTCCGCCACGCGGATCAGTGGGACGGCGACCTTTGTGCAGAGATACTGGCCGCCGGGTACCGTCAAACCCTGCGCGCCGAGGGAAATGCGCTTTACATCCGAAAGACGTAAGCGCCAGAATTGTAACGAACTGGGCAACTGCCCGACAGACCAGGAGAAGCGATATGGTTCAACTCACGCTCCCCAAGAACTCCCGGATGACGACCGGTAAAACATGGCCCAAACCCGAAGGTGCCAATAACCTGCGGCAGTTTCAGGTCTATCGCTGGAATCCGGATGACGGCAAGAACCCGGCCATCGACACGTATTTCGTCGATATGGACACCTGCGGCCCGATGATTCTGGACGCGCTGATCAAGATCAAGAACGAGATCGACCCGACCCTGACCTTCCGCCGGTCCTGCCGCGAAGGCATCTGCGGATCCTGCGCGATGAACATCGACGGGATCAACACGCTGGCCTGCACCTACGGCGTGGACGAGGTGAAAGGCGCGGTGAAGATTTATCCGTTGCCACATATGCCCGTGGTCAAGGATCTGATCCCCGACCTCACGCATTTCTACGCGCAGCACGCCTCCATCCAGCCGTGGCTTGAAACCAAAACGGCAGAGCCCGCGAAAGAATGGAAACAGTCGATCGACGACCGTGCCAAGCTTGACGGGCTTTACGAGTGCATCATGTGCGCCTGCTGCTCGACATCCTGCCCCAGCTACTGGTGGAACGGCGACCGCTACCTCGGGCCAGCCGCGCTGCTGCATGCCTACCGCTGGATCATCGACAGCCGCGATGAAGCCACAGGCGAACGTCTGGACGATCTGGAAGACCCGTTCAAACTGTACCGCTGCCACACCATCATGAACTGCGCCAAGACCTGCCCCAAGGGCCTGAACCCTGCCGCAGCCATCGCCAATATCAAGAAGATGATGGTCGAACGCACCGTTTGATCCCATCGCAACCTGCGCCTCCCGCGGCCCTATGGCGCGGGGGGCGTGACATGTGCCCCCTATGATCCTGATTGCCTTTGCCATCGCTTTTGCGATCGTCGCCTATGTTGCCTACCGTGATAAAGCGGTGCGTGGATGCCGCTGGCGCAAGGACAGTACCCGCGACAAAGGCAGCCTGCAGTTCTACCACTGTGTCGCCTGCGGAGCAGAGGCCTATACCGCCACCCAATCGGCCCCCCGCGACTGCAAGGCCAGTGTCGGCGGCCGGCCTCTCTGACGCCGCGTGCGATGGCCTCTGGATCGAACCCGACAGTCAGGAGTTTCCGCTATGACACCGCCCCATGATGCCGACGCCCGCCGCGCTGTTGCGCCCGTGATCTGCTATCCCGTCGAAACGCTGCCCGTGCCTGACATGGCGCTTTACGGACGCGCGCGCGAAACGCTGACCAAAGTGGACGAGGTCACCGTCGCCCCTCGTGACGCAAGCTGCTTTACCGTGCCTGCGGGGCATTTCTTTCGGATTACCTCGGTCGACGGGCCACAGGTCGGTGACTTGAACCTCTGGGCGCAAAACGATCTGTCCGAACGGTTCTACTCCGGCAAAACCCGCGCACTGCATGGCACGCATATCACCACCGGACAGCGCATGTGGAGCAGCTTTCCCACGCTGCGCCCTATGGCGACGCTGACCCATGATACGCTCGACTGGTACGGCATGGATGCCTTCGGCGGCTCGGTGCATGATGTGATCGGCACGCGCTGTGATCCCTATACCAACCAACTGTTGTCGGGCGGGCAATACCACCATTGCTGCCACTCCAACCTGATCCGGGCCTTGGCCGATCATCAGGGCATCACGCGCACCGAGGCAGAGCCTTTCGTGCATGACGTGCTGAACGTCTTTATGTGCACCGGCTTTACCCGCGACACCGGCCAGTATTTCATGAAGGCCAGCCCCGTGCGCCCCGGCGACTACCTCGAGTTTTTCGCCGAGATCGACCTGCTCGGCGCGCTCAGCGCCTGTCCGGGGGGGGATTGCTCCGCCAAACACTCCTCGGACGTTGCCGCCTGCTATCCGCTGCTGGTAGAGGTGTTCGCCCCCGCCAAAGGCGCGCTTGATGGGTGGCAAAGCCCGTCCCCCAACGGCTACGACCGCAGCCACGGGGGCTAAGGGATCGAGGATAGCGCCCGGCCAAACCTTCCAAATGGATATAAATCCCCCGCGGAGCGTCCGACGGGGGATCATCGCGCATCAGTTATTGGGGAAAGCCGCCTGTAGCGCGATTTCGACCATATCGCCAAAGGATTTCTCGCGCTCTTCCGCGGGCAGCGCTTCGCCGGTTTGCAGGTGGTCGCTGACCGTCAGCACCGCCAGCGCACGGCGTTTGTGGCGCGCGGCGAGGGTATAAAGCTCTGCCGCTTCCATCTCGACACCCAGAATGCCGTGGCGGGTCATCTGCTCGTCCAGATCGGGGCGTTCGGCATAAAAGACATCCGACGAATAGATCCCGCCGACATGGGTTTTCGTGCCTTTCGCCTCTGCCGCGTCCACGGCAGCACGCAGCAGGGACCAATCGGCGCAGGGGGCGTAATTCATCTCGCGGAAGATACCGGAAGAAGGCGAGGTAATTGTCGTGGCGGTCATGGCAATAATGACATCGCGAATACCAACCTGCGGCTGCATCCCGCCACAAGATCCAATCCGAATAAGGGTTTGCGCGTTGTATTCGGAAATCAATTCATTGGCATAAATCGACAGCGAGGGCATCCCCATGCCAGAGCCTTGAATAGTGACGCGGTTGCCATTCCATGTGCCGGTGAAACCCAGCATGCCGCGCACTTCATTTACAAGTTTTGCATCTTTAAGGAATGTTTCAGCAGCCCATTTCGCGCGATACGGGTCGCCGGGCATAAGGACTGTTTCGGCAATATCGCCGGGTTTTGCGCCAATATGAATTGTCATAGGATGCTCTTTATATTTCCAAAGCCAAGAGGATGCGCCGAGGGGACGCAATAACCGCGCGCTGTGCGCATGTCAGTCCGGTTTACAGTTCCAACGTTTCCGGATCTGTGCCGCTGGCGATCAGGTCGCGGAACCAGTTGGGCTGGCGGCCCTTGCCGGTCCATGTCTGGCTGGGGTCTTCGGGGTTGGCGTATTTCGCGGCAGCTTTCGCGGCTTTGCCCTTTTTCGTACCGCCGGATACTTCATCCAGCGAGAACCCGTATTCGGCGGCTGCTTTTTCAGCGGCTTTGCGGGCTTCTACGCGGTCGCGTTCATATGCGTTTTTAATCGCCATCTTCACGTCTTCCAAATGCTGTTCCAGCTGTTTGTGGGACATTGTGCTTAGATCAATACTCATTCTCGCTCATTCCTTTGTCGAAAAGCCAATTAATGCTTTACGCCAAAAGAATGAACAAACAAAGAGTTTTTGAATTGGCCGCTTTTTATTCGGCGGCCACAGTTTCGGGATCGGCGAGTGTGACGATGTCTGCCATAATTGTATTCAATTCAAAGTCTTTCGGCGTGTAAACACGGGCGACTCCCATAGCGCGCAATCTTTTGGCGTCTTCTTCTGGAATAATACCACCCACGATTACGGGAATGTGATCCAATCCGGCGGCGCGCATTTGTTTCATTAAATCCTCGACCAATGGAATATGCGATCCCGAAAGAATCGAAAGCCCGACAACGTGATGTTCTCCTTCAGCGGCGGCGGAAACAATTTCCGACGGCGTCAGGCGAATACCCTCATAGGCAATTTCCATGCCGCAATCGCGGGCGCGGACGGCGATCTGTTCCGCGCCGTTCGAATGCCCGTCGAGCCCCGGTTTCCCGACAAGAAAACTCAACCGTCGACCCAGACGGGTGCTGACGGCATCCACGGCGTCGCGCAGGTCGTCCAGCCCCTCGGTCTTGTTTGACCGGCCCGAAGCAACGCCTGTTGGCCCACGGTATTCGCCGTGCACGCTGCGCATCTGTTCGGCCCATTCGCCGGTGGTAACCCCCGCCTTGGCGGCGGCGATAGAGGGCTCCATTACATTGCGGCCTTCGGCAGCGGCGGCGCGCAGATCGGCCAGCGCCTTGTCCACGGCGGCCTGATCACGGCTGTCGCGCCATGCGTTCAGACGGTTGATCTGGTCGGCCTCGACTGCCGGGTCCACGACCATGATGCCGCCATCACCCGTCATCAGGGGCGAGGGTTCGCCCTGTTGCCACTTGTTCACGCCCACGACGATGGTCTCGCCGGCCTCGATCCGGCCCAGACGGTCGGCGTTGCTTTCGACCAGACGGGACTTCATATAGTCAATCGCCGAAATCGCGCCGCCCATATCGTCAAGGTTCGCCAGCTCGGCCCGTGCGCCCTCTTTCAGGGCTTCGACCTTGCGGTCCACGGCGGGGTTGCCATCGAACAGGTCGTCAAACTCCAGCAGGTCGGTCTCGTAGGCCATGATCTGCTGCATCCGCATCGACCATTGCTGGTCCCACGGGCGCGGCAGGCCAAGCGCTTCGTTCCACGCGGGCAGCTGCACGGCGCGGGCGCGGGCGTTCTTTGACAGGGTCACTGCCAGCATCTCGATCAGGATGCGGTAGACGTTATTTTCGGGCTGCTGTTCGGTCAGCCCGAGGGAGTTTACCTGCACCCCATAGCGGAAGCGGCGATACTTCGGGTCTTCAACGCCATAGCGGTCGCGGCAGATTTCGTCCCAAAGGTCGCCAAAGGCGCGCATCTTGCACATCTCGGTGACAAAGCGGATGCCCGCGTTCACAAAGAAAGAGATCCGCCCCACCAGCGTGGGGAAGTCCTCTTCGGGTACGCGGGGGCGCAGGGCGTCCAGCACGGCGGTGGCGGTGGCAAGGGCAAAGGCCAGCTCTTGCTCGGGCGTGGCACCGGCCTCTTGCAGGTGGTAGGAACAGACGTTCATCGGGTTCCACTTGGGCACGTTGGTATAGCAATACTCGGCCACATCCGCGATCATCTTGAGAGACGGGGCAGGCGGGCAGATATAGGTGCCACGCGACAGGTATTCCTTGATCAGGTCGTTCTGCACGGTGCCTTGCAGCTTGGACACATCCGCGCCCTGTTCCTCGGCCACAGCAATATACAGCGCCAGCAGCCACGGCGCCGTGGCGTTGATCGTCATCGAGGTGTTCATCTGCTCAAGCGGGATATCCTTGAACAGGCTGCGCATATCGCCCAGATGCGCCACGGGCACGCCCACTTTGCCGACTTCGCCGCGCGACAGGATGTGATCGCTGTCATATCCGGTCTGGGTGGGCAGGTCGAAGGCGACCGACAGGCCGGTCTGCCCTTTCAAAAGGTTCGCGCGGTACAGCGCATTGGATGCCTCGGCGGTGGAGTGTCCGGCGTAGGTGCGGATCAGCCAGGGGCGGTCTTTTTGCGGTTGCGACATGGGGCGGCCTTTCGTGAATCGAATGGGTAATATTCTTGCGCTGGTCGATTGATACGTGAAATAATCAGGCTCTGTCAATTCGCTGCATTGCGGCATGGGCGAAAGCCGCTGCGTTAGGGTCGCGTGTGCCTTGTCTAGGGGTGCCCTATGTGTGGTTGACTGTTTTATGTTGCCCAGACAGCGCGGGTCCTGCAAGGGTTGGGCGATGACGCAAACGATTGAACTTCCCGTCTGGCTTTTCGCGGTGATCCTGCTGTTCGCGGCTGTGACCGCACTTAGCCATTTCCTGTTGCCCTCGGTCCGGTGGTTCTTTCGCAGACGGCTGGAGAAAGCTGTCGCACAGCTGAACACGCGGCTGACCCGCCCGATTGAACCGTTCAAGCTGGCGCGGCGGCACGATATGATCCAGCGTCTGATCTATGACCCGCAGATCAGTCAGGCGATTGTGGATCACGCGCGCGCCGAAGGTATCCCCGAGAACGTCGCCTCCGAACAGGCGCGCCGCTATGCCCGCGAGATCGTCCCGAGTTTTAGCGCCTTTGCCTATTTCAGCTTTGGCATCCGGCTGGCGCGGTTTCTGGCGAATGCGCTGTATGATGTGCGCACCGGATCGCAAAACGACGCGGTGATCGAAGGTATCCCGTCAGACGCCACGGTCATCTTTGTGATGAACCACCGCAGCAACATGGACTACGTGCTGGTGACCTACCTCGCGGGGGAGGCGTCGGCGCTTAGCTATGCCGTGGGGGAATGGGCGCGTGTCTGGCCGCTCAGCCGGTTGATACGGTCGATGGGGGCGTATTTCATCCGGCGCAAATCGCGCGGCGCGCTGTATCGCAAGGTCTTGGCCCGCTATGTGCAGATGGCGACCGAAGGCGGGGTGACCCAGGCGATCTTCCCCGAGGGCGGGCTGAGCCTGAACGGCAAGTTGATGCCGCCCAAGATGGGTCTGCTTGGCTATGTGCTTGAGGCCGAGTTGAAAGACCGCGATGTCGTCTTTGTACCGGTGGCGATCAACTATGACCGCGTGCTGGAAGACCGCGTGTTGATTGCTGCGGACGAGGCAGGCACCCGCCGCTTCGATGCCCAAATCTCGGTCATTTTGAAATTCATTGTTCGCAAGATCTGGCTGCGTCTGCGCGGCAAATTCCTGCGCTTCGGTGAGGCGGTGGTCGTGTTCGGCACGCCGGTACATTTGCGCGACTATGGCGACGCGCCGAATGTGGACGGGCTGGCGCAGGATCTGATGGGGCGGATCGAACACGAGATGCCACTGTTGTTCGTGCCCTTGCTGGCGCGGGTGCTGTTGCTGGCGGAAAAGCCGCTGGATGGCGTCGCGCTGGAACAGGAAATGCAAGGCATGGCCGCGCGGGCCTCTGACGAGGCTACGGTTGTGGCGCAGGACTTCGCCGCCAATGTCGCCAGAGCACGCGATCATCTGGTGCAGCGCGGGATGATCACGGCGTCGGATCGTGGCTATGCCCCCGCCGACGGGCAACGCCCCGCCTTGCGGTTCTACGCCAACTCTATCGCCCATTTCTTTGACAGATAGGTCACACAAGCGAAACTACTGCCGAAATTGCTGCGACTGCAAAGTCATAAAATTACAATTACAGGTCAAATGGTGTTGCATTGTTGCGCGAAGGATCATATTCCACCAGTAGACGCCGCGATTCTGCACTGCGGCACAAACCTATTCTGACTGTGGAGACCGACATGGCCTTGGACACGAATATCGCGCAATACGACGCACCGGAAAAAGACCTTTACGAGATCGGGGAAATCCCGCCGATGGGCTACGTTCCAAAGCAGATGTACGCATGGACCATCCGCAAGGAACGCCACGGGAACCCCAATACCGCGATGCTCGAAGAGGTCGTGGACGTGCCGACGCTCGACAGTCACGAGGTGCTTGTCCTCGTGATGGCGGCGGGTGTGAACTATAACGGTGTCTGGGCTGCCTTGGGCAAACCCATCAGCCCCTTCGACGGCCATAAGCAGCCCTTCCACATTGCGGGCTCTGACGCGTCGGGCATCGTCTGGGCGGTTGGCGACAAGGTCAAACGCTGGAAGGTCGGCGACGAAGTCGTGATCCACTGCAACCAGGATGACGGCGACGACGAAGAGTGCAACGGCGGCGATCCGATGTATTCCCCCAGCCAGCGTATCTGGGGCTACGAGACCCCCGACGGATCCTTCGCCCAGTTCACCAATGTGCAGGCGCAGCAGCTGATGCCACGTCCCAAGCACCTGACATGGGAAGAGGCCGCTTGCTACACGCTGACGCTGGCCACCGCCTACCGGATGCTGTTCGGCCACGAGCCTCATGACCTGAAACCGGGCCAGAACGTGCTGGTCTGGGGCGCTTCGGGCGGTCTGGGGTCCTATGCGATTCAGCTGATCAACACCGCTGGCGCGAATGCGATTGGCGTGATCTCGGACGAATCCAAACGTGACTTTGTGATGGATCTGGGCGCCAAGGGCGTTCTGAACCGCAAGGACTTCAATTGCTGGGGCCAGATGCCCACCGTGAACACGCCCGAATATGCGGCTTGGTTCAAAGAGGCGCGCAAGTTCGGTGCCGCGATCTGGGAGATTACAGGCAAGGGCGTGAACGTCGACATGGTGTTTGAGCACCCCGGCGAGGCGACGTTCCCTGTTTCCACCTTCGTCTGCAAAAAGGGCGGCATGGTCGTGATCTGCGCGGGGACTTCGGGTTTCAACCTGACGTTCGACGTGCGCTATATGTGGATGCACCAGAAGCGTTTGCAGGGCAGCCACTTTGCCCACCTCAAGCAGGCGTCCGCCGCCAACAAACTGATGGTGGAGCGCCGTCTTGATCCGTGCATGTCCGAAGTGTTCACCTGGGCCGATCTGCCCGACGCGCATATGAAGATGATGGCGAACGAGCATAAGCCGGGCAACATGTCGGTACTGGTGCAATCGCCCAAGACCGGCCTGCGCACGCTCGAAGACGCGCTGGACGCGAAGAAATAAGTCGGTGGCCCCCGTTCAGGGGGTGCTGACAACCGGCTGACCAGACACCCGCGCACCAATCCATCGGTGCGCGGGTGTTGTCGTATCCGGCATCACGCGGCGGTTTGGCACGGGCTGATTGCGCGAATAGCGGCGATGCCATCTGGCCCCCGGTGCCGCGCTGAATTAGGGTCGCGCCATGACAGTACCTGCCCTTACCTATTCCGCCGATCAGGCGGCTGCCTTTGACAGCGTGACCGAGATGTTGCGCCATGCGGGCATCGATCTGGATGACAATCTGCTGATGCCCCCTGCGGGCGGGGCGGACCAAGTGCTAGCGGTGACCGGCAAGGCGGGGTCGGGCAAAACACTGCTGCTGGCAGAATTGTACAAGGCGCTGGAAAATGCCGGCGTCGACATCGTTTCGGGCGATTACGAGCGCAAGAAGAAAGACAAGCGCACCCTTGCCATTCTGGCCCCCACGAACAAGGCGGCATCAGTCCTGCGGCTGCGCGGTGTGCCCGCGACGACGATCCACCGCATTCTCTATACGCCGGTCTATGACCCCGAATACGAACGCATCGCGGAATGGCTGGCGGGCAGCGGTGAACGCCCGGTGATCGAGGGGATGAACGAAGTCTCGCTGGACCGCGCCTTCGCGTTCTACGAGAACAACAAATCCATTCCCGGTGCCTTGGCCGCTGCGGGTCTGCGCGGCAGCGATTTCATCACCGGATGGAAGCGTCGCGAAGAACCGCTGGATATCGGGTTTGTCGATGAAAGTTCGATGCTGGACGACAAACAGTTCGAGGATCTGAAAGAGATCTTCCCGACGTTGCTGCTGTTTGGCGATCCGGCGCAGTTGGCCCCGGTGGGGCAGTCGGGCACGATGGTGTTTGAAAAGCTGCCCAAGGAACGGGTGCTGAACCTTAGCCGAATTCACCGGCAGCAGGCCGACAACCCGATCCTTGATCTGGCCCATGCGCTTGCCGACCCTGACCTGAGCTTTGAACAGTTCGAGCGTATGGTCGAAGACGCGTCAAAGAAGGACGACCGTGTCGTCTGGGGCCAGCGGGTAGAAGTGGACTTGATGGCGCGGTCGCCTGTGCTGGTCTGGCGCAATGCCACGCGCATCCGGCTGATCAACGCATTCCGGTCGGTCTATGGCGCGCCCGAAGACGCGCTGCTGGAGGGGGAGCCGCTGATCTGCGACGGGATCGAGCTGCCGTTGAAACACCGCAAGAAACGGCTCGACCTTGAAGCGCGCGGCCTGATCAAGGGCGCGCAGGTCGTCTATCTGGGGGCAGGGCGCAAGCCGGGCTTTAGCCGCCTGCATGTGATGGGAGCGGAAGACCCGCAAATCTCTGCCGCGTCGATCGTGAAGATCGAAAAACCGGACGAGGAAGAACCCTTTATCCCCTTTGCCGCGCGCATGGGGGCGACGTTTTTGCATGGGGCGGCGGTTACGATCCATAAGGCGCAGGGCAGCCAGTGGGACACGGTGCAGGTCTTTGCGCCCGACCTTTATGCAGCGGCGCGGATGGGCCGGTCAGAGGCGGGGCAGCCGCTGTGGAAGCGGCTGGCCTATGTGGCGATCACCCGTGCGCAAGAGCGGCTGATCTGGGTCGTGCGCAACCGCCTGTCGAAACCGTCCGGAATGCTGCGGGTGGATGATTTGCGCGCGGCCCCTGCCGCCCCGCTGAGCCTTGAGACACAGACGGATGATCCGGCCTAGCGGCGCAGCGCCGCAAAAAGGCTAGAGGCCCCCCAGCCCGCCGCGATAGCGATGGCCAGCGATAGCAGACCGTAGACCAGCGCATTTTCCCGCGACAGGTTGAAAAGCCAGCGTTCCAGCCCGACCTTGCGCACGTCGATCAACGTCCCGTATTGCGCCACGACGGACCCGCCACGGGTCAGGAAAATGCGGGTGTTGTAATCGCCCTCGATCAAGGAGGCGGGCAGCTGCACCGTGGCGCGGAACAGGGTCTGTTCGTCCACGGTCACGCCTTGCTCGTCCAGTTGATACTGGTTCGCCTTGCTGCGGATGCGCACCAACGCGTCCGAGAAGGCGGCGGAATCCTCGATATTCATCGGCGCACCGACCGACCGGATCGCCCGCGGGACAGAGATCTTATAGCGCAGGTCCTCGGTGCGGTTCAGCACGTCCTGCAAGGGGCCACTGGTGGCGACGGCATAGAAGCTGGGGGCACGGTCGACCTCGACGGCAGCGGTGTTCACCCAGATGCCAAAGGTCTTTTCCTTGCGCCGTACCGTGACCGGGGCCGACGGGCCGGACACGGTCACCACGACCTCAAGCTCGGGGCCTTCGGGGATCGGGGTCTCGCGTTTGACGGCCCCGAAGATGATGATCTCGGACCCGTTGAAATTGGTGGAGATAGAGACTTCGCTTTGGTTCAGGCCCAGCACGATCGCCTCATCCGCAGTGGCGGAGAATGACAGGCAGGCCAGCGCTGACATCAAAAGGGCACGCAGACGGATCATGATGTGAACCCGACGGAATAGAGCTCTGCCGGTTGCAGCAACAGTTCCAGCGCCAGCTTGCCGCAGACGACCAGCACCAGAAGTGCAAGCAGGATCCGCAGCTGTTCCGCCTTGAGCTTGGTGCCAAGGCTGGTCCCGAACTGCGCGCCGATCACCCCGCCGATCAGCAGCAGCACGGCCAGTACGATGTCGACGGTATAGTTGGTGGTGGCGTGCAGCATCGTGGTAAACGCGGCGACAAAGATGATCTGGAACAACGATGTCCCCACAACCACCTTGGTCGGCATCCCCAGCAGATAGATCATCGCCGGTACCATGATAAAGCCGCCGCCCACGCCCATGATCGCGGCCAAAAGCCCGACAAAGGCCCCGACCAGCAGCGGTGGAATGACCGAGATATAAAGCCCCGTGACCCGAAAGCGCATCTTGAACGGCAGCTTCTGGATCCACGTGTGTTTCTTACGCGGGGGGCGTTTGCCGCTGCGGGTCTTGTACATCGCATTCAGCGATTCAATCAGCATCAGCCCACCGATGATGCCAAGGAAAACGACATAGCACAGGTTGACCAGCAGATCGACCTGACCCAGCGATTTGAGGTAGTTGAAGATGGTGACGCCCGCCGCGGCCCCGACCAGCCCGCCCGCCAGCAGCACGCTGCCCATGCGCAGATCCACCGTCTTGCGTTTCAGATGCACCAGCAGCGCCGAGAAGGAGGAGGCAACGATCTGGTTCGCGCCTGTCGCCACAGCGACCGCAGGGGGAATGCCGATAAAGAACAGCAGCGGCGTGATCAGAAATCCGCCCCCGACGCCGAACATGCCGGATAGAACGCCCACAATCCCGCCCAACCCCAAAAGGAGGAACGCGTTGACCGACAGCTCGGCAATGGGCAGGTAAATTTGCATAGAAGCAGTTAGACCGATCCAAAGGTTGAAATCAATCGTGGATGCTGCGCCGCCGCAATTTGCGACGGCGCGGGGAGCGTTAACGCTCTTTGACGTAGGGTTCGCCACCGGCACGGGGCGGGATCGCCTTGCCGACAAAACCCGCGAGAATGATCACGGTCATCACATAGGGCAGTGCGGCCAGCAATTGGCCCTGAACCTTGAAGTTCACCAATGCCTCGATCACGTCGGGGCGGGTTTCCAGCGCGCCGAACAGGCCGAACAGCAGCGTGGCCCACAGCGCGTACCACGGGCGCCACTTGGCAAAGATCAGTGCCGCCAGCGCGATATAGCCACGGCCTGCGGACATATCCTTGATGAAGCCAGCCTGCAGCGCCGTGCTAAGGTAGGCACCGGCAATACCGCAAAGCACGCCACAGATCAGCACCGCGGCATAGCGCAGCCCGATAACGGAAACCCCTGCGGTATCCACCGCCGCGGGGTTTTCGCCCACAGCGCGCAGACGCAGGCCAAAGCGCGTCCGATACAGCAGCCACCATGTCGCAGGGACCGCGAGGAAGGCGAGGTAGACAAGGATCGAATGGCCCGAGATCAGCTCGGCATAGAGCGGGCCGATGATCGGGGTCTGGGCGATGTCATCGGCAAAGGGCAGGGTGATCGGATTGAACCGCGCCCCGCCGATCAGCGACGGCGTGCGCCCGCCTTGCTGGAACCAGTCCTGCGCGATCAGCACCGTCAGACCGGCGGCAAGAAAGTTGATCGCGACGCCGGAAATCAGCTGGTTGCCGCGGAAGGTGATGGAGGCAAGCCCGTGTAGCAGGCTCAGCGCCATCGACGCGGCGATGCCGGCCAGCAGCCCCAGCCAGACGTTCCCCGTCAGCGACGCCACGGCCGCCGAAAAGAACGCCGCCGCCAGCATCTTGCCATCAAGGCCGATGTCAAAAATACCGGCGCGTTCGGAAAACAGACCGGCAAGGCAGGCCAGTAGCAGCGGTGTGGCAAGGCGCACGGTGCTGTCGAACAGTTGGATGAGCGTGATATAATCCATTATTCAGCAGGCTCCACCGGTTTGCGTTCGGGCTTGGGGGCCCGTGCGGCGCGCAGCGCCAGAAAGATTTTCTCGAGCGGCATACGCACCATGTTATCCAGCGCTCCGGTAAAGAGGATCACCAGCGCCTGAATGACGACGATCAGCTCGCGCGGGATCGAGGTCCAGAGCGCCAGTTCAGCACCACCCTGATAGAGGAACCCGAACAGGATCGCGGCAAGGAAAACGCCCAGAGGATGGCTGCGCCCCATCAGCGCCACAGCGATGCCGATAAAGCCCGCGCCTTCCGTGGCGTTCAGCACCAGCCGTTCAGCCTCGCCCATGACGTTGTTGATCGCCATCATGCCCGCCAAACCACCCGAGATGATCATCGCGATCATTGTGATCTTGACCGGAGAGATACCGGCGTATTTCGCGGCCGATTCCGAATGGCCATAGGCGCGGATCTCATACCCCAGCCGCGTGCGCCAGATCAGCACCCACAGGAAGATACAGGCCGCAACCGCCACCAGAAGCGAGATATTGGCGGGCGCTGCCTTGGAAAACTCGATCCCCAGCGGGGCAAGAATATCATGCAGCGTCGGTAGTTTGGTCGCGTCAGGAAAGCGTGCCGTTGCGGGGTCCATGCTGCCTTGGGGGCGCAACATGTTGACCAGAATATAGTTCAGCACTGCCGCCGCGATAAAGTTGAACATGATCGTGGTGATCACGATATGGCTGCCCCGTTTGGCCTGCAGGAACGCGGGAATCGCGGCCCAGGCGGCACCGAACACGGCAGCCATCGCAGCTGCACCGATCAGGGCCAGCGACCAATGGGGCCACGGGATATACAGACAGGCCAGCGCTACGCCCAAACCGCCCAGCATCGCCTGGCCTTCACCACCGATATTGAACAGCCGCGCGTGAAAGGCGATGGCAACGCAAAGGCCGGTGAACATGAAGTTCGTGGCGTAATACAGCGTATAGCCCCAGCCATAGGTGCTGCCCAAAGCGCCGGACACCATCAGTTTGACGGCCGCAACAGGGTCTTCCCCGATGCCCAGAATGACCAGCGCCGACAGGATCGCTGCCAGCAATAGCGAAATCAAAGGCACGAGGACGACCTCGGCCCATTTTGGCATTACGTCCATGTTACACTTCCTTATGCGGATCGCCGCCCGCATGGGCCAGATTGTCTTCGATCTCTTCGATGGAATGGGGCGCATCGGTATCGGTGATGCCCGCCATCAGCAAGCCCAGTTCCTTTTCATCGGTCTGGCTGGCGTCGCGGATGCCCATGACCTGACCGTCGAACATGACAGCCACCCGGTCGCTGAGTGCGAGAATCTCTTCCAGCTCGACCGAGACCAGCAGGATCGCCTTGCCCTGATCGCGCAGGGCGACGATCTGTTCGTGGATGAATTCGATCGCGCCGATATCCACGCCACGGGTCGGCTGGCCGATCAGCAGCAGGTCGGGGTTGCGTTCGATCTCGCGTGCCAGAACGATCTTTTGCTGGTTCCCGCCGGAAAAGTTCTTGGCCGCCAGTTTGGGGTTTGGCGGACGCACGTCGAAACGTTCCATCTTTTCAACGGTGTCGGCCTTGATCGCGGCGTTATCCATCAACATGCCGCTGCGGTAGGCAGGATCTTTGTGATAGCCGAAGGCGGTGTTTTCCCACGCCTGATAGTCCATGATCAGACCTTCGCGCTGGCGGTCTTCGGGGACATGGGCGATGCCGTGGTTGCGGCGGGATTGGCCGTCGGATTTATTGCCGGTCAGGTCCAGTGCCGTGCCATTGACGCGCACGCTGCCCTTGCCGGTCTGGTATCCGCCCAGAACCTCAAGCAGTTCGGACTGGCCATTGCCGGCCACCCCCGCAACGCCAAGGATTTCGCCCGCGCGGACTTGCAGATCGATGCCGCGCAGACGCTCGACGCCCTTGTCATCAACGACGCGCAGCCCTTCGACATCCAGAATGACCGGGCCGGGGGCCGCGGGTTTCTTGTCGACACGCAGCAGAACCTTGCGGCCGACCATCAGCTCCGCCAGTTCGGCGGGCGAGGTTTCGGCGGTCTTGACGGTGGCGGTCATCTCGCCGCGGCGCATTACCGATACGGTGTCCGTCGTCTCCATGATCTCGCGCAGCTTGTGGGTGATCAGGATGATCGTCTTCCCCTCGGAGCGCAGACGCCCGAGGATGCGGAAAAGCTGGTCGGCCTCGGCTGGGGTCAGTACGCCGGTGGGCTCATCCAGAATGAGGATATCGGCCTGACGATACAGCGCCTTGAGGATTTCCACCCGTTGCTGCATGCCGACGCCGATGTCTTGCACCAGCGCGTCGGGGTCCACCTTCAGGCCGTAGTCATCGGCCAGCTTCATCAGCGATTTGCGCGCCTTGGCCAGTGATGGCTTCAACAGCCGCCCGTCTTCGGCACCCAGAATGATGTTTTCCAGGACCGTGAAATTTTCAACCAGTTTGAAGTGCTGGAACACCATCCCGATGCCTGCGGCAATCGCGGCCTGGCTGTCAGGGATGTCTGTCTTTTTACCGGCGATAAAGATGTCGCCTTTATCGGCTTTGTAGAATCCGTAAAGGATCGACATCAGCGTCGATTTGCCCGCGCCGTTTTCCCCGATGATCCCATGGATCGTGCCGGGCATAACGCGGATAGAGATGTCTTTATTGGCCTGTACCGGACCAAAGGCCTTGGAGATGCCTTTCAGCTCGATCGCCGGAGCGGCAGTTTCCTGCCGCTCCGTATGTGTTGCAGTGCTCACGCTTAGAAGCTCAGGCTCGGGCAGCTGTCGTCGGACATGTAGTCATGTACCTCGAGCGACCCGTCTGCGATCTTGGCTGCTGCTTCATCCACAGCGGCCTGCATTTCAGCGGTAACCAGTGCCTTGTTGTGTTCGTCAATCGCGACGCCCACGCCTTCGTTGCCAACGCCCATGACGTTAAAGCCTTTTTCCATGCCGGGACCATCGGACATCGCGTCAAACACAGCATTGTCCACGCGTTTGATCATCGAGGTCAGGACCTTGCCCGGGTGCAGGTGGTTCTGGTTGCTGTCCACGCCGATCGACAGAATGTCTTCGTCCGCTGCGGTTTGCAGAACGCCAACGCCTGTGCCGCCCGCGGCTGCATAGACAACATCAGCACCCTGGCTGATCTGCGCTTTGGTCAGCTCGGACCCTTTCACGGGGTCGTTCCATGCGGCAGGGGTCGAACCGGTCATGTTCGAAATCACGGTCGCGTCGGGGTTCACGGCCAGAACGCCTTGGGCGTAGCCGCAGGCGAACTTACGGATCAGGGGGATGTCCATGCCGCCGATAAAGCCGACAGTGTTGGATTCGGAGGCCATCGCCGCCATCATGCCGACCAGATAGGACCCTTCGTGTTCGTTAAAGACAACGGAACGGACGTTGGGCGCGTCGACAACCATGTCGATGATGACAAAATCGGTATCAGGGTAATCGCCCGCAACCTGACCAAGCGCATCACCAAAGGCAAAGCCGGTCATCACGATAGGGTTGGAGCCCGCTTCGGCGAAACGGCGCAGCGCCTGTTCACGCTGTGCTTCGGACTGCAGTTCGATCTCGCGGAAGCTTTCACCGGTCTCTTCGGCCCAGCGTTGCGCGCCAGCAAAGGCGGCTTCGTTGAAGGATTTGTCGAATTTGCCGCCAAGGTCGAAGATTAGGGCGGGTTCGGCCAGAGCCGCACCGGCACTAAGAGCCGTGGCCGCAGCAGCGCCGAGGAATTTGGTCATAAGGGTCATGGAGTGTCTCCCGGTTTATTGTGTTGGGGCGCAAGCGCGAAGCCTTTGCCCGGTCGCAGTTCCGCGCTTGCGCCCGGTTCCGTCGATCAGATGTACGATACTGCGTAGCCCATGGGTAGGGTCAACCGGATTCTCAAGCGCTTGGGGATGATATTGCCTATTAACCGTGCGTAAACTGACGCGAAAGGATCAATGCATCAACGGATGGCGCATCTTTACGCTGATAATACCCGCGACGTGTGGCCGTCTGGCGAAACCCTGCGGAAGTGTAAAGTGCGATGGCAGCGGTATTGTCGGCGGCGACCTCCAGAAAGGCGGTGTCGGCCTGCGCTTCAAGCCCGTCCATCCAGCGTTGCAGCAAACGGCGGCCAATACCCTGACGTTGGGCTGCGGGATCAACAGCGAGGGTCAGCAGCTCTGCCTCTCCCGCGATGAGGCGGGTCAGGGCAAAGCCCTGCGGTTCCGCCAGATACGTCACAAACCGCGAGGCCAGCAGATCGGCGATCTCTTGCGCCGTCCACGCACGGTCTTGCACAAAAGCGGCGGCGTGAATCCGCGCCATATCCTGCGGCGTCATGAAAAGATCGCGGGCGGGGTGTCGCGGGCCGGGGCGGCATCGGCGGGGCGCAGATACAGCGGGGCAGGGCGCGGGGTCCGCTTGCCAAGCTTCGTCGCGGCAATGCGTGCCGTTGCCTCTGCCACGGGCATACGAGGGGGCAAGGCGGTGCCGTTACAAAGTGCTGCGATCATATCGGCCTGATGACCCACACAGACGGGATCAGCGCGCGAGGGCACTGAAGGCAGATCATCCAGCCCACACATCACAGGGTCGCGGTCATCCATTGTGCCGAACACCTGCACGAACAGCTTGTCCTGCCGCGCATCGATGCTGCTGATGACAACGCCATCATGCCCGAAGGCCAGCGCCTGAAGATGCGACACACCTATCGCCGGCACCCCAAGGCCAAGCGCGAGCCCGCGCGCGGCCGAGACCGCGATGCGGATCCCAGTGAAGTTCCCCGGCCCGATGCCGACGCCAATCGCTGTCAGATCGCTATAGGCCACATCTGCGCTGGCCAGCACCTCGGCACATAGGCCAAGCAGCCGTTCGCCCTGACCCTTGTTCATCGGTTCCTCGACGCTGGCGATGATCTGGTCGCCCGACAGCAAAGCGGCCGCACAATGTGCGGCCGATGTATCAAACGCCAGGAGAAGAGGCGTCTTAGGCAACCGGGCGTACCTCGGTTACTTCGGGGATGTAGTGGCGCAGCAGGTTCTCGATGCCCATTTTCAACGTCAATGTGGACGATGGGCAGCCCGCGCAGGCCCCTTGCATGTGCAGATAGACAACGCCGCGCTCGAACCCGTGGAAGGTGATGTCGCCACCGTCCTGTGCCACGGCAGGGCGCACGCGGCTGTCCAGCAATTCCTTGATCTGGCCGACGATCGCACCGTCTTCGCCCGTATGCTCCGCATGGCCCGACGCGTGGTCATGGCCGGTTTCCATCACCGGCTGGCCGGATTGAAAATGCTCCATAATCGCGCCAAGCAGGGCGGGTTTCAGGTGGTCCCATTCGATCCCGTCAGCTTTGGTGATGGTCACGAAATCGGTGCCGAAGAACACGCCGGTCACGCCTTCGACAGCGAACAGACGCGTGGCCAAAGGCGAGGCGCTGGCGGCTTCGGGGGCGGGGAAATCGGCGGTGCCCATCTCTAGCACGGTCTGACCGGGCAGGAATTTCAACGTTGCGGGGTTGGGCGTGGATTCGGTCTGAATAAACATCACATGCTCCTGAAAGGGTTGATGCAGATATGCGACCTGAACGCGCGCAAGTCAAGGTTTGGAACGATTCTAAGTTTGCGACGGCCTGCGGTGCCGCCTCAGGTGATCATCTCGAGCCGTTCTTTGCTCATGTCACCGGGAACGATGGTAATCGGCACCGGCAGCGAGCCTGCGTTGCGGGAAAGCTGGGTCACCAAGGGGCCGGGGCCAGATTTCTTGTCGGTGCCCGCGCCAAGCACCAGCACGCCGACTTCGGGGTCATCGGCCAGCTGGTTGATGATCTCGTCCACGATCACACCTTCGCGAATAACCAGCGCGGGCTCCACGTTCAGCCGGTCGCGCATCCATTTGGCGAAGACCTCGAAATGCACCTCGATCCTTTCGCGGGCTTCCTCGCGCATGACCTCGGCCACACCGATCCAGTGATTGAATTCGTCAGGCGGGATGACCGACAGCACCACCACCCCGCCGCCAGAGTTGGACGCCCGCATCGCGGCAAATCGCATGGCGTTCAGGCATTCGCGGCTGTCATCCAGCACAACCATAAATTTACGCATAGCATCCTCCTGTTGAACGGCGGGGGGCGGGGTCAGCCACGGTCAGAGGCCGCCCAATCCCAATACATCTCGCGCACGCGGCGGGTCATGGGGCCGATCTGGTACTGCGTGTCGTCAAACGCTTTGACAGGCGTGACCTTCATCATGTTGCCGGACAAAAAGACCTCGTCCGCGGCATGGAAGTCATCAAAGCTGAGCACTGTTTCGTGCACCTTGATCCCGTCGGCGCGCATGTTCGACATATGCCGCGCGCGGGTGATACCGGCCAGAAACGTGCCATTGGGGATCGGGGTGAACACCTCGCCATCCTTGACCATGAACACATTGGCAGAAGCCGATTCGGCGACATTGCCCATGGCATCGGCGACCAGAGCGTTGCCAAAGCCCTTGGCGCGGGCTTCAACCATCATGCGGGCGTTGTTGGGATAAAGGCAGCCCGCCTTGGCGTTGACGACATTGTCTTCGAGCACGGGACGCCGGAAACGGGTCCGTGTCAGCGTCGTGGCCGCATCGGGTGCCGCCATAGGGATCTGTTCTAGGCTGATGGCAAAGCCGGTCGCGTCCTTTAACGGCACGATCCCCAGCTCGTCGCCCGCCAGCGCCCAATACATCGGGCGGATATAGACGGCGGCGTCCGTGGGGTAGCTTTTCAGACCCTCGCGTACCATCTCGACCATATCGGCGGTCTCGACCGTGGGGGTGATCATCAGTGCCTTGGCCGACCGGTTGATCCGTGCGCAATGCGCCTCCAGATCGGGGCTGAGACCGTCGAACAGCCGCGCCCCGTCAAATACGGTCGTGCCCAGCCATGCACCGTGGTCCGCGGCCTTGATGACAGAGATGTCACCCTCGTGCCAACTGCCTTCGTAAAATGTCTTGATATCTGTGCCAGTGGCCATTGCGTGTCCTTTGGTTACCGCTTGGGCGCGGTGCGGTAGATGCCCTCGGGCAGGTTCAGCGCAGCTGTCAGATCGTGCAGCTGCTCGGGCGAGAGGCTGATCTTGCAGACAGAGTTGGTGCGCGGGTCCCATTGCTCGAATGTGATAACGCTGGCAAAGGCCTGCACCGTCACATCTTCACGCAAGGGTGCTTTGCCTTCGTCGATCAGAGTGATCACACTGGCATCGAATTCGTGTTCAATCGTAAACATGAAGGCACAGTATTCTTTCGGTGGTCCAATGCAAGAGCAGCACTGCGCCGTCTGTTCAAATCCGCGCCGCCGCGTTAAAACGGTGCCAGATCTATTCGTTGCCCTTTTGAGGATGCGTTACGTGATGTTGAGATACTGTCTTGCTCTGGCCGCTGCGGCATTTATGGCTGCCTGCGAACCGACGACGATGTCGGGGCCTGTTTCCACCCAACCCGAGCAAGGGCAACCCGCTAGTTTTTCCGCCAATGAATCCGCCCGCAGCTTTATCCGCGTGTTGCAAACGGTCGAACCTGTCGCCGAACGGGAATGTCGCGTGCGGACCTCGCAGGTGAATTGCGATTTCAACATCGTGGTCGACGACCGCCCGGGCCAGCCCGCCAATGCCTACCAAACCGAGGATAAGGCCGGGCGTCCGGTCATCGCCTTCACCCTCGCCCTGATCGCGGATGCGCGTAACGAGGACGAGCTTGCCTTTGTCATGGGGCACGAGGCTGCCCACCACATCGAAGGGCATATCGCACGCCAACAGCAGAACGCGGTCGCCGGTGCGGTGATCTTTGCCGGTCTCGCCACGCTGAGCGGGGGCGATGCCACAGCGGTCGAATCGGCACAGCGTCTTGGGGCGCAGGTGGGCGCGCGGACCTATTCAAAGGACTTCGAGCTTGAGGCAGACGCCTTGGGCACCATTATCACCGCACGCGCAGGGTATAACCCGCTGCGGGGGGCCGAATTCTTTACCCGGATTCCTGACCCCGGTGACCGTTTCCTGGGCACGCACCCGCCCAATGCATCGCGTCTGGATACCGTACGGCGGACCGCGGCGGGGCTGTAACGGCACCGCATGAAGCAGCTTGGCCAGATACTGACGGACCGCGGGTCGAAATATGCCGTGTCAGGCTGCCCCGCGTCCGATCGCGCCGCCGTGGATGCTGCGCTGAAAGAGCTCAAGCGCGATAAATCTTATGCCAAGGCAACCCACAACACCTGGGCGGTGCTGCTGTCAGACGGCGGCCCGCTGAAAGGCGATGATGGGGAATCCGGTGCGGGGATGGTGATCATCCGCATGCTAGAGCGTGAGGGGCTGGAGGATCACTTGATCGTGGTCACGCGCTGGTATGGCGGGAAACATCTGGGCGGCGACCGGTTCCGCCACGTGCAATCTTGCGTGCGCGCCTATCTGGACGCGGCCTGACACGGGCTTACAAGCTGATAGAGATGGCGGCGAAAAAGCAGATAGAGGCAGCAAGCACAAAGCTGTGCCATATCGCATTCTGAAAGCGCATGCCGGGGTGTGCAAAGACGATCGTCCCCAGCGTATAGATCAACCCGCCGATGCCAATCAGCGTCAGCGCCGTGGTCGGCAGGTTTTGCCACATCGGCCAGACCAGCAGCACAGACAGCCACCCCATGCCAAGATACAGATAAAGCGACGCTTTGGACTCCGTGCTCCAGAATGACAGTTTGGCGACCGCTCCGATAATGGCCAGCGCCCAGACCACGGCGAGGATGCCATAGGCGAACCCCGTTCCGATGAGCACAACAAACGGTGTGTAGGTGCCCGCGATCTTGAAGTAGATCGCCGCATGGTCAATCCGCCCCAGCAGGGCACGGGTACGATCAAACGGCAAAAGGTGGTAAATCGCCGACGCCAGAAGCGACAGAACGAAGCAGGCCGCATAAACCAGCGTCGGTGTAAGCTGCTCCCCCTGGCTTGCAGCATAGGTTGTCAGCAGGATTGTTGCCGGTATCGCAAATCCCAGACCCAACACGTGGATCGTGCCATCGGCGAGAGTGTCAGCGGTTGGGTGCGGATAAGCCATAGGTCAAATCTAGCACCCGTTTGCAACATTCCCATGTCAGATTTCGTCTAATGCATGGCGCTTTGGTATCTCGGCCTATCCATTCGTATAGGTGGTTATGCCGACGCGTGGCGCGCGTCCGGATCAACGGGGTTTATTGCCGTCGATCCAGCGCGACATCATCGTCTTGTCGCGGAAACACTCCTGCGGGATATCGCGGCGCTTCAGACGGGCGATGCGTTCGGCAAAAGCGACCTGCTTTGACGAAGGATACTGCGAAAACGGCCCGTCCACCGGCTTGGGCTTATGGGCGTCGATCCATTCAGACAGCGCGGCGCGGTCGGTCAATGCCCGTTTTGGCACAGGCGCGCCGGTCTTGAGGCTAAGCGAGGTAGCATAGTGCATCTGCTTCTCTGTCGGCGGCAAAGCGGCGCGCGCGTCGCGGGCTGAATCTTCTGCACGGGCAGGTACGGCCCCGTTGTCGGGATCGAACATGCCGGGAAACTGCGGTTGGTAGGACATTGTGTAGGCCCCCTTGTTCTGGTTAGAACATATATAGAACATCGCGTGTGCATTTTCAAGGGTTTCACCTCTGATACGCCATCATATGTCTATATGTAGGGTGCGGGGTTTGCTATTTCCACAACATGGGCTGTGCCTGCAATCGGGCCTGCCTGCGCGAATAGGAACGCCAGGGCGCTCGGATTGTTCCACGGTTGAGAAGGGGGGAGGGCGGTGGCCTAGACCACGCGACCCCAAAGATCGTATTCGCCGGCTTCTTCGACTTCGACGGTCACGATCTGCCCAACGCTCAGGTTTTCGAAGCCTTCGTCGATGAACAGGTTGCCGTCGATCTCTGGCGCGTCTGCCTTCGTGCGGCAGGTGGCGGCCTCGTCGTCGATCTCGTCGACGATCACATCCATGCGGCGACCGACTTTGGCTTCCAGCTTGGCGGCCGAGATGGCTTGCGCCTTCTCCATAAAGCGGTTCCAGCGGTCCTGCTTGACCTCGTCCGGCACGTGATCGGGGAGCGCATTTGACCGCGCCCCGTCAACGTTTTCGTACTGAAAACAGCCCACCCGGTCCAGCTGCGCCTCGTCGAGCCAATCCAGCAGGGTCTGGAACTCTGCCTCTGTCTCTCCGGGGTAGCCAACGATGAATGTCGACCGCAGGGTGATGTCGGGGCAGGTGTCACGCCACGCGGCAATTTCATCCAGCGTCTTAGCCGCTGCCGCAGGGCGGGCCATGCGTTTCAGCACGTCGGGATGCGCGTGCTGGAAGGGAATATCCAGATAGGGCAGTACCAGACCTTCAGCCATCAGCGGGATCAGGTTGCGCACATGGGGGTAGGGGTAGACGTAATGCAGCCGTACCCACGCCCCGAGCGACCCCAGATCACGCGCCAGATCGGTGATATGCGCGCGGTGGCCGCGGTCTTCGGCATGTTTGATATCGACGCCGTAGGCCGAGGTATCCTGAGAGATCACCAGCAGTTCGTTCACGCCGTTCTGCACCAGCTTTTCAGCCTCGCGCAGAATCGCATGGGCAGGGCGCGATTGCAGGCGGCCGCGCATGTCGGGGATGATGCAGAACTTGCACTTGTGGTTACAGCCTTCCGAGATCTTCAGATAGCTGTAGTGGCGCGGCGTCAGGCTGACGGCCTGCGCAGGCAGCAGATCGATAAACGGATCGGGCGAAGGCGGCACGGCCCCATGCACCGCGTCCAGCACCTGTTCATATTGGTGCGGGCCGGTGACGGCCAGAATACGCGGGTGATGTTCGCGGATATAATCCGGCTCGGCCCCGAGGCAGCCGGTCACGATCACTTTGCCATTTTCGTTCAGCGCCTCGCCAATCGCGTCAAGGCTTTCGGCCTTGGCGGAATCAAGGAACCCGCAGGTGTTCACAATCACCGCATCCGCCCCGGCGTAATCCGGCGACACGCCGTAGCCTTCGGCGCGCAGGCGCGTCAAAATCCGTTCGCTGTCGACCAGCGCCTTGGGGCAGCCCAGCGATACCATGCCGATGGTCGGCTGGCCGGGGCGGGACGGATTGCTGATCTGGGCCTTTGGCGCAAGATCGGGGCGTAGATTTGGTGGGTTTGTGCTCATGAACTGCGCTATAAGCCATGCAAAGGGTCTGGGAAAGGCCCCGCATCAGGCAAGGAGACGGGCGATGAAGTGGATTATTCGGGCAATTGGCATACTGCTGCTGATTTTGGTGGTCGCGGTGGGGTCGCTGTTCTTGCTGCCCGCCGACCGTATTGCGCGAATCGCGGCGGACCAGCTGCGCAACCTGACAGGGCGCGAGGTCACGATCACGGGCGATGTGGGGCTGACCTTCTGGCCGGTGCTGGGGGTGACCGCAGGCGGGCTCGAGGTCGGGAATGCCGATTGGGCCAAGGATGGGGCGATGCTCTCGGCCGCCAATGCCGCCATCGGGGTTGATGCGATGGCGCTGATCCGGGGCGAGATCAAGATCACCAACATTGAAGCCCAAAGCCCCACCATCCGGCTGGAGCAACGCCGCGACGGGCGCGCCAGCTGGCAGTTCAGCGACGGCGGCGGCGAGGCAGCCATCGAGACCGCTCCGACCGCGCCTGCGCGCAGCCCGCGCCCGCTGACGATTCAGCGGCTCAATATCACCGACGCCACGTTGATCTATGATGCCGAGGGCAGCGATCTGGTGCGATTTGACGGTGTGGACCTGTCGCTCGACTGGCCCGAACGGGCGGGCGATGCGGTGATCAAGGCCGCCCTGCGCCCCGCGGCCGATCGCGTGTCGATCGAGGCGACGATCAACCGGTTTGACCAATTCCTGAACGGCGATATCCGCCCGCTGCGTGCCCGTGTGGACACCAAAGGCGGCGGCGTCTCGCTGACCGGACGGGCGGGGCTGGCTGGCGCTGTCGCGGGGGATCTCTGGCTCAAGACGTCGGACACGGGGCGTTTTCTGGCAGCGCTCGGGGTGGGGGACATCGCATTGCCGCAGGGCTTGGGAAAGACGGCGGATATCAACCTTGATCTGACCCTGACGCCCGACCGGCGCTTGGCCCTGCGCGAGGTGGTGGCCGATCTGGGCGGGAACGCCCTGACCGGCGCGGCGGATATCACGCTGAACGGCACGCCCAATGTGAACGCGCAGATCAACGTCGGCGCGCTGGACCTGACCGGCTTTGCAGGCAGCGCCCCCAATGGCACCGCGCCCGCGTCCAGCAGCCCCGCGCCTGCGTCCCCGACAGGGTGGTCGAAAGCACCGATTGATGCGTCCGCGCTATCCGCCTTCAACGGCGAGGTCGCACTGCGGGCAGATAGCATTGATCTGGGCACGCTGAGCTTGGGCGCGACGCGCGTATTGCTGCGCAACGACCGGTCGCGTCTGGTCGCCGAACTGCGCGAGATCAGGGCCTATGCCGGTGTGATCAGTGGCGAGTTCGTGGTCAACAACCGCAACGGCCTGTCGGTGGGCGGGGCGCTGAACGCGACCTCCATCGCCATGCAGCCTTTGCTGCAACAGACCGCAGGGCTGGGCCGGTTCCATGGTACGGGCGATGCAGAGGTATCTTTCCTCGGGTCCGGCGCATCGCTGGACGCGATCATGCGGTCGCTTAGCGGATCGGGCGCGGTGAATGTCGGGCGTGGGCATATCGAGGGGATCGACCTTGATGCGCTGATGGGCAATTTCGACGTCGAGGGTGGCACGACGGTCTTCGATTCCCTTGCCGCGACATTCGACATGGATCAAGGCGTGCTGCGCAACGACGACCTGCTGATGCAGCTGCCGAACTTTACCGCCACGGGCACAGGGCAGGTGGGGCTGGGGGCGCAAACGCTTGATTATACCGTCACGCCCAAGGCACTGCGGGTGAACGGCGATCGGGGGCTGGCCATTCCGGTGCGCATCTTCGGGCCGTGGGCCGCACCGCAGATCAAGCCGGATTTGCAGGCGGCGCTGGACATGAACTTTGCCAAGGAAAAGGAACAGGCCCGCCAAAAGCTGAACGAAAAGCTGGAGGAGGAACTGGGCGTATCGCGGCACGACGGGCAATCGGTCGAGGATGCGGTGAAACAAAAGGTAGAGGACGAGCTGCGGCGCGGGCTGTTCAAGCTCTTTGACTAGCTGCGCGCCACGCGGGCGGTGTATTTCTAAAACCTCAGTTTGGAAAATTGCAATTTTCCGTGGCGTTTTACGGGCGAGGGGCGGTACGGGCCCTTCGCCGCCTCCACCCCGTCTTTACCTGTCGCGGCGGGGGCGTTAAGGCTGGTCGCCAAGCGCAAGGAGCACCTCCATGGACAATGATCTTTTCAACTCTTTCATGACCGGACCTGACGAGAATGGCCGCTTTGGCGATTTTGGGGGGCGGTTTGTGTCGGAAACACTGATGCCGCTGATCCTCGAACTGGAAGCGGAATATGAAAAGGCCAAGACGGATGACAGCTTTTGGGCTGAGATGGACGACCTGTGGACCCACTATGTCGGTCGCCCCAGCCCGCTGTATTTCGCAGAGCGTCTGACCGAACATCTGGGCGGTGCCAAGGTTTACATGAAGCGCGACGAGCTGAACCACACCGGCGCGCATAAGATCAACAACGTGTTGGGCCAGATCATTCTGGCGCGGCGCATGGGCAAGAAACGGATCATCGCGGAAACCGGTGCGGGCCAGCACGGTGTGGCGACGGCCACCGTTTGTGCCAAGTTCGGTCTGCAATGCGTTGTCTATATGGGCGCGCATGATGTTGAACGTCAGGCCCCCAACGTCTTCCGCATGCGTCTGCTGGGGGCCGAAGTGATCCCCGTCACCTCGGGCCGTGGGACGCTGAAAGATGCGATGAACGACGCGTTGCGCGATTGGGTCACCAATGTGCGCGACACCTTCTATTGCATCGGCACGGTCGCAGGGCCGCACCCCTATCCGGCGATGGTCCGCGACTTTCAGGCGATCATCGGCAAGGAAGTGCGCGAACAGATGGACGCCGCCGAAGGCCGTCTGCCCGACACGCTGGTTGCCGCGATCGGTGGCGGGTCGAACGCGATGGGGCTGTTCTATCCGTTCCTTGATGACAAGGACGTCAATATCATCGGCGTCGAAGCTGGCGGCAAGGGCGTGAACGAAAAGATGGAGCATTGCGCGTCATTGACCGGTGGCCGCCCCGGCGTGCTGCACGGTAACCGTACCTACCTGTTGCAGGACGACGACGGTCAGATCCTCGAAGGGTTCTCTATCTCGGCCGGTCTGGATTACCCCGGTATCGGGCCTGAACATTCCTGGCTGCACGACATTGGCCGCGCACAATATGTGTCGATCACCGATAAAGAGGCGCTTGAGGCGTTCCAGCTGAGCTGCGCGCTTGAAGGGATCATTCCCGCGCTCGAACCCAGCCACGCGCTGGCGCATGTGATGAAGATCGCACCAGAGCTGCCCAAGGATCACATCATCTGCATGAACATGTGTGGGCGCGGCGACAAAGACATTTTCACCGTCGCCAAGGCGCTTGGTTTTGACATGAAGGTCTGAGGATCAGACGAAAGCTTAGACACTGACGATCACGAAGGGGGCGGCGCATCGCCCCCTTTTCTTTTGGCGCTGGCCCTATCGGGTCAGCTCTAGGATATCAAAGTCGCTTTCGACCACCGGCGCGGGAAACATCAGCCGCGCCCGCTGGTTGCTGACACGTTCGAACACCGCGACATCGGGTTGCAGGGTGCCATCTCCGGCAAAACCGGGTGGCAGGGCGTCGTAAGCGGGCGGCACCTCTCCCGCGACATAGCCAACGCCAGCATAGACCGCACGCCCGTCTCGCAGCGTGATGACCCCCGTGGTGCGCTGCGACCCGCTGAGCTTTTCAAACAGATACCCGTTACCCTGAAAGGTCAGGCGGCATTTGAACGGGCTATAGACCACCAGCGCGGGCAGGCCGCCCAGTTTCATCGTGCGGCAGGACCAATCGCCTGCCAGCCCCTCGTCAAAGGCAACTTGCGGCGTGCCGGACAAGGCGCGCGACAGGGCGGCCAGATCATCCGCGCTGCCGCTTTGGAACGCTTGCAGTAGGGCATCGCCCGCCGTTGCCTCGAACCGGTCGAGGCGAAGCTGCTCTTGCGGGCGCAGGGCGTCTTGGGCGATGGCTGGGGCGGCGCAGAGCACTGCGGTCAAGGCAGTAGTCAGGGCAGCAGTCAGGCGCAGCATCAGTCTGCCCCGCCGTTAGCGCGCAGGGCATGGGCCTGCAGGATGTTCAGCGGCACGATATCCAACGCGCGCTGATGGGTTGCCTCAAGATGCACCTTTGGCGCGCAGCCCTCGTCCGCCGCTTGCAAGAAACGCCCCGCACAAAGACACCACGGATCGCCCGCCGACAGTCCGGCAAAGCCGAATTCGGGGCGCGGTGTGCTGAGGTCGTTGCCGACATATTTGGAATAGGCCAGAAACTCGGCTGTCATGATCGCGCAGACCGTGTGGCTGCCCTGATCGGCGGCACAGGTGTTGCACGACCCGTCGCGGAAAAAGCCCGTGACGGGATCGCTGCCACAGACGGCCAGCGGGCCGCCCAGAATATTGATGCTTTCGTCAGGTGTCATGTGCCCCCCAAGGCTGCGCTGATCTGGCGGAAGATGGCGATGTTCTGATCGCTGACCCCGGCCTCGCGGAACTTGCGGTCGGCGGCATTGGTCGCGATCACCACCCCGTCAGCGCGGTTGATGTAGATATACTGACCATACACACCGCGGGCCATGAATTCACCCTCTGTCGCACCTTGGGGAATCCACCACTGATAGCCATAGCCGATCTGCCCCTCTGCCGTCGGGGCCGATGGCGCGGTAGAGGCGGCGACCCAGTCTGCCGGTACAATCTGCTGACCGTTGTAGCGACCGTTTTGCAGGAACATCTGCCCCATGCGGGCGTAATCGCGGGTCGTCAGGTTCAACCCGCCCAAGACAAAGGCGACACCCGCGCCGTCAGTCACGTAATAGGGCGCGTGCTCCAGCCCCATGGGGGTGATGATCTTTTCCGACAAAAGATCGGTGACGGACCGGCCTGTTGCCCCCCGAACGACCATGCCGATGACATGGGTATCGATCGACACATACTGCCACTGGCTGCCGGGCGTGGTGAACGTATCTTTCAGGCTTGCGGTGAAATCATCCAGCTCTCCGCCAAGGGCGAGGGCGCGGCCCATCTTGTTGATGTCGGAATCCGGGTCGAGGTAATCTTCGTCGAAGGTAACCCCGCTGGCCATGTTAAGCACGTTGCGCAGTGTCGCCCCGTCATAGGCGGTGCCTTTCAGCTTGGGCGCATAGGTCGTGACGGGGTCGTCAAGCGATGCAATCGCCCCTTCGTCCAGCAGGATACCCACAAGGGCGGAAAGGTAGCTTTTGGCGACAGACCAGCTGATCCGCAGATCATCGGGCTGGGTGCCTTTAAAGTAGTTCTCATAGACAATCTGACCGTCTTTCAGCACCACCAAGGCGGTCACATCCCGCGCTTTGATCCAGTCGTTGACCGGGGCCGAGGGGGCGTATTCGGCTCCATAAGACAGCTCTGCCGTGGGGCCATCACCGCGCGACAGGGGTTTGGACAGGAAGGCGTCGTCCATATGGCTGAAGTTATGCACGATCTTGTCTTCGGCAAAGAGCGAGTTCACCGCCAGCAGCCGCGTGATCTCTTCGCGCTTCCACAGGCCGACAACGACCACAGCCACCACTAGAGCCAGTAAAATACGGCCCAGCCATTTCCCGAATGTGCGCATGAAATCCTCCCTGATATGCGGGGATACCCAAGCACGAAGGCTGCGGTGGTGCCAGATAAACTTGGCGTCAGCCGGTGTAGGTCCAATCGATCCAGCGACCGTGGAAATCGACCCGCGCCAAGGGCAGGGTGATGTCACCGGGCCAGAGCCTGAGCGTCAGCGCGGCCCCCTTTAGGCCCGATCCGTCCTGCTCCATCGACAGCCATGCCAGCGGGCGGTTGCGCGTGGCGCGTTTGCCAGCAGCCTCGATCAACGCCTTGCCACGGGCCTGTGCCGCTTTGGGGAAATACTGCCACGCGACGGTGTGCTGGATCAGGTGCAGGCACCCTTCGGGGGATTGAGGCAGGGTGCGCGCCAGCCAGTCAATCGCATCGCCGCGTTGCACCTGCGCCGTCATGACAGAGGCCGCGGTCCGCGTCAGTGTCAGGCGTTCGGGTTGGTCCGCCCAGATATAGGACATCAGCCGCAACAGGTGGTCGGGCCGCGTCGGGTCCAGCGGGTTCAGATCAACGCCGCGACGTTTTTCGACCTGCGGGTTGATCGCCGGTGGCAGTTTGCCGGTCCAGTCAGGCGACAGCAGGATTGTGGACATGTTCGACCCGAAGCGATGCCCCTCGATCTCGAGCACGAAGTGGTCCCACATCAGGTTGAGCCCGCCGCTGGCCCCAAGTTCGGACAGGCGGATCGGCAGATTGAAATGCTGCGCCGCGACGCGGGCCCCGGCGATCAACGCGGCAGAGCGGCGGACCTCGTTCGTTTGCGGCGCGCTGTCGGTCCAATCAAGCAAGAAGGCTTCATGCGTGGTGATCGCGTCGCGCACGGCCTCTGACAGGGCTTGGTCGCTCGCCTTGTGCGGGGGGTAAACGGCCATCAGCGCAGGCGCTTTGCGTTTCAACACCAGCGCATGCAGCCCGCCCGCGATGCGCAGGGGAAGGGACGCGCCCGACGGGCCGATATCCCCTTCGAGCGCTGCAAATTTACGGCCAAGGGCTGTGTCGGCAGGCCAGTCTCGTGACAGCACGCCCATCAACTGCCCCATGAAGGGAGACCCGAGTGCGATGCAATGCCCGGCTTGCTCTTCAAAGGCGGCTTGCAGTGTCACTTGAACCGGTCCAGCAGCTTTTGCATGGCGCTACGGTCGTCGGTCTGGGGGGCAGGCTCTGCCTTGGGCTGCGTTGGGGCCGGCTGCGCGGGCTTTGGCGCAGGGGCTTGAGCTTTGGCCGCAGTGCCCGCGGGTTTCTTGGTGCCCGTGCCGGATCGTGGCGGGGCAACACGCAAGGCCACGGCGTTCATGAACTTGGCCGTATCGCCGCGCGCCAGGTCCGCAGCACCGTCGCTGATCCCGTGCAATACGTCGTCCAGCCAGTCTTGCTCTGCCTTGGCAAAATCGCGCAGGACATAGCCCGGTACGGCGTCCTTATGCCCCGGATGGCCTACGCCAAGGCGCACACGGTCATAGTCGGGACCGATATGCGCATGGATCGACCGCAAGCCATTGTGCCCCGCATGCCCGCCGCCGGTCTTGCATTTTACCTTGCCGGGGGCGAGGTCGATTTCGTCGTGCAGAACGATCACATCTGCCGGTTCAAGCTTGTGAAACCGCATGGCCGATTGCACCGACTGACCAGAGTTGTTCATGAATGTCTCGGGCTTGAGCAAGACCACGCGGTCCGCGCCAAAACGCCCTTCGACCGTTCGCCCGTTGTGCTTGGTCTTCCATCCGGCAAAGCCGTGGTCCTGCGCGATGCGGTCCAGCGCCATAAAGCCGATGTTATGCCGGTTGCCCGCGTATTTGGCACCCGGATTGCCAAGCCCTACGATCAGTTTCATGCGGACCCCTTTGAATGGATAAAAACGTTTGTTTGGCCAAGGATAGCAGACCGCGGGGCCAAACGAAATAACGCCCCAACGAAAAACGGGGCCGCCCATGGCGACCCCGTCTCGACCCATCCGCGCCCGCAGGCGCGACGGATATATCAGTATCAGTCTTCTTTGACTTCTGTTGCGGGCACTTCGTCTGCTGCAACATCTTCGTCTTCATCATCGTCCTGGCTGGCCAGACCGGAAGGCGCGGAAATCTGCGCGATCACGAAGTCACGGTCGATGACCGGCTTGGTGCCGTTTGGCAGCTTCACGCTCGAGATGGTCAGGCTGTCGCCGATTTCCAGCTCGGAAACGTCGATTGTGATGTGATCAGGGATATCGCCTGCGGTCACAACCAGTTCAACTTCGGGACGTACCAGCGTCAGAACGCCACCTTTTTTCAGGCCGGGGCTGACTTCTTCGCCTTCGACTTCAACCTGGATGAAGAGGTTGATTTTGGTGGTGCGCTTCAAACGCATCAGGTCGACGTGCGTTGGCAGGTCTTTAACAACGTGACGCTGAACGTCGCGGCAGATGACGCGGACGTCTTCTTGGCCTTCAACCTTGAGGTTGAACAGGGTCGCCTTGAAGCGGCCTGCGCGCAGTTTGGTCAGCAGCTTGTTAAAGTCCAGGTTGATCGGCAGCGGATCAAGGTCACCACCGAATACGATACCAGGAACCATGCCATCGCGGCGTGCCTGACGAGCGGCGCCCTTGCCTGTCCCCGTGCGTTCGAAAGCTTCAAGATCAGGAATCTCTCCAGCCATTGTAATCTCCAATATGTTTAGGGCGGACATCCTCCAAGGCTGTATGTCCGCGTGAAGCCGCGCGTATAGACGGGTTTGGGCGTTTGGGAAAGACTAAAACGCCGCTTTTGCGCAAGTTGGCTTTGGTTTGCGACCTATGCGGGGCGGGGCAGGGGCTGCGCGCAGGGTTTTCGCCCGCCCTGACATATCAGCCAAGGCGGGCGTATCATGCGAAGAAGGCGCAGCCTCAGGGCTGCCAGTCGCCTTCAAAACCTTTTGGAATAAGCAGGTTATGCTTGCCCAAACCCGCGACAGAGGTTTCACCACAAAGCGCCATGGACAGGTCGAGCTCCTTGTGGATGACCTCAAGCGCCGAGGTAACCCCGGCCTGACCCATCGCGCCAAGCCCGTAGATGAAGGCGCGCCCGATATAGGTGCCTTTGGCCCCCATCGCCATCGCCTTGAGCACGTCCTGACCGGACCTGATTCCACTGTCCAGATGGACTTCGATCTGGTCGCCCACGGCCTCCAGGATCGACGGCAGTGCCCGGATAGAGCTGATCGCCCCGTCCAGCTGGCGCCCGCCGTGGTTGCTGACGATGATCGCATCCGCCCCGACTTTCAGCGCCATCCGCGCATCGTCAGCGTCAAGAATACCCTTGAGGATGACCTTGCCGCCCCATTGCTCTTTCAGCTTGGCGATCTTGCTCCAGTCGAGGGTGGGGTCGAATTGCTCTGCCGTCCATGCGCCGAGGTTGGCTGTGTCGTCGACGCCGTGCACATGGCCCACGATATTGCCAAAGCTGCGCCGCTTGGCCCCCATCATGCCGATGCCCCAGCTCCATTTGGTTGCCAGATTGGCGAGCGTTTTGGCGGTCAGCTTGGGTGGGGCAGACAGGCCGTTCTTCAGATCCTTGTGGCGCTGGCCAAGGATTTGCAGATCAAGCGTGATGACAAGGGCCGAGCATTTTGCATCCTTGGCGCGCTGGATCAGCCGCGCGACATAGTCTTCGTCGCGCATGGTATAAAGCTGGAACCAGAAGGGTTTCGTCGTCGCCTCTGCCACATCCTCGATCGAATTGATGGACATGGTCGACAGGGTGAAGGGCACGCCAAAGGCTTCGGCGGCGCGAGCGGCTTTGATCTCTCCGTCAGCGTGCTGCATGCCGGTCAGGCCGACTGGGGCAAGCGCCACAGGCATCGCCACATCCTGCCCGATCATCTGCGTTTTGGTGCTGCGCCCGCTCATATCCACGGCGACGCGCTGGCGCAGGCGGATCTGTTCAAAATCGGTCGTGTTCTCGCGAAAGGTCTGCTCTGTCCAGCTGCCCGATTCCGCGTAGTCATAGAACATCCGCGGCACGCGGCGTTCATGCAGGCGCTTGAGGTCGTCGATGGTGGTGATCACGGGCATGGTGGCAAGTTCCTATGTATTGGTCAGATGATCTAACCAATACGGCCCGTTGAAATCAATTGCTTTACGCCACGACATCGGACGTCGGGCGGGGCGCTTAGGCCCGATGCGCACCATCCGATAGGGTTTTGACAAAGCTCAGCACGTCTTCGACAGGCAGCCCATCCGCGATTTTCGACACGATGGCAGAGCCGACAACAACCCCATCAGCAACGCTTGCAATGGCTTCGGCCTTGGCGGGGGTGTTCACACCGAACCCCACAATCACGGGCAGGCCGCTGGCGTTCTGGATGCGCTCAACCTCGGGGGCGACATCGCCCGCATCCGCTTCGGCAGAGCCGGTGATGCCGGTGATCGACACGTAATACACAAAGCCCGAGGTGTTCTGCACGACCCGCGGCAGGCGTTTGTCATCGGTCGTAGGGGTCGCAAGGCGGATAAAGTTCATACCGGCGGCTTGCGCGGGCAGGCACAGCTCGGCGTCTTCTTCCGGTGGCAGGTCCACGACGATCAGCCCGTCCACGCCGGCCTTCTTGGCGGCCTCAAGGAATGTATCCACGCCTTTGGAATAGATCGGGTTGTAATAGCCCATCAGCACGATCGGGGTCGTGTCATCCTGTTCGCGGAACGCCGCGGCAAGCGCCAGCGTCTTGTCCAGCGTCATCCCGCCTTCAAGCGCGCGCTGTCCCGCTAGCTGAATGGCAGAGCCATCGGCCATCGGATCGGTAAACGGCAGCCCCAGTTCGATAATATCGACGCCCGCGCCAGGCAGGCCGCGCACCACCTCGAGCGACGTGTCAAAGTCGGGATCGCCTGCCATCACATAGGCGACAAAGGCTTTCTTGCCTTGGGATTTGAGGTCAGCGAATTTGGCGTCGATACGTGTCATGAGGGCGGCCTTTTTACGTTACCCTGCTGCAATGCCGAATATATCACGGGAAATCAATCCAACTCCGCCGGTGGGCTTGGGCGATTTTCCGAAAAACAGGTGCCAAGGGCGTTGGATTTATGCAGGTGTGCATCACATAGTCCTTTAAATCCCGCCGCCGGTGCCTACATTTATCGCATGAATTATGTACTCGCCCTGCTGTTGCCGCCGCTTTCCATCCTGCTGACAGGACGGATCTTCACGGCGATTATCGTCTTCCTGATCTGGATTCCGGCCGTGATCTTTTCGGGCGGGTTGACCCATCCGATGTTCATCGTGCTCGCATGGATCCTGATTTACCAGACGCACGAGGAGCGACGCCTGCGCTAAGACTTGCGCAAAGGCGGCCAAAACCCTAGGACAACGCCAACTTATAAAGGATGCTTGTCATGGGCTTTAAGATGGGAATCGTGGGTCTGCCGAATGTCGGCAAGTCGACCCTCTTCAACGCGCTGACCAAAACAGCGGCAGCGCAGGCGGCCAATTTTCCGTTCTGCACAATCGAACCGAACGTCGGTGAAGTCGCGGTGCCGGATTCGCGCCTTGATAAACTCGCCGCGATTGCGGGCTCCAAGCAGATTATCCCGACGCGGATGACCTTTGTGGATATCGCAGGCTTGGTCAAAGGCGCATCCAAAGGCGAAGGCCTCGGCAACCAGTTCCTGGCCAATATCCGCGAGACGGACGCGATCGCCCATGTGCTGCGCTGCTTTGAGGACGGCGATGTGACCCACGTTGAAGGGCGCGTGGACCCCGTGGCCGACGCCGAGACCATCGATACAGAACTGATGCTTGCCGATCTGGAAAGCATCGAAAAACGGCGCGCCGGTCTGGTCCGCAAGATCAAGGGCAACGATAAGGACGCAGCGCAGCAAGACCGCCTGTTGGCCGCCGCGCAAGAAGCCATCGAAAACGGCAAACCCGCGCGCACCGTCGAGGTTGACGCGGATGACGCAAAAGCCTGGCGCATGTTGCAATTGCTGACGACCAAGCCCGTGCTTTATGTCTGCAACGTCGGTGAATCCGAAGCGGCCGAGGGCAATGCCCTTTCTGCCAAAGTCGCGGAAATGGCCGCGGCGCAGGGCAATAGCCATGTCGTGATCTCTGCCCAGATCGAGGAAGAAATCAGCCAGCTGGAGCCCGAAGAGGCCAGCATGTTCCTGGACGAGATGGGGCTAGAGGAAGCCGGGCTTGATCGGTTGATCCGCGCGGGCTACGAGCTGCTGCACCTTGAGACATACTTCACCGTCGGCCCGAAAGAGGCCCGCGCCTGGACGATCAAGGCTGGCACCTCTGCGCCGAAAGCCGCTGGCGTAATCCACGGTGATTTTGAAAAAGGCTTCATCCGCGCCGAAACCATCGCCTATGACGATTTCGTGGCCTTGGGCGGTGAAGGCCCCGCCAAGGAAGCTGGCAAGATGCGCGCCGAGGGCAAAAGCTACACCGTTAAAGACGGCGACGTGCTGCACTTCCTGTTCAACACCTGATCCAATCCGGCGGGCCGCTTTCCAGGCGGCCCGCCGATCTGGCGCGTGAGCGGCACCTCCCGCTGCCATCGCGCCACTTCTCTGCCCGCCTCCCCCCTCGGCCCACGGATGCCCCCGGCCAGCGCCGCGCGCATAGCGCCGCAAGCCGTATCCCGCCCCCGATATCCTCCGCTATCCCCGCGATCCCGACATTCCCGGTATTTTCTGAGATTACCGCTTGTGCCCCATGCGTTTTCTTGGATATACGCGTCGACGGAGACGTGGCCGAGTGGTCGAAGGCGCTCCCCTGCTAAGGGAGTAGGCCCGGAAGGGTCTCGAGGGTTCGAATCCCTTCGTCTCCGCCATACACCTCGACATTTTCTACATACTTGATCAGGTGTTGCGCGGCCCGAGATGGGGCGCGACGTTGCGCTTGGCTTTCCCCTCCGACAGTTTCGCCGCCACCCGCCTTTTGCAAACCTTGCGCCCATGCTTTCGCGAGGAAAGGAGGTGGGGTAGAGGGGGTGTAATACTCAGGAGCGGATCATGGAATTAAAGAACAAGCGTATCATCGTCACTGGTGGCAGTGATGGTATTGGGCGGCATATTTGCCTTAAACTCGCGGCGGTAGGGACGCGTCTGGCCATTCTGGGGCGCGATGCTGACCGGCTGGCTGCGGTAGAGGCTGAATGTATCGCCGCTGGAGCCAGCGAAGCGATCGGCATTGCGTGTGATATCCAGAACCCGGATGCGATCAGCGGGGCGGTGGAGCAGGTGACAGCCGCATTTGGCGGGCTGGATATTCTGATCAACAATGCGGGCATCTGGCACAAAACCGGTCCGCTGGATGAGATCCCGCCGCAGCTTTTGCAGGCGACCGTGCAGACCAACCTGACGGGCTTGATGCAGATCACGCAAGCCGCCATTCCGGCGCTGCGGGCGAATGAGGAAGGGATCATTCTGAATGTCGTCTCCAAGTCCGGCGTCGTCGCGCAGGCCGGGCAATCTGTCTATACCGCCACGAAATACGGGGTGCGTGGCTTTACCGAGGTGCTGAAGGCGGACGAGGAAAACACCGGCGTGCGCGTGGGCGGAGTTTACCAGTCGGGGACGAACACGGGGATGTTCTCGAAGGCGGGGGAGGATGTGCCCAACCATATCTTTACCGAGCCCGACGATCTGGCGGATGTGGTAGTCTTTGTGCTCTCGCGGCCGCCAAAACTGTGGATCCACGATATCCGCATCGAATTGTGAGCCGCGGGCGCGCCTGTCGCGCCTGCTGGCAAGACGGGTGCCGTCCCAAACATCGCGTCACGTGAAACATGGGGGCGGGGGTAAAGCCCCGCCCCGCCCTCAAGGCATCAGTTGGTTTTCTTGTCGTTGACGATGTTCATCGACGCCACGCCGCTCTCGCCGAGGTCGACCGCGGCAAAGGGGCCACCGTGGTGCATTTGGCCGGGGTCTTTCAGATCGACCGGTGGTGCTTCGGCAAGGATCTTCTCGGCGAACTGCTCTGCGTTGTCTTTCGGGCGATAGCCGAGGAAGGACGCTTTGGCATTGTCCACCGGCGCGCGGTCGTTGTTGGACACGCCGTAGACCACGCTGAAGCCGACCGATGGCGTATCGATGGCGCGGGTGACCAGCTGGATCAGATCGTCATAGGACAGCCACGATCCCAAGGCGCGGGTGTTGTTGACCTGCGCGCAGCTGAGGATGCGCAGGCACACGGCCTCTAGCCCGCGTTTGTCCCAATACATGGACGCAAGGTCTTCGCTAAAGCATTTGGCGAGGCCGTAGAATGTATCGGGCTTGTGGGGCGCGTCGATGCCGATGAAGTCGGATTTCTTGTGCATGCCCACGGCGTGGATGGAGGACGCATAGACGACCCGTTGAAGCCCGTGCTGATAGGCGGCTTCCCACACGTTGTAGGATCCGACGAAATTCGGCCCCAGCAGTTCCTCGAAGGGTTTTTCGTCGACGATGGCGCCGAAGTGGACAACCATATCGGCACCCTCCAGCAGCGGCGCGATCTGGTCATAGACGGCGACATCGGCCTTGGCGTAGCTTTCGCCTTCATAGAGCTTGCCGATGTCATCGACGATGTCGGTGCTGACCAGTTCTTGGCACATTTGGGACAGGGGTTCACGCAGGTAGGACCCAAGCCGCCCTGCGGCCCCCGTCAGAACCAGTTTCTTCATCATGTCGTTTTCCTTCCACTATCGTTTTGCGAGGCCAAGCAAGGCTGCGCGCCCGCACAAAGGGGTGTTGCCTGGCATGGGTATGTCATCGGGGCAGGGGGATCAAATCACCGCCTTTTCAATCAGCGATTGGTTTTCCTCGATCCGGCGGTAGGCGTAGGGGCTTAGGTCCAACGTGCGGTATGCGCCATAGGCGATCCATTCAGCGATGCCACGGCCAAGGGCGGGTGCCTGTTGCAGCCCGTGACCGGAAAACCCGTTCAGGCACAGAAAATTCTCGACCACACTGTGCGGCCCGACAATCGCGTTCTGGTCCAGCGTGTTGTAATCGTAGTGCCCGACCCATTCGTTGATCACCTTGACCTGATCGAACTGCGGGACGCGGGTGGCGATGGCGGGCCACACCTTGTCTTCCCAAAGGCTGTGGTCAAAGGCAAAGTCATCATAGGCGACCGCAGGATCTTCGCGCGGGGGGCAGCCCGCCATGTAGTATTTCCCTTCGGTCCTGAAATGCACGCCGGACGGGTCGATTGTCAGCGGCAGGTCGCGGTCCAGCGGTTTGGCGGCATCGAACACAAAGGTATAGCGTTTGCGCGGCTCGACCGGGAGGGTGATGCCGGCCATGCCCGCCGTCGCGGCCGCCCGCGGGCCAGAGGCGTTGACCACCGTCCCGCAGGCCACCGTTGCGCCGGATTTCAGCGTGACATGGGTGACGGATGTGCCATCGGCGGCTTTGGTCATCGCGGTCACTTCGTCGTGCAGGTATTCCACTCCGTTGCGGCGGGCCATGCGCTTGAACCAGTCAAACATGGTGCCGCCGTCGAAATATCCTTCATCCACACGGTTGTGGTTGGCGGCAATGATGTCATCAAGCTGATAGAACGGGTAAGCGGCGGCGACCTCGGCGGCGGTCATGTGCTGCGTGCCCGCCCCCAGTGCCACCTGTATCTGCTGGTTCTGTTGCAGCGTCTGCGCAAACTCTGGCGTGTCCGCGAGGTAGAGATAGCCAAAACTCTGCAACGCCAGATGCGGCACCTCTGGATCATCGCCCATAAACCGGCGGAAGTTCTTGATAAACTCGGCCCCGAACTGCGACACCTTCACGTTGATGGCCGAGCTGAACTGCTGGCGGATGCAACTGTTGGTATGGCTGGTGGCGGCGTATTCATAGGTGGGGTCACGTTCGACCACCAGAACCTTGCCGTCAAAACCGGCCATCTGGGTTAGCCACCATGCGACCGACGATCCAAAGATCGCGCCACCGATAATGACAACGTCATAGGTGCTGTGATTGGGCTGCGGCATCGCGATACTCCTTCCACATATGGGCCACATAGGGGCCTGACAGACGGGATGCCGTGCAGCGGTGTACAACAGGGCAGCCCTGCCACGACTAAACGCGCAACACCGGCCCCCGTCCATAGCTTGTGAACGCGGGGGCCATTTCCGCGCCCGCTTGCCGCCCGATATATTACCCATTGGCCAACGCGATGCGCCTGGGTTACACAAAGTTGTCCAATGACAACGCTTTGCTGGACAAATGTAGTGAGTGCCGTAGGTTTCGGTGTAACGCTGGAAACCCGTTCAGGTGGAGAAAAGGCCCGTGCAAATGGACCGACAAGAAATCGAAAACTTGATTGCCCGTGTCGCGTTGAAAGACCGCGCGGCGTTTGACCAGCTCTATGATCGTGTTTCTGCGAAACTTTTCGGGGTTTGTCTGCGTGTGTTGAACAAACGCGCCGCAGCAGAGGACGCCATGCAAGACAGTTTCGTCAAAATCTGGAACAATGCCGATAAGTATAATGCCAATGGCCTAAGCCCGATGACGTGGCTGATCACCATTGCGCGAAATACCTCTATCGACCGTCTGCGGGCCCGCAAAAAAGGCCATCAGGACGTGAATACGCCCGGTTTTGAACTTGTCTCCCCCGGACCCACGCCCGAACAATACGCCGTTGCCTCGTCAGAGGCGTCGCGCCTGTCGGGCTGTCTTGATACGCTGGAAGAAGACCGTGGCAAAGCCATTCGGGGTGCCTATCTGGATGGCGAGACCTATTCCGATCTGGCTGAACGCTTTGGCGTGCCGCTGAATACGATGCGAACCTGGCTGCGCCGTGGCCTGATCGCCCTGCGGGAGTGTATGAGCCAATGACCCAAACGCCCGAAACACCCCATGATGATGATCTTCTGGCCGCCGAAATGGTGCTGGGCCTGTCGTCTGACGACGATATGATCGCAGCGCGTCGCCGTGTCGCGACTGAACGTGATTTCGCGGACCGCGTTGTGTTCTGGCAGGAACGCCTGACCGCCATGACCGACGGGATCGATCCCGTCTCGCCGCCCGCGCGCGTGAAGAAAAAGCTGATGGCGCAGGTCTTCCCCAAGCAGCGGGTTTCGATCCTGCAACGTTTGTGGCTCTGGCAGGGGGTGGCGATGGCATCGCTGCTGTTTGCGGGCTACCTTGGTGTGCAACTGCTTGAGATCAACACACGTCCGGGCGGCGATCAACCGACCGTTCTGGCCGCACAGCTGGTCAGCGACACCAGCCCGTTGCAAGTGTTGGCCGTGGTCGAACCGATCAAGCACGAGATCGCGCTGCGCCGCGTTTCGGGCTCGGCGAACGAGGGGCGTGTGCTAGAACTTTGGGCGATCCTGCCCGATCAGGCTCCGGTTTCCTTGGGCGTTCTGCCCGACAGCGAGACGACGCGGATTCTTGTTCCGGCAGAGCTGCGCAGCCAGGCGGCACAGATCACGCTGGCGATTTCGGATGAACCCGTCGGCGGCTCGCCCACGGGGGCGCCTACGGGCGATGTCCTGGCCGCAGGGGCTATGTCTGAACTGTAATCCGGGTTTTATCGGGTTCGCTGACTTTTTACGCAAATGCTTCGCCCGCTTTCATGTGGGCGAAGTCTTTGTTTCTTAATGGTATTTGAGAAAGTTTAATAAAAACTGCGGTTTTTTGCGTTTTCGGTGAAACTTCTCGTTTTCTACTTCCGTGTATTTCCACAACTCAGGCCGACACTGGTTGCAAGCCCATGTCGCTGAGGGACCGTGCCGTGTTTTTGGCGCGGTTTGGTAACGAGTTTGTTGGAGTGGAACCATGCATTCCGCCAACGGGTTTATCCAGTATCGGCACCTCGCGTGCCTTGTAACGAGTACCGCCGGATGTCAGCGCCACGCGCGACGTCCGGCGGCCCTTTCAACAGACATCCAATCTATCCGAAGTACCGCAACCTTAAGGGGGCATTATGAAACGCCGGAATTTCCTGAAATGCACAACGATGACGATGGCGGCCTTGCCGTTTGGCGTAGGCGCGGCGGCGCAGGCCGGGACCGTGGCACAGGGCGACTTTGAAGTCAGCCGCACCCCTGCCGAATGGCGCGCGCAACTGGGCGATGACGCATATGCCGTCCTGCGCGAGGGGGATACCGAACGCGCATTTACCAGCCCGCTGAACGATGAGGTCCGCAAAGGCGTGTTTCATTGCAAGGGTTGTGATCAGGCGCTTTATAGCTCCGAGACCAAGTTCAAAAGCGGCACCGGCTGGCCAAGCTTCTTCGCCCCGCTGGACGATGCTGTCGAAACCATGCCGGACAAGGGGTTCTTTACCACGCGGACCGAGGTGCATTGCGACCGCTGCGGCGGCCATCTGGGCCATGTGTTCGATGATGGTCCTGCACCCACGGGCAAACGCCACTGTATTAACGGGTTGGCGATGACCTTTACGCCCGCCGCCGCCTGATGCAGCGGGTTGAGAGAGTTGCGATTTACACGGGCCGCCTGCTTTTGGCGGCCCTTTTCGTCGCGGGATTTGTACAAAAGCTGGTCGATCCTGCAGCGGCGCAGGGTTTGCTGTCGGATCGCGGATTGCCCGTGTTCCTCGTCTGGCCCGCGATGCTGTTCAACGGCGTGGCGGCGATCAGCCTGATCTTCGGTCTCTGGCTCGCCCCCATGAGCGCAGCACTCGCGCTTTATTGCATGGCAACGAGCATTTTTCACTTCATACCTGATGACCCGTGGCAAATGTCGATCTTTGTCAAGAACTGGGCGATTGCGGGCGGATTACTGGTACTCGCAGGGCACGCTGCGCGACATCGCGGGGCTTCAGGTGCCGCGGGGTTTGGCCCGTAGCGTCGGATCGGCCTGCGTCGGGTCTTCGGGCCAAGGGTGGCGCGGATAGCGGGCGCGCATGTCCTTGCGCACATCGGCATAGGATCCGGCCCAGAACCCCGGCAGATCGGTGGTCACCTGCACGGGTCGCTGCGCGGGGGACAGCAGCGTGATCTGCAAGGGCTGCCCTGCGATCATGGGGTGACGGGTGGTGCCAAAGAGCTCTTGCAGACGCAGGGCGATCTGGGGCTGCGTTTCGCTATAATCAATTGCGATCTTGCGCCCCAGCGGCGTGGTGAATTGCGCAGGCGCGGCACGATCAAGCGCTTGCTGATCGTCCCAGCTAAGCCGCGCGGTCAGGGCAGGCAGCAGGTCAAACGCCTTCCAGTCGGCGGTGCTGCGGACACCTGCCAGATGACCGGGCAACCAATCCTCCAAGGTCTCAAGCAGGTGATCCTCGCTGAAATCGGGGAAATCATCGCCCATCAGCCGCGCCCGCGCCAGAAACAGCGCCGCCGCTTTGCCGGGCATCAGTCCCAGCTGCCGCACCCCGTCGAGCATGGCCTGCGCGATGTCTTCGGCAGGGGCGTCGGACCACGCCCTGTCGTCCAGCACTAATGCACCAAAACGTTCCTGCTGCCGCGCCAGCACGCGGCCCTCGCGGCGGGACCAGACGCAGAGTTTATGCCATCCGATCTGATCCGCGAAGCTTCCCCGCAGGTCGCTGTCGGAGAGGCGCACAGCTTGGCGAATGCGTGCTTCTCGCGGGTCACCGTCAAGATCGGTCGCCACCAGCAAACGTTCCCCCGCCAGCGGATCGCTCTCGGACAGGATCGCGCCTTTGCCGCCCGACATAACGTATCGCGGCGCGTCGCCCTTGCGCCTCAGCGCCACCCTGTCGGGGTAGGCAAGGGCCGCCAGCACCCCCAGCGTATCGGGGCAGTCACCGGTTTGCCCTCTGGCCAGCCGTTTGGCGTCTTGCTTGATGCGTGAAAGGGCAGCGTGGTTGACCTCGGCAGGGACGCTCTTGCCCGCGACCGCATCAAGCCGCAGCGCCAAATCGACAGAGCCGCCGCGCAAGGGGTCACGCTCCGACAGGATCGCGGCCAGCGTCGGGGCGTTGCGCCCGCCTTTGGCGACCATATGCGCCAGACGGGGATGCAGCGGCATCTTCGCCAAGCTGCGGCCATGCTCTGTGATCCGACCCGTCGAATCCAGCGCCCCCAGCATGTGCAGCACGGCCTGCGCTTCTGCCAGACGGCCTGCATGAGGCGGGGTCACGAACTTCAGGTCATCGGCCTGTGCCCCCCAGACTGCCAGCTCTAACGCGAAGGCGCATAGATCGCCGGCCTCGATCTCGGCGGGGGGGTAGGCGGCCAGAGCGCCTTCCTCGCCGCGGGTCCAGAGTTTGAACGCGGCCCCTTCCGACACACGCCCGGCACGGCCCGCGCGCTGCGTCGCTTCGGCGCGGGTTACGCGGTCGGTGATCAGCCGCGACATGCCAGAGGACGGATCGAACTGCGCCCGTCGCGCGCGGCCCCCGTCCACCACGATCTGCACCCCTTCGATGGTTAGCGAGGTTTCCGCGATAGAAGTCGCGAGCACGACCTTGCGGCCTGTTTTGGCCGGTGCAATCGCAGCGCGCTGCGCTTTGAAGTCCATCGCTCCGAACAGCGGGGCGAGCGTGCAATCGGCGGGCAGCCGTCCCGCCAGCGCGCTTTCGACCCGTCGGATTTCACCTTCGCCGGGCAGGAACACCAGCGCCGATCCGGGGGCGGTATCCAGCGCGTGTAACACCAGATCAGCGACTGCCTGCTCGAACCGTTGTTTGCCTACGGGCCGGTCCAGCCAATGGGGTGTCACCGGAAAGCTGCGCCCTTCGGAGGTGACCACCGGTGCCTGCATCAGTGCGGCGACGGGGGCGGCGTCCAGCGTGGCGGACATGGCGACGATCAACAGGTCATCGCGCAGCGCTTCGGCCACCTCCAGGCAAAGCGCGAGGCCCAGATCCGCGTTCAGGGATCTTTCGTGGAATTCGTCAAAGATCACCGCGCCGACACCGGGCAGGTCGGGGTCGTCTTGCAGCATGCGGGTCAGAATGCCCTCGGTCACGACCTCGATACGGGTGGATTTGCTGACGGCGCTGGCACCGCGGACGCGAAAGCCCACGGTGTGCCCCGGTTCTTCGCCCAAGGTCGCAGCCATGCGTTCGGCGGCCGCACGCGCGGCAAGGCGGCGCGGTTCCAGCATCAGGATGCGGCCGTTGGTCAGCCCCGCGTCCAACATCGCCAGCGGCACGCGCGTGGTCTTGCCCGCACCGGGGGGCGCTTGCAGCACAACACGGCCCTGGTCGCGCAGCGCGTCGATCACCTGCGGCATCACGTCATCAATGGGAAGGGTAAAAGCCATACGCGTGGTTATGGGCGAAACCCGGCGCGGGGCCAAGACCCGGCCTGCGGTCTGGACATTTGCGCCGCCGGGATCGAAACATGGGCCAAAGGGCGTGAGGGGCAGGACCTATGAACATCGACGATCTGGCAAAGGGTATCGCAGCAGGGGAGCGCCGCGCGCTGGCGCGGGGGATCACCTTGATCGAATCCGGTCGCGAGGATCACCGTGCGCAGGCGACAGAGCTGCTTGCCGCGCTGCCCAAGGGGCGCGAGGCGCTGCGGATCGGGTTGTCGGGGACGCCGGGTGTGGGGAAATCCACCTTTATCGAAAGCTTCGGCATGATGCTGATCGGGCGCGGGCTCAAGGTCGCGGTGCTGGCGATTGATCCGTCCTCTTCGCGTTCGGGCGGGTCGATCTTGGGGGATAAGACGCGGATGGACCTCTTGTCGCGCGAACGCGATGCTTTCATCCGCCCGTCGCCCAGCCAGACACATCTGGGCGGCGTGGCCCGCCGCACCCGCGAGGCTGTGACCCTGTGCGAGGCCGCAGGTTTTGACGTGGTGCTGATCGAGACGGTCGGCGTCGGCCAGTCAGAGACGGTGGTGGCAGAGATGTCCGATGTTTTCATGCTGTTGCTGGCACCTGCGGGCGGGGACGAGCTGCAAGGCGTCAAGCGCGGCATTATGGAAATGGCGGATATCATCGTGATCAACAAAGCCGATGGGGATCTGAAACCCGCCGCGTCGCGGACCTGTGCCGATTACGCCGGTGCCCTGCGGTTGCTGCGCAAACGGCCACAAGACCCCAAGGGGTTTCCCAAGGCGATGATGGTGTCAGCGCTGGAGGAAAACGGGCTGGACGAGGCATGGGCAGAGGTAGAGGCGCTGACCGAATGGCGCCGCGCCGAAGGGTTCTGGCAACATGCCCGTGCCGCACAAGCCCGCTATTGGTTTGAACAGGCGGTGAAGCAGGCGTTGCTTGCGCAGTTGGAAAAGCCCAAGGCCAAGGCCGCGTTGACCGAGCTTAGCGATCGTGTGGCACAGGGGCTGGCGGACCCCACCAAAGCCGCGCAGGATTTCGTCACCCAGCTGGACCGTTAACTGCCGCCGCCCGCCTTGGGGTGGGCGCGGTTATAGACATCCATCAGACGCGCGGTATCGACAGCCGTATAGGCCTGCGTGGTCGAGAGCGAGGCATGGCCCAAAAGCTCTTGGATCGCACGCAGATCGCCCCCCGCATCCAGCAGATGCGTGGCAAAGCTGTGGCGCAGTGCGTGGGGTGTGGCGCTGGCAGGCAGGCCAAGCTGCATCCGTGCATCCGCCATCACCTGCGATATCGCCCGCGCCGCCAAAGGCCCGCCGCGCATTGCGCGAAACAGCGGCGCATCCCGTTCCTTCCCAAAGGGGCAGACGCGCAGATAGGCATCCACGGCATCGCGCGCCGCAGGGAGCACGGGCACCACCCGTTCCTTACCGCCCTTGCCGATGATACGCAGCACCTCGGGCAGGGGCGCGTCGGCTCCCTTGAGGCCAAGCGCTTCGGATATCCGCAGCCCGCACCCCCACAGCAGGGTCAGAACCGCCACATCCCGCGCGGCGACCCAGGCGTGACGCGACTGCATTTCCACGCTGTCGATCATCGCCTGAGCGGCATCAATCGCCAAGGGGCGGGGCAGCTTTTTGGGAAACTTCGGCGATCTGGTCGACAGCACGGCGGTAGGCTCGAACCCCTCGCGCTCTGCCAGCCAGCGATAGAACGCCTTGACCGCCGACAGCTTGCGCGCCATCGACCGTGGCCCGACATCCCCGCTGCGGGTCTGCGCCATCCAGGCGCGCATGTCCGAGATGGTGATCTTTGACAGCGCGCCCAAGCCTTGGCTGTCGCCCTTGTGCAGCGTCATAAACGCAAGGAAATCGACCAGATCCCCCTGATAGGCGGTGATCGTGTTCTCGGCAGCCCCTTTCAGGGCGCGTTGATGGTCCAGCCAGCTTTGCAGGGCGTCCCGCGCGGCGGGGCTGATCAAAAGCGCGTTTGCCCCGCTCAAGACAGCCAGCGGCGCATCGTCCGCTCGAACACGCCAGCGAAGAAGCCCAGCAGATCGGTGCCCTGTTGCGGGCTGAACATATGCGGGTCTTCGGAGCCAAGGATCAGCAGGCCCGGCAAACGCCCCGCGCCAAAGTTCAGTTTCAGGCAGGCTTCCGACCGGATCCAATCCGCCGCGCCGCCGTAGATATGTTCGGGGCTGTGCTGCACACCGCGCAGGGTCACCTGACGCACCGTACCGCCGCGCCCGTGCGACAGGTAGTCGTCAATAAAACCCGGTTCGGCGACGTTCAGCACATCGCCCAAGCGCTTGATCGCGGGATCGTCGTCATTCTCGGCAGATTCCAGCACCAGCCGCACAGCGTCGACCCGCAGGATATCGGCAACCTCGCCCCCGAGATCCTTGAGGAAGGGTTCGAAGTCTACAGGGTCAAGCATGCGCAGGATCGCGCGGTGGATCTGGTTGGTCCCCGCAAGGTTTTCATAAGCCGCGGCGATCACGTTGCGGTGCGTGTCCTCAAGCCGGTCCAGACGTGTTTCCAGCCGGTCCATGGCGATGCCGCGCAGATCGACAATATTGCCCCCCATCGCGCGTTCATTCGCGGCGATCAGGGCCTGCATCACGTCGTTGTCGTCAAGAATGACGTCGGGCTGTGAAATAATCGCTTCCCGAAGGGAATCTTCGATCTTGTGGTTACTGCTCATGCGGGTCTCTTTTTGTATTTGGCACTGACATAGCATGCGCGTCAGGCTAAATCTGCTTTTTTCTTTTGGCGTATGGCTGCTTTTTCGGCGTCAAACCGCCCGCTCGCCGCGCATGGACGGGTCAGAGGCAGGGCGAGGCTGGTGCGGTTTTCTGCGAGGGCACGGGCCAGCGAAGGGCACATGCAGATCGTGGTGGGCACGCGCAGCCTGCGACGCGCGTGCCCCTTTGTCGTCGCCTTAAGGCGAGATCAGAGGATGTTCTGACCTGTCTTTGCCCAATCGGCCATGAAGGTCTCGAGCCCCTTGTCGGTCAGCGGGTGCGCGGCCAGCTTCTTGATCACTTCTGGCGGGGCGGTCATGACATCAGCACCGATACGCGCGGCATCCAGCACGTGGTTCACGGTACGGATCGACGCGGCGAGGATTTCAGTCTCGAACCCGTAGTTGTCATAGATCGTGCGGATGTCCTGGATCAGGTCCATACCGTCAAGGTTGATATCATCCAGACGCCCGATGAATGGCGAGATGAACGTGGCACCGGCCTTGGCGGCGATCAATGCCTGGTTCGCCGAGAAGCAGAGCGTGACGTTGACCATCTTGCCTTCGTCCGACAGCACTTTACAGGCTTTCAGACCGTCCCATGTCAGGGGCAGCTTCACGGTGATGTTTTCCGCGATCTCGGCTAGTTTGCGGCCTTCGGCGATCATGTCGTCCGCTTTGGTCGCGACAACTTCGGCAGAGACAGGGCCGTCGACCAGATCACAGATCTCTTTCGTGACTTCCAGAATGTTGCGGCCGGATTTCAGGATCAGCGACGGGTTTGTTGTTACCCCGTCTACCATGCCCAGATCGTTCAGCTCGGCGATGGCATCGATTTCGGCGGTATCTACGAAGAATTTCATGTTACGTCCTTCAGGTTGGAATAGGCAGCAGGAATGGCTATGTCTGTCGCCTAGGGCTTTAGCGCATCATCCGCCAAGCTGGAACCCTAATTCCCGTAACCCCGTTCCGGAGCGATTGGTGAAACCGCCAGAATTTTTTCATGCAAATGAGCTGGTGGCCGTGATGACCACCCAGCCGCTGGGCCGTGCGCTGGATTACAAAGCGCCCGAAGGCGGCTGCCATATGGGTGCCTTCGTCGAGGTGCCTTTGGGTCCGCGCAAAGTGATCGGTGTTGTCTGGGGCGCTGGGCAGGGGGATTACGAGCTGTCCAAGATACGGTCGGTGATCCGCGTGCTCGATGCGGCCCCCATGCGCGAAGAACTGCGCAGTTTTCTGACCCGTGCCGCCGCCTATACGCTGACGCCGATGCCCGCGATGCTGCGGCTGGCGACGCGTGCGCCGGGGTTGGGAGACCCGCCGTCGATGCGCAAGATTTACCGGCGCGGGGAGGGGGAGCCTGACCGGATGACCGACGCGCGCCGTCGCGTGTTGGAAACTCTGGCGGAGTATGGCGACCTTTCGTTCACGCTCAAGGAACTGGCCGAGATGTCGGGGGTGACGGCGTCGGTGATCAAGGGGTTGGTGGCCCAGGGCGCAGTGCTGGAACAGGACAGCCCGCGCGATTTGCCGTTCATGCGCATGGACCCGAGCTTGCCCAGCAAAGAGCTGACGGATGATCAGGCCTCGGCCTCGGCGCTGCTGGCGGCGGGGGTGGCCTCGGGTACATATGGCACCACCTTGCTGCGGGGCGTGACCGGATCGGGCAAGACCGAAGTCTATCTGGAGGCCGTGGCCGCTGCGCTGAAATCCGGCAGGCAGGCTTTGGTGCTGCTGCCGGAAATCGCGCTGACGGAACAGTTCTTGCACCGTGTGCAGGCGCGGTTTGGCGCAAAGCCTGCGGAATGGCACTCGGGTGCCACGATGACAGAGCGGCGTCGCATCTGGAAAATGGTCGGGCAGGGACAGGCTCAGGTGGTGATCGGTGCGCGGTCGGCGCTGTTTCTGCCGTTCCAGAACCTTGGTCTGATCGTCGTCGACGAGGAACATGACACCTCCTACAAGCAGGAAGAAGGCGTGCTGTATAACGCCCGTGACATGGCCGTGCTGCGGGCGTCCATCTGCGGGGCGCAGGTGGTTCTGGCCTCTGCCACACCGTCGTTGGAAAGCTGGGCCAACGCCGAGGCGGGCAAATATACGCGGGTCGAGCTGACATCGCGCTTTGGGCCGGCGGTGATGCCGACGATGGGCGCGATCGACATGCGCAGCGAAGGCCTGCCGAGCGATAAATGGGTGTCACCCACGTTGAAGGTCGAGGTCGACAAGCGGCTGGAACGGGGCGAGCAGGCGATGCTGTTCATCAACCGCCGCGGCTATGCGCCGGTGACCCTATGCCGCGCCTGCGGGCATCAGATCGGCTGCGATCATTGCGATGCGCGGATGGTCGAACACCGCTACCTCAAACGGCTGGTCTGCCACCAATGCGGCGAAAGCAAGCCCATGCCTGAGGTCTGCCCCTCGTGCGAGGTCGAAGGCAAGCTGGCCGCCGTAGGGCCGGGGGTGGAACGTCTGGGCGAAGAAGCCGCCGCCCTTTGGCCCGAGGCGCGGGTCGCGACGCTAAGCTCGGACATGTACGGTTCGGCCCGCGCGCTTAAGGCCGAGATTGCAGGGATCGCCGACGGGGCGGCGGATATCATCATCGGTACGCAGCTGGTTGCGAAGGGGCACAACTTTCCCAACCTCACGCTGGTGGGGGTCATCGACGCGGACCTGGGGCTGATGGGATCGGACCTGCGCGCGGCAGAGCGAACCTATCAGTTGATGCGGCAGGTGGCGGGGCGCGCCGGTCGGGCAGAGGCTCCGGGCACCGCGCTGTTGCAGACCTTTCAGCCGGATCACCCGGTGATCCGAGCCATTCTGGCAGGGGATGAGGAGGGGTTCTGGAAAGCCGAAGCCGGAGAGCGCCGCCACGCCGGCGTGCCGCCCTATGGCCGGATGGCGGGCATCATCCTGAGCGGCCCCGATGTGGCCGCGCTGTTTGATGCGGGCAACCAGCTGGCGCGGCAGGATGCGCCCCTGCGGGCCGTCGGCGCGCAGGTCTATGGGCCCGCGCCCGCGCCAATCGCACGGGTGCGCGGGCGCCATCGGGTGCGGCTGTTGGTCAAGGCCGAAAAGGCCGCCCCCTTGCAAGAGGCATTGGCGAAATGGGTCGCACAGCTGCGGTTGAAGAATGATGTGCGCATCGCCGTCGATATTGACCCGCAGAGTTTTTATTAGCGGTGCGACGCGCTTGCCCCTGCGGGGCAAGGGCCTTCGGCGAGGATTTTCGGCCATTTGGAAGCTGCGGTTGCACGGACCATGCGCGTGAAGCGGGTGATTTGATCTCGTCAAGGGGCGGGAACGGGGGTAAGGAATTGCCCATGACCCAATATGTGACCCTTGAAGATGCCAAGCATCAACCGTTCTGGCGCCGCCCCGTGGCGCTGCTGTTCCTGATGGCGCTGGCGATGCCCATTGCCTTCAACACATGGTCGGCGCTGCTGAATAACTTTGTGATCGAGGTCGCCGGGTTCGACGGGTCGGACATCGGGTTGCTGCATACGGTGCGCGAGATACCGGGTTTTCTGGCGGTCGGTGTGATCGCGATTATCCTGTTCGTGCGCGAACAGGTATTGGGGTTGGTGTCGCTGGTGCTGCTGGGGGTGGCGACGGCGCTGACCGCGTGGTTCCCGTCGATGGGCGGTATCCTGACGATCACAATGCTCAGCTCTATCGGGTTTCACTATTACGAGACGGTGAACCAGTCGCTGCAGCTGCAGTGGCTCAAGATCGAGGACGCGCCGCGCATGATTGGCTGGCTGATGGCAGCGGGGTCGGCGGCGACGCTGGTGGCCTATCTGGCGATCATGGCGCTGTGGGATACCTTGTCGCTGTCCTATAACATCGTCTATCTGATTGGCGGCGGGGTGACGGCGGTGATCGCGCTGGTGGCGCTGCTGGCCTATCCGCAGTTCGAGGCCCCGACACCGCAGGTCAAGAAGATGGTGCTGCGCAAGCGGTACTGGCTGTATTATGCGCTGCAATTCATGTCAGGCGCGCGGCGGCAGATATTTGTCGTTTTTGCGGGCTTCATGATGGTCGAACGCTTTGGGTTTGATGTGCATGAAATCACCCTGCTCTATCTGATCAACCTGATCGCCAATATGATCTTTGCCCCGCTGATGGGCCGTGCAGTCGGCTTCTTTGGCGAACGCCGCACGCTGAGCTTTGAATACATCGGGCTGATCATCGTGTTTCTGGCCTATGGCGGCGTCTACTATCTGGGCTGGGGCGTGGTGGTGGCCGCGACGCTTTATGTGCTGGATCACATGTTCTTTGCGCTGGCGCTCGCGCTCAAGACCTATTTCCAGAAGATCGCCGACCCCGCCGACATTGCGCCGACAGCGGCGGTGGCCTTTACCATCAATCACATCGCGGCGGTGTTCCTGCCTGTGGGGCTGGGGCTGCTGTGGCTGATCTCGCCCGCGGCGGTGTTTTTCCTTGCGGCGGGGATGGCGCTGGTGTCGCTGTTGCTGTCGCTGATGATCCCGCGCCATCCCGTGCCGGGCCACGAGACGATCTTTTCCAATCCGCTGCCGGCCCCGGCCGAGTAGCACCCCCTGACATAGCCGGATGTCGCGCGGCGATATCGGCGATCCTGACGGAGTTTCCCATGCCAACATTCACAGCTTTGACGACCCTTGAAGGACGCAAGCCCGCCTATGCTTTGGGCGAGGCGATGGAGCGGCTGATGCCCGAACCCACCGGTGTCGGCGTTTTCGAGATGGAAGACGGCTCGGGCCTGTGGGAAGTCGGCGGCTATTTCGAGGAAAGCCCGGATGAGACAGCGCTGGCGGTGCTGGCGGCCTCTATGGGGGCGAAGGAATTTGTCGTGTCAGAGCTGCCGGAAACCGATTGGGTCGCCCATGTGCGCCGCGAACTGTCGCCGGTCGAGGCAGGGCGGTTCTTTGTTTACGGCAGCCATGACGCGGACAAGGTGCCCGAAGACTGTGAGCCGCTGTTGATCGAGGCGGCGATGGCCTTTGGCACCGGGCACCACGGCACCACATTGGGCTGCTTGCGCGCGTTGGACCGGTTGGCGAGCGGCGGCATGGTCGGGCAGAACGTGGCAGATATCGGCTGCGGTACAGCGGTGCTGGCGATGGCGGCGGCGCGTATCTGGCCGAACCCCGTGTTGGCCAGCGACATCGACGAGGTTGCCGTCGACGTGGCCCGCGCCAATGCGGCCGCGAATAATCTGGCCGACCGTTTGATCTGCGTCGAGGCAGCGGGGTTTGACCATCCCGAACTGGCATCGCGCGCGCCCTTCGATCTGGTATTCGCCAACATCCTGAAAGGGCCGTTGGTCGCACTTGCCCCCGACATGGCCGAGGCGCTGGCCCCCGAGGGCTATGCGATTCTATCTGGCATTTTAAACGAACAGGCGGATGACGTGATCGAGGTTTATGCGCAATCCGGCATCAATCTTGTCAACCGAGAGGTGATTGGTGACTGGACCACGTTGACTGTCCAGAAAATGCCATAATCTTTGTCACTTTTCGCCACGAACAAGGTCGAAATGCAGAGAATTTGCCACATTCTTGCTTTATTATGATCTTGCGAGAGGTGGGGGCCTTTAGCAACTAGAGGCTGCCATGGTTGATGCTCGTCAACAATTTGGGACACGCGTAAAGAGTTTAGAGAGTAAGAACGTCAAGCTCGCGCGGGGCTATTACACCACCATCCGTGCCGACGGGCTGGTTGTCGCGCGGCCGGCGCGGCGCGGCCTGCGGGTGCCGACCAAATTACTGGTCGCGCTGGTGGCCCTGTTCGTCTGCTTCAAAGGGTTCGTTCTGGCGGCGATCGGCCCCACGGCCTATGACAGCAGGCTGGACAGTTTGGCGCAGGGCACCGTGATCGAACAGGCGGGGGCTTGGGTTTTGCAGGTCGATCCGGTGACGCAAACGCTTGCCCGTAAGCTGGGGCCGGTCTTTCGCGGATAGGGACGCTGCGGGACGGTGGCCTGCACCGTCATATTTCACTGTCGTAGAATAAATGAAGCCACGCAGATCATTCAGATGTGCGTGGCTTGTGCTTTGGGTTGGCAGCCCCTTGGGCGCTATGAAACATCGACCCTTAGCGGATGAAGTGGTTCATTGCGACGCGTTCGATGTCGCCACGTACCAGACCGATATCGTCGAGTTCACGGTCGGACAGCGCGGACAGGGCGTTGCGTGTGACACGTGCGTCGTTCCATTTGATGATGCTGCCGACAACGTCGCCAAGATGCGCGAAAAAGCGGTTAACAGCTGCGGCGGTGCCGTAGGTGGTTGGGGTATTATAGTAAACAGCCATTGGAGCCATCCTTGAATGAAGAAAAGCCGGATAATCCGGCGGTGCGCTGTGCAATTAGGCAGAATGAAAACACTTCACAACACCCACCGGCGCATGTGTGTTCTGCGTTTGCTGCATAGCAGCATTTGGCGGTTTAGCGCCTATTCATAAGGGGTTTGCCGCCACTGACGCGGGGGTCGTTTTCAGTGGCTTGAGCGTCGCAACCCGCCTCGAAATTCAGCTTCCAGGTCGAATTGTGACTTTTATGTGGCGCGGTGCAAAAACCTTGGTGGATGTTCGCGTTTCGTGCTACTGCCTTGGAAAAAGAAAATTCTTGAGGATAATGGGCATATGATACGGGTAATCGGCATTGATCCGGGCTTGCGCAATATGGGCTGGGGCGTCATCGACGTGGCCGGCAGCCGCATCACGCATGTGGCGAACGGCATTTGTCAGTCCGAGGGGGCCGATCTTGCCACGCGTCTTTTGTCGCTCCATGCGCAGTTGACGCGCATCATGGTGACCTATCGACCCGATGCCGCGGCTGTGGAACAGACTTTTGTGAACAAGGATGGTGCCGGGACGCTCAAGCTGGGGCAGGCGCGGGGGATCGCGATGCTGGTGCCTGCGCAGGCGGGGCTGGCGGTCGGTGAATATGCGCCCAATACGGTAAAGAAAACGGTCGTTGGCGTCGGCCACGCGGATAAGGGGCAGGTGCTTCATATGGTACGCATGCAATTGCCGGGGGCAGAGATTGCCGGCCCCGATGCCGCGGATGCCTTGGCGATCGCGATCTGTCATGCGCATCACGGGGGGGCCTCGACCTTGGCGCAGGTCGTCGCAAGGGCAAGCGCATGATTGGCAAGATCACAGGACGTATTGATTATCGCGCGCCGGATCATCTGCTGATCGACGTGCGTGGTGTTGGTTATCTGGTCTATTGCTCTGACCGGACGATGGCCGCGCTGCCCGGCGTGGGCGAGGTGGTGGCGCTTTTCACCGATCTGGTGGTGCGCGAAGACCTGATGCAGCTTTTCGGCTTTCAGACATTGGCGGAGAAGGAATGGCACCGGCTGCTGACCTCTGTTCAGGGGGTGGGGGCCAAGGCATCGCTGGCCATTCTGGGCGCGCTTGGGCCAGATGGTGTCAGCCGCGCCATCGCGCTTGGCGACTGGAACGCGGTCAAAGTGGCCAAGGGCGTCGGCCCCAAGATCGCGCAGCGCGTGGTGCTGGATCTCAAGGATAAGGCACCGGGGGTGATGGCGATGACCGGTTCGCTGGCCGAGGCGCATGGCGAGGTCGAGGCAGCAGCAGAGGTGATCGAAACCGCTGCCCCCAAACGCCGCCCCGTGGCCCCGCCGAACCAGTCCGCGCAGGCAGAGGCGCTGTCGGCGCTTGGCAACCTCGGCTATGGTCCGGGCGATGCGGCAGGGGCCGTGGCGCAAGCCGCCGGAGAGATGCCAGAGGCCGATACGCCGCAGTTGATCCGCGCGGCGTTGAAACTGCTTGCCCCCAAAGGATAGGATGCGCATAGCCGCGTGGCCGTCCGTATGAACCTTGCTTGGATATTTGATGATCGACAGTGACCCAACTTTGCGGCCGGACCCGCAGCCCGGTGATATAGACCGCGCCCTGCGCCCGCAGATGCTGGACGAATTCGTCGGTCAGGCCGAGGCGCGGGCCAACCTCAAGGTGTTCATCCAATCCGCCAAGCAGCGGGGCGAGGCGATGGACCACACGCTGTTCCATGGCCCGCCCGGATTGGGGAAGACCACGCTGGCGCAGATCATGGCGCGCGAGCTGGGGGTCGGGTTCCGCATGACCTCTGGCCCTGTGCTGGCAAAGGCGGGCGATCTGGCGGCCATCCTGACCAACCTCGAAGCCCGCGATGTGTTGTTCATCGATGAAATCCACCGTCTGAACCCAGCCGTGGAAGAGGTGCTGTATCCCGCGTTGGAAGACTTTGAACTGGACCTCGTGATCGGCGAAGGGCCCGCCGCGCGCACCGTGCGCATCGAATTGCAGCCCTTCACGCTGGTTGGCGCGACAACGCGCATGGGGCTGTTGACCACGCCGCTGCGCGACCGTTTCGGCATCCCGACGCGTTTGCAGTTCTATACCGAGGATGAGTTGTTCATCATCGTCGATCGCAATGCCCGCAAGCTGGGGGCTCCCGCCGATGAAGGGGGCGCACGCGAGATCGCCAAGCGCGCCCGTGGCACCCCGCGTATCGCGGGCCGTCTGCTGCGGCGCGTTGTGGATTTCGCCGTGGTCGAAGGCGACGGCCGCGTGACCCGCGCGTTGGCGGATATGGCGCTGACCCGTCTTGGCGTCGACAAGCTGGGGCTGGACGGGGCCGACCGCCGCTATCTGCGTCTGATCGCCGAGAATTATCAGGGCGGCCCGGTCGGGATCGAAACCATGTCGGCGGCGCTGTCTGAATCCCGTGATGCGCTGGAAGAGGTGATCGAGCCGTACCTGCTGCAACAAGGGCTGATCCAGCGCACGCCGCGGGGACGGATGCTGGCGCAGAAAGCCTGGACGCATCTGGGGATGGCACCGCCCAAACCCCAAAGCGATTTGTTTGGCTGAGGGCGGGGAAGCCTTCGGCGAGGATTTAAGACCATTTGGAAGTTGAGATGACACCACAAGAGATCGAAGCGCTGTTTACCCGAAGCGACGACAGCTATGCCTTTGCCCGTTGGGGTCGCCCGTTGGCACCTGTGGTTTTTGGCGTGGATGATGCGACGCTGACCGTGGTCAAAAGCGCGATCGAGGCGGTCTGTCAGTTGGCGGGGCACAGCATGTCAGAGACCGACCCCGAGCTTGGCAGCAATCTGATGATGTTCTTTTTCAAGGATTGGGCAGAGCTGTTGGAGGTGCCCGATCTGGACCGTCTGGTGCCTGATCTTGCCCCGTTGGTGGAAAAGTTGGATGCGGCGGGGGCCAATCAGTATCGTCTGTTCCGCTTTGACGAGACAGGCGCCATCAAGGCATGTTTCGTCTTTCTGCGCATGGACGAGCAGCTGAGCGCGATGCCCGCGCAGGCCTTGGCACTGGGGCAGATCGTGCAGTCTTTCTTGCTGTGGTCTGATACTGCGTTCCGCGAGGTGTCGCCACTAGCACTGCACGAGGGGGCGACGATCCTGAAGCCTGAGGTGGCGGCACTGTTGCGTGCGGCCTATGACCCCGTGATGCCCGTGGCAGCGCAGGACCCGTCTCATGCACTGCGCTTGTTCGCGCGGGTGGGGGCGGCGCAATGACCCACCATCTGCCGATCCGCGTTTACTATGAAGACACCGATATGGCGGGGATCGTCTATTACGCGAATTACCTGCGCTATATCGAACGGGCGCGCAGTGACTGGGTGCGCGAGATGGGAATTGACCAGTTGGCCATGAAGGCCGAAGGCGTGGTCTTTGCCGTGCGGCGGGTAGAGGCGGATTACATTCAGCCTGCGGTCTTCGACGATATGCTTGATGTAGAGACATGGGCCACGTCGATCACGCCGGCCCGCATGGTGATGGAGCAAGAGGTCAAACGCGGCGATACGGTCCTGTTCCGGGCGGCGGTCACGATTGTTTGTATCGCGGCGTCAGGCAAACCCTGCCGATTGCCAGCGAAACTTCGCTCAATCCCCGTCTAGCAGGCGGATTGGCCCCATAATCCTAGCAATAGATATTGCACTCGGCTAAGCTTGTGCCAAATAGCGCCTTGGAAAACAGGGCCGTTGAGGCAGATGAAGCCCCTTTTGGGCGCAACAAAAAGAGCAGAACCGATGGAAGCAGAAACGCTGGCGGCGGCAAGCGAGATTGATTTCTCGCTCTTGGGTCTATTTCTCCGCGCAACGATTACCGTAAAACTCGTGATGATCATGCTGATCGTCGCGTCCTTCTGGTCGTGGTCGATCATCATTCAGAAGATGATCCAGTACCGCCATGCCAAAGCCGAGGCAGAGCGGTTTGACCAAGCATTCTGGTCGGGCGAGCCGTTGGACGGGTTGTATGACACGATCGGGCCGGATCCGGATGGGGCCGCAGAAAAGATTTTCGCCGCCGGTATGACCGAATGGCGTCGGTCGCATCGCGAGGATGGCGGGCTGATCCCCGGTGCCACCGCGCGGATCGACCGCAGCATGGATGTGGCGATTGCCAAAGAGGCAGAGCGTCTGCAAAAGGGCTTGCCCGTGCTGGCGACCACCGGGTCCACCGCACCATTTATCGGTCTGTTCGGGACCGTATTCGGGATCATGAACTCTTTCATCGAGATCGCGGCCCAGCAAAACACCAGCCTCGTCGTCGTCGCCCCCGGTATTGCCGAAGCGCTTCTGGCCACAGGCATCGGCCTTCTGGCGGCTATTCCCGCGGTTATCTTCTATAACAAGCTGAGCGCGGACTCAGACCGTATTTTGGGCGGCTACGAAGCCTTTGCTGATGAATTCGCCACCATCCTCAGCCGTCAGCTGGATAGCTGAGCCATGGCAGGTGGGGTGATGAAAAAGCAGGGCGGGGGTGGCCGTGGCCGCCGTCGCGGCCGTGCGCAGCCGATGGCAGAGATCAACATCACGCCGTTCGTTGACGTGATGCTGGTGCTCTTGATCATCTTTATGGTCGCGGCACCTTTGCTGACCGTTGGCGTCCCGGTCGAGCTGCCCAAAACAGCGGCCACCGCCCTGCCGTCCGAGCAGGAGGAGCCGTTGACCGTGACCGTTCTGGCGGACGGGTCCGTGCAGATCCAGAAGACAGAAACCGGGCGTGATGATCTGGTTGCCAAGCTGCGTGCCATTTCGGCGGAGCGTGCGAGCGACCGTGTGTTCCTGCGTGCGGATGGGGCTGTGCCCTATGCCTCGATCATGGAAGTCATGGGGGCGCTGAACGCAGGTGGCTTTAGCAACATTGGTCTGGTGACTGAAACCGGCGGGCCGAAGTTGGACGGCACAGGCGCGTCAGGCGGGTAACCATGCACAAGGGGCATTACATCTCTGGCGCGGGTCACTTGGGGCTCATCGGCTGGTTATTGCTGGGGAATATCTTCACCTCGCACAGCGACCCTGTAGAGATGCAGGAGGTGTCGGTCATCTCTGCCGCGCAATATGACGAGATGGTCGCCGCAGCGCAATCCGCGCAGGCGGAGGCCGCAGCGCAGCCCGAGCCTGCCCCTGAACCGGAACCTGCCCCCGAACCAGAGCCGACCCCTGAGCCTGCGCCGGAGCCCGAGCCCGCCCCGGAACCGGAGCCTGTACCAGAGCCTGAACCCATCGCACCGCCCCCCTCGGAGGACGTGAGCGATCAGGCCCCCGAGCTGCCCGAGCCACCTGCCGATGTCGCCGTTCTGACGCCAGAGGAAGCACCCGTCGCCGTGCCGCGCCCTGTAGAGCGTGTGGCCCCCGAACCCGTAGAGGCCCCGGATCCCGAGGCGCGCACCGATGATGTGCTGCGCGAGGCCGCGACACCGGATGCGCCGGCAGAGAAGGTCGTGGAAGACGCACAGGAAGCCACCGCCCCCGAAGAGGCGACGACGCAGATTGTGACCGAAGCAACGGAAGCGCCCAAAGCGTCGCCGACCCAATCCGCACGTCCTCCGGCCCGCCGACCCACACCTCCTGCGCCGCAGGTGGCAGAGGCACCCGCCGAGACGCCGAAACCCGAAACGCCAAAGCCCGCCACACCCAAGCCGGAAACACCCAAGCCAGAGGCTCCCAAGCCGACGCCCGAACCGACAACGGATAAGGACGCCGTGGCAGCCGCCCTCGCCGAAGCCATGGGAGAGACCGACGCGCCTGCAACGCCGGCGGCACCCTCTGGCCCGCCATTGTCGGCTGGCGAGAAAGAATCGCTGCGCGTGGCGGTATCGTCGTGCTGGAACGTGGGGTCCCTTTCCTCCGAGGCATTGCGCACTACTGTAGTGGTGAGTGTCGCAATGAACCAAGATGGCACGCCACAGACCAATTCGATCAAGATGACTAGCAGTTCGGGCGGATCACAGGGGGCTGCCAATCAGGCGTTCGAGGCCGCACGGCGGGCAATTATCCGCTGCGGCGCGCGCGGGTATCAGCTTCCTGTAGAAAAATTCGGTCAATGGCAGAATATTGAGATGACCTTTAATCCTGAAAGGATGCGCATCAAATGATTGTACGAATTCTGAGCCTCTGTCTCGCGCTTATCGGCGGTGTTGCCTCGGTCGCGCAGGCGCAGGATGGACCATTGCGGATCGAGATTACCGAAGGTGTGATTGAACCCTTGCCATTTGCCGTGCCCAGCTTTCAGCCCGAAAGCGGGGACGCGGGGCAGATGGCCGTTGATCTGGCGCGGGTCGTGTCCGAAGATCTTGTCGGTTCTGGTCTGTTCCGCGAAGTACCGGCAAGCGCCTATATCTCGACCGTCAGCGATTTCAACGCGCCGATCCAATATGCTGACTGGAAGGCGATCAACGCGCAGGCGCTGATCACTGGTGCCGTCAGTGTCTCGGGCAATACGTTGAATGTGAAGTTCCGTCTGTATGACGTATTTTCGGGCGCTGAACTGGGGTCGGGCTTGCAGTTTTCGGGCACGGTCGATGGCTGGCGTCGCATGGCGCATAAGGTGGCCGATGCCGTCTATTCGCGTATCACGGGCGAAGGGGGCTATTTCGACAGCCGCGTCGTCTATGTCTCCGAGACGGGGCCCAAGGACGATCGCGCGAAACGGCTGGCTGTGATGGATTACGATGGGGCCAATGTGCGCTATCTGACCGACAGCTCGTCCATCGTGCTGGCACCGCGGTTCTCGCCCTCGGGGGATCGTATTCTCTACACCAGCTACGAAAGCGGCTTCCCGCGGATCTATGTGCTCGACATCGGGTCGGTGCAGCGTCGCGTGCTGGAAAGCGCCGAAGGCACCATGAGCTTTGCGCCGCGGTTCTCTCCGTCCGGCAATACGGTTGTCTATTCGCTGACCCAAGGCGGGAATACGGATATCTACACGATGGATATCAACACCGGCCAGTCGACACGGCTGACCAACACGCCTGCAATTGAAACCGCGCCCAGCTATTCGCCGGACGGCAGCCGGATCGTTTTCGAAAGCGACCGTTCGGGGTCGCAGCAGCTCTATATCATGCCAGCAACAGGCGGCGAGGCTACGCGGATCTCGTTTGGCGAAGGGCGCTATGGCACGCCGGTCTGGTCGCCGCGCGGCGATCTGGTGGCCTTTACCAAGCAGAACAAGGGCCGGTTCCACATCGGCGTGATGCGGCTGGACGGGTCGGAAGAACGTCTGCTGACCGCGTCGTTCCTAGATGAAGGCCCCACATGGGCCCCCAACGGCCGCGTCATTATGTTCGCGCGGGAAACCCAAGGGGCAGGCGGGGCGTCGTCGCTTTATTCGGTCGATATCTCGGGCCGGAACCTCAAGCCTGTGCGCACCCAAGAGGGCGGATCGGATCCGTCTTGGTCGCCGCTTCAGAAGTAAACAACAGCCATAGTGCCTTGGTGTTTCCCAATACCAAGGCACTATGGTAACACCGTCACAACAGACACATTAAAATGCTATCGTCAAAAAGGCACAGTCCATGAACCGCATTCTCACCGCAACTCTATTGATCGCAGCCCTGGCCGTATCGGCTTGTACCAACCCTGACCGCTTTGGCGCGGACGGCATGAATAACGGTGCCGCGAATGGCGCAGGCCTGAACGGGGGCATTATCCCCGGCAGCGCGAACGACCCGGCTTCTACGGCATATTTCCAGCAAGCTGTCGGGGACCGCGTGCTGTTCCTGGTCGACCAATCCAATCTGACACCCGAAGGCCAAGCGACGCTGGACGGTCAGGCAGCCTGGTTGAACACCAACACCGATTACCAAGCCGTGATCGAAGGTCACGCGGACGAGCAGGGCACACGGGAATACAACCTTGCGCTTGGCGCACGCCGTGCCAATGCCGCGCGCGAATATTTGATCTCGCGCGGGATCGCCGCCAGCCGTCTTCGCGTTGTAAGCTATGGTAAGGAACGCCCGATCGAAGTCTGTTCGAGCGAGGCATGCTATGCCAAGAACCGTCGGGCCGTGACCGTACTTGCGGGCGGTCTGACCAGCTAAGTCGTCTACGATAGGTTAGGATTTTAATATGCGGTTTGCTTTGATTGTAGCGCTTGGACTGGCCTTCGGGCCGGTCACAGCGCAGGCGCAGGATGCGCAGACTTTGGCGGATGTGCGTCAGGAACTGACGGTACTGAACGTCGAGGTGCAAAAGCTGCGCCGGGAACTGTCCACCACGGGCGGCGCGAGCGTTGCCGTGACCGGTGGGTCGGTGCTTGAGCGCGTCAATGCAATGGAAAGCGAACTGCAGCGCCTGACCTCTAAAACCGAAGAGCTGGAAAACCGGATCAACCGCGTGGTCACCGATGGGACCAACCGGATCGGTGATCTGGAATTCCGGCTGGTCGAGCTTGAAGGCGGCGATGTGGGCAGCCTCGGCCAGACTTCTACCCTTGGCGGGGGCGAGATGCCCGCGACCATGGCACCCGCCACGCCCGTGCCCGCACCAGCGGACCCGTTGGCCAATACTTCTACCCCCACCAATACCGCAGAGCTTGCAGTGGGTGAAAAAACAGACTTCGAGCGGGCGAAGGCGGCGCTCGCTGACGGTGACTTTCGCAGCGCCGCAGACCAGTTTGCGACCTTCAATCAGACCTACCCGGGCGGACCGCTAGGCCCCGAAGCCGATCTGCGGCGCGGCGACGCGCTGGACGGTCTGGGGGATACCCGCGAAGCGGCACGCGCCTATTTGGCAAGCTTTAGCGCCGATCCCGCGGGGCCTGTCGCGGCAGAAGCACTGTACCAGCTTGGCAGCTCTTTGGGGGCCTTGGGCCAAACCCAAGAAGCCTGCGTGACCTTGGGCGAAGTCGCATCGCGCTTCCCCACAAGCCCCTTCGTCGCGCAAGCCCAATCCGAACGCAGCGTGCTTGCCTGCCAGTGATCCGATGACCGACCCGCTGGCGCAGAGCATCGCCGCCAGCTTTGACCCCGCGCCGCCGCCCGTATTGGGTGTGGCGGTGTCGGGGGGCGGCGACTCTGTCGCGCTTTTACATCTTCTGAATGGCTATGCCCGCAGCCGCGGGATCGCGCTGCACGCAGCGACCGTCGATCACGGCCTGCGACCCGAGGCCGCCCGCGAAGCCGCGATGGTCGCCGCCCAGTGTCGCGCGCTTGGCGTTCCGCATGACACGTTGAGGTGGACGGGCTGGGACCACAGCGGCAATTTGCAGAACGAGGCCCGCAAGGCACGTTACCGTTTGTTGGCGGATTGGGCACGGGGGCAGGGCATTGGCGCTGTCTGCATCGGGCATACCGCCGACGATCTGGCAGAGACTTTCGTGATGCGTTTGGGGCGCCGGGCAGGGGTCGACGGGCTATCCGCCATGCCTGCGGTTTTCGACCGACATGGCATGCGTTGGCACAGGCCCTTGCTCAACGCCCGACGCGCCGACCTGCGCGCGCATCTGACGCGTCGCGGGGTGACTTGGGTCGATGACCCCAGCAACGAGGATGACAGCTTTGCGCGGGTGCGCATCCGCAAGGCGCTGGCGGTGCTGACCGATCTGGGCGTTGATTCTGCCGCACTTGCCGATGTCTCGCGCCACCTTGCCGATGCCCGTACAGCGCTTGACGCGCAGATGTTTGCCGCCGCACGCGCCCATGCTCACGTTCAATGCGGTGCCGTGGCGATGGATTGGCAGGCGCTGTGTGACCTCCCGACAGAGGCACGCCGCCGATTGCTGACCCATACGATCGCCTGGATCAACGGGGCCACCTACGCCCCACGCAGCAGTGCCGTGGCAGAGGTGCTGACGGCGCTTGATGATGCCGGTGCCGCGACCGTGCAGGGGTGCGAGCTGCGGTTGAAGCGCGATAAACTGTGGATTTACAGAGAGTTGCAGGCGGTGCGGGCGGTTGATGCGCCCGTGGGCGCACTTTGGGACGGCCGCTGGCGTCTGGAACCTTGCGGCGATGCGCCCGCGCCCGACACGCAAACCACGATCCGTGCCTTGGGCGCTGAGGGGCTGCGCAGCTTTGCGGATTGGCGCGATTTGGGTGTGCCGCGCCGTGTCTTGCTGGCCTCTCCGGCGGTGTGGCAGGGCGCGGAACTGGTCGCTGCCCCCCTTGTCGGTCGGTCGCAAAACTGGCAAGCAGTGCTCGAACGCGGCGAAGATGCCTTTTTTGCCGCACATATGACGCATTGAACATGCGCCGATCGTGTCTATCTTACACGCATTGGGCGCTGTGTTTGGTGCCGTCCCCCGGATGTAGGAGACTTTCCTTTGGGTAATATGCGCAATCTCGCCTTTTGGGTTGTATTGATGCTTTTGGTTTTGGCGCTGTTCAATCTGTTCAGCGGCTCGACTGGCGGGCTGCAAAGCCGTGAAATCAGCTATTCCGAATTTGTGACCGCTGTCGAAGCAGGGGACGTGCGCAACGTCACGCTTGATGGTGAACAGGTTCGTTTCCGTCGTGCCGATGGCAGTGACTATGTCACGATCCGGCCCGAAGACGCCGAGGTCACCAGCCTGCTGATGTCCAAGGACATCCCTGTGCGCGCTGAACCCCAGCAGCAATCCGGTTTCCAGACCTTCCTGATGTCGCTGTTGCCCATCCTTCTGCTGATCGGTGTGTGGATCTATTTCATGAACCGCATGCAGGGCGGTGGCAAAGGCGGGGCGATGGGGTTCGGCAAGTCCAAGGCCAAGATGCTGACCGAAAAACACGGTCGTGTGACGTTTGACGACGTGGCGGGCATCGACGAGGCGAAGGAAGAGCTGGAAGAGATCGTCGAATTCCTGCGCAACCCGCAAAAGTTCAGCCGTTTGGGCGGCAAGATCCCCAAAGGCGCACTGCTTGAGGGCCCTCCCGGTACCGGTAAGACGCTGCTGGCGCGGGCGATTGCCGGCGAAGCGGGTGTGCCGTTCTTCACGATCTCGGGCTCTGACTTCGTCGAGATGTTCGTTGGCGTGGGTGCCAGCCGCGTGCGCGACATGTTCGAACAGGCCAAGAAAAATGCGCCCTGCATCGTCTTCATCGATGAGATCGACGCCGTGGGCCGGTCCCGTGGGGCGGGCTACGGTGGTGGCAACGACGAGCGTGAACAGACCTTGAACCAGCTGCTGGTCGAGATGGACGGCTTTGAGGCGAACGAAGGCGTGATCATCATCGCCGCGACCAACCGCAAAGACGTGCTGGACCCTGCCTTGCTGCGTCCGGGCCGCTTTGACCGTCAGGTCACCGTGGGCAATCCCGACATCAAGGGCCGCGAGAAAATCCTTGGGGTGCATGCGCGCAAGACGCCGCTTGGCCCTGACGTAGACCTGCGCATTATCGCGCGCGGTACGCCCGGTTTCTCGGGTGCGGATCTGGCGAACCTCGTGAACGAGGCCGCGCTGACCGCCGCACGCGTGGGCCGTCGCTTTGTCGCGATGATGGATTTCGAGGCCGCGAAAGACAAGATCATGATGGGTGCCGAGCGCCGGTCGATGGTGTTGACGCAGGACCAGAAGGAAAAGACCGCCTACCACGAAGCCGGTCACGCCATCGTCGGGATCAAGCTGCCGAAATGTGACCCTGTCTATAAAGCCACAATCATTCCGCGCGGCGGTGCCTTGGGTATGGTGATGAGCCTGCCCGAAATGGACAAACTGCAAATGTTCAAGGACGAAGCCGAGCAAAAGATCGCCATGACGATGGCGGGCAAAGCGGCTGAGATCTTCAAATATGGCGCTGAAACCGTGTCGTCGGGCCCGATGGGCGATATCATGCAGGCGAGCCAGTTGGCGCGTGGCATGGTGATGCGCATGGGCATGTCCGACAAGGTCGGGAACATCGACTATTCGGAAGCGGCGGCGGGTTACCAAGCCAACGGCGGCGCGGGCGGGTTCAGCGTGTCTGCGGCCACGAAAGAGCTGATCGAATCCGAAGTGAAGCGCATCATCGACGAAGGCTACGACCGCGCCTATAAAATGATCACCGATCACGAGGAAGAGTTCGAACGTCTGGCCCAAGGTCTGCTGGAATACGAGACCCTCACCGGTGAGGAGATCAAGCGCGTCATGGAAGGCAAACCGCCCCAAGACCCGGACGGCGACGACACCAGCGGCATGGACAAACCAAGCCTGACCGCGATCCCCAAGGCCAAAGGCAAGAAGACGCCTCCGCCAAGCGGGATGGAGCCAGAGCCAAGCGTCTGACGCCTAGGCATTGATCACCAGAATACGAAAGCAAAGGCCCTGCACCCGCAGGGCCTTTTCTTTTGTCGCGGCTTTGCGCAGGTTACGGACAACGCAGCGCGAAAGGATGCCGGTCATGCCGACGATGAAAGAAACCGAGTTTACCGCAACGATCACATGGCTTGGTGTAGTGCTCAAGCTGGCCAAGGGCATCCGCGCCGAACCCCGGAGCGAAGCTTTCGCCAGCTACGCCGGTTTCGAGGATGACGTGCACGCGGGGCTGACCCGCGCGTCCTGTGTGCGGGTCACGAACCTCTATCCCAAGGGTACCGAGATCCGGAACGTGCGCCAGCTGTCGATCCTGTCCGCGGAAGAAATGGCCCTGATCGCGGCCGACATGGGGATGGAGACACTGGACCCCGTGCACCTTGGCACGTCGATGGTGATCAAGGGCATCCCTGATTTCACCCATGTGCCGCCCAATGCGCGGCTGCAGGCTGCCTCGGGTGCGACGATCACGATTGATACCGAAAACCGTCCTTGCGTATTGCCCGGTCGCGAGATCGAACAAGACAGCCCCGGCCACGGTCCCAAGTTCAAATCCGCCGCCGAGAACCGTCGCGGCGTGACCGCCTGGATCGAACGCGAGGGGCTATTGCGCGTCGGGGATACGCTGCGCCTGTTCATCCCCGACCAGCCAGCCTGGCAGCACGGCTAGACCCAATGGGGCGCGGGGTCACAGCGACCCGCCATGCTCAAATCAGCGACACATCCGCCGGATCGCCGCATCAAGCGCCGGATATGTCGGAATTGCCCCCTCTGCCCATGCCCTCACAGGCGTATTGAGGACATAAGAAACATAGAACGCCGACGGCGCATCAGGGAGGACATATGACCTTTAAATCCGACATCCAAATCGCACGCGAAGCCAGCAAACGCCCCATTCAGGAGATCGGGCAAAAGCTGGGCATCAGCAGCGATGATCTGCTGCCCTACGGCCATGACAAGGCGAAGGTGTCGCAAAAGTTCATCAACTCGGTGCAGGACCGTCCCGATGGCAAGCTGATCCTCGTCACCGCGATCAACCCCACACCCGCGGGCGAGGGGAAAACCACGACCACCGTCGGTCTGGGCGACGGGTTGAACCGCATCGGCAAAAACGCAGCCGTCTGTATCCGCGAGGCGTCTCTTGGTCCGAACTTCGGCATGAAGGGTGGGGCCGCGGGGGGCGGCTATGCGCAAATCGTCCCGATGGAAGAGATGAACCTGCATTTCACCGGTGACTTCCACGCCATCACCTCGGCGCACAATCTGCTCAGCGCGATGATCGACAACCACATCTATTGGGGCAACGCGCTGGAGATTGATCTGCGACGCGTCGTCTGGCGGCGCGTCGTCGACATGAACGACCGTGCCCTGCGCCAGATCACGGCGTCCTTGGGCGGTGTGTCGAACGGTTTCCCCCGCGAGGCCGGGTTCGACATCACCGTCGCGTCCGAAGTCATGGCGATCCTGTGTTTGGCCAAAGACCTGAACGACCTACAAAAGCGCCTTGGCGACATGATCGTCGCCTATACCCGCGAGCGGAAACCGATCTATGCGCGCGATATCAAAGCGGATGGTGCGATGACCGTGCTGTTGAAAGACGCGATGCAGCCGAACCTTGTGCAGACGCTGGAAAACAACCCCGCTTTCGTCCACGGCGGGCCTTTCGCCAATATCGCGCATGGCTGTAACTCTGTCATCGCGACCACCACCGCGCTGAAGCTGGCCGACTACGTCGTGACCGAAGCGGGCTTTGGTGCCGATCTGGGGGCAGAAAAGTTCCTGAACATCAAATGCCGCAAGGCGGGGCTTGCGCCGTCTTGCGTGGTCGTTGTGGCTACCGTGCGCGCGATGAAGATGAACGGCGGCGTGGCCAAGGCCGATCTGGGCGCTGAAAACGTCGACGCCGTGCAGGCCGGTTGCCCCAACCTTGGCCGCCACATCGAGAACCTGAAATCCTTTGGCGTGCCCGTCGTCGTCGCGATCAACCATTTCGTCACCGACACCGACGCAGAGGTGCAAGCGGTCAAAGACTATGTCGCCTCGCAAGGGGCCGAGGCCGTGCTGTCCCGCCACTGGGAATTGGGCAGCGCTGGCTCTGCCGAACTTGCCGAGAAAGTGGTCGAGACGATTGATAAGGGTCAGGCGGATTTCGCCACGCTCTACCCCGACGCGATGCCGCTGGCCGATAAGATCAACACCATCGCAACAAAGATCTACCGCGCGGATGGGGCGGTGATGGATCAGAAGATCCTCAACCAGTTGAAAGACTGGGAAGAGCAGGGATATGGCGATCTGCCGGTCTGTATGGCCAAAACGCAATACAGCTTTACCACCGATCCCGAAGCCCGCGGCGCGCCAACCGGCTTTACCATCCCCGTGCGCGAGGTGCGCCTGTCTGCCGGCGCGGGCTTTGTCGTGGCCATCTGCGGTGAGATCATGACCATGCCGGGCCTGCCGCGGGTGCCTTCTGCCGAAAATATTCGTCTCAATGACATCGGCGATGTTGAAGGTCTGTTCTAAGCGCGTATGAACAGGGCGCGGAGGGTCGCCCCTTCGCGCCTTCGCCTGCTGTGGCAGGTGATAGCAGCGCCACAACAGACAAAGGACGGTCCCCATGACAGCGACGATCATTGACGGCAAGGCATTTGCAGCACAGGTGCGGGGGCAGGTCGCCCAGCATGTCACGCGGCTGAAGGACGATCACGGGATCACGCCGGGGCTGGCTGTGGTGCTTGTCGGGGCCGATCCTGCCTCCGAGGTCTATGTCAAATCCAAGGGCAAGATGACCAAGGAAGTGGGCATGAAATCGGTCGAACACCGGCTGGCAGACACCACATCAGAGGCGGAGCTTCTGACCCTGATCGACACGCTGAACAACGATGATACGATCCACGGTATCCTCGTACAGCTCCCCTTGCCCGATCACCTGAACGAAGACCTTGTGATCAGCGCGATTGATCCGGCCAAGGATGTCGACGGGTTTCATATCTCGAACGTCGGTCTGTTGGGCACGGGGCAGAAATCCATGGTGCCCTGCACGCCGCTTGGCTGTCTGATGATGCTGCGCGACCACCACGGCACCCTGTCGGGGATGGATGCCGTCGTGATCGGGCGCAGCAATATCGTTGGCAAACCGATGGCCCAGCTTCTGCTCAACGACAGCTGCACCGTGACAATCGCCCATTCGCGGACCAAAGACCTTGCCGCTGTTGTGCGCCGCGCTGATATCGTGATCGCCGCCGTGGGCCGCCCCGAGATGGTGCCGGGCGACTGGATCAAACCGGGGGCCACAATCATCGACGTGGGCATCAACCGTCTCGACGCGCCAGAGCGGGGTGAGGGCAAGACCCGTCTGGTCGGGGATGTGGATTTTGACAGCTGCGCCAAGGTGGCCGGTGCGATTACCCCTGTGCCGGGGGGCGTGGGCCCGATGACGATCGCCTGCCTGCTGGCCAATACGGTCACGGCCTGCTGCCGTGCCCATGACCTGCCCGAACCCGAAGGGCTGACCGCCTAAGCGGCGGTTGCCGGAACCGGCACCATCGTGCCCTGAAGCAAGGCGATCAGCACCTGCTGGACGCCGGTTTGGGCAAAGACCTCGGCCGTGACCACACAAAGCCGCTTGCCCGGTTTCACCACCTTGCCAATCGCGATCAGCCGGTCTCCGCGGGCGGGGGCCAGCAGATTGATCTTGATCTCTGCGGTGACGACCTCGGACTCCAAGGGCAGTGTCGTCAGCGCGGCATAGCCCGCAGCGCTGTCCCCGATAGAGAAAGTCAGCCCGGCGTGGCCAAACCCCTGCTGCTGGCGCGTGCCGGGCAGGATCGGTGCCTCGATCCGGATGAGCCCCTGCGACACATCGCTGAGTTCAGCGCCGAGGGTCTGCATCATCGATTGCGCGGCAAAGCTGTCGCGGATGCGGGCGATTTCTTGAGGGGTCATAGGGGCTCTTTCAACATGGATAGCCGGCCCCGTGGCTGCGCTTAGCGCGGCATGGGGATCGCGGTGGGCTGCGGTCCGGTAAGTATGGCGCAGGCCTGCGGACCCATCAATGCCTGTAGCACCGGCGCGTCACTGTACAAGCCACCGGTATAGGTGCCAAAGGCGGGCATGATCAGCCGTCGGTCGTCATACAGGAAGGCCGGACGCGTCACCGACCGCCCGCGCAGCCGCAGCCCTGCCTTGGGGTGATAATGCCCCGAAACCTCGGCCTGCGCGCTTTCCTGCGCGATATGCCGGAACTGCAAGGGGCCGATCACAAGCTCGGCCAGATGCTCCCCCCCCAGTTCGACGGGGCCGGGGTCGTGGTTGCCCTCTACCCACAGCCACTGCCGGCCCGCCTGCAGCCGCGCCAACGTCAGCCGTGCCGGTTCGGGCAGGGCGCGGGCCGCGTGCAGATCGTCGAAACTGTCGCCCAGACACATCACAACGCGCGCGGGCACACGGTCAAGCGCCGCCGCAAGCCGGGTCAACGTGTCCATCGTCTCGTAAGGGGGAAGCGCCGTGCCGCCGCGCCGCGCAATCCGTTCGGCTTTGCCAAGATGCAGGTCGGACACGCAGAGCAACCCGTGATCTGCCCACCACAAAGCGCCAGAGCCAAGCGCCGTCAGCCGCGCGCCGCAAAAGTCGAATTCATACCCGATGTTCATGCTGCGTTCATCACCAAGTTTGCCCGCGGGCGCAAGGGGCGCTGGCCGATGGACGCGCCTATGGCGGGGCGCAGGAGTATTTGAAAAAGGGTGAAGCGGAAGACGCCCCCGCTGATCCCGAGGGGCGTGGGGGCGTCTTCACCCTTTGCGGTCATCGGCTCTCCAGCCTGTACCGCGGGGTGATCATGGGGCAAAATACCTAAGCGAAGGTTAATTCACCCTTTCAAAAATACTCAGCTGCGCAGCGATTGCCATGTCTAGCGCCGTTTGAGAGGGATGTTATCCGGCGCGGGTGTGATCTGTGCGAGGCCGGAGGCTTCCATCAACCGCGCGGATTCCTCGGCCAGCAGACGCTCTTCTGCCTGCCCCTTGACCGGCACGCGGCCCATTTCCAAAAACAGCGGTGCGGACAGCGGGCTGACACGGTCGAGGATACGGTGGTCGATCCGGCCCTTGATCCGATGCAGCATTTCCTCGATCCGGCCAAAGTCGACCAGCCCGCGCAGGGCCTCTTCGCGGGTGATGTCGAGCAGGAGGTGATCGGGTTCGTATTTCTGCAAGGTGTCATACAGGATATCAGAGCTGAAGGTCGCCTGCCGGCCAGACTTACGGGCTTGGGGGGTGTTCCGTTCGATCAGCCCCGCGATGGTGGCGGCGGCGCGGAACGTGCGTTTCATCACCGCATTGCCGGCCAGCCAATGGTCCAACCCGTCATGCAGGGCCGTGGCCTCAACCAGCGGGGCGGGGTCGTCGACTGGATCCAGCCCCCAGATCAGCGTGGCATAATCGGTGGCGACGAAGCCCAGGGGGTTCAGGCCCAGTTCCTCCATCCGTTTTGTCAGCAGCAGCCCGAGCGTTTGCTGCGCGTTGCGACCGGCAAAGCCGTAGAAGACCGTTTGGGCGCGGCCCTCATGGGGGAAGCTTTCGATCAGCAGGCGGCCCGGTTGCGGCAGTTGGCTGACCTCGCGTTGCAGGGTCAGCCATTCGGCCGTGTGGCGCGGCAGCTCGGGCCAGCTGTCTTGGGTGAACATGCGTTGCACGCGGGCGGAGAGCTGGGTCGAGGTGGCGAATTTAGTGCCCATGAACGTGGCGACGCGTGGTTTCTTGGCGGCGGAGCGGCTGACCTCTACGGTCATTTCCCGCAGCCCTTCGTATTTGACGATCTGGCCGCCGATCAGGAAGGTGTCGCCCGCGCTGAGCGAGGCGGCGAAACCTTCCTCGATTTCGCCCAAAGGGGCACCGCCGCGGTTGCGTTTCATGCGGACCTTCAGCGTGTCCGTGCCCTGAATGGTACCGATGTTCATACGGATACGCTGGCTGCTGCGGGGGTCGCGCAGGTGCCATTTGCCGTTTGTGCACATCAGACGTTGCCATCTGTCGTAGGCGCGCAGGGCGTAGCCGCCTGTGGCACAGAAATCGAGGCAGGCGTCAAAGGCGGCGCGGCTGAGGCTGGCATAGGCCCCGGCGGAGGTCACCTCGGCATAGAGCGCATCGGCGTCGAAGGGGCCAGCGCAGGCGGTGATCAGGATATGCTGGCATAACACATCGCGAGGGCCGGGGCCGCGCGGGTCGCCGTCAAGATCGCCTGCCAATACGGCGTCGAGGGCGGCGACACATTCGACCACCTCGAACCGGTTTGCAGGCACCAGCAGCGCTTTGGAGGGCGCGTTATAGCGGTGGTTGGCCCGCCCGATGCGCTGGACCAGCCGTTTGACATTCTTCGGCGCACCGATCTGGATCACGAGATCGACATCGCCCCAGTCGATCCCCAGATCGAGGCTGCCGGTACAGACAATCGCGCGCAGATCACCGCGCACCATCGCGGCTTCGACCCGTTCGCGTTGCTGCCGATCGAGCGACCCGTGGTGGATGCCAATGGGCAGGCTATCTTCGTTGGCGAGCCAGAGATTGTGAAAGAAAATCTCGGCCTGAGCGCGGGTATTGTGGAAGATCAGGGTGGTTTTATGCTGGCGTATCTGGTCGAGCACCGCCGGAATCGCATAGGCCGCCCCATTGCCGGACCACGGCGGGGCCGCGTCCGTGCGCAGCATCCGGATGTCGGGCGGCGGGCCGGGATCGGCCAGCAGGATCGGGCAGGGGTCAGGGTGACGCGCCATAAAATGCGCGATGGCGGCGGGATCTTCGACGGTGGCGGACAGGCCCACCCGTTTCAGCCCCGGGCACAGGCGTTGCAGCCGCGCCAGTGCCAGCATCAGTTGGTCGCCCCGCTTGCTGTCGGCCAGCGCGTGGATCTCGTCGATCACGACACGTTTGAGCCCTTTGAACATGCGCGGTGCATCCTCGTAGGAGGTCAGCAGCGCAAGGCTTTCGGGGGTGGTCAGCAGGATATGGGGCGGGTCGGCGCGTTGCCGGCGTTTGCGCGTTTGCGAGGTGTCGCCGGTGCGGTCCTCGATCCGGATGGGGAGGCTCATTTCGGTCACCGGGGTGGTGAGGTTGCGCTTGATATCCGCGGCCAGCGCCTTGAGCGGCGAGATATAGAGCGTGTGCATGCCGTCGTGATCGCCCTCGGCCAGATCGACCAGCGTGGGCAGAAAACCCGACAGCGTCTTGCCGCCCCCCGTCGGCGCGATCAACAGCAGCGCGGGCGCGTCGGCGCGGTCCAGCATGTCTTGCTGGTGGGGGTGGATGGACCAGCCTTTGGTGGCGAACCAGTCGGAGAATTTCGGGGGCAGGGTCTGCATGGGGAGCAAGATAGGCTGTTTGCACGCGGGGGCCAGCCCCCGCACCCCCGGAGTTTATCTGGCAAAATGAAGCGGATGCCCGCGCCCGTTTCGAGCGCGGTGCTACCTGACGATGGTTTCATCCTCGACGAACATATTGGCCCAAGCACGGTCAATCAGATCAGGGCGCATCTGGTGCGGGATACCTTCGAAATCGCAGATGGAAATCATCTGGTCGATCAGGAAGATCGGCTGATAGTTGGCGAAAACATTGTTGATCGTAGGGTATTTCGTTTTCAGCAAATGGATCAGCGTCGCCTCGTCCAGTTTGATGTTTCGTTTCTTTGCGACCATGGCGAAGATCTTGAGGAAGTTTTCCTGATTGGGCCCGTCGATTTTGATCTTGAAAAAGATCCGGCGCAGGGCGGCCTGGTCGAAGATCTCATTGGGGTGGAAGTTGGTGGAGAAGACAACCAGCGTGTCAAAGGGAACTTCGAACTTCTCGCCGGATTGCAGGGCGAGGATGTCTTTGTTTTCTTCCAGTGGCACGATCCAGCGGTTGACCAGCGCCTGTGGCGATTCTGCCTGTCGGCCAAGGTCGTCGACGATGAAGATGCCGCCGGTGGATTTCAGCTGCAGCGGGGCCTGATAGGTCCGTGCGGTGGGGTTGTAGACCAGATCAAGCATATCGAGCGTCAGTTCGCCCCCGGTGATCACCGTGGGGCGTTCGCATTTGACATAGCGGGTGTCAAAGCGCGTCACGCGGCGCAGGGATTTCGGGTCTTGTTTTTCCTCGGAAATGGCGGTGTGCACGATGGGGTCATAGACCGTGATCACCTGACCGGCGTATTCAATCGCACGGGGGACATAGATCCGGTCACCAAGCGCGTCGCGAATCCCGTTGGAGATGCTTGATTTACCATTGCCGGGGGGGCCGTACATCAGGATGGAGCGACCGGCCGTCACGGCTGGGCCAAGGTTGCCGATCAGCTCGGACGGGAGCACCAGATGGCCCATCGCCGCTTCGAGCTTTGCGCGGGTGATTTGCATGTTGCGCACGGACTGGCGTTTGATCTGTTCGCGGTAGACATCAAGCGGCACGGGCATCGGGCCGAAGTATTCCGATTGCGCCAAGGCATCCAGCGCGCGGGCCTTGCCCAGATCGGTCAGCTGGTAGCCCATTTCATTGCCGTTATTCGCGTTAAGCGTGCCCGTCGCTTCGAGAAGGCGTTGTTCGCGCGACAGATCCACCAGTTCCTGCGTGACCTGAAGCGGCAGGCAGATCGCCGCTGCGAGCTCGCTGACCATGGTGACATTCTTGCGGAACATCGTCTTGATCATGATGTCGCGCATCATCACCACGGGCAGCTTCATCTCTTGGATGGTGCGCGGCGGAGGGGGGGCCATGACGGCGCTGGTTTGCATATTCATGAAGGCTTCTTTCATGGGGACACGGGCGTGCCCCAAGGCGTAGCGGTTGAATATGGCGAAATCAGGCCCCGAAGTAGGCACCGAGCATTAAATATGCGGCAAGCACAGTTCCAAGGGCGAGGCCCATTGGGAATTTCTTGGCTTCGTGCCAGCTGACCCATTGCGGGGCAAGCTTGCGCAAGGGGGAATATTTGGCGGCGCGGTGAATGATATAGGCGGCAACCAGCGTCGCCATGAATAGCGCCATGACAAAGCGCACATCCCCGAGCGCGATAAAGGGCGTGGCGGCGGCGATGAATTTCGCATCCCCCGCGCCCATCAGCCCGCCTGCGTTCATGAAGATGCCCACAACAAGGGCTACCACCATCGCCAGCAGGTGCCAGAGGTAGCTGTCAAAGGGCAGGGCAATCGGGCCGATCAGCACAAATACGGCGGCCAATGCGATCACCGTGACATTGGTGATCCGCATAAAGGCCAGATCGGTGTAGATCGTATAGGCACAAAGGGGCAGCGCGAAGGGCAGGAACCACAGCGCTGCGTAGCTGGTGATCTCCACGCGTTAGCCTGCGTTTTCCAGCGCGCGCAGCGACCGGACGGCGGCCTCGAAGTGCTGCGGGTGGGTGCTGATGGCGTCGCGCAGCAGCCCTTTGCCGGTTTCAACGTCGCCCTTCTTGATCGCGGAGAGGGCGAGGGTGTGCAACAGTTGCGCGCGCTCGGTCTGGTCCATCTCGATCGGGGGGAGGCTGTATTCACGTTGCGCGCCACGGGCGAGGATCAGGTTGTTCTTGGCGGTAAACAGCGTTGAATCCTGTTTCACAGCCTCGCCGAAAAGGCGTTCGGCAGCCTGATAGTCGCCGCGCGTCAGTTTGGAGTAGCCCCAGTTGTTCATGACCGAACCGGGCTTGGTGGTCAGACCAATGGCGATCTCGTAAAAACTGTCGGCCTTGTCCCATTCCTGCTTGCTGTCAGCGACGATCGCCTCAAGCCGGTAACGGTTGTAGGTTTCATGGGTGGGCGGGACGGAATCCAGCGTCTTTTCCGCCTTGGCCCAATCGCCTGCGCGGATCAGCGCATCGGCGTAGTCAACCTTGTCGTCGGGGGTGGCATCCTTGGAAGCGGCAACTTTGCCCCAGACGGATGCGGCCTCTTGGTTGCGTTTGGCGCGGATCAGGGACTTGCCCAAGCTGCGCTGGATGTCGATGCGGTCGGGGTTTTCCTGCGCGGTGCGGGTGAAATAGCTGACCGCCTCGTTCGGGTCGGCCACTGTCAACATCACATCGTTGAGGTTGCTTTCATCCACGACGTTCACGTCCTGGAAGGCGCGGGTGACGGTATCCTCGCCGGATTTCTTGCCGCAGCCTGCTACTGCGACGACGCCTGCAATGCAGGCGGCCAATAGGATAGGGTGGCGCATTTTTGCGTCCTTTTACTGCTCTGCCTCGTTATGATGCTGGCCGAACCAGATAGTCGCCCGAGCCGCGCCGCACCAATTTATAACTGTCTTCTTGATCCGGGATCGTAACAGAGTTTTCCGATTTTGCGAGTGCTAAGCGCAAATTGTCACGGATTGCGTCACTTTCGCCATTATCGAGCGCATAGGCCTTGCGAAAGGTCAGCTGGGCTTCGGCGAGTTTGCCGCGTTCCATCAACACAACGCCGAGATTATTCCAGACCTCGGGGTGGGTTTCGTCCTTTTCTACAGCGTCGCGCAGCAGCTTTTCCGCCTGACCCAATCGCCCCAGCCCAAGGTTGGCGCTGCCCAGTCCCGACAGGATTTCGGCGTCCAACTGGGAGGCGAGCGCGGCGCGGTTGAAGGCGCGGATGGCCAGTTCATATTCGCCCGCGCGCATCAGACGGTGGGCGACCTCTACCCCGTCTTCGGCGTCCTTGCGGGTGTTGACACCGGGGGCAAAGGGGTTGTCAGGGCTGGCGCGCTTGCCCCCAAACGCGGAAAGACCGCCTGCAGAGCAAGCGGCCAATCCGGCGATCAGGGTCATACAAAGCGCGAGCCTGAAGGGTAACGCGCGCTTGGGAATGTGGATCATGCAGAGCCTTACTGACCTAGTTTGGTAATGTTCATCACCGATGGCGCGACCAGAATGATCAGCAGCGGAGGAACGGTCAGCATCATTGTGGCAAGTGTCATCTTGGTTGGCAACTTGTTTGCGGCCTCTTCGGCGCGCATCACGCGTTTGTCGCGCATCTCGGCGGCATAGACCCGCAGCGCGTCGGCGATGGATGTGCCGAAGGCGGCGGATTGTACCAGCACCGTCACAAAGGACGACACATCTTGCACACCGCAGCGTTCGCCCATGGCGTTCAGCACGCTGACCTTGTCTTTACCGGCTTTCATCTCATAGGCGACGATTTCGAACTCTTCCGCCAGCGCAGGGTAGGAGGCGCGCAATTCGCGGGCCACGCGGACAATACATTGATCAAGCGACTGGCCGGCTTCGACGCAGACGAGCATCATGTCCAGCGCATCGGGAAAACCACGTGTGATTTCCTCTTTCCGCTCGGCGACGCGGCGGGTCACCCAATAGCGCGGCAGGAAATATCCGATACCGCCGGGGCCCACGGTATACAGCATCATCTTGTTGGTAGTCATGCCTTCGCCGCCGCCAAGGAAGTTGATGTAGACGGTGCCGATCACCAGCCCGGCAATACCAAGCGCCATCTGTGCAAAGTGAAAGAACCGTACCGCATCGCGCGAGCTATAGCCCGCCTGACGCAGCAGCAGCGCCTTGGCGCTTAGCTCTTCCACGTCTTCGGGTTCAAGGAACTTGGCGAACTTTTGCAGCTTCTCGTTGCGGTCCGACTGGCGCAGGCGCTGTTGCTTGCCTGCATCGGCAGCCTCGGTCTGGCTACGTTTGAGCTTGGCCAAAGGGTCTTCGGGCTGGCGCAGGATCATGACAAGCGTTGCGCCCACCATGGTCAGGCCCAATGCACCCAGAATGGCGATCCAGCCCATGGGACCAAGTGCGGTGTCGAGTGAGTTGAGGAAATTCACAGTGAGGCCCCCTTAGACTTTGATATCGGTCAGCTTGCGCATGACGATGAGGTTAAGCGACAGGAACAGGACAACCGCGATACAGCCGGGGATGAACAGCGGGTGGGTCATGACTTCGTCATAGTAATGCGGGTCACCGAGTTTGATCACGATGAGCGCGAGGATCGGGAAGGCGGACAGGAACTTGCCGGACCATTTCGCCTCGGCGGTGATGGCGCGCACGCGGCGGAACAGGCGGAAGCGGGCGCGGATGACCTTGGCCAACCCCGCAAGGATTTCAGCAAGGTTACCCCCTGATTGCTGCTGGATGGTCACAGCCACCGCTAGGAAGCGCAAATCCTGCATATCAAGTCGTTCGGCCATATCCTTGAGCGCCTCGCCAATGTCGCGGCCATAGGCGGTTTCATCGGCGATCACGCCGAATTCCGACGCCAGCGGGTCCTGGATTTCCTTGGACACGATAGAGATCGCGCTGGTGAAAGGGTGGCCCACGCGCAACGACCGCACCATCAGTTCCACAGCGTCAGGCAGCTGCTCTTCGATCATGTCCATGCGCTTCTTCGCTTTGGACGAGATCCAGAAGAATACGGCACCGACACCGATCCCGACAGAGATCAGGATGCGCACGGGCACTTCGGTATTGGTGCCGATGGTCAGCCCCAGAAAGGCGACGACCGACAGGCCGGCCATGATCATGATCAGCTGTTTCGGCGCAAAGGCGATCGCGGCCTTTTGTGCTTTCTCGGCGAGCAGGGAATAGACCGGAATGGATTTATTATCCATGTGCTGCTGCATTTCCTTGCGCAGCTTGTCCAGAACCTCTTCGCGGCGGGCCCCTTTTTCCAGCATTTCAAGCCGGCGGTTGACTTTGCTGTTGAGGCTGATGGATTTACCGAAAGCGACCAGATACAGCCCTTCGACCAGCACAAGGACACCGACGAAGATCAGGCCATAGATAATGGGTTCTGCACTCATGATTGATAATCCTTACTTGACCACAACGGGTTCATAGATCGACGATGGCAGGTCATAGCCCCACATCTTGAAACGTTCAGAGAAGTGGCTGCGCACGCCGGTGCCGGTGAAGTGGCCGATGATCTTGTTTTCGGGCGTCAGGCCGACGCGCTGAAAGCGGAAGATTTCCTGCATAGAGATCACGTCGCCCTCCATGCCGGTGATTTCGGTAATCGAGGTCATGCGGCGCGACCCGTCCTGCAAGCGCGACGCTTGTACGATCAGGTTCACAGCCGACGAGATCTGGCTGCGGACCGCTTTCAGCGGCATTTCGATACCGGCCATGGCGATCATGTTTTCCAGACGGCTGACACCATCGCGGGCAGAGTTGGCGTGGATCGTGGTCATCGACCCGTCGTGGCCGGTGTTCATGGCCTGCAGCATGTCGATCACTTCCTCGCCGCGCGTCTCGCCGACGATGATCCGGTCAGGACGCATCCGCAGGGCGTTTTTCAGACAGTCGCGCGGGGATACCTCGCCCTTGCCTTCAACGTTGGGCGGGCGGCTTTCCATGCGGCCCACGTGGGTCTGTTGCAGTTGCAGTTCGGCGGTGTCTTCGATGGTCAGGATCCGTTCATCGTTGGCAATAAACGATGACAGCGCGTTCAGCGTGGTGGTTTTACCAGAACCTGTACCGCCCGAGACGATGATATTCAGACGGGTGGCGACGGCGGCTTGCAGATAGGCTGCCATCTCTTCCGAGAAGGCCCCAAAGCTTACCAGATCATCAATGCCCAGTTTGTCTTTCTTAAACTTACGAATGGAGACAAGGCTGCCGTCCACGGCAATCGGCGGGACCATAGCGTTGAAACGCGAGCCGTCTTTCAAGCGCGCATCGACATAAGGGTTGCTTTCATCAACGCGACGGCCAACGGCGGAAACGATCTTGTCGATGATCCGCAGCAGGTGCTTTTCGTCTTTGAAGGTCACGTCGGTCAGCTGCAGTTTACCCGCGCGTTCCACAAAGATCTGTTGCGGGCCGTTGACCAGAATATCGTTGACGCTGTCGTCTTTCAGCAGCGTTTCCAGCGGACCAAGGCCGGTCACCTCGTCATACAGTTCGGAGTTCAGTTGAACGCGGTCCTCGCGGTTCAACACGATGGATTTCTCGGCCAGAATCTCGGTCGAGATTTCGTTGATCTCGCTGCGCAGATCCTGCTCCGAGGCATGTTCAAGGGCGGCGAGGTTCAGGTTCTCAAGCAGGGCACGGTGCAGTTCGAGCTTGATGTCGCTCATGCGTTGCTTGCGCTTCACGTCGCGATCCTGCGGGGCGACGGTTGCGGCTTGGGCCACGCGGCGCATGCTGGCGGGTTTGGGCGCGACCGCTTCCTCTGGCTGTTGCTGTGGCGCGGGAGCCTTCGCCTTTGGGGCGGGTGTGGCTACGGCAACGTCACCTGGCTTTTTATACTTCGAGAACATCTGAATACTCTTTCTAAATTATCTGGCGCTTGGGCCGGATCAGGCGGCTTTGGCTTCGTCAGCCTTGAGGTCGTGGATAGAAGACGCGAGCTTTGCGATCTCGCGACGTAGCGGGTTCTTGGCGGCGGTATTGGCGAGCGGCAGACCGTGGTCGTTGGCCTGCGTCACCTGCTTGCCGCCATCAGGCAGCTGCACGTCGATGGAAATACCAAGGCTTTCTGCCATCCGTTTGACCCGCGCTTTGGCGTTGAGGTCGGTAAATTTCGGCGCGCGGTTCATGACATAGCGTAGCTTTTCGACCGGCAGCTCTTCGGATTGCAGCGCGCGTTTGAAACGCAAGGCGTTTTGGGCGCAGCGCATATCCAGTTCGAGCATGGCAAAATAGACATGCGCATTGCTCAGCACGGTTTCGGTCCATTGCACCAGCGTCGACGGCATATCGACAACAACGTAGTCGAACTGGTTGCGCGCCATATCCAGAATCCGCGTCACATCTTCCGAGGTGATCAGATCAAGCGGCAGCATATCGGCGGGGGCGGTCAGCACCTGAAGCGTGTCTTCATAGGTCAGCAGAGCCTGACCAAAGCTTTCCTCGTCCATCTCGTCTGTCTCGATCAGCATGTCATAGACGACTTCACGGCGCGGCAGGTCCAGATAGGTCGCCACGGCCCCGAACTGCAGATCGAAATCCAGCAGGCAGACCTTTGGCGGGTTCTTTTTGTCGGAGGTCGCCAGTTCCCACGCCAGATTAACGGCCATGCTCGTCGCACCGGTGCCACCGGCCAAACCATGTACCACGATCACAGCGCCGTCTTTATCGGCACCGGGTTTCAGCTTGGGGCCTGCCTCGATGTGTTCGGCTGTGGGCTCGGGGCCTGCGCGCAGACGTTCGATGGTCGCCGCCAATTCGCCTTCGGGCAGCGGGTAGGGAACGAATTCATCCGCACCTTGACGCAACAGGGAATGGAGCGAGGCCGGCGACATGTCTTCGGCGATCAGGATCACCTTGATATGACGCGATTTCGCCTGCGAGATGATTTCGGACATCATCGGCAGGTTCTCTTCGTCCTCGGAATCAAGCGCCAGTGCAATCAGTTCGAGCGTCGCCGCTTCGGGCTGGCTGAAAAAAGCGAGGCTTTCAGAAAAGCCGAGATCACCCCAGGCTTCGCCCAAAGCTGATTCCATATCCTCGATCAGCAGGTCAAAGTTCTGTACATCACGGCTGACAGTGCAGGCGATGATCTGTGGTGCGTCAATCTGTGGCATACTGCTGCTCATACCTAAACTTCCCCTTCTTCTCTTTGGGGCGCGGCAAGGGCTAATCGGGCGTCGCCCTGTTCTTTGCCTTGCAGTCCCCTGCGTCAGACCACGGTGGCCAGGCGCAACTGTCCTATTGCAGTGAATATCCCTGCCAAGTTGGGCAAGATTGGGGCTAAATAGTTTCTATTGTTTGGTCTTTTGAAACGATCCGCAGTGATTTGCCGGATTGAAACGCAAAAGGCCCGACCGTCAGCGACGATCAGGCCCTTCTCGAGGTATCTTTTTTCCGGTTATTCCGTCGCGGTACCCGTCGATGTCGCACCACCCGAGAGCTGAGTCGGTGGCACGGCGCTGGCAACGTAATCGCGATAGATGATCTGCGCGTATTTGCCGTCCAGTACGGTGGGATGTCGCCCGACAAAGCCGCTGACTTCGGTAACTGTGCGACGGTTCGCCCGTTCGCGGCCCTGTGTCACGATCAACGGCTGTGTTTCGCCAAAGGAAACAACGGCCTCAAGACGGCTGCGGCTGATGCCTTGCGTTGACAGAAACGCAACAACGGATTGTGCTCGGCGCAGGCCCAACGCCTTGTTGTAGCTGTTCGAGCCGACGGCATCGGTATGGCCATACACGCGGAAGCGGACTTCGGGGAACTGGCGGATCCATCCCGCTTGGCGCCGCAGCACAGCCTGCGCGGCCCCGTCCAGCTGGGCCGAGTTAAAGGCAAAGGTCACCGTGGATTCGACTTCGCCGGCAAAGCGGTTGGCCAGATCGAAGGTGTACTGGCGTTCGCCTGTCATCACCAAACGGTTGTTCAGCGTGGCGTTTCCAAAGGTGCCCAGATCGGTCAGGGATCCTGCTTCGCGGTGGAACTGGGTATAGACCGGATCAGGGCTGCTGACACAGCCTGCTACGGTCATCGCCAAAGCGGCGCATAACCCGGTGATTTTGCCTGTCGAAGGGATCGCTGAAGTCATCTGATCAATCCAATACATAGCCATATGACCCGCTAAAGTCCTGTTTGGCAACCTCGCCGGCCGCCCCTTTGGTGGGCGCTGTGCTGCCTTTGGACGTGCGACCTGACAGGAACAATTCGCTTTCCGTGGGCGGTTTGATCCGGTCGGTGGGCAGGGCCAAAGCCTCGCCTCGGGTGGGGGTCACAAGATGGGCCGTGATAATGATCACCAGTTCGGACTGGCTGCGCTGATAGTTCGCGCTGCGGAACAACGCGCCCAATACAGGCACATCGCCGATCCAGGGTAGCTGGCTGGAGTTATCGGTGAAATCGTCGGTCAGCAGACCCGCGATCGCAAAACTTTCGCCGTCGCGCATTTCAACCGTGGTCGAGGTTTCGCGGCGGGTGAAGGCCGAGATGTCGAAACCATTGCCCAAGGACACGCTGTTGCTGGCATCAATCGCCGACACAGCAGCTTTGAGTTCGAGGTTAATCAGGTCTTTATCCACGACACGGGGGATAAAGCTCATCTCTACGCCGAAGGGTTTGTACTGCACCGAAATCTGGTCGCCGGTCTGGGCGACAGGCACGGGGTATTCGCCACCGGCAAGGAACGTCGCCTCTTGCCCGGACAGCGCGACGAGGTTCGGTTCGGCAAGGAAGCGTACGGCGCCCTTCTGCTCCAGGGCTTCAAGCAGCAGGCCGACTTGGGTGGACCCTGCGTTAAAGCCGAACAGTACCGCGCCTGCGTTGCTGTTGGACGCAGGTGTCGTGCCGCCAAGAGAGTTCGCAATCGCGCCGGACGTATTTGTCGTATTGGTCCCGCCGTTGATCGCAAGATCATTGCCCACCAGCCCGTTCAACGCGAGCGACGCGCTTAGGGATTTGGAGACAGATCGGCTCATCTCGGCAAAGCGGACTTTCATCATCACCTGCTGGATGCCGCCGACGCTCATCAGGTTGGAGACGCGTTCTGGCGCGTAGCGTTCGGCCAGATCAAGGGCGCGCTGCAGGCGTTGGGTCGACGACACGATGCCCGACAGAACGATACCGTCGTTGGCTGTGCGCACTTCGATCTTTTCGCCGGGCAGGATCTGCCGCAGGCGTTCCTTGAATTCAGAGACATCCGCCGCGACGCGCACATCCACGTTGGTGATCAACTGACCGGCCGCATCCAGCAGGGTCAGCGTGGTCAGGCCAGGGGATTTGCCCAGCACATAGATGGTGCGATCGGAGAGGGATGAGATATCTGCGATCCCCGGATTGGCGATGCTAAGCTCGGCAAAGGGGATATCGCTTTCAACCACAACCGCGCGGTTCATCGGGACTTCCAACACACGGTTGGTGCCCTTCTTGACCACGCGGAGCGTGTTGGCCTGCGCGTCGATCGGAGCCGTCAATGCAAATGGCATCGCGCCAATGGTCAGTCCCAATAGGGCTGCTTTAATAAACTTATCGATTTTCATGTGACCTGCCTTTGTGATCACGCCTCAAAATAGGGTCTTTGCGCCCGCCGTTTGCGACACTGTGCGGTCCTTTGCGTTTTTTTGCAAGAATCAATGACAGGGGGTGGCGGGTATATGTGGATTAACAGCAACATATCCGAAATGGCAAAACGCCGCGCAAAGTGATGCGCGGCGTTGCTGAGGTCCGTATTTGCCCTGCCTGATAAGCAGATCAGTTGGTGCAGGGGATCGGGATTTCGACCACTTCGGCACCACGACGGGTCCGGATGGTGCAGACTTTTTCTGTAGTTGTTTCGACTTTGACCGTTTCTTCTGTCAGGCCGAGCAGTCGGCGCTGGTCGACTTCGATCTCGCCGGCGACGGTGTCATCCTCTGCCCCGACGAGCGAGAGGGATAGGTCACCCGTCGATTGGGCCTGTGCCAATGCGGCAACTTGATAGGGCTGAACGGCAACAGTCACAGTATTCGCAATGGCCGCTTCGCTGCGTTCGCCGCCGGCGCTTTGATCGATCGCGATGATCTTGACGCCTGCCTCGATCAGCTTGGTCACGTCTCCGGTATCGGCGCGGTCGTTGCCACCTCGGTTGATGCGGCCGGTCCAGTAGACATCGACACGGTCACCGGGGCGCAGGAAGCCCGAGACGCCGCTTGATACATCGACGCGGATCGCGAAAGCACGGCTGCCCCGTTCCAGCTGCGAGGTGAGGCCGGTATCGGCACCGGGTTCGGTCACCTTCACCGCCATAATGGCTTCGTCTTTTTCCATCGCACGCAGCACGACACGCAGGTCATCGCTGTTTTCGGGGAAAAGCGCTGCTTCTTCGATAAATGTGCCTTCGGGGATCGCATTTTCAGGCCAGTTCACCTGCCGCACATCTTCGCGGGTCAGTCGCTGACCGTATTTCAGCGGCCCGTTGGCCACATATACACCAACCGTCGGCACAATCTGTGCCAAAGCCTCTTGGGCCTGTTGGTTGGCGCGTTGATATTCACTGATGCGGCCCTTTGCCAGATACACAGCACCACCTGCCAAGGCGATACCGGCGAGCAGGACCAGTCCAAAAACCATCCGCATGTTACTTACCTCTCTTGAGTGTGTGCCGGTCCCAAGACGCGGCGCGAAACTTATACCAATGGATAGGCGGTGATTGTGTTCAGACTATGGATAATCCGCGGCCAAGCTGGGTCATTAAAGTGGTGGATTGGGTTAGATGTCGCCCGGCGTCTGGGTCATCACCCTGTCTGCTAGATCCACAGTTCCGGTAGTCATGCTGACGACCATGAGAACCGCCAGAGATACCACCGCTGCGCATAAAACAACCCAGTCAACTGTGACCGCACCGCTTGGGCTTCGCCAGAATTTGATAAGCTTCGAGAGCATTGTTTTGCCTTGCGTGATGAAGGTCTAAAAAAACTGGCCGCATTCTGTCGAGCAGAATGCGGCCAGCGAAATTTCGTGGTGTGACGAACGCTTAGCCGCCGATGCTGCCAGGGTTTTGTGTCCCCATGTAGGAGTTGGTTTTCGATGTCAGGTTGGAAGCGCCTGTTTCGATCGAGGAGTAAGCTGCGACGGCCAGGCCAACAACGGCGGCGGTCAGAACGACCCAGTCAACAGTTACAGCGCCGGATTCGTCGTTTTTGAAGTTCTTGATAAAGTTCATCATGGTATGTCCCTCCAAGGATCATAAAGTTTTCAATCTCAACCCTGTCGTCCGTTTCGATGCTTCTCTCTCAATTCCGCATCTGGCTGACTTGGTATGAGCCTATATAGCCTTGTGAATGGGGCACGAATTTGGCGGCAATTGTGACATTTCGTTTTTCAGAGCCGGTTTTTGGCAGAATTATTGTAGCCCGCTGATACGAAAAGATTTTCCGTCTTCATTTTTTGTTATCCTTGATGTGAAGCGGGGCAGGATTGCATCAATTATGGCGAAATCGCCATGTTCCCTGCCATGTTTGGTTGGTTTGGCGAGGGTTTCCGTGCGAGATTGCTGGAAAAGAGCATTAAATAATCAGTGCAGGCAGCGATGTTTCGACGAATGACCGTATCTTTGATGGTGGGGATGCTGGCGGCCTCGGCTGTCTGGGCAGACGCGCCCAAGCCGTTTCCGAAGTTCGAGGCAAAACGTGTGAAGCCGCCCAAGCCGGGCAGTACCAATCGGATCAATGTCTTTATCGAACCCAAGGCCGACGACGTACCCGAGGTTGTCGCAACCGACTCCGGTGCCATCGTGCCAGCGTCACCGGGGCAGTATGATTGGTTCTGGGATCGTGTCTCTCCGGCGGTCGAGAAATCTGGCCCGGGCCGGCTGGAGGCCGCGATGGTCACGCTGGCAACGGCCAGCAGCAAAATCCCTGCACCACGCATGCAACAGATGCAAGAGATCGCCAAGGCCAACGGGATCGACATCCTCCGCTCTACGATCGGGACACAGGTGTCACCTGCGCTTGTGCTCGCGGTGATCACGGTTGAATCCTCAGGGCGGCCCGATGCCATCAGCGGGGCGGGGGCGCAGGGGTTGATGCAGCTGATGCCTGATACAGCGACGCGCTTTGGGGTAACCGATAGTATGGTCCCGACGCAGAATATCGCGGGCGGCGTAAAATATCTTGATTGGCTGATGGGCGAATTTGACCGCGATCCGATCTTGGTGCTGGCCGGCTATAACGCGGGCGAAGGGTCCGTGCACAAGCACGCGGGCGTGCCGCCTTTTGCCGAAACCCGTGACTATGTGCCCAAGGTGCTGGCCGCTTTTCAGGTCGCCAAGGGCCTGTGCCAGACCCCGCCCGAGCTGATCTCGGACGGATGTGTATTTGCGGCGATGAACTGACACCAGTTCGGGGCCGGATGTTAAAAGGGGCGCGGCCATTGCTGGCTGCGCCCCTTGTTGTGCATCGTGTCAGCAGATTAGACGATTGTCGCTTCGGTCGCGGCGCGCAGTTCGTCTTCCGTGACGCCATCCGCGCATTCAACGATCTTCAGCCCGCCTTCAACGACATCCAGCACACCCAGATTGGTGATGATCCGGTCGACAACGTTCTTGCCGGTCAGCGGCAGGGTGCATTCTTTCAGCACCTTGCTGTCGCCATGCTTGCTGGCGTGGTCCATGACCACCACAACGCGGCCCACGCCCGCGACCAGATCCATCGCGCCGCCCATGCCTTTGACCAGCTTTCCGGGGATCATCCAGTTGGCGAGGTCGCCGTTTTCAGCCACTTCCATCGCGCCCAGAATGGCCATGGCGATCTTGCCGCCGCGGATCATGCCGAAGGAGGTCGAGCTGTCGAAATACGAGGTGCGGTCCAGCTCGGTGATGGTCTGCTTGCCCGCGTTGATCAGGTCGGCGTCTTCCTCGCCGTCGATGGGGAAAGCCCCCATGCCCAACATGCCGTTTTCCGACTGCAAGGTCACATCCATCCCCTCGGGGATGTAGTTGGATACCAGCGTCGGAATCCCGATGCCAAGGTTCACATACCAACCGTCTTGCAGTTCCTGCGCGGCGCGTGCCGCCATTTGATTGCGATCCCAAGCCATTATGCCGTCCTCACTGTGCGCTGTTCGATGCGTTTCTCGTGATCACCCTGAATGATGCGGTGCACATAGATGCCGGGCAGGTGGATCGCGTCGCCGCCAAGGCTGCCACGGGGAACGATCTCTTCGACCTCGGCGATGCAGATCTTGCCACACATGGCCGCTGGCGGGTTGAAGTTGCGCGCAGTCTTGCGGAACACGAGGTTGCCAGTGTCATCCGCTTTCCACGCTTTGACAATCGCCAGATCCGCAACGATGCCGCGCTCAAGGATATAGGTCTCGCCGTCGAAATCCTTGTGCTCTTTGCCTTCGGCGATCACGGTGCCAACGCCGGTTTTGGTATAGAAACCGGGGATGCCCGCGCCGCCCGCACGCATACGTTCGGCCAAGGTGCCTTGCGGGTTGAATTCCAGCTCAAGCTCGCCGCCGAGATACTGGCGCATGAATTCCTTGTTCTCGCCGACGTAAGAGCTGATCATTTTCTTAACCTGCTTGGTCTGCAACAAGATACCGATGCCGAAATCATCTACGCCCGCATTGTTCGAGGCAAAGGTCAAATCCTTGGTGCCCGCGTCCCGGATCGCGTTCAGCAGCAGTTCGGGAATACCGCAAAGGCCAAAGCCCCCCGCTGCGATCAGCATGCCATCGTGCAGCACGCCTTCCAGCGCCTCGGCAGCGCTTCCATAGATTTTCTTCATTCCGGCTCCTTTCAAGAGAGGCTCACGGCCCTGTCGTATTATCGTTATACGACTTCTATGACGCGGCGTAACGAACGTGTCAAACCGCCGACGCTAATGTCAGCGGTACCAGTGGAGCTTGCCGGAAAATTCGGGGGAATGCGCGCCCACCCTGCATCGGGTGAGCAGCTGTCGTCGCGGGGTCAGTGCAGCCCGCTGCGAGGTCAGACGATGCGTACCTGCGTGCCGATGGGGGCAATCTGGTACAGCGCCTCGATCATGTGGTTGTAAAGCCCGATGCACCCGTCAGAGCTTTGCCGCCCGATCTTGCGCGTGTCATGGGTGCCGTGGATCAGATAGGCGGGCCAGCTGAGGTACATCGCATGGGTGCCAAGCGGGTTGTCCGGACCGGGCGGCATATACTTCAGATCGGGGTCGCGTTCGATCATGCTGGGGGTCGGTGTCCAGTCGGGCCCGACACGTTTGCGCACAATGCGGGTGTAGCCGCGTTTGGTCAGCTCGTCGCTGCGGGGCACGGAGGTCGGGTAAATCTTGTAGGTCTCGCCATCGCCGCCCCAATAGTGCAGCGCGCGGGAAGAGGTATCAGCCACGATCGCGGCTTTGCCCAATGTATCAAAGTGGTCCTGCCAGTTCTGGCTGGAAAATCCATTGGTGTTATGACGTACCGGTGCCGCGATCTCTGGCACCGGCGTCTGTGCGCGCAATAGGGCCGGCGTGAAAAGCGCCGCGCCCGCTGTCAGGATCAACCCGCGTCTTGAGAATGTCTGCTCTGCCATCTTTATGTCCTTCTACCGTGGCGATTGTCACAGGTAAAAGCAGCAAGGGCAGGGCGGGGCAACTCACATATATGTCATTTCATGAATATGTGAGTTGCGCTCTCACTCTTCCGGTGCAGCGGCCGATTTTGCGGGTGCCTTTTGGGCCGCTGGTTTCTTTGCGGGAGCCTTCTTGGCAGCCGTTTTCTTGGCCGGAGCCTTTTTCGCAGCGGTTTTCTTTGCTGCGGGCTTCTTGGTTGCGGCTTTGCGCTTGGCAGGGGATTTCGCCAGCTTTTCCTCGATCAGCTCAACCGCACGTTCCATGGTCAGATCGGCAGGCTCGACCTCTTTGGGGATGGTGGCGTTGACTTTCTCCCACTTCACATAAGGCCCGTATTTGCCTTCCATGATGTTGACCTCGCCGCCCAGATCAGGGTGTTCGCCCATCTCGCGGATCGGTTTTGCCGCTTTGCCACGCCCGCCACGGCTGGCGACTTTCTCGGCCAGCAACTGCACGGCGCGGTTCATGCCAACGGTGAACACCTCGTCCAGTGTTTCGAGGTTGGCATTGGTCCCGCCACGGTTCGACGTGCTGTCGGCGTGTTTGATATAGGGGCCGTAGCGCCCGATATTTGCCCAGACCATCACCCCATCTTCCGGGTGCGGGCCGATCTCACGCGGCAACGACAGCAGCATGACAGCGCGTTCCAGCTCCAGCTCTTCGGCGGGCCAGTCCTTGGGCACCGATTGACGCGGCGGTTTTTTGTTCTCTTCGGTGACGGGGCCGCGCTGCACATAGGGGCCGAAGCGCCCTTTGAACACGCGAATCTCGTCACCCATATCCTCGCCCAGCAGTTTGCCATCGGGCGGAATAGCCGAGGCTTCTGCCTCGGGGTCGGGCGGGCCGAAGGGGCGGGTATAGCGGCATTCAGGGTAGTTCGAACAGCCGATGAATGCGCCGCCGGACCGTGCCGTGCGCATGGACAAACGCCCGATCTCGCAGTTGGGGCACAGGCGCGGGTCGCTGCCATCCTCATTGGGCGGGAAGAGATGCGGCTCGAGTACCTCGTTGATCTTCTCCAACACCTCGGTGATGCGCAAATCGGCTGTTTCGGCAATCGCAGCCGAGAAATCCTGCCAGAACCGGCCCAGCACATCCTTATAGTCGGCATCCGCCGCGCTCACCTTATCAAGCTGGTTTTCCAGATCGGCGGTGAAGTCATAGCCCACATATTTGCGGAAGTAATTCTCGAGGAAGGCCGTCACCAAACGGCCCTTGTCCTCGGGGAACAGACGGTTGCCTTCCTTGCGAACGTATTCGCGGTCCTGAATGGTGGTGACAACGCTGGCGTAGGTCGACGGGCGCCCGATTCCCAGCTCTTCCATGCGCTTGACCAATGTCGCTTCAGTGTAGCGGGGGGGCGGCTGGGTAAAGTGCTGCTCTGGCGTGACGGCGCGTTTGTCCATCTTGTCGCCTTGGGTGATCTGCGGAAGGCGCTTGTCATCCTCGTCCACGACATCGTCGCGGCCTTCTTCGTAGACGCGCAGGAAGCCGTCGAATTTCACCACCTGGCCGGTGGCGCGCAGCCCGACCTGTTCGTCCTTGCTGCCGATCTCTACCGTGGTGCGTTCCAGACGCGCACTTTCCATCTGGCAGGCCAGCGTGCGCTTCCAGATCAAGTCGTACAGCTTGCGTTGATCCGGTTCGGTCAGTTTCAGCGCGTCGGCATCTTTGGTCATGTCGGTGGGGCGCACACATTCGTGCGCCTCTTGCGCGTTCTTGGCCTTGTTCTTGTAGATACGCGGCTCGGACGGGACATACTCCGCCCCGAACCGGTCCGAGATAGCGTCCCGTGCCATCGTGATCGCCTCGGGGGCCATGTCGATGCCGTCGGTCCGCATATAGGTGATGTGACCGGCTTCATAAAGACGCTGTGCTGTGCTCATGGTCTGGCGTGCGCCCATGCCGAACTTTCGGCTGGCTTCCTGCTGCAGGGTCGAGGTCATGAACGGGGCCGAGGGGTTGCGGCTCGCGGGTTTTGCCTCGACGCTGGTAACCGTCAGATCGCGGCTGGTGATCGCCTGTACGGCCATCTCGGCCTGGGTTTCATTGCCAAGATCAAAGCGGTCCAGCTTCTTACCGGCAAGCGTGACCAGACGGGCCTCGAACTCTTGCCCGCGCGGCGTGGCGACCAATGCCTTGACGCTCCAGTATTCGCGGTTGCGGAAGGCCTCGATCTCCATCTCGCGCTCGACGATCAGCCGCAGGGTGACCGACTGTACCCGCCCCGCCGACTTTGCACCGGGCAATTTGCGCCACAGGACGGGCGACAGGTTGAAGCCCACCAGATAATCCAGCGCGCGCCGGGCCAGATAGGCCTCTACCAGCGGCATATCGACCTGACGCGGGTTCGCCATCGCTTCGGTCACGGCCTTTTTGGTGATCTGGTTGAACACCACGCGGCTGACCGGCGTGTCCTTCTTGATCGACTTGCGCTTGGTCAGCGCCTCTTGCAGGTGCCAGCTGATCGCTTCGCCTTCGCGATCAGGGTCAGTCGCGAGGATCAATGCGTTGTCGTCTTTCAGCGCATCAGCGATGGCTTTGACGTGTTTCTTGCTTGCTGCGGCGACTTCCCAAGTCATGTCGAACCCGTTTTCCGGGTCGACCGATCCGTCTTTGGGCGGCAGATCGCGGACGTGGCCGTAGGACGCAAGCACGGTGTAATCACTGCCGAGATACGAGTTGATCGTTTTAGCTTTGGCAGGTGATTCGACGACGACAACTGGCATAAAATTCGGCACCTTGGATCAAATTAATTCGCGTGGCTTATGCTGTGACATGTGGCGTGAAGCGAAGTTTGTCAATCCGCAGAACAGCGCGCGCCCTTTGATACACGGGTTATAAAGCGCCTTTTCGGGGGTGTTTCACGGTGCAATCCGGCCGCGGTTCCGGCTTCCAGATGGTCTAAATCCCGGGGGCGCTTTGGAGGTTCTCCAAAGCGGGGGCTGGCCCCCGATCTGCGGCCGCGTCACGCTCAGTCCGCGCGGGATACCAGCCCGCCTGCATGGCGCAGGATATGCCCGTTCAGCTCAAGCTCGACCAGAACAGGTGTGGCGATCCCCGGTGCGACCGCCAGATCGCGCAACAGCTGGTCTTCGGCAACGGGGCTGGGGCCAAGGCGTGACAATATATCGGTGTGCAGCGCTGCAATGTCGCGCTGGGGCGCGGGGGCGGCTGCTGTTGAAATGGGCGGGTAGGTGGCGGGAGTCTTTGCCGGCCCCAGTTGATCCATCACATCTGCGGCATTGCGCACCAGCGCCGCCCCGTCACGGATCAGCATGTTGCAGCCCGCGGCACGGGCATCGAAGGGGTGGCCGGGCACGGCAAGCACCTCTCGCCCCTGATCCAGCGCGTCACGGGCGGTAATCAGGCTGCCGGATTTCGCCGCCGCTTCGACCACGACCGTGGCGCGGCTTAGCCCTGCGATGATCCTGTTGCGGCTGGGGAAATGCCGCGCCATCGGTTGCAGCCCCATCGGTTGTTCCGAAATGCGCAGCCCTTGGGCCGCGATATCTTGGGCAAGCGTCGTATTCTCTACCGGATAGATCACATCGACGCCCCCCGCTTGCACCGCGATTGTGCCGGATTCGAGCGTCGCCAGATGCGCCGCGGCATCAATCCCCCGCGCCAATCCCGAGACGACCGTAAACCCCGCCACACCCAAGCCGGATGCCAAGGCGCGGGCCATGCGCGTCCCGAGCGATGAGGCGTTTCGCGGGCCCACAATCGACACCAAGGGGCGGTGCAGCAGCTCGATATCTCCGATTGCCCATAGAAACGGGGGGGCGTCGTCAAGCTCTGCCAGATGAGGGGGGTAGGCTGCGCAATCATGGGCAATCAAGCGCGCGTTCGCGGCCTTTGCCGCGCGCAGCTCTGCGTGCACGACATCCTCGGGGCAGATGCGATAGTCTTTCACACCTGCGGCGCGGGCGACGTCGTGCAACGCCTCAAGCGCGGCGCATGCGGTGCCGTATTCGCGCAGCATGCGGTAATAGGTGACAACGCCGACACGGCGCGAGCGCAACAGACGAAGCCGCGCAAAGCTGTCGTCTTCCAGGGTGGGTGGGACCAAGGGGGGCGTGGAAGAGGAAGGAGTGTTGTTCCTGTCAGTCATCCCGCGTCTCCGTCCGTTGCATCACCAGCTTTAGGCAAAGCTGCTTAACGAAACGTGAACGGCGAAGGTATAATCCGAACTACTAATCTTCTTCGGTGTGCGATCGGGTATCGGATCACCGAAGCACCTGGGTGCACTCCGGTAATCCGGTGTGCTCAGGCGGCAGCGGCACCGCCAACGGTCAGGCCGCCGATCATCAATGTCGGCTGTCCAACGCCCACGGGCACCCATTGGCCCGCCTTGCCGCAGTTGCCCATGCCCGGATCCAGCGCGGGATCATTGCCGATGGCGCGGATCTGTTGCAGCGCCGTGGCCCCGTCGCCGATCAGCGTGGCCCCTTTGACGGGGTCCCCGACCACGCCATTGCGCACACGGTAAGCTTCGGTGCAGGAGAAAACGAATTTGCCGTTGGTGATATCCACCTGCCCGCCGCCAAAACCGACCGCATAGATGCCGTCCTTGAGGTCCGCGACGATATCACCGGGGGCCACGTCGCCGCCCAGCATATAGGTGTTGGTCATGCGCGGCATCGGGGTGTGGGCATAGGATTCGCGGCGGCCATTGCCGGTTGGGGCCACGCCCATCAGCCGGGCGTTCTGCCGGTCCTGCATATAGCCTACCAGCACACCGTCCTCGATCAGCACATTCTTGGCCGAGGGCGTGCCCTCGTCATCAACAGAGATAGACCCGCGCCGGTCGGGCAGGGTGCCATCATCCAGCACCGTCACGCCTTTGGCGGCGATGCGTTGGCCCATGAGGCCGGCAAAGGCGCTTGAGCCCTTGCGGTTGAAATCTCCTTCCAATCCATGACCGATGGCCTCGTGCAGCAAGATTCCGGGCCAGCCGGGGCCAAGCACAACATCCATGACGCCCGCAGGCGCGGGCACGGCACGCAGGTTGACGCAGGCGATGCGCAGGGCTTCGCGCGTTTTGGCCTGCCAGTCGGCAGGGTCCAGCAGCCCGTCCAGCCTGACACGCCCGCCGCCACCGGCGGTCCCGCTTTCGCGGCGGCCATCCTGTTCGACAATGACCGATACGTTCACCCGCGTCATCGGGCGCACATCGCGGACGGATGCCCCTTCGGGGCGCAGAATCTCGACCTCCTGGATAGAGGCAGAGATAGAGGCAGAAACCTGCACGACACGCGCATCAAGGCTGCGGGCGAAATCGTCGATCTCGCGCAGGGTGTCGACCTTGACGGGAAAGGCCGCGCCCGCGATCGGATCTTCGTCAGTATAGAGCTTTTGATTGGTCGCGGCTGGCGCATCCGCCCATGTGCCGCCCCCCGCACCCACGGCCAGCCGTGCTGTCTCGCTTGCGCGGCGCAGGGCGGCTTCGGTGATCTCGGTCGAGTGGGCATAGCCAGAGACATCGCCCCGCACCGCCCGCAAGCCAAAGCCTTCGGAGGCATCGTAGCTGGCCGTTTTCAGCCGCCCGTCGTCAAACACCAACCCTTCAGACCGCCGGCGTTCGAAAAACAGTTCCCCGTCGTCGGCACCTGCCACAGCGTCGCGCAGGATGGACAGCGCGGCGTCACGGTCAAGCTGCGCCTCAAAGGGGTTAAAAGGCGGCTGGCTCATAAAAATGTTCCCTGAATCGTGTCATAAAAATCGCTTCGCGTCCGTTTGACGCAAGCAGAAGTCTTTATCTTGAAGTTAGAATATGATTGTAAGCGTACAGATTACAACGGGACAGCTGCCTCCAATTGCGGGGTGCTGCTGGGATTCGCTTATCAATGGTCACAAGATCAGGACGACATATGAAACATCTTCTCTCTTTTTCGGGTCTCATGGCCGCTTTTTCCGCCGTGCCAGCAATGGCGCAGGAAAACCTTCGCATCGACGGGCTGGAAATCATTGGTGAGCCGGTAGACGGCAAGATGGGCTTTCAGCCAGCCGTGACCCGCGTCGCGCAAGACATCCACGATCTGGACCACCTGATCCTGATCATCATCACCTTGATCACCATCTTCGTGACCGGTCTGATCCTTTGGGTGGCGATCCGCTATAACCGCAAACGCAACCCCGTTGCCGCATCCTTCACACACCACACGCCGGTTGAAATCCTCTGGACCGTCGCACCGATCGTGATTCTGGTGCTGATCGGGGCCTATTCGCTGCCGATCCTGTTCCGTCAGCAGGAAATCCCGCAGGCCGACCTGACCATCAAAGCGACCGGCAACCAGTGGTACTGGTCCTATGAATATGTCGACGAGGGCTTTGGCTTTGACAGCTACATGATCGGTGCACCGGCTGTTGGCGGCGAAAACCGTAAAACACCTGAAGTGATCGCGCAGCTTGAAGCAGCCGGCTATACCGAGCAGCAGTTCCTGCTGGCGACCGATACCGCCGTTGTGATCCCTGTCGGTCAGACCATCGTTGTTCAGGTCACCGGTTCCGACGTGATCCACTCCTGGGCGATGCCCGCCTTCGGTGTGAAACAGGACGCCGTGCCCGGCCGTCTGGCGGAAACATGGTTCACCGCCGAGAAAGAAGGCGTGTACTTCGGTCAGTGTTCCGAGCTGTGCGGCAACGCCCACGCCTATATGCCGATCACTGTGAAAGTCGTCTCGGAAGAGGCCTATGCCGAGTGGCTTGGCAACGCGAAAGAAGAGTATGCGGGCATCCCGCAGACTCTGACCGTTGCGTCCAAGTAAGGCACAATTGCTGATGCGGGGTGCGCGAGGCGCGCCCCGGGTTCCTTTTGTATGAGAGATCGCATGACAGATACCAGCACGACACCTGCGGGCGAGTATGAGGCGCAGTTCGGCGATTATTTCGCCCTGATGAAGCCGCGCGTCATGCAGTTGGTGGTATTTACCGCACTTGTTGGCATGCTCGCCGCGCCCGAGTCTGTGCACCCCGTGATCGGCTTTGCCTCGATCCTGTTTGTCGCCATCGGGGCAGGGGCCTCGGGGGCGCTGAACATGTGGTGGGACGCAGACATCGACGCGATCATGCGCCGGACCCAAGGCCGCCCGATCCCGTCGGGGCGCGTCCAGCCGGGCGAAGCGCTGGCGATCGGTGTGGCGCTGTCGGGTATGTCTGTCGTCATGCTGGGGCTGGCGGCCAACCTGCTGGCCGCGGGTATGCTGCTGTTCACGATCCTCTTCTACGCCGTTTTCTATTCCATGTGGCTTAAGCGTGCGACGCCGCAGAACATCGTCATCGGCGGTGCTGCGGGGGCGTTCCCGCCCGTGATCGGCTGGATCATCGCCACCGGCAGCTTCTCGGTCGAGGCATGGCTGATGTTCGCGCTGATCTTCATGTGGACCCCGCCGCACTTCTGGGCCTTGGCGCTGTTCATGCGCAATGACTATGACGACGCGAAGGTGCCGATGCTGACCGTGACCCACGGCCGCCGCTCCACCCGTCGTCATATTCTGGCCTATACTGTTTTGCTGGTCATTCTGGCGGTCGGCACCGGCTTCACCTCGATCGGCGGGCCAATCTATCTGGCGACCGCGGGCGTGCTGAACCTGTTGTTCCTGATCGGGGCCTTCCGCATCTGGCAGCGTGATGAAGATGACAGCGAAGCCGATGATTTCCGCGTAGAACGCAAGTTCTTCCGCCTGTCGCTATGGTATCTCTTCTTGCACTTCGGTGCCATTCTGCTTGAGGCCACCCTGCGGGGCTACGGTTTGGGAGGCTGGTAATGGGCATTCGCGCCGAACACGAGATTCACACACGCCGCCGCGGGCGCAACCTTGGCGTCGGTCTGCTGCTGGCCGCCTTCGTCGTGCTGGTCATGGCGCTGACCTTTGTCAAAATCACCAACATCGATTTCAACGATCTGCCCGGTGGTGAGCTTCAAACACAGGAGAGCAACTGATGGCCCTGTCCGGACCCGCGAAGACTGTGGTGCAAACCGTCTCTGTCGTCATCCTGATGGGGGGGCTGGCCTGGGCATCGGTACCGTTCTACGACTGGTTCTGCCGCGTCACCGGCTTTGGCGGGACGCCGGGACAGGTCGCCGGAGCCGAGGGCGAGGTGCTGGATCAGACGATCAAGGTGCGTTTCGACGGCAGCTTGAACGAAGACATGCCGTGGGAATTCAAACCCGTCGTCAACGAGATGGAACTGCGCATCGGCGAGACCGGGCTGGCGTTCTACGAGGCCTATAACCCAACCGATCACCCCGTCGCGGGGCAGGCGTCCTACAACGTGACGCCCTATGCCGCCGGGGCCTTCTTTGAAAAGATCGAATGTTTCTGCTTTACTGAACAGGTGCTCGCCCCCGGTGAGCGTGTTCAAATGCCCGTCAGCTTCTTTGTTGACCCCGAAATCGTCGAAGACCGTGATGGCAAGTATGTACATACGATCACACTGTCTTATACGTTCTATGAAATTGACCTGCCCGAGGACTATGAAGCCCCCGATCAGGACAGCGAGACAAACCTGAATTAAGAAAAAGGTGAGGGACTGAACCAATGGCCCATGAAAAGAACCATGACTATCACATTCTGCCGCCGTCCACATGGCCATTGCTCAGCTCCATCGCCGGCTGTGTCATGCTGGTTGGTGGTGTCTTCTGGATGCACGATGTAACCCCCTTCGTCTTCTTGGGTGGTCTGGTTGCCGTTCTGTACTGCATGTTCGGATGGTGGTCCGAGGTTGTTGCTGAAAGCCACGTCGGCGATCACACCAACGTCGTGCGCATCGGTCTGCGCTATGGCTTCATCCTGTTCATCATGTCCGAAGTGATGTTCTTTGTGGCGTGGTTCTGGACCTTCTTCAAAGAAGCCCTGTACCCGATGGATGAATTCCCGGGCTCCACATATGTGCAGCCGGATATCATCCCTGTTGACGCCTTCCACCTGCCACTGATCAACACGCTGATCCTGCTGCTGTCGGGCTGCGCTGTCACATGGGCACATCACGCGCTGGTACATGAAAACAACCGCAAAGACCTGATCGCCGGCCTGTCCATCGCGATCGTTCTGGGCATGCTGTTCACCGCGTTCCAGGCCTATGAATATTATGAACTGCTGGCCCATGACGACTGGACCTTCGGCGGCGACCTGTTCTTCTCCAGCTTCTTCATGGCGACAGGCTTCCACGGTTTCCACGTTGTGATCGGCACGATCTTCCTTGCGGTCTGCCTGTTCCGCGCGATGAAAGGCCACTTTACCCAAGAGCAGCACGTAGGCTTCGAAGCCGCTGCCTGGTACTGGCACTTTGTTGATGTGGTCTGGCTGTTCCTCTTCTTCGCCGTCTACATGTGGGGCATCTAAGCCCGCAGTCGGCTTGCAAACCGGGCCGCAATCACTAAAAGCAACAGGCGCGCGAGGGGGACCTTGCGCGCCTTTGCATTGCCGCCACCCGTCCACGGGTGCCAACCTCAAGAGAGCTTTATGCGTCGTACGCTATTCCTGCTGATTGTCGGCCTTGGCGGGGCTGCTATCCTGATCTGGCTGGGCGTTTGGCAGATCCAGCGGCTGGCGTGGAAAGAGGCGATCATCGCCGACATCAACACCCGCATCGCCGCCGCCCCCGTTGACCTGCCCCCTACCGTCAACGCCGAGGATGACGCCTATCTGCCCGTCGCGGTGACCGGCTCCTTCGACGCAGGCGAGGTGCATGTGCTTGTGTCCCAGAAAGACGTCGGCGCAGGCTACCGCGTCATCGCGCCTTTCACGCTAGAGGATGGCCGCCGCATCATGGTCGACCGCGGCTTTGTCCTGACGACGGACAAGGACGCCCCCCGCGCATTGGGCCCCGCGACGGTGACGGGCAATCTGCAATGGCCGCGCGAAACCGATAGCTTCACCCCAGAGGCCGACCTGAAGGGCAACATCTGGTTCGCCCGCGATGTGCCGGATATGGCGCAAACGCTTGGCACCGAACCCGTTCTTCTGGTTGCGCGCAGCAGCACGCCTCAGCCAGCGGGGATCAGCCCGTTGCCCGTCGATACCGCCCGTATTCCCAACGACCACTTGCAATATGCCATCACTTGGTTCTCTCTTGCCGCGATCTGGCTTGGGATGAGCCTGTTCTTCTTGCGCCGCCGCCGCGCGCCCAAAACCGAAAGCTGACCCTTATGCGTTATGTCTCCACCCGTGGTTCCGCCCCCGTTTTGTCGTTCGAAGAGGCGCTGCTGACCGGCCTCGCCCGTGACGGCGGCCTGTATGTGCCCGAAACGATCCCGACGCTTGGCACCGATGAGCTGCGCGAGATGGCCACGATGTCCTACGAGGATGTCGCCTTTCGTGTGATGAAACCCTTTGTCGGCGACACATTCAGCGACGATGAATTCAAGGCACTGATCGCCAAGGCCTATGCGGGCTTCAACCACAAGGTGCGCGCGCCGCTGGTGCAGCTTGAACAGGGGCACTTCCTGCTTGAACTGTTCCACGGTCCCACGCTGGCGTTCAAAGATTTTGCCATGCAGTTGATCGGCCACATGTTCCAGGCCGTTCTGTCGCGCAAGGGGGAACGGGTGACCATCGTCGGTGCGACCTCGGGCGATACCGGATCGGCCGCGATCGAAGCCTTCCGCGGGCTGGATAACGTTGACGTTTTCATCCTCTTCCCCCACGGCCGCGTGTCCGAAGTGCAGCGCCGACAGATGACCACACCATCGGAAAGCAACGTGCACGCGCTGGCGCTGGACGGTGATTTCGACGACTGTCAGGCCCGCCTGAAAGACATGTTCAACGACCACGATTTCCGTGACGGGGTGCAACTGGCAGGGGTCAATAGCATCAACTGGGGCCGCGTGCTGGCGCAGGTGGTCTATTACTTCACCGCAGGGCTCGCTATGGGCGCGCTGGACCGCAAGGTCAGCTTTACCGTGCCCACGGGCAACTTCGGCGATATCTTCGCGGGCTATATCGCGCGGGAAATGGGCCTGCCGATTGCCGATCTGGTGGTTGCGACGAACCAGAATGACATCCTGCACCGCTGCCTGACCACAGGCGGCTACCACAAGGGCGAGGTTCATGCCTCTATCAGCCCATCGATGGATATTCAGGTCAGCTCCAACTTTGAACGCGCCTTGTATTTCGCCTACGGCCAAGACAGCGACGCGATCAATGCGCTGATGGGCGATCTGGCGAAGGGCGGGTTCGATGTGGGCGACAATGCCCTGCGCGATCTGCAAAACACCTATAAATCGGGCCGCGTATCCGAAGAGGAAACCAGCGAGACGATCAAGACCTTCTACGCCGACACAAATGAGCTTCTGTGCCCGCATTCTGCCATCGGGGTGCGCGTGGGGGCGGCCTTGCGTGATCCGGCGACGCCGATGATCACGCTGGCCACCGCGCATCCGGCCAAGTTCCCCGATGCGGTCGAAGCCGCCACAGGCCAGCGCCCGCCGCTGCCTGACCACATGGCCGATCTTTTCGACCGCGAAGAACGCGTGACCCGCGTGCCGAACGACCTTGAGGCGCTCAAGGATATCATTAAAGGGGGCATCGCTCAGTGAGCTTGCAACAACACCGCCTGTCCAACGGCTTTCGTATCGTAACCGAACATATGCCGGGGCTTGCATCGGCCTCTATCGGGGTCTGGGTTTCGGCGGGCGCGCGGCATGAGACGGCCACGCAAAACGGTATCGCGCATTTCCTTGAGCATATGGCGTTCAAGGGCACGGCCAAGCGCACCTCGTTGCAAATCGCCGAAGCGATCGAGGATGTGGGCGGCTATATCAACGCCTATACCTCGCGCGAGGTAACGGCCTATTACGTGCGCGTGTTGGAAAATGACGTGTCGCTGGGGCTGGATGTGATCGCGGATATCTTGCGCAATCCCGTCCTTGATAATGGCGAGATCGAGGTGGAGCGCGGCGTGATCCTGCAAGAGATCGGTCAGGCGCTGGATACGCCGGATGATGTGATCTTTGATTGGTTGCAGGAAAAGGCATACCCCAACCAACCCATCGGGCGCACCATTCTGGGCCCGTCCGAACGCGTGTCGAATTTCAGCCGCGAAGACCTGTCGGGCTTTATCAGCCAGCATTACGGCCCCGACCAGATGATCCTCGCCGCCGCTGGGGCGGTGGACCATGACGAAATCGTGCGCCTTGCTGAACAGCTGTTCGGCGACATGCCCCCCAAGCCTCTCTTCGACGTGGATGCTGCCAAATTCAGCGGCGGTGAAGTGCGCCAGTTGAAACCGCTTGAGCAAGCGCATTTCGCGCTCGGGTTCGAAGCGCCCGGCTACCGCGCCGATGATATTTATGTCGCGCAGATCTATGCCTCTGCCCTGGGGGGCGGCATGTCGAGCCGCCTGTTCCAGGAGGTCCGCGAGAACCGCGGCCTGTGCTATACGATCTTCGCGCAGGCAGGGGCCTATGCCGATACGGGCATGATGACGATCTATGCTGGCACCAGCGGGGAACAGCTGCCCGAACTGGCGGGCATCACGATTGACGAGATGAAGCGCGCCGCCGCCGACATGTCCCCGGCAGAGGTCGCGCGAGCACGGGCGCAGATGAAGGCTGGGCTGCTGATGGGGCTGGAAAGCCCGTCGAACCGCGCGGAACGTCTGGCGCGTCTCATTCAGATCTGGGACCGCGTCCCCCCGCTGGAAGAGACCATCGCGCAGATCGACGCGGTCACTACAGGCGACGTGCGCGACTTTGCCCAGAATATCGCCTCCAGCGCCCCTGCGGCATTGGCACTTTATGGTCCGGTAGACGGCGCCCCCACATTGGAAGAACTTCAGGAGCGTCGCGCTGCCTGATGCAACTGCTGAAACGAAAGCTTGCCATTGAAACCGAAAGGCTGACGTTGCGGCCACCGGTGCATGCTGACTTCCGCCCCTGGGCCACCCTGCGGTCGGACAGCATCACCTACCTCACCCCGTGGGAGCCGTCCTGGGCACCGGACCACCTGTCGCGCAAAGCGTTTACCAATCGGGTCTACTGGGCCAACCGGTCGGTCTCTGCGGGGACGGCGCTGCCGCTGTTCCTGATCCGCCGCAAGGATAACATGCTGATCGGGGCGATCACGCTGGATAATATCCGCCGCGGCCCAGCACAGGCGGGCACCTTGGGGTATTGGACCGGCGAACAATTCGCCCGCCGCGGCTATATGCGCGAAGCGATCGAGGCGACGGTGCACCACGCCTTCACCCGTCTGGACATCAGCCGCGTCGAGGCCGCTTGCCTGCCCGAGAACATCGCCTCGCGCGGGTTGCTGGAAAAGACCGGTTTCAAGTACGAAGGCGTCGCGCAAAGCTATCTGCAAATCGACGGGCGCTGGCGGACCCATGTGCTGTATGCGCAGCTGCGCGGGGACCGTCGGGGCAAGACCGCAGCGGGGTAGGGGGCTATGATCGCCTATGTCACCGTCGGGGCAGACGACCTTGCACGTGCCAAACGCTTCTATACCGCTTTCCTGCCAGCCTTGGGCTATGCGTTGACCGAAGGTCCCGAGGGCTTGAGCTTTGTGTTGCCACAGGCTTCGGGGCAGCCCGCGGCCATGCCAGATTTCTACGTCAAACCGACCTTTGATGGCGCGCCGGCTTCTGCTGGCAACGGGTCGATGATCGCGTTCGAAGCAACCAGCCAGGCACAGGTGCGCGTGTTACACGCCGCAGCGCTGGCCGCGGGCGGCAGCGATGAGGGCCAGCCGGGGTTTCGCGCCACCTATGGCCCGCGCTTCTACGTCAGCTACCTGCGTGACCCCCAAGGCAACAAGATCGCGTTGTTCTGCGATAATCCGGCAGAGCCGGGCAGGGATGATCCACCCAATGCGCCGACGCGTTGATGCGAAAAAGGCCAGACATCGCTGTCTGGCCTTTCGTTACTCTGATGTCCGCAGTGGCTGACTGGCAGCTTAGCGGCGGCGGTCGCGCCGCGCGCTCATCGGTTGGAAGGCGACGCCGACGTGTGCCTCACAATAGGGCTTGCCCTGCTGTACGGGCAGACCGCAGAACCAGAAATCATCCGTTGCAGGGTCACCGACGGGCCATTTGCAGGTCCGCTCTGTCAGGTCCATCAGGCCGATCTTCTTCGATTTTTTCTCGACCTCGCTCACCTTGGCAAGCGCTTCCGGGCTGATCTCGTTCGCGGAGGGCTGCGGCGGCAGCGGCTGACCGGCGGGAATGATCTTGGCGCGCGCGGGCAGGTTGGGGCGGGGCGCTGGCGCGGCCTCTGCCGGTTCCGGCTCTGCGGCTTCGGGGGCGGGGTCAGCCTTGGGCTTGGCGGCTGCGGCGGGTTTCGCGGCAGGCTTGGCCTTGGCTTCCGGTTTGGCCGCCGCAGCAGGGGCGGCGGCGGGCGCTGCGGTTGCGGTCCGGTTGGACAGCCCCAGACGATGCACCTTGCCGATCACGGCATTGCGGGTCACACCGCCCAACTCCTTTGCAATCTGGCTTGCGGATTGGCCCTCGCCCCACATTTTCTTCAGGATCTCTACGCGGTCATCGGTCCAAGACATTTGGCGTCCTTAGCTAACAAGCGGCCCTTCTCAGGACCGCCGTGGAAAAATCTCAAGCCCCTATACTAATCACTGACAGCTTGGGTGCAAGGCGCGAACGGGCGATTGGGGCGGCAGCGGGGGCAAACGCTCCCTTAAAACCACAGCAAAGCATCCCCGGCACCGTTCGTGGCACAGATTGCGGCGATCGCGCGCCAATTTTTGCTTTGCAAGCCGCGAAAAGCTGCTTATGCAAACAGCATGATCAACCGTTCGACATCCTCATTGCGACGACGCCAAGGCTAATTGGCGACACCGGCCCCTGACACGGGGGGCACGGCATTGATCTTTTGCGACATAAATTGCGTCGCACCCCTTCAAATCTTATTGACCCTCTCCGTCACACATGGCCTTTTGTGTCTTTGATGCGGCCAAACCATAAGGATGATCCTGATGATCCCATCTGTTCTGCCGACCTATTCACGCGCCCCCCTGAGCTTTGTCAAAGGCGAAGGGTCCTGGTTGATTGAACAGGACGGCCGCCGATTTCTGGATCTGGGCGCAGGCATTGCGGTGAACGCGCTTGGCCATGCGCACCCCGCGCTGGTGGCGGCGCTGACCGAACAGGCGCGGCAGCTTTGGCATACCTCGAACCTCTACGAGATCCCCCAGCAACAGGAACTGGCCGACCGACTGGTCGCGCTCAGCTTTGCCGATACGGTGTTTTTCACCAACTCCGGCACCGAGGCATGCGAACTGGCGGTCAAGATGGCGCGCAAGTATTTCTACGACAAGGGCCAGCCCGACCGGACCGAGATCATCACCTTCTCGGGCTCGTTCCACGGGCGGTCATCTGCCGGGATCGCGGCGGCAGGATCCGAGAAAATGACCAAAGGCTTCGGCCCGCTGCTCCCCGGTTTCAAACATATCGAATTTGGCGATATGGAGGCGCTTGGCGCGGCGATCACCGATACCACAGCCGCCATCATGATCGAACCGGTGCAGGGCGAAGGCGGCATCCGTCCCGTGCCGGATGCGGACCTCAAACAGATGCGCGCGCTGTGCGACACACACGGGCTGCTGCTGATCTTTGACGAGGTGCAATGCGGCGTGGGCCGCACCGGCAAGATGTTCGCCCATGAATGGGCCGGCGTCACCCCCGACATCATGATGGTCGCCAAAGGCATCGGCGGCGGTTTCCCCCTGGGCGCCGTGCTGGCTACAGAGAACGCGGCTTCTGGCATGACGGCGGGCACCCACGGGTCGACCTATGGCGGCAACCCGCTGGGCTGTGCCGTGGGCAATGCTGTGGTCAATATTATCGGCACAGACGCCTTTCTTGACGATGTGAACCGCAAGGCCGGCCTGATGCGCCAAAAGCTCGAAGGGTTGGTCGCCAGCCACCCTGACGTGTTCGAAAGCGTGCGCGGCAGCGGGCTGATGCTGGGGCTGAAATGCAAAGCCACCAACAGCGATGTCGTCGCCGCAGGGTACCGTCACGAGGTCATCACAGTACCGGCGGCGGATAACGTAATCCGCCTGCTGCCCCCTCTCAATATCACCGATGAAGACATCGCCGAGGCCGTCTCCCGCCTTGATCAAGCGGCCAGCAGTCTTGCTGCCAGCTGACCTTCATTTTGCCCTATAAACTCCGGGGGGCCGGGGGGCTGGCCCCCCAACTCCCTAAAATTAAAAGAATATCCCATGAAACATTTTCTCGACATTCACCAAACCGATCCGGCTGACCTGCGCAGCATCATCGACAATGCCGCCACGATGAAATCGTCCCGTCTGGGCCGCCCCCGTGGTGCGCCGGATGATGAACAGCCGCTCAAGGATCACATGGTCGCGCTGATCTTTGAAAAGCCCTCGACACGGACGCGGGTCAGCTTTGACGTGGGCGTGCGTCAGATGGGCGGGCAGACGATGGTGCTGTCTGGCGCAGATATGCAACTCGGCCACGGCGAGACCATCGCCGACACGGCACGGGTGCTCAGCCGCTATGTCGATCTGATCATGATCCGCACCTTCGAAGAGGCGACCCTGCTGGAGATGGCGGAATATGCCTCTGTCCCGGTGATCAACGGGCTGACCAACCGCACCCACCCCTGCCAGATCATGGCCGATATCATGACCTTTGAAGAGCATAGCGGCCCAATCAAGGGCAAAAAGGTGGTCTGGTCAGGTGACGGTAACAACGTTTTTGCGAGCTTCGCGCATGCGGCCAAAGCCTTTGATTTCGAACTTGTGTTTACCGGCCCGCAGACACTGGACCCCGAGGCCGCGCTGAATGGCCTTTACACAACCGAGCGTGACCCGAACAAAGCGGTAGAGGGCGCGGATCTGGTCGTGACAGACACATGGGTGTCGATGCATGATCCGCAATCGGCGCGCGAACGTCGGCACAACCAGCTGCGCGGCTATCAGGTGAATGACGCGCTGATGGCCAAGGCAAAGCCTGACGCGCTGTTTATGCACTGTTTGCCCGCACACCGCGATGACGAGGTGACAAGCTCTGTTATGGACGGCCCGAGCTCGGTCATTTTTGACGAGGCTGAAAACCGGCTGCACGCGCAAAAGTCGGTCATGCGCTGGTGCTTGGGGAAATGAGCGATCGGCGGCCCATCGTTGTCGCGGGTGCGGGGGCGATCGGCTGCTTTGTGGGTGGCATGCTTGCCGCCCACGGTCGCGATGTCACGCTGTTGGTACGTCCCCGCGTGGCAGAGCAGATCCGCAAGCATGGTTTGCGGCTGACGGGTTTTGACGGGCTCGACCAACAGGTGCCTGCCGCAAGCCTGACCCTCTCTCAGGACCCTGCCTGTCTTGCCGAGGCGGGGATCGTGCTGGTCACGGTCAAGACCGACGACACCGCCGAAATCGCACGGCTGGTGGCGCAGCACACGCCGGCGCTGTCGACCATTGTCAGCCTGCAAAACGGCCTCGACGCGGCCGAGATCCTGCGCGAGGCCTTGCCGCTGCATGATGTACGCGGGGGCATGGTGCCTTTCAATGTCGTCCCCCATGGCGACGGGCGGTATCACCGCGCGACCAGCGGGGATATCTTCGTCGAAACGGGCCGGATGCCACTGGCGGGCTATCTGTCGGTGCCGGGATTGCAGGTTACGGGGACGGGGGCGATCATCGGCGTTCAATGGGGCAAGCTGTTGCTGAACCTGAACAACGCGCTGAACGCCCTGTCAGGGCTGACCTTGCAGCAACAACTGCTTGACCGGCGCTGGCGGCGCGTGATGGCCGCCCAGATGGCCGAGGCGCTTGCCGTGCTGAAGGCTCATGGTATCCACCCTGCATCCTCTACGCCATTGCCCGCACAGCTGATCCCTTGGGTGCTGCGCCTGCCGACGCCGCTGTTCTCACGTGTCGCGGCCAAGATGCTGACGATTGACCCGATGGCGCGGACCTCGATGTCCTATGACCTGGAAGCGGGTAAACCGACCGAGATCGACGCGCTTCAGGGGCGGATCATCGCGATGGGGACGCAGGAAGGCGTCGCCACGCCGCTGTGTCAGCGGGTCTCTGATCTGGTGAAAGAGGCGCAGGCGCGCGGTCCGGGGTTGCCCGATATGGACCCCTCGGACCTTCGCTAGGCGGCAAGGCCATGCGCCACAGCGCTTAGTTGACCAGCGCGTTCAACCCCAGAAAGATCATCGCTGACATGGTTGCTGCCGCAGGGACAGTGATGACCCATGCCGCGACGATGGTCATGAAGTGCGACCGGCGCACGAGTTTTCGGCGGCGGCGTTCCTCTACCGCGATGCGTTTGACCTGACCGGCTTTGGCACCGGGGCGACGCAGGCGGCGCTCCATATGCCATTCGCGGTAGAAGCCAACGCCAAAAACGCCCCCCACAGCGATATGGGTAGAGCTGACGGGCAGGCCCAGCCACGAGGCGATGATCACGGTGATCGCCGCAGAGAGGGCGACGCAATAGGCGCGCATCGGGTTCAGCTTGGTGATCTGGCTGCCCACCATGCGGATCAGTTTCGGCCCGAAAAGGAACAGCCCGAAGGAAATGCCGAAGGCCCCGATCACCATCACCCACATAGGGATAGAGACTTTGGCCTCGAACCCGCCGAACTCCGAGGCGTGGACGATCGCGGCAAGGGGCCCAACCGCGTTGGCGACATCGTTGGCCCCATGGGCAAAGCTGAGCAGCGCTGCGGAAAAGACCAGCGGCAGGCCGAACAACACTTTGACGGATTTGTTGCGGTTTTCCATCCCGACCGACGCGCGGCGGATGACGGGGTAGGAAATGGCATAGGCCAAAGCGCCACAGGCCAAACCGATCAGCAGGGCAGAGCCCATGTTGATCTCGACGATCTTCTTGAGCCCCTTGAGCGCCAGATAGGTGGCAAAGACACCGGACATGACGCCAATCAGGATCGGCACCCAGCGACGCGAGGCAGCGATCTTGTCCTCCTGATAGAGGATTTGCGACTTGATCAGCGCCAGGAACATCGCTGCGACAGCGCCGCCCAAGACGGGCGAGATGATCCAGCTGAGGGCGATCATACTCATCGAAGGCCAGTTCACCGCCGCCATCCCCGCAGCCGCGATGCCGGCCCCCATGACGCCGCCCACGACCGAGTGTGTGGTCGATACCGGTGCGCCCACCCATGTGGCCAGATTGACCCATAGTGCCGACGAGATCAGCGCGGCCATCATGGCCCAGATGAACACTTGGGAATCCGCGACCGACGCGGGGTCGATGATCCCTTTCGAGATGGTCGATACCACGTCGCCGCCAGCCAGAAGGGCACCGGCACTTTCGCAAATGGCAGCAATGATGATCGCACCGCCCATGCTCAGCGCCTTGGCCCCGACGGCGGGGCCCATATTGTTGGCAACGTCATTGGCCCCGATGTTCACCGCCATATAGGCCCCGAAGGCCGCGGCGGCGATCACCACATAGTTGGACGGCTGCGCGCCAAAGAACAGGCCTGCGACCAGCGCGGCCAATACGATGAAGGCAAGGGCAATGCCAAATCCGACCATAGGCCGCGCCACATAGGTCGCGGCCTGTTCCACCCGCGAGATGCGGTTCAGGTCAGAATCCAGTGTTTTCCACTGTTGGCCTTTGGGTCCGTCGGTCATTGCTGCCTCATTCTCTAAAACCATGCGCTCGTGGCACAGTGAAAACGGTTTCGCAAGGCCGCACGGGGGGCTATCGGGGCGTGGCGACTAGAGGTTCAGAAGGATTTCGCGCAAATCAGGCTCCGCCACCAGTTCGGCGGCTTCCTTTGGGGGCATCCAGCGGCGGGTGCGCATGTCAACCTCGGGGTATTCATCCTCGATGTGACGGACGCGGGTCAGGTAGACCTGTGCGATGACGGGCGTGGTCATCCCTTCGGACAGGCCCTTGTCATAGTCATAATACCCGATCGGCTCGCTCTCGATATCGGCCTTGGACACGCCTGCCTCTTCCCATGCTTCGCGCAGGGCGGCACCGGCCCCGTCCAACCCGTCAATCGGCCAGCCTTTTGGCACGATCCATCGGCCGGTGTCACGGCTGGTGATCATCAGGACTTCTTTACCTTCGGGGGTTTCACGGTAGCACAATGCGGCGACCTGAATACGTTTGGGGCGGCGCCAGATGGGGAGGATCATACCCTCCCACGCGCGTTTGAGTTCATGTATCATAATTAAAACGTTAACCTGTAACTTCGTTGTTCTTGCTTTTATCCGGTCATCGTAGCTGAAAAAGAGACGAGAATCAATTTCACCCCCGCAAACCCTTGTGCAGCGGCGGTGTGCATCCCACTGTTTGATGGACCTTATAGGAGATTTAGCGCGATGGCCGCAGATTTAAAGACCGCAGATATTGGCGTTTATGGTCTGGGGACGATGGGCAGTGCACTGGCGCTTAATCTGGCCGAGCAGGGGTTCCGTGTGGCGGTTAGCAACCGCGAAGCCGATTGGATCGCGCCCTTTCTGGAGGAGACCGGACCGCTGGCGGGTCAGCTCTCGGGCCACGCGACGCTTGAGGATTTTGTCGACAGTATCGCGCAGCCGCGCAGCATCTTGTTCATGATCCCGTCGGGTGCTCCGATGGATGCGATGATTGACGCGGTGATGCCGCTGCTGGATGAGGGCGACACCATCATTGATGGCGGCAACGCCGATTTCCACGACACCCGACGCCGCGCCGCCGCCTTTGACGGTACGGGGCGGCATTTTGTCGGCATGGGCGTGTCGGGCGGTGAAGAGGGCGCGCGCCACGGCCCGTCGATGATGGTGGGTGGTACCGATCACAGCTGGACCCAGCTGCGCCCCATGCTCAGCGAGATTGCGGCCAAGTTTCAGGGCGCGCCTTGCGTCGATCATCTGGGGCCGGACGGGGCGGGGCATTTCGTCAAGACCGTGCACAACGGGATCGAATATGCCGACATGCAGATGATCGCCGAAGTCTACGGGCTGCTGCGCGACGCCGGTGGGCAAACGGCACCGCAGATCGGGGCGCTGTTTGAAAGCTGGCAGAAAGGGCCGCTCAGCTCTTACCTGATCGAGGTGTCTGCCGCCGCGCTGCAAACCGTGGATGCCGAGAGCGGGGCGCCAATGGTGGATCTGATCCTTGATAAGGCGGGTCAGAAAGGCACGGGCCGCTGGACCCTGATCGAGGCGCTGAAGCTTGGCCAGTCGGCCAGCTCGATCGAAGCGGCAGTCGGTGCCCGTGGCTGGTCCAGCGAGAAAGACTTGCGGGTCGCGGCGGCGCCGCTCTTGCCGGATGCGGTGACCGGCGGCACGCTGCCAACCGAGGATGAGATGAAATCGGCCCTGCTGGCCGCGCGCATTCTGGGTCACGCGCAGGGGTTCCGCGTGTTGTCCGCCGCCTCTGACGAATTTGGCTGGCAGCTGGATATGGCCCGCATTGCAGAGATCTGGCGCGCGGGCTGTATCATCCGGTCAGCCTTGCTGGACGATCTGGCCGATGCGTTCCACGCAGGATTGCCCGAGGGGGCCTTGATCCTCGCCCCGGCCATCCGCGATATGCTGGGCGATCACCTTGCTGGCCTGCGCAAGACCGTCGCTGCCGGGGTGAGCCTGGGCGTGCCCATGCCCGCGCTAAGCGCGTCACTGGCGTGGTATGACAGCATCCGAACCGCACGCGGCTCCGCGAATTTGATCCAGGCGCAGCGCGACTTTTTCGGTGCGCATGGGTTTGAACGCGGCGATATCGCGGGCGCTCACCACGGGACGTGGAACGCGATCCGGCGCGACTAGGGCGCTGGTCTAGCCGCGGCGCAGGGGCGATTGCGCGAAAGGGTCTGTCTCGTAGGTGACATGCGACAGATACAGACCCTGCGGCGGGGCGACGGGGCCGCAGGCTTGACGGTCCCGCGCGGCGAGCATCTGTTTCACATCGTCGGGCGCGAATGATCCGGCCCCGACGCGTTCAAGCGTGCCCACGATGCTGCGCACCTGATTGTGCAGAAACGACCGCGCGCGCACGTCGAACTGCACCTCGACACCGCCGCCGACGGGATGCTCTGTCATATCCACGCGGTCCAGCGTTTTGACCGGCGTTTGCGCCTGACAGATGGTCGAGCGGAAGGTGGTGAAATCATGCTCGCCGATCAGATGGGTCGCGGCCTCGCGCATGCGGTCGATGTCCAGCGGCTTCTTGACCTGCCAGACCAGCCCCGCCTGATGTGTCGCCGGAGGGCGACGTACCAGCACACGAAACAGATACCGGCGTTCGAGCGCGGAAAAACGGGCGTGAAAATCATCATCCACCGCGACGCAATCGACGATCGCAATGGGCAGTGGTTTCAGATGATAGTTGATCGCCTCGGACAGGCGGAACGGGGTCCAGTCACGTTCCATATCGCAATGGGCGACCTGCGCCAGCGCGTGGACACCGGCGTCGGTGCGCCCTGCGGCGGCGATGTTATGGGCGCGCGGTTCGATCTTGGCCAAAGCGGCCTCTATCGCGCCTTGGACCGACGCAAGGTCGATCTGGCGTTGCCAGCCGACAAAAGGGGCACCGTGGTATTCGATTTTCAGGGCATAGCGTTGCATGGCGGGCGTTTACCCTGAGGGTGCCCATCTGGCAATCCCTGACCCGCGTGCCTATGTTAGAGCGTAACGACAGGTGAAGGCGGGCACGGGCTTTGGTACTCTCAAGAATTGCCGATGGCATTTGGCGGCAGGTGGAAAATGTGCAGGACGGGGTGTCCGAGACGTTTTTCGAGCCTGTGATCCGTCTGGGCGTGACCGGTTTGGCGCGCTCCGGCAAGACCGTCTTTATCACCTCGCTTGTGGCGAACCTGCTGGATCGCGGGCGGATGCCGGGGCTGCTTGCTGCTTCCGAAGGGCGGATCGAGGCGGCGTTCTTGCAGCCGCAGCCCGACGATACTGTGCCGCGGTTCGAATATGAAAACCACCTTGCCGCGCTGACGGGGCCCACGCCGCATTGGCCCGACAGCACCCGCGCCATATCGGAACTGCGCCTGTCCTTGCGGGTGCGGCCAAACGGCTTGCTTGCGGGGTTTCAGGGGCCGCGCACGGTGCATCTGGATATCGTGGATTACCCCGGCGAATGGCTGCTGGACCTGGCGCTGATGGATGTGGATTATGCCACGTGGTCGGCGCAGGTGCTGGCGCGGATTGCCAACCGCCAAGAGGCCGCGGGCTACCGCGCGCTGGTGGAGGGGACCGACCCCGAGGCGGCATTGGACGAACCCGTGGCCCAAGCGCTGGCCGCCAGCTTTGCCGAGTATCTGCAAACGGCACGTGCGAATGGCTATTCCGACTGCACACCGGGTCGGTTCCTGCTGCCCGGTGATCTGGCCGGATCGCCGGTGCTGACCTTTGCGCCCCTGCCGGGTGGTGAGGGGTCGCGCGGGTCACTGCTACGCGAGATGGCGCGGCGGTTCGAGGCGTATAAGCGGCAGGTGGTCAAACCGTTCTTTCGCGATCACTTTGCGCGGATCGACCGGCAGGTCGTGCTGGTGGATGCGCTTGGCGCGATCAATCAGGGCCCCCGTGCCGTCGAGGATCTGCGCGCTGCCATGAGCGATATCCTTGGCAGCTTCAAACCCGGCCGCAACGGATTTCTGACGCAGCTTTTGCGCGGCAAACGGGTCGAGAAAATCCTCTTTGCCGCGACCAAGGCAGACCATTTGCACCACAGTCAGCACGCCAGCCTCACCGCGATCATGGAGGCGCTGACACGGGATGCCCGCGACCGCGCGCGCTTTGCGGGGGCTCAGACATCGGCTATGTCATTGGCGTCTTTGCGTGCCACGACCGAAGCCACGATGACGCACAACGGCGAAACTCTGGAGGTCGTGCGCGGCAGCCTGCTGGATACCGGCAAAGAGGCCGCGTTCTATCCCGGTGAACTGCCCAAAGACCCGGCACATCTTCTAAGCCCTGCGCGGGCGGGGGCGGAAAAATGGCTGGATCAGGATTATCAGATCATGCGTTTTGCGCCTGCTCGGCTGAACCTGCGCCCCGGTGACGGGCCGCCGCATATCCGTCTGGACCGCGCGGCGGAGTTCCTGATCGGGGATCGTCTGTGACCGGTGATGATGTGACCATCGCACCCGCGCGGGTGCTCGATGCCGGTCGCCTGTCAGAGGTGATGGCCTGCGCTAATGCAGATCACGATTGGCTGCCTCAGGCCCACAGCCGCGCAGAAGAGATCGGCACCCTGGGCGACATGATCGACGTGGGCTGGGTGCAGGTGGCGCGGACCGAGGGGCATGTTGTGGGCTTTCTGGCACGGCGTGCGGCCGAGATTCACGGGCTGTATCTGCACCCCAAGGCCCAAGGCAAAGGAATCGCGCAGCGTTTGCTGAACGGGGCCAAGGCACAAAGCGATCGGCTCGCGCTGTGGAGTTTCGAGGCGAACCTGCGTGCGTCGCGGTTCTACCGTGCCGCGGGCTTTATAGAGGTGGCGCGCAGCGACGGGGCAGGCAATGATTTCGGGCTGCCCGATGTGCGGTTTGAGTGGATGAAAGGGGCGGCGTGATGGCCAAGGGTCCGGTGCTATTTGATCTTGAAGAAGACACAACCGCGCGGCCTTCGGTATCGGATGCGCCGCCGGTGCCCGACGTAGGTGCGCCCGCGCCGCAAGGGCAGGCGATGCAGATCGCGGCACGGCTGGCCGCGCGCAAGCCGTCAAAGCTGGTACGCCTGTTCTGGTGGCTGCTGACCACGCTGATCGGCGCGCTGGTGTCGATTGCCGCGTGGAACTTCATCACGGGGCTGCTGGCGAGCTATCCGCTGCTGGGGCTGGCGATGACCGTGCTTATTGGTGCGGTGCTGTTGGTTCTGGTACTGCTCTGTCTGCGTGAATTGGCGGCGTTTAGCCGTCTGGCGCGGCTCGACGGCTTGCATCACGATGTGGGCGAGGCGCTGGCGCAGAATGATCTGACTGCGGCTCGGGCTGTGACGGACCGGCTGGTTGGCCTGTATCAGGGCCGCGAGGATACCCGTTGGGGCCGCGACCGTCTGGCAGAGCTGCGCGGCGATCAGTTGGATGCGCAGACCTTGCTGGCCCTGACTGAGGCAGAGCTGTTGGGCCCTCTCGACATCGCCGCCAGCCGCGAGGTCGAGGCGGCGGCCCGTCAGGTCGCGACGGTGACGGCGCTGGTGCCCTTGGCGCTGGCCGATGTGGTCGCGGCGATGACCAGCAACCTGCGCATGATCCGCCGCGTGGCCGAGATCTATGGAGGGCGCTCGGGCTTCTTTGGCTCTTGGCGTCTGACGCGGGTGGTGCTGTCGCATCTGGTGGCGACAGGGGCCGTGGCAGTGGGCGACGACATGCTGGAGCCGATCCTTGGCGGAACGATGCTGGCGAAACTGTCGCGCCGCTTTGGCGAAGGGCTGGTGAACGGTGCGTTGACTGCCCGCGTTGGCGTCGCCGCGATGGAGGTTTGCCGCCCCATGCCGTTCTCTGAACCCCGCCGCCCCAAGGTGCGCAGCATCATCAAACGCGCGCTGTCGGGGCTGTTTTCCAAAGGCAGCTAGATGCCGGGGCGAGGGGGCTTGTCGGTCGATCTGCTGCGGCCTATAAGGCTGCATATGACCCGGAACTCCGCGATCATTATTCGAATTATTTTCCCGGCGCTCTGATTGACGAGACGCCGGGCAGAGGTGCTTGAGTTTTTCGCACCGCATCCGAACATTCACCATTCCGAAATACCGTTGCCAAAGGACGCCCGCCATGTGCGCCGACACCCCCGAAACGCTTGATTATAAATCCACGCTGAACCTGCCGAAAACCGATTTCCCGATGCGCGCGGGCCTGCCCAAACGCGAACCCGAATGGCTGGAGCGGTGGGAAAAGATCGGCGTCTATGACCGCCTGCGCGAAAAGCAGGGGCGCAAGCCTTTTACGCTGCACGACGGCCCGCCCTATGCGAATGGCAACCTGCATATCGGCCACGCGCTCAACAAGACGATCAAGGATATGATCGTGCGGTCGCACCAGATGATGGGCTTTGACGCGCGCTATATCCCCGGTTGGGATTGCCACGGTCTGCCCATCGAATGGAAGATCGAAGAGCAGTACCGCCAGAAGGGCCGCGACAAGGACGATGTGCCGATCAACGATTTCCGCGCCGAATGCCGCAAGTTCGCCGCGGGCTGGGTCGATGTGCAGCGTGACGAATTCAAACGTCTGGGCATCACCGGCAACTGGGCAGACCCCTATCTGACGATGGATTTCCACGCGGAACGTGTGATCGCCGAAGAATTCATGAAGTTCCTGATGAACGGCACGCTCTATCAAGGCTCCAAACCCGTGATGTGGTCGCCGGTTGAAAAGACCGCGCTGGCCGAGGCCGAGGTGGAATACCACGACAAGGAAAGCTTTACGATCTGGGTGAAGTTCAAGGTTGTTGGCACGGATGACGCCACCCTTGACGGCGCGCACGTCGTGATCTGGACCACGACGCCCTGGACCATGCCGTCCAACAAGGCCGTCGTCTATGGCGAGGATATCTCTTACGGTCTGTACGAAGTCACCGGCCGCCCCGAGGAATCCTGGGTCACTATCGGTGATCGCTATCTGCTGTCGGACAGCATGGCGATGGATGTGTTCGGGCGTGCGCGTCTGGACGACACGATGGTGCGCCGTTTGCGGGATGTGACGCAGGACGAACTGGCAAAGATCAAGCTGCAGCACCCGCTGGCGGGGGCCGAAGGCAGCAATGGCGAATGGGACGATCTGCGCGACTTCCGTGCCGCTGATTTCGTGACCGACACCGAAGGCACGGGCTTTGTCCATTGTGCGCCGTCGCATGGTCTTGAGGAATATGAACTCTACCGCGGTCTGGGGATGCTGGATCAGGTGATCACGTATAACGTGGTCGAAGACGGGTCTTTCCGCGCCGATCTGCCGTTCTTTGGCGGCAAGAAGATCCTCAAACCCAACGGCAAGGAAGGCGACGCCAACACGGCCGTGATCAACAAGCTGGTCGAGGTCGGCGGGCTGCTGGCGCGTGGCAAGATCAAGCACAGCTACCCGCATTCCTGGCGCTCCAAGGCTCCGGTCATCTACCGCAACACGCCGCAGTGGTTCGCCGCGATCGACCGGCCCGTTGGCGACGGGCAGGACACATTCGGCAAGACCATCCGTGAACGCGCCCTGACCGAGATCGACAACGTCAACTGGGTGCCCAAAAAGGGCCGCAACCGTCTGCACTCGATGATGGAGGCACGCCCCGACTGGGTGCTGTCACGTCAACGGGCCTGGGGTGTGCCGCTGACCTGCTTTACCAAGAATGGCGCGCTGCCAACGGATGAAGACTTCTTGCTGCGTAACCCAGAGGTCAACCAGCGCATCGTTGAGGCGTTCGAGGCTGACGGTGCGGATGTCTGGTACGAAGATGGCGCGAAAGAGCGGTTCCTTGGCGGCATCGTGAACCCCGACGACTATACCCAAGTATTCGACATTCTGGACGTGTGGTTCGATTCCGGTTCAACCCACGCCTTCGTTCTGCGCGACCGCGAGGATGGCTCGGAAGACGGTATCGCGGATGTCTATATGGAAGGCACGGACCAGCACCGCGGTTGGTTCCATTCGTCGCTGCTGCAATCCGTGGGCACCACAGGCCGCGCGCCTTATCGTAACGTGGTGACGCATGGGTTCACGCTGGATGAGAAGGGCATGAAGATGTCCAAATCCATCGGCAACACCATCGTTCCCGAAAAGGTCGTGCAGCAATATGGCGCGGATATCCTGCGTCTGTGGGTGGCGCAGACCGATTACACTGCGGACCAGCGGATCGGGCCGGAAATCCTGAAAGGCACCGCCGACAGCTACCGCCGTCTGCGCAACACCATGCGCTATATGCTGGGCGCGCTGTCGGACTTTACCGATGCCGACCGGACCGAACCTGCAGATATGCCAGAGCTTGAACGCTGGGTGCTGCACCGTGTGGCAGAGCTGGATCAGATCGTGCGCGAAGGCTATGCGCGCTACGACTTCCAAGGCGTGTTCCAGGCGGTGTTCACCTTTGCCACAGTTGATCTGTCCGCGTTCTATTTCGACGTGCGTAAGGATGCGCTGTATTGCGACGGCGACACGCTGCGCCGCCGTGCTGCGCGCACGGTGCTGGATATCCTGTTCCACCGTCTGACGACATGGCTGGCCCCTGTGCTGGTGTTCACCATGGAGGAAGTCTGGCTTGAACGGTTCCCCGGCGACGAAAGCTCGGTTCACCTGACGGATATCCCTGAAACGCCCAAGGCGTGGCTGGATGCCGATCTGGCGGCGAAATGGGGCAAGGTGCGTGCCGCGCGGCGGGTTGTGACCTCGGCTTTGGAAGTGCAGCGGGTCGAGAAGGTCATCGGGGCCTCGCTTGAGGCCGCACCTATGGTGTTTGTTGCCGATGACGCTCAGCGGGCGGCGCTTGAAAGCGTTGCGTTCGAAGACGTTTGCATCACCTCGCAGATCGCCATCACCGGCGATGACGCCCCGGCAGAGGCGTTCCGTATGCCAGAGACCGACGGCGTTGCCGTGGTGTTCGAGAAAGCTTCGGGCGAGAAATGCGCACGCTGCTGGAAAGTACTGCCGGATGTCGGCACCCATGATCACGCGGGCGTTTGTGCCCGGTGTGACGAGGCTGTGTCCTAAGATGACGCCGCGCCGCTTGATCCGGAAACTCGGGTGAAGCGGCGCAGCATTCCCACGCGCTTTGGCACCTTGGTCGTGACCGAGGATGCGGGCGCGATTACCCACCTGCATTGGGGGCAGGATACCCTACACCAAGACAAAAGCGCGCTGCTGGATGAGGCCGAGGCGCAGCTGCGTGCCTATGATGCGGGGCGGCTGACACAGTTCACTTTGCCACTGCGCATTGGCGGAAGTGCCACGTTGCAAGCGGTCTGCGCCGAGATGTCGGCGATCCCCTTTGGCGATACTGTGACCTACGGTGACATCGCGACCAAGTTGGCGATCCCGGCGCAAGTGGTGGGGCAGGCCTGCGGGCAGAACCCTGTACCTGTCATCGTGCCGTGCCACCGTGTGATGGGGGCCAAGGGGTTGACCGGATACTCGGGTGCTGGCGGGGTAGAGACCAAGGTCGCCCTGCTACGCCACGAAGGGGCGGCAGGGTTGCTGATCTAGTTTAGAGGTTTCGTGCCGCTGCTTTGGCCCTGCGCGCCTCTATCAGGCCTCGCGGTCGTAAAGATACTGCTGCGCGACACCGGCAAACATCAGATAGACGCTGGTGATGATCAGGCCCCAATGGGCCCAGCTTTGCGGGTGAAAATCGACCCACGCGGCCCAACCGGCAAAGAACGTCCAGCCCAATGCCATGGGCAGGGTGACCATGCGCCAACGCTCTGTCCGGACGGGGTGCACGAATTTCAGCGGGGCGAACATGGTAATGGCCAAGACCGTGACAAGCACCAGCGACACCCACCATGGCGGCGACAGGGCAAAGAGCACCAGTACCAGCATGTTCCAGCATCCGGGGAAGCCCCAGAAGGAGTTATCCTTGGTTTTCATGCGTGTGTCGCAGAAATACATGGCGCTGGCGAAGGTGACGATGATGATCATGACCCAACCGCTCCACCCGTCCATGAGGCCGGAATGGAATAGCGCGAAGGCCGGAATGAACACATAGGTGAGATAATCGATGATCAGATCAAGCAGCACGCCGTCGAATTCGGGCGCGTTGGTCTTTACGTCGTATTTACGCGCCAGCGGCCCGTCGATGCCGTCGACAAAGAAGGCGACAACCAGCCAGAGAAACATCATATCCCAGCGTTCGTCGGCTGCCGCAAGCATGGCCAGCATGGCGAAAATCGCACCCGTCGCAGTGAACAGATGGACAAGAAGGGCACGGGAATGAATATTCATATGCGACAGATGACAAATCTTTTCGACGGATGCAAAAGGAAAAGCGTGTGTTGCCGCGCAGGCTTGGGTTGACCCCGCTCGCGATTCCGCCTAAAGCCAGCAAACCAATTTCAGGGTTTGCCGTAGCGCGGCCCATATGGGTATTGCACCGGATCGCCGGAAATGCCCCGCAGCAAAAGGATAGACCCATGTCGCGCGTTTGCGAATTGACCGGAAAAGGCCCGATGACGGGCAACAACGTAAGCCACGCCAAGAACCGTACACGTCGTCGGTTCTTGCCAAACCTGAACGATGTCACCCTGCAGTCCGAAGCACTGGGCCGCGGTTTCAAGTTCCGCATCTCGGCAGCTGCTTTGCGCACTGTTGACCACCGCGGTGGCTTGGACAAGTTCATGGCGAAGGCAAAGGACACTGAACTGTCCGTCAACGCGTTGAAAGTTAAGAAAGCAATTGCAAAGTCCAGCGCCACAGCCGAAGCGCTGTCGTAAGACTTTCCAATCGTTACGATGTTGTAGCCCTGGCCCTTGGCCGGGGCTGCGTCGTTTTGGACTGGTGCTTTTTCAAGCGCTTCGTCTAGGGTGCGGTCCATGACCCTGCGTTCCCTTTCAGCTTTGGTTCTGGCGTTGATGCTGGCCCTCACGGGTCAAAGCATGGCGGTCGCGCGTGGGGCCTCTGCGGCGACGGGGCAGATGGTGCTGTGCACCGGTGCGGGCCCTGTGGCGATTTATGTGGATGCGCAGGGCAAGCCGACCTCGGCCCCGCATATCTGCCCCGATTCGGCGCTTAACGTTGCAATGGCAGGCACGGTGGTTCTGGCGGCCGCACCGATGCGGATCGTGACTTTTGTCGCGCCCGCGGTGCATGTTCTGTCAGCCGATGTGCCACGACGTAAAACGCGCCATGACCCAAGGGCTCCGCCTGTCGCTGTCTGACCCACACCCTTCACAGACATTTTGAATATGACGACAGGATATCCCAATGACACCTGCTTTGCTGACCCGCGCTGTCTGCGCATTGTTTCTCTTTTCCGCTCCTCTCGCTGCCGAAGGCATCATGGTGGATGACGCCTACATCCGCAGCTCGACCGCGAAATCCACCTCCGGTGCGGCGTTTATGGTGGTGATGAACCACTCTGGCGCGGATGACCGTTTGATCGGGGCGTCCTCTGACGTGGCTGACAAGGTCGAATTGCATACCCACACCTCTGACGACAATGGCGTCATGCGGATGGGCGAGATCGAAGGCGGCGTGGCCATTGCGGCGGATGACATGCACGCCTTCAAACGCGGCGGCGACCACCTGATGTTCATGGGCCTGAAAGGCCCGCTGGAGCAGGGCGCGATGGTGCCCGTCACACTTGAGCTCGAAAAGGCCGGTGCGGTCGAGATCGAGGTGATGGTCGATCAGGACCGCAAGCCGAACCATGGCAAGATGAAGCATGACCACGGTGATATGGATCACACCGGTCACGAGATGCCGAAAGACTGAGCCTTTTCGCCCCCATGAATGGTAGCGGCCCGATCTGTGTTAAAGCGCGGGCCGTTGCTGGGGTGGGGTGCTCAAGAGTTGCTCCACCCAATCTGTGACCACACGTGTCGCCGGACCGGTGCGGTGTTCGGCGAACTGGTTCCCCACGGCAGAACGTTCGAGGTTCAGCTCTACCGTATGGGCCCCATTGCGCCGCGCCTCTGCCACGAAACCGGCGGCGGGGTAGACGTTGCCAGAGGTGCCGATGGCTGCAAAGATATCGGCCTCGGCCAGATGGTCAAAAATCTCGTCCATGTCATAGGGCATTTCGCCGAACCAAACGATGTCGGGCCGCGCGGCTGGGGCATTGCAGGCGGGGCAGGGATCACCGACGGCCATGACCATAGGTGCGGGCCAACGGTGGTCGCAGGCAGCGCAGAGCGCTGAATTCAGCGCGCCGTGCATATGGATCACCCGCGCGCCGCCCTGTTCGTGCAGATCATCGACATTCTGCGTCACAATCACCACCTGTCCGGCATAATTCGCCTGCAGTCTGGCCAGCGCTTGATGCGCCGCGTTCGGCGATACCTCTGCCGCCTGTTTGCGGCGACCGTTATAGAAATCGACGACCAGTTGCGGGTCGCGGGCAAAGCCTTCGGGGGTGGCGACGTCCTCGACCCGGTGCTGTGCCCAAAGCCCGTCTTCGGCGCGGAAGGTATCAATGCCGCTTTCCGCAGAAATGCCCGCGCCGGTCAGAATGACGATCTTGCTCATGTCAGCCCCTTTGTTTTACGCGCCAAGTGAACCAGCCGCGCAGCTTTTGCGCAAGCGATCAGCCCTCTAACGCCTCGAAGCTGGAAGAAAGCCACGGCAACTGCGCCACCGTTGGCGCGATCATGTGGGACCGAAGCAGTTGCCGCATCGTGTCGGCAATATTCTGGGGCACCGGCCCCGTCCAGTCTGACCCCGCAAACAGCGAGATCTGTCGCGTTAATCCGGGCGTGGGGAGCGGGTGCACCGCAAGCTGCTGGTGAAACCGCTCTGCGCGGCAATAGCCGAAGGGCGTCGTGATGGCCCAGCCGATGCCCCGTGCCACCATCGCCATCAGGGCGAGATGGCTGCCGATCTCGAATTGCGAGGGCAGGGTGATATTGCTGCGCGTCAGGTGGTTGTTGATCTGGTCGGCGATCAACTGGTCTGCCGCGTATTTAACGAAGGGCAGGGCGGATCGCCCCGTCATCAGCGCGGCGCTGTCGCCGTCAAAGCTGGCGGGGGTGACGATAACAAAGGGATCGCGTGCCAGCGGAATCTCGATCAGCCCGCTTTTTGCATCCCCACTGGTGGCCGCAATGGCGATATGAAGCGATTTGTCCTGCACCGACTGGATCAGCCCCTTGCTGCCGTCGGTCACCATGCGAAAGCGACAGCCTGCCATACTGTCGGCCAGAAGGGTCGCCAGACGCGGGGTGACATCGTTGTCAAAGTCGTCAATCACGCCAAGGCTCAGGTCGCTGAGATTGGCAAGATCCATGACCGTCAGCTCGGATTGCGCCAGCCGGATATGGGTCAGCGCCGCGCCGCTGTGACGCAGAAAGCTTTCGCCCGCCGCGGTCAGGCGCATGGGGCGCGTGCTGTGGTCGATCAGGGCGGTGCCCATGGCGGCTTCGAGGTTGCTGATCTGCTGGCTCACGGCGGGTTGGCTTAACCCTGTCAGTGCGGCGGCCTGTGCGACCGATCCACGGCTGGCCAAAGCCTCGAATACCTCTATACCGCGCAGGGTGATACCCTTTTTGATCATGGTGCTAGACCCCTTGGTTCTTTCCAATTTTGTGAAGCATGCCCGATAAATTGGCAAGGTGGGTGGGGATCATACGCTCATAGTTTCACAGAAGTGAAATGTGCCCTGGGGTGGGGTGGTGGTACTTGAAGCTTGGCTGCGCGCGTCGCACCATAAGGGAAATCACGCACCGGAGGCCTCATGAAAATCGCAACCGCCGCATACCCGCTGGATGTCCTGACCAGCTGGGCCCAATATGAAGACAAGCTTGCAGGCTGGGTCGCAACGGCGGCCGCCAGCGGGGCAGAGCTGTTGGTTTTCCCCGAATATGGCGCGATGGAGCTTGCGACGCTCGCTGGCCTTGACGTGGCAGGCAATCTTGAGGCGTCGCTCTTTGCAGTCTCTGACCGGTTGGCGGATGCGGATGCGGCGCATCAAAAACTGGCGGCGGAATATGGCGTGCATATCGTTGCGGCATCGGGGCCCGCGGTGACGCCTGCCGCTGCCCGTCCGGTGAACCGCGCACGTCTGATCACCCCTTCAGGTCAAGTCGGGGTGCAGGACAAGCAGATCATGACCCGATTCGAACGCGAGGTCTGGGGCGTGGTCGGCGGGGAGCCTCTGCGTATCTTCGAGACAACATTGGGCAAGATCAGCATCCTCATCTGCTATGATAGCGAGTTTCCCCTGCTGGGCCGTGCACTTGCCGATTGTGACATCATCGCCGTGCCGAGCGTGACCGAGGCGCTGGCAGGCTATTGGCGTGTCCGCATCGGATCCATGGCGCGGGCACTGGAAAATCAATGCGTTACGGCCATGTCATCCTGCATCGGCCCTGCGGATTGGTCAGAGGCGCTTGGCACATCCTACGGGGCGGGCGGCATCTTCTGCCCGCCGGATGTGGGCTTTCCATCCACCGGAGTCCTTGCCGCCGCCGAGATCAACGTGCCCGGCTGGACCTTCGCCGAGGTCGACATCGCCCAGATCAGCCGCGTGCGTGCAGACGGGGTGGTTTTGAACCGAAACCACTGGGAGGATCAGTTCGGGCGTGACGCAACGGCCATAAACGTGCCTTTGATGTGAATACCCCTTGAAAAAAGGGAAAATTGCGCCCATTTAAGCCTGCGTCCTGAAATTGCAGGGCAAAGTGTTCAAGGAGAGACCATGGCCAAGGAAGACACGCTCGAATTCCCCGGTATCGTGAAAGAACTTCTGCCGAACGCGACGTTCCGGGTCGAGCTTGAAAACGGCCATGAGATCATCGCACATACGGCAGGAAAGATGCGCAAGAACCGCATCCGTGTTCTGGCTGGCGATAAGGTACAGGTGGAAATGACCCCCTATGATCTGAGCAAAGGCCGGATCAATTACCGCTTTAAATAATACGCTTTTCCGAGAATCACCTAGTGGTTTTCGGGCAGCGATCTAGGATCGCATATGAGTTTTATCCTCGGATCAGGAAGTCCGCGCCGCAAGGAATTGCTGGCGCAAATCGGCGTTGTGCCTGACGATATTCGCGCGCCCGATATCGACGAAACCCCCCATACCGCCGAACTGCCGCGCCCCTATTGTGCGCGTATGGCCCGTGAAAAAGCTGCCGCGGTGCAGGCGGGGTCCGATGATATCGTGCTGTGTGCCGATACCACCGTCGCAGTGGGGCGGCGAATCCTGGGCAAACCCGCGGATGAAGCAGAGACGATCCGTTTCCTGCGCCTCATGTCGGGGCGTCGCCACAAGGTCATCACGGCCGTCGCGGTCAAGCGCGGAGACAAGCTGTGGCAGCGCGATGTGGTCAGCACCGTCCGCATGAAACGACTGTCAGACGCCGAGATCACGGCCTATCTGGCAACCGGTGATTGGCAGGGCAAAGCCGGCGGCTATGGTATTCAGGGCCCGGCAGGAGCCCTTATCCCGTGGATCAGCGGATCATTCACCGGCATTGTCGGCCTACCACTGGCCGAAACCGCAAACCTGCTGCGTGCTGCAGGATATGTTTTCGCAGGAGAGACCTCATGAAGGGCCGTACGATCGTTCTGGACCATTTTGGCGACATCGAAGCCGCCGCGCTGATCGTGGACGGCAAGCTGGATGACCTTCTGATCGACAGCGACGGCCCGCGCCCCGGCACGATCTACCGCGCCATCGCGGATCGTCCGGTCAAGGGGCAGGGGGGGATGTTCTTGAAAACGCCCGACGGCTCTGCGTTTCTGCGCCAGATCAAGGGGCTCGCACCGGGGCAACCCATTCTCGCGCAGGTATCCGGCTATGCTGAACCCGGCAAGGCTGTTCCCGTCACCCAGAAGCTGCTGTTCAAAAGCCGCTATGCCATCGTGACGCCAGGCGCACCCGGCACCAATATCTCGCGCAGTATCCGCGACGAGGAAGAACGCGACCGGCTGCTCGAAATCGCGCACGAAGCGTCCGACGGGGCCGCACATGGCCTGATTCTGCGGTCCTCTTGCGCTGGCGCGGATGCCGATGACATCGCCGATGATATCGACGCGATGCTGGCGCTGGCGGACAAGGTATTGGACGACCCATCCACCGACATGGAGGTTCTGTCCGAAGGCGATGGTCCGCATATTCTGGCTTGGCGCGACTGGGTCGAGCCCGCCGACGTCGTGACCGACCCCGGTGGTTTTGAAACCCATGGCGTGTTGGACACTGTCGACAGCCTCTCGCAGCCGCGCGTCGCGCTTGACGGCGGTGCCTTTATGTTTGTGGAACCTACCCGTGCGTTGGTGGCCGTTGATGTGAACACCGGTGCGGACGTGTCCCTTGCTGCCGGGATCAAAGCGAATATGGCCTGTGCCCGCGCCTTGCCCCGTGCTCTGCGTCTGCGCGGGTTGGGCGGGCAGATCACGCTTGATCTTGCGCCCATGCCCAAAAAAGATCGCCGCCCGTTCGAGACCGCGTTGCGCCAGGCCTTCCGCGCCGATGACGTGGAAACGACGCTGGTCGGCTGGACCCCTTTGGGCCACTACGAACTGCAACGCAAACGCGCCCGTATGCCTTTGGCTGAGGTTCTGAAGTGACCTGCCCGATCTGCGACCGTGAAACCTCTCCCAAGTATCGCCCCTTCTGTTCCGGGCGCTGCGCTGACGTGGATCTGGCCAAGTGGCTGAACGGCAGCTACGCGACCCCCAGCCGCGACCCCGAGGATATCGAGGCCGCAATTGAAGCCACCGAGGCCGCTTTGAACGCGCCCGACAAGCCGCATTAGAATTTTCCGAAAAAACCTTTGCCAAACATGGCAAAACCCTCTGGACACCCCCGCCGCAAACTCCTAGAACCCGCACACCCGACCACTACGGTGGTCTCCGGTGCCCGGGTAGCTCAGGGGTAGAGCAGTGGATTGAAAATCCTCGTGTCGGTGGTTCGATTCCGCCCCTGGGCACCATTATTTCCCATTTTCGTTTCGTTTCAATGGCTTGGTGGTTGGTTTTGTCCCACCATCCAACATGGACTTGGAAAGTGGGACACTTTTGTTCCCGGTTTGACCATCCGACAGGCGGCGCAAGGCGCTTTCGGCACGGGTCTTTTGACTTGCCGCGCGGGTGTAGCGCGTGACCTCTTTTGACGTGCGGTGTCCCGTGATCGCCATAATCTCTTGTTCGGTGCAGCCCAATTCGGCCAAACGCGCGGCGGCGGCCTTGCGCAGCCCGTGGACGGAACAGTTTTTCAGCCCGGCGTCATCGCACCACTTGCGGAACCGATTGCCGAAACCGTTTGACGTGAAGGGGCGGTTGAACGCCGTTACTAGAAACGTCAGATCACCCGTGGGGCTTTCGTCCAGAATCCGTTGCAGTTCGGGTATGATCGGAATTTCCATCCGAACGGGTTTGCTGTTGCGGTTCTTGTGCTGGGTAAAGGACAGCCACCCGTCGCGGACGTGCTGTTTTCCAAATTGCACCAGATCGGCACGGCGTTGCCCGGTGTATAGCGCAAGGGCCAAAGCAAGCCGGGCAGGCGTGCCGATTTCATGGGTGTTCTCGAATTTTTCGATTTCGTCCAGCGTCCACGAGTGGAATCCGTCTGCGTTGCCAGACAGGTATTCCACGCCGATTGCCGGGTTGGTGTCGTGCAGGTCGTACCGCAGGGCATATTTGAACACCTGACGCAGCGCCTTGACCATGCTGTTTGCGGCCTCCGGTCTGTCCATCATTTCGTCGCGCCGGGTACGAATGTGTCGGGGCAATAACATGCGGTAGGGTTTATCGCCGTCACCCTTGTTCTGGCAAAATTTCTCAAGGATTCCTCTGCGGACTTTCTGCGTCCGTGGGTCAAGTTCGCGGAACATGGCGGATTTGTAGTATTCCACGCAAAGCGCGCGGATAGACCCGTGGACCAGTCGGCCAACCTTTTCGGTCTGGTCCTCGGCTGGGACAGGTCCGGCGGCGGCGCGCTTGTAGTCGATCAGAAATTCGGGGGAACCGCTGGGGCCACGCAACCGAATTTTGGGCGCGCCGGGGCGGCGGTAGTAGAGTCGGACATTCCCGTGCCTATCTGTATCTTCCACGATGTATTTGAGGCGCATTTTCATATCAGGTCAGTCCCACGGATTCGCGTCAGCTTGCTCAGGGGCGTCCAGTTCGTCAAATGCGCGGTCAATGGCAATGCGGTCCCAGATCGTGCGTCCGTCTATACGCTTGGGCTTGGGCATCCGTCCGTCCCCCACAAGTGCGTCAAATTTCGTAGTCCCGATTCCGATGTATTCCGCCGCCTCTGCACGGCTCAACCCGCGCCGAACAGGCGCTGGGCAAAACTCGTGTTGAGGCGGACGGAGTTGGGTCATCGGATCAGAACGTGCCGTTCAAGCGGGTTGCAACAGTGCCAGCGCCGGACTTGGCCGCGATAGCCACGCCAATTTTGGTATTGCCGGACGCCGTGGTGGTCACTTCCTTGGCGGTGTCGTTCCAGTAGAGCGCCGCGCCAACAGTAATGTCGTTTGCCGTGGTCTTGGGCAGATCGAAAACACCTACCGTGGACAGCACCACGGGCTTGCCTGTCTGTGCATCGCCGTTGGCTACGCCGAACAGGTTGCCGATAATGACGCCCGCGCCGGACAGCACGTCTGCCGGGGAGTCGACGGTGATGTCGTCACCTTTTTGAATGTAGTTGCGCATTAGGTCAGTCCTTTTGAGGTTTGGAAACGGAAAGTCTGGGGGCCTTTGATACCCATTGCCTGCCGTTCAAGGATGTTGATGTAGGCGGCCAGCCGGGGGGCAGAGGCGCGGTTGTATTCAACCTGTTCGCCGTTGCCGTCTCGGAAACTGACTGCCAGTTCCCCGAGTTGCAGGCGGTGGTAAGCCGCCCGCGCTTCGGTCAGTTGTTCGCCCAGCGTGGGCATTAGGAACCCGCGTTCCGGTAAGCACCGCGCCAGTCAGACCAGCCCGTGCCAAAGTCGAGGAACGCGCGGTACTTGATACCCAACGTATCCCACGCCTCTGCCCGTTGAATCTGAACGCCTTGCGCGCTTGCAAGGTAGCCGTAAACCATCGAAGCCACGCGGGCGGGATCGGCAAAGACGAACCATTGGTCGTCAGTAATCCGGGGTTCAACCAGCAGCGACAGCTTGCCCGTCCATGCGTTCACGTCGCCCGTGGTCACGGCATAGATCGCTGCCAGCAGCTTTTCGGCGTCGGTTTCCAGTTCCGGGCCAACCACGAGATACTTGGGCGTCACGGAAATGAGCGTATTACCGTCCAGCCCCTTGAACCCTCGCATCGCCTTGCGCGCGGCTGAAAGCGTGGTTTCGCTTGGAGCGGCCCCGGCGGCTGCCAAGTTGCCCCGGCTGGCATCGAACACGGGCGTCCCGTCCGACAGGTTGGGGTTGCTGGTCAGCAGCGCAACCATTTCGTCCGCCTCTGTCTGTGCAGCGGCTTCCCCAAACGCGGCAGTCATATCGCCCAACAGGTTCAAGTCATCGTTCACCAGCAAATTGCGGCTGACGTTGATCGCGCGGGCGAACGTCTTGAGAGACATGGACTCGCCGCTTTCGGCGCGGCTGGTGGCTTTGATCTCGCCGGACTCCGCGATTTCCTCAAGACGGCCCATTTCGCCCAGGCGGATGCTGGTGGACGGTTTGAAGTCACGCAGGACACGTTGACGGCCAAGCTGTTTCAGCGGGGATTCAGCAGCCTTGTAGGAGTCGGCGGCCACCTTGCCCATCGCGTTGCTGACAACCAGCGGGAAGTCAGACGTGCCATGGGCCGCGCGGGTGAACACATCATCGGCGGACAAGCCGCGCGTGGACACGCCCGAGCGGGACAGGCTATCGCGGGCCATGTCCAGCAGGCTATCGCTCATGTATTGACGCGCATCGTCCGGGCAGTCGCCCCCAGCCATACGAACGGCCACGGCGTCAGCCTGACGGCGGGTGATGACGGCGGGGTCATCGTTCTGGGCAGTGTGGGTGCGAATGACGGGTGCGCTCCGGGTTTGCGTTGCGTCAAAGACAGCGGCCTTGGCTTGGTCCACGGTGGCGTCTTGGTCGATCAGGTCATCTGCGGTTTCGGCAGACAGGCCAGCGGAACGGACAAGAGTCCGAATAGCGGAACGGCGGGTGCGCTCTGCATCCTGTTCCGGGTTGGTTTCAATTACATCGGGCATATCTGCTCCAGTTTTGGGGTTGTTGGCGGCGCGCTTGGTCTCAGTCTCACTATGCCGCGCCGGATCGCATAGGGCTTCTTTTTGGCGGACGCGCGCGTTCGGGTCTGCCGGATTGGTGGTCAAAGTGACTTCTGTAAGAGTCCACGCGGTCGGGGATTTCTGACGTTGACCGTCTGCCCCGGTGGACTCGTCCCAACCTGCCACGCGGTAGCCGATGGAAACGCCTGTCAGGCTGCCGTCTGCGATACGCTGGGCAATAGGGTCAGTGTCGGACGCGGTGGACAGTTGCAGCTTGGCAATGACACGGTCGCCGTCCACGCGGGTTGAAACCACGCGGCCCAACAGGTCACGGACCGAGTCCGTCTTGTGGGAGTCGAGCAAGGGCATCCCAGCACTGGCGGCCAAGGTCGCGGGATTCAGAATCTCGTTAAACGGCCCCCGCGCATCCCGGCGAACCACGGGCGTGATCGTGGCGACAACGGCCTCAAACGTCCGGGATTCCGGGTCGTAGCTGTTGGCGGTTGTCGCGGTGCGCGTCAGGGGCGCAAGCGGATCATGCAATGTCATTTGTCTCTCCGCCAGTTTCGGTGGCAATTTCCCGGTCCAGATCGGCGCGGTTCCAACCCAAGGACGCTACGGCTTGCGTCCGGCTGGTCAGCTTGGCGTCAATCTGGGCGATAAGTGCTTGGGTGTCCTTGAGCGGGTCCACCTGTTGCGCGCGCGGGGTCAGCCATTCCACCTTGAAGGCGGGGGCAAGGTCAGGGACGGCATTGCCGGACAGGTAAGCCCGTGTCATTACGCGCCGCCAAAGCGGGGTCAGGACTTGCGGGATAAGCTGGTGATAGCAAAACTGTTCAATCTTTGCCCGGAACGGCAACAGACCCGCCCGCAAGCTGGAATAGTTCGCGTTGGACAGGTCCCCGTCCAGCAAGTGCTGGGGGACGCCAAGCCCAGCGGCAATCTGACCAAGGGTCAGCTTGGCAAAGGCAATGGAATCCTTGGCTTCTTGCGGGCTGGAAAAGCGAATGTCCTTGCCGCCGGGCAGGGTCCGAATGACGCCGGGTTCCAGTGACACGTCCGCCCCTGAAACGTCGTCGAGGTAGGGACCCGCGCCGCCAAGGTTGTTTTGGTCCACAATGAACCCGGTATGCAGCGCAGAGACACGGCAACCGACAAGCAAGGCGTCCATAAGCCCGTCAAACTCTGTCAGCGTCAGCAGGATCGGCGCAAGCCACGACACGCCGCGAACCTGACCGGGGCCAAGGGGGCGCATAAGGTGCAGCACGTCTTTTGCGGGAACGCGGATTGGGTCGCGGGACGTTGGGAATAGATCGGTCGGGCGTTGCGGTTGGACATGGTATGCCACACGGCGGCCACGGGCGTCGTATTCGACCCCGGCGGCGATGTAGCGGTCTTGCCCCAGATCGGCGGTTTTGGATTCGTCCACCATTTCAGCCGGGATCAAGCGGACCTGAATCCCGTCCGAGTCTTCTTCAATTACGGCGAATGACTCGCCATCAACAGCGCAGGCCAGAACCATCTGGGCCAACAGGCCACGCAGGTCTGTCCGGCCTTCCACGTCCGCAGTTTCCGCAAAGTCCAGCCACGTCTGATTCAGGTCGTCGCGCAGATCGGCGTTCGGGTGCGCAGAGGCGGGTTCAATGCCCGCTCCCACGGCCTCTGCAACAATGGCGGAAACGCCGTTGGCGATGTAGCCGTTGTTGGCGTAGGCGTGGCGGGCGCGGCTGCGCAGGGGCGCGGCGGCGGCAAGCGTTTCGGTTGCATTGGACCCATAAGCCATGAACGCAGACCCACGCCGTCCACCCGTTGCCGCGTCAAAACTGCGCTTCTCGACGGCGGTCGTGGTGTCGCGTTTGAAAAAGTGTGCGAACGGGAAAGCCATCTTCTTATGCCCCCTGCATGTCTGCTAGTTCGGGCAACCAATCGGCCATTGATAAGATGATTTTTTCACCGCCAACACGATCAAGCGCGTCCAGCCCCAGCCACATTTCGGCAAGGACGTGCTGCGTTCCATCATCATTGGGGTGTAGGAAAACCACCATGTTCCAAGGGGAATGAGGGCTGTCTAGCGCCGCCAACATTCCGGGTATAGGGCCGATATCGCAGCCCTTGGCAGGTAGATCATAGCAGGCGTCGGCTACGGCCCGCATTACTGTTTCGTCCTTAATGCCGAACGCAGTCAGCGCGCGGCAGAACTTCGCAACGCCCAAGTCAACAGGCTGGAAAGTGTGGGTAGCAGTCGGTCCAGCCCCGAATGTTCCACGAGTGCGGACGTACCCTTTTGACCGAAACCGTCGGAGTTGATTCGCGACAACATCCTTTTGCTCATGTGGCTTTGCCAGCCATTCAGCGGCTTGGCCTACGGAAAAAATTGCTTGGTTCACGGGGCGCTCCATTTTTATGTAACCCTTACCTAAACTGATTCGACTCAATGCGTAAAGATAAATGTGTCGCGCTGAATAATGCTTGACGCGATGAGTCGAATTTAGCTAATCTGTGTTTGTCCGCTGGTCATGCTGGGCAACCTTTCGAATCGGGTCAGGGGTGGCCCGATAGCCATCGAGAAGGAAAAGGGCGGTTTTCGGGTCGCCCTTTTCCGCAACACCCCCAAGCAAATGAGGATAGAGTTATGGACAGCAACCAACTTAGAAATGAAGCCCAGCTTATGATTGAGGCGACAATCCCGCACCCGGACGCAATCCGGTTCACCTTCATGCAAATCATGGCGATGATTGAGCGGGAAGGCTTTCAGATACCGCAGGACGGCATGGCCTTCCTCGGCAGTAATGAGCCGCTGAGTAGGGTACACTAAGGTTCAGAAAATTCTGGATCAAAGATAGCGGCCAATCGGTCACTATCTTTGTTTCAAGGCAATGTGATATGTAAGTACTGATTATTCAGATCCGTTTATGCTAGATGATAGCTTTCATTGAATGTAAATTATTTAGAGTGATAAATTAGTTTAGAAATCACGGTTTCCATCATTCATGAAAGATGGAATTTCAACATCATTTAGGCGTGCTAATTTTTCAGAATATTTTTTCATAGAGTCAAAGGTAAACGTGCGGCCTGTCATTGAATTGAGCTTTCCATCCTCTGGGTTCCAAAGCAACATCAGCCTAAACTTATCCTGAAACTCCATACCATGAAGAGTATATTTCCTTTTGGTATTTCCATCTGATTGATCATCGAGAGATTTGTGATGAGTGATCGTAGAAAGCCTTTTCTGACTAGGCCAGACTACGGGCCACATTCGTCCCGTTTGGTCAACAACTTTTACCTTGTAGACATACTTCAAGCCAACCCTTTGGGGGTCAATGGGTAATTTTACTTTGGTCCCCTCAGTCAAATTAGCGACCGTCGAAGGCTCAACGGCATGAAGCCATTCCTTCTTTTGCCACTTGTACCAGCGTTGAAGTCGCTTTGGGAATTCTAGAGGACCCATCCTATACTGGACATGGTCCACCGTGACCGGTCGTCTCCCTACTGAGCGGACGGTGATGTGGTATCTGGGTTTCGCTGAGTTTTGATAGAATTCGTGATCAAACACCGCTTCACAGGTTAGGTTGGCTTGGTCTCTCTTTTGTTGTTTGTACCTAAGATAAAGGCTCAAAATACCAGTCGTTGTTCCGATTGATCCAGTGATTGCGCCCCATAACGCTAACTGATCAGTGCTGCCCAACATAGGTTCCAACAGTTCAATCATATTTTTTATCTTTCGGAAAATTTTTGGTGCGGTTCCTACAGATCAGCACTTCCATTCAAATTTAGATCGATAGATTTCTATAGCTGCTAAGTATCCCTAATTAGATCCGATTCCCAGCGTTCCCCAGCCATTTTGATTTTACAACGGCTGGCCGTGGCGTAGCGGTGCCTCGATCCGCCAGTTCCTGTTCGCGCATGTCGAGATTGACTCCGACAAGCCCCCGCACGGCCAACGCATAGACCACGCAATCCAACGCCTCCGCGCGTTTGCCCGGAATCCGTTCCCAGGATGCTTTCGGCGCACCTCTTTGATATTTCACCACGCGCCGTTCGCTTGCCAGTTCTTCAAAGAAACGGGCGTCCAGCGTATCGGAAAACCGAATGGACGTGCCGCGCATAAGCCGTTCGGTCAGGTTCGCCTTGATACCGTCCACGCCTACGATAAAGAGCCGTTGCCCTTTCGTGGCGCTGGGCCGGATCGCGGGACGTTGCCCGTCTGCGCCTTTGATCGGCACAATACGGCGCGACAGCTTGGGCTGACAAAACGCCAGAACCCGGTCCATCGTCTGCCCGTCCGAAGAGTCCACGGCAACCGCGTCCATGCGCAGGATGCCCCCGCCGGGGTGGATATGGGTCTGCGCAAGGAAAGCGTCCAGTTCTGCCCAAGGCGTATCTGACTCGTTCACAGGTCCCCAAAAAGCGCGGGCGTCCAGCACGAACGTATCCGTACGCCCATGCGCCAAGGTGACGGTTTCCAAGCGGTCGTGCTGCACGTCCACACCGCAGGTCAGCAGCAAGGTTTCCGGGGGCAGGTCTTCAAGGCTGAACGGTTCACGGCGATTTGCTAGCGCGGAATCGTCCAATTCTTGACCAGCTTGCCGCCATCCCTCAGCCATAAGCGTGTTTGTCCACGATTGCAGCAAGTCGGGGTGGTCTTTGGCCGCCAAAAATTCGCGAGCAATGTTCCCCCAGGACGCGGCGGGCAGGGTCGAAACCAGCACGTTCGTTTTGAACCCGGCATGGTTCTGCACTTCTGGCGCGGTTTTGACCCAACGGCCACGGTTCACCATCTCCGCCTTGCGGGTTTCGGGCTGCACCGCGCCGCAATGCGGGCAGATGAACGCAGCGGTTTCCGGTTTGCCGGATTCCCATTCGATGTGCTGCCACGTTGGCGCGGTGTAGCCCTCACAGAAGCTCCTATATTCGTCAAGCCTTGATCCGTGTGGATCAGGACGCGTCGCTTAAGTTTGCGTCGCCAGACAGCCATCAGAAGGGCTTGCTGCACGAGGTCTGTTGGTTGCCGCGATTGTGTCGCCCAGGTCAGTATCAGCCAATGGGCCAATGAGAACCTGGCCAAAACAGAGGCCGAGGAAGAAAATCGAAAGCGAAAGTTCAGCCGCCGTATGGGTGGCGTTCATCGAGGCCGCGAGTTCACCGAGTGCGGCGAGGTACATATCGGTGGCCAATGGGGGGAAAGAGGGACAAAAGGCCCAAGGTGGCGGTAACGGCAAAAGCCCGTTTTGGGGTAAGGGAGATCTGTGACAGCTCGGCTCCGACAATAATATTAGACTGCGGTCTATTGGGAATGAGTGGACGGCAGTCTGATGATCAATCACGGACTATTCTGCATCTATGAACAGGAACTGTACCTGTCGGGCAAAAGGCCAAGCGGGCGGCCCGCAAATCAAGACGCCAGCACGGCATTGAAGGCTGTGGCTCTACGTCTGGTTCGGGAACTGGGCTATGAGAAAATCTCGGTTTCGGAAATCATCGAGCAGGCTGGCGTGGCGCGCCAAACGCTCTACAACCGCTGGAATACGAAGGCTGACCTTGTTCTCGAAGCCGTTTTTTGAGCAGACCAACACCTATGCCGCCGAACCTTCTTGGGACGGGACAGAGGATTGTCGGACCTTGCTCGAAGGTTTCCTGATCCGTATTTTCGAACACTTGCGCATCGACGGGGACACCCTACGCGCGTTAATCGCGGCCTCTCAGCAGGATGCAAAATTCCACAAGTCGTCTTGCTAATTTCGTTCTGCCTCGGGAGCAGATGATCACCGCTGTGCTCCGCCGGGCGCAGGACCGCGGAGAGCTTTCGCCGGGGCGGAACGTGGAGACACTGTTGGCCTTGATACATGGCGCGTTCTGGTATCGCTTGCTGAACCGCGGGGTGTTGGACGCTGGGTTCGCGAAAGAAATAGTGGCGGAAACCTTCGCCTGATCGTTCGGCCCTTGGCCCCCGGATCGCCTTCGGCAAACGGTTGGCGCAGAAGTGAATGCTTTGCCCGAAATGCCCGAGGCAATGCTCGGAAAAATCAGGACGGCGGCGTCAACAGGGCCGCCGCGGCGATTGTTCCTTCCCAAACCGTGTCTAAGGCAGCACTCAGTGATATTCCTTCTCCGTGCTCCCAGAGGAAGATCGCCCTGCCCACTGCTTCGGTAGTGTGGCTTGCGAGCGCGGCGGCGGCTTGGGAGTGCTCGATGCGGTGGTTCAGGCATTCCGTAAGCTCTCTGCGCTCCATCATGAGGAACCCTTGCAGAATACCTCTCGCTCTTTCGTTTGAACGCAGAACCGTGCCGATCATCTTGAGAATAGGTTCATCATTGGTCAGCGCTGCGAAGTGTTGATCCAAGAACATCTTGAGGTCGTCCGCAAGCGGTCCGTTTCCGCTGCGTAACGCTTCTTTCGCAGCCTCCGAAAAGGGGGGGGGAGCCCCAACCGCAGCCGTTTCCTTGTTGGTATAGTAGTTAAAGAAAGTGCGCGTGCTGATGCCAGTTGTCGCAGCGATCTCCTCGGTCGTCACATTCTCTAACCCTTTTTTAACGGCCAGATCCAGCGTCGCCAGCTGAATGTCACGCGCCGTCTGCTGTCGTCTTCGCTCTCGTAACGAAACTGTCATGTCTGAATTCCTTGCGTACTGTGCAACGTCTGCCTACAAGGCACCGAACCTGCTGGATAGTCAAGGATCGAGAAGCACATGAAAATCGGCGTTTGGAAAATGTTAGGCGCAGCGCTTGCGTTCGCGGGGGCTGCCACGATGGCGAGCGCGCAGGGCGGCCCTCCCGATGGCATGCCCGCGGCGGGGCCGCTTGAAGTAGGTGTGATCGACATGCAGATGCAGGAAATCCCACGCATTGTGACCACACCGGGCCGGGCCGTTGCGTTTCAAGACGTTGAAGTGCGCCCGCGTGTCGGCGGTGTGGTCAAAGAGATCCTCTACACGCCCGGACAATTGCTTGAGGTCGGGGATCCGCTTTTCCGGATCGACGATGCCTCCTATCTCGCGGCTGTCGCGACAGCCCGTGCCAATCTGGCCACTGCCGAAGCCAACCTGCCTGTGAAGCAGGCGGCCTATGACCGCGCCGAACAACTCTCCGGACGCGGCTACACCGCGGCAGAGGTCGAAGCGGCGCGGGCCAGTCTGGCCGAAGCAAAGGCCACGCTTGATGCAAACAAAGCGGCGGTTGAATATGCCGAGACCGAGCTGTCGTGGACGACGATGACCAGCCCGATCGCCGGGCGTGCGGATGTATCAACCGTTTCGGTTGGGGATTTGGTCACGGCTGGGCAGGCCGACGCTTTGACGAGCATCGTCACCTCAGATCCGATCTATGTGGATATGATGGAGGCAAGCGCGCGTATCCTGTCGGTACGCAGCGCCATTGCCGAAGGTGATCTGCAACAAAACGACACCCTTCAAGCGACATTGACGCTGGAGAACGGCGACATCTATCGCGGTACCGGGCAATTGGTCACGCCAGGCAACAATGTCTCGACCTCCACCGGAACCGTGACCATCCGTTTCACCTTTGACAACCCTGACCACATTATCCTTCCCGGCATGTTCGTGCGGGGGGAAATCGTGCTTGGCACGATGCAAGCCTACCTTGTTCCGCAGCGTGCAGCGACGCGTGGCAACTCAGGTAAACTGACTGCTTATGTTATCGGTGAAGACGGCAAGGCCGAACAGGTGACGCTCGAAGATGACGGCACCTATCAGAACGCATGGATCGTGCGTGAGGGGCTGAACGATGGCGATCGGCTCGTCGTGGATGGCCTTTCATCCGTCCGCGCAGGGCAAGAGGTCAGCCCCGTGGCCGTGACGATCGACGAGGATGGCGTCTCTCGCGATATCGCTGCCCCCGCGGCGAAGGATTGATCTATGGCCCGTTTCTTCATCCACCGCCCTGTTTTTGCTTGGGTTCTGGCGATTGCCACCATGTTGCTGGGCGCTTTCAGTATGACGGGTCTGCCGATCTCGCAGTATCCTGATATCGCGCCTACCACCGTTCGAATTTCCGCCACTTATACCGGGGCCTCGGCCGCAACGGTGGAGAATTCGGTCACCACTGTCATCGAGGACGGGCTGACGGGGTTGGATGGGCTCACCTATTTGACCTCATCCTCCAGCGAAGGTGCGGCGAGTGTATCGCTGACCTTTGACGATAGTATTGATCCTGACATGGCGCAGGTGCAGGTCCAGAACAAGTTGCAACTGGTCGAATCGCAGCTGCCTGACACCGTGACAAGCCAGGGCGTTTCCGTCTCCCGCTCGACGGACTCGGTCCTGATGGTCGGGGCGCTTGTCAGCGAAGACGGCAGCTATACCTCGCTTGAACTGGGCGACCTGCTGAGCAGCACGATTGAAGACCCGGTACAGCGCACGGCGGGGGTGGGGTCGATCAATGTTTTCGGCACCGAATACGCAATGCGCATTTGGTTGAACCCCGAAAAGCTGTTCCAATATCAACTGACATCTTCGGACGTGACCACCGCCGTATCCGAGCAGAACACAAACGTGACGGTCGGCAGTCTGGGTGAGCAGCCGGTGGTGAAAGGCCAGCAGTTCACGGTCTCCCTGTCGGCGCAGTCCCAGCTTGAAACGGTTGAGGACTTTCGGAACATCCTGCTGAAGACCAACTCGGACGGGTCGGCCATTTACCTTGCCGATGTTGCCACAATCGAACTCGCCGAAGAGGACTACGGCAGTGTGAGCCGCTTTAATGGTCATCCGGCGGCGGGCTTTGCGGTGAACCTTTCCACCGGTGCCAATGCGGTGGATACCGCCGAAGCGGTGCGGGAAGTGGTGGGCAATCTTTCTTCCGCGTTGCCCGAGGGCGTTGTGGTCGAATATCCCTATGACACTTCGCCCTTCGTCGAGGAATCCATCGACCAAGTCTATGAAACGTTGATCGAGGCGATTGTCCTCGTCTTTCTTGTCATCTTCCTTTTCTTGCAAAGCTGGCGGGCGACGATCATCCCGACCATCGCCGTGCCTGTGGTGTTGTTGGGAACCTTTGGCGTTCTGTCCGCCTTCGGCATGTCAATCAACACCCTTTCCATGTTCGCATTGGTCTTGGCCATTGGTCTGTTGGTCGATGACGCGATTGTTGTTGTCGAGAACGTCGAACGGGTGATGGAAGAAGAAGGGCTGGACGCCGTCACCGCCACGGAAAAGAGCATGGGGGAGATTTCCTCGGCGCTCATCGGGATCGTGATGGTGCTTTCTGCTGTGTTCCTGCCGATGGCCTTCATGGATGGGTCGACGGGGGTCATCTACAAACAGTTCTCGGTCACGATTATTTCGGCGATGGTGCTGTCGCTTTTCGTCGCCCTGATCCTCACGCCTGCGATGTGTGCGCAGCTTCTCAAACCGAACCATGACAAGAAGCCTCTGCTTCCGCTGCGCTGGTTCAATGGCGGCCTTGACCGTCTGACGGGTGGCTATGCTTCGCTTGTCGGGCAGTTGTCCATGCGGCCTTTCCGTATGGTGTTTGTCTTGGCGCTCGTCGGATTTGGCGCCTATTGGGTTTATGACCGTCTGCCGTCGTCGTTCCTGCCGACCGAAGATCAGGGCGTGCTTATGACCATGATCGAACTGCCTCAGGGATCGACAGTTCAGCAGACAGCCCACACGATTGAACAGATCGAGCAATACTTGCTGACCGAAGAGACCGAAATGGTCGATGGCGTCTTTGCCAATGTCGGATACAGTTTCGGGGGGTCTGGTCAGAACTACGGGATGATGTTCATCAGGCTTAAGGACTATGAAGAGCGTCCCGGGCTTGATGCGGCTGATCTGATGATGCGGGCCAATGGCAAGTTCTTCCAGTCCCGACTGGGCAGTATTTTTGTCCTTCAACCGCCTGCCATTCCGGGGCTGGGTACGTCTTCGGGCTTTGCAATGTACCTCGTCGACCAGTCGGGCGCGGGTCAGGAAGCATTGAGCGATGCCGCAGATAAACTGGTCGCGGCAGGGCTTGCTGACGGTCGCGTGACCAACCTGCGCGGCAATGATGCCGCGACGGAGCCGTCGTTGAAATTGCGTATCGACCAGCAAAAGGCCGAGGCTTTGGGCGTGTCTTTGTCGAGCGTGAACACCATGCTGGCGACTGTGTTCTCTGGCACCTATGTCAACGATTTCCCGCTGGGCAATAACCTGCGCGAGGTCATTGTACAGGGCGGTGCGGACTGGCGCATGCAGCCTGACGACATTGACCATTGGTATGTGCGGAACGACAGTGCGGAGATGGTGCCGCTGTCGGCCTTTATCAGCCGAGAATGGGAAACCATCACGCCCAAACTGTCGCGCTACGGCGGCACCCGCGCACTGGAGCTTTCCGGCGAAGCGGCAGCGGGCATCAGTTCGGGCGATGCGATGGAGGTGATGCAACAGCTTACCGCTGATCTGGACGGATCTTATGCCTCGGCTTGGACGGGGCTGAGCTATCAAGAACGGTTGTCCGGCGATCAGGAAGCCATTCTCTATACGATCTCGGCGCTGGTCGTCTTCCTTTGTCTCGCCGCCCTCTATGAAAGCTGGGCCGTGCCTTTTGCGGTGATGCTTTCGGTGCCCGTGGGCATTCTGGGGGCGCTGGTGACAACGTGGTATTTCGGACAGTCAAACGACGTCTATTTCAAGGTAGGTCTGCTTACCACGATCGGCCTTGCGGCGCGAAATGCCATTCTGATCGTAGAGTTCGCGGAATCCCTTCGTGCGGAAGGCAAAGTATTGCTGGAAGCCACCGTCGTGGCCGCGCGCCAGCGTCTGCGTCCCATCCTAATGACCTCCCTTGCCTTCGGCTTTGGAATCATGCCGCTGGTGCTCGCCTCTGGGGCAGGGGCCAATGCGCAAAAATCCATCGGGACGGGGATGCTCGGCGGGATCATCTTTTCCGCAGTCATCGGGATCGTGATGGTGCCAGTCTTCTACGTCGCCGTAATCCGAACAACAGAAATTTTCCGTAAGCGAGTGGAGAAAGCTCAGTGAAACCTTACTATCTCGTACTGGGTCTGCTTGTCGCGGGCTGTGCTGTCGGCACTGATTACCAGCGCCCCGAAGTGGCCATGGAAACCCGGTTTGTCGGCGGCAATGCAGAGCAGATCGGCGCGGTAGCCACTCAGCAGTGGTGGCTGAACTACAAGGATTCGAACCTTACAAATCTTCTCACGCGCGGCCTTGCCCAGAACCTTGATGTGATTGCCGCGGGTGAGCGCATACGCCAAGCGCAAGCTGAGTTGCGCACAACCGGGGTAAACGCTGCGGCGGACGGATCGCTGACCGGATCAGTGACCACATCCGGTGGCGACGGCACCAACGGTACAAGCTCCGTCGAAAGCGGGTCTTTGGGTGCCTCGCTGGTGATTGATCTCTTCGGTGGTATCAGGCGTGAGCGAGAGGCCGCTGTTGCCTCGCTTACTGCCGCCCGGGCGGAGGAAGAGACCGTTCGTCTTGCATGGCTGGCCGAGCTTATCGCTGCCTATTCCGACGCGCGCTATTACCAAGAGGCGATGGCCTTGACGCGCACCGCCATCGCTACGCGTGAAGAGACGGTGAGCATCACCCGAAGCCAGTTTAATGCGGGCGCGGCCACCGAATACGAAGTGGCCGAAGCGCAGGCCTTGCTTTCGACGGCGCGGGCCGATTTGCCGCAGTTCGCCGCCTTGTTTGACGCAAATGTCTACGCCATCGCGACACTGCTGAACGAACCAGCGGGACCGATCAAGGCACAGATGCAAAAAGGTGCGCCCCAACTCTTCAGCCCCGGAGATGCGCGCACCGGCGTACCGGCGGACTTGCTTCGCAATCGCCCCGATGTGCGCAGCGCCGAAGCTGATTTGGCCGCTGCCGTGGCCAACGTGGGCGTCGCCGAGGCCGCGCTTTACCCGGCCTTGTCCCTGTCCGGAACGGTGGGCCGCACGGACGCCACAGATGCGTGGAGTTTCGGGCCGCAATTGTCCCTTCCAGTATTTAATCAGGGTCTCTTGAAAGCCAGCCGTGACGCGCAACTCTCTGTCGCCCGACAGGCCGAGATCGCATGGCGGGCCTCGATCAACGAAGCGGTCGAGGATGTCCAAGTCGCACAGTCCAACCTCACCCGCGCGCGCCAGAGGGCGCAACTGCTGCGAACCGCCGCCAGCGACTACGGCCGGGCGCTGACATTGGCACAGGAGAATTATCGAAACGGTGCCATCACGCTGTTGAACCTGCTGGAAACCGACCGGAATACCAATGCTGCAAGGATCTCGGCGGCCTCGGCCACGAACGAAGCGGCGCAGGCCTGGGCCACGCTGAAGATCGCGACGGGGGCAGGGGCGGCCGTGACTGGTCAGCCGAGTAATTGAGCACATATCAACGCTGGTCGTGAAAGGCCGAACACATGAGACTTACTGGAAAAATTGCCGCCCTAATCGCCGTTGCTGGGTTAATTTGCGTTACATTGATCTTGTTCGGAGCGCGCATGGGGCTTTGGGAACCGATCGTAGGGTTCGGGCTGTACCGGAGCTACTTTAACGCAATCGGGGTGGGTATCTTCAGCGCGGGGCTGATCGCTTTGGCCATCCATCTTGGTCGGGGCGAAAAGGGATGGGCAGCGGTCGGCGGCGTGGTCACGCTGCTTGGGCTGGGGGCCCTGTTTCCCCTCATCTCAAACACCGTGAACCCCCAACCGCGCGCCGCGCCGATCCATGACATCACGACTGATACCACCAATCCCCCGGCCTTTGAGGTGCTGGATGACACCCGCGCGGGTGCGAACAACACGCTGGAATACGGCGGTGCGGAAGTGGCGGACCAACAAGTGACAGCCTATCCCGATATTGCGCCACTTGAGACCGGCCTGAGCACGGACGCGGCCTTTGAGCGGGCATTGGAGGTGGCAGGCGAAATGGGGTGGGAGATCGTTGCGACCGATCCAACCCGCCATCGGTTCGAGGCCACCGCGCGCACGTCAGTCTTCTATTTCGCCGACGATATTGTCGTTGCAGCTACCCCTGCCGAGAACGGGAGCCGCGTGGACATGCGCGGCGTTTCACGGGTGGGGCGCAGTGACCAAGGCGTCAATGCAGCGCGCATTCGTACCTTTCAACAACAGTTCCATAAGGAATGAGCGATGAGATTTCCAAGCTCAAACTTGGCCTTTGCCGCGCTGATCGTATTGGGCCAAAGCATCCCATTCTCGGCTCATGCGGAGGCACCAAGCCTCCAGACCGACGGGCCCGTCATTCATCTTGCCGATAACCTTAACGAGGAAGCGTCGCTCGGCTGGTGCATCGATACTGAAGGGCGCGGTCTGAGCGATCAGCTTCACGCCCATTCATGCAAACCGGAAGGGGACGACGTGTTGTTCACCTATGCGGCAGAGACGGGCATGATCGCGTCGGCGACCTATGATGGTCTGTGCATGGCGTATAATGATCCGGAGAATGCCGATAACCCATTTGGTCTGGTTTCTTGTGACGAGGGCGATCCCGCACAGCACTTTGTTTACAACGACGCGAGCATGGAGATGCGTTTGGGGTCTGATCCCGCGCAGTGCGTCACCGTTGCGGAGGAAATTGACGATGCGGGCCCATACCAGTCCCGCGACCTGATCCTCGCGCCATGTGGCGCATTGGAGGCCAGCCTCAAACAATGGGTCATTCAAAGGTAAGAAGCATTAACGGTAACGCATATCGGGAAGCACTTGGTTTAGTCGGTGAAGATCCTAGCGGGAAAGCTTGTATTTTATAGCCAGAAGTCTCTGAAGGAGACTTTCCTTGTCCGCCGGCCCTAGGTCCGGTTTGGGCTGTTCGCTTCGGCCGACACGATGGGTGGCTTATGTACTTTGACGGTAGGTGCGAAGATTCCCTATAAAGGTGGGGAGATCGGCTATTAAGCTTTAGATCGCCGAACGAACGAACGGAGAATTTGCCCCGCAACCCTTCGCTTACGTCAACGTGCGGTGGCGGCGGCGTTGTTGGGTTGACCACAGACGGTACATCTCAAGAACGGCCAGAGGCGCAAAATGCACCAGAGCCGCGCCGACGCCGCCCCAATCGTGCAGGGCAGCCCAGTGGATGAGGGTTAGTATAGCCGCAGCATAGACAAACTGCTGTAGCTTTTTCCACGACCGCCCAAGGCGGCGCACCCATGCGTCTGTCGAGGTAACAGCCAATGGCACAAAGATAAGAAAGGCGATCCAGCCGGTCCAGATGTTCAGCTTTGATACCTCGCCCCCAGTGAAGGCTATGGCGCCTTCATCAATGAGATAAAGCACCGTGTGGGCCAGCGCGTAGAAGAATGCGGCCACGCCAAGATAGCGCCGACGCTTCATCAGCCAGCGCGGCCAGCTCGCATCGCGAAAAAGCATCATCAGCGGGGTGATCATCATCGCGATGATCATGAACCGCGCGGCAAACTCGCCCGTGGGATGTAAAAGACTGCTGGCCGCATCCGGCGCGCCGGAGGTCAGGCCAAGGGTCATTGGAATGGCGGGGAGGCTCAACAGCGCCCAGAAGGTGAGGGGGTGATCCCATGTGGATTTCAGCACGCAGATATCTCCGAAAGGTTGGTCGTTCTACGCGGGTCGCCCCGCGTATCTGTGGCGATCAGCGTAACAGCGAGGCGAAATAATCTTCCCAGCTTTGATGCGGGCGTCCGGTCGCGGCTTCATAATCGCCGGGGGCGTCAAAGGCGCCGCGGCGGATGCCGTCGTAGATGCCGCCGATAATCGGGCCGATAAAACCGCCAAGCTCGGCGGTGCGGTCAGCGACATAGTCTTCGGCCGACATGCTGCGATAGGTAAGCGCGGTGCCATATGCGGCGTTCATGTACTGCGTTAGTTCCGCCTGAGTGATCGGTGTGCCGTTCAAATCAAAGGTTTGGCCGTTCAGATCGTCCCGCGTCAGCAAAGCCGCATAGGCATGGGCCAATTCGGAACGGGTCGTGTAGCCGCATTTGCCGTCCCCCGCGCTGTTGGCGATCTCGCCCTTGGCGCGGTAGCTGTCGATATACTCAACGTCAGGCTCGATGTAGGTGCCGTTGCGACCGATGGCCCAGTCCAGACCGCTGGCGCGGATGTCGGCCTCGGTCTGGCGGTTGCTCTGCACGACGGGTGAGAAGGCGGTCCCAACTTCGGGACCTTGAATGCTGGTGTAGACGATCTTGCGAACGCCGGCGGCGTTGGCCGCCTCGATCACGTTGCGGTGCTGGCCGATGCGGTCTTCGGGCGGGGCCATGCCTGAGACGAGCACAAGGGCATCAACGCCCGCAAGAGAAGTCCGAAGCGCGTCCGGCTGGTCATAATCGCCGGGGCGCACCTCGATCCCTAACTCGGGGGCATTGCCCGGCGTCCGGGCGAGGCCGAAGACCGAGGCGTGATCTGTTCGTTCTAAGAGTTTGCGGGCGATTTCTTGACCGAGTTGTCCTGAAACGGCGGTGACAGCATAGCGCATCGGGCTCTCCTTTGACTGGGGTCTCGCTGGCAGGGCCTGATGGGCTCTGCCATGTTGCGAACATTAGCCGTGGTAGGCTTGGCTGACGGCAAAGCTGTCTTCGAACCAGTGCCACAGCACCACCTGACCATCGCGGACCTTGGCACGCAGGGCAAAGCTGAAGGGGCCAGTCTCTTTGCCGGATTTCGTTGTGATGCCGCTCATCTTACCAAAGACGGCAACGGTGTCGCCTGCGGCAAAGGCATCTGTGTTGTCCCAAGCGGTTGTCTGAAAATTCTGGCCAAAGACGCCAAGGAAGTCGAAGACTGCCTCCTTGCCGCGTGCCTCACCGATCCACGGCAAGCTTTCGTCGCCCTCGTTGTGCCAGACCATATCGTCGGCCATCAGGGCCCGCATTTTCTCCATATCGCCGGCCCCCATAGCGCCCATGAAGGCCATTACGGTGTCAAAGCTCTCTTGTGTAACTGTGTCCATTTCTTTTGCTCCTGCGTGTTGTCCGAGAATGATGGCCAGAGATGCGCCGAGTGACGTTTTCAGAAGGGTTCTGCGTTTCATGTGTCGCTCCATATCGGGTGCCCCGAAGGAATGGGGCCTTGGTTAAGTTCAAGATTTCGGGTGCCACTCCGCGCGGCACGCGAAAAGCTCGGGCCAGCTCAGCTCTCAGGCGGCGTAGGTCCAAGTGAGCTTGGGGTCTTCGCGGAAGGCAAAACGTTCGAGGTGGCTGGTAATGACCTGCACGACCCTATGGAGTGCGGCCGGGTCATCGGCTGTCGCGCTCAGTGACAACTGGCCCTTTGTTGCGACCAGTTCACATGCCCCGAAAGGCAGTTCGATATGGCCGTTTTGGCGCGTGTGGGTGACGGGCACCTTGTGGCCGAAATGTTTGCAGAGCGTGCCCAGATAACGCTCTGCGCTTTCGGTGTTGAGATGAGTGGTCGCTTTCATGGCGGTGTTCCTCGTGTTGCAAGGAACATCTATTCCCGGCGGATTGATCGGGGTATTCATGGAATCCAGAAGTGATAGTTCCGGCAGGCCGAACAATGATCGATCATCTAAAGCATATGGCCATCTTCGCCCGGGTGGTGGACGAAGGCTCGTTCCGGGCCGCGGCGAAAGCCCTTGGCGTCGCACCGTCGCGGGTGAGTGAAACCGTCTCCGAACTCGAAGATTTCCTTGGCGTGACACTGCTTTACCGCACAACCCGCAAGATCGCGCTGAGCAACGAAGGGCAGATGTTCTACGCCCGGGTGACCGACATGCTGCGAAGCGCCGAAAGCGGGTTGAATGACCTCAACGCCCTGTCGTTGGAGCCGGTGGGTGCGCTTAGGGTGTCGATCCCTGCCTTTATGTCGTCATCGACCCTGTCGACGGCGATCGCTGAATTTTCCCGTCTTCATCCGCAAGTCGCCCTGTCGTTGGCTTTTTCGGATCAGAGGATGGACCTTATCAACGATGGTTTTGATGTGAATATCCGCGCGGGCTGGCTCGACGACAGTGCGATGATGTCGCGCAAGCTGGGTGAAAGCGCGCGCGCCTTGGTGGTCGGCAGCGACTATGCCGCAACGCGCCCGGCCCCCGCACATCCTTGCGATCTGGAAGACTGGGACTGGGTGCGCTACCGACATCGCTCAGACTATACTCGTCTCAGCGGCCCCGGCGGGGAAGAGGCGAAAGTTCTGGGCCAAGCCCGGCTGGAAGTGGACAGCGTGGATGCCCTCTACCATTTCGCCTGCAAGAACCTTGGCGCCACGGTTCTGCCCGAGCATCTCGCCGCCCGGGGGGAGGCGGAGGGCAAGCTGAGCCGCCTGTTCCCCGATTGGCGGCTGAAACCGTTGGGAATTTTTGCCGTCTGGCCAGACACCTCGCGCCGCGAGAACCTCACGCTTCTGTTCGTTCGGTTTTTGGCAAAAGAGCTCCATCAATAGGACGGTGCCTATCGGGCCATTTGGTCCCGCATGAAGGGGCACCTGCCACGTCGCCATAGATTACCTCATGGTGCGGCCAAATGAGCCTTTCGCTGAACGAAGCCCCGGTACAGATGGCTGAACGCCAGGCCAAAAGATACGATCTTTGCCGGGTCCTCGCTCCTTCGGGCAAAGATGCTCAGATGACGGCCCAAGTTCCGAAGGTCAGCGCACTTGGCGGGTCGCTCACGATCATCGGGCCTTCCTTTCAAATTCTGAGGCGATGATTTTGTAGATCATCGCAACCCTTTCCCAAGGTGATCAAGCAGCAGCCGGACCTTTGGCGAAAGATGCCGGTTCTGCGGATAGATCGCCCAGATGCCATCGTCCGGCGCGCGATACGTATCCAAAACAGAAATCAACCGCCCGGCCCGCAGCTCCGCCTCTACATAATAATCCGGCAATTGGATGATCCCGAGGTTCTTCAGCGCCGCATCGACCAGCGATGCGCCGCTGTTGCAGCGGAGATTGCCTTTCACCCTAATGTGGCGGGTGGTTCCTTTTTCCTGAAACCGCCAATAGCCCAAAGTGCCTTGCAGACAGTTGTAGCCGTCAAGTTCGGACAGGGTGTGCGGGGTTCCGTGAGCGGAAAGGTATTCGGGTGCCGCGCAGGTGTAATGCCTGCGAGAGGCCAGCCGCTTTGCCATCATGGAGCTGTCTTCCAACTCTCCCAGCCGGATCGCGAGATCGTAGCTTTCCGCTACAAGATCGAGCAGCTGATTGGTCAGCCTGAGGTTGACCTCAAGATCAGGATAGCGCCGCACGAAGTCGTTCACCAAAGGCGCGATGCGGTTCTCGCCATATGTCACCGGGGCTGTAAGGTTCAGCCGGCCCTTGGGGCTTTGATGCAGATCGGTGATCGCGCGCTCGGCTTCGGCCAGCCCATCAAGCACCTGCCGGCAATGGTTGTAATACACCTGACCCGTCTCGGTGATCGTGACCTTGCGCGTGGTGCGGTAGAACAGCTTGGTGTCCAATCGCGCCTCAAGTGCGCCGACTTGGCGGCTGACCTGAGCCGTAGAAATACCCAAGCTGTTGGCAGCAGCTGTAAAGCTTTGGGCTTCAGCGACGGCCACAAATTCTGATACCCCCTCCCAACTCAGCATGATGTTCCTTTCAATCTTAATGGCGGAATAACTATTGCTAATAGGTAATGGTGTTTTACGGATATCTCTGATTATCGCGAGTGGGAAGCAGTGTAAATGACAGTCCCTACACCGTCACCCGCCAAAATAGTCCTAACCGCGAAGTGAGACCCATGACCGATATCATCAAATGCAAAGCGGCCGTCGCCTGGGCCGTTAACGAACCTCTCTCGATCGAGGAAATCGACGTAATGCCGCCTAAGGCTGGCGAAGTGCGCATCAAAATTATCGCCTCGGGCGTTTGCCATACCGATGCTTTCACTTTGTCGGGCGAAGACCCCGAAGGCCTGTTCCCGGTCATTCTGGGCCATGAAGGGGGCGGGATTGTCGAATCCATCGGCGAGGGCGTCACCAGCGTGGCGGTGGGTGACCATGTGATCCCGCTCTACACGCCAGAATGTGGCGAGTGCAAATTCTGCAAATCCGGCAAGACCAACCTCTGCCAGAAGATCCGGGAAACCCAGGGGCGCGGTCTGATGCCCGACGGCACCAGCCGGTTCTACAAGGATGGTCAGCCCATCCTGCACTACATGGGCTGCTCGACCTTCTCGGAATACACAGTGCTGCCCGAGATATCGCTTGCCAAGGTTAACCCCGATGCGCCGCTTGAAGAGGTTTGCCTTCTGGGCTGCGGCGTCACTACCGGCATGGGGGCTGTGATGAACACCGCGAAGGTCGAAGAGGGGTCGACCGTTGCGATCTTCGGCATGGGCGGCATTGGCCTGTCCGCCGTGATCGGCGCGACCATGGCCAAGGCCAGCCGCATCATCGTGATCGATATCAACGAAAGCAAGTTCGATCTGGCGCGCAAGCTGGGTGCCACCGATTTCATCAACCCCAAAGATCACGACAAACCCATTCAGGACGTGATTGTCGAGGTGACCGACGGCGGCGTGGATTATTCGTTCGAGTGTATCGGCAACGTCAATATTATGCGCTCGGCGTTGGAATGCTGCCACAAGGGCTGGGGCGAATCCGTAGTCATCGGTGTCGCAGGGGCAGGGCAGGAAATCTCGACCCGTCCGTTCCAGTTGGTCACGGGCCGCGTCTGGCGGGGGTCGGCCTTCGGCGGGGTCAAGGGACGCTCCGAGCTACCTGACTATGTCGAGCGCTACATGAACGGCGAATTCAAGCTGAATGATTTTATCACCCACACCATGGGGCTGGAACAGATCAACGAGGCCTTCGACTTGATGCATGAAGGAAAGAGCATCCGTTCAGTCATCCACTTCGGCGAATGATCGTCTCCCGGTCGCGCCGTCTGTAGGCGCGGCCGGGGTGATCTGGAAGCGTTGCTGGAAAGCCTAAAGTCAGACCCTTTCGCGCCGCTGTGCATCCCTGACCAGCGCTGCCATTCGGTAGAACCCATGCGCCATCTTGGTGAAAGGCGTGAGCAGGAAAAACGCCAGCACCGCGCCGAGATGTATGACCAAAAGACCCGGCAGCCAGCCGGTGCCGCCTGCCGCGTAGAGCAACAGCCCGCTCAGCCCGACAAACCCCAGCAACCCGGTAAAGGCTATTTCGCCGCCAAAAGCGTTGGTCGCGCCGAGTGATTTGTCAGACCGCAGCTTGAGCCAGACCATCTTGCCACAGCCCAACACAAGCAGAACACCGCCGGAAAGGCCGAGGATCTTGGGGGCGGAAAACAGCCCGTAGGGGGCAGGCATATCGAGCAGGTAATGCATCAGCGTCGCCACGCTGGTCGAGGCAAAGCACAACAGGAAGCCATACATGATCGCCTGATGCGCATAGCGGCGGAAATGGGTAAACCGGTCTTCGTCTTCAAAGTTGCAGCCGTCGCCGTGGCCGCCTTTGAGATTGCGCATGTTCGCGACAGAGGCGATGGCCCCGCGCAAATGCGACAGGCGAACCCGGGTGCCGCCCACGGTTTGCCAGTAGCGGCGCAGGCCGATGGCAATGCTTATCAACGGAAAAAGAAAGGCGGGCAGGAAGATCGCCACCATCGCATTGTGGGATAGCACGGCGTAGAAGCCTTCGCCTCCAGCGGCGGCCAGCGCACGGGCAGCCCAAAACAGCAATGCAAAGCCCAAGACAGTGGCGAGCACGATGGCGAGGCCGTTTTTCTGGAAGGCTTTCCCGGCGGCACGTGGAAAGGCAAACTCTTCCCAACTGTCTTGGCGCACATCGGCCAAGGCTTGCGGCAGGTTCAGGTCAAACTCATGCGGAGCGGTGTATTGGCAGGCGTAGTAGCAGCCCCGGCAATTGTGACAGAGGTTCGCCAGTTGCGTCAGATCCCCGTCAGAAAAGGCACGTTCGGCTTGCAGGGCCGGGAAGACCGAGCAGTAGCCCTCGCAATAGCGGCAGGCGTTGCAGATTTCGGCCTGACGGCGGGCCTCTTGAAGTAGATCAATTTGCATGGGCTGCGGCCTCCTTGCCTGCGATACGTCCGAATACGGTGCCGATGGTCATGCCGAACCCGGCGAGGTAGCCTTGGCCCAGGATCGACCCGGCCATGGTTTCGCCCGCCGCCCAAAGGTTGCTGACAAGGCGGTCGTTGATGGAGCATTGCGCGTTTTCATCCACCTTCAGCCCGAGATAGGTAAAGGTGACGCCAGTGCGCAGCGAATAGCCGTAGAACGGCGGCTCGGTGATGGGGCGGGCCCAATTGGTCTTGGGCGGGGTGAGGCCGGAAGTGGCAACGCCGTCCAGCTCAGTTGGGTGGAAGCTGCTCTGATCGCCGCAGGCGGCGTTGAACTCGGCCACGGTCTGCTCTAGCGCCTCGCCGGGCAGGCCCATTTTATCCGCCAGTTCCGCCAGCGTGTCGGCTTTGATCGGGGGGAAAACCGAAGGCATGAACAGGTTCAGCGATTTGGCATCGATGATGACATAGCCGACCTGATCGGGCTGCGCGGCCACCAGCCGGCCCCAGATGGCATAGCGTTTCGGCCAAACATCCTCGCCCTCATCATAGAACCGCTGTGCGTCCTTGTTGACGACGATGGAGAAGGGCACGCAATCCAGCCGTGTGACGATCCCGCCATCGAATTTCGGTGCCCGCCCGTCAATGGCGACGGCGTGACATTGGGTCGGATCGCCAACCTGCGCGATGCCTTGATCCAGCAGATCGGCCAGAACCACGCCGCGGTTGTAGGGCGTGCCGCGGATCAAGAAGTTCTTCGCCGCTGGCCCCCATGCGCGCGCCAGCCAATCGGTGTCGGCCTGAAATCCGCCAGAGGCTACGACGACGGATTTGGGCGAGAGGCTCTTGGCGGCCCCCTCGTGGGTATAATCCACCCGCGTCACCCGGTCGCCTTCCAGTTCGAGATGGGTCACGGCGGCTTCATAGAGCACATCCACGCCCAGCCCTTCGGCGGTGCGGTAATAGGCGTTCACGAGGCTCTTGCCACCGCCGCGAAAGAAGGCGTTGGTGCGGGCCAGTGACAGGGTGCCCGACAGCGAGGGCTGAAACCGCACGCCATGGGCCTCCATCCACGGCAGGCATTCCTCGGAAGAGCGGATGGCGAGGCGTGCGAGCTGTTCATCCGTCTTGCCACCCGTCACCTTCATCAGATCGGCGAGGTATTCCTCTTCGGTGTAGCTTTCGACCAATGGGCCCAAGGGACCATGGTGCATGCAGCGGAAGTTGCGGGTGTGGCGCGAATTGCCGCCCCGGTAGGGTTTTGGCGCGGTCTCAAGGATTAGCACGCGGGCGCCGTCTTCGGCGGCGGTGATCGCGGCACAAAGCGCCGCATTGCCGCCGCCGATCACGACGATATCGTAGGTTTCAGTCACAGCAGGTCTCCGTCATAGGTCTCATCGCGCGTGGGCTGGGCGCGCAGGGCGCGCACCCGAACCCGTTGGGCCGCTTCGATATGCGCGCGCATTGCCGCTTCGGCGAGGGCGGCATCACGGGCCTTGATCGCATCCAGAACGCCAAAATGTTCCTCCACCGCTTTCTCGGCACGGGCAGGATCGGTGAGCGTCGTCGGGCCGAGGATCATCAGCGTCTTTTGCAGCGTGTGGATCGAGCGGGTCAGAAAACGGTTCTTTGCGGCGTCCAGAAGGGCTGCGTGGAACTGGCGGTTGAGGGTGAAGGCTTCGGGCACATTGCCCAGGGTGGCAAGCTGCTGGTTCATGTCCTGCAACTCTTCAATCTCGATGTCCGAGGCAGCGCGGGCGGCGAGCCGTGCGGCGGTGCCCTCCAGCACGGCGCGCATCTCGTAAAGTTCCATCACCTCGGCGTAGTCCAGCGTGCGGATGCTCGCCCCTTGGCGGGGGATATGGGCCACGACACCGTCTGCCTCTAACTGTCGGATCGCTTCGCGCACGGGGGTGCGGGAAACGCCCAGGCGGTCGGCCAATTCGGTCTCCCGCAGGCGGTCGCCGGGGTTCAGCCGTCCGGCGCGTAGCTCATCCATTAGTTGAGCATAGGCAGAGTTGCCCTGCGGTGTGCGGTCTTCTTCGCTCATGAAACGCCCCCAAAGGTGGTTATTGCATACATGTGGATACAATAGTATGCAATAATGATCAAGTCCGATAAACTGCAGGAGTGGACCCCATGCGCATTGCCCAACCAACCCGAAGCCGGTCGCTTACCCTCATCCTCGCCGGGGCTGGCACTTTGGCCTTCTGGGCGCTTGATTTGCCGCTACCATTCCTTTTCGGCCCTATGGCCGCCTGTCTTATCGCGGCATTGTCGAACGTGCCGATCAAGGGCTTCGGTCAGGTCTCGGTGGCGGCGCGCACGATCCTTGGGGTGGCTGTTGGGGCTTCGATCACGCCTGATCTGTTTCACCAACTGCCACAAATGGCGATGTCGGTGGCGCTGGTCCCGGTCTTTATCGCGTTGATCGGGATTATCGGCGTGCCGTTCTTTCGGCATGTTTGGGGCTTCGACGCGCCGACAGCCTATTACGCCGCGATGCCGGGTGGCCTGCAGGACATGGTTATCTTTGGCACCGAAGCGGGGGGCGATCCGCGCGCGCTGTCCCTGATCCATGCCACGCGGGTGCTGATCATCGTTACCCTCGCGCCTGCTTTCCTGACGCTGGCTTACGGGGCGGGGCTGACCAATCCTATCGGCGCGCCGGTGACGGAACTGCCAGTGGGAGAGATGGCCCTGATGGCCGCGGCAGCCCTGATCGGCTGGAAGGGAGGAGAGCGGATCGGCCTTTTTGGCGCGTCGATCCTCGGCCCCATGATCGTCACCGCTGTCTTGTCACTTTCCGGCCTGATCCACAGCCGCCCGCCCGCCGAAGCCATCCTGGCCGCGCAGTTCTTTATCGGCTGCGGGATCGGCGTGCATTTTCTGGGCGTGACATGGGGCGAGCTGACGCGGGTGGTGCTGGCGGGCATCGCCTATGTACTGGTGCTCGCCGTCTTGGCCGCAGGTTTCACCGGCCTCGTCACCTGGGCCGGGTTGGGCAACCCGGTCGAGGCATTCCTTGCCTTCGCGCCGGGCGGGCAGGCCGAGATGACGGTGCTGGCCATCGTGACCGGTGCGGATTTGGGCTTTGTCATCACCCACCACCTGACCCGCATCGTGCTGGTGATCGTCGGCGCGCCGCTGGTCGCGGGGCTTATGGCGCGTAGACGGAAGGGTTGATCATATGGATCGGTGCGCCTGCCGCATAGGCGTTTACCTGTTCGAAGATATCCGCGAATTGCTTGTCGAATTCATCCTCGGTGACAAAGCCGATATGCGGGGTGGCGATCATCTTGGGGTGGGACAGCAGCGGGTCGCTGGGGTCGGTCAGCGGCTCGGCATCAAAGACATCCACCGCCGCCGCGCCAAGATGCCCGGCGTTAAGCGCTTGCAGCAGCGCGCCTTCGGCAATCAGTCCGGCGCGGGAGGTGTTCACTAATACCGAACGCGGCGGCATCGCACCGAGGTCGTCGGCGGTGACACTGCCGCGCGTCTCAGATGTAAGTCGCAGATGCAGCGAAACCACGTCACATGTGCCGAAAAAGGCCGCTCGGCTCTCGGGCACGGTCTCGCCATCGGCTTTCGCCCGCGCGCGTCCGGCGTCGGAGCCCCACCAGACAACTTTCATGCCAAAGGCGCGGGCATAATCGGCCACAACACGCCCGATGCGCCCATAGCCATAAAGCCCCAGCCGCCGCCCGCGCAGGCTGCGCCCGACGCCCATCTGCCAGTTGCCCGCCTTGGCGCTTGCCATCTGCTGCGGCAGTTGCCGCATGGCTGCAAGGATCAGCGCAAAGGTCAGTTCCGCCGCCGCATGGTTGGCCCCATCCGCACCTTTGTTGGAACACAGCAGTACTCCCTGGTCGGTGCAGGCCGCGACGTCCACATGCGGATAAGCGCCACGCTGCGAGATCAGGCGCAGGTTCGGCAGGCGCTCAAGCAGCCCGCGCGTCACCTTGGTCCGCTCGCGAAAGAGCACGACGCAGTCGGCATCCTGCAAACGGTCGGCCAAGATGGCCTCGTCAGGCTGATGGTCCGTCCAGACGGTGACATCATGCCCCGCCAGCAGGTTAAAGCAGGGCAGTCCGCGCAGAGTGTCGAACCAGTCGTCGAGGATATGAACCTTCATCCCTGCACCTTATGGTGAAAGCGCGTTGATCGCTTTGCTGACCCGTTCATGCAGGATCAGCAGATCAGAGTCGCGATCTTTTTGCGTGTTAAGGCTGGCGATCAGCTCGGCACGCAGTTTTTCCAGATCACGGCGGGCGGTTTTGATTTTCTCGTAATTGGTCATCATTCGCTTCTCAATGGGACAACAAAACGGGGATTTTGATCTTTTCAAGCACCTCGGCGGTCACGCCACCAAGGAAATCTTCGCGAAATTTGGAGTGCTCATAGGCACCCAGCACCAGCAGCGAGGGGTCATGCCGCTCGCAATAGGACAACAGAGTCTGTGAAACCGGATGGGTTGTCGGAAAGTCCTCATGCACCGCTTCGACGCCGTGGCGGTCGAGATGGGTCATCAAATCGGTGATCGGCCAGGATGTGCGTTTGCCGACCGTCAGCACGCTGACCCGGCCATCGGCCTCAAGCAGGCGCAAGCTGTCCGACAGCGCCCGCGCGGCGGCGCGACCACCGTCCCATGCCAGCGCCGCGTGGCTGTGCTGCGCGCCTGCGTCATAGCCCGCGGGCACCACGATCACCGGACGCCCGGACTGCAAGGCGATGCGATCAGGATGGTGGGTCACATGGGCGTCGTCACTCTCGGTCCGGGCACCGACGATCAGCATGTCATAGTACCGCGCGCCTTCGGAAAGCAGCATGTCGACGCGGCCGGTCTCCTCGCGGAAATCCAGCGCGTCGCCCAGACCGAGGGCGGGGCGGAGTTCTTCGAACCGGCGGATGACCTCGGCCAAGATTTCGCTGTTGGCAGCCTCCAACAGGGCGCGGGCCTCTTCGGGGATCCAGCGCGAGCGTCGGTCGATCACCTCATGCGCGGTATGCGCAAGGATCGCCGTCACATGCGCGCCGCGCCGTTTCGCGAGCGAGGCCGCATAGCGCAGCGCGGCTACGGAGGCATCGGAACCGTTGAAGGCGACAAGCAGGTTCATCACGGGCATGTCAGCGGCCCTCCCAAATGCGCGAGGGGACAAAGACACAGCCATCCGCCAGCTTGCGGGCTGTTCGCAGCAGCCCGGCGGAGTTCAGCGCGAAGCCGTCCGACGTGTCGTAATCCACCAGCACGTCGATCGTGCCAGAGGCATGTTCAAGCATCACATCGGCGGGGCTTTGGCCGGGACGCTCAAGTAGACCGTCTGCCACACTGCCGGGCGTGAGCGCGCAGGAAGCAAGACATTGCGCCCCGGTCACCGCCATGGAGGGGTGCGTGTTCCACGGCATGAAATAGCGCGTCGCGATGGTGCCACCGTTCTGGGCTGGGGCGAGCAGACCGAACTTGGGCGTGACGGATTTTGCCACGTCTCCCATGCCCATGGCGGCCCCGGCCTGAAGGCGGATGGCTTCCATACGGGCAAAGAAATCCTTGTTCGCGTCAAGCTCGGCGACGCTCTCGTACCCCGTCAGGCCAAAGTCCGCCGCGCGGGCGATGACCATCGGCATGGCGACATCCATGCAGGTGACTTCGATCCCGTCAAAGGTATCGCGGATATTGCCCGTGGGCAAAAACGCCCCGGTCGAAGAGCCGACAACCCCCATGAAGTTCAACGCCACGGCCGCTCCGGCTCCGGGCACGCCCGCGATCTCGGTGTCGCCGTCATAGGTGAGCACGCCGCCGGGGGTCAGCACTTTGGAGAGCACCTTGGCCCCGGTGTTGACGGCATGGATCTTCACATCGGTCACATCGCCGGTTGGCTGGACGAGGCCCAATTCCACCGCCGCAGGGCCAACACCTGACAGGATGTTTCCGCAGGTCGGTTTGAAATCGACCAGCCGATCCTCGACCGAGACTTGGGCGAAGAAATAGTCCACATCGGCCCAAACGTCCTCCGAAGGCGATAGCATTGCGACCTTGGTGGTGACCGCCGCGCCGCCGCCGATTCCGTCGATGTTGAGCGGATGGCCGGAGCCCACCACAGCGAGCAGCACCTCGGCCAGAGTTTCGCGGTCTTGGGGCAGATCCGCGCGGTTGAAGTATGGCCCCCGCGAGGTGCCGCCGCGCATGAAGAGATAGGGGATAGCAGTCTGTGTCATCTCTAAGCTCCTCAGTTCAGCGGCCAAGGCAGATCGACTGCGCCTTGCAGCAGACCCGGCGGGAAATCACGGTTGAGTGCCCCGGCCATGACGCACATCAGCGCGATGCCGCAGGCCGTCAGGATCAGGGTTTTCGGCCAATGCGCCTGTGCGCGGACCCGCAGGAAGCTGATCAAAAAGCCCAAGAGCGCGAGGATGAAGCCGACGAAGTATGTGGCGACGATCAACCCCACGAACCACGCCAGCGTGCTCCAGAGGCCATAGGGCGCATCAGCGTCCTCGCCCGAGACTTCCTTGTCGGCAAAGATCGCATCGCTTTCGGGGCGCAGGATCATCTGCACCAGCAAGATCAACAGTGCAGCCAAGGCGATACCCCCCACAACCAGCGGCACGATCTTGTCGGTCATGTTGTAGTCAGGGATTAGCGAGGCATTGATCAGCGCGGCCACGACGTAGCCCATGATGATCAGCAAAAAGACCAAGGGCGCGCGTTTGGAGCCGGACTGAACATCGCCTTCAGCCATGATCGATTTGGCCTGACGCAGGCCCAAGACGACCGAGACCACGGTGACGATCAGCAGCACGATCACAATGGGGGAGAAGACATAGTCCATCCCATCCTCAAAAGATTTGCGGAACCGGAACGACGCGATCTGAAACGCTTGGTTCGAGAATTTCTCGACCGGGTTGGACAGCACGAAACCGATGAGGAAGGCCGGGCGCGACCAGTCGAAGCGGCGCAGGAAGATACCGATCAGGCCGATCACGAAAAGCGCGAGAATGTCTTCGAAGTTCTGCCCCGACTGGAACGCCGCGAAGGAGATCAGCATGAAGAGGAACGGCGCGAGGTAGGTGAAGCGGATCGTTGTCAGCTTGGCGATTCCGCCCGAGGCCGCGATGCAGACCAGCGTGCCCACAACATTGGCCAGCGCCAGCAGCCAGACAATCGAATAGGTGATGTCGAGGTTGTCGCGCAGCATCGAGGGGCCGACTTCGATCTCGCCGGAACCCAGCAGGGCGATGGCACCGATGAAAATCGCCATGGAGCCAGAACCGGGAATGCCGAACAGCAGGGTAGGGACCAAGCCGCCGCCCTCTTTCGCATTGTTCGAGCTTTCCGGCCCGATCACGCCGCGCACTTCGCCCTTGCCGAAATTCGATTTGTCCTTCGTCGTCTGAACCGCGTGCCCATAGGCGATCCAGTCAACGACTGACCCACCAAGGCCGGGGATGACGCCGACCACCACGCCGATCAGTGAGCAGCGCACCGACAGCCATTTGTTGGCCACCCAGTCCCGCACGCCGTCGCCCCAGCCCGCGCCGAGTTTGGCTTCTTTTGAAATCGCTCGGTCTTGGCGCAGGAGCGATACGATCTCGGGCACGGCAAAGATGCCAAGGCCCACGATCACCAGTTTCAGGCCGTCTGTTAGATAGGGGATGTCATAGGTCGCCATCCGCAGGGAGCCGCCCGCATCAGCCTCGCCGATGGTGCCGATCAGCAGGCCGAGGCCCGCTGCCGCCAGACCTTTAAGCGCTACGCGCCCCGCCAGCACCGCCACCATCGACAGACCGAGGATCGAGATCATCAGCATTTCGGGCAGGCCGAAGGACAACACGATGGGCCGCGCCACGACGATGAACAAAGTCAAGAAAGCCGCGCCGACCAGCCCGCCGAAGAGCGATGAGGTGAAAGCCGCCGAAAGCGCCCGCGCGGCTTGGCCTTTCTTGGCCATGGGAAAGCCATCGAGCACCGTAGCTTGGCTGGCCGAAGAACCGGGGATGCCCATCAGGACCGAGGCAAAGGTGTCAGAGGTTGGCACCACGGCGACCATGCCAATCATCAGCGCCAGACCCAGCACCGGGTCCATGCCGAACATGAAGGGCAAGAGCAGAGACAATCCCGCGATCCCACCGAGGCCGGGAAAGACGCCGACAGCCAGGCCCATGACGACGCCCAACACCAGATATCCCAGTACTACAGGTTGCAAAATTAGAGCCCATGCCTGGCCAAGCGCAGGCAGAGCGGTTGCGAACAGATCCATCGCACCGACCTCGAAATGTTAGATTAAAGGGAGGGGGTGGCCCCGGGGCGCGCCCGGGGCCAAGAGGGTTTCGCTTACTTCCGCGAAACGCCATAGGCTTCTTGCAGCCAGTTGGTGACGAAGGCCTTCGCCTCCGCGGAGACGGTCGTGCCGCGCTGCGTCGCCTTTGCCGCGCCTTCACCTACGAAGACGGGGTATTTCCCGACGCGCTTCTCGGCGATTTGGGCGAAATCTTCGCGGTTGCGCACCGCGTCGAAGGCTGCCGTGTAGGTTTCGATCACGTCATCGGGCGTCCCTGCGGGCAGGAAGGCGATCTTTTGCACCGGAAAACCTGCGATGAAGAAGGCTTTCCACGCGTCCCAAGCCTCACCTTCGGTCTCACAGCCTTCGGTCGCTTCGCAGACTTCCTTAAAGGTCAGGATGTCGGGGAAAGTGGGGTCACGAACGATGTTGCCGTCTTCGTCCAGCGCGCCCCATGTCATCATCGGCACGGCTTGACCCTTTTCGACCAGATCGGCAGAGGCACCGAGGTAGCTCGACGAGGTCTGGTAGTCGATCGTGGCCTCGCCGCGCTCAAACATCAGACGGCCATCGCCACGGCCCTTGATGCCAAAAACCGGCTCTACATTCATGCCCAGCATTTCCCATGCCAGCAGCGGCACGAGGTCAAGGCGCGTGGCCCCTTGCGAGCCGTAGATGAAGTTGATGTCTTTAAGGTTATTGGCGGTGCCATCGAATTTCTCACCGTCCGCGGGGTTCAGATAGGCGACGCCCCCGGTGCCCGATGCCATGACAGGCTTCCAGTCGCTGTACTCATACCGCACACGCGGATCGTCCAGCAGATAGGGGAACTGGGTCGAGCCGGAGGTGCCGAAAAGAACCGTGCCCTCGTCATGCTCTTGCTCTTGGAACCAGTTGGCACCTTTGGTTGAACCCGCGCCCGGCATGAACTTGACCACGACGGTGGGGTTGCCGGGCAGTTCTTCGGACAAGAGCGGCGCAAAGAAGTTGGCCCATTTGGCCGAGCCGCCGGTTTCCGAGAAGGGGATGACCCACTCGATGGTTTTCCCTGCAAAGTCGACTTCGGCCAGCGCCGGGGCGGCAAGGCAAGCAGCAGATACAGCGGTTGCGGCGAAATACTTGATAGTCATTGGTGTCCTCCCGTAGACATTCTGTATCGGTCAGACTTTCACGCCTGCCGTAATTCGTATTTGTTTCAGGGAACGAATCCCTCCTCCAACACGGGCACACTGCCTTTCCAACCTTGCGCGAAACTTGCGCATCAGGATTAAGTTTTAATCATGCGCATTGCAGTCATCGAAGACAATGAGGCTCTGGCACAGGGAATTGCCCATCGCTTGCGCGATCGGGGCCATGCGGTGGACCTGCTGCATGACGGGGAAGATGCTGACATTTTCTTGCGACACGAGGGGGCTGACCTGATCGTGCTGGACTGTAACTTGCCCGGTTGTGACGGGCTGGAAGTTTTGAGCCGTCTGCGCCGCCGCGGCGATGGCACGCCAGTGATCCTGCTGACCGCGCGGGCCGAGACTTCAGAGCGAGTAGCAGGGCTGGATGCCGGAGCCGATGATTACCTGACCAAACCCTTCGAGATGGATGAGCTCGAGGCCCGGCTGCGTGCCATGGCGCGGCGCAAAAACCTTGAGTTCGCCGCCCGCGACGCGATTGGCCCCTTGGTCTTTGACCGCACGAACCGGCAGCTGCTGGAGGGGGAGCAGCCACTGGCTTTTCCTCGTAAAGAACTGGCGACGCTTGAATGTCTGTTGGAACGGCGCGGACGCATCGTCTCGAAATCCCAACTGATCACCCACGTCTATGGCACCGGGGCCGCGCAGGAAGACAGCGCCATCGAGCCGCATGTGTCCCGTCTTCGCAAACGGTTAGAGCCCTTCGGCATCCGCATCAAAGCCGCCCGTGGGCTGGGCTATATGTTGGAGGTCGACAGCGCATGACCTCGATGTCGCTGCGCTCTCGGCTGTTCATGCTGATCCTGCCGCCGCTGCTGCTGCTTTCGATCGTTCTGGGGTTTTGGCGCTTTGAAGTGGCGCAGCGCACCTCTGAAACCCTGTTCGACCGGAGCCTGCTGGCCGCGGCCTTGGCAATCTCTCGCGATGTGGCAATCTCAGGCGGGGATGCGCTTTCTCCCAGCACGCGGGATTTCGTCTCGGATGCCGGGGGCGGTGAGCTTTTTTACCATGTCACGGGCCCAGGTGGCATCTACATCACCGGCTATGCCTATCCCCCCGTCTCTGGCGGTCGGGCGGGCGAGGATCGGCTGAACTACACGATGGCGGAATATCGGGGCGAGCCTGTGCGGGTTTTGCGGATGCGAGAGAGCACGACCATCGGCAACCTCACGGGCGATACGATCGTCACCGTCTGGCAAAGGGACAGTGACCGAAATGCCTTTGCCGCCGCTCTGGCGCGCCGCGCGGCGGCGTTGATCGCCAGCCTGATGGCGGCCCTTGCTTTGGTGGTCTGGTTCGGGGTGAAGATCGGCCTGCGCCCCTTGAACGATTTACAAGATGCGATCCAACACCGATCTCCCGATGACCTGCGCGATATCCGCCGCCCGGTCCCGGCCGAGGTCTTTGGTATTGTCGCCACTTTGAACAGGCTTTTCGGGCAGGTGCGCCAGAGCATTGAGGACCATCAGGTCTTTATCTCCAACGCCGCGCATCAGCTGCGCAACCCCGCCTCCGCACTGTTGTCATTGGCCGAGGTTTTGCCAGATGTCAGCGACCCGCAAGAGCGTCGCCTGCGCGAACGCGAATTGATTGCCGCCGCGCGTAAATCGGCGCGGCTCGCCAATCAGTTGTTGTCTCTCGAACGGTTGCGCTACGACGAGACGTCAACATTCGATAGACTGGAACTTAACGCTGTCGCTGCCGAAGTATGCAGTGACTTTGCCCCGACGGTCCTGTCGCGGGACATAGGCTTTGGCTTCGAGCCATGTTCGGAGCCGCTACCGATCAATGGTGACAATGTGCTGCTGGGTGAGGCGATCACCAATCTACTTGAAAACGCGCTGTCCCATGGGGGCCCAGGCCTCTCAGCGATCCGCGTGAGCACCGTGGCCGAGGCGGGGTATGCGGTGCTGACCGTACAAGATGACGGCATCGGCATCCCCAAAGACAGCACGCAGGCCGCGTTTCAACGGTTCGGTCAATTGAGCGAAGGGGAGGGCAGCGGGCTTGGGCTTGCCATCGTTCAGGATGTCCTGCGCCGTCACGGTGGTGACGTCGAGCTGTTGCCGCAGGAGCGGGGGTTGGTCGTGCGGTTGAAAGTCCCGTTGGTGTCGCCGGTCGCAAAGCCCTGACACAAACAGCGCGCCGCTTACTACTCAAATTCGTGTACCCAGTTACATAGGTAAATGCATCGATCCTGTCGACCGCGTCGTGGTTTGGTGCAGACTTACCGTTCTGGTGCAGACTTTCCGTTCTAAATCAAATTCGCTTGCTTGCAGGTATTTAGCTTTATGCAATTCGGTTTCTTGGTCTGCAAGCGGCGCATAGGGAGCGGCAAGCCGACAGAGTTCCGATGGTGCGACAAAGCACGAATGGCCGTTTTGGGCGGATTGCGGACCTTCGCTGCAGGTGCGAAGCATGGGGAAGGCAATGGTGAAAGCGGGCGTATCACGAGCGGCTAAGACTTCATTGTCTTTCTAAAAAGCTGGCCTGCCCAAAGTCGACAGATCCACGTGCCGGTTTGTTCGATTTCAGAAAGGCAGGCGGATGCACGATACAGGAGCTTGCTATTTTCTTTGCCAGTGGACCGCGATCGCTTGAACGTGGGACTAGAGCCATCTTTCAAACGACCGCGGCACTGCGATTACTTCCCGGTGAAAGTGTATTTGCCTTCTGCCCGCACATACAGCATGCAATCATCTTCGATCTGGCAAGACAGATCATATGATCCGCCTGTTTCGGAGCCAAAATAGCTGCCGGGAACCAGATCGCTTTCTGTGGAACCTTCCGGGACGGTTAGGTCCGTTTTGCCGGAGATTGTGACAGCGCGGAGCAATTCAGCATTGCTTTCGAGCGTGCCGGAAGTTCCTGCCGGAATTTTCAGGAATGTTGCATTGGTTGCGCTGCTCTCTCCCCAAAGGTAGGCGAGCTGAGGGGCGGCCGTGTTGTCCTTGGCGGCAGGCTGATCGATCCATGTCACATCATCCGTGCTTAGCCAGACAACGTTGCTTGAATCTAAATTCACTGGAAGTTCATGGTTGTCAAAAGCCTCTTCGGTCGGCCGGACCAGATATGGCCCTTCGAGGATCTCCAAAAAGATCGTTGCGCCGCCCTCTGCCGCCGCAGATGTGATGTGAGGCTCACCCGCCGGCTGTGACCAAAAAGAGCCCGGCCCCATCCACATATTTGCGGCATCGGGATCATCATTGTGGACTGCACCTTCGATAACGATGCCCCGATAGGTAATGTTGTGAATATGGGGCGGCGAAGAAAAGTTCTCTCCGAATTTGATAATGGCACCGGTGGGCACGTCTTTGGCTATATCCCCCCAGAGCACGCCGGCCTGAGGTGCTGCGTCTCCGCGTGCAGGGTTGAGCGGCTGATAAGTAACATCCGAAAATTTCACGATCTCGGTGGCTTCTTGTGCAAAGGATTGCTGCGAACTTAGCGATAGGGCTATTGCGGCTATGGGCAGAACGGAGTGTTTCATCATGTCATATACTTTCGTGGTGAAGTGTCTTGGCTCGTTGCCGGGAGTGAGATACTATGAAACCAACGAATGATAATGGCTTCAAAAAGTAATACACTATTCGGCTGTGGCAAATAATGATTAACGATCTGAAATTGCTGGAATTGTTCGTTCGGGCAGCGCGGTTGGGAGCTATCGGTAAGGCCGGTGCAGAGTTTGGTTTGTCGCCGACGAGCGCGACGCAACGCATTCAGGCACTCGAATCCGAAGTGGGCGCGCAGCTTTTGCACCGGACAACTCGAAGTGTCAGTGTGACGCTTGAAGGGGAGCGCTTGCTGAAACATGCAGAGCGGATTTTCGAGACGGTGCAGGACGCCATGCTTGACGTAAGTGGCGAAAATCAAGTCCTGCGCGGCACTCTAAGATTGGCTGGCCCTGCCTCATTCGGGCGGAAGTACATTGCGCCATTTGTGACGGAATTCTTGTCGATGCATCCGGGTTTGACCGTGCAACTCCACCTTAGTGATACGGTTTTTGACATCGTGGATAACGGGTTCGATTGTGCTATCCGGTTGGGTGCTCTGGAAAGTTCGAGCCTCAAGGCGCAAAAGCTTAGTTCATGTCCACGTATTCTGGTTGCTGCGCCAGACTACCTAAAAGCGATGGGCACGCCACAAACGCCACAGGATCTGGTTCATTTTGACTGCGTAATTCGCGATGCATTGCAAAACTGGAAGTTCAAAGGGCCTCATGGGAAGGAAGATGCCGTCAAAGTTGCGGGCCGTTTTGTGACCAATCTTGCGGAGGGTGTTACCGAAGCTGCCATTTCCGGCTTTGGCATCGCGCGCAAATGTACATGGGAAGTTGCCGAGCATCTTGAAAGTGGTGAACTGGTAACTGTCTTGGACAGATATAGCGTCGCGCCGGAGTGGAACATTCACTTCATGCGCCCGCCCGGCGGGATCGAGCCGCTTAGGGTCCGGCAATTCAGATCGTTTATCAAACAAAAAATGGCGCAGGTGCCGACTTTGAGGCAGTGAAGCGGTTTTTACAATGACCGGTAACTTGCGACCCACGACCGAACGGCGCCGTTTTGGATTATGGTGCCCGATATACTCAGCAGGGCATATATGGCGGCCGGATTTGATTGGACTGGGCGTGAGATTGACCTCAAGGCGTTCGCCAACAACCGTCTCATTTTTTCACAAAATGAGACACTTACATTTGTGAAAATGTTCGTGTTTCGCTACGCTATATAAGCCTAATTCAGCACGTCAGCCCATTCGGGGTGTTTCCGAAACTCTGAGGCGGTGAAGGGGCACAGCGGCACGATCTTTTTGCTTTGCTTTCGCATGTCAGCGACAATTTGTTCAATAAGCATCTGCCCGTACCCGCGACCCCGCAAGGCGTCGTCGACTTCGGTGTGGTCGATGATGACGATCTTATCTCCAGCTTTGGAGAAGGTCGAGACGGCCTCGCCACCCTCGGTTCGGAGGACATAGCGTCCCCCTGTTTCTCCGTCTTCAAAATCTACCTGCATGAGGGGCTCCGTCAAATTTTCAACTGAGGTTCAGCTATTCAAATGGTTCCAGACCTCGCTCATGACGACCGAGCCTTCGCCCACCGATGACGCCACTCGCTTGACCGAGCCGGACCGCACGTCGCCAACTGCAAAAATGCCGTGGGTCGATGTTTCAAACGGCGATCGGCCACCGTTTTCGGTGCCTGTCAGAACAAAGCCCTTATCGTCCAACGGGGCGTGCCCGGCCAGCCAATCTGTATTGGGCGCCGCCCCCGCCATGATAAAAACTGTGCGGCTGTCATAGCGATGATGCGTGCTGTCGGCTTTGTTTTTCACTGTCACTGCGGATAGCTTGCCATCGCCATGCAGATCGGAAATTTCTGCTTGGTAATGGATTGTTATCCGCGGATCGGCCTCAAGACGCGACGACAGATAATCCGACATAGACGCGGCAAGGCTGCCGGAGCGCACCAGAAGATGCACATGCGCAGCTGTGCGGCTGAGGAACATGGCCGCTTGCCCCGCGGAATTGCCGCCGCCTACAACGATGGCTTCCGAGTTTCGGCAAAACCGAGCTTCCATTTCTGTGGCGGCATAATAAACGCCGACGCCTTCGAATTCTTCCAGTCGCGGGATCGGCAGCTTGCGATACTGAACACCCGTTGCCACCACAATCGACCGTGCGCAGAGTTCGCGTCCGTTTGAACAGGTGGCGTAAAAGCGGTCGTCGCGATGGGCTAATGCCTCGATCCGCAATGGCATGGCAAATCGGGTGCCGAATTTCATCGCCTGGACTTCGCCGCGCCACACAAGGTCTCCACCTGAAATTCCCGTTGGAAATCCCATGTAGTTTTCGATCCGGCTGGACGTGCCTGCCTGTCCACCGATGGCGATATCTTCTGCGACGACGGCAGATAGTCCCTCGGCACCAGCATAAACCCCTGCGGCTACGCCCGCAGGCCCGCCCCCGACAATCAGGACATCGACCACTTCGCCGTTCGGGATCACCAGCTCAAGCCCCAACGTCCGAGCGAGCTTTTCCGGCGTCGGATCGTAAATCACCTCACCGCCAAAGATCACCGCAGGGCCACAACCTTGTAGATCACAGCTTGTGCGTTCCGCGTCGGCCTCGGCGCTTTCAAGATCAATCAGTTGCGCGGCGATCCGGTTGCGCTGTGCAAAGACGGCGATCTTCTGAATATCCTTGTCAACATCCGCGCCGATCAACTTGAGCTCGGTTTGTCCATGCTCGATGTTTCCGCGGCGTCGCGCCGCAAAAACGGTCAGGATAATATCGCTCATCTCGGGGATGCGGGACATCAGTTTAATCAGGTCTGCGTTTCGGACCGCGATCACTGTCGAGGTTTCACACGCCCTCATCTGGATCATTGACACCGCACCGGACAGCGTCCCGATTTCACCGGTAAATTGGGAAGGCCCCATCGTCGCCGCGATTGTCCGCTCCTGCGTAATCGGATGCACAACCTCTATCTCCCCGCTTTCAATATAAAGCAATTCCTCCAGCGGATCACCGGGTCGAATGATCGTGTCGCCTGCGGCATAGGTCCGTATCGTTCCAACCTGTCGCAGCGCTTCGACATGGTCCGCATGCAAGGGCGTCCGCTGCATCTGACTAAGATCGTTGGCAAAGCTTTCCATGCTTAGCATCCCTTTTAGCTATTTGTTGGTTGCTCTCGGCGCGTCGAACCCCCGTTGATGAGAATAAACGCATGATGCACAGGCGCTCAATGAACCTTATGTTACAGGCATGCCGCACGTTATTTCCGTTGCATATTCGGGCGGCCTGAACCGCCCGAATATATCGCTATGTTAAGGGACAACCCGGCCTTAGAACGGCGCGAAATTGTCAAATTCTTCCGTTGGTACGGACCACCTGTCCTTGGCCGAGATTTGCGGCGTCGGCGTGCTGCCATGCGGAATTTGTCCGTGTTGACCATACAGCCACAGAACAAAGTTATAGCGTTCGCCTTCAGTGATCGGCTCGGACGCGTGGGGGACGCTGCCGTGGTGGATCAGGGCGGTGCCGGGTTCAAAAGTCAGTTTTTCAACGCGGCGTGAAACCGGATCGATGAAGCTGACGGCCGAACCGGAGTACCCTTCGCCGGGCAGGTTCAGGTTGATATTCAGTGTCACCGCAGAGGCATCCGAATGAGGGCGCAGGGACGTATCTTTGCTGGCCTGCCACCGGATAGAGAACCCGAATGTCTGTGTGTCGTAGCCTACAACGTCAGGGAACAGCAGACGAGACACGGGCCGCATGTAGGCGTCCATCATCTCGCGGTAGAAGCCCTGAAACCCGGGCGCGGCAAGATACCCTTCGGAGCGCGGGTCAAGCATGGCACCACCACGGTTCAGCACGATCCCGTAAGGGGGGCGCAATGGGATGTCCGCATCGGCAACGCCGTCAAGGTATTCACGCAGGGCCGCAAGGCGTTCGACATCAAAGAATTGCGCGCGATAGACGCCGGGGAACACTTCTTCCCACAGGTCCTTGACCGCACCTTCGGCTGTCGGATCTACCCAAGCCTGCTCCACGGCCGCGCGCAGTTTCGGATCGAAAATAGAGCTGTCGAGCTGAGGCAGTTTAGCCTCGTTCTCCGTCTGCCATTCTGACCAAGCGCGTTCAAACAGATCGCGGTTCTGGTTCCAGAATTGTTGGACAGAGAACTCGCGGTTAAGCATTTGTTCCCGGCTTGGGCGCGCAATGGAACGGGCTTGTTGAAGAGATGAAAGGGTCATTTAGGGGCATCCTTCTTATGTTGGAGCAGGTTTGATAAGCAATACTTATTGATCTCTCTCAGCTTGATAAACGGGCGTATTTTGTAATCAAAATTCGGTTAATGGATATAATCATCCGTTCGGGTTGGGACGCAGTTTTTCATCAAAATCCTATTTCGGAAAAACGAATGGCGCGGCGAGCCGAAGCCCGCCGCGCCATGCCGAACGCGCCTTGTGGTGCTTTATACGTCCACGACCACCTTGCCGATAGCCTTGCCGCTGGCAAGCCGGTCATAGGCTGCACCGACCTCTTCAAGGGTAAACTGGGGCTCATCCACGACCGGTTTCAATGCGCCGCTATCAATCAGCTTTGCCAGTTCGGCCAGGATTGCACCGTGGTCTGCACGGTCTTTGTCATGCAACATCGGGATCAGCATGAAAACGATGTGAAGCGAGGCACCCTTGAGGTGGGCGGGGGACAGGTCAAGCTCTGCCAACGCGAGCGTCGTGGCCACATGGCCGTTCAAGGCGACCGCGTTGAATGAGTTCGTCAGGTTGCCAGCGCCGACTGTATCCAGCACCGCGTCGAAACCTTTGCCGTCAGTATGCTTGGCGACGTAGTCCTCGACGGACTCCGCTTTGAAATCGATCGCTTCGGCACCAAGAGCGCGCACAACAGATAGGCGTTCATCGCCGCTGTCGGTGGCATAGACATCTGCGCCGAACTCACGCGCCAGTTGCACGCCGATGTGCCCGACGCCGCCAGAACCGCCATGCACGAGTACCTTCTGGCCCTCGCTTACGCCGGCCCGCTTGAGCCCCTCATAAGCGGTGATCCCGACCAGCGGGATCGCGGCCGCTTCGCGCATGGATAGGGATTTCGGCTTTTTCGCGATCAGCCGTGCATCAGCCGGCATGTATTCCGCCAGAGCGCCCTGAAGGTTGGCCAGACCACCGGCGCAGCCATATACTTCGTCGCCCACGGCGAAACCGGTCACACCCTCGCCGACTTCTTCAATCGTGCCAGCAAAATCCATGCCCAAAACAGCAGGTGTAGCGGGGGCAAAACCAAGGTCCGTGCCCATATTGCGGATCATCATGTCGATTGTGTTGATACTGGTTGCTTGAACGCGAACAATCACATGACCGGTGTCTGCGGTTGGTTTGGGCAGCTCGGTCAATGCAAAGGCGGAGTTGGGTCCGTATTCGGAGAGGGCCATGGTTTTCATCGGATTTTCCTTTCGATGTGTTTGTTGACACAGAACTAACACGTCTGAATATTTGGGTAATCGGTGCAATTCGGAGTTCAGTTTTCGGATTTTGAAGGTAATGCTGTCATCTGCGCGTGGACGGCGACCAAACAGAAAGAACCGCACCGTGAATACTGGCGCGGTTCTTGAGTAGTGCCCTTAATAAGGGGAGTTTAGTTGATGTCTTGAACCTTCATGACCAGATCGCCCCAATTGCGCTGGTTCTCGATGTCGTGCTCAAGCCCTTGTTCGTCAGCCACTGTGAAACGCTTGATGGCCGGGGTTTTGCTGGTCGCTTGATAAAGCCAATAGGCCTCTGCCTTCAGGGCTTCTTCAATTGGTTTGTCGATAGATTCGTAAACCATCTGCTTACAGGCGTTAATCGAAGCCGCGGGAAATTTGGAAATGCGCTGCGCCAGCGCGTCAACGTAGGGGCCGATCTCATCGGGCTCGAGCGCCTTGTTGATTGTGCCCATGCGTTCCGCATCATCTGCGTCGTAATCATTTGCGCTAAGGATAATTTCCAACGCTTTGCCCAAACCGGTTTGACGGGCCATACGAGACGCGCCGCCTCCACAGGGCAGAATGCCCATGCCGACTTCCATTTGCATAAACTTGTACTTGCCACGCGCGGCGAACCTCATATCGAGCGCCAGTGCCAGTTCATGGCCTCCGCCACGTGCAAACCCTTCCAGCTTCGCAATGGTCGCTTGCGGCACCCTGCTAATCCGTTCGCATACCATTTGTAGGTCAAGCAATACCGCGTTTTCGCGCGAAACGGCTTCGATCGCCATATCTTTAAGAAGCTCCGTATCGTAATGCGCCACCCAGATTTCGGGGTGCGCCGACTGGAAGATTACAACCTTTGTATCGCGGTCCCGCTCAAGCCGCATGGCAAGGCTGTTCAGGTCGGCGAGCATCTCTTGTCCCTGAACGTTGACCGTTCCATAATCGAACGTCACGGTAGCGATGGCATCTTTGACATCGACGCTAAACGTTGTGAAATTCTCGTACTTCATAGCATCTCTCCGTTGTGGTGCCCTGTTTTGCGCAGGGCTTGAGTTGTGAGCCGAAGCTCTTTTTCGTGCCCCTATGATGAGATGATCCAAATTTTGGATAAACGGGGGTGAAGTTAGCTACAGAATTCGGATTTTGAATATAAATTGCGTGCCGCTTTATTGCTGAGTCGATGTCCGTCTTTCTTCGACGCGCAGAGCAATTCCTGCTCAAGGTGCACCACACTCTGGATCAAAGTGTCTCAAACTGTCTCACGGTGAGACAGTTTGCGCGATCAAGCCCCGCGTGGGCGTCAGCACCGTTGTTTTGCGGCCTAACAGGATCAATCCTCACCATAGCGTTAATGCGGCAGGGAGAGGCCGTGCACATGGGAGGAGGAATTCATGTCACCAACACGCGAAGAACAGCATTGGATGTATCGCAATATGGTCACGAGCCGGAGGTTCGAAGAGGCCATTGCGAAGATCTATTTCGAGGGCAAATCACCGGCGTTCAACATGGCCAATGGGCCGATCCCGGGTGAAATGCACCTGTCCGACGGGCAGGAGCCAGTGGCGGTGGGGGTTTGTGCGCACCTGACTCCCGAGGATGTGGTCACAGCCACCCACCGTCCACATCATCAGGCCATCGCCAAAGGCGTCGATCTGGATAAAATGGCCGCCGAGATCTTCGGTAAGAAAACCGGCTTATCCGGTGGTCGCGGCGGGCATATGCATCTCTTTGATGATAATGTGAACTTTGCCTGCTCCGGTATTATCGCGCAGGGCATGGGCCCCGCCGTCGGCGCGGCGCTGAGCCGTAAAATGCAAGGCAAGCCGGGCGTGGCCGTGGCTTTCGTCGGTGAAGGCGCGGTGAACCAAGGCGGCTGGCACGAGGCGATGAACCTTGCCGCCGTTTGGAACCTGCCCTTTATCTGCGTGGTCGAGGATAACGGCTGGGGCATTTCTGTCGCCAAAGAAACCGCCAGCAGCATCGGCAGCCATGCAGACCGCGCGGCGGCTTATGGCATCCCCGGAAAACGGATTGAGGGCAACGACCCCTATGCCATCTTTGAAGCAGCGGGCGAGGCGATTGCGCGGGCGCGCGCAGGTGAAGGCCCATCGCTGCTGGAATGTGAAACCTACCGTTTAGCGGGCCACTTTATGGGTGACGCCGAGGCCTATCGTCCCGAAGGGGAAAAGGACGCGCTGTTTGAAAAAGATCCGATCCCCAAAATGAGGGAAAGATTGCTCGCCGAAGGTGCTGCCAGCGAGGCGGACTTGGACACGATCGAGGAAGAATCTGCTGCGCGCGTTGATGCCGCGATCAAGTTCGCCCGCGAAAGCGATGATGCAGCCCCCGAAGATGCGCTGACGCGCGTGTTCGCAGCATAAACGGGAGGGAGAGACATGACCAAATCGAACGAGAGAAAACTGACCATCGCCCGCGCTATGGCCGAAGCCACCGCACAGGAAATGCGCATCGATCCCTCCGTCTTCGTGATGGGCGAGGACATCGGCCCTCTGGGCGGCGTCTATGGCAACACCCGTGGGTTAATCGAGGAGTTCGGGGCGGAACGCATCCGCGATACGCCGATTTCGGAAACTGCCTTTATTGGTGCTGCTGTTGGTGCGGCGCAGGATGGCATGCGTCCGGTGGTCGAACTGATGTTCGTCGACTTCTTTGGCGTCTGCTTTGATGCGATCTACAATCTGATGGCCAAGAACATCTATTTCTCCGGCGGCAACGTGAAAGTGCCAATGGTTCTGATGACCTCAACCGGTGGTGGCTATTCCGATGGCGGCCAGCATTCGCAGTGTCTGTACGGCACCTTTGCTCACCTGCCCGGAATGAAGGTTGTGGCCCCATCCAATGCCTATGACGCCAAAGGGTTGATGACGGCCGCCATGCGCGACGACAGTCCGGTGGTTTACATGTACCACAAGGGGCTTCAGGGCATGGGTTGGCTTGGCACCGAGGCGGGGGCGACTGTGCATGTGCCGGAAGAGACCTACACTCTGGAAATCGGCAAGGCCAAGGTCGTGCGCGAAGGCAAGGATGTATCCATCGTCAGTTGCGGCATGGGCGTTCACAACGCGCTGAAGGCCGCCAAGAAGCTTGAAGAACAAGGCGTCAGTGCCGAGGTCGTCGATCTTGTCAGCCTTGTCCCGCTGGACCGTGACACCATCCGCGCCAGCGTCGCCAAGACCGGCAGGCTGATTGTCGTGGACGAGGACTATATGAGCTACGGCCTCTCGGGCGAAATCATCGCCTCCGTGACCGAGCATGATATCTCGGTTCTCAAGGCCGCGCCGAAACGCGTTGCCTTCCCCGATGTGCCGATCCCATTCGCGCGGGTGATGGAGCAGTTCTGCCTGCCCAACCCTGACAAGATCGTCGCTGCCTGGGACGAGATGCAAGCGGCCTGAGCCGAACCAAAACCAACAAATCACTAATCAACGGGGTCGCATGCAGCGCGACCCCGAACAGGAAAGGACACTTCAAATGGCAACAGATATCGTCATCCCATCCGACCTCTGGGAAGAGGACGAAGAAACAGTGATCACCGGCTGGCTTGCTGATGATGGCGCGACCGTCGAAGAAGGCGCGTTGGTGGTCGAGATTATGACCGCCAAAGTGCAATACGAGATCAACGCACCAGCCTCTGGCACCCTGCGGATCAAGGAAGAGGCCGATGCCGTTGTGCCCAAGGGTGCCGTCATCGGGTCGGTCGAATGACCAAGGTTATTCCCCTCAAGGGCGTGCGCGGCATGATCGCGGATGCCATGACCAAAAGCCTTGCGACGGCCGCGCAGCTGACCCACCACGGCAGCGCCGATGCGACGGCCCTGATGGCCGAAAAAACCCGTCTGGGCGCGGCAGGTACCAAGATATCTGTTGAGGATCTCTTGATGCTGGCTGTGGTGCGCGCCCTGAAAAAGAACCCCGATGCCAACGGACGTGTCGAGGGGCGCGAGGTGCATTTGTCTGATGCGGTTGACCTGTCGGTGGCTATCGCCTTGCTCGGCAATCTGTTGGTCGCCCCTGCCATGTTCGGTGCCGATGCGATGGATGTAACCGAATTGCGTGCGGCGCGGCAGGATCTGGCCACGCGGGCCAAGATCAACAAGCTGACCGTGACAGAAATGACGGGCGGCACATTCACCGTCTCCAACCTAGGCCTGACGCGGGTGGAACATTTCACGCCGATCATCAACGCAGGGCAAATCTGCATCCTTGGTATCGGGCGTTTTACGGATCGCGCGGTGCGGGGCGAGGATGGCTTGATCGAACTGCGCCCCCATGTGGGCCTTTCGCTGACATTCGACCACCGCGCGCTTGATGGCGCACCGGCGGGTGATCTGCTGACCTCGATCTGCGAAGAGATCGAAAGGATGGCGGTGTGAACGCACCTCTCACATATGTGGAGGGCGTGGCCGAGGGGCTTGCCCTTGAGGCAGCGGCCTTCGCGGCGCAAGGCGCTGTAACCTATCTCTGGAGCCCACGCCGCCGCGCGCTTGTCTGTCCGGCGAGCCTGAGGCTCAAACCCGGATTTGAAACGGCGAAGCGTAATTCAGCCACGCGCGGCTGGCCGTTACATCTGCGCCCCACGGGCGGCGGCGCGGTCCCCCAAGGGCCGGGGGTCTTAAACCTCGCGCTGGCGTTTACCGCTGATCGGACGTTCTCCATCGAGGATGGATACCGCCTGATCACACGGATCATTCAGAATGCAATCCCCGCCGGATGGGCGACGGGTGCGACCCCGAACAGCTTTTGTGACGGCGCATGGAACCTGTCCCTGAAGGGCCGCAAAGCCGTTGGCACCGCGCAGCGCATACGCCCTGTTGGCAACGGGCAGCGCCGCATTCTGGCGCATGCGCTGATTTTGGTGGAGGGCGATCTGGCCGCCGGGGCAGCAGCCGTCGATGCGTTTCACCGTGACCTTTCCCTTGGCCCAATCGACGCGGGTGTTCACACGACGTTGGACAGGGCCATCCCGTCGCAGCGTGATCCGATGAACGCATTGGCCGCATCACTCAATGAAATAGCACAGCGCGACATTCTGCGCGCAACACAGCATTTAGGTCGCCGAGCGGCCTGAACCCAAACCCGCGTTAACAACAAGGGTAATCGATACCAAAGAGGAGGAACCAACCCATGACAGCCTATTCAGTTCTGGCCGTGACACCCACCGACGACAGCTGGATCCCCGGCTATATCGAGCCGGTCGGCAAGATCATCGCCAAACATGGCGGCAAGTATATTGCGCGCACAACCAGCCACGAACAGGTCGAGGGCGAAGACCAGCCCGCAGCCCTGCGCGTGATCCTTGAATGGCCGGATGCGCAAGCCGCCCGCGATTTCGTGAATGATCCGGACTACGCGCCCTATCTCGAGGCCCGCCACAAGGGATCGACCAGCGTTCATTTCATCATCGACGGCAAGGACGAACTTGCCTGAGAACCCTAAGATACCCAGCGGCGTCCTTGCGAATTCCGCTCCTGCCGACGGCCTGTGAGGACGCCAAGAAAAGTCAAATAAACCCACAATGTGATTGTGATCTGTACTCTATCACACCTCGCACGTGAGGCTCGGCGAAATGACGGAGCAACGCGCTCCGGTCGCCTTTGACAGGCGGTCCTCATTTGCGCGACGGTGGGCCGGCCTGCTTCAGGTCGGCCGCCGGATCTCGTATAACTTCAGTTTCCGGTTAATCGTTGCGCGCCCCATGCCAAGTACGCGAGCAGCTTCGCTGACATTCCACCGGCTGTTTGCGAGCGCATCAAGGATCATGCTGCGTTCGTCATATGCGGTTACCGGATTGGCGGGTACAATGGCGCAAACCGGTTCCGGTATCGCAGAGGCCAGAGGAGCGCCAACACAGGCTTGTTGCAAATCAAGCAGGTTGATCCGGTTGTCCTGCGCCGTTGCCAGTGCGTTTTGAAGCGCGCCGCGCATTTCGCGGACATTGCCATGGAACGGTAGGCGACAAAGCGCATCTTTGGCCTCGGCACTGAAGATGACGTTACAACCAGTCAGCTGCGCGCACAGGGCCTGGGCCAGAACCTCGGGATGTTCACGCCTTCGGAGGGGGGGCAGGAAGACCTTTGAGCCTGTTAGAAGATAAAATAGGTCGTCTCTGAAATGCCCCGCGTTGACGGCGTCTATCAAAGGTTTGCGGCTGGTGGAAACCACACGCAGGCGGCTGTCATGCCCATGATCATCCGTTTGGTGGCGGTGTTCTTCCTGTTCATTCAGGAAACGTCGCAGCTCTGCCTGCGAAGCGCCCGGCAACTCGTCCACATTGTCAAACACCAAGGTCGCGCGGGCACCCTTGCCATAGGACATTCTTGAAACGACGCGGGCTTGCTCAATGACCCTGCGCAAATGGTCTGTGTCGGCGTCACTCTCGCCAAGCGTCGCACAATCCAGATCGAAAACCGGTGCGTCAGGGGCATCGGTTTGCAGCAATGCGGCCACAAGCGCGGATTTCCCGGTTCCGGTTTCGCCTTCCAGATGCAGCATGGCTGTGTCTTCCAACATGGTTCGCGCACGGCGACAGGCGGCAGCCATGCTATGACTTCCGGTCGCCAACTGCTGTAGCGATGGCGGCAAGCGCGGTTTGCGCGCAGGGCCGGGCGGCAGCGGCTTGGACACCCGTTGGGGTGCGGCGGTCTTTGGCAAAGCAACCGTCAGGTTCACGGCGGCCCCATGATTGGCTGGAATCGAAAGTAGCCTCTCGGGCACATTCACCAGCCGATTGCTGTCGACGTGAAAGATCGCCTCGAACGCCTGACCTCTCAGCGATGCAGCGTTTGCACCGTCAAGGCAGGCGGAAACGGTCGAAGTGGCACCGATAATCATCCCTGCCTCGTTCACGGCGACCAGTGCATCTTCGGAGAGGACGTGATCACGCCCCACACGCGAGACCGTCACAAGCATCGCGTCGTTGAATTCCTTTTCAAAAAGGTTGCGCTGAATGCGATGCGCGGTCTTTGCCAACAGCTGCTGCCCAAACAGATAATCCGCGCGATTGCCCCGATCGACAGAGACAAGATTGATTGCACCAATCATCCCCCCGTTGGCATCCAGCACCGGAACGCCGGTACAGGCGAACTGTCTGAGCGTCGAAAAGTAATGATCCGCACCGCGCACAGTGATTGCGTGCCCCGTCCGCAAGGCCATGGATACGCCGTTTGTACCGGCCACGCGTTCGTCCCAACATGACCCAAGGGCGATGCCGTTCCATCCGTCAGAGCCACTCGTCGCCCCGCTATGCTCAATCCGAACAGAGACGCCATCGGCGTCGGTGACAACCAGACAATGACCGATTTCGCCCGCGACCGAAGCGAGATGTTGAAAGAAGCCCTGCCTGCCGCCGGTGCTCTCGACAATCTGTTCAAGTCGGGGGGCAACTTCGGAGGATTGGAGGCGCATGATAGGCCGCCCGGTATCGTGCCGCAGGTTATACTGCCGCGCACACCGGTCCCAGGACGCGGCAATCGCATCCGTTTGATTTGAGGTAATGAAACCTCTCATCACGTCTCCTCCCGACTCTTAGCTTAATGCGCAATCCCCTTGATCGGCAAACGTTTTGGGACGCCTCAGGCGCCAGCCAGCTCACGAATAGCCGCCATCAGTTGCGCGACATGTGCGCGGTCGGCGGCGGCGGGATCGGGCCGTGCGATGCGTCCGGTATCGTTGTCGTAATACTGCCCCGAGGCATTGGCGAATTCCTCGGACACTGCCGCACGGCGCAGGATGTCAGCCCCGATCCGCAGGTCATTGCCCGCCATTCCATAGGATTCCTTGACCATTTTTGTGGCAAGAAGAGACCCCGGGTTGACCGAGATAAACATCGGCCCGTCAGGGTGTTCGCGCGCCAATTCCTGCGACCAGATTGTCAACGCCAGCTTGCTTTGCGCGTAGGCTTCATTGTGGCCAAGCTGTTGCTCACCGCGCATGGCCTTGATGTTGACGGGCGCTTGTGCTGCTGACGAAAGGCTCACCACGCGACCGTCTTTTGGGATGATCGGCAGCAGACCAACGGTCAAAGCCCAGGGCGCGATTGTGTTGACCATGAAACGCACGTCCAGCCCGCTGTCCGTCTGTGTGTTGGGAACCTTCAGAACACCGGCATTGTTGATCAACACATCCAGGGTGTCATGTTTGGCACGGACATCTGCCACCAAGGCGTTAACATCCTCCAGCAGCGAAAGGTCAGCGCGGTAGGTTTCCGGATCGCCCCCGACCTCGCGTGCCGCGGCTTCCAACTTGTCCGCGCTGCGCCCGTGCAACAGGACGTTGTGGCCCTCAGCAGTCAGCGTCTTGGCTGTCAAAAGGCCGATCCCGTCCGTCGCGCCGGTGATAAGAATTGTCTTGGTCATGTGAATGTCTCCTCAGGTGTGCAAGGCGCGGGTGGGCGCTCTTTAATAGCGAACCAACGTACGGCTCTCGATGCTTTGGCGGGGCGCCGTGACTGTCGGGTCCTCGACCAGATCAATCGCACTGTGGCCAACGCAGGGGCGGCCGGAATTGTCGTAGATGTTGAAAAACGCGACCTCGTCAGGCGTCATCCGTGAGCGGTAAACCCATTCGTGCGCGTCGTCTTTTGCCAACCCCATCACCTGGCCCTTGCGATCGGGGTAGATCAAGTCAATCACGATCCAATCTGCGTCTCTGACCGTCGACGGCCGAATGAAGCCAAGCGGAGCCGAATTGATCGGGTTCGCGATCGGGCGCCAGACGTTGATAAAGGCATAATGACCCTGCGCCCATTCATCGGCCTGTCCAGGGCCCAGAATATCCACAAGACGCCTTTCCGCACCCTCGCGGCTATAATCGCTGTGGACGTGGCGGGCCGGGCGACGCTTGGCCTGCGGATCATCGATGCGTACTGTATGATCAAAGATGATCACCTCTTTTGCGCCAACTTCCTGTTTCAATAGATCGGCCAGTTCGGCATCATATCGGCTCTGCCAATTGTCGCCTTTGAAATCCAATATAGCCGTTGGGGCGTTGGCAAAAGCAAAGCCATCCTCTGCAAATTCCGTGGCGGCCTCGCAGTTCCGTTGATCCTTCACTGCGATCTTGGCAGCGAAAAACTCCGGCTCGATAAGGTTGCCAGCAATGCCATCCACATCAATTTCGAACGCCTGCCGAAACGGCTTGTGGACGTGGTAATTCACGGTTCCGGTCTGTGTCATCAGAAACTCCTTTCCATCATGATCGGGCCAGTCTGCTCGGCGGATTACCGCAAAAGCCTTGAGTTGATGTCAGCCTTAGGATGCGAATTTATACCTCGTGCTTCACGCAATAAACTGCCGAGAGTGGAGTTCACTTTCTTGATTTTGGGTATAATCGATGGGCACCGATCACCTGCGATTGTTCGTAATGGCAGCAGAGCGGCTCAATATCAGCGCTGCGGGTCGTGAACTTGGCCTTGCACCTGCCGTGGCAAGCGCCCGCCTCGCCAAGTTGGAAACTGAACAGCCCCTAGATTTGTAGACGCTTTCTTCCCTAACTTTGAGGCAAGGAGGCCGTTATGGGGAAGCCAAATTTCAGTGAAGATTTCAAGCGCGATGCAGTCCATCAGATAACAGTGCGGGGGTATGCCGTTCGCGAGGTTTCGGAACGGTTGGGCGTTAGTACATATTCGCTCTACAAATGGATGAAGTTCTACGCAAAAGCTGCGTCACAGACATCATCTGTTGACCACGAAGCTGAGAGCCGCAGGCTCAAGCGTGAGTTGGCCCGTGTGGCCGGGATCCGCGCAGAGATCGGGTACAAACGTAAGCTGGGCAAGTATGGTGGAAGGCCGTCAGTCGTCGTCGACAACACGTTAGACCGGCAGTTTGATGTGACAGCGCCAGACACCGCCTGGGTGTCCGATATCACTTACATCAAAACCTATGAGGGGTTTCTCTATCTGGCGGTTATCATCGACCTCTACTCACGACGTGTGATCGGCTGGGCGACACAATCGCAGCAACCAACAGACCTCGTGCTGCAAGCCCTTCTGATGGCTGTCTGGCGACGCAAACCTAAGCGACGCGTCCTGATCCACACGGATCAAGGCTTGACGAATATAGGAGCTTCAATGCGCGCGTCCATTGTCCTCGGACCAATGGCGGACAAAGACTTGCCTGAGAGCTTCTTCAACCTGCTCAAACGGGAACGCAACGGGGAAACCCAAGCTGCCCTTGGGCACCATTTAAACTCTCCGTTGAAAACTTTCCCGCCGCAGACGCCCGCATTGGCTCCTTCCGCTTCCGATGACCCTCCGGCTTGCAGTTTCCGCTTCTTGGCGCGAGGCTGCGATCGTGGGCGTTCGCTTTGGGAGAGGCGGCGTGGACAGCATATTGGGGGGAGGACAGACCGATGGCGGTTGATGCGGGGCGGTTGACGGATTTTGCGACGGCTATTTTGGCGTATGCAGGGAAGGATGCAGGGCGGGCGGCGAAGGTTGCGGCGCGGTTGGTGGGGGCTAATCTGGCAGGGCATGACAGCCACGGGGTGGGGATGATACCCGCCTATGTGGACGGTATTCTTGCAGGGCAGTTGGACGCTGCGGCCGATATCGAGCTGGTGCAGGACAAGGGGCCGTTCCTCTTGGTCGATGGCAACCGTGGCTTTGGCCATATCGTGGCAGAGCAGGCGATGACGCTGGCGATTGATCGCGCGCAGACCCACCATTTCGCGATGCTGTCCTTGCGCAACAGCTTTCACCTTGGGCGGTTGGGCGACTGGGGCATCATGGCGGCGGAGGCGGGGTTTATCTGCATCCTTTACGCGAATGTTCAGTCCGCGCGCCCCCTGGTGGCACCGTTCGGCGGCAGTGATGCGCGGTTTGTCACCAATCCTTATTGCACGGCGATACCGGCGACCGAAAAGCATCCGATGTTTGTGCTGGATATGGCGACCAGTACCATCGCCATGGGCAAGGCGCGTGTCGCTCAGCTTAGCGGCAAGCCTGCGCCCGAAGGGGCGTTGATTGATGCGCAAGGCAATGCCACGCGTGATCCGTCGGTGGTATTTGACGGTGCGGGCGGGGCGTTGACGGCCTTCGGGCAGCATAAAGGGTTCGGGCTCGCCTTGCTGGGGGATATCTTAGGTGGATCGTTCAGCGGGGGCGGGGCCTATGCGTCCGAGCGCGAGGTGCCCGACCGGATCGTGAACAACATGATGGCGATCTTGATCGATCCGAATGTCTTTGGTCTTGCGCAAAGCTTTGGTGTGGATGTGGACAGCTATACAGATTGGGTCAAGGCATCCCCCGCAGCGCCCGGAACGGCGGGGGTGCAATTCCCCGGCGACCCCGAAAGGCGCAGTACGGCGGAGCGATCGGCCAAGGGTATTCCGCTGGATGCAGGCACATTGGCGCAACTGTCGGAGGCGGCGCGCAAGGCGGGTGTTCCCGCATCAGAACATCTTTGCTCTACCTCTGATTGACGTCACCCTGCGCAATCGCGCCTCTCGCGGTCTTTTGTTGACTCAAGGAAAGGCGCGCTCTTATCCTTTTCCACAGGGCGGAACCACGTTTCACAAGAAAACGGGCCGCTAACCCTGCCGCAAACGCGAATGTTTTGCGCCGCAGGAATTTCTGGGAGGAAAGATATGAACGTATTGAAGACGACGGTCGTGGCATTTGGGTTCACGGCTTCCATGGGGGTCGCGCAGGATCTGGACCTGCCGCGTCAACTGAGCTGGACAGCCTATGACACCGGGTCGGCGGGCTATAATCAGGCCGTGGCAATCGGTGCTGCGTTGCAAGATGCCGCGGGGGTGAACCTGCGCGTGCTGCCGGGCAAGAACGACGTGTCGCGCACAGAGCCGCTGCGCCAGGGGCGGGTTGAATTCTCGGCCACGGGTGTGGGCGGTAGTTTTATGGCGCAGGAAGGTGTGTTTGATTTCGGGGCCGAAAACTGGGGCCCGCAGCCGATCCGCGTGCTGCTGGCGAACAACGGCGGCGCGATCAACCTTGCGGTCGGTGTCGCGGGCGATCTGGGGATCGAGACCTATGCCGACCTCAAGGGGAAGCGTGTGTCCTATATCGTGGGTGCCCCTGCGTTGAACGTGAACACCGAAGCCTATCTGGCCTATGGCGGCTTGACCTGGGACGATGTGGAGCGGGTTGATTTCGGCGGGTTCGGGGCCAGCTGGACCGGCCTGATCGAAGGGCAGGTCGATGCGGCTTTTGCGTCGACCAATTCGGGCAAGGCATATGAGGCCGAAGCGGGGCCGCGCGGGCTGTTCTGGCCGCCGATTGATCCCGACGACACCGAGGGTTTCGCCCGCATGCAGGAAATTGCCCCCTTCTTCACGCTGAACAAAGCCAAGGTCGGGGCCACCATCGACGGGACCGACGGCTATCAGGGCGCGGGCTATGCCTATCCGGTGCTGACCTCGATTGCGGCCACGGACGAAGCGCTGGTCTATAATATGACCAAGGCAATGGTAGAGCTGTTCCCGAAATATGACGGCAATTCTCCCGGCATCGGTGGCTGGGCGCTGGACAAGCAGAACATGGAGTGGGTGGTGCCCTACCACGAAGGGGCGATCCGCTATTTCGAAGAAGTGGGCGCTTGGTCCGACACCGCGCAGGCGCATAACGACAAACTTGTGAAACGCCAAGAAGCGCTGGCCGCGGCATGGGAAGCGACGAAAGCATCCAACCCTTCTGACTGGGAAGCCGCTTGGTCCGAGGCGCGCCGCAAGGCCTTGGCAGACGGCGGGTTCTCTGTCGTTTTCTGAACCTTTCCAAAGTTCGGGGCGGGCTGGTCATGGTGCCGGCCCGTTCCTGCTGTGCCGCTTACCGGCCCGTACCCCCTAATATGAAAGCGTTTTTATGACCGATCCCGATACATCGCGCGCCCCGCAGCCGAAGTTCGAGAAGGTGGCGATTGACGGTGCCACCCCGGCGGAGCGGATCTCGGGGGTGGCACGTTGGGTCGTGGTGACCACCACGCTGCTGTCGCTGGTGCTGGTGGTCAACCAGCTGTTCAACCTTCAGCTTTTCGGGATTGTGCTGATCGACGGGCGCTATCTGTATATCCTCGGGGGGATGTTCCTGGCGTTGACGTTCCTTATCTTTCAGGCCCGCGGCGGCAAGGGGGGGGAGCCGACACTGCTGGACTGGGTGCTGTTTGCCGCTTCGGTCGGGACCACGGGCTATCTGGCGCAGACCGCGCAGCAGAACCTGTCGCAGGGGTGGGAATATGCAGCCCCTGAAACGGCGCAATATGTCTCGGTCATATTCTTCTTCCTGATCCTGGAGGCAACGCGACGGGCAGGGGGGCTGGTGTTGTTCCTGATTGTCACGCTCTTTGCGTTCTATCCAACCTTCGCGGGCCACGTGCCGGACCCGTTTTCGGGCTTTCAAAGCACGTTTCTGCAAACGGTACCTTACCATATCTATTCCGCCGAAAGCTCTTTCGGCATTCCGATGAAGGCGTTCGGCGGCGTTGTCATCGGCTTCATCCTGTTCGGCGCGGTGCTGCAACGGACAGGCGGCGGGCAGTTTTTCAATGATCTGGCGCTTGGCCTCGTGGGCGGCTACCGCGGGGGCGCGGCGAAAGTGTCTATCTTTGCCAGCGGCTTTATGGGGTCGATGTCCGGCTCTGTCATTTCGAATGTCTTGACCACGGGGGCGGTGTCCATCCCCGCGATGCGCAAGACCGGATTTTCGGCCAAGACCGCCGCCGCGACAGAGGCCTGCGCCTCGACTGGCGGGGTATTGATGCCGCCGATCATGGGGGCGACGGCCTTTGTCATGGCGTCCTTCCTGTCACGCCCCTATGTCGAAATCGCACTGGCCGCCGCGATCCCCAGCCTGTTGTTTTACTGGGGCCTGTTTGCGCAGATCGACGCCTACTCCGCGAAACGCGGGCTGCGCGGGTTGCCCAAGCCTGACCTGCCACGGCTGCGACAGGTGATGATCGAAGGCTGGCCCTATATCTTCGTTTTCGCGCTGTTGCTCTATATGATGATCGGGCTGCGGCAGGAATCCTCTGCGCCCTTCTATGCGACCGCGTTGCTGTTGGTGGTGAACCAGTTCCGCGCGAGCCATCGTCTGAACCTGAGCCGCCTTGGCAATATGATCGTCGGTGTCGGCATGGGGCTGTCAGAGCTGACCGCGATCCTGCTGGGCGTCGGGCTGATCGTGGGGTCGTTCTCGGCCACGGGGCTGGCGGGCACATTGGTGAACGAGCTGGTGTTTCTTGCCGGCGACAGCACGTTGATCCTGTTGCTGATGGGGGCGATCACCGCCTTTATCTTCGGCATGGGGATGACGGTGACCGCCTGCTATATCTTCCTTGCGGTGGTGCTGGCCCCCGCGCTTGAGGCCGGCGGGCTGAACCAGCTGGCAGTGCATCTGTTCATTCTCTACTGGGGCATGGTCAGCTATATCACACCTCCGGTAGCGCTTGGCGCTTTTGCGGCCTCTACCATGGCGGGGTCCAACCCGATTGCCACGGGGTTCGAGGCGATGCGCCTTGGCGGTGTCATCTATATCGCGCCCTTCTTCTTTGTGCTGAACCCTGCGTTGATTGGTCAGGCCCCCGCGTGGGAGGTCGTCGTCGCGCTCAGTTGTGCGATGATCGGGGTGACCCTGATCTCGGCGGCGCTGCAGGGTTACATCAGCCTTGTAGGCCCGATTGAAGGCCGTGGGGCGCTACCGATGCGGGTGGCGCTGTTCTTTGGCGGCGTTCTGATCGCCATGCCGCAGAACGATCTGGCCGGTTTGGGCTACAGCCTGTCCTTTCTCATCGGGGTCGCCCTTTGTGCGCTGCCGATGTTGCGGGCGTGGCAGGCGACCTCCGCCGCGCGCGTCACCCCCTAAGGCGAAGGTGCTGGCGCGCGCTTGTCGCGCGCCTTTCCCCGCAGCCGTGTGCCTGCCGGTTACATTTTAAGCGATCCCGATCTTTGGTGCCAAAAAATGAGGCGCGGCTAGGGGCGTGTCCTGTGACATGCCATTTTTTCTAGCGACTCCGCCACTGCCCTAGGCATCTTGGCCTTGTGCCGACACAGGCAACACCGTCGCACGGCAAGCGATCCTGGCAGATGTAACAAGCCATGCGACGATCACAACAATATGCTGCGCCTCCTGTCTAACGTGCTTGGGGGCCCCGGAAAAGTGCGTTCTGACGCGCGGGGTAGCAGCGCCAACAGGGGATAGAAGATGACAACATTCACCAAACTCGCCGCCTGCGCGACCGCTGCATTGATGGGCTCCACCTCGCTGGTGATGGCGCAGGACTGTGCCGATCCGGTCAAGGTCGGCGTGCTGCACTCGCTGTCGGGGACCATGGCGATTTCCGAGACGACGCTGAAAGACACCATGCTGATGTTGATCGACGCGCAGAACGAAAAGGGTGGCGTATTGGGCTGCAAGATCGAGGCGGTCGTGGTTGACCCTGCCTCCGACTGGCCTTTGTTCGCAGAGAAGGCGCGCGAGCTGCTGACCGTGAACGAGGTCGACGTGATCTTTGGCAACTGGACCTCTGTGTCGCGCAAATCCGTGCTGCCCGTGATTGAAGAGCTGAACGGCCTGCTGTTCTACCCCGTGCAATACGAGGGCGAGGAATCATCCAAGAACGTGTTCTACACGGGTGCCGCGCCCAACCAGCAGGCGATCCCTGCGGTTGATTACTTCCTCGAAGAGCTGGGGGTCGAGAAATTCGCCCTGCTCGGGACCGACTATGTCTACCCGCGTACCACCAATAACATTCTGAAATCCTATCTGATGTCCAAGGGGATTGCCGAAGAAGACATCTTTGTGAACTACACCCCGTTTGGCCATTCCGATTGGGCCACGATCGTGGGCGATGTCGTGGCACTGGGCCAGGACGGCAAGCAGGTGGGCGTTGTGTCGACCATCAACGGTGACGCGAACATCGGTTTCTACAAAGAGCTCGCCGCGGCGGATGTATCGGCGGATGATATCCCCGTCGTTGCCTTCTCGGTGGGCGAGGAAGAGCTGTCGGGGCTCGATACATCGAACCTTGTCGGACATCTGGCGGCGTGGAATTACTTTATGTCCGCAGACACCCCTGCAAACGCTGAATTCATCGAACAGTGGAAAACATCCATCGGCGACGACAAACGCGTGACCAATGACCCGATGGAAGCGCATTACATCGGCTTCAACATGTGGGTGAATGCGGTTGAACAGGCTGGCACCACCGATGTCGATGCCGTGCGCAGCGCGATGTACGGGCAGACCTTCCCGAACCTGACCGGCGGCACCGCCGAGATGCTGGTGAACCACCACCTGTCCAAACCCGTGCTGATCGGCGAGATCACGGCAGACGGTCAGTTCGACATCATCAGCCAGACCGATCCGGTGCCCGGCGACGCCTGGACAGACTTCCTGCCCGAAAGCGCTGTGCTGACCTCCGATTGGAAAGATCTGGAATGCGGCATGTACAACACCGAAACGGAAACCTGCGTTCAGCTGACCTCTAACTACTGATCCTGAACGCCGGGGCGGGCAGGCCGACTGGCCGCCCCATCACCTTATTTCCCAGACTTACCACAAGGGTTCCCTATGTTCCGCCACCTGTTAATGCTCCTCTGTTGGGTGGGCATCGTGGGAACGGCACAGGCGCAAGATTTGCAGCCCGTGCTTCAAGCTCATGCCGATGAAATTGCCAAACCCTCGCGCAGCTCTGTCTCTGTCGCGCTGGATGATCTGGTTGCCTCCGGTGCGCCGCAGGTCAGCGCGTTTCTTGAACGCTGGCAGGACAAAGGGGTCTGGCAACGCGACGCGGATGGTGTGTTCTTTTTCGGCACCGAGACAGGCGACACGCTGGCCTTGCGCGATATCGACAGCGATGCGGAAAGCACGGCACCGGCAAGCGGGTTTTCGCAGCTGAAACCCAATGGCGGTGTGCGCCGCCTGATCGGCACCGCTCTTGTGCAGTTCCAACTGACCGACCCTGATCTTGCACGCCGTCAAAGTGCCGTCGATTCCATCGCCCGCCGCCCGGAGGCGGACCAACTGGCCCCCCTGCGCGCCTCGATTGAGGCAGAGACAGACGCTGCGCTGAAGGCCCGCAAGATCCAGCTGACCAACTTCCTCTCTGCCAGTTTTGGCGACACAGCCGCCGACCGTATCGCGGCGATCACATCAATGGCCAGCGATACCTCGATCGAGGCGCGGGCGGTGATGAACCAGATTCTGTCGACCAAAACAGCGACGCCGTCTGAAACACTCAGCGGCAACGTCGCGCGGGTGCTGTCACCGGGAGACGATATTTCACCCGATGCGGCCTATGCGCAGCTTGTGGAGGCTGATCTGGCCCCGGCGCGTGTGCCCCCTGCCGCGATCCGCGACGCTTTGGCGGCGAACGTTGTCAACGGGCGTGTGGGTGGTATCCCGACAGCGCGGCTGAATACCGATGCGGCGCGTGCGACCGCCTATGCCGCACTCGCCGTTGCGGGCACCGTGCCGCCGCTGGTGACTGCGCGGGACCAGCAAGATGCCATCGCGGGCATGACGTTCTACGAGGTGTATGACGAGCCCGACAGCGCCGTCACAGACGCCGCGCGGGCCACGCTCGACAGCATCGAGACCCGCGTCGCCGCCGCGCAAACCGTTGACCTGACGCTGGACGCGCTGTCGCTCGCGTCGATCTATTTCCTTGCGGCTATCGGCCTTGCCATCACCTTTGGCGTCATGGGGGTCATCAACATGGCCCATGGCGAGTTTATCATGATGGGGGCCTATACCGGCTATGTCGTGCAGCTGTTCGTGCCCGATTACACGCTGTCGATCATCATCGCCCTGCCGCTGGCCTTTGCGGTCACATTCGCCGCCGGTGTGGTGATGGAGCGATTGGTGATCCGGCACCTCTACCACCGTCCGCTAGAGACGCTGCTGGCGACTTTCGGGATCTCTATCGCTTTGCAGCAACTGGCCAAGAACATCTTTGGCACGCAGGCCCGCCCGCTGACCTCTCCGGCTTGGCTGGACGGGGCGTGGGTGATCTCGGACGTGATCCAGATCAGCTATATCCGCATCGCGATCTTCGTGTTGGCACTGCTATTCCTGGGTCTGATCCTGTTTGTGCTGAAACGCACGCGACTGGGGCTAGAGGTGCGCGCCGTGACGCAGAACCCCGGTATGGCGGCCAGTATGGGTATCAACCCCGACCGCATCAACATGATGACCTTTGGCCTTGGCTCAGGCATCGCGGGGATCGCGGGGGTGGCCATCGGGCTTTATGCCAAGGTCACGTCCGAGATGGGGGCCGATTACATCGTGCAATCCTTCATGACCGTGGTCGTGGGCGGCGTGGGCAACGTCTGGGGCACGCTGGCCGGTGCCTCGCTCATCGGGTTCCTGCAAAAGGGGATCGAATGGTTCAACCCGTCCAATACCCTCGCGGCACAGACCTATATGGTGCTGTTCATCATCCTGTTCATTCAATTCCGTCCCAAGGGCATCGTTGCCCAAAAGGGTCGGGCAGCGGCGGATTGATCCATGCGTAAAACATTCCTTTCCGAAAACCCTTCCGTCCTGTGGTTCATCGCGCTGTTGGGGCTGTTTACCCTCGCGGTCGCCATCGGGTCAGAGGCGACAGGCACGGGCCTGATCTCTACCTCTATGGTCAAGACCTTGGGCAAGACGCTGTGCCTGTGTCTCATCGCCATCGCGATGGATGTGGTCTGGGGCTACTGCGGTATCCTGAGCCTCGGTCATTTCGCTTTCTTCGGCATCGGCGGTTATGCCATCGGCATGTGGCTGATGTATGCACGGACCGAAGGCATCGTATTGTCGAGCCTTGAAGGTCAGGTGATCCCGCCCACACCGCAAGAGGTGCAAGACGCCATCGGCAACCAGATCTTCGGCGTCGTTGGCAGCTCTGATTTTCCGTGGCTCTGGGCCTTTTCCGACAGTCTGTTCCTGCAGCTGTTGATGGTGGTGATTGTGCCGGGGCTGCTTGCGCTGGTCTTTGGCTGGCTGGCGTTCCGCAGCCGTGTCACGGGCGTTTACCTGTCGATCCTGACGCAGGCGATGACGCTGGCGCTGTCGCTGTGGCTGTTCCAGAACGACAGTGGCCTGCGCGGCAACAACGGGCTTTCCGGTTTGCAGAATATTCCGGGGTACGAAGACACCTCGCAGGCGACCATCAGCCTTGTGTTCTTTATGGGGTCGGCGCTGGCGCTGGCGCTTGGGTATATCCTGTTTGCGTGGGTGGTATCGGGCAAGATGGGCAGCGTGGTGCAAGGCATCCGCGATAACGAGGCCCGCGTCCGCTTTCTTGGCTACCGTGTGGAACGCTACAAGCTGTTTATCTTTACCCTGACCGCCGTGATCGCCGGTATCGCCGGGGCGCTTTATTACCCGCAGGCCGGCATCATCAACCCGGCAGAGATCGCGCCGATTGCATCGATCTATCTGGCGGTCTGGGTCGCGATTGGCGGGCGCGGGCGGCTTTACGGCGCGGTGATCGGGGCGGCATTCGTATCCTTGCTGTCGAGCTGGTTCACAGGGGGCGGTGCCCCTGCCATTAACCTCGGGTTCTATACGATCCTATGGACCGACTGGTGGCTGGTACTGCTTGGCGTATCCTTTGTTTGCGTCACCTTGTTCTTCCCCAAGGGGATCGGCGGCCTGTTTGATTATCTGGTGAGGAAACCGTCATGAACGATACCCTGTTAGAAGTCTCCGGCGTGTCGAAATCCTTTGACGGGTTCAAGGCGATCAACAACCTGTCGATCCAGATCGCAGAGCCGGAACTGCGCGCTGTGATCGGGCCGAACGGGGCGGGCAAGACCACCTTTATGGACATCATCACCGGCAAGACGCGCCCCGACAGCGGCCATGTCGTCTGGGGGGAGCGGAACATATCGCTGCTAGGTATGTCAGAGGCGGATATCGCGAACGAAGGGGTGGGGCGCAAGTTTCAGAAACCCACCGTGTTCGAGGCGCAGACCGTGCGGCAAAACCTTGCCATGGCGCTGAAGAACCCGCGTGGGCCGCTGGCCGTCCTGCTGCACCGCAAAACCCCGTCCAACGCTGCGCGGATCGAAGGCATCGCGGCAGAGATCGGCCTGACCGACAACCTGACCCGCATCGCCGGAGAGTTGAGCCACGGCCAGAAGCAATGGCTTGAGATCGGCATGCTACTGGCGCAGGAGCCGCGTCTGCTGCTGGTCGACGAACCCGCCGCCGGCATGACAGTAGAGGAACGCGAAAAGACCACCGATATCCTGAAACGTGCCGCCAAGACCCGCGCCGTGGTGGTGGTCGAACATGACATGGAATTCGTGCGCAGGCTCGACTGCAAGGTCACGGTGCTGCACGAAGGATCGGTGCTGGCCGAAGGCAGTCTTGACCACGTGACATCCAACCCGAAAGTGATCGAAGTTTATCTGGGGCGCGGCCATGCTTGAAGTTGAAAATCTGGACCTGCACTATGGTCAAAGCCGCATTCTTTACGAGGTGTCTTTTCAGGCCCCCAAGGGGCAGATCACGACCTTGATCGGCAACAACGGGGTCGGCAAGACCTCTACCCTCAAGGCGATTGCCGGGCGGCATCCGGCGTCGGCGGGCACGATCACCGTTGATGGAACTCCCGTGCGTTTGACCACAGCCTTTCAGGCGGCGAATGCGGGCATTTCCTATGTGCCGCAGGGGCGCGAGGTTTTCCCGATGATGACGGTGGAGGAGAACCTAGAGACGGGGTTTGCCTGCCTGCCCAAGGCCGACCACCACATTCCCGATCACATTTACGATCTGTTCCCTGTCTTGCGGGATATGAAGGCGCGGCGCGGGGGGGATCTGTCGGGCGGGCAGCAGCAGCAGCTTGCCATCGCACGGGCGCTGATCACGCGACCGCGGGTCTTGTTGCTGGACGAACCGACTGAAGGCATCCAGCCCAATGTGATCCAGCAGATCGGGGATGCGCTGCGGTTGCTGCGCACCCAAGGCGAGATGGCAATTGTATTGGTCGAACAGAATGCCGATTTCGCCTATGCGCTGGGCGACAGCTTTATCGTGGTCGAAGGCGGGCGCAACGGGCCGCGCAAGCTGAAGGCCGATTACACCAAGGACATGCTGATCGCCGATCTGGCGCTTTAGGCCACCATCGCTACGTCGGGGTCTTCGGTCGAGGGGCAGGTGAACCAGAACACGGTTTCCTCCCCCGGCACACTGTCGAACCCGATTTCCCCGCCCATGGCCTCTACCAGATGGCGCGAGATATTGAGCCCAAGCCCGGTGCCACCGCGCTGGCGCGTGTTCGATGCCTCGGCCTGCGAGAACGGCTGGAAGATGCGTTCGCGGAACTCCTCCGAAATGCCGTTGCCCAGATTGGTGACAGAGATTTTGGTCATGTCGCCCACCGGCGCTGTGGTCACGGTCACGGCGGTTTCGGGGTAGGCGAACTTGCAGGCGTTGGACAAGAGGTTGGTCAGCACCTGCATGATGCGGTTCTTGTCGGTCAGCACGTGGTGATCGGGATCGGGCGTGTCTACGTCGATCTCGACCTTCCATTCGCTGGCATAAGGCTCTACCTGCTCGGCGGCGAGGGTGACGATATCGCCCAGCTTCTCCGGTTTTGGCACAACGGTCATGCTGCCTGCGTTGATCTTTTCCATGTCCAGAATGTCATTGACCAGCGCGACAAGCCGGTCGCAGTTGGCCGTGGCGATCTGCACCAGACGCACCGCGCCGGCATCCGGATCGTCCTGTGTCTGGGCCTCAAGCAGCCCCAACGCCCCCTTGATAGAGGTCAGCGGCGTGCGCAGCTCGTGGCTGACGGTGGCGACAAAGTCGTGCTTCATCTGTTCAAGCTTGTTGCTTTCGGTGATGTCGATCTGGATACCCAGCATCCGCAGGGCGCGCCCGTTCTTCGCCCGCTCTACCACGACCGCATCCGATTTGATCCAGCGCCAGTTGTCCTGACCGACGCGGATGCGAAAGCGGGCCTCGGCGCGGTCGGTCATCCCGTTCAGACAGGCGAGCTCGATCTTCTTGACCACCGCCGCATCGTCGGGATGCACATGCTGCATCTTATCGTAATAAGGGTTCTGACAGGCGGGGTCAGCGGGGTGGTGCATGATGTCGCGCCATGTGTCCGACACCACAGATGTGCCATTTTCCAGATCAATGTCAAAGACCCCGATATGCGCACTGCTGAGCGCGAGGCTCCACCGTTGTTCGGTTTCCGCGATCTTGAGCGTGCGGCGTTCGCTGTCGGTGATATCGCGCAGCATCAAGGTGATACGCGTCTCTGCGTCGGCGGTAAGCCAGGTGTTCTTCTCGACCTCAAGTGTGCGGGGTTCTGTCGTACCTTTGTGGGGCGGCACCACGACTTTCACGCCGCCGTCGGCACGGTGGATGTCGACCTCGGGCAGCAGATCTTGCACGAAGTCGCCCGTCGCGTCCTTGCGATGCCCGGCCGCGATCAGATGCTGTCGCGCGGCATCGTTCAGATGCAGTATTTCACCCGATTGCCGGACCGAAATAATCGGCAGCATCGCATTTTCGAGGATCGAGCGTTTCTCTTGGTGCTGCGTCTCAAGCTCGCGGGTTTTGTCGGCCACCGTCTGGTTGATTGTCAGATTACGTTTCAGGATCACCGACTGGATGATCAGGATCAGCGCCGTGATGGTCAGCGACAGCGCCAGCACGATCCATTTGGCGTTGTTCGGTTGCGCGGCCTCGAAGGCCGGGGTGCTGGCCCAGTGCAGGGTCATGCGTTGGCCATAGCCCGTATGGTCACGCGAAAACTCAAAGGCCGGGGCGGGGGCATCGCTGGCGACGGTTGGATCGTGCTGGAACGGGGTGCCATTCTCATCATAGAAGGACACATCCAGCGTGATGAGGTCATTTTGCGCGGCGAAGAGATCGCTAAAGATTTCGTCCACATCGACCATCGCAAAGGCGACGCCCAGAAACGCCGCATCAGGATCGCGGGTGCCGTCAGAAGCGGCACCGGGGCGGAAAATCGGTTTGATCAGCAGGGCATGGCAGTTTTCGCCGTGGAGCGCAGGGGTTGTCGAAAGCGTGTCGCCACTTGCATAGGTGGCGAGGGCCGTGGCCAGAAGATCTGAGTTGCTTGAAAACTCTGTCCCGACCATGCCGGCGAAGTTTTCCGTCGGTGTGGCGCGCTGGATCACGAAATCCTTCAGCGTGCCGTCGGTTTCGTCATACACAGGCACGGCGAAGCCGATGGCATCTAGCACGTAGGAACCGTCGGCAATATGGACCGACGTGGCGTAGGTCTCCATATCCTGCGCCGTCACCTCGTCAGAGGCAGCGACAAAGCCCGCGACACCGTCGAGCGTCCTGCCGTATTCGTCGGCGCGCCGCCCCATTGACGACAACCCTTGGCTGACCAACGCGTGAAACCTGTCCTTCGCTTGGACCTGCACAGTATTGCCCGCCACAAAGAAGAACAAAAAGGAAAGCCCGATGCAGACGCAAAGGGTAAACAGTTGGAAGTAGGCTAGCTTGCGCGGAATTGTCATCGTTGCCCTGTCACTCAGTCCTGCACAGAGGGTTGTACGCTCTGCATCTCTTGAAATTCTCTGCCATCGTTAATGGTTTCTGAAACTGGCGGAATTATGGCGCTGTTGCTCATTTCACACAAAGCGCTTGCGGCCTTGGACGTGTTTGCAGCGCATATACCAAGGGTGTTTCGGGAACCCGCCGCTGTTTCGGGTCGTTTGTCTTGGGGATGTGATCAAATAGCCACGTGAGAACGGGTCTTTTGTGCTCCCGCTGATTCAGTAACGAGTAAGGAAGAACCCATGGAAGAAGTCGACGCCAACCCCGGCCTGATTTTCGATAAACTTGACGGCTGGTTGGACGGCTTTTTCAGATTGCTCCCGAATATCGGCGTCGCGCTGCTTGTTGCCGTGGTGTTCTGGTTTCTGGGAATGGGCATCGGCGCGCTGATCCGCAAATCCGCCGGGCGCCGCGGACGCGAGAATTTGGGCGACGTGGGCGGGGCGCTGATGCGGTGGGCCGTGACGATCATCGGCTTCATGCTGGCGGTGACCATCGTCGCCCCGACGGTCACACCGGGGGATCTAATTGCCGGTTTGGGCGTCAGCTCTGTCGCGATCGGCTTCGCGTTCAAGGACATTTTGCAGAACATGCTGGCAGGTATCCTGATCCTGCTGCGTCAGCCCTTTGAAGTCGGCGACCAGATCGTGTCGGGCGGGCATGAAGGCACGGTCGAAAAGATCGAGACCCGCGCCACGATGATCAAAACCTATGACGGTCGCCGCGTGGTGATCCCGAATTCGGACATTTATACAGACAGCGTGGTGGTCAATACCGCCTTTGACACGCGCCGGTCGGAATATGACGTCGGCATCGGCTGCAGCGACGATTGGGACATCGCCCGCAAGGTCATGCAGGATGCCTGCGCCAGCGTCGAGGGTGTAGAGACCGACCCAGCCCCTGAAACGATACCGGTCGAACTGGGCGATTCCGCCAACATCGTCCGCTTGCGGTGGTGGACGAAGTCGGACCGTGCGTCGCAGATCCATACCTTCGGGGCGGTGCTGCAGGCGGTCTATAAAGCGCTGGATGAAAAAGGGATCGATATGCCCTATCCAACGCAGGTGCATCTGTTCCACGACCAGACCGAAGCGACCGACGGCGACCGCCGCGCGCAGCGCGAAGGGTGGCCCGCGGGCGAGGGCGACGTGCCGAAATCGCGTGCTCAGCAACGCGACGAGAAAGAAGAGAAAGCGCGTCAATCCGACGCCTGATCAATCCAGAGAAGAAGGGATTATATGTTTTTCGACAATACGGTACTGGATGTTCTGGCCCGCGGCTTCGTGCTCAGCGGTGTGGCGCTGATCTGGATCATCCTCATGGTGCGGATCGTCGGGCTCAATTCCTTCTCGAAAATGACGAACTTCGACTTTGTGACCACCATTGCCTTCGGCTCTTTGCTGGCGGGGGCGGCGCAAGCGTCGGATTGGAAGGCGTTCTTCCAGACTTTGGTTGCAACCGCTTGCCTGTTCCTTTTCCAGTTCGGGCTATCCTATCTGCGCCGTCGGTCTGAAACCGCTTTGCATACCATCCAGAACGCGCCGGTCTATCTGATGGAGAATGGCAAGATCTGCGAAGAGGCGATGCGGGTCAATCGTGTGTCGCGCAGTGACCTGATGGAGAAGCTGCGCGAATCCAACGTCATGCGGCTGAGCGATGTGCGTGCCGCCGTCTTCGAGACGACGGGCGAAGTCTCTGTTCTATGTGGGGACGAGGTTGATGACGCGATGCTGGAATACGTCCAACGCGTCTAACCGATATATCTGAGTATTTAAGTCGCTTGTGGCGGCGGGCGTTTTGCGCGATCTGTGGGCTATGCCTGTGACCTTATCAGATTTCGAAGCCTCCGCCCACGCGACCCTTGCCGCTGATGTGTTTGCCTACCTTGAAGGCGGCGCAGAAGGGGAGCTGTCGCTGCGCCAGAACCGCGCCAGCTTTGGCCGGATAGGATTGTTGCCGCGCCTGTTGGCTGACTGTGCAGGCGGCCACACGCGCACAACGATATTGGGGCAGCCCGCGGCGCATCCGATCATGGTCGCGCCGATGGCGTTTCAACGGCTGTTCCACTCGGAAGGGGAAACTGCGACTGCAATGGCCGCTGCCGCGCAGGAGGCGGTGATGGTGGTCAGCTGCCAGACCAGCACCGCGCCCGAAGACATCGCCGCTATCCCCGGCCGACGCTGGTTCCAGCTTTATATGCAGGCGGATCACGATAGCACGATGACATTGGTCAACCGCGCGGTGGACTGCGGGGCAGAGGCGCTGGTGGTGACGCTTGACGCCCCGATCAACGGCCTGCGCGACCGCGAGGTTGCCGCGGGCTTTGCGCTGCCGGATGGCGTGCGCCCCGTGATGCTGGACCCGCTGCCGCAGCCGCCGCGACCGCAGTTGCAAGACGGGCAGAGCGTTGTGTTCGACGGGATGATGGTCTTTGCCCCCACATGGGCAGACCTGACACGGCTGATTGCGGACAGCCCCGTTCCGGTGATCATCAAAGGCTGTCTGCGTGCCGCGGATGCGCGGCGGTTCGTCGATGCCGGTGTTGCGGGGATCATCGTTTCAAACCACGGAGGCAGGGTGCTGGATACCGTTCCGGCCCCCGTCACGCAATTGGCCGCCGTGGTGCAGGCGGTGGGGCAGGATGTGCCGGTCTATCTGGATGGCGGAATCCGGCGCGGGAGCGATGTGTTCAAGGCGCTGGCACTTGGGGCTGAAGCTGTGCTGGTCGGTCGCCCCGTGATGCACGGGTTGATCGTCGACGGGGCACGCGGGGCCAGTCAGGTGTTGCGTCGCTTGAGGGACGAGCTGGAAGTGACGATGGCCCTATGCGGCTGCGCAACAGTCGCAGACATCACCCCCGATATGATCACAGCCTTCGGCGGCGACCCGATCAGCGAAAGCGATAGCTGATCGGGATTGCCAGATTGAACGGGCCGGCACCCATGGCTGAGGGCGGGCGCGGCAGTGTTTGTAGCCGGTCAAAGATATCCAGCGCCGCCTGATCCAACACTGGCCAGCCGGAAGATTTGGACACCTCGCGCGCTTTGATCTGACCGTATTGATCCAGCGTGAAGGCCATGGTTGTGGTCCCCTCGGCGCGGGCCTCGCGGGCGCGGCGGGGATAGTCCTTGGCGGCGTTCAACGCCAGAACCAGCGATTTTTGCCAATCCGTGATCTCTGCCCGTTCGGCATCTGTCAGGCCCTGTTCCTTGGCCGCGCTTTGGTCCTGTTCGTCCTGACCCGCGCTTGCCTTGGGGGCGGCAGCCGTGCTTTGCGCGGCGTTCTCGTTTTCGGTCTCTTCCTGCAACTCGGTCGGCGTTTCGGTCGCCTCCTTGTCTGTGTCGACTTCCTGATCGGGATTGGCGATCTTGAACTGCAGTTCGGGGTCGTCCGGCGTGCGCGGTATCTGTGCCAGCAGCGGATCGTTTGACGCTTTGGCTTCCTCGCGTTCGGCCGGGCTTTCGAGCGTGGCTTGGCTATCCTCGGCGGGTGGCCCGTCGGGGAGGTCGGTTTCAGGCGCGGCCATGATCATCTCGACCTCGGCCAGATCGATCAGCTCGCGGCCCTGAATGCCCGCTTCTTCCGGTGGCTCGTAGGCCGCAGCCTGTGTCAGCCAAAGTGCGACCAGCGCGCCATGCACGCCGATACTCAGCCCGGCCCCCAGCATCAAGCCGGCACCATATCGCGGGGCGTAGGCAAAGCTCATTCTGCGGCGTCCTGCGCAGCGGGGGCAGGCGAAGCGGTTGCCACGTCACCTGCTGCCGAAGGGGCGGCCCCGCCCTCGTCCTCAAGCCCGACGAGGCCGATCTTCAGATAGCCTTCGCTGCGCATGCGGTTCATCACGGCCATCACCTCGCCATAGGGAACCGAACGATCGGCGTTTATATAGATGCGCGTGCCCAGATCCAGACGGGTCAGGATGCCAAGCCGCATGTTCAGATCCCCCAAGGATACCTCTTCTTCGCCCACGCTCAGGCTGAGGTCCTGATGGATGGTGACAAAGACCGGATCATCGGGGCGCGGCGCGGGTTTGCCGGTGGCGACCGGCAGCTCTACGTTGACGTCCACGGTAGACAGCGGGGCCGCCACCATAAAGATGATCAGCAGCACCAGCATCACGTCGATAAACGGTGTGATGTTGATATCCGCATTGGGGGCAAGATCGTCGCCGCCGTCAGAAAGTCGCACGCCCATCGGGGTTACTCCGCTGCCAGTTTGGTGGCGATATCAGGGGTGGTATGGGGCACGTCAGCGGTACGCTCTGCACGGTCCAGATCACGCGACAGACAGCGTTCCACCAGCGCCGCGGCATCCCCCACACGCGCGCGGTAGCCGGTGACGACGCGAGTGATGTGGTTATAAAGCAGCACGGCGGGGATCGCGGCGACCAGACCGATGGCGGTGGCCAGCAGCGCTTCGGCGATACCGGGGGCAACGACGGTCAGGCTGGTGCTGCCGCTTTCAGCGATGCCGATAAAGCTGTTCATGATGCCCCAGACCGTGCCGAAAAGCCCGATGAACGGTGCCGTCGACCCGATGGAGCCCAAGATCATCGCACCAGACTGCATCGAGCGCGCGGCCCCCGCCTCAATCCGCGAAAGCTCGGAGGCGACGCGTTCCTTGATACCCGCCTTGTTCAACCCGTCAGAGATGTCGATCTCGGCCAAAGCGGCGCGGATCATGGCGCGCATGGGGCCGGAAAAGGATTTCGCCTGCGCGCCTTTGACGGCCCCCGCCTTGGCAAGCTTGCGGTAGGACCGGCGCAGCCGTGCGTTGGCCCAGCAAACCTGCAGGATCTTGCCCGCCCATACGGCCCAACCCAGAACCGAGGCGATGGCCAGCCCGAACATCACCGCCTTCACGACGATATCGGCCCCCATGAACATCGCCAGCGGCGAATGGCCACCCTGTTGCGCGGCCACGCGCATCGGCTCGGACAGGGCAGGGCCGATCCATTGGTCAGCCCATGTGATCAGCGCGATATTGACCGACGCGGTGTCGGCTGCGGCCAGTTGCGGCGTCGCGACAAGGACGGCCGCCAGAAGGATGCTTGGAAATTTCATATCAGGTCTCTGCCCATTGTCGGATGAGGTTGTGGTAGATGCCGGTCAGGCGCACAGCGGTCGGGTCGTTCAGACCCGCGCTGGCCGACAGCTCTTGGATGGATTGATCCAGATCGAAGAGAATCTCGCGCTGGCCGCCGTCGCGGATCATCGACTGCACCCAGAAGAAGGACGCAACGCGCGCACCACGGGTGACAGGCGTGACCTGATGCAGCGAGGTTGACGGATAAAGCACGCAGTGCCCCGCCGGCAGTTTGACCGACTGGGTGCCGTAGTTGTCTTCGATGACCAGCTCGCCACCGTCATAGTCGTCGGGATCATTCAGGAACAGCGTGCACGACAGGTCGGTCCGCAGGCGCTGGCCGGTTTGCGGGTTCACGCGGATGGCGTTGTCGACATGCACGCCGAAGGTTTCCGCCTCTTTGTAGCGGTTGAACATCGGGGGCAGGATATGCAGCGGGAGGGCAGCGGAAACCCACGTGGGGTTGCCCATCAACCGCTGGAGCACCAGCGTCTGCAGATCAGGCAGAACAGGGCTGTCGAGGGGAATTTGCTGATTGCGCTTGGTTTGCGCCGATTGCGCGCCGGCGGTGTTGCGGCCGTCGTCCCATTGGGCCGTGTCGATCACGGATCGGATATGGGCAACTTCCTGCGGTGACAGGATATTTTCGACGCAAAGCAACATGGTGTATCCTTTCGAGGGGATCGGCTGGCGGCGCGGGTCTGCGCCGCCAGCCTTGGTGTGTGGTTTAGAACTTCATGCTGACAGAGATGGACGCAGAGCGACCCGGTGCCACATAGACGAACGGCGTGCCGGAGCGGTACAGCGCGTCATAGTAGGTTTCGTCCAGCACGTTATCGATGCGGAAGTTGACCGAGGCATCATCCGTGATGTGGTAATCCGCCATCAGGTCAAAGCGCCAGTAGCTGGGCAGCTCGTTGCCGTTGGTCGCCGCGAATGTGCCGCCCTGAACGCTGCCGCGCCAAGTGGCTTGGCCGCCAAAGCTCCACTGGTCGTTATAGTTGTAACGGGCCAGTACGTTGAACTGTTCGTGCGCGATATTCGCGAACTCTTCGCCAACGTTGTCGGGGTTGCTGCTTTTCAGCACTTCGCTGTCCATCAGGGTCGCACCGCCGAACAGGCTCAGCTTTTCGGTGATGTTACCGCCAAAGCCCAGTTCGATCCCGCGGACGCGGTATTCGCCGGTCGCGGTGGTCACAACAGGTGCGCCGCGGCCGCCTGTGCTTTCACGGGCATTGTCCTTGGTGGTTTGGAACAGCGCAGCGGTGGCGGTCAGATTGCCGAACTGCCATTTGGTGCCCAGTTCGATCGCGGTGTTTTCTTCAGGCTCCAGCAGCAGGTTCGAGGAATCGATCCCGTTGTAGCTGCCGCCGCCTGCGTCCAGTTCATCCCCGACAGGATTGGTTGAGGTGGCATAGGACAGGTAGATCGACCCGTTGTCGCGGGGTTTCCAGACAACACCGGCATTCCAGTTGAACATGGTGTCATCGCGCGACAGCGTATCGGCACCGGCCTCCGTGGTGGTCCGGCTGACGCTGTAGTCATCCAGACGGGCACCAAGGTTCAACTGCCACTGCGGATTAAAGGTGATCGTGTCGTTCAGATACAGCGACCGTGTGGTGACATCGGTCAGCGTCGCATCGGCGCTGCGGACAGGTGTCGCTGTGGAACATCCGCTGACATCGGGGTTGTAGATCGCGACGGAGCACCCTTCGAGACGGTCCTCGGCAGTGCCGCCGCCCACTTCGGAGGATAGGCCGACATAGCCGCGCTGGCTGATTTCTTCACGCGACAGCGCAAAGCCCGCAATCATGTCATGGCGCGCCGACCCGGTGTTGAAGCCAAAGGAAAGCTCGCTGGTGTTCGACGCCACCTCGTTGACCTGATACCGGCTTTTGGGAGAGGCCGTCAGCGTCCAGTTCTGCGGGTCGGCATCCGAGGTGTCAGGGCGTTCAGGCGCCGACACGATATAGTCGTTCTCGGTCCGGCTGAGACGGGAGCGGTTGGTGAATGTCATGCCCGGTGTGATTTCAAAGGTCGCGCCGAAGGTGGCAACGCTTTGTGTCGCATCGTGGAAATCGCGGTCTGGGTTGCCGTAGAAGGTGTCTCGGTCCAGCGTCGGACGGCCTGCAGCGGATTCGGTGAAGGGCACGCCGTTGGTGCCATCCCATGGCACACCCCAGTCCGGCATCTGTTTCATCTGCAGCTGGTAGGCTTCGAAATCCAGTGTCAGACGGTCGGTCGCTTCGTATTCGGCAGCGATGGACAGACCCAGACGGTCGTCTTTGCTCCCGTCGCGGCCGGCAACGTCGCTGACTTGGGCGACGGCACCGATGCGGGTCTTGAAGCGGTCGTTCCAGACCTTGTTCCAGTCGACTTCCTGACGCGCCAGATCGGCGGTGCCAAAGGTCGTGGTGGTTTTGACAAAGTCCGTATCCTGCGCCTTTTTGGTCACCAGATTGACCGCGCCGCCGGTGGTCGAGCGCCCACCGATGGAGCCCGACGGGCCTTTGGTGATCTCGACCTGTTCGGCCATGAATGTTTCGCGCACGGCAACACCGGAATCACGCACGCCGTCGATGAAGACGTCGTTGGAGGACCGGAAGCCGCGGATGAACAGAACGTCGCCGAATGCGTTGCCGCCTTCGCCGGTGCCCAATGTGATGCCGGGGGTGGTGCGGGCGAGCTCACGCACCGATGTCGCGTTCTTGTCGCGCAGCACTTCCTGGGTAACTGCGGTAACGGTGCGCGGTGTATCGACCAGCGGTTGCGTCAGCAGCGAGTTGCCCGATTGAACGGCCTGATATCCGGCTTCGGGGTTGGCGTAGGGCGACAGACCGTTCTCGCCAGCGACGGGCGCGGCGGGGGCGGCAGCAACGGGGGCCTCGGCCACGACGGGTGCAGGGGCGGGTGCCGGTGTCGCGCGGGGGGCAGGGGCCGCCGTGGCGCGTTTCTTGGCGGGTTGTGGCTTGGGCTTGGCGGCCTGCGGCTCGGAGGTTTCAACCTCGATGCCGGGAAGCAGCAGCGGCTCGTCGCTGGATTGCGCATAAAGTGCTGCAGGAGACGTCGCGCCGATGGCGGCGGCCGTCATCATGCCGATGCTGCGGCTGGCCGTGTGGCCACGCAAGCTGTGTGGTGTTTTCGTCTGAGTCATATCGCCCTCGTCATTGCCCATTCGGGCTGTTTTTAGGGGGCTGGTCTGGACGATTGGCTACCTATTCACGGGCGGGTTACTAAGGCTGATAAAAACAATCAAGTATTAAACTTCGGCAACCTTACAAAAATTTCAATGGGTTGTAGCGTTGCACATAGGGCGTCGATCGGGCGCGAGAAGCGCCCGTTAATGCAGCGTCGGTGCTGCTTCCATTTGCGCGACCTCGCTTGGTGCGCTCAGGCGCATCCGTTTGAGCGCCAGCCCGAAATCCGCAGCAAGCGATGCCACCAGCGGGGCCATATCGGCGCGAACCAGCAGGGTCGCGATCAGCATCGCGTCTTCGCGCTGTCCGTCCGTGGCTGTCGCGATGAAGTTCGCAAAGCAGGATTCGTCCGATCCCAGACATTTGCACGTGACCGAATGGCGCATCAAAGGCCGCCGCCCGAACCGTGCACAAAGCGAGCATAGCTGTTCAAACGTAGCGAGCGCCTTGCTCCCGTTGGTGTGGCCGAGGACGCTGGCAAAATCACTGCTGACTTTTTCCTGTGCATCAGGCCCGTCACACCACATCCGCAAATAGATGACCGACGCGGCCTGAAGGCTGTCCAGCTCTGTGATGAACCCTACCGGGGCACCGCCGGGGTGCTGATGTGCGTCATTCATTTGGTCAGGATCAGTTTGCCAGCGCGTGTGATTCGCAGGGTGTAGGTCTGGGTATCCAGCACGATTTGGGCCAGATCTCCGCCTTCGGTCAGGTCGCGGGCAGAGTAGGTCGGCAGCGCGTTCATCGGGGCTTGGGTCTTTGGGGGGGCATGAAATGTCATAGGGCTGCTCTATCAATGGTCATGGAAAAGGAACGTTGCACACGGCACCGATCATCAGGCAGCCCTGCGGCTTGGTCCTGACGGTGAACGGCAATCTGCGTTCTGGGGAATGGTCTCATCGTGGGACTCCTCACATCATATGTGTCGGGCGTCCCCGTGATCGCATGCGGGGTGGCTAGACGTTTCCACAAACCTGATCGAAATTATAGGGTATGTCAATCCGACAGTTTTTGTCGGAATAATTTGCGCGCATTTTTGTTTGTCTGTGTCGTGCAAAAGAATACCCCCCGCAGCACGGGGCGGCGGGGGGTATAAGGCGCTTTTACCGGCAAAGCACAAACGTCGGTTAGGGTTGCGTTATTGCGTCTTCATCTCGGCGCGCAGGCCGCGGAAGATTGCGTAGCACAGGAACAGCAGCACCACAGTAAAGGGCAATCCGGTTGAGATAACCATCGACTGAAGCGACTTGAGCCCGCCTGCAGACAGCAGCAGCACAATCGCTACGGCACCTTCGAAGATGCACCAGAACACGCGCTGTGGCGCAGGTGCATCGACCTTGCCGCCTGCCGTGATCGTATCGATCACCAGCGAGCCGGAGTCAGACGAGGTCACGAAGAACACGATGACCAATACGATACCGATCAGCGATGTGATCCCGGCGAGCGGAAGCGCATCCAGCATGGCGAACAGCTGGCGTGGCAGCTCGGCTTCTTGCGCGGCGGTGTAGCCGTCGCTGATCACCTGATCGATTGCCATGCCACCAAAGACGCTCATCCACAGGACGCAAACGAGGCTCGGGATCAGCAGAACGCAGGTCAGGAACTCGCGGACCGAACGGCCACGGCTGACGCGGGCGATGAACATGCCGACGAAAGGCGACCAGCTGATCCACCATGCCCAGTAGAACGATGTCCAGCCCTGCATAAAGTTGACGTCTTCACGGCCGATCGGATTGGACAGACCGGGCAGATATTCCACATAGGCCAGCAGCGATGACCCGAAGGTCGACAGGATCGCCAGCGTCGGTCCGACCAGCAGCACGAAGGCCAGCAGCAAAAACGCCAGACCCATGTTGATCTCTGACAGGACTTTGACGCCGCCATCAAGGCCGCGCAGCACGGATACGGTCGCAATCGCGGTGATGCCGGTGATCAGCAGAACCTGAGTTGTGGGGCCAACCGCCACACCAAAGAGCTCGTTCAAGCCCGCGTTGGCTTGGGTGGCACCCAGACCAAGCGATGTCGCCAGACCAAAGAGCGTTGCAAATACGGCGAGAATGTCGATCACGTGACCGGGCCAGCCCCAGACGCGTTCCCCCAGGATCGGGTAAAAGGCAGAGCGGATGGTCAGGGGAAGACCCTTGTTATAGCTGAACAGCGCCAGCGCCAGCCCAACAACGGCATAGATCGCCCAAGGGTGCAGGCCCCAGTGGTAGATCGTGGCCGCCATACCCAGACGCACCGCTTCGGCCTGATCGCCCGCGGCCGCGCCCAAAGGTGCCCAATCGGTGCGCAGGCCGTCTTCGCCAACAGCAGTGCCACCCATGGAGCTCGAGAAATGCGATAGCGGTTCAGAGACGCCATAGAACATCAGACCGATGCCCATGCCCGCCGCGAACAGCATCGAGAACCATCCAAGGTAGGTGTAGTCGGGGCTTGCTTCGGCCCCGCCAAGACGCACACGGCCCAAAGGCGTGACGATCAGGAACAGGCAGAACAGCACAAAGATGTTGCCGGCAGAGATAAAGAACCAGTCAAAGCCCTTTGTCACCGACGAAAACAGCCATGTGAACAGCGCGCCAGACTGTTCGGGCAGCGCGAGTGTATAGAATACAAAGGCAACAATACACACACCCGAGATCGCGAAGACCGGGTTGTGAATGTCGAAGCCGAAGGGCCCCACGCTGCCTTCTTTGTTGTCTTGGCCGATCTCGTAATCCGTGTCGATTACGGCAGCGGCCCCGTCGGGTGTCGGGATACCCGGCGACGTTTCATCTGTCATTAGATGCTCTCCATTTTATGTATTTGCGACTAATCATAGCGCAACTCCGACAAAACGACCACCGCTGCGCGGGAATTAAGTAAATGAATATCATGGCTTAGCCCCCGGATGCGGGCTTGACGCCCCGTTTGCGGGTCGCGGGCTATGCGTTTTTTCCGTGGTTTACCGCGAATCCCCTCTTTGGATTCGGGTGAAACACCGGGGCGGATCCGCGTGCCACACTGCCCAAGCCCGTCTGAACGGAGGGGGCAACCGCACCGCGGGATAGCGCCCTATCCCAAAAGATATGCCGTCCTATCCGTCCATGGCCCCGACCCACCTGCTTGCGCAAATGAAAGCGCGGGCGTCTGCGGTCACCATGGTCCCATGACAAATTTTTTCATCATGGGGGATGATATGAAAGTTACTTGCACACTACCAATTATCGCAACCGCGGCACTTCTGGCCGCTACCACTGTCAGCGCCGAAGGGTTCAGCCTGTCCGGTGCGCGCTCTGCCATGCAAAGCGACATCTCGTTCAACGTCATGCAATCCGCAGGGCAGGGCCAGATCAAGCTGCGCCATAAGACCCAGCCCAAAGCGCAGGTCCGGTCCAAAACCGTGAGCAGCCGCAGCCGGTCTTTCCAAGAGCTCAGCGGGGTCAGCACTGCCGCGGACCTCAAAAGCCTCATCGCTTGGGCCGAGGCGGGCCCAAAGGGTTATGACGCCGTGCAATACGGGGCCAAACGGCTGCCGCCACAGCGTCCGACGCAAATGACCATCGGCGAGATCTACCGCTGGATCGACCGCACGCCGGGCCAACCGCATGCCATCGGTCGATACCAGTTCATTCCATCCACGCTGCGCAGTCTGGTGCGACAGGCGGGCCTGAGCAAGAATGACCGCTTTACCTCGGCGGTTCAGGACGGGCTGGCGGATATCCTTTTGGTCGACGCGGGGTTTAACGCCTTCAAGAAAGGCAAGATCAGCCGCCACCGCTTTATGGAAAACCTTGCACGTATCTGGGCCGGTTTCCCGACCTCTAACGGGCGATCCTATTATCACGGCTATGCAGGCAACAAGGCCGTCATCTCGTGGAACGAGTTCGACGCCGTAATGAAGAAGATTTTCGCAACCAAACGCGGTTGACCCCCGCGTTAGGGCTTGTTCCGGGCGGACAGCCGTGGCCCAATGTCCGGGTCTGGTGTCCGCCTCGCGGAAGAATCGGGAAGCTGGTGAAACTCCGGCACGTGCCCAACGCTGTAATGGGGATGGTTTGCGCATAGGCCACTGGACTATTCCGGGAAGGCGCGCGGACCAGACGACCCTAAGTCAGAAGACCGGCCAGACAGTACAGCTTGCCCCGCATGGACAGCGGGATTGGCGCATAAACGTATTGTTGGGGACTGAACAATGCCGATACCCTCTGCGCTGGCACCCGCCGCGCCTTTTTCAGATGCTGAACGCGACGCCGTCTACAAGGCGATCTTCACCCGCCGCGATGTACGTGATCAGTTTTTACCCGATCCAGTGGCCGAGGACGTGTTGCACCGCATACTGACCGCCGCGCATCACGCACCGTCAGTCGGGTTGTCACAGCCGTGGAATTTCATCGTCATCCGCGATCAGGCCGCACGCGATCAGGTCTGGCAAGCCTTCAACCGCGCCAACGAGGAAGCCGCGCAGATGTTCGAGGGCGACCGCCAGACAAGCTACAGGTCGCTGAAGCTCGAAGGTATCCGCAAGGCACCGGTCAATATCTGCGTGACCTGTGACCGCAGCCGTGGCGGTAAGGTCGTGCTGGGGCGCACCCATAATCAAAGCATGGATCTTTATAGCACCGTCTGCGCGATCCAGAACCTCTGGCTTGCCGCCCGCGCCGAGGGCATCGGGATGGGCTGGGTCAGCGTGTTCCGCGATGCCGATCTGCGTGACCTGCTGAAGATCCCCGACCGGATAGAGATCGTCGGCTACCTCTGTCTGGGTCACGTGGACGAGCTTTACCAGACGCCCGAACTTGAGGTGAAAGGCTGGAGCAAGCGGCTCCCCGTGGACGAGATGATCTTTGACGGTACGTGGCAGGGCGACCTGTAGTCACTGCCCGTCCCGCTCACCTTGTCATCTCCCGCAGTACGGGTAATTTGCGCGGTCAGCGGAACTATGCCGGTTCCCTGACGTTGCCTTTGTGAAGCCAGTGCATCCCGCGTCTGGCACGCAAAGAGGAAGTATTCAAAATGGGCGGTATCATTTATCTCGTTGGTCTTGTGGTCGTGGTTATGGCGGTGCTGTCGCTGGTCGGCTTGGCGTAATCAAACGCCGGGGAGGCATTTACATGAACACGACACTCACTGAAAAAACTGCCGATGGATCCTATGTCGACTGGCCCGCAATTTTCGCGGGCACCGTTGTCGCTGTGGCAATCGGCCTTTTGCTGACCACCTTCGGCGCGGCACTTGGCCTGTCGTCGATCACGCTGGACGGAACCGACAATTCATCGACGCTTGAACTGGTTGTGACCGCGCTGTGGATGGTGATCACGCTGGTCGCCTCCTATCTGGCCGGTGGTTATATCGCGGGCCGCATGCGCCGCCGCGTCGAAAGCGCTACGGATGATGAAGTCACTTCACGTGACGGGATCAACGGTCTGGTTGTTTGGGGCCTCGGCTCTGTGATCACCGCCGTGATGCTATCCAGCGCGCTGAGCTTTGCAGCCAATACCGCGGGCAATGTTGCTGCGGGTGCAGGCAAAGCAGCTGGTACGGTCGTCGAAGCTGCGGGCTCTGCCGTGGGAGGTGCTGCCTCCGGACTGGCCGATGCGGCGGGTGCTGCAATCCCGGATGAGGCCAAGAATGATCCGACCGATTACCTGTCGAACCAGCTTTTGCGCCCCAATCAGGTCGACCCGTTGACAGCCGATCCCGAGCAATTGGCAGAGCAGACCGCCAGCATCGTCGCGAATATCTACCGCACGGGTGAGGTGAGCGAGGAAGACCGGACCTATCTTGCCGGCGCTGTTGCCGCACGCACCGATCTGACCCAAGCTCAGGCGAAAGAGCGTGTGGACCAGATCGTGACCCAAGCGCAGGAAGCGCGTCAGGAAGTCGAAGACGCTGTAGCCGCTGCCAAGGCCGAGGCTGAACAGGCCGCAGCAGAGGCGAAAGAAGCAGCGGTTGAAGCTGCGCAAACCGCGCGTAACGCCGGTATCCTGACCGCCTTTGTGCTGGCCGCCGCGTCGCTGATTGCCGGTGTGGCATCCTTTGCAGGGTCGGTCCACGGGGGCCGCCACCGCGATCAGGGCCGTCTGTTTGCCGGTCTGACATATCGCGGCTAAATTGCTTCACGTGAAAATCAAAACCCCGGCGGCGCAAGTGGTCGGGGTTTTCTTATGCCATCGTGATTCGGGATGTTTCGGGGCAGGGGGCGCTGCGACGACTTCAGGCGCATCCATGGCACATGCCAAAACCGCAACGCCAGATAAATAAGGCATCAGGGCAAAGCGATATGTTTAAAGGGGGGATCTGGTGCTGAAGGGGAGGATTGAACTCCCGACCTCGTCATTACCAATGACGCGCTCTACCACTGAGCTACTCCAGCACTGTGGGCGGGTGATTAGACCCATTCGCAATATGGTGCAAGCGTAATCTGGACCATATCGGTCCGCTGCGCTAGACAATCGACATGTCAAAGGATACCGCCCCACAAAAGCCGCCAAAACCCAATGTATTGCGGGAAGACAGGCTGAAAGCCGCGCTGAAAGCCAATATGGGCCGACGCAAGGCGCAAGCGCGTGCGCGCAGCGACAAAAGCCAAAGCGACGACACGCAAAATAATAACGCGCAGACAGATAACGGGCCGACCGGCCAAACCAAGGAAGGCTGAAGGATGGATTCGATTGTGGTCAAAGGCGGCGGTGCGCTGTCGGGACAAATTCCGATTGCGGGGGCCAAGAACGCTTGTCTGACGCTTATGCCCGCGACCCTGCTGTCCGAAGAGCCGCTGACGCTGACCAACGCGCCGCGCCTGTCCGACATCCGCACCATGACCGAATTGCTGCGGTCCCTTGGGGCAGAGGTGACATCGATGCAGGACGGTCAGGTTCTGGCGATGTCGTGTCATGGCGAGATCAACACGCGCGCCGAATATGACATCGTGCGCAAGATGCGCGCGTCGAACCTTGTGCTGGGGCCGCTGCTGGCCCGCGAAGGGCACGCGCAGGTATCACTGCCGGGCGGCTGCGCGATTGGTGCGCGTCCGATGGATATTCACACCGATGGTCTGGCCCTAATGGGCGCAGAGATCGACTTGCGTGACGGTTATCTGCACGCCAAGGCGCAAGGCGGGGCATTGAAAGGTGCGGTCATCGACTTCCCCTTTGCCTCTGTCGGCGCGACCGAGAACATCATGATGGCTGCGACCTTGGCCAAGGGCACGACGGTAATCAACAACGCCGCACGCGAGCCCGAGATCGTGGATCTCGCGGATTGTTTGCGTGCTATGGGCGCGCAGATCGAAGGCGACGGCACCAGCCGGATCGAGATTCAGGGCGTTGACCGTCTGCATGGGGCGACCCACCGTGTTGTGACCGACCGGATCGAACTGGGCACCTATATGCTCGCCCCGGCGATGTGCGGTGGCGAGGTTGAATTGCTGGGCGGGCGCATCGACCTGCTGTCGGCTTTCTGCGAAAAGCTTGACGCGGCAGGGATCGACGTGACCGAGACGGACAAAGGTCTGAAAGTCGCGCGGCGCAATGGCGTGATCAACGCGGTAAATGTCACGACCGAACCTTTCCCCGGTTTCCCCACCGACCTGCAAGCCCAGATGATGGCGCTGCTGTGTACAGCGGACGGTACCTCGGTGCTGGAAGAGAAAATCTTCGAGAACCGCTTTATGCACGCGCCCGAGCTGATCCGCATGGGGGCCGATATCGAGGTCCACGGCGGCACCGCGACGGTGCACGGCGTCAAAAAGCTGAAAGGTGCGCCGGTGATGGCGACCGATCTGCGCGCATCGATTTCCCTGATCCTTGCCGGTATGGCCGCCGAAGGCGAAACGCGCGTCAGCCGTGTCTATCATCTGGATCGCGGGTACGAACATGTGGTGGCTAAACTGCGCGGCGTGGGCGCAAATATTGAACGGATCAAAGACCAATGACCGAAGATGCACGTTTCGAAGACGGGCGCGAAGCTCCGCTGAACCTCGGCGCGCTGGATGCTGATGACCTCAAGGTGATCTCCTCGCTGGCGCAGGATGCCGTGTTTCCGGGATCGGAAATGCGCTGGCTGCAAAAAGAGGGGCGCTTTGCCCTGTTGCTGAACCGCGTGCGGTGGGAAGACGCGGGCAAATCGCGCCACGCCCCGGAACGCGTGCAAACAATCTTGATGTTCAGCAACGTGCAGCGCGTGTCCAGCCAAGGCGTGAACAAGGGGGATGCGGATACCATCCTGTCGCTGTTGCAGATCGAGTTCACCGAAACCGATGCGCCCTCGGGCGACGTGCTGCTAACCCTCGCGGGGGACGGTGTGATCCGGCTGACGGTCGAAGCGCTGGATGTGACCTTGAAGGATGTGACGCGCCCCTATGTGGCCCCGTCGCGCAAGCTGCCGGAACATCCGGCCTAAGCGTTCTTCCACATTCTGTGCCGTGCGGGTCGCCCGCGTGGCATCCCTTCAAAGCCCATTGCACGTTGCAAAGGACATCCGATGCCCCAATTCCTAGACTTCGATCAGCCCGATTTCGAACAGGCGTTCACCGCGCTGCTTTCTGCCAAACGTGAAGACAGCCCCGATGTGGACGACACGGTGGCCGAGATCATCGCGCAGGTGCGGTCCAAGGGCGATGCCGCCGTGATCGAGCTGACCCAGAAGTTCGACCGCATCGCGCTGACCCCCGGCACCCTGCGCATCACTGCTGCTGAAGTCGACGCCGCGGTTGCCGAAGTCTCGGACGCGGATCGCACAGCGCTTGAACTCGCTGCGGCGCGTATCCGTGCCTATCACGAACGGCAGCTGCCCGAGGATGCGCAGTGGCAGGACGACGCCGGTGCCACGCTCGGCTGGCGGTGGAGCGCGGTATCCGCCGCAGGGCTTTATGTGCCCGGTGGTCTGGCAAGCTATCCTTCCTCTGTCTTGATGAACGCGATCCCGGCCAAGGTCGCGGGGGTAGAACGGCTTGCGATGGTCGTGCCCACGCCGGACGGGGTGCTGAACCCGCTGGTGTTGCTGGCTGCGCGGCTGGCGGGCGTTGACGAGATTTACCGCATCGGTGGGGCGCAGGCAGTGGCGGCGCTGGCCTATGGCACCGACACGATCCCCCCCGTCGACAAGATCACCGGCCCCGGCAATGCCTATGTCGCTGCCGCGAAACGGCGGGTGTTTGGCAAGGTGGGCATCGACATGATCGCGGGCCCGTCCGAAATTCTCGTGATCGCGGATGGGGACAACGATGCTGACTGGATCGCGCTTGATCTGCTCAGCCAGGCCGAACACGACGAAAGCGCCCAGTCGATCCTGATCACCACGGACAAGGCCTTTGGCCGCGCGGTGTCGGATGCTGTGGATGCACGGCTGGAAACGCTGGAACGGCGCGCGATTGCGGGCACCAGCTGGCGCGAGAACGGGGCGATCATTACCGTGCCGGATCTGGCGACAGCCGCCAAGCTGAGCAACCGTATCGCGCCTGAACACCTTGAACTTTGCGTCGCGGATGTGGATGCGCTAAGTGCGCAGATCACCCACGCGGGCGCGATCTTCCTTGGTCAATGGACCCCCGAGGCGATTGGCGATTACGTTGGCGGGCCGAACCACGTGCTGCCCACGGCACGCTCTGCACGGTTTTCCAGCGGGCTGTCGGTGCTGGACTTTATGAAGCGCACGACACTGGCACGGATGACGCCGGACGCGCTGCGCGCGATCGGCCCGTCGGCGGAACGTCTGGCGCGATCCGAAAGCCTTGAGGCGCACGGTCTGTCGGTCACCGCAAGGCTGCGCAAACTGAACGACTGACGCAACGGCCCTTTGCCCGGCCCGCCGATGTCAATTGTAGAACCCCGCCGCCCGGTCTAAGGTCGGCGGGATAGACACTAAATGAGACGTCCCCATGTCCCGGATCACGCATATCGCGCTTGACGACGCGAACCTGCCCCCGCCCACGCCCGAGATAGAGCAAGAGCGCAAGGTCGCCATGTTTGATCTGCTGGAGGACAATGTTTTTACCCTGCCGTCGCGCGATGATCGCCCGGTGCCACAAGGGCCGTACCATCTGGGCCTGTCGATCCGTGACAAACGGCTGGTGTTTGATGTGAACACCGAAAGCGCTGAAAAGGCGGCGGAATTCCATCTGTCGCTGGGGCCGTTCCGGCAAGTTGTCAAAGACTATTTCCAGATTTGCGAATCCTATTTCGAGGCGGTCAAGAAATCCGCCCCCTCGCAGATCGAGACCATCGATATGGCACGGCGCGGGATCCACAACGAAGGGTCTCGGGTGTTGCAAGAGCGGCTTGAAGGCAAGGCCGAGATCGATACAGATACGGCCCGCCGCCTGTTCACCCTCATCTGCGTTCTGCACTACGGCGGCTAGATGACCCAGAAACTGCCCCAATCGGTGCTGTTTTGCTGCGATCACAACGCGGTGCGGTCGCCTATGGCCGAAGGGTTGATGAAAAAGTTCTACGGCACGGGCACCTATGTGCAATCCGTCGGCGTGATGAACGATCTGGAAATCGACGGTTTCTCTATCGCGGTGTGCCAAGAGCTGGACGTGGAACTATCCCGCCACCGGTCCCGCAGTTTCGACGAGATGGAGAATTGGGGCGATGATCTGAGCTCTTTCGATCTGATCATCGCGCTGAGCCCCGCCAGCCAACGCCGCGCGCTGGAACTGACGCGGTTTTATCATCTGACTGTGGAATATTGGCCGATCCTCGACCCGACAGGGTTGGGGGAAACGCGCGATGCCAAGATCGCGCAATACCGCGCCGCCCGTGATCAGATCAAAGACCGTCTGATTGACCGTTTCGGCCCGCCTTCGCGGCCACAGATCTAGGGCAGGGGCGTGCCCCTGCCGCCGGTGTCACGGTCTTAGGTGGCGCTGCACAGGGTCGATGCTGTCTGGCCATAGGCTTTCCATACAGCCCAGAAATCATTGTCGCTTTTGCGGTCGGACTGGCGCGCCTCTTGCAGGCTGTGAGGGTCCGAGAAAACGCGTACGCCACGGCGCTGTTCTGACGAAGAAAGCTCTTTGTCGGCAACGGCTTGGATACAGCCGCAGCGCGCCGCGCTCGCCTGTTTGCGCCCCGATTTCATGCAGGCGTTGTGGATCGGCCCGGTGGCGAACAAGACAGCGCCCCGGCCAAAGCCGCCGCTGGGGTTATAGCCGCGCGGTCCGCCGCAAGCGGCCAGCGTGCCAACAACACAGATCATCGTGAAAAGTCGTACCATCGTTTTGCCTCATCTCTCGGACGCCGGGTTGATCCCGAGGCTGCCCTAACTGCTGCTGGCATTTATGCCGGAAAACTGCAGATTGAGCAATTCACGATTGGGGGCGCAAAACGGAAATGCCTTTGCCCGAACAGGTCGGGCAAAGGCGTGTGTTGCTTAGAACTTCCAGCGCGCACCAACGAAGGTCACGTCCAGATCCTGATAGGAGGCCGACGGATCGTCGAAGTCATAGGTGCGGTGTGTTGCGTAAAGCTCGGTGTTGTACGCGTCGAGGCGCTGAACAACGGCGACACCCACGGAAGAGGTGCTGGACCCTGCGACGACAAAGTCGTTCCCGTCGTAGTAATCAACGGAGAAGGATGTCGAACCCGCCGCGATGTAATCACGGGTGATGCCCGCTTTGATGTAGGCGTAGTCTGCGTCACCCGCAACGCGGCGACCTGCGGAAACCGCGAGGTTCAGACCGGTTGGTTGGTGCAGAACAGCGGCGGAGCCCATGACCAGATCGTTGCTGGTGTCGCGGAACGAATAGCCCAAGCGCGCGTCGACCGAATAGTCACCGTAGTCTTGAACGTAGCGTGTGCCGACATCGGTGTAGTCGTTGTCATCGCCCGAGCTCAGGACTTCCTGACCGTAGGAAACCGATGCGGAGAAGCCGTTGAACACAGGTGTGTCATAGCGCACGCGGAAACGGCGGCTGCCGTCGAAAGAGCTGTTGGTGCCCCCGATTGTAACGCTCGACAGCGTGCCATCCGCGAAACGCAGTTGCTGGCTGCCCGCGATGTCGCTGATGCCCACATAGGCGGCAACACCGGTGCCCGAGAAGTCAGCTTCGGCCGAGCCATCTGTCGACGTGCTGCCTTGACCAAACGAGAAGATACCCGCGTTTGGCGTGCGGTATGTCAGGTCCAGTTTGCGCAGTTCGGTACGGTGGTAGTCGAAATCCAGGCTGTCGTCGTCGCCATTGATGGCGGAGGACCCGGTCAGGCCAAGGCCTGCTTCGAAGGTCAGACGCAGTTCGGACCCGTTTTGCAGCGCTTGGGTCATGGTCAGACCAACGCGGCTGTTGGAGTTGTCGTTGTCGATAAACGTGGTGTTTGTGTCTTCACCATCGTCAACGCTCAGAACGCCAAAGTTCAGTTGGCCGTAAACGTCCCAGACGGGGCCTTCTTGGGCCTGTGCCAGCGCGGGAAGCGACGCCAGACCAAGGGCTGCAACGGTCACTGTGCCAAGCGAGTGTTTCATCTTCATCTCAAAATTCCTTATTCGCCCGATCTGCAAGGGTGCAGACCATTTGAGAAGGCCGATCTAACGCCCCCGCCCGCAGGATAAAACCATAAGGCAGCCATACGAAATGCCGGTGTTGCAACATTGCTAAAGGGGGCGGTACCGCGCAGTACTGCCAAGCGCCTTGATATATTGGCGTTGGCGGCGGTATGCGGTTTCTGCATGGCAGGTGACCGCGAAAAAATCACATCCCCCCTTTGACGTTTGCGATCAGAATGCAGGTAAATCCGCCGACGCGCGTCAAATGCCCTAAGGATCAAGGGGAACAGGCGATCCAGCCCATTGACCAGCGCTTGAATCCGCACCATATCCTTGCCTCATGACACCACTTTCACATATCCGCAATTTCTCCATCGTCGCGCACATCGATCATGGTAAATCCACGCTCGCCGATCGCCTGATCCAAGAGACGAACACCGTTTCCCTGCGCGATATGAAAGCGCAGATGCTCGACTCGATGGATATCGAGCGCGAGCGCGGGATCACGATCAAGGCCCAGACGGTGCGGATCAACTACACCGCCCAGAACGGCGAGGAATATATCCTCAACCTGATCGACACACCCGGTCACGTCGACTTTGCCTACGAGGTCTCTCGCTCCATGCGCGCGGTCGAAGGATCGCTGCTGGTCGTGGACAGCACCCAAGGCGTCGAGGCGCAGACGCTCGCCAACGTGTATCACGCGATTGATGCGGATCACGAGATCGTGCCGGTTCTCAACAAGATCGACCTGCCTGCGTCCGACTGCGACCGCGTGGCGGAACAGATCGAGGATGTGATCGGGATCGATGCTTCCGAAGCGATCCGTGTTTCGGCCAAGACAGGTCAGGGCATTGTCGAAACGCTTGAAGCCATCGTGCATAAGCTGCCCGCGCCAAAGGGCACGCAGGACGCGCCGTTGAAGGCAATGCTGGTCGATTCATGGTACGACAGCTATCTGGGCGTCATCGTTCTGGTGCGGATCATGGATGGTCAGCTGAAAAAAGGCGACCGTATCCGCATGATGCAGAATGGGTCGGTGCACCACGTCGACCGTATCGGCGTCTTCCGTCCCGCCATGACCGAGATCGACAGCCTCAACCCCGGCGAGATCGGGTTTCTGACCGCATCGATCAAACAGGTCCGCGACACACGGGTCGGGGATACAATCACGCACGAGAAAAAGGGCACCGAAACCCCGCTGCCGGGCTTTAAACCAGCGCAGCCCGTGGTGTTCTGTGGTCTGTTCCCCGTGGACGCCGCCGAGTTCGAAGACCTGCGCGACAGTATTGAAAAGCTGGCGCTGAACGACGCGTCTTTCAGCTTCGAGATGGAAACATCCGCCGCCCTGGGTTTCGGTTTCCGCTGCGGCTTCCTTGGCCTGCTGCACCTTGAAGTCATTCGTGACCGGATCGAGCGCGAGTATGACATCGACCTGATCACCACCGCGCCGTCGGTTATCTATGACATCCATATGAAAGACGGCACGGTCGAGCAGTTGCACAACCCCGCCGACATGCCCGACCTGACCTTCGTGGATCACATCGAAGAACCACGCATCAAGGCGACCATCCTTGTGCCGGATGAATATCTTGGTGACGTGCTCAAGCTGTGCCAGGACCGCCGCGGCATCCAGATGGACCTGACCTATGCGGGCAGTCGCGCGATGGTTGTCTATGATCTGCCGCTGAACGAAGTGGTTTTCGACTTCTATGACCGGTTGAAGTCGGTCACCAAGGGCTATGCCTCGTTCGACTATCAGATGATCGGCTACCGTCAGGATGCGCTGGTCAAGATGTCTATTCTGGTCAACGACGAACCTGTGGATGCGCTCAGCACTATGGTGCACCGCGACCGCGCCGAAATGCGCGGCCGGGCCATGGTTGAAAAGCTCAAGGATCTGATCCCGCGTCACATGTTCAAGATCCCGATTCAGGCGGCCATCGGCGGCAAGGTGATCGCGCGCGAAACCCTATCGGCGATGCGCAAGGATGTGACCGCGAAATGCTACGGCGGCGACGCCTCGCGGAAACGCAAGCTGTTGGATAAACAGAAGGCGGGTAAGAAGAAAATGCGCCAGTTCGGCAAGGTCGACATCCCGCAAGAGGCATTTATCTCTGCCTTGAAGATGGACAGCTAAGACGATTATTCCAAAAGGGGCGCTTCATGCGCCCCTTTTCGTTGGGACGACACCAAAGGTCAGGGCAGCCTTGTCATCTGTGCAGGCACCGCCCCACCGTCCAGCAGCCGCGCCAGACAAGCGTGGGTGAACCCCCAGATATCTTCGTCGTGCACCAGATGGTGGGTCAAAAACCCCAAGGGTTCCTGCGGGTCCGTCAGCCCTTTGCGGCGGTCCTGCAGCAGTTTGGTGATATCCGCAATCAGCGTGTCCGGCGGGACAAGGCTGCGGGTGCCGCGCCAGAAAATCGGGTCGATATGGGTGTTGATCTGCACCAGCCCCGGGGCGGCAATCCGGTTATCCCGCGGCAGATAGGTCGACACCCCGACATAGCCTGCGTCTGCCAGCACCGGCAGCAACCCATCGTCCAACCGGTTCCACGGCGGCACAAAGATCGGCAGCAGGTCGTCGCCGAAAAGCTGTTGCATCCGGTTCAGCGCTTGGGCGAGCTCGTGGGCCGCATCGGGGCGCGGGTGTCCGAACTCTGCCTTTTTGGCCCCGTCGGGCGCGTGGCTGATATGCTGCCAGCCATGCACCAGCGGACGGATCAGCGGACGGTCCTTGCTATAGGCGGCAAGCGCGGGTTCTGCATGTTCAGGGATCACGGCGATATGCGCGGGCAGGGACAGATCCTCGGCCAGTGCGGCAAGGCGATCCAGCGCGGGGGTTGGGGCGATGGCATCATCATCGCGCCACCAGATCGGCAGGTGCAATCCCTCTGCGCGCCATATTGCAAGCTCGGCGTCAAGATTGGCCCAATCCACGGTCATCGCGTGCCCTTTCGCATCGCCTCGGTCAGGGTGACCGTCCTCGCGGCCCCGTCAAACCCGTCTGTCTGCGCAGGCCGGGTCGGGGCGGCGTGCAGAGTTGCCAAGGCGGATAGCAACCTGTCCGGTGTCAGATCGGTGCTGCGCAGCACCTCGATCCCCGGTAGCGCGGACAGCGCATCGGCGCGCAGCCCTTGTTCCACCTCGTTGCCGGCGTCAAAGGGGACAAACAGCGCGCGCACCCCGCTTTGCAGCACATCCAGCGCGGTATTGTAGCCGCACAAAGAGACAGAGGCGGCGGCGTGATGCAGCATCTGGCGGAATTCGGGGCGCGCCGGTTCGATCACCACATTCGCGGGGGCATCCTGCATCAGCGCGGCACTGCGTGCGGCCGCATCCTGCCCCCCCAGCAGCAAGCGCCAGACCCGCCCCGCATCACGCGCGGCCGCGGCGCGGCAGGTGTCGAACACATGCGCGCCTACATCGCCGCCCCCTGCGCTGACGATAATCTCGTCCGCGCCAAGCCGGTCGGGATGGGGGCTGGCGGGGGGCGGTGCGACGAAACCGGTATAGCGCAGCTTGCCCTGCATCGCGCCGGACACCGGCCAGCTGAGCGAGAGCGGCGTCACGGTCTCGTCCGCATGGACCAGCACCGCATCGTAATACTGCGCAACCAGATCATCGGCCAGCTGCGCCTTGGCGGGTTTGGATGGCGGCGCGAGGATATCGCGCACCGATGCGCAGATCAGTGGGCGCGCGGGCAGGGCATCTGCGGCGTCAAGTAGGGCCATGAACTCTGCCTTGAGGGTGCGGCGCCCAAAGGGGAACAGTTCGGTGATCAGCAGATCGGGGGCGCGGGTCTGGATGTGGGTGACCAGCATCTCGCGCCGCGCGGCCTTCAACGCTTCAGAGGCGACCGCACCATGTTCATCCAGCAGCCGTGCGAAATCCACACCGTCAGAGCGCAGCGGCGGCAGTTGCACCACGTCAACGCCGTCGCTGTTCAACTGCGGTGCGGGCATCCCGCCCGAGACGACCTGCACATCATGCCCCGCCGCCCCATAGGCGCGGCCAAGGGTCAGGGCGCGGGCCAGATGGCCGGTGCCCAGCAGATGTGTGACGACGATGCTGACCTTCATAAGCGCGGCTCCAGTCGGATGGGATCAGGGTGGGCGGTCCAACCCTTGGGTGAAATATCCAGTAGATATAAGCGGTTGCGCTTGATCTGAAAGGGGGCGGGGCCAGCGAAATCCCAGCCGGTCGCATGGGCCAGCAAAACACGCATCACGCCGATATGGCAGACGGCGACAGTGTCGCGCGTCAAGCCGTTGGCCCAAGGGATCAGCCGTTCGCGCAGGCTGTCGGGGCTTTCGCCGCCGGGTGGGGTGTAGCCCCAGCCCCAATCCTCGATATCGCGGAACCCGCTGGTGGGGTCTGCCTTAAGCTCTACGCCGTGCAGCCCTTCCCACTTGCCCCAGTCCATCTCCATCAGCGCGGGCGCGGTTTTCGGCGCGCGGTCTGCGACCAGTCGGGCGGTTTCAACGGCGCGGGACAGGGGGCTTGATACAAGATCGGCACGGTCCCAAGGCACGGGCAATGCCAGCGCCGCCAGACCAGCGCGGGCGTCATCATCCAGCGGGATATCTGTGCGCCCTTGAATGCGGCCCGCACGGTTCCAGCCTGTATGCCCGTGGCGGAGCAGGGCAAGCCGGATCATGGGCGCACCCCGCAGCTTTCCAACCCCGCCAGCAAGGTCGCGGTGGCAGTGGGAAGCAGATGATGTTGCGCAACAAAATCGCGGGCGGCTTGGGCGCGTGTGTGGCGTAGGTTTGTATCCGACAGCAGCGCTGTGATCTGTGCGGCAAGCGGGGCGGTGCCGCTTTCCGGCGCGGGATAGGAGGCAGGGGCCAGCACATCGCGCACGCCGGGGCGGTCTTGGGCTACGACGGGCAGGCCCGCGGCCTGCGCCTCCAGATAGGCGAGACCAAAGGCTTCGTTCACCCCGGGCCAGAACAGCAGCGATGCATGGCGATAGGCGGCGGCCATGGCGGTCGCATCAAGCTCCCCAAGAAACCGAACCGCATCGCCAAAGGGGGCCATCATCGTCTCTATCTCGGTGCGGGCGGGGCCGTCACCCGCGATATCCAGCCGCCAGCTGTCTGCTGGCAGCAGCGCCAGCGTCTCCGCGATGATCTGATACGAGGCGCGTTTGTCCCCGTCGCGCAGCATACCCACAGCCAGCATCGGGCCATCCAGCGCGGACGGCACAGGCAAAGCGTCCTGTGCGAGAAACGGCGGCAGATGCACCAGCCGCTGCCCCGCGGTCTGATCGCGGCGCAGCGTTTCGGCATCGCGGTGCGTGAGGTAAAAGATCACATCCGCCGCGTCGCTTGCGGCCTCGGCAGCTAGGGCGAAACCGGCCCACGGGCCTGTCAGCCGTTTGCGCGCACGGCTGGATTCGACCAGCAGATAGGGTATGCCAAGGGCGCGGGCAACGGCGGGGCCGATCAGGTCGGGGGCCTTGTAATAGTTATGATAGGTGATCCACGCCTGCCAGCCTTCGGTACGACCGCGGACGATGGCTTGGGGCACTTCGGCCTCGGCAGCATTGAACAGCAGGGTCTGCGCCGCGCTGTCGCCCGCCCCGTCGCGGCTGCGCAGGGTGCTGGCGACTGTAACCGTCGCGCCCCCCCGTTGCAGCGCGGCCATCAGCCCACGCGCGATCGCCCGATCCCCCGAGGGTACCGGATGATCAGGCGACTTTAACGGAGCGTAGAACGCAAGCCGCATCAGCCGCCCTGTGCCAGCATCGCCGTCAGCCGCTTGTGGAGCTGGCGAATGCCGGGGGCCATGGTGAATTCTGCATGCAGCCGGTCGTGGGCGGCCTCGGCCAGCCGAGGGCCAAGCGATGGATCCTCCGCAAAACGCTGCATCGCCTCGGCAAGGGCGGCGGGGGCATCGTCGCTTAACACGCCGGTGGTGCCGCTGGTGATGAACTCGGGGATGGCGGATACGGGCGTGCTGAGCAGCGGAAGCTTCTGGCTTGCCGCTTCCATCAGCACGTTGGGCAGCCCGTCGCGGTCGCCGTCCTTGGCAATGCGCGAGGGCAGCACGAACAGATCGGCGGCACGCATGGCCGCGATCACCTCTGGCTGGTCGCAGGCCCCGCGCCAAGTGATCCGGTCGTTGATCCCGTGCATTTCTGCGCGTGCTTTCATCGGTTCCGACAGGTCCCCGCCGCCGATATGGGTCCAGTGCCAGTCAAACTCATTCGGCAGCAGCGCCAGCGCGTCGATCAGGTTATCAAAGCCCTTTTTCTCGACCATGCGCCCGACAGACATCATCTGGAACGGGTCGCTTTTGGCGCGTTGGACCCGGGTTGGCGGTTCGGGGAAACGCGCCAGATCCAGCCCGTGATAGACCAGATCAATCCGGCCCGGGGCGGAGGTAAGACTGCGCAGATGTTGCGCGTTAAAGTCCGTGCAGGTGGCACCAAAGGCGGCACCGTGGCTGGCGGGGTCCAGCTTTTCGCGCAACTCCCATTCGGGCGAGGTCCAGATGTCCTTGGCGTGGGCAGAAAAGCTCCACGGTAGTCCGCGCAGGATCGCGGCATAGCGCGCGACCGAGGACGGGGTGTGCAGGAAATGCGCATAGATGCCGCGGGTCTCGGCGGGAAGCTCATGTGCCATGACGCAGGCCTGCCCAAAGCGGCGATGGCGGTTAGGGGTGTCGTCGCGGGCAAGGTCTTGTTGGAAAACCTCCCATGCTGCGTCGTAGCCGGGCATGGCTTTCGCGGCCTCTTGTGCTGCGGCCACACGTTCGGGATCGTCGCGCAGGTATTCCGGCAAATAGCGCACGCGCGCTTGCAGCCGGTCGTGCAACGGGTGGGTTTTCGTATCGGTCGGGTGGCGCAACGACCAGATGTCGAACCGCAGACCGGCTTCTTCAAGGGCGACAAGTTCTTGTGCGATGAAGGTCTCGGACAGGCGCGGCCAGCCTTTGACCACAATGGCGAGGGGGGCGGGGGTGTCGGTCATGCGCCACCGCCCATCAGGGCGCGGCCCCGTTCAACCACCACGTCAAGCCCGTCCAGCAGCCCGTCTGCACCGGCTTGCGAGGGTTTGTTCTGATGCGGCAGGTTGCGGATTGCGGCGATCATTGCCTGCGGTGTCATGCCATCACGGGTTTCTTCCAACATGCGGACAAGCCCAAGCTCTTCGGCGCGGCTGGCGCGGATCCATTGTTCCAACCGGGGCACGGTACGCGGCACGATGACGGCGCGTTTGTCAAAAGACAGCACCTCGCAGAAGGTGTTGTAACCGCCCATGCAAACCACGCCTTCAGCCCCGACATAAAGCTGTTCGATCCGGCTATCAAAGCCAAGCGCGGTCACCCGCCCGCCCAGCTTGGCCACCCGCGCGTCAAAGGCGTCGCGGACGTCGCCGGACAGGAAGGGGCCGTAGATCAGCTTGGCATTTGGCGTCAGGTCGGGGTCTTGCTCGTAGGCGTCCAGCACCAGCGACACCATCGCGGCACCGTCCCCGCCGCCGCCGGGGGTAATCAGCACATAGGGTTCTTCGGCGAGGGGCGTTTCGTCCGGGGCCTCGCGGCGCAGGTAGCCGGTCCAATGCATCCGGTCGTGGGCCGCCTGCGACAGGGGCAGCCCCTTGGTCGGGTCATAGACATCGCGCATGCCGTAGACCCAAATCTCGTCATAGTATTTCTCGGTCGCTTCAACCGCGCCCTTGCGTTCCCATTCGGCGGCCAGCACCTCGGGTTCGTCCAGCACGTCGCGCAGGCCCAGCACGACTTTGGTGGTGCCATTCTCGCGCAGCCAGTCAAGGCTGGGCAGCAGTTCCCCGCGAAAGCCCGTCGGCTCTTTATCCACGATCAGCAGATCGGGGGTGTATTCCTCGATCGCGGTGCGGATCAGACCGGCCCGCAGGGAGGTAACCTCGTCGATATCAAGGCCAAGCGTTTGCGCCACATAGCTGCCGTCGGCCAGCTTCGTCACGCCGGGTAGGCGGATGTGGTCGACGCCTTTGGGAAAGGTGAAACGCCCCGCGACGGGCGATCCGGTCAGGATGATGGCCGAGGCATCTTCGTCGCCGTCCATCAAGGCGGCAGCCAGTGCGCGCGACCGCCGTAAGTGGCCCAATCCAAAGGTGTCGTGGCTATAGAAAAGCACCCGCCGCGCTGGTTTGCCATTGCGGGCGTTGTTCGAGACCGTTTGGCGCATGGGCCGATCCTAACTTAGTCAAATATCCTTGGCCGCACCTATCAGTCTGGCGGCTAGAAAGCGTTTATTGTCGAAGGCAGGTGAACCCGTCCCGCCCGATGCACCCAGAAACCGAATACACTCACATCACCTTGGCCTGCCGGTCGAACAGCCCAATAAGAATACCTTAGGCATCTATGGTGAACATGTCATGCATTTCAGCACCTTCCGCCGTCGCCGCCCCTGAATGGGCTGCGAAAACCGGCGTTTGAGCGGGCCAAGCCCGTGGGAAGATGCGGCGCGTGTCATATTCGGCGTCCTTCGCGGTTCATCGTCAGGGGGAGTAGGTGGGGCCGGGGGGTAAAGATTGCAATGGCACGGGGGGCGCCTTAGCGTCTCAAGACTGCGCCCCAAGGCCATGAGCGAGGACATATGCGGCATTTCATCTTCACCCTTCTTTTGTCGCTGTGGGTCTTGCCCTTTGCCAACGCCGCGACGGCGCAAGGGGTTCTGTCCCTTTTGCCAACAGCGCAGGAAACTGCCGTCAGCGATGCAGAAGGCGATGCCGCGCGACTGCAAGAGGTCATCAGACAAGCCGCTGAAAGCGGGGTGAGCGTGGTGGTGGTCGATAGCGCGGGCCAGTTGTTGAACCAGCCCGCATCTGCCCAAGCGACCGAGGGCGACCGGCAAGAGGCGGCGCTGGCCAAGGAAACCTCTGCGCTGATGCACCTGCAAGAACGGGGCAACCAGTTCCGCACTGCCTTGATCGAACGCATCGTGCAGTTGCCCGACGCGATCAACGAGGTGATCTATATTCTGCGGGCCGCCAGCCCGGACGGCACGCTTTGGGCCTTTGGTGAGACGCTGCTGGTGGCGCTCGCGCTGTTTGCCGTCGGGGCCGTGGTCGAGGTGGAGCTGTTCGGCAAGCGAATGGCACGCGGCTTCGTCACCGCCAAAGTGCAGGCGAACCCCGTCGGCTATACCGAAAAGATGCCGTTTCTGGTGTTTCGGTTTTTCATGGGGGTCATCGGCGTTCTGGTGTCGATGGTGGTGGCCTATATTCTGGGCGCGCTGCTGTTTGGACCGCTTGAAGACACGGCGATCCAGTTCACTGTCACGCTGATCAACATCGGCTATTTCGTCTGTCGCGTGGCCGCGGGCCTGTGGCGGATGATCCTGTCACCCTTCCTGTCGCAATACCGCATCCCCGTGTTCAGCGACCGCGACGCCAAACGCCTGCACCGCTGGCTGTGGATGATGGCAAGCCTTGATACCGTCGCGATCCTGTTCGGCATCTGGATCGCTGAACTGGGGCTGAACTATGATGTCTATGCTTTCATCGCCTCCCTGATGTCGGCGGCGATCGTCGTGGCGAATATTCTGATGATCTGGGTCAACCGCAGCCCCATTTCAAACGCGCTGCGGCAGGGCAAGCCCGCGTCGGAATGCAGCGCCGTGGGGCGTTTTATGTCGCGGGCCTGGGCACCGCTGGTGGTGGCCTACGCGATTTTTGCCTGGTTCGAACTGACCTATGATCTGGTGCTCGAGAACCCAAGCTCCGTGCCTCTGATCGCGGGGGCCTATGGTATTCTGGTGTCGATTATCGTGGTCTACGGCGTGATCAACTATGCTATTGAACGCGGCTTTGCCCGCGCGCGCATGATACGCCGCCTGAACGAGCTGCGCCGCGAAAAGCGCGCTGATGCCGCCTTGGACGAGGATGCGCCCGAGGCCGCCGGCACAGCGCAAGCGGATGATACCATGTCGCTGGACGAGGCTGACAGACAGGCGGCAATGGTGCCACGCCAAAGTCTCACCAGCTTTGAAGGTCTGGCGCGGCGCGTGGCCGGTATCCTCGCCTTTGTTACGGGGGCCTATGCGTTCTTCTATATCTGGGACACAGAAGCAACGTTGATGGTCGAAAGCCACGCGGACAAGCTGCTGGACGTGATGGTGATCCTGTTTATCGGCTACGTCGTCTATCACGCCTTCCGCATCTGGATCGACAGCAAGATCGAGGCCGAAACCGCCGACCAGCCCGAGGCGGAACTGGGCGACGAAGGCAGCGGCGCGTCCTCTGCCAGCCGATTGGCAACGCTGCTGCCGCTGTTTCGCAACTTTGTCCTGATCGTTCTGATCGTGACCATCGCCCTCATCGTGTTGATGGAATTCGGGATCAATGTCGGCCCGCTGTTCGCCGGTGCGGGGATCGTCGGTGTTGCCGTCGGCTTTGGCAGTCAGGCACTGGTGCGCGATATCTTTGCCGGCGCGTTCTTTCTGTTCGACGATGCCTTCCGCAAGGGGGAATACCTTGATGTGGGCGGCGTGAAGGGCACGGTCGAGAAAATCTCGGTCCGGTCGTTCCAGTTGCGCCACCATCTGGGCGCGCTGCACACCATTCCCTTTGGCGAGCTGCAGGTGATGACCAACTACAGCCGCGACTGGGTGATCATGAAGCTGCCGTTACGGGTGACCTATGACACCGATGTCGAACGCGTTCGCAAGCTGATCAAAAAGCTTGGCATCGCGCTGCTGGATGACCCGGTGATCGGCGACAACTTTATCCAGCCGCTGAAATCGCAGGGCGTGATTGAAATGCAGGATTCCGCGATGATCATCCGGGTCAAGTTCATGACCAAACCGGGGGATCAATGGCTGGTGCGCAAGAAGGTCTATGAGGAAATCCGAGCCTTGTTTGAGCGCGAAGGAATCCGTTTTGCCCATCGGGAGGTCACTGTGCGTCTGGCCGACGGTAAGGTCAAAGACCTGAGCGACGAGGAACGCGATGCGGTGACCGCAGCGGCGCAGACATCGCTGGAAGAAGAGGCACAAACCGGCCCGGAGCCGGGCGGGGACGACCGATAGCCGCGTCTCGCGCAGTTGTGACATTGAAACGACGGCGGCGGGCGCTAGCATCATCTTCACCTGCAACAGGAGAATTCCCATGAAACAGTCCAGACGCCAATTCCTGACGACCACCGTCGCCACTGCCGGGGTTGTGACGCTACTGCCTTATGCCGCGCAAGCCGCGGCTCACGGCGGAAATATGTTCCCCATGACCGGCGGCGAGGTCAAAGTGCACCCCATCGACCACGCGTCCTTTGTGATGGAGACGCCAGCCGGCGTGATCTACTGCGATCCCGTGGGCGAGGTCGCCAACTACAGCGATTTTGCCACCCCCGATCTGATCCTGATCACCCACGAGCACGGCGATCACTATAACGCCGAAACACTGGCCGGTGTGGTGGGCGAAAACACGCAGATCCTTACCAATCCTGCCGTCTACGATATGCTGCCCGAGGCACTGAAGGCCAAGGCGAATGCACTGGCCAATGGCGAGCAGGCGATGTTCAACGAGGTCTCGATCGAGGCGATCCCCGCCTATAACACCACCGAAGAACGCAAGCAGTTCCACCCGCAGGGGCGTGACAACGGCTATATCGTGAACCTCAGCGATTTCCGCGTGTATATCTCGGGCGATACCGAAGCGACGCCGGAGATGCTGGCGCTAGAGAATATCGATCTGGCGTTTGTCTGTATGAACCTGCCGTTTACCATGGACGCGACCTCGGCCGCGGCTGCGGTGTCGACGTTCAAACCCTCCTTCGTCTACCCCTACCATTACCGTGGGCGCGACGACGGCACGCAAGACCCCGCCGCCTTTGCCGCCATGGTCGGCGAGGGGATCGAAGTCAAAATGGGCGACTGGTACTAACCCGGCGCAGCGGGGGGCCAACCCCCCGCACCCCCCGGGATTTAGACCATTTGGAACTGAAGGCCCCAGTGGGTCAGGATTTATACGGATCAAGACTTGCGCGCAGACCATCGCCCAGGAAGTTGAACGCCAGCACCACGACGATGATCGGCAGCATGGGAATGGCGGTCCACCAGTAGATTTCGATGCTCGCCAGATTTTGCGCGTCATTCAGCATGACGCCCCAGCTGACCGCGGGTGCGCGTAGACCCAACCCGAGGAAACTAAGCGCGGTTTCCCCAAGGATCATCGCCGGGATCGACAGGGTCGCGCTGGCGATCAGATGCGACATGAAATTCGGCAGCAAGTGTTTGCGGATCACCCGTGCGGGCGACGCGCCCATCATCTCGGCCGCTTTGACGTATTCCTCTTCACGCAGGCTCAGGAATTTTGACCGTACCGCCCGCGCCAGCCCGGGCCAGTCCAGAATCCCGAGGATGATCGAGATGATAAAGAACACCGACACCGGCCCCCAGTTCGACGGCACCGCCGCCGAAAGCGCGAGCCAGAGCGGGAGCTCTGGCAAGGACCGCAAAATCTCGATCGCGCGGTTGACCAGCCAGTCGGTCTTGCCGCCGAAGTAGCCGGCCAGCGATCCAAAGAAAATCCCCAGCACAAAGCTGACCGTGATGCCGATCAACCCCACCGTCAAGGACAGCTGCGCGCCATAGAGGATGCGGCTGAACACATCGCGCCCCAACCGATCCGATCCCCAGAGAAACACCGTCGCCCCGTCGGGCGCGCAGAACAGGTGGGTGTCGCTGGGGATGACCGCAAAGAGGTGGTAGGTTTCACCCTTACAAAAATACTCAATCTTGCGCGGGTTGCTGGTATCGGTGTCGTAGACCCAGCGGAAATTCACCAGATCCGCAGTGCCCGTCGTTTCGTAGACGAAGGGGCCGATGAAACTGCCCTCGTGCCAAAGGTTGATGCTTTGGGGGGGCGCGTAGATGTGTTCGGCGTTGCGCTCGTTTGGTGTGTAGGGCGCGATGAACCCCGCCACTGGCAGGATCAGATAGCAGAAGGCCAGAAACAGCCCGGATACCAGCGCCAGCTTGTGCCGCCGGAACTTGCGCCACATGAGCCGCGCGACAGAGGCGTCCATCTCGGCCCGCTCAGGCGCGGAAAGATCGCCGTCGTCGGTCCAGGGGGTGGTGTCGACAAAGCGGTTGTCCGGCTGGATGCTCATGAGCTGCGTGCCCCGTAACGGATGCGCGGATCAAGCAGGACCAGCAGCATGTCAGAGATCATCGTGCCGATCAGCGTCAGCAGGGCCACGAACATCAGGATGAACGCCGCGAGGAACTGGTCTTGGGACTTCAGCGCCACCAGCAGATAGGGCCCGATGGTTTGCAAGCCCAGCACCACCGATACCAGCACAGAGCCCGAGACCATCGCAGGCAGCAGGTTCCCGATATCCGCGACAAAGGGGTTGAAGGCCACGCGCAGCGGGTATTTCGACAGCAGCCGCGCGGGGCCCATGCCCTTGGCCTTGGCGGTCTCCACATAGGGTTTATCAAGCTCGTCGAGCATATTCGCCCGTAACCGCTGCATCATCGCGGCGGCTCCGGCGGTGCCGATCACAAAGGTCGGAACGATCAGGTGCAGCAGGACCGAGCGTACTTTCTCCCAAGACATGGGCTGGCCCTCAAGTTCGGGGGCCATAAGCCCGCCAATCGGCAGGTCAAAGTATTTATGGCCATAGTAAAACAGGATCAGTGCCAGCAGGAAGTTCGGTGTCGCGAGCCCGAGGTAGCCCAGAAAGCCGGCGGTATAATCGACCCAAGTCTCAGATTTGGCGGCGGCAAGCACCCCTAGCGGCAGGGCGATAAGATAAACGAATAATACCGCGGCGAGATTGACCAGCACCGTCATCCATAGCGCATCGCCGACGATTTCGCCCACGGGGCGGTCAAACTCGAACGACCAGCCGAAATTGCCTTGGATCAACCCGGCAAACCCCTGCGGCCCCGGCACCATGCCGACCCAGATCAGGTATTGCTTCCAGATCGGTTCATCCAGCGCGTATTCGTGGCGCAGAAACTCGGCCTTGGCGACGCCTTCGGCCTGACCCGTCGCGCGCAACTCGGCGATCTGGTTCGATAGATAGTCGCCGGGGGGCAGGTTGATGATGACGAAAACCAGAAGCGAGACCACCCAGAGGGTCAGTAGCATGGTGATGAAACGCCACACGGCGTATCGGAGGAAGATCATCGGCTTACCTGCACATGGGGGTCTTGGAAGTAGAATTCGTCGATGCGGTGAATGCCGAAATGCGCGCCGGGATCAAAGGCCCAGATTCCATGCTCCGGTACATTCATCAGATCGTTTGAGACGACGACGGGTTGCGGGGCCTCGGCCAGCACGCCGATGGCGAATTGCTGTTCGGCGTGGATGGCGAGCATCCGCTTCCAGATGTCTTCGCGCACCTGTGGGTCGTCGGTGTGGTTCCAGTCATTCGCCAGCAGCATCAGCCGTTTCGCGGGCTGCATATCAGGGGGCGACCCGGCCTGTCCGACTGTTTGGTAGTATTGTCCCCACATCGGCCAGGCAAAGAATTCCTGATTGGTCGGCGCCAGATAGGAAGGAGAGGTCGACGGCCCCGGAAGCCCGTTGTCCCAGCCGAACCAGACCGAGGCCATGGTCCGCCCTGCATAGATCCGGTTGCGCAGGATATCGCGGTCCAGCGGGCGCATGATCAGGCGGATGCCCAGATCACGCCATGTGTCCGCGATGATCGCCAGCGCGTTTTCTTCCTCGCTGCGTTCGCCGGCGGTTTCGATCACGAATTCCATCGGGCGGCCATCGGGAAGCTTGCGGAGCCCTGCGGGGGTGCGGTCGGTCAGACCCATATCATCCAGCAGCGCGTTGGCATGGGCGAGGTTCATCATGGACCACGCATGTGTGTTGTCGTCGTTGTAAAGCGCGCTTTGCGACAGGGCGGACATGCCGCCTTCGCTGGCGAGGCCGAAATAGAGCGCGCGGTTGATCATGCGTCGATCGATGCCGAGGCTCAGGGCGCGGCGAAAACGCACGTCGCGCATGACCTCGCGCCACACGGGGTCGGCGAAGTTCAGGTTGGGATAGATGGCGATCTGGCTGGCGGCACCGTTGGCCCAAAGCAGGGTGCGGTATTTGCCGCCGTCCGCCTCGCCTTTCTTGAGGATCGCGACATCGGGGAAATCGAGCCCGCGCGCCTGCAGGTCGACCTCGCCCGCGTTGGCCTTGGCCGCGATCAGCCCTCCGCCGACCACGGTCATCTGCACCACATCGATATAGGGCAGCTGCACGCCCCGGCTGTCGATACGGTGGAAATAGGGGTTACGCACAAAGAGCTTGCGCGAACTGTCCTTGTCCGAGGTGTTGATCCACGGCTGCAGGGTCGGCAGCGCGGGGTTGTCGAACTTGTACATATTGTCGCGCTTGTTGTGCAGCGCGGCCCAGCTTTTGACCCGCGCGGCTTTGACCTTTTCGACCAGCGCATCGGGATCGGCGAACTTCTTGTGGAACTGCGACAGGTAGTGGGCCGGGCGATAGATGAACGGCGGGCTTGCTTGCGCCAGCAGCGGCAGAAAATTCGGATTGGGGATCTGCCATTCGAACACGACCGTATGTTCATCGGGGAAGGTGACCTTTCCCAGGCGGTTGTCCACGATCATGAAATCCGGCGGCCCGCTGGGGGTGATGTCCGGGTCGTTGGCAACATTTTCCCACCAGTAACGGAAATCATCCGAGGTAAAGGGCATGCCGTCCGACCAGCGGTGACCGGGGCGCAGGTGAAGCGTGAATTTGCGCCCTTCTTCCACGTCCACCGCGGCGAGGATATCGGGGGCAAGCGTGTAGTCAGGCTGATACCCTACCAGCCGCGCATAGCCGTAAACGACCATTTGCCGCACGTCCTTGGTGCGCGAGATCAACGTGCGTAGCGTCCCGCCCTGACGCCCAAAGCTGCGGCCCTTGGCTTCGAGGTCGACGACCAGAGGCTCTGACGGGATGCGGTCCTGCACGTGGGGCAGGCTGCCGGCGTTGACCTCTTGCGCCCAAAAGCTGCTTTCTTGCAGCACGGGGCCGTCGCTATGCGCGGCAAGGGGCGCAAAGGCGAGGGTCGCGGCGAGGGCAAGGAAGAACTTACGCATGACAACGCACCTTATGGCCGGGCTCAAGCTCGCGCAGGGCGGGGGCGTGATGGCCTTCAAAACGGAACTGTTCGGGCCAGAGCAAGGGAGAGCCCGCGCCCTTGGCGACCAGATCAAGATCGATGGGCCGGCTGATGTCGGGTTCGGGCTGTGCCGCGATCAAGGCGCGGGTGTAGGGGTGTTGCGGATTGTAGAACAACGTGTCGGGCGGGGCCTGTTCGACGATCACGCCAGCGCGCATGACCGCGACCTCGTCCGCGATGCGGGCAACGACCGCCAGATCATGGCTGATGAACAGGTAGCTCAGGTTGGCGCGGTCGCGGATGTCTTCGAGCAGGGTCAGAATTTGCTCTTGGACCGAGACATCCAGCGCCGAGGTGGGTTCGTCGCAGATCAGCAGCTTCGGATCGAGCGTCAGCGCGCGGGCAATGGACAGCCGTTGGCGCTGGCCGCCTGAAAACGCATGCGGGAACCGGCCAAGCATATCAGGGTTCAATCCGACCCACCGCAGCATTTCGGCCGCCTTTTCACGGCGGTCGCGGGCTGTGCCGATGTTGTGCACCTCCATCGGTTCGGTCAGGGCTTGCTGCACGCGCATCCGCGGGCTTAGCGAGGAATACGGGTCTTGAAACACCATCTGCGCTTGCCGTTGAAATGCGGTGCGTTCAGTGGGCGACAGATCATGCACGGCCAGCGGTGCGGCGGCGGGGTCGGGGCGAAACAGCACTTCGCCGCCGGCATCGGGACGTTCGGCCCCCATGGCGATGCGGGCGCAGGTGGTCTTGCCCGATCCGCTTTCGCCAACAATCGCCAGTGTCTTGCCACGGGGCAGGTGCAGGTCAACGTGCTGGCAGGCGGATACGGACACCGGCTTGCGCCAGCCGCCTGCCCGCATGGTGTAGGTCTTGGACACGTCGCGCAGATCAAGGATCACATCGTCTGCGGGCTTCGGGGATGCGGGCGCAGGGGCGGCCACGGCGGGGATCATCGGGGCGGCGGCGAAAAGCTTGGCGGTGTAGGGGTGGGCGGGGCTGCCCAACACCTCTTGCGCATCGCCCCGTTCCATCACGCGGCCCTTGTTCATCACCACGACCCGCTGCGCCATATTCGCCACGACGCCCAGATCATGGGTCACAAGGATCACACCCATACCGGTTTCTGCCTGAAGCGACCGGATCAGCCCGAGCACCTGCGCCTGGGTCGTCACATCCAAGGCGGTCGTCGGTTCGTCCGCGATCAACAGCTCGGGCTTGGCGACCATGGCCATGGCGATCATCGCGCGCTGGCGCATCCCGCCGGACATCTCGAACGGATAGCTTTTCCAGGCGCGCAGTGGATCGACAAAACCGACCTTCTCAAACTGTTCGAGCACGGCACGCTTGGCTGCCCTTCGTCCCATATTGCGGTGCAAGCGCAGCACTTCGGCGACCTGATCGCCAAGCCGGTGCAGCGGCGATAGCGACCGCATGGGTTCTTGAAAGATCATCGAGATGCGATCCCCCCGAATGGCGCGCATCTTCTTTTCGGGGAGGGACAGCAGGTTGACGGCACCCTCGGCCCCGTTGAACCGGATCGACCCGCCACGCATCTGTGCCGCATCGGGCAGTAATCGCAAAACCGACCGGCAGGACAGCGTTTTGCCGGACCCGCTTTCGCCCACCAGCGCGAGGGTCTCGCCCGCGTTCAACGCAAAGCTGACGCCGTCCACGACCGACGGGCCGTTGCCGAAACCGATCGACAGATCATTTACTTCAAGAAGGGGGGCCATTGTTATCCCAAGCGGGTCAGAGCGATCATTACCTATCGAGTGAAGCCGATAAACACCCAAGCGTCTAGGGGGCAGCGCAAAAACCAAGCGTCAGCGGTACACAAAGGGGGGCGGCGTCCCCATGTTGCATCAGTACGACCCAACCCGAAGGAGAACCGCGATGAGCCGCCTGGACATTTTTATCAACCGTATGGTGTCACAGCGTGCGTGTATCGACCATGCCGCCGCCCTGACTCAGACAATGACGGGGCCGGTGTTTGAACTGGGATTGGGCAATGGACGCACGTTTCACCACATCCGCGAAACGATGCCCGAACGGGAAATCTTTGTGTTTGAGCGCGCTGTTGCATCGAATCCCGATAGCACGCCCGAGGACCATCAACTGATCCTGGGGGATGTGCACGAAACCCTGCCTGCGGCACTGACGCGCTTTGGCGCGAATGCGGCTCTGATTCACGCGGATCTTGGCGGGCATAACCTTGCAAAAAACGATGCTTTCGCGCGTGAAATCTCGCCTTTGATCGAGCCGTTATTGGCCGTCGGGGGCATCATGGTGTCCAGTGACCGGATGTATTTCGACAATTTGATCGAAATCCCCTTACCACCTGAAGCTGTGGAGGGACGCTGCTTCATGTACCGCCGCGAGAAGTCATGATCTGAATTAAGTACTTGATACGTAATGGTTAAATAGTAAGTGGCGTCGGTATTCCGGCGCCGCTTTAAGTTTCGCTTGCACGTTCCAAATCCCCTCCCTAGTGTGCGCCCGAGACATAGTGAAACGATGTTTCGCATGGTAAAATAATTCTTGGGAGGGAATTACATGTCCTTTTTGAAAAACCTATCTTTCGCTGCTGCAATGACTGTGGCTGCTTCCGTTGCCGGTGCTGAAACCGTGCTGATCCACGGCGAAGCAGGCCCGAATCGCGGTGCCCGTGCAGACGCGTTGCAGTGGTTCGCCGATCAGGTTGCAGAGCGGTCGGAAAATGATCTGCGCCTCGACATCCAGTGGGGCGGCGCGCTGTTCAAGGCGAATGCGGCCGTACAGTCCATCGGTGACGGTGTGGCGGATATGGGGTCGGTGATCGCGGTGTATTATCCGCAGGAAATGGCCGCCTATGGCATCGCTGACCTGCCCGTAAACAACCCAGACGCCTGGGTCGGTATGCGCGCCACGGACGAACTGATGCGCTCGAACCCCGCGATTGCGGAAAACCTGGCTGAAAAAAACCTCGTGTACATCGGCACATGGACCACCAGCCAGGTGAACATCGGCTGTAAGGGGGACGCGATCCGTTCGGTTGCCGATATCGCCGGCAAGAAAGTACGCGGCACAGGGGCCTACGGTAAGGTCTTTGGTGACGAAGGCGCGAACATGGTCAACATGTCGATCTATGACGCGTACCAAGGGCTCGACACCGGTCTGATCGACTGTAGCCAAGGGTATTCCTACGCTGTTGCCGCGCTGAAGCAGGCCGAAGTCATGGACAACTACACCCTGCTGAACTGGGGCCAGGTTGGCGGCGTCGGCATCTTCATGAACAAAGACATGTTCGATGCGCTGTCCGAAGATCAGCAAGCTGTGCTGCTGGAAACCGGTGCTGATCTGTCCGATGAATTCGGCCGCATGATCACAACCGCGAACGACAACGCCATTGCCGCGATGAAAGAGCAAGGCGTCGAAGTGTTCGAACTGCCCGCGGAAGAGCGCGCCAAGCTGGTCGAAGGCGGCGAGAAGTATCTGGCCGAGTGGGTCGAGACAGCCAACCGCACCGGTCTGCCGGGCGAGCAACTGCTGGAAGACTACAAGGCGCTGATCGCTAAATACACGCAAGAGCGCGACGAGAACGGTTACCCTTGGGCAGCTGACAACAACTAAACACAAGCTTTGGGAGGAGCAGGGACCATGTTGGTACCACTTGAGAAAATCCTGTTGGGGTTGGGCGCGGCTGCGGTCATCCTTTTGGGGATCTTGATCACGTCCAACGTGGTCGCACGCGCCGTCTTCGCATCTAGCGTACCCGATAGCGTTACTTTGGTGCGGGAGCTGATGGTTGCGGCCATCCTCCTGCCCCTTGCGGCAGCGACCGCAAACCGCGCTCACGTTAGTGTGGCTTTTGTGTCCGACCGGTTCGGGCCCAAACTCCGGTCCTGGCTTATTGTGCTGGGGTCGGTCATGGGGATGATCGCCTTGGGCGGTCTGATCTATTCCGGCGGCCGCGAATTCCTGAGCGTTTGGGAAAAGGGCAGCTTTTTCTACGGTGACCTGAACCTGCCCAAATGGCCCGGACGTCTGTTGTTTGTGGTCGGTATCGCCGCCTGCTGGCTGCGTCTGGCGGAATTGGCGATCCGCGATGTGCGGACCATCCTGTCCGGGGGCATCGTTTCGGACGAAGAAAACCACACAATCGAGCTCGTTGCCGAAAAAGAGGTGCTGTAATGGATGCGTCGACCATCGGGCTGATTGCCTTTGCTGCCGTTCTGATCCTGTTGGCGCTGCGTGTGCCGATTGCCTTTGCGCTGGCCAGTGTCGCGACGATTGCGACCTTCTTTATCTTTGCCTTTCGCACCGGCACTTTCATGCCCGAACGTGCCATCCGTGCCACAACGTCGATGGTGTTCTCGAACTCCTTTGACCTGATACACTCCTACGATCTATCGATGATACCGCTGTTTGTCGCCCTTGGGCACATTGCCTATCGCGCGGATATCACGACCAAGATCTACCACGCGGCCAAGGTCTGGCTGACGCGTCTGCCCGGCGGTGTTGCCATGGCAAGTGTCATGGGCTGTGGCGGATTTTCGGCCATTACCGGCAGCTCTATCGCCTGTGCCTCGACCATGGGGAAAATCTGTACGCCCGAGATGCTGCGCATGGGCTATGACCCGCGTCTGGCAACAGCGTCGGTCGCGGCAGGGGGCACGCTGGGCTCGCTGATCCCGCCGTCGGTTCTGTTCATCATCTACGGTATCTTCACCGAGACCTCGATTTCGTCGCTGTTCCTCGCGGGTGTTTTGCCGGGGCTGCTGACGCTGGCGGGCTTTATCCTTGTGATCGCCGTCTGGGTCTGGCGTTCGCCCGAAATCGCCCCTTCGACAGCGACACGCTACTCCGCCAAGGAACGCTTTGCGGCGGCGGCTGAAAGCTGGCCTGCGGTCATGCTGTTCGTGTTGATCATCGGCGGTATCTACGGCGGTATCTTTACGGCGACCGAAGCGGCGGCTGTCTGCGTGGTCGCGGCGACGCTGATCGGTTTTGCGCAGCGCAAGCTGACCTTGCAGGGCCTGTGGGACGCGGTGAAAGAGACGTGCATCCAGACCGCGGCGATCTTCTTTATCGCGGCAGGGGCCAAGATCTTTGTGGCCTTTATCGCCCTGACCAACGTTGCCCCGATGATTGTGAACGTCGTGGCCGAGGCAGAGCTGTCCGTCGTGGTCCTGCTGCTGGCGATTGCCGCGATCTATCTGTTGCTTGGCATGTTCCTTGATCCCATTGGCATCATGGTTCTGACCCTGCCGCTGATGATCCCGCTGGTGGAAAGCTATGACATGAACCTGATCTGGTTCGGTGTTGTGGTGATTAAACTGCTGGAAATCGGGCTGATCACGCCGCCTGTCGGGTTGAACGTCTTTGTTATCGCCAATGTGGTGGGCAAAGAGGCTCCGATCGACAAGATCTTTGCCGGTATCACGCGCTTCCTCAGCGTTGACGTGATCGTGCTGGTGCTGATCATGTCCTTCCCGATGATCTCGCTGCTTATTCCTATGGCGGCGCGATGAGTGGGGACACCACAGACAGGAAGTTTGCCAACACTCTGGCGCGGGGGCTTGCTGTATTGCGGGCCTTTCGCGCCAGTGACAGCGGGCTGACCCACGCGCAGATTGCCGACCGGACGGGGCTGCCCAAGCCTACGGTGTCGCGGCTGACCTATACGCTGTGCGAACTGGGCTACCTCAGCCACGGCGGGCGCAATGACCGCTTTCGGCTGGGGCCGTCGGCTATCGCGCTTGGCTCTGTCGCATCGGTAGCGGTGAACTTTCTGGATTTGGTGTCCGACGCCATGCAAGAGCTGGCCGATAAAACGGGCACGCTATTGCTGGTCGCCGTGCGCGACGACGAGAAAATGATGCTGGTGCGCACATGGCGGCCACAGAACGCTTCGACCATCTGGCTGGAGCCGGGGCACCGGATTCCCGTGTTCGGATCGTCGTCAGGCATGGCCGTCGTGGCGTCACTTGGCGAAGAGCGCTTTGAGCAGTTGACGCCCGAAGCGGATATGCGAAGGTTCCGGGCGGAGGGATATTCGCAATTGATAGAACAAGGGTTCGCCTACGCGTCGGAGGGCACACGATATGCCAGTACGATCAACGCCGTAAGTGTCCCCTATTTTGCCGAAGAGTTCGGCGAACCGGTATCGTTCACCGCCGGTGCCATGCCACATGATTTGCCCGATTCCCGTATCGTGCAAGAGGTCGGCCCCGCGTTGCGTGAACTGGTGCGCGCGCTTGAACAGCGCACCGGGCGCACCCCCGCGCTCAGCCGCCGGGACTGAAATAAGACTAGACCAAGGAATATGCTAAATGACTGACAAGATTGGATATACCCGCAAAGGCGACGTGGCCGTACTGCGGATCAAGAACCCCCCGGTCAATGCGTTGTCCCATGCTGTTCGTGAAGGTCTGGTGGCCGGTATGGCGCAGGCCGAGGCCGATGACGGCGTCAAAGCCGTGGTTATCGTCGGCGAGGGCCGCGCCTTTATCGCCGGTGCGGATATCACCGAATTCGGCAAAACGCCGCTGGAACCTTTCCTGCCCGATGTGTGCAAACGGATCGAGGAGTCCCCGCTGATCGTTGTTGCCTCCATGCATGGTGTGTCCTTGGGCGGCGGGCTCGAGATCGCGCTGTCGGCGCATTACCGCGTGGCGCAGCCGTCGGCCAAAGTGGGCCTGCCCGAAGTGCATCTGGGCCTGATCCCCGGTGCCGGTGCGACCCAGCGTTTGCCGCGTCTGATCGGTGTGGACCCCTCGCTTGATCTGATCACCTCTGGCCGTCAGGTCAAAGCGGCCGAAGCCGAAAGCCTTGGCATTGTCAATCAGGTCACCGAGGGCGACCCCGAGGATGTGGGCGTCGCCTATGCCGAGAACCTGATCGCCACCAACGCACCGCGCCGCCCCGTCAGCGAGATGGCCGCACCCGCGCCGATCGACTGGGATGCCGCCTATGACGGGACGCTGAAAAAGGGGCGGGGGCAAATCTCTCCGGCGCAGGCGGTCCGCGCGGTTCAGGCCGCGGCAGAACTGCCCTTTGACGAAGGCATGCTGGCCGAGCGCAAGATTTTCATGGAGTTGATGGAGACAGACCAGCGTCAGGGCATGATCCACGCGTTCTTCTCTGAGCGTGCGGTAGGCAACCTGCCGGAACTGAAAGGCGTCGAACCCCGCGCGTTGCAATCCATCGGCATCATCGGCGGCGGCACTATGGGCGCAGGCATCGCCACGGCGGCGCTGTTGGCAGGCTTCAACGTCGTGCTTATCGAGATGAAGGAAGACGCGGCAGAGGCCGCGCGCGGTCGCATCGCGGGCAATCTTTCCGGCGCGCTTAAGCGTGGCAAGATCACGCAGATGAAATACGACGCGATGACCAACACCGCACTTGAGGTGTCGATCAACTATGACAGCCTCGCCTCGGTCGATCTGGTGATCGAAGCCGTGTTCGAGGACATGGGTGTCAAGAAAGAGGTTTTCGGCAAGCTTGATGCCGTGTGCAAACCCGGTGCTATTCTGGCGTCCAACACGTCCTATCTGGATGTGGACGAGATCGCGGCCAGCACCTCGCGCCCTGCGGATGTGATCGGGCTGCACTTCTTTTCGCCTGCGCATATCATGAAGCTGCTCGAAGTGGTTGTCGCCGAAAAGACCGCCCCCGATGTGGTCGCCACGGGCTTTGCCCTGGGCAAGGCGCTGAACAAGATTTCCGTGCGCGCCGGTGTCTGCGACGGGTTTATCGGCAACCGTATTCTGGCAACCTACCGCACCGCCGCCGATCACATGGTGCTTGATGGTGCATCGCCGTTCCAGATCGATAAGGCGCTGGTGGATTTCGGCTTTGCCATGGGCCCCTTTGCCGTGGGCGATCTGGCCGGACTCGATATCGGCTGGGCCACACGCAAGCGCAAGGCGGCGACGCGCCACCCTGCCGAACGCGTGCCGACATACCCCGACAAGATCTGCGAAGCCGGTAACTTTGGTCAGAAGACCGGCAAAGGCTACTATATCTATGAGGCCGGATCGCGCGGCGGCGTGCCGAATCCCGAAGTGTCCGAGCTGATCGCCGCAGAACGCGCCGAGCGTGACATCACCCCACGTGACTTTACCGACGCAGAGATCGTCCGCCGCTATATGGCCGCGATGGTCAACGAGGCGGCAAAGGTCGTGGGCGAGGGTATCGCGAAGCGGCCCTTGGACGTGGATATGGTCCTGCTCTTTGGCTACGGCTTCCCGCGCTACTGGGGTGGCCCGATGAAATGGGCCGACCTGCAAGGGCTGCCTGCACTGCTGGCCGACATCGAAAGCTACGCCAAGGAAGACGCCTGGTTCTGGGAACCCGCGCCGCTGCTGAAACAGCTGGTGGCCGAAGGGCGCAACTTTGACGACCTGAACAAACAAGCCGCTAAGTAAATGAACAAGGGCGCAATGCCCGACAGTATAAACCGGAGGAAGACAAATGGATCTGAGCTATAGCGACGAAGAAAAGGCTTTCCGCGCCGAAGTGCGGGCCTTTCTTGAGGAAAAGCTCCCCAAGGAAATGAGCGACAAAATCCGCAAGGGTGAAGAGCTGGGTAAAGACGGTCAGGAACAGTGGCATGCTATCCTGAACGCCCAAGGCTGGCTGGCCCCGAACTGGCCCAAGAAATTTGGCGGTGCGGAATGGAACGCGGTTCAGCGTCACATCTTCGAAGAAGAAGCCGCTGCGGCCTATGCGCCGCGCATTGTGCCTTTTGGCCTGTCGATGCTGGCGCCCGTGCTGCAAAAGTTCGGCTCGCAAGAGCAGAATGACTACTGGCTGCCCCGCATCCTGTCGGGCGAAGACTGGTGGTGTCAGGGCTATTCCGAGCCGGGTGCGGGGTCCGACCTTGCCTCGCTCAAGACCGAAGCGGTTCTGAACGACGAAGGCACGCACTACATAGTCAACGGCCAGAAGACGTGGACCACGCTGGGTCAGCACGCGAACATGATCTTCTGCCTTGTACGCACCGACAAGACGGTGAAGCAGCAAGAGGGTATTTCCTTCCTCCTGATCGACATGGACACCCCCGGCGTCGAAGTGCGCCCGATCATCCTGCTCGACGGCACCCACGAGGTGAACGAAGTCTGGTTCTCGGATGTGAAAGTGCCGGTCGAAAACCTTGTCGGCAAAGAGAACGAAGGCTGGACCTACGCCAAGTACCTGCTGACCCACGAACGCACCAACATCGCGGGCGTCGGGTTCTCGCAAGCGGGTCTGACGGCGGTCAAACGTATCGCAAAGGCAGAGATGTCCGGCGGCAAGCCGTTGATGCAGAACCCGCATTTCGCGGCACGTGTGGCACAGGTTGAAATCGACCTAATGGCGATGAGCACCACAAACCTGCGTATCGTCTCCAAGGCGGCAGCGGGCGCGGCACCGGGCGTTGAATCGTCCATGCTGAAGGTCAAAGGCACGATTATCCGTCAGGAGATCAACGACCTCGCACGTCGTGCGGCGGGGGCCTATGCGATGCCATTTGCATCCGAAGCGATCGAAGGGTCGAACCTGGCCCTGCCTGATCCGTTGAATGCCGGCCCCGTCGCCGCGCAATATTTCAACAACCGTAAACTGTCGATCTTTGGCGGCTCGAACGAAATCCAGCGCCAGATCATTGCCAAAACAACGATGGGAGGTGGAGCATGAACTTCGACCTGACAGAAGAACGCCAAATGCTGCAAGACAGTCTGCGCCGTTTCCTGCGCGACAAATACGATACAGCAGCCCGCAACAAGATCCTTGAAAGCGACACCGGCTTTTCCGCGGACATCTGGAACGGTCTGGCCGAACTGGGCGTCATCGGGGCGCTGTTCACCGAAGATCAGGGCGGCTTTGGCGGCGCTGGTTTCGACATCGCCGTCGTGTTCGAGGAACTGGGCCGCGCAGGCGTGGTCGAACCCTTCCTTGATACCGCCATTCTGGGCGGCGGTCTGATTGCCGACTTGGGCAATGAAGACCAGCAGGCCCATGTCGAAGAGCTGATCGGTGGCGCGTTGCAGGTGGCTTTTGCCCACGGCGAACCCACCAGCCGCTATGACCTGAACCAGGTGACCTCTACCGCCAAGGTCGATGGCGACAACGTGGTGCTGAACGGTCGCAAGGCGGTTGTGGTCAACGCTGAAAACGCCGACATGCTGATCGTTTCTGCCCGCGAAAGCGGCGAGGCAGGTGACGAAAACGGGATCTCGCTGTTCCTCGTGCCGGTAGATACCAAGGGCATCACGCTGCAAGGTTATGCGCTGCTGGCCGGTGGTCGTGCCGCCGAAGTCACGCTGGATGATGTGACCGTCCCTGCCTCTGCCCGTCTGGGTGAAGCGGGCAAGGCGTTCAAGGCGATCGAGGCGCGCGTCGCTGCGGCCAATGTCGCGATCTGTGCGGAAACACTGGGGGCGATGGAAACGGCAACCCGCCTGACCCGCGAATACCTGATGACCCGCAAGCAGTTCGGCAAGCCCATCGGCACGTTCCAGGCGCTCGCGCACCGCATGTCCGACCTGCTGATCGAGATGGAGCAGGCGCGCTCTGCCGTGATCGTTGCCGCGGGCAACCTCGAAGCGGAGTACAAAGCGCGCGAGACGCATATCTCTGCCGCCAAGAACCTGCTGGGTCGCGCGGGCCGTCTGGTTGCCGAAGACAGCATCCAGATGCACGGCGGTATCGCCATGACGCAAGAATACGAACTGGCCCACATCGCCAAGCGTATCATCATGGCAGACCACCGCTTTGGTGACACAGACCACCATCTGGAGCGTTTCATTGCCCTTGCAGCAGCCTGACGAAAGCCAGCTGATCCGGGACGAGACCGGTACCCAAACCCTGGTCGGATATGTCGTCGACATATCCGATCCGGCCCACGGGCGCTGCTTTCTTGATCTGGGTCCGCAACACTTTAACCGCCATGGGGTCCTTCATGGCGGTATTGCCGCCACATTGCTGGATAACGCCTGTGGCATGACCGGATCGCTGAGCGTGGATCCCACCGGCCAGCACCCGTTCCTCACGATCTCGCTGACGACCCAGTTTCTGGCCGCGGGGCAGCCCGGGCGCGTGACCGCGACCGGCACGATCAAGGGCGGTGGCCGCAGCCTGCTGTATATCGACGCTGAACTCGTCCACGAAGACGGTACGGTCATTGCGACATCCACAGGCGTGTTCAAGCGCGTCCCACAGGAGAAACTGAAATGAGCGCTCGGATCGAAGACAAGGGTGACCGGATCGTCATCTGGAACGGAAACGCGCATAAGCGGGGGGCCCTGTCGCCCGAGCTTTACGCTTGCATCGGCCAAGCGATTGAAATGGCCGCCGCGCCGCGTATTCGTGCCGTGATCCTCACCTCCGAAGGGGATTTCTTTTGCGCGGGCGGCGATCTGAATGTCCTGATCGCCCGTCGCGACATGCCCAAAGATGAACGTCGGGGCAAGATCAACGAATTGCACAGCCTGATCCGCGCGATCCGGTCCTGTCCGGTGCCGGTGATCGCCGCCGTCGAAGGCGGTGCCGCGGGCGCGGGGCTGTCTTTCGCGCTGGCCTGCGATCTGATCGTTGCCGCCGCCGGTGCCAAGTTCACCGCTGCTTACGTCAAGGCGGGGCTGGTGCCCGACGGGGGGCTGACCGCCTCGCTCGCGCGTGCGCTGCCGCGACAGCTCGCGATGGAGATGTGCTTGCTGGCGCAGCCCGTCACCGTTGAACGCATGCATGATCTGGGCGTGGTAAATGCCGTCACCGACAAGGGCGGCGCGTTCGAGGCCGCAATGGCGCTTGCCGACCGCTTGGCCGCAGGCCCCCGCGAAGCCCAAGGGGTGATCCGCGGGCTGGTGGCGCAGGGCTATGACGTGTCCGAGGCCGACCAGCTTGAAGCGGAATGTGACGCCATGGCCCATGCCACCGGCGCAGATGAAGCCGCCGAAGGCATCGCCGCTTTCCTCGAGAAGCGCACACCAAATTACGGCGGCTGACCCTCGGCCACCGATTTATTGACCCAACCCGCAGCCAGACGCGCTGACCGGGTTCTGAAAGACTGCGGGGAGGCAGAGAATATAATGGTACGTGTAGAGCAATTTCTGGCGGATCAAGTGGCCGCACGCGGGGACGCGCCCGCGCTGAGCGACAGCACAGGGGTACGCTGGACGTACAAGATGTTCGACAAGGCAAGCGATGACATCGCGCAGGCGCTCAAGGATGCCGGTGTGCAGCCCAACGACCGCGTGCTGATGCTGTCGGAAAACTGTGCCGCCGCCGTGGCCACTGTGTTTGGCACGTGGAAAGCCGGCGCAGTCATCATCCCCGTCAATGCACGCCAAAGCGCGGGCGAAATCCAGCGGATCATTGACCACGCGGCACCTGCTGCTGTGCTGATGACCTGCCACGCCTCACCGGATGCGACAGCCCATGCGGAACGGCTGGGTGCCGCAGAGATCACCGGAGCCTTCGGCGCGATGCATCTGGCCACTCCGATCGACAGCAACCCTGATGGGGATCTGAGCGATGTGGCGGTGCTGCTGTATACCACCGGCACAACGGGCGACCCAAAGGGCGTGATGCTGACCCATGCCAACGTGCGCTTTGGCGGCAATGCCTCGGCGACGCTGCGGGGGATCAATGCAGGCGATGTGGTCTATGGCGTGTTGCCCCTGACCCATGTTTTCGGGCTGTGTTCAGTCATGACCGCCTCATGCTGCGCCGGTGCCGAAATCCGGCTGGAGGCGCGTTTCTCGGCCGAAAAGCTTTATACCGCGCTGACCACGGGGGTGAACTTCCTGTCGGCCGTGCCGCAGATGCACGCGCTGCTGATGCAATACACGAAAGAGCAGGGGCTCACGCAGCTCAACTCCGAAACGCTGCGCTATGTATCTTCGGGGGCGGCACCGCTGGACCCCACGTGGAAGCGCAAGGCCGAAGCCTTTTACGGCGTCGCGATCCAGAACGGCTATGGCATGACGGAATCCACCGCCGGTATCTCGGCCACCAGCAACCCGCTGGGATCGCCTGATATCTCGGTCGGTCCGTCCTTGCCCGGTGTCGAGACCAAGATCGATGATACCGTCGAAGGCGGCAGCAATGGCAAGGGCGAGGTCCTGACCCGTGGGGCCCACGTCATGAAGGGCTACTATAAGAACCCCGAGGAAACCGCCAAAGTCCTCGGCCAGGATGGCTGGCTGCGCACCGGCGATCTGGGGACGTTCGACGAACACGGTCATCTGCATATTCTGGGCCGCTCGAAAGAGCTGATCATCCACGGCGGGTTCAATGTCTACCCGCCGGAGGTAGAGGCCGCGATCAACGATCACCCGCAGGTCATTCAGGCCGCCGTGGTGGGCCGGTCCACCGGCAATGACGAAGAGGTGCTGGCCTTCGTCCAGATCGCCGAGGGCGATACGCTGGACCCGCAAGACCTGAAGGCCTTCGTCAAGGAACGGCTGACTGGCTATAAGCGCCCCAGCCAGTTTATTATCGGAACGGCCCTGCCTGCGGCCCCCACGGGCAAGATCCTCAAGCACAAGCTGATCGAGACATTCAAGGATCAGCTGGCCTGATTGGCTTCTGATTGTTCCCTGTGCGGTGTTAAGCAAAAGGCCGGTCCCCGTGGTGGGGGCCGGCCTTTTCCTTTGTCGCTGGTGTGCGGCTGGCGCTTAGACGTAGACGCCTTCCGCAGCGGCGCGGATAGCGCGGATGTTTTCGCCGTAGGGGGCAGGGTTGCTGACAGACCCGCCACGGAACACGGCGGAGCCTGCGACCAGCACATCCGCCCCCGCCTGCGCCACGCTGGAAGCGGTGTTTACGTCCACACCGCCGTCAATTTCGATATGCACCGGACGGTCGCCGATCATCGCGCGCAGGGTGCGGATCTTGTCGCTCATGTCGATGAACTTCTGCCCGCCGAAACCGGGGTTCACGGTCATCACACAGACCAGATCGGCAACGTCCAGCAGATGCTCTACCGCTGCGGCAGGCGTGCCGGGGTTCAGCGCGACACCGGCCTTGGCACCGGCACCGCGGATCGCTTGCAGCGTGCGGTGGATATGGGGGCCGGCTTCGACATGGGCAGTGATCACATCGGCACCGGCTTTGGCAAAGGCATCAATGTAGGGATCCACGGGTGCGATCATCAGATGCACGTCCATCACGCCCTTGATATGGGGGCGGATCGCGGCGCAGGTGGTCGGGCCAAAGCTGATGTTCGGGACGAAATGCCCGTCCATTACATCGACATGTACCCAGTCCGCACCCTGCGCTTCGATGGCGTCGCACTCTGCCCCGAAATTGGCAAAGTCGGCAGCAAGGATGGAGGGGGCGATTTTGATCGAACGGTCGAAGGTCATGGGATCGGGCCTTTTGTGAAAGGGAGGGGGCTGATGCAGCGGTGACGCCCATATAGGCAATGTCGCGCGCGCTGGCAATCTGGGGAGCCTTCGGCGAGGATTTAAGGCCATTTGGAAGCGGGCGAGGCTGGGTGCCGCAGGCGGTGACGCTTCGTTCTTGAGGGTGGTTTTCGGGGGGCGTGCGCTTGACACTACGTCATGCCACGACCCATTGTGCGCGCAAATTCAAGGGGAGGATATCATGACCACATTCAACCGCCGCCAGACATTGGCGACCATGGGGGCCGCTGCCGCGGTCGGGCTTGCTGCACCGGCTGTTGCGCAGGGCAAAAAGATCACTCTGGGCGCGCTGCGCTTTACCAGCCATTCCGGCACATTCGTGGCCTATCAGCGCGAGTATTTCAAGCAGGCCGGTCTGGATGTCGAGCTCAAGTTCTTTCAGGCCGCCCAGCCGATGGCCGTGGCGATTGCCAGCGGGGATGTCGACTATGCCGTGACCGCGATTTCGGGCGGGCTGGTGTCGCTGGCGGATAAGGGTGCGATCAAGGTGATCGGCGGTGCTTTGTCTGAAGAGAAGGGCATTGACGGGCAGAAGTTTCTGGCCTCGGACGCGGCCTATCAGGCGGGTGTGACCGCGCCTGCGATGCTGGACGGGAAGAGCTTTGGCATGACCACGGCGGGATCGTCGTTCCATTATATGGGGTCAAAGATGGCGCAGGCCGAGGGGATCGAGCTGTCGTTCAAGCCGTTGCAGAAGGTGGGTGCCATCATCGGCGCGCTGAAGACCGGCCAGATTGATGGCTGGTCCATCGTGCCCCATATCGCCAAGCCACTGGCGGGCTCGGGTGCCGTGCATATCATCGGGAACGTCTCTGATTATCTGCCCGACTATCAGGTCACCACGGTCTTTACCTCGACCAAGAACGCGCGTGAGGAAAAGCAGCAGACGCAGGATTACCTTGCGGCCTATGCCAAGGGGGCGGCTGACTACAACGCGGCGATGATCGAACAGACCGCCGGTGCGGAAGGCATGGCCGAGATGGTCAAGCTGATCCACAACTACGTCTACACCGACAAAACGCTCGAGGCCGCGACGCCGGGGATTGTCAACGGGACCATGCGTCTGAACGAGGGGGCCGCGTTGAACGTCGCCTCTGTGCGTGACCAGCTGAGCTGGTTCCAGTCCGAGGGGCTTGTGGATGCGGATATCACGCTTGAGACGTTGATCGACACGTCTTTCGTCGACACCATCGGCGCCTGATCGCGCCATCTATACCAACGACAGGTCGGGCAGGCTTTGCCCGGCCTTTGATATTTCAGGACGTTTCTCATGGATCTTAGGTTAGCGGGAGTCAGCCATACTTATGGCGAGACCGAAGTGCTGCGCGATATCAACCTTGATATCCCGTCAGGGCAGATTGTCTGCATCGTCGGGCCTTCGGGCTGTGGCAAGTCGACCCTGCTGCGGATGCTGGGCGGGCTGGAGCAGCCGACTTCGGGCGAGGTGCTGCAACTGGGCACGCCCCCAGCCGGCTGTCTGAACCCGCTCACCTACGTGTTTCAGGATTTCGCCTTGCTGCCTTGGCGCAGCGTGCGCGGCAATGTGGCGCTGGTGCTGGAGGATCACAGTCTGGACGCCGCCGCGCGGGCGCGGATCATCGACGACGTGCTGGCCCGTACCAAGCTGACCGAATTTTCCGATGCCCTGCCCAAACAACTTTCTGGCGGGATGAAACAGCGGGTCGCCATTGCACGCGCCTTGGCGGTGAACCCTGCGGTGATGTTGATGGACGAACCGCTGAGCGCCTTGGACAGCCAGACGCGCGAGCTGTTAATGGACGATCTGATCAGCCTGTGGACACGCCAGCCTTTCACCGCCGTCTATGTCACCCACAATCTGGCAGAGGCCGTACGGCTGGGGCACAGAATCGTGGTGCTATCTCGCCGCCCCGGGCAGATCCGCGAAGTGGTCGAGCTGACCACCCCGCTGGCAGAGCGTGCCTATGGCGATGCCGCCCTCGAGGCGCAACAACAACATTTGTGGGGGCTGATGCGCGAAGAAGCCGCCGCCGCCGATGCGGAGTTGATCCATGTCTGATGCAGCACATACAAACAGCCGCCCCGTCGCCTTTCGCGGCGGCGGTTTTGCCCCCAAGCAACGACGGGGCATGGGGGTTTTGGTCTTTGTCCTGCTGATCCTGCTGGCCGAATGGGGCACGCGCAGCGGCTTTATCTCTAACCTGACATTGCCGCGCCCCTCGGATGTGGCGATGACCTTTGTCGAGCTGTGGCAATCGGGGATGCTGTTCAAACATCTGGCCCCCTCGCTCAGCCGCTTGGCTGTGGGGGCGACGCTCGGGGCTTTGGTTGGTGTCGGCGTCGGGGTGATGATCGGGCTGTTCAGCTATGTGCGTGCCGGGCTGGTGCCTTTGGTTGCGGCGCTGTTCCCGATCCCCAAGATTGCGCTTTTGCCGTTGTTCGTGATCTGGTTCGGCATTGACGAGGGCAGTAAATACGCGCTGATCGCCTTTGGGACATTCACGCCGACGGTCGTGGCGACCTATGCTGCGGTGGACAATGTGGACCGCGGATTGATCCGCATGGGGCAGAGCTTTGGTCTGTCGTGGTGGTCGATCGTGCGCAAGATCGTACTGCCGGGGGCGATGCCGGGCATCCTGTCGGGGCTGCGCATCTCTTTGGCGATTGCGATCATCCTGTTGGTGGCCGCTGAAATGCTGGGCGCGGAATATGGCATCGGGGCTTATATCCTTGAGGCCGGCAGCCTTTATGATCTTGAACGTCTGTTTGCGGGTGTCGTGATCCTGTCGGTGCTTGGGGTTTGCGTGAGCGCCGTGATTGCCGCCATCGAAACCCGCGTGCTGCGCTGGCGGGTCTGACCGGAGGGAACCCGTTTCGGGCATAAATCGTTATCCTTTCACACCAAACAGTGCAGAGGGGACGACGATGTCAGGCATATCCAAGGGCACCAAGGTCAAATGGGACTGGGGGCAGGGCACTGCCAGTGGCAAGGTGACAGAACGCTTTACCAAAAGTGTGACCCGTACGTTGAAGGGCTCCGAGGTCACGCGCAACGGGTCCGATGATGATCCGGCGCTGTTGATCGAGCAAGACGACGGGGATGAGGTGCTCAAGCTGTCGTCGGAAGTCGAGGCCGCCTGACATATGGGCGGCGCGGGGCTGACCTATTATGGCGATGACCGCCCCGGCATTTCGCGTCAGCGGCGCGGGCGCGGGTTTACCTATAAGGCACCGGACGGCACTACCATCGCCCGCGGAGAAGAGCGCGCGCGGCTGGAAGCGATGGCGGTGCCGCCCGCCTATGAAGACGTGTGGATGACGCCTTTGGCGAACGGGCATTTGCTGGCTACGGGGCGCGACACCCGCAATCGCAAACAATATCGCTATCACGAAAAATGGTCAGAGGCGCAGGCAGAGACGAAATTCGCAAGCCTGGTGGATTTTGCGCATGCTTTGCCGCGCCTGCGCCGCTTTGTCGCCCGCGATCTGGATCAGCAGGCAGGCGAGCGCAGTTTTGCCTTGGCCAGCGCCGTCACGCTGATCGACCGCGCGTCGCTGCGGGTGGGAAATCCGGACTACACGCGCGAGAATGGCAGCTATGGCACGCTGACCCTGCGGTCGAAACACGTAAAGCTCGACGGGAATGTGATCCGGCTGCGTTATACGGCCAAGGGCGGCAAGAAGGTGCGGCGGCAGATCAACGACCGGACGCTGGCCAAAACGCTGGAGAAAATTAACGATCTGCCGGGGGCGGAGCTGCTGACATGGGCCGATGCGCAGGGCGAGGTGCATCAGTTGAACTCAGCCGGATTGAACGCCTATATCGCCGAAGCATCGGGGTGCGACGACTTCACCGCCAAGACCTTCCGCACATGGGCGGGCACCGTTGCCGCCTTCGAGGCCGCCGAGAAGGGACAGGCCACCATCAAGCAATTGGCCGAAGCCGCCGCCGCACAGTTGAGCAATACGCCGACCGTCGCGCGCAACAGCTATATCCATCCGGCGGTGATCGATCTGGCGGGCGAAGCGCCGCCCGAGATCAAGGTCGGGCGCAAGACCGGGCTATTCGCCTCGGAAGCGCGGCTGCTGACGTATCTGGAGCAGGTCTGAGCCGCGTTTACGCGTCGCTGTCCGGTTTGCAGAACATATCATAGACGACTTCCATGATCTTTTGCGGACGGTCATCGGCCAGCCTGTAATAGATCGTCTTGCCGTCGCGGCGTGGCGTTACCAGCCCTTCAAGCCGCAAGCGTGACAGCTGTTGGGATACCGCCGCCTGACGGGCGGACAGCAGCTCTTCCAACTCGGTGACAGATTTTTCGCCTGCAGAGAGGTGACACAGGATCATCAACCGCCCCTCGTGGCTGATTGCCTTGAGGAAGTTAGAGGCACGTGCGGCGTTTTCGGCCATACGGTCCCGATCGGCTTGGCTCATTTCTGTGTCGGAACCGGGGTTACCCACTGGTTAACATCCTTGGCTGAATAAAAGGGGATTGGCGTGCGCATATCGCAAGGGGCGCTAGCTTTTGGCGGGGTCTGGCATCAATTTGGCGTCGGATAGCATTTTTTCCAGAACGCCCCAAAAGAAATCTTCGCCCGGGTAGCCTTCGATGCGCGACACCTCATGGCCGTCGACCATCAACACGAACGTCGGCGTGTAATGCAGGCTGCGGGCAAAGTGCAGATCGGCGGGTTTGTCATCGTTGATATCAACGCGGCGCAGCGGGGCTGCCTTGCCCGCTTGGGTCTTGGGATAGATCGGGGCGATCTGGTCATCCCAACGGGCACACCACACGCAGCCCTGTTCCTCGACCATGATCAGCGCGGTCTGGGCCGCTGCGATCACGGGGGAAACCGCAAGACCTGCGGCCACCGAGAGAGACAAGAAAGCAGTGCGCAACCGCATAGGGAATTCACCTGTTGATTTCAAAATACTTAATGTGAATATGTGAATGGCACAAGATAAAGGCAACCTGCATGCTTGAAATCACCTTTCTGGGCGCGGCATTTGCCGGGCTTTTGTCCTTTTTGTCGCCCTGCATCCTGCCGATCGTGCCCTTTTATCTGAGCTATCTGGCGGGCGTCGGCATGAACCAGATCACGGCGGACGGGCCGGTGGATGCCGCCGTGCGCCGGCGCGCGGTGATTGCGGCGCTGTTCTTTGCGGCGGGGGTGATCACGATCTTTGTCGGGCTGGGGGCGGTGGCCACGACCTTTGGCCAGATCGTGCGAGACTATTTCGATATTTTGCGATGGGTCGCTGCGGCTGTTATCATTGCGATGGGGCTGCATTTTCTGGGCGTGATCCGTATCGGTTTTCTATATCGCCAGTTTCGTGCCGATGCGGGGAACACGACCGCGACCAGTTTTCTGGGGGCCTATGTGATCGGGCTGGCCTTTGCCTTTGGTTGGACCCCTTGCGTCGGGCCTGTGCTTGCGGCGATCCTGTTCACCGCCGCGGGCGCCGAGACGGCGGGCTCGGGCGCGCTGTTGCTGCTGACCTACGGCGTGGGCATGACCGCGCCTTTCGTGCTGGCGGCGCTGTTCATCGGGCCGTTCATGCGCTGGATGGCGGGGTTCAGGCAACATCTGGGCACGGTAGAAAAGGCGATGGGGGTTCTGCTGATTGTCTTTGGCCTGCTGATCGCCACCAACTCGATCAACTATATTGCGCAGTGGATGCTTGAAACCTTCCCTGTTTTCAGCGCCATTGGCTAACAACCGGAGGGACTTTTGATGAAGATGATCCGAAACGCTTTGGCCGCGCTCGCGGCTGTCGCTTGTATGGTGACTGCGGGCAGTGCCGCGACCTTGGGGGATGACGGTTTGCACAAGACCGCCTGGATGCGCGAGACCTTCAAAGATCTGCGCGACGATCTGGCCGAGGCGACGGAGGAGGGTAAGCGGCTGATGGTCATCATCGAACAGCGGGGCTGCATCTACTGCAACAAGATGCACGAAGAGGTTTTCCCGCTGCCCAAAATCGATGCCTACCTGCGCGAGAATTTCTTTGTCGTGCAGATCAACATGTTCGGCGATGTCGAGGTCACCGACTTTGACGGAGAGACATTGCCCGAGAAGGACATGGTGCGCAAATGGCGTCAGATGTTCACGCCGACGCTGATGTATTTCCCCCAGACCGTGGACGAAGGGCAGACGGCCGTTGAAGCGGCGGTCGCGACGGTCCCCGGTGCCTTTGGTCCGGCGACGACCTTTCACATGATGAACTGGGTCGTCGACAAGGGATATGAGGGGGACGAGACGTTCCAGAAATATCACGCGCGTATGCTCATTGAAGAGCAGGAATAACGGCGGTAGGATCCGCTAAATGCCGTGCTGCTATAAGAAATTCAATAAATTGAATTTATAGTTGCGTCATTTTGGCGCGGGCAGTAGGGTTTTCAAAAGGAATGTCTGTGGGAGGACGCATGAAAGTTTCCGTATTTGCCCTGGTGGCCTCTGTTGGCTTTGCCGCGGCGGCGCATGCGGCCGACGTGGCCCCCGGTGACGTAGTCTATGATGAGTATGGCGCGGTTGAACAATCGCTGACCGGCACTCCCGGTAACCCCGAAGAGGGGGCCAAGATCGTGGGCAGCAAAAAGCTTGGCAACTGCATCGCCTGCCATCAGGTTAGCGCTTTGCCCGATATCCCGTTCCAGGGCGAAATCGGCCCGATGCTGGATGGGGCGGGGGACCGCTGGACCGAGGCTGAATTGCGCGGCATCGTGGCCAATGCGAAGATGCTGTTCGAGGGGACGATGATGCCCGCGTTCTACAAGGACAGCGGCTATATCCGTCCGGGCAAGGGCTATACCGGCAAGGCGGCTGACGACACGCTGGGGCCTATTCTGGCCGCCCAGCAGATCGAGGATGTCGTGGCCTATCTTGCCACGTTGAAAGACTAAGAACCCCACCGAGCGGGATCTGATCAGGAGTGATGATAATGGAATTTACACGACGTAGTGCGATTGCGATGGGGGCAGGTGCCTTTGCCGCACTGTCCCTGCCCAAGCTGGCCGTGGCCGCCGCCGGGGATGACGCGATCGCTGCCTTCACCGGCGGTGCAGAGATGGCTGATACCGGCGTGACCCTGACCGCCCCCGAGATTGCGGAAAACGGCAATACCGTCCCGATCGAGGTCGACGCCCCCGGTGCCACTGAAATCATGGTGCTGGCGCTTGGCAACCCCACGCCGCCTGTGGCGAACTTCAAGTTCGGCCCGCTGGCAGCAACGCAGCACGCCTCCACCCGTATCCGCTTGGCGGGCACGCAAGATGTGGTGGCCATCGCCAAGCTGGCCGACGGCTCTTTCGCCAAGGCGACCAGCACAATCAAAGTAACAATCGGCGGCTGCGGCGGCTAAGGCGAGAGGAAGAAAAACATGGCATCTGGTGTAAAACCCCGCGTCAAAGTCCCCAAGTCAGCAGCGGCTGGCGAAACCATCACGATCAAGACCCTGATCAGCCACAAGATGGAATCCGGCCAGCGCAAGGACAGCGACGGCAACACGATCCCGCGGTCGATCATCAACCGTTTCACCTGCGATTTTAACGGCGAGAATGTGATCGATGTCGCGATGGAGCCCGCGATCTCGACCAACCCGTATTTCGAATTCGACGCCACCGTGCCCGAAGCGGGGACATTCACCTTCACGTGGTATGACGATGACGGCGATGTCTACGAGGAAACCAAAGACATCGCGATCGGCTAAGCGTCCGCATCCTTGGGAGGAACAGGAATGAGCAATTTCACAAAAGGTCTGGGCGCGTGCCTTGCTGCGGCGCTGATGTCGACGGGGGCCTTCGCCGATCCCGTGGATGATACGCTGGTGATCAACGAAGAGATCGACATCGTGACCCGCACTGCTGCCCCCGCGCATATGGCGGGCGCGGTAGACGAGGTCATGTCGGGCTGGCTGTTTCGCGGCACCGAGACCCGCGCGATGCAGGCCGATGATTTTGACAACGCCGGCATGATCTTTGTGGAACAGGCCGAAGACGTCTGGAACACCGCCGACGGTTCAGAGGGTAAATCCTGCGCGGACTGTCATGGGGCCTCGGCCGAGATGGCAGGCGTGCGTCCGGTCTATCCCAAGTATGTCGAATCTGCGGGCGAGGTGCGCACGCTGGAAATGCAGATCAACGATTGCCGCGAGAACCGCATGGGGGCGGAAAAGTGGAAATACACCGGCGGCGACATGGTGAACATGACGGCGCTGATCTCCTCTGTCTCGCGGGGGATGCCGGTGAACATCGCCATCGACGGTCCGGCCCAATCCACATGGGAGCAGGGCAAAGAGATCTACTATACCCGTTTCGGCCAGCTTGAACTGTCCTGTGCCAATTGCCACGAAGACAATTATGGCAACATGATCCGTGCCGACCACCTGAGCCAGGGCCAGATCAACGGTTTCCCGACCTACCGTCTGAAAAACACCAAGCTGAACGCGGTGCAGGCCCGTTTCAAAGGCTGTGTACGCGACACCCGTGCCGAGACCTTTGACCCCGGCAGCCCCGAGTTTGTCGCGCTTGAGCTGTACGTCGGCTCGCGCGGGAACGGGTTGTCGGTCGAAGGGCCCTCTGTCCGGAACTAACCTGAAAAGACCCGTCTCGCCGATGCGAGGCGGGTCTTTTTATCATATTTTTATTCAAATATGCGCATATGAATTGCTCGTCGAAAAGGCCAACCTATGATCTCTCGTCGTGATTTTCTTCAGGCCAGCATGGCTGCAACGGCTTTGTATGGTGCGTCGTCCTTTGGCAACTGGGGCAAGCTCGCCGCGCAGCAGGCGTTGACGCAGGACAAATTGCTTGAATTCGATACCTTCGGGAATGTCAGCCTGATCCATGTGACCGACATCCACGCGCAGCTGAAACCGATCTATTTCCGCGAACCTTCGATCAACATCGGTGTGGGCGAGAACCGCGGGAAGGTGCCGCATCTGACCGGCGCGGATTTCCGCAAGCTTTACGGGATCGCGGACGGCAGCCCCTCGGCCTATGCGCTGACCTATAACGATTTTTCGGCGCTGGCGGAGGGCTATGGCAAGATGGGCGGTCTGGACCGTGTGGCGAGTGTGGTCAACCAGATCCGCGCGGACCGGCCCGATGCGCTGCTGCTGGATGGCGGCGACACCTGGCACGGCAGCTACACCTGCTACCACACGCAGGGTCAGGACATGGTCAACGTGATGAATGCGCTCAAGCCTGACGCGATGACCTTTCACTGGGAATTCACGCTCGGCTCTGACCGCGTGGCAGAGATCGTCGAGGGGCTGCCCTTCGCCGCCCTGGGGCAGAACATCTTTGACGCCGAATGGGACGAGCCGACAGAGCTTTTCCCACCCTACAAGTTCTACGAGACAGGCGGCGTCAAAGTCGCGGTGATCGGGCAGGCGTTCCCCTATATGCCGATCGCCAACCCCGGCTGGATGTTCCCCGAATACTCGTTTGGTATCCGCGACGAGCGTATGCAGGAAATGGTGGACGAGGTCCGCGCCAAAGGGGCCGAACTGGTCGTCTGCCTGAGCCACAACGGCTTTGATGTGGACAAGCAGATGGCGGGCGTAGTGACGGGGATCGACGTGATCCTGTCGGGTCACACCCATGACGCGCTGCCCGAGCCTGTGCTGGTGGGCGAGACGATCATCGTCGCCTCGGGGTCGAACGGCAAATTCGTCAGCCGCGTCGATCTGGATGTGCGCAACGGCCGCATGATGGGGTTCCGGCACAAGCTGATCCCGATCTTCTCTGACGTGATTGCGCCTGATCCGGCGATGACCGCGCTGATCGACGCACAACGCGCCCCCTATCTTGACCAGCTGACAGAGGTGATCGGCACCACTGCCGAAGACACGCTGCTGTACCGGCGCGGCAATTTCAACGGCAGCTGGGATGACCTGATCTGCGACGCGCTGCTTTCCGAGCGCGAGGCCGATATCGCGCTGAGCCCCGGTGTGCGGTGGGGGCCGTCGATCCTGCCGGGGCAGGACATCACGCGCGAGGATATCTGGAACGTCACCTCCATGACCTACCCCGAAGCCTACCGGACCGAGATGACCGGTGAATTCCTGCATGTCGTGCTGGAAGACGTGGCCGACAACCTGTTTAACCCCAACCCCTATTACCAGCAGGGCGGTGACATGGTGCGCACAGGCGGGCTTGGCTACCGCATTGACGTGACCCAGCCCCAAGGCAGCCGCATCACTGAACTGACCTTGCTGAAAACCGGGGAACGTATCGATCCGGCGAAAACCTATCAGGTTGCAGGCTGGGCTAGCGTGAACGAAGGCACCGAGGGCCCCGCGATCTGGGACGTGGTCGAAAGCCACATCCGCAAGCAGGGCAGCGTGTCGCTGGACCCCAACACCAGCGTCATCGTCAAGGGCGCGTAACAGGGCAGCATGAAAGGCAAGGCCATGGCACCACGGAAGACAGCGAACAGACGGGCCTTCTTGCGTGGCGCGGCGACTGCTGGACTAGGGGCGATGGCGGCCCGTAGCGCCGCCGCGCAATCGCCCGATCCCTTGATCGTTGAACCGCAACCCTGGGCGCAGGGCTTGGGCGATGGGGTCGATGTCACGCCCTATGGCCTGCCGATCAGGTTCGAGCAAAACGTGGTACGGCGCAATGTGCCTTGGTTGACGGCGGATACCATCAGTTCGATCAACTTCACCCCGATCCACGCGCTGGACGGTACGATCACCCCGCAGGGCTGCGCCTTTGAGCGGCATCACTCGGGCGCGATCGAACTGTCGAAGCAGGATTACCGCCTGATGGTGAACGGGCTGGTGGACCGCCCGCTGGTGTTCACCTACGCCGATCTGGAGCGTTTCCCGCGCGAAAATCATGTGTATTTCTGCGAGTGTGCGGCCAATTCGGGTATGGAATGGGCGGGCGCGCAGTTGAACGGGGCGCAGTTCACCCATGGCATGATCCATAATATGGAATACACCGGCGTGCCCCTGCGGTTGCTGCTGGAGGAAGCCGGCTATGACCCTGCGGGCAAATGGGTCTATGTCGAGGGTGCCGATGCTTCGTCGAACGGGCGGTCGATCCCGATGGATAAGGCGCTCGACGATGTGCTTGTCGCGTTCAAAGCGAATGGCGAGGCGCTGCGCAAGGAACACGGCTACCCCGTGCGGCTGGTCGTGCCGGGGTGGGAGGGCAACCTCTGGGTCAAATGGCTCCGCCGGATAGAGGTCACGGACGCGCCCGTCGAAAGCCGCGAGGAAACGTCGAAATACACCGATACGCTGGCCGATGGCACCAGCCGCAAATGGACGTGGGCGATGGACGCAAAATCCGTCATCACCGCACCAAGCCCGCAAGCGCCGGTGCCCCATGAGGCGGGACCATTGGTGATCACCGGGCTGGCATGGTCGGGGCGCGGTGCGATTACCCGCGTGGATGTGTCGATCGATGGTGGCGCAAGCTGGCAAACCGCGCGACTGGCCCAAAAGGGCACGCCGATGGCGCTCAGCCGCTTTTACCTCGATGTGCAGTGGGACGGCACAGAGATGCTGCTGCAATCCCGCGCGATGGATGACACGGGCTATGTCCAGCCGACGAAAACGCAACTGCGCGCGGTGCGGGGGCTGAACTCTGTCTACCATAACAATGGCATCCAGACATGGTGGCTGCACGCGGACGGGAGCGTTGAAAATGTCGAAGTTTCTTAACACCATTGCTGCGTGCGTCATCGCCACGGCCACGGCCACGGCTTTGCCTTTGACGGCGGCCCCCTTCGGTCTGGGCCGCGCCGCACTGCCGGAAGAGATCGCGGCCTGGGATGTGGACGTGATGCCCGATGGGCGCGGTCTGCCCGAGGGGCAGGGCGATGTGCTGACGGGCGAAGCGATTTTTACCGAAAAATGCGCCGCCTGCCACGGTGACTTTGCCGAAGGCCGCGGGAACTGGCCTGCGCTGGCGGGCGGGCAGGACACGCTGGCGGATGCCGATCCGGTCAAGACGGTCGGGTCCTATTGGCCGCATCTGTCCACAAGCTTCGACTATATCCGCCGATCCATGCCCTATGGCGATGCGGGAACGCTGACGGCGGATGAGGTCTATGCCATCGTGGCGTATATCCTTTATTCCAACGATCTGGTGGCAGAGGAATTTACCCTGTCCAAAGACAACTTCACCGCGGTCCAGATGCCCAATGTCGCCGGTTTCCTTCGCGATGATCGCAACACCACCGAAGTGCCGGGCTGGCAGGTTGCGCCGTGTATGGAGGACTGCAAGGAAAGCGTGAAAGTCACCATGCGCGCGCTGTCGCTGGATGTGACACCCAAGGACGCCGCCCCCGCGACTGTGCCGCAAGAAACGCCCGTTGCCGATGTCGAGCCAGCGTCAGAGCCTGCTGCCGACCCCGCCTTGCTCGCCGATGGAGAGTTGGTGTTCCGCAAATGCAAAGCCTGCCATCAGCTGGGCAAACGCGCCAAAAACCGCGCGGGCCCGGTCCTGAACGGGATCGTCGGTGCGCCTGCCGGTGGGGTCGAGGGGTTCAAATACTCGCGCGCCCTGATGGCGCAGGCAGAGGATGGGCTGATCTGGACACCCCAGACGCTGGACGCCTTTCTGGCAGCACCGCGCAGCTTTATGAAGGGCACCAAGATGGGGTTTTCCGGCTTGAAAAGCGATGCCGAGATCAAGGCGGTGATCGCGTATCTCAACAGCTTTCCGGCCCCGTGACGGTGCGCATGATTGGCGACGCGCGGCGAGGGTGCTAGGATAGGCCCGCGCCCGTTTGTGAAAGGACAAGGATGAGACCGTTACAGATTGCCGCAGCACTTTGCCTTTGTGCCGCGCCGCTCGCCGCTCAGGATCAGGCCGTGACCTATGCCTACGACGGTAGCTTTGACGATGCGACCTTCGCGGTCGAGAACGCGATTGTCGGCAAGGGGCTGGTCATCGACCACGTCAGCCACACGGGCGAGATGCTGGCCCGTACCGCCAGCGATGTCGGCAGCGATGTCGAGATCTTTCGCGCGGCAGACGTGTTTCTGTTCTGCTCTGCCGTGGTGTCGCGCAAGGTGATGGAGGCGGACCCGATGAACATCGCCCATTGTCCCTACAGCATATTTGTCACCGACATCGACGGCGCGGTCTCTGTCGGGTATCCGACCTACCCGGACGGCCCCATGCAAGAGGTGCAGGCCCTGCTGGACGAGATCACGCAAAGCGCGCTGGACGGGTTCTGAATGCTGCCGCTGTTGCGTAGAGCAGGCGGCAGGCACAGGACGCTTTGTCGCGGCGGCTGTGGCGGTCGGGCAGCACAATCCGCTTCCTTGACAAAGAATTCCATAGTATGAATATGTTTGACTCGACGACGGGGCGCAGCCTTCAGATGTCGGGCGAAAAAAGCGCAAACGGAGCAGGTGACCATGACTGAATACCCCGTGAATATGGATGTCATCCCCGATGTCTCGGGCCATTTTGATCCGGTGACCAATACGATCAGCTATATCGTGCGGGATCCGAACTCCAACGCCTGTGCGATCATCGATTCCGTGATGGATATCGACTATGCCGCCGGACGGATCACCTATGACCACGCGGACAAGCTTATCGCCGAGGTCGAAGCGCAGGGGCTCGCGCTGGAGTGGATCATCGAGACACACGTCCATGCCGACCACCTGTCTGCCGCGCCCTATATCCAGCAAAAGCTGGGCGGCAAGATCGGCGTCGGAGAGCAGATCATGACCGTGCAGGACACTTTTGGGAAAGTGTTCAACGAGGGGACGGAATTCCAGCGCGACGGGTCGCAGTTCGACGCCTTGTTCAAGGATGGTGACCGCTACCGCGTCGGGGGCATGGAATGTTTTGCTATCTACACCCCCGGTCACACGCCCGCCTGCATGGTGCATGTCATGGGCAACGCCGCCTTCACGGGCGATACGCTGTTCATGCCCGACGGCGGCTCTGCACGCGCGGATTTCCCCGGTGGCGACGCCGGAGAGCTGTATGACAGCATCCAGAAGGTCTTGTCCCTGCCGGACGACATGCGCCTGTTCATGTGCCACGACTACGGGCCCAATGGGCGCGATATCCAGTGGGAAACCACCGTGGGCGAAGAGAAGGCGCATAACATCCATGTGGGCGGCGGCAAAACGCGCGAGGAATTCATCGCCTTTCGCACCGAACGCGACGCGCAGCTGTCGATGCCGAAGCTGATCATCCCGTCGCTTCAGGTCAACATGCGCGCCGGACATATGCCGCGTGACAAAGACGGGAACCTGATGCTCAAGGTGCCGGTGAACGGGTTGTAATCAGGTGCGTATCCCCGCCGCTGCCCGCCGCTATCTGCCTGTCCTCGACTGGGGGCGCGACTATGACAAGGCGGCTTTGTCCAATGATCTGATCGCGGCGGTGATCGTCACGATCATGTTGATCCCGCAATCGCTGGCCTATGCGCTGCTGGCAGGGCTGCCGCCCGAAGCGGGGCTCTATGCGTCGATCGCGCCGATCCTGCTTTATGCCGTCTTTGGAACCAGCCGCGCGTTGGCGGTGGGGCCGGTGGCGGTGGTGTCGCTGATGACAGCCGCCGCCTTGGGCAATATCGCCGATCAGGGCACGATGGGCTATGCCGTCGCCGCGCTGACGCTGGCCTTGCTGTCTGGGGTGATGCTGCTGGTGATGGGCGTTTTCAAGCTGGGGTTTCTGGCGAATTTCCTGTCTCACCCCGTGATCTCGGGCTTTATCACCGCCTCTGGCGTGATCATCGCCGCCAGCCAGATCAAGCATATTCTGGGCATTGATGCCTCTGGCGGCAATCTGGCAGAGCTGCTGATGTCGATCTGGGGCAATCTGGGCACGGTGAACGGGGCGACGGTGGTGATTGGCGTGTCTGCAACGCTGTTCCTGTTCTGGGTGCGCAAGGGGCTGAAACCTTTCCTGCGCGCGCGTGGCGTTGGCCCACGGGCGGCGGATGTGGCGACCAAGGCGGGGCCCGTGGCGGCGGTGGTTGTCACCACATTGGCGGTCTGGGCCTTTGATCTCGCGGGGCAGGGCGTCAAGATTGTGGGGGCCGTGCCGCAGAGCCTACCGCCGCTGACCCTGCCGGACCTGTCGTTCGAACTGATGGGCAGCCTGCTGCTGCCGGCTTTTCTGATCTCTGTCATCGGGTTTGTTGAATCGATCTCTGTCGCGCAAACGCTTGCCGCGAAACGGCGTCAGCGGATCAATCCGGATCAAGAGCTGATTGGTCTGGGGGCGGCCAATATCGGCGCGGCCTTTACGGGGGGCTATCCGGTCACGGGGGGCTTTGCGCGGTCTGTGGTGAACTTTGACGCAGGGGCGCAGACACCGGCGGCGGGGGCCTATACCGCCGTGGGGCTGGCCGTGGCCGCACTGGCGCTGACGCCGCTGGTCTTCTTTCTGCCGCAAGCGACCTTGGCCGCGACGATCATCGTGGCCGTGCTGACGCTGGTGGATTTCTCGATCCTGAAAAAGGCATGGGGCTATTCCAAATCCGATTTTGCTGCCGTGCTGTCCACCATGTTGATCACCTTGGGCAGCGGGGTGGAATTGGGGGTGACCTGCGGAGTGGTGCTGTCGATCTTTCTGCATCTCTATAAAACCACCAAACCGCATATTGCCGAAGTCGGGCTGGTCCCGGGCACCGAACACTTCCGCAATATCAACCGCCACGAGGTCGAGACCTGCCCAACGGTGCTGACCCTGCGCATCGACGAGAGCCTGTATTTCGCCAATGCGCGGTTCCTGGAGGATTGCATCTACGACCGGCTGGCGGGCAACACGTGTCTGCGCCATGTCGTGCTGATGTGCTCTGCCATCAACGAGATCGACTTTAGCGCGCTGGAATCGCTTGAAGCGATCAACGCGCGGCTGCGCGATATGGGGATCAAACTGCATCTATCCGAGGTCAAAGGCCCTGTCATGGACCGTCTGAAAAAGCAGCATTTCATCTCGGATTTGACAGGCAGCGTGTTCCTGTCCCAGCATGCAGCCTATGTCGCCTTGGGAAAAGCTGCCGCATAGTCACCCATCGTTTGCAAGTTTCTGTTTGATCGTTACAACTGCTGTCAGGGGCTGCGGAACGGCGTTCCGCAGCGGGGAGAGAACTATTTCAGGACAGTGATATGATACCGATCAATCCGCCGGCACCGGCGACGACACCCACGAAAACCATCGTCGAGGTCGTGCGCGACAACGCCAAAGCACATCCGGAAAAACTTGCGCTGGTCTGTGACGGGCAAACCGTCAGCTGGGGGGCATTCGACCAGCGCATCAACAAGATCGCCAATCTGCTGCTGTCGATGGGGGTGAGCAAGGGCGACAACATCGCGATCATCTCGCCCAATTCCATCCCCTATGCAGAGCTGTTTATGGGCATCTTGCGGGCAGGGGCCTGCGTGACGCCGCTGTCGACGATGGCCTCGCCCGATGCGCTGCAAAAGATGCTGACCGACTGCGGCGCGCGCGCGATCTTTGTCGCGGCGCAATATCTTGAACTGGTCGATGGCTTTATCGCCGATCTGGATCTGGCGCGCTTTGCCATTGATTTCGACCATCCCGCGTTTCAGCCTTATGGCGCTGCGGTTGACGGGGCTTCGGACTCCGACCCCGAAATCCAGATCGAGATGTCGGATGCGTTCAACCTGATCTATTCCTCGGGCACGACCGGCACGCCCAAGGGCATCTTGCACAATCACTGGATGCGGTCGGCGCAGATGGACCGCGTGTCGCCCAACGGGTATGACGATAACGCCCGCACGCTGCTGTCGACGCCGCTGTATTCCAACACAACGATCGTGTCCTTCCTGCCAACGCTTTACGGCGGCTCGACCGTCTATCTGATGCCGAAGTTCGACGCCCGCGGATACCTCGAGATCGTGCAGCGCGAAAAGATCACCCACACGATGCTGGTGCCTGTGCAATACAAACGCATCATGGACGTGGCTGACTTTGACGCCTTCGACCTGTCATCGATGCAGGTGAAATTCTCCACCTCCGCGCCGCTGCGGGCCGAGGTCAAGGCGGATGTGCTGGCGCGCTTCCCCGGCAAGCTGCTGGAATACTATGGTCTGACCGAAGGCGGCGGGGTCACGGTGCTGAATTCTGCCGAACATCCCGACAAGCTGCACACGGTGGGCCAGCCCGCGCCGGGCAATGAAATCCGCCTGATTGACGAGACCGGTGCAGAGGTTCCCAAGGGCGCTGTGGGCGAGATTTGCGGTCGTGGCCCAACGATGATGGCGGGGTATTTCGGGCGCGATGACCTGACGGCTGACTACATCTGGCGCGACGCAGCGGGCAACGTCTTCTTCCGCTCGGGTGATATGGGCCGTTTTGACGAGGACGGCTTTTTGATCCTGTCTGACCGCAAGAAAGATATGATTATCTCGGGCGGGTTGAACATCTATGCCGACGATCTTGAACTGGTGCTGCTGGCCGACCCCGATGTGACGGATGCCGCCGTGATCGGCGTGCCCTCTGACGCTTGGGGCGAAACGCCCTACGGGTTGGTGGTGCTGCGCGAGGGGGCGACGCGTTCGGGCGATGATATCTGCGCTGACGCCAACGGCAAGCTGGGTAAAAGCCAGCGTCTGTCGGCGGTGGAACTGCGCGACGAGCTGCCGCGCAGCTCTATCGGGAAGATCCTCAAGAAAGAATTGCGCGCGCCCTTCTGGGCGGCGGTTTCTGCGTGAACAAGGAAGATGACATGAGCGACCAAGACGATACAGACCAGATGAACGGGGCCGATAGCCTTGTGCAGACGCTGCTCGATAGCGGGCTTGATACCTGCTTCACCAATCCCGGCACGTCGGAAATGCACTTTGTTGCCGCGCTGGACCACGTGCCCGGCATGCGGTCGATCCTTGTCCTGCAAGAGGGCGTGGCGACGGGGGCGGCGGATGGGTACTACCGTATGGCCGGCAAGCCCGCCTGCACCCTGCTGCACCTTGGGCCAGGGCTCGCCAACGGGTTGTCGAACCTGCACAACGCGAAAAAGGCAGGCTCGGGCGTGGTGAATATTGTCGGCGAACATGCGGTCACCCATATCGAGCTGGACGCGCCGCTGACCTCTGACATCGAAGGGATCGCGCGACCCGTGTCCCATTGGGTGCATACATCCATGTCGGCGGCGGATGTGGGCGCGGATGCGGCCCGTGCGGTGCAGGCGGCAAATGTGGCACCGGGGCAGGTGGCGACGCTGATGCTGCCCAGTGACACCGCCTGGAACGAAGGCGGCGCTGTCGCGCCCGCGCGAGAGCCCGCGGAACGCCCTGCCTTTGACGCGGCCGCGTTGGAGGAAGCCGTCGCCGCGCTGTCCGGCCCCGACAGCCTGCTGCTGTTGGGCGGTGCCGCGCTGAGCGCCGAGATGCTTGAGATTGCGGGGCGGATCGCGGCCAAGACGGGCTGCAAACTGCTAAGCGAATGGGCCAATGCGCGGCAAGAACGCGGGGCAGGGCGTGTGGTGGTCAACCGCGTGCCCTATCCCATCGATCAAGCGCTAGAGACGCTGGCCCCGTTCAAGCGCATCGTTCTGCTGGGCGCACGCGCGCCCATCGGCTTTTTCGCCTATCCGAACAAGCCCGCGATCCTGACCGCCGAGGGCACGCAGATCACCAACCTCTGCACCACCGCGCAGGATATCGCGGGGGCGCTGGAGGCGCTGTGCCGCGGTGTGGGTGCGGCGGACACTCCGCCCGCCCATGTGGCCGAAGCCGCTACCCCCGACAAACCCAGCGGCCCGTTGGAGCCGGGCGGCATCGCACAAGCCCTGGCGCGCACCATCCCCGAGGATGCGATTATCATCGACGAGGCGATCACCACTGGCCGCGCGTTCTTCCCCGCAACGGCAGGGGCTCCGAAGCACACTTGGGTGAACAACTGCGGCGGGTCCATCGGCTATGGCATGCCTGTGGCGATCGGGGCGGCAGTGGCCTGCCCTGACCGCAAGGTGATGGCGCTGATCGGGGATGGCAGCGCGATGTACACGGTGCAAGCGCTTTGGACGATGGCGCGCGAGGGGCTGGACATCACCATCGTGATCTTCGCCAACCGCGTCTACAAGATCCTGCGTGGCGAGCTGACCAATGTCGGCGTCAGCAATGCGGGTCCCAAGGCGATGGATATGCTGTCGCTTGACCAGCCGACGCTTGAATTTGCACAGATGGCAAAGTCGATGGGGGTAGAGGCAACACAGGTCACAGATTGCGAAGCGCTTGAGCTCGCGATCGAGACAGGGCTGGCGCACAAAGGCCCGTATCTGATCGAAGCGGTGATGTAGCGCCTGGGCCAACTACCCGACACGAAAAGGCCCCCGATCAGCGTTGATCGGGGGCCTTTTTCTATTTCAGTCATCCGCGCCCTTTAGCGGTCTGCACCACCGTCGCCGTCGGCATCATCGCTGTCCGGCACATCGTCTGCCTCGATCGGCTTGGACACGGTTTTGGTCGGCGGCAGGCTTGTATCCTGCGCGGCGGGGCCTTCGATCTTGAACGGCTGGGTGGTGCCGTCCTTGTTCTCGCCCAGCCAGATGGTCTGCTGCGGGAAGGGGATCTCGATCCCACGCTCGTCAAAGACCGTCTTGAGGTAGCCGTTGTACATACGCCCGATGCCCCATTGCTTGCCGGGATCGGTCTTGATCCGCACGCGCAGCACCACGGCGCTGTCACCAAGGGATTGCACGCCGAACCATTCCAGCTCTCCCATGATGCTGTTGGCGATCTCTGGCTCGTTCTCCATCATGCGGTCGAAGGCGTCGAACATGGCCTGCTTGGCCTCTTCGACATTCTCGCGGTAGGCGATGCCCATGTCACAGACCGTGTAAGAGAAGCCGCGCATGTAGTTGCTGACCACATCAACGGTAGAGAAGGGGATCATGTGGAATGCGCCTTGCACATCGCGCAGCGAGACAGAGCGCACCGACAGCTTTTCGACGGTGCCAGTGGTGCCGCCCACGGTGATCACATCGCCAACGTTGATGACGTTCTCGAACTGGATGAACACACCGGTGATGATGTCTTGCACCATCTTCTGCGCGCCGAAACCAATCGCCAGACCCAAGACCCCGGCAGAGGCGAGCAGTGGACCGATATCCAGCCCGATCTCGCTCAGCACGAACATCAGCGTGAGGATGATCAGCGTAATGGTCGCCGCATTGCGCAGCAAGGTGAGCAGGGTGGTTTCCCGCGAGGTTGGCACAGCGCCGTATTCAGGGTTCAGCTTGTAGTCGACAAAGGATGTCAGCGCGAGCCAGATGCCGAAGGCCACGGTCAGGATCAACCCGACAGAGATCAGCGCCTTGGTCACCGCCAGCCCGACCTGCCCTTCAAGCCAACTGCGCATGTCGATCGTGCCGATCACGTCCAGCGTAAAGAACAGCACGCAGACCAGAAGGAACAGCCGCAAGGCGCTGAAGGCGCGGGGGACAAACGTGTTGATGCGACGTTCCAGCAGCGGCAGCTTGGCGTTCACGTCCTCGGGCAGTGAAATGCCGCGGTGCACGGCCTGTGCCAACCAGCCGGACAGCAGGGCGGCGATGATGATCGCGGCAAGGATTTTGCCCGACCCGACAATCGCGTTCAGCGTGACCTCGGCGGGCTGGGTCATGACCACGATGAACATCACCGCGATATAGGCCAGCGCGAACCAGTGCCAGATGCCTGCCAACCCGTGCAGCGTGCGCGCGATAAAGCCGCGGCGCGCCTCTGCGATGGTGGCGGGGTCGACGCCCTCGGCGGCTTGCGCCTCGCTGGGGTCAGCTTCGCTTTGCAGCCAGCGGGTGACAGCCTTGCGACGGCGCAGCACGATGTAGACAAAATACAGCAGTACGAGGACCGACAGAAGAGCCGACACGCCAGCGCCCGCGGCCGTGTTGACGCTTTGGTTGACGATTGGCACGACCAGCAGTTGCCCGTAGCCCAGAACACTGACCACGATGCTCAGATAGCGCGTCAGCGCCGCGGCGGCCTTGTCACCGACGGGCACCAGACGCAGACCCGACGCAACGGGCGACAGGAACGACCGGATGACGACTTTGGTCATTTCGACCAGCAGGAAGGCGTTCAGATACATCGATTGGCGGATGCCGATCTGCCCGACTTCGCCAACGGCGAGGATGGTGATCAGATAACCAGCGGCCCAAGCTACGACAACGATAAAGGCGTCCAGCAGGTTCGACCCCAGAAACAGCCCAATAGAGCGGAAGAGGCCCACATGCTCGGCCGTGCGCCCCATGCGCGCATATAGCCCTCGCGCAAGGTAGCGCAGCACCACAAAGAGCGCGACGGTGATCGCAATGACCGCAAGCAGGCCGGGGATCGCTTCCAGCAATACGGTCAGCTCCGCGCCGCTGAGGCCAGAGAAGACCTTGCCGCCGCGTTCGAACCCGTTCCAGAAAGAGGTGAGCGTGCTGACTGTGTCTTGTCCGATCTGCTGGGTGATCAGGGCGATTTGTCGCCCGACCGATACCCCTTCGGCATCCGCGGCTTCGGTGATCGTTTCAATCGCGGGGTTTTCATCACCCGCAGGGTCGCCCGAGGCATCCAGCGACTTTTCAAGGTCCGCGATCAGCGCCGCGCGGGCGTCATCGTCCTTAAGCACTTCCAGCAGAGTATCCAGCGGTGCCTTCGCCTCTGCCTCGGGTGTCGTTTCGGTTGTTTCCGTGTCGGAAGACCCGCCACCGGTGAACAGCGATTGCGCCTGCGCCGCGAAGGGGGCGAGCGTCAGGAAGAGTGCCACCACAAGCCCCGTCAGTACGTAGAGCCACCCTTGGGTTGGCATCGCGATCTTTCCGGTTTTTGACATGGGGGCCTCTTTCAACACACTAAATTACACTACGAGATAGGGGAACATTCCCTATTTCCACTGTTTTTCGCTTATGGGCGGTCTTGGACGTAAAGAAAACCCGATGGCAGGGCAAGTCTGCGCATCGGGCGGTCTTTCGGTCATGGCGAGAACGGGCTTGTTTACGCTGTGGAACTGCCGGTGATCACCTCGGCGCGCGGGGCCTCGGCTTTGGTCGGGGCGGGCTGCTTTGGCTGCGGCTGTTTGCGGGCGGCTTCGGCCAGTAGGGCGGCGGCATAGCACACAGCGATGGCGGCCAGCGGCAGGGTCCACGGCAGGGCGGTGACCGTAGGTTCGACATCCATCATGATCTGTCCGGCCAGTGCAAGGATCGTCCCTAGCCCAAAGACCAGCAGGCCGTGGCTGCCCATCAGACGCAATGGGGCCGCATAGCGGTGCGCGCAGATGCGGGTCACTACGGGGAGGCACGAAAGCACATAGACCAGCGCGAGGATATGCACCAAGCGCGGCAGCGCGAGCATCGACTTGTTGTGCGTCGTGATGTTGCTGGGCAGGCCAAGCCCGCCAAGCTGCGCCATCTTGTGATTCATGAACGATCCCAGACCGGGCACGTAGCGCCAGGCAAAGATGAACAGCAGCAGACCGAGCGCCAGTTTGAACAGGATCGGAGAGGTGCGGACCAACCGTTCGTCCTTGCGATGACGCACGCCAATGGCAAGGCCGATGACAAAGATGAACTGCCAGGTGAGCGGGTTGAAGAACCAGCCGCCGCCACCGGGGTGGTTCGGGATGGTCAGTCGGGTGGCTCCTGCATAAAGCCAGAACGCCCCCGCAACGGCCAAAGTCGTGCGCGGGGCGTACAGCACAGCGGCGATCAGCGCAGGGCCTGCCAGCAGCAAGACGGTATAGGACGGCAGAATATTCACATAGCCGATCTGGTATCCCAGCGTGACCAGCCCCGCCATCGCGGCACCGGTCTGGTCATACAAGAGGGCAAGGTTGTGCATCACACGAAACTCCGAGCGCACAAACGTATCTGCCGCCCAGGCATAAAGACCGATGGCCGCGACCGTCAGCACGATATGCACGATATAAAGCTGCCACGCCCGCCGCCACAGCGGGGCCATCGCATCCCAAAGACGCAGCTCGCCCGACATCCAGCGGCCAATGGCAGGGGAATAGGCGATGCCCGCCGCGATGCCCGACATGATAAAGAACGCCTCTGCCGCGTCGGAGAACCCGATGTTGCGGATGGTCAGATGCTCCCACGGGTTGCCGGGCATGTGGTCGATAATGATCATGATCAGCGCCAGCCCGCGGAACGCATCGATGCGGGGATCGCGCGCGCGGCGCGGCAGGTCGACCCCGCGCCGGATGGGAATAAGCTGGGCGTCAGGCCGGTTGGACGATTGTGTCATGCGACGATCCTTCTGGGGCGGCACCCGATCTCAGGTTGTCGCGATATGCTGCAATGACGGCGGGCATGGCCCGTTCTTGCGGCGTGGTAAAGACTTGGCCGGTGCTCTCGTGCGAGGTCACGGCGATCAACAGCGGCGCGATGGACATGGGCAGCGTCACCGGCAAGAGCCAGAAGATCAGGTTCGGCACCCAAAGATAGACGGCAACAGTGACCGCGATCCCGAACAGCGACACCCAACGGCTGGCACGCCAGCTTTCGGCAAGGGTAAGCCGTCCTTCGCCGCGTGCAGTTGCAGGCCAGCCGCCATCCTTGCCCGCAAAGACCTCGGCGACGGCGCGGCTTTGATACATCAGCATCACGGGCGCAATCAGCGCGGTCAGCAGGATTTCAGACAGGACAGAGCCAAGCGCGCGCAGCGCCCCGCCAAACCCCTTGGCGCGGCCTGTTGCAGCCGCTTCGCCAAAGATCGCGAGCTTGGGCAGCAACAACAGCCCACCGATCCCAAAGGCAAGCGCCACGATCTGGAAGGTCTTGTCGTCGGGGAAGACGGGGAAAAGCTGATAGGCGTTGGGGAAATAATCAGGGCTGGCATTGGTCGCAGCGGCCAGCAGAGACACGATCAGGAAGGCCCCCCAAGCGACCGATACCAGATAGGCCATGATCCCCTGGACAAAGACGAACCGGCTCCACCCGTGCAGCCCGGGGGCACCGACCAGACGCATGTGTTGCAGGTTGCCCTGACACCAGCGGCGATCACGGCGCGCAAAGGCGAGCAGATTGTCGGGGCCTTCCTCGAAGGAACCGGCGATGCGGGGGTCCATCTCGACGCGCCAGCCGCCGCGTACCAGAAGGGCAGCTTCGACATAATCATGGCTTAGGATGGTGCCGCCGAAAGGTGCAGGGCCGCTGAGTTCTGGCAGGCCGCAGCATTGCGACAGGGCGCGCACACGGGCGATGGCATTATGCCCCCAGAAGGGGCCCGCGCGCCCCTGCATACGGGCCAGACCGCGTGCAAAAACCGGCGAGTGAAAGCTGGCAGAGAATTGCATCGCACGGCCAAACAGCGACCCCGCGCCAAAGATCTTGGGCAGGGTTTGCAGCAGGCCAAGGCTCGGGTCTGCCTCCATCCGTGCGACAAGATGGCGGATCGTGTCGCCCTCCATCAGGCTGTCGGCGTCAAGGATCACGACGTATTCATAGGCCCCGCCGGATTTGCGGATGAAATCCTCGACGTTGCCCGCCTTGCGGCCATATCGGTCGGTACGGTTGCGGTAATAGACCGGGTTCGCAGCGCCCTCATCGCCCAACAGCGGGGCCAGCGCCGCGCGCTCTGCGATCAGGGCGTCGGGGTCAAAGGTGTCGGACAGAATGGCGAAATCGACGGGTACGTTCGCGGCCTGCATGGATTGGCGCATCGCCATAATGCGCGCGCAAACCTCGGTCGGGTTTTCGTTGCAGATCGGCACAAGGATCGCCGTCGGGGGAAAATCCGCGTTGCTCAGGTCCAAATCAGGGAGGGGATCGAAAGAAGGCACGCCCAAAAACGCCTGCCCCGCCCCCCAGGCCAACCAAGCCGTCGTAAGCGCGATAAGCGCCACGGCAAAGCCGTCCCAGATATCAAATCCGGTATTAAGCCCCGCTTGCGCCAGTGTCGCGGCTGCCGCGGTTGCGCAGAGCAGGGCAAAGCAAATGGCACCAACGCGGCTGACCCGCGTGGCACCATCGCGTAAATAAGAGGGCATGTCAGGCATTACGCATGAAGATGCGGCTCACCACCTCGAACAGGGAGGGGCGGGCATCATGCTCTACCACCTGCCGCGGCATATCCAGCGGGGCAGGGCGAGGCGCATAACGGTCAAAGTCGGTCATTTGTTCGGTGGTCGCAGGTGATGTCACAGACGTATTCATTCTTTCAGCCATTGGTATACCCAAGTCTCGGTCAAGCTACGGTCGCCCGCGACCAGATTGGCGCGCAGTTCAACCGTTGCATCAGTTTCGGCGACGACCTCTAGAACCAGTCGCCACATGTGATCGTGGCCGTCGATCTGCTGCAGTACTTGTCCTGCAACTGTGCCGCCGGCGATGTTTACATTGGCTTCAACAACGTTCTCGGCGTTTGGTTCCCCTAAAGTTGCACCTTCGAAGTCGATGACAAACTTTCGGCGATCATTGCGCGGTTTTACGCCCGCGATGCCCCCATTTCCGGCAAGAGTGCGCGATACTTGGGCAAGTGTCGAAGACGCGCCGGGCGGGTTCATCCCCCAGTTCAGACGGTAGGAAATGCTTTTGCTATCCCCCGCCGCGAACCCGTTCTTGTAGGTCCAGAAGGCGACGATATTGTCGTTCCCCTCCAGATCCGACGGGATCTCGATCAAGCGGACCATGCCTTCGCCCCAGTCCCCTTTTGGTTCGACCATCAGCGTCGGGCGCAGCTCGTAGTGGGCTTCGGCGTCCAGATAGTCGTCAAAGGCACGGTGGCGCTGCACAAGGCCAAAGGATTTCGGCGATTGCGCCCCAAAGTATGAATTGGCGAGCTTGGGCGGGTTGTTCAGCACGCGGAACAGCGTGTCTTGGCCGGTGTTGACCACCAGCGCCTCGCTGTCGTGGACGCGGGCACGGTAATCGTCAAAGCCACCCTGATCGTTCAGGCCGAACAGATACATCGATGTTAGCGGCGCGACGCCCAGTTGCTGCACGTCCTGGCGGAAGAACAGTTCGGTGGTCACATCCATCGTGGTGGTGGCACCGGGGGTCACAGTGAACTTGTAGGCCCCCACGACCGACTGGCTTTCCAGCAGGGCGTAAAAGGTCATCTTCGTCTCGCCGGGTGCGGGACGCTGCAGCCAGAAGGCGCTAAAGCGGGGGAATTCCTCGGGTTCGGAGGTGGCAGTGTTCACCGCAAGCCCGCGCGCGCTCAGGCCATAGCGGTTGCCCGCCCCCAAGGCACGGAAGTAGCTCGCCCCGAGGAAAGACACGATCTCGTCGAACTGCTGCGGATCGTTCAGCGGCGCATTCATGCGGAAGCCCGCGACGCCGGGCAGTTCGGTACCGGTCGGGATCTTTTCAAGCGCTTTGGACTGGTAGATGAAATCATCCGAGGTAAAGCCAAGCGGCTGTGCCTTGTCATTGACGATCTCGTAAAGCGACACGGTGCCGTCAAACAGCCAGCCGGGGTGATAGGCATGTACCACCGCCTGCGCCGCAGGGCCTTTCCAGATCGCGCTGTCCTCGCGGAAGCGGATGTTGCGGTAATCGTCATAGTCCAGCGTGGTAAAAGGCTCGCCCAGTTGCGTCGGCGCGGTGTACTCTTCACCCGCAAGGCTGCGCGCCCGTTCGATCAGAATATCAAAGGAAAAAGGCTCCGCCGTATCACTGGCCTGCGCCCAGGCAGCAGTGTCTTGCAAACCGGTTGCAGCGGCGAAAGCCAAAGCGGCCCCCCCTGCGCGCAATACTGACCGGCGAGACATCGGGCGGGAGCGAGACAAATGATGCATCAAAAATGATTCCTGTTCGTTGCTGCATTGCAGAATTCATATAATTACGCGGGAAGTTCAATAACATGAAGCATGATGCGCAAAATTTTGCTGCACACTGCGGGGTTTACGCGAAAATCGCGAAATCAGCGCGGCATCATCCGGCAATATTTGCAAAGACATAGCGCCCCTGAGTGCAGGTTTTGTCTAGCCTCTTTGAAATACAGCGGAAAATTGCCGGAAATTACGTTCAATCGCCCTAGAATAAGATTGGTTGGCATCACAGGCCCGCAATGCCACCCTAAAGGGAATCTGTGTGTGTATCAGTAAACAAGAATACAAAAACGAGGACAAAATGGACAATAAAGACCTTCCATCGCTCCCGCTGGCGCTGCTGCCCGTCGTTCTGACGCTTGGCCTTCTGGCGCTGCAACTTTTCTACTATGGCGACTTCACGCCGCATATTCCCCTCATCCTCGGATTGGCCATCACGTCCCTGCTGGGTGTGTTTCGCGGTCAGACGTGGATGGACATCCGCGAAGGCGTATTCCACGTGATCCACGTGTCGATGCCGTCACTGGCGGTGTTGATCGTGGTCGGCATGATCGTCGGCGTCTGGATCGCGTCGGGCACGGTGCCTACGCTGATCTATTACGGGCTGACCTTGCTGACCCCGTCAATTTTTCTGGCAGCCGCGATGATCCTCTGTGCAGTGGTTTCCCTGTCGTTGGGGACCAGCTGGGGCACAGTCGGCACCATTGGTCTGGCGCTGATGGGGATCGGTGCGGGTTTCGGTATCCCGGCCTATTGGACCGCCGGTGCGGTCGTGTCGGGCGCGTTCTTTGGCGATAAAGTATCGCCGCTGTCGGACACCACGAACCTCGCGCCCGCGGTTACGGGCACGAATGTCTTCGACCACATCAAGAACATGCTGCCCACGACCGTCCCTGCGATGATCATCGCGCTGGTGATCTATGTGGTCGTCGGCTTTATGCTGATCGAAGAGGGTGCAGGCGACGTCAGCAGCATCAATCAGATCACAACCGGTCTGGAGGAACGCTTTAGCCTCGGGATCATCCCGCTGACGCCTGCCTTGATCGTGATTGTGCTGGCGCTGATGAAAAAGCCGCCGCTGCCGTCGCTGTTTGCCGGTGTTCTGGCCGGTGGGCTGGTGGCGATCTTCTGGCAGGGCGCGGGGCTGCATGACGTGTTCGCCTTTGCGCAGTCGGGCTATTCCATCGACACGGGCATCGCCGACATCGACAGCCTGCTGAACGCGGGCGGCATCCAGTCGATGATGTGGACCATTTCGCTGATGTTGATTGCCTTGGGCTTTGGCGGCGCGCTAGAGCGCACCGGCTGTCTGGAAGCGATCATTCTGGCGATCGTCAGTCGCGTGAAAAGCTTTGGGGCGGTACAAAGCTCGGCCATCGGGACGGCCTTTGCGACCAATATGGTTGCGGGTGATCCTTATATCTCTATCGCGCTGCCGGGGCGTATGTACGCGCCCTTGTACCGTGGGATGGGCTATTCGACCCTGAACCTCAGCCGCGCGGTGGAAGAGGGCGGCACGCTGATGAGCCCGCTGATCCCGTGGAACGCCGGTGGTGCCTTTGTGATCTCGGCGCTGGGGCTGGGGGTCATGGACGGTAACCTGACCAACCTGTTGTACATCCCGCTGGCCTTTGCCTGCTGGACCGCACCGCTGATCGGTGTATTCTATGCGGTGACCGGTCTGTTCTCTCCCAAAGCGACGGACGAAGATCGGGCCGAATGGGACAAATCCGGCGAAGACATCATGGACCTTGGCGACCATGAGCTCGCCTACGAGCAACCGGCCGCGACCTGATCGCGCCTGCACCGACACAGATGAAAGCCGCAGCGCCTATGAGCGCTGCGGCTTTTTTCATGCCCTCAGGCCTGCGCCTTCAGCCTGTCGCGAAGCGTGTTCTTGACGATCTTCCCATTGGCGTTGCGCGGCAAGGGGTCGGGTTCGAACGTCGCGAAATCGGGGGCTTTGTAGTCCGCCATCTTTGTCCGTGCGAAAGCCTTGATCGCATCAAGATCCAGCGCGGTATCCGTGGTGTGGATGAAAACATGCATCTTCTCCCCCAGCACCGGATCAGGGCAGCCGATGGCGGCACATTCGATAACGGAGGGGTGGGCGGTCAGGGCGTTTTCGACCTCGGCGCTGTAGATGTTATAGCCGCCGCGAATGATCATATCCTTGCGGCGGTCGTGCAGACAGATGAACCCTTCGGCATCGCGTGACCCCATATCGCCGCTTTTCCAGTAGCCGTCGTGAAACTCGGAGGCGGTGCGGTCGGGGTTGTCCCAATAGCCGGGCACGGTCATCGCGCCCTTGATCCAAAGCTCCCCATGGGTGCCGTCGGGCACGTCGTTGCCCTGAGGATCGACAATGCGGATGTGGGCGCAGGGCACGGCGATGCCGATGCTATCCGCGCGTTTGGTTCCGAACCCCATCGGCAGGATCGTCACGGCAGAGGTAAGCTCCGTCGCGCCATAGGCGTTCATCAGGCAGAGGTTCGGCAGCTTTTCCGACAGTTCGCTGATGGTGGATTGCGGCATCGGCGCGCCGCCGTAGCCCCCGATCCGCCAGTGTTGCAGGTCGTAGTCATCGACGTTGCAGCGCAGCAGGAACAGGTTGTACATCGCTGGCACCATCAGCGTCTGTGTGACTTTCTCGTCGGCGGTCAGCGACAGGAATTCATGGGCACCGAAGACCTCCATCATCACGGTGCAGCCTGCGGTTTGCAGCATAGTAAAGACGGTGGCGACCAGCCCGGTCACATGGCTTGCGGGCACGCACAGCAGCGACCGTTCACCGGCCCCCAGCTCCATGCAAAGCTCGAAATGCATCGCGGAATGGACGATGTTCAGGTGGGTCAGCGTCGCCCCTTTGGGCTGGCCTGTGGTGCCCGAGGTATAGAGGATCACCGCGATGTCATCCTCGTGCAGCGGCACGGCGTCGGTCAGCGGGGTCTGCGCGGGCAGCGTATCAAACGCGTCGGACCCCGCCACTGTGCCGCCAACGCAAAAGCGGTAGGTCAGCCCGGGCAGATCGGCCGGTGCGGGCAGGCGGTCGGCGACATCCATGCCATGCACGGCGATCTTGGCCCCGCATTGACGCAGGATATACGCCAGCTCTGGCGTGCCTTCGCGGATGTTGATCGGCACGGCAATCGCGCCAAGCCGCAGACAGCCCATCATGGTCGCGATGAATTCCCAGCGGTTCGACAGCAGCAGCGCAACGCGGTCGCCCCTTTCGACCCCACGGGCGCGCAGCCCTGCGGCGATGCGGCCCACGTGCAGGTCAAGCTCGGTATAGGTCAGTCTGGTCTCGCCGCTGACCACGGCCTCTTGATCGGGGGCGCGGGCAAGGGCCGCGGCGAGCATGGCGTTCAGGTCGGCGGGGCGATCCTTGAAGCATTTGATCTCGCGACCGTCAAAATGGGTTTCTGTTTGTATGCGATCCGTGATCGCCTGTGACCAATGTGGCATCTGCGCTCCTCCCGTAGCTTGGGGTAGTCATTGCGCAAACAATCAGGGGCTGCAACGGCCAAGCGCCGTGTTAGCGCCCGCATTATGCCCCACCTGTGGGGGCCGGTTCGCCCTGCGAAACAAGGCGAACCGGGGCGTTTATCCCAGCACGGTTTTTACCGCATCCGCGGTCGCGGCGACGACGGTCTCGACCTCTGCGCGGGTGATGCAGAAGGGCGGGGCAAAGCCGGTGATGTCGCCTTGGGGCATGGCACGGGCGATCACGCCGCGTTCCAGCATCGCGGCAGAGATCGCAGCCCCCACCTTGGCAGCAGGATCAAGCGGGGTGGCGTCTGCCTTGTCGGCCACATATTCCACCGCGCAAAGCAGCCCTTCGCCACGGATGTCCCCCACATTCGGATGATCGCCAAGCGCCTCTTTCATCGAGGCGTTCAGATATCCGCCCACCTCGGCCGCGTTGCTGACAAGGTTCAGGTCGTCGATGAGCTTGAGGTTCGCGACACCCGCCGCGGCACAGATCGGATGCGCCGAATAGGTCCAGCCGTGACCGATGGGGCCGTTCTCGTCCGTGCCCTGTTCCAGCACTTTCCACATCCGGTCCGATACGATCGACCCCGACAGCGGCGCATAGGCCGAGGTCAGACCCTTGGCGATGGTGATCAGATCGGGTTTCAGCCCATAGTGATCCGACCCGAACATCGTCCCCAGACGGCCAAAGCCGGTCACGACCTCATCCGCGATCAGCAGGATGTCGTGGCGGTTCAACACCTCTTGGATCGCGTCCCAATATCCGGCGGGGGGGGGCACGATGCCGCCGGTCCCCAATACGGGTTCCCCGATAAAGGCCGCGATGGTGTCCGGCCCTTCGGCTTGGATCAGCGCCTCAAGCGCGTTGGCGCATTGCGCGGTGAATTCGGCTTCGGACTGGGTGCGGTCCTTGCGGCGGTAGTAATAGGGCGCGTCCGTGTGGATCACGGGGTTCATCGGCAGGTCGAATTTATCGTGGAACAGCGACAGACCGGTCAGCGATCCGGTCATCAGCCCCGACCCGTGGTAGCCGCGCCAGCGCGAGATGATTTTCTTTTTCTGCGGGCGACCAAGGATGTTGTTGTAGTACCAGACGAGCTTGATGTTCGTCTCGTTCGCGTCCGAGCCGGACAGACCGAAATAGACCTTGGACATATGCGCCGGTGCGCGGTCCATGATCATCTTGGCCAGCGTGATAGACGTCTCGGTGCCGTGGCCCACATAGGAATGGTAATAGGCCAGCTGATGCGCCTGTTCGGCGATGGCGTCAGCGACTTCGGTCCGGCCATAGCCTGCGTTCACGCAATAGAGCCCGGCAAAGGCGTCCAGCATCCGGTTGCCATCGCGGTCCTCGATATGGACGCCCGACGCCCCTGTGATCACCCGCGTCGCGGATTCACCCCGCGCATGCTGTGATAAATGCGTAGAGGGATGGAAAAAGTTTTCGCGGTCCCATGTGGCGAGTTGATCATCATTGCGAAGCATAGGTCAGGCTTTCTGTTTAGGAGAGTTTCAGGTGAGTTCGGTGGCCAGCACAGCAAGGCAATCGCCCGGCTGTGCCAGTCCGGGGTGGTGGCGGGCGATCACGATGCCCCCCATCTGGGCGCGGATTTCACGGGGGGGCAGGCCCGTATGCTGGCTGTCCCATAGACGCGCGATCAGGTCGCCTTCGGCCACTGTGTCGCCAAGGGTGACGTTGAAATCGACCAGCCCACCGTGGTTGGTGACGTGAAAACAACTGTCGTCGTCTTGCGACAGCATGCGCGAAGGCGCGGTGACGGGCTGGCCTTGCAGGATACCGGCGTGGATCAGCAGATTGCGCACGCCTTTGCGGGCGATCTGCGCGGTTTCAGGCGTGGCAGTGCCGCCGCCGCCCAATTCGGTGGTAACGAATGTCTTGCCCATCGTCTCTGCCGCGTCGTCATACATGCCAAGCGCGTCGATCTCGCGCATCTCTACACTGAAAGGCGCGTTGAACGCATCGCGCGCGGCGCGGCAGCGGGCCTGTTGGTCAGGGTCGTCCAGCGTGTGACAGGCGGCGAAGGGCAGAAAATCCAGCGTCTTGCCACCCGAATGGAAATCAAGCACGACATCCGCCAGCGGCAGCAGCACCCGTTGAAAGTAGTCCGCGATCTTCTGGGTGGGGGTGCCATCGGGGCGGCCGGGGAAGCTACGGTTCATGTTCACCCCGTCCAGCGGAGACACCCGCGTCCCCGCCATAAAGGCGGGGTGGTTCATGAAGGGGAGGATGATCACGCGCCCCGTGACATCCTTGGCCTGCAAGGTCTGGGCAAGCTCGACCAAGGCCAGCGGCCCTTCGTATTCGTCGCCGTGGTTGCCGCCGGTCAGCAAGGCAGAGGGGCCGTCGCCGTTTTTCACTTGGGTCACCGGAATCTGGATCGCCCCCCAAGCGCTGTCATCGCGGCTATAGGGCAGGCGCAGATAGCCATGCTGCACGCCGTCGCACTCAAAATCGATGGTGGCCGAGATAGGATTGTCCCGCATGGCGCTATTCCTTGATCACAAGCGCACGCGGGGTGGTGCACAGGCATTCGACACCGGTTTGCGTGATGACAATCGGCTCTGTGATCTCGATCCCGCCGTCGTCAAGCCAAAGGGCGGGCATGAAGTGGAAGGTCATTCCGGGTTCGAGCACGGTGGTATCTCCTGCGCGGAACGACATGGTGCGTTCGCCCCAGTCCGGAGGGTAGGACAGGCCGATCGCATAGCCGCAGCGGCTGTCTTTCTCGAACCCGCGGTTGCGCAGGGTGGTGTTGAAGGCGCGGGCGATGTCTTCGCAGCGGTTGCCGGGTTTGGCCTGCTCCAGCCCGGCATCAATCGCTTCGAGCACGGCATTTTCTGCATGCAGATACTTCTGCGGAGGCTTGCCCAAGAACAAAGTGCGCGACTGCGGACATTGATAGCGTCGGTGCGCGCCCGCGATTTCAAAGAACGTGCCTTCGTTGTTGCGCAGGGGGGCATCGTCCCATGTGATATGCGGCGCGGTGGCATCCAGACCCGAGGGCGTCATGGGCACGCAGGCGGGGTAGTCGCCCCAATGCCCTTCGGCTCCGCTGACGGAGGCGTGATAGATATCCGCGATCAGATCGTTCTTGCGCATCCCGACCTGGGCCTTTTCGCGGATCACCTCGTGCATCCGTTCCACGATCCGCGCGGCGCGGCGCATATATTCAAGCTCTGTCGGGGATTTCACCGCACGCTGCCAGTTCACCAGCGCCGTGGCGTTCTGGATATTGACGGCCGGTAGCCGCGTTTGCAGCGTCAGGAATGCCGAAGCGGTAAAGTAATAGTTGTCCAGCTCGAACCCGATGCGCGCATTCTCTAGCCCGCGGTCCGCGATGAGACGGGCGAGATCCTCCATCGGGTGTTTGTCGGGGTTCTGGACGTAGGTGTCATCGTAGCCGACGATATTGTCATCATCCAGATAGGTGGTGCGCTGGGCACCGGCGCTGTCCATGGCGCGGCCCCACCAGACGGGCTGGCCTTCGTGGGTCAACAGCACGCCTTGATGCACGTAAAACGACCACCCGTCATAGCCCGCCAACCACGCCATATTGGACGGATCGGTGACAAACAGCGCGTCCAGCCCGCGGTTGGCCATTTCGGCGCGTGTTTTCGCCAGACGTGCTGCATATTCGTGCTGTGTAAAAGAATGGTCGATCATGTGGGGATTCCTGCCAGGGTATTGTGCGAGTTTAGCTTTTTCGCGCTGTGCATTTATGCGAATAATGCGGCTACGCGGGTAAAAGCTGCAAACTTTTGTAAGATATGGGGAATTTAGGATGATTGACGCGATAGACCGGAAAATCCTGCATCACGTGCAGCGCGACAATCTGCTCACCAGCGCGCGCCTTTCCGAACTGGTCGGGCTGTCGCAAACCTCGGTCCAGCGGCGCCTTGCGCGGTTGCGTGCGACCAAGGCGATCGAGGCCGATATCGCCGTCGTCTCGCCCGAGGCCGTGGGCCGTCCGCTTACCATGCTGATCGCGGTGGAATTGGCGCGGGAACGGTCCGATATCATCGACCGTTTCAAGCGGGCGGTGCGGGAGCGGGCAGAAGTGATGAGCGCCTACTACGTGACCGGAGAGACCGACTTTATGCTGATCGTCAGCGCCAAGGACATGCAGGATTACGAGGCGTTCACCCGCGATTTTTTCTACAACAACCCCGATATCAAAGGGTTCAAAACCACCGTGGTGATGGACCGGATCAAGGCGTCATTCACCTTGCCGGTCTGATCACCACAATGGGTTGATGAGCTAGGCGCTTTCCGCCTGCTTTTGCGACCATTCGGGTAGCGGAAAAAGCGTGTCGTAGATCAGGTTAAACACGTAGGAATAAACGAGGTAGAATGCCGCCAGTGCGATATCCAGCACGAAGGCATCCCACAGGCTGATCCCCAGATACCACGCGATGAAGGGCAGCAGAACCATCAGCAGCCCCGCTTCGAACGCCAGCGCGTGCAGCACCCGGACGATGCGCGATTTCAGGGTGGTTCCAGTCAGCCGTTGCAAGGCCAAGTCAAAAAGTACGTTATAGCCAAGGTTCCAAAGCGTCGCGAGCGTGGCGCTGACAATGCCCACGACACCAAAGTCATGTAGGGGCACGTTAAACAGGATCGCGCCTGCGGGGATCACAAGGATCAGCGCGATAACTTCAAAACTGATGGCGTGGCGAAGACGGTCAAATGCAGAGCGCATGTTATACCTCATTGAAGGGCCGGGTCGTCCCGACAGTTTTCCATTCAGGGGAGGTCGTCCTCACACTGCCATAGGTGGCAAAACCGCGCGCGTTTTTCAAGAGCAATCGGGCCGCCGCCCCTTTACCGAACAGTCCCGCGGGTTATCCGGCACTCTGGCGTTCTATCGATACAAATCGATTTGCTTGAATATTCATCATTGAGTAAAATACGGCGGATACATGGGCCCACTGCTGGAGTAAGGGCACCGTAAGAGTATGATACGAGTGGGGTGCAAGTAATGGGCGATCGTACCACTGGGGCGGCGCAGACGCGGCTGTCGACAGGGACGTCTGGTTTGGATGATGTGCTGTGTGGCGGGTTGACCCCGCATCGGCTGTATCTTGTCGAGGGGACGCCGGGGTCCGGCAAAACAACGCTTGCGTTGAAGTTCCTGATGAATGGTCGCGAAAATGGTGAACGCGGTCTTTATATCACGCTTTCCGAAACGGTTGATGAGCTCACGGCTGTCGCACAGTCCCATTCCTGGACGCTAGACGATATTGATCTGTACGAGCTGGTCGCGGAAGATGAGTACAGCTCTGATCGGGAGCAATCCTTGCTGCACCCAAGCGAAGTCGAACTCGGGGAAACCGTGCGTGGTATCATCAATCTGGTGGAAGAGAATAATCCGACCCGTGTCGCTCTCGACAGCCTGTCAGAGCTGCGCTTGCTGGCGCAGAACCCGCTACGCTACCGTCGGCAAATTCTGGCGCTAAAGCATTTCTTTGCGCGGCGTAATTGCACGGTCTTGATGCTGGACGACCGCACGGCTGAACCGGGGGATCTACAGCTTCACTCCATCGCGCATGGCGTCGTCTCGCTTGAACAATTGGCCAATGATTTCGGGTCGGAACGGCGCCGGTTGCGTGTGATCAAGATGCGCGGCCTGAAGTATCACGGCGGCTATCACGATTTTACCATCGAAAAGGGTGGGTTGTGCGTCTACCCGCGCCTGATCGCGGCGGATCATGCGCGCGATTTTTCGGCTGATGCGGTGACAACGGGGCTGGACGAACTCGACGCTTTGCTGGGCGGGGGGCTTGTGCCCGGCACCAACGCGCTGCTGGCCGGTCCTGCTGGCGCGGGCAAGACAACGACGGCGGTGCGCTGCATGCTGGCCGCGCTGAACCGAGGCGAGAAAGCCGCGTATTTCCTGTTCGACGAGCGGCTGTCGACGTTGCTTACCCGCTCGCGGGCGCTTGGCATGGATGTGCAGCCGTTCATCGACAACGGGCAGTTGGAAATCCGGCAGATCGATCCGGCGGAACTGTCGCCCGGTGAATTCGCCAGCGCGGTGCGCACGACGGTCGAAAAGGACGGGGTAAGCGTTGTCGCGATCGACAGCCTCAACGCCTATTTGCACGCCATGCCAAGTGACAATTTCCTTGTGCTACAGATGCATGAACTGCTCAGCTATCTCGCGCAGCAGGGCGTGGTGTCGCTGATGATCCTTGGGCAACATGGTGTCACAGGGGAACTGCGGACCGACATCGATATCAGCTATCTTGCGGATACCGTCATGATGCTGCGGTTTTTCGAGGCCGAAGGCGAAGTGCGCAAATCCATCGCGGTGATCAAGACCCGTACGTCTGACCATGAACGCAGCATCCGTGAGTTCAAGATCGACGCGACTGGTATCGTGATCGGCGAACCTATCCGCAGTTTCTCGGGCGTGTTGTCGGGGACGCCGGTGTTCACGCAGCGCACAGACGCGCTTTTGCAGCTCGATCCTCAAACCAGCGACGGTACAAAGTGACACCACAAATGGCATCGTCATCCGAACCAGAGACCCCGGATGATGCGCTTTTGGTCTCTGTCGGTATTCTCGCGCCACGCGGACGGGATGCGGCTGTCGCCGGGCAGTTGCTCGACCAGCATGATATTGCATCGACATCCGTCGCCTCCCTTGGGGAACTTGCGGGCCTCGTCGGGCGGCAAATCGGCGCGATTCTGGTGACCGAAGAGGCGCTGGCAGGCGTCGGGGTCGATACCTTGCAAGAGGCGTTGGCCGCGCAGCCCCCTTGGTCGGATGTCCCGTTTATCGTGCTGGCCAATGGCACGTCCTCCAGCCGCAGCAACGACGCAGCGGCAAGGATTGACCAGCTGAGCAACGCGGTGCTCTTGTCGCGCCCGTTGCACGCAGAGGAGCTGGTACGGTCGGTGCGCTCCGCGCTCAAGGCGCGGCGGCGGCAGCATGAGGCGCGCAAACATCTGGAGCAACTTGAACTGCGGGAACGCCAGCTGTTCGAGAGTGAGGCAAAGTTCCACGCGATTGCGAATTCGGTCGATCAGATGATCTGGTCCACTTTGCCGGACGGGTTTCACGATTATTACAACGACCGCTGGTATGAATTCACCGGTGTGCCCGAAGGATCGACCGACGGCGAGGGCTGGAACGGCATGTTCCATCCCGACGATCAGGAGAAAGCCTGGGCGCGTTGGGGTCACAGTCTTGAGACGGGCGAGCACTATGAAATCGAATATCGCCTGCGGCACCGCACGGGGCAGTATCGGTGGGTGCTGGGACGTGCCCAGCCTGTGCGCGACGAGGCCGGACGGATCACGCGCTGGTATGGCACCTGCACGGATATACACGAGATCAAGGTCGCCGAAGAACAGCGGCAGTTGATGCTGGGCGAGATGAACCATCGGGTGAAAAATACCCTTGCGATGGTCAATGTCATGGTGTCGCAGACGCTGCGTCAGTCCGAAAACCTGAAGGATGCACAGGTCGCTATCCAGTCGCGTATCGGCATGATGGCGCAGGCGCATGACCGTTTGATCAAGGCCGCATGGGCACAGACCCGTATCCTCGAGGTGATCGAGGCCGCGTTGGCCCCTCATCGGACGGGTGAGGGACGGTTCGCGATAGAGGGGCCGGATGTGCCGATCGGGTCCAAACAGGCGTTGGCCTTGACGATGGCGCTGCACGAACTGTCGACCAACGCCACGAAATACGGCGCTTTGTCCGGTGACGGGGACGACGGCAAGATTGCGGTGCGGTGGAAGGTCGCTCGGGCAAGCGATGGCGCAGAGGTGTTTCACCTTAGCTGGACCGAAAGCGGCGGCCCATTGGTGACACCGCCAAGCCGCAAAGGCTTTGGCAGCCGGATGATAGAACAAGCGCTTGCCGGATATTTTAACGGATCGGCGGAACTAAATTACGCGCCAGAGGGTTTGAGCTTTATGCTACAAGCTCCACTGGCAGGTTTGACGATCTAAGAATGGTGCTCTGCAAGCCCATTGATCAATAATGAAAGCTGTCCAAACGTGGATTATCAGAACCTACCCGCCGTGCTGATCGTAGAAGATGAACCGCTGATCCGTATGGGGGCCGTCGATATGATCGAAGAGGCCGGCTTTAAGACCTATGAAGCCGGATCAGCCGACGAAGCCATCGAAGTGATGCAGACGCATTCTGATATTGGCATACTATTCACCGATATTGATATGCCCGGCACCATGAACGGGCTCAAACTGGCGGCCTATGTGCGCACAACCTGGCCTCCGGTGGTGATCATGATCGCGTCGGGCGTGATCGAACTTGACGAAGCGGATGTGCCAAGCGGGGCTGCCTTTGTGCCCAAGCCCTATGCCACGAACCATGTAACCAAGATGTTGCACGAAGCCACAGGGCAGGTGGGGGCCTGACCACGCGGTCAGGTGCGTCTGGCGGCACGAATTGCCCAGATCAAAACTGGTAGAATGCGGCAGCTGCGCTAGCTCAGTCACAACCCCGACATGTCACGTGATATCGTGACGGCGGAATGGAGAGTGATTTGAGCAAACTACGATACCTCGCGGGTCTGATGGCCACCCTTCTGATTTTTGCGGCACCGCTTTGGGCGCAGGAGGAAGAGGAAGCCTGCGATACCGCCCGCTGGTATTGCGTCGAGGCATTGAACAGCGGTCTGCCCGCGGTCACGCCGGAAATCGACCGCGAAACACCCCGTGCAACGATGGAAAGCCTTGTGCGGGCCGTGCGCCGCGATGATTGGGTCGGTGCCGCGCATCTGCTTGACCTGTCCGATATCCAGCAGGATCGCCAGCAGGACGTGGGGACATCGCTGATCCGACAGCTTGAAACCGTGATCAGCCGGAAAACTGTGATCAACTGGGACAACCTGCTGGACCGGCCCGACGCGCTGGATGCGGCATCCACCTCTGACAAGGCGATGGCGGGCACGCCGCGCAAATCGCTGTTGCTCTGGACGCTTGATATGGACGACTACCCCGCGTCAATCCGCCTAAACCGGATCAAGCCCGAAGGGGGCGACCCTGTCTGGGTGTTCTCGCGGCATACGGTGCAGAATATTCCGCGGCTCTACACCCGCTACGGGCCCGGTCGGCTTGAAACCATGCTGCCCGATGTGCTGACAGAAAACACGGTCGTTGACCTTGCGCTGTGGGAACTCATCGGCCTGCCGGTGCTGATCGCGCTGGCGATTTACGTGGCGCGACTGGTCTGGTTGCTGACAGGGTGGATCGCGGAGCGTGTGCCGTCGCAGCTGGCGCGGCAGATATTCCGATCGGTGCGCGGGCCCGCCTGCGTGGGCGTGTCGACCCTGTTCGTCATGGTGGTCGAGGCCAAGATTTTCTCTTTCTCGGCAGAGCTTACGACGGTGCTGGTCCCGACCGCATGGCTGGGGTTGATCGGGGCGGGGCTGTGGTTTGTGGTCAATTGCGTCGAGGTTATCCTGGATCACCTGACGCAGGTCGAGGAAACCGATCTGACCCTCAAGGAAGAGGTGCACAAACGTACCACCGCAACGCGCATCTCGGCGGCGCGTCGGGTTTTTGTTGTGGCTGTCGTGCTGGTCGGCGGCGGTATATTCCTGTCGCAGACCAATGTGTTTCAGAACCTCGGGCTGACATTGCTGGGGACGGCTGGGGCGGTCACCCTTGTCTTGGGCTTCGCCGCGCGCAGCATTTTAAGCAATATCATGTCGTCCTTGCAGATCGCCTTGAACGGGTCAGCCAAGATCGGTGACCGTATCGTGTTCAACGACGCGCTATGCCACGTGGAGCGGATCCATTTCACCTATGTGCAGCTGCGCGACTGGGATGGCACGCGGCTGGTCGTGCCGGTGACCGAATTCGTCTCTACCCCGTTCAAGAACTGGACCATGCAGGAGCCAGAAATGTTGCGCATCGTTAAGATCAAACTGTCTCACACCGCAGATGTGGATGCGCTGCGCGACGCTTTCGACAAGGTGATCGACGAGCTGGACGAGAAATACGTGGGCAATCGGGATGATGTATGCGTGCGGGTCGCGGGGCAGGACGTACTGGGCAAGGACGTCTGGTTCCTCGTGCCCTGTGCCGATCCCAACACCTCGTGGGAGGCCGCCTGCGACGCGCGTGAAGGCATCATGGCAGAGATCCACAAGCTCGCCGAGAAAGAGGGGGTCGATTACTTCCCCCAAGCGACCGCGGCAGAAGCGAGCTGACGCCGCGGCACGGTTTTTCGAGGTACGCAGACATGAGAAAAGCCCCGCTGATCCAGCGGGGCTTTTGTACATTGGTTGGGGGCTACGCCCCAACTGTCGCAGACTCAGGCTGCGGCTTTATTCACGCCACCTGTGGCGATGTCAGTCATGCGGCGGTCACCGTCATAGGTCTGATCCAGACATTCCTGCAGGATGGCACCATCTTCGTCTTTGCCCAGACGGTTGGCAAAGGCGACAAGGCAGCCGTATCCGGCCAGCGCGTAATGCACCATGCGCTGATACTGTGTGATGATCATGGCGTCGCGTACGTCGTCGTCGCCGAAGTCTTCTTCCAGCGCGTGGGCCTTCGCCTCGGCCACAAGCCCTTCCATCCCTTTGCAGTGTTCACCCGTGGGCGAAATACCGTGGGCGTTGCAAATCTCGGCAATCTTTTCCATGCCGTCGCTGATGCCGTTCGATCCGGCGATCAGGGCTTCGGAAAGCTCTTTATCCTTGGCGGCACGGCCTAGGGCGACCACCACATCCAGCGACTGTTTGTTCGCGCTGTACAGGTCTTGGAGTTGGTCATGGTACACGTCTTTAAGGCTGTTCATCGGCATATCGATCTCCTTTGCGATGTGATTTGTATTCCCTGACCAACGCGGCGACGCGCCAATGCGTTCCACGCTGTCTGCGTGCTCGGCGGCTTCGCGCGAGCCTTTATATGCACCCTAAAATCACACCTGTTTCGACCCAAGTTTTATTGACCCCAAGGTCGGAAGCGGGGAACGAAATTCAACTCTGACGGTTGGGTCTTCAATAACAGGAACGTGACAAAAAAGGAGAAATTGAATGCATGGAATTTTCTACCTCATCGGCCTGATCGTGGTCGTTCTCGCCGTTCTCAACCTCATCGCCTAACAAAAGGAGCGCATCATGACTGATACAAAAAATAGCAATCCTGCCGGCGCGCAGGACCTGAATGAAAAAGTAAAAGCCACCGCCGCCTCCGCTACGGATGAAGCCAAAGCGCGGGCGAAAGACGTGGCCGACACCGTTGCCTCCGATGCTGCACGCTATGCAGACGAAGCCAAAGGTGCCGCCGCGAGCGAAGTCAAAGGCGTGGCCAGCGCATTGCGCACCGCCGCCGACGAACTGCGCAGCGGGTCGCCACAAGAACGCACCTTTAGCCAGCTTGCAGACGGGCTTGCGGATGCTTCTGACTCCATGCGCGACAAGGATCTGGGCGAGATGGTCGGCGCGGTATCTGACTTTGCCAAACGCAACCCCTTCGTCTTTCTGGGCGGTGCTGCCTTGGTCGGCTTTGCCGCGACACGGTTTGCCAAAGCGTCGAACACTGGCGCACGCGGCGAACGCTACGCCTACGAGGGGCGCGAGATGGAACGCCCCGTACCGGCAGAGCGCGCGCATAACCTTGATACAGGTGATGTCGCCAGCCCCGCCGTAAACACCACACCGAAAGGGAGCACAGTATGACCACCGATCCCAATAAATCCACCGGCAGCCTGCTGAGCGATGCGCTGACACACGTCAGTTCGCTGGTCCGCAGCGAGGTCGATCTGGCCCGTGCCGAAGTAAACGAAAATCTGAAATCTGCGGGTGCGGCCATCGGTCTGATCGTCGGCGCTGTCGTTGTTGCCCTGACCGCATTGAACGTGCTGTCCGCGGCATTGGTTGCAGCCCTCACCGAAGCAGGCATTCCTGCGGGGTGGTCGGCCCTGATCGTCGGCGTTGCCTTTGCACTGATCGCCTATGTGATGGTCAACAAAGGGACCAATGCGCTCAAGCTCAGCAGCTTGGCACCGACCCGCACTACCAAAAACGTAAAACGTGACGCGCAAGCCGTGAAGGAGGTTTACGATGACAAGTAATAACCGCAGCCCCGAAGAAATCGAACGCGAGATCGAGCGCGAGCGCGCCGGACTGACCAGCACGCTGGATGATCTGCAAGACAAGTTCTCGGTCGAAACCATTGCCCGCCAATTCTCGGATCAGTTCCGCGAGCACGGGGGCGACATCGGCCGCTCTGTCACCGATGCGGTAAAGCGCAATCCGATTGCGCTGGCGCTGACCGGTGTTGGCCTCGCGTGGTTGATGGCCGGCGACAAGATGCCAGGTCGCGACCGCTATGTTTCGCGCGATGATCGCGATTATCGCGACACCCGCGGGCATGCAAACTATTACGGTGTCCGGCACGACGGCCACGACCTTCCGGTCAGCGCAGAACAGCATGGCGTTGTTCCAGTGGGCCAGCGTCGCGATCTGGGGCCACAGCCCGGCGATCCGTCCAAGCCCTATTACTCGGGCGATGTTGCGCGGACGGGTGATGTGCCAACTTGGGCGCTTACAGAAGATGACGATCAGCCCGGTATCGCACAGCGTGCAGGCGACGCGGCATCGCGCGCCGGTGACCGTGTCTCGGGCGCGGCGTCCAGCGTAGCGGGGTCCGCCCAAAACGCAGGCTCGGCCGTGGCAGACAAAGCCAAGGGTGCAGCAGGTGCGGTGTCTGACGCTGGTCATTCCGTCGCATCGGGTGCCCGCGACTTTGCATCCTCCGCCTCCGAGCGCGCAGCGCAGTTGCGCCGCCGTCTGGCCGAGGGCACCGAAGACCTGTCAGAGCAAGCCCGCGAGCGCGTCATAGCCGCGCGTGAAAGCGCCGTTCGTGCCCGTGCGACAGCCGCCTCCTATGGCCGCGAGGGTCGGGATCGTGCCGTTGATATGTATGAAGAGCAGCCGCTGATCGCCGGTGCGCTTGCGCTCGCCGTTGGGGCCGCCATCGGGGCCGCACTGCCCCGCAGCCGGACAGAGGACCGCTATATGGGGCAGCACAGCGACCAGTTGATGGCCGACGCTGAACGTATCTTCGCCGAAGAAAAGGCAAAGCTCGGCAAGGTTGCTCAGGCGGCCTCTGACGAGGCGAAGAAGGTGTTGCGCGAAACCAAGGAAGACGCGGACGCCGCGGCCCCGGGTGATACAGCGGCAGACGCGATTGTCGAGAAGGCCAAAGCCTCCGGCCAACGTGTTGTCGACGCTGCCGAAGCCGAGGCTGATAAACAGGGTGTCGGAGACGTCAAGAAGTCCTGAGTATCTGCAGATGACTGACAAAAGCCCGCGCTTCATCGCGCGGGCTTTTTTTGTGCCTTGTTGCTGGCGAACGGGGCGGAGGTTACCACGACCGCCCCACGGATCGGGATTGGTCGATGCGCTACCTGCGTGCCGGATATCTTGCCGAGAAATGGCCAAACACAGACAAAAGCCCACAAAAAACCGGCGCAAGCTTTCGCCGCGCCGGATGCTTTGTTTGCGGATGCAGCCGGTTACATCTCTGGCAGGCCCGACAGGATCTTGTCCATCGTCGCGGGCAGGTCACGCACCCGCACACCGCAGGCGTCGTAGATCGCATTGATGATGGATGCGCCTGCGCCGCAGATGCCCAGCTCTCCGATGCCTTTGGCCTGCATGGGGTTCGCCCAAGGGTCACGTTCCTGCACGAAGTTCACGGTCAGCTGTGGCACATCAAGGTTTACCGGCACGTGGTATTCAGCCAGATCGTTGTTCACCAGATGGCCGTCGCGTTTGTCGAACATCAGTTCTTCGGTCAGCGCCATGCCGATGCCAAAGGTCATGCCGCCCAGACATTGCGAGCGCGCTGTCTTTGCGTTCAGGATACGACCGGCGGCGAAGCTGCCGTGCATCCGGCGCACGCGCGTCTCGCCGGTGACGCTGTTCACACCGACCTCGGCAAAGAAGGCACCGAAGGTAGCCTGGCGACGGTCGGTCTGGGTGTCACCCTTCTTGATCGTGCCCTTGACCGTAAGCGGGCCATCCTTGGTGAATTCCGGCAGATCGGCGCGACGGTTGTTGGCGGTGGCGACACCATCTTGCAGGGTCAGGTCGCGTTCCTCTACGCCCATAGCCTCGGCGATCTTTTTGCGCAGGGATTCGCAGGCGACAAAAACCGACCCGCCCGAGGATGCGGCACCCCAGCTGCCACCGGATCCGGCGGCTTTGGGCAGGCTGCTGTCGCCCAAACGCACGGTCACACGGTCCGAAGGAACGCCCAGCATCTCGCCCGCAATCTGGGTGAGGATCGCATAGGTGCCCGTGCCGATGTCGGTCATGTCGGTTTCAACCAGCAGGCTACCGTCCTGGTTCAGCGTCACGCGGGCGTGGCTTTCGCCCAGCATATTGACGCGAGTGGCAGAGGCCATGCCGTAGCCGATCAGCCATTCACCGTCTGTCTTGCCTACCTCGCGGCTGTCCCAGCCAAAGGTCTTGGCCCCATCATCCAACGCCTCGGCCAATTTGTGGGACGAGAATGCGCGCCCGTCTGACGGGTCGACATCCGGAATGTTGCGTTTGCGCAGTTCGACAGGGTCGATGCCACTTGCGACCGCCAGTTCGTCCATCGCGATTTCAAGCGCGGTGATCCCGACCGCTTCCCCCGGCGCGCGGACAGAGCCTGCACACATGCGGTTGATCCGCTTGATGTGCATCCCGATCTCGCGGTTCTCACCACGGTAAAGGAATGGCGTGGCCTGGGCTACCGGCTCTGCAAAGCTTTCGTCCATCAGTTGTGACACGGTGGAATCGTGCCCGATGCCGGTCATGCGCCCGTCGGCATCCGCGGCGAGCTTGATGTGCTGCACGGTCTCGGATCGACGCATTGTCGCTTCTAGCACCTGCTGGCGCGTCAATACGACAGCCACCGGCGCCCCCAGCTCGCGCGCGGCGAGCGCCGCGGCCACGGCCTCGTGGCTGATCCCCAGTTTGGAACCGAAGCCCCCCCCCACGAACGGGGCCAGAATATGGACATTCTCTGGGTCGATCCCAAGGGCGTCGGCCAGTTCATTCACATTGTATTTGAGCATCTGGTACGACCCGCGCAGGGTCAGCTTGTCGCCGTCCCATTGCGCGATTGCGGCGTGGGGTTCCATCGCCGACGAACTATGCCCGCCGGTGCGATAGGTTTCGTCCACGGTATAGGCAGCCTGCGACAGGGCGGCGTCCAGATCACCTTGGGAGGATTGTTTTTCCTTCGGTGTCTCGATCTCTGCCGTTTCCAGGTCGGTGACCGCATCGTCGGGCGTGATCTGAAGCTCGACCATATGGGCCGCGTGGCGGGCCTGCTCGAACGTATCGGCGACCACCAAACCCACGGGCTGACCGACATAGGAAATCTTGCCGTCCGGCTGCACCGGTGCTTCGTTCGCGGTGCCTTGGGCGGGATTACGCAGGAAGGTCTTGCCGTGGAACACACCGCGCACCCCATCCAGCTTGCGGATCGCCTCGGCGTTCAGGCCGGTGACCTGACCGCCCGCGACAGGGGCGCGCACCAAAACGCCGGTCAACATGCCCGTGGGCTGATCCTCATGTGCATAGGTGGCCCGGCCTGATACTTTCAGCGGGCCGTCAGGACGGTCCATGCCAGTGTGGATCAACCCCTGAACCGTGGCATCCAGCCGGTTGCGGTCATCGGGTTCATCCATCGTCAGTTCGGCGGTCGAAATATTGCTACCGTCGGTCATTGCTGTACCCCCGTGAGTTCCTTGAGCGTGGCGATAAGCGTGCGTCGGGCCAGCGGCACCTTGAACGCATTGCCTTCTTTCGGTGCGGCCTCCGCGACCAGAATATCGGCGGCTTTGCCAAACACCTCGCGCGCGGGTTCTTGCCCGATCAACGCGTCCTCGACCGCCGGATCGCGCCATGGCATTGAACCGATACCGCCGCAGGCAATTGCGGCTTGGGTGATCTTGCCATCCGTCACCTTGATCCGCGCCGCGACCGATACCATCGCAAAGGCGTAGGACGCGCGGTCACGTACCTTGCGGTAGGTCTGGCGACCCTCGGCGGGGGCGGGGAGGATCACGGCGGTGATCAACTCGCCGGGTTGCAAGACGGTTTCGACGGCGGGGTCGGTGGGGATCAGATAGAAGTCGGACAGCGGCACTGTACGGGTCACACCATCGGCGGCCTCTATCTCGACCTCGGCCCCTAACATCTGCATGGCCACCGCCATATCGCTGGGGTGGCTGGCGATACATTTGTCGGTCACACCAAGGATCGCGTGCAGACGGTTCGCCCCCTCCATCGCACTACAGCCGGAGCCGGGGTCGCGTTTGTTACAGGGCTGATCGGTGTCGTAGAAATAGTAGCAGCGGGTGCGTTGCAGCAGGTTGCCCCCCGTGGTCGCCTTGTTGCGCAGCTGACCGGACGCGCCCGCCAGCAGGGCGGCGGAGAGTGCGGCATAATCCGACCGTACGGTCATATCCGCCGCCAGATCAGAGTTGGTGACCAAGGCTCCGATGCGCAGCCCGCCCTCGCGGGTTGGGGTGATCTGTTTGAGATCCAAACGCGAGATATCGACCAGCCGGTCGGGAGTCATCACCTCTAGCTTCATAAGGTCCAGCAGATTGGTGCCCCCGGCGATGATCGTGGCATCTGGGGTGCCGGTGACATCGATATTGGCGCCGGCGCGGATGTAATCGAACTGTTTCATGACTGCCCCTTCGCCGTTTCGCGGATCGCATCGACAATGTTGGGGTAGGCGGCACAGCGACAGATATTGCCGGACATCCGCTCTGATATCTCGTCGTCGGTCAGCTCGGGCGAGGCTGTCAGACTGCCGGATACGTTAGAGGGCCAGCCGGCTTTGAACTCTTCGAGCATGGCGGTGGCTGAGCAGATCTGACCCGGCGTGCAATAGCCGCACTGGAAACCGTCGTGTTTGACAAAGTTCTGCTGCATGTCGGACAGGTTGCGTTCGTCGCCCAGACCCTCGATCGTGGTGATCTCATCGCCGTCGTGCATACAGGCGAGCGTCAGGCAGGAATTGATGCGGCGGCCGTTGACCATGACGGTGCAAGCACCGCATTGGCCGTGATCGCAGCCCTTTTTGGTGCCGGTGAGGTTCAGGTGATTGCGCAGCGCATCCAGCAGCGACGTGCGGGTGTCGGCGTCAAGACTATGGTCTTCGCCGTTAACGGTCAGTGTCGTCTTCATGAGGAGGGGGCCCTTTGTCTTGTGACATCTATGAAGAAGAACCCCCGCCAGCGGGTCAGGGTTCCGCTATGGGAAGGTTGCTTTCGTCGTTTGGAGCTAGGGCGGCCTCTGCCACGTCGTCGCGGGCGCGGCCCAGTAGCCAATCGCGGACATGGGCGGCACCGCTTGGGGAGCCTTGCCGAGGGGACAAAAGGTAAAACCCGCTACCACCGCTCAATGCGCCTTCGATAGGTTGCACCAGCCGTTTCGCACGTAGATCACGCTGGACAAGAAACCGGTTGGCAAGGGCGATCCCCTGACCGGCAAGCGCCGCATCAAGGCTAAGCGTCGTCTGGTTGAACCGCAGACCGCGCGCCGTCGGCACATCGCGCCCAAACACCGTTTTGATGAACTGCGGCCAAAGATCGTGCGTGTCATGCAGCAGTGTCGCCTCTGCGATACCTGCCGCGTCCATCGGCGTGTTCAGCGCTTCTGCCAAATGGGGGGCGCAGACGGCGACGATCTGCTGCTCGAACAGCAGATCAGCGCGCAGGCTCGCCCCGAATGGCGGATTGCCCTGCCGCACGGCAAGGTCGATCCCATCCGCGTGAAAGCTGGACACTCTTTCGGTCGCGGTGATGCGCAGATCAATGCCGGGGTGGGCTTGGGTAAACGCTGCCAGTCGGGGGATGAGCCATTTCGACGCAAAGGTGGGGGTGACACTGATCGTGACGTGGGACGGGGCCGTGCGCAGCGCATCTGTTGCATCGGCCATTTGATCGAAGGCGCGGGAAATCGCGATGTGATAGGCGTGCCCTTCTTCGGTAAAGGCCAACCCGCGCGGCTCTCTGAGGAAGAGACGCAGGTTCAGATGGTCTTCTAGCCCGCGCACCTGTTGGGCCACGGCACCTTGGGTCACGCCCAATTCATCAGCTGCGGCGCGAAAGGTAAGATGGCGGCCCGCCGCTGCAAAGGCGCGCAGCCCGTTCAGAGGGGGGAGGTCGTTCGAGGTCGGCACAGTAGAAATCCTATCGTCATGCAGCAGTATGTCTGGCTGGTCGAAGCGTTGCAAAGCGCTTACCTGCGGTGAAGCAGACGCGCTAGCGCTGTCTAACACATAAAGGAGGCAAACGTCATGAGTGTAGAAAAAGTATCGTTAATCACAGCGGGCGGCAGCGGCATGGGGGCAGGGGCTGCCAAAAAGCTTGCCGCCGATGGGTTCAAGGTCGCGATCCTGTCGTCCTCTGGCAAAGGCGAAGCACTGGCCAAAGAGCTTGGCGGCTTCGGTGTCACCGGCACCAACCAGTCGGTTGATGATCTGGCGCAATTGGTCGATGGTGCTATGGAACGATGGGGGCGCGTGGATGTGCTGGTGAACTCGGCCGGTCACGGACCCAAGGGCGACATCTTGGAGATGACGGATGACGACTGGCATCAGGGCATGGACGTGTACCTGATGAACGTGATCCGACCCACGCGACTGGTGACCCCGATCATGGCAGCACAGGGCGGCGGCGCGATCATCAACATCTCTACCTTCGCGGCGTTCGAGCCCGACCCTCTGTTCCCCACATCAGGGATTTTCCGCGCGGGGCTTGCAGGGTTCGCCAAGCTTTACGCCGATCAATACGCAGACAAGAACATCCGCATGAACAACGTCTTGCCGGGGTTCATCGACAGCCTGCCCGAAACAGACGACCGCCGCGCGCGCATCCCCATGGGCCGGTATGGCACCGAGGCAGAGGTCTCCTCCCTCATCGGGTGGTTGGCGTCCGACCAAGGCGGCTATGTCACCGGTCAGAACTGGCGCATCGACGGAGGGCTGACCCGTGCCGTCTGATCTGATTGCCTTGCGCAGCAGCACCCGACTTGCGTTCTGGATCAAATGGGCCGCATCGATCGTGCAGATCCTCGGCTACGCCGCAACGGGATTCGGCTGGACGCCATGGAACCTCTATCTGTTCATCGTCGGCGTCATCGGTTGGTTCATCGTAGGCACCCTGTGGAATGACAGGGCTATCATGCTGATCCACCTTGTCGCACTGGGGTCGATGATGGTTGGCATGGCCAGCCAATAGCGCGTTTGGCATCGCCCCTGCTGGCCGCATCGCCACCTGAGTATGTGAGGCCGTTGGGGCCATGCCAGCTACACAGACTTCAGAACCCTCCCCAAGGGTTCTTTATGCTGCCGCTCGGCCACCTTGGGTGGCTGGGCACGGCAGCGAATTCGAGGGGGGGCGGGTGCCCCTGATCTCTTTCGGGTGGTTTACCGCGACCAATGCCTATCTCCGGCAGCTCTCATCACCTCTGTCTCCAGTCGAGAACGAGGATTAGCCTGCTTGGGTATCGATCACGCTGGGGCGGAAACGGGGGCAATAATACCACCACCGGATGGGACGGGTGCTTACGCTATTCATCTAAAGTGAAGTGGCTGGGATGGTAGGATTTTCTGCCATAATATCAGTACCTTGATAACATTTGAAAGTTTGTCCGGTTTGTCTTCTTAAGAATAGGTTTGAGTCGAATATGTGTCGCAGTCAAGCGTGTTGGAGATGGCCGGAGACTTCGATCCAGAGCGGATTTGGCAGTAATAAAGTCAAAAGCTTTAAGCTCACGCAAAGTTTGGTGCGCAAATCCATCTGAAAGAATGGCTCTGCGCACCTTCGTATGGTTTTAATCGGGCTCAATCACGTGTGTCGGTGGCATGACCGATAACAACATTGGGTGTCGTGGTGAAACTTTACGACCATTTACTAATGAATGATCGCGCGAGCTCGTTCACCTCTTCAGGGTGCGACGCGCTCAGGAAATGCTGGCCACCTTCGACGACTGTTAGTTTAGCGTCTTCGGACTTGGTAAACTTAGATACTCCAAGTTCAGCGTTCTTAACTGAATAGACTTGGTCCGCTGTTCCGTGCGCCCAAGCAACCGGACATCTGACATAATCGAGGCGACCATAGAGGCCATCCCGGTCGCGAAGATTAATCGCACACATTCTCAATCGCTTGCGACCATCATCACCAGCGTAGTTTTCTTTCAGGGTCTTGTGCCAAAAGGCTCGCTCATCGTCCGAGACGTCAGGTCCGAAACCTGCAGCCAACAACGCGTCGCAAAACTCGTCTGCAGGCGCCCAGCTCTCATCGACCGGATCGGCAAGTGCATCAACAAGGGGGCTGTTGAATTCAGAACCATTCCAGCAGCCCAAAGATTGGCTCTGCTGGCTTTCATAGTCCATTGAAGTGCCTAAAGGTATTATACCTTTTATCTTTTCTGGTGCCAGCATGGCCATGCGTGCGGCGACCCACCCACCTTGTGACGTACCTAACACGAATGCTGACGAAATGTTCAACTTATCCATTGCTTGTAAGTTAGCAATGGCGGAATCCCAGTAGGTAAACTGTTCGGAACGCGTTCGAGTTTTACCGTGCCCATACAATTCAAATGACACCAGATTTGCCGTTTTAGATAACGCTTTATCTGAAAACTGGGGTCTATAGAGCTGACTTGATGTCGCAAACGAATTCACCATTACCAATGTCGGACGGGAGGGATCGAAGTCCTCCCCAAAGCAATAGCCTATCTCTGACCCTCCGAGATGTGCGATGCTTACCGTTTCAACGTTTTTCATACTTTCCTCCACAGATTATACGCAAATGCATGAAGGCCGGTTTAGAACCCGCATGCTTTGCTGAGGATACGCATAGAAGGCAGAGCTGGCCTGTCTCGACTTGCCTAATAGCATGCAAGGGTTGCGCAATTTGCGGATTTTAGGGTTTAAACATGTTCGAGAGTTGCATTAGTTGCGGATTCGCTGACGATAAATCGAAGGAGATATTCCACACAGCTTTCTGAACGCGCGCGCAAAGTTGGCTCCGGATGAATAGCCGACGGTTTCTGCAATGTCGTCGATCGACATGCTACTATGCTCTAAGTGGTGCTTGGCTTTGCTCAAGCGCATTTGACTGAGGTGCAACATAGGCGATGACCCCGTCGAAAGCTTGAATGCCCGCGCAAAGTGGAACATGCTCAGGCAAGATACTTCGGCCAAGTCGCTCAGGGAAATGTCTTCAGACAGGTTTTCCGTCATGAACTCGACGACTCGCTTCAATCGCATCGGATCAAGGCCCTTGGCGTTTTGGGAGCTAATGTAGGCAGTAGAGCGCGCCCAATCGTCGGCTCGGGTGTGCCGCTGCAATATCCGGGCCGAAAGCGCTAAACTCAATGTATCGAATACGAGCCGGTTGCTTTTTGAACTTGCCTGCAACTCCTCAGCAATCGCCAGCCCAATCTGATGAATTAGCGGATCGAATATGCCTCCAGTGTAAACAAGGCCTGCGTCTTCGGCATTCGTATCTTGATCGTTTAGACCGCCAGAGACGTCCTTAGCTAAATAGAGATGAAGCATATCCAGGCTATCTCCATTAATATTGAGGTAGCGAACTGATACACCTTTTGGGCAAATGCAGGAGACGCCGGCTCGAGACTCAAATCGCTGTTCAGCGCCATCCGCACGGCGCCTGATTTCGGCGCTGCCAGCTAAGGCAATGGCTACTTCGTTGATAGGCTGGATGAAGGACGCTCCGCTCGACGAATTATGGCGCCGGAGCTCTGCATTGACCGTACCTCCCCAGCCCAAGCCTTTTGATGAAGCGAGCAAGAGGCTCCCCGCGTCTTCGTACTTTTTGCCCAATACTGTATTGATCGCTGCGCCAGTATGCTGCCTACCATCTTCTCTTATCGGAATCGGCAATATCTGCGTAGGTGGTTTACCTTCAAGCAATGCTTCTCTCCCCCCATGAGTGCGGTTTCTCCCAAAGCCGCTTGAATACAGTCCTTCCGGTCACGTCGCATTGTCAATGGGACAGGGTTTGAACCGATTGTGTTACCAGTAAATCGGGGTCGCTGTTGGTGCGCACTGCAGAGTCCTTTGCGCGACTCAAGTTATCTGGCCTACCGAGATACGCGTGGCAGTAGACTTGAGCACAAATTTTAGGCAGTCATTCAGGTTCGCCAGACTTTTTGTCACATAATTTCGAAAATAAATTGCGCCAGACCCGACTCTGGGGCATTTAAATTAGGTGATCTTAAGTCAGATCATGCTTTGGCAATAGCCAGGCAAGGGCATTCGGGCCTCGACAGAAGCAACTAAGGGTTGCTGTGTCGGGGCTTTTTTTATGGGGAAACCATGTCTAAGACATTCGATCTTGGTGTATTGTACTCACGTTCAGGCACGTATCAGCTGTTGTCTGAGGCGTTGTTCACTGGGGCAATGTCGGCGATTGAAAGCGTTAACGCCAACCATGATTTGCCGGTTTCTTTTAACCCTATCGTCCGGGACCCAGCAGGGGAACTGACCAACTACGCCCCAATGTGCGCGGAAATCCTATCCAGTTCTAATGCGAAGCATGTGGTTGGCTGCGTCACTTCCTCAAGCCGCAAAGAAGTTATTCCTGAGCTTGATCGCGCACAGGCAACCCTATGGTACAACGTGCCATATGAGGGGTTCGAGACGTCAGCTCGTGTTGTCTACTCCCATGCTGCTACTAACCAGAACATTCTGCCGCTGCTGGGCTGGGCAACACGTCACTTCGGTATGTCGGTCTACCTTGTTGGATCCAATTACATTTGGGGGTGGGAAACGTGCAGAGTTATGCGCACGCGGCTTGAGGCTGCGGACGGTTCTGTATTGGGCGAACGTTACCTGCCGCTTGGCGAAACATCCGTAGAGAGCTTGATCGAGGATATCGAAAAAAGTCGCCCGAAATTCATCTTGAACTCACTTGTAGGTGCCTCCTCATACGCTTTCATCAAAGCCTATGCTGAACTGGGGCAACGTGACCCATATTTTGCACCTGACAACTGCCCGTTGCTGTCGTGTAATCTGACAGAAGCTGAACTTCCTGTACTCGGCGACGCGGCAGAGGGATTGATTTCGGTCGGTCCATCCTTCCGCAAGAACCCCACATCTACCGGGGAGGGCTCTTCCTTAGAGCGCACGGCTTACCAGTCAGTGTTGACCTTGGCAGAAGCACTTGCGCACGGTGCAAGTGGACCGTTCGACAGGTATTTGGCGCAACATGGCACCCGCTATGGAATTGACCCCGCAACGCAGCACAGGGCGCTCGATGTGCATATTGCGCAGGTCCAAAACGGCGCTTTTAAAATCTTGCACAGCTGGTCGAATATTGCACCCGACCCGTATCTCACCCGACCATCGAGACACCCTAAGTTTAGCGATCCGATGCTGAAGGTCGTGCAAGCATGAGCACGCAAATTGATATTGCGGGGTTAGAAGGGGCTCGTGCAATTGTTTTGCACCCCGCGCATGACCGTCTACAAATATTGCTGCGTCAATTGCGGGCCATCGGTCTTGAGGTGGAAACCGCTTGGCCGACGCTGCCTGCTTCCGCGATCACAGCTGATTTTATTCTTTACGACACGGATGCAGGTCATGATGCCCAATTTCCCTGGGCGTCGGGTCAGTCGCCGATGCCGATGATTGCACTCGTCGGATCTGAAGCGCCGGGGCGGATTGAATGGGCCTCCAAGACAGGGGCCGATGCATTGCTGGTCAAGCCGCTGGCTGCGAGTGGCGTTTTTGCGTCTCTATTAATGGCGCGGCAATCGTTCGAAAGACGCAAAGCATTGTTGGCTGAAATTGGTGCCCTGCGAGACCGCTTGTCAGCGCGGCAGACGATTGTTCAAGCCGTAACCCTATTAGCGAAAAAAACGGGCTCTGAAGAGACCGCATACGACGACCTACGCCAGCTCGCGATGGCATGGAAAATGACAATGGAGGACGCAGCGGTGCAGATCGTTAAGCATTCGGAGACGACAGGAGCTAACCGTGGCATTTGCTGAGGCGACACCTGCACTTTTGCCACCTACGGTTTGGCAGCGATTGAAGAAGCGTAAGCTTGCTCTGTTTGGCATGGTATTAATTGCTTTGACCATCTTTGGTGCGCTGTTCGCACCGTACCTCACTCCATATGAGCCAAACGATCAGATGTTTGATGGTCTCACGATGCAAGGCGCACCGATGGCACCTGGGGCGCAGTTTGCACTGGGAACCGATCTGCTTGGTCGGGATTTGTTGACGCGCATCTTATACGGCGCACGCACCTCGCTAATTATTGGTGTCTTGGCGAATGGAGTCGCCCTGATTATCGGAACTTTTATCGGTGTCACTGCGGGCTATTTCGGGGGAATTTGGGGCAACATCCTCATGAGGTTCACCGACCTCATGATGGCGTTCCCTGCGCTTTTGCTGGCAATTTGCCTCGCGGCGATATTCCAACCGTCATTGTGGATCGTTGCTATGGTTATTGCCACAGTGAACTGGGTACAAACCGCACGGGTGCTTTATGCCGAGACTGCAAGCCTGTCGCAGCGTGAGTTTATAGCTGCAGAGCGTACTTTAGGCGCAGGAAATGTTCGCATCTTATTCAAGCACATTCTGCCACACCTTACACCTACAATCATTGTCTGGGGTACACTGGGTATCTCGACCACGGTTCTGCTTGAGGCAACGCTCAGCTTCCTTGGGGTAGGAGTCCAGCCTCCCACACCGAGCTGGGGCAATATCATCTTCGAGAACCAAACATACTTTCAAGCGGCTCCCTGGCTTGTGTTTTTCCCCGGCGTGGCAATCGTTACTTTAGCGTTGGCCTTCAATCTTGTGGGTGACGCGCTGCGTGATGTGCTGGACCCTACACAACGGGGGCGCGCATAATGTTGGCTTTTATCACCAAGCGTCTTATCCAGTCCTGCCTTATACTGCTGGGCGTCTCTTTCATCACCTTCGCGCTTTTGTACCTCTTTCCTGCAGACCCGGTGCGTCAGATTGCTGGTCGTTCAGCGACACCGGAAACAGTCGCCAACATTCGCGCTCAACTCGGGTTAGATCAGCCGTTTATCATCCAATACGCGCGGTATCTGGGCAATCTACTTCAGGGTGATCTGGGACGGTCTTATTTGCAAAAGACCGAAGTCAGTACCCTTATAGCAGCTCGGTTGCCTGCGTCCCTCCTTCTAATGTTGGGAGCCATCGTTTGTGAACTGATCTTGGGTATCACCATGGGAGTCGTCGCGGCTCTGCGACGAGGGACGGCTACCGATAACACCCTAATGATGGCAAGCTTTATCGGCGTATCTGCACCGCAGTTCGTTGTTGGGCTACTGATGCTCTACGTATTTGCGGTCCAGTTGCATTGGTTCCCCATCGGCGGCTACGGCACATTTGCACATCTGGTTTTGCCGTCGATCACCTTAGGGATCCTTGGCTCAGGTTGGTACAGCCGCATGATGCGATCTTCGATGATTGATGTACTACGTCAGGATTTCATTCGTACAGCGCGCGCTAAAGGATTGAGCCGTATACGGGTTTTGATGCGTCACGCTTTGCCAAATGCCGTTCTGCCGATCATCGCGATGATCGGGATCGACGTCGGCATCTTTATGGGCGGTATCGTTGTCGTTGAATCTGTTTTCGGATGGCCGGGCATCGGACAGCTTGCATGGCAGGCGATCCAGCGCGTGGACATACCAATCATCATGGGCGTCACGCTGGTATCAGCTTGCGCCATCGTCATTGGCAACCTGGTCGCAGATATTGCGTCCCTGTTCGCCGACCCGCGGATCAAGGTCCGCTAAAAAACCTACCCAACAGGAGTAACTTACAATGAAAAAACTACTCGCCACCTCGGCACTGGTCGCAGCCATTGCTCTGCCTCAGATAGCAGCTGCCGATGCTCATTCCGATCTTGATCCGAACGCCAAATCTGGTGGCAACATCACGGTGACCTATAAGGACGACGTGGCCACCTTGGACCCTGCTATCGGGTATGACTGGCAGAACTGGTCTATGATCAAGTCTTTGTACGATGGCCTTATGGATTATGAACCGGGCACAACCGAACTGCGCCCCGGACTTGCCGAAAGCTATGACATCTCGGAAGATGGCAAGGTTTTCACTTTCAAACTCCGCGAAGGAGTGAAGTTCCACAACGGTCGCGTGATGACGGCCGATGACGTGAAATATTCGCTCGATCGCGTAACTAACCCGGCGACCCAAAGCCCTGGCGCGGGCTTCTTTGGATCGATCGAAGGATATGACGCTGTGTCCTCGGGCGAAGCAACTGAACTGTCTGGCGTTAAGGTGTTGGACGAGCAAACAGTAGAGATCACTCTGTCACGCCCAGATGCGACCTTCCTGCACGTGATGGGCCTCAACTTCGCCTCTGTGGTGGCAAAGGAAGCGGTAGAAGCCGCGGGGGCCGATTTCGGCAAAACCGCGATGGGGACGGGTGCATTTAAGTTGGCAGACTGGACCATCGGACAAAAGTTGGTTTTCGAGAAGAACCAAGATTACTGGCGTGAAGGCTTACCCTATCTGGATAGCGTCACTTTCGAGGTAGGCCAGGAGCCGATTGTCGCGTTGCTACGTCTTCAAAATGGTGAAGTCGACGTACCTGGGGACGGTATTCCACCAGCAAAATTCCAAGAGGTCATGGGTGATCCCGAGCAAGCAGCGCGCGTAATCGAGGGCGGGCAGCTTCATACCGGCTATATTACCCTCAACGTAAAGATGGCACCTTTCGACAATGTCGACGTGCGCAAAGCCGTCAATATGGCGATCAACAAAGAGCGCATTACCCAAGTCATCAACGGGCGTGCGGTTCCGGCAACGCAACCGCTGCCGCCTTCGATGCCTGGGTACACAGAAGGGTATGAAGGTTATTCCTACGATCCCGAAGCTGCAAAAGCTCTCCTGGCCGAAGCTGGGTTCTCTGATGGTTTCGAGACAGAATTGTTTGTCATGAACACCGACCCGAACCCACGCATCGCTCAAGCGATCCAGCAGGACCTATCAAAAATCGGTGTGAAAGCAACGATCCAGTCCCTCGCGCAAGCCAGCGTTATTGCAGCGGGCGGTGAAGCAGACCAAGCACCTATGATATGGTCAGGCGGTATGGCGTGGATCGCGGATTTTCCAGATGCGTCGAACTTCTATGGTCCAATCCTGGGCTGTGACGGGGCTGTGCCGGGCGGCTGGAACTGGTCGTGGTACTGCAATGCGGATATCGATGCGATGGCAGTTAAAGCCGACAGCATGACAGACCCGGCTATGGTCGATGAGCGTCTGAAAATGTGGTCCGATGTCTATATGGCAGTCATGGAAGACGCGCCTTGGGTGCCCGTGTTTAACGAGCAGCGATACACCATGAAATCCGAGCGTATGGGCGGCGATGACAAACTCTACGTCGATCCAGTCTCTATCCCTGTTAACTATGACTATGTGTATGTAAACGATGTGCAATAAATGTCCTGACTATACTATTCACGGCGCGAGCCACCACTTTGGCTGGGACAACTCGTTTGTCCCAGCCATCACAGTGGCACCTGGTGAAACAATCGAATTCGAATGCCATGACAGCTCGGCGGGTCAACTGAATGCGGACAGTACCGTTACCGATGTCGCGGCTATGGATTTTGGCAAGATCAACCCGGTGACAGGTCCCGTCTACGTGGACGGGGCAGAGCCTGGTGATGCGCTGAAAATCACCATCGAAGGGTTTAAACCTTCTGGCTTCGGTTGGACCGCAAATATACCCGGTTTCGGCTTGCTGGCAGATCAGTTTGAGGATCCGGCGCTGACAATCTGGAAGTATGATCCAGATACACTGGAGCCAGCTCTGTTTGGTAAAAACGGGCGCGTACCACTTAAGCCTTTCGCTGGTACCATTGGTTGCGCTCTCGCGGAACCAGGGCTGCATACAGTCGTCCCGCCTCGCCGTGTCGGTGGCAACCTTGATATCAGGGACTTGGCTGCGGGAACAACGTTGTACCTACCTGTCGAAGTCGCTGGAGCACTGTTCTCCATCGGTGATACTCATGCGGCACAAGGCGATGGCGAAGTCTGCGGTACTGCGATTGAGAGCCCTATGAATGCCACAGTAACGCTCGACCTGATAAAAGACGCAAATCTCAAAATGCCGCGTTTTACAACACCGGGTCCTGTCACCAACCACCTGGATTCCAAGGGGTATGAGGTCACCACGGGTATTGGCCCAGACTTGATGACCGGCGCAAAAGAAGCGGTAAGCCAGATGGTCGATTTGTTATGCAAAACGCGAGGTCTATCAGCTGTAGATGCCTATATGCTGGTATCTACATGTGGTGATCTGCGTATTTCGGAGATTGTTGATATGCCGAACTGGATTGTGTCCTTCTACTTTCCGCGTTGCGTGTTCGAATGACGGTACCAACACAAATTTCATCGGCGGCCTTCGTGGCTGCCGATGCCTGCGCCCCGGTTTTGTCAGTACGGAACCTTGATATCTCTGTACGCAGCGATGCCGGTATACAACCTCTTGTACGAGGCCTCAGTTTCGATCTCAAACCAGGCGAGACGCTTGCCATCGCAGGTGAAAGCGGTTCGGGAAAGTCGCTCACCTCCTTAGCTATAATGGGTTTGCTGCCTCCACCTGCTGTCCACGTTTCGGGTGGCGAAATAGTGTTCGACGGTGCCGACCTCACTACTTTGCCCGAGCATAAGTTACAGCGCCTGCGTGGCGACCGTATCGCTATGATTTTTCAAGAACCCATGACTGCGCTGAACCCAGTGATGCGTATCGGTGATCAACTAACCGAGGCTATTCGCGCGCACGAGCCCATGTCGGGACGGGCTGCACATCTTCGCGCCTTGGAGGCGATCAAGGCCGTGCGGCTGACCGAACCAGAGCGCAGAATGAAACAATATCCGCATGAACTATCTGGCGGTATGCGCCAACGTGTCGTTATTGCTATGGCCATTGCACTTCGCCCAGATGTGATGATTGCAGACGAGCCGACAACTGCGCTGGATGTTACCGTGCAGCGTGAGGTTTTGGACCTGCTGCGCGTACTCACCTCAGAAATGGGTATGGCGTTAATTCTTATCACCCACGATATGGGCGTTGTCGCCGAGATGGCGGACCGAGTTTTGGTGATGCAAAAGGGTCAGTTGGTTGAGGAGGCCGCGGTGCGCACGTTATTTCGTGATCCCAAAATGCCTTATACTCAGCAACTGCTTTCGAGTGTTCCACGCATGGGGAAGGGACGCGTAAACACCGTTGATACCACGGTACAGCCCTTGCTTTCCGTGAGAGACCTCAAGGTCACCTATGATATTCGCGGTGGAATTCTGGATCGTGTCCAAGCGCGCGTCCACGCCGTAGAAAAAGTAAACTTTGATATCTTTCCCGGAGAGACTTTTGCCGTAGTGGGTGAAAGCGGATGTGGCAAGTCGACTATTGCACGTGCTTTGACTGGACTTGTCCCACACGAGGGGGTCGTCAAGTTTTCCGGCAAGCCCATCTTGCGCGACCGCTCCTCGCAGCGCACCAATACGCGCGCGATGCAGATGGTATTCCAAGATCCTATGGCAGCACTCAACGGTCGCATGACCGTGGGGGATCTGGTCAAAGAGCCGATGGTCATTCATGAGATCGGAACACCTCAAAGCCGAACAGATCGTGCAGCCGAGCTGTTTGAGCGCGTCGGTCTTGGTCCCGAAGCTCTCGATCGCTACCCCCATGAATTCTCAGGCGGACAACGTCAGCGTATTTGTATTGCGCGTGCATTGGCGTTAAATCCTAAGCTTATCGTTGCCGACGAAAGCGTCTCGGCCCTTGACGTGTCAGTTCAGGCAACGGTGTTGGACCTTCTACAGGAGCTCAAGTCTGAGTTAGGCATGTCCTATCTGTTTATCTCGCATGATATGGCAGTAGTTGAGAACATTGCTGATCGCGTGGCAGTTATGTATTTGGGACAAATTGTCGAGATCGGTACCAGCGCTCAGGTATTCGGAAATCCTCAGCATCAATACACACGACGTCTTATTGCGGCTGCTCCATTTCCGGACCCGGAACGCCAGATTCCAGTCAGCGAAGTGTTGGGAACTGAGCTTAAAAGCCCTGTAATGCCGATTGGCCAATCTCCACAAATCCTCAAGTATAGAGCCTTAGGAGACGGGCATTTGGTCGCGGTTTAGTCCAATTTCGCGCGGGTTGGGCAATAAACGGTATCTGTCGCAACGCGCGGTCGTTTGTCGACTGGTGTCACTGCTCGACCGGAAGCTGCGTTAATGGCCAGCACCAATAGTACAACATACAAATATAAAAGGTTAAGATTGTCACTGAGGGAGTTTAGGTCGGCGTGTAACACCGTGATTTTTAATAAATCGTGTAACCCATTGTTCACGCCAGCAACATCTTTAATTACGCCGGAATTGTGGCCCCGTAGCATCCTGGGCAGCAGGATATCCTGCTGCCCAGAAACGTTATTAAAGACGCAGTTCGCTGATCATTTCGATGGCTGATTTCAGGTCAAGCGATGCTTTGAGTGACGAGCAAAACTTGCCCAGCGCACGACATTCATTGTCCAACAGTTCGATCTCGTAGGGGAGAACGGTTTCGTACCACCCTTCGTGAGGACACCCTTCCTGCCAGATCAGGCATCTCTCGCTACCATCAACGACCCAACGTTTTGCAACTTCCAGTATGGTCTCAGCTTCGGTCAGGCACTCGCGGGAATACCAGTCCCCGAAGTCCAGCCTGCGATCCAGGATGAAGGCGCTTCTCCGGAGCATCGATGTCGAACGGTCATATGCCGCAATTGCAGAGAGCGCGGCCCTTGTCGATGCGATTTGGGTGTGCAATTTTAAAAGGGACTGTTCCAGATCCTGCTTAGCGTTAGAACTGATCATACTGCCTCCCTCACCAGTGGGAGACCTGCAGGCAACCCATATGGTGTTGGCACATATAAACCTTGGCAGTGACCAATGGCTAAGGACGGTTGATCGGGGCTGGGCAAGACCAGACAGTGCAAGGTGTGAAGCCGCAAAGCCATCACCAAGCCACATGACCGCGATTTATCGTCCTGAAACCGAGGTGAAGGAGGTAGGGAGCCGAATAGTCCTGTCGGGCAGTACATACTTGGGACAGATGTCCTCCTCTCGAGATTGAATTTAGGTGGTACCATAGCTGGATTAGGGGTGGGCCCCGCTTGGTGACAAGACAGAGTTAGGTGTCGTGTGATTTGGTACATATGCGTACTCCCGCTATGCTCATCACGGGCTGTGACGAGATACAAGTTTGCAGCCTTTCCGTATTTTCTGCGCTGAATGCTTCAGATGCCGTTTTGGTTGGTCTGTTTTAGTTCCGGGGCGAAAACTCAAACAAGCAAACCAAATGGTATCGTACAGTAGCAGGTCCAAGCATCTACTCTCCTTAAGGATAACCCAGTGGGCAGAGCCAGGTTCGGTCATATCCGTTGCACACTGGAAAAGTGGTCTTCTGAAGTAAGTCGAGGGAATGGACGAAGCCGAATGATATCTTTGTCCGGCCATATGGGCGTTGGTCTATACGGAGTGCGGCTGATTATCAGCAGGTACGCTTTTCGTTCGTATGTCGCTGTGTTGATTGGGTCAGTAGGACAAACCCCTTGCTCCGGTTCTTCACCCAGTGGTGAAGCTAATGGTTAAAACCCCTGAAGCGGGCACGGACTTGTCCGGTCTCAGTCATCTATCAAATCTGGCAAGGTTCCGGCCGTTTTGCGCACGTAGTACTGAGATCTTTTAAGACCGTATTGCAGCCAGGGCTGTGACCGAGAAGTATCGTTTTTAGCGAGGTATTCCACACGAGTCACGGCACCGTTTTGCTGACGGCGCTGCCTTTCGGCAGTCGCACGGCGACGTCTTTTTTCCTCTTGAGGGACAACTTGTTTTAGTCCGAGAGTCCGGGCCGTTTCGGAGCTGATGCCCAAAGCTTCGGCTATCGTCTCGCCCTTGTAATAATACCGTCCGTCTGAAATCACTTTGTCGGAATACGGCAGTTTAGCCTTTTCCTCAGCTTGCTTGATGATCGCGTTCACTTCCCCAATACTTAGACCAGGCGTGGCGATCTCGGCCATCTTCGCAATGTCCTGCCCAATAGTGCTGGTATCTTTGAAGTGGGTGAGACAGGTAGCATAAAAGTGCAGCCACTTGTTTCTGTACCCCTCATTGATCACCCCCCCACTTGCGTTCCTATATTTCTCCAGGTCGTCCAGTATCACGCTAAATCGCTGGGCCTGCGTAAGGCCTGCAGGCAAGTCTGTCTCTGTCTTCAGTTTTGAGCTTTTCGGCTTGGTTTTTGCATTTAGGTCAGCTCGTTTGGGACGACCACATGCGACAAATATCTGATCTGCCAATGTATCGAAAGAATGCCTTGCCCCAGAACCGCCAGTTACCTTGACCGTTCGGTTCACTTTCTCGTTCACTGATCCTGGTATGCGGAAAAGGCGTGACGTGTCTTTGGCTCTTTTATCAACTCCGAACGGTGTGCAGAGTCCAACCAAGGCTTTCATTGCGGCTTGCCACCGTGATAAGACTTTCTTAGGAATTTCAGTGATAAGCCAAATTGCTGCGAGGCCACGTCCCGTTTGAGTAAAAATGGACGGGTAGGGCAGGCCAGCTTGCGACAGATGTGCAGTGAAAGCTACCTGTACCTCGTCAGCACTTTTGCCTCGCCACCTGTTTGTATCAAAGTAGTCTAAGTCGAGATAAAGCGCGTTCAATGCGACCAGGTTTGAACCAGCTTTACTACCATCTTTGAATCGATTCAGCGTTAGAAAACAGCTTTCATCCAAATAGGCGTGCATCTGCAATCTGCATTGATCACGATTCAGCGAAAAACTTTTATACGTGTTGTCACGAAACTTAACCAAAACCTTTGGCTGACCATGCGTACCCTCTGGGTGGAGTAGATCAAAGTATTCCTCACCAGAAAGGTTGAAAATTCGGTCGAGCGGGGCAAATTCTTGCGGGGATACATGTTGCATCCCAGGGAACTGGTTTCAGGTGCCAAATCTGAAAAATAGTTTGAGTAAAGTTTTGTGAACCTGGCAAACCGACGAGAGGATGTGTCTGGCGAGTTCCGGCTCTGCAAGCGCGGATCTGTTGACCTACTTACAAACTTACTTACCTAAAAAATTACAAATGACTTACTTACTTACTAACTTACCTACTGAGAAACCTTTGGCCGACGGGTGAAAATAGTTTGTCTTTTTGTTTCCGTAAATCCGCGATTGGTACCAATTCCTTCTTGTAAACAGAAAACAAGGGAAACCATCATGCGAACACCACATTATTCTGAGGCCGAGATCATTGCAGCGGGCAAGAAGTTGACATCAAGTCGCGGTCGAAACGCCACCCCTATCGAAATCCAAAAAGAACTCGGGGGAAAGGGGAAGTTTTCTCGCATTAGAGATATATGGAATGGCTACCAGGCAGACAAAACGGAGGGCTTAATAGCAGAAATTACACTTCCCGACCAAAGCCATACCCGCATTTCAGCTGCAGTTTTAGCGATGCAAAGCGCGATGGAGGGTATCGTCGCAGATGAGATCTGTCGGATGACAGAGCAAAGCATCAGGCACTCTGCAGTGCTGGTTGCTGACTTCGAAAATCGCGAAGCCAAACTTACAAAAAAGATGCATGAGATGGAGGAGGAAATCTCCTACCTCTATGAGTGCCTCGACGAGTTGGAAACTCAATCTGAACCAAGTGTTATTGTGACAGAGAGTACCCTCGAAGGCCGAACGCACGAGCAAACATTAAGCCGGGACGAGCGAAAGGCCGACCGCAAGCCAAACGCAAATTGTATTTCATCGAACCATTGCCAAAATCGACCTCGGCCAATTTTGAATAGAAGGGTTCGTCAGGTTCCCGCAAAACCCAAACGCTCGCCCGGGAATAGGTAGAGCGAGAAGGCGATTGATCTTATGATAAAAATAGGGAGCGCTGCGATCTTCGATTTCTGTTTTGGTTTCCAAGAGGCTCATTTCGCACCTCACCTCACCTCACCTCACCTCACATAGGAAGTGGCCGTGTAAGAGCGGCCCATTGCTGTCGTTCGCCGTGCCTTTGGGGTTTTGGGCTATGGCCGATCGTACTTGTCATCCGCTACACGGGCGTAATGACGTTTAATAGTTTGCGCAGGCAATTTATCCAGCACTTCAAGTCGACTTCCTGATCGCCGACCTTCGGCCATGCGCCGACTACTGTCACCGAATTGAAGTGTTGCCTGATCCATTATTGGCGCACGTGTTAGAGTCCGCCAGTATCTGCTTCAGTCGCAATGAATTTGTTATTCTGTTGCTGACAAATTTTTGCCAGCTGATCTATCCTGTCCTGCATTGAACTCATTCCAACGTTCTTGAAATTTAGATGCGGACGGCTCATGCTTCGGAAGCTCCAGCACCTTCTCCTGTAGGTCAGGGTAGCGGACTTTACAGATTGCTGCATAGTGACGCTCAAAGTTTGTGGGTTTATGGCCATCAAACCTGCGTCGAAAAGCCGATGAAGGTCTACTCGTAGGACAATTGAGTTTTCCGCCCGCATTTCTCCGGCCTGTGCGTGTGGAACGATGTGTGCCGCTTCCAAAACTGTGTCCAGATTCGTACCCGAGATGGCACAGCGATAGCCCCAAAGGGCGAGGGCATCGCGTCTAAATTGCAGTTGACCCGGACGAGCAAGACGCCTTGCAGTTTCGTAAGCGCTTGCGGCAGAGTAATCAAAATCGCCGTCTCGCTCAACGTCCCAGATTGCGAACCCTATGCTTTCCAGCACATCAATTATTGGGTCGGTATGCCAATTTTGATGAGGGATATTATTAGCACGCAATGCTGCCTTGCCTATCGCTTTTGCATGAAGCATCTCACCATGCCAGATTAGAAAGTAGCGCCTGCTTGGTCCTGCATTTAGTCCCTTCATCCAAGCGTCTAAGTCATCAGCCTTTTGATGCTCAGCTATCCCTTTTTCGATATCAGCATACGAAATTTTTTGCAGAAGATCTGAAAGTATATCGGGCCTGGTGTTTGGTCGATTCATAGTTTTTCCATCCAGTTTTTACCCAGCTTTGAGGTACAGACCGTACACAGCGACAACTATTATGTCCAATATCAGAGAACGGCCCTTACCAGACATTGACCGAGGATCGGGCCACCGCACTGCAGTATCCCCGAAGCGGACATTAGTAAGAATATGCAGCATTTTTGTAGGGCCGATGGATACAGTGCGGACGTCGCTGCACTGTGATGTCCCCAAACTACGTCGCAAAAACTGCGACTAAGGTTCCAGTTTAATTCAAAAGTATTTTGTCAAATGAAGAGATGTTATATGGTATTCATTGTTTCGTCCTGAAACAAAGCGAAAGCTGAAATCCATGAGAGTGAGACCATAATAGTGCCGTTACACTTGATGATCTCGATCGATTGGTATGGTCCATATAACCTTGAAAGTGCTGCAGAAGTAGCGTCGTCAGATTTCGGGGGCGCACTTTATCTTTGTATTGGAAAAAGAAAGTACCAAAGAGACCAGAGCCTGCAATATGTCGGAATTGGCAATGACGTTCGGACGCGTCTGAAAAAAGACCACCACAAACTTAAACACGTTTCCCGAGACCGTCAAATTTGGCTTGGAGAGATTTCAACTGCGGAGCCTTCTGGTCGAAAACTGAAAGTCACTGCTTCAACGCTCGATTGTGCCGAATGGGCTTACGCAAGGTTTTTTGACTTGCCACTAAACGAGAAAAAGTCGATTGGATTGCCCCAACGCAGTTTCACCGTCCTTAACCGTTGGTGGCACAAGGACCTTGAGCGTTCACGCAAAAACAGACCGCATAAAGACTGGCCCGATCTCGTTGACTATCCCGGGTACAACCTTCCCGTTCGAAAAGTATGGTTTGGAGGGCGGCAAGAGAAAATTCTTGGGCCAGATTATGCGCGCCCGGGCGTTCCCCCGCTTAAAAAGCTCAACTCTCTCTCAACTGAGCAACTAAGTGACGAGGATCAGAGAATTGACCTGTAATAACGGCCCAAACCGGACCTTCTGCTCTCGGTCAACATGCTGCAGTTGCTACCCGCATAGCCGACGTTCGCCGCGCCTACGAAATAAATGGGTGGCCCGCTGGCTGCATCGCGGACTTAGTGAGCTTTCGATACGCCTACGCCTATGACCGTTTTCGGAGGATGAGTGGTCATAGACACGACCTTAAACCGCTTTCCGGACAAATAGTACGTTGAAGCTGTTGCGGGGGACATTGTCGTGCAGCGCATGGTAACTGACATACAAAGGGGTATTTTGGAGAATGAGCTTTTGAATTGGGAATTCTTAGACGAAATGGCGGAAAACATTGCCAAATGTAACGGTCTAAAACCGTTAGTGATTTCCAGCCCAGAGGAATCGAAGATAGTCAAGACGTCTACACCCGCGGTCTATGTCTTTAGGATAGTAGAAGGTGACCCGATGGTGGCTTTGAATATGTACAAAAAATTCCGAGATAACCACCATGCAATAGATAGTCAGATAGAGAAGTACAACCTAACCAGTATCACCAAGGACGCCTCTCCGAATGAGGTATTCTATGTAGGTAAGGTCAGAAGTAATCTCTACCTCCGAATGCTAAACCATTGGCAAAGCAACAGTGCAAGAACAGGGTCACTTCATTTGCGACGGTGGACCGAAGAAAAAATTAGATTTGAAGCGGATATTTACCAATTGCCTGAACGGTTTCCACTTTTAGCAGACATTCTCGAAAATGAGTTCAAACTTCAATTGACCCCCGCCGTAGGATCACGAACTTAGCATTATCTATATCAATACATGCAGAGATCGGTATCTTATTAACTCCGTTTACATGCTCCATGCCATACCCACGTGCTACATGGCATAGCTGCTGACCTGCCCCCCGCGAAATCCCTCACCATGATGTAGAGTCTGCCCAACCCTGAAGGAGTAGACGAATGCGGAAGAGCCGTTTTACCGAGGCGCAGATTATTGGGATGATCAAGGAGCAAGAGGCAGGCATGCCGACGGCGGAGGTGTGCCGCAGGCACGGGCTCAGCCCGGCAACGTTCTACAAGCTGAAGTCCAAGTATGGCGGCATGGAGGTGTCGGAGGCCGCGAGGCTGAAGGCGCTGGAGGACGAGAACGCCAAGCTGAAGCGGCTGCTGGCCGATACGATGCTGGACAATGTGGTTCTGAAGGATCTTCTGGGAAAGAACTGACGACGCTGACCAAGCGGCGAGAGGCGGCGCTCAGGGCGCTGCGGGATCACGGCATCTCGCAGCGCCGGGCCTGTCGGCTTGTCGGTGTCGACCCAAAGACAATCCGGCGCGAACGCCCGCCGGACTGCCCTGAGATCCGCAAGGAGATGCAGGAGATCGCCGGAAAGCGGCGCCGGTTCGGCTACCGCCGGATTGGCGTGTTGCTTGAGCGCAAGGGCATGAGAATGAACCACAAGAAACTGTATCGGCTCTACCGGGAAGAAGGGTTGTCAGTGAAGCGGCGGCGCGGCCGCAAGCGGGCCCGTGGAACGCGCTCCCCGATGCCGGTGGCTGCGTATCCCAATGCGCGCTGGTCTCTGGACTTCCTGGCTGACAGCTTCGGCCCATCCCGAAAATTCCGCATCCTGGCAGTGATAGACGATTGCAGCCGCGAAAACCTGTGCCTGATTGCTGACACCAGCATCTCCGGCGCGCGTGTTGCGCGTGAGCTGGATGCGCTGGTGCGGATCTACGGTAAACCCGGATGCATAGTCAGCGACAACGGGACAGAGTTCACGAGCCGGGCCATTCTGAGGTGGGCCGATCAGAACGCAATTCCGTGGCACTATATCGACCCAGGGAAGCCGCAGCAGAACGCCTTTATCGAGTCATTCAACGGCAGCCTGCGTGACGAACTGCTGAACGAGGAGATATTTGACACCCTGGACGACGCCCGTCGGAAGCTGGCGCTCTGGCGTTACGATTACAACACCGTCAGGCCACACTCATCGCTCGGGAACAAAACACCGGTCGAAGCGCGCCCGACGCTTGAGCAATTTGAGGGCTCCGCGCCCGGCGCGCTTGCCCAGCACGAAACCGACGACTATCAAGACCAAACCCGCAGACTCTCGTCATGAGCGAGGGACCAGCGGGGGGCAGGTCACTGCCCTTCGCGCAGTTTGCAGCATTGGTCACATTGGGCTCAAACCGGACTTGCGGCAGTGCGGCACGAAAATCTTGACCTTGCAGGCATGGGCGCGACCAACCGGATGACCGTTCTCAGCCCAAACCGGACTTCTAATCCGCGTGCGAGTGACCAGAGATGCTCATGCCGGTCGGGGCAGTTTGCAAGAGCTCGCCGCAGGCGCAAATGAAGCCGCGATGTACTACAGCAGCGGACATTCAATCGAGCGTGCCCAGCTGCACTTGAAATGATCGACACCGACGGCGAAAATCTGAAGTTTGCTGCGCACTAAATTAATGATCTACATTCTTCACTCGAAAAGACAATTCAGTTCTTCGCATCATTGAGGAACCGGCAATCAGTTCGTATATTCAGGAGATCTGATAGCCCCGTCAAAGACATCTTGCCGAGTAAGCCCACTTTCAAAGTGGCGCCTTGGGAATAGAATATATCGAGGTGATCCAGTGGATGTAGGTTGCCGTTTTCATTCTTAGGGTCATGATCGGCGCGAACATATCCATCATCAGTCCGCACAAGCTCGCTGATCACCCTCCACAACGTGTTTGGATCATCATCACTTGAGTCAAATATTCCGTCAATAAAGCCATCCAAGTCATTTTGGTCGAATGAGGAGCTATCGAGGAATCTCAAAACTTCAGATGAAACCTTATTGTCAACCTGAATGCCTGACTTGAGTGTGCAAATATTAAATCCATCCACAGTTTTGATGGACATGGGGAACGCGGCAGAAAACGACTTTCCGTCATATTCCACGAATATCCTCTTCATTTTGGCCGTTCTCACCTCGATAACGCCAGGTAGGTCAACGGCTTCAGCAGCTTCTGAATCATAAATTGAGATGATTTTTGCTGCCTCCATCCAAAAGGCAATCATGCTCTCCTTAGATCGGAACGCTCGAAGCAGCGACTTTGCTTGGAACTCATCGATACGGAACGCTTGAACCTTCACAACCTGTCCTTTTTCAGCATCTTTTCATAGTTAAAATTAACTACGTCCGAAACATCTTCGCGATCGTAGGTTTCACCTACCGCTTCAGTGATAATTTTACGCAGCCCCTCCCTATATGCAGGCAGGATCTTAAATTCGTCGAACACGCTTTCACAAAGATCAAAAAAGGTGGTCCGTACGTTCTCTTGAGCAATTGAGGTCATTATTTCGTTTCTCTCTTGCGCAGAAGGCGCTTCAGCCTCGATGCATCCCTTTGCGTTTATTACGTCCAAGCCTTGACGAATTTTTGACATCATTTCTTCATCTTGAGGAGATGTGACGACGAGGTAGGATCTAATAAAGGACCTTGTTAGCGTCATGTAAAGAGAGTTTCGATAATTGTAGTCTCGGCTAATATCGCTGGTTACGCAGACAACGAAAGGGAATTCCAAGCCCTTTACGTTATTTCTGTTACTCAGGAAAATAGTTCCCGCTTGTTTCTCCTTCGTGTCCACTGCTTTGTTGACGGGCCAGCCCAAGTGCCTTGGTATCTCCTGCGCGAGGAAATCCTGGATCTTGTATATAGAGCTGCTATCATCAACCAAAATAATCCCAATGTCGTCCGGGGTTATTGTGGGGTTCTCTTGCGATATCTCTCTTATGGCCTCAAGGACCATATCGGAGATGCCTCGCAAGGTATGTGCATTTTGGTGCCCGATTTTGATTGCTGGACTGTCAGCGGCTTGGACGTCCTCGAATCGACGCAAGGGCTCTCGCTTCAACCTATAGAAACTATCGCCGGCCGTCTTTTCGACAATATATCCGCATGTTTTCCATTCATCATCTTCAAGCCACCGGAGCTTCTTGTCTTCAAACAGACCCATTCCAAGAGAGTGAGCAAACATAAGTGCTCGTGGGTCTGTTCTGTAACATTTGCTCAAAAGGAAATCCGGGGAAATACTTGGCTTAATCTTCGCGTCGAAGATGCTCTGAAATATGTCCCCAGCTACAATGCAAAAACGAGATGTAACCAATTCGCAAAGCTTAATAAAGCTTTCCGGAAAGTCTTGGCTTTCGTCGATCAGAAGGTAGTCAAAAGCATGCGTTCTTGGCTCGGGAATAGCTTGAATGCGCTCTATCGCGTCAAGGCACGCGCTGTCGAAAGTAGCCTGCCTGAAGTTGTAGAACGGTATATTGTAGTGGTAGCAGATGTGACGATAGGTTCCAGAATCTGGATCTGACTTTGATCCCCAAGCGTGCATGCACCAGAGTCGTTTTTTCCACTCAATTTGCTGCTCGACTTTCATGAAATTGAAGAACTCGGGTATCCTCTGACGTAGACTGTTCGCCAGAATAATATTATGACAAGTCATCGCAATGCGGGAATCTGGGTTCTTTAGGTAGATATCCTTAAGCTTGTGCAGGAGGAGTTCTGTTTTTCCAGTGCCTGATAGCCCCTGAATGTGGACGCTCTTTTTATTTATCTCTTGATAGATGAAGCGCGTCTGATCTGCGTCGAAAAGTTGAATTTTTCTCTTTACTTTGTCGAGAAGGTTGTCTGGGACGTCGGCAGGAGTTCGGTCAATATCGTTGATACTGCCCGTGATTAGTGAGATGATGAGTTCCGTTTGGCGTTTCTTGCCTGGATCACTTAATTCGCTTTCGGTTAAATAGCTTTCAACGTCAAGTTCAGCCCCGCCGTCAATTTCGAGAACCAGTTCTTTTTTCCACTTTCTTGGACGACCTATTGCAGACTTGTATTCGAACTTGTCTGATATTGATCCAACATCCTCAATAAAGTCTTCCGAAAACTCTTCGAAGGTGCCGTCGTCTGCTGAGAAGTTGATTAGGCAGATTTTTCGGCCTGGTGAGAGGATCACGGCGCATCCAGGGTAGTCATAATTATAGCGATCATCGCCAAGCGGTTGACTCACGACATAAAGCTGAGTGTGGGTTCTCGCTGACCAATCCTCAAGGCTATCCAAGAGCTGTTTATTGTGTGCCGTTTTTTCAGCTTGAAGAAAAAAGAAGCTGCTGGTCATCTTATGCCTTTTCGTCGATGTCCTCGACGCCTCAGTTTGGATTTCGAGAACGTGTTGTGATGCCTTTGTTCTACAAAACTGTCTGTTGAGCAAGGAGGTTGCGTAGGTAGTGATGGGATCGTTGAGGCCCTGCACGCAGCTAAGCGAATGTCCGAAATGCAGGACGCGTATGCAACGCGCTCGGACTGGGCCGAATGTCTGGCTTGGGCCGTGCCGGCGCATCACGTGCCCTTACGTGATCCTCTTTGCAAAGCTCGCTATCTGCGCACAGCCGACCTTGGTGCGCAGCGCAGCATGGTGGCTTCGGTCTGCTACGGCTTGAATGGCCGCTTTTGCAATTCTGGCACAGAGCCTTCGCAGACCCAGCGAATGTCTGGTTTCCGCTCCGTATGTCGATCGACGAGAACGGCCCAAAGCTGCCTTTCGGGTCTATCTATTGTAGCGGCACTCCACTCGCCAAAGCTGACCTTGGGCCCCAGTGCCACTGCTGCTAAACGACGGCGATGTTGATTGGAATTGAGCGGAATGTCTTACAGAACCTATATTGCTATAAGCCGAGCTGCCTACATCGCAGGCATTGAAGCAGGAATCGCTCCGCAAGAGCTTCGCGCGCACACCGGTGTAATCGGTGAAGCGTTCGTTGCCGATTATCTTGGTGTGAAGCTGACGAATGAAAACAATCAGCGCGGATATGACCTCATCGACGAAGACGGGTTACGCGTTTCCGTAAAAACAATCACAACATCTACCGGCGTTAGCCTGAAGGAAAGCACACTTGATCTTGTAGATCGAATTATAGTTGTTTGGCTCGACACGAATGAAGACGAAATTGGCGTCCATGTTGCATATGATGCGAGCGTTGAGAGGTTTTTAGCTGACAGCGCCGCTCCCTATCGAGGATCGCTAAGGCTGGGACGCGGATCCATGACCTTCCCGAATAAGCAGCCGTCGGCGCAAAAGTTTGAAGTTGGCGACGTGATTGCCACTCATGTGGAAGATAATATTGTTATCAGAAAACACACCAGTGGCTCGTTTACGGCTCTTGTCGGCGGCGAACCCATGCCAGCCCGGCAGTACTTACTCGAAATTCGAAACGCTCTTGGATTGCCTGATAAAGCCACTAATACAACGCGAAGTCTCGGAGCGCAGGTGTTTGGGGCGTTAGGAAAGTAAATAATACAGGTAAGTAGGAACGGCCCAATGCCGACATTAGCCAGACTGATCATCGCTGCGGCGCAGTTTTCCTGAAGTGGCCATCCAAGGTATTGCGCAACATATTCCGACAGGCCAGTGTCCGTGGTATGGGACGAACGCGATATTTCACGTTAGCAATTTCGGTGATTGCTTCCGTAAAAAAGCAAAATTTATTGAGATTCACAGCACGACGCTCAAGTTTTAATCTCGCGGAAATGAGGTTCTTCACCGCTCCCAAGTTGCCCCATATATGTGGGCAGAAACCACTCGCGCACGATATCTTCGAAAGTCTGTCCAATGGCGGAAAACTGCTCCCATGACATTGAGCAAAGATGATGGAATTGCATCAGTGGTGTGAGGGCTTCGTCGTCGCCTTTGAGGAAGGCGTCAATCCCGCGCAAAATGAGACCAAGCGTGTCAGCGTCAATGTTCTTAATTATAAGGTCCAGCCTATCTTTGTAATCCCGCATTAGCTGCCACGGAATATCTCTCTCCCAGACCGGCATCGCTCGCAGACGGCGTGCAAACCTATCGATCATAGCGAAGTTGTCGGGTAACTTCTCCACGTGTTCGTGGTTCGCCAGCTCCTGAAGTATCCACCGAGCTTCGCGATACTGAAACTGAGCGAGGTTAAACATGCCGTAGAGTTTCGCACGGGTGGCGTAGAAACGCATTACTTGCAGCGCCCTCGGATCGGTAAGCTTGTTCCCAGCGGGAATCAGTACGGTAATGGTGGCCTGTTTGCTGAGATCGATTCCGCGTGGTTCGATAATCTTATCATAGTAGTCAGTCAGGCAAACGTAATAAACTTCGTCCTCTACGAGATCGCAGACGAAAAGCATGAGAGGGGTCGATGGCCCCATAAGACGAGCGTTGTCGATCGTATCACTGTCGACAACATAGCGTATTACATCGAGTTCATGCTCGGCCTCTCGGTCTTGCAAATCAGAACCCTTTTCGACATTTCCCCGTGGCCTAATCGGTTCGGTTCCGCGCTTCAGAGAAGTCGTTGACTTGAGTTGCACGAATAGGAACTCTCCCATCGTCGGGATCTGTTGCCCTTCACGCTCAAAGACTTCAATGGTCACATCAACGCCGTAGTCCGGATGCAGCTTGCGGATGACCCATTCTTCGGGAAGCAGTGCAGAGACCAGAACTTCGGAGGCGTCTTCCTTCAGATGATTATCGACGCGGCGCTTAGCCATTGTGGAATCCCCAAGATTGTCGACCCTTGCTGGCTCAGGCGCTTTGTGGAATGCAAGCGATCCACAGAGGTTTGCACCAGGAACCGATTTATCCCGCAGTAAGGTGAAGCCATCGCGGGGTAAAGCAGGATGTCGTCGCCACTCCATGAAGCAGCAATCTTTAATTCGGCCCGTTGCGGACATTGACCCTGCAACGTGCATGCTGCGGCGCAGCCCGTCAATGCAACCATTGGACAATATACCTGACACGCGGTAAGCGTGGACTTCCCTATTGGAAAGAAATGGTCTTGTTTGAAGCACTTAGAGAAACCATCGCACAACGGATAGCTGAGCTGGAAGCTGGAAGGCAGTTCAATCTTCGGGACTTGCTGGGAGACGAATGGCCCGACGGACAAGGTGCAGCCATGCAGCTTGGCAGAGACTTTCGCGCCAACCTGCATGCGTTTCCCGGTGTTGCAGACGAAGGAAGAGACGGAGAAAATCTACGCTGGTATCGAAAGGCTTGAGCATTTTGTGCGGACCTCCCATCGCTGACGCTGGTCGACGAGTGAGTTTTCTGAGGTGCAGCCGTCAAACCGGTTGTTCGCTGAGATCGCATAGTCTTTGTTCAAGAACTCACACATTCGGCCATTCTTTTGGCGCAAGGTAGTTCTCATGCGCCTGATCAAGAGCATGTAACCGGACCGCCAAATCGTTCAGGTGCTCCTGCACGGCTTCTTGCAACTCCGGACCGCCAACAAAACCAAAATAGTCGTCTATTGCAAAGATGCTCAATGTTGCCAACGCCGAAATCAATTGAGGTCGTGGATACCCCCACTCAATTTTAGGTGAAAATAGTCCATTACCTTCAGTTTGAAGACAGTGTGAGTAGATATCGCCCCAAGCGCCGTGGATACTCTGAGACGGACCGGAGAAGGCGGCAAGATAAGCGTCCCCCATCCCCAAGTCACTTGCCTTTTCATACAGATTTTTCCCACCCCAGTTTCGTTCCGTGGGTCCGGCAAAGTCTTCCGGGCTAAGACCCGCACTTGAAAAAGCCCGATCGATCGACTTCATCATTCGGTCCTCGATGGGCAAAATCAACCCGCCGCGTGTCGCAATGTTTTGATCAATCTTTGTTCTAAGTTTGATCTCGTGTTTGAACGAGTTCTTTACGTAGGATGCGACGAGCTCGTGGCTGAAGTATTTAATGAGATAGCGTATCGTGACGACCGTCTCGAATACTAATCGAGCGAAGATGAAACTGGTCTCGCGCCGTCTCTGAACCGTTTGATCGAGGAAGGCAGAGATCATCTTGTAAAGGCGGACCAAATTTCCACCTATGGCTGCGGTGTCTCGATCCCATTTTTCGTGTTCTCCGAGCGTGTTTGCTGCGATGCAAACATAAGAACCCGCCTCAATTAGCAACGACACTCCCAGTCCGATGAAGTCATCTTCATTGGTAAACGCCGCAAGTTCATCTTCACTGACCGTCAGCTTCTCTATTTCTTCGAATGCCCTGAGCAAAGGATGATTATTCCCTCCTGTCCCATCGTTCATGTTGGTGCCTGTGTTTCTTTTGCATCTGGTTATCGTGAGTGCAGGCCTTTTTATGCGACGTTCACGCCTTAGGCCATCCGCAATCAAAGGTCCGCTCTTAGCCTTGGCTCCGAGAGCTTCGCGATCTCAGAAAAAGTCTGCTTTCCGCCCCTTCAGTATGCTGACGCTTAGGCCTAACTTTTTGTTCCGCGGCTACGACAACAACAATAGAACTTCATTCAGCAAGCGCGCGAAATGCTGGGTATCGTGCAGCTGCGTTGGTATCATGTTCAAAGCCATGTCGAATTGTTTTCTACGCATTCAACCAACGCGAATATCATGGCGCAGCTGAGCGGTCTGTGAGACGTTCCGGTTATGATCGAATACCAAACCCTCGCTGACGACCATCCCGACCTTTTACAGTCACCGCTGCTACGGGCAGCTCTTCTGACCTTGCAATATACGCAAGAACACGGATCGATAGGGATCACCAAAAACAAGGCGTTCAAGCGTACCTTCGTTCAATGGGCTGTACAGAATTTTGACTGGCCAGGGGAAGGTGCGGATGAGGTGTTCCGTTATCATAGGGTGATCAACGAAGCTGACTTCGCCCCGCTCGAAGTGCTGCACTTCCTGCTGATTGAATTACGCCTTGGTCGCCACTTCAAAGACGAGTTCCGGCTCACCAAGCGTGGCAAAGAGTTGACCCAATCGCCCGGGCGCTTGTTTGTCGAATTGATCCCGTATTTTGTACACGAGGTCGATCACACCTCTTATGCGCGCTTTGATGACCAACCCTTCGGGAATTGGGATGTCTGGATGAATGTGATCAACGTGGAGGCCGATCACGGCATCAGCGACGTTGCCTTATACCAAAAGTTCTATGGTGAACCAGAGAGTGCCCGCAATGCTGCCAGGCGGGACATATACGCTTTTAATGCCTGCGTTTTACGACCGCTTGAATGGGCCGGACTGCTGATGTCGACCCAAGACCAAGGCTCGGAAATGCGCGCTGTCCACGTGTATAAAAGCCCGCTCTGGCGCAGCGTTTTGAAGTTAGACACTGACGATATGCTTCATTCGGTACCCTTGCAGTGAGGCACTCTTCACCTTCTGTAAGCACGGCAGGGGCTCAGGGTGCTATTCTCCATCGTCGAGTTCACAAACTCGGTTCGATCTGATGCCAGCCTCCAGTCCACATGACCCCAAACCAAACTTGACATCGGGCAGGTGAATCGCAGAGTGAGAACAAATAGTGAACAGTTAGAATTCCCATGCCAGTTTACCCAGTTGATGAACCCGTCCACATACCATCCCAATCTGTTCGAATTGTCAGCACACCAGTCAGCGCAGGTTTTCCTTCGCCAGCGGGTGACGATCTCGAAGATGAGATCGACCCTATGGCCTGGGTCGTTAGACATCCTTCATCCACATTTTGGTGGCGCGTAGAAGGGGACTGCCTCTGGGACGCTGGGATACGTGATGGTGATATCATCGCTGTAGACCGTGCTGGCAAGCGCCGCATTGGGCGAGCCGTGCTGGCCGTGGTAGATGGTGCTGTCACAGCAAAGATCCTGCGTAAGCGTGGTGACAGATACTACCTCGCGCCCGCGAATAGCCAAGAACGGTTCCCCGACGTCGAACTTACAGAGGATAGTGAAATCTGGGGCGTTATCGCAGGTGTTGTCCGGCGTTACGACTTGGCATGAAGCGGCCTGTTGCCATCAGCGACAGTGCGAACTTCTATGTGAGCGCTGAGCGAATATTCGATCCGACTCTTAAGAACGTCCCGGTGATCGTACTATCCAACAACGATGGTTGCGCCATAGCGCGCAGCGACGAAGCCAAGGCCTTGGGGATCAAGATGGGCACTCCGCTGCATCACATCCGCGATAAGGTTGATGCCCATGGTATCCGCGTCTTCAGCTCGAACTACACACTCTATGGCGACATCTCTCGTCGGGTGGTTGAGGTCTACGAAGACTTTACGCCAAACGTCGAGATCTATTCCATCGATGAATGCTTCCTCGACTTTGTCGGGTTCAAGGATCGCACGGCACATGCCATGGCGCTGCGTGCAGCAGTCCTTAGGCGGGTAGGAGTGCCTGTCCGCATCGGCGTCGCCCCAACCAAGACTCTTGCGAAGTGTGCGAACGATATCGCCAAGAAGAACCCCATCTTTGCTGGGGTTTTGGATATGATGGACGAGAGCCTCGCAAACTGGCTGCTGCCACGCGTGCCAGTCGGGGACATCTGGGGCGTTGGTCGAAAGACCACCGACAAGTTGAAAGCCTTGGGTGTACACACGGCAGCTGATCTTCGTGATCTGCCAATCCGGCAGGCAAGGGCTGTCGGCACCGTGGTGCTGGAGAGGATCGTATTGGAGCTACAGGGTGAGGCCTGTCTCGCCTTTGAAGACGTAGAGCCACAGCGCAAAGGTATGGCCGTAACACGATCAGCAGGCACTCCGATGACAGACTTCGACACGCTGTTCCAGGCGATCACCGCGCACGCATCACGGGGCGCTGAAAAGCTACGCCAGCACGGCTTGGTCGCTGGTACGCTGACTGTGTTCTTTCACACCAATAAGCACCGGCCAGATCGTCCTCAGTATACAGCTTCCAGAACAACCCGAATGACCCCGATGTCGTCCGATACCTTTGATCTCGTTGAAGCCGCACGACGCTGTGCTGAAGCTGGATGGCCGAAGTCGGACGTTAAAAGCTATGGCTTCACAAAGGCTGGTATCATTCTGAATGACCTGGTGCGGTTCGAAGATCGCCCTCAGACGCTCTTCGATCAAGCGCGTCCGAAATCACCGGCTTTGATGAAGGCTCTGGATGACGTAAATAATCGGTTTGGGAAGAAGACAATGGTTCTTGCCAGCGAAGGTATGAACCAGTCTTGGCGATTGCGCGCAGATCATCGGAGCCCGCGCTATACCACGAGGATGGAAGACCTGCCGGTGGTGCGATAAGGGGGATTAAACCATCTGTCTTAGGAATGAGCTGCACTCTGACATAGCTATTTGTGTGCCATGTAGCAGACCCTGCTAACCAGTCATTTCCCTCGCGCCGCGGCCATCCTGCGCCGCTCAGCAAAAAAGGCCTTTTCCTCCTCTTCAGGGATTGGTTCACACATCTTTTCCACAAAACGATCCGACCAGATTGGGAATTCTTCTTCAGTTAACTGTGTCGTGCATAGTTTGCCGCAGAGAGCCGCTTCGATCTTTGCTTCGTCTATCATGTTTGAACCCCTTCTGTTTTTGCCAAATTCGCAAATTGTTCACAGTCGGTACGGAGCTGAGCAGTGCATTCAGAACCGATGCACTCAACATCACCGCCCTCATCAACGCAAAGCTTGTGCATTGCAATGTTACTTCGCACGAAGATCACATCTACAGTCAACATATTATGTGCCCGGGCTTCGCTAAGACCACGCTCGAACAGCGTACGTCCAAGGCCGCACCCCTGGTACGCGTCTTCGACGGATAGGCCCACTTCTGCATGCTTGTTTTCGCCGAAATACAGTTCCAGCATCGCACGAGGGGCACTGTCTCTCTCGATGGCAAGCGTTAAGTCAGGCCGCGACTGCTGAGCGAAGCACGTTAGGGCTTCATCGCTTATGCTACCCATAAATCGCTGTGAACGTGATGCCGCACTAAGTCGGCTATAATGTTCAATGCGACTTTGCTGTAAAGTTGACAGGGTCAGTGGCATTATTTCTGGGGACGAACGTTCCATGTTTTCTCCGATCTCAGTCCCGAAGTGGGGGCTGATCGTACGGATAGAAGGCGCATAATCGAAGGTTGGGGATGCGCCTTGTGCATGGGTTCGGTTGGCCGTGTGTACCAAACGCGGCTATAGCTTGGTATGGCCCAGACCCTCTTAGGTGTCGCAGGCCATACATGCTGTCAGCAGACGCCAGGGGTTCAGGGGAGTGGCGAACGATGACCTGATGCACTCTGCACAAGAGGCTGACGGCAGGACGAACGAAGCACGAAGTGCGGAAGAAAAAATGGGTGGCTCTGCCGGGTCCCATTTTTTCTATTGTGAGCCATGGAAAATCCTTTCGGGTTTTCTGTGCCGCGTCAGCGCTCTTCAACTCGGCTTTGTAGCCCGAATGCATCGCTTGGTGCTTCACTGCAAGATTTGATGTTCTCTAAGGGATAAAACGCTGTTCGTTTGTCCAGCTGATTTTCCTGCGCGATTTTACCTTACGGAAAGTCGGAGCGGCATCGCGCCCGGGGCCGCATCTCCTCTTCAGAAAAGAAGAGGAGAACGCAATGTCAAAGCCTTTCAAGCCGAAGACCGTGGTCGATGTTAAGCGTATGACGCGCTCAGATATAACCGCTTTATACAAACACTGTATGAGGATCGTGGGGCAAGACGACCACATCATCAAAGCTCAAAGCAAGGACAACAAATGGCTCTTCGGAGACGACACCAACTTTCTGAATGTGGTTGACGAATACATTCGGGAGCAAGGAGCGACGTTAGACAAAAGAAATGTCAAACCTGCGACAGCTTTGGTGCTTCAGGCGAGCCCAGAATACTTCCGACGAGATTACCATAGGGATGACCCCGAGGGCTTTGGAAAGTACGATACCAAGAAGCTAAATGATTGGGTGTTGGCGAATGTTAAATGGCTCAAAAACACCTTCGGAAGCGACTGCATCGCAGCTCATCTTCACGTTGATGAACGTACTCCGCATATTCATGCGGTAATTGTCCCAATGTTCGAAAAGGCACCAACCATGCCAAAGAATAAACGCAAGGGCGAGACGCAAGCGCACTTTGACCTTCGGGTCGAACGAGCCAAAAAGAAAAAGGGGCGAAAAGTGGTGTCGCATCACAAGCACTACCTCTTTGGCGCGGGCCGAAAAAGCTATGAAATAGTTGTAGACTCATATGCGGCCGCAGTTGAGCATCTCGGTATCGACAGGTCTGAACGAGGGTCAGAGGCGACACCAACAACGAAGCAAGAGTGGGCGCGACTACTATACAAGAAGTCGAAAGAAATAGAGCAAAACCTGATCGGCAAGCAGAAGCGCCAAAGGTTGGAAGACGAAAGCTTTGAATTCGGGGCAGCAGCGCTGATGGACGAAAAAATTAGATACGCTGAAGCAAAGGATGGAAGGGATGAGGGGCTTTTGCCGTCTACAAATTGGCCGCAGGACAAACATGAGCAAAACGAGATCAGATCAGGAGTTAAGCCAGCTAAAACTCGGATCGTTGCCTTTGCGAAAAAGATCAGAGATTTTACCAACACTTCGTTAGAAAAGGCGAAGATGCGTGTCTTCGAGATGCTCAAAGCCGTTGAAAAACGGGAGGCCGCTGTAAAGGCCAAAGAGATCGAGCTTGCGGAGCGCGAACAAGCTCTCGGTCTTATGGAAGGTATCGAAGACACATGGTTCGAGGATGGGGAGATGAGCGCAGCAAACGAACGGACCCTCCGTGAAAACGGTATTATTCAGGACAAGATCGAACATCAGCCGGTTCTCGAAGTCCGAGAGGAGCTTGTCAGGGTGCAAGTGCGTTAAGGCCAGGGCATTCCAGAGCAGAGTGGGTCGGTGACGTGCGAGACCCGAAACAACTCAGATCAGTCGGCAGGTGAAATGATCAACTAAAATACGTCGAAGTACTGCGGGTGTGCTCGCAGCTCGGCTAAGACGTACGGTGCCGGAGGGTTAGAGTAACCGCGCTGGTCTCAAATGATATTTTACAGACCAAGCGATATCGTACTACTTTCCGAACAAAAATGCATTCTTCAGCTTAACAGATTTCCGCGCTGTATAAACGAACCAATCTCCTTTTTGAGGTGCTGACAGGCCATTGTTCAACATTGGTCGCTGCGGCTCACAAACTAAAAAATGGAGATTGAGACGTGACGTATCAAAAAAACAATTCCCTTAGCGCCATCGCCGCAGCCGAGCGCGCCCCAAGCGAAAAGTTGGCAGCTGCCAACTTTTTCGAAACGGTATTAGAAATCTTTCCAAACGAGATCGATGATAGCACCGGTATCGTAGACCGATATTCGCATTCTACTCGCGATTTTGATGGCTTGAAGGAAAGCATCGAGCGGAATGGCCAGCAACAGCCCATACTGGTTGGTTCTTGCGACCCGAAAACAGGCAAGTACCCGATAATAGCCGGACGTAATCGACTGAATCGCCCCGGTTTTACCGGAGACCTGTAGCTTCATTTTACGCGACCATATCGAGCACATCGTGCTGTGCATAGAAGTTCTGTTCAGCCTCCGCTGGCGGGATGTTTCCGATGGGACCAAGTAGACGCCGGTTGTTGAACCAATCGACCCAGCCAAGGGTGGCCAGTTCCAGATCCTGCATGTTGCGCCACGGTCCTTGGCGATGGACCAGCTCTGTTTTGTAGAGACCGTTAATTGTCTCAGCGAGGGCGTTATCATAGGAATCCCCGACGCTGCCGACCGACGGTTCGATGCCAGCCTCAGCCAAACGCTCGGTGTAACGAATGGACAAATATTGACCGCCGCGATCCGAATGGTGAACCAACCCACTTTTCTGGACCGGCCGTCGATCATGCAGGGCCTGCTCCAAAGCATCGAGAACAAAGTCCGTTTTGGCGGATCGCGAGACCCGCCACCCCACGATGCGATCAGCAAACGTATCGATGACGAAGGCCACATAGACAAAGCCCTGCCATGTCGACACGTAGGTGAAGTCGCTGACCCAGAGAAGGTTAGGGGCTGGTGCTCGGAACACGCGGTTCACCTTATCACGCGGACAAGGCGCTGACGTGTCAGGGACGGTTGTTTTGACGACCTTGCCCCGCACAGCCCCACGGATGCCAATCTGTTTCATCAACCGTTGCACCGTGCATCTTGCAACCTCAAAGCCCTCACGTTTCAACTGATGCCAGGCCTTGCGCACCCCGTAGACCTGATAATTCTCATCCCAGACGCGTTTGATCTCCGAGCGCAGCTCTGTATCCCGCTGATACCGGGCAGAAGCTTTGGAAGGGTCCGCTCGGCACGCAAGTTGGTGATAGAATGTTGACGGTGCGATCGGCAGCACCCTGCAGATCGACTCGACACCGTAAACAACGCGCTGATCCTCAATGAAGGCGATCATCGCTTCAGTGGGCGGTCGAGTTCCGCCTGCGCAAAATAAGCTGACGCCTTACGCAGTATCTCGTTGGCCTGACGCAATTCCCTGTTCTCTCGTTCGAGAGTCTTGATCCGGTCGCGTTCCTCGGTTGTCACGCCATCACGCATGCCGCTATCCTTCTCGGCCTGCTTGACCCATCCGCTCAAGGTCTGGGGAATACAGCCGATCTTGGGTGCAATGGCCGCAATCGCGCCCGCCTGCGTTTCGTATGAGCCTTGATGCTCGAAGACCATCCGGACCGCACGCGCGCGAACCTCAGGTGAATAGCGATTTGCCATTTTGCTTTTTGTCATAACCATCATCCTTACTTAAGTTGATGGTCTCCGACAAACTCGGGGCGATTCAGACTTCGTGTTGCTTCACTCTTGGGGATCAGCCTCAAAGCTATTGTGCGACCGATTGACGGTGAAGAGAGGTTGGTGGCGCAGCTGCAAGAAAACATTTCCAGAAGCGATTATACGGTTGGTGACAAGATTGGCATCATGATCGAGTTGAAGAAGATGTCCTTCAAACAGGTTCGTATCGCCGAAATGATGAGTATCTCGAAAACCGACATATCAAAGTTACTTGGGTTGTACGAAAAGTTAGTGGACTTGGCGGGGTCACATGATTTTCCGAGGGCGCTTCTTGCGTCAATGGCTGGTCGACCCAAATGGGAAAATTTGGCCAAGACACTGGAAGAATTACCGAACGGTTCTCGAAGTAAAATTTGCGAGAAGGTCGTTGAAGAGCTTAAGGGTGAATGTGGAACGGATCCAATTTCTTTTGCGATGGCTGCTATCAAGGATGAAATGAAAGCCTCGCAATCTGTGACCGATTACCTGCCACTTGAACGATCATACAAGGAAGCGTCAGAGGCCTTGTCAAACGCCACTTTAAACACGCGCGACCTGTGTGAGTTGAAGTACGAGGGTGATCCTCATGTAAACGCACTCCTCCAGAAGGCTATTCAGATCGAACACGCGACTTTGAAAGCAATGATCATCGAACGCTTTGAGGTGCTGGTAGAAAAGTCACTTGGTGGCGCAAAAAACCTTGATCGGGGGATGCAATGACCAAGGTTGTTAGTTTGGTCGGTCAGAAGGGCGGTAGCGGAAAATCTACAATTGCAGTTCATCTTGCGATGGAAGCCCTCCTGAAGCAAGAAGGTAGTCAGGTAGCAATTATCGACATGGACCCGCAGGGGTCAGTCCTGGAATGGTCTCGAATGCGGGGAGATGCGAACCCTGTGGTAGTTCGCGGTACGCCGGAGACGCTGAATGATATCTTGGGTCAGGCCGCTGACGATGGTTTCGACTATGTCGTACTGGATACACCCGGTCGGCGAGATTCAACCCTGGTCGAGCTCGTAGCTGCCAGGTCTGATCTAATTCTATTGCCGCTGCGCCCGTCGCTTTTTGACGTGCGCGCTGTCGCGGATACAGTCCGCCTTCTTAGATCCAAAGCCTATAAAATGCGATTTCTGCTGTCTCAAACGCCGGCGCGTGGGAACCAAGTGGCAGACGCAGAAGCATATTGCGCCAGCGCACACCCGGAAGTAGTGGTCGCTCAATCCAAAGTCGGGTACCGAACGGCATTTCAAAGCTCTCTGATTGATGGCCGTGGAGTCCAGGAGGCTGGTAGGAGCGGAAGCAAAGGCGCTCGGGAAATAGCAGGCCTATTTGATGAAATTCTGGGTTTTCTGAAAGCTTAGCGAGACAGATTTAAACCTACTTTATGACTGGCGTTCGTCTCGTCCGATCCAAAATTATCGGGTTGGGTTGCGAAGATCACATTTAGCTTCGCTTACGGTTTCGGCGAATGTCAGTTTCCCGCCCGTCAAAAGGTCGTACCTATCGGCCTAAAGTGAACAGGATTGGAGTGCCGAGACACACCTTGTTCGTTGGGGGCACACATAGTGACCTCAACAGTCATCAGGATGCTCTGAGTACCGCAAGCTACGGATGCCGACATTCTGTCATCGCCCGACGCAAACCTACCTGAGGACTGAATTATCCAGATACTTTCTTCACGAATTCAGATTTTAGGCCCATCTTACCAATTCCTGGAACTTTGCAATCTATGTCGTGTTCGCCGTCCACCAATCGAATACCGCGGACCTTGGTCCCGACCTTGACCACCGACGAAGAGCCTTTAATCTTCAAATCTTTGATAACGGTGACCGTATCACCATCCAGAAGGGTGTTTCCAACGCTGTCACGCACTTCAGATGCTGTGTCGGCCGGTTCCTCAGACACCCATTCATAGCCGCATTCTGGGCAAGTCAATAAGTTATCAACTTGATAAACATAGGCCGAGGAGCATTCAGGACATGGGGGTAATTGATCAGTCATAAAAGTGGTCATAACTCGATGTGGTCCTACGGCACAGCTAAAATTCATCTTCATTAGCAAATCGACAAACTCTACCCGATGAGTAAATGCCTGCAAACGCTGCAGTGGCCCTAAACCTCTAATAAAGGCAAAGTCTTAAAGTCGTTCTTTCGCTATCGTAAGCGGGCTCTATGGTTATCGCGTGATCCGACTTCTCAAAGTTCTATGCGGATCGCGTCATGGCCTACAATAAGCTCGCCATTGTAGTGTCCAGCACAGGCTTCTTGCCAATCTTTTTCGTCATAGGCGGGGTCATCGGAAGGAATGAGGTGCGTGAGAGCAAGTCGTTTTGCACCTGCGTTCGCTGCTGTCATTGCCGCCTCATGGGCAAAGGTGTGAGATTTTAGAAGATGCGCCATCAACTTTTCACTGCCGTTTCCAATTCGTTCTAATAGCGCAGGTAGGGCGGACTCAAGCATTGCCTCGTGGATCAACAAATCAGCACCTCGTGCGAAATTTTCGAGCGCTTTGATTGGGGCGGTGTCGCCTGAAAATACGACGTGTAGCTCATCTGTCTTGAACGACAATGCGAAGGTATCGACGAGTGGTGGATGTTGGTTCCGAATGGCTGAGACCGTGACGCCATCACGGGATAACACAGGCCCAGCGTCGATAGTATGGATGGTTATGAGATCACGCATGTCCGGTCGACCTTCGTCTTCGATGCGGAGGTCGATGTCTGCCTTCACCGAAGAGCAAAAACCTTTCCAATACATATCCAATCCGGGTGGGCCATAGATGTCTACGTGTGTTTTTAGCCCTGCTGTCCACGCAGTGTGCAACAGCGGCCCTAATTCAAGATAATGATCCGAATGCAGGTGGCTGATGATAATAAGTGACAGGTCTTTCAGTTGCATGCCTTGATCGACCAAACCTTTGGTCACGCCCAACCCACAGTCGACAATAATTTTCTGGCCGTTCAGTGCATATAACGATGACGTCGGCATCGAGGATTCCGGACGGATGGCTGGCCCGCCTTTCGTGCCCAAAAGAGCGACGTAATTGTCGGACATGATGAAACTCCTTGGGGTGGAACTGCGAAACAGTGTTTAGACTTCCAAGGATGATACATTCCAGATTGGCCCACGCAACCCGCACGTTGTTCGATGTATCCACTCAAACTGGCAAAAACATTGCTTACAAGAAATCAGCGATTAGCGCAGTTGCAGCCAAGACAGATTTTTCTAAATGGATATGATTTCAGTGCGTTGGCAGAAAAGTGGTGCTCATTGTCGTTGGCAAGCATTGAATGGGAACACTTAAGGAGCCGCATGGATGCGGCTCCTTACTTGAGAAAGTTGCTGCGGGTAATTCAAAGCCTTCGCTGGATCACTCAGCTCCTTCAAAGCTTCCTTCCTGTCATTTCAACGACAGGAAGGAAGCCAGCACGGCGATGGCTGCTGCAAGGTAGCATATGAGGCGAGCGCGTCGTTGCGGCATTACGCAGCCTTCAAGCCTTGCTTCAGATCCGCTGGTGGACGGTCAAAAAGTTCGTCGCTCGACGCGGTACATCAATCAAGCGTTGAACAAGGTCAGGCCAGTGCCTGCAAAGCCTCAAAGGCTGCACGCTTTGCCGAGCTCTTTGGTAGATTTAAGGGGCGAAGCGCAGTTATTTCGCGTAGTCTCGCTGCTAACTGCCGCACGTTTTCATCCGATAGCTTTCCAATACCCGACTGCATGAGAAGCGGTTGCGCCAGATTTGGGTCACGCACAACAACGGTATCCGCCTCGGAAAGTTCACCGAGTGTAATCTCCACATCGAGCGATGAGCCCTGTGCCAAATCGCATGATATGATGACCGGAAAACCGTACTGACGCTTTTTACCGATTTGGAGTTTGAAATCTGCTTTATCGACGGCATCCTTCAAGTCACTGAGGTGATGCGCTGTATAGTGCACGTTGATGATTGAACCATGCTTGTGCCCTGCGATTGCTTGGCGTTGACCTTCCTCCACGTCCTCTCGCTTCAGGGCACTCGAGAATGTTTTCCGAAGCGCATAGAAATCCTCATCAAAATCGCCAATCCCAATGTGATTGAAGATTCGGCGAAGGTGCTTGCCATAGGCTGTACTTACTTCTCCGGACTGGGAGCGTCTGACAGCCTCGGGGAACAAAAGAATACCGTGATCTTGCTGTAAAGACTGAAACCATTCGATGAATCCGAGATCGATCAGCATCTTTGGGATAGGAACGAGACGCTTTGCATCTTCGGTTTTACCACGGTTTTCCGCACCTGATGCGATTGCCAATAAATAGATCCCATCACGGTAACGAACATCGCTTCGTTTGAGCAATAGGATCTCTTCAATTCGAGATCCTATTGTCAAAACTATCAGCGGTACCCAATAGTCTGCGTCGCGAATGATGAGCTTTCCGCGCTGCCAGCGACGGTGTTCTGATGCGCAGCCACTGTAGATTGGGCACGATAGAAGTTTCGAAATCCTTTCCTCCGTCCAAGGCATGCGGATCTTCGGTTTCGTGACACGGATATAAAGCTTGTCCTCCGGCGCGAGAGATCTGATGTGATGTTCCATTTTTGAATATGAAATAGCTTCTGGCGCATCGGCACCCAGTTCCAATGCCGATTTGAACATGCGATTCATGGCGTCACGATATTTTCTAAGCGTATTGATGGTCACGCGCGGAACAAGACGATCCGCCAATAGCGCTCGCTTTTCGGCATCTGAAATGCCTTCAATCGATCGAACTTCTTCTAAGCACAGCAGATCTTCTGCATCGGCTTTCGAGATTTCTTCTGCCTTGGTTACAGTTTTTCCGGACTGCCCATGGCGGTTCCTGCCATGACTCCTGCCTTGAGTTCTTGGCAACCTCGAAGCCCACCCCAGAAATTCCTTCTGTTTTTCCTTCGTCAATATTGAGATGGGACTGTTACCAAAGAATTCTTCCAGAAGTCGGTGAACCCCTGCCGTAATCCGCTTCATGTCTTTTGACGGGTAAAGCTCATCGGTTTTGGCCTTTGCTTCGGACAAGAGGATAGGAGCCTTAATGAAAGCATCGAAATCCGCGACGCCATGGCCTGCCAAAAGGTCTCGACTGGCTGTTCGCAAGTCATCGCCTTCATCCATAGCGATTTTTACATCGTTGAGACGTCGCTTTAGCGTAATGGCTCGTTGACCCAGATCGTTAGGGATGGTCTCCTGGAGACTTACGGAAACCAGAGCACTGGCCTCTTTCAGAAGAACCAGTACGTCTCCCCATTCTTTGTTGCGGGCTGCTCGCCGCAAGCGTCGGTTTTCCGCCTCAAGCGCTGCAAGTCTTTGATCAATATCTGCATCAGATACTTGATCCGCCTGTCTTTCTTCATCGGCCATCTTGCTCAGTTCGCCACGCATTGCCTCCAACAGTATCGCTTTAGCGGTATCGGGGCTCAATTTTTGTTCGGTCAGTGCGTCCACGAAGTCTGTCTCCTTTTTCTCGTAGACCGAAAGCAGCCTGGCGGCACGCTTCACGGCGTCGAGCGGGAGGTGGGTTCGCAATGAAAGACAGATAAATTGGTTTGAACCGAATTTTGATATGGCTGCTGGCAAACGTTTACGGAAATAGAACATCCGGCCTCTACGCATCAGGTAGGGGCCGGCTCGATATTTAGGTTTTTGTCGGTGGTTTCCGCGGGCTGAAACGCGATGCTGCTGGGCATAGCGCGCAAGGCCATGTGTCACACTCTGTGTTACAGTCTCAGAATGCTGTGACACACATTGCGTGCCAGACTTGGTTAAGTCTTTGTTATTTCGAGTGTGAGAAAGAAAGTTGGCTGGGATGGTAGGATTCGAACCTACGGTACACTGTACCAAAAACAGTTGCCTTACCACTTGGCTACATCCCAACGTGTGGGCGTAATTAGTCCGGAGTGCGGGGGGGTGCAATACCTTTCTGGAGAAAAAGTGGGGAGAATCTCGGAATTTATTCTTGAGCCGTGTTTGGGGCAGAGCAGGCTGGGTTCTATTGGGGAGGATCAGCGGGGTCGCTCTACCGCAGGGGGCCTATTGCCGCTGTAGGTCTTGCTGCTGATATCCTGTGTCCGAGCGAACACGTGATCGCGCGAAAGGGGGACGTGGGGGCGCACCGCCGCCGTCCTCCCTCGCTTCAACGGGGCGGTATGTGTCGCGTGCTAGGGCTGTCAGCCTTCGCACTTGATCAAGATCGCGCCGGCGCGGGCACCGGCTTCGACGGCTTCATGGGCTTTGACCGTGTCTGACAGTGCGAATGTCTGCTCGACCGGGCAGTGCAGCGCACCTTCGGCCAAGGCTTGATGGGTTTTCTTGATCGCGAGGGCACGTTCGGCCTCGGTCAGCAGGTAGACGAGGATGATGTCGATGGTCACCGCCTTAAAGAGCAGGGGCAGGAAGGGGAGCGTCGGCTCCATCACCTTGGCAGAGCCATAGGCCGCGATGCGCCCGTTGGGTTTGATCACTTCGGCATCCAGCGCGATATTGGCCCCGAATTCGACCTCGACGATCTGGTCCACGGGGGCACCACCGTTGGCATCAAGCACCTGTTGCGCCAGATCGGGGGCGCTATAGTCCAGCACGACCTGCGCGCCTGCGGATTTTGCGCGCTCGGCCCCACTGGCTCCGGTGGTGGCGATAACGCGCGCCCCTGCCCAGGCGGCGAATTGCACGGCGAGATAGCCGACGGTGCCCGCGCCCCCCTGGATCAGCAGCGTTTGCCCCGCGACATCACCGCCGTTGAACACGGCGTGGGCCGCGGTCAGCCCGGGGATGCCAAGGCTGGCGGCAGTGTCAAAGCTCACGTCATCGGGCAGCGGGACGGCCTGCGCTTGCGGCAGGGCGATATGGGTCGCGGCAGTGCCGAAGGGGCGCTGCCATTGCCCGTTCCAGATCCAGACGCGCTGGCCCACGCGGGCGTGGTCCACACCGTCGCCCACGGCCTCGATCACGCCGGCACCATCGCTATGTGGGATCACTGTCTCGAAGGGGGGATGGGTCATGCCGGGGCGCCCGCGTCGGGATTTCACATCGGAGGGGTTCACCCCCGACACGGCCAGCCGCACCAGCACCTCGCCCGCAGCGGGGGCAGGGGTTGGCATCTCGGTCAGCGTCAGCACGTCGCGTGCTTCGCCAAGGGTGGAATAGGTGACTGCGCGCATGAGAGCTCCTGATCATGGGGACGGTGTTGTGTCACCTAAGCCCAAGACCGCGGCATGTGCAATTGCGCGGTCAGTCGCGTAGCTCTTTCGGACCCACGCCCCAAAGCCGTGCTTTGGGGGCCCAGCCTTTATAGCCGCCGACCCGCAGGAAACACCATTCAAGGTCGCAGGCTCCGAGCCGCGCGATCACGCCCAGTTCAAGCTCTGCCTCGACGGGGGCCTTGGGGTCGGGGCGGACAAGCAGCTGCAAACGGTCCTGTTCGACCAGAACGGTGCGCGTGCCCGACAACAGCGAATAATGCACCCAGCCGCCCATACCGTCGCGGTCTTCGACGCGGCGCCAATGGCCATGCTCTGCCGTGATGCGCAGGGGCAGGTCGCGATGTTTGAACACCCAATCGATCCGGTGCGTCAGCGACGGCCCGCGCCGCACGTTCCCCTCGCTCGCTTTCATGGACACGAAACGGGGCACTGGCAGGTTGGTCACCTGGCCGACCTCTTGCGCGAAAACCGGGGTGGTGCACAGGTGAACGGCTGCAAGGGCGCCCAAAAGGACGGAACGTAACATCGGTTTCATGACTGCCTGTCTGGTCTGTTGCCGTTGATTTAATGCAGTTTTGCCCTGCGAGGTTCTTGTGCCTCGTCTCTGCTTGGGACACCATGCCACCAAGCACAGTGCAAAGCCATATTTGGGAGGCCCACAATGTCAAAGCAACCGCTAAGTGTTGTAGTCACGCGACGGTTGCCGGAAGTCGTCGAAAAGCGATTGACGGAACTGTTTCATGTGACATTGCGCGCGGATGACACGCCGATGACCCGCTCTGAACTGGGCGAGGCGATGAAAACTGCGGATATTCTGGTGCCCACCGTGACCGATGAAATCGACGCGGCACTGATCGGGCAGGCGGGGGACCGGCTGAAACTGATCGCGAACTACGGGGCGGGGGTCGATCATATTGACGTGATGACAGCGCGGCAGCGCGGAATTCTGGTGTCCAATACCCCCGGCGTGCTGACGGAAGACACCGCCGATATGACCATGGCGCTGATTCTCGCGGTCACACGACGCATGTCCGAAGGCATGGCACAGATGCAAAAAGGCGATTGGCAGGGCTGGGCCCCGACTGCGCTGCTTGGCGGGCGCGTCAGCGGCCGCCGTTTGGGTATTCTGGGGATGGGCCGCATTGGTCAGGCCGTCGCTCGGCGCGCGGCTGCCTTTGGCATGCAGGTCCACTACCACAACCGCCGCCGTCTGCGCCCCGAGATCGAAGAGAGCCTTGGCGCGACCTATTGGGAAAGCCTTGACCAGATGGTGGCCCGCATGGACGTGATGAGCATCAACTGCCCGCACACCCCCAGCACCTTCCATCTGATGAACGCCCGCCGCCTGAAGCTGATGAAGCCCGACGCGGTGATCGTAAACACGTCCCGGGGGGAGGTGATCGACGAAAACGCCCTGACGCGGATGCTGCGCGCGGGCGAGCTGCAAGGCGCAGGGCTGGACGTGTATGAACACGGCACCGACATCAACCCGCGCCTGCGCGAGCTGAGCAATGTCGTGCTCTTGCCGCATATGGGGTCTGCGACGCTCGAAGGGCGGGTAGAAATGGGCGAGAAGGTCATCATCAACATCAAGACCTTCGAAGACGGGCACCGTCCGCCCGATCAGGTCGTCCCCTCGATGCTTTAGGCGCAGCGCCGGTGCGGTTCAATTTGCGCTGGCGCTAAAAACAAGTAGGTTGACCCCGAGCACCGGAACGGGGAGGGGACCATGCTTGCACATCACATCGTAAAGTACATCGGGCGGACCTGCACAGCCATCGCCATAGGTGGTTTTGTAAGCGGGGCCGCTTTCGCGCAACAGGCCGCCGATAGTGTCGCGCCCGAAGGTGCCAGCCAAGGCAGCTTTACCGGCATGTCGCCGCGGATCACCGCCGCCTTCGAGGCTAAGGATGCGGGCAAACCCGTCATCGCCCGGAACTGGATGGTCGCCGCCGCCAACCCTCATGCGGTTCAGGCAGGGGCGGATGTGCTGGCACGGGGGGGCACCGCTGCCGACGCGCTGGTCGCCGTCCAAGCGATGCTGGGGCTGGTGGAGCCGCAAAGCTCTGGCCTGGGTGGCGGGGCGTTTCTGGTCTGGTATGACGCCGCATCGGGCAGGCTGACCACGCTGGACGGGCGCGAAACCGCGCCGCTGGCGGTCACGCCGCAACTCTTTCAGGACGATCAAGGTGTGCCGCTGGGGTTCTTTGACGCCGTCGTTGGCGGGCGGTCGGTCGGTACGCCGGGCACCCCTGCGTTGATGGCCGCAGCGCATGAGAAATGGGGCAACCAGCCCTGGGCCGAGTTGCTGGCCCCCTCTGTCGCATTGGCCGAGAAGGGCTTTGCCGTGTCCCCACGTCTTGCGGCGCTGGTGGCTGATGACGCCGAACGGCTAGCAACCTCCGCGACAACCGCAGATTACTTCATGCCCAATGGCGTGCCGGTTCAGGCAGGCGATACGCTGAAAAACCCTGACTATGCCCGCACGGTTGCAGCGCTGGCTGAACGCGGGGCCGATGCCTTTTATACCGGCGACATTGCGCGCGACATCGTGGGGGCTGTCCAAGGGGCCACCAACCCCGGTGTGCTGTCAGAGGTCGATCTTTCGATCTATCGGGTCAAGGAACGCGACGCCCTTTGCGCGCCCTATCACGGGCATGAGGTCTGCGGCATGGGGCCGCCGTCCTCTGGTGCGCTGGCTGTAGGGCAAATATTGGGGCTGCTGGAAAACGCGGACCTGAGCGCCGGACCGGCGGACGCGGATGTGCTGCGGCTGATCGGCGATGCCTCGCGGCTCGCCTTTGCGGATCGGGGGCGCTATGTGGCCGATACCGATTATGTGCCGGTGCCGGTGACCGGTATGCTCGACCAATCCTATCTGGCGGATCGCGCCAAGCTGTTGCAGGGCGACGATGCGCTGCCGGAAGTCACCGCGGGCGCGCCCGCTTTCGACCATGCCCTGAACTTTGCCGATGATATCTCTATCGAGCTGCCGTCGACCTCGCATGTGTCGATCGTGGACAGCATGGGCAATGTCGCAAGTATGACCACCACCATCGAAAACGGCTTTGGGAGCCGCCTGATGGTGCGCGGGTTTTTGTTGAATAACGAGCTGACGGATTTCTCTTTCCGGTCGCATACCGATGGCGTGCCGATTGCCAATCGGGTCGAGCCGGGAAAACGCCCGCGCTCGTCGATGGCACCGACGATTGTGATGAAGGATGGCGCGCCGGTTCTGGCCGTGGGCAGCCCCGGTGGCAGCCGCATCATCGGCTATGTCGCGGGCGCGATCATCGCGCATCTGGATTGGGGAATGGATGTCCAACAGGCCGCAGCACTGCCCCATGCGATCAACCGGTTCGGCCCCTACGACCTTGAGGAAGGCACCGACGCCGCCGCGATGGCCGATGCGCTGTCCGGCCTTGGCTACGAGGTGAACACCCGCGCGCTGACCTCGGGGTTGCATATGATTTCGATTGGCGATGATCTGCGCGGCGGGGCTGACCCGCGCCGCGAAGGCATTGCCCTTGGCGAGTGATCGCCCATTCTGAACCAAAGGAAAGACCATATGGCACAGGCCACCGACATGCCCCGCAACGAGACCGGGATCGACACCGCTTTGGGTATCCTCAAGCAGCAATTCGGCGAACGCTTCCAGACGGGGGACGCGATCCGCGAACAGCACGGGCATACGACGACCTGGATCAGAAATCAGGCTCCCGATGCTGTGATCTTTGCCCGCTCGACCGATGATGTCGCGGCTGTGGTGAAGGTCTGCGCCGCGCATAAGGTGCCGGTCATCGCCTTCGGCACCGGCACCTCGCTTGAAGGGCATGTGAATGCGCCCGCGGGGGGCGTGTCGATCGACGTCACGCAGATGGACGCTGTGGTCGAGGTCAACGCCGGCGATCTGGATTGCCGCGTGCAACCCGGCGTCACCCGCGAGGCGCTGAACACCCATTTGCGGGATCAGGGCCTGTTCTTTCCCATTGATCCCGGGGCCAATGCCTCGCTTGGCGGGATGACGGCGACGCGGGCCTCGGGCACCAATGCGGTGCGCTATGGCACGATGAAGGACAACGTTCTGGCGGTCGAGGCGGTGATGGCTGATGGCACGGTGATCCGCACCGGTGCACGGGCGCGCAAATCATCTGCGGGTTACGATCTGACGCGCCTGATGGTGGGCTCTGAAGGGACATTGGGCGTGATCACCGAAATCACGTTGAAGCTACAAGGCATCCCCGAGGCAATCAGCTCTGCCCGCTGTTCCTTCCCCTCGGTCGAGGCGGCCTGTGAAACCGTGCAAAGCGTGATCCAATACGGGCTGCCCGTCGCACGGATAGAGCTGCTGGACGCGATGGTCGTGCGCGCGGTGAATGGCTATGCCAAACTGTCGCTGCCCGAAACGCCGATGTTGCTACTGGAGTTCCATGGCTCTGACGCCGGTGTAGTCGAACAGACCGAGACATTCGCAGCGCTCGCCGATGAAAACGGCGGCACCGACTATCAGGCGACCACCACGATGGAGGAACGCAACAAGCTGTGGCAAGCGCGCCATGATGCCTATTGGGCGATGCTGGCCCTGCGCCCCGGCTGCAAGGCGGTGGCGACCGACGTTTGTGTGCCGATCTCAAAACTCGCCGAAGCGGTCGGCCGCGCGAACGCCAAAGCGGCGGAGCTGGACCTGATTGCGCCCATCGTCGGCCACGCAGGCGATGGCAATTTCCACGCCTCGCTGCTTCTGGATATGGACGACGCGGATGAAGTCGCCCGCGCCGAGGCGTTCATTAGCTGGCTCAACGAGCTCGCGATCTCGATGGAGGGGACATGCACCGGAGAGCATGGCATCGGACAGGGCAAACGCCCCTATCTGGTCAAGGAACTGGGAGCGGCAGTGGGCGTCATGGGCGCGATCAAACAGGCGCTCGACCCCGATAACATTATGAACCCGGGCAAGATTCTTCCCGAATCCCTGGCGTAGTCGGGACGGCGCGCGCGGTATATCGATCCCTGCCACCGGCAGGGATGCGATGCCTCCGGCGGGGATTTTAACCATTTGGAAGCGGCCTGCGCGCGAGTTTTTCGACGTTGGTCGCATTTGTGCTGTCTTTGGTCGGCTGGGTTCTGCGTTTTGCGCGGGGGCTGCTAAATGTCGCTAAGACCTATTCTGGCGGAGCATTGGATTCATGAAAACTCAAGTCAAAGCACTGGTTGTGGGCGGCGGTGCCGTTGGCACGTCGATTGCCTATCATCTGGCCCGCGCCGGATGGGACGATGTGATGTTGCTTGAGCGGGACGAGCTGACCTCGGGGTCTACATGGCACGCGGCAGGGTTGCTGCCCTATTTCAACATGTCCTATGCGACGACCCACATCCACGACTATTCGATCAAGTTCTACAAGACGCTTGAGGAAGAGACCGGCCTGAACGCGGGCTTTGCCGTGGTGGGCAACCTGCGCATGGCGCAGACGGACGAACGCATGGATGAATACATGCTCTATGCCTCGACCGCCGAGACCTGCGGCGTGCCCTATACCTTCATGACGCCGGACGAGATCAAGGCAAAATGGCCGCTGATCAAGACCGACGATCTGAAAGGCGCGCTGTACCACCAGACGGACGGCTACATTAACCCCGCCGATGTCACCATGGCGATGGCCAAGGGCGCGCGGCAGCGGGGCGTGGCGATCGAGCGCAAGTGGCAGGCGGATGCCTTTCACTGGAATGGCGCGGCGTGGGAGGTTACCATCACCAAGATGGTCGAGAAGGGCGGGAACCTAGTCCCCTCGGACGAGCAGGTCGTGATCACCGCGGAGCATGTCGTTACCGCCAGCGGCAACCACGCGCAGCGCACCGCCAAGATGCTGGGCATCAAGATGCCTGCCATTCCGGTCGAACATACGTTTATCGTGATGGATCAGGACCCCGAGCTGGTCAAATGGCGCGCCGACGGCAATCCGGAGCATCCGGTGGTGCGCGACGCCGACAATGAATCCTACGCCCGCGAGGAACGCGGCGGCTGGATTTTGGGCATCTACGAGCGCGGCGCGCCTGCGCGGTTCGAATATGGGGTGCCGGACAGCTTCCGGGCCGATCTGTTTCCGCTGGATCTGGACCGGATTGCGGATCAGTATATGGCGATGGCCGACCGCGTCCCGTCTTGTGCGGACTCCGGCCTCAAGGACGATTTCAACGGGCCGATCTGCTATACGCCCGACGGCAACCCGCTGGTCGGTCCGGCACCCGGCCTGCGCAATATGTGGCTGGCCGAAGGGTTCTCTTTCGGGATCACAGCTGCGGGGGGCACGGGCTACTACCTTGCGCAGATGATGGTCGAGGGCGAGGCCGAGATCGACATGGCGTCGCTGGACCCCAAACGCTATGGCGACTGGATGACCACCGAATATGCCGCGCGCAAGAACGAAGAGGCCTATGAGCACGTCTATATCCTGCACCACCCGGATGAGGAGCGCCCCGCCTGTCGGCCCTTGCGTACCTCGCCTGCCTATGACCGTCAGGCGGCCCGTGGCGCACAGTTCGGCCATGTGAACGGGTGGGAACGCCCGAACTACTTTGCGCCGCTGGGGTTCAATGACCACGACAGCCGGTCCTTCCGGCGCGGCGGCTGGTGGCAGCATGCGGTCGATGAGGCCAAGGCGATCCGCGAGGGCGTGGGCCTGATCGATGCGACCGCCTTTACCAAACATCTGGTCAAGGGGCCGGGGGCCACTGCCTTTCTGGATTGGTTCACTTGCAACAAGCTGCCCTCGGTCGGACGCATCAACCTGACCTATGCGCTGACGATCAACGGCACCACGCGCACCGAATATACCATCGTGCGGCTCGCTCAGGATGAATACTACCTTGTGTCCGCCGGGGCCTGGACGGCCTATGACAGTGATTTCCTGCGCAAGGCCATTGCCGATAAAGCGCCCGAATTCGGTTATATCGAATGTCATGACGTGACCACGCAATGGGGTGTCTTTGCCATCGCGGGCCCCAAATCGCGCGATGTCCTGAAAGAGGTCATCAAGGACGCGGACCCCGAGACGGTGCTGAGCAACAAGCGGTTCCCCTGGCTGACCATGCGCAATATCGAGCTGGGGATGGTCCCCGTCCGCGCCATCCGCGTCGCCTATACCGGAGAGCTCGGCTGGGAGCTGCACCACCCGATCGAGATGCAGAACCACCTGTTCGATCTGCTGGAGAAGGCGGGCGAGAAACACGGGATGAAACTGGTCGGCGCGCGGGCACAGAACTGGCTGCGGCAAGAGAAATCCTACCGCGCTTTCGGCAATGAACTGGGCCGCGATGCCACCCCGCTAGAGGCCGACCTGCCGCGCTTTGTCGACCTGTCCAAGGACTTCCACGGCAAGGACGCAATGCAGGCCCATGGTATCCGCAGCAAATGTGTGACCTTGCTGATCGACGGGCCCGACGACGCCGACCCTTGGGGCCGCGAAGTGCTGTATCACGGCGACACCCGTGTTGGTCGCCTGACCTCGGGCGGGTATTCGGTGGCCTTCGGTAAATCCATCGGCATGGGCTATGTCAAACCCGACATCGCGGTGGTTGGCACAAAGTTGAAGGTCAAGATGTTCGACCAGCTATGGGATGCCGAAGTTGTGGAGGACAGCCCCTACGACCCGAAAAACGCAACGATCCGTGTGGATGGGTGAGGCAGACATTTACTCTGACACATACAGAGCCCCGCCAAGCACATGTTTGGCGGGGCTTTTTTCCTACCGCACCTGACGCCGCGAAAGCCAGTTGTCCCAACTGCTGGGGCTACCTGCATAGACGTTGATGTCGATGTCGCCGGCGGCTCCGGGGACGCGGCCGGTGCTGGTGTATTGCCAGAAGGTCCAGCGCTCGTCGGGGTATTTCTCGGACGGGTGGGCGGCGGTGGAGCGGAGCCAGAATTCAACACCGCGCAGACGCCCCATGTCATTCTGGGCATAGAACTCCGGCGTGGTGTAGACGACGGGCTGCTGCCCGTAATGCGCGCGCAGGATGCTTAGAAAGGTCTGGGCGTTGCGGCGGACGGTATCGGCGGGCGGGCGCAGGGTGCAGGTGGGGGAAAAGGGGTTCCACTCCAGATCCAGCACGGGGGGCAGCATGCCCGGCGCTTTGGGCACGTTTTCGATGAACCAGCGGGCCTGTTTCTCGGGCGTCGTGCAGAAATAATAGAAGTGATAGGCCCCGCGGGCGACACCGGCGCGGCCGGCACCGTCCCAGTGGTTCTGGAACATCGGGTCCAGCAGATCGCCGCCTTCGGTGGCTTTGATGAAGGCGAAGTTCACGCCGGAGACGCGGGCCTCGCCCCAGTTCAGCGGTTGCTGGAAGCGCGCCACATCAATGCCGTGCACCGCATAGCGGTCGGGGCTTTGGCCGGGCCAGTCGAACGGCTTGCGGTCGCCGAAATTGGCCGCCGTCACATCCCCCACAGGGACAGAGAGTTGCGGCGCACCACAGGCCGAAAGGACAAGGGCAGAGAGGAGGGCAAGAACGCGAAGTCGGGGCATAGGGTCACGGCTTTCGTGCGATAAAGGCCAGATTATTGGCGGGCATGTCGATCCTGTCGATCGGGCTTAGTGCAGCATCGCTGAGCCATCGCGTGATGTCGACCGTATCCTTGTACCCGATCGCAGGATCGGCGGTGCGCAGCTCGGCATCGAATTTCGCATCTCCGTCGGAGGTGAGCACACCCTCGCGGCGGAACGGACCATAGAGGATCAACGTGCCACCGGCGGCGAGCGCAAGCGCGGCTTCGGCGATGACCTGCTGTGCGGCCTCTGTCGGGATCAGATGCAGCAGGTTGGCGAGGAAGATCAGGTCTTGCGGTGGCAGTGGCTTGTGCCAATCCGCCGCTGTTGCATCCAGCGGTGCGGCGGGGGCGACGTTGCTCAGCCCGGCTTCGGCGATATAGGCGTCGATGCTGTCGCGGCGGTCAGGGGCAGGCTCGGTCGGCTGCCAGTGCAGATCGGGCAGGGCGCGGGCGAAGGCGGCGATATGCTGCCCCGTCCCGCTGGCAATCTCGAGCGCGCGACCTTTTTGCGGCCCGTGGTCACGCAGCAGGTCACACAGGGCGTCCTTGTTCCGTTCGGCGGCGGGGGCGTGCAGCATGGCACCGCGGGTGGGCAGAGCGACGCTGGCGCTTGGGGGAAGCTTGGCTGTCATGCGCGCAGCCTATCGGGGCGCAGTGCCTCGACCACCGGATCGGGCAGCGAGGGGGCGTTGCCAAGGGTCAGATCTGCCACCAGTTGCGAGGCGGCGGCGCTGGTCTGGAAGCCGTAGCCGCCTTGTCCCGCGCTCCAGATGAAGTCGGGCTGGGCGGGATCGGGGCCCAGCACCAACGTGCGGTCCACGGCAAAGCTGCGCAGCCCCGCCCATGTTGCGATGGGTTTCGTCAGCGGCACGGCGACCATATTCTGATACCGCTCCAGCCCTTCGGCCAGTACCATGTCGTCGGCCCATGCGTCCTGCGGTTCGGTCGCGTCCTCATCGGCGGGCGAGATCAACAGCGCACCCGCGTCGGGCTTGGCGTACCATGTTTCGCCCACGCCAAAGAACATCGGCCAGCGCGACAGGTCATGCCCGCCCGGTGCCGCAATGCGGGCCATGGACCGGCGGTAGGGGGTGATGCCGATGGGGGGCACACCGGCCAGAATGGCGATCTGGTCGGCCCAGGCTCCGGCGGCGTTAAGCAGTTTTGCGGCGTGATGGATGTGCGGGCCTGCGGTGACCTTCCACGTATTGCCCGTGCGGGTGATGGATGTGACGGGATGCCCGGTGTCAATCCGCCCGCCATTGCCGCGTAACTCTTTGGCGAAATCCTGCAGCAGACGGTCGGTATCAATATCATGGGCGTCAGCGTGGTAGCCAGCAAAGGCGATGCGTTCGGCGGCCAGGATCGGCACAAGGCGCAGCGCATCGTCGGGGGTGATCTGTTCGACCCCCATATGGGCGAGATCGCTGTGAAACGCCTCTTCCTCGTGGCGGTCGGCGATGATCATCAGGCCGCGCGGGGACAGGTAGCCGCCGTCGCGCAGGTAGCCGACGGTGGCCTTGTTCAGCGCCTGCACAGAGGGCGCACCGTAATTCTCTTCGATCAGCGCGGCCGACCGGCCAGAGGCGTGATAGCCAAGCGCTTTTTCCCCTTCGATCACCGTGACTTTTGCATCACCAGACAGGCGCGCCGCGGCCGAGATGCCCGCGATGCCGCCGCCGATGACAAGGATGTCGGATGTGCTTTCTGTCATAGGTACCCCCTGTCCCTTGCACTGGTTTTGCGCAGGCCTGTCCCGCCGGCCCCAAGCTCTTTGCTTATGGGTGACATGGGCCGGTGGGACGTGCAACCGCGCGGTTAGGCATCGGTCTTGCCGCGCGCGGTCGCGCGACCATAGGCGGGGCGCGCGTGGATCATCTCGACAAAGCCAGCGAGTGCGGGATAATCCTTGGCGCGGCCCTGCTGCATCGCGATCTCTGCCGGAAAGCTGAGCATGATATCCGCCGCCGATAATGTATCCTGCACAAAATGCCCCGAGGCCCGCACGCGGCTGTTCATGTAGCTATAGTGGTTGTCCAGTTCAGACGAGATGCGCGGATGCAGCGGTGCACCGGCGTCGCCCAAACGGCTGACATAGAGGTTCAGCAGGATCGGCGTCATCGCGGACCCTTCGGCGAAATGCATCAGTTCAAGGTGTTGCAGATAGGCGGCGCTGTCACGATCGGGGATCATCTGCGGCGCGAAACGGGTGCAAAGCACTTCGGTGATGGCCGCGCTCTCGGCGATCAGCGTGCCGTCGATCTCGACCATGGGGGATTTGCCCAAGGGGTGCACGAGCTTTAGTTCGGGCGGGGCGAGGTTGGTCTTGGCATCGCGGGTATAGGGAATGACATCATAAGGCGCGCCGATTTCTTCGAGCAGCCACAAAATGCGATGAGAGCGGGACCGGTTCAGGTGGTGGATTTTGATCATGACGCTGATGATAGCGTGTTGCAGCCGGATGGGTAGTGGGCATGCATCCCCCGCGCCGTATTTGACAAACGGCGCGGGGGCTTGAGGTCAGGTCAGACGGTGACGCAGCGCGGGCAGGCGCGACAGGATCAACACATCGACCGCCAGCACGCTCAGCAGCACGGCCCCGGCCATGGGGAAAGCCATCGACACGAACAGCCCGACCAGCACGGCCCCCTGCCACAACGGCAGCTCTGACGGCATGGGCGGGGCGGACAGGCGGCCAGCGGCGGTAGGGCGGCGCTTCCACCAAAGCACCAGCGCACTGACGCAGAGGAACAGCACCGACAGGCAGACCAGCGTATTGGCCAGCACGCTCAGCAGCCCCAAGGTGCCCATGTGCAGCGCAATCCCCACCGCCATGGCTTTGCCCGCAAGCGAATAATCGGCATAGCGCACATCGGCGAGGATATTGCCGCTGTGCTGGTCGATATGCACGGTGCGGTCCGACATCGGGTCGGTGCTGTCGGTGTTCATGGAATCGCGGCTTAGCGTCCAGACGCCGGTATCGTCCTGCGGCAGGTTCATCTGATAGCGCGCGTCAAAGCCGATCTCGCGCGCCAATGCATCGATGCTGTCAATCGTGACGGCCCCTTCAATGCCCGCCTCCCCAGCCGCGCTACCAGAGGCAGGCATCGGCGTTTGTTCCAGCGCCCAAGGCACCTCGCGGCGGTGGTGGTTCATGCTGGCGTGGATGTCGTCCGAGAGGGGCACGGCATCCCATTTCTCGGCAGGGAACTGGCTCCAGGCTTGCACCATCTTGCCGCCCCAGATGCCCGCCCAAGACAGGCCCGAGATCAGGAACAGCACCAGAAAGGCCGATACCCAGATGCCCACAACGCCATGCAGTGATTTCCACATCGCACGGCCCTTGGTGAAACGTGGCACCAGCGTCCCGCGCCAGCCTGCACCACGCGGCCACCACATATAAAGCCCCGTGGCAATCAGCACCAAGGCGATCGAGGCCGCGGCTTCAATCATGCGATCACCGGTCACCCCCAGCATCAGATCACTGTGGATGCCATCCGCGAAATCATACCAGCCGGACCGACGCGGAAAGCTCTCGATCACCTTGGCCGTATAGGGATCAACCGCAACCATCACCGCATCCCCATCGTGGTCCACGCGGAACAGGGCCGCCAGATCAGGCGCGCGTGGGGCCACATATTGCACCAGCGTGCCGCCGGGCACGGCCTCGACCGCGGCTTGCGACTGTGCCGAGACCGACAGAACAGTTTTCTGCACGGTCACCGGGGTATATTCACCGTCGCGCCCGTCAATCCAGGCGATCCACAGCATCGCCATACCGGTTATGGTGAGAACCGATAGAAAGGGCAGCACGAACAGCCCGGCATAGAAATGCCACCGCCATGCAGCAAAGTAGAGTTTGTTCACGCCGCCGTCGGGCTGCGTGGTTTGGGTAGGGGGCGTCATATGAGGGCTCCAAGCCTAAGGGCCTGCATCATCGGCAGGCGGAAAGAATGAACAATTGGGATAGATGTTCAGACTTGGGGCGGGGCGCGGGTCAGCCGGCTGGGGTCAGGCTTGCGTGTGTGCAGCAGCCGTTTCGCCACAAAGCGCAGGGTTTGCGTTTTCTCAAGCACGGGAACGGGCAGGCCGGTGACCGCTTCGGGCAGCGCCATGGCACCGATCAGACGGCAGGTCTTGCAATCGGCCATATTGCCTGAGTGCGGGCTATCACCGGTGCCGCAGAGGTCCGCCAGCGCGCCGCCATTGGCAACATAGGCTTGCAGCTCGGGCGACAGGTCTACGGGCGCGAAACGATGCGCAAACCCCGATGTCGCAAGCGACAGCAGCACCAGAACGGTGGCAAGCAGTTGGCAGGGGAAGGCGGGCAGAAAGCGCATGTACCTTCTGTAGGCAGCTTGAATGCCCCGCACCAGATGCGTTTTGTCGCAAGACGGGGCACCGCGCTGATTTCGCAACAAAAAAGGCCCCGCGGATGCGAGGCCTTTGATCGTGTCAGGTCAGTGTCCGGCTTAGTTCGGAATGTCGCCCTTGATGCCTTCGACATAGAAGTTCATGCCCGCCAGCGTGCCGTCATCGGCTGTTTCGCCTTCCGCCAGGAAATCGGAACCGTCCTGCTTTTTCAGCGGGCCGGTGAACGGGTGGTAGGACCCATCCGCGATCGATGCTTTCAGCGCCAGCGCTTCTTCTTTTACGTCGGCAGGCACGGCGTCCGTAATCTCGCCGATACCAACCATGCCGGCACCGATGCCGTCCCATGTGTCTTTGCTTTCCCATGTGCCATCCATGACCGCCTTGGTGCGGGCGATGTAATAGGGGGCCCAATCGTCAATGATCGACGAGACGCGCGGCTTGGGCGCGTATTGCGCCATGTCGGACGCCTGACCAAAGGTGATCACGTCGCCCGCTTCTTGCGCCGCCGCCTGAGGTGCTGTGGAATCGGTGTGCTGCAGGACAACATCCGCCCCCTGTTCGATCAGAACCTTGGCCGCATCTGCTTCTTTGGCGGGGTCAAACCATGTGTAGGCCCAGACGATCTTGAACTCGACATCGGGGTTCACCTTCTTGGCGTGAATATAGGCCGAGTTGATGCCACGGATCACTTCGGGGATCGGGAAGGACCCGATATAGCCGATGATGTTCGATTTGGTCATCTTGCCGGCGATGTGACCCTGAATGGCGCGACCTTCGTAGAAACGCGCGGAATAGGTCGACACGTTGTCGGCACGTTTGTAGCCGGTGGCGTGTTCGAATTTCACATCCGGGAATTTGCCCGCGACATTGATGGTCGGGTCCATATAGCCAAAAGACGTGGTAAAGATCAGGTCCGCGCCGTCCAGCGCCATCTGCGTCATCACACGCTCGGAATCGGGGCCCTCGGCCACGTTTTCAACAAAGACGGTTTCGACAGCATCGCCGAATTCTTTCTCGACAGCCAGACGGCCCTGGTTGTGTTCATAGGTCCAGCCGCCATCGCCGACGGGGCCGACAAAGACAAAACCGACTTTGGTCTTGTCTTGGGCATATGCGCCGCCCGCAAGCCCAAGCGCCAGTGCCGCGCTGGCCATAAGTGTGGTGAATTTCATAACGTAGTCCCCTGAGTAACGCGCCTTTTATCCGGCGCTTGAAGATAGGCCCCTAGTGAGAGGCGTGGAAAGTGCGGCCCAGCGATGCCGGAGCAGCGCTTTTATCCGCGGAAAGGATCACCAGCACAAGGATGGTGATGATGTAGGGCGACATTGCCAGATACTCGACTGGAATGGCAACGCCCGCGCCTTGCAGATTCAGCTGAAGCTGCGTGATACCGCCAAAAAGATAGGCACCCAGCAACAGCCGCCAGGGCTTCCAGCTGGCAAAAACCACCAGCGCAAGGGCGATCCAGCCCACACCTGCGGTCATGCCTTCTGTCCATTGGGGCACACGGATCAGGCTGATGTAGGCCCCGCCCAGACCGGCACAGGCCCCGCCGAACATGATCGCCAGCGTGCGGATGCGCACCACCTTGTAGCCAAGGGCGTGGGCCGCCTCGTGGCTTTCGCCGACAGCGCGCAGGATCAGCCCCATGCGGGTGAATTTCAGCACTGCCCAAACGGCGACGACCAGCGCAAAGCCCAAGTACAGAATAATGTCATGGGAAAAGAAGATCGGCCCGATGACGGGAATGTCATGCAGCGGGCCAAAGTTCACATCCGGCAGGCGCGGTGGTTTGATCCCGACATAGCTTTGCCCCAGCAACGCCGAAAACCCCAGCCCGAACAGCGTCAGCGCCAAGCCCGATGCGACCTGATTGGCCAATGTGATCTGCGTCAGGAAGGCGAACAGCAGGCTCAGCAACGCGCCCCCCACGGCCGCGGCGGCAAAGCCCAATAGGGGCGATCCGGTCTCAACGGCGGTCGCAAAGCCGCAGATCGCGCCGATGATCATCATCCCTTCGACCCCAAGGTTCAGCACGCCGGATTTCTCGACCACCAGCTCGCCCAAAGCGGCAAAGATCAGTGGCGTCGCCGCCACCAGAAAGCCCGCGACAAAGAGCACCGGATTGATTGCAGACAGATCCATTACGCGACCTCCGTCCGGCCAAGGCGCAGCCGGTAATGGGTGAAAAGATCAAAGGCGAGCAGGAAGAACAGCAACATCCCCTGAAACACCTGAATGGCAGCGGCAGGCAATCCCAACTGGCTTTGCGCGATGTCGCCCCCGATATAGGTCAGCGCCATCAGACCACCGGCCAGCAGGATACCCACCGGATGCAACCGCCCTAGAAAAGCGACGATGATCGCGGTGAACCCGTAGCCCACGTTGAAATCGATGGTGATCTGCCCCGCAGGACCCGCGACCTCGAACATCCCTGCCAGACCGGCCAGCAAACCCGACATGCCCATGCAGAACAACACCAGCCGTGTCGGGTTCACGCCGGAAAACCGCGCCGCCCGCGGCGCCTCCCCGGTCACGCGGATGGCAAAGCCCAACCGGTGCCGCGCCAATAAGACATAGGCAAAGATCACCGCGATCAGGGCGGCAACCACCCCCCAATGCATCCCCGATCCCGCGATCAACTCGCCATTATGGGCCGATGCATATTGCTGCAGGTTGCGGCTGCCCGGAAAGCCGAAGCCTTCGGGGTTTTTCAGCAACCCAAGGCTGACAGAGGCGAGGAATTGTTCCGCCACATAGACCAGCATCAATGACACGAGAATCTCGTTCGTCCCGAATTTGACCTTGAGCACGGCAGGGATCATGGCCCAGACCCATCCGCCAAGCGCGCCTGCAAGCACCATCACCGGAAAGATAAAAACACTCTCTGCGGGGTAGAAGGCCAGACCTGCACCGGCGCCACAAATGGCCCCCATGATGTACTGGCCCTCGGCTCCGATGTTCCATATCCCCGCCTTGAACCCCAGCGACAGGCCAATGGCGATCAAGACCAGGGGTGCCCCTTTCACCAGCAATTGCGGGCGATAGTAAAAGGCGAAATCGCCGAACAGCGGCTCCCAGAAAATCGTCATGATCGACGCCACAGGGTCTTTGCCAAGCACCGCGAACAGCGCGCCGCCAAAAACCATCGTGGCAATCACCGCCAAAACCGGCGTTGCATAAGAAAACGCCCGGCTGGCCTGCGGCCGTTTCTCAAGCCGCATCATGCCGCGCCCCAGTTCTTGTCATCTGCTTTATTTTGCAAGGAAAACTCCACGGGGGTGTGGGGGTGTGAAACCCCCGCAAGCAACGCGTCAAACATGCGCCACCTCCATCCCGTGGGCCCCGCCCATCATCAATCCGATCTCGTCCACCGTCAGCCCTGCCGCGGCGCGCGGCTCCGACAGGCGGCCCTCGTTCAGCGCGGCGAAGCGGTCCGAGATTTCCATCAGCTCGTCCAGATCCTGACTGATCACGATCACCGCTGTGCCATTCTCGGCCAGATCCAGCAGCGCCTGCCGGATCGCCGCCGCGGCAGAGGCATCGACCCCCCATGTGGGCTGGTTGACCACCAACACCTGCGGATTTTGCAACACCTCGCGGCCGATGACGAATTTTTGCAGGTTCCCGCCCGACAGCGACCGCGCGGCATTGCCGGGGCCGGGGGTGCGCACGTCGAAATCCGCGATGATACGTTCGGCAAACCGTTTGGCGGCGGGCCAGTTCAACAGGCCGCGCCGCTCCAGCTTTTCGCGCACGGCACCGGTCAGCATCGCATTCTCGGTCAGGGACATATCAGGGGCGGCGGCATGACCAAGCCGTTCCTCTGGCGCGGTCAGGATACCCAGACGGCGGCGCGCGGTGGGGCCAAGCTGGCCCACGTCTTGACCCTCGAACCCGATCATGCCAGCGGCGGTCGGCAGCTCGCCCGACAGGGCCGACAGCAATTCATCCTGCCCGTTGCCCGCCACGCCACCGATGCCCAGAATCTCGCCCGCGCGGACTTGCACGGTGATGTCACGCAGCGGCATCCCAAAGGAACTGGGTGAGGGCGCGGACAGCCCCCTCAGGTCCAGCTTGACCGCGCCGGGGGTCTTGCCTGCGCGGGTCGGTGTCTTGAGCGTGCTGCCCACCATCATTTCTGCCATATCCCGTGCCGTCGTCTCTGACGGGGTGCAATGGCCTACCACTTTGCCCAATCGCAGGATCGTGGCGCTGTCACACAGGCTGCGGATCTCTTCGAGCTTGTGCGAGATATAGAGGATCGCGGTGCCCTCGGCGCTGAGCTTGCGCAGGGTTTTGAACAGGATTTCAACCTCTTGCGGGGTCAGAACGCTGGTGGGTTCATCCATGATCAACAGTTTGGGGTCTTGCAGCAGGCAGCGGATGATCTCGACCCGCTGGCGTTCACCGGCCGAAAGGTCGCCGACGATGCGGTCGGGGGCCAGCGGCAGGCCGTAGGCCTCGGACACGTCGCGGATCTGCTTGCTGAGGGTGCGCAGCTTGGGCGCGTTCTCCATCCCGAGGGCGATGTTTTCGGCCACGCTGAGCGCGTCAAACAGCGAGAAATGCTGGAACACCATGCCCACACCGGCGGCGCGTGCGGCGCGGGGCTCGTGCGGGGCGAAACTGGCTCCGTGCATCTGCATCGTGCCGCTATCGGGTTTGACCAGCCCATAGATCATCTTGACCAGCGTCGATTTGCCCGCGCCGTTTTCCCCCAGCAGCGCGTGGACTTCGCCCGGCGCGATCCGCAGTGACACGTCATCATTGGCGACAACACCGGGGTAGGCTTTGGTCAGCCCGGAAAGCGCCAGAAGGGGCGTGTCGGTCATGCGCAGCGTTCCTTTTGTGTCAAACGAACCTGTTTATTCGTGCGGGCGGGTTCAAATTGCAAGAGTTGCGTGGCCACCCCAAGCGCAATCGCTTGAGGATGCTTGCCAAATTGCCGCGCGCCGATGGGGCAGGTGATGCGGGCGATCTGTTCGGGGGCATGGCCAAGGGCGGCCAGACGGCTACGAAACCGGGCCCATTTCGTGTCTGACCCGATCAACCCGCCAAAGGCGAAATCGCGTTGCAGCAAGCGGTGGCACAGGTCCAGATCGTCGTCATGGGCCGGTGTCATGATGAAATGTGCAGCGTCATCTTCGGCGCTGTGCAGCGCGGCACGCCAAGGGCCATCGACGCCGCTGACGCCCGTCGGCAGATCGTCGAGATACCCGGGGCGCGGGTCTGCGAGTGTGACGCGAAACTGCGGCAGCGGGGCCAGAATACGCGCCAGCGCGCTGCCGACATGGCCCGCGCCGTGAATGACCACTTGCCGCGCGGGCTGCCACATCGGCTCTGCCAACCAGCCACCGTGCAGGGTAATGGCGAGCGGTGTCGCGCCGCCACTGGCACGGTCGATCTTGGCGCGAAAGCTGTCGGCAAGGGGCGGGGCCGCCGGATCAACAGCGCGCAGGTAGATGTCGGGGTAGGTGTCGGGCAGGGCTTCGACTGTGGCGGCGTCGAAACGCTCTGTCACCACTGTCACCGCCCCGCCGCAGCATTGGTTCATCGCAGGGCCAAGGGCGGCACGGGTCAGCTTGCTGCGGGGGCCACCCGCGAGCATGGCGGCGGCGTCGCGCATCGATTGCAGCTCAAGCTGGCCGCCGCCGATTGTGCCGGAAGCACCGCCCGCCCAGACCAGCATCGACGTTCCCGCCGGACGCGGGGCAGAGCCTTTGACCTGCACCAGAACGATGCGCGCCACCGTGCCATGCGCGGCAACGGCCTGCGCCAGGGCTGCGCGGTCAAAGGGCATTGCGGGCCTTCCCGATGGCGGTCAGCACTGCTTCGGCCGTGGCGGGTGTTTGCAGGTCACCAAACCCGTCCCCACAGGCGCTTACCGCATCCGACAGCGCCATGAAGGCCGAGATGCCCAGCATCAGCGGCGGCTCCCCCACCGCTTTTGACCGGTAGATCGTCTGCGCGGGGTTGGGTTCGTCCCAAAGCGCCACGTTGAACACATCGGGCCGGTCCGAGATGGCGGGGATTTTGTAGGTCGACGGCGCATGGGTTTTCAGCGTGCCTTTGGCATCCCAGACGAGTTCCTCGGTCGTGAGCCAGCCCGCGCCCTGCACATAGCCGCCTTCGATCTGGCCGATGTCCAGCGCGGGGTTCAGCGATGCGCCCGCGTCGTGCAAGATGTCCGCGCGCAAAATGCGGTTTTCGCCCGTTAGCGTGTCGATCACCACTTCGGTGACGGCCGCGCCGTAAGCAAAGTAGAAGAACGGGCGGCCGCGACCCTTGATGCGGTCCCATTCGATTTCGGGTGTCTTGTAGTAGCCGGTGGAGGACAGCGACACGCGGTTTTCATAGGCAGAGGCGGCAGCTTGGGCAAAGCTGATCACCTTTTCCCCGATATGAACCTGACCATCGGCAAAGCGTATCTGGTCTGCGGTGGTCTGATAACGCTCGGCCAGATGGTCGGCGATGCGGTCGCGGATCGTGTCGCAGGCCGCTTGGACCGCCATGCCGTTCAGGTCCGTCCCCGAAGACGCCGCCGTGGCCGAGGTATTGGGCACCTTGCCCGTATCCGTCGCGGTGATCTTGACGACCGAGAGGTCAACGCCAAAGCGGCTGGCGGCGACCTGCGCGACCTTTTGGAACAGGCCTTGTCCCATTTCCGTGCCGCCGTGGTTCAGGTGGATCGACCCGTCCTGATAGACATGCACCAACGCCCCCGCCTGATTAAGGTGGGTGAGGGTGAAAGAGATGCCGAACTTGACCGGCGTCAGCGCGATGCCGCGTTTCAGAACCGGCTGCGTCGCGTTCCAGTCGGCAATGGCGGCGCGGCGTGCGGTGTAGTCTGATGTCTGGGCCAGCCGGTCGGTCAGCGCGTTGATGATACAGTCCTGCACCGGTTGGTGGTAGGGGGTGGTTTGCAGACCCGTGGGCTGGGGTGGCGTGCTTTCCTGTGGTGCGGGCGGTGCCCCGCGAGAAGCAAGATCAGCCTCGGTATCATGGGGCAGGGCGCGGTGGTCACGGGCCTGTCCGGTAGCGTCAGGCTGCATCACATCGGCGTAGAAATTGGCCCGCCGCACCGCCAGCGGATCAAACCCGAGTGACTGCGCGATATGGTCCATAACCCGTTCGATGCCCACGATCCCCTGTGGCCCGCCAAACCCGCGAAACGCGGTGGCGCTTTGCGTGTTGGTGCGCAAGCGGTGCGAGGTGATGCGGATGTTATCGAGGTGATAGGCATTATCCGCATGCAGCATCGCACGGTCGGCCACGGGCAGGGACAGGTCCATCGCCCAGCCACAGCGGGTGTAATGGGTGAAATCCAGCGCCGAGATGCGGCCAGTGGCGTCAAACCCTACGGTATAGTCGATGCGGAAATCATGGCGTTTGCCTGTGACGATCATATCGTCATCACGGTCATATCGCATTTTGCAGGGGCGTCCCGTGCGGGCGGCGGCGACGGCACAGGCCACGGCGAGCGCATTGCCCTGACTTTCCTTACCACCAAAGCCACCGCCCATGCGCCGCGTCTCTACCCGCACGGCGTGCATCGGCGTGCCAAGCGCCTCTGCCACCTTATGCTGGATCTCGGTCGGGTGCTGGGTCGAGGAATGGACGACCATGTCGCCATTATCTTGCGGCAGGGCGAGGGCGGCCTGACCTTCGAGGTAGAAATGCTCTTGCCCGCCGATATTGATCGTCCCGCTCAGAGTTTGGGGGGCGGTGGTCAGCGCGGCTGCGGCATCGCCCTTTTGGTAGATGCGGGGGCCATCCTCGAACCGTGCATCGGCGGCCAGCGCCTCTTCTATGGTCAGGATCGGGGTGGTCGGGGTGATGTCCACCGCCCCAAGCCGCGCGGCGTGGCGAGCGGCAAGGTGGGTTGTCGCGATGACCATGAACACGGGTTGGCCCGCATAATGTACCGCGTCGGTGGCCAGCAGGGGTTCGTCATGGTTTGACGGGGATACGTCATTGTCAAACGGCAGATCTGCCGCCGCCAGCACCGCCACCACACCGGGGGCAGCAGCGACATCGCGCAGGTCCATGCCGTTGAGCGTGCCCGCGGCCACCGTGCTCAGTCCAAAGGCGATATGCAGCGTTGTGGCCGGTGTCGGGATGTCGTCCACGTAACGCGCAGCCCCCGTGACATGGAGCTTGGCTGCATCATGGGGGAGGGGTTTGGCAACGCTCATGCTGTCACCTCGTGCAGGTTCGTGGGCAGGCCGTTCACGTCATGCAGATAGCGCAGCAGCAGGTTCTGGGCGGTCAGCAGGCGATACTGCGCCGAGGCGCGCATGTCGGTCATCGGCTGATAATCCAGCGCCAAGGCATCCATCGCGCGGCGGATCGTCGCCTCGTCAAAAGGTTGGTTGATCAACAGGGCTTCGGTCTGGCTTGCCCGTTTCGGTGTGCCTGCCATGCCGCCAAAGGCGATGCGTGCGTCTGTGATTACATCGCCCGCGCGGGTGATGTTGATACAGCCGCACAGCGCCGAGATGTCCTGATCGAAACGTTTGCTGATCTTGTAGCAGCGCAGGCTGTCATCCTTGCCGGTGGGGAGTTTCGGGACGGTGATCGCCTCGACAAATTCTCCGGGGGCGCGGTCCTGTTTGCCGTAGTCGATAAAGAAATCCTCAAGCGGCAGGCTCCGGCGGGTGTCGCCGTGACGCAGGTGCAATGTTGCCCCCATCGCGATCAGCGCTGGAGGGCCGTCCCCGATGGGCGAGCCATTGGCGATGTTACCCCCGATGGTGGCCGCATTGCGCACCTGCGCGGCTCCGTACCGCCGGAGCATCGCGCCCAAGCTGGGGTAGAGCGGGGCAAAATGCGCGGTAAGCGTGGCAAGGGTGGTGGCTGCGCCGATGCGCCAGTGATCCCCGCCATCGGCGATGCCGCGCAGGTCGGGGATCTGGTTGAGAAACACGACCGGCCCCAGATCGCGGAATTGTTTGGTGACCCAGAGGCCGACATCCGTTGCCCCCGCAATCAGGGTCGCATCGGGGTGATCGGCGTACCAGTGGGCCAGTTCATCCGTGGTCGTGGGGCGCGCGGTCGCAGGGGGCTGTCCGCCCCCGTCCGGCTGCGCCGGCCCCCCCGAGGATTTAGGGCCATCTGGAAGTTTGAGGTTGCGCAGGTGCGCAGGCACGGGGGCGGCCTCGGCGGCTTTGGCGGCGCGGATGATGGGCGCGTAGCCGGTGCAGCGGCACAGGTTGCCGGCGAGCTGCGTGTCGTGATCCGTGGCCCCGTTGAGATGGTCGGTGGCCATGGTGACGGCAAAGCCCGGCGTGCAAAAGCCGCATTGGCTGCCGTGGTGGTCGATCATGGTCTGCTGCACAGGATGCAGGCTGCCATCAGGCGCCGAGAGCCCTTCGACGGTGGTGACGGATTTGCCGTTGATCTGGGGCAGAAAAAGGATGCAGCCGTTCAGGGCGCGGTGGCCCTGATCGTCGCTGATCATGACGGAGCAGGCACCACAATCGCCTTCATTGCAGCCTTCCTTAGTGCCGGTCAGATGTCGGGTTTCGCGTAGCCAGTCCAGTAGCGTCATGGTGGGGGAGACGCCGGTCAGTGACACGACTTCCCCGTTGAGGAGAAAAGTGATGTCCATAGGGTTCGTTCCGCCGCGGTACCTCAGCCCGTGATCTGCGCGGCGTTCGATGCGACGTAGAACGCGGCGCGGGCAAATGTTGAACGAGGCTAGGCGGGGGCAAGGGGGCTTGGCAAGAGATTTCGTGGCGTCCTGCGCTCAAGGGCGTGTCGTGTTGCTGGAAAAACGGGCGCAGGGTGCCGGTGGGACTGGTGACTGCGGGTGGGCTTGGGTAAGTTGGCCTCATGGCACAAGCACCCCGATTCATTCACCTGCGCACGCACTCCGAATATTCGTTGTTGGAAGGGGCGTTGCGGCTGAAAAAGCTGCCCGATCTGTGCAAGGGGGCCGATATGCCGGCGCTGGCCCTGACGGATACCAACAACATGTTTGCCGCGTTGGAATTCTCGGTCGCCATGGCGGGGGCCGGTGTGCAACCGATCATCGGCTGTCAGGTGGATCTGGCCTATGTGAAGGTGCAACCGGGGGAAAAGCCGCGCGATCCGGCCCCTGTGGTTTTGCTGGCCCAATCCGAGGCCGGGTATGAAAACCTGATGAAGCTGAACTCCTGCCTTTATATCGACAAGGGCGGGGCGCTGCCGCAGGTCACCTTGGAGGAGCTGGAAGCGCTGAACGGTGGGTTGATCTGTCTGACGGGCGGGGCGGGCGGCCCCGTGGGGCAGCTGTTGCAGGGCGGTCAACGCCCCGCGGCAGAGGCATTGATGGCACGGCTGCACGGGGCTTTTGCCGACCGGCTTTATGTCGAGTTGCAGCGCCACCCCGGCGAGGATGGCCAGCCCGTGGCCGAACAGCTGACCGAACGGGGCTTTGTCGAGATGGCCTATGACATGGGCATCCCTTTGGTCGCGACGAATGATGTCTATTTCCCCAAGGCCGATATGTACGAGGCCCATGACGCGCTGATCTGTATCGCGGACGGGGCCTATGTCGATCAGCAGCAGGACCGTCGCCGATTGACTGCGCAGCACTATTTCAAGTCGCAGGCCGAGATGGTGACGCTGTTTGCGGATTTGCCGGAGGCAATCGAGAATACCGTCGAGATTGCCAAGCGGTGCGCGTTTATGGCGTATCGGCGCGATCCGATCCTGCCGAAATTTGCGGATGACGAGATCGAGGAGCTCAAGCGGCAGGCGCATGAGGGGCTGAAAAACCGGCTGAGGGTGATCCCCCATGCCACCACCGTCGAAGAATATGAAAAACGGCTGGATTTCGAGCTGGGCATCATCGAGGGCATGGGGTTCCCCGGCTACTTTCTGATCGTTGCCGATTTTATCAAATGGGCGAAAGACAATAATATTCCCGTCGGGCCGGGGCGGGGCTCGGGGGCGGGTAGTCTGGTGGCGTATGCGCTGACGATTACCGATCTGGACCCGCTGCGCTATCAACTGCTGTTTGAACGGTTCCTGAATCCCGAACGGGTCTCGATGCCCGACTTTGACATCGACTTTTGCATGGATCGCCGGGAAGAGGTGATCCAGTATGTGCAGCGCAAATACGGGCGCGACAAGGTGGGGCAGATCATCACCTTTGGGGCGCTTTTGTCCAAGGCGGCGGTGCGTGACATCGGGCGGGTGTTGCAGATGCCTTACGGGCAGGTGGATCGCCTGTCCAAGATGATCCCCGTCGAGGGCGTGAAGCCTGTCAGCATCGAAAAGGCACTGGCGGATGAACCGCGCCTGCGCGAGGAGGCCAAGAACGAGGAAGTCGTCGCGCGGCTGTTGAACTATGGCCAGCAGGTCGAGGGGCTGTTGCGCAACGCATCGACCCACGCGGCGGGGGTTGTGATCGGGGACCGGCCGCTGGACGCGCTGGTGCCGCTTTATCAAGACCCGCGGTCCGATATGCCCGCGACGCAGTTCAACATGAAATGGGTCGAACAGGCCGGTCTGGTCAAGTTCGACTTTCTGGGCCTCAAGACCCTGACCGTCATCCAGAACGCGGTCGACCAGATCAAATCCTCGGGCCGTCACCTGCATGTGGCCGCCGACGGGACAGAGCTGTTCGAGCCGCCCGAGGGGCTGATCGACGATATCGCCACCATCCCGCTGGACGACGAGGCCTCTTACAAGCTTTATGCCAGTGCCAAGACGGTGGCGGTGTTCCAGGTGGAATCCAGCGGCATGATGGATGCCCTCAAGCGGATGAAGCCGACCTGTATCGAAGACATCGTCGCCTTGGTCGCGCTGTACCGGCCCGGCCCGATGGAGAATATTCCGGTCTATTGCGAGGTCAAGAACGGCCAGCGCGAACGGGAATCCGTACATCCGTCGATTGACCATATCCTGGAGGAAACGCAGGGGATTATTGTTTACCAGGAACAGGTGATGCAGATCGCGCAGGTCATGGCGGGCTACAGCCTTGGCGGCGCTGACCTGCTGCGCCGTGCGATGGGTAAAAAGATCGCCGAGGAAATGGCCAAGGAACGCCCCAAGTTCGAAAAGGGCGCGATGGCCAACGGGGTCGACAAGAAAAAGGCGTCTGAGGTTTTCGACCTTCTGGAAAAATTCGCCAACTACGGTTTCAACAAATCCCACGCCGCCGCCTATGCGGTGGTCAGCTATCAGACCGCATGGCTCAAGGCGAACCATCCGGTCGAATTCATGGCCGGCGTGATGAACTGTGATATCCATCTGACCGACAAGCTGGCGGTCTATTTCGAAGAGGTCCGCAAACGGCTGGAACTGCCCTGGGTGCCGCCTTGTGTGAACCGCAGTGATGCGACGTTCAAGGTGGTCGAGGGCGCGTTGGTCTATGCTTTGGGCGCGCTGAAAAACGTCGGGGTGGAAGCCATGAAGCTGATCACCGAAGGCCGCAAGGTGGACGGTGTGGACAAGCCCTTTGCCACGCTTTTTGATCTGGCGCGGCGGGTTGATCTGAAACGGGTGGGGAAACGTCCGCTTGAGATGCTGGCCCGCTCCGGTGCGTTCGACCAGCTGGACAACAACCGCCGCCGCGTCTGGCAGTCGCTGGACGGGTTGGTCAGCTATTCCGCCGCGATCCACGAGCAGAAAGCCTCTAATCAGGTGTCGCTGTTTGGCGAGGCGGGGGATGACTTGCCAGAGCCGCGCATCGTGCCTTGCGACGATTGGGAGGCCGCCGAGCGCCTGACCGAAGAGTTCAAGGCCGTGGGCTTCTATCTGTCGGGCCACCCGCTGGACGATTACATGGGGCCGATGAAACGCAAATCCGCAACAGGCGGTGTGCCGTTCCTGACGCTGGACGAGTTGACCGAGAAAGTCTCGGTCAAAGGAGCGATGAACGCCCGTCTGGCAGGGATCGTCGCCGGACGGCAGGAACGTAAATCAGCGCGCGGCAACCGCTTTGCTTTTGCGCAACTGTCGGACCCGACGGGTGCCTACGAGGTGACGCTGTTTTCTGACACGCTGGAACTGGCGCGCGACCACCTTGAAACAGGGTCGAAGGTCGTGGTCATGGTCGAGGCGACGATGGAAAGCGACCAGTTGAAACTGCTGGGCCGGTCCGTGGTGCCGATCGACACGGTGGTCGAGGATGCGGGCAACATGGGGCTGCGGATCTTTGTGGATGATGCGGGGGCTATTCAGGCGGTCGCCGATGTGCTGGCCGGTGCCCGATCCGCGGCGCGCAGCGCGGGCAAGGGGCCGGTACAACTGTGCCTGATGGACCCGACCCTGCCCGGCGAGGTGGAGGTAGACCTCTGCGCCGAATACCCTGTCACCCCCAAGATCAAGGGCGCGATCCGGTCCCTGACCGGCGTGATGGAGGTAGAGGAAATCTGACGCGGCCCATCGGGGCGGCGGCAGCTTCCTAGATGAGGCATCCGATCAATAGTGCGGCGGGCGTTCGTTGCCGATGACAACCCCTTCGGAGCCCGCTGCCTCGCGTTCGCCCTCGCGCTGCATCAGCATATGAACCCGCCGTGTCAGGGTCGCGATCTCTGTCTCCTGACGGGCGACGACATCGGACAGGTCATCCACCGTACGGATCAGATGGGCCATTTGTTCTTCGAGCTTATCCATGAGGGCACCTTGCAGCTTGCGCGTTTGCCGTCCTCCTAACAGGTTGTCGCGCGTTCGATAAGGGGGCATGCGTGCCGCGGCGGGGCCGCGTCGCTTGCCCTTGGCGGGGGGTTGGGCTAGACGCGAAGCGCGATATTCAGCCCACAGGATGTGATCCAATGGCCAAGCCAAAAAAGACCCCCCGCCCCAAGGCCGAAACGCCAAAGGGGTTTCGTGACTATTTCGGTGCAGAAGTAACACAGCGTGCCGAGATGCTGCATAAGATTGCGCAGGTCTATCATCGCTATGGCTTTGACGCGCTGGAAAGCTCCGGGGTCGAGACGGTGCAGGCTTTGGGCAAGTTCCTTCCCGATGTGGATCGCCCCAATGAGGGCGTATTCGCGTGGCAAGAGGATGCAGAGGCGGACAAGCCCGGCGACTGGCTGGCCCTGCGCTATGACCTGACGGCACCGCTGGCACGCGTCTATGCTCAACACCGCAACGATCTGCCCACGCCCTATCGGCGCTATGCGATGGGGCCGGTCTGGCGCAACGAAAAGCCGGGGCCAGGGCGTTTCCGCCAGTTCTATCAATGCGATGCCGATACGGTCGGCGCACCGTCGGTCGCGGCGGATGCAGAAATCTGCGCGATGCTGGCCGATTGTCTGGAAGAAGTCGGGATCGACCGCGGGGACTACATCGTGCGGGTGAACAACCGCAAGGTGCTTAACGGTGTGATGGAGGTCGCAGGCGTGCTCGATCCTGCCAACCCCGACAATTTCGCCCACGAGCGCGGCATCGTGCTGCGTGCGATTGACAAGCTCGACCGGCTGGGTCTGGACGGGGTGCGCGCATTGCTGGGCGCGGGCCGCAAGGATGACAGCGGCGACTTTACCGATGGCGCAGGGCTCAGCGATGAACAGGCCGATGTGGTCATGGGCTTTATGCAAGCCAAACGCGACAGCGGTGCGGAAACCGTCGCGCGGTTGCGTGAACTGGTCGCGGGTTCTGAGACAGGCGCGCAGGGCGTGGACGAGCTGGAAACCATCGCCAATCTGATGGCGGCCGGCGGCTACGGCGCTGACCGCGTAGAGATCGACCCCTCTGTCGTGCGGGGTCTTGGCTATTACACCGGTCCGGTGTTCGAGGCGGAACTGACCTTCGAAATCCAGGACGAAAAAGGCCGGCCCCGCAACTTTGGCTCTGTCGCAGGGGGTGGGCGCTACGACGATCTGGTCAAGCGCTTCACCGGTCAGGAAGTCCCTGCAACGGGCGTCTCTATCGGCGTCGACCGGCTGCTTGCCGCACTGCAGGCCAAGGGCCGGATGTCGGCGCAGGCCGAAGGGCCCGTGGTGGTGACCGTGATGGATAAGGCGCGCATGTCCGACTATCAGGCGATGGTTGCCGAATTGCGTCAGGCAGGCATCCGGGCCGAGGTTTATCTGGGCAACCCCAAGAACTTTGGCAACCAGCTGAAATATGCAGACCGCCGCGCCAGCCCGGTGGCGGTGATCGCGGGCGGGGATGAATTCGACAAGGGTATGATCCAGATCAAGGACCTGATCTTGGGCGCGAAAATCGCTGAAAGCGCCACGCTGGAGGAATGGAAAGACCGCCCCAGCCAATATGAAGTGGCGCGTGGGGATCTTGTCTCTAAAGTGCGCGAGATACTGGAGCTGAACCGCTGATGGCTACACGATCCGACATCCTCGCCAAAGCCGCAAGCCTGCGCGCCTTGTTCGAGGCACAGGGGGCCGCGGTGGTGGAACCCCCGATCCTGCAACCCGCCGAGACCCTGCTGGACCTTTATGGCGAAGACATCCGCGCGCGCGCCTATGTCACCTCGGATGCGATGCGGGGCGAACAGATGCTGCGCCCCGATTATACCTTGCCCGTGGTGCAGATGCATATGGCCCATGGGGCGGACCCGGCACGCTACACCTACGCGGGCGAAGTGTTCCGCCGTCAGGAACGTGACCCCAACCGCGCCAATGAATATATTCAGGCGGGCTACGAAGTCTTTGACCGTGGCGATCCCGCGGCAGCCGATGCCGAAGTCTTTGCCCTGATTCAGGGCGCGTTGGAGGGGCTTCCGGTCACTGCCGTGACGGGGGATATCGGTATCTTGATGGCTGCGGTTGCGGGGCTGGATACATCGGCGTCGCGCAAGGCGGCATTGATGCGGCACATCTGGCGGCCCCGCCGGTTCCGTGCGCTGCTCGACCGCTATGCTGGCAAAACGCCGATGCCCGCGACCCGCGCGGCGCTCTTGGCCAGTGACGGTGCTATCACCGCACCACTGATCGGCCTGCGCAGTCTGGACGAGATTGAAACACGCATCGCCGCCCTGCGCGCCGACGCCACCGAGCCGGCCCTGTCGCGGACGCAGGTGTCCTTGCTGCTGGCGCTGCTGGATGTGCGTGAAACCATGCCCAATGCGATCAGCCAGTTGCATGACCTTGCCGTCGATATGCCCGCGATCTCGGATGCGGTGGACCGTGTCGCGGCGCGGGAAAAGGCGCTTGCCGCCCGCGGTGTCGACACCGGTAACCTGATGTTCGAAGCCAGCTTTGGCCGCGTGTCGATGGAATATTATGACGGGTTCGTCTTCGGCTTCCGCGCGGCGACACGGCCCGACCTGCCCACCATCGCCACAGGCGGACGCTATGACGCGCTGACACGGCGGCTGGGGCAGGGCGGTGAAATCCCCGCGGTGGGGGGCGTCATGCGCCCCGGGCTGATGCTGGAACTGGAGGCAGGCCAATGACGATCAAACTCGGTGTGCCCTCCAAAGGGCGTCTGATGGAGAAAACCTTTGAATGGTTTGCCGCGCGCGGGATCACCTTGCAGCGCACAGGCTCCGAACGTGAATACGCGGGGGCCGTCGAAGGCATTGAGGGCGTGTCGTTGATCTTGCTCTCTGCGGGCGAAATCCCCCGCGAACTCGCCGCTGGCCGTATCCATCTGGGCGTCACCGGCACCGATCTGGTGCAAGAGAAACTGGCGCTGTGGGATCAGCTTGTCGCCCCGGTAGAAGAGCTCGCCTTCGGGCATGCCGATCTGATCATCGCGGTGCCTCAGGCCTGGATCGATGTTGATACGCTCGATGATCTGGATGCCGCCGCCTCGGCCTTCCGCGACAAGCACGGGTTCCGCCTGCGCATCGCGACGAAATACCACCGGCTGGTGCGGGAATTCCTGCGCAGCACCGGTGTCGCGGATTATGCGCTGGTCGACAGCCAGGGGGCGACCGAAGGCACGATCAAGAATGAAACCGCAGAGGCCATCGCCGACATCACCTCGAGCGGGGAGACATTGCGCGCCAATCACCTCAAGATCCTGTCCGACGGGCTGATCCTGCGGTCACAGGCGACGCTTTGGCGCAGCCGGATGGCAGAGATGGATGATGCGGATCGCGCGACGATGACGGCCCTGCTGGCGCGGCTGTCCTGACGCGCATGCGCGCGGCATCCTGCGGATGCGCCTCCGGCGGGAGTTTAAGGGCAAAATGAAGAGGCTCGCGCGGCCCTGCTTCATTTTGCCAAATAAACTCAAATTCCGCGGGGGATGCGCGCGCAGGGGCTGCTGCTAGAGCACGCCGATCTCGGCCAGCGCGCGGTTCAACTCGATGGGCAGAGGCTCTTCGTGGTCGCGGCCTTCGGGCAGATCGGCAGGGGCATCCTGCGGCGCAAGGTAGCGCCACCCCTGAAACGGGCGTTTGAGGCTGCCTTGCACGCGGATGATCTTGGGGTCCAGCACGATCGCGCAGCGGCGCACGCCGTCCGCGCCCGACGTCTCGTCCAGACGCAGGATTTTCTGACGACACTGGATCACACCTTTGATCACCCAGAAGATCGACCCGCCGTTCAGAATCTCGGGTTCGCGTTTGGGCCACATGCGCGTCACGTGACGGGGAAAACCGTCCTCGGTTTGCACGCGTTTTTTTTCCTGCCATGCGGCCAGATCATCGACGGTTTCCGTGCCGACGGACAACTTGATGAGATGTATATGATTTTTCACAGAATCCTCCGTCGCTGCTACAGCATCATGTATTCTAATACACACTTTCTTCAACCTGTTGTGCTTGCGCTTTGATTTGGGGTATGGTGAACACCTTCCCAAACAGCCCTCAAGGAATCGAATATGTCACGATTTGCCGCCCCCATTGCCGAACAGATTTGGGACATGAAATACCGTTTTAAAGATGCCGACGGCACGCCGCGCGATGTGACGGTAGAAGACAGCTGGCGGCGAATCGCCCGTGATCTGGCACAGGTCGAAAAAGCACCGGAAAAATGGGAAGAGGCATTTTACGAAGCGCTGGAGGATTTCAAATTCCTCCCCGCGGGCCGCATCACTGCCGGGGCAGGTACTGCGCGCCGTGTGACATTGTTCAACTGTTTCGTCATGGGGACCGTGCCTGACAGCATGGCCGGCATCTTCGATATGCTCAAAGAAGCCGCTGTGACCATGCAGCAGGGGGGCGGGATCGGCTATGACTTTTCCACCATCCGTCCCCGTGGCGCGGATGTGCTGGGGGTCTCTGCTGACGCCTCCGGCCCGTTGAGCTTTATGGATGTCTGGGATGCGATGTGTCGGACCATCATGTCCGCCGGGTCGCGCCGTGGCGCGATGATGGCGACCATGCGCTGTGACCACCCTGATGTTGAAGACTTCATCGCCGCGAAATCCGACCCCGCGCGGCTGCGGATGTTCAACATGTCCGTGTTGATCACAGACCCTTTCATGGATGCGGTCAAGGCCGATGCCAGCTGGGATCTGCAGTTCAACGGCAAGGTCTATCGCACCGTTCAGGCCCGTGACCTGTGGAACCGGATCATGAAAGCCACGTATGAGTTCGCCGAGCCCGGTGTGATCTTTATCGATCGCATCAACGAGGCCAACAACCTGAGCTATTGTGAAACCATCGCCGCCACAAACCCCTGTGGGGAACAGCCGCTGCCGCCCTATGGTGCCTGTTTGCTGGGGTCGATCAATATGGCGCGGATGGTATCCGACCCGTTTGGCGACAACCCTCAGCTGGATGTCGAGGCGCTGAACAAGCTGGTCGCGACCGCTGTGCGCATGATGGACAACGTCGTTGACGTGTCGAAATTCCCGCTTGACGAACAGCAGGCAGAGGCGAAAGCCAAGCGCCGCATCGGTCTGGGTGTCACCGGTCTGGCGGATGCCTTGTTGATGGTCGGGCTGCGCTATGGCTCGGACGCGGCGGCAGAGCAGACCGAGGCATGGCTCAAGGCGATTGCACGGGCGGCCTATCTGGCCTCCGTCGATCTGGCGAAGGAAAAGGGGGCCTTCCCGTTGTTCGAGGCGGACGCCTATCTGGCTTCCGGCACCATGCAGCAGATGGATGATGACGTGCGCGACGCCATTGCCGAAAACGGCATCCGCAACGCGCTTTTGACCTCGATTGCGCCGACAGGCACCATCAGCCTTTATGCAGGCAACGTCAGCTCAGGGATCGAGCCGGTCTTTGCCTATGCCTACACCCGCAAGGTTCTGCAAAAGGATGGCAGCCGTACCGAGGAAGAAGTCGTCGATTACGCCGTACAGATGTGGCGCGATCTGAAGGGCGACGCGCCCTTGCCGGACTATTTCGTTAATGCACAGACGCTGGCCCCTCTGGATCACGTCAAGATGCAGGCCGCGGCACAGAAATGGGTCGACAGCAGCATCTCGAAAACCATCAACTGTCCCGAAGACATCAGCTTTGACGCGTTCAAGGATGTTTATATGGCCGCTTGGGATCAGGGCTGCAAAGGCTGCACGACCTATCGTCCCAATGACGTGACCGGATCGGTTCTGTCGGTATCGGAAAGCGCCGATACAGCCCCGGGCGAGGTCGCGGCCCAAGCCACCGCTGAGGAAGGCGGCGAGGTCGTTTATATGTCCGATCCGCTGGACCGCCCGGAAGAGCTTGAGGGCTCCACCTACAAGATCAAATGGCCCGACAGCGAGCATGCGCTGTATATCACCATCAACGATGTGGTGATCGGTGGGCACCGTCGTCCGTTCGAGGTCTTTATCAACTCCAAGAACATGGAGCATTTTGCCTGGACGGTCGCGCTTACCCGCATGATCTCTGCCGTGTTCCGTCGCGGTGGCGATGTGTCCTTTGTCGTCGAAGAGCTGAAGGCCGTCTTTGACCCGCGCGGCGGAGCCTGGATGCGCGGTAAATACATCCCGTCGATGCTGGCCGCCATCGGGGGCGTGATCGAACAACATCTGATCGCCACCGGTTTTATCGCGGGCGAAGGGCAGGGGCTGAAATCCGACCCGCAAGCCAAGGTCGTCGGCCTGGAGGCCCCCCGCGGCAAAGCCTGCAGCAGCTGCGGCCAATACGACCTGCGCATGGTCGAAGGCTGCATGACCTGCGGCAGCTGCGGCCATAGTAAGTGTGGCTAATTGGAGTTGGGGGTGAGGTTTCAAAACCTCACCCGTATTCCTCAAACCATTGCGTCCAATTTTCGGATCCCCAAGATCTGCAGTTGAATGCACAATCAAGGCCGCGGGCCTGTGTGTGGTGTTGCTTCGAGTCAGCGATCAACACCCTCACCGAACCCGCTTCACTTGCGTCTCGCGATAACGGTCACGCAAATCCAGCGCGCTTGGCCTGTGTCACCAGTTCGGTGACCCTCTCGGCATTGTTTGCCGCGACTTGTCCGTCTGCGTTCAAGCGGTTGTTCTCGAATCCGATCCGGGTCTTGCCGCCGTGGCGCATGGCCTCGATCAGGCAGGCGGTTTCTTGTGGCCCGAAGGCGCAGGCGGCCCAGTCTGCGTCCGGCAAGGCCGATTTTAGCCTTTGTGCCAGTGCTGCGACTTCCGTGGGTGTGCTGGTCTGGCCGTTGGTATAACGCCCCAGAACGATCAGGGTCTTCAGCCCGTCGCAGGGGACATCGCCTTGCGCGACAAGCCGGGCAAGATGGGCAATATCCGCGGCGTCATAGAGAATGTGTTGAACGTCGATCATCGCTTCGGCGCACATGGCAAAGAACCGTCGGGTGGCGGCATTCTCTTGATTGGCCGTGATCTCGCGCAGCGCGACCGACACGGCGCGAGGTTTCAGGGTTTCGACCAGATGGCGTTGTTCTGCGGGGGTAAAGCGGCCCGCGGCCTCGCTGGTGATCTGAACATAGAGATCAGGGGCGTGCTGGCCGAGCTCGCTCAGAAGCTCGGCATAAAGCCCGACGTCCAGAACATGCCGTTGCTCGGTATCGCGTACATGCGCATGAAGGCCATCGGCACCCGCAGCATGGCAGGCCAGCGCGCAGGCGACCGTCCCTTCTATGGTGACGGGGAGGGCAGGGTGATCCGCCTTGGTCAGCCGCGCCCCATTCGGCGCGACCATAAATCTGGGCAATGCGGTCATGCGGCAAGCGCCTTGTCGATGGCTGTTGATAGCTTGCTCACCAGCTCATCGATCTGCGCGTCCTCGATGATAAACGGCGGCGCGAGCAGCACGTGGTCGCCATATTGACCATCGATTGTGCCAGACATCGGATAGCAGATCAGACCGGCGGCAAAGGCCTCCTTCTTGATCCGCGCGGCAAGGCCGCGGGTCGGATCGAAGGGTGCTTTGGTGCTGCGGTCGGCAACCAGTTCGATCCCGCGGAACAACCCGCGCCCGCGTATATCGCCAATGTTGTCATGATCGCCGAACTGCGCCTTTAGTGCTGCGTCAAGCTTGTCGCCTTGGGTGGTGACATGGGCCAGCAGATCGCGGTCAAGGATTTCGCTGAGCACGGCATTGGCCGCCGTGGCCGCCATGGCGTGGCCCATATAGGTGTGGCCGTGCTGGAAGAAACCGGTGCCTGCCGCAATCGCATCATAGATGGCAGCCGAGGTCAGCAGCGCGCCGATCGGTTGATAGCCCGCCCCAAGTCCTTTGGCGATGGTGATCATGTCCGGGGCGACGCCGTCCTCGGTGCAGGCGAACAGTTTGCCGGTACGGCCCATGCCACACATCACCTCGTCCAGGATCAGCAGCACGCCATATTGGTCGCAAATCTCGCGGATGCGCTTGAGATACCCCGGCACGGCAGGTACCGCGCCCGAGGTCGCACCCACGACAGGCTCCGCGAGGAAGGCCATCACCGTATCAGGGCCAAGCCGCAGGATTTCGGTTTCCAGCTCATTCGCCACGCGCAGGCCGTAGGCCTCTTGCGTTTCGCCGTCCTGCCGGTCGCGGTACTCATAGCAGGGGCTGATATGGGTGGTGTCGGCAAGCAGGGGTGCGAACTGGGTACGACGCCACGCATTCCCCCCAGCTGCCAAAGCGCCCAATGTATTCCCGTGATAGCTTTGGCGGCGGGCAATGACGCGGTGGCGCTTGGGCTGCCCGATTTCCAGAAAATACTGCCGCGCGAGCTTGATCGATGCCTCGACCGCTTCGGAGCCGCCAGAGACGAGATAAACCCGATCAATGCCCGCAGGCGCGTTCTCGACCAGGCGATCGGCCAAACGCTCTGCCGGATCGGACGTGAAGAATCCGGTGTGCGCGAAGGCAAGCTGGTCAATCTGGGCGTGCAGGGCGGCACGGACAGCCTGATTTGAATGCCCCAGACAGGAAACAGCAGCACCACCCGAACCATCAAGATATCTGCGTCCGTCCGCATCGATCAGATAGCAGCCGTCCCCCTTGGTGGCGACCGGCAGCGCGCCTTTGGTGGATCTGCCGAAGATATGACTTTTCATGACTGTAGTCCTTGCTTGAAGACGCGCTTTGGGTGACGTGACATCAGCACTTGCCTGCGCGATGATGCGTTTGTATTATTTTATTACCATAGATTAAGCAAATGTATTTTTGCTGTGCATCGGGTGTGACAGCGGCGTGAAGGCTGGCACGCATAAACAAGAGGTAAGGCTTTGATGACCAACGATGAAACGCTGAAAGACCGCTTGTCACAGGTAAGTGCGCAAGGTACACCCGCGCTTCGGTCCTTTGCGCGGTGGCTTCTTGATAACCTTTCGCTCGTGGCCTTTAGCTCGATTCGCGGGCTGGCCAAGCAGGCAGGGGTCAATCCGAATACCGTGACCCGTATGGCGAAGGAGCTTGGCTATACCAGCTTTGACGCCTTCCGCACGGATGTGCAGGCAACGATCCAGACACCTGCGCCAAACTACGGCGCGCGTGCCCAGACATTAAGGCACGAACATCGCGACAGCGCGTTTGCCGCGCTCATGGAGGCGCATGGTGAAAACACGGCGATGCTTTTCTCGGCAGATATTCTGGACACGTTGAATGCGTGCATCGACCCGTTGCTCGGGGCGCGCAAAGTCTATGTGGTCGGCGTGCGCAGCTGCTATGCGATCGCGCATTATTTCTCGTATGTGGGCGGCATGGCGTTTTCGAATTTCGTAGACGTGCCGACTCTGCCGGGGGGCATTGTCGATGTTCTGTCTCAGGCCACGTCCGAGGATATTATCGTCGGGATCACCTATGAACATTACGCGGCAGAGGTGGTTCAGGCCTGCCAGATCGCCCAGTCCCGCGGCGCGCGGGTTCTGGCGCTGACGGACAGTCATGCGTCCCCAATCGCGGTTGGCGCTTGGAAAGTGGTCCCGCTGCCCATGGCCGGACCTCATTTCCTGCCATCGCTCAATTCGGCGTTTCTAGCGGTGGAGATGCTGCTGGTCGGCATGGCCGCGCGTTCAGATGACGCGGCAGAGCGGGTATCGAGCTTCGAGGACCGTATCCGGCAGTATGGCGGCTACGACTTTTGAGGTGTCTTGCGCGGATGAAAATCATCCGGCAGGCCCAATGCCACGGCAGAGCCACCGGTGATCAACCCCGTGGACCGCAGGTCGCTTTCGTCCAGCGCGACGATGACCGCATAGGATAGGCGTTGTGCCAGTCCGCGGCATGAGTGACGGTTATACCGATAACGGGCGTGTTGTGGGCGCGGGTCTGGCTTCTACGCGCCCCATTCTGCATGTGACCCAAGATGCGCGATGAGAAAGTCGATCAGGATGCGCGTCTTGGGGGTAAGCACGTTTGAGCGCGGGTACATCAACCACAAGACCGAACTGTCGTTCAGCTTCCATTCCGGCAGGACACGGATCAACCGGCCCGAGCGCAGCTCGTCCGAGGCGCTCCAGATAGAATTGATCGACAGACCGGCCCCGGCAAGCGTGGCCTCACGTTGAGCGTCACCATCGTCAACGATGGTCCGGCAGATCATCTGGGCTGGGTAAAGCGGCGCGGTTTCGCCCTCTGGGCCGATCAATTCGCGCGGCTCAAGGTCGATCCATGCCAGAAACCGATGCCCCCGAAGCTCTGCCGGTGACTGCGGTACGCCGTGTTCCTCAAGATATGCGGGAGAGGCGCAAAGGACGCGGGTATCACCCGCCAGCTTGCGCCCCTTGAGGCTGCTGTCGGTCAGGGGGGCCGCGCGCAATGCAAGGTCAAAACTGCCCTCGATCGCGTCAAACCGTGCGTCAGACAGGCGAAGTTCGAGCGTAAGGTCGGGGAACGCCGCGTGAAACTGCGGCAGAAGCGGCATGATGTGGCGCTGCGCGAAACTGCTTGGCGCGGCAAATCGGATGGTGCCCTTGGGGCTGGTTTCATGGCTGCCAAGAACGGCCTTCGCGGCCTCTGCCTGCGCCAGAATCTCCCGCGCGTAGGGAAGGAAGTCGGACCCTTCGAGCGACAGCGACACTTTGCGGGTGGTGCGTCGCAGCAGCTCTACGCCAAGCTCTTGTTCCAGTTTGGCAAGGCGGGCGCTGGCGACCGCAGGGGCAAGACCCAGATTCCGTCCGGCAGCAGAGATATTCAGCCGGTCGGCGGCCATCACAAAAAGGCGCAGGTTGTCAGTATCCACCGCTATTATCTCCGTTATCCGAATAATCAAATCGGAAAAATGCCGGTTTTCTACCGTTTCACAAGACCTATTTTTCAGCGACACAATGAAGGAACAAAGAAATGAAAGCCATTGGCTATAGCGCGGCGGGCCCTGCGGACACGCTCGATATGATTGAAATCGACCGGCCCGAGGTGGGACCGCGTGATCTGCTGGTCGCGGTGAAAGGCATCTCGGTCAATCCGGTCGACGTGAAGCTGCGCGCCGCCGCCCAACCCGAAGGCGCGGCGCGCGTCCTGGGCTTTGACGCAGCAGGCGTCGTTGCCGAGGTGGGCGCGTCGGTCACCGGCTTTAAGGTCGGCGACGAGGTCTTCTATGCGGGCGACGTCATGCGCGCGGGCACCAATGCGGAATTCCATGCCGTCGATGAACGGATCGTCGGGCGCAAGCCGGCCAGTCTCGACTTTACCGAAGCGGCGGGGCTGCCGCTGACCTCGATCACCGCGTGGGAGATGTTGTTCGACGCATTCCGCCTGACCGAAGGGGGCGGCGCGGGGCAAAGCTTGCTGGTGATCGGTGGCGCTGGCGGCGTCGGCTCTATCCTTATCCAGTTGGCCAAAGCGCTGACCGGGCTTACCGTCATTGCGACGGCCTCTCGGCCCGAGACCGAGGATTGGGTGCGCAAGATGGGGGCGGATCACGTGGTTGACCATCGCGGTGACCTACCCGCGCAGCTGGCAGAGCTGGGCCAGACCCCAAGCTATGTCGCCGCGTTGACGGCGACGGATCAGCATTGGCCCGCAATCATCGACTTGATCGCGCCACGCGGCCAGATCGCGCTGATCGACGACCCCGAGGCGCTGGATATCAAGGCGGCCAAACCCAAGGCGCTGAGCGTCCATTGGGAATTCATGTTCACCCGTTCGATGTTCGCGACCGACGATATGGATGCCCAGCAAGACCTGCTGAACCGCGTTGCAGCGATGATCGACGCAGGCACATTGCAGTCGACAGTCACCGAGCGCGGCGAGGCGCTGACCGTCGAGGCGCTGCGCGCAGCGCATCTGCGGCAAGAAAGCGGTCGCGTGATTGGCAAACAGGTGCTTGGCGGGCTTTAAGTAATAGAAATCACGCGGGGGCGTCGTGCCATGTTCACGCCACGCCCCCGCGTCCCTTGCGCCTGTGAAGGGGCGCGTAGATTGCCCATAGTTTCGCGCAAGCGCAACGGGTTGCTGATCAGGGCTTGACCTGCGTTAAATGAATCAATAATTCTCGATATATGGATAAGAACAACGCTCTCGACGCTTTTGCGGCGCTTAGTCAGGTCACCCGCCTTGATGTCTTCCGTCTTCTCATCACAGCCGGAGAAGGGGGGATGTCGGCAGGCGATATCGGCGACACCTTGGGGGTGCGGCAGAACACGATGTCGACCAACCTCGCGATTCTGGCACGTTCGGGCCTTATTCGCAGCAAGCGCGAAGGGCGAAGCATTCGTTACTTTGCCGATATGGAGGGGCTGCGCGGTTTGCTTGCCTTTCTGATGGAGGATTGCTGCGGCGGGCGCCCGGAACTCTGCCAACCCATCATAAACGAGCTCGCCTGCCCCTGTTAGGCGCGCATGGGGGAGGTGCCGCATTGGTCCTGTAACATTCCTGTGCTGACATCGGGCAACCACATATTCACGGCCAAGGGGCTGCAATTTTTGAAGGTTCGACATGACTGATACGACACTTCCCGCGGCGGCGGGTCTGGGCACGTTTGAAAAATGGCTGTCCGTCTGGGTGGCGCTGGCGATTGGCGCGGGGCTGCTGCTTGGCAATCTGTTCCCGACTGCGTTTGGTATGCTTGCCGGGCTTGAGGTGGCGTCGGTGAACCTGCCCGTTGCGGTGCTGATCTGGGCGATGGTGTTCCCGATGATGGTCGGGGTGGATTTCGGAGCCTTACGTCAGGTGGGGGACAAGCCGAAAGGGTTGGTTGTCACGGTGGTGGTGAACTGGCTGGTCAAACCCTTCACCATGGCCGCCCTTGGCGTGTTGTTCTTTAACTATTTTTTCGCAGGCCTGATCCCGCCGGATGACGCGCAGGCCTATCTTGCGGGCGTGATCCTGCTGGGGGCCGCGCCCTGTACCGCGATGGTGTTCGTCTGGTCTAACCTGACGCGGGGGGATGCGACCTATACGCTGGTGCAGGTGAGCGTGAACGACGTCATCATGGTGTTCGCCTTCGCGCCCATCGTTGCCTTCTTGCTGGGGGCCACGGATATCGTCGTGCCTTGGGATACGCTGCTGTTGTCCGTGGGCCTTTACGTGATGCTGCCGCTTTTCGTGGGATATCTGACGCGCCAGCGGCTGATTGCGCAAGGCGGCGAAGCGGCGGTGGATCGGTTCAAGTCGGGTGTGCAGCCGTTCTCGATCATCGGTCTGCTTGTGACGGTGGTCTTGCTTTTCGCGTTTCAGGGCGAGGTGATCCTGGACCGGCCGCTGGTGATTGCCCTGATCGCTGTGCCGCTTCTGATCCAGTCCTACGGGATATTCTTTCTGGCCTATGGGGTCGCGCGGGCCTGGGGTATTCCCTTCAATGTCGCGGCGCCCTGCGCCTTGATCGGCACCTCCAACTTTTTCGAGCTGGCCGTCGCGGTTGCGATCAGCCTTTTCGGGCTCGGATCCGGTGCGGCATTGGCGACGGTGGTCGGTGTCTTGGTCGAAGTGCCGGTCATGCTGTCGCTTGTCGCTTTTGCAAACAGAACCCGGCACTGGTTCCCTGCCTCGGAGGGGTCAGCATGAGTGTTGTCATTCACCACAATCCCGACTGCGGCACGTCCCGCAATGTGCTGGCCATCATAAAAGCATCGGGCGTGGAGCCCGTTGTGATCCCCTATCTTGATACCGGCTGGACGCGCGGACAGCTTTTGGGGCTTTTCGCGGCGGCGGCTTTGACGCCGCGCAGCGCCCTGCGGGTAAAGCGATCTCCGGCAGAGGCATTGGGGTTGCTGGATCCCGACGTGGACGACGAAGCCCTTTTGGCCGCCATGCTGGAACACCCCATCTTGGTCAATCGCCCCATTGTCTGCACGCCCAAAGGCGTCCGGCTGTGCCGCCCAAGCGAGGCCGTGCTGGACTTGCTTGACCACCTCCCACAGGGGCCGCTGACCAAGGAAGACGGCTCTTTACTGATTGACGCGGAAGGAAACCGAGTTGCCTGATACCCCGAACCTTGATGACACCCATTTCAAAGCGATTGATGCGGCGCGTCTGCTTGAGCCCGCAGCAGACGCGGACCGCCCGCGTATCCTGCTGCTTTACGGATCATTGCGGGACCGGTCGTTCAGCCGGCTCATGACAGAGGAAGCCGCGCGCATTCTGACACGGCTGGGGGCCGAGACGCGTACCTATTCGCCGTCTGGCCTGCCGTTGCCGGATGATGCCGACGCCAGTCACCCCAAAGTGCAGGAACTGCGTGATCTGGTCACATGGTCCGACGGGATGGTCTGGTGTTCACCCGAACGCCACGGGGCCATGACCGGCATCATGAAAACCCAGATCGACTGGATTCCGCTGTCCTTGGGCGGTGTGCGTCCGACGCAGGGCAAAACGCTGGCCGTCATGCAGGTCAGCGGGGGGTCACAAAGCTTTAACGCCGTGAACCAGCTGCGCATTCTTGGGCGTTGGATGCGGCTGCTCACGATCCCGAACCAGTCTTCCACCCCCAAAGCCTTTCTGGAGTTTGACGACGCGGATCGGATGAAGCCATCGCCATTCTATGATCGGGTCGTTGATGTCATGGAAGAGCTGGTGAAGTTCACGATGCTGACCAAAGACAGGAAAGACTACCTGCTGGATCGCTATAGCGAGCGGAAGGAAAGCGCCGTCGAGCTGTCGAAGCGCGTGAACCAGAAGTCGATCTGACCGAGTTGTCGACCGCAGGGGCAGAAATATCCGTATGTTGAACGGGACGCGGCTTGAATGATTTGCGCGACAACTGCGCTGGATGGTCTGTTAAAGCTTCATCCAGCGCAGTTGTCTGCCTAAGGCGACCGCGCAGACGCTGTAATTAACGATCGTGATATCGCCAGAGACAGGGGCATTTTGTGACACAACTATCTGATACACCAACCCGTTACGGCACCGTAAGCCGGCTGCTTCACTGGGGCATGGCCGCATTGTTTGCGGCGCAGTTTATCTCCGCCGCGGCGCATTGGGCGCTTCCGCGAGAGAACACCCTGCGCGAGCTTCTTTGGGGCTACCATACGACGCTGGGGGTGACACTGTTTGCGCTGGTCCTCGTGCGTGGTCTGTGGGGGCTGGCGAACATCCAACGGCGGCCTACGAATGCCGGTTTGATGGGGCAGGCGGCTGTCGCGGGTCATTTGGTTCTATATGCCTTGATGGTGATCGTCCCGGGCGTACGGCTCTTGGCCGCAGCGGGCGGCACCCGTGGGCTGAGCTATTTCGGGGTACAGATATTTTCGCCCCAAACCGCCGAGGTCGCCTGGATGCAAGCGCCCGCGGAATGGCATGGAGAGCTGGGCTGGATCCTTGCCCTTGTGGTGCTTGGGCATATCTTCATGGCAGTCGTTTGGCATCGGCTGATCCAGCGTGATGATGTCCTATCCACGATGGCGGGGCGGTAAGATGCTGAAAATAGGGAGCCCGCGGCGATAGGGGCTTCAGTTTTTCTCGAGGCCAACGGCCGCGTCTTCGGTTTTACTATGGGGCCTTCAGGGGGTAAGACAGGCCAACGGCCTGGCTGCTTTTCACCACTTTCAACAAAGGCTTTCCCATGGCCACCAAAACCAACCTGCACCCCCGCAACCTCCACAACGAGGGGTATGATTTCGCGCGTCTGATTGCGGCCCTCCCCGAGCTAGGGCCGTTTACCGGCCTCAATCCAGCGGGGCAGACCACCATCGATTTTCGGGACGTGGCGGCTGTGCGTATGCTCAATCGGGCGCTGCTCAAGGCGGACTACGGCATTGATTTCTGGGACATCCCGCCGAACTACCTTTGCCCGCCCATTCCGGGGCGCGTCGATTATATCCACCATCTGGCCGATCTGCTTGCACGCAGCAACAACAACGAGATCCCGCGCGGGCCGCAGATCAAGGCGTTGGACATCGGCACCGGCGCAAGCCTGGTCTACCCGCTGACGGGGCAAAGCGCCTATGGCTGGCAGTTTACCGGTGTCGATATCGACCCTGTGGCCATCAAGTCTGCGCAACAGATTGCAAAGGCCAACGCGCTGGACGTGGACCTGCGGCTGCAAGAGAACCGCGAGGATATTTTCGACGGGGTGATCAATCCTGACGACCGTTTCCACGTCACCCTGTGCAACCCGCCCTTTCATGCCTCGATGGAAAGGGCGACGAAGGGCACGCAACGGAAGTGGGCGAACCTTGGCAAAGGGCGTTCAGGCAAGCTCAATTTCGGCGGGCAAAACGCCGAGCTCTGGTGCCCCGGCGGCGAGATCAAGTTCATCGCCAGCATGGTCGACCAAAGCCGCGCGATTGCGGGGCAATGTCTGTGGTTTACGTCGCTTGTGTCGAAAAAGGACAACGTGCAGACGCTTTATAAAATCCTGAAAAAGGCCAAGGTCGCCAACTGCGATGTGGTCGAGATGGCGCAGGGGCAAAAGACAAGCCGGTTCATCGCCTGGACATTCATCAAGAAAGATCAGCGTGCGTCCTTTATGAAGGGATCCGCGCGCTAGAACAGCCACGCGCGTGTCTGATACCCCGCGACATTAACCGCCCGTATCGCCCTTCGTCTCGATCTTGAGCGTGGTGCCGCAGTGTTTGCAGTGAACGGCGTCTGTCTCGTGACGGTTCAGGCCACATTCGGGGCAGGTGTGCTTGATCTTGGAGGGTTGGAAAATCGTCCGCGCCAATTGCACGAACAGCGCGACCCCGACCACCATGATGAACACCGACAGCAGTTTGCCACCCGTTGTCGTCATCGTGATGTCGCCAAAACCCGTTGTCGTCAGCGTCGCCACTGTAAAGTACAGTGCATCGACATAGCCCGCGACGCCCGCGTCCTCTTCAAAGGTCAGCACAAACACCAGCGATGTAATGACAAAGATGAACACCAGCAGGTTGACCGCCGCAAGGATCGCGTCCTCGTGTTTGCGGAAAAACGCGCTTTCTCGCCGCAGGTCGTGCAGCAGGTGATAGGCATGGATCAGCCGCAAACCGCGCAAGACCCGCAGGAACGCAAAGCTTTCGGCCATAAGCGGTGCCAGCACCAGCGATATCACCACGACCAGATCGGCAAGGGTGTAGATGCGCGTCAGCTCTTTGCGCAGGTTCGTAGAGATCCAAAGACGCGCGGCAAGGTCGAACAGGATGAACAGGCCAAAGAACGCATTGACCGCCGTAATCACCGGCGTGGACGGCAACGCGGCGGTCGCGATGAAATAGATGATCGTCAGTGAATCAAACAGGATCAACCCATAACGAAACCGCCGCGAGCGCGTGGTTTGTCCATCGTATAAAGCTTTAATCGTACTGCGTAGACTGTTCATTGATTGGACATACCGCTTCCCTCAGGGTCGTCATCGTCAACAACCGCTGAGGGTCAAGATGGCGCAAGGCGCGCCAATATCAATGGTTTGCGTAGGCCGGCAGGATTATTCCGGCGTGGTCTCGTCCGTCCGGGCCAAGCGGCGCACAAAGCTGACGCCCGTTTGACGGCGCAGCATGCGTCGGGATTTATGCTTTAGGCCGACTTCTTCCAGCACCTTGGGGTTGCGGTAATGCACCGTGAAGATATCGCGATCTTCGGGCAGGGGCTCCCCCCGTATCTTGCCGCCCAGGATATAATGTTGCTCTTCCGCCAGCGGGTTCCATGTCAGGCCCGCACGGCGGATGGCGACAGGAAGGCTCATCTGATCAAGATAAGGGCGTCGCTTTTCCAGCGTGTCGATCTCGTCAATCCGTCGGGCCGTCTCGTACCAGACATCGGCAAACCGGCCCTGTGGTCCTTCGGCTTCGGGGAAAAGGACGAAACCGGACGAGAAATAGGGCACTTTGGGGCGGCGCGACTGGCGCATCAGATACACACGCTCTTCCGGGATCTCCATATCGAAGGCCCCGTAGATCAGGTCCCAGATGTCTTTCTGCGCCCAATACATACTGGCCGCGACAGAGCAGGAAACATGGCCGGATTTGACGATATTGTCGATTGTATTGGGGCGGATAAACAAGACGTCGGAATCCACAAAGGCGGAAAACTCGCTCTCGCGGGGCTGCATCGCGGCGATGATCTTGTTGCCGTGGGGATAGGGCTCGCGCCACATGCCTTCCGTTTTCATCGGGCGCAGCTCCGCCCCCATTTTCTCGTGTGCGATGAACACCGAAGGGTGGACGTCGTTCATGCGATGTTCGGGCACATAGCCGATGCAGGCCACGTCTTCGGAAAACTGCTCGCGGATAGAGGCAAGCAGGCTACAGGCCATGATGTCGTAAGAGGGCGGTTCCACGATATAGGTGAGCGTAAGTCTTGGTTTCGCCATTAATCTGCTTCCCTATCTACGGTGCCCGTCCCGCCCGGGCGGTCGGCTCCGGCGGGACTGTCGCGCAAGGCTCGCTTGCACGCCCCAACTGTTTTTCAGGAATGTCTGGTTCTGTCTAGGTTTACGTGACCGATGACCCGCCTGCGCCTTAGCGCAGACGTTGTTCGGTGTTGGCGTCAAACAGCATCGCCCGCTCGGGCGGGATTTTCACGCCAACCTGCGCCCCTTCACGAGACCGGTCGTCGCCGCGTTCCTCGACGATGATCTTGGCACCGGTGTCGGACAGCAGGTGAACATAGGACACGCCGCCAAGAGCCTCGGTCATTTCGACGGTGAAGCCTTTGCCTTGGGGTTCAATTTCGATGTGCTCTGGCCGGATGCCGAGGGTGATGTCCCGGCCGTCTTCGGGTGGGGTCACGGGCAGGGCATAGCTGCCGTCCAACCCGTCCAGCACGACCTTGCCGCCGCTGGTGGTGCCATCCAGAAAGTTCATCGCGGGCGAACCGATGAAGCCTGCCACAAAGCGGTTGTCAGGATCGCGGTACAGGTCAAGCGGAGCGCCGACCTGTTCGATCCGGCCCTTGCGCAGCACCACGATCTTATCGGCGAGGGTCATCGCCTCTACCTGATCGTGGGTGACATAGACCATCGTCGCCCCGATTTCCTTATGCAGGCGGGCGATTTCGACGCGCATTTCGACACGCAACTCGGCGTCGAGGTTGGACAGCGGTTCGTCGAACAGAAAAACTTCGGGGCCGCGTACGATGGCGCGCCCGATAGATACGCGTTGCCGCTGGCCCCCCGACAGGGCGGCGGGCTTGCGGTCAAGATACTCTTCCAGCTTCAGGATCCGCGTCGCCTCGGCCACCTTCTGGGCGATCTCGGCTTTGGGATGGCCGTTCATTTTCAGGCCGAACCCCATGTTGTCGCGCACGGTCATATGCGGATACAGCGCGTAGGTCTGGAACACCATCGCGACCCCGCGCTCTGCCGGGTCCATGCGGGTCACATCCCGGTCGCCGATGCTCATGCTGCCTTCGGTGGTTTCTTCCAGCCCCGCAATCATGCGCAGCAAGGTCGACTTGCCGCAGCCTGACGGGCCGACAAAAACGCAAAACTCGCCATTTTCGATTTCAAGGTCGATCCCGTGTATCACCTGAACACCGCCATAGCGTTTCACGACATCTTTCATGACGACACCGGCCATATACGACTTCCTTTTATGAGGGGACAGAGGGGGACTGCCAGGATTGCGCCTCGGCCCCGATGCGGGTGGCACACTCAAGCAGGGCAGGGCGGAACGCATTCAGACCGTCCAGCGTATGACGGTGTGTTGCGGTTGCAATGGATACGGCACCCACGACGCGGCCCGCGTCGGTCAGAATGGGGGCGGCGATGCTGATGATGCCGGCCTCGTGTTCCTCGCGGTCAAAGGCGATGCCCTCGGCGCGGATCTGTTCCAGCTCGCGCACAAGGGTTTCGGTGCTGGTATGGGTCGCATCGGTATATTTCAAAAACGCCTGCTGCTGTAACGCCTGCGCCTGTGCTTCGGGTTCAAGATGCGCGAGAATCGCCTTGCCGACTCCTGTGCAATAGGCCGGGGCGACCTGACCGGTGCGCGCCAGCGTGGCAAAGCGGCTGCTGGCCTGACGCTTGTCGACGAACACGACCTGACCGTTGTCGATCTGCGCAAGGTGGATCGCCTCGCGCAGGCGTTCGCCGAGGGCGCTGATATAGGGGGCGGCAATCGGTGCAAGCGAGGCTTGCGACCATGCGGAATGGGCAAGGCTGACCAGACGGATGCCCGGCGCATAGGTCTGCTGATCCTTGTCATAGCTTAGCATACGTTGACTGGTGAGCGTCTGAAGTAGCCGGTACAGCGTCGGTTTTGGAAACTCCGATGTCTCCAGCAATTCGCGCATGCGGACAGGGCGGCCCATTGCTGTCACCTGATCCAGCACGCTCAGCGCCTTTGCAACAGTCCCGTCGCTGTTCACCACATTCATATCGTTCTCCGTCCCTCAGGGCGCTGCATCCTGTGGGGTCTTTTGACTGACCTTTCCCCCATGCGGCGCACCAAACTGTTGACAAGGCTAGCGAGCTTGATCTTATATATCAATATACAAAACTAAGTTTCAAATAATGAGACAGTTTTGGATTGCGGAAGCATCAGGGAGGATACCATGCATTCCATTCTCAAGAGGTCACTCGCGGCCGTTGTCGCTGCGGGATTTTCAACATCGTTTGCTGTCGCGGACGAAAGTCAGCTTTCAGGGGAGCTCAAGATCACCTCTGACATGTCGAACCCCGCGCCGCGCGCGGTGATGGAGAGTTTGGCAGCCGGTTTCGGAGAGCTGCATCCGGACGTCGATATCGAACTGACGATCGTCGACCGCGAAGCGTGGAAGACGCAGATCCGGAACGCCTTGGGGGCGAACCCGCCCGATGTGGTCAACTGGTATGCCGCGAACCGCATGGGCCCTTATGTCTCTGCCGGGTTGTTCGAAGACATCTCTGATATGTATGCCAACGGCGATCTGCCCGGGCTTGAGTCTGTCAAAGGTGCGCTGACCATCGACGGCAAGCAATATGGTGTGCCCTATACCTACTACCAGTGGGGCATGTACTACCGCGAAGATATCTTCAAGGAACTGGGACTGACCGAGCCTGAAACCTTTGAACAAGAGCTTGCGAACTGCGAAAAGATCGTTGCCTCGGGCCGTGCGTGCTATGCCATCGGGACCAAGTTCCTGTGGACCGCTGGCGGCTGGTTCGACTATCTGAACATGCGCACCAACGGCTTCGACTTCCACATGGAACTTGCCCGTGGCGAGGTGCCCTGGACCGATCCGCGCGTCCGCGAAACCTTTGCCAACTGGCGCAAGATCATCGACATGGGTGGCTATGTCGCCGATCACCAATCCTATTCCTGGCAGGAAGCGTTGAACTTCATGATCGAAGGCGAGGCGGTTGCCTATCTGATGGGGAACTTCGCCGTTGCCGCAATGCGCGAAGGCGGCCTGGACGACAGCCAGATCGACTTCTACCAGTTCCCGAAGATCGCGGATGTGCCACAGGGCGAGGATGCCCCGACCGACACGTTCCACATCCCGTCAGGTGCCAAGAACAAGGAAAACGCCCGCGCGTTCCTTCAGTATGTGACATCGGCTGATGTGCAGACCAAGATCAACGCAGGCGACGCCTTGGGGCAGCTGCCCATCAACTCTGAATCCTCGGTCGATAAGGACGAGTTCCTCGAGCAGGGGTTCGAGATGCTGAACACCAGCGCCAAGGGCGGTGTGGCCCAGTTCTTTGACCGCGACTTCAGCGCCGAGATGGCCAGCGTCGGCATGGAGGGGTTGCAGGAATTCATGGTGGTTCCCGACAACCTTGACGACATCCTAGAGCGGCTCGAAGAAACGCGTCAGCGCATCTACGAATAACGCGAAAGCGTCGCGTCCTCCCGCATCGGGGGGACGCAACTCACCGCCTCAATCCATTCGCAAGCCCGCCGACGGCCGGTTTTCGCATGTGTTGATTTACCGGAGACCACGGCATGGCAGCAACAACACCGCCCCCCGCGCGCAGTTGGTACAAACGCAACGAGATCGCGCTGACGCCGTGGCTTTTCCTGCTGCCGGCGATGCTGTTCTTTGCGGTCTATGTGATCATTCCCATCGGCCAAAGCGTCGCGATCAGTTTCTACCAGTGGGACGGACTGGGGGAAAAGACCTTTGTCGGCACCGCGAACTACGAAAGGTTGCTGGGGATCGGCGACCAGAAGATGGACCGCAAGTTTGAGATCTCGTTCTGGAACAACCTCAAATGGCTGGTGCTGTATTTGCTGGCCGTGCCAGCGGGGCTGTTCATCGCCTTGTTCCTGAACCAGACCGTGCGCGGCATCCGTATCTACAAGTCGTTGTTCTTCTTTCCTTTTGTCATTTCCCAGGTGGTCGTCGGGCTGGTGTTCTCGTGGTTCTACCTGCCACGCGAAGGGCTGCTGAACGCGATGCTGGCGATTTTCGGGGCAGGGCCGGTGAATATCCTGGGCGACCCGTCTACGGCGACCTACGGGATCATCGCGGCGGGGCTGTGGCCGCAGACGGCCTATTGCATGATCCTTTATCTAACGGGTCTGAATGCGGTGGACCCCGAACAGATCGAGGCCGCGCGACTGGACGGGGCCAAGGGGCGCAAGATGCTGTGGTACATCATCCTGCCCCAGCTCAAGCCCGCGACGTTCATCGCCTTTGTCGTCACCATCATCGGCGCGCTGCGGTCGTTTGACCTGATCAGCGTCATGACCAACGGCGGCCCCTTCGGATCGACCCGCGTGCTGTCGTTCTACATGTTCGAAGAAGCGCTGTCCGAGTTCGGCTTCCGCATGGGCTATGGCTCTGCCATCGCGGTGATCCTGTTCCTCATCATGCTCGGGTTCATCGCCTATTTCCTCTATGCCATGTGGCGCGAAGAGCGGGAGGCTCGCTGATGTTCCCTACACCGATCGCCAAACAATCGCGCAGCCGCCAGCTGACCTATCAGACGTTGCTGCCCGTCGCGCTGATCCTGTGGCTCTTGCCGCTGATCGCGGTGGCCCTGTTCTCTATCAAGCCGGGGTCGGATTTCGCCGCCGGGAACTACTGGGGATGGCCGTCCAGCTTCGAGGGACTGACGAACTACGGCAAGGTCTTCTTTGAAAGCAATATGCCGCGTTACCTGATGAACTCGGTCTTTATCACGCTGCCCACTGTGCTGGGGGCGATTGCGCTGTCCAGCATGGCGGGGTTCGCCTTGGGGATCTACAAGTTCAAGGGCAACCTGCTGATCTTCTTCATGTTCATCGCGGGCAACTTTGTCCCGTTCCAGATCCTGATGGTGCCCGTGCGCGACCTGACCATATCGCTGGGGATGTATGACAGTATTCAGGGGCTGGTCCTGTTTCACGTGGCGTTCCAGACGGGCTTTTGCACGCTCTTCATGCGCAACTTCATCCGCGCATTGCCCTTCCCCTTGATCGAGGCCGCCCGCGTCGAGGGCGTGGCCGAATGGCGCATTTTCTTCTTTGTCGTGCTGCCATTGATGAAGCCCGCGCTGGCCGCGCTGGCGGTATTGGTCTTTACCTTCATCTGGAACGATTATTTCTGGGCGGTCGTGCTGACCCAAGGGCCAAGCGCGCAACCTGTCACCGCGGGCATCACCGAATTCAACTCGCAGTTCCGCGCAGCCTATCACCTGATGAGCGCGGGATCGATTGTCGCCGCCTTTCCGCCGGTCGCGATGTTCTTTCTGATGCAAAAGCACTTCATCGCCGGTCTCACGCTTGGCGCAGTAAAGTAGAGAGTTATGACACAGACCTACCGCCTTGATGACGGGCACCAGACGCTTGTTCTGGCCTCTGCGCACGACCGCTTGCCGCAGGTGGTCTATTGGGGCAGCCCGCTGCCCGACGGCGAAAATCTGGAAGAGATATGCGCCGCCCATGCCATCGACGTGACCGGCGGCATGCTGGACGAGACGCCTGATCTGTCGCTGTGCCCTGAAGCCGGGCGTAGCTTTCCGGGGCAGGCGGGGATCGCGGTTGCGCGCGCCGATGGCACGCCGCTGCGCCCCGTGTTTCACCTGCGCAACGTGGTGCAGGATGCAGGGCTGCGGTTCACCTGCGCGGCACCGGACGAGGGGCTGACGCTGACCTTTGACTTTGCGGTTGATGCGGGAACCGGCGTGATCACTTGCCAGACGACACTGGAGGCCGCGCAGCCCGTGCGCCTGCACTGGCTTGCCGCGCCGGTGGTGCCCGCGCCGCAGCTTAGCACAGAGATGATCGACGTCTCGGGCCGATGGTGCGGTGAATTCCAGTTGAACCGCACCGCGTGGCGGGCAGGCATCCACGCGCGCGACAACCGTACGGGCCGCACGGGCCACGAACACTTCCCCGGACTGTTGATCCCGACCACGGGGACCACAAACACCCAAGGGACATGCTACGGGTTCCACTATGGCTGGTCGGGCGGTCATACGATGATCGCCGAAGAGCTTCAGGACGGGCGGCGGCAGGTTCAATGGGGTCATGCGGCTGGCACCCAGGACGCCCCCGCGACACAGTTCCAGACGGCGCCGCTTTACCTGACCTATTCTGACACCGGCCTGAACGGCTGTGCCGTCAGCTTTCAGCGCCATCTGCGCGACCGCATCGTGACATGGCCCAAGCCCGACACCCCGCGCCCCGTTCATTACAACTGTTGGGAAGCGGTGTATTTCGACCACGACTGGTCTGTCCTGACCGATATCGCCAACCGTGCTGCCGCTTTGGGGGCAGAGCGTTTCGTGCTGGATGACGGCTGGTTCGGACAGCGCGACGACGACACGAGCAGTCTGGGCGACTGGATCATCGATCCGCGCAAATACCCCAAGGGGCTGACCCCGCTAATCGACCATGTTCAGGGCTTGGGGATGCATTTTGGCCTCTGGTTCGAACCCGAGATGGTCTCGCGCGATAGCGACCTCTACCGCGCCCACCCCGATTGGATTCTGGGCCCGCAGGACCAGATAGAGGGGCGTCAGCAGTTGGTGCTGAACATGGCGCTGCCGCAGGTCCAAGACCTGCTTTACGACCGTATCGCCACGGTGCTGCGCGACAATGCCATCGACTATATCAAATGGGACCATAATCGCGTGTTGCCCGCACCCGAGGCGACGCAGACACGGGGCGTCTATGCGCTGCTGGACCGGTTACGCGCCGATTTCCCGCTGGTCGAGATTGAAAGCTGCGCGTCAGGCGGAGGGCGGATCGATTTCGGGATCATGGCGCGGACCCAGCGGGTCTGGCTGTCGGATAGCAACGACGCGCTGGAACGGCTTCGCATCCAGCATGACGCTGCCTTGTTCCTGCCCGCTGCCGTGACCGGCAGCCATGTCGGCCCACGCCACTGCCATACCTCTGGCCGCACGCTGGACATCAGTTTTCGCGCCTGGGTCGCCGCGCAGCGCCACATGGGGTTCGAGATGGACCCGCGCGAGCTCGACGCCCGCGAAACCGATGTGCTGAAACAGGTCACGCAGTGGTGGAAGGACAATCGCGGATGGATGCGCACCGCGGATATCCTGCGGCTCGACAGCGCTGATCCAGCGGTGATCGCAGAGCAGCAACAGGCCGCCGATGGGATGCGTTTCGTGGTGTTCGCAGGCAATGCCGCGACCTCGGCCCAGATCTCACCGCGCCCGCTGCGGCTGACCGCACTTGACCCGCAAGCGCGCTACCGGATCACGCTGGCAAACCGCGACGAGGCGGTCGCGCTGTCACGGGGCGATGCCGCGCTCAAGACCCGCGATCTGGTGCTGTCGGGCCAGTACCTCATGAACCATGGCGTGACCCTGCCATGGTCGTTCCCTGAACGCATGTGGGTCATTGAAGGAACACGGCTATGACAAAAGAGAAACGCAACCGCGCTTGGTACGGCAAGAATGATCGGGACGGGTTCATTCACCGCAGCTGGATGAAAAATCAGGGCTTTCCCGACCACGCCTTTGATGGCCGCCCCATTATCGGTATCTGCAATACATGGTCCGAGCTGACCCCGTGCAATTCCGGTCTGCGCGATCTGGCCGAAGGGGTGAAGCGCGGCGTGTGGGAGGCAGGGGGCTTTCCGGTCGAATTTCCGGTGATGAGCCTTGGCGAGACCCAGATGAAGCCGACCGCCATGCTGTTTCGCAACCTGCTGGCGATGGACGTCGAAGAAAGCATTCGCGCCTATGGTATTGACGGTGTGGTTCTGCTGGGCGGCTGTGACAAGACCACGCCGGGTCAACTGATGGGCGCGGCAAGCGTCGATCTGCCGACGATCGTTGTCAGCTCCGGCCCGATGCTGAACGGCAAGTGGAAGGGCAAGGACATCGGCTCTGGCACGGATGTGTGGAAGTTCTCGGAAGATGTGCGCGCGGGCGAGATGACCTTGCAGGATTTCATGGCCGCTGAATCCGGCATGAGCCGGTCCAAGGGCGTGTGTATGACGATGGGCACGGCCTCTACGATGGCGAGTGTGGTAGAGGCGATGGGGATGTCACTGCCCACCAATGCCGCGCTGCCTGCCGTTGATGCGCGCCGCATGGCGCTGGCGCATCTGACCGGCAAGCGCATCGTCGAGATGGTCGAGGAAGATATCAAGCTATCGCAGGTCGTTACCCGTGCCTCTATCGAGAACGCCATTCTGGCCAATGCCGCTGTCGGCGGGTCGACCAATGCCGTGATCCATCTGCTGGCCATCGCGGGCCGCGTCGGCATCGACCTGACGCTCGATGATTTCGAGCTTGGGTCGGATATCCCGCTGCTGGTCAACTGCATGCCCTCGGGTAAATATCTGATGGAGGACTTCTGCTATGCGGGCGGGATGCCCGTGGTGCTGTCCCATCTGCGCGACAAGCTGCGGCCCGCGCAGACCGTCATGGGCGGGGATATCCTTGCCTATGCCGAAGGGGCTGAATGCTACAACGAGGATGTGATCCGCCCGCTGGATAATCCGCTGCGCCCTGCGGCCGGGTTGAAGGTGCTGCGCGGCAATATCGCGCCCAATGGGGCGATCGTGAAACCCTCGGCGGCGACGGACGCCTTGCTGGAACACGAGGGCGAGGCATATGTCTTCGAGAATATCGAGGATATGAAAGCCAATATCGACCGCGAGGATCTGCCGGTGACCGCGGATACGGTTCTTGTGCTCAAGGGCTGCGGCCCCAAGGGGTATCCCGGTATGCCCGAAGTCGGCAATATGCCGATCCCCGCGCGTCTGGTCAAAGAAGGCGTGCGCGACATGGTCCGGGTGTCCGACGCGCGTATGTCCGGCACCGCCTATGGCACCGTTATCCTGCACGTCAGCCCTGAATCCAACGCAGGCGGCAATCTGGGGCTGGTACAGACCGGCGACCGTATCCGGCTGTCGGTGGCGCAGGGCACATTGGACGTGCTTGTCTCTGACGAGGTGCTGGCAGAGCGCCGCGCGGTGTGGGTGCCCGAACCACCCCGATACGACCGCGGCTATGCCAAGCTCTATACCGAGACGGTATTGCAGGCAGACAAAGGCGCGGACCTTGATTTTCTGGTGGGTAAAGACACCCGCCCCGTCACACGGGAGAGCCACTGATGACCCTGAACGCAACATTTCCCGATCTGCGCGACCGGTCGGTGTTCATCACCGGCGGCGGCGCGGGGATCGGTGCCTTTCTGACCGACGGGTTTCTGGCGCAGGGGGCCAAGGTCAGCTTTGTCCAGCGCAGCGACGCCACCGCGTTTTGCAACGAGATGGAGGAAAAACACGGCCTGCGCCCCCATGCGCAGACCTGCGATATCTCGGATATTGCGGCACTTCGGTCCAGTCTGGCCGCGGCCGCCGATGAGCATGGACCGGTCACGGTTCTGGTGAACAACGCCGCCAATGATGCCCGTCACACCGCCGAAGAGGTCACCGAAGACTTCTGGGACCAGTCGCAGGCGATCAACCTCAAGTCCTATTTCTTCGCCTGTCAGGCCGTACTCGCAGGGATGCGCGCCGCGGGTGGCGGGGCCGTGGTGAACATGAGCTCGATCTCGTATATGATGGGGAACGCGGGCTATCCTGCCTATACGACCGCCAACGCCGGCATCAACGGTATGACCCGTTCGCTGGCGCGGGAATTCGGGCCGGACAAGATCCGCTTTAACGCGCTGGCACCGGGGTGGGTGTTGACGGAAAAGCAGATCGAACAATGGGTCACGCCCGAAGCACTGGCGGCGCATATTGACCGGCAATGCCTTAAGGATACGTTGAAGCCGCAAGACATCGTGGATGCGGTGCTGTTTTTATCCTCTGCCTCCAGCCGCATGATGACGGGGCAGTTGATGGCCGTCGATGGCGGCGTTGTGGTCACCGGATAGGAAGGGATACCGTGCAACACTACGCTGAATGGATCGCTGTCGATTGGGGAACGTCAAACCTGCGGGTCTGGATGATGGGGGCCGATGGCAAGCCTTTTGCCTCTGACAGGTCTGACAAGGGGATGGGGGGGCTGACGCAGGACGGGTTCGAACCTGCCTTGCTTTCATTGATAGACCCCTACCTAAATCCGGACCATGTGACCCCTGTGATCTGCGCGGGTATGGTGGGCGCCCGCGAAGGCTGGCGCGAGGCCCCCTACGTCGCCACGCCCTGCGCGCCTCCGGATGCGCGGGCGGCGGTTGCGGTAAAGGCCCATGACCCGCGGATCGCGGTCCACATCCTGCCCGGCGTGAAACAGATGGCTGCCCCTGACGTGATGCGCGGCGAGGAAACCCAGATCGCAGGGGTGCTGCACAGTCAGCCGGAGTTTGACGGCATCCTCTGTCTGCCCGGCACCCACACCAAATGGGTCCATATCAGCGCGGGCGAGATCGTGAGCTTCCAGACCTGCATGACCGGCGAGATCTTCGCGCTGCTGGCCAACCAGTCGGTCCTGCGCCATTCGGTCACCACGGCAGAGTGGGACGAGGACAGCTTTATCGACGGCGTCACGCAGGCGATGGACAGCCCGCAAAGCTTTGCCTCCAGACTATTTGGCCTGCGTGCAGGGGGGCTGTTGCAGGGCACATCTGCAGGGGCGGCGCGGGCGCGGCTTTCAGGGCTGCTTGTGGGGTTAGAGCTGGCCGGCACGCGCCCCTATTGGCTGGGCCGCCATGTCGCCATTCTGGGCGCAGACAGCGTCGCCGCGCATTACCGGTGCGCATTGGCCGCACAGGGTGTGCAGGCCGAAACACTGGATAACGCGGGTCTGACGCTGGCGGGCCTGACCTCTGCCTATCGTTCATTGAAAGGGGCCCTTGTATGAGCCGCAATATCATCGCCATTCTGCGTGGCATCCAGCCGCATGAGGCCGCCGACATCTGCGCCGCCTTGATCGACGCAGGCATCACCCGCATCGAGGTGCCGCTGAATTCGCCAGAACCGCTGAAATCCATCGAAACGATGGCCCAAACCTATGGGGCCGACGCGTTGATCGGCGCGGGCACGGTGTTGGACGTTGAAAACGTCGCGGCGGTGGCGGCTGTGGGGGGGCGGATGATTGTCTCTCCGAATGCGGACCCTTCTGTTATCACGGCAAGCAAGACGGCGGGCATGATGTCCTATCCCGGTGTGATGACGCCCACGGAATGTTTTGCCGCGCTTAAGGCCGGGGCCGATGGGCTCAAGCTGTTTCCGTCGTTCCTGCTGGGGGTCGAAGGGCTAAAGGCGATCAGGGCGGTGCTTCCGGCGCAGACCGAAACCTATGCGGTTGGCGGCGTCGGCCCGTCGAATTTCGCGGAATGGCTTGCGGCAGGGGTGACGGGTTTTGGCCTTGGGTCCAGTCTGTATAAACCGGGGCAAAGCGCGGCGGATGTCGCGCAAAGCGCGCGCGCGGCGGTAAGCGCCTATGACAAGGCGACCCTCTCTTGAACGCGACACTCTTTGATGCGCGGACGTGCGAGTTGGGCGAAGGGCCGCTGTGGCATCCCGAACGGGGCCAGTTGTTCTGGTTCGACATCCTCGGCAAAACCCTGATGTCGCGGCAGGGCGACAAAACGCTGTCGTGGGAGTTTGACGAATGCGTCTCTGCCGCCGGGTGGATCGATAGGGATACCTTGCTTGTCGCGTCCGAAACCGCGCTGTGGCGGTTCGACCTAAACGGAGCGGAGCGTTCCCTCGTCGTGCCACTCGAGGCGGATCAGCCCCTGACCCGATCCAACGACGGGCGCGCCGACCCGTGGGGCGGGTTCTGGATCGGGACAATGGGCTTCAACGCAGAGCGAGGGGCGGGGGCGATCTACCGCTACTATAAAGGCGCGCTGCGACAGCTTTTCGCGGAGATTACCATTTCGAACGCGATCTGCTTTTCGCCCGACCGACGATTTGCCTATTACACCGACACGCCCACGCGCCAGATCATGCGCGTGCCCCTTGATGCCGCAGACGGCTGGCCCTCGGCCCCGCCAGAGGTGTTTGTCGATCTCAAGAAAGACAAGCGTAACCCCGACGGCGCGGTTGTCGATAGCGACGGCTGCCTGTGGAACGCGCAATGGGGGGCCGCGCAGGTCGCCCGCTACAGCCCCGATGGCACCTTGTTGCAGACCGTTGATGTTCCAGCAGCGCAGGCCACCTGTCCGGCCTTTGGCGATGCGGATCTGCGGACGCTCTTTGTCACCTCTGCCGCGCAGGGCCGCGACGAGGCGGAGGATGGCCAGACCTTCCAGCTTGCATCGGACGTGCGAGGCCAGCGGGAACACCGGATAATTTTGTGAGGCGTGATGAAACGAACTCTAGGGACTTGCTACTACCCTGAACAATGGCCCGAAGAGATGTGGGAAGCCGACGCCCGCCGCATGGGTGAGGCGGGCCTGACATGGGTGCGCATCGGCGAGTTTTCATGGAGCAAACTAGAACCGCAACCCGGCCAGTATGACTGGGCGTGGCTGGACCGCGCGATCGAGGTTTTAGGGGCTGCCGGTCTGCGGGTTGTGCTGGGCACCCCCACTGCAACCCCGCCCCGCTGGATGCTGAAACGCCACCCCGACATGCTTGCCGTGGATATTGAAGGGCGTCCGCGCAAGTTCGGGTCGCGCAGGCACTACTGTTTCAGCCACGAAGGCTATCAGAAGGAATGCGTCACGATTGCCACGTTGATGGCCAAACGCTATGGCGCGAACCCCCATGTGGCCGCGTGGCAGATCGACAATGAATACGGCTGCCACGACACGGTGATCTCGTATAGTGATGCGGCAGCCCATGCCTTTCGCGGCTGGCTGGCAAAACGCTACGGTACCCCCGCCGCGCTGAATGCCGCGTGGGGGAATACGTTCTGGTCGATGGACTACGACAGTTTTGACGACATCGACCCGCCCAACCTGACCGTGACCGAAGCCAACCCTGCGCATCGTCTGGCGTTTCGGCGGTTCAGCTCGGATCAGGTGGTGGCATTCAACCGGCTTCAGCTTGACGTGATCCGCCAGCACAGCGCCGCCCCCGTGAGCCATAACTACATGGGCCGGATCACCGATTTTGACCATTTCGCAGTGGGTGAAAATCTTGATATCGCCACTTGGGACAGCTACCCGCTGGGCTTTCTCGAGGATCGGGTGGGCGCGGATGCGGCGCAGCAGCACCGCTATGCGCGGCAGGGTGACCCTGACTTTCAGGCGTTCCACCACGATCTTTACCGCGCCGTGGGCAAGGGGCGCTGGTGGGTGATGGAACAGCAGCCGGGGCCGGTCAACTGGGCCCCGCACAACCCCGTGCCACTGGCCGGTATGGTGCGTCTGTGGACATGGGAGGCCTTCGCTCACGGGGCCGAAGCGGTGTGCTATTTCCGCTGGCGACAGGCCCCTTTCGCCCAAGAGCAACTGCACGCCGGCTTGCTCCGCCCCGACAGTGCCGACGCCTTCGCGATGGCGGAGGTCCGGCAGGTCGGCGCAGAGATGGCCAAGGCTCCGGATGTGCAGCCCGCGCAAGCACCGGTCGCGCTGCTGTTCGACTATGACGCGGATTTCGCATGGGCGACCCAGCCCCATGGTGCGGATCTAAGCTATTTCGGGTTGGTCTTTCACACCTACAAGGCGCTGCGGCGTCAGGGGTTGTCGGTTGATATCCTGCCCGCCACCTGCCGCGATTTTGACGGCTACGGGCTGGTGATGGCACCGGGGGTGATGCACATGCCGGACGCTCTGAAACAGGCGCTGGCGCGCAGCGCGGCGACGGTCGTCTATGGCCCCCGCAGCGGCGCGCGCACGTCCGAGATGGCGATCCCCGTGCCGCTGCCCCCCGCAATCGACGGGTTGGACGTGACGGTCACGCAGGTCGAAAGCTTGCGGCATGACATCTCTGTACCGCTGGAGGGCGGTGGGAAAGTGATCCGCTACCGTGATGTGCTGGACGGCACGGCAAAGGTGATCTTGCAGACCACAGACGCAGAGCCGGTTGCCATGCGCGACGGGCAGCAGATCTATCTGGGGGGCTGGCTGGATGACGACACGCTCGACCAATTCGTCAGCGGGCTGTGCGGCGAGGCAGGGATCGACGTGCTGCCGATGCCCGAAGGGGTCCGTACCCGCACGACGGGGGGCGAACGGTTCTGGTTCAATTATTCAGATGCAGAGGTTGCCTGCCACGGTGTCGAACTGCCCGCCGCAGGCGTTCTGCGTGTGCCGGTCTGACCACAGGGGCGCGGCCCAAAAGACCGGATACCGCCTGTCATTGGCGGTATCCGGCGCGTCAGTTTACCACGATGTGATGACGGTCCCGTGGTAGCTTTCATCGATGAAGGCTTTGATCTCGTCCGAGTGATACGCCTCTAGCAGGGTCTTGACCCACGGCGCGTCTTCCTTGCCCTCTTGTACAACGATCACGTTCACATAGGGGTTGTCGGCGCTTTCCATCGCGATGGAATCCTCTTTGGGGCTAAGGCCCGAGGCGATGGCGTAGTTGGTGTTGATCAGCGCCGCATCCAGATCGGCCAGCGAACGGGGCAGCTGCGCCGCGTCGAGTTCCTTGAACGACAGGTCTTTGGGGTTCTCGGTGATGTCCAGAACGGTGGGCACCAGACCTGCAGCGGGGTCGACCTTGATCATGCCAAGCTGTTGCAGCACCAGCAACGCGCGCCCGCCATTGGTGGGGTCGTTCGGGATGCCAAAGGTCGCGCCTTCTTCAAGCGCGGCGATATCGGTGATCTTGTCCGAATAGATGCCCATCGGCGTGGTGATCGTGTTGCCCACAACCGCCAGCGCAAAGCCGCGGTCTTTCATCTGTGTCTCAAGGTAAGGCACGTGCTGGAAGGAGTTCGCCTCGATGTCGCCATCGGCCAGCGCCTGGTTCGGCACCACATAATCAGAGAATTCGACAACGTCGATCTCAAGGCCCATCGGTTCGGCCACACGGGCGACCTCTTCCATGATCTCGGCGTGCTCGCCGGGGGAAACGCCGACTTTGATCTGCTCGGCCATCAGCGATGTCGCCAAAAGCGCGAGGGTAGAGGTCAGGGTCGCAATGCGTAGCATGTATATGCTCCTTTAACTGGGAAACGAAATTGGGAGGAGGAGACGGGCGCTATTGCCCGCCGCTTTTGGTGGCGCGTTTGTCGACAGCGGCTGCGATGCGTTCGCCGATCGATTGCACAAGCTGCACCAAGACGATGAGGATGATCACGACAACAGCCATAACGTCGGGCATAAACCGTTGATACCCATAGCGAATGCCCAGATCGCCCAAACCTTCGCCGCCCACGGCGCCGACCATGGCGGAATAGCCGATCAGGCTCACGATGGCGAGGGTGAGGCCAAGCGTGATGCCGGGCAGCGCTTCGGGCAGCAGCACCTTGCGGATGATCTGCAACGGGGTCGCCCCCATGGCGCGCGCCGCCTCGATCAGGCCGGAATCAATCTCGCGGATCGCGTTTTCCACCAGACGCGCGATGAAGGGCACGGTGGCGATCGTCAATGGCACAATCGCGGCTGTCGTGCCGATCGACGTGCCCGCAACCATCCGCGTGAAGGGGATGATCGCGACCACCAGAATGATGAACGGCACCGACCGCGTGGCATTGACGACCAGCCCGAGCACCTTGTTGACCCACGGGGCCGACAGCAGCTCGCCGCGTTGCGAGGTCGCCAGAAACAACCCCAAGGGCAGGCCAAGCAGCGCCCCTAGAAGCGCCGAGATGGCGACCATATAAAGCGTCTGGCCCGTGGCCTCGATCAGTAGGTTGATAAGGTTAGCCGACATAGCCAAGCACCTCCGTCATAAGCCCGTGGCTTTCCAAAAATGAACGCGCCTCTGCGGCCTTGGCCACAGGCAGCGATACCAGCAGATTGCCGAAGGGGCGGGTGCCGATTTCCTCGACCGCACCGGCAAGGATATTGACCGGAATGCCCATGTCCTGCGTCAGCCGCGCCAGCATCGGGTCGGTGGCGTGCTGGCCCGCAAAGGTCACGCGGATCACCTCGTCGCCGCCCTGCGCGGGGGCGTTTGAGATCAGACGATCCTTGACGAAAGCGGGCAGGGTGACGCCGGTCACCCCCGACAGGAAAGACCGCGTGGTCGCATGCTGAGGCGCGGTGAAGATATCGTAGGTCTCACCATGTTCGACGATGCGGCCCCCGTCGATCACGGCGACGTGGCTGGCGATGTCACGGACCACGGCCATCTCGTGGGTGATCAGCAGAATGGTCAGCCCCAGCTCGCGGTTGATGTCCTTGAGCAGCGACAGCACCGTTTGCGTCGTTTCAGGGTCCAGCGCGGATGTCGCCTCGTCCGACAGCAGCACTTTGGGGCCGGTGGCCAGTGCCCGCGCGATCCCGACGCGTTGTTTTTGCCCGCCCGACAGCTCTGCCGGATAGCGTGTGGCGTGCGCGCTAAGTCCGACCCGTTCGATCAGGTCTTCCACGCGGGGTTTGATTTGCGAGGACGGCACACCGGCGATTTCCAGCGGCAAGGCAATGTTGCCGGCCACGCTGCGCGAGGCCAGCAGGTTAAAGTGCTGAAAGATCATCCCCACATCGCGGCGGATCGCACGCAGCTTGGACCCTTTTGCAGCCCCCACATTCTGTCCGCCCACCAGAACCGCGCCCGTCGTAGGCCGCTCGATCCCGTTGACCATGCGCAGCAGCGTCGATTTGCCAGCCCCCGACCGTCCGATGATGCCGGTGATTGATCCCGGCTCCATCGCCAAAGAGACGCCTTCAAGCGCCGTGACAGTCGTGCCGCCGGATTTGGAATAGGCTTTGCCCACGTTCTCGAACGTGATCGAAGCGCCGTTGGGTTCTGTCATGATCGGTCCAGCCTGCGGTCGGTTGCGGTGGCGCCCGTAGACAGAAAGGCAGGGGGTATTGCAAGCGCAGTTTTCGCATACCCGCCCTGACTTTACCGATGTGCTGAACGCTAGGTTTTCACAGATCCAGCACCAGATGCCCCCCCGCTGCCGCCGCGCGCGACTGGCAGGTGATCAACGTGGTTTCACGCTGCGCCTGTGACAACACATAATCGCGGTGATCGGCGTCACCCTCGACCAGCCCGCAAGCGCAAACCCCGCAGATCCCGTCGGCGCATTTCACATCGACGGGCACGCCTGCCTCTGTCAGCATATCCGACAGGCTGCGGTCGGCGGGGACGTGGATGTCTTTGCCGGTCTTGGCCAGATGGACCGTAAAGCTGTGGTTCTCGCGCGGGGGGGCTTCGGGGACGGCGAAATATTCGATGTGACACTGATCCTCGGCAAAGCCCGCGCGGGCGGCGGCGGTCATTGCGGCCTCCATATAGGCGGGGGTGCCGCAGGCGTAGGCATGACTGCCGGCAGGATGGGCCGACAGGATCGTGTCAAACTCTGCCCGACTGCCCTGATCGCTGACGTGCAGCACGGCATGGGCGGCCCAAGGGGCGGCAGCGATCTCGGCCGCAAAGGCCAGATCAGCGGCGGTGCGGGCAGAATAATGCAGCGCGAAATCGCGGCCCAACTGATGCAGGCGGTGCGCCATGGCGATCATCGGGGTGATACCGATGCCACCGCCCATCAACACGCTGAAGGGGGCGTCTTCGGTCAGGGGGAAATGGTTGACCGGACGCGCGGCGAAAATCTTGCGCCCCTGCGTGAAGATACGGTGCATCAGGGCGCTGCCGCCGCGGCCCTGATCCTCGCGCTGGACGGCAATGACATAGCGCGACCGGTCCGAGGGATCGCCGCACATGGAATATTGGCGCAGGTACTCGGGCGCGATCACCACATCCAGATGCGCCCCTGCCTGCCACAGGGGCAGATCGGCCCCGTCGGGATCGCGCAGTTCATATCGCGTGATGCCGTCGCTTAACACATCCGCGCGGGTGACGGTCAGCGGCAATACCGGACTATCCGCCAAGGGCTTGAGCGCAGGGACCAGACCCTGCGTGTCTCCGCTTGCGACCCGCGCGCGGTGTGTGGCGGCGGGGATCATCGCGCCATAGGCGCGGATGCCGGCCTCGCGGTCCATCGGGTCGGGGTAGGGGTAGGGATGCGGGGCAAGCGGCGCAGGGTAGACGGCCAGCGTCTGGTCCGTCGCGCGCAGCTTCAGGTCTTTTTGCAGACCGCGGCTGTTCACCGGCTTGTCCGTGGGGCGGTAGCCGCCGTCGTCCTGCACCTCCAGATCCCACCACCATTTCTTGACGGGATTGATGTCGCCACGGTCCAGCAGATCGTCGAGCTTGGCCAGCGCTGGTGCGGTAGCGGGCAGCTTCATCGCGGTCCAGCGCCACACGCTGTCGGCCAAGATCCCCTCAAGGTTCCACGGGCAGGTCTTCATGCAGCGCCCGCACATGGCGCCGCCCTCGGTCGTGATCCGGTAGGTGGCGCATTTCTGGCTGTCGGATTTCCAGATCTCGTAGCCGTTGAACATCAGCTTCGGCCCCGCCGTGATCGCCCCCGAGGGACATTCCCGCGCGCATTTCTGGCAGCTTTCGCAGAATTTCTGCAGGCCGAAGTCGATCGGCTTGTCATGGGTCATCGGCAGGGTGGTCGTCACCGCGCCCGATTTCAGACGCGGGCCAAGATAGGGGTTCAGGATCACTTCGCCGATGCGGCTGACCTCGCCCAAGCCCGACAGCAGCAGCAGCGGGGGTTGCAGCACATCGCCATCCATCACCGTATGCGCCTTGGCCGGATATCCCAGATCGCGGATCAACCGCGCCAGTACGCCGCCCACAAGGCTGAACCGCAGATAAGCGCGCATGGATTGCGCCACGCTGATCCAGTCATCGCCCGAGGCCCCTTCCATCGTGTCGAACCCCTGATCGATCACGAGGCTGATCGCCTGATCATGGGGCGGGTCGATCGCGGTGCCGGTGGCGTCATGGCTGTACCATGCCCAATCGGGACAACGGCTGACGCCCACGGCATCGGCCCCCAGGAAATAGGCAACCACCTTGACCATCTCTGCTGCCTGTTGCGGGGCGAGGGCGGTTTGCGTTTCGGCAGCTTGTCCGTCTTGCAGCAGGCCAAAGGCCCCAAGCGCGCGCCGCTGCGCCATAGAGGTCGGCGTCTTGCGGATATAGCGCCCGCCGGTGGCTCCGTCTTGCAGCTTTTTGCCCATGTCCCCGAACAGCGCACGGCTGAACATATCGGTGCGTTTGGGCAGGCGCGGGATGCGCGGTTCGTCCATATAGGTCGTGGGGCTGTCTACGCGTTTAAGCTTTTCGAAAGGCTGCGCGCCATCGACAAAGCGTCGCGTTGCATAGGCGGGCGCTGTGCGGGGCAGGGCGGCGGCGGCCAGAGGGCGGTCACAGGCCAGATCCATCGCCATGGTGACGGCGGCCAGCGAAAAGCGCGTGCCGACGAAAGGGGCGGTCAACTGACCGTCTTGCGGTAGCGCCAGACCCGCCGCGACCGCCAGCTGGTTCAGGTCCACATCGCTTGCCGTCATCGTATGCCCGCGCGCCGGACGCCCCAGCAGGCGGATGTAATTCGACAATACCGCCGCCGATTCCGCGGCAAGTAGGGACGACCGGTAATCCTCCATCCCCGCGATCCATGTCGCACCGGGTTCATCCTGTTCGACCGCGCGGGGATGCGCAAAAAGCAGCACCAGCGCATGGGTATGGCCTGCGATATCCGTCTCGGGTGCGGTGACGGAGTCGCGCAGGTCGGCCATGATCGCATCCACACCAGAGGCGAGCGTCTTGACCTGACGCGTCTGCAAATCCTGCGCCAGCCGCGCCACATCCGCATTGCGCAGGGGCTGTGCCAGATGGTGGTCGGGGGCAAGTTTGCAAATGCCCACCATCGTCGCATCGTTGAAATGGGCAAACGCCTTGAGGTGCTGCGCCCGCTCGGTCAGATCGGCGGGGATCTCGGCCAAGGCCTTGTTCACCAGACCCTCGCGGATCGCATCCAGCATGGCGCGGTGATCCCGCGTCGCTTGGGCCAGCGGACGCGCGTCGCCCGTCACCCCCAAGGGGGTGAAGGCCGGCACCGGCCCTGCAACACCCTCCGCCCGCCGCAGCTTTTCAGTCGGGTAGGCACCCATATGGATGGGGCGGTTTTTGCGGGAACGCAGCCGTGGGGTCATGGATATTGCCTCTTAATTCGGCACTATAGTTGTCCTAGATCAACTATTTTGCAAGCAAACAGTAGCGGTGCGGCAAAAATGAAGTATTCATGCCTTATGACCGGACCCGAGAACACCTTAGCCACTGCCTCCTATCGTCTGCACGACAGGCTGGGCTTTCGCGTGTCGCGGCTGGCCGCTGTTATGCGTGCCAGTCTGGATGCAGAGCTTTCGCAGCTTGGGCTGACACGGTTGGAATGGTGCGTTTTGGCCAGTATCGCGCTGGAAGGCATCACCGCGCCCTCCGGTATCGCCGAGAATATCGGCATCACCCGCCCCACGGCGTCGCGGACCTTCAAGCAGATGCGCGACAAAGGCTGGCTGGTGCAGAACCTGACAGAAGGCGACGGGCGCGCCCGTGCGATCACGCTGACCGCGGCGGGGCAAGACCTGCTGGCGCGGGCGCGGGTGCTGGTCGACGCGCATCAGGCGCGGTTTCTGGACAAGCTCGACCCCCAAGCGGCGGCGCATTTCCTATCCGCGCTGGATACGCTGCTTGAAGGGGTTCACGACCGGTTCGACGATCCCTAGGGTGTTTCAGGTCACCACGGGAAAGACGTTCGACTGCTTCAGCACGCCATAGGCAAAGCTGGAATCAATCGACGCAATGCCGGGGATGTTGTGCAGCTTGTGGCGCACGAATTCCTCGTAGCTTTTCAAGTCCTCGACCAGCACGCGCAACAGATAATCCTCGCTGCCGGTGATGACATAGCAATCGAGGATCTGTTCGGTCTCGTGCACTTTCTTCTCGAACAGTTTCACCACGTCGCCCGTGTGGCTGCTCAGTCGGATGCGCACCAGCGCGGTCACGGGCAGCCCGTAGGCGCGTTCATCAACAATCGCGGTATAGCCCTTGATCACGCCCTTTTCCTCAAGCGCGCGGGTGCGCCGCAAACAGGGTGAGGGCGACAGATTCACCTGAGCCGCCAGATCCTGATTGGTCAGACGCCCGTTACGCTGCAGTGCTTTGATGATCTCGCGATCTTTACTGTCCATCTTGGCCCTCTAAGGGCAGGATATGCCCAAAATTCTTACTATTGCGCAATCATTAGCAAGAATCTGCCCGTGGATACAGCGTAAAACAGCGCAAATACAACGCGCAGGACGAATATGCTCAGTTCCCCCTCACTGCCCGCCGCGCATGGACTTGGTCCGCGGCAGATCCCCCTTCGGCCCCTGGTTGGCTATCTCGCGATTGCGGTGACCGTGCTGGTCTGGGCGGGGTTCGCGCTGTCCACCCGTGCCGCCAGCGGGGCGCAGCTGACGTTTGGCGATGTGGCGTTGATCCGGTCGGGTATTCCGGCGCTGTTCTTTTTACCCTTCCTGCCAAAACGTATCGCTGTGTTAAGGCGGTTGCCCGCGCATCGCTGGCTGATGATCGCGGCGGGGGCGGGGCTGCCGTTCTTCTGGCTCGCGGCTATGGGCGGGGCGCAGACCTCGGCCACGCATGTGGGGGCGTTGATTGCCGGGACGACACCGGTGTCGGTGGCGGTTCTGACGTGGGTGATCTACCGGCAGCGCCCCGCTGTGTTGCTGCCGCTGGGGATCATCCTTGTGGGGGTGGCGGCGCTGATCGGGGCCTCGGGCAATTTGGCCGCAGGCAGTTTGACCGGCGTGGCGCTGCTGCTGTCGGCCAGTCTGCTCTGGGGGTGCTATACGCTGGGGCTGCGGGGCAGTGGGTTGGACCCGATCGGCTGCGCGCTGGTGCTGGCACTGCCATCCACGCTGGTGCTGCTGCCGCTGCTCGCCACGGGGGTGCTGCCCAGCAACCTCACGCAGGTGCGACTGGCCGAGGCGATGCCATTCATCCTTGCCCAAGGGGTCGGTGTCGGCCTTGTGTCGAGCCTGACCTATGCCATCGCCATCGCGCGCCTTGGTGTCGCGAAATGTGCCGCGATCGGGTCGCTCGCCCCTGCGATTGCGGCGGTGCTTGCCGTTCCGCTGCTGCACGAGGCCCTGACGCTTGGCACGATTTTGGCCGTTCTCATCATTTGCGCCGGCGTCATGCTGGCCAACCGCCCCAAGGAGTAACCCCGATGCTCGACGCGCTTGCCGCCCTTCCCGAAGACCCGATCTGGGGTCTGACCTCTGCCTTTCGCGCCGATCCGCGCGCCCACAAGATCGACATGGTCATCGGCGTCTACCGCGATGACCACGGGGCCACGCCGAATATGAAGGCGGTGCGCATGGCCGAGCGCGCCTTGGCGCAGGACAGTGCGCCGAAAACCTACCGCGCTTTGGCGGGCAATGCGGTGTTCAACGCGGGCATGGCGCGGCTGGTCTTGGGCGATGCGCCCGCGCGGATCGCGCGCAGCCATGTGATCCAGACGGTCGGCGGGACAGGCGCCTTGCGCGTCCTGGGGGATATGCTGGCCAGCCTGCGCCCCGACACCACGGTCTCGAGCACGGACCCCGGCTATGTGAACCATCGTCCGATATTCGAGGGGGCGGGGCTGACGCTGCAGCTGTATCGCTGGCAGGCCAAGGGCGACGCGCTGGATCTTGACCGCGTGCTCGCGGATCTGGCGGCGGCAAAGCCGGGGGATGTGGTGCTGCTGCACGGCTGCTGCCACAACCCCACGGGCATCGATCCCGATGCGGATATGTGGCATGCGCTGGCCGGATTTTGCGCGGCGCGGGGGCTGATCCCGTTGATCGACATTGCCTATCAGGGCTTTGGCCGCGGGCTCGACGAAGATGCGGCGGGGCTGCGGGTGATGGTCGACGCGGTGCCCGTGGCGATGGTTGCGGCAAGCGGGTCCAAGAACATGGGGCTATATTGCGAACGTATCGGGGCGGCGATGGTGCTGGGGCCGGATGCGGCGTCCATCGCCCATGTGGGCCGCCACCTAGAGACATTGACCCGCGCGAATTATTCGATGCCCCCCGAACATGGTGCCGCTGTCGCCTGCCACGTCTTTGACACCCGCACCATCTGGGAAGAAGAGCTCAACAGCATGCGCGCCCGTGTCCAATCGCTGCGGCAGCAGTTGGCGGATGCGCTGGCCGCGATAGATGCGGCCCCCGCATTTCAAGCGCTGCGGCACCATCAGGGGATGTTTTCCCTGCTGCCCCTCGCGCCCGACCAGATGGAGAGCTTGCGCCGTGACCACGCGATCTATGGCACGGCCACCGGTCGGATCAATATCGCCGGCCTGCGCAGCACGCAGATCGAACAGGTCGCGGCGGCGCTTCGGGATGTGTCACAGGCGTGACACTGGCCCGCCCCTTGGGCCAGCGCCTGTAGGTCTTAGCGCGGAGCGGCGTCGAGCATCCCCAGACGTGGCTCTGTCAGCGAGGTCACGGCAATGCGCCCGTCGGGCAGGGTCACGGCACCCGTGGTCAATGCATAGTCACCTGCCGGATCCTGGAGCGTTTCCAGCACCTTGCCCGAGGCATCCATCCGCAGGACAAAGCCATAGCGCAGCGGCGCGGGTTTCATCGCGTCGGGCAGGCGCATGATCACCCGGCGCAGGAAGGGGCTGTTTGCCAGTTGATCCATGACGGGGTTGCGCGGGCTGACCAGGCCGACCCAGAATGTGCCATCGGGGGCGTTGTTGATATTGTCGGGAAATCCCGGCAGGTTCTCCAGCACCACCGTGCCTGCGCTGCCGTCCATGGGGAAGCGCCAGACGCGGTAGCTGCCGGTTTCGACCACAAATACCGCGCTGTTCGCGTCATCCACCGCCACCCCGTTGGCAAAGTTCAGACCGTCGGCAAAGACAGTCGTTTCGCCCGATGCGGGGTCGTATTTCAGAATGCGCCCGTTCGACGAATGCTCCACCAGATCCAACACCGATGCCGCCAGCGTGCCGCCGTTATCCTGCGCGCCAAAGCGGGTCGAGGCATCCGAGAAATAGACGCTCCCATCGGCGGCGATATCCACATCATCGGCGTAAAGGATCGGGCTGCCGTCCTTGGTCGTCTCGGCCAGCAGGGTCACCTTGCCGCCGCGGTCCACCGACAGCAGGCCACGATAGGCGTCGGCGACGTAAAGCGTGCCGCTGTCGTCAAATTCGATCCCAAGGGGGCGGCCCTCGGTCTGCGCAAAGACGGTGATGGCCCCGTTCTCTTCGATCCGCAGGATTTCACCATCGTGGGTGGCGACATGTACCAGCCCGTCCGGGCCGATATCGGCATCCTCCGGCCCGCTGCGGCCCTCAAGCTCGACGATCTTCAATGCGGTCAAACGGTCGTTGGCCGCGAAATCACCGGTGTAGCCCTGATCGGGCGGGGCCTCCCACGCGACGGGGGCGACGGATACGGGCCAGAACGCGAGGTAGGCAAGCAAGGCCAGCAGGGCGATGCCCAGTAGTGTAAATAGTTTCTTCATCGGTGATCTCCTCCCCAGAGTTCGCGCCGAAGTAGTGGCGCACAGCGTAGGGTTGCCGATCCCTCTGGCAGGTGCAAGAGGCTACGCCGCGCGATTTCTGTCAGCCGCTGTGGCCCGTGCGCGGTCGTGTACCCCCTCGCAATAGCGGTCACCGCGAGGGTGTGATGCTTAGCTCTCTACCTCGAACGTGAGCCCTGCATTGGCTGTGAGCCGGTCAATGATCGCACCACCAAAGGCAGGGGCCGCCGTCAGCACGCCGCCGGGGGTGTCGGCGGCTTCCTCGATCAGACAAAGCGCCGCTTCGGTCAGCATTTTGGAGGTGGAGCCATAGCCCGGATCGCGGTCGCCCTTGACGCCAACGGTCAGCCGCTCTCCGTCTGCGGAGGTGCCGGTGAACATCAGGTCATAGCTGCCGTTGTCGCGTTCTTCTTTCGACGGGCCTTCGCCGGGTTTGATATCATCGTCGCCCATAGGGTTGGATTTGGCGATGCTCTTGGCGATCGCCTCGCCTTTTTCGCCCTTGCCGGTGAACATCATCTCTTCATAGGTGAAATCCGTACCGTAGGGGTGGCCCATCAGCATATTCGACCGGTGCACGTTCTTGGTATTGATCGACGCCATCACGAAAGGGGCGACCCAGATGCCGAAATCGGGGTCTTCGTAGGGTTTGTTGCCGTAAGGCTGTGTCGGCCCCTCGAACCCCGGTGTCAGCGCGAAGGACGAGACCAGACGCTTCATCACATCGGGATCGCCCATGGCCAGCTTCATCGTCTCTTTGCCCGACGCCGCCGTCCCGCCCGAGAACGTGCCCTTCATCCCGCGCACACGTCCCTTGACGTCTTTCAGCGGCGCGCCAAAGCGTTTCTGTGCCTCTTGCTGCAGGAAATAGACGCCCATATCGAAGGGGATGCTGTCAAAGCCGCAGGAGTGTACGATCCGGGCTCCGCTGGCCTTGGCGGCATCGTTGTACTTTTCGATCATGTCCCACATGAAGGGCGGCTCACCCGACAGGTCGACGTAATCGGTGCCCGCCTTGACACAGGCCGCGACCAGCGGCTCGCCATACAGCAGATAGGGGCCGACCGTGGTGATGATAACCCGCGCCCGCGCGACCATCGCGTCAAGCGAGGCAGGGTCAGAGGCATCGGCCTCGATCAGGGGGGTATCGGCGGGCAGGCCCATCTCGTCGCGCACCTGCGCCAGCTTGGACGCGCTGCGCCCTGCCATCGCCCATGGTCGGTCCGGATAGGTCGCGTGGATGTATTCCGCGACCAGCCGCCCCGTAAACCCTGTCGCGCCGTAGATGATGATATCGAATTCAGCCATGTGCCGTTCCTCCCCGATTGGTTGCATGTCTTTGCGCCGACTATGGGACAGCGCAGACGGTATTGACCATTGCCGAGTTTCAGAACGCTGCGTCGGGGGGCAAAAGAAACGGGCCGCAGCAGATGCTACGGCCCGTATCGAATTCAGGTAAGATGCGTCCGGATCACTCTGCCGGGAGCTTCCATGCGTCGCGGTCGATATCCAGATCGGCATAATCGTCCGGGTTCAGCACGGGGCGTTCGACGCCTGCCTTTAGCTGACGACGGAAGTCGCGCAGCAGGCGCATGGCCACGGGGAAGAGCATCATGATCGCCAGCAAGTTGACCAACGCCAGAATACCCATCATCGGATCCGAGAAGAAGAACACCGCAGTCGCCGCCGGTGCTGTCGCACCCAGGAAGACAATCGCGATGATCGCGATCCGCAGACCCAGAATGCCCAAGGGGCTCTTGGTCAGTACCGTCATCGCGTTTTCACCCAGATAGTAGTTGTAGATGATCGACGAGAACGAGAACAGCAGGATCGCGCCGCTCAGGAAATACTGCACCCATGTGCCCAGATGCGACACCATGCTTTGCTGTGTCAGCGCCACGCCGTCGATGCCTTCGGCACCGGGGACATAGACGTCGCCCAGCAGGATCACGAAAGCCGTGCACGAGCAGATGATGATCGTGTCGATAAAGACCGAAAACGACTGCGTGATGCCTTGGCTGATGGGGTGACGTACCTCGGCGGTGGCCGCGACGTTCGGGGCAGAGCCCAGACCCGCCTCGTTCGAGAACAGACCGCGCCGCAGGCCCTGCGCAACCGCAGCACCCATACCGCCACCAACGGCTTCTTGTAGGCCGAAGGCATTGGTCACGATGTCATAGATCACGCCGGGCAGGCTGGTGATGTTGAGCAGGATCACGATCAGCGCCATTGCCAGATAGCCGATGGCCATGATCGGCACGACAACGTCCGACACTTTGGCAATGCGGTGGATGCCGCCAAAGATGATAAAGCCCGAGATGGCCGCCAGCGCGATACCGGTCCACAGACGGTCAATGCCAAAGCTGTCCTGCATCGAACCTGCAACCGTGTTGCCCTGGAACGCGTTGAAGCCCAGACCGAAGGCCGCGATCAGGCAGATCGCGTAGATCACTGCCAGCCAGCGGTATTCCTTGCCCAACCCGTGGATGATGGCCGCTGCCGGACCGCCGCGGTAGCTGTGCTCTCCGACTTTGCGCTTGAACAGCTGTGCCAGCGAACATTCGACAAGGCTCGTGGCCATACCGACCAACGCGATGGCCCACATCCAGAAGACCGCACCCGGGCCGCCAAGGGTGATCGCAACCGCGACGCCCGCGATGTTGCCGCCGCCGACACGTCCACCGACCGACACCAGCAAGGCTTCGCGCGCTGAAATCTGGTTGGAATCATCCGCGTTGTTCTTGTTCGACAGCACGCGGAACATGCGGCCAAAGTATTCGATCTGCACAAAACCGGTGGCAATGGTGATGAAGATACCGAAAATGACGAGGATCGGGATCAGCGACCATCCCCAGGTGAAGTCTCCGATCCAGCCGAAGAGCGTTTGTAGAAATTCCATATAAATGTCCCTTTGTTTTGCCGCGTTTTACGGTGTTCTTGGCCAAAGCGTAAAGCCGAATGACGCAGCGCGAAGCACGCAGCCCCTGTGCGACGTCTAGTGCGTTGATCCTTATACAGGTTATTTCGCAATTCAACTCTAGCGGGTTGGCCCTTCGCGCGTTAATCGGCCATTTCTCCGCATTGATCCGCAGCCAGATAGGCGTGTTGCGCGTCAAACTGCGCAAAGCAGCTTAGCGCGAGGTGGATTTTGACGAAGGCCGCCTCGGCTGTCATCTGGCCGCCGTCGACCACCCCGCTGTCACGCAGCGCCTTGCCCGCGGCGTAGGTGCCGATCTGCATGCCGCCCTCTGCGCATTGGCTGACGGCCACCACGGGAACGCCCTTGCCTTGCGCCTTGCCCAAGGCGGCACGTAGGGCGGGGCTGTCGGGGACCGTGCCCGCGCCAAAGCAGCGCAGAACGATCCCGTCGCAGGTGGTCGCCGCATGATCCAGCAGGGCGGCGCTGAAACCGGGGGTGACGGTCAAAAGGGCAACCTCTTGGGGGCGCAGGGGGCTGAGCTGCGGGTCGGGTGCGGTGACACGCGGTTCCCTGTCGGTTGGCGCGGCGGTAAAGGCGTCCAGCGCCTGCGAATGGGCCTTGCGCACCCGCCCGCCATGCAGCCGTTTGCCCCCGAATTGCACCCAGACCCCCGCCGGTGCGGTACGCGCTGCGGCAAGCGCATCGATCAGATTGGCCGTGCCGTCCGTGTCAGCCACAGTCAGCGGTCGCATCGCGCCGGTCACGATCACAGGCTGCGCCAGACCGGGCAGCGCAAGGCACAGGGCGGCGGCGGTATAGGCCAGCGTATCCGTCCCGTGGGTCACGACGAAGCCGTCAAAGCGGCCCCGATGCTGATGGATGGTCTGCGCGATGCGCGCCCAATCCTGCGCCGTGGCGAGCGCGGAATCGATCAGCGGATCAAGGCGCAGCACCTCGACCTCTCCGGTGACCTTGCCGCTGGCCACCAGCGCCGCGACCGCATCTTCGACCACCCCGTCGCGAGGGGCGAAACCGTCAGGGGTCTGGGCCATGCCAATCGTGCCGCCCGTGTGGATCAAGAGTGTCGCCATGCTGCGCCCTTTGTGTTGATTGCCGCCCAATATGCCCCGTCCGGAGCCCTGCTAAAACTGCCGCAGGCGGACCAGAAGCGCCCGTCGCTGTCAAGCCTGTTGACCGTCGGCGTATGGGGCCAAAGCCGCCATGACGTGACATCCGGCTTGACGGGCAGGGTGCGGCGGCGCGTATATACGCCCGACACGACCGGAAGGCCCCCTGATGCGCACACCGACCCGCCGCCACTTTATTGCCCTTGCCAGTGCGGGTGCCGTCGCCGGATGTGGCGGGCAGGGCGGGTTCTCTGTCGTTGATCCGGACCATGCCAGCGCAGGCGTTGGGGCGGATGTGGGCGCGGGCGTGCAACAGCTGCTCGTCGCGACCACACGCACCGCCGATCCCGCGCCGATCGCCTACGGTGCGGGGCGGGCCAAAACGCTGGATTTCGCGCGGCTTGCCATCTCGATCCCGCCGAACCACAAGGTCGGGCAGATCGAACGCAGCCGCGGATCGCGGGCCGACCCCGCACGCCATTTCGCCCTCACCGGGGCAGAGACATTGCCGGATCTGGAGGCGCTGGTCACCGCCGCCCGCGCCGCGTCGACACCGGGGCAAGAGGCGGTGGTCTTTGTGCATGGCTATAACAACGGCTTTGCCAAAGCCGCATACCGTCATGCGCAGGTGGCGTGGGACTATGAACTCAAGGGGCCGCAGATCCACTTTTCGTGGTCGTCAGCGGCGAACCCCTTCGAATATACCTATGACCGTGACAGCGTGCTGATCGCCCGCGATGCGCTGGCGACTTTGCTGCGGCGCCTGCTGCGCGAGGACGGGCTGCGCGTGTCGCTGGTGGGGCATTCGATGGGCGGGCTGCTGATTATGGAGACGTTGCGCCAGATCGCGCTGAGCGGGGACCGCGCCCTGCTGGACCGTTTGTCTGCGACGACGCTGATCTCGCCCGATATCGATATGGATCTGTTCCGCGCGCAGGCCCATGCGCTTGGCCATTTGCCGCAGCCCTTTACCGTGGCGATCGCGCAGAACGACCGGTTGCTGCGCCTGTCGTCGGGCTTGTCAGGGGGGGCTGCCCGTCTGGGATCGGTAGAGGATCTGGACCAGCTTGAAGGGCTTGGCGTCTTCGTGGTGGATATGACGGGCATTGCCGACACGGGCAGCAATCACTTCCTGCCGGGCACCTCGGCCTCTGCCATCGCGCTGATAAAGGGGTTGCGAGACGCCGATGCGCTGGCCCCGCAATCCCTGTCGGTCGGACCGGTAAGCATCAAGCTCGGCGGGTAGCCTCGTCGCCGTCCAGGCCCGCTGCTGAAATGGCCGCCCGAAGCGCTGTGCTAAAGCGCGCCATCATCGTGGCGTCCTGTGACAAGCTGCGGCGCAGGGATCGGGGCAGTTCCAACTGCACGCCCGCGCCGCTGCGGGTGCGGTTGCAGATGTTGCTGGGGTGTACGCCGGGCAGGGCCGTATTCAGCGCGGCCCCGAAGCCCGCCGCGCGCAATGCGTCGCCGACAGCATCCCGCAGGGTTTCGTCACGCCCGCCCAGCCAGACCGTGTCGGAGCCATCATCCTTGCGCCCGTGAATGGCGATCGACGTGTCCGCCCCAGCCACCAGTGCCAGCGCCCGAGGTTCATCAAACCGATGCGAGGTGATGTGGTAATCGCCATGCGCCCCGGCGCGCAGCGCCTCGAACAGATAGAACGACAGATCATCTCCGGCGACAGCCCGTGCGATGCTTGCCGTTTCCGGTTCGATCGTCCCGCCGTGGGGCGCAAGGATCGCGACGCGCGTGCCGCGATCCTGCACGGTGGTACGGTAGTCCTTGCCGTGATCATGCGCCGCGGCGAGCGTGGCGAAATCGGGGTAGCGGTCGGCCATAGTCTATACGTCCAGCTTGGTGATCGTTTTGCTGATCTTGCCGTCGACGCGACGCAGGCTCACCATCTCTCCGAAGCGGATGTGTAGCCAGTCTGACCCATCCTCGGTCAACGGTTCAGACGCGAAAATGGCCGAGGTCGCTTTGCCCTCGGGGCTGGCATCGACCTTGTAGCTGTCGGCGTAGTCCTCGAAATTCTTGCCCATCAACAGGTACATCGGTTCAAGCAGCATCGACAGGGCGTAGTCATCGGTGCCGGGGCCGGCTTTGCGCAGGTCTTTCCAGTCGCCTTCGGGTGCGGTTTCGCCTTTGTGGCCGGCCCCATAGTTCACGCCAATGATCCGATCGGTGGACACCAGCGCGATCTTCAACTTGGTCAGGGCGACCAGATCCAGTTTGCGCATCGCCCGCAATACGGCATCAAGAAGCTTCTCGAACGCTGCCTGCACGTCGTCATCGCTATCGCCTTCCAGCAGGGACAGCAGCAGCACGTAGAAGAATTCCGTGTCTGTCGTGCCTTTCATCTGCCGTAGGAAATCGTCTTTGCACAGGGGCAGCAATTCGCGCTGCAGCAGCCGCCAATGGGGCAGGGCTCCGTTCTGCGCGATGATCCACGGGGTGCCCTTGAACGAGAACGGGTGGCAGTTCTCGTCCGCCAGCACATTGCGGGCGTCATAGGCCGCAGCGCGGACATGGGCGAGCATGGTGCTGGCCTGCAAACTGGGGATGATGCCGGGGGCGTTGTCATCGTGGAACGCGGCCATGGGGCGGTGATACAGCAGCGGTTCCTCGGGCTTCAGCAGATGCGCGCTCCATAATCCGAAGCCCCAACCGGCGAGCTGCAGGTTCGGGTGCAGCTCGGGGTCAAGGCTTTGGTTGATCAGACTGTTTTCCGGCTTGATCAGCAGGCTTTCAAGCGGGATTTCAGGCCCGATATAGGCGAGAACGCGGCACATAGCTTTCCTATCACATCAAGGGTCGATCACGGGCACCACCAAGCGGCGGCATCTCGTATCATTCTGTCAGCTCAGGTAGGGCGGCGCGGGTCAAAGGCCAGATCAGCGGATCAGAGGGGGCGGACACCTGCGCATGTGGCAGGGGCGTCCGGCATATGCAGACGGTCGCGGGTCAGCGTGTTGCGCTCACAGCGCGATAGGTGCTGTTTTGCGGCATCCGTATCGCCACTGAACCGCTGCAAGGCGCGCTGCCACGCCCGCAGGGCAGAGCGTGCGGACCAAGGCAATGCCGCTTGGGCCAGCCAGCCGCGCAGTTCCGGCGGCAAGCGGTCATAGGCAGCCATTGGGTCCTGCATACGGCGGCGTGCGGCAAGGCTGCTGCGGCAGTTGGGCTGGCGAAGGGTGGTTTTCGGCATGGTACTTTTGTCGCTGGAAGCAAGGGGTGCGCCGCCACCGTCAAGGCAGGCAGCGGCGCAGGATGTCAGTGCGCCTGCATCTCGGCAGAGATGTCAGCGGGGCTGAGGGCCGCGGGGTAATATGTCGGCCAGTTGGTGACCTCTTTCAGCAGGGCCGCGCGATCATCCCCCCAATAAAGGTGATAGTGATCTGCCTTGGCGGGCGCGATCTTGTGGTCACTGAACTGGAAGAACATCGGGGCCTCGGCGTCGCCGCTGACCTTTTCAAAGATATAGCGCACACCGCGATTGCCCTTTTCATAGGTCAACACCTCGAAGCCGTCGCTTTCATACCGCCCCTGCACCGATGTCTCGCCCGTGTAGAAGGTTGCGGTATCGCCCGAGAATACGATCCGGTCGACATCGGTGGCATAGCCGGTGGCGTAATAGGCTTTGTATTCCGCGGCGGTTTTGTCACCCTTGGCCGCCTTATGCGCCATCACTGCGTCCAGATCACCGCTTTGCAACAGCGGGTAGACGGACTGCCAGTCGCCCTCCCAGTCGGCCAGTGGGCGCGGTTTGATCTGCGCATCGTCGAAGTAGCCTTTGTAGATGTCGTCGTCGCCGTGGTCGTGCTTGTGGTCATGGTCATGGTCATGGTCATGGTCATGATCGTGGGCTTCGTGGTCATGCGCCTTGTCTTTGGCGTGATCCGCAAGGGCGGGCAGGGCTGTGGCGGCAAGAGAGGTCGCGGCCAGAGCGGAAAGAAATGCGGTGTGGATGCGGGTCATCATGGGCTCCATTCAGGTCGGTAAGGAAGTGATTCGTTATGTTATAACGTAACTCTTTTCCTACAGGCAAGCCACGCGGAGAGCAATGATCAGAATTCTTGATTAAATCAGTCAAGGCGGTAAGGTCGGGACACGATTGCCGGTAGGGAACTTGAAAAAGGGCCGTGCAGTCGCTCTGGGAGGAGAACAAAATGAAGACTAATAATAGTATTAATCGACGTTCGTTTTTGACCAAATCGGCAGTCGCTGGCGGGGCTGCGGCTGGCAGCATGCTGGCGGCTCCGGCGGTTCTGGCGCAAGCGCCATTGGTTATCAAAATGCAAACGTCATGGAATGATGCCAACATCTGGCAGGACTTCGCACGCGACTATGCCACCCGCGTCGAAGAAATGTCGGGCGGACGCGTCAAGGTCGATGTGCTGCCTGCGGGCGCGGTTGTTGCGGCGTTCCAGGTGCTGGACGCTGTGAATGACGGCTTGATCGATGCCGCGCATTCGGTGCCTGTCTATTGGTACGGCAAGAACAAGGCCGCGTCGCTGTTCGGCACAGGTCCGGTTTTCGGCGGCTCCGCAACGACCATGCTGTCGTGGTTCTACGAAGGCGGCGGCCAAGAGCTGTATAACGAGCTGACACAGGACATCATGGGCCTCGATGTGGTTGGCTACATGGGTTTCCCGATGTTTGCGCAGCCGTTTGGCTGGTTCAAGGAAGAGGTGAATTCGGTCGAGGATCTGCAGGGGTTCAAATATCGCACCGTGGGTCTGGCGGCCGATCTGATGGCCAAGCTCGGCATGTCCGTCGCTCAGCTGCCGGGCGGCGAAATCGTGCCCGCGATGGAGCGTGGCGTGATCGACGCTTTCGAGTTCAACAACCCCTCGTCGGACAAGGACTTTGGCGCGCAGGACGTGGCAAAGAACTACTATCTGTCGTCCTATCACCAGGCGTCGGAAAGCTTCGAATTCCTGTTCTCGCGGACCTTCCTTGAGGATCTGGACCCGGACCTGCAGGCGATCCTGAAATATGCTGTCGAAGCGGCCTCTACCGCGAACACAGCCAAGGCGATGAACCGCTATTCTGCGGATCTTCAGTTCTTGCAGGATGAAGCAGGGGTCACCGTGCGCCGCACCTCGAAAGAGATTCTGGACGCACAGCTGAAGGCATGGGACGAACTGATCCCCGAGCTGGAAGCCGATCCGTTCATGAAAAAGACCCTCGACAGCCAGCGCGAGTGGGTCAGCCGTGTGTCGTATTACGAGCTGATGAACTCGCCCGACTATGGTCTGGCCTACGAGCATTACTTCCCTGGCAAGATCAAGCTCTGATCCCGCTGACAGGTAAAGTACAGAACCCCGGCACCTTTGTGTGCCGGGGTTTCAGACGAGGCATGGGGACATCATGATTTCATTTATACGGTTCGCCGACAGCCTGTCGGCATGGTTTGGCAAGTCATTCGCGTGGCTTATCTTGCTGATGTCCATCGGCACGGGCTACGAGGTTTTCGTACGCTATGTGCTTAACAGCCCGACGGCCTGGGCGCTGGACGTTTCCTTTATCATGTACGGCACGCTGTTCATGATGGGCGGGGCCTATACGCTGTCGCGTGGCGGGCATGTGCGGGGCGATTTCCTGTACCGGCTGCTGCAACCCAAGACCCAGGGCAAGATCGATATCGTGCTGTATATCGTCTTCTTTTTCCCCGGTGTGCTGGCCCTGATCCTGTCCGGCTGGAAATACGCCGCGCGGTCCTGGCAATACGGAGAGGTCTCCGTCAACAGTCCCGCGGGTGTGCCGATCTACCAGTTCAAAGCGGTGATCGTGGCGGCGGGCATATTGCTGTTTATCCAGGGGATCGCGCAGGTATGCCGCTGCATTATCGCGATCCGGGACAATTACTGGCTTGAAGCGGACGAAGACGTTTTCGAGACCGAAGATCTTTTGATCCAGAAGGCCAATATGGCCGAGAAAGACCATATCACATGACCGATCCGCAAATCGCCCTGATGATGCTTGGGCTGTTCATCATCTTTGTTTTTCTGGGCTTCCCGATCGCCTTTACCCTGATGGCCATGGGCATCGGCTTTGGCTACTACGCCTATTTCGATGCGCGCCGTATGTGGCGCGGTTTTGACCGGCTGGATGAAACCGCCGGACAATGGGAACAATGGTCGAGTTGGATAGAGGGGTTTTATAACAACCGAATATTTGACCTCTTCGTGAACCAGACCTTTACCGTGATGTCGAACGAGGTGCTGACGGCTGTGCCCTTGTTCCTGTTCATGGGCTATATCGTCGAACGCTCCAACATCGTTGACCGTTTGTTCACCACGCTGAACATCGCGTCAAAGAATGTCCCCGGATCGATGGGGGTGGCGGCGCTGATCACCTGCGCGCTGTTTGCCACGGCGACAGGGATCGTGGGCGCGGTTGTGACCTTGATGGGCCTGCTGGCGCTGCCGGCGATGTTGAAAGCGCGCTATGACCCGTCCTTTGCGGCGGGCATCATCTGTGCGGGCGGCACCCTGGGCATCCTGATCCCGCCGTCGATCATGCTGATCGTCTATGCGGCGGCGACCAACGTGTCGATCGTGCGTCTTTATGCGGCGGCGCTGCTGCCGGGGCTGACGCTGGTGGGGCTGTATCTGGTCTATATCATCGGGCGGTCTTTGCTGCAGCCATCGTCGGCACCAAAGCCTACGGCGGATGAGGTGCCGGATATGCCGATGGGCAAGCTGGTGATGATGATCATCACCTCTTTCGTGCCACTGGCGTTCCTGATTTTTGCGGTGCTCGGGTCGATCCTTTTCGGTCTCGCTACTCCGACAGAGGCGGCGTCCATCGGCGCATTGGGCGGTATCTTCCTTGCCTTCATCTACCGCGCGATGACATGGCAGCGTTTGCGCGAAAGCGTCTATCTCACCGTGCGCACCACGGCGATGGTCTGCTGGCTGTTCGTCGGCTCCTACACCTTCTCTGCCGTGTTCTCCTACCTCGGGGGGGAGCATGTGATCTCGGAGTTCGTGCAATCCATGAACCTGTCGCCGATCCAGTTCCTGATCATGGCGCAGCTCATCATCTTCCTGCTGGGCTGGCCGCTGGAATGGTCCGAGATCATCATCATCTTCGTGCCGATCTTCCTGCCGCTGCTGGCGGTTTTCGAGATTGATCCGCTGTTCTTCGGTATCCTCGTGGCGCTGAACCTGCAGACCAGTTTCCTGACCCCGCCGATGGCGATGTCGGCCTATTACCTTAAGGGCATCGCGCCGCCGTCGCTTCTGCTGACGCAGATCTTCAAGGGGGTCATGCCGTTCCTCTTCTGCGTGATCCTGTCGATGGTGCTGATGTATGTCTTCCCGCAGATCGTCTTCTATTTGCCGGATCTGTTTTATGGACGGTAATCGGATGACGGGTCACGGGGTGGACGGCACCCCCAGCGTGACACTACTGCGTGACAGGCTGGCGTCCGGCGCGCTGGATGCGCTGGCGCTGGTCGACAGCTATATCAAGCGGATCGAGGCGCGCGAGCCGCAGGTCGGTGCATGGGCGTGGTTCGATCCCGAATTCGCGCGCGCACAGGCCCGCACGCTGGATGCGCATCGCCGGGCAGGGCGTCCCTTGGGGCGGCTTCACGGGTTGCCGGTCGCGCTGAAGGACGTGATCGACACCCAACGCATTCCCACGGAAAACGGCTGCGCGCAGGATGCGGGGCGCGTGCCCCTGCGCGACGCTTTTGTGGTAGAGAGGCTGCGCAAGGAAGGGGCGATCCTGATGGGCAAGACGGTCACGACCGAGCTTGCCTTCATGCAGCCCGGCAAGACCGCGAACCCGCATAATCTGGCGCATACGCCCGGCGGATCGTCGCAAGGCTCTGCCGCGGCGGTGGCGGACGGAATGGTCCCGCTTGCCATCGGCACCCAGACCGGCGGGTCGGTGATCCGCCCGGCGTCCTTCTGCGGGGTGACCGGATATAAACCCACCTTCGGCGCGATCCCGCGGCGGGGGGTGCTGACGCAATCGCCCTCGCTTGATACGATCGGGGTCTTTGCCAGCGATCCCGCAGGGGCAGCACTTCTGGCCGAGGTGCTTTTCGGGCAGGATGACGAAGACAGCGCGACCACGCTTTGCGCCGCGCCCGCCTTGCATGCGGCGGCGACTTCGGCCCCGCCGCTGCCGCCCGTATTCGGCTTCATCCGCCCGCCGGGATGGGAGGATGCGGAGCCGCAACTGCATGAGGCCTTTGCCGAGCTGATGGACGCGCTTGGCGATCAGGCGTTCGAGCTTCCGTTGCCCGCGGTGTTCGACACGGCAGCAGACCAGCGCAAGCTGATCAATCTGGCCGAGATGTCCTATCACTACTACCCCTATTGGCACCGGGGCGCGGACAAGCTGGGGCCGATCACCCGCGACGCGATAGAGCAAGGCAACGCCGTGCCTGCCCGCGATTACCTGTCTGCCCGCGACATGCCCAAGGTGCTGAACGCCGCACTGGACGAGATGTTCACCCGCTGCGATGTGATCCTCTGCCCCTCGGCCCCCGGTCCGGCCCCCAAAGGGTTGGAAACCACGGGCGATCCGGTGTTCAACGGGCTGTGGACCTTCTGCGGCACACCCTGCATCAACCTGCCGCTTTTCACCTCGACCGAAGGGCTGCCCATGGGCGTCCAGCTGGTCGGCGCGCGCCACAATGACGCGCGGTTGCTGCGCACGGCACAATGGCTGACCGACTGGGCCGCTGGTGCCTCTGCATAAAGGATATCTGATATGAACCGACTTCTCGCACTTGTGGCGTTTGCGACCATCACCACCTTTCTGCTGATCCTGGCCGTCAAGGTGCCCAGCCCCGATCTGGTGATCATCGTGGCGATCACGCTGGCGTTCATCGCCTTTGATCTGTTCACCTCCAGTCGCAACAAGAAAGACTAGCCGATGTCCAAACCCGTGATCTGGATCACCCGCACCCTGTCGAATGCCACGCTGGAACGCGCCCGCCGCGACTACGAGGTGATCTGGAATGCCGCCGACACCCCCGGCAGCGCCGAGGATATCATCAGGATGAGCGCATCCGTCGACGGGATCATCCCGTGCCACTCCGAACATTTCAGCGCAGATGTGGTGGCGCAGCTCGACCCGCGGCTGAAAATCGTCGCGAACCATTCGGTCGGGGTGGATCATTGCGATCTGGACGCGCTGCGCGGCAAGGGGATCGTCGTCACCAATACGCCCGATGTGCTGTCGGATGCCACGGCAGAGCTGGCGATGATGCTGATGCTGGGGGCTGCGCGCAATGCGGTCGCGGGGGACCGGACTGTGCGGTCCGGCACATGGGATTTCTGGTCGCCGGCCTTTCTGGTGGGCAAACAGCTGACCGGTGCGCGGCTGGGGATCGTGGGGATGGGCGGTGTGGGTCGTGCCTTTGCCCGCAAGGCGCGCGGCTTTGACATGGAGATCCACTATCACAACCGCAGCCGTCTTTCGCCCAAGGATGAAGCGGGCGCGATCTATCACGAGACGCTGGAAAGCCTGCTGGCCGTGTCCGACTTCCTGTCGCTCCATTGCCCCGCGACGCCCGAGACGGTCGGGCTGATGAACGCCGACCGTTTGGCGCAGCTGCCCAAAGGGGCGGTTCTGGTCAACACGGGCCGTGGCAATCTGATCGACGAGGCCGCTTTGGTCGACGCTCTGGATGCGGGGCATATCGGGGCGGCGGGGCTGGATTGCTTTGTCACCGAACCGGGGGGCAATCCGGCCTTCGCGTCTTATGACAACGTGATGATGATGCCCCATGTGGGCAGCGCCACGGTGCAGACCCGCGATGCGATGGGGTTCAAGGCACTGGATAATCTTGACGCGTTCTTCCGTGGAGAGTCCCCGCCGAACGCGCTCTAGTCTAGAAGGGGTCCGAAGAACTCAATGCGGACCTACGCGAAAAAAATCGTATACGATTTACATGATCGTATTTATTTGTCATGGTGTGTTTCGAAAGGGGCACATCATGACACTTCGGCAATCGAAATCGGACATTCTATTCGACCGGCTTCGCCGTGATATCCTGTCGCTGGATCTGCCACCGGGCATGGCGCTGCGCCTACCGGCCCTGTCGGAACGCTATGCCATCGGCCTGACGCCGCTGCGCGAATGTCTGAACCGGCTGGCGGCTGAACAGCTTGTCATGCCCGAGCATAACAAGGGCTTTTGCGTCACCCCGCTGACCCGTGCCGATCTTCTGGACCTGGAACGCAGCCGCGATGCCATCGAAGGCGCGATGCTGGCCCATTCCGTCAGCCACGCCGATGACACGTGGGAGGCAGGGGTGATCGGCGCCTATCACCATCTGTCGCAAACGCCCGTGCCTTCGGTGATCCATAATGACGAGGCACTGGCGCAATGGACGCGGCGGCATCTGGCCTTTCATCAGGCACTGGTGGCGGGGGCGCGCTCTGATTGGATGGCGCGGTTTGCGGGGCAGTTGCAGGATCAGTTGGGACGCTACCACCGTTTTATTCAGGCGGGCCTGCGCGATCTGACCCAAAGCGCGCCCCCGCTGGCGGCCAAAGCGGCAGAGGTATTCTCTGCCGGTATGGCGCTAGAGCCGCATCGCGCGCTCTATCAGGCAGCAGTTGATCATGATCCGGCGGCGGCGCTTGCGGCCTTTCGCCATCACACCGGTCTGAGCATCGCCGCCTTCGAGGAGCTTTCGACGCTGATGCCTGCCCATTCACCCTTTGCAAGAACCCTCGGCCCCCAATCGGAGACCCTCGCATGACCGGCTACAACCCCGCTGACGAAGGGGCACAAATGTCCTTTGCCAAGGATATGTCCTATACCGATTACCTGTCGCTCGACCCGATCCTCGGGGCGCAGAATTGCAAATCCGACGCCCATGACGAGATGCTGTTCATCATCCAGCATCAGACCTCAGAACTATGGATGCGCCTGTGCCTGCACGAGCTGTCGTCGGCGCGCACCCATCTCGCGGCGGGTGATTTTGCGCCTGCGATGAAGATGTTGACCCGTGTGGCGCGCATTTTTGAACAGCTCAACAGCGCGTGGGATGTGCTGCGCACCATGACCCCCAGTGAATACAGCGATTTCCGCGACGACCTTGGCGCGTCCTCGGGGTTTCAGTCGCATCAATACCGGCTGATCGAATTCATCCTCGGCAACCGCAACAGCGCGATGATGAAAGTGCATGAACATCGCCCCGAACTGCACCGCATGCTGACGCAGGAACTGGGGGCAAAATCCCTGTACCATGTGGCGCTTGATCTGCTGGCAGAGGCAACGGGGCAAAGCTTTGACCCGCAGGCCTATGCGATGGACACGCCTCATGCGGCGGATGATGCGGTGATGCAGGCATGGGTGCGCGTCTACCAAGACCCGCGCGCCCATTGGCAGCTGTACGAGCTGGCCGAAAAGCTCGTCGATCTCGAAGACTACTTCCGCCGCTGGCGTTTCAACCATGTGACCACGGTGGAACGCATCATCGGCTTCAAACGCGGCACGGGCGGCACGTCTGGGGTGAAATACCTGCGCCGGATGCTCGAGGTCGAACTTTTTCCCGAACTCTGGAACGTACGAGGTGCCCTGTGACCCGATTGCCGATGAAAGACCGCTTTTCCCTGCCCGACGGCATGATCTACCTTGATGGAAACTCGCTTGGGCCTCTGCCTGTGGGGACGGCCGAAAAGGTGCAGGACGTGGTGCAGGCGCAGTGGGGCGCGCATCTGATCAAGGGCTGGAACCTTGACGGCTGGATGGCGCAGCCCGCACGTGTCGGCAACCGTATTGCCCGCCTGATCGGCGCGCCCGAGGGGTCGGTCACCATGGGCGACACGCTGTCGGTCAAAGTGTTTCAGGCCCTGTCTGCCGCTCTCAAGATGCGCCCCGACCGGCGGGTGATCCTGTCGGACAGCGGCAACTTCCCGTCGGACCTGTATATGGCCGAGGGGCTGATCCAGCAGTTGGGGCAAGGCTACGAGCTGCGCATCGTTGCCCCCGAGGATGTCGCCAGCGCCATGACCGATGACGTGGCTGTCGCGATGATCACCCAAGTCGACTACCGCACGGGCCGCATGCATGACATGGCGCAAGTGACCGCGGCGGCCCATGGGGCAGGGGCGGTGATGCTGTGGGATCTGGCCCATAGCGCAGGCGCGGTGCCCGTCGATGTGGCTGCCTGCAACGCGGAATTCGCCGTCGGCTGCACCTATAAATACCTCAACGGCGGGCCGGGGGCCCCTGCGTTCATCTATGCGCGCCCCGATATCGTCGCGGACATCCAGCCCGCTTTGGCCGGATGGCTGGGGCATGACGCGCCCTTCGCCTTCGAGACCGGATACCGCCCCGCAGCGGGCATCGAGCGCATGCGCGTCGGCACGCCCCCCGTGATCCAGATGACCGCGCTGGAACATGCGCTTGGGCTTTGGGACGAGGTGGATATGGCCGAGCTGCGGGAGAGGTCTGTCGCGCTCGCTGAGCTGTTCATCGCGCTGGTCGAAGAAAAATGCCCCGAGCTTGTGCTGGCCAGCCCACGGGATGCAAACCAGCGCGGCAGTCAGGTGTCTTTCGCGTCAAAGAACGGGTATGCGGTGATGCAGGCGTTGATCGCACGCGACGTGATCGGTGATTTCCGCGCGCCTGACATCATGCGCTTTGGCTTCACGCCCTTGTACATCGACGAAGACGACGTACGCGGCGCGGTCGACATCCTTGCCGACATCCTTGCGACCCGCAGTTGGGACCGGCCCGAGTATCACCAGAAGCGCGACGTGACCTGAAGGGCCAAGCGACATCGGGACACAGCGCGGTGGCGGTGCGTCTTGGTGATGGTGGTCCGCGCGAATGAACGCTATGATCAGGCCATGCTTGATCTTCAGTCGCGCCCGAAATGCAGTGAATGCCCGATCCGCCACCGCGCCGTTTGTGCGCGTTGCGATGATGATGAACTGCTGATGCTGGAGCAAATCAAGACCTATCGGTCGTTCAAGGCGGGTGATCCGATGCTTTGGCGGGGCGACGGGCTGACCTATGTTGCGTCGGTCGTGTCGGGCGTCGCGAGCCTTGGCAAAACGATGGAGGACGGGCGCACGCAGATGGTGGGGCTGCTTTTCCCGTCGGATTTCATCGGCCGTCCGGGCCGCGCGGCGATTGATTTTGACGTGGTCGCCGTTACCGATGTGACGCTTTGCTGCTTCCAGCGCAAACCCTTCGAGGCGCTGATCGAAACCACGCCGCATATCGCCCAACGGCTGATGGAGATGGCCCTCGATGAACTGGACGCGGCGCGTGACTGGATGCTGTTGCTGGGCCGCAAAACCGCGCGCGAAAAGATCGCGACCTTCATTGAAATGCTGGCGCGGCGGCAGCAATTGGCCAATGCGGATACCCCTGGGCAAGAGCTGGTCTTGCCTCTCACACGGTACGAGATCGCCAACTATCTGGGGCTTACGCTTGAAACGGTCAGCCGCCAGCTTGGCGCGATGAAGAAAGAGGGTATCCTGAGCTTCGTCGACCCTCGCCGTTTCCGCGTGGCCGATGTGGACGCGCTGCACGCGGCCTCGGGCGACGACTGCGACTAGGGAAATATTCCCTTTGATTTGATCTGTATCAACGACGCAGGGCACCCCAAGGCGTTCACTGTCTGCACCTTCATAGGAGAGTGCAGCATGTACAAGAATATCCTGATCCCCGTTGTTTTCGAGACCCCCGAGATCACCCAGACCGCTTTTGATGCGGCGCAGGCGCTGGCGGCACCGGACGCCAGATTGACCCTGCTGCATGTGATAGAGGCGGTGCCGGTCTATGTCGCCGAATACATCCCCACCGACATCGTGACCTCCACGCGTGAAGCAGTACAGGCGCGGCTGGATGCGTTGGCGCTAAGCGTGCCGGGGGCCGCGACAGCGATTGCGGACGGGCGCGCCGGGCCACGGGCGACACGCTGGGCCGAGGAAAACGGGACCGACTGTATCGTGATCGCGTCGCATCAGCCCGCGTTGTCTGACATCCTGCTGGGGTCGGTCGCGCAATATGTGGTGCGTCACGCCAAATGCGCGGTGCATGTGGTCAGATAGGTCGGGGCACCGCCAACGCGCTATTGCAGCCCGAGTATGCCGTCGGCGGTGGCAGCGACGCGGGCGAATGCAGCGCGGTCTTTACGTGCGATCAGCCAGAGGTCGTGAAACCGCCGTTGGGGCAGGGTATGCACCGCCAGTGCGTCGCGGTGCGCAAACCCCTCCACCCCTGATCGCGGCAGGATGGTATAGCCCAGTCCTTGGGCCACGGGCAGGGGGATTTGCCCGATCTGGTTGATAAAACTGCGCAGCCGCAAATGCTCTGCCCCGCGGTAGTCATCAAAGTTGCGCCCGAGAAGATCATCGGCATAGGCATTGCCATCAGGATGCGCGATGAACCCCAAGTCATCAAGCTTCTGCAGCGTCAGATCCGCCGCGTTAAATGTGGCGGGCAGCACGAGGCAAAGTTCCTCTTGCGACAGGGGCGTGGCCTGAACACGGGGCATATCGGGCACCGCGGTCACCACGCCCAGATCAAGCGTCCCTGCCAGTATATCCGCCAGAATACGCGTCTGCGGGGCGGCGCTGAGGTGCATTTCCAGCTTCGGGGCCTGCTGCATCCGCGCGATCAGATGCGGATACAGCCGTAACGCAAAACTGCCAGAACAGCCGATTCTGACCGTGCCTGACAAAGGGTCATCGCGCTGCATCCTTTCGCGCAGGGCGCGCTCCTCTGTCCGGCGGGCACGTCCGATCGACAGCAGCTCTTCTCCGGCGGGGGTGAGGGTAAAGGACTTTCCCTCGCGCAGGATCAACGGCTGGCCGACCTGTTGTTCCAGCTTGCGGATATGCTGCGACACCCCCGGCTGGGTCATGGCCAACCGGTCTGCGGTGCGGGTGAAATGCCCGATGTCACATAGGGTGGTGAAGGTTTCGAGCCATGAGGCGTTTAACACGCGGATCATTCCATAAAGTTATCAATTTAATTCCATATGATAATTTTATGTTTGCGCGCGGTCCACCTAAATCACGGGGGTATCACAGAACAAAGGATAGACCATGACACCGACACCACGCAGTTTCTCTCATATCGGGCTTTCCGTGCCGGATCTGGACCAAGCCGTAAAATTCTACGCCGACGTGCTGGGGTTCTACGTTATCATGCAACCGACAGAGATTGTCGAAGACGGCAGCGATATCGGGCAGATGTGTACCGATGTCTTTGGCGAAGGCTGGGGCCGCCTGCGTATCGCGCATCTTGCGACGGCAGACCGTATCGGGATCGAATTGTTTGAATTTGACGGCAACCACGCGCCCGCAGACCCGCTGAACTTCCGCCAGCACGGCACGTTCCATTTCGCCATTCAGGATCCCAACCTCGAAGATCTGCTGGCCAAGATTGTCGCGGCAGGGGGCAAGCAGCGGATGCCGGTGCGCGAATACTTCCCCGACGATAAACCCTATCGCATGGTCTATGTCGAAGACCCCTTTGGCATCGTGTTCGAGCTGTACAGCCACAGCTACGAGCTGACCTATTCCGCCGGTGCATATAGCTAATCCCAAGTCTGTTCTGCGGGCGAATGCAGGGCTTTCGCCCGCAGTCATCAGCGCAAGATATGTCAAATAATGCAGGTCGGCGGGAACCCTCCTGCGCGGGAAGGCGGTTTTGTTGTCATAGCAACATCACGAAAGGTCTTCTCATGTCATACTGGCGCTTCTTTGCAATGATCATCACCTCTACCGTGGTGATGTTCGGCTTAATGTATCTGAACACCTACGCAATCGATCACGTGTTCTTTAGCGAAACCCGCAGCTATATGGCGCTGTATATGGGCGCGGTGATGGCGGTCATCATGCTGGCGTTCATGCTGGGGATGTACAGCAACCGTGGGGTGAATATCGCGATTTTTGCAGGCAGCGCGCTGGTTTTTGCGGTGTCGCTGTTTCTGGTGCGCAGCCAGTCCACGGTCGATGATACGGCGTGGATGCGTGCGATGATCCCGCACCATTCCATTGCGATCCTGACGAGCGAGCGTGCCAATATCTCGGACCCGCGGGTGCGCAAGCTGGCGGATGATATCATCGAAGCGCAACGGCTTGAGATCGACGAGATGAAGGCCCTGATCGCGGATCTTGAAGGCGGGCCAACCGCAACACCGGAAATCGACGGGAAGTGAGGACATAATGACGCAACAGCAGACACAACCGGCAAAACTCTACCGTATGGTGATGCCTGACCATACCTGTCCCTACGGTCTGAAATCCAAAGACCTGCTGGAGCGTCAGGGCTTCGAGGTCGAGGATCATCACCTGACAACGCGCGAAGAGACAGACGCGTTCAAGGCGGAGCATGATGTCGAAACGACGCCGCAGAGCTTTATCGGCGGGGAACGGATCGGCGGCTATGACGATCTGCGGGTCTATTTTGGCTTGGACAAACCCAAGGATCAGCAATCTGACACGTCGTACCAGCCGGTGATCGCCATCTTTTCGGTCGCCTTTCTAATGGCGCTTGGCCTGTCGTGGTTTGCCTTTGAAAGCATCTTTACGGTGCAGGCGTTCCAGTGGTTTATCTCGATCTCCATGTGTTTCCTCGCCGTGCAGAAGTTGCAGGATATCGAGAGTTTCTCGACCATGTTCCTGAACTATGACCTGCTGGCAAAACGCTGGGTGCCCTACGGCAAGGTCTACCCGTTCGGAGAGGCCTTTGCAGGCATCGCCATGACCGCAGGGGCGCTGCTGTGGCTGGCAGCACCGATCGCGATCGTGATCGGTGGTATCGGGGCGATCTCGGTGATCAAGGCGGTCTATATCGACAAACGCGAGCTGAAATGCGCCTGCGTGGGCGGCAGCAGCAATGTGCCGCTTGGCTTTGTGTCCCTGACCGAGAACGTGATGATGCTGGGCATGGGGCTTTGGATGCTGGTACGCCTCTTCGGGTGATATTCTGGCACCTGCTCAGCGGAATTGAAGCCTATTCCTATTGCAAGTCCCCCCGCGCCGCATCCGCGGTACGGGGGGATTTTCGTTCGTATGGGGAGAGGGCAGCACCCCCGTCCGCGCCTGACCATAAGCGCCGCCTTAGGGGGCGATCCGCACCTCAAAGGACACAGACCCCGTTGCACCCGGTTCATGTGATCCGGTGCAGTCCCATTGCAGCGCCCCCGCATAGCCCGCCGTATCTGCCCCGGGCGTGGTCATCGTGCAGATCACATCGCCGCCGATGGATACGGGGCTTGGGATGGCGGATGCCAGTTCTGTGTAGGGCGGCGTGCGGTCGTGGATCACGATGTTGGTCGCGGGCAGTTCGCCAGGGTTGTCGAGGAAGATGCGATATTCAAGCACATCCCCCGCAGCGGCACCGTTGCTGACGCCTTCGGGCGTGCCTTGGGTGACGTTGCGGACCGTCTTGCGCAGTTTCAGTATCCCTTCGGAGGATTCTACCCGCACCAGATCGGTGTTGCGGTCCTGCTCGGTCGCGCCGGTCGCGCCATAGGTCGTGTCGGCGACCACATCAAAGGCGATGGTCGATCCCGGTGCCGCCGCACCCGAGGCGGCGACACGCGCCACCAGACAGATACGCGTGTCAGGGGTCACGGGCAGGGCGGTGGTGATGGGGCTGGTGGCCGTCCCGTCGCAGGCGGCATCCTCGAACAGGGCGACGGAAAAGAGCCCCGGCGCGGTGATCGACTGGATATCGGTGTCAAACACCACAGAGCCTTCTGCATCGGCAAGATATTCATGCCGCAGGGTCACCACCTGTGCCGGACGGATCGCGCTTTGCTGGCTTTCGCTCAGCCGGGCGTCCTCGATCAGGCCGACATCCAGATCAGGATAGGATGTCCCTGCCGCAGGCGTGAAGGTAAAGGTGCCATCGCCGCTGGCCGGGTTGACCAGGCCGGGCAGGGCACCGGGGTTTTCGGACACGGTGAGCAAGCCGTTGTCCGGGACCACGGTGATGGTGACGTCATCGGCAAAGCCTTCGGGCAGGGTCAGGCTCCAGCTGCCATCACTGGCAACCTGCGGCGACCCGATCAACGTGCCGCTGCTATCGGTGATCCGGACTTCCGCCGCACCGGTGTCGGCTTCCGAGGCCCCTTGCAGCGCGTCATAGGCTGTGTCGGAACCTGCACCATTGTCGATAAAGACCTTACCAGACAAGCTTGGGCCGGCCCCGGCAAAACTCACGCTCACGGCGGCTTCGTCGTCATCGGCAACCCCGTCGCCCAGATCGTCCGTCAGCGGACCCACGAGCGGATCGCTATCGGGATCCGGCAGGTCAGAGGCGATGATCTCGGCCACGTTGGTATGCTCGCCTGTGGCGTTCATCGTGACGCGCACGGTCAGGGTTTCGCTCGCGCCATTGGCCACCTCGCCGACGTCCCATGTCCCGGTGTTGGCGTCATAGGTATCGGTGCCATCCGCCGGTGTGGCAGAGACAAAGGTGAACCCGTCGGGGATCAGGTCACGGACCCGCACACCGGTGGTGCCGTCAGGGCCGTCGTTTGTTACGGTGAGCACGAAATCAAGCTCTGTGCCCGGGCCCGCTTGGGTCACCGGCTGGCCGCTGGTGTCGAACACGCCCTTGGTCAGGGACAGGTCCGCCGTCGCCCCGCCGTTCACAAACCCGAAATCAAGGGTGCGCACGCTGCCGGCGGTGATTGATACGCCCGTCTGCGGGTTCACGGTACCGGCCACAAGCCCGGGGGGCATGTCGGGATCGGCTGCGTCGACCTCTACGCGGTAGGTCGCTGTGGCAGACAGGTCAGAGAAGAGATAGGTGCCGTTGCTGGCTGTCTCTACGCTGGTCAGGAACGTGTCATCCGCGGTGTCGGCTGTGCCATTGTCGTCGTACAGGGACACGGTCACGGCGCTGAGCACGGTTTCACCGGGCTGGTAGCTGTCCGAGTAGTTGGTGTCGCGGTAGACGACGCCGGACAGGTCACCTTCGGGCGGCAGCGGGCCAAAGCGCGAAGGGCAGGCGGCACCGTCGTTCAGGCCACCCTCGCCGACAGGTACCGTATTGATCAACTGCCCCCCGCCCGAGCCGGAGCCCTGAAGCCCCACATCGGCCTCATAGACCTCGTTTGTGACGTTCTGGTTGATGTACATGCGGCCGTAGAAATCGAACCACACCGCGCCATAGGAACCTGTCCAGGCGGTCGGGCCGAATTCAACCGGCGCGCGGGTGCCCGACGTACCATCCGCAGGGTCGATATAGAACAGACGGTCAGAGGCCTCGTTGACACCGTACAACATGCCGTCGTTCGGATTATAGGCGATGTCCGACGGTTCAACCGCAGCCGACAGCGTGATCAAGCCCAGATCAACGGGCGCGGACGGATCGGAAAGATCCAGCAGTTGCAACGCGTTGGCCCCGTTCACACGATAGACCATCACCCCGTTGGGCAGGATGTCGCCCGCGGTGGAGCCCACCGCCGCCGACGCGGGGAGGGTCGAGACGACCTCGTAGTTGCCGGTGGAGTCCAGGCGGATCAGCTCGCGCGTTGCAGCGCGCACCCCGTAGAACAACCCGTCGAGCGCATTATAGCCCCAGCCGCCGTCATACTGCACGCCCGCCGGGGCACCGATGTCGGTCGCGGTGATGCTGTACACGCCAGCGCTTTCCGCGAAGCTGAGCCGCTGCAGCTGCGTATCCGTCTGCGTCACACGGTAGAGCGAGCCATCGCAGGTAAAGGGCACCGCCCCGGCCGAGAGGATCACTTTGTAGTCCTCGACCTCGCCATCGAAATTCAGACCATCAAAAGGGTCCGCCGCGACGGCGCTAGAGGTCGACCAGCGGATACGTGCATGGGTAAAGCCGCTGCTGATATTCGCAGGGACAGGGATGTTCAGGGTGATCTGGTTGTTGAACACCCCATCTGTATCGCCCGCGCCCCCATCACGGTAGTCGACCGCGATGTGTTCTGAGGGATCGAAGGTGCCGCTTTGGTCAAAATCGACCCAAAGCTGCAGGTTCGTGATCCCCGCGGTTACCGGAATGCCCAAGGCGAGTTGAGCGCTCAGGGTTTCATGGGTCACGATGGTCAGGGGCACGGTTGTGCCGGCCTCCAGGATGGGAAATACCGCGATGGAATCCTCGTCGTCAAAGCCCGACAGGTCATCCGCATCGGAATCGGGGCTATGCTGAGGGGTCTGTTCGGTGTCAGGTTCGCCGGCACCCAGATAGATGTCCTGGACCACAATGTGACGCGGATCGCCATAGGTCGCGGGCGCATCGCCGCGGTCGGACAGATCAGCAGCCGCAATGACCAGCGAATAATCCTCTACCTCGCCATCCACGGCAAAATCCGATGTGCTTAACCCTGTCTCGGAGCCGTAGCGGAAGCGCGCGTAGGTGGTCGATGTGGTCGCATCCGACGGCACGGTAACGTCGATCTGGATCACGCCATCGCCCGCGACATTGTCGAATTGCGTGCCGTCATCCTTGAGGTCAAGCGCGATACGCTCGCCGAGTGTCTCTTCGAACAGACCGTCGCCGTTGAAATCGATCCAGGCCTGCAGGTTACCATTGCCTGTTACGGTCACGTCGAGCGTGCTGATCGTGCCCTGGGTCAGGACGGGAAAGGTGATCCCGTCTTCGTCGTCGGTTCCGATCAGGTCATCCGCTGTTGCCGTCGCATCCGATTGTGCAACCAGTTCGATATCCGGCTCGATCAGGCCCAAATACACACCCGGAGAGGCATCAACGCCGTGGGTCGGTGTGAGGTAGCTAAGCGGTGCATCGCCAAAATCCACACCCAGCCCTGCAAAGACCGCCACCGTGACCAACGCGCGGTCACAATCAGCGGGATCCAGCGCATCGCACAGCTGGTATTCGATGGTGTAGACGCCAGCGGGAACGCCCGCGGGCACAATAACGCGACCGGCTTCGGCACCGGCTGTTTCCAGAACCGGCACAGGATCGCCCGTGTTCTGCGGCACGGCTTCGGTCAGTACAGTCAGCGTCGCGGTCGGGAAGGCGGCGGGCAGGCCGTTGATTGTGTCATTCGACATGACTTCGCCTGCGGTGCCGCCCAGCAAGGTGTTCACGGGCGACGCGGTGTAGTCGTCGTCTTGCGCCACAATATCGGGCGAGGTGTTCGAGATTGCGCAAAGCTGGATGCCGGACCCCCGCGTCGCGCGACGGTCGGATGACCCTGTGTAGCCGTGGATAAATTCAGCTTCTACGAAGGTGTTGAATTCATAGGTGGCGTAGTTGTCAAAGCTCGATTCATTCGGCTCGTCTTCCCAATCAAACGGGTCGCCCACCTTTGCAGGATCCATCGCGATCGCGTTCGGTCCGGCGGGAAAGGAGGATAAGGGCGCGGTGTTGAAGAAAGAGGTCACCGTCGGGTTGGTGAGCGAGCCCACCACATCCGAAGAGTCATCGCCCTCGCCGCGGCTGTCGACATCCGTTTGCTGTACAATGACCCCGTTGATGCGGCTTTGGTCAATGGCCAGACCTTGCGGGTTGGCCGCCGTGGCCGTGCCATCCTGTACCAGTCGCAGACGGTAGGTGATGTATGCGTCGTCCTCTGGCGTCATGCGCGCCTCAAGCGAGGTGTCCAGCTCAAGCGCGGTCGCATTATTGATGCTGGTGACCTGCATGACGACATCGATCGGGTTGCCGTTTATATCGGTTGTCACGTCGTCGAACAGGAAGATGTCTGACGGGGTTACATTCGTCCGGCTGCCGGACCCTGCCAACTGGGTCGATGGCTGGCGGAAGACGGACTGAGGCGTGCAGCTTTGCGAACCGGTCTCGCCTGACAGCACGCTGCTGACGATGGACAGGGATTCAGAATTCGACTGCAACCGTGAAACAAAAGGCTGGCCGATACGGCCAATGCCCGCAACCGCGTTGCTGTCCACGGACCCTGTCAGCACATCGGCCGCCTGAATGGTGTAGTCCTCCTGACAGACGACCGTTCCACCCGGGGCGACAGGCGTGGTGATCGCGGGGCAGAGCACAGGCCCCAGCAGATCGTCGTCGATCACAATGTCCTGCCCGGTGTTGAATGGCAGCGCGCCGGTGTTTGTGACCGTGTAAGTATAGGTCACAGTCTCACCCTGCGTCCCTGTGCTGGGGCTGGCGGTACGTGTCAGTGAAATGCTTTGATCCACGTTGAACGTTGCCGCACCGAACATCCCGATACCCCGCGGGGCGGGGTCATAATTGGTGAACTGGTTATAATTGCGCACGTCGGCAATAGATTCATCATACCAGAAGGTGACCGTCGAGGTGCTGTCGGGGAAGGTCGCGCGCACGGTGCCGGTGTCATCGTTGTTCGATGTGGGCGAGGCCCCGAACCCTTCGACATAGATACATTGGGCCTGGTTCGCGCCGATGGTGCCGGTGAAGCCAGACCCGGGACCGGGGCCGACCAGAAGTGCGGGTGCCGCGCTAACCGGTGCCAGCGTCGGATTGCCGTTATCGCCAAAGGCGGTCACAAGATCGCATCGGTCAGACCCGGCGTTGCTATCGCTGGCGTCAATATCCAAAATGTCGACCTGCAGATTGTCGATCGGAAAGGCGACCCCGCCCGAACTGGAGGAGATGGAGGACGTTGTCCGCGCATCCCCGATACGCCCGCGGTTTCGCGGCGCGTTGGAAATGACCACGAGCGATTCCACATTGCCCCCAAAGATAGCAGAATCGTTGGGTGTCCCTTCCCCACTGAAGGCGGTGTAGTTGCCTGTATGTTCAAAGGTCAGGTCAACCTCGAACCCGTATTGGTCCCGCAAGGTGCGTGTCAGCGGGCCAAGATTGCCGCCGGGCCAGTCGTATGTGCCCCAATCAAGTTCGAACTCGCCGGCATCAGCTTTGCCGGAGCCTGTAACGACCAAAGCCGCCAAAGCGGCAGCACAATTCAGTGTTGTAAAGGTTAACTTTGAAATCGACATCAGACGGACCTCTTGTTGCGGTGTCCCAAACACCTTGTACATTGGCCGGAGACGACCTCGCCGTCTTTCCTGCCCCCCGGGATATGTCTAAAGTTCTCATACAAGGTTAACGCGAGCGACACTGCGCAGGTACAATCCCCCTGCCTTCCAGAATAGCGCCCTATACTTTCGAGAGCGTCCCACCCAGAATCGGTAGGCGGCGAGATGCGGAAAAGCCTTTAATCCATAGGCCCTTGCTCTGTTGCCGTTTGCCCGCGGATGGTGAATATGTCGGCACCAATTCTCTCGCGCCGCACGAAAGCCAGTATTTTGCAGACAATTTTCGACAAATCAGGGGCGTCTGCAGAAACTCCACCTGTTTTCGGTCACTTCGGTGAATGGGTACAGGGGCGGTTGGGGCAGGAGGGCCCTGTGGTTCTGGTCACGATGCTGTGCCGTGCACATGGGGTGAGGGCGCAGTTTGCCCCCGGGGGGGCATTGGGCCTGACGCAGGGTGAACCCGCAGCGGTCAGCCTCGCGCAGCTTCGACACCTGCTAGAGGCCGCAGGGGAAAATGGGGGCAGTTTTACCTTGTCTGGTAACCTTCCTGTCGGGGTTGGGGCAGGTGCATCCACTGCGGCGCTGGTGGCTTTGGCGCGGGCTGCGGGCATTGCCGAGGACCGTTTGCCGTCGCTGTGTCTGGCGGTGGAAGGGGCCACCGATCCGTTAATGTTACCGCATCCGGACCGCGTGATCTGGGCCTCGCGGTTGGCGCAAAGTAAGGGCGCGCTGGGCGCGCCGCCACGGGCTGACATCATCGGCGGCTACTTTGGCGAGCCGATCCGGACCGATGCGGCGGATAGCGGTTTTGCGGATATTGCCGACCTGTTGCCAGCCTGGAAAAGCGCCGTGGCGCAGGGTGATTTGCCTCAGGTGGCGCGATTGGCGCGCATCAGCGCAGACCGCACCACCGCGTTGCGCGGCCCTCTGAACGACCCGAGCACGATACTGGCGCAGCGGCTCGGTGCTTTGGGCTATGCGCGTGCGCACACAGGGTCCGCGCGCGCGTTCATCTTTGCGCCGGGCACCGCCCCCGATGATGCTGAACAGCTGTTGTCAGACCACGGGCTCACCGGTGCGATGCGGTTCACAACCGGAGGGGACGCATGATCGGTGCGGCGGGCATCCTGCTGGGGTTTGTGATCGAGGCGGCTTTGTCCTGGCCCGCGCCGCTTTATGCGAAAATCGGCCATCCGGTGTCCTGGATCGGCCACGCCATTCGCACGATCGAGGCGCGGTTGAATAGCGCCGATACATCGCCCGCACGGTTGCGCCTGTTGGGCGGTGTCGGGGTCTGCCTCGTGCTTGCGCTTGCGGTCTTGCCTGCGATTGTGGTTGCCGCGTTGCTGCCGTCTGGCTGGGCGGGCTACGTTGTCGGCGGGCTGCTGGCGTGGCCCTTTCTGGCACCGCGGTCGCTGTTCGACCACGTTCAGGCCGTCGCTACGCCTTTGATACAGGGAGATATTGCAGGGGCACGCTATGCCGTCTCGATGATCATCGGGCGCGATCCTGATCAGCTGGACGCTGCCGCGATTGCCCGTGCTTCGATCGAAAGCCTGGCCGAGAATGCCTCGGACGGGGTGGTGGCTCCGGTGTTTTGGGGCGTGCTGCTGGGGCTGCCGGGGCTGGTGGCCTATAAGGCAATCAACACGATGGATTCGATGATCGGGCACCGGTCCACACGCTACCGTCACTACGGGATGGTGGCTGCGCGGCTCGACGATCTGGTCAATCTGATCCCGGCGCGGGCCACGGGGCTGCTGTTCGTGATCGTCTCGGGCCAGCCACGTCGCGCGGCCGCCGTGATGCTGCGCGATGCGCGCCACCACCGGTCCCCCAATGCCGGTTGGCCCGAAGGGGCAATGGCCGGTGCGCTGAACGTGCGCCTGTCCGGCCCGCGTGTGTACGGCGAAGAGATCGCTGATGAACCATGGCTCAATGCCGAAGGGGCCGAGGCCGATGCAACCACCCTGCGACGGGCGCTGACGCTTTACCTTCGCGCCATGTTCGTATTAGCAGTCGTGTTGGCGCTGGTGGCGCTGATCTGACAGGGGCAAGCGATGCGGGACCACGGCGGCAATCTGGATGGGGCGATCAAGGCGTTCGGCGGCGACCGCGCTGATTGGATCGACCTGTCCACGGGGATCAACACGGTGCCCTATCCGGTGGGGCCGATCTCGCCAGAGGCATGGACCCGTCTGCCCGAACGCAGTGCCCTTGGCGTGTTGGAAGACGCCGCGCGGCGGGCCTATGACGCAAACTGTGCTGTTGTGCCTGTGTCAGGGGCGCAGGCGGCGATCCAGTTGGTGCCGCGCCTGATCGCGCCCGGGCAAGCCGCGATCCTGTCGCCCACCTATAACGAACATGCCGCCGCGCTACGGGCCGAAGGCTGGCAGGTCACCGAAGCCACGGATCTTGCCGCGCTTGAAGGGTATGCCCTTGCCGTGGTGGTCAACCCGAACAACCCCGACGGGCAGCGCCACGCCCCTGACACCTTGCGCGCGCTTGCCGAAACGGTCGAACTTTTGATCGTGGATGAAAGCTTTGCCGACCCTGATCCAGAGGTGTCGCTGGTCCGCGGCGGGGCCGAACTGCCGAAAAATATCCTTGTGATGCGGTCCTTTGGCAAGTTCTACGGGCTGGCGGGGCTGCGCTTGGGTTTTGTGCTGTCGGCAGATCCTTTGGCCGAAAGGCTGCGCGCGATGACGGGGCCATGGCCCGTTTCCGGCATGGCGATAGAGGTCGCCTTGCGCGCGCTGAACGACACGAATTGGGCGGCGCAGACCACCGCGCGCCTGCAAGGCGAGGCGGCGCAATTGGATGCGATGGCGGTGCGGGCAGGGTGGAGGCTGATAGGCGGCACCCCGCTGTTTCGCACCTACGCGACGCCGGATGCCACGGCTGCGCAAAACGCCTTGGCCGCACATCACATCTGGTCGCGGATCTTCCCCTATTCCGACAGCTGGATCCGTCTGGGCCTGCCCGGACCGGCCGGTGATTGGGCCCGGCTCGAAACCGCGTTGAAAGACGGCGCGTGATCCGGCGGATCACTCTGACAGGGCGGCGGGTGCTGCTGGGGCTGGTGGCCGCCCTGATAGCCGCCCTGATAGCCGTCACGTCAGCCAGCGCCGCAGACCTGCCCCGTGTGGTGTCGATGAACCTATGCACGGACCAGATGGTGCTGCTGCTGGCGGATCCTGATCAAATCACCTCCCTTTCTCGTCTGGCGCGCGATCCGCGATCGTCGTCCCTAGCGCTGGAAGCCTCGGCACATCCGCAGAACGCGGGCGGTGCTGAAGAAATATACCTTTCCGCGCCGGATCTGGTGTTGGCGGGGCAATACTCCGACAAAGCGACCCTCGCGATGCTGCGCCACCTTGGTCTCCGGGTAGAGCAGATGCCGATCACCAAGGCGCTTGACGATATTCCCGCGCAGATCCGGTGGATGGGCGACCTCTTGCAACAGCCCGCGCGGGCAGAGGCGATGGCCCGCGACGTCGAACAGACATTGGCCGCGCAGCCCGCACTGGCCTCCGATGCCCCTGTTGCGGCGTTCTATTACCCGAACGGCTATTCGCTGGGGGTGGATACTTTGGGCCACGACATCGTGACCACCGGCGGACTGCGCAACCTCTCGGAGAAACTCGGACGCCGGAACAGCGGGCGTCTGGCGCTGGAAGACCTGGTGATGAACGCCCCCGATGTGCTGGTCACCACGACCCCCTATCCCGGAGGTTCCCGATCCGAAGAGATCATGCTACATCCTGCGCTCGCACAATACGCCAAGACCGGAAGAATGGTGTATAGCTCGCCCGATTGGGTCTGCGGCACGCCGCTGGCGTTGCGGGCGGTGCAAGACGTACGCAGGGCAGGCAACCAGATACGCCACGAGGAGAGATAACAGATGACCGACAGCACCCCAGACCAGAACAAGCGCCACGCCGAAAAGATGGCGAAGGTCCAGACGGCCCGCGCCAAGATGATGGCGGAAAAGACCGTGACCAAGGGGTTGATCATCGTCCACACCGGGACCGGCAAGGGTAAAAGCAGCTCTGCCTTCGGGATGATCATGCGCTGCATCGGGCACGGGTTCCCCTGCGCGCTGGTGCAGTTCATCAAGGGCGCACGGGTGTCCGCGGACCGTCAACTGCTTGAGGACCGCTTTAGCGATATCTGTCAGGTCTATGTGATGGGCGAGGGCTTTACCTGGGACACGCAAGATCGCGAACGCGACATCGCCGCCGCCGGACGCGCATGGGAAAAAGCCAAAGAGCTGATCCGCGACCCCAACAACCGCATGGTGCTGCTGGACGAGCTCAACATCGCGCTGCGCTATGGCTATATCGACGTGCAGGATGTGGTCGATTTCCTGCAGGCCGAGAAGCCGCATATGACTCATGTGGTGATCACTGGCCGCAACGCGCCCGACGCCTTGATCGAGATTGCGGATCTGGTGACCGAGATGAAGGAAATTAAACATCCTTTCCGCAAACAGGGTATCGCCGCACAGGCCGGTGTGGAATTCTGATCGCCACCGGGGCAGGGCATTCGCCCGCGCCCCGCTTGGCAAAGGGCGGATATCATGGACAAGATCACGCTGGTCACCGGCGGAGCAAAATCGGGCAAGAGCCTTTTTGCCGAAAACCACCTGCGCGCCTACGGGCTGCCGCTGGTCTATATTGCCACCAGCCAGGCCTTCGATCCCGAGATGGAGGACCGCATCGCCGCACATAAGGTGCAACGCGGTGACGGTTGGGACACGGTGGAGGAGCCGCTTGATCTATGCGGCGCGCTGATGCGCACCGATGGGGCGGGCGCGCGTCTGGTCGATTGTATGACGCTGTGGCTGTCCAACGTGATGCATGCCGAACGCGACTGGCAGGCGGAGCTTGAAAAAGTGCTGGACAGCTTGCGCACACAGTCCTCTCCGGTGGTGCTGGTCACGAATGAGGTGGGCGGGGGCATCGTGCCGATGTCCGCGCTGGCCCGGCGCTACCGCGATGCCTCGGGCCTGATGAACCAGCGCATTGCAGCGGTGGCGGGGCATGTCGTGTTGGTCAGCTGTGGTCTGCCCCTGACGCTGAAGGGCAGTGCGCAGGCTCCGGCCTCGCTTGCCTGACCCATGATCCCGACATACGATAGATTTCCAAACGAAAGAGACCCCTTTGCATGGCGCATGTGACTTTTCCCCTGACTTCCCTGTCCGACCTTGACGCGCTGACCCGCGATTTGCCTCAGGTTGATGCCGTCGCCCAAGACGCCGCGCGCGACCGGCAGAATGCGCTGACCAAACCGCCCGGATCACTGGGCCGGCTGGAGGAACTGGCGGTGTTCATGGCGGGGTGGCAGCAACAGGCGGTGCCGCAGATCGACATGGCGCAGGCCCTCGTCTTTGCCGGTAACCACGGGATCTGCGCGCAGGGGGTGAACCCTTTCCCGCAAGAGGTGACAGCCCAGATGGTGCAGAACTTCAAGGCGGGGGGCGCTGCGATCAACCAGTTGTGCCGCACCAATGACGCGCAGCTGTCGGTGATTGATCTGGACCTTGACCGCCCCACGGCCGATTTCACGCAAGCCCCCGCGATGACCGAGGCGGACTGTGTCGCGGCCCTTAACGCAGGGGCGGCGGCGCTGCATCCCGCGGCCAGTGTCTTGATCCTGGGCGAAATGGGGATCGGTAATTCCACCGTCGCCGCAGCGCTGACGGCGGCGGTCTTTGGAGGGGCTGTGCAAGATTGGGTCGGACGCGGCACCGGTTCGGACGACGAAGGTCTGCGCCGCAAGGTCGACGCCATCACCCGCGGACTTGCCCGCCACGCCGCCATCCCGCAGGATGGGGCGTCTATCCTGATGACCTTGGGCGGGCGCGAGCAGGCGGCGATCTGCGGCGCGGTGCTGGCCGCGCGGCAACGGCGCATTCCGGTGATCCTTGACGGGTTCATCTGCACCGCCTCTGTCGCACCGCTCTTCGCGCTGGCCCCTGCGGCGCTGGACCATTGTCTGGTCGGGCACCTGAGCGTCGAGCCCGGGCATAAACGTCTGCTGGATGCGATCGGCAAGACGGCCGTGCTTGATTTCGACATGCGGTTGGGCGAAGGATCGGGCGCCGCGCTGGCGCTTGGTATCCTGCGCTCGGCGCTGGCGTGCCACAGCGGCATGGCGACCTTTGCCGAAGCCGGCGTGGCGGACGGCTGATGCTGCGCGCCCGGGTGGCAGAGGCGCGGCTGGCGATGCTGCTGCTGACCCGTATCCCCGTGGGATATCTGCGCGATCCGATCCCCGCGACAGGAGCCTCGGCCTGGGGCTGGCCTTTGGCGGGGGCGGTCGCGATGCTGCCAGCCGCTCTGATCTACTGGGCGCTGCACGCGGCGGGCTTTGGCCCGACGGTTGCGGCCCTTGGTCTGATCTTTGCCACGACACTGCTGACCGGCGCGATGCACGAAGACGGGCTGGCCGATATGGCCGACGGGTTCGGCGGCGGGCAGACCCGCGCGCGCAAGCTCGAGATTATGCGCGACAGCCGCATTGGCAGCTACGGGGTGATGGCGCTAATCCTGACGGTGGCGCTGCAGGTGGCGCTGATCACACGGCTGGATCATCCTGCACTGGTCGTGCCTGCCGCGCTTGGTCTGTCGATGGCCAGCCGCGCGATGCTGCCGTTCTGGCTGGCGCGGATGCCTGCCGCGCGGGCCGACGGGCTGGGGCACGGCGCGGCGCAGGTGCCGGCGACTTGCGTCTATATCGCGGTCGCCTTTGGCTTGATTGGGCTGCTGCCCTTGGGCTTTGGCGCGGCGGCGGTGATCTTTGCGGGGGTCGTCGTGGCCACCGCGCTGGTGGCCGCGCTGGCGCTGCGGCAAATCGGCGGGCAGACCGGCGACGTGATCGGCGCGATGCAGAAACTGGCCGAACTGGCGGGCTGGGGCGTCACCGTCTATCTCTTTGCCTGACGCGTCCGAGCCGCGCGCCCCCTTTGACCGGCCGCAAATCCGATGTAGCAAGGGCCCATGTCGAAAAAGACCCTGAACACCGCAAATCTTGCCGCCCTAGGGGCGGAGCGGCTGGCCGAACTGTTGATCGAGGTCAGCACCGGCAGCGCCGATATGAAACGTCGTCTGCGGCTTGAGTTGAGCCACAACCTCGGCCCCGCTGAACTCGCGCGCGATGTGCGCAAGCGGCTGGTCACGATCCGGCGGGCCAAAAGCTATGTCGGGTGGCGCAAGCGGACGGCGCTGATCAAAGACCTGCGCACCCAATCCGCGATGATCATCGACAAGATCGCCCCAGACGCCCCCGCCGACGCTTTCGACCTGCTGTGGGAGTTTCTAGCGCTCGCCCCTTCGGTCATGGATCGGGTGGACGACAGCAAGGGGGACGTGGGGGCCGTCTTTGCCGATGCGCTTGCTGAGATCAGCCAGATTGCCGCCCGCGCCCCGCTAGACCCGATCGCGCTGGCGGAACGCACGTGGGAGGCGGTGCAGGGGAATACGGATGGCGCTTTTGACGGGATTATCACGCGCATGGCCCCGTCCTTGGGCGACAGGGGACTCGCACATCTGAAGGAGCTGATCCAGATATTCGAGGCCGCGCCGCTGGACGCGACAGAGGATCACCCCGCCTTGCAATTCCTGCGTGAACTGCGCGGGGGCAATGCAAACTACGCCGCACAACGCAAAAAACGCTTTGTCCAGATGCACCTGCGCGAGGTGGCTTTGGCGCAGGGCGATACGGAGACCTACATCTCGCTGTTCTGTCCCAGCGATCTGGCGCGGCCCACCGTCGCGGTCGAGGTGGCGGCGCTCTGGTCGGCCGCTGGCAATCACGATGCCGCGCTTGATGTTCTTGAGGGCGCGCGCCCCAAGGGGAAAGAGGCGGGGCGGCAGGCGTGGGACGCGGCCTATATCCACGCGCTGATCGCATCGGGGCGCGAGGACGAGGCGCAAGCCCACCGCTGGCGCTGTTTTACCGAAACGCTCGACCCCGAGATGCTGCGGGCGCACCTCAAACAGCTCCCGGATTTCGATGATCTTGAGGTGGAGGAGGCCGCCAAGGCCCATGCGGCCACGTTCAAGGATCTCAACGCGACGATCGCCTTTTTCCTCGCGTGGCCCGACCTGCGCGGGCTTGCAGCGATGATCGAAGCGCGCGCCGAGACGTTGAACGGCACCCATGTCGCCCCGCTCTCTGATGCCGCCGATGCGCTGCGGGCGCGCTATCCCCTAGCGGCAGCGCTGTGTTGGCGCGCCATGATCGAAGCCGCGCTGTGGGAAAGCGCCAAGTCGCGGTACGCGCAGGCGGTAGATCACCTGATGGATTGCGCCGCCGCGGATATCGAGATCGAGGATTACGGAGCTTTCGAAAGCCACGACGCCTTTGTCCGGCGCCTGCGCAAACGCTATGCCCATAAGGCGGGGTTCTGGACGCGGGTCACCTGATCTGCGCGTGCTGGGTCTTTTCTTGCGGCGACGCGGGAACCAACAGGCACGCCGCGCGTATGGATGCATGAGTATTTTCAAACGCGCCGCCTTCGCCCCCATTGCCGCCCTTGGCTTTGCCCTTCCTCTTGCAGCTACCGCTGATGTGGTGGGCAATGTCGATGTGGACTGGCTGGGCAATGACATCGTGGTAGAGGCGGTCCAAGACCCCGAGGTCAAGGGGGTCACCTGCCATCTGGCCTATTTTGAACGCGGCCTGATCGACCGGCTGCAAAAGGGCAATTGGTTCGAGGATCCGTCGAATTCCTCCATCTCTTGCCGCCAGACCGGCCCGATCGAGATTGGGGACATCTCGCGCGATGACGAGGGCGAGACGGTGTTCAGCGAACGCCGGTCCGTGATCTTCAAGACGCTGAAGGTCAAACGGATTTTCGACGAGGAAAACAACACCTTGGTCTATATCAGCCACGCGCGCGATGTGCAGAACGGGTCTGCCAAAATGTCGATGTCGACCGTGCCGCTCTACGTACCGACCAAATAGGCAAAGCTTTGCCAAGGCGTATCATCCGCTTTGCCCGCCCCCATGCTTCGGCTATTCTATGCCGAAGTCATAACAAACAAGGGCGCGGGCAGTATGAGCATTTCTCGAAGAAGTTTCACCGTCGGAGTGGCAGCATTGGGTCTTGCGGCCTGTAGCACCGGCAACAGGGCAGGCAGCTTTGCGCCGCGCAGCGATGCGGGGCTGGCACCGGACCTGCAACCCCAACCGAACGCGGGCTATGACGCGTGGGTTTCGGCGTTCAAGTCACGCGCTGCGGCGCAGGGCATTTCCGACAGCACGCTGCGTCGTGGCTTTGCGGGGGCGGGCTATCTACCGGGGGTGGTCAAACGGGACCGTAACCAGACGGAATTCAGCCGCTCGCTTGAAGATTACCTTGCCATTGCGGCATCGGACGAACGTGTCACCAAAGGGCGCGCAGCATTCGCGCGCCACCAAGGCGTGCTGCGCCAGATAGAGGCGCGCTACGGCGTGCCTGCCGAAGTCGTCACCGCCGTGTGGGGGCTGGAAAGCTTTTACGGGGAACGGCGCGGGAATGTGCCGGTCGTGTCGGCGACATCGACGCTGGCCTATGACGGTCGTCGCGGGGCCTTTTTCGAGAAACAACTGATTGCGGCACTGCGTATCCTTGAGCGCGGCGATGTTTCGGCTGCCGGTCTGACCGGCAGCTGGGCCGGCGCCATGGGCCACACGCAGTTCATCCCCACATCCTATCAATCCTTTGCGGTAGATTTCACCGGCGACGGCAAACGCGACATCTGGTCTGACGACCCGTCGGATTCACTTGCCTCCACCGCCGCCTATCTGGCGAAGTCGGGCTGGAAGTCCGGCCAGAAATGGGGCGCAGAGATGGGCACCGCGGCGGCAAGCTCTGCTACGCCGGTGCAGATCCTCCAGCCGGATGCAGGCGGGCCGCGCTTTGCGATCTTTAACAACTTCAAGGCGATCAAGCGCTATAACAATTCGGACAATTACGCGATTGGCGTCGGGCATCTGTCGGATCGTATCGCAGGGGGCGGGCCTATTCAGGCCAGCTTTGGCCCCGATAAATACGGGCTGACCATTGACGACCGCAAGGCGTTGCAAGAACGGCTGACCGCCCGCGGTTTTGACACAGACGGCACCGATGGTGTGATCGGCCCGAACAGCCGCAAGGCGATCACCGCCTATCAGCAAAGCCAGGGGCTGCCCGCAACCGGCGACCCGTCGCGCGCGCTGCTGGCGCGGTTGGGCTGATAGCGCGATGAAACGATGATCCGCCCGCTTAGCTCGGGCGGATCAGATCGGCGATTTCGGACAGTTTGCTGGCCAGCGGGCTGGTCTTGCGCCAGATCATCCCCACACGGCGCGTCGGTTCGGGCGCGGGGAAGGCGTTGACCGCCACCTGCGCCGACCGCGTTTCCACGGCGACGGCCATCTCGGGGATCAGCGTCACGCCGATGCCCGCGCCGACCATCTGCACCAGCGTGGACAGGGAGCTCGCATCCAGCCCCTCGCGCGCGGTTTCCGACTGCATATCGCAAAACGACAGGGCCTGATCGCGAAAGCAATGCCCTTCCTCAAGCAGCAGTAACTTCATCTCGTTCAGATGTGCGCTGCTGGGGATCGGCTTGCCGCGATCAGCCTCGGGGCGCACCAGCATGAATTTCTCGTCAAACAGGGTGACTTCGGTGAGCGAGGGTTCTGACACGGGCAGGGCGACGATGGCAGTGTCGATGCGCCCCTCCGTCAGCTCGGTGATCAGTCGCGGGGTCATGGTTTCGCGCACGTGGATATCCAGCGCGGGGTTCATCCGGGTCAGCTTGGTGATGATCGAGGGCAGTAGATAGGGGCCGATGGTGGGGATGATGCCGATTCTCAGCCGGCCCATCAGCCCGTCCTTGGAGGCGCGCGCCATATCCTGAAGCTCGTCCACCCCCTGCAGGATCGCCCGCGCGCGCGGCGCGAAATCGACGCCAAAGCTGGTCAACGTGATATTCCGCCCGCCGCGATCAAAGAGGGGCGTTTGCAAGTTCTGCTCCAACTCCTTGATTTGAACGGATAAGGCGGGCTGCGAAATCGCGCAGGCCTCGGCGGCGTGGCCAAAGTGACGGTGATGGGCTACGGCTTCAAAGTAGCGAAGCTGTTTCAGGGTGATGTTGGTCATAGTTTATTTTTATCAAACTGATAGGAAATGCCAACTTAAACTAATCAATAACTGCTGTTAGAACAATTCCAGAAAGACGGGGCAGACTGTATCGCGCCCCCGACATCCATCCCCCGTGACGCGGTGCAAAGCCGCGCACCAGACAGATAACATCGGAGACCACCATGGACGGAAATGACGTCGAAAACATCAGCAAATGCCCGGTCGTCGGCAGCCACGGCCGCAACTCAAAGCGCGGTGCGCGGTCGTTGAACGAATGGTGGCCGAACCAGCTGAACCTCAAGCTGCTGCACCAGAACACCATTGATTCGAACCCGCTTGGGCCAGACTTTGACTATGCCGAAGAGTTCAAGAAGCTCGACGTTGACGCGGTCAAGGCTGACTTGCATGCGCTGATGACGGATTCGCAAGACTGGTGGCCTGCGGACTATGGTCACTATGGCCCGTTTTTCATTCGTATGGCATGGCACGCGGCAGGCACCTACCGGACAGCGGATGGCCGTGGCGGGTCCAGCACGGGCACGCAGCGTTTCGCGCCGCTCAACAGCTGGCCGGATAACGCCAACCTCGACAAGGCGCGCCGCTTGCTGTGGCCGATCAAGCAGAAATACGGCAACCAGATTTCCTGGGGTGACCTGATCATCCTGTGCGGCAATATTGCGCTGGAATCGATGGGGCTGAAAACATTCGGCTTCGCCGGTGGCCGCGTGGACCGTTGGGAACCCGAAGAGGATGTCTATTGGGGCCCCGAGGACGAATGGCTGGGCAACAAACGCTACAGCCAGGAACGCGCGTTGGAAGACCCGCTGGCCGCTGTGCAGATGGGCTTGATCTATGTGAACCCCGAAGGGCCGGACGGCAAACCCGATCTGCAAGGCTCTGCCAATGACATCCGCGACACCTTTGGCCGGATGGCGATGAACGACTATGAAACCGTCGCGCTGATCGCGGGTGGTCACACCTTTGGTAAGGCGCATGGTGCCGTGGGTGGCGAGAATGCCGGCCCCGATCCCGAAGCCTCGCCATTGGAAGCACAGGGCTTCGGCTGGACCAACAAGCACGAGACCGGCCACGGCATCCACGCCTTGACCAGCGGGCTTGAAGGCGCATGGTCGCAGAACCCGATCAGCTGGGACATGACCTATTTCGACAACCTGCTCGGGCTCGACTGGGAAATGACCAAAAGCCCTGCCGGTGCCGTGCAGTGGACCCCAAAGAACGGCGACGCCGCAGGCACCGTGCCGGATGCGCATGACCCGTCCAAGCGTCACGCGCCTATCATGTTCACCTCTGACCTCGCGCTGCGCGAAGACCCCGAATATTTCAAAATCTCGAAGCGCTTTCACGAGAATCCCGAGGAATTTGCAGACGCATTTGCCCGTGCATGGTTCAAGCTGACCCACCGCGACATGGGACCGATTGCCCGCTATCTGGGCAAGGATGTCCCCAGCGAAGAGCTGATCTGGCAGGACCCGATCCCCGCCGTGACGCATACGCTGGTCGATGACGCAGATGTGGCATCGCTGAAAGCCAAAGTGCTGGAGTCGGGGCTGAGCGTTCAGGAGCTGGTGGCCACCGCTTGGGGCTCTGCCGCGACCTTCCGCGGGTCCGACAAGCGCGGCGGTGCAAATGGCGCGCGCATCCGTCTGGCACCGCAGAAAGACTGGCCGGTGAACGAACCCGATCAATTGGCCAAAGTGCTTGGCGTGCTGGAAACGATCCGCGCAGACTTCAACAACGCGCAGTCGGGGGACAAAGAAATCTCTGTCGCTGACCTGATCGTGCTGGCCGGTGCCGCCGGGATCGAGAAAGCCGCCAAGGACGCGGGCCACGACGTGACCGTGCCCTTCGCACCGGGCCGCGGCGATGCCTCGCTTGAACAGACCGAGGTTGACTCCGTCGCCTATCTTGAGCCCGTCACCGACGGTTTCCGCAACTTTGCCAAGACCCGCTATTCGGTCACCACGGCAGAGCTGCTGGTCGACCGCGCCCAGCTTCTGACGCTGACGGCGCCAGAGATGACGGTTCTGGTCGGGGGGATGCGTGCACTGGACGTGAACGTGGGTCGCGCCAAACACGGCGTGTTCACCGATGCGCCCGGCACGCTGAACAACGACTTCTTCACCACATTGCTGGATATGGGCACCGTGTGGTCGAAGGCGGAAGAGACCGCGACGGACGACATCTATGAAGGCCGCGACCGCGCCACGGGTGAGCTGAAGCACACCGGGACCGCTGTTGATCTGCTTTTCGGGTCGAACTCGCAGCTGCGCGCGATTGCAGAGGTCTATGCAGGTGATGTCGCGAAAGACAAATTCGTGACCGACTTCATCGCCGCCTGGACCAAGGTGATGAACCTCGACCGTTTTGACCTCGCCTAAGGGTAGGTAACGAGTGCCAAGGGCGCGGCCGGTATCCGGTCGCGCCCTTTTTTATGTCGTGGTGTCAATGTAACGGGGCTTAGCTGCCCGCGTGGCGCAGCAGATGGGCCTGTGCCTGCTTTGCCGTGGGCGGGGTGCTGCCGCCCAGCAACAGCAGATGCCAGTAGAATTGCACCTCTGCCGGATCGGTCATCAATGCGGCAAAGCTGTCATGGTGCCACTGCACCGCCTGCGCGTGCGCGTCGGCCACATCGGGCTGGGCGCGCAGGCGGGTGACCTCTGCCATTGTGGCGTCCAGCATCGGGTCAATCATCGTGTCAGCGACGGTGTTGAAATTACGCTCCGCCCAGTAATGCAGATCCAGCCGCTTTGTCGTCCGGTTGGGCAGGCCGCGCCCGCGTTTGACCATAAACTCGCCCGCCGAGCGCAGGGAATAGTGGTTCAGCCGCGCCCGCGCTTGGGTCTGCATCACGCCGAACAGGTTGATCCGGTTATCATTTTCGGCAAAGCCCCCGGGGGCGGCCTGAGCACCGCCGAGGTTCCACAGCGGGCTGACACCGCGCTTTTTCTTGGGCCGATGCACGCCGAGCTTCTGAAAGGCAGCGGGCCGGTGCAGGGTCTTGAAGAAGCTTCCCGCAGGCAGAAAGAACGGATCAGGGGCCGCATGGCGAAACCGCAGCGGGGTGAGCATATCTTGCAACGCCTCTTGCCCGTCCGCGCCGAAAAACCGCCACGGCAGGGCAATCGCGTCGGTATCCGCGGGGACAGAGGCGATCAGATCGGGCAGCCCACGCATCGGAGCTGCGAGGGTTAGAAACTCGTCCGCGTCAAAAAACAGCGCCCAATCGGCTTGTTTCATCAGGTCATGGCGGTCGGCCAGACGCATGGCCTGCCATTGCACCGATGTGTCGCCCTCCGGGGTGAAGGGCACATGGGTCACATCATCCAGCAGGTCCAGCAGGGCCGGCGTGCCATCGGTGCAATCATGGGTAAAGATCAGAAAATCCGTCACCCCCGCCGCGCGGTGATGCGCGATCCATTCAAGGCAATAGGGCCCTTCGTTGCGCATGCAGGTTACGGCAAGGATACGTGTCACGGGCGGGCGGTCCCTTGGGTCAGGATGGCAAAGACTGGGCAAATGACTCTCATGCGGATCAGGGCAAGTCAATCTTTGCCAAGGGCCGTGCCGCGCCGGCTTAGGATTGTTTACAAGCCCGGGTCGGCTAAGCTATCGTTCTGCCAATGTATTTGAAACCACCACGGTGCATTTCAGCCCCGCGTTTCGCGCCACCAGAGAGGCCCCTTATATCATGAACACCCGTCGCCCTGTCGCCTCCCTTTGGATTGGCGAAAAGCTTCACTATCTGAACCAGCTTTGCCTCAAGTCCCATGTCGTTGCGGGTCATAAAACGATCCTGTATTGCGCCGATAAAGTGGACAACGCCCCCGAAGGGGTCGAGGTTCGCCCCGCGTCCGAGATCATGGATATTGACCGCGAGCTGGTCGCCGCGACCAGCGCGTCTTTCCTGTCGAATGTGTTCCGCTACAAGATGATCCAGAAGACCGGCGCGATCTGGATCGACTGCGACGCTTTCTGCCACCAGCCTTTCCCCGAGGATCAGGAATATATCTTTGGCCGCCACGGCATGTCTGGCGCGCTCAACTGTGGTGTGGTGGGGCTGCCGCAGGAATGCGAGTTGATGGATCAACTGCTGGATTACTACGATAACCTGCCGGACTATCCCGCATGGTGGAACAAGAACCAGCGCAAAAAATACGACCGCCAAGACCCCAAACTGACCCACGCGCACCGCATCTATAATGCCGAGCGTACGGCCTTTGGCCCGCAGGCGTTCACCTATTTCGCCAAGCAGACCGGCCAGTATGAAAAAGCCAGCGAACGCGAGGTGCTGTATCCGGTGCCGTTCCAGTTGAACGACATCTTCTATGACCCGCATGGCCGCGTTGAAGGGCATTTCACCGACAAAACCCTATCTGTGCACCTTTATACCAATGGCACGAAACCGTGGTGGGAAAAGAACGAACCTCTGCCCGGTTCCTATGCCGCGCGGATGTGCGAGAAGATCGGGATCGACCCGTCCAAAGCGCTGCGCTAAGCCGCGTTACAGAGGGCCTTTGCCATCAATCTGAAACCGCACACCAGCCGGCACGGCAAGCTGCTGGCCATCTCTATGATGAAGGACGAGGCACCATTCCTGCTGGAGTGGTATGCCCATCACCTTGCCGTGGGGTTCACCAAGATACTCGTTTACACAAACGATTGTTCCGATGGCACCGATGACATGCTGATCCGGCTTGAAGAGCTGGGTCTGGGCTACCACCGGCGCAACGACATCCCCGAAGGTGTGAAGCCGCAGCCATCGGCGATGAAATACGCGCAGGCCGAACCCAAAGTCGCCGAGGCCGACTGGATCTTGATGTTCGATGCCGATGAATTCCTCTGCATCAACTATGGTGACGGCACGCTGGACCCGATGCTGGACGCGGCGGGGGATGCCAACGGCATCGTGATCACCTGGCGCATCTTCGGCTCTGGCAATGTGGTCGACTGGTCCCGCGATCCGGTGACCGAACAATACCTCTATGCGGCCCCGCCCACGTGGAACAAGGGCTGGGGCGTCAAGACGCTGTTCAAGTTTGACCCTGACAAGTGGAAGATCGGCATCCATCGCCCGTCGATCAAGAACAAGCATCTGGAAACCGGCTTTCCCGATACTGTGAAATGGCTCAACGGATCCGGCCAGCCGATGGAGGATTACTTCAAGTTTCGCGGCTGGCGGTCGATCCGGCGCACCGTGGGCTATCAATGGGCACAGATGAACCACTATGCGGTCAAATCGATCGACAGCTATGCGATCCGCAAGTTCCGCGGCAATGTGAACAACAAGAAAGACAAGTATAACGCCGACTATTGGTCATTGCAGGACCGAAACGAGGTCTATGATGACAAGATCCTGCGCTATACCGAACGGCGCAAGCAGATCATGGACGAGCTGCTGACTGATCCGGTTCTGTCGCGTCTCCACTATGCCGCCATCGAAAAGGTCGAGGCGCGGCTTGAAGAATACCGCGCGACCGACGCCTATGCAGAGCTGAAGCAATCGCTGCTTGAGGCATCCGAGGTGCCGATCACGCAGATCGTGGCCAAGCCGCCCAAGGCCCGCGACCCCGAAGAGATCGCCAAGCTGATGTCTCAGGTCGAGAAAAACGTCGCCGACCGCCCCGCCGAGGAACGCCGTAGCGTGCCGGAAGCCGCGTTCGCGGATGTCGCAGAGGGCGGCGACGGGTTCGTTCCGGGCGACATTGACGTATCAGTTCAAACGGCGGTGGACTGGGTGCCCAACCACGATATCGCCCTGCCTGCGGATGTACGTATCTTTGCGCAAAGCACGCTCGAGCTTGTGATGCGCGGCAAATACCAAAGACGCATGGCGCGCATGACCGGGCGTATGGTCGAGGATGGCCAAAAGGTGCTCGACCTTGGTGCGGGGATCGGTTTTCTGTCGATTCATGCCGCGCAAACGGTGTCAGAGGCGACGGTCCTCGCGCAGGAGGATAACAGCTCGCGGTTGGCGATCATGCGCGACGTGCTGGACCATAACGCGCTTGAACTGGGCGACCGTTTGTCCATGATCAACGCGCCGGTGATCTGCGACAACGATGCCGAAACCCTTGCGCGGGTGAACCAGATGATCGCGGACCATCAGCCGGATGTTCTGCGCATCAGCTACGAGGAACTGGGCGGCAGATTGCTTAGCCGGGTGACGCTTGGCACTGTGACGCGTGTTGTGTTGTTCGGGCCTGCCGTGGCCGCGTTCCACGCGCAACGGAGCAAGGTCAAAGACCCGAGCCTTTCGCCCGACCAGGACCAAAGCATGCCCGAGTTTGTTATCATCGAGCCAAAGCAGGCTGCCCATGCGACCTGAGACGGCTTTCCCGAAGGGGGTGGCGACTGCGGTGCTTTTGCCGCCTCGGGGATGGTGACATAAACGATGCTGAAGGGGGCGCGAAACGGCGCCCGACCCGCCAATAGGAACGTATCAAATGCCAGACCACGCCCCCAGTAAACGCGGTGTCCTTCTTCGGGCAAAGAACGGCGACGTGATCGGCTTTGACGAAACGGGCCTGCGCCTGAACCTCTCGGACAGCGTGATCGCGGATATCCATCGTCGCCTGCCTGCCGGAGCGCAGACGCTGCCCGTCGATGCGGCTGTGTTGGGCGATGTCGATGCGTGGAACCTTCGAGAGCAGGGGGAATGGTACGTGTTTGACGCGAACCTGCCCGGTGCCCAAGGCACGCGGCAATTCCGGCGCAAGATCACCGCTGCCCCGGACGCCAGCGCGCCTGACATTATCGCCGACACGTCGGGTGCGGTCTTTGGTGTTCTGGCCATCGGGGGCACGCGGCGGGCGGTGACTGTGGATGAAACACTGTCCTTCCCCTACCATGTCGTGACCACCGGTGATGACCTGGGGCCCGCTGGGGCTGCGGGGACAGAAACGCTGGCACCCACTGACCTGATGCAGCGCCTGACCGAACAGACCCGCGACAGCCTGATCGCCGACGAAATTCTGCGTCGCAGGCACGCGGAGCACCGGGCCCTGCCACTGCTTTATGCGCGCACCGAAACCGACAGCAGCGCCAGCATCAGCGCGTTGATCGACGGGGCCGCCCTTACCAGCTTTCATCAGACTGTCGCCAACCTTTGTGCCGCCGCGCGCGCTTTGGGTAAACCGGCCAAGGTCCTGTCTGTGGGGCTTGATTTCACGCTCGAAGATGTTCTGAGCACCGGACCTGAATGGTGCGCCGCCATGCACGCGCTGATGCGCCGTATCACGGATATCTTCGCCGACCACGGACTGCGCAAGCCGCTATTTACGGCTGTCTTTGATGCAGGGACGCGGGATGTATCGGACTCGGACGTGCTGCGCGCGCAGTGGGATTTGGCATGGAACAAGGGCGGGCACGATCACGTCTACGCGGCACCGGGCTATATGTTCGCGCTGGATGAATTTGGCCGGCCCACAGATATCGCGCGGCTGCAAATGGCCGAGATGGAGGCCTGCGCGATCGAGGCGCGCAACAGCGACCAGCCGTGGAACTGCCCCGTTCTTCTGCTGGCAGAGCGTGAGCCCGACAACCCCAGCGTGATCCGTTGCCGTGGGGAGGGGATGGGCCCCTTTGTGCTGGATGCCGCCGACCCGTTGAGTGCCGGTGGTGCCTGTGGTTTCCGCCTGGAAGGGGATCGCGCCGGTGCCAAGATTACCAGCGTGCAGGTTGATGCCAAAGACCGTAACGATCTGCTGATCACCTGTGACAAGCCTCCGGCGGGGGCGGGGCTGACGCTGTGTTATGCCATCGGGGCCGCACCCAGCGACGACGGGATGCCCGCCAATCGAGGGGCGCTGCGCGACGGGTTCTGCTATGCCAGCCGAACCGGAGAGATGTTACACCGTTGGGCGCTGCCAGCCGCGCTGCCGGTGCACTGATGCAAGATTTCACCCCCCTTTATGTCGATATCGACCTGCCCGAAGGTGCCTTGTTGCGCGATGACGCAGCTCGGGCCAGCGTCGTGGACGCCTGTCACCCCAATGAGGCGCAGGCGATCTGGTACCACGCCCATGCCCCCGCCATGACCTTCACTGCGCAAAAGGCGATTACCCAATGGGCCGCCGAGAACGGACTTGGCTCGCCCGCGCGCCCAGTCGATCCGAATGACGACAATGGCACACTGCTGGAGGGCGGCGGGGTGGCATTCACGCGCGGGGTGAACTGCGGCTTTGTCGTTGATGCGGCACTGATAGAGCAGGACTGCTTTTGCCTTGCCATCCGCGTCACTTCGCCCGACGCAGAGGCGCGTAGCCTCCTGACGGTGAACCCCGACGCCAGCGACAACTACCTGTTTCTCAGCGAAAGCGAGGGCCGGCTGATCTGGCGGGATGATGCAGGTATGGTCGAGGTTTCTATCCCCGCACCGGGTAAGGACTATTGGGTGCTGGCAGGTTTTGACAAGGGGCAGTTGCACCTGACCGCCGCACCGGTCGGGGATGTGTTTCCGATCCCGCAGAAGAGCACCCGACCAAGCGCTGAACTGGCAGCAGAGTTGAACGGTGTGGCTGATCTGTTCATCGGCTGCCGGTCCCACCGCAAGGGAATCCTCAAGACCCTGGGCACATCGGTGGTGCATGACGTGCTGGTCTGGCTTGATCATGGCGCCAGCACGCCCGCCGCCCTTGAACAGGTCGCGCGCGCTTGCCGCTATGCCGAAGCGCCCGGAAACACAGGGGAACGCGCATGAGCTTTACCAGAGCCGACACGGCTGGCGGCAATATCTGTGTCATCTGGATCGATGACATGATCGATATTTTCACGTGGCGAACGGCCTTCGGGCTGCAGATCAGCACGCCCAATATCGACCGCTTCATGTCCGAGGGGACGCGGTTTTCCAATGCCTATGCCACCGTGCCGCTTTGTGCGCCGTGCCGGGCGGAACTGGCGACGGGGTTGTCACCGTTTCGCACGGGGCTGGTCGATCTCAACCGGTTTTGGCGCGATATCTTGCCGCCAACGGCGGGCTGGCAATACGATCTGCGCCGCAACGGGTTCCGTACGTTCACGACGGGCAAGGTCGACAGCAACTACAAACCCATGCCCCATGAATATGCGCGTATCCTCTTTCATGAACAGCCTGAGGCAAAGGATGCGGGGCGGCGATCCAAGGTCAAGAAATACCTCGACAAGGGGCCGGGGATCGCGGGCGTGAACCATCCCGATGACGATGGCAGCCAGGATGACCGCTTCTACGACAATAGGGTGGCGCAGAACGCAATCGACTATCTGGATCGGGCCGACCCTGCGCGGCGGCACCTGATCCAGCTGGGCTTCAAGCACCCGCATTACAACCTGCAATGCCCCGACCGCTTCTATCAGCAGTATGATCCCGACCAGATTGTTTGGCCCAATTCTGCCGCGCCGGAGGATTACTTTGGCCCGCAGGAGGGCATGGCCGTCTACGAGGCCGCCTATATCGCCAACGGTCCCTGGACCCCGGAGAAGGCGGGCGATCATGCGTGGCGACAGGTTGTACGCGCCTATTTCGCGGCCATCAGCCATGTGGATGCGGAAATCGGTCGCTTCATGGACGCCTTGCGCGGCTCGGACCTGGCGAAAAATACCACCGTCCTGTTGCTGTCAGACAATGGGTTCAACCTTGGCACCCACGACAGTTTCCACAAGATGAGCCAGTGGGACAGCGCCGCCCATGTGCCGCTGGGGATCTGGCACGCAGGCATGACGCAGGGCCGCGTGGTCGAGATGCCCGTATCGCTGCACAATGTCCCCAAGACGATCATGGATTTGGCAGGGCTGCCATACCGCCCCGACTGGACGTCGGGCCAAAGCCTGCTGCCGCTGATCGATGACAGTTTCGGATCGTATGACGGCAGCAAATCTCCGGTGACGAGCGTTTTCGGCACGCTATCGGTGCGCGCCGCCGATCCCGATCTGAGCCAATACCGCTACTTCCGCTACCCCAACGGCGAAGAGCATATCTATGATCTGGTCGCCGACCCCGGCGAGACGACAAATATCGTGGAAACGGCCCCGCTCGACGTGTTGCGCCGCACGATGGTGGATAATGCGCTCGACCTCGGGCTTGACCTGCGCGGGTTCGAGAACCCGCAGCGCGGGGTCAATGCGATGATGGCGCTGGACGGCTCTGTGGTGCTGGCGGGGGGCACGGCGGATAATGATTATTGGGCCTATGGGGCCAATGCCGAAAAGATTTCGGAAGATGAGGACGGCGGCAATGACACCTTGTGGTATATGGCGGGGCCAGATGACTATGTGCTGCATATGCCCGCCTATATCGAGAATATCCGCATCGCCACCGTTGTCGCCCGGGAAGAGCAAGACCCCTCGAAGGGCAAGCCCATTGCGGTTGTGGCGCATCCCGATACCCCGATGAACTTCGAAACCTCCGAAAGGGTCGCGGTGGACGTCCAAGGAAGCCGCGGGGCCGATGTGATGATCGGTGCAAAATACGCGGGCGCGACCTTCTATGGCGGTGCCGGCGACGATATGTTGATCGCCAAATCAGGGCGCGGCAAGGATGTGCACCTGTTCTACGGCGGCGCGGGCAATGACACGCTGATCGGCGGCAATGGGCGCGACATCCTCGACGGGGGCGCGGGCAACGACGTGATCCGTGGCGGGGCAGGGCGCAGCAAGATCTACGGCGGGCCGGGCAATGACGATATTTCCGACGGCGAAGGCGGGTCCGAAATCCACACCGGCCCCGGCCGTAATCGTGTGAAATCCGCAGGCGGGGATGATACGATCTATATCGGCAGCGGGCACAACACGATTGAACCCGGCAAAGGGCGTGCGACCTTCCACGTGGCGTATGGCGGCGTGACGACACTTACCGGATGGGAGGACGACTATACGCTCGACCTATCCGACTGGCCGGCCGCCCCGACCATCACAATCGACGAAGGCCGTGGTGCGGAACTGAGGCTCGGCGTCGCCGTCGTGCGGATCAACGCCGCCGTCAGCGTCAGTCAATTACAGTCGCAAATCCAGCAAAGCCGATGAAAGCGCTGTCGCCCGCCGAAAGCCCGGGGCGGCAGCGGATGTCTTAGACGCTGCGCAACCCCAGAATGTCGCGCGCCTGCTGCCAGGTCGCCACGGGGCGTTCGTATTTCTCGCATAGATCCGCCGCGCGTTTGATCAGCGCCGCGTTGGATGGGGCGAGCGTGTTACGGTCCAGACGCACATTGTCTTCCAGGCCGGCCCGCGTGTGACCGCCCGCCGCAATCGCCCATTCGTTTACGACGATCTGGTTCGGCCCGATCCCTGCGGCACACCACGCGGCCTCGGGCGCGCGGGCCTTCAACTGCGCGACGTAGAAGTCAAAAACCTCTTTATCCGCTGGCATGGCGTTTTTCACCCCCATGACGAATTGCACATAAAGCCGCCCGAACAGCTTGCCGTCCTTGTGATGCTGGATCGCCTGTAGGATGTGGCTCAGATCAAAGGCTTCGATCTCGGGCACAACCTCATGGGCGCGCATTTCGGACGCCAGCCAATCCACCAGATCCGGCGGGTTCTCGTAGACGCGGGTGGGGAAATTGTTCGACCCCACCGACAGCGAGGCCATATCGGGCCGCAGTGACAGCATGCCGCCGCGCGCCTTGCCCGCACCTGACCGCCCGCCGGTCGAGAACTGGATGATCATCCCGGGGCAGTGTTTCTCCAGCCCCTCTTTCAACCGCGCGAATTTTTCAGGGTCAGAGGAGGGCGTCTCGTCGTCATTGCGCACATGGGCGTGGCAGATGCTTGCCCCGGCTTCAAAGGCTTCATGCGTGCTTTCAATCTGCTCGGTGATCGTGACGGGCACGGCGGGGTTGGCGGCTTTGGTCGGTACGCTGCCGGTGATGGCAACGCAAAGAATGCATGGATCAGACATCTAGGAACACTGTTTCTTTCTCGCCCTGAAGGTAAATATCAAACCGATAGACGCCATCGGTTTCTCTCTCCGCGATCAGGGTCGCTACGCGGTTTTGATGTTCAATACGGGTCAGCAACGGGTCGGCGCTGTTATCGGCATCGGGGAAATACATACGTGTATTCAAGCCGATATTGATCCCGCGCGCGACGATCCACAAGCTGATATGCGGGGCCATCATACGCCCGTCGGGAAAGGGCACGGCACCGGGGCGGATGGTGTCGAACTGCCATTCGCCGGTGTCATAATCGCCCGCCTTGCGGCCCCATCCGGTAAAGTTCGGATCGGCGGCCCCGCGGGGGTCATTGCCCGGATACAGCCCCGCCGCATCGGCCTGCCAGATCTCGACCAGCGCGTCTTTCAGCGGCGTGCCGGTGCCGTCATAGATCGTGCCCTTCACCGTGATCCGTTCGCCTTTGGTCTTGGCATTGACCATACGCGCGCCCAGATCCTCGGGGTAGACGCCGGTGATGTCGCAAAAATTCGGCACGCAGCCGATATGCACATAGGGGCCTGCGGTCTGCGACGGGCTTTCGTTCAACTGGATCAGCTCTTGCATCAGTTCCCCTCCATCCGGTTTTCAAACATGGTGGACCGGCGGCCCCTGAGCACGATGTCGAATTTATAGGCCCGCGCATCCATTGGCACGGTATTGTCCATATCCAACGGCGCGATCAACTGCTCTACCGCGGCGCGCGACGGGATCGTCTGTACGATCGGGCATTTCCAGATCAGCGGATCGCCCTCAAAATACATCTGCGTGATCAAGCGCTGCGCAAAACCCTGTCCGAAAACGGAAAAATGGATATGCGCAGGGCGCCAGTCATTCACCCCGTTGGGCCAGGGGTAGGCACCCGGTTTGACTGTGCGCAGGCTATAGCCGCCGTTCGCATCGGTCACCGTGCGGCCACACCCACCAAAATTGGGGTCGAGCGGGGCAAGATAGCCCTCTTTCTTGTGGCGATAGCGCCCCCCTGCATTGGCTTGCCAGAATTCAAGCAACACACCAGGCACACCGCGCCCGTTCTGTTCGAGCACACGACCATGCACGATGATCCGCTGGCCAATCGCCATCTCGCCCTCGGCGGCGTAGTTGAGGATCAGGTCATTATCCAGCGCCCCCAGCATATTGTGGCCAAAGACCGGGCCGGTCTGCTCGCTCAGCGTGGTATTCATCGAGATCAGCGCCTTTTGCGGCGACCGCACCACCGATGTCTTATAGGCCGGTGCCAGCGCGGGCGGGTGCCAGTTACGGTCACGGTGAAAGAACGCTCCGTTCTGATCGGTCATTCGGCGGCTTCCATTTCCTGATAGGTCTGTTTGGCGAGTTTAAGTGCATGGTTCGCCTTTGGCACCCCCGCATAGATGGCAACATGCTGGAACGCCTCGATCACATCGGATTTGCTGGCACCGGTATTGGCGGTGGCGCGGATGTGCATGGGGATTTCCTCGAAATTGCCGGTCGCCGCCAGCAGTGCCAGCGTCAGCATGGATCGTTCGCGGCGGCTGATCTTGTCGCTGGCCCAGACAGTGCCCCAGGCGCTTTCGGTGATCAGACTTTGGAACGGCGCGTCCAGCTCGGTCTTGGCGGCTTCGGCGCGGTCCACATGGGCATCGCCCAAAACGGCGCGGCGGGTGGTCATACCGATCTCGGTTCGGTCGGCCATGTTCTTCTCCTCGGTCACGGTGGGTGTTCATTGTCGCGCTACCGATTGGACAGGAAAAACACGCGGCGCGCAAACGCATATCCGCCCTTCCAAATGGCTAAAAATCCCGGGGGAGGGGCCGCAAAGCGGCACCGGGGGCAGCGCCCCCTTAGGCCTGTCCGCCCCGCCCCTGACCTTGACATCGCAGCGCTTTTTCGTCCTTTTGGCCGAAACAGCAAAAGGACGCTTCCTATGATGAAAACACGCGCCGCCGTCGCCGTTGCCGCAGGGCAACCGCTTGAAGTGATGGACGTAAATCTCGAAGGCCCCAAGCGGGGTGAAGTCCTGATCGAAATCAAGGCCACCGGCCTGTGCCACACCGATGAATTCACCCGTTCGGGCGACGACCCCGAAGGGATTTTCCCGGCCATTCTGGGCCACGAGGGCGCAGGCGTCGTGCTTGAAGTCGGCGAGGGCGTCACCACGCTCGAGGTCGGCGATCACGTGATCCCGCTTTACACGCCCGAATGCCGCGAGTGTGAATATTGCCTATCGGGTAAAACCAACCTCTGTCAGGCGATCCGCGTGACCCAAGGCCAGGGGCTGCTGCCCGATGGCACCACGCGGTTCTCGATGATGGATGGCACGCCGATCCACCACTACATGGGCTGTTCGACCTTCGCCAATCACACGGTCATCCCTGAAATTGCCCTTGCCAAGGTCCGCAAGGACGCGCCCTTTGACAAGATCTGCTATATCGGCTGCGGTGTGACCACGGGCATCGGCGCGGTGATCAACACCGCCAAGGTAGAGATCGGCGCGCGCTGCGTGGTCTTTGGCCTGGGCGGCATCGGGCTGAACGTCATTCAGGGCCTGCGCATGGCGGGGGCCGACCAGATCGTCGGCGTCGACCTGAACGACGACAAGGAAGAGACAGGCCGCTACTTCGGCATGACCGACTTTGTGAACCCCACCAAGGTCGAGGGCGATATGGTCGCGCATCTGGTCGAGCTGACCAAAGGCGGCGCGGATTACACCTTTGATGCCACAGGCAATACCAAGGTCATGCGGCAGGCGCTTGAAGCCGCGCATAAGGGCTGGGGGGAGTCGATCATTATCGGCGTCGCACCGGCGGGGGCCGAAATCTCGACCCGTCCGTTCCAGCTGGTCACGGGCCGCGTCTGGAAAGGCACGGCATTCGGCGGGGCCAAGGGCCGCACCGATGTGCCCAAGATCGTGGATTGGTACATGAACGGCAAGATCGAAATCGACCCGATGATCACCCACAAGCTGACGCTGGACCAGATCAACGAAGGGTTCGAATTGATGCACAAAGGTGAATCCATTCGCGCCGTCGTTGAATTCTAGGCGCGCATTCGTAAAACTTGCGACAAACGCCGTCCTCACGGGGGCGGCGTTTTATGTTTTCTGAAACCCCTCGTGACACGATGTTTTGACGTGAGGGCACGAAGGGATGCGGGATAGAGTGGGTTTACCACCCCGATCCCGCTGGTATTTATAGAGTGAACGTCGGGAGACAAGGCATGAAACTTACAGTGAATGGCGTGACCCATGATGTGGACGTCGAGGAAGACATGCCCATGCTCTGGGTCTTGCGCGACGTTCTGGGGATCACCGGCCCGAAATACGGCTGCGGGATCGCGCAATGCGGGGCCTGCACCGTGCATATGGACGGGATCGCGGTCCGGTCGTGCCAGTTGGCCGCGGGCGATGTCGAGGGCGAGATTACCACCATCGAAGGATTGGGCTCTCCGGCGGTGCGCCATGCGGTGCAGGAGGCCTGGATCGACCTGCAGGTCGCGCAATGCGGCTACTGCCAATCGGGGCAGATCATGCAGGCCGCCTCTTTTCTCGAGCTGAACCCGACCCCTACGGATGACCAGATTGACGCCGCGATGAGCGGGAACCTCTGTCGTTGCGGCACCTATCCCCGTATCCGCGAGGCGGTGAAATCCGCCGCGATCAAGCTGAAGGCGGTGTGATATGGGACGTGTGAAAACAATTGCCCGCCGCAGCTTCCTGATCGGCTCTGCCGCTGTCGCAGGCGGCGTCGTCTTTGGCACCTATCTTTACAAACGCGAGGGCGAGAACCCGCTGCTCGACGGGTTGAAACCCGGCGAAACCGCGATCACCCCCTACGTCAAGATCGACGCCCAAGGGATCACGCTGATCACGCCGCGCGCGGATGTGGGGCAGGGCGCGTGGTCGATGCAGGCGCATATGATCGCCGAAGAGCTCGACATTGACCCACGCAGCGCCAAGCTGTCGCCCGGTCCGGCGGATGCGATTTACTACAACGGCGTTGTCGGGGCAGAGGCGCTGCCGATCGCCGCGACCTCTGACACGATGCTGGCACGCGGCGGGCGCGGTGCGGTCGATGTCATGGGCAAGCTGATGGGGCTGCATATCACCGGCGGCTCGTCCACCGTGCCTGATATGTATGACCGCCTGCGCATGGCCGGTGCCGTCGCACGCGAGACGCTGATCAAGGCCGCGATGAAGCAGACCGGCCTGCCGCGCGACCAACTGGGGACAGAGAACGGCTGCATCGTTCTGCCCGATGGGTTGAAGATCGAATACATCGACCTTGCCAGCATCGCCGCCGAGATCGAGCCGGTACAGGATGTCACCCTGCGTGATCCGTCGGAATGGCGCTATCTGACCAAGCCGCAGAAGCGGACCGACATCGTGGCGAAATCCACCGGTCGGCAGATCTACGGCATCGACATGCAGATGGACGGTATGGTGATCGCCACGACCCGCACCAATCCTGCGATTGGCGGCGGGCTGAACGGTTTTGACGCCGAGGCCGCACGCCAGATGCGCGGGGTCAGCGCGGTCTTGCCTATCACCGGCGGCATCGCTGTGGTGGCGGATAACACATGGCGCGCGTTTCAGGCGGCGCAGGCGGTTGAATGTGACTGGGGCCCGTCGCCCTATATCGGTGACAGCGCCGATCAGTTTGCCGCTGTGGCGGCCTCTTTCACCGAGGATCACCGCGACAGCCGGTTCAAGGACGAAGGCGATGTAGAAGAGGCGTTGCAAGATGCCTCGGTGGTCGAGGCGGAATACCGCATCCCCTATCTGGCCCATGCCCCGATGGAACCGATGAGCGTCGTGGTCAAGCTGACCGAGAGGCGGCTGGATATCTGGACCGGCACGCAAATCCCCCGTTTCGTCAAGGCGAATATGGCGCGGCTGACAGGGTTGGACGGGGATGACATCCACGTGCATGTGCTGATGTCCGGTGGCAGCTTTGGCCGGCGCCTTGAGGATGATTATATCGCCCAAGCGGTCGAGATCGCGATGCAGATGCCTGACACGCCGATCAAGATGATCTGGCAGCGCGAGGAAGACTTCACCCATGATTTCCCCCGCCCGCTGGCCATTGCGCGCGGGCGCGGTGCTGTGGCGGATGCCGGTATCGCGACGTTTGATCTGTCGATCGCGGCCCCCTCGGTCGCTGAATCGTCGCTCGCAAGGTTGAACCAGCCCGCCTTCGGCCCTGATGTGGCGATTGTCGCGGGGGCCTGGGACCAGCCGTTCCAGATCCCCAACTACCGCGTCACCGGCTACCGCACGCCAGCGATGGTGCCCATCAGCTCTTGGCGGTCGGTCGGGGCATCGGGCAACGGGTTCATGCACGAAAGCTTCATGGACGAGATGTGCCACGCCGCGGGTGCAGACCCGTTGCAAGAGCGGCTGCGCCTGTGTTGGCACGACGCATCGCGCAAGGTGCTGGAGGCCGTGGGCGAGATGTCTGAGTGGGGCAGCGATCTGGGGCCGAACCGGGGGCGGGGGCTGGCCTTTACGCTGGCCTTTGGCGTGCCCGTGGCCGAGGTGGTCGAGGTCACCAACACCCCCGACGGCATCCGTATCGACAAGGTGTTCGTCGCCGCCGATGTGGGCCGCGTGCTGGACCCCGTGAACTTTGAGGCGCAGCTGCAAGGCGGTGTGATCTTTGGCTTGGGCCACGCGATGAACTGCGAGCTGACCTACCGCGACGGCGTGGCAGAGCAGGATAACTACCACGCCTACGAAGGGATGCGCCTGCACCAGACGCCTTTGATCATGGTGCGCGGGCTTGAGAATGGCGACAAGATCAGGGGCATCGGTGAACCCGCCGTCCCCCCCGCAGCACCTGCTTTGGTCAATGCGATCTTTGCCGCGACGGGGCAGCGTATCCGCGAACTGCCGCTGTCCAAGTCGATTGATTTTGTATGATCTCCCTTCGCGGGGCGATCATCGGCGGGATCATCGCGCTGGCCTACGCGGGCGGTGCTTTTGCGCAAGAAGCACCCGATCGCGCGGCGGCGCTGGCGGCGTGGGATGATATCCACACGGTCGTTTCGCATCCGCGCTGTACCAATTGCCACGTGGGCCCCGCTGGCGTGCCGCTCTGGGAGGGGTTGGGCCACGAGGAGGCTGGCGACCAAGCGCCCGTGCACGGCATGAACATCCTTGCCGATGAAAGCCGCATCGGGGCCGAGACGATGCCCTGCCGTACCTGTCACATCAGCGCCGCGTCGGAAAACAACGTCCCGCACGCGCCGCCGATGATTGCGGACGCATGGCGGCTTCCCCCGATTGAGATGGCGTGGAAAGGCAAGACCAGCGCCGAGATATGCGCACAACTGCGTGACCCCGACAGCAACGGTGCCTTTACGCCCGAAGACCTGTCCGATCACCTGCGAACGTCGGCCTTTGTGGCATGGGGCTTTGACCCCGGCGCAGGGCGCGCGGCGGCCCCCGGTAGCATCCCCGAGATGCAGGAGGCACTGGCGATCTGGGTGGCAGGCGGCACGCCCTGTGTGGGCGATCCGCACCCGTAGTCAGCCCTTGAACAGATCCGCATAGGTTTCGCGCAGCAGGTTCTTTTGCACCTTGCCCATCGTATTGCGGGGCAGGGCATCAACCACCACCAGCTTGCGCGGACATTTGAACCGTGCCAGCGATTGCGCGACGGTCTGCGACAGCGTCTCCAGGTCCAGATCACGGCTGCCATCGGCGACCAGCACACCAACCGGTGCCTCGCCCAGATCCCCATGAGCCACGCCGATCACGGCGCTTTCCAGCACGCCGGGTTGATCGTCCAGCACCTGTTCGACCTCTTTGGGATAGATGTTATAGCCGCCGGAAATGATCAGATCCTTGCCGCGCCCGACGATCTGCACATAGCCGTCTTCGTCAATCAGCCCGAGATCACCGGTGATAAAGAACCCGTCCGCGCGCAGTTCAGCGGCGGTTTTTTCGGGCATCTGCCAATAGCCTTGGAAAACATTCGGCCCGCGGACCTCGACGACGCCGATCTCTCCCTGTGGTAGGGTTTCGCCGGTATCGGGGTCGCAAATCTTGAGCTCGACCCCCGGCAGGGGCGTGCCGACGGTACCGCCGCGCCGCGGCCCGTCATAGGGGTTCGAGGTGTTCATATTGGTTTCCGTCATCCCGTAGCGTTCCAGAATACGGTGGCCTGTGCGTTCCTCGAACTGCTTGTGCGTTTCGGCCAGCAAGGGGGCAGAGCCCGAGATGAACAGACGCATATGCGCCGTCAACCCGGCGGTGAAGTCATCAGAGCCTAGCAAACGGGTGTAGAAGGTCGGCACGCCCATCAACGCGGTGGCCTGCGGCATGAAACGGATCAGCTGATCGATATCGAGCTTGGGCAGGAACACCATCGCGCCACCGCTAAGCAGCATGATATTGGTCGCCACGAACAGCCCGTGTGTGTGGAAAATCGGCAGCGCATGCAGCAGCACATCGGCCTTGGTGAATTGCCAGACATCAACCAGCGTTTCGGCGTTGCTCAGCAGGTTTCGCTGGCTCAGCATCGCGCCTTTTGATCGGCCCGTGGTGCCCGAGGTATAGAGGAAGGCGGCCAGATCCTCGGCCGCTCGGTCGACGGTATCGAATGTGTCGGGCAGGGTGGCTGCCAGATCGCGCAGCGTGCCGCGGCCGGTGTTGTCCATCGTCTCTACCGCAGCACCGGCGGCGGCAGCGACCGGCGTGAGTTCGGTAACATCGGCAGGATCGCAAACCAGCAGCCGCGCGCCCGAGTTGCCGACGAAATAATCCACCTCGGACGCGGTATAGCCGGGGTTGAGCGGCAAGAACACCAGCCCTGCCTGCACGCAAGCGGCATAAAGCGCCAGCGCATCCGGCGATTTGCCGACCTGCACCGCGACACGGTCGCCCGCTGTCAGCCCCTTGTCCGAAAACGCATTGGCATAGCGCGCGGCAGAGCGGATGAATTGGTCATGGGTGATCGTACGCCCGTCCGGCAGGATCAGGAACGGCGTGTTTTGCCCGATGTGGCGACCGAATAAAGCGTCGTAAAGCGGGTTGGGCATCGTCGTCTCCTTCTGACCTTTGGTAGCGCGGAATTTGCGCCATCGGCAGGGCCAGGTAAAGGGCGGCAAATGGCGCATTTTGATCTTTGCTGCATTTCGCGCGTGCAGACGGCCTTGACGACCCGCAGCGTATGACTTACCCCTCCTCCCGTAGCGCGGGCGTTGTGTAATGGTAAGACCTCTGCCTTCCACGCAGAAGACGCGGGTTCGATTCCCGCCGCCCGCTCCACTCCTTTCCCGACATCCTTTTGATTTTGGCTATTTGCGCTGGATCAATGCGCTTTTGTCGCAAGCGCCTTAGGGGTGCAGCCCTTGACCCCGCGCGATGTGCGGGCGATGACACGGCAGCACTCCAAAGGATATCTCATGGCACGTACCCCGACGCCCGGCCCCGGCACCGAAGAACGCGAAAAATCGCGTGAGTTGGGGGCCCTGCGCGCGCTGCTGCCGTTTCTTGCACCCTATCGCGGGCTGATGATCGCGGCCATTCTGGCGCTGGTCCTCACGGCGATGATCTCTTTGACGCTGCCGCTGGCCGTGCGCCGCGTGATCGATAACTTCGGCACCGGCGAGGCCGAACTGCTGGACCAGTATTTCGTTGCCGCCCTGATCATCGCGGCCCTTCTGGCCGTGGGCACGGGGCTGCGCTATGCGCTGGTGACGCGCTTTGGCGAACGGGTCGTTGCCGATATCCGCAAGGCGGTGTTCGATCGCGTGATCTCGATGAGCCCGGCGTTCTACGAGAACTTGATGACCGGCGAGGTGCTGAGCCGGATCACCACGGACACTACGCTGATCCTGTCGGTGATCGGGTCGTCCGTGTCCATCGCGCTGCGCAATATGCTGATCGTGACCGGTGGGCTGGTGCTGATGCTGTTCACCTCGGCCAAGCTGACGGCGATGGTGTTGTTGATCGTACCAGCGGTAATTGTGCCGATCCTTGTTCTGGGGCGGCGCTTGCGGGTGCTGAGCCGTGAAAATCAGGACTGGATCGCGGCAAGCTCGGGCAATGCGTCCGAGAGTTTGGGCGCGGTGCAGACCGTGCAGGCCTTTACCAACGAAGCCGCCAGCCAGTCGCAATTCGCACAGATGACCGAGGCGTCCTATGATGCGGCGCAGCGTCGGATCAAGACCCGCGCGCTGATGACGATTATTGTGATCTTTCTGGTATTTGCCGGCGTCGTGGGCGTTTTGTGGATGGGCGCGCGGGATGTGCGTGCCGACCAGATGACCCCCGGTGCCTTGGTGCAATTCGTGATCTATGCCGTGATGGTGGCAGGCGGGGTCGCGGCGCTGTCCGAGATCTGGGGTGAACTTCAACGCGCCGCCGGTGCCACCGAACGTCTGGTAGAGCTGTTGCGGACCGAAGACACTGTGCAAGACCCCGCTGCGGCCATTGATCTACCCAGCCCTGTCGCCGGTCGGATTGCCTTTGAGGACGTGCATTTCAGATACCCCGCACGACCCGATGTGCAGGCACTGGACGGGGTCAACCTGTCGATCAACCCCGGTGAAACGGTCGCGTTCGTCGGGCCCTCGGGTGCAGGCAAAACCACGATCATCCAGTTGATTCTGCGGTTCTATGATCCTGCTTCGGGACGGATCACCCTTGACGGGGTCGATCTGCGCGATGTCTCGCGTGCGGCCTTCCGCCGGTCGGTCGCCTTGGTGCCGCAAGACCCGGTGATCTTCGCCGCCTCTGCCCGCGAGAACATCCGCTTTGGCCGCCCCGACGCCACAGACGCCGAGATTGACGCCGCCGCCGAGGCCGCCGCCGCCCACGGGTTCATCAGCGCATTGCCCGACGGCTACGACAGCTATCTGGGCGAACGCGGGGTGATGCTGTCGGGCGGGCAAAAGCAGCGTATCGCCATCGCCCGCGCCATCCTGCGCGACGCGCCGGTGCTGCTGCTGGACGAAGCCACAAGCGCCTTGGATGCCGAAAGCGAACGCGCCGTGCAGGCCGCCGTGGATCGGTTGAGCGCGGATCGCACCACCCTGATCGTCGCGCACCGTCTGGCGACGGTGAAAAAGGCCGACCGCATTGTCGTGCTGGAAGCAGGGCGGATCGTCGATATGGGCACCCATGACGAGCTGGTCACCAAGGGCGGGCTCTATGCGCGCCTGGCGCGGCTGCAATTCACTGATGGGCGCGCGGACGTATAAAAAACCTTGTGAATTTCACGGTTAAATGGAAACAATCACACCCGAATGGATCCAGAAGGAGAACAACATGGGTTTGTGGAGTTTCGTAAAAGACGCCGGCAAGAAAGTGTTTGGCGGCGGTGATGATACCGAAGTCACCGGAGCCGCGCTTCAGGATGAATTGAAAGACCTAGGGCTTGATGCCGAAGGGCTCGATATTTCTGTCGAAGGCGACAAGGTCAAGGTTTCGGGCAAGGCGGCGAGCCAAGAGATTAAAGAAAAGGTCATTCTGGCTGTTGGGAACGTCGAAGGCGTTGCCGCGGTTGAAGAAGACATGGACGGCGGCGAGGGGGACGGCACCTTCCACACCGTTGAAAAAGGCGACACGCTTTGGGCTATTGCGGCCAAGACCCTTGGCAATGGCGCGCGCTATGAAGAAATCTTTGAAGCGAATAAACCCATGCTGACCCACCCCGATAAAATCTATCCCGGTCAGATGCTGCGTATTCCTGCCAAGTAATCGCACCACACATAAGGGGTGTGCCACGCGCTTTTACCCCATAAAAGAGAGCGGCAGGCGGCGTCTGCCGCTCTTTTTCGAGCCTTCCGTTGGGTCAGTGGGCTTGAACGCAGCGTTTGAGCGCCTGCAAATGCTTGCGAAAGCTGAAATTAGCAATCATCTTTGACAACAGGGAATAACGGGATGCGGGCAAACCGCACCACTAAGGGAGGAACATAATGTCATTTGCCGGTGTAGAAGACCGTAATGCAATCGAAGCAGAAATGCCGTGGGCTGACCGCGACGTGCCCAAAACACTTTGGAGCATGTTGAGCGAAACCGCCGGAAAGTTTCCAAGCCACGACGCGATCAGCTACCAGATTTTCTCTGGGCCGAAAGATCACGCGGAAACCCTAAGCTGGTCGCAGCTGCGGGGGCAGGTGGGCCGTGCGGCCAATCTGTTCCGGTCGCTGGGTGTGGGGCCGACCGATGTGGTCGCCTATGTCCTGCCAAACTGTAACGAGACGGTCATCACGCTTCTGGGCGGTGCCGTCGCAGGGATCGCGAACCCCATCAACCCGCTGCTCGAGGCAGAGCAGATCGGATCGATCCTGCGTGAAACCAATGCCAAGGTCGTTGTGACCCTGCGGCCTTTCCCCAAGACGGATGTGGCCGAGAAAACCGCCGAGGCGGTCAAGCTGGCACCGAATGTCACGACCGTGCTCGAAGTGGACCTGTGCCGCTATCTGACCGCGCCAAAGTCTTGGATCGTGCCGCTGATCCGTCCGAAGTTGAAGGTCACCAATCAGGCGACCTACAAGAACTTCAATTCCGAAATCGCCAAGCAATCGGCCGAGCTGACATTCGACGATCCGCAAGAGGATCGCGTCGCCTTCTACTTCCACACCGGCGGTACAACGGGCATGCCGAAAGTGGCGCAGCACAAGTATTCCGGCATGGTCTATAACGGCTGGCTTGGGCATACGCTGCTGTATACGGAAAACGACAACATCATGTGTCCGCTGCCGTTGTTCCACGTTTTTGCCTGCCACGTGATCCTTATGGCCGCGGTGAAATCCGGTGCGCATGTGGTCTTCCCGACGCCTCAGGGCTATCGCGGGGACGGGGTGTTCGACAACTTCTGGAAACTGGTCGAGCGCTGGAAAATCACTTTCATCATCACCGTGCCTACGGCGATTTCCGCCAAGATGCAGCGCCCGATCAACGCTGATATCTCGACCGTGAAAACCGCCTTCTCCGGCTCGGCACCCTTGCCGCTGGAACTGTTCCGCCGCTTTGAAAAGGCCACCGGCATCACGCTGATCGAAGGCTACGGCCTGACAGAGGCGACCTGCCTTGTGTCGTCGAACCCGACGGACGGCGTGCGCAAGGTAGGCAGTATTGGCATCACCTTCCCCTATACGGATGTGAAGATTGTCAAAAGCACCAGCGACGGGCTGGTCGAGGCAGAGGTCGACGAGATCGGAGAGATCTGTATCTCGAACCCCGGCGTCTATGCGGGCAACACCTATACCGAAGCCGATAAGAACAAGGATCTCTACTATCAGGGCACGCACCTGCGCACAGGGGATCTGGGCCGTATCGACAGCGACAAATACCTCTGGATCACAGGCCGCGCCAAAGACCTGATCATCCGTGGCGGTCACAACATCGACCCCGCCGAGATCGAAGAGGCGCTTCTGGGTCACGAGGCGGTCGCCTTTGCCGGTGCCATCGGCCAGCCGGATGCCCACGCGGGCGAGGTACCTTGCGCCTTTGTCGAACTGGTCGCAGGTGCGTCGATCACCGAAGCCGAACTGCTGGAGTTCTGCAAAGAGCACGTGCAGGAACGCGCGGCGCAGCCCAAGCATATGACCATCATGAGCGAGCTGCCAAAAACCGCCGTCGGTAAGATCTTCAAGCCCGACCTGCGCAAAAACGCGATCACGCGCGTCTATGACGAGACGTTGGAAGCCGCCGGTCTGCCCGCGCGTGTTGCCTCTGTCACCGATGACAAGAAACGCGGTCTGGTTGCGCAAATCGCCATGAACGGCGCAAGCGAGGCCGATGTCGGCGCATCGCTGGACGTCTTTACCTTCGGTTGGGAGGCCGCGTGATCCAACCCGACTACCGCGTTCTACTGGATGAGGAAATCTGGGCCTATATGGACCGCTCGGACAGTTTCTATCCACCGGACGCGGTGTCATTAACCATCGACCAGCAGCGCGCTGTCTATAACCGGATGTGCGCTGCTTTTCACCAACCCCACCCTGATGGGGTCCGCACATGGGACGTAGCCTTCGGCGGCGTCCCATGTCGCGTCTACGAGGCCGAGACATCCGCGATCACGGTCGTCTACTATCACGGCGGCGGGTTTGTTGTTGGCGGGCTCGACAGTCACGATGATGTCTGCGCCGAAATTTGCGCCGCGACCGGCTACCGTGTGATCTCTGTCGACTACGTGCTCGCGCCCGAGGCCGTCTTTCCCGCTTGCTTCAACGACGCATGGGCCGCGTTTCAGGCGATTGCAGCCGCATATGACGGCAGGGTTGTATTGGCGGGGGACAGTGCGGGCGGCAATCTTGCTGCCGCCGTCGCCCATACCGCGCGAGGATCTCATGACGGGCGCATAGCGGGTCAGGTTCTGATCTATCCCGGACTGGGCGGAGATCGCAGCAGGGGCAGCTATATCACCCACGCCAACGCGCCGCAGCTGACGGTTGCGGATATGGAGTTTTACCAGCAGGTGCGATCCGGTGGGGCACCGCCTGTGGACGATCCACGCTACGCCCCGCTGCACGATACCGATTTTACCGACCTGCCGCCTACGGTGATCCTCACGGTCGCCTGTGACCCGCTGTCGAGCGACGGGGAAGCCTATGCCGCCGCGATCAACGGGGCAGGCGGGCAGGCCCATTGGCACGAGGCCGCGGGCCTTGTCCACGGCTGTCTGCGCGCGCGGGTGATGTCACGCAAGGCGGCGGCGTTCTTTGATCAAGTGACAGCGGCGATCGGCGCTGTCGGGGCAGGGCAGTGGCCTGCGATCAGCACGGCCTAAGAAACGGTATCATTTCAGGAAAGACTGCGCCTTCATGGTATCGGCCACAGGCGCACCCAACCGGCCAAGGATCGTCGGCGCGAGCTGCAGCTGGTCGATCACCGTATCTTCGGACGGCCCTTCGGCATCGCCAAAGTAATACAGCGCGGTTTCCTGCTGTAAGGCACTGCGTCCGCCGTGGTGCCCGCGCTCGTCCTGCCCGTGATCGGCTGTGACGATCACCTCATACCCCAAGGCGCGCCATTTCGGGATGAAGGGGGCCAGCATCTCGTCCATGACGGCGCAGGCGTGGTCCATTTCCTGACAGTCGTGGAAAAAGCGATGCCCCATGCTGTCCAGCGTGCAGGTGTGCAGCATTCCGTAGTTCAGCCCGAACCGCAGCGCCAGATTGGTGAGGGAGCCAAACAGATCCACATCCGAAGGGGTCATCTGGTTCACCAGCCCGTAGCCGGTCATCGTGTGAAACCGCCCGTGGTTGATCGTGTCGCTATCGGGTTCGTCGTATTCCACATCGCGCACATAGTCGAAGGGGTGGCGATTGAAGAATTGCGACCAGAAAGAATGGGCCACGGCCCCTGTCACACCGCCTGCAGCACGGGTCTGGGCAAAGACGTCCTTGTGCTTCAGCCGGAACACATTTCCGTTGCCGGTGCAGCCATGTTCAGCCGGTGCCACACCCGTGTGGATCGAGGCATAGCAGGAGGCAGAGATTGACGGCAGCACCGCACGCTGGGTCCAGACCCGCGCCTCGCCACTATCGACCCAGCCTTCCAGATTGCCGAACAGCCGACGGAAATTGCGGTAGGGCACACCGTCTAGGATGATCAAAAGCAGCTTGTTCTTCATGTCGATACCTTTTCGGCCGGCCACAGCGCTTGTATTTGTCCGATACAATCCGCCTCGTTGCCGACAGGCTTAATTGCCAGCACTTTCCATTTTGCGATGTGCGATGGTTTCTTCCAGCCAGCCGATCTTCATCTCGGGGACAGAGCTCAGCAGCAGGTCGGTATAATCGTCAAAGGGCGGTGACAGCACCTGACTTTTGGTGCCATACCGCACAACTTCGCCCTGATACATCACAGCGATACTGTCTGCGATGGCTTTTACCGTCGCGAGGTCATGGGTGATGAACAGATAGGCGACATCCTCGATCTTTTGCAGGTTCAACAGTAGCTTGAGGATGCCATCTGCCACCAGCGGGTCAAGCGCGCTTGTCACCTCGTCGCAGATGATCAGCTTGGGCTTGGCGGCCAGCGCACGGGCGATGCAGACACGTTGTTTCTGCCCGCCCGACAGCTCTGCCGGATAGCGGTCCTGAAACCCGTCGCCCAATTCGATCTCGTCCAGCAGTTCCTGAATACGCTTCTGCTTTGCCTTGCCTTTCAGCCCGAAATAAAACTCCAGCGGGCGGCCGATGATGGTGCCCACGGTCTGGCGCGGGTTCATCGCGGTATCGGCCATCTGGTAGATCATCTGCATCTCGCGCAGGTCTTCGATGGGGCGTTGCGCCAGGGCGGGGGCAAGCTCGCGCCCGTCAAAGGTGATCGTCCCGTCGCTTGGGGGCAGCAGGCCGGTGATCACGCGGGCCAGCGTGGATTTGCCCGAGCCGGATTCCCCCACGACAGCCAATGTCTGGCCCGGGTGAATATCGACGTTGATCTTCTTGAGCACATCAAAATCCGTGCCGGCATAGCGGGCGGTGACGTTTTCGACCCGTAGAACAGGGGTATCGGTCGGCGTCTTTTCCTCGTGGCGGATCGACCGGACTGACACAAGCGCTTTGGTGTAGTCTTCCTTGGGCGCGTTGATGATCTGGTCAACGGTGCCGTATTCGACCATATCCCCTTGTTGCAGCACCATAATATGATCGCTGACCTGTGCCACAACCGCGAGGTCATGGGTGATATAGAGCGCGGCAACGCCGGTGGCGGCGATGGCTTCTTTTATGGCGGCTAGCACGTCGATCTGCGTGGTCACATCCAGTGCCGTGGTGGGTTCGTCAAAGACCACCAGATCGGGCTGCGGACACAGTGCCAGCGCGGTCATGCAGCGCTGCAACTGCCCGCCAGACACCTGGTGCGGGTAGCGGTTGCCGATGGTTTCAGGGTCCGGCAGACCAAGCTTGCGGAACAGATCAACCGCGCGTTCCTCGGCCTCGGCCTTGGTGAACTTGTTCTGATAGATCGCGGCTTCGGTCACCTGATCCATGATCTTTTTCGCGGGGTTGAAAGACGCCGCCGCGGATTGCGAGACATAAGTCACCTCGGCCCCGCGCAGGCGGCGCACGGCGCGCAGACGCTCCTTGAGGATGTCGCGCCCGTTGACCCAAACCTCGCCGCCGGTGATCTCTACCCCGCCGCGGCCATAGGCCATAGCGGCCAGCCCGATGGTGGATTTGCCGGCCCCGGATTCCCCGATGAGCCCCAGCACCTTGCCGGGTTGCAGATCAAAGTCGACACCGTGCACAATTTTGATATCAATCGGCTTTTCGCCGGGCGGATAGGCGGTCGCGCCGATTTTCAGGCCGCGTACCTTGAGAAGTGGCTCGGTCATCCGCGGCCCCCTTTCAGCGATGTGGTGCGGTTCAAAATCCAGTCCGCAACAAGGTTGATAGAGATGCAAAGCGTGGCGATGGCATAGGCCGGATAGAGCGCCGCCTGAATACCATAGTTGATGCCTTCCTTGTTCTCTTTCACGATGCCGCCCCAGTCAGCTTGAGGGGGCTGCACGCCCAGACCCAGAAACGACAGTGTCGACACAAAGAGCACCGCAAAGATAAACCGCAGGCCCATCTCGGCGATCAGCGGCGACAGCGCGTTTGGTAGGGTTTCACGGAAAATGATCCAGCCGATCTTCTCACCGCGGAGGCGGGCGGCCTCGACATAGTCCATCACGGTGATGTCCACGGCCACAGCGCGCGCCAGACGGTAGACACGGGTGCTGTCCAGCAGACCCATCAGGATAATCAGGATCGGCACAGTGGTCGGCATCACCGACAGCACGACAAGCGCAAAGATCAGCGACGGGATCGACATGATCAGATCGACAAAGCGCGAAATGGCTTGGTCGACCCAACCGCCGGAGACGGCTGCGAAGAAGCCCAGAATGGACCCCAGCGTAAAGCTGAGGATGGTGGCTGCAGTGGCGATAAAGATTGTGGTGCGCCCACCGTAGATCATGCGCGACAGCAGATCGCGCCCGATGCTGTCGGTGCCCAGCAGGAACTCCGACGACGAAGGTTCCCACACGTCGCCGACGATTTCAGCCATGCCATAGGGGGCGAGCCACGGGGCAAAGACGGCCATGATGAAATAGACGCTGGTAAAGAACAGGCCGATCATGGCGGAGATTGGAATGTTTTTCATGGGTTCGCTCCCAAACAAATGAATGGGTCAACGTCAGGTGGCGATACGGGCTTGCGGCAGGGGGTCGCGTTGATGCGAAGCTGAACTGCGGCCCCGTGCGTCGCGCATTGCCTCGGGGGGAGATGCGCGGCGCTCATTTGGGATGCCTCAGGCGCGGGTTGGCAAGGATCGACACGATGTCGGCCACAAGGTTCAACCCGATATAAACGGCGGCAAAGATCAGACCGCAGGCTTGCACCACGGGCACGTCGCGCTTGGAGACGTGATCGACCAGATATTGCCCCATGCCGGGATAGGCAAAGACGACCTCTACCACCACGACGCCGACGACCAGATAGGCGAGGTTCAGCATCACCACATTGACGATCGGGGCGATGGCGTTGGGGAAGGCGTGCTTGCGGATAATCTTCAGCATGCCCAAGCCCTTAAGCTCGGCTGTTTCGATATAGGCCGATTGCATCACGTTCAGGATCGCGGCGCGGGTCATGCGCATCATATGCGCCAATACGACCAGCGTCAGCACCATCACCGGAATGGCAATCGCGTTCAGCTTGGCCCCGAGGCTCATGCTGTCGTTGATGATCGCCACCGATGGAAACAGCCGCCATTTGATCGCCACCCAATAGATCAGCACATAGCCGATCATGAATTCCGGGATAGAGATCGTGGTCAGCGTGACGGCCGAAATCAGCTTGTCGGGCCAGCGGTCTTTGTAGCGCACAGCCAGCAGACCCAGAAAGATCGCCAGCGGCACAGAGATTGCAGCAGCCCAGAAGGCAAGGAAAAGCGTGTTCTTCAGACGCCCGCCAAGGCTTTCTGCGATGTCGCGGCCATTGGTCAGCGCGGTGCCCAAGTCTCCTTGAAGCACGCCGCCCAGCCAGGCGAAATAGCGGGTCATGGCGGGATCGTTCATGCCAAGCTCTCGGCGCAGGTTCGCAAGCGCTTCGGGCGTGGCGGATTGACCTAGGATGGATTGTGCCACGTCGCCGGGCAAAATCGAGGTGCCTACGAAGATCAGGATCGACGCGGCAAAAAGGAGAAGAAGGCCCAACGCTAAGCGTTGGGCGATCAGTTTGACGATGGGATGCATAAGCTGGGTTTACCTTATGCGTCTTTGACCCAGCATTTGATCCCGGCTTTGTTGTTGGACAGTTCCGCGTTGGGATCTTCGACCCAGCCGCCGACATTGTTGGCGACACCATCCACAAAGTCGTTGAACATCGGCAGGATCAACCCGCCTTCGTCGCGGATCATCTGACCCATCTTGGAGTAGGTCTCTTTGCGCTTGGCCTCGTCTAGTTCGGCGCGGGCCGACAGCAGCATCTCGTCGAACTCGGGGCGCTTCCAGCGGGTGTCGTTCCAGTCCGCGGTCGACAGATAGGCGGTCGAATACATCTGGTCCTGCACCGGACGGCCACCCCAGTAAGAGGCGCAGAACGGCTGTTTGTTCCAGACCTCGGACCAGTAGCCGTCGTTGGGCTCGCGTTTGATCTCAAGCGGGATACCGGCGGCTTTGGCGGATTCCTGGAACAGCGATGCCGCATCGACCGCACCGGGGAAGGCACCGTCTGCAACGCGCAGGATGATCGGGCTGCCATCGTGACCGGAGGCGGCGTAATGCTCTTTCGCCTTCTCGATGGAATGTTCGCGCTGCGGGATCGATTCATCGAACAGCGGATAAGAGGCGTTGATCGGCATGTCGTTCCCGATGGTGCCGTAGCCGCGCAGGATCTTGTCGACCATTTCCTCGCGGTTGATCGCATATTTCAGCGCCAGACGCAGGTCGTTGTTGTCGAACGGTGCGGTGTCGACATGGGCGATAAACACATAGTGGCCCCGACCGGCAACGGATTTCACCGTCAGGTTGGGCGCGCGGTCCAGTAGGGCGGCAACCTTGGGATCAACGCGGTTGATCATGTTGACCTGACCCGACTGCAGCGCCGCGGTCCGTGCGGTGGCATCGTTCAGTACCAGCACCTCGTTATAATCTGTAAAGCCGCGGTTGTCGGCGTCCCAGTAGTTTTCGTTACGCTTGAAGCCGTGGCGCACGCCGGGCTCGTCGACTTCCAGCGTGTAAGGGCCGGTGCCGATGCCCGCGCCGGGGTTGTCCATGCCGCCATCGGGCTGGATCATCAGGTGGTAGTCGGCCAGCAGGTAGGGAAGGTCAGCGTTGCCGACGCCCAGTTCAACGATGAAGTTGTCGCCATCGACCTTCATGTTCTCGATGCCGCGCATGATGCCCAAGGCACCGGATTGGCTGTTTTCATCCGAATGGCGCTGCATGGTTTTCAGCACGTCTTCGGGTGTCATTTCCTTGCCGTTGTGGAACTGGATGCCCTTGCGGATCTTGAACGCCCAGGTTTTCGCGTCGGCCGAGGCCTCGTAGCTTTCGGCCATGCGGTTTTCGATTTCCCCGTTGGGATCGACCTCGACAAGGCTTTCGTACAGGTGGCGCAGGTTGTTCAGCGGCACTTCGGAGGCGGTCAGCGCAGGATCAAGCGTGTTGGTGGATTCACCGCCCGACGACCCGATTTTCAGTGTGCCACCGCGAATCGGTGCTTCGTGGGCTGCAGCCTGCGCGTGGTTCGCCAGCATCGAGTTGGCGACGGCGGCTGTCACGCCCAAAGCAGCGGCACGCCCGACGAATTCGCGGCGTGTCATAGTGCCCTTGGCCACTTGGCCGGTCATATGTTTCAGTTGATCATCCATGATGAGAACTCCCTGTTTTAGGTGATACTTCCACGCATTCGTGCGCAGGTTTTTTTATTGACTGGTGGCACAACGTTAAGCATTTCGGCCCGTGTCGCAAGTGGTAATACCGGCGGCCATGTGACGAGTTTGTTACATAAAGTGTCGCTTAATGTCTTCCGTCACGTCGCGTTCATAGATCAATTTGTCGTTTTCGTACGCTTCAAGACGGGCCGTCAGATGAAAATGGGTCGCGTCCGACCACATCTGCGACCGGGTTTCTGTGCGCAGGATGATGTCGTCCCGCTCCAGCTCTTCGGTCCAGTGACAGGTGCCTTTTGCGGACAGCGGATCGTCGGGGTGAATGCGCCACACCTCCCGCGCGACAGAGCCCGCGATCAGCCCGTGATCGGCATCGCGCAGCTTGCCGAAGTCATCCTCGATGATCAAAGAGACGATGCCCGTGACGCGGTCGATCTCTTGGCGGCGGATGTGGTTTTCGGGGCGCAGTGTCTCTGTCTCCCACGGCGCGGCAGAGGTGGGCGGGGCAAAGCTGTATTCGTCCCCGCCGCTGGTCGGGCGCTGCGGCAGGTCGATCTGGCCGGACGACAGCGTGACCTCTGCCGCTTCGGGCGCAGGCCAGAGCAGGGGCCAATAGGCGGTAGAGATCGACACCCGCAGCCGGTGCCCCTTGGGGATGCGATAGGCGATGTGGTCAAGGTCCAGCGTGATGTCGGTCATGATGCCGGGCGCCATCGCCTGCGGATGTTCGGCGCTGTCGCGATGGGACAGGTTCAGCACGCCATAGGTGATCCGCGCCGAGGCCCCATCAGGGTGGATATGGTTCAACCGCACCGCGATCTGGCCCTGTGGCTTGTCGCAGGCCAGACGCAGGCGCAGACGCGGCGCGCCAAGGATATCCATCTGCTGCGCCAGGGGCCCACTGTCAAAGCAGACCGACAGCGCATCATCTTGTCTTTGGTCGCCGGGCATTTCGGGGCCAAGCCAGATCGCACAATATTCCCCGCCATCCGCGCCGCAATGCGCGGGGGAGGCGACGCTGCGGTCCAGCGGGGCCGCTGTGTCCTGCAGGCCCTCATCCGTCAGATGCAACGTCTTGACGGGCAGATGCGATGTCGCGCCTGTGGGTTCGGTGATCCACCGGCCGGGGCGTTCATGGGTCCACGTGGCAGGGCGCATGCCGTCCATCAGATACGCGCGATAATCGGGGTCGTCCTCGACGCCCGTGTCGATCCCCTTGAGCCACCGGTCCCACCAGCGCAGCGCCTCTTGCAGAAAGCCGATACGAGGTTCTGGAATGGCGAAATGCGGGTATTTATGCACCCAAGGCCCAACGATCCCCTTCGCACCGGGCAAGGCTTCAACCAACTGCGGGACCGCGTTCTTGTAGGAATCGCCCCAGCCGCCAATCGCCAGCACTTTGGCCTTGAGCGCGCTATACTCCTCGATCACCGACCCCTGCTTCCAATAGGCGTCGCGTGATTGGTGGCGCAGCCAAAGCGCGGGAAGAAACGGTTCTGCCTCTAGCCGCTCCAGCCACATTTCGCGCCAGTCGGGGCGCAGGGCAGGGTCGGGCGCGCGGCTGGAATAGGCCCACATCGTCGCGCCCCAGCCAAGGTTCTCGTTCAACAGGCACCCGCCCTTATAGTGGATGTCATCGGCAAAGCGGTCGACGGTGGAACATAGCGTAATCACCGCCTTCAGCGGCTCTGGCGCATGGGCTGCGACCTGCAGCCCGTTAAAGCCGCCCCAGCTGATGCCCATCATGCCCACAGTCCCGCTGCACCAAGGTTGCGCGGCAAGCCAGTTGATCACCTCTATGCAGTCGGCCTGTTCCTGGGGGGTGTATTCATCCTCCATCACGCCATAGCTGTCGCCATTGCCGCGCATATCGACCCGCACGCAGGCATATCCGCGTTCGGCAAACCAAGGGTGGGTCAGCGCATCCCGTGCGGTGGTGCCGTCGCGTTTGCGGTAGGGGAGGTATTCCAGAATCACGGGCACGGGGGCGGTATCGGAATTTTCAGGTCGCCAGACTCGTGCGGAAAGCCGGCACCCATCCGAGAGGGTGATGCCCATGTCGGGGTCTTCGATCAGTGGTAGCGGGGTGTTCTGGGCGGTATCCATGCCGCAAAGGTCAGGGGGGAGCCCAATATTGTCAACCGTTTGCACGGGCTTGCGGTGTGGCACCCATGGGGATTTTTCCTGAGTGAAATGAGGTGGTTAATTATCTGGCAACGTTAACTATTATTAACGCTTTCCCGCAGTGGTGGAAACTGTGGCCGTGTTGCACTGTTGAAATAAGGCAAGAATGTGGCGTTCCACTTTAACCTTGGCTTTTATGTGTCTAAGCGGCTACCTTCTGCCTCAATAATACGTTTCGTTTTTTACGACGGACATAATCAGGCGGCTGCACGATGCGATCAACGCGTTGGCGGTCATAAAATTTCTCAGGTGTCGCGCGCAGAATGCGCACCGAGGTGGAGCAGATATTATGAAGACGATAGATTTCGTCGTTCGCGATCAAGCGGGCGCATTGCAGCGTGGCACGGTTGCGGAAAACGCAAACTTCCATGTTATCCAAGCGACATCAGGTCAGGAAATCTCGCTGAACCTGCGTCAGACCGATTTTCAATCGCATCAGCGGTCGGGCAACGACCTTGTGCTCACGCTGAATGACGGGTCGGTCATCACCATCGAGAATTACTTTAACGAAACCGGTGCCGCGAACCGCCTGTTCATTTCGTCAGATGGCTATCTGAACGAAGTCGCATTCGTCGAGGCCGAAGGCGGCGGGCTTTATGCGCAATACGGCCCGACCGAGCAGTGGGGCAAATGGAGCCCCTCTGACGATCTGATCTATCTGGGCCGCAGCGATGTGGCGTCGGTGCCGGGCGGTGTCATGCCGGGCGCGGGTGACGACGAAGTGTCGATGTTGGCAGCGCCCTTGCTGGGCGGCGTCGTTGGCGGTGGTGGTGCCGCGGCAGCAGCCGGTGCGGCGGTTGTCGGCGGGGCAGCTGTCATCGGTGGCGGCGGTGGTGGCGGCAATGGCGGCAGCCCTTCGGTCGCACCTCCGTTCGTGAATGAGCCCGACGCAACCGGCACGGTCGGCGGCGACGGCGCGGTAGAGCAGGTCGTTGTCACCGGCGGCGGCGAGCCTGGGTCCGAGGTCGTGGTCACCATCGGCGATAAAGAAGTCACAACAACAGTTGGTGACGACGGCACATTCGAAGCCGTGTTCGAAGGCGATAACTTCCCCGACGACGGCACCTATGAAGCCGAGGTCGTCGTGACCACGGACGGCAATGAGATCGTGCTTGACGGGCCGAGCTTCGTCATCGACACCACAGCCCCCACGGTCACCATGTCCGAAGGCACGCAGAGTGTCGGCGACTTCTTTAACGGTGACTCCTTTGCGAATGGCGTCACGCTGACCGGGAACGGTGAAGCGGGCGCGACCGTTGACGTGACCGTCGCGGATGTAACGCGCAGCACCACGGTCGGCGAAGACGGCACATGGTCCGTCACATTCGAACCCGGTACGCTGGAGGGGGGCGAATACGAGACAGAGGTGCTGATCAAGACCACCGATCAATACGGCAATACCTCCACCACCACCGAAACGCTGGTGGTTGATACCATCGCACCGACCGTCGCTGTAACATCGGGCACGCAATCCGTGGGCGACAGCTATAATGCCGCATCGTTTGGCAACGGTGTCACCCTGAACGGCACGGGGGAGCCCGGTTCGACTGTGCAACTGACCATCGGTGGCATCACCCGCACCGCAACTGTGGGCGACAACGGCACATGGTCCGCGACATGGCAGGCGGGCACCTTGCCCGAAGGCGAATACGTCAGCGATGTCACCATCGTGACCACCGACGCTTTCGGCAACAGCTCCACCTCGACCGAGCAGCTGGTCGTCGATACCGTCTCTGAAGTCGCGATTGCGGCGGATACTGTCGAAGTCGACGGCGTGATCAACGCGGCAGAGCGTGGCGACGGCGTGACGCTGACCGGCACATCGCAGCCCGGGTCGACCGTTCAGGTCACCTTTGGGGGTGTGACCCGTGACGCGGTGGTTGACGCAAACGGCAACTGGTCCGCAGATTTCGCGGCCTCCGAAATCCCAACCGGCGAGACTACGGCGACCGTGACCGCAGTCGCGACCGATGCGGCGGGCAACACGGCTACCGCAACCGGCCAAGTCGATGTCGATACTTTGGTCAACAACCTTGCCTTCACCGGCCAGACCGGCGGCAGCGACGGGGTCGTGAACGCGGCAGAGGCGGCGCAGGGCATCGTGATGACCGGCACAGTTGAACCCGGCTCGACTGTTATGGTCCAGCTTGGCCAAGTGTCGCGTGCGGCCACGGTTGCGGCGGACGGCACATGGACCGTCAGCTTCGCCCCCAGCGACATCCCCGCAGGCACCTACACCAGCACAATGACCGCCACCGCCACCGACGCGGCAGGTAACGTTGATAGCGTATCGCAGTCTGTTTCAGTCGATACCGAAGCCGGTTCGCTGACCATCAGCCCGCTGCCCGTCGAGGGCGACGACGTGGTGAACGCGGCCGAGGCAAGCGACGGTGTGGCCATCTCGGGCACCGCCGATGCGGGTGCCGTTGTGCAGGTCACGCTGGCAGGGGTCACCCATACGGTTGTGGCAAATGGCAACGGTCAGTGGACCGCCTATTACGCCGCGGGCGAAGTTGCTCAAGGCGTCTATACCGCCGACATCACCGCAACCACGACCGACGCGGCGGGCAACAGCCGCAGCGCCTCTGACAGCGTGCGCGTGGACACCCGCGTCGACAACCTGTCGCTGAACACCGTCGAAGGCGATGACATCATCAGCGGGGCAGAGCGTCTGGCGAATGGCGGCGTTCTGGTCACCGGCACCTCTGAAATCGGCTCGTCCGTCGTCGTGTCGCTTGGTGCGGCATCGGTGAACGGCGCGGTGGATGCGAATGGCAACTGGTCCGTCACCTTTGCGCCGGGTCAAGTGCCCGAGGGCACGATCAACACCACCGTGTCGGTCAAGGCAACGGATGCCGCGGGCAACTCTGCCACGGCAAGCCACGCGGTGCTGATCGACACGGTCGTGGATCCGCTCGACATGAACCAAGCGGGCGGCAGCGACGCTGTGGTCAGCGCACGTGAAGCCCAGACGGGCATTGATCTGAACGGTCAGGTCGAAGCGGGATCTAGCGTAGTGGTCAACTTTGACGGCACCAACTACACCGCGTTTGTGGACGGCGCGGGCAACTGGTCGGTCACGATCCCGCCTTCGGAAATCCGTCAGGGCACCTATGACGCCGACATCTCTGTCACCGCGACGGACCATGTGGGCAACATCGCGTCGATCACCGACACGCTCGCAATCGATACCTACGCGCCCGAAGGTCCGGTCATCGCGTCCTATACCCGCGATGGCGACGGTATCCGTGGCATCTCGACCGAGATCAGCCCCGATACGCTTGAGGTGCATCAGGTGAACGCAGACCGCTCCATCTCGGAAGTGGAATCCACCAGCTTTGACATCGACGCCATTGGCGAGCGTAACTTCCAGTTCGAAAGCAATGTGCCAGACGGGTCCGACCTGATTGTCACGGCCACGGACGCTGCGGGAAACTTTTCCGGCACGTATCTGGCGCTGGATGATGAAGCGGCGAACACGCAGTTGACCCTGACCAACCCGAACCTGGGAAACTACAACATCGAAACCGTTGATCTGCAGTTCGCCGAAGAGGCGCATCTGACGATCACGGAAACCGCGCTGGTCAACCTGTCGAGCAACACGAACGAGCTGATCATCGACGGGCATAACGACGACACCGTGACGATCACAGGCGCGGTACGTGGCGGTTCAGAGGTGCGTGGGGATCAAACCTATGACATCTATACTCTGGGCGACGAAGCCACGCTGATGATCGACAACGATATCAACGTCATCGTCTAAAGATTGCACCGCGCCCTCTGTTCTAGGGCGCGCGGTTGGCACACGCAGGCGGCAACGACCGCAGGCGTTTCCAGAATAAAAAAACCGGCACGTTAAGGGCAGGATAATGAGGCAGAGTGTAAAACGGGCAGGGGGCATGTGCGCAGCAGCGCTGGCCCTATCCGGCTGCATGTCGGATTTCGGCAGCGGCATGATGCCCGGTGACCTGATGCAATCTGACATCGTTACCCGGTTCCGCACCCCCGATGCCTCGCAGGCGATCAAACCCACCTACGCCGAAAAAATCACCGCAGACAGCCAGATCATCCAGGGTCTGGCGCTGCGGTCTTCTGTTTTGCCCGATGACACCGTGTCGGATCAGGTGGCCTCTGCCGTGTTGGCCGCCAACAGCCGCACCGCCGAGGCAGAGCTGCGCGCCGCCACCCTCCGCTCGGAAGCCGCAAGCAAGAACTGGTTGCCCAAGATCGGGCCGCAGGTCAGCCTGACATCCTTGGGGTCGCTGGCGGCCAATCTGGTGGTGGATCAGGTGCTGTTTGACAATGGCCGCCGTGCGGGTGAACGCGCCTTTGCCGTGGCCGATGTCGAGGTCGCTGCCGTGTCGCTGGCGCAAGATACGAACGACCGCGTGGCGACCGCGCTGAAGCTCTACACCAATGCGATCGAGGCGCGCGATACCGCCGCGCTGAACCGTATCGCGCTTAAGGATATGACGCATTTCGAATGGGTGATGCAGGAACGGGTCAAAGGCGGCGTGTCCGATGTGTCCGACCTGACGATCCTGCGCCAGAAGCTCCTTGAAATCCGCGCCACGCTTGATGCCTCCGTCGAACGCGAAGCCACGTCGATGTCCGAGCTGAACGCCATGTCGATCCGCCCGCTGGATACGCTGCACGGCTTGCCCGAAGTGCCCGTGAACAGCTTTGCCGGTGCGCCTTTGTCCGTGGTGCGTGCCGAGGCCGAAAAGACCCGCGCCATCGCCGCCGCCAAGGTGGAACGCGCCGGATTGCTGCCGGGGCTGTCGGCGGGTGCGACCATCGGTGAAGGGGGCGGCGCAGGGCTGACCCTTGAATCGGATCAGCTTCTGGGTCTGGGCACCAAAGCCTCGCTTGATGCATCGTCCATGGCCGAGGAAACCGCGACCCGCAAGGTCCGGCAATCGGTCGAGGATGCCAACCGCGCGCTGCGCCGTCTGGAGAAACAGCTGAGCGCCAAGACCCGTCAGGCTGCCGAGGCCGCGACCCTTGCGGCGCAGGCCAAACGCAACCTTGACCTGTTTCAGGAACAATATGACGCCGGTCAGCGTCAGGTTATGGATGTCGTCGGCGTCTACGAGACCTATGCGCGTCAGCAGCAGTCGCAGATCAGCCTCAAGTACGAGGCCGTGCGTCTGAAGATCGAGATGGCGCAGATACAGGGCGTGTTGGCGGACGGGAGCGCGATTTGACCCAGAAGCCGACCTTTACGCTGACAATCACCAACGGCAATCAGGGTCGGATGGCGGCGGCGGATGCAGCCCGGCCCAAGGCAGAGAACGCCAACCGCCCCGAAGACCGTCTGATGGCGCGGGCCAAACTGGCCGCGATCTATGCCGGACTGCTGGGCGTCACCACCGCGCCACGCGACATCTTTGAAATCGTCGCCACCGCCCCCTTGCAGGGCAATGATCCGCAGGTAGAAGCCGAAGCACTGGCCCGCGGGATGGAAAGCGCAGGGCTGGTGACACAAGTCAGCCGGGCGCGGGGGATCTCTAAGGATATGTGGCCTGCGCTGGCCTATATGACCTCGGGGCAGGTCTTGCTTGTCATGGGGCAGCAGCGTGGCGATCTGATCCTGTATGACACGACGTGCACCGACAATCGCGCGATGGTGCCGATCAGCGATTTCAAACCCTTCTTTGCGGGGCTGATCCTGCGGGCCGAAGCCTCGCTGAAAACGGTGGCCGAAACCCATAAGACCGATGGCGCGCCTGCGCATTGGTTCTGGGGGCAGTTCCCGCGCTTTCGTCGCCAGCTGATAGAGGTCGCGACGGGGTCTTTCGTGGCCAACCTGCTGGCCGTCGCTGTGGCGCTGTTTTCCTTGCAGGTCTATGACCGCGTGATCCCGCATCAGTCCGAAGCGACGCTTTGGGTGCTCGCCGCCGGTGCGGGGCTCGCGTTGCTCATGGAAGCTTTCCTCAAGATGGCGCGGGCGCGTTTGATGGATGGGGCAGGGCGGCAGATCGAGCTGTCGGTGCAGGACATCCTGATGCGCCGGTTGCTGGGGATGCGGTCCGACACGCGCGGCCAAGCCCCGAACCAGCTGTTTTCCGCGATGCGCGAATTCGGATCGGTGCGTGAATTCTTTACCGCGTCGACCATTGGCACGATCGCGGATATCCCCTTTATCTTCGTGTTCCTCTTCCTCGTGGCCAGCATTGCGGGGAATGTTGTGTGGGTGTTGGTGCTTGGCGGTATCCTGATGCTTGTGCCGGGGTTCTTTCTGCAAAAGAAAGCGATCCAACTGACGCAGGAGACCCAAGGCGCGTCGACCAAATCCTCCCGGCTGCTGCACGAGGCGATATTCGAGCTTGATACGGTCAAGACCCAAAGGGCAGAGGACCGCGTGCTGCGCCTGTGGACCGAGCTGAACACCCTGTCGTCCGTCAAATCGTCAGAGCAACGCAAGCTCGCGTCCTTCCTCACGTTCTGGAGCCAAGGGGTTCAGCAGGCCACCTATGTCGCGGCGGTCATCGTGGGCACCTATCTGGTGTTCGCGGGGGAGTTTACCGTGGGGTCGATCATCGCGGTCGGTATCCTGACGGGCCGGACGCTGGGGCCGCTGACGCAGTTGTCGGGCACGATGGCGCGGTGGGGCAATGTCAAAGGCGCGCTTGACGGGCTCGACGCGATTGTCGCCGCGCCGCAGGACACCGCAGAGGCGCGCACCTATCTGCGCCGTGAAAAGCTGAAAGGCCAGTTCGAACTGCGCGACGTGATCTTCCGCTACGAGGATGACGGTGCCCCGACGGTGGACATCAAAGCCATGTTGATCCAGCCGGGGCAGCATGTCGCCGTGCTGGGGGCCAATGGATCGGGCAAATCGACACTGCTGAAGATGCTCAGCGGGCTTTATGCCCCGACCGAAGGGCGCATTCTGGTGGACGGCACAGAGCTGGGCCAGATTGAGCCGCGCGATCTGCGCCGGCTGATCGGCTATCTGGGACAGGACGTGCGCCTGTTCTCGGGCACGCTGCGCGACAACCTGAACCTCACCATGCTGGAACGCGACGACGACCGCCTCCACGCCGCCCTTGATTTCGCAGGTCTGGGGCCTTTCGTGCGCAACCACCACAAGGGGCTGGACCTAGAGATCAAGGACGCGGGCGCGGGCCTGTCCATCGGGCAGCGTCAATCCATCGGTTGGGCGCGCCTGTGGTTGCAGGATCCGGCGATCTGCCTTCTGGACGAACCCACAGCAGCGCTGGACCAAAGGTTGGAGGCAACGCTGGTCTCGCGGTTACAAAGCTGGATGGCAGGGCGCACCGCGATCATCGCGACCCACCGCGCCCCGATCCTTGCGCTGACCGAACGCACGCTGGTGCTGCAGGATGGCCGCATGACCATCGACGGGCCTAAGGAAAAAGTGCTTGCCCATCTGGCGGGACAGAAGGGGCACGTCGCATGAGCAGTCTTAGCACCACGCCACTGGGCGCGCAGATGACGGGGCAGATGCGCGGGCCGTCCATGGTGATCTGGCTCTGCGGTGCATCGGTGCTGGTCTTCCTGCTGTGGGCTGCCTTTGCTTGGGTCGACGAAATCGTGCGTGCCGAAGGGTCGATGATTTCCAGCTCGCGACCCCAGATCATCCAGAACCTTGAAGGCGGTATTCTGGCAGAGCTTGCCGTCGGCGAGGGCGATCATGTGGAGAAGGGCGACGTGTTGGCCCGTCTGCATGGTACCCAGTTCCAATCTGCCGTGGACGACCTGCGCGACCAGATCAGCGCCTTTGAAATCCGCCGTCTGCGTCTGGAGGCAGAGCTGGCCGGACAGTACGACTTTGACGTGCCCGACGCCTATGCCACGCGCACGCCAGATATCGTCGCCTCTGAACGGGCATTGCTGAAAGCGCGGCAATCGGACTTTGTCTCGCGCTCCGAAGGGGCGGGGCGGGTGCTGACCGAAGCCACGAAAGAGCGTGAGCTGCTTGAGAATATGCTCAAGAAAAAGATCGTTTCGCTGATCGAGGTGACGCGCGCGCGCAAGACCCATGCGGATGCGCGGATCAAGCTGGACGAGATCGTCACCGGCACAGAGCTGGACCGTGCGCAGGAATATTCCGATGTGCTTAAAGAGCTGGCGACGCTGAAACAGAACCTCAAGGCGAGCACGGACCAGTTGAACCGCACCGTCCTTGTCAGCCCCCTGCGCGGCATCGTCAACAACCTGAGCGTGACCACCATCGGCGGCGTCGTGCGCCCGGGCGAGGAGATTTTGCAGATCATCCCGCTGGACGAAGAGCTTTTCGTCGAGGCCCGGGTCAAGCCCGAAGACATCGCCGGCGTGCGCCCCGGCCAAGAGGCGACAGTCAAGCTGTCGGCCTATGACTATACGATCTATGGCACGTTGAAAGGCACGGTCAAATTGATCTCGGCGGATACGTTCAAGGACGAACGATCCCGCGCGCCGGATGGGGATCCGCACTATAAGGTCACGTTGCAGGTGGACACAGAACACCTCACCCCGCGGCAGGCGTCTTTGCAGATCCGACCCGGCATGCAGGCAAGCGTGGAGTTGCACACAGGGTCAAAGACGGTTTTGCAGTATCTGTTGAAGCCGCTTTACAAGTCCAAAGAGGCGTTTCGGGAGCCGTAGGCGGGACAAGGGGGGCTGTCTGCCCCCCTGACCCCCCGAGGATTTTTTCCATTTGGAAGGTCAGGGGTTTTCTGTGTCGAGCCAGAGGGTGACGGGGCCGTCGTTGGTGAGCGCGACGGACATATCGGCCCCGAATGAACCGGTTTGGACATGAATGCCAAGGGCGTCGACGCAGGCGACGAAATCTTCATATAGCGTTTTGGCCTGATCGGGCTTGGCGGCGCGCGAGAAACCGGGGCGGGTCCCGCGGGAGGTATCGGCGGCAAGGGTGAACTGGCTGACAATCAGCGCGCTGCCGCCCGTATCCGGCAGGCTGCGGTTCATTTTGCCAGCATCATCCTTGAACAGACGCAGCTTGGCGATCTTTTGTGCCAGTCCTTGCGCGGTCGCATGTGTGTCGTCGGGCATGGCGCAGACGAAGATCAGCAGCCCGTGTTCGATTTGACCGATGATCTGGCCGTCGACAGTGACGGAGGCGTTGCTGACGCGTTGTAGGAGTGCGCGCATATCAGGATTTCCAATCAATGATGTCTTCAGGGGCGGCCCGCTGCGTGCGGAACCGGTTGATCGGTGCCGCGTCATCCGCATAGCCAAAGGAAATCGCGCAAAGGATCAGGCGGTCTTGCGGCAGGTCGAAATGCTGTCGCACGGTGGGCGCATAGGCAGCGATAGCGGCCTGGGCGATGGTGGCCACCCCAAACGCCGTTGCCGCCAGTGTAAATGCCGTGACAAAGCCGCCGCTGTCCATCGCCCCGTAGGCCCCAAGCTCGGCCGGGGAGGTCACGATCGCCACATGGGGCGCGTCAAACAACGCATAGTTTCGCATCATCTGCGCCATGCGGCCCGCATGGTCCGATTTCTCGATCCCGACGGCGTCATAAAGCTGGAACCCGCAGGTCCGCCGCCGGTCGCCGTAGACGCCGCTGTAAGAGGTCGGCCAGTCCAGATCGGGGGCGGGGGGTGTGCCCTTCGCAATCTCTAGCGCCAAGGCGTCGCGGAAGCGGTCGGTCGCGGCGCCTTTGGTGATGGTGAGCTGCCAAGGCTGCGCATTGCACCACGACGGCACGTGGCGCGCTGCGTCGACGATACGGGTGATGAGCGCGTCGTCGACCGGATCGGGGCGAAAGGCGCGGCACGAAGAACGCGCGCGCAGGATGTCGGTGAATGTATCGATCTGGGTCATTTCTGGAGCGCCATAAAATAGCCAAAGACCCCGGCGACAATCAGGCCAAGGATCACGGCAAAGGTGATTTTCACAGCGGAATAGGGGCGTTCGCCCTGTACGCTGCCTGTGCGGCCGTTGACCACAAAACGATAGGTCTTGCCGCGGTACTTGTAAGCTGCCAGCCAGACCGGCAGCAGGATATGTTTGAACGTCACATCGCTGACCTGCGTCTGGATATTGTGGATGCGCTGACGGTCGCCGCCGATATCAAAACGCACATCGCGCTGGATCATCGCGTCCATCACCTCGCGTGCCTGCGCATAGCCTTCATCAAGCGTCACCGCATAGGCTTCGGCGCGAAACCCGGCGAGGTATTCCGGGGCATAGGGTTCAAGGGCCGCCAGATCCCACGGGGCCAACGCATCGGTGAACCGTTTGGGGAGCGATTTCGACGCCAGCACCAGCACATCATCAAAGAACCGCGCCACCCGACCCGAAGTCGCCCGCCAGCGGATTTTCGGCACCTGCTGCTGCACGCGTTTGCCGTCGCGCATGACGGTCTGGGTGACGTAATAGACCGTGCCGCTTTCGCCCGAATAGCTGGAGCGCGTGTCGGCGTCATAGGTCCAGTAGGGCACATAGATGCCTTGCATCTTGCGGCCTTTGCGCGCGTATTCCTGCAGGCCATTGGGGGCAAACCACAGGCTGCCCAGCCAGTCGGTCATGGCATCGCGTGCTGTATCCTCGGTCAGGCCAAAGGGCAGCACGGCGCGGGGTTTGATATGGCGGTTCACCCCTGTATCGATCACAACAGGGGTCGCGCAGAACGGACATTCGGTGGCGTGTTTGCCGGGGTCGAACTCTACCTGTGCGGCGCAGTTGGGGCAGGTTGTGACCCGTGTATCCTCCATCTGCGATTGGGGGAGAGCGCTGGCCAGTGCGGCTTGAAAATCCAGCTCGGCGATCGGGGTATGCAGGCCGCGCGTGCCTGAAATCTCTTCGGTATTGCCGCAGTGGTCGCAGACCAGCAGATATCTTTCAGGATCAAACCGCAGATCGGACCCGCAGGTGTCACAGGGGAACCGGTGTTCCTCGGTCGGTGGGGGGGGCAGGTCGGGGTCGTCAAAGCCGGTGCTGGCGGGCATAGAGCTGTCCTTTGGTCAGGCCTGCCCCAGACATAGGGCAGTGCGCCCCCTGCCGCCAGAGCAGGGTCACAAAAAACGGTGCAGCACTTTAGGGGCCATGATGCGCAGGGCGTTGTCGCGCAGGCGAAGGTGACGCCAGATGTGAAATGCGGCATGGGCCAGCGCGATGCCTGCAAGAGCGTAGAATTCGATGCTGTGGATCAGCCCGACGAGGTCGTTGGCGCGTGGCATATCAAGAGGCACGGCAATCGGGACAATCCCACCGGCCCAAAGCTGCACGGTCGAGGTCACCCCGATCAGCAGCCCTGTGAGGGCGACGCCAAAGATACCCCAGATCAGGGTCTTATGTAGCACCGGATGCAGCCAACGGGCCCAGCCCGCAAGCTTGGGGCCGGGGCGTCCCAGCAAGCCGCGCCGCATGTAGGACACCCACCAAAGCAGGGCCGCGCTGACAAAGACCAAGCCCATGACCGAATGGAACCGCACCGCCGCAGGCCCGATCCGCGCCACATCCGCCGGCTGCACCAGCAGGAACCAGACAAACAGCGGCACCATGCCCCAATGCAAAAGCTTCATCAGGGTCCGACGGTGGGGCAGCAAGGGGCGACGGCGTGGGGTCATAGCCTAGACACGCGCCTTGCCCGTTCCAAGTTTCACAGAGCCTTACGCAGGAGGCGGCGGGGGCGGCAGCACGGTAAAGAGCTGCGCCAGCTCGGCCACATCGTCTGCTTTAAGCCAGCCATCCTGACCGGGGGTCCAGACATAGGTCTCGCGGGTCAACCCGCCATCCGTGGCCATGCGGCCCAATGCGGCCTTTGAAAACGGGCCCTTGGTCTGGCCGTTCTCTGCCAGATGCCAGACCTTTTCAGGTTGCGGCGGGGGCGGGGGCGTCTGTGCAGCGGGGGCCGCAGCCGCGGGGCGCGGGCCCCACGGGCCTGCCTGCGCGGCGGCAGCTTGGCCCATCTGCATGCCCAATCCGGCGCCCAGACCGGTCTGCATTGCTGCGCCCGCAGCGCCCTCGCGGCCCAATGCGTCTGCCGCCTGGAACTGCGTGAACTTGTTCAAATCCCCGATCACCCCCATCGACGACCGTTTGTCCATCACTTCCTCCACGGCGGGGGGGAGCGAGATGTTTTCGATATAAAGTTCGGGGATGGTCAGCCCGTATTCTGCAATGGTGGCCGAGATTTCGGTGCTCACCAGCTTGCCTAGTTCACGGGTGTTGGCGGCCATATCCATGACCGGAATATTAGACAGCGCGATGCTGCGCGAGAATTCCTGCACGATGATATTGCGGATCTGATAGCTGATCTCGTCCATGGTGAATTCACCATCGGTGCCCACGATTTCGGTCAGGAACCGCGCGGGGTCCGACACTTTGACAGAGTAGGTGCCATATGAACGCAGGCGCACGGGGCCGAATTCAGGGTCGCGCACGATGATCGGGTTCTTGGTGCCCCATTTCAGATCGTTGAAACGGGTGGTGTTGACGAAATAGATCTCGGATTTGAAAGGGCTTTTGAAGCCGTGATCCCAATGCTGCAGCGATGTCATGATCGGCATGTTGTTGGTTTCAAGCATATAAAGGCCGGGCGTGAACACATCCGCCAGCTGACCTTCGTGGACAAAGACAGCGGCTTGCCCTTCGCGCACCGTCAGCTTGGCCCCGTATTTGATCTCGTGGCCTTCGCGCTCGAACCGGGACACCATCGTGTCGCGGGTGTCGTCCGTCCAATGGATAACGTCGATAAATTGGCCAGAGAGAAAATCGAGAATACCCATGTCTTGGTCCTTTCGGGGGAGGTCGGTGGCGGGTTAAACGGGCCCGCCGATCAGTTCGAACGCGATCTTGCGGGCCACGGGGGTTGCCTCTTCGGCGGTCATGCCGGCGTGCAAGCGCGGGTCATAGAGCATTTTCAGCAGCAGCTCGTCGTGACGGGTGAGCAGCGCGAACTCATCGTCATCGTTAAAGATCGACGGGCGTGCGGTGGGGCTGTCGTTGGCAAGGCCAAGACCCTGCGCAAGTTCTTCATGGATACACGACAGCCGCATAAGCGAGGGGTTCTCGGCACGGATGACGGCGACGGCAGCGGTATAGGTGCTTGGGTCCGCGCCACCGGCATATGCGGCGACGATGCAATAGGTATCGCGGCGCAGATCGCTGAGCGCGGCAAGGCTTTCGGCGGTCACACCGGGGATGCGTTCGGCGGCTTGGGCAAGGGCGGCGGGGCGGTCATCCTCGCCCGCGATAATCACCATAAAGTTCGGCTTGCCGCCGACGGTGATGGAATGCTGCGTCGTGGCGGCGAGGCGGGTGGCATAGTCGCGGATCGAGGCCGCATCGCGGTCACGTTCGGACGGGGGAACGCTGTCGCCAAAGACGACCTCCATCCGGACGGGGCGTTCCCAGCGGCGCATGGGGGTCTTATCGCCCCGTCCGGTCAGGGTGGCGTTATATTCGTTGTAAAAAGCGATCTGTTCAAAGTTGCGCACCAGCATGTCGGCTGTAAAGGGCGTGTCCTGCCCGCCACCATCCCGGCGCAGCAATCCTTGGCTCAACTGGGCCTGCTGCACCTGGTTGAAATAGCTGCGCAGCTTGGCGCTTTTTTGCGACGTGGGCTTGGCCACCACGGGGGGCGGGGCCGGCGGCGTGTCGGGGCGCGCGATGGGTTTCAGCGTCGGTTCAACAGGGGGCTGCGGGGTGCAGGCGGCCAGCGCGGCGACCACAGCCGCCGTGCCGATCCATCCTGTTCGCCCCAACCGTTGCCATACCATATCGCGCGCTCCAGGTTGTGACGGGGTTATGCCGCAGGGGACGCTGGCTTGGCCGCTTTGGCAGAGGCCAGCGTGTCGCGCAGATTGGCCTCCATCTCTTGCAGGTCTTTCTCGGCAGAGGCACGGCGCGCCTTGCCTTCGTCGGCGATCTGCAGCGATTCCTGAATGGTGCCGATCAGGTCGGCATTGGCCTGTTTGACGGCTTCGATGTCGAAGACGCCGCGTTCCATCTCGGTCCGGATGACCTTGTTGCTTTCGCGCAGGTTCTGCGCGTTAGAGGTCAGCAGCTCGTTCGTCAGGTCATTGGCGTCACGCACGGCGGCGGCGGCTTCGACGCTGCGCTGGATGGTGACCGCCTGCGCCAGCTGGGTTTCCCACAACGGCACGGTGTTCACGAGGGTCGAGTTGATCTTGGTCACCAGCGACTTGTCGTTTTCCTGCACCAAGCGGATCGAGGGCAGCGATTGCATCGTCACCTGACGGGTCAGTTTCAGGTCATGCACACGGCGTTCCAGATCGTCCCGCGCGGCGCGGATGTCGCGCAGTTCCTGTGCGACCATGACCTGATCCGCCTCTGGTGCGGCGTCGACCTCTGTCTGTTTGGCGGGGATTGTGGTCGCGTCAAGCTCTGCCAGCTTGGCCTCGCCCGCGGCGATATAAAGCGCGAGCTCATCATAGAACTGCAGCGTCTTTTCGTACAGCATATCAAGGGATTTGATATCCTTGAGCAGCGTATGTTCATGAGTCAGCAGCTCGTCCGTGACGCGGTCGATCTGACCCTGTACCTTTTCGAACTTGGTGGTGAATTTGGCAAAGGGGGCCGCGCGGCCCAAAAGACGTTCCCACCAGCTGCGTTCGCGGCGTACGTCCAGCTCGGACACGGAAAAACCGCGGATGGTTGTCACGATCGTGCGCAGGCTGTCACCGGCGGGGCCCACATCCTTGTTGCGCACGTCCTGCAACATCGCCTGACTGATCTCCTGCAACTCGGCCTGAGCGCCGGACCCGAAACCGATGATCGACTGCGTGTCGCCCATGTCGATCTCTGCCATGCGGCTTTTGATCTCTGCCGATTGTGGCGCATCGGCTTTCTCAAGCGAGACGACGGCATCCGCAGGGGCGGGGTCGGGCAGGATCTGCGCGTTGACCTCTTCCACCAGTGCTACGGATTGGGTCGCTTTGTCACGAACGGTATCAGACATGTTTCAAGTATTCCTATGCTCTTGGGGCGGGGCGCGTCAGTCGAGACGCACGCCTTCTCGGGAAAGCCGCTCGCGCAGCACGTCGATTTCGATGTTCAGGTCGGTCTTGTCTTCCAATAGCGATTTTTGGGTGCGCGCGGCAAAGTTTTTGTCCAGATCATCGAGCAAAGCCAGATAATCGGCGCGTGCCTGCGCATCGCCGGTGCTGGCGTAGATATCCGCAAACTTGATTGTCGCGTCACGCGCGCCCAGCAGATAGACCGACAGGTATTTACGCGCACCGGTCAGATCACGCGGATCATCCTGCACAGTGCGGATCAGGGTGCGGGCGGTGTCCTGAAACTGCGCCAGCCGGTCGCGCGCCTTGCGGTCGCCAGCGCGTGCAATGGCGGTGTTCATCGCGGCAAGGTGTTTTTCCGCCTCGTCCACGACACGGGCGACGCGGTCTTTCTGGAAGCTGTCCACGCCCTCCATCCCTTTGGATGTCAGCGGATCGATGCCAAAGGCCGACACATGCAGCCCCATCGCGGCCAGCGCATAAAGCACAGGGGCCGCCAGTCCGGGGTCATTCTTGTAGGCTGCAAGCGCCACGCCGGCACCGGTCAGCAGGCTGGCGATGATCTTGCGCGGCAGGGCGGGGCGTTCGGCAACCTTGCGCGCGGTATAAGCGGCTTCGGCTTTCAGCCCCTCGCGCAGCATCCATGCGGCACCGGTCAACGTCGCCGCCGCCAGCAGCCCCAATGCAAGCCCCTGCGCCCCGTCGTTCAACGACATGAACACAAGCGGAATGGCGGGGATGAACAAGATTTTGGCCCGCCCGCTTGCGGGGTCGACCTCTATACGTTTGGCACGGGTGCCCTGCGGAGGCGGCGTGCTGCCGTTCGTGTCATGATTGCTGTATTTACCGCCAAAGCGCTGTGCCATGGATCAAAGCCCCCCGAGCCAGCCGGTAGAGACACCGAACAGCAAGACAACAAGCGCGGCATAGGTGATTTTCTGAAACGGTGTCGGTGCCATGGGGCGATAAACCTCCTGTCCATGCGCTGGTGTCGATGCACGACGGCCCGCGTCCAGAATCCTTGCGATGATTGTCACCAAAACGGCGACAAACGCAACAATCAGCGCCAGCGTGGCGACAAAGACAAGCAATCGACCCATCGGACCTTCCTTTGCACGACATATAGTCGCAGTGCCCGCCACCCGCTAGGGTCACGCACGCAAAAGTAGCGGCCAAAGGGCCGTAAACCCACAGAAATCAGGGTTTACGGGTGGATTTTACGCGGGTGCCGAACTTGCGCGGCGCGGGGTCGGACGCGGGGCGTGCGGGCTTGGACTTGCCATAGCCGGGCTTGGGCTTGCCGGGGATGGTCTTGCCTGTCGCGGTCTTATCGCCGGGTTCCTTGGGCAGACCGGGGCGACCAGGGCCCGGCTCTCCGGGTTTGCGGGCCTTGCGCTTGATAATGCGCGCGGGCTTTTTCTTGATCGCGGTGCCGGTGGTATCGGCAATCTCGAGGCCCAGCTGGTCACGGACCACCTTGCGCTTGAGTTCCTCGACCTCGCCGGTTTTCAGCTCGCCAAGCTGGAACGGGCCATAGCTGGTGCGGATCAGCCGGTTCACCGACAGGTTCACCGCCTCCATCGCGCGGCGGATCTCGCGGTTCTTGCCTTCGCGCAGCCCGACGGTCAGCCAGGCGTTCGCCCCTTGTTGCCGGTCCAGCGTGACCGTCATCGGCTGAAAATCCTCGCCATCCACGGCGATGCCCTTGCGCAGCGGTTCGAGCATATCGTCGGTGGGGCGGCCATTGACGCGCACGCGGTAACGGCGCAGCCACCCGTTCGAGGGCAGTTCGAGGCGGCGCTTGACCTCGCCATCATTGGTCAGCAGCAGCAACCCTTCGGAGTTGAGGTCAAGCCGACCGATGCTCATGACGCGGGGCATGTCTTCGGGCAGATCGTCAAAGATCGTGCCGCGGCCCTTTTCGTCGCGGTTGGTGGTGACCAGCCCCGTGGGCTTGTGGAACAGCCAGACGCGGGGCGGTTCGGGCTCGCCCACCGGTTTGCCGTCGACGGTGATCGCGTCCGAAGGCGTCACGTTCAACGCAGGCGAATCGATCTGCGCACCGTTGACGCGCACGCGACCGGCCTCGATCATGCGTTCGGCCTCGCGGCGGCTGGCGATGCCGGCACGGGACAGGACTTTGGCAATGCGGTCACCGGGAGGGGTGCCGGATTTCGGGGGCTGGGAGGGTGTATCTGCGCTCATACTTCAGCGCTTACCCTGTTTCCCGCGCTTGCGAAAGGGCGGCGTTTGCGGGCAAGAGAGGTGTATGAGGTTTACGTCCTATATGTCCCAAGCGCTGGAAGAGGCTCGCGCCGCCGCTGCCCGCGGTGAAGTGCCCGTGGGCGCGGTCATCGTGGCCCCCGACGGACAGGTCGTCGCGCAGGCGGGCAACCGGACGCGCGAGCTGAACGATCCCACCGCCCATGCCGAGGTGTTGGCGATCCGTGCTGCCTGTGCGGCGGCGGGGTCCGAAAGGCTGGGCGGGCACGCGCTTTATGTGACGCTGGAACCCTGCGCCATGTGTGCCGCCGCGATCTCTGCCGCGCGGGTGGCACGCTTGTACTACGGTGCGTCAGACCCCAAGTCTGGCGGTGTGGCGCAGGGGGCGCGGGTGTTTTCCCACGCGCAATGTCACCATGCCCCCGACGTCTATGACGCCATCGCAGCGCCCGAAAGCGAAGATCTGCTAAAGGCGTTTTTTGCAGAAAAACGAAAAGGATAGACCCATATGGCCCAACGGGACGAGCTGAGCATTTTCGTGCGCGACGCCTTGGCCGCAGGCAAGTCACGGGCCGAGATCACAGCCGCGCTGACCCATGCGGGCTGGCGCAGCGCCGAGGTGCAGGATGCGCTGAACGGCTGGGACGAGATGCCGTTCTCTCCGCCCATTCCGCGGCCTGTGGCGACGGTGTCTGCGCGGGACTTCTTTACCTATGCGCTGACGTTCTGCGTCTTGATCCTTGGCGCGTTCAATCTGGTTGTCGTATTACAGGCGCTGGTCGATGTGGTCTTTGCCACGGGCGACGGCGGCAGCGACCGGTCGATCCGCTGGGGTGTTGCGGTGTTGATCGTGACCGGACCGATGTATCTGTGGCTGACCTTGCGCGAGCGGCGGAAACTGGCGCGCGACCCTGCGCTGTACCGCTCTGCGATCCGCAAATGGATGATCTACATCGGCCTGCTTTTGGCCGCGCTGACGATGTTAGGGGATTCGATTGCCACCATCTATGCGCTGCTGACCGGTGATCTGACGGCGCAGTTCGTGCTCAAGGCGCTGGTGGTGCTGGTCGTCGCCGGGGGCATCTTTGCCTATTATCTGCGCGATCTGCGCGAAGAGGCCCCGGCGTGAACAAGGTGCTGCTGATGTGCATGTCTGTGCTGGTTGGCGGTGCTATCATTGGCGGCCTGGTCGTGGTGGGTGGCCCGCAGCACGCAAGGCTCGCCCAGCAGGACAGTCAGCGCCTCAGCGATCTGCGGACCTTGCACACGCATCTGATGTGCCTTGGTCACCCGGGCAAACCATTGCCGCAAGCGCTTGCGGATGACAGCTATTGTTCCGGCATGCGGCCCGGATTGCGCGATGTGCTGACCCAAGGCGACCCTGCAACGGGCGCGCCTTACGCCTATCAGCGCCTCAGCGATACCGCGTTCGAGGTCTGCGCCACACTGGCGCTTGACCCGGCAGAGGCGCGCAAAGCTGCGTTTGATCAAGACGCCATCGCCCTGCGCGCCAACGACACCCTTTGTTTCATCGGGGATCGCGCCGGTTTTGTGAACTAGGCCGTTTTACAGGCTGATCGGTTTAAGCACCTCGGGCTCGATCACATCCACGCCGGGCAAGCCGTCGATCAACACCTGCGCCGATTGTTCAAGCGCGTCGAAGGTGCGGTAGTGGCAGGGGATGACGGTCTTGAAGTCAAAATACCGTTTCGCCGCATAGGCCGCACCGGCCATATCCATAGTGAAATGGCCGCCCGCGCTGAGGATGCCGATATCGGGTTTATGGTAGTCGCCCATCCAATCCATATCCGCCATAATATCCGTATCGCCCGAGACATAGATCGTGCGGCCTTCGCCTTTGATCATAAAGCCGATCTCGGCCCCCATATAGACAGGCCCCGCGTCCCCATCGACGGAAGAGGAATGTGACGCAGGGACCATGGTTACATTGACCTTGCCGCAGCGGATGGTGCCGCCTTTGTTGAAGCCGGTGGTGTTCTCCACGCCCTGCGCGCTGAAATAGCCCATCAGTTCTACCATGCCTGCAACCGGCGCGCCGGTTTTCTCGGCCACCATCTTGAGGTCCTGGGTGTGGTCGAAATGCCCGTGGGTCACCAGAATTTGCGTCACGCCTGCCAATGCGGCCTCGTGCTGCGCGTCGTCCAGCATCGGATTGCCGGTGAGCCAGGGGTCGATGAGCAGAATCTGATCCTCGATCTCGATGCGAAAGCTGCCGTGGCCTAGCCAGATGATATCCATTTGGGTCTCCCTTATTCCGTGTCTTTAGCGGACTGTAGCGCGTGATGCCGCTTTGGGGAGCCTCCGGCGGGAGTTTATTTGGCAAAATGAAGGATCAACCGGCGCGATTGCGGGTCAGAGGCAGCCCCCAGACTTGCGGGGGCGGGCAGGGGGCGATAAACGGCACCCAATCAGATGAAGGAGCGCCCATGTCCATTGACGAGTCCACAGCCGCACGGGTGGCGAAACTGGCCCGCATCAAGGTCGAACCCGACGCCTTGCCCGCGCTGGCGCAAGAGTTCAACAATATCCTCGGCTTTATCGAGCAGTTGAACGAAGTCGATGTCGACGGGGTAGAGCCGATGACATCAGTCACGCCACAGGTGTTGAAAAAGCGCGAGGACGTGGTGCGCGATGGCGACCAACAGGCCAAGGTGCTGGCCAATGCGCCCGACGCGCGCGAAGGATTTTTTGCGGTTCCGAAGGTGGTTGAATAATGGCTGATCTGAATAAACTGGGCCTTGCCGATGCACGTGACGCGCTGCGCAAGGGGGATGTGACCTCGGCCGAGCTGACGGCGGCATGTCTGAGCGCGATCGAAGGCGCGGGCGCGCTGAACGCTTTTGTCCACCACACCGGTGATCTGGCGATGGATCAGGCCAAGGCAGCCGATGCGCGGATCAAATCCGGCGATGCCCCTGCCATGTGTGGTCTGCCCATCGGTATCAAGGATCTGTTCTGCACCAAAGGGGTGCCGTCGCAAGCTGCGTCGCGCATTCTTGAAGGCTTCTTGCCCGAGTATGAAAGCACCGTATCGCAGAACCTGCTGGACAGCGGGGCCGTCATGCTGGGCAAGCTCAACATGGATGAATTCGCGATGGGATCGTCCAATGAAACCTCCGTGTATGGCAATGCCGTCAACCCGTGGCGGCGTTCGGGCGATGAGACAGCGCTGACACCCGGCGGATCTTCGGGTGGGTCGGCGGCAGCTGTGGCGGCGGATCTTTGTCTTGCGGCCACCGGCACCGATACCGGCGGCTCGATCCGCCAGCCTGCGGCCTTTACCGGCACCGTGGGGATCAAGCCGACCTACGGCCGCTGCTCCCGCTGGGGCGTCGTGGCCTTTGCCTCGTCGCTGGATCAGGCGGGCCCGATGACCAAGACCGTGCGCGATGCGGCGATTATGCTGGGAGCCATGGCGGGGTATGACCCCAAGGACAGCACCTCTGCCGAGCTGGCGGTTCCTGATTTCGAAGCCGCCTTGACCGGCGACATCCGTGGCAAAAAGATCGGCATCCCGCGGGAGTACCGCATCGACGGTATCCCTGCCGAGATCGACAAGCTGTGGCAGGACGGTATCGCCATGCTGCGCGATGCCGGGGCCGAGATCGTTGATATCTCTCTTCCGCATACGAAATACGCCTTGCCTGCCTACTACGTGATCGCACCGGCGGAAGCCTCGTCGAACCTCGCGCGCTATGACGGGGTGCGCTATGGTCACCGCGCCAAGCTGGATCACGGCGACGGCATCACCGAGATGTACGAAAAGACCCGCGCCGAAGGCTTCGGGGCCGAGGTGCAGCGCCGTGTCATGGTCGGTACCTATGTGCTAAGCGCGGGCTTCTACGACGCCTACTACAACCGGGCGCGCAAGGTCCGCACGTTGATCAAGAAAGACTTCGAAGACGCCTTTGCGGCCGGTATCGACAGCATCCTGACCCCGACCACGCCCTCGGCGGCCTTTGGTCTGGGCGAGATGACGGATACGGATCCTGTGGCGATGTATCTGAATGACGTCTTCACGGTCACCGTGAACCTCGCGGGGCTGCCCGGTATCGCATTGCCCACCGGCACCAGCGAGACCGGCCTGCCGCTTGGCTTGCAGCTGATCGGCCGCCCATGGGAAGAGGCCGATCTGCTGTCTACCGCCTATGCGCTGGAGCAGGCGGCGGGCTTTGTAGCCAAGCCGCAGAAATGGTGGTAAACCCCCGCCGATAAACCAGAGCAGATAAAGCAGGTCCGATGATGATACGTTGTTCAATTGTTGCAGCCTTGGGGCTCGCCCTGGCGGCCTGCCAGCCCGCAATCCCCGACAGTGGACGGGGTGTCGGTTTTGACGGGTCGTTCGACGCCGCGCAATCCCAGCGGGATACAGCTTTGGCAGGCGGGGCGGTGGCAACGATGCCAGCACCCGCCACGGTGGACGCCACGCCGCTGGACGCTGTCGATGATGGCTCCGCTGCGGCGACGGCTGCGGAAACGGCACGCATCCTGGATGCCACGCGCCCCGGTGGGCTTGGCAATGATGCCGCGACCAATTCGGGTGTGGCCCCTGTGAACGCCAGCCCGTCCAACCCTGCGCCACCGGTGCTGGGGGCAGGGGGAATTTCGCAAGAGAACAACTTTGACGCCGTGGCTGATGAGCGCAGCATCGAAGGCGACGCGGCCCGCATCGCGGCCAACCGCGCGCAATACCGTGTGGTGCAACCCGAAGCCCTGCCGGATCGCGCCGATGCCGGCCCCAATATCGTGGCCTATGCTTTGCAGAACAATCACGCGGTCGGCACCCCGATCTACACCCGTCGGGGGTTCAACAAGCAGCGCAAATTCGCACGGGCCTGCGCCCAGTATTCGCACCCGGATCAGGCGCAGATCGCCTTCCTCAGTGCGGGCGGTCCTGAAAAGGACCGCTCCGGCATGGACCCTGACGGCGACGGATACGCCTGCAACTGGGACCCTAGCCCCTATCGCAAAGGGGTGCAGGGCTAGGCCCTATGGCAGACGCGCCTGACCGCTACCTTTCCCCGAACCATGGGCCGCGCCGCAACGGGCTGCGGCCCTCTTTGATCGTGCTCCACTATACCGCGATGGACAGCGCAGAAGCGGCCTGCGCGCGCCTTTGCGACCCTGCAGCCGAAGTCTCCGCCCACTATCTGATCACGTGCAAGGGCGAGGCTGTACCACTTGTCCCGGAAGACCAGCGTGCCTGGCATGCCGGAGCGGGGGAGTGGCGGGGTCAGGATGACATCAATTCACGCTCTATCGGGATAGAGCTGGATAACCGCGGCAATCACCCCTTCTCGGAACCGCAGATGGTCACGCTCGAAACCCTGCTGCGCGGGATCATGGAGCGGTGGTCGATCCCGCCCGAAGGGGTCATCGGCCATTCGGATATGGCCCCTGGGCGCAAGATCGACCCCGGACCGCGATTCGATTGGCCACGTCTGGCGCGTCAGAACCTTGCCGGCAAAGGCAGTCGGTACGCGGAAAACGACCGCGGATCCGACCCCACACCGGCGGCCTTTATCGCGGCGGCACATGCGGCAGGCTACACCGCCACCGATGATATTGATCTCCTGCTGCACAGCACGCGTCTGCGGTATGCCCCCTGGCGCAAGGGGCCGCTCTGCGCCGCGGATATGTCCCTCGGGCATGATCTCTAGCACCACACCGGTTTCCAAATGGTAAAAATCCTCGCCGAAGGCATCGCGGCGGGTGAAACTGATTGACCCCACCTGAAGTTAGGCGCTAGGCGTGCAGCGCGCGGAAGGCTGGATGGCCGCGGTCTTGGCAACAAGGTCGAGGAAAGTCCGGACTCCCAGAAGAAACGGTGCCGGGTAACGCCCGGGCGGGGTAACCCGACGGAAAGCGCCACAGAAAACAGACCGCCGCTTCGACGGGTCGGGCAACCGATACCACCGGGGAGGTAAGGGTGAAACGGTGCGGTAAGAGCGCACCGCGGAGGTGGTAACATCTCTGGCAAGGCAAGCCCCACCGGGAGCAATGCCAAATAGGGACCGCGCGTCGCGCCTGGCAACAGGCAAGGCGGGGCCACTTCTGCCCCAGCAGGTCCGGGTTGGCAGCTGTAGCTGTGCAGGCAACTGCATGGTCAGAGGAATGGTCATCCCCTGTCGCAAGACGGGGACAAAATCCGGCTTATAGGCCTTCCGCGCATAATCATGGTCTTTATCCCTGTTCTTCGGGGGCTTGGTCCGGAAAACTTCAATTTTTCCGGTTCGTTTGGGCTATGGGCAGGAAATAGCGGTTGACTCAGGCGCAGGCGTGACTAGAACCCAAAACTCAGGATTTCACGAGCGGTCGATCAGCGGCCTGCTCGTCGTTGCAGGAGAACGACTATGGCGAAGCCAACCACGATCAAGATCCGTCTGAACTCGTCCGCGGGCACAGGCCATTTCTACGTAACCAAGAAAAACGCACGTACCATGACCGAGAAAATGGTCATCAAAAAGTACGACCCCGTTATTCGTAAGCACGTTGAATACAAAGAAGGCAAGATCAAGTAAGATCTTACCGTCGACGCGATATGAAGGCCGCGCCTCGTGCGCGGCCTTTTGCGTTTTTCTACCTCGGACATGGGAACAGTCCTGCTGTCGCGGCTAAGTACCGGATGTGATCGCAAGGAGACGGGCAATGCCCAAAGAAGGCCATTACATCAACCGGAGCAACTGGTTACGCGCCGCTGTACTGGGGGCGAATGACGGGATTGTTTCCATCTCTAGCCTTCTGGTCGGCGTTACCTCGGCGGGGATGGCGAACGGAAATGTCGCCCTGACCGGTTTCGCCGGATTGACCGCGGGCGCACTGTCCATGGCCGCGGGGGAGTATGTCTCTGTCTCGGCGCAGGCCGATGTGGAAGCCGCCGATCTGGAGCGTGAGCGTATCGCGCTGGAGGAAGACCCGGACTACGAGTTGGAAGAGCTTGCCGAAGGGTTGGAGAACCGCGGCGTCGACGCCGCGCTCGCCGTCAAGGTTGCCACGCAGATGACCGACCACGACGCTCTTGGTGCGCATGCGCGCGAGGAGCTCGGTATGTTTGGCCTGGCAGGGCAGGCGAATCCGCTGCAGGCCGCCGGGGCCTCCGCGCTTGCCTTCGCTCTGGGTGGGGCCTTTCCGTTGATCGCAGCACTTGTCGCCTCTGCCGGATACGCTTTGATCGCGATTGCCGTGACCGCTGTGCTCGCTCTGGCACTGCTTGGCGGCGGCGGTGCACGGCTTGGCGGTGCGCCCATGCGTTCGGCGATTATCCGTGCGGTGGTCTGGGGCGCGCTTGCGATGGCCGTGACCGCTGCGTTGGGGCAAGCTTTCCACGTTGCGGTTTAGCTTGGTCGGGGGTGAGCTGGCGCCTAAGCTGAGACCTTTGAAATCATCACTTCTGTGAGCATTTCAAGAGGAGGTTCGCTCCTCTGCGGGGGTGCTTTTCTGCGCGCCCGACTGGAAGACGTACAGTCGCAAGGTCGTGTCGGCACGCTTGTAGAACCGAATGTCACTGAACGGACTGCTTAAGGGGGATCGCAGTTATACGGAAGCGTCGCGGGCAGATTAGGTAGTCGGGCCGACGGTTGTGATCACACCTAGGACAAAAGAAAGCGCCCACCGAACGGATGTCGATGGGCGCTCGTTCTTAGGTATTCCCCGCGTCGTGGGGAAGTCTGTTATTCGCGGTTGCCGAACAATTGCAGCAACATCATGAACATGTTGATGAAGTTCAGGTACAGGCTCAACGCGCCCATGATACCGGACTTCTGCAGCCATTCTTGGTCACCGTGATGTGCGTGCGCCAAGTAAGTGTTCTTGATGTTCTGCGTGTCATAGGCGGTGAGGCCAGCGAAAATCAGAACACCAATAGCCGAGATCGCGAACACAAGGGCAGGGGAGGCGAGGAAGATGTTCACGATCGACGCAACAACCAAGCCAATGACGCCCATGATCAGGAAGCTACCCCAGCCGGAGATATCCTTTTTCGTGGTGTAGCCCCACAGCGAGAGGCCCGCGAAAGCGATCGAGGTGATCAAGAAAATCTGGATGATGGAATAGCCCGTAAAGACCAGAAAGATCGAGCTGATCGAAACGCCCATGACGGCAGCGAAAACATAGAACAATGTCTGCGCAGTCGCGGCCGAGATTTTATTCATCGCGGCACCCAAGCCGAAGACAAACGCCAACGGTGCAAACATCACGACCCATTTCAGCGGCGACATATACAGCGCAGAGCCGAAGGAGGTCAGGTATTTGTCCGTGCCAATCTGCGCAACCGCGCCGGAAGGATCGGTCGTCACGGCCAGGCCGGAAATGGCCCAAGCCGCTGCAAAGGTGATCAACATGCCAATCGACATGGTGCCATACACCTTATTCATATGGGTGCGCAGCCCTTCATCGATAGCGGCGGCGCGGGATCCGGCCGCAGACCGGATTGTGTTCACGTCGGCCATGAATATCCTCCAAATAATAGACGTGTTGCAAAGTCGGTTCTCCGACCTCGGTATTGGGTCAAATATCGGCACACACGTCTTTGTTTTCAAGAGCTTTCGCATCCAATTCTAGCGCAGCGGGCACTATTGGCGTTTTGCTTTGCCAAATGTGGCGCAACATAGGCATTTCTTCCGTCGGAACACGCAGCCTTTCGGTTGCTCATCTGCGTGTCCGTGATGAATGAGCTAAAGAAGGGATATGAAGATTTGCCTAACGCGTTTGCGAATTTTGCGTCGCGGCGCTTTGCTGCGTCGTTCTCGCGGCTCTGAACGGTATTTTAAGGTTTAGACTGCAAGCCTTTTGCCCATGAAAAGGATGATTCTTCCCCGTGATATGCGCAATTGTGCCGTAACGTTTTCGTTATTTGCGCTAATCAGGCGGTATTTGGGTGCCGTGAGCAAAACATCGCGCACCCGCGCAGAATGTAGTGGCGAAGCTGAGGGACGGGGCTATCTTACTGACAAATATGGTATTCTTGAGCGTGAGAGGGGCAGGTCTCAATGTGTTGGAAATGCTGACACACAGCATTGCGGCGAATTTATGGTGCTCGGCTCAGGTAAAAAGTTTTGCGAGTTCCCGAACGCTTGCTACGTTCAATTCGCGTATAAGGGGTATTTTTCTCGCAGAAACAACGCTTGATTAAGTGCTGGCGCTGATTGGAATGATAACTGAACGTATGTCCATTTTCATTTTATTTGCGCATAGTGAGTATATTTGCAAGTAGCACGTTTTGTCGGAAATGACCACGTGAATTGGTCACTTCCTCTCCACAAATACAAGCGTCGAAATTATGGGCGCTGAGTTAGAAAGAAGATCGTGATGCCTCATAAAGTAGATGTTCATGTTGGTCAGCGAATACGGCAACGCCGTTGGCTGACAGGCATGACACAGCAGCGCTTAGCAGAACTTGTTGGCATAAAATTCCAGCAAATCCAAAAGTATGAAACCGGTGCAAACCGTGTCAGCGCGTCCAGACTTTGGGACATCGCCTTTGCCCTGAACGTGGACGTCGCCCATTTCTTTGAAGGTCTGGAAGCCGAAAAGCCTCAACCCGAAAAGGCCTTGGACAATATCCCCGCCGATCTGAGCGGAGATAAAGAGGCGATGGATTTGATCCGCTCTTACTATGCGATCCCCGAAAACCAGCGTCGCCGCCTGTTCGAATTGGCGCGTGTCCTCAGTGATGTTGCTTAACCTTTAGCGGGAAGTGTTATCTTGCAAGGATCTGGCGAAAGTGTCAGATCGGTAGCTATGATACCAAATATGCACTCCGATCCCGATATATTGCGTGTGGGCCATTTGCTGGCGGACGCCGCCCGTGCCGCGATACTTCCGCATTTTCGTCAAGCAGATCTGATTGCGGACAACAAATTCCAGTCGGGCTATGATCCCGTCACTGAAGCCGATCGTGCGGCCGAACGGGCCATGCGCGATATCTTGGCGCGCGAACGCCCCAACGACGCCATCCTAGGCGAAGAATATGGTATCGCGGAAGGGACCTCCGGGCTCACCTGGGTTTTGGACCCCATTGACGGCACGCGGGGTTTTGTCTCCGGCACGCCGACCTGGGGCGTGTTGATCGCGGTCAGCAATGCGGATGGGCCGTTTTTCGGGATCATCGACCAGCCCTATATTCGCGAGCGTTTTGTTGGGCATAGCGGCCAAGCAGAGGTGTCGGGCCCGTCTGGCGTTCATCCACTACGGACGCGGGGGGCGCGTGCACTGTCACAGGCGACCGTTTTCACTACTTTCCCAGAAGTCGGGACGGCATCCGAAGGGGCCGCCTTTGCCGAGGTGGCGCGACATGCGCGTTTGGCGCGCTTTGGGATGGATTGCTATGCTTATGCTTTGGTGGCCTCGGGGCAGGTCGATCTGGTCATCGAAGCGGGCCTGCAACCCTATGATATTCAAGCACCAATCGCCCTTGTCCAGGCCGCCGGTGGCATCGTTACCGACTGGGATGGCGGCCCCGCCCATCATGGGGGACGCGCTATCGCGGCGGCCAATGCCGATATTCACGCCGAAGCTTTAGAGTTTGTTAGGAATTGTCCGATATGACCGAACTGCTGATACGCAACGCTGATTATCTTTTGACGATGGATGAGACGCGGCGCGAATTGGTATCGGCTGATGTTTTGCTGCGCGATGGGGTTGTCGTGGCGGTGGGACAAAACCTGACAACTGAAGGGGAGGTGATAGAAGCATCAGGGTGCGTTGTGACGCCAGGGTTGGTGAACACCCATCACCACCTTTATCAGAGTCTGACGCGGGCGGTGCCGGGGGGGCAGGACGCGCTGCTGTTTGGCTGGCTTAAAACGCTTTATCCGATCTGGGCGCGGTTTACGCCGGATCACATGTATGTCTCGGCTCAGGTGGGGTTGGCAGAGCTTGCCTTGTCCGGCTGCACGTTAAGCTCGGACCACCTGTATATGTATCCGAACGGCAGCCGGTTGGAGGATACAATACACGCCGCGGCAGAGATCGGGATGCGGTTTCAGCCCACGCGCGGCGCGATGAGCATCGGGGAAAGCGACGGTGGGTTGCCACCTGATGCTTTGGTGGAACGCGAGGCTGCGATACTGGAGGATTGCATTCGTGTGATCGACGGTTTTCACGACCCATCGGCCTCTTCCATGTGTCGGGTTGGCATCGCGCCCTGTTCGCCCTTCTCGGTAAGTCGTGACCTGATGCGGGACGCAGCGCTGTTGGCGCGGGACAAAGGCGTGATGCTGCATACGCATCTTGCCGAGAACGACGAGGATATCGCCTATTCATTGGCGCAATTCGGCTGTCGTCCGGGTCAATATGCGCAGGATCTGGGCTGGGTCGGGCCCGATGTCTGGCATGCCCATTGCGTGAAGCTCGACCCGAGCGAGATCGCGTTATTCGCGCAGACCAAGACTGGCGTTGCACATTGCCCCTGTTCGAACTGCCGCTTGGGCTCGGGGATCGCGCCCCTTCGTGCGATGCGAGATGCCGGGGTTCCCGTGGGGCTCGGGGTCGATGGATCCGCAAGCAATGACGCCGGTAATCTTGTCGCAGAGGCTCGGCAGGCGATGCTTTTGCAGCGCGTTGCTGGCGGGGCGGATGCGATGAGCGCACGCGAAGCGCTCGAGATTGCCACGCGCGGCGGTGCAGACATCTTGGGCCGCCCCGAATGCGGGCGGATCGAAGTGGGGGCGCGGGCAGACATCGCCATCTGGGACGTGAGCGGGATTGAAAGCGCCGGGAGCTGGGATCCTGCGGCACTGTTGCTTGCGGGGCCGACAACGGTCCGCGATTTGCTTGTTGAAGGGCGCAGCGTCGTGCGGGACGGGCAGGTCGTGACCATAGATTTGCCCGCGCAGATCGCGCAGCAAAACAAGCTCGCGCGGGCGCTGCGGGACGCGATATAAACACGCGTGCCTCGGTCTTGGGAGGAAGTAGAGGCGCGGGTAGCGCGAAGGCGGGGGGAGTTGACGGTATGAATATTCTGCGAAGGCTGGCTTTGGCCGTGGCTCTGTTGATTGCCGCGATATCGCCTTTGCGCGCTGACCCACAGGCGGTTCAGATGTTGAATGCCATGCGCGCGCAGCAGGGGGTGGCCCCGCTGTCCTATGCACCGCGGCTAGAGGCCGCCGCACGGGCACATGCGCTGGACATGGCGCGGCACGGATATTTCGCGCACACGGGGCGCGATGGGTCTGGTGCTGGTGATCGGGTGCGGGCGCAGGGCTATCGCTGGTGCTATGTGGCCGAGAATCTTGCCAAGGGGCAGGGGGATCTGACGCAGGTCATGCGGGGATGGGCGCAGTCGGCACCGCATTATCGCAATATGATGAGCCGGAATGCCACGGGTTTTGGCCTGTTTCAGGGGCCGGACCGGATTTGGGCAATGGTTCTGGCCGCACCCTGTTAGGATGGGCCCGAAGCCGTCTCGCAAGGCGCGCCTACGGGACGCGCCGCGGGGAGTTTAAAGGCAAAATGAAGGAGGCTGGCGTCAGCCTCGGCGCACCCCGTTGACCCAGACGTCGCTGATGGCGCGGTCGTCGCCCATCATGATTGTGGCGAAAAGCTGATCCCATATGCTGTGCGCATTGTCGCTGCGCTGCTTGATCGCGGGGGTGGAGGCGAGGTCGAGCACGGTGATATCGGCCTCGAAGCCTTCGGCGAGTGTGCCGATCTTTTCGTGCAGATGCAGGCTGCGGGCAGAGCCGGCGGTGGCAAGCCACATCAACTGCGCCGCATGGGTGGGGGTGCCGCGCAGTTGGCCGATCTCATAGGCCGCAGCCATTGTGCGCAGCATCGAGAACGACGATCCGCCGCCGGTGTCCGTGGCCAAGCCAATCGGTATCTGCTGCGCGGCGATATGCGCCATGTCGAACAGTCCCGATCCGATGAAGGTGTTCGAAGTGGGACAATGCACCACCGATGCGCCGCTGTCGGCAAGGCGGTCGATCTCGCGCGGGGTCAGGTGGATGGCATGGCCAAAGACGGCGCGATCACGCACCAGCCCGTGTTCCTCGTAGGTGTCCAGATAATCGCGGGCGTGGGGGACAAGGTCTTGGACCCAAGCAATCTCGTCGATCTGTTCGCTCAGGTGCGTCTGCATCAGGCAGTCGGGGCGCTCCGTCCAGAGCGCACCCAGGGCCGCGAGTTGCTCCGGCGTCGAGGTCGGCGTGAAACGGGGCGTAATCGCATAGCTGGCGCGGCCTTTGCCGTGCCAGCGGTCGATCAGCATCTTGCTGTCGTCATAGGCCGATTGCGCCGTATCGCGCAGCCCGTCGGGGGCGTTGCGGTCCATACAGGTCTTGCCCGCCACGATCCGCTGACCACGCTCTGCTGCCGCGTCGAATATCGCGTCGACGCTGGTGGGGGCGATGGTGGCGAAAGAGCAGACAGTGGTCGTGCCGTTGGTCAGGGTCAGATCCAGATAGCGCCCGGCGATGTCGCGGGCATAGGCGGGGTCTGACAGGCGCATTTCCTCGGGGAAGGTATAGCTGTTGAGCCAGTCAATCAGCCGTTTGCCCCAGCTCGCGATGATGGCGGTCTGCGGATAATGCACATGGGCGTCCACAAACCCCGGGCAGATCAGCCGGTCGCCATAGTCCTGCACCCTTGCCTGCGGGTGCGCCTTGCGCAGGTCGTCGGCGCGGCCCACGGCCTTGATCTGCGCGCCCTCAATCAGCACGCCACCGTCGCTGTCGATATGAACCGTCTCCTCCCACGGGTCAGAGAGGGGATTGCCCGTAAACCGGAGCGTTTGGCCGAGGAGGAGTGTTTGTGTTTTCATGCCGCCTGTCTAACCGCAGCCCGCCGTGCCGACAATCCGATAGCGCAGGGTTTCGCGCCATTGTATCCGCGCTGTGGCACGCTTATGGTCTGCGCAAAATCGCAAGTGGGGGCAGCCATGGTTGACGACGCACAGGAACTTGAACTCTCCCCCGACGCCGAGGATGAAGGCGAGGCATATCGGCTGAACAAGAAGGCCGTGGCGTCCATTCTCTATGCGGTGGAAATCGATGACGCCGCCAAGCTGACAGAACTGATGGAGCCGCTGCACGCGGCCGACATCGCCGACCTTCTGGAACAGATCAGCGCCTTTGAACGGACCAAGCTGATCCGGCTCTATGACCGCGAGTTCGATGGCGAGATTCTGTCGGAGCTCGACGAATCGATCCGCGAGGAAGTCGTTGCGATTCTGACGCCCGAGGTGCTGTCGGACGCCGTGCGCGACATGGACAGCGATGATGTTGTCGATCTGATCGAAGACCTTGAGGATGCGCAGGCCGAGACCATTCTGGGGGCCCTGGAAGACGCGGACCGGGTCGCTGTCGAACAGGCGCTGACCTATCCCGAATATTCCGCTGGTCGTTTGATGCAGCGCGAAGTCGTGATGGCCCCCGAACACTGGACCGTGGGCGAGGCGATTGATCACCTGCGCGCCACGCCCGAGGAAGACCTGCCGGACCAGTTCTATCACATTGTCATGGTCGATCCGCGGTTGCACCCTGTGGGCAATGTCACCCTTGGCAAGCTGATGCGGTCCAAACGCGCCACCCCCATGCGCGACATTCTGGAGGATACGTTTCAGGTCATTCCCGCCCTGCGAGATGAGGGCGATGTCGCCTATGCGTTCAACCAGTATCACCTGATCTCTGCGCCCGTTGTCGATGACGAGGGGCGTTTGATCGGGGTGATCACCATTGATGACGCCATGTCGGTGCTGGACGAGGAACACGAAGAAGACATCCTGCGTCTGGCCGGTGTTGGCGAAGGGTCGCTGTCTGACCGTGTGATCGAGACAACCAAGCAGCGGTTGCCCTGGCTGGCGGTGAACCTGGTGACGGCCATCGCGGCCTCTATGGTGATTTCGCAGTTCGAGGCAGCGATCGCGCAGATCGTGGCGTTGGCGGTGTTGATGCCCATCGTGGCCTCTATGGGGGGGAATGCCGGTACGCAAAGTCTGACCGTGGCCGTGCGCGCCATCGCGACCCGGGATTTGACCGGATCGAACGTCTGGCGCGTGATCCGACGTGAATGTCTTGTGGGGCTGGTGAATGGCCTGATTTTCGCGATCATCATGGGGATCGTCGGGATCCTGTGGTTCGGGTCACCCGCGCTTGGCTATGTGATCGCGACGGCGATGGTGATCAATATGGTCGTGGCGGGGCTTGCGGGGACGGGCATCCCGATCCTGCTGGAACGTTTTGGCGTGGATCCGGCCCTTGCCTCTGGTGCTTTTGTGACCACGGTGACGGATGTCGTAGGCTTCTTCGCCTTTCTGGGGCTGGCGGCGGCGGTCTTGCTGTGAAGGATATGGCGGCGGTCAAGGCGGCAGCGCGCAAGGCGGCCTTTGCCCGTCGCAAGCCGCTGTTTGATGGTGCCAACGCCGCGCAAGCCGGCTATCTGAGCGAAGTGCTCGCGGGGTATCGCGGCGTCCCGCTGTCCGGTTTTTTACCCATACGCACAGAGATTGACCCGCGCCCCGCCATGGCCGAGGCGGCGGCCCACGGCCCCGTAGGCGTGCCGGTGATCATGGGGGCGGCGCAGCCTTTGCGGTTTTCGCGCTGGACCCCGGATACCCCGTTGGTGGACGGTGCCTTTGGCGCTCAGATCCCCGCTGTCGAGGATTTCTTTGACCCTGAAATCGTGATCGTACCCCTGCTGGCGTTCAACCGCGCTGGTGGGCGTCTGGGGTATGGCGGCGGGTTTTATGACCGCACGCTGGAACAGTTGCGTGAGCGGCGGGCGACCTTGGCGATCGGTTTTGCCTTTGCGGGGCAAGAGGTTGACGATCTGCCGCTTGAACCCACCGACCAGCCGCTTGATCTGATCGTGACAGAGACGGGCGTGATCGAGATCGCCTAGGCGCGCCCGCACCCCGCGCGCAAAAACCGCAGCTCCGCCCCTTGCCCTCGGGCGCTGCGCAGCCTAACGCTTGGGGCATGAAAATACTCTTCCTCGGCGATGTCATGGGCCGCGCGGGCCGCCGCGCAATCAGCGAAAACCTTCCCCGTTTGCGGACGGAATGGAAGCTGGATTTTGTGGTGGTGAACGGTGAAAACGCCACCTCTGGCATGGGGCTGTCTGGCAGCCACGCCAAAACGCTGCTGGACGCAGGGGCCGATTGTCTGACCCTGGGCGACCACGCCTTTGACCAAAAAGACATGCTGAGTTTTATCGAGCAGGAGCCGCGTGTCATCCGGCCGCTGAATTTTTCGAAAAACGCACCGGGCAAGGGCGCGCGCCTGTTCACCGCCAAGAACGGGCGCAAGGTGCTGGTCACCCAGGCGCTTGGTCAGGTCTTTATGAAACGCCCCTTTGACGATCCGTTCTCGGCGCTTGAACCCGTGCTCAAGACCCACCCTCTGGGCGGCATGGCATCGGCGGTGATTGTCGATATGCACTGCGAGGCGACGTCGGAAAAGATGGCGATGGGGCATTGGTGTGATGGCCGCGCCAGCCTTGTTGTGGGCACGCATACCCATGTGCCCACGTCTGACGCGATGATCCTGCCGGGCGGGACGGCCTATCTGACAGATGCAGGCATGAGCGGCGATTACCATTCGGTGATCGGGATGGAGAAAACAGAGCCTTTGCGCCGCTTCATCACCGGCATGCCCAAAGACCGCTTCACCCCCGCCAACGAGGAAGCGACCCTCTCCGGCGTCTATATCGAAACCGACGACCGCACCGGCAAGGCGACCCGTATCGTGCCCGTGCGTCAGGGCGGCAAGTTGCAGCAAAGCGCGCCCTGACCGCGTTGCGGCTGGCGCGCTTTAGACCCGTATCCGGAATAGCGCAGGGCAGGCGCATCTGACGCTTGCCCCAAGGCGACGCTTGCCGTGGACGTTGCAATCAACGACACTGCAGTTTGATTTTCATCTGCCCAAGGCCGGATATACCTGAATGGACTTTCTAAACCTGTCGGATAGCACCTCTGCCATCCTGGCATTGACCGTCGTTGTGATCATGTTCGTCATGTTTCTGCGCGAATCCCTCCCGACCGAGGTCGTGGCCCTGTCAGGGGCGGCCATCATGCTGGCGCTTGGCATCTTGCCCTATGACGATGCGCAGGCGGTGCTGCAGAACTCTGCCCCCTGGACCATTGCCGCGATGTTCATCGTGATGGGCGCGCTGGTGCGCACGGGCGCGCTGGATGTGCTGACGCGCATGGCTGAACGCTATGCCAAGACGCATCCGAAAACGGCGGTGGTGGGCGTGATCGTGGCGGTCATGGCGGCCTCGGCGGTGATGAACAACACGCCTGTGGTGGTGGTGATGATTCCGGTCGTGGTGCAGCTCAGCCAGACGCTTGGCACCAAAGCCTCCAAACTGCTGATCCCGCTGAGCTATGCGGCGATCATGGGCGGCTCCCTGACGCTGATCGGGACCTCGACCAACCTTCTGGTGGACGGTGTCGCACGGTCGCAAGGGCTAGAGCCGTTTGGAATTTTCGAAATCCTGCCCATCGGTCTGGTCGTCTGCGCCTGGGGCCTGATCTATATGGCCGTCTTCGCGCCCAAACTGCTGCCCGCGCGCGACAGTATGGCGAATATGCTGTCCGACCGCTCCAAGATGAAGTTCTTCACCGAAGCCGTGATCCCGCCCGACTCCAACCTGATCGGGCGCGAGGTGCTTGACGTGCAGCTATTCAAACGCGAAGGCGTGCGGCTGATCGACGTGGTGCGCGGGGATCAGTCGTTGCGCCGCGATCTGGCCAGTGTCGAACTGCGGGTCGGTGACCGTGTGGTTCTGCGGACCCAGATGACGGAACTGCTCAGCCTTCAGGCGAATAAAGAGCTCAAGCGCGTCGATCAGGTGTCGGCGGTGGAAACCTCGACCGTAGAGGTGTTGATCACGCCGGGCTGCAAGATGGTGGGCCGCACGCTCGGGGCGCTGCGTCTGCGCCGACGCTATGGGGTGTACCCTTTGGCGGTACACCGGCGGAACCAGAACATCGGTCGCCAGCTTGACGACCTCATCGTCAAGGTCGGTGACACGCTGCTGCTAGAAGGCGCGATGGAGGATATCCAGCGCCTTGCCTCGGATATGGATATGGTCGACGTCTCGCAGCCGTCGGCACGGGCCTTCCGGCGGGGGCATGCCCCGATCGCCATCGCGGCGCTGGTGGGGATCGTGGTCTTGGCCGCGCTGAACGTCGCGCCGATCCTGCTGCTGGCCGTGCTGGCCGTGGCGCTGGTCCTGGTCACGGGCTGTATCGACGCGGAAGAGGCCTTCAGCTTTGTCGATGGCCGGCTGCTGGCACTGATCTTCTCGATGCTTGCGGTCGGGGCAGGGTTACAAAACTCCGGCGCGATCAGCCTAATCGTTGACAATATCGCACCCTTCCTCGGCACGCTGTCGCCTTTCTATGTGATCTTCGCGGTGTTCCTGCTGACGACAACCCTGACAGAGATCGTGTCGAACAACGCGGTGGCGGTGATCATGACACCGATTGCCATCAGCCTGGGGTCCGCACTTGGCATGGACCCGCGCCCCTTGGTCGTGGCGGTGATGATCGCGGCGTCTTGCGCCTTTGCAACCCCCATCGGCTACCAGACCAACACGCTGGTCTATGGGCCGGGCGGCTACCGTTTCACCGACTTCATGCGCATCGGCATTCCGCTCAACCTGTCGATGTCGCTGCTCGTCTCCATGATGATCCCGCTCTTCTGGTAGCGCCGGACCCGCGCTTCCAAATGGCAAAAATCCCGGGGGTCCGGGGGCTGGCCCCCGGCTCCTTTCCTTGGCTCTGCCTCTAAAGCGGCCAGAAGACCAGAATAGCCGGAATGGACACCGCGACGACGATGATCTCGAGCGGCAGGCCCATGCGCCAGTAATCGCCAAAGCTATAGCCCCCGGGACCAAGGATCAGCGTGTTGTTCTTATGCCCGATGGGCGTCAGGAACGCGCTTGATGCGGCGACGGCGACCGCCATCAGGAACGGGTCGGGCGAGACATCAAGGCTTGCCGCCATCTGGATGCCCACGGGGGCGGCGACGATGGTGGTGGCGGTGTTATTCAGCACATCCGACAGGGTCATGGTGACCAGCATCAGCACCGTCAGCACCACCCATGCGGGCAGCCCTTGGGTTAATCCGACAAGCGCACCGGCAATCAGCTCCGTCCCGCCAGAGCTTTCGAGCGCCGCCCCCAGCGGGATCATAGACCCCAGCAAGACGACGACCGGCCATTCGATATGGGTGTACAGCTCCGACAGCGGGACGATCCGCGCCAGCACATAGGCGATGACGACCAGCCCCAGGGCGACGGGCAGGTAGATCAACCCAAAGCTCGCCGCCGTGACCGCGCCGCCAAACAGGCCGATCGCCAGCCAGACCTTGTGGTTTTCGGTCACTGCCAACCCGCGGTCAGCAAGGGGCAGCACGCCCAGCCATTCGACCACATGGGACGCGGTATCGCGGGGCACGAGCAGCAGCAGAATATCCCCCACCTGCAGCTCGGTCTTGCGCAGTTGCGAGGTGATGCGTTTGCCGCGCCGCGATACCCCCAGCAGCACGGAGCGCTGCCGCCACGACAGGCCAACCGCCTGAGCCGACCGGCCGTTCAGACGGGAATCGCTGGTGACCACGACCTCGATGATCTCGACCCCTTCGCCATCGGCGCGCAGGCGGTCTTCGCGGTCGGCGTCTGCGACATGCAGGTCCAGCGTGCTGCGAAATTCGTCCAGCGCGTCGGGTGTTGCCTCAAGCACCAGCGCGTCGCCTGCGCGCAGGGGCAGGTTGCGTGACTGGCCGTAGCGGCGCTTGCCGTCCCGGATCACCCCCAGCATGGCGACATCGGCCTTCTCGGCAGCGTCCTGAAGCTCTGCCAGACGTTTGCCAATCTGGGCATTGCCTTCAGGAATTGTCAGCTCTGCCAGATAGGGGGACAGGTCTTCGGGGCCCAGCACGTTGTTTTCGCGCTGCGGGATAAAACGCCAGCCGATCAGCGCGACAAAGGCCAGCCCCGCCGCCGCTGCAATCCCGCCCACAGGGGCGAAATCGAACATGCGAAACGGTTCGCCAAGGGATTCCTGTCGGATCGAGGCGATGATGATATTGGGCGGCGTCCCGATCAGCGTCGCCATGCCGCCAAGGATCGTGGCAAAGCTCAGCGGCATCAGGCTCAACCCCGGTGACCGACCCGCTTTACGGGCGGTCTGGATGTCGACCGGCATCAGCAGCGCGAGGGCCGCGACGTTGTTCATGAAGGCTGACAGCACCCCGCCGATGACCCCCATCAGCGTGATATGCCCGCCAAGGCTACGCGAGGCATCGACTAGCGTGCGGGTGATCAGCAACACCGCGCCAGACCGCGTCAGCCCCGCCGATACGATCAGCACTAGCGCGACCACCAGCGTCGCAGGGTGACCAAAGCCCGCAAAGGCATCCTTGCTGTCGACCACACCCAGGACCACGGCAACCATCAGCGCGGCAAAGGCGACAAGGTCATAGCGGAACCGCCCCCACAAGAGCATGCCGAACACGGCGGCAAACAGGGTGAACAGGATGATTTGATCGGTGGTCATGTGGGCGTACCTTGCGTGAACTGCGACCAAAGCCCTAGCAGCCGCCCGCGCGCCTGTCTGCCCCAAACCCGGCCATACCGCCCGCGTGCGCGGTCGTGCGCGGTGGCTTGTTCAGGCGCGTGGGCTGCCGTATAGAGAGCCAACCGAGAATTTTAGCATGTGAGGTCACCATGGCAGGTCACTCAAAATGGGCAAATATCCAGCACCGTAAGGGCCGTCAGGACAAACTGCGCGCCAAGGTGTTTTCCAAGCTCTCCAAAGAAATCACCATCGCGGCGAAGATGGGCGAACCCGATCCGGACAAGAATCCGCGTCTGCGTCTGGCGGTGAAAGAGGCCAAGGGTCAGTCCATGCCCAAGGACAACATCGAACGCGCGATCAAGAAAGCCGTCGGCGGCGAGGGCGAGGATTACGAAGAAATCCGCTATGAAGGCTACGGCCCCAATGGTGTTGCCGTCATCGTCGAGGCGATGACCGACAACCGCAACCGCACCGCGTCGACCGTGCGGTCCACCTTCACCAAGAACGGTGGCAATCTGGGCGAGACAGGCAGCGTCGGCTTCATGTTCGACCGTAAGGGCGAAATCACCTATCCCGCCAGCGTTGGCGATGCCGACACCGTGATGATGGCCGCCATCGAAGCGGGCGCGGAAGACGTCGAAAGCTCGGATGACGGGCATGTGATCTGGTGCATGGATACCGACCTGAACGATGTCAGCACCGCGCTGGAGGCCGAGTTGGGCGAATCCGACAGCACCAAGCTGGTCTGGCGTCCGACCACCACGACCGAAATGGATCTGGAAGGGATGGAAAAGCTGATGAAGCTGATCGACGCCCTGGAAGACGACGACGACGTGCAGCGGGTCACCGCGAACTTCGAAGCCTCTGACGAGGTGATGGAGCAGCTGTAACATTTACGCCCCGCCAGCGACCCACGTCGCGGCGGGGCTTTGCTTTGGCAGGGGCGGGTGCGTCACGCGCCCGCGAGACACAAAAAAACCGCCCTGGCTTAGCAGCGGGGCGGTTTTTTTGTGTCAGCGTTTGGGGCCGAATTTATCCCAAAAGGCGCGCCATGCGAAAAAGACCACCCCAGGCCGGTTTGGCCGTGGTGTCGCGCACGCGTTGCTGCGAGATAGAGGCGAGGACGCGTTTGACCTCGTTCAGGTGCCCGAGGGCCTTTGATCCGCCTGCGCTTGCCTGAACGCTCAGGATCTTGGACTGTGTGTGCAGGGCTGCTTCGATAAGCGCCAATTCATCTTGGCTGATTTCCAGCTTCTGTTTGTCGTCGAACATGACATTATTCCTTGGTTGTATGCGGGTCAGATAGGCGCTGTATCTGTGGTTCGCTAGTAGTAACGGGCCCAATCACGCAAATGTTTCGCGGCCGCAACAATAAAGTTGGGGTTGCAGGGGATGAAAATTTATTTTTGGGTGGGGTCCGGCGGTGCATCTTGCCCGAGACCGGCCCAGATTCCCGACGGAGCTTTTGACATATGACCGCCTTCTTTCCCGGCTTTGCCTTGGGCTTGACCTTGATTCTGGCCATCGGCGCGCAGAATGCCTTTGTCTTGCGCCAAGGCTTGCGGTTGCAGCATGTCTTTTGGGTCTGCCTGACCTGCGCCTTGTCGGATGCCGTGCTGATCGCCGCAGGGGTGGCGGGGTTCGGTGCGCTGGCCACGGCGGTGCCGTGGTTCGAAACACTGATGCGCTACGGCGGGGCGGCGTTCCTGATCTGGTACGGCTTCCAGAATGCGCGATCGGCTTGGCAGGGCGGACATGCGCTCGCCGCTGACGGGGCCGCGCAAACCAGCCTGCGCCGCACGATCCTGACCCTGCTCGCGCTGACCTGGCTGAACCCGCATGTCTATCTTGATACCGTCGTGCTGCTGGGGTCTATCGCCGCGCAATATGACAGCCGCCTTGCCTTCGGGGCAGGTGCGGTCACGGCGAGCTTTGTTTTCTTTTTCAGCCTGGGCTACGGCGCGCGCCTGTTGGGGCCGTTCTTCAGCAAGCCGCGCAGCTGGCAAATTCTGGATGGTGTGATTGCGCTGACCATGTGGGCAATTGCCTTGAAACTTCTGCTGATGTGACCTTGCCCTTGGGGAAGGGTTGGGGAATGTTGCGCCCATGACAACTGCACATCCCCAACGCCCCGTCACCGGTATCTTCTGGATGGTCGTGACCGGCCTGTGTTTCATTTGCGTGACCGCCTTGGTCAAACATATGGGCCCGCGCCTGCCGTCCTCCGAAGCTGCTTTTATCCGTTATGGCTTTGGCTTGGTGTTCCTGCTGCCCGCGATTGGCGCGCTGCGCGAGGCGAAGCTGTCGCGCCGCCAATGGGCGCTTTTTTCGGTACGCGGCGGGCTGCATGGGGTGGGCGTTATCCTGTGGTTCTACGCCATGACCCGTATCTCTATCGCCGAGGTGACGGCGATGAACTATCTTGCGCCGATCTATGTCACCATCGGGGCCGCGCTGTTTCTGGGCGAGAGCTTGGCCCTGCGCCGGATCATTGCGGTCGTGCTGGGGCTCGTCGGGGCCGCGATCATCCTGCGACCGGGGTTTCGAGAGCTGACCGGCGGGCATTTCGCGATGCTGATCGCAGCGGTGGTGTTTGGCGGGGCCTATCTGCTGGCCAAGGTGCTTGCGGATGAGGTGCGCCCGTCGGTCGTCGTCGCGATGATGTCGCTGTTCGTGACGCTGTTTCTGGCCCCCTTCGCGCTTGCCAACTGGATCACCCCCACGTGGGAAGAGATCGGAATCCTCGCCGCTGTCGCCTGTTTTGCAACCGCAGGCCACTATACCATGACGCTGGCTTTTGCCGCGGCACCGCTGACGGTGACCCAGCCGGTGACCTTCCTGCAACTGGTCTGGGCCACGGCGCTAGGTGCTGTCGTTTTTGCTGAACCCATTGATATCTGGGTCGTTCTTGGCGGGGCGGTGATCCTGGGGTCGGTGACCTTTATCACATGGCGCGAGGCGATGCTGAAACGTCAGATTACCCCCGCTACGCCGGCGACGAAATTCTAGCGACGCCGCCGGCTGGAAAATGACTATACCCTGAGTTGATCCGCTCTCAGGTTTTTATTGACTTGTCAGTCAATGAACGTAGGTTTGATGGCCAGACGCTATCAAACCACTAAGGATTCTTTATGCCCAAAGTCGGAATGGAGCCTATTCGACGCGACGCCTTGGTCAAAGCGACGATTGCCGAAATCGGTGCTGCCCAGTCACTGGATGTGACGGTCGGCCAGATCGCGCGCCGCGCGGGGATGTCCTCGGCGCTGGCGCATCACTATTTTGGCGGTAAGGACCAGATCTTTCTGGCGGCCATGCGCTATATCCTGACGGAATACAGCGCCGAGGTCCGCCGCGAGCTGCGTCTGAACAAATCCCCGCTGGGACGGGCCGAGGCGATTATCCGCGCGAGCTTTGACGAAAGCTATTTCGATCCGGCAACGGTCAGCGCCTGGATGACGCTCTATGCCTCCTCGCGGACCAATACCGAAACCTACCGTTTGCTGGTGGTGTATCAAAAGCGGCTGCGGTCGAACCTGACCTATGCGCTGCGCCCGATCTCGGATGATCCGGCAGGGGATGCCGATACGCTGGCCGCCCTGATCGACGGGCTTTACCTGCGTGCCGCCTTGTCGGACGAGGGCAGCGCCCGCGCCGCCAGTGACCGCGCCTTGTCGGTGCTTCATATGCTTGTGGAGACCAAAGAATGACCCAGCCCAATATCCTGATCCTGATGGTCGACCAGTTGAACGGCACGCTGTTTCCCGACGGCCCAGCTGACTGGCTGCATGCCCCGAACCTCAAAAAGCTGGCGGCGCGGTCGACGCGCTTCAAGAACGCCTATACCGCCAGCCCGCTGTGCGCGCCGGGGCGGGCGGCGTTCATGTCGGGGCAACTTCCGTCGGCTACGGGCGTCTATGACAACGCGGCAGAGTTCGCGTCGAGCGTGCCAACATACGCCCACCATCTGCGGCGTGCGGGCTATCAGACCTGCCTGTCGGGCAAGATGCATTTCGTCGGCCCCGATCAGTTGCACGGGTTCGAGGAACGCCTGACCACCGATATCTACCCCGCCGATTTCGGCTGGACGCCGGACTACCGCAAGCCGGGGGAACGCATTGACTGGTGGTATCACAATATGGGGTCGGTGACCGGCGCAGGTGTGGCGGAAACCAGCAACCAGATGGAATATGACGACGCCGTGGCCTATGAGGCGACGCGCAAGATTTACGACCTGTCCCGCGGTCTGGATCCGCGCCCGTGGTGTCTGACCGCCAGCTTTACACACCCCCATGACCCCTATGTCGCACGCAAGAAGTACTGGGATCTGTACAACGATTGCGACCACCTGCTGCCCGAGGTGCCCGATCTGGGGTATGAAAATCAGGACAACCATTCGAAACGTATCTTTGACGCGAACGATTGGCGCAGTTTCGACATCACCGAACGCGACATCAAACGTTCGCGTCAGGCTTACTTTGCCAACATCAGCTATCTTGACGACAAGATCGGTGAGATCCTGCAAACGCTAGAAGACACGCGCCAAGAGGCGATCATCGTCTTCTGCTCGGACCACGGCGATATGCTGGGCGAGCGGGGGCTCTGGTTCAAGATGAGCTTTTTTGAAGGGTCGTCCCGCGTCCCGATGATGATCGCCGCCCCGCAGATGGCACCCGGTTTGCAGACCACGCCGGTCAGCAATATCGACGTGTGCCCCACCGTCTGTGATCTGGCAGGCGTGTCCATGGACGAGGTGATGGAATGGACCACGGGGCAATCGCTGGTGCCCATGGGGCAGGGGGTGGAACGCACCGAACCCGTTGCGATGGAATACGCGGCAGAGGCGTCTTACGCGCCGATGGTCTCACTGCGCTACGGCAAGTGGAAGTTCAACCGCTGCGCCCTTGATCCTGACCAACTGTTCGATCTGGAAACCGATCCGCACGAGCTGACCAACCTTGCCGAAGAACCTGCCCATCAGGGCACGCGGCTGACCCTGTCGGCCAAGGCCGACGCCCGTTGGGATCTGGCCGCCTTCGATGCCGATGTGCGCAAAAGCCAGGCCCGCCGCTGGGTCGTCTACGAGGCGCTGCGCAAGGGCGGGTACTATCCGTGGGATCACCAGCCGCTGCGCAATGCGTCAGAGCAATACATGCGCAACCACATGGATCTGAACGTGCTGGAAGAGAACAAACGTTTTCCGCGCGGCGAATAGAACGACTGCCCAAGGGGTGCGGGCAACCAAACCAATAATGCACCCCCAACACGGAGGGACACAATGTTAACGACCATCATTTCGTTCGGGGTCATACTGGCTTTGGGCTTAACTATTTTCTGTACGATCAAGTGGTGGAACCTGCCGCTGACCGGCGTGACGCCGGTGCCGCTGTTCACCTTTATCGCGATCCTCTTCACGTCGGGGCTGGACGTGGGGCTGATCATGTTCCCGCTGGCCTTCGACTTTCCGCTTTATGCGGATACGGCGACCGAGCCAGCCTACGGGTTCACCAACCCGCTGGCGCTTGAATTCGGGTTCTGGGGCTTTCTGATCTGGACGTTCTACTTCCTGACGACCTTCTATTTCTGCGCTATCGAGCCGCGGGTGAAGTTCTTCGAGATCCCCGCGATCAAACTGCTGAACAACATCGTCATCATCACCACCTGTGCCTTCACCGGTGCGTTGTTCCTGATCTATATGCCCTATTACATCGCCGAGGTCGGCGACGGAGAGACGATCCTGCCGGTCTTCTACCTGATCTGCTTCCTCGTGATCCTGATTGCGGCTTTCAGCTCCACCGATCTGAAGTTCGTGCGTGTGCTGTCGGTCAGCTCGACCCTGCTGTTTCTGGCGCTGATCGCTTACATGTGGCTGAACGCCGGCATGGGATTGGGCGAATTTGCCTCTAGCGCCAGCAACCTTGGCGGCTATTTCGCGAATATCCACAAGTTCATCATCCCGCTGACGGATTACCACGAATTCTACCTGTTCTGGTGGTTCGCCTGGTCGATCATGATCGGGCAGTTCGTCAGCCGCTTTGTCGGCGGGCTGAAGACATGGCAACTGCTGGCGTCCTTGCTGGTGTTCCCGTCGATCCCCTTGGGCTTGTGGTTCTCGGTGCTGTATTACTACCACCTGAACGGCATCGGCACCGCGGGCTTCCCGAATTGGGCCATGACCATCGTGGGCATCGTGTTCGTGATCAACTCTTTCGACAGTCTGATCCGGCTCTACACCGATAACCTCAACTTCACGACCGAACGCTTTGGCACGGTGTCTTACGTGCTGGCCAACGCCATCGGCCTGTTTGTGCTGACCCTGCTGTTCCAAAGCCAATGGCTGCAGATCCAGTGGGTCGGGACCATCGTGATCGGCATCTACCTGCTGGCGCTTGGCTATATGTTCTTTGTCAAACGCCGTCACCTGCACGGGCTGGATGGCAACGCCAATATCCCGGCCGAATAACCCTTAAACCTAAGCGGCCCCGCCATACGGGCGGGGCCCAACCGAAAAGAGAGACCTATGCAAACGCAACCCACCGCCAGCCATTTCATCAACGGCGAATATGTCGAAGATACCAACGGCACCCCGATCGAGGTGATCTATCCGGCCACGGGCGAGGTCATCGCGACCGTCTATGCCGCCACGCCGGAGATCGTCGAGAAAGCCATCACCGCCGCGCGGGACGCGCAGGCTGCTTGGGCCGCGATGACCGGCACCGAACGGGGCCGTATCCTGCGCCGCGCTGCTGACATCATGCGTGAACTCAACCACGATCTGTCGATCCTCGAGACGTATGACACCGGCAAACCCTATCAGGAAACCTCGGTTGCGGATGCGACCAGTGGTGCCGATGCGCTGGAATATTTCGGCGGTCTGGCGGCCTCGTTGACGGGGGAGCATATCCAGCTGGGCGAAGACTGGGTCTATACCCGCCGCGAACCGCTGGGTGTATGTGTCGGCATCGGCGCATGGAACTATCCGACGCAGATCGCCTGCTGGAAAGGCGCACCGGCGCTGGCCTGCGGGAACTCGATCATCTTCAAGCCGTCCGAGACGACGCCGCTTTGCGCGCTGAAAGTCGCGGAAATTCTGGTAGAGGCAGGGCTGCCCGCCGGTCTTTATAACGTTGTGCAAGGCATGGGCGAAGTGGGGGCCTCCCTTGTGACCGACCCGCGCGTCGACAAAGTCTCTCTCACCGGTTCTGTGCCCACGGGCCGCAAGGTCTATGCCGCGGCCGCGGAAGGCATCAAACATGTCACGATGGAACTGGGGGGCAAGTCCCCCATGATCGTGTTCGAGGACGCCGATATCGAAAACGCCATCAGCGGCGCGATCTTGGGCAATTTCTACAGCTCGGGCCAGATCTGTTCGAACGGCACCCGCGTCTTCGTGCACCGCGACATCAAAGAGGCGTTCCTGAAACGCTTGGCCGAACGTCTGGACACCGCCGTGATCGGCGACCCGATGGACCCTGACACCAGCTTTGGCCCGATGGTGTCAAAACGTCAGATGGAGATCGCGCTTGGCTATGTCGAAAAGGGCAAGGCCGAAGGCGCGCGTCTGGTTTATGGCGGGGCAGCAATCGACCGCGATGGCTTCTATATGCAGCCCACCGTCTTTGCCGATGTGACCGACGACATGTCCATCGCCCGCGAAGAGATTTTCGGGCCGGTCATGTCGGTGCTGGATTTCGAGACCGAGGCAGAGGTGATGGCCCGCGCCAATGCGACCGAATTCGGTCTCGCCGCCGGTGTGTTCACCAAAGACCTGTCGCGCGCGCACCGCGTCGCGGCGGGGTTCGAGGCGGGCACCTGCTATATCAACACCTATAACGACGCCCCGGTAGAGGCCCCCTTTGGAGGCATGAAAAATTCGGGCGTGGGGCGCGAGAACTCAAAGGCGGCGATTGATCACTATAGCCAGCTGAAAACCGTCTATGTGCGCATGGGCGATATGGAAGCGCCTTTCTAGGGCGCTGATCCAACGCTGCGCTGACGCGCATGCGATAGATGGGCGCGCATCCGGCCCAAGCTTTCCTTCGGCAACAAAGGGGGCTTGGGCAGGGCGTGCCGGAATATGCTGAGAGGTGCTTGAGGGATCGGTCTGATCCTCAAGTCACCTCGACAATGTTGGGATGCGAGACTTGCGCGCGTCAAGGACACGCCGCGCCGGGGGCGCGGGGCCTGCGGCCTCCTTGACCCGCGCAAGACTCACGGAAGGAAGGCGATAGGATGGAAGCTGAATTTATTATCGTAGGGGCGGGCAGCGCGGGCTGCGCGATGGCGTACCGCCTGGCCACGGCAGGGCGCAAGGTGATGGTGATCGAACATGGTGGCAGCGATGCGGGCCCGTTCATCCAGATGCCGGCGGCGCTGTCCTATCCGATGAACATGAAAACCTACGACTGGGGGTTCCAGTCCGAACCCGAACCGCATCTGAACAACCGTCGTCTGGCGACCCCGCGTGGCAAAGTGATCGGCGGATCGTCGTCGATCAACGGGATGGTCTATGTGCGCGGGCACGCGATGGACTATGACCACTGGGAAGAGCAGGGGGCCGACGGCTGGGGCTATGCCGATGTGCTGCCCTATTTCAAACGCATGGAAAGCTGGCACGATGGCGGCCACGGGGGCGACCCCGACTGGCGCGGCACCGATGGTCCGCTGCATGTCAGCCGTGGCCCCCGTGAAAACCCCTTGTTCGAAGCCTTTGTCGAGGCGGGCAAACAAGCGGGCTATGAGGCGACCGACGATTATAACGGCGAGAAACAGGAAGGCTTCGGCCCGATGGAGCAGACGGTCTGGAAGGGCCGTCGCTGGTCCGCGGCCAACGCCTATCTGCGGCCCGCGCAAAAGACCGGCAACGTCGAACTCGTCCGCGCCTTGGCGCAGCGGATCGTGATCGAAGACGGTCGCGCTGTCGGGGTCGAGGTGCTGCGCGGTGGCAAGACCGAGGTGCTGCGTGCCAGCGGCGAGGTGATCGTCGCGGCGTCCTCCATCAACTCGCCCAAGCTGCTGATGTTGTCGGGCATCGGCCCTGCGGCCCATCTGGCAGAGCATGGTATCGAGGTGATCGCGGACCGCCCCGGTGTGGGCCAGAACCTGCAAGACCACCTTGAACTGTATATCCAGATGGCCGCCAGCCAGCCGATTACGCTGTACAAGCACTGGAACATCTTTTCCAAGGCCGTGATCGGCGCGCAGTGGCTGTTTACCAAAACCGGCATGGGCGCGTCGAACCAGTTTGAAAGCGCGGCTTTCATCCGGTCGAAGGCGGGGATTAAATATCCCGATATCCAGTATCACTTCCTGCCGATTGCCGTGCGCTATGACGGGCAGGCCGCCGCCGAAGGCCACGGGTTTCAGGCGCATGTGGGGCCGATGCGGTCGACCTCGCGCGGGTCTGTCACGCTGGCCTCGGGCAATCCGGCCGACGCGCCGAAGATCTTTTTCAACTACATGTCGCAAGACAAGGATTGGGAGGAATTCCGGACCTGTATTCGCCTCACCCGGGAGATCTTTGCGCAGGACGCCTTCAAACCCTTCGTCAAACACGAAATCCAGCCGGGGGCCGATGTGCAAAGCGACGAGGAACTTGATGCCTTCATTCGCGAACATGCCGAAAGCGCCTATCACCCCTGTGGTACCTGCCGCATGGGCCGCGCCGACGACCCGCAGGCGGTGGTCGATCCGCAGGGCCGTGTGATCGGGGTAGAGGGGCTGCGCGTCGCCGACAGCTCGATCTTCCCGCGGATCACCAATGGCAACCTGAACGCCCCGTCGATCATGGTGGGCGAGAAAATCTCGGACCATGTGCTGGGGCTTGATCCATTGGCCGCGGCGAATGACGTGCCCTGGATCCACCCCGACTGGGAAACCGCGCAGCGCTAAGGGGCTGCCCCGTTGGTCGAGAGGCCACAAGTGTTAACGAAAGTTAACCTTGGTTAATATCTCTGGTTGATTGGGGCGTGGAAACGCCCCAATCAACGGGATATGAAACCCATCCTTCATTCATGTTTCGCAGCGGCTTTGCTTGCCGTTTTCACGCAACCCGCTGCGGCGGTCGAACCGCGCCTGACGGGCGAGATCCGGGTGATCGACGGCGATACGATCGCATTGGGTGAGACGCGGATCCGGCTTTTCGGCATCGATGCGGTCGAAGGGGACCAGCCTTGCCGTGGCTCGGATGGGCGCGTGTTGAACTGCGGCGCTTGGGTGACGGCGCAGGTGCGCGCCAGCTATGACGGTCAGCGGGCTGACTGCCAGCGGGTGGATACCGACCGCTATGGCCGGATTGTCGCGCGCTGTGCCGCCTTGGGGCAGGATATGGGGCAAGCTTTGGTCGCGTCGGGGCTGGCCTTTTCCTACGCGCGCTACAGCCGCGCCTATGTCGCGCATGAAGCGGCGGCCAAGCGGGCGGGACGCGGGGTACATGCCTATGAAACGCAGCGCCCCGATGCCTATCGCAAAGCCTCTAAAGCAGCGCCAAAGCCCGTTGCGTCATCGGGGCCGGGCGGATGTGTGATCAAGGGGAATGTCAGCAGCAAGGGCACGCGGATCTTTCACATGCCCGGACAGCACGACTATGACCGGACCGTGATCCGCACCGACAAGGGCGAACGCTGGTTCTGCAGCGCGGCGCAAGCGCGTGCCGCCGGATGGCGGGCGGCCAGGCGGTGAGCGGTCAATCCACCTGATAGGGCAGCACGTCGCGCAGGTTCGGGTCCACCACCAGCTGGCGTTCCAGCGGCGGCACAGAGCGCTGGTGGCAATGTTTACGCTCGCAGATACGGCAAGATATACCGATGGGTTCAAACGCAGAGGCGCGGGTGGTGTCCATCCCGTCGGCATAGACCAGCGCGGGCGCATGGCGCACCTCGCACCCCAGTGAAATCGCATAGCGCCGCACCGGCGCGCCAAACCGCCCCGCCGGTTTCGAGATGTCCCGCGCCAACGAGATATAGCGTACCCCGTCCGGCGTTTCGGCCAGCTGGCGTAGGAAGCGGCCCGGCGTTTCAAAGGCGCTGTGCACGTTCCACAGGGGGCAGGCTCCGCCAAACCGCGCGAATTGCAGACGGGTGGCCGAATGGCGTTTGGTGATCGTGCCCGCCTGATCCACACGGACAAAGAAGAACGGAATCCCCTTTGACCCGGGGCGTTGCAGCGTCGACAGCCGATGCGCGACCTGTTCGATCGAAGCCCCGAAATCAGAGGCCAGCACCTCGAGGTCGTGGCGGCAGCTTTGGGCGCGCTCCAGAAACCGGGCGTAGGGCATCAGCGCGGCCCCGGCAAAGTAGTTCGCCAGCCCCATCTTCGCGATGTCACGGGCCGCGGGGCTGTTGAAACGCGCGAAATCCAAGGTTGCCTCAAGCAGGTCGTTCTGGCGCACAAGGGCAACTTGCAGCAGCATCTGGAACGTCTGAGTGGCCTGCGAGGCGCGGGCCGAGACATGCAACACGCCGCTGGCTGGATCATAGCGGCGCAGGGCATCTGTCTCGTCGAAGGCGACGGTGATCCCTGCGCTGGACAGCGCCTCTAGCGTGGTGTCGCGCAGGCTTTGGCCGGTGCCGGTGTCGCGGGCGAAATACTCGGCGGCGCGGTCCACGGCATCCAGATAATTGTCGCAATAATGGAAGAAGTCGCGCACCTCTTCCCACGGACTGGGGGAGGGGCGGGCATCTTCGCGGCCCAAGGCTTCGTCCAGATAGGCCAGCCGTTCCTGGGTCTGGCGGTGGCTTTGGTGCAGCTTGATGAACGCCCGCGCCAACCCCGGCGCGTTGGAGGCCGCAAGCTGCACATCGGCCAGTGGCAGCACATCGCCCTCGAACACCGGATCGGACAGGACTTCGCGCATGTCGCTGACAAGCCGTTCACTGTCCCCGCTCGACAGTTCGGTGACGTCCATCCCGAATTCAGACGCCAGTGCCAACACGACCGTGGTGCTGACGGGTCGGTTATTGTTCTCCATCTGGTTAAGGTACGGGAGGGATACGCCAAGGCGCGCGGCGAATTCTTTCTGGGTATGAGCCAGATTGGTGCGCAGCTCGCGCAGTTTTGCGCCAGCGTATAGCTTTTGGATCGCCATCGGGGTGGGGCCTTTGCAAAGTTTCTAGTTCTGCAAACCGTATCTTTGCAAACTAACGGCGGCAAGGCCCGTCAGGCAATGCCAAGCGCCCGTTCACGGCGGATCACGACCAAGATCGACGCGACGCCCGCGACGGCGGTAGCCAGCATGATCCAGAGCAGCGGATAGGCTCCGGTTTCTTCGCTCAGCAGGGCACCGGCCAAAATGCTCAGCCCCGCACCACCGCCAATCATGATCGCGCCGCCAAGCCCGGATGCCGTGCCCGCCAGATGCGGGCGCACAGACAACAGGCCCGCGGTGGCGTTGGGGATGCACAGCCCGTTGCCAAGGCCCACCAGCGTCATCATCCCGAAGAACGACAGCGGCGATCCATAGCCCAGCAGGAAGATCATCATCGACACCGACCCGCCAATCGCATTGGCCAGACAGCCCCAAAGCACCAGCGTGTTGACGCCGACCACGGTCGCCTTGCGGGCCGTGATAAAGTTGCCAAGGAAATAGCCCACGGCGGGCGCGCCGAAATAGATGCCAAGCTCGGCCGGTTCCATGCCGAAAACGACGCTGCCCACAAAGGGCGCGCCGCCAAGGTAGGCAAAGAACGCACCCGAGCAGCAGGCCGCCGCCATCGAGTACCCCCAGAACCGCGGAGAGCCGAGCAGCTCGGGGTATTCGGCGAATTGCTGGGTCAGCGTGCGCCCTGACGCGACGTGGGTCTCGCCAAGGTCGAACCATGTGATCGCCAGTACCAGCGCCCCGATCCAGAACATCGCCCAGAAGGTCGCCTGCCAGCCGAAGGATTGTTCCAGCAACCCGCCCACAGCGGGGGAGATCATGGGCACCAGCGCCATGCCCATCGTGACATAGCCGATCATCGAGGCGGCTTTGTCTTGGGCAAACATATCGCGCACCACGGCGCGGCTCAGCACCATCGACACGGCGACGATGGCCTGCACGCAGCGGAAGGCAAGAAACACAGCCGTCGTGGGGGCATAGATACAGCCCACCGTCGCGACCATATATATCGCCAGCCCCCACAGCAGCACATTGCGGCGGCCCAGATTGTCCGAAATCGGGCCGATCAGCACCTGCAATACCGCGCTGCACAGTAGATAAAGCGGGACGGAAAGCTGCATCACAGCGTAATCGGCGTCGAAATATTCAGCCATTGCGGGAAGGCTTGGCAAGAACATATTCATCGCCAGCGCCCCGATCCCCGACAGAAGGATCAGCGTGGAAATATGCGGGGGGGATGTTTTATCCAGAAAACGGACGGGGTTATCCTTGATCATTGCATATCAGTATGCCTGCGGTTGCATCTTGTCTATCCAGAACCATACGGTAACCAAACGATTTGCAAGTTTTCAATTAGCAAAGAGATGGGTGTATAGTTTTTGCAAATTTGCAAAAATGCGCTTTGGTTCGCGCGGGGGCGGCGTTACGGTGGCGGAAATCTTATAGAGGTGCGTGATGAAAGATATTCTGGAACAGCTTGAAACCCGCCGCGACGACGCCCGACTGGGCGGAGGGCAAAAGCGCATTGATGCGCAGCACGCCCGTGGCAAGCTGACCGCCCGCGAGCGGATCGACCTGTTGCTTGATGATGGGTCGTTTGAAGAATTCGACATGTTCGTTACCCACCGCTGCACCGACTTCGGGATGGAGCAGCAAAAACCCGCAGGTGACGGCGTTGTCACCGGTTGGGGCACAATCAACGGCCGTCTGGTCTATGTCTTCAGTCAGGATTTCACGGTCTTTGGCGGATCGCTGTCCCAGACCCACGCGCAGAAGATCTGCAAGATTCAGGATATGGCGATCCAGAACGGTGCGCCTGTCATCGGGATCAACGATTCCGGCGGTGCGCGTATTCAGGAAGGCGTCGACAGCCTCGCGGGTTATGCCGAGGTGTTCCAGCGCAATATCGAAGCCTCCGGTGTGATCCCGCAGATCAGCGTGATCATGGGGCCATGTGCGGGCGGTGCGGTCTATTCCCCTGCGATGACTGACTTTATCTTCATGGTTAAAGACACGTCCTATATGTTCGTGACAGGCCCTGACGTGGTCAAAACCGTGACCAACGAACAGGTCACCGCAGAGGAATTGGGCGGCGCGACGACGCACACGCGCAAATCCTCCGTTGCGGATGGCGCGTTTGAAAATGACGTCGAAGCACTGGCCGAGGTGCGTCGTCTGGTCGATTTCCTGCCCGCCAACAACCGCGACATGCCGCCTGTGCGCCCGTTCTTTGACGAACCCGACCGGATCGAGGCGTCGCTTGATACATTGGTGCCCAGCAACGCCAACACGCCCTATGACATGAAAGAGCTGATCCACAAGCTTGCGGATGAAGGCGACTTTTACGAAATTCAGGAGGACTTTGCCAAGAACATCCTGACGGGCTTTATCCGTATCGAAGGGCGCACCGTGGGTGTGGTCGCGAACCAGCCGATGGTGCTGGCGGGTTGCCTCGATATCGACAGCTCGCGCAAGGCGGCGCGGTTTGTGCGCTTCTGCGATGCGTTCGAAATTCCGATCCTGACGCTGGTGGACGTGCCCGGCTTTCTCCCCGGTACGGGGCAGGAATATGGCGGCGTGATCAAACACGGTGCCAAGCTGCTGTTCGCCTATGGCGAAGCGACGGTGCCGATGGTGACGGTCATCACCCGCAAAGCCTATGGCGGCGCGTATGACGTGATGGCGTCCAAGCACCTGCGGTCCGACTTCAACTATGCGTGGCCCACAGCCGAGATTGCCGTGATGGGGGCCAAGGGCGCGACAGAGATCATCCACCGTGCCGATCTGAACGACCCCGAAAAGATCGCGCGCCATACCGCCGATTACGAAGAGCGTTTCGCGAACCCCTTTGTCGCGGCAGAGCGTGGCTTTATCGACGAGGTGATCCAGCCACGCACCACGCGCAAGCGGATTGCCCGCGCCTTTGCCTCACTGCGCAACAAGAAAGCCGCGATGCCTTGGAAAAAGCATAACAACATCCCGCTCTAACGTCGTTTAATCCATATCCCTCGCGGGGCCTTTGCGGGCACCGCGAGGGGCAGGAGACCGCTTTGGTTACCGATCACCCCTCTCTTTCCGCGTCATTGCCCTTCGGGCTGCATCCAGCGGGTGCGGCACTGAAGTGGCTTGCGGTTTGCGCAGCTTTCGCCACGGCCTCTGCCGCGGCGCAGCCGGTCGAGGTGCCGTCGGGCGAAAGCATCGAATTGCAAGAGGTGCTGATAGACGAGGTGGGGGTGCAGACATGGCTGCGCTTCCGTTTTGTGGCCCCTTATATCGCGCGCGATACGGGCGCTGTGGACTTTGCGCAGGTTGGGGCCGATATGACCTATCTGTGCGACGCGCTGGCCATTCCCTACATGGCGCAACATGCGCTGGACGGAGAGGTCATCGTGATCTCTTTGGCTGATCGCGTCACGGAATTCGGGGTGTCCGACCCCGATGCCACACAGTTTTTCGAGGCATTTCGCCTGAGCAACGACACCTGTATCTGGGAGGGCCTTTGATGCACCCACAACATCTTGCGAGCGCTGCGGCACCAGCGCGCCGAACTGCGGCTTTGGCGTCACATCTGGCCGCATTGGAAAGCACACCGTATGCAACGCCAATGAACTGCGATAATGTCGCGGCGGGGAATACCGACGTATTTCTTACTTTAACATCGGGGTCTGATTGGCATGAGGCAGTGCCGGGCCCTTTAAACAGTGACAGGAGACTTAGATGTCCAAGAGCATCACAATGCTGGCCGCATTCGGCCTTATCGCAGCCGTTGCGGCATGCGCACCCAAGCAGCAAGAAGAATATGTCGTGGTCGCACCCGAGCCCATCTCGGTTGAGCCCGTGTACACAGGCAAGTACAAGTAATGCTTGTCGGGGACAGGCCTCTGCGCCTGTCTCCAACCCCTCTGCGGCATGTAACGCAGGGGTAGCACCGCGCATCGCCCTCGCAGTCTGGGGGGTATCATGCTGAAACATCGCGGTTTTCCGGGGCGTATGCCCGGATCAGACTATCAGTTCGTTATCCGTCGCGCCAATCCGCGTGGGGTCACCCCGCTGACCCGTCGCGAACGCCGTTCCGACCGCAAGGCGGCGGACCGTCGCGTTGACACGGCCTTTATGCGCGCGCTGTGGGAAGCCTTTGGCGACCAGCCGTTCGAAAGGGGCAATCTGGACGCGGGCCGTTTGTCTTGGCTCTTTGGTCGCGAGGTCGTCGCGGTAGACGACCCCTTTGATCCAGCCGACTATGACGCGATGCTGGTCATCAACGAAGCCCTTGCCCGGGCGTCTTTCCCCGACGCGTTCGAGGATTGATCATGCGCGTCGCCCCCTTCCTTTCGGCTGGTTTTCGCCACGTGCATGGCATGTTGGGCGGTAATTTGCCCGTTGGGGCAGGGGCGCGCGCCGTTATTCAAACCGCGGTGGAACCTTCTGCGAAACCATGCGTTTATCAGTATCACATCGCGAATAACGCACGATCAATAAAAGGTTTAATCCCATGTCCATCAAAACAATTCTTCTCGCCGTTACTGCGTCCGCTGGCCTCGCTGCATGCGGTGACACACTGGGCGAACAAGCGCTCGGCGGTGGTGTCGTGGGTGCCGGTGCTGCAGCCGTCACAGGCGGTAGCCTCGCGCAAGGCGCGGCCATCGGTGCCGGCGCAAATGTACTGGCGTGCCAAACCGGCGCAGTACGCTGCCAATAATCTGACATCTGCCGCGGCCTTGGGTCGCGGTAGCTGCAGTGCCAAAGATTTTGCCCCGCTCAGCCGCGTGCTGATGCGGGGTTTTTCCGTTCACTCAAGACCAAAAGGGACAGTCGATGTTCAATAAGATCCTGATCGCCAACCGCGGCGAGATTGCCTGCCGCGTTATCAAGACCGCCAAGAAGATGGGCATCGAAACCGTCGCCGTCTATTCCGACGCTGATGCGCAGGCGTTGCACGTCCAGATGGCCGATGAGGCGATCCACATCGGCCCGCCCGCCGCGAACCAGTCGTATATCGTGATCGACAAGATCATGGACGCGATCAAGCAGTCGGGCGCGCAGGCCGTACACCCGGGCTATGGCTTCCTGTCCGAGAACGCGAAATTCGCCGAGGCGCTCGAGGCCGCTGGCGTCGCCTTTGTCGGCCCCCCTAAGGGCGCGATCGAGAAGATGGGCGACAAGATCACCTCCAAGAAAATCGCGCAGGAAGCCGGTGTTTCCACCGTCCCCGGCTACATGGGGCTGATCGAAGACGCGGATGAGGCGGTGAAGATCTCGAACGAAATCGGCTACCCGGTGATGCTGAAAGCCTCTGCCGGTGGGGGCGGCAAGGGCATGCGTATCGCCTGGAACGACGAAGAGGCCCGCGAGGGGTTCCAGTCGTCCAAGAACGAGGCCGCCAACAGCTTTGGCGATGACCGTATCTTTATCGAGAAATTCGTCACCCAGCCGCGCCACATCGAAATTCAGGTGCTTTGCGACGCCCACGGCAATGGCATCTATCTGGGCGAGCGCGAATGTTCGATCCAGCGCCGCAACCAGAAGGTCGTGGAAGAGGCCCCGTCGCCTTTCCTTGACGAAGCCACCCGCAAAGCCATGGGCGAGCAATCCGTCGCCTTGGCGCAGGCCGTTGGCTATACCTCTGCCGGTACGGTCGAATTCATCGTGGACGGCGACAAGAACTTCTACTTCCTTGAAATGAACACCCGTCTTCAGGTGGAACACCCCGTGACCGAGCTGATCACCGGTGTCGATCTGGTCGAACAGATGATCCGCGTTGCCAATGGCGAAAAGCTGACCATCACCCAGGACGACGTGAAACTGACCGGTTGGGCGATCGAAAACCGGCTATATGCCGAAGATCCGTACCGCGGCTTCCTGCCCTCCATCGGGCGTCTGACGCGCTACCGTCCTCCGATGGAGATTGCGGCCGGCCCCTTGCTGACCAACGACAAATGGCAGGGCGATGCGCCAGCGGGTGACACGGCTGTGCGCAACGATACCGGCGTCTACGAGGGCGGCGAAATCTCGATGTATTACGACCCGATGATCGCCAAGCTGTGTACATGGGCACCGACCCGCGCCGAGGCGATTGAACGCATGCGCGTGGCGCTGGATAGCTTCGAGGTCGAAGGCATCGGGCACAACCTGCCGTTCCTCTCTGCCGTGATGGATCATCCGATCTTTGTCGAAGGCAACATGACCACCGCCTTTATCGCCGAACAATACCCCGACGGCTTCGACGGGGTAGAGCTGCCCGAGGCCGAACTGCGCCGGATCGCGGCGGCCACCGCAGCCATGCACCGCGTCGGAGAGATCCGCCGGACACGCGTGTCGGGCCGCATGGACAACCACGAACGCAAGGTCGGCACCGCCTGGAACGTCGCGCTGCAAGGCCAGTCGTTCGATGTGGAAATTCAGGCCGACCCAAAGGGCGCGACGGTGACCTTCGACGACGGCACAGCGCTGCGCGTCGCGGGCGACTGGACACCGGGCGACCAACTGGCCGAGATGACCATCGATGACGCACCGCTGGTGTTCAAGGTCGGCAAAATCTCTGGCGGGTTCCGCGTGCGGGCCCGTGGCGCGGATATGAAAGTGCATGTGCGCAACCCGCGTCAGGCCGAACTGGCCCGTCTGATGCCCGAGAAACTGCCGCCCGACACATCGAAAATGCTGCTGTGCCCCATGCCGGGTCTGGTGGTGAAAATCGATGTAGAGGTCGGCGACGAGGTGCAGGAAGGCCAGAACCTCTGCACCATCGAGGCGATGAAAATGGAGAACATCCTGCGCGCCGAGAAGAAGGGCAAAGTGTCCAAGGTCAATGCCGCAGCGGGGGATAGCCTCGCTGTGGATGATGTCATCATCGAGTTCGAATAAGCGCCATGCCAGCCGTTGCCATCATGGGATACAACACGGCGCTGCGGGGGATCCCTTCGCAGCACCGGCCCATATTGCAGCGGCTGCTGGCTGTTCAGTCGAAGATTTTACCCGACTTTTCCTTGGCTTCGCGAATTTCGCGTTGCCGGATGGTCATTTTGTCGATGCTGCGGGTGATCTCGCGCACATCCCAGGGGCGGGGCTTGCGCAGCTTGATCCCGCCGTCTTTGCCCACCAGCACCAACATGAACCCGCGCGGCCGCATCCGCAGCCGCAACGGGCTGCGCGCGCCCGGGTCGGTATCGGTCAGGACAATCACGTCACGTTCGATCAGGTCTTCGGGCTGTTCGCGCAAAAGCTCCATCTGGGATTGGAAGGCGGGGTCATCCTCGCTGTCCGCAAAGACCAGAACCGGTCTTTTTTTCCAGTGGAATTCACTTAAATCTTCCATATCTGCGGGCAGGAACAACGTGGGAACCTCGGGTTCCGTGGCCGTTTGCGCCCCCGCCGAGACCGCAAACAATCCTGCAAAAACAAGGGCTATCACTGGTTTCATTTTGTCTCCTGTCCGTACAGATATAAGCTTGCGCGACGCAATTGCGATGCACAACCGGACATCTGCGCATATTAAGCACTCTGCAACAGGTTTGCAGGCATGACTGTGGCTCAAACTCTTAGTGGGCCACAGTGGCTGGCCCCCGTTCAAGGATTGGGCAAGCAGATCATGGATATTCTTCTTCACGTCGGTGCACACCGTACAGGAACCACAAGTTTTCAACGCTATCTGGCGGATCACGCCGATCCCATTGCGGCGCAGGGCACCTGCGTCTGGGGGCCGCGCCAGACCCGTGGCGGGCTGTTTGCGGGGCTGTTTCCGGCGTCGGGAATGCTGGCCTCGGGGCCGAATTTGGTAAACGGGCGCGTGTCGCTGCTGATGGGCAAGGCGCGGGACCTGGGGGCGGATCAACTGCTGATCTCGGACGAGAATATGATCGGCTCGGCGCGCCATTCGGTGCGCAGCGGGCGGCTGTTTCCGGCCATCGGCGAACGTATGGCGCGGTTCGGGGCCAGCTTTGGCGGGCGCGTGACGCAGGTGGTGCTGACCATCCGGCAGACGGACCATTGGTGGGCCTCTGCGCTGGCCTATACCGTGGGGCGCGGGCATCCCGTACCGGATGCCGACCAGATTGACCGTATCGCTCATGACCGGCGCGGCTGGCGCGATGTCATCACCGATCTTGCCTGCGCCTTGCCCGAGGCGAAGATCAGCATCGCCCGCTATGACGATTACGCGGGCCGCCCCGATGCGCTGTTTACGCAGCTCACCGGTCGTGCTGCCCCCGCCACCACCCAAGGCTATTGGCTGAACCGCCGCCCGGACGAGGCCAGCCTGCGCGCGCAGATGGGCCCTGCCGTGGCAGGGCTGCGCAGCGACGGGCTGGGCAACTGGCACCCCTTTAGCGACGCGCAGGCCGCAGCCTTGCGTGAAACCTATGCGGACGATCTGTTCTGGCTGACAGCCGGTGCGGATGGTCTTGCCACCCTGACAGAGACATCAACCGCCCCAAGAGCCGGCACAAGCTGGCCAGACGGCGATAGAAGAAAAGGACACCACCATGACAGCGGACAAAGAAAACTGGCGCAATCTGGCTGAGGCGGAACTGCGCGGGCGTAGCCTCGATGACCTGACGTGGCACACGCTGGAAGGCATTGATGTCAAGCCGCTTTACACGGCGGAAGACACCGAAGGGCTGGACCATCTGGGCGGCATCCCCGGCGAGGCACCCTTTACCCGCGGGGTGAAGGCGACCATGTACGCCGGCCGCCCGTGGACGATCCGCCAATATGCGGGGTTCTCTACGGCAGAGGAGTCGAACGCCTTTTACCGCCGCGCCCTTGCGGCGGGGCAGCAGGGGGTGTCGGTGGCCTTCGATCTGGCCACCCACCGCGGCTATGACAGCGACCACCCGCGCGTCGAGGGCGACGTGGGCAAGGCGGGCGTGGCCATCGACAGCGTCGAGGATATGAAGATCCTGTTCGACGGCATCCCGCTCGACAAAGTCTCGGTCTCCATGACGATGAACGGCGCGGTGATCCCGATCCTGGCGAATTTCATCGTCGCGGGCGAAGAGCAGGGGCATGATAAATCCGTGCTCTCGGGCACCATTCAGAACGATATTCTGAAAGAATTCATGGTCCGCAACACCTATATCTATCCGCCCGAGCCCTCGATGCGGATCATCGGGGATATCATCGAATATACCTCGGACCACATGCCGAAATTCAACTCCATCTCGATCTCGGGCTACCACATGCAAGAGGCGGGCGCGAACCTTGTGCAGGAACTGGCCTTTACCCTTGCCGATGGCCGCGAATATGTGCGCACGGCGATTGCCGCGGGCATGGATGTGGACCGGTTTGCACCCCGGCTGAGCTTCTTCTTCTGCATCGGCATGAACTTCTTTATGGAGGCCGCGAAACTGCGCGCGGCGCGTCTGCTGTGGTCGCGGATCATGGATGAATTCAAACCGAAGAACCCCAAATCCTCGATGCTGCGGACCCACTGCCAGACCTCCGGCGTGAGCCTTCAGGAGCAAGACCCCTATAACAACGTGATCCGCACCGCCTACGAGGCGATGAGCGCGGTTCTGGGCGGCACGCAGTCGCTGCACACCAATGCCCTGGACGAGGCGATTGCCCTGCCCACCGATTTCTCCTCTCGCATTGCGCGCAACACGCAGCTGATTTTGCAGGAAGAAACCGGCGTCACCAATGTCGTCGACCCGCTGGCCGGCAGCTACTATGTCGAGAAGCTGACCGCCGATCTGGCAGACGCCGCGTGGAAGCTGATCGAGGAAGTGGAAGAGCTGGGCGGGATGACCAAGGCCGTCGCCTCCGGCATGCCGAAACTGCGCATCGAAGAGGCCGCCGCCACGCGTCAGGCCAAGATCGACCGCGGCACCGAGGTGATCGTCGGGGTCAACAAATACCGCCGCGAGGTCGAGGACGAGATCGACATTCTGGACGTCGATAACGTCAAGGTGCGCGACAGCCAGATCAAGCGTCTCGAAGCGATCCGTGGCGCGCGTGACGAAGACGCCTGCAAAGCCGCCCTGGCCGAGCTGACCCGCCGCGCCGCAGAGGGCGGAAACCTGTTGGAAGGGGCGGTCGAAGCCGCCCGCGCCCGCGCCACCGTAGGGGAGATCAGCATGGCGATGGAAGAAAAATTCGGACGTCACCGCGCCGAGGTCAAGACATTGGCCGGCGTCTATGGCGCGGCCTATGAGGGCGACAGCGGCTTTGCGGAAATCCAGAAATCGGTCGAGGATTTCGCCGAAGCCGAAGGCCGCCGTCCGCGTATGCTGGTGGTCAAGATGGGTCAGGACGGGCACGACCGTGGGGCCAAGGTCATTGCGACCGCCTTTGCCGATATCGGGTTCGACGTGGATGTGGGGCCGCTGTTCCAGACCCCCGCCGAGGCCGCGCAGGACGCCGTGGACAACGACGTGCATGTCATCGGCATCTCGTCCCAGGCGGCGGGTCACAAAACGCTCGCCCCACAGCTGATCAAGGCGCTGAAGGATCAAGGGGCCGAGGATATTCTGGTTATCTGCGGCGGGGTGATTCCGCAGCAGGATTACAAGTTCCTCAAGGATGCGGGGGTCAAGGCGATCTTCGGGCCGGGGACCAATATCCCCAATGCCGCGCAGGATATCCTGAAACTGATCCGTGCCGCACGCAGCTAAACGGGCGCGAGGGGGCTGTTTGCCCCCTCACACTCCCCCGAGGATTTGAACCATCTGGAAGCAGGACCAATGATCGAACTGGACCATCTTGCCGTCGCGGGCGAGAGCCTGAAAGCCGCCGCTGACATGGCCGCGCAGGTGCTTGGGGTGCCGTTGCAGCCGGGTGGCGCACATGCGGTGTTTGGCACGCATAACCATCTGCTGGGGCTTGCGGATGCGCTGTATCTGGAGGCGATTGCCGTCGACCCCGACGCGCCTGCGCCTGCCTATGCGCGCTGGTTTGATCTGGACCGGTTCAACGGACCGGCGCGGCTGTCCAACTGGATTTGCCGCTGCGATGATCTTGAGGCGACGCTGGAAGCCTTGCCCGAAGGCTATGGCGCGCCGGTGGCGTTGCAGCGTGGGGATCTGCGCTGGCGTATGGCGGTGCCGGAAACCGGTATGCTTCCCTATGACAATTGCGCCCCCGCCTTGATGCAATGGGAAGGCGAGGCCCATCCGACCCAGCGGCTTGATGCCTCTGGCTGTCGTTTGGTGACATTGACGGTCCAGCATCCGCAGGCCGAGACGTTGGCGGCAGCGCTTGCCCCGGTCTTCACCGATGCGCGCGTCGTGTTCGAGGTCGGAACACCGGCGCTGTCTGCCCGTTTTGACACGCCCGCGGGCCGTGCTGTGCTGGCGTGATCATCCGGCCTGCAACGGGCAGTGATGCCGGTGTGGTGGCGGCCCTGTGGAATGTGATGATCACGCAAACGCTGTTCACCTTCACGTCGCAGCCCAAGACCGGTGCAGAGGTCGAGGCGCTGATCGCCGGTCGCACGGGTCAGTTCTGGGTGGCCGACGCGGAGGGTGTCGCCGGTTTCATCACCTACGGGGCTTTTCGCAGCGGGGTGGGGTATCGCGATGCGGTGGAGCATTCGATCGTGCTTGATGCCGCTGCACAGGGCGCGGGTGCCGGCCGTGCCTTGATGCAAACTGCCTGTGATGCGGCCGTCGCACAGGGGCGGCGCGTCATGGTGGCGGCGATCAGCGGGGCCAATCCGGGTGCCATCGGCTTTCATGCGGCACTCGGGTTTGATCACGTGGGCAGGATGCCGCGCATCGGGCAGAAGAACGGGCAGCAGCTTGACCTAATTTTGATGCAGAAAATGCTGACGCCCCGCTGACTTCCCCGGCGCTGCCCCGTATGGTGGGCGTCATGTCTATTTGGTCTCGCATCACCGAAGCTTTGTCAGCGCTCACCGCCGGTGAGGGGCTGTCGGCTGTTTTCGACCGTCTGCGCACCCCGCCAGAGCGGTCGGTGGCCTTTACCATCGCGGTGATCGCGCTTGGGGCCAAGATGGCCAAGGCCGACGGGCAGGTGACCCGCGACGAAGTTACCGCCTTTCGTGAAGTGTTCCAGATTGCCGAGGCCGACCAGCAGGGGGCGGCGCGGGTGTTCAATCTGGCACGGCACGATGTGGCCGGGTTCGAGGATTACGCCGCGCGCATTGCGCAGATGTTCGCGGACCAGCCCGAAACGTTGCATGATCTGATCGAAGGGTTGTTCCACATTGCCATGGCCGATGGCATGTACCACCCGAACGAGGATGCGTTTCTGGTGCGGGTGGCGCAGATCTTCGCGATGGATGACAGCGATTTTGCCTCGCTTCGGGCGCGGTTCGTGCCCGATACCTCGCCGCTGCCCCATGCGGTTCTGGGCATTCCCCCCAATGCCTCGCTTGAAGAGGGGCGCGCTGCCTGGCGCAAGCTGGTGCGGGCCAATCACCCCGACGCTCTGGTCGCCCGCGGCCTGCCGCAAGAGGCCATCGCCATGGCCGAAAAACGCATGATCGACATCAACCGCGCGTGGGAGACCTGGTCAGGCAAGGCACAGTAATGCGGATCGCGACCTATAACGTCGAATGGTTCACAGGTCTGTTCGACGATGAGGATCAACTGTTGCTGGATGACGGGTGGTCGGCACGCCACAATATCACCCGTGCGCAGCAGGCGCAGGCTTTGGGCACCGTGTTTCGGGCGATGGATGCCGATGCTGTGATGGTGATCGAGGCCCCTGACCAAAGCCGAAAACGCGGCACGGTGGCCGCATTGGAACGCTTTGCCGCGCATTTCGATCTGCGCACACGCAAGGCAGTGATCGGCTTTGCCAATGACACGCAGCAGGAAATCGCGCTGTTGTTCGATCCGGACCGGCTGTCGGCCATCCATGCGCCCGGTGGTGCGGTCGGGCAGGGGGATGCGCCGCGCTTTGACGGGACGTTGGACATTGATCTGGATATCGACGCGCGCGAGGATCATGTCGTCTTTTCCAAACCGCCGCTCGAGCTTGATATCGTTACCTGTGAAGGGGTGCCGTTTCACATGATCGGCGCGCATCTGAAATCCAAGGCCCCCCATGGGGCCAAGACGCCGCAGGATGCGCTGCGCATCGGTATCGCCAACCGACGCAAGCAGTTGGCGCAGGCGATCTGGCTGCGTCGGCGGATCGATGCGCGGCTCGACGATGGCACGCCGCTGATGGTCTTGGGCGATCTGAACGATGGGCCGGGCCTTGACAGTTTCGAGGACCTTTTCGGGCGGTCCTCGGTCGAGATTGTGATGGGCCACCGGCAGGATCGCGCGCTCGTCGATCCCCATGCGATCCGCGCCTTGGGCCAGCGGATCGGGGCGATGCCCACCACGTCACGCTTCTGGATCGCGCCCGAAAAACGTTATCTGCAGGCACTGCTGGATTACATCATGATCAGCCCGTCCCTGACCGCGTATCGGCCGCACTGGCGCATCTGGCACCCGTTGGACGATCCGGAATGCTGGGGGGATGCCGCGTTGCGCGACGCCTTGATCACGGCGTCGGATCACTTTCCGGTGACGATTGATCTGGACCTGACGACGCGCCTTTAATCCCGCTTTCATCACAAGATGAAATAGGGCAGTCTTCGCAGCATGAGACAGTTTCTTTTGACCACCACCCTGATCTGCCTGTCCAGTGTCGCCGTGGCACAAGAGCAGGAAAACGACGGCTCCGGCTTTTCCTTGATGGAACGCGGGGCGCGGGATTTCTTTGACGGTATGAAGAAAGAGATGGCCCCCGCGCTGGAAGGGCTGGGCGAGTGGGGGCGCAAGGCCAGCCCCGCGCTGCGGAATTTCATCTCCGAGATGGGGCCCGCCTTTACCGATCTGCTGGAAGAGGTCGAGGATTGGAGCGTCTATGAGCCGCCCCGAAAGATGCCCAACGGCGATATCGTGATCCGCCGCAAGCCAGACCCCGCGCCGGAAGATGGCATGCCCGAAGACAAGACACCCGATGAAACGCCGCCCCCGCCCGCGATCTATCTGGACGAGGTGCCCGCAGATCGACCTGTAAGACAGGCTATTTCTTGCAGGTCTTAAGCTGGACCTCGGCCCCCAGGGACAGGGCGAGGGAATTCAGCCGCGCTTCGGCGACCTCTCCGAACAGGGGCATCATGTCGTCGGTCAGCCACAGCTCCAGCAGCTTTTTCTTGGGGAACCAGCGCAGGTGGCCGCGCTCTTCCTCTGGGTTCATCCACAGCATCGCGCCAAAGCGCATGGCCTTGCCCAGAATCTCGGCCTCTAGCCGTGTCTTTTCATCGACCATTTCATAGAGGTCTTCGAAACGGGTATTCTCGCGCTTGTTGGAATAGCGGTGCAGCAGCGCCAGCCCCAGATAGATCCGTTCTGAGTGTTTCAGCCCGCCCAGATTCGCCCGTGTTGCGTTGTCGAAACAGACTTCGGCGCGGTAGTCGGGATGCGCGCGCCAGCTGACGTCGTGCAGCAGGCAGGCGGCCTTGACCAGACGTTTGCGCTGCGGCGGCGCGGATTTATAGAGCGGCAGGATGAAGTCGAACAGCGCCTTGCCGAACCCCGGTGTGCGCGCGTCCTTGGCTTCGGCAAAGCGGCAGGCCTCGATCAGCGGGTCGCGGTCGCGCAGGCGTTGGGGCATCTGTTCATACAGCATCCCCTCGCGGATCCCGTAGCTGGAGATCGCGATATCCTTGGGTTTGAAGGTCTTGACCAGCCGCGACAGCACTTCGGCGGCAAAGGGCACCAATGCCATCCGGCTGGAGGAGACGCCGCTGATTTTGCGCAGCTCTTCATGGTCGCTGGTCTGGATGTGTTTTACCGTCTCGCGGACGGATTTCGGGGTCATCCGGTATTCATGCAGCACGTGCAGCGGGTAGCCGCGACGTACCATGTCGATGCGCGCGATGGCACGCCATGAGCCGCCCACCAGAAACAGACGGTCGCGCTGTGCGCCCATCTTTTCGGCCAGCCCTTCGATCACTGTCTTGATCTGCGCCTGCCGTGCCTTGGCACCGCCCTTGATGTCGCGCAGTTTCAGCGGCCCAAGCGCCGAGGTCACCCGTTTGCCCACGCGCCCGCCCGAGATTTCTGCCAGCTCCATCGACGACCCGCCGATGTCACAGACCAGACCAAAGGCACCGGGCCAGCCCAGCAAAACACCCTGCGCTGACAGCCGCGCCTCTTCCTCGCCGTCGATGACCCAGATCTTCAGGCCCGTCTCGCGCTGCACCTCGTCGCAGAAATCACGCCCGTCGCTGGCATCGCGCACGGCGGCGGTGGCGACGACGGTCAGCTCGGACAGGCCCATGCCCTGTGCCAGCTTGCTGAAGCGGCGCATGGCAGAGAGGGCGCGGACCCGGCCTTCGGGCGACAGATGGCCTGTTTCGGCCATGCCCGCCCCAAGGGCGCACATGATTTTTTCGTTGTAGAAATAGGCAGGCGACCGCGCGGCCCCGTCAAACACCACCAACCGGACAGAGTTCGACCCCACATCGACCACACCCACACGCGCCAGCGCACGGGCCGATGGGTCTTGGAACAGGGGTTTGCCGAACAGGCCCAGATCAGCGACGCCCGTTTCGGGGACGGGAGAGGGCGGAGGGGTGTCGGTTTTATCTGCCACGGACGCTCCTGCGGGGGCCTTTGTTTGGGGGGCAAGTTGGCCCAGCCGGCCCGCCGCGTCAATCGTTAACGCAAACGGGCACGTGAAAAACCCCGCCGCGTTGGGGGGATATAAACGCCAGCGGGAACGCAATCGGACAGATGCGCCTTCGGCGAGAGTTTACAGGCAAAATGAAGCGGTTAGTCTTCGGTATGGGTCAGTTTCGGGACGTCGGATGCGCCCGCCGTGCCACGCCCGGAGAGAGAGGGGTTCTCCATGAAGAAGCGGTGGCAGTTGAAGGCGAAGGTGCCTTCTGCAATCTCGGGGCGGGCAAAGCTGCCATCGGGGGACATGACCCAGCTTTGCGCCACATCCGCAAGATTGGCCGCCATGACCTGACTGGTGATCTGCGCCTTGACGGTGGGGTTCTCGATCTCGACCAGGGTTTCGACGCGGCGGGTCAGGTTGCGGCCCATCCAGTCGGCGGAGGACATGAAGACCCGCGATTTCTTATGCGGCAGCCCGTAGCCATTGCCAAAGCAGACGATGCGTGAATGCTCCAGGAAGCGCCCGACGATGGATTTCACGCGGATGTTTTCGGATAGCCCCTTGATGCCGGGGCGCAACCCGCAGATGCCGCGGATCACCAGGCTGATTTTTACCCCTGCCTGGCTCGCGGCGTAAAGCGCGTCGATCACATCCGCATCCACGATGGAGTTCATCTTGGCCCAGATCTCTGCCGGTTTTCCAGCTGCGGCATGGTCGGCCTCGGCGGCGATCATCGCCAGCAGGCGCGGCTTCAACGAGATGGGCGAGATGGCGAGGTTGTCCAGCGTGTCAGGTTGCGCGTAACCCGACAGGTAGTTGAACACTTTGGTCGCGTCGCGGCCCAGCTTCTGGTCACAGGTGAACAGCGACAGGTCGGTATAAATGCGTGCGGTGATCGGGTGATAGTTGCCCGTGCCATAGTGGGTATAGGTGACCAGTTGATCGCCCTCGCGGCGCACCACGGTCGAGATTTTCGCGTGGGTCTTGAGGTCGAGAAACCCATAGACGACATGTGCGCCTGCGCGTTCCAGCCGGCGCGACTGGCGGATGTTGGCCGCCTCGTCGAAACGCGCCTTGAGCTCGACCAGCGCGGTGACGGATTTCCCGTCTTCGGCGGCTTCGCACAGCGCCTCGACAATGGGGCTGTCGCGCGAGGTGCGGTAAAGCGTCTGTTTGATCGCCACCACATCGGGATCGCGCGCGGCCTGTGCCAGAAAGCGGACCACCATATCGAAGGTCTCGTAGGGGTGGTGCAGCAGCATGTCCTTGGACCGGATCGCGGCGAACATATCGCCTTCGTGGTCGGTCACGCGTTCGGGGATGCGCGGGGTGAATTGCGGCCAAAGCAGATCGGGGCGGCTATCGGTCACCAGTTCGGACAGGTCGTTGATGCCGATCATCCCGTCCAGTTCGATCACATCCTGCGGGCGCACGCCCAGTTCGGCCATAACCACGGATTTCAGCTTTTCGGGGGCACCGGCGGAATGGGTCAGGCGCACGACCTCGCCGCGGCGGCGGCGTTTCAGGGCGACCTCGAATTCCCGCACCAGGTCTTCGGCCTCTTCCTCGACCTCAAGATCGCTGTCGCGCAGCACGCGGAATTCGAAATGCGCCTTGAGCTTGTAGCCCGGAAACAGCCCCGGCACCTTGAGCACCAGCAGATCTTCGAGCGGCAGGAACCGCAGCGAGCCTTCGGCGGCGGGCAGGGCGACGAAACGGTCGATCTGCGCCGGGATCGGCAGCAGCGCCTGAAGCGGGCGCTTGTCGCTGGTGCGTTCCAGTTGCAGCGCCAGCGCGTAGCCGGTGTTGGGGATGAAGGGGAAGGGGTGCGCGGGGTCAATCGCCAGCGGGGTCAGAACCGCAAAGACACGGTGCAGGAATACATCGTCAAGATAGGCCAGATCGGCCGCGTCCAGATCAGCGGCGCGTTCGAGCATGATGTTCTGGTCGTCCATCTCTGACATCAGATCGACCAGCACGCGCTGTTGTTCGGTCATCAGCTTGCGCGCGTCTTCGTTGATCAGCACCAGTTGCTGGGCAGGTGTCAGCCCGTCGCTGGCGGGGGTGGTGTTGCCCGCTTGAGCCAGCTCGCGCAGGCCCGCAACACGCACGGTATAGAATTCGTCGAGGTTGCCCGCAGAGATCGACAGGAAGCGCAGGCGTTCCAGCAGCGGCACGCGGGGGTTCTTGGCCTCTTCGAGAACACGCCAGTTGAACCCGAGCCAGCTGAGCTCGCGGTTATAGAAACGACCGGGGCCGGTGATGTCCAGATCGGGCATATCCTGCGGCGGAACGAAGGCGGATTCGAGAAAGTCAGCGTTTGTCATGACGGCCTTATGGCGTTGCATTGTAATGGGTTTGTGACGAAATCTGAGAAGATTATCGCGCGGCGTTAAACCCATTGTCCAGCACTTGTGCGGCCAGCGCCCGTGTCACCGGCTTTTGTTGCGCCAGACTGGCGGCATCCAGGGCCGCGACCAGATCACCCGCAGCTGCGAAAGACCGGTCCATGCGCAGCAACAGATAGGGGATCACATCGGGTTTGGGGGTCAGCTGGCGGTCGGCCAGCAGCTTGGCCATGACGGCCGTGAGCAGGCTGTCATCGGGCGCTTCAAGTGCGGCCGCCGTCGCCGCGCGCATACGGCTGGTCAGATCAGGCAGATGCAGCCCCCATTGGGGCACCGCCGGGGTGCCGGTCAGCAGCAGGCTATGGCCTTCGGCCAGCACCAGATTGTGCAGGTGGAAAAGATGCGTCTCGGCCGCATTGTCGCCCGCGATGTCGGGGACATTCTCGACCGCCAGCGGGCCTTGGGCCAGCGCGGGGATATCGCCTGTGGCAATGTCGCGCGCGTCGATGATGCCCGCGCCGGACAGATTGGCCCAGACATGCGCCAGATGGGTCTTGCCTGACCCGGGCGGGCCGGTCAGCACCATCTTGCGCCCCGCCCAGGCCTGCCAGCCCTCGATCATGGCCACGGCAATCGCGTTGGACGGGGCGACGAAAAAGTCGTCCCGTCCCAGTGCGGGGCGGCTGGGAAGGTCAAGTCCAAGCTGTTGTGCCATCGTGTCAGTCCGCCGTTTCGTCCAAGGTCTTGCGCTGCGTGCCCTGATATAGCGAGCTTTCGACATATTGCTCGGTCGCGAAGCGTGCAATCACGCCAAGGGCGGCGGCAATCGGCACGGCGGCCAGCATGCCGACAAAGCCGAACAAGGAGCCAAAGACCGACAGCGCGAGGATCAGCCAGACCGGATGCAGCCCGACCGAATTGCCCACCAGCTTGGGGGTGAGGAAGTTGCCTTCAATCATCTGGCCGAGCACGAAGATGCCCGCCACCATCCCGATCGAGAACCAATCCCCCCAGAACTGGAACAGCGCCAGACCGATGGCCAAGGCTCCGCCCAGAACCGCGCCGAGATAGGGGATGAAGGTAACCAGCCCCGCGATAAAGCCCACGACAAGGCCAAATTGCAGCCCCACCAGCATCAGCGCGATGGCATAATAGGCCCCTAAAATCAGGCAGACGGTGCCCATGCCGCGGATGAACCCCGCCAGCGTGCGGTCGATGTCACGCGCAAGGCGACGGATCACCGGCGCGTGGTCGCGCGGCAGCAAGCGGTCGATCTGGGCGACCATACGGTCCCAGTCCAGCAGCAGATAGACGGCAACCACCGGCACGATCACAAACAGCACCATCACGTTCAGCAGCGACGCCGCCGAGGAGATCGCCGTGTTCAGCACCTCGCCGCCCCGTTCCTGAATGGTCGACCCGATAGAGTTGATCGAGCTGCGCAGCGTCGATCCTTCGTCCAGCAGGGCGGGGAAACGTTCGGTCAGGAAATTGGTGAAATTGCGGGTCAGCTCGGGGGCGACCTCGAACAGGTTGACGGCCTGATTGATCAAGGTCGGGATCACCAGCAGGGCCATCAGCACAAAGATCAGCAAGGCGACAAGCGTGATCACCATCGTGGCCATCGCGCGGCTTAGACCCATGGCTTCAAGCCGGTCGGCCACGGGATCCAGGAAATAGGCAATCGCCGCCCCGATCAGAAACGGCAGCAGCACGTCACCGGTGAACCACAGGAACACCAGAAAAAGCGCCCCCGCGACACCCCAGTATTTCATCTGATCTCTGATAGGCAGGCCCATGCCGCATCCTCGCATTCTGGTTTCGGTCGACATTGCGCAACGGGGGCGATTTTTCAAGGCCCGTGGTGAAATGGATCGGCAGCACCCGCCGATAGGGCAGGTGCCTTCGGCGAGGATTTAGAGCCATTTGGAAGCGGGCGTGGCGCGGTCAATGCAGGCGGACGCCCTGATCTTGCAGGGTTTTTTGCACGCGCTCCAGCGGGACGGCGTCCAGCGGGCAGCCCGAAGCCAGCGCGATGGCCGCCGCGACGCCCGCGCCTTGGCCCGCCACCGTGCAGCACGCCATGTTGCGCGTGGCGGCATGGGCAATTTTATCGCCGCCGATGGCGCGGCCCGCGACGAGCAGATTCTTCACCCCTTTGGGCAGCATCGCACGGTAGGGGATATGCATGTAGCGCCCCGTGGTGGGGATGATCAACACGCCGTAGCCGTCGATGAACTCGGGGTAGATGCCGATACTGTCGTCAAATCGGGCCTGCTGGCGCACGTCGGTTTCGGTCATATTGTAGACCGCGTCGATCTTGCGCGTATCGCGGATGCCAATGCTCATGCCGAAATTGCGCAGCCGCGCGGTCTCGCAGCCCGGCGTATAGGCCTTGAGCGCGTCAATCGCGTGCATCGCCTGCGCGCGGCCCTCGATCTCGAAGCGGGTCATGCTGTCGGGGTCGGTGCCGTCGCATTCCGCAAGGTGGATCAGGTTCATATAGGTCATCTCGCCACTGTCATGCACAGCGCCCCATGTGCCCCCGATGGTATTGAGGTTGGCGGGCATACGCCCGTCGCGGATGGCCTGGGCAAAGGGTTTGGCCAGAAACGGAGAGAACATCGCGTCTTCCTTGCCATCGGTTTCAACCACCCATTCGCCTGTGGACCAATTGGCATAGGTTTGCGGGTCGGCCTTGACCCCCGCCATGAAGGCCGCCTTATCGACGCCCGCGATGTGGAACATGACCGAGGCGGCCTGCATCTCCTCGACCGGGGTCTTGTAGGTCGGGGCACCGGCACGGTGGGCGACATCGGCGTCGCCCGTGGCATCGATCACGATTTTGGCGAGGATCGCCTCGCGGCCCGCTTTTGATTCGACGATGACACCCCGGATCGTGTCGCCCTCCATGATGGGGGCTACGAACTGGCGGTGCAGCATCGGGTGGATGCCTGCTTCGGTCACCAGCCGGTCGGCGACAAGTTTGAACCCCTCGCTGTCCAGCTCGTAGCTGAGCGATTGGGATTCGGGGCTGGCTGCCCCCATCGCCTTGGCGCGTTCCTCGAATTCCCAGCCGATGCCGCCGGCCTCTATCGTCTGTTCATGGCGGTACCAGGCAAAGCCTTCGACCCCGACCACGGTGATATTGCCGCCAAAGCAGCCGAACCGGTCGAGCAGCGTCACCTCTGCCCCGGCGCGGGCGGCGGCAAGGGCCGCGGCCAGACCACCGGGGCCGGAGCCGATCACCAGCACGCCGGTCTCGTGGATCACAGGGGTTTCGCGCGCGGGCTCTAGGATCATGGTCATGGGGCGTCCTTTTTGTTTTGTGCCGCTGACAACAAACGCGTCTGTGCGCCGAGGGTCAATCGGTTGCGGGACGCGGGACCTGGTGCCCCGCTTCTTGGTGCCTGCTGTTGGTGCCCCGTCTCTTCGTGATTGTCTCGGCGCGGGGATTATCATAGTCAGGTGCCAATTCACTCTGAGAGGATCATCATGCGTCTGTCCCGTTATTTTTTGCCTGTGCTCAAGGAAAACCCCTCTGAGGCGCAGATTGTCAGCCACCGGTTGATGCTGCGGGCGGGCATGATCAAGCAATCGGCGGCGGGGATCTATTCGTGGTTGCCGCTTGGCTTCAAGGTGCTGCGCAAGATCGAAACCATCGTGCATGAAGAACAGCAGCGCGCGGGCCACATCCCGATGCTGATGCCGACGTTGCAATCGGCGGACCTGTGGAAGGAATCCGGCCGCTTTGACGCCTATGGCCCCGAGATGCTGCGCATCAAGGACCGTCAGGACCGCGATATGCTTTACGGTCCCACGAACGAGGAAATGATCACCGATATCTTCCGCAGCCACGTCGGGTCGTACAAGGACCTGCCGATGACGCTGTACCACATCCAGTGGAAATTCCGCGACGAGGTCCGCCCCCGTTTCGGCGTGATGCGGGGCCGCGAGTTCCTGATGAAGGACGGCTATACCTTTGATCTGACGAAAGAAGATGCGCTGCACGCCTATAACCGCCATCTGGTGACCTATCTGCGCAGCTATGAACGCATGGGGCTCCAGGCGATCCCGATGCGCGCGGACTCCGGCCCGATCGGCGGCGACGACACGCATGAATTCCTCGTGCTGGCGGAAACCGGCGAATCCGAGGTGTTCTATGACAGCCAGATCACCGAGCTGAAGTTCGGCGACCGCGAGATCGATTATGATTCCGTCGACCAGTGTCAGGCCGTGATGGAGGAGTTCACCTCGCGTTATGCCCGCACGGACGAGACCCATGACGAAGCGCTTTTTGCCGAAGTCCCCGCCGAACGCCAGCGCAGCGCGCGCGGGATCGAAGTGGGGCAGATCTTCTATTTCGGGACGAAGTATTCCGAACCGATGGGGGCGACCGTACAGGGGCCTGATGGCAAGCCTGTGCCCGTGCACATGGGGTCGCACGGCATCGGCGTCAGCCGTCTGCTAGGCGCGATCATCGAGGCATCGCATGACGACAAGGGCATCATCTGGCCCGAGGGCGTGACGCCCTTCCATGTGGGGATTGTGAACCTCAAACAGGGCGACGAACAGGCGGATGCGGCCTGTGACGCGCTATATGCCAGCCTGCAGGCTCTGGGTCTGGACCCGTTGTATGACGACACCAAGGAACGCGCGGGTGGCAAGTTCGCGACGATGGACCTGATCGGTCTGCCATGGCGGATCACCGTCGGGCCGCGGGGGCTGAAAAACGGTGTGGTCGAGCTGACCTCGCGCCGCAGCGGCGAAAGCGAAGAGATGACGCCCGAGGCCGCGGTTGAAAAGATCGCCGGGATTTATCGCGGTATCGCTTAACCTTTAACGACGGGCCTTGTAACGACGGGCCTTGAAAAACGGGGGCGGATCATGAAGCGCTGCACAACGGACCTTTGGGGCGTTTCATGATCCTGCGGGCGCTGACCCTTGCTGGCGGTGTGGCGGGCGCGGCGGTGATTTCGCAATTCCCCGAATACTCGCAACAATATCTGCAACGGTTGGGCGGGGCGGTCGATGCGCTGCACGAGGTCGTTGCCGATTTCGATGCCAGCGCCCAAGCGGTCGGCCTGTCGCGCAGCGATGCCTTGGCGCAGATGACCGGCACCGCGTTTATGGAGCGTCGCCGCGCCGATATGGCCGCGACCTTTACCCGCTACGAGACATTGCAAACCGCCCTGACCCGTTTGCAGGGGCAGGGGCCTTTCATGCGCGCCTACCACCTGCCGCAGATGTCGGACCCGCAGATCGCGGGGGCGGCGTGGCAGGCGTTTCAGCCCGCCGTACCGTTGAACTTTGCCGGGGTGGTGTTTGCCGGTGCGGGCTTTGTCGCGGGCGGCTTGGGGCTGGGGGTGCTGCTGCGACTGTTACGCGCCCCGTTCCGGCGGCGCGGCGCCCGCATACCGGCGCAGGGCCGCTGACACGCGGCACCTTTACCTGCGGTACACCCTGCCGCGCGACCACTCCTCGCTTGACCCGATGCGCCGAAACCGCGAGGTTGCGCGCGATTGATCCCAGATCGGAACCATCCCTTGGCCAAACCAGTATCCTCGACACCGCCCTTCGCCCCTTTTGAATGGATGATCGCCTGGCGCTATCTGCGTGCGCGTCGCGCCGAAGGTGGCGTGAGCGTGATGACCTGGATCAGCCTGATCGGGATCACGCTGGCGGTCTTTGCCCTGATCGCGACCCTTGCCGTGCGGTCGGGCTTCCGGGCTGAATTTGTTGATACGATCCTAGGGGCCAATGCCCATGTGACCGTGTATAATATGGCGTCGGTGGATGAGAACGGCGTGTCCCAGACGGGGATACCCGATTACACCGAGATGGCCGCGCGTGTGGCCGAGGTGCCGGGCGTGACGCAGGTGGCCCCTTTGGTGCGCGGTCAGGTGATGGCCAACAAGGGTCAGGCCAACGCAGGGATCGAGATTTTTGGCATCGAGGCCGCCGATCTGGCCAATATCCCGCGCATCGCCAACCCCGAAACCGCCGATGGCGATCTGGCCGATTTCGAACAGGGCATCGCCATCGGGTCCGGCGTGGCACAAGCACTGCGGGTCGGCTTGGGCGACACGATCAAGATCATCTCTCCGAACGGGGTGAAAACCGCCTTTGGCACCTCGCCCCGCGTGAATGGCTACGAGGTGACCTATATCTTCTCGGCCGGGCGCTATGACATCGACCGCACCCGCGCCTATCTGCCTCTGGCCGAGGCGCAGTCCTTCTTCAACCGCGAAGGCGTCGCCGATGAGCTTGAGGTGATGGTCGAAAACCCCGATAGCGTGGATGATCTGACCGTGCCGCTGCTATCCGCCGCGGGGGAACGCGGCCTGATCTGGACATGGCGCGATGCGTCGGGCTCGTTTTTAAGCGCGCTGGATATCGAGGACCGCGTGATGTTCGTGATCCTCAGCATCCTTGTGCTGATCGCGGCGATGAATATCGTCTCGGGCCTGATCATGCTGGTCAAGAACAAGGGGCGCGACATCGGGATCCTGCGCACCATGGGCTTAAGCGAAGGGTCGATCCTGCGCGTGTTCTTCATCTGCGGGGCCTTCACGGGCATCATCGGGACCGCGATGGGGGTGATCCTTGGCTGTCTCTTCGCGCTCTATGTCGATCAGATTTTTGCCGTCGTGAACTACATCTCGGGCGGCAACGCATGGGATCCGTCGATCCGCGGCATCTACTTCCTGCCCGCCAAACTGCAATTCGGTGACGTGATGTCGGCCATCGGCCTGTCGCTTGGCCTGTCCTTCGTCGTCACCATCTTCCCCGCGCGCCGTGCCGCGCGCATGAACCCAGTCGAGGCGCTGCGCTATGAATGATCCTGTTTTGCGGCTCTCGGGGATTGGCAAATCCTACAACCCCGGCCAACCGAACGAAGTCAACGTGCTGCGCGGCATCGACCTGACCGTCGCCGCCGGAGAGGTCGTCGCACTGGTCGCCCCCTCTGGCGCGGGCAAGTCTACGCTGCTGCATATCGCGGGTCTGCTGGACACGCCCGACACCGGCACGGTCGAGATTGGCGGCACCGATATGACAGGGCAGTCCGATCGCAAACGTACAGGTGTGCGGCGGCGTGATGTGGGGTTTATCTATCAGTTCCACCACCTGCTGCCTGAATTTTCCGCACTGGAAAACATCGTGTTGCCGCAGCTTGCGAACGGTGTCTCGCAGTCCGAGGCGCAGACCCGCGCGCTATCGCTGTTGGACGAGGTCGGCATCGGCCACCGCGCCGACCACCGCCCGGCGGCGCTGTCGGGGGGCGAACAGCAACGGGTTGCGTTCTGTCGTGCGCTGGCCAATGCGCCGCGGCTGCTGCTGGCGGATGAGCCCACAGGCAACCTTGATCCGACCACCTCGGATCAGGTCTTTGCCGCGCTGATGACGCTGGTGCGGGGCACGGGGCTGTCGGCGGTGATCGCGACCCATAACCTTGAGCTTGCCGCGCGGATGGACCGCCAGATCCGGCTTGAGGCAGGGCAGCTCGTCGCGCTTTAAGGCGGCTGCCTTAATTTATCCTTACCCAGACCCAACTGGCGCCACGAGCAGGGGGCAAACTGTGTCAAAACAGGATGTTGCCATGTCACCTTTGCTCGTCATGCTCTTTGCCGCTTTCGGCCCGATGCTGGCCGTGTTTGACCCGTTTGGCGATGATACGGAGGATGAGGTCGAGGACGAAGAAATCCCCATCGGCACGCCCGATATGGGGACGACCACGGGCGCAGGCATGGACGATGCACTGACCCCCGACCCGGCAGATCCTGAAGCCGACGCGCCAACCGATGTCCCGACCGCGGAGGATCCAGCGGTCGAGACGATCGACGACACCGCGCAACCGCCCGAGGATGACGCACAGTCGCAAACCGGCACGGCGGGCGATGATATATTGCAAGGCACCGACGGGCGCGACATCCTGTTTGGAGGGCAGGGCAATGACACGCTTTCGGGCGGGGTCAACGCCCAAGACGGCAGCGACGACGGGGTCGCGGACGAGCTGATCGGCGAAGACGGCGACGACAGCCTGCGATTGGGCGCGAATGACACCGGCATCGGGGGCACGGGTGCGGACAGTTTCACCGCGATCTACGGTGCCACAGGCGGGATCACGGTCAGCGATTATGACGTGGGCACCGATGCGCTGATTGTCGAAACCGACGATGAAAACGCCTCTGTCACCGATCAGACCGTCGCGGATGGGGAGTTGACGGTCACGCTCAGCACAGGGCTCACCATCACCCTGCCGGGGGTCGAAAACCCCTTGGCGGAGGATGAAATCCTCTTTGTGCTGACCAACCCGCTACAAGACGCGGCCTGATCGGCCTCAGGCTTGCTGGGTCAACCAGACACCGGCACACATCAAGGCGATGCCAGCGGCCCGCGCGGCCCCCAAGGGCGCCACCTGCGCGCCGAACAGCCCGAAGTGGTCAATCGCCGCGGCGCTGAAAAGCTGGCCCACCAGAACAAAGAACACCGCGTTGCCGACGCCGAAATGCGGCGCGATAAAGGTGATCGACAGGATGTAGAACGCCACCAGAAATCCGGCCAGCAGCAGATGCTTCGGGGCCGCGGGGATCTGCGCAAACCCTTGCCGCCCCACCAACATCGCGACCAGCAAGCTGACTGTAAACGCCACCACAAACAGCACCGTAGCCGCTGCTGCGGGGGATCCGATCCGGCTGCCAAGCCCCGCGTTCAACGCGGCCAGAACGGGAATGCCAACCCCGGCCAAAAGCATCACAACTGCATAATGCGCCATGAGTATTCCTAATCTTTTCCCGTTTCTTGATCCAGATCATGGCGAAGACCCCCGCCAAGGGCAAGCATCCCCGTGACCTACCGGAGGATCATATGATGAAAACCACAATCGCCCTCGGCGTGCCGCTGTTCTTGGGGCTGGCCGCCTGTATGCCCGCACAGACCCAGCCCGACGCCCCCGACCGCGCGGAAGGGGCGGCATTTTTTGCCGAAAACTGTGTGCAATGCCACGGGGTGAACGCCCAAGGGGCCGGTGCCGCGGCCAAGGGCCTTCGCCCGCAGCCCCGCGACCTGACCCTCCTGGCGCGCGACAATGGCGGGCGGTTTCCGCAGACCAGAACGCTGGCCTACATCTACGGCGACCCTGCGGGCGATGCCACAGACAGCCACCTGCGACGGGTGATGCCGCAGTTTGGCGAGGGCATGGCGCTGGATCTGGTGCCAGTCGATCTGGATGGCCAGCTGACGCCCACACCACGGGTGCTGGCAGGGCTGCTGGTCTATCTTGAAAGCATCCAGCGTTAACTACAGATCCCGTTCACCTCGACCCCGTCCCAGGGCATCCGCACCGCATAGGGCCGGCTTTGGGGCAGGGGTGCTACGGGCATCTCTTGCGAGATCAGCGCATGCAGCCGTTTGGTGCGCGGTGCCTGCGGGTCCAACGCACGACAGCAGACGAATTCCTCGACGATAGAGCCTTGTTGTTCAAAGGCAAAATCCAGAAACTTCGGGTCGCTCTCCAGATCAAAGAGATACGGGTCCGCGCCGCCGCCATGTTCAAACGCCGCACGCAGCGGCGAATAGCCCGTCGTCTTGCGGTTCTGCCACTGCCAGATATGGGTCAGCTCATGGGCAAAGATCATCGCCGCGATCAGCCCGACCCGGTCGGGATAGTCGGGCAGGTAATCGTCCAGATACCAGTCTTCGTCAAACAGCACCGTATTCCACAGCGCCACGGCGGCGGGTTTGGTGGTGATCACCTCGCCGACCTTTTCGGGCGGCAGGATACGTTCGCGACAAGTCGTGCGCGGCCGCGCCTTGCGCGTCATCGTCACCCCGCGCGAGGGCGACCCGTCATGCAGCCGCACCTTGGGGTAATTGAGCGTATCCCCCATGATATCGCCCGCGAACAGCAGCTCATTCTGGGTCAACGGCCGCCCGCAAGAGGCAAGAAACATGAGGAGAATGAAGGCGCGGATCATGCCGAAACGTTGAGTGAAAGCGCAGTGCGGATCAAGCAGTATTTTTCACGTGAGACCCGTGTTGAAATCGTCCGAGGGAAGGTTTCAGGGGCGAACGGGCGGAGCAGATATCCTGCGGAACAGATGTTAAGGGCCGCGCCTGACCCTGCGGCGGAGGCCGTCTTGCAAACTGTCCGGGGGACAGTTTGAGGCTGGAGCGGTCGAAGACCAGGGGGCACGAAGTGCGCCCTCCCGTCGGGAGGGTCGGGCGCGGCCCGAGGCGGGGCCTCGGGCTAGTGTTAGTTTGTAGCAACTATATTTCGACCTCCTTTGGGGTCATCTTGCAATCGATAACTCACCGCTTTGCTCGCGGCGGCTTCTTCAAAAACTAATGCAATTTGCTGCAAACTTATGTGGAAGCAGTGTTTAGTTCGATCATAATCCGAGGTGAAATGTACTCCGAGAGGTCTATCATGTTCGTCCCATGAAAAATTAAAAAGGAGAGAGTGAATAAACTGGTTAGACAAATACAAAGTTGTGACTTCGTCCGGAATTGAATTGTCTAAATCGTAATGATCGTAGAACTCAAATCGTTCAAAACTCCCCATAGCTTCAACCGATTGAAACCTTTCTACAGGAATGAGTTTTTTAGCAAAGTTGGGCGATAACTTAAGTTTTGAATCGATCAGTTTTCGCACCGCGAAAAAACCTATCATTATTTCGCGTTCTGTGATCGCAATGGAATCTTCTCGGTAGCGCCGAAGTTTCATAAACCGATGAATTTGAGACGACGCTGAAATTAAGCCCTTTCGCCATATCCCAGATTCATAGATCACCTGTTTTCACCCCCCCCCCTCAAACATCCAGCTCCTCCACAAACTGGGCGTTCTCCTGAATATACTGGTAGCGCAGCTCCGGTTTCTTCCCCATCAGACGCTCGACCAGATCGCCGGTCTCTCCGGGCATGTCTTCGTCGACGGTGACGCGGATCAGCTTGCGGGTGGTGGGGTCCATCGTGGTCTCTTTCAGGTCTTTCGCGTCCATCTCGCCCAGACCCTTGAAGCGTTGCAGATCGATCTTGCCTTTGCCGCCCAGGCCTTTTTCCAGCCACATGTCCTTTTCCGCATCATCCGCCACATAGACGCGCTTGGCCCCTTGGGTCAGACGGTAAAGCGGCGGACAGGCTAGGTAGAGGTGCCCGGCGTCGATCATCGGGCGCATCTGGGTGTAAAAGAACGTCATCAGCAGCGCCGCGATATGGGCCCCGTCGACATCCGCATCGGTCATGATGATGATCTTGTCATAACGCAGGTCATCAAGGTTGAACTTCGTGCCCATCCCGACGCCAAGCGCCTCGCATAGATCGTTGATCTCGGCATTGGTGTTCAGCTTGCTCGACGCGGCCCCCAACACGTTGAGGATCTTGCCCTTCAGCGGCAGCAAGGCTTGCGTGTTCCGGTTGCGCGCGCCCTTGCCGGAGCCACCGGCGGAATCGCCCTCCACGATGAACAGCTCGGTGCCTTCGCGGGTCTTGGAGGTACAGTCGGTCAGTTTGCCGGGCAGGCGCAGCTTCTTGGTGGCGGTCTTGCGGGCGGTTTCCTTTTCCTGACGGCGGCGCAGGCGTTCTTCAGCGCGCAGCACCAGAAAATCAAGGATCGCACCCGCAGATTTGGTATCCGCTGCCAGCCAGTTGTCAAAGTGGTCGCGCACGGCGTTTTCCACCATGCGCTGCGCGTCCACCGTCGCCAGACGGTCCTTGGTCTGGCCGACGAATTCAGGCTCGCGGATAAAGCAGGACACCAGCGCACAGCCACCGGTGATCAGATCGTCGCGGGTGATGGTGCCGGCCTTCTTGTTGCCGACCAGCTCTCCGTAGGCTTTGACGCCTTTCAGGATCGCGGACCAGAAGCCCGCCTCGTGGGTGCCGCCTTCGGGGGTGGGGATGGTGTTACAATAGGACTGGATGAAGCCATCGCGCGACGGCGTCCAGTTGATCGCCCATTCGACCTTGCCCGGTGCGTTGAACTTCTCGCGGAAGTCGACGGTGCCGCCAAAGGGGTGCTCGGCGTAGGTTGTCGACCCTTTCAGCGTTTCGTTCAGATAGTCCGACAAGCCGCCGGGGAAGTGGAACGTCGCCTCTTGTGGGGTGTCGCCGTCCTGCTGGCCGCATTTCCAGCGGATTTCGACGCCGGAAAACAGATAGGCCTTGGACCGCGCCATCGCGAACAGCCGCGCGGGCTTGAGCTTGAGCGGGCCAAAGATCTCTGCATCGGGGTGGAAGGTGACAGCCGTGCCGCGCCGGTTCGGGGCCGCGCCGATCTTTTCAAGCTTGCCTTGGGGGATGCCGCGCGAAAACTCCATCGCGAACAGCTCGCGGTTGCGCGCGACCTCGACCCGCAGGTGATCCGACAGCGCGTTGACCACGGACGACCCCACGCCGTGCAGACCGCCCGAAGTCTCGTACGAATCGCCCGAGAATTTGCCGCCCGCGTTCAGCGTGCAAAAGATGATCTCCAGCGCCGATTTGCTGGGGTCTTTGGGGTGCGGATCGGTGGGGATGCCGCGCCCGTTGTCACGCACGGTGACATGGCCGTTTTCATGCAGTTCCAGTTCAATCCAGGTGGCATGGCCCGCGACGGCCTCGTCCATCGAGTTATCGATGATTTCCGCGACCATATGGTGCAGCGCGCGATCGTCCTTGCCCCCGATGTACATGCCGGGGCGCAGGCGCACGTGCTCCATATCCTCAAGAACCTGGATCGAAGAGGCATCATATTCCTTGGCGTTGCTCTGCGCACCGGAAAGAAGATCGGACATGTAGGGGCCTGCCTGTCTGTTGCTTTTGTTGAGCCTCCCACTATGCCAGAGCGCTATGGTCGGGGGAAGGGCGGATGACGTCGCAATGCGGTGTTTCCTGCGGCTGTGCCTTTGCTATCATCGGGGCAGGAAACCGTTGGAAGGCTTGCCATGACGTTTGACACCGCCGCCCCCACCACCCTGCGAGATGTGCCCGACTGGCGCTATATGATGCAGGAATGTGACGAGCTTTATCGCTACCTGCCCGCGGGCGGCAGCGACCGGATCAAAAGCCATCAACGCAAAGCGCGCGAGGCCATTGCAAGGCTGCTGCGGGGCAATGCCGAACTGCGGTTGCAGCCGCGTGCGGAAAAGCCCGTCACCGCCCATCTGCGCCGCGCGCTGGACGAGGGCAAGCAGGGGGCCTTGGCCCCCGCGGTCCGGGCGCTGGATGCCGTGGCCCATGACCTCAGCTGGCAATACGGCTACGAGAAAGTCCCCAAGGGGCTGACCCACAGCTATGCCTATGCCGAACTGGCAGGGGCGCAGGGGCCGGTTGTCAGCCATGATATCATTCTGGGCGTGGTGCTCTTCGCACCGGGCTGCACCTATCCGGCGCATGCCCATAAGGGGATCACAGAAAGCTACGTCTGTCTGTCCGGCGCGGTGTCCGAGAACCATCAGGGCGTCTATGTGCCCGGTTCGATGATCTTTAACCCGCCCGAACATCTGCACCGCATCACCGTGGGCGACCGCGAACCGGCGCTTCTGGCCTATGCGTGGATGGGCGATCCTGCCGATCTGCACCAGCAGAAAATGGTCTTTACCCGCGCCCGCCCGCGCCCGTAAATAACGCGCGGGACGGGGCAGGGGCGGCCTAAAGCCAGTTCAGAATGGCCTCCGCCACCTCTTGCGGTTTTTGGTGGTGCAGCCAGTGATCCGCGCCCTCGATGGTGACGCGGGTCAGGTCGGTGGCGTAGTCCTCAAGCCCGCGGGTCGTCTCGGGCAGCAGCGCGGTATCAGCGGTGCCCCAGACCAGCAGATGCGGGCAGCGCACCTGCAACCGCGCCGGATCAAAGCTCAGCGCGTCATCAATCGCCTCGCCCTCGGCCCCCAGTTTCAGCGGAGAGGCGCGATACCAGTTCACCATCCCGCGCAGCCCCGCCGCATCACGCCAGGCTGCCTTGTAGCCCGCCAGCGTCTCGCCCTCTAGCCAGCTCATATCCATATGCGCCGAGAACAGCCCCATCAGCTTGTCGAAATCATCCGCGGCCAGAATATCCTCTGACCCCTCACGGCGCAGGAAATGGATGTATTGCGACGCGTCGGTCTGCGCGCCGCCCTTGGCCAGCTCGCGCTGAAAGGGGGCGGGGTGGACGCCGTTCATGATGATCAGCTTCGATACCAGATCAGGCCGCCCGATGGTCAGCGCATAGGCGACAGAGGCCCCCCAGTCATGGCCCAGCAGGATCACGGGCTCGTCCCCGATCAACGCCGCCATATCCGCCACCAGCTTCGATGTCTTATACTGCTCTACCTCGGCGGGTCGCCAGCTTTGCCCATAGCCGCGCTGGTCGGGGGCAATGCAGTGGAACCGCTTGGCCAGCAGCGGGGCCAGATCGTTCCACGCGCCCGAATATTCGGGAAAGCCATGCAGCATCAGCAGCTTGGGCGCGTTCTCATCGCCCCAGTGGCGGATAAAGAAAGGATTGCCGTTGATCTGGCGGGTTTCGGTCCAATGGGCGGTCATGTCGTCTTCCTTTTCGGTTTGTCCGGGGCGGGGCCTGCGGGCAAATGCTCCAGTCGCAGCCCTGCGGCGGAGCCCGGGGCGAAACCGGGCCAGTCAGCCCCGTCCAGCATCCCTGCGGTGTCGTCACCGCGCAGATGCATCCCCATAAAGGCCGCCGCATAATGTTGCGCGATATTGTTCATGCGCAGCGTGTCCCAGACCGGATCGGCATAGTGCTGGAACGGTGCCCACCCCAGCAGATCCGAATGCGCCCAGCTTTCCAGCGGGGCAGGGATCGGTGCGGCGGCATTATGGCCCGCGTTGATAAAGCTTAACAAATAGCGGTCGCTGGCGCAGCCGGTGAAGAGGCGGCGCATCGCGGCATAGTCTGATACATCATCGACGGTGCCGGCCATCATGAACAGCGGCGTGTCCATCTGCGCCAGCCCACCGGCATCCCACATCGCCTGCCCGTTGCCCCAAGGGCCGATGGGCATGATCGCGCACAGCCGCGGGTCGCGCAGGGCGGCGTGGGTCTTTGACCCCGCAAGATGCCGCGCAAGGCTGCCGCCCTCGGGCGCGCGCGGATGCTGCAACGCCGTCTCGGCCAGACCGGCCCCGCCAAAGATCATCGCCCCGTAGCCGCCCATGGAATAGCCGATCAGCCCGACGCGGCGACACGCCACCAGATCGCCCAAGGGGCCCGTCAGCGCCTCCATCGCGTCAATCACCGCGCGCTGGTCCAGCGGACGGTTCAGCAACGTCACCCCGAAGGCTTGCTGATCCTCGTAGGTACTGCCCGCGTGATCCGGTGCCGCCACGACAAACCCTTGGCGCGCAAGGGATTCCGCCAGATGGCTCAGCAAAAAGCGGTTCCCGGGATACCCGTGCGAGATCACGATCAGCGGCGCGGAAAATCCCGTGGCGACAAAAGCCTCGCGGCAGGCCGACCCGTGCAACACAGTCGGCGTCACACCGTCGCGCAGCAAGGTGGCATAGGACGTCCCCGCACCCGTGCCCTCGGCCGCCGGATACCAGACCTCTAGCGTCAATTGGCGCGTGTCGGACACAGCGGCGGTCAGGGTGGTCACGCCGACGGGATGGGGGCCACGCTGCGCCAGCGCCAGCGCTGGCGCGTCGGGGCGCAGCAGATCGATGCGGTTGTGCAAGGCGGTATCCTCCCAACTTCGGTGTCGCGACTGTGGCGCGGCCAGCCGCAGGGTGCAAGCCCGCCCGACCACGCAGACCGCCGCGCTGCCTTCCCCTAGGTCATCGGCTCTTCCCCTTGCGGGCGGGGCGGCGTAGGAAAGGCGCATGACACAGCAAATGACATATCCGGGCCACGCCCGAGCCATCACCGTGATGGGGCTTCCGCTTGTAGGCGGGCATCTGGGGCAGATCGCGATCGGGGTCTCCGATACGGTCATGGCGGGCTGGTACAGCGTAGAGGCGCTGGCCGCTGTCACCCTCGCCAGCACCTATTTCTTCGTGCTGCTGATCTTTGGATCGGGCTTTGCATGGGGCGTGATGCCGCTGGTCGCGGCCTTTGACGCCGAGGGCGACGAGGTCGGCCTGCGTCGCGCCACCCGTATGGGCATGTGGCTGTCGATGGGCTTTGCCGTGCTGGCGCTGCCGCTGATGATCTGGTCGCGGCCGATCATGGCGTTGATGGGGCAGGATCAGGCGCTGGCCGATATGGTGGACGGCTATCTGTTTATTGCCGCTTGGGGCATCTTCCCCGCACTGATGGTCATGGTGCTCAAAAGCTACCTCGCCGCGCTGGAACGCACACAGGTCGTGCTCTGGATCACGCTGCTGGCGGGCGTCGCGAATGTGCTGGCCAACTATGCGTTCATCTTCGGCAACTGGGGCGCGCCAGAGCTTGGCGTGCGCGGTGCGGCCATCGCCTCTGTCACGTCGCACAGCGTGTCGCTGGTTGCCGTGGTGATCTATGTGCTGTGGAAAATGCCGCAACACCAGATGTTTGTCCGCCTCTGGCGCCCCGATTGGGAGATGCTGGCCCGTGTTTTCCGCCTTGGCCTGCCCATCGGCTTCACAGGGCTCAGCGAGGTCGGGCTCTTTGCCGCCAGCGCCGTCATGATGGGCTGGCTGGGCACTGTTGCACTGGCTGCCCACGGCATCGCGCTGCAACTGGCGTCGATCACCTTTATGGTGCACCTCGGTATCAGCAACGTGGCCACGATCCGCGCAGGCAATGCCTATGGCCGCCGCGATCCGGCGCATCTGGCGCGTGGCGCGATTACCGCGACGGTGATGTCGGCGCTGGTCGCAGTGTTGACGATCTTTGTCTTCGTGATGTGGCCCGAACCGCTGATCAACCTGTTCATGCAACGTGACGAACCCGCGCGCGACCAGATCCTTGTGATCGGGGTGGGGCTGCTGGCGATGGCGTCACTGTTCCAGCTTGTCGATGGCGCGCAGGCCGTGGCCTTGGGCATTCTACGCGGAGTGCAGGACACCACAGTGCCGATGCTCCTTGCGGGCTTCAGCTACTGGATCGTGGGCATGCCCGCGTCGTATCTGCTGGGCTTTGTCTTTGATCTTGAAGGGGTCGGCGTCTGGCTCGGGCTGGTCTTTGGTCTTGGCGTGGCGGCGATCCTGCTGAACGCGCGCTTCTGGGGCAGCGTGCTGAAACGGCTGGGGCCAACAGACCCCGCAGCCGCGTAACACCACCTGCTGACCGGCAGCCGCTTCGCCTAGGGCAGCCGGTCGGCCTTCTTGCGTACCAACGTGCTGCGCAGATCATGCATCGCCAACAGCAGCGCGTCCGTGACGGCATCAAGCTGGTCGTCCGTGGCCTTTGACTGCACCCACTGCGTTGTCAGGTTCAGATAATCCACCGCACGGTGGATATCGTCGATGTCGCGCTGCGCCAGCACCTGTGCGCGCTCGGTCATCCACTGGCGGATACGCTCCAGATCGCCGTCCGACAGCACGCGATCGCCTTGGGGTTTGATCTCGCCGTTGCGGATGTTCACAACGGCGATCTGGTCCATCTCGATCCGCCGCTGGCGGTTCTCTGCATCCACGCGAAACACCGCCGCGCCATTCTCGCGCACGCGAAAGTAATACTCTGGCAGGTCGCTCGCCATGGGGGCTCCTTTACGGTCTGGCTTAGCTCAGCGCGGCGCAGAACTGCTGCAAACGGGTGCAGGCTTCTTTCAACGCCGCGTCCGAGGTGGCATAGCTGATGCGGAAGTTCGGGCTCAGGCCAAAGGCCGCGCCAAAGACGACGGCAACGCCGGTGTCTTCCAGCAGCGCCGTGGCGAAAACCTCGTCATCGGTGATGGTGACGCCCGACGGGGTGGTCTTGCCAATCAGCCCCGCGATGGACGGATAGACATAGAACGCGCCTTCGGGTTTGGGGCAGACGATGCCGTCGATCTCGCTCAGCATATCCACCACCAGATTGCGACGGCGGGTGAACATCTTGTTGTTCTCGGCGATGTAATCCTGCGTGCCGTTCAACGCCTCCACCGCGGCCCACTGGCTGACGGTGCAGGGGTTCGACGTGGATTGCGACTGTACCTTGCGCATCGCGCCGATCAGCTTTTCTGGCCCCGCTGCATAGCCGATGCGCCAGCCGGTCATGGCATAGGCTTTGGACACACCGTTGACCGTCAATGTCCGGTCATACAGCGCGGGCTCCACCTGCGCGGGGGTGCAGAATTTGAAATCATCATAGGCCAGATGTTCATACATATCATCGGTCATCACCCAGACATGGGGGTGACGCATCAGTACATCGGTCAACGCCTTCAGCTCATCCCAGCTATAGCCCGCGCCTGTGGGGTTCGAGGGCGAGTTGAAGATGAACCATTTCGTGTTGGGCGTGATCGCCTCTTCCAAGGCCTCTGGGGTCAGCTTGAAATCATTCTCCAGCGTCGCGGGGGCAATCACCGGCGTGCCACCGGCCAGCAGCACCATATCGGGGTAGCTGACCCAATAGGGCGCAGGGATCACGACCTCTTCACCGGGGTTCATCGTGGCCATCAGCGCGTTGTACAGGATCTGCTTGCCACCGGTCCCGACGCTGACCTGAGACGGCGTATAGTCCAGCCCGTTGTCGCGCTTGAACTTGGCGCAAATCGCCTGCTTCAGCTCGGGGATACCGTCCACGGCAGTATATTTGGTCTTGCCCGCGGTGATCGCGGCGATACCGGCGTCCTTGATGTTCTGTGGCGTGTCGAAATCCGGCTCTCCGGCCCCCAGCCCGATCACATCCTTGCCTGCGGCCTTCAGCTCGGCAGCTTTTTGGGTCACGGCGATGGTGGGCGACGGTTTTACGCGCGCAAGGGTCTTGGACAGCAGTTCCATTTCGGCCTCAGTTTGATATGTGTGCAGCACCCTCATAGGGCGCACCCCCGCACCGATCAAGCCAGATCGGTCCAAACAGGAGAGACGCAATGGCCGAGAACGAAGACTGGTACGCATCCGACGTGGCAACCTTTGGCGACCGGGTCGCCGCCGCGCGCGAGAACGCGGATATGACGCAAGCCGCGCTCGCCAAGCGGTTGGGGATCAAGCAATCCACCCTGCGCGGCTGGGAAGACGACCTGTCCGAACCCCGCGCCAACCGCCTGTCCACGCTCGCCGGGGTTCTGGGCGTGTCGATGATGTGGCTGATCAACGGCGAGGGCGAAGGCATCGACGCCCCCGATGACACCGCCGCCACCGACGCCAATATCAAAGAAGCATTGATCGAACTGCGCGACATGCGCGCCGATCTGTTGAAACGGGCCGAACAAATGGGCCGTCTCGAAAAGAAACTACGCCGGATTTTCAAAGGGAACACCCATGGCTGAGCTGCACGAACACAAGGTCAAACGTCTGCATATGCGCTCCATGCGGCGAGGTATTAAGGAAATGGATCTCATTTTACCTTCTTATGCCGTAACCCGTCTCGCGACGATGGATGACGCGGCATTGTCGCTCTATGACGACATGCTAAGCGAGAATGATCACGACCTTTATCAATGGGTTACGGGGCAAACACCTGCGCCCGAACCCTTTACCGCGCTGATCGCGGACATCCAGACCCATCTGGCGGCGAACCCGCTTTAGGCGCGGTTTCCCCTGCGGATGTCGGCCCCCGCGCGCCGACATCCGTCCGGTTTAACGATATATTTTATTTTTATCTTCAGCTTCCGCCCCAATCGCAATGTCGGAGTTGAATATGAGTATCCAAAACCCCATTCCCATCCCCCCGTCAGAGGCGGGATTCATGCAAAGCTACCTCGATGCGCTCGGGCTGGTTGAACGGCTGCACCGCCTGCTGCTGGACGTGATCAAGGATGAATTCGAACGCGTCGGCGTGCTGGACATCAACGCCGTGCAGGCGCTGCTGCTGTTCAACATCGGCGACAATGAAGTCACCGCCGGAGAGTTGAAAAGCCGCGGTTACTATCAGGGCAGCAACGTCAGCTATAATTTGAAAAAACTGGTGGATATGGGCTATATGCACCACCAGCGCTGCCAGATCGACCGCCGCTCGGTGCGGGTGCGGCTGACCGGCAAGGGGCGTCACATCAGCGGAGTCGTGTCAGACCTGTTTGGTCGCCACGCCAGCGGGCTGATGCACAAGGGCGCGCTGGGCGCATCGGGCATGGATGACATCACCCGCGCGCTCAAGCGGATGGAACGCTACTGGACGGACCAGATCCGCTATATCTACTGACCGCGCAGGGCGCGCAGGGCGGGCGGGGCTTCGTCACCCAGTTGCGCCAGCGACAGCACCGCCAGCTCGCGCAGCAGCTTGGTGGTCATGGCGGATTGATAGGCATCAAACCCAGCGGCGGGCAGGGCAAAGGCACCGGGGCCGGTGATCACCTCTGCCATGAAATACCCCGTCAGCGTGCTGTCCTCCCCCGCCGCTTCGACCACCAGCGCGTTCACCGTCAACTCACGCCCCGCCAGCTGTCGTTTCACGTCACGGGGGCGGGGCCCAAGGTTGGATATCCCGTCGCCCGAGATATCAAGCGTGTGCTTCAAACATGCGGGCCGCTGCGCCAGATAGGCCGCCCCCGCTGCCACCGCCACGCCAAGCGCGGTGCCGGGCGACGCCGCCGCGCGCTCCACCTGTCGCAGCCCGTCAATCAGCTCTTGCAGGGCGGCGGCATCACTGATCGACCGCCACGGGGCAATAACGCGCTGGTCTGTCGGACCGCTCCATTCATAGACCAACAGGGACACCGGTGCCTCCGGTGCCGACAGGATCGCCGCGCGCACCGCCGGATCGTCCAAGGCCCCGGCGACCCCGTCCAATTGCAAGCGGTACTCCCGCGCATCGACGGACCCCGACACATCCAGCCCCAAGGCTAAGGCCTGCCGACACTCCGCCACGCCAGTCGACGCCCAAAGCGTTGCGCCAACAAGGGCCGCAACCCCGGCGCGGATCATCCCGCGTCCTCGGCCAAGGGCAGGCTGCCAATCGCAGGGGGCGTCAGCTCGCGTTCCAGCTTGATCCGCATCGCGCGTTCAAAATCCTCGAACCCGTTGGCGATCACCAGAAACGCACCGGGGCCATGCAAGACCTCGCGTTTGTAAAAGGCGATCAGCCCCGTCTCGGCCTCGAAATCGGCGGCATTCACCACCAACCCGTTGACCGTCACATCGTCAAAATCAAACGACCGATAGGCCAGCGGCGGGCCAAAACCCTCGTTGTTCTGACCGTCCCCCGCCAGATCAATTGTCTTGTATAAACAACGCGGTGCCCGCGCCATGACCGCCGCACCAAACCCCAGCGCATAGCCCATGGCCGTGGGAAAATCATTATGACTGCGCTGGCTGCCCGCCACCACGCCCGCCGCGCGCGTCAGATCGTCGGGCGAGTCTATCATCTGCCAATCGAGCACGATCTGCTGGTTATAGCGCCCCGACCATTCATAGACGGCCAGCGCCACCGGCAGATCGCTGGCGAAAAACGCCCGCCGCACCGGGTCTGACAGCAACGCGGCGGCGGTGCCGCCACGCTGCAAACGGTCCTCGACCGCATCAACCGAACTGGACACATCCATCGCCAGCAGCAGCGCCAGCCGACACTCCGCCGCCGCAAGGGCCGCGGGTGCGACGCCCAGCGCTGTGGCAAGGAAGGCCGCCCGGATCATCGGCTTACCAATGGCCGGTGTTTTCCATGCTGGCCCAGGGTTCCTGCGGCTCCAGCCGGTCCCCTTCTTGCAGCAATTCGACCGACACATTGTCGGGCGACCGGATGAACGCCATATACCCGTCGCGCGGAGGACGGTTGATCGTGATCCCGTTCTCTTGCAGCATCTTGCAGGTTTCATAAATGTTTTCAACGGTATAGGCGAGGTGCCCGAAATGACGGCTGTCATCGGGCAGCGCATCATCGCCGTCCCAGTTATAGGTCAGCTCCACATCCGCATGGCCGTCGTCCTGCCCGGGAGGGCACATGAAAATCAGCGAAAACCGCCCATCCTCATTGTCGATCCGGCGGCGCTCTTTCAGGCCCAGCAGCTCGTAGAAGGCTTGCGATTTCTCCAGATCCTTGACGCGCACCATCGTGTGCAAATATTTGATCGGCATGGGTTGGCTCCTTTGCTTTCGTCTTCGACCTGCAGGGTAGCACGGCTGGCGGCGGTTGCCAGCGGATGTCAGAATTTTGACTGAAATCCCAATGAGACGGAAAACTCGCTCGTTTCGAACCGGCTGACATTGGATCGCGTCCGTCCGGCGCGTAAAGTCACACTGGGCGCAAACCCCGCATAGTCCACATCGGGTAACATGATGTTAACGTCAGCATAGGTTGCGTAGTCTTGCTTGCCACCGGGGACATCGAAAACCGCAAAATAGGTGTCGTAGTCGGTTTTTCCCAAGGTTAAGCCTGCGTTCACAACCGCCGGACCGATTTGATCGGCGAAGCTATAGCTTAACCGTAGGGACGCGGCTTGCGAGGCATAGTTGACGAAGTCGCTGTCGGTCTCGCGTAGATTAACGGAAACGCCGATACCATCACCCCAAGCGAGCTTGTGTTGGGACCCTACAATCAGGGACACGGTGTTACTGTCAAAGTAACTAATTCGTTCACTAAACCGTTTTTCTAGCGTCGCGCCCATGGAAACCGAAGTCGAAGCAGACAGCTGCCAGCGGCGACCGACGCCAACACGCATGAATGAATAGCTGCGGTCGCCTCCCGACCAGTATTCGCCAAGCGATCCGGTTACATCGGCGCTTCCGCCCGCCGCGCCGACCGCGAAGGACTGCCGAAGTGAAACATCTGCATAGGTTGCTCCGAAATCACTGTTACGTGCTTCAGGTGCCAAATCATGCGACCCGCTATCAAGCGCCACACGTTGTACAAACAGGCGACCCGAAAGATCCGTCCGCGTCTTTTGAGTGCTCCGCAAACGGTACCCGACGACCGCGTCGACGGTACCGACGATACCCGATAGGGCCTGCGCCGATCCGCTGAGCCGCCCGGTAAACGGCAAGCCGTCGATCACCTGCTGTGCGGTGTCAGCACCATTGTTGACATTGCTAGAGGGCTTCACCCCGCCTGTTATAGAAAAGCGAAACGGATTCTCACGCCGCACACGGGCATAGTCACGCGCAAGCTGCTCTTCTATCTCCGGGGTCGGGGCGTTTTGAACGGCACGTCTAAGCCAAAGCTGAGTGAGGGTCGGGTGCCCATCTGCAAAGGTCAGCCGTGCTGCCAGTTCCGCGGCCTGAAACTTCTGTACCCTGTTGTCTGCATAGCGGTAGGCGCGGGCCGCAGACTTTCGCCCATCCGTTCCGTGCCCCATATCTGCATGCGCTGTGGCCAGAACATAGTGCGCATACGCCGAATGCGGGTCCGCGATCAGCAACCCTCGCGCGATCTGCGACGCCAGAGCAGGGCGTTCACCCTTCAGCGCATGGACCGCCAATGATCGGGCCTCTGGCAGGGACAACGCGACCGACTGCTCTGCCGCGACAGGATCACTGTTCAGCAGGCAGAGCCCGGCCACTGCACAGCCGAAGGCGCAATTGGCGAAAGACACGATACAGCCGCTCTATCGCTCGGGCTGATCGCAGATCGCGTCTTCACCGGGTTGGCCACATTGGGTCAGGACAAACGCGCCATACTCGATCGGTGTGCCCGATCCGCCCAGCGCAATGTGGTTCTCGGCGTGGATCACACCAGCAACTTCCGTGGCACCCGTGCCCCCGAAAATACCGCCGTATTCGCCGACCGCGTTGTTAGACTGTGACGCGGTCCCGAAGAAAGTGCCGTCTTCCGCGATGCTAGTGCTGTCCAGCGCGATGTTCTGCGCCTCGAAAGGGGTGGCGGAGTTGGGATCGTAAGCACCGCCTGTATCAAAGTCGGTTACCTTGCGATCATAGATGATCCCTGCAACCGCCGCGTCGGTGAAGTCGCCGGTCAGAACCACTTTGCCCGTCACTTCGGCGGCCTGACGCGACAGGGGGTCGGGGTCAGTCCCGTCTGCAACCGGTGCCAGATCTTCCCCGGACCCGGCTCCGTTCAGCAACCCGATGTAATTCCCCGCATAGGTCACCAGCCCGCCCTCGGATTGCGTGCCCGGTGCGACCGGCGCTGAATACGAGGTGTTGGAATATCCAGCGCCCGAAAAGACCTGCTCGAATTGCCCGCCCGTCATCACCACAGCGGCGCGGGTGCCATCGATGTCCTTCACATACGCGGTGACGTGGCGGTCCAGCGATCCGTCCTGCGCGGTGTAGGCTTCATATCCGTTGCGGTCCAAGCCGGGGCGGCGGCGATAATTGGCGGTGAACTCGCTATCATCTGCGGTGATACCCGTGATCGACAGCGTCTGGGACGCCGGGTCATAACTAAAGCTCTTGAGGTCGTTCGCCAGTTCTTCGGGGATGGCACTGGCACCCGTGCTCCCGTCAGTACCCGTGCCCGTATCTGCCTCCGTCTCGCCGTTAAACGGCGTGCCACTGCCACATGCTGCCAAAAATACGCACAGCGCCAGCGCTGATGTCCCGAATTTCATAACTGTCTGCCTCGAAAATTTCTTGTTGATTGCCGCGACAGTCGCCAATCCTGCGCCCTGCTGTCAACGCTCCACCTTGCCCCACGTGCATTTGCCGACAAAGTGCTACCCAAAAACAATACCGCATATGGCGGTTCCGGTGGCCTGCTGCCGCAGATATAGTAGACCCCGAATCCACGCCCATATGACAGGACGCCCCCCATGCCGATCAGCCCCGACCAACAAGCCGAAATCGACGCTCTGCGGGCAGAGCCGAAACAGACCCTGCGCACCGTCTCCGAAGGGATGGAGTCCCATCTCTACAAGGCCATTCCCGTGCTCGACCACGGCTTTGTGCGCGTCATCGACTATATGGGCGACGATGCGGCGATCTGTCAGGCGGCCCGCGTCAGCTATGGGCGCGGTACGAAATCGGTGCAGAACGACGAAGGGCTGATCCGCTACCTGATGCGCCACTGGCACTCCACCCCCTTCGAGATGTGCGAGATCAAGCTCCACGTCAAACTGCCCGTCTTCGTCGCGCGCCAGTGGATCCGCCACCGCACCGCCAACGTCAACGAATACTCCGCCCGCTATTCGATCCTGGACCGCGAATTCTACATCCCCGAGCCGTCCCATGTGAACGCCCAAAGCGTGGTGAACAATCAGGGCCGCGGCGGTGTTCTTGAAGGGGCAGAGGCCGCCCGTGTGCTCGAAATCCTCAAGTCCGACAGCAACCGCGCCTATGACAATTACGAGGCGATGATCGCCGAAACCGGCCCCGACGGGGAACCGCAGGACGGTCTGGCACGAGAGCTTGCGCGGATGAACCTGCCGTCGAACATCTACACGCAATGGTACTGGAAGGTGGACCTGCACAACCTGTTCCACTTCCTGCGTCTGCGCGCCGATGCCCACGCCCAATACGAGATCCGCGTCTATGCCGATGCCATCTGCAACGTCGTCGCCGACTGGGTCCCCGCCGCCTACCGCGCCTTCGAGGATTACCGTCTAGGTGGCGCGACTATGTCCAATACAGCTATTGAGTGTATCCGCCGGATGGTGAAGGGTGAGGAGGTCACGCAGGAGACCTCTGGCATGAGCAAGGGGGAGTGGCGGGAGTTTATTGGAGTGATTAACACAGATGGAGTTTCAGCAAGGTAAGACTGGGGGGCTCACAAAGCAGGAGAAGTCGATTTCGAAAAAACTCCTGAATGAAGGATGGACGAACCAAGATGTCCAAGCATTCATTAACATGGGGCGTCCAGCAACGGTCAATTTTGCCCGAATAAGCGCTGTTAAGTCGGATCATAAGCAAGCTGTATGTACAGATGAAGAACTTGAATTGTTCAAGGTATTCAAGGAAGCATTCGATCCGAAGACCGGACTGAATCCCTTTCTGCACGAAAGGATAGTCCGGTCGCGCGAGGCTATGATTACCGCAATATCGGTATTCAACAATCCTACGCTGAGTTTTCGTGCTGAAACATTTGCAGTGCTGGCAATTACTGGTTGGACGTATTTGGCTCTTGAATACGCTGAACGGGAGAACCTGCCAACCGTTAGGAAAAATGGGGATGCGATATCCTTGGCAGATTTCCTGAAATTTCCTGAGTGTCCATTCCCTACTGGAGTTAGCGATAACCTGAGGGCAATGATTAAACTTAGAGATTTAGTTGCCCATAAAATCATGGGCCCATATCAAGAAATATGGTTGCCGCTATTTCAAGCGTGCTGTTTCAATTTTGAAAGTCAAATTGTAAGTCTTTTTTCTCGTAGGTTATCTCTCGCCGGAAATCTCTCACTTTCCTTGCAATTCGGAACATTTAATCCCGAGCAACTAATTGAGCTTTCAAAATCGAAATTGCCTAGTGAGATCAAGGCAATCAATTCAGAAATTCTCGAAGGTTTGACTGAAATGCAAAAAGAAGATCAAGCTTTTCAATTTTCGGTTGTTTATACCAAAGTGGCATCTTCGAAAACAAATGCAGCTTACAAGTTTGTGTCGCCAGAGAGTGCCGAAGGGAAGGCGATCCATGATGTACTTGTTAAAATTAAGCCGGGTTCCGAGACGCACCCATACAAGCCAAGTGTCGTCGCGGATCTAGTATCCAAAGCAACTGGAAAGCCTTTCACCGTGAATGATCATACGGAAGCATGGAAAAAACACAAAGTTCGTCCGCCAACTCATGCAGCCGACAAGACCAAAACTAATATCAAGTATTGCTTCTACAATCCGATGTTCCACTACCATTGCTATAATCAAGCTTGGGTCGATAAATTGGTTGGTGAAATCGGAAAGCAAGTCTAAAATCTGCAGTCCATCTTACCTAAACGAGTGTCGGAGGCGTTTTCAGCTGATGTAGTCCCAGCTTACGCTATGAATGCCCAATCTCCGATTGGGCAGCGCCCGAACCGCCCCCACGGGGCGGGCGCTTCGCTTCCACCCCTCGGTTCGGGCGCGGCGGTCCCGATTTAGGTCACCTCATACATCCCCGGCGCATTTCTCGCGAAATCCGCGTTCGACATTTCAATTCTTCCCCCGGAAGGATTGATTGGGGCTGCGCCCCAACCATGCCTCACCCCAACACGAAGCCGGCACTTGTTCGGGCGCGGCGGTCCCTGTTTAGGTCACCTCACACACCTCCGGCGAAATGCTTGCACATTCCGCGTTCGGCCCTTTGACCGGTCCACCGTACACTTCAACCTCAACCAAGCCGAACCAAACCTCACACCAGCGAACGCACGCCACCGCACGCCAGTATAACCAAAAATAAACCAACAATAACAATTACTTAAGTTACCCATGGGTAACCCGAGCCCCGCTCCGCAGCCCGCGCCTCTGCCGGTATGCCGTAGCAGCAACACACCCCTGGGGGGCAAAAAGGCTAGACTTGGCCGCTGACGCGGGGCAAATTAAGGGAAATTGAAAATAACGAGGGATATTATGCGTCTAACAACAGGAATGATGGCCGGATTGGGTCTGATGGGCGCGGTTCTGCTGCCCGCGCAGGTCTCGGCAGAGCCCAAGATCTATGCCTACCCGTCCTCGGCCAACTATTGCCCCGCAGGGCTTCAGCCGATCACCATTTCCGGTGTCATCTGCTGCGGCACGCCGAACACCAGCACCAGCTACCAGCAGATGATGGCGCATCCCGCGCCGAAAAAGCACAAGGTGCGGCACTATACGCCGCGTCCCGTCACCTATTCCTGCGTGCCGGGGGAAAAGGGCTGCCGCTAAGCCGCAGCCCCGCGTGCCTCTGCCCGCATGACGACCAGAAAACCCGGTGTCCCTTGGGCATCGGGCTTTTTTACAGCAGTTCCAGATCCGTCGCCATCTGACGGCCATCGCGGCCCTCGGACATCTCGAAGGACACTTTCTGCTCGTCCGCCAGTCCGGTCAGCCCCGACCGTTCCACCGCAGAGATATGGACAAACACATCCGATCCGCCGCCCTCCGGCGCGATGAATCCGTATCCTTTGGTGGTGTTAAACCATTTGACTGTACCCGTTGGCATTTCTCAACGCTCCTCATTAATCGCTGTCACAGCGTCGAAAAATTGCTTTCGCCGCCTTACGCGATAAAAGGTTGTTCACCCGCGCCGGAAATCAAGAAATTTCGCGCTGCCCGATTATCTTAGGACATATGAAACCCCAAAAAAGTGAGGTGAGAATGCTGATCTACGGTCTGAAAAACTGCGATACCTGCCGCAAGGCGATCAAGGCGCTGCCCGACGCGCAGCTCGTCGACGTGCGCAAGGACGGTGTCCCCGCCGACGTGCTGGCCCGCGCCCACGCGCAATTCGGCGCAGCACTGGTCAACACCCGCTCGACCACATGGCGCGGTCTGGACGACGCGGAACGCGGTGCCGATCCGCTCGAATTGCTCGCGGCCCATCCCGCCTTGATGAAACGCCCCCTGATCGCGGTGGGGGAGGATCTGTTCCTCGGCTGGAACGACGCGACGGAGGCAAAGGTCAAAGCCGCGCAGTAACCCTCAGCGGCGGCGCGCCAGCAAGACGCGATCCAGCGCAACCGGCCCGCCGCCCTTGACCACCAGCACCACCAGCAGCAGCACCCAAAGCCCGCGCTGGTCCAGAATGGTCCCGTCCGGCAGGCGGTCAAACCACTGGCCAAGCGCGCTCCATTGCCCGTGGCCGTACAGATCCGTAAGCGATTGCAGCACCACAAAGCCGATCATCCCCAAGGCTGCAAACCGTGTGAACAGCCCCAGCACGATCAACGCGGGCAGCACGAACTCCGCCAGCGTCCCCGCATAGGCCACCAGCCCGTGCCACGCCGACAGCGCGGTCGCGTCATAGCCCGCCGCCTCGAACGCGCGGGGGAAGATCTGGACATAGGCACCGGTGCTCAGGGTGAACAGACCGTCAAGCTTCGTCAGGCCAGAGGTAAAGAAATACTGCGTCAGCACCGCGGCGAACAAAAAACGCGCCAATGTGGGCAGCAGCCAGTCTTGCGCGGTGATCCAGCCGGTCGCGCGATCGTAAAGGGTGAGAGTCTTCAGCATCTTATCCGCCGTTCTTTGCGCAAAACGCGCCGGTTGCAAAGCACAGGCCCAACGCCGCGCCAAGGTCGAAATCGGGGTGCGTGGCCAGCGCGGTGTCATGGGCCTGATCAAGCGTGGCACCCCCAGCCAAGGCGGCAAACCATGCGCCGCCGCCGGGGGGCAACAGATGCGGGGCGGGGTCGAAGTCGGGACGGGTGATCAACACGTCCTGCGCCTGCATCTGCGGCTTGGGCGCATCCGCCTGCATGTTGAACCGCCAGATGTCATACAGCGGCCAGTCAGAGCGGAGCAACACCGTCGCGGGGGCGGGGGGCAACTGCGCCTGCATCATCGCGTCGGGCGCGATCTGCTGGAAGGCGGCAAGGTCGAAGGGCGCGCTGTCGGCGGCGTGATAGGACCGACGGAGTGCGAGGTCGAGACGGGCGCAATCGGGCAGGTAACCCATCTTTGACAAAGGCGGTTGCGCGGCAAGAAACTGCGGAAAATCAGCGCCATAGTGCATCATTAACGGAGAGCTCGGCGGATGCGCACGCACAAAGGCGGGGGCGATCTGGTCGAAGTTCTGCGTGCCCAGAATCTTGACCACCAAGGGAAAGGCGCTGTGCAGCGCGCCGATCAGCGAATGGGTGACGTTGTTGCGGTAAACGTCATAGCGCGTGTCAGCGGGCGCGCCAGCGGCACCGCGCAGCCCCTCGGGGCGGTCCTGCGTCGGGTCCAGCAGGGGCGTCCGAAACCGGTGCAGCGTGGTCATCGGGCCAGCACATCCGCCGCACGCTCTGCCTCGGCGCGCAGGGTTGGCCAATCGGGCACGTCATTGTCCCATTCCACCAGCACGGGCTTGGGGCCGGTACGGTCCAGCGTATAAGCCAGCAAATCCCAAACGGGGTCGACCACGGGGCGGCTGTGGCTGTCGATCAGCAGCGGCTGGTTGAAACCGACGCTGTCTTCCTCGTGACCGCCGACGTGAAGCTCGCCCACGGCGTTTACCGGATAGGCGTCGATATAGTCGCGCGGGGAGAGGGCGAGGTTTTTCGCTGAAATGAAGACATTGTTGACATCCAGCAATAAACCACAAGAGGTTCGGTGGGTTAACTCGGCTAAAAAGTCAGTTTCAGACAAGGTGGATTCATCAAAGGCGAGGTAGCTGGAGGGATTTTCCAGCAGCATTTGACGCCCGATTGTGTCTTGCACCTGACTGATATGATCCGCCACGCGGGACAGGGTGGCTTCGGTATAGGGGAGGGGCAGCAGGTCGTTCAGGAACTCGCTGTCATGGGTGGACCATGCAAGATGTTCGGAGAAACTGGCAGGGTTTGCCCAGTCACAGAGCTTTTTCAAACGGGCGAGGTGGTCGCGATCCAATGGCATTTCGCCACCGATGCTCAGCCCGACACCATGAACGGAGAGGGCGAATTTTTCGGACAGGGCGCGCAGCTGTGCCAGCGGGCGGCCGCCATCGCCCATGTAGTTCTCTGCATGGATTTCGATCCATTCAACTGGACCAGGATCGTCTTGCAGGTCTTTGAAATGCTGGGGTTTATAGCCGACGCCCGGGCTTGCGGGCAATGTGTCGAAACGGGTGGCACCGTCTGGCATAAGAGGCTCCCTATTCGAGGGGTCGTGTAAAGGGGCCTGCGCGGCGGCATGGGGCGTGCCGCGCAGGCGAAGGGTTTAGGCCGTTAAGGGCTTAGGCTGGCAGGTCGCGGTCCAGCGCTTCGAGAGAGCCCATACGCTCGGACCCGTCGGCCATTGCGGGCAGTTCCATGTCGGCGCAGGTGCCTGCGTCAACCAGTTTCCAGGCGTTGCCTTGGTAGTCGGTGACGGATGTGCCAGCGCATGTGGTGCCCGGGCCTGCGGCGCAGTCATTCTGACCGGCAAGCGCCACGCCGTAGCATTTTTCTTTCGACGCGGCGTTTGCTGCGGTCGAATGTGCGGACAGGGCAGCGGCAACTGCGCCTGCAACGGCGAGTGTTTTCATTGTGTTGGACATTGGTGTTTCCTCCTAAGGTTGGTTGCTTGTCGATAAGGACATTAAGCCGCGTGGGGTGCGACAAAGCTACTCACATCGGAGTGTGTCACGGAGGCGTCAGAAAATCGCCGGTTTTTTTGTAACAATTCGCGAGATTCCAGCGTTGGGAGGCGCAATTTTGAAACATAGTGACATGTTCGGGGCGCAAGTTCGTTGCGCCCCGAGGGGTTTGTTACAGTTTTCAGCCGCGTAAATCGGGCGGTGTGGCTTCGATGCCCAAGGCGTTCGCCACATCCGACAGCGCCTGAACCGAGGTCTGCTTTTCCCCCAGACGGCGGACGGACACGGTTTTCTCTTCGACTTCGCGCGCGCCGACCGCAAGGATCACCGGCACTTTGCCGACCGAATGTTCACGGACCTTGTAGTTGATCTTTTCGTTGCGGATGTCGGCCTCGGCGCGGACGCCTTGCGCCTTGAGCGTGGCGACGACCTCGTGCACGTAATCATCCGCCTCGGAGGTGATGGAGGCGACGACGACCTGACGCGGGGCGAGCCAGAAGGGCAGCTTGCCCGCGTGTTCTTCGATCAGGATGCCGATAAAGCGTTCGAACGACCCCAAGGTGGCGCGGTGCAGCATGACGGGGCGGTGTTTCGCGCCGTCCGATCCGATATAGGTCGCGTCCAGCCGTTCGGGCAGCACGAAGTCCACCTGATGGGTGCCGCATTGCCAGTCACGGCCGATGGCGTCGGTCAGCACAAATTCCAGTTTCGGGCCGTAGAACGCGCCTTCGCCGGGGTTGAGCGTGGGTTCGATGCCTGCCTTGCGGGTGGCCGAGAGCAACGCCGCCTCGGCCTTGTCCCAGACCTCGTCCGAGCCGGAGCGTTTTTCGGGGCGGTCCGAGAATTTGACGCTGAAGTTTTCGAAGCCGAGGTCTTTGTAGATGCCCGACAGGAATTCGATGAACTTGGCGGTTTCGGCTTCGATCTGGTCTTCGGCGCAGAAAATATGGCCGTCGTCCTGTGTAAAGCCGCGCACGCGCATGATCCCGTGGAGCGCGCCCGAGGGTTCATAGCGGTTGCACGATCCGAATTCGGCCATGCGCAGGGGCAGGTCGCGGTAGGATTTCAGACCCTGGTTAAAGATCTGCACGTGGCAGGGGCAGTTCATCGGTTTCAGCGCGTTGACCGATTTCTCGCGGGCGTGTTCCTCGTCCACTTCGACGATGAACATGTGGTCTTGGTATTTCTCCCAGTGGCCGGAGGCTTCCCAGAGTTTACGGTCCACGACCTGCGGTGTGTTCACCTCGACATAGCCGCCGGCGCGTTGCTTGCGGCGCATGTAGTCTTGCAGCTGGGTGTAGATCAGCCAGCCGTTGGCGTGCCAGAAGACCTGACCGGGGGCCTCTTCCTGCATGTGATAAAGGTCCATCTCGCGGCCCAGCTTGCGGTGGTCGCGTTTGGCGGCCTCTTCCAGCATGTTCAGGTGGGCTTTCAGCTTTTCCTTGCCGGTGAAGGCCACGCCGTAGATGCGTTGCAGCATCGCGCGGTCGCTGTCGCCGCGCCAGTAGGCCCCCGCGATGGACATCAGTTTGAAGGCGTCGCCCGGCACCTGCCCGGTATGTTGCAGGTGCGGCCCACGGCAGAGGTCTTGCCAGTCGCCGTGCCAATACATGCGCAGCGGTTCGTCGCCGGGGATGCTGTTGATCAGCTCGACCTTATAGGGTTCGCCGTTGTCCTCGTAATGCTTGATCGCGCGCTCGCGGTCCCAGACTTCGGTCCGGACGGGGTCACGCTTGTTGATGATTTCCTTCATCTTCTTTTCGATCAGGCCAAGGTCTTCGGGGGTGAAGGATTCCTTACGGTCAAAGTCATAGTACCAGCCGTCCTTGATGACGGGGCCGATGGTGACTTTTGTGTCGGGCCAAAGCTCTTGCACGGCGCGGGCCATGATGTGGGCGAGGTCGTGGCGCACCAGCTCGTTCGCTTGGGCTTCGTCGGCCATGGTGTGGATCGCGATGCTGGCGTCCGCGTTGATCGGCCATGCCAGATCGTAATGGGCACCGTCCACGGTGGCGCTGATCGCTTTCTTGCCAAGCGATTTGGAGATGTCGTTCGCCACGTCGCCCGCAGTGATACCTGCGTCGTACTGACGTGCGTTGCCATCGGGAAGGGTGAGGGTGATCTGGGCCATCTGGGCCTCCTCGTCGGTTTGGCGCCTACGAGACGCCCGGTTGCGGGTTATATGCGTCCGGCCTGTTTGGCGTCGGTGGTCTGGCTTGTCAATATCGCGGTGGGGCGCGCGGGCGCGGCGTGTGAAATGGGGCGCTGTCCTTTCCTTGGGGGCGCGGTGCCATAGATAACATCAGATTAAGTGGTAGAGACGGGACGCGAAGACATGCAGGATGATGTGGCGCAGCGGGCGTTTGAGACGCTTTCAGGGGCAGAGGGCGACGCGCAGGACCTGTCGTCCCATGCGCAAGAGGCCGAGGCCCCGAACGCCCTGCGCCATATCGCCAGCCTGACCATGACCAAAGTGGCTGACGGGCTGATTGACCCCAAGCTCATGCTGTCGTGGCTGCTGACGGCGCTTGGTGCGCCTGCGGTCTATGCCGGGGCGCTGGTGCCGATCCGCGAGGCGGGGGCGCTGTTGCCGCAGATCGTCATGGCGGGCTGGGTGCAGGCGATGGCGCGGCGCAAATGGGCGTGGGTCGCGGGATCTGCGGGGCAGGGCATTTTCGCGGCGCTGATCGTGCTGGCGGCGCTCACGTTGGAAGGGTCAGCGGCGGGGCTGGCGATTTGCGCGGCGCTGGCGGGGTTGGCGGTCAGCCGTGCGGCCTGTTCGGTGTCGTATAAGGATATCCTTGGCAAGACCGTGGGCAAGTCGCGGCGCGGGTCGATCACGGGCACGGCGGGGTCTGTCGCCTCTGCCGGGGTGCTGGTGCTGGCGCTCTTGCTGATGTCGGGGTTGGTGCAGGATCGCGGCGTGGTGATCGCGGCCATTGCGCTGGCGGCCGGACTTTGGGGCGGCGCGGCGCTGTTGTTTTCCACGCTGGACGAAGCCCCAAGCGAGGGCGGCAAGGCGACGCCTGCCAGTTTCTCTATCCTGAAGGAGGACGCGAACCTGCGGCGGTTCATTCTGGTGCGCGGGCTGCTGGTCGCCACATCGCTTGCGCCGCCGTATTTTGTGGTGCTGGCGGGGGGCGAGGATCAATCCGCCCTCGGCCAGCTTGGCGCGCTGGTGCTCGCCTCGGCCTTGGCGTCGCTGTTAAGCTCCTACGTCTGGGGTCGGCTGTCGGACCAGTCGAGCCGCCGTGTGCTGATGTTGACCGGCATTGTCGGGGCCTTGGCGATGGTGGGCGCGGTGGCGCTGGCGCTGCTTGGGATGGCGACGCAGATCTGGGCCATGCCGCTGGTGCTGTTCATCCTGATGATCGCCTATCACGGAGTGCGGCAGGGGCGGTCTACCTATCTGGTGGATATGTCGCCCAAGGACCAGCGGTCGGCCTATGCCGCCGTGTCCAACACGGTGATTGGCGGGCTGCTTTTGGTCGCGGGCGTGGCGGGGGGCGGTGCCGCGCTGATCGGGCCGGTGGCGACGCTGGTTCTATTCGCAGTCATGTCCGCAGGGGCCGCGATTGCGGCGCTTGGTCTGCGCGAAGTCGAAGCGGCGGATTGATCGTCGGGGCGGCGGGGCGTATGACTGGGGCGCGCATTTGATCCAAAGGGGTTCGCCCATGTCCAAACACAACCGCAACTTCGAGCTGACGATCAGCGATATCGACCTGATCGAGGCAGCGCTACATGTGACCAAACGCGATCTGTCGATGGATGCGCTGAATGACACCGCATCGATGCTGCCCGCCGATGCCGCCAAAGACAGCCTGCGCCGGATCGACGATCTGCTGGGCCGTCTGCACAACCAGAAAATCTTTTATCGCCCCGCCAAGGGCACCTATCTGGGGGGCTGAGGATGACGGCTCCGATGTATCTGGAAACGCCTCAAGGGCGGCGGCTGGCCTATCACAGGACCGAAGGCACAGGCCCCTGCGTGGTGTTTCTGGGCGGTCTGAAATCCGACATGATGGGCACCAAGGCGGTGTTCCTTGAAGACTGGGCCAAACGCGAGGGGCGGGCGTTCTTGCGGTTCGATTACTCGGGTCACGGGGAATCTTCTGGCGCGTTCACGGAGGGCTGCATTGGCGATTGGGCCGAAGACACATTGGCCGCGGTAGAGGCGTTGACCGAGGGCCCGATCCTGCCGGTGGGGTCGTCTATGGGCGGCTGGCAATCTCTGCTGCTGGTGCGCGCGCTGCCCGCGCGGATCGCGGGGCTGGTGACCATCGCCGCGGCTCCTGATTTTACCGAAGACGGCTATTGGGCCAGCTTCACCGAGGCGCAGAAAAAGACTTTGGCCGAGACGGGTCAGGTCGAACTGCCGTCCGATTATATGGAGCCTTACATCATCACGCGCCGGATGATCGAGGACGGGCGCAAGCAGCTGGTGCTGCGCGATCCGCTGCATCTGCCGTTCCCGACGCGCTTTCTGCAAGGCACCGCAGACACCGCTGTCAGCGTTGCCACAGCCGTGCGGCTGCTGGAACATGCGCAGGGGCCGGACATGCAGTTGCAACTGGTCAAGGATGCGGACCACCGCTTTTCCGACGACCGCTGTCTGGAACTGCTGATCCAAGCGGTAGATGAGGTCTCTGCCACGTCCTGAGCATAAGGGGCTTTGCCATGCGTAAACCGGCCAGCATGTGGAGCCTTGAAACCTTTGGGCGGGTCCGGCTGTCGCGGCATTTCTTTATGCGCGATTTCATGTACTCAGAGATTTCTGGGTTTCACGGGCAGCCTAATATCCCCGACAATCCCGATCTTGCCATCGAAAACGGACGGGCCTTCTGCACGACCCTGCTGGACCCGCTAGAGGAAACCTTTGGCCGCATCGCCGTGCGGTCGGGGTATCGGTCGGCGGCGCTGAATGCCTATGGCAACCGGCACAAGCTGAATTGCGCGGCCAATGACAACCCGATCGAATGTCACATCTGGGACCGTGGCACGGGGGCGGGGGCGATTGCGGGGGCGACCATCGTGATCCCGTGGTTTGCCGACCAGTATGATCAGGGGCGCGACTGGCGTGATCTGGCATGGTGGGTGCATGACCATCTGCCCTACTCCGAGATGTGGTTCTTTCCCAAGCTCGCCGCCTTCAACCTGACGTGGAGACCGCAGCCGCTGCGCAGCATCTCAAGCTATATCGCGCCGCGCGGGATGCTGTTGCGCGGCGGGAAGTCGCCGTCGGAGCCCCTAGCACAGCGCCGTGCGCGCTATGGCGATTTTCCGCCCTTGCGTGGCATCGCCTATCCGTGATGAGGTGCGGCGCAGCAGCAGTGTCCCGAAGTGACGCGAATTTATGACTAGTGACAGGGACATACATGGCTGACCCTCTTGTTCTTCTGCCGGGCCTCATGTCTGACGCGCGGGTGTTCTGGCCGCAGATCGCCGAGCTGTCGGCGAAAACCGCGGTGACTGTCGCCCCGATTACCCAAGGCGAGCGGATCGAGGAAATCGCCTCTGGTCTGCTGGACCAGTTGCCCAAGCGTTTCGCGCTGGCGGGGTTGGGGTTGGGCGGTGCTGTCGCGCTTGAGATTTTGCGCCGTGCGCCGGATCGGTTGACGCGGTTGGCGTTGATCGATGCCAGCCCGCTGGCCGAAACGCCGCAGAGTGCTGCCGCGCGCGAGATGTTGATCGTCAAGGTCAAGTCGGGGCGGCTGGCCGATGCCATGCGCGAAGAGCTGAACCCCGTCTGGCTCGCCCCCGGTCCGGACCGCGCGGCGATTTTGGAGATTGCGCTGGATATGGCCGACACGCTGGGGCCGGAAGTCTATGTGCGCCAAGCCCGCGCCTTGCAACGGGCCCGCGACCAGCAGGCGGTATTGCGCAAGTGCAAGGTGCCGACGTTGGTGATGTGTGGCGAGGTGGGCAGGCTCAACCCCGTCAAGCGCCATAGTTTCATGGCTGAACTGCTGCCTTATGCGATTTTGCGCGTGATCGAGGGGGCAGGGCATCTGCCTACGCTGGAACAGCCCGAAGCCACGACAGCCGCGATCAAGGAATGGTTGAAGATGCCCCTGACCCCTGCGTGATCGGGGCGGGTCAAGTGCGGGTTAGCGCAGCGCCTCGGTGATCGCCTTGCGCTGGTCACGCGGGACGATGTGCACGGGGCGTTTGGGCGTTGCTGTGTCCGGATCGATAAAGGGGTTCACCTTCCAGCGGCCTGTCACCTTGGCCCCGGCCGCCCGCGACAGCGCCCCCCAGATCAACCGTGGCAGCCCTTCGTTCCGCAGCTTGCCCGAGGGCGTCGGGATATAGCCGGTGCCGACGATCGGCCCAAGCGGGGCAGGGTCGGACAGGGTGCGGGTCATGATGCTGGCAAAGGCGAGCTTGGGCTTGCGCAGCGTGTTGAACATCGGCGTGCCACAGCAAGAGGCATACCAGCGCAGCAGATTTGTCTCCCCGAAGGAAAACACCGACAATTTGTCGAAACCCTGATCGAAGTGGAATCTGTCGGGGGTGGTCTGGAACAGTTGGATCGCCCGTGGCGCGGGGTCGGGCTGGTCGAGGTAGACCTCCGCCGCGCGGCAATCGATGCAGTGGCATTGGGCGTGGCTGCCGCGCGAGGGTGTCACGCCGCGCAGGGCCCCTTTGACCGTGCCGCAGGCACAGGCAAAGGGCAGGTCACGCGGCGCGGCGGGCATTATGCCGTCGACTTCTGTGCGGGGATCGAGGTTTTACCCGCGCTGGCCGGGGCCGCAGGGGCCTTGGGGGCTGTCGCCTTGGCCGTGCGCTGGTTGTCGTCGATGAACTTCAGCACCAGCGGGCGGATATTCTCGCGCCAGCTTTTGCCGGCAAAAATCCCGTAGTGCCCTGCGCCGTCTTCAAGGTGGCTTGCCTTTTTGTCGTCGGGCAGGCCGGTGCAGAGGTTCAGCGCCGCGATACATTGACCGGGGGCCGAGATATCGTCCTTGGTGCCCTCGACCGTTTTGACGGCGACATCGGTGATCTTGCCGATGTCCACGGGCTGACCCTTGATCGAGAAGCTGTTGGTGCCGATCTCGTTATCCTTGAAGATCCGCTGCACGGTGGAGAGGTAGAATTCAGCGGGCATGTCCATCACGGCGAGGTATTCGTCGTAGAACTTGTTGTGTTTGTCGTGGTCGCCCGCCACCCCTTGTGCGACGCGCATGATCTGGTCGCGGAAGGCCTTGGCATGGGTTTCGGCGTTCATCGTGATAAAGGAATTCAGCTGCAGCAGACCGGGATAGACCTTGCGGCCGACGCCTTGGTGCTGGAAGCCGACCTGCTGGATCATCATCTCTTGCAGCTGGTTCATGTTCACGCGGTGGCCGAAATCCGTCACCTCTGTCGGGCTGGCCGCGGTGTCGATGGGGCCGCCGATCAATGTAAGCGAGCTTGGCTGCGCCTTGGGGTCCTGTTCCGCCAGATAGGCGGTCGCGGCGAGGGTCAGCGGGGCGGGTTGGCACACGGCGATTACATGCACGTCGGGGCCCAGATGGCGCATATAGTCAACGAGCCGCAGGGTATAATCCTCTACGTCGAACTTGCCGGCGCTGACGGGGATGTCGCGGGCGTTGTGCCAGTCGGTGATATAAAGGTCCGCGTCAGGGATCAGGCTGATGACGGTCGACCGCAGCAGCGTCGCATAGTGGCCCGACATGGGCGCGACCAGCAGGATCTTGCGCTTGGGCGCATCGCGGCCCTGTACGACGAAATGCACCAGATCGCCAAAGGCACCTTCGAGCTCTTTCTCGATCAGGACGGGATGGTCCGCACCATCGACGCCAACGGCGGGGGGGATATCCCAATCAGGTTTGACCACCATGCGCGAAAAGCTGCGTTCGGTCACTTCGCCCCATGCGGCCATCCAGTTCAACGCAGGGTTCGGGATGGCGGCAAAAGCGGGATACGATGCCATCGCCAACGCTGTGGCACCCAGCCACTGGTTGGTGTTTCTCATCGTTTCCATTAAATCGTAAGATGCCATATACTTCATGTAAGGGGTCTCCTGTTGGGGGCCTTGTGCCCGGCATCTTGTCAGACCCTCCCCCAAAGGTCGGCGCGATGCTGCAGGTGCAAACATAGGGAGGAACGGTTAGCATGACAATAAAAACAACCAAGACCGACGCAGAGAGCTCCAAGGCACAGGAACGTATGGAGGAAAACCTGCGTAAGGTCGAAGCGCTTGGCGCGCGGCTGTCGCAGATCATGGTCGGGCGGGACACGCATCAGGCGAGTTTGGACGGCCCGAATCAAGAGCTGTTTGCAAAGGCCGCCGCGTCCTATTGGACCGAAGCCGTACAGAACCCCGCCAAGATGATCGAACAGCAGGTATCCTACTGGAGCAAATCCGTCGGCCACTTTATGGAGGCGCAGCAGGCGCTGGCCAAAGGCAAGCTGGCCGCGCCGGAAGATACCTCGCCCGAGGATCGCCGCTTTGCCAACCCGCTGTGGAAATCGCACCCCTATTTCAACTTTGTCAAACAGCAGTACCAGATCAACGCAGAGGCCTTGGGTCAAGCGGTGGATCATGTGGCCGATCTGGCCCCGCATGAAAAGAAACGGCTGCAATACTTCAGCCGCCAGATCATCGACATGATGAGCCCGACCAATTTTCTGGCCACCAACCCCGATGCGCTGGAACGCGCTGTGGCGACCGAGGGCGAAAGCCTGATCCGCGGGCTGGAGAACCTGATTGCCGATCTGGAGGCGAATAACGGCGAGCTGATCGTGCGGCTGGCCGATGAAAGCGCGTTTGAACTGGGCCGCAACATCGCCACATCCCCCGGCAAGGTCGTCTATCGCAACAATCTGTTCGAGCTGATCCAATACAGCCCCAGCACCGAAAAGGTCGATGCCACGCCGATCGTGATCTTCCCGCCCTGGATCAATAAATTCTATATTCTTGATCTCAAGGCCCAGAACAGTCTGGTGAAATGGATCGTGGATCAGGGCTATACGCTGTTTATGGTGTCATGGGTCAATCCGGACCAAAGTCATCGTGACATCGGCATGGGCGACTATATCGAGGACGGGTTCCTGACCGCGATCCGCGAGGTCAAGGAGATCACCGCGCAGGAACAGGTGCACGCCGTGGGCTATTGCATCGCGGGGACCACGCTGTCGCTGACGCTGTCCTTGATGAAGCAGCGCGGCGATACATCCGTCAAATCCGCGACCTTCTTTACCGCGCTCACCGATTTCTCCGATCAGGGGGAGTTCCAGCCCTTCCTGACCGATGACTTTATCGACGGGATCGAGGCAGAGACCAAGGACAAGGGAATCCTGCCTTCGGTCATCATGGCGCGAACGTTCTCTTTCTTGCGTTCGAATGATCTGGTCTATGGGCCCGCGATCAAAAGCTACATGCTGGGCGACACGCCTCCGGCTTTTGATCTGCTGTATTGGAACGGCGACGGGGCGAACCTGCCGCAGCGCATGGCGATGGAGTATCTGCGCGGGCTTTGCCAACAGAACAAGCTGGTCGAGGGCGGCTTTGAACTGTTGGGTCATCGTCTGAAGCTGGAGGATATCGATGTGCCGCTCATCGCCATCGGCTGCGAGACCGACCACATCGCGCCGTGGAAAGACAGCTATCGCGGCGTGCGCATGATGGGCAGCGAGGACAAGACCTTTGTGATGACCCAATCTGGCCATATCGCGGGGATCGTGAACCCGCCGAGCAAAGGCAAATACGGCCACTACACAAACGACAACCTGTCGTTGGATCACGAGGACTGGCTGGAGGGGGCAAAGTTCCACGAAGGGTCGTGGTGGCCCCGCTGGGGCGCGTGGCTCGAGAATCGCTCTGACGGGAAAGTCGATGCCCGTATTCCGGGTGAAAAGGGCCGTGATACCTTGGGCGAAGCCCCGGGTACCTATGTGGTGCGCAAGGCAAGGGGCTGATCTGATTAGTCAATTTTTTATGGGGCGGTGGGCTGGAATGGCCTGATGCTGCATTGCAGAAAAAACTTGCAATGCCGCACCGCAGCATCTATCTATGGGGTAGTCATAACGTAGCGGTAGACGCCGCTTGACCCCAGAAGGAGAGTTTACCATGACGAAGACACCAGATTTCGCCGCGATGATGAAAGACATGATGGGTGCATTCCCAGTTGACACATCCGCAATGAACGACGCGTTTAAAACAACCGCGACACTGAACGAAAAGCTGTCCGGCGTAGCGCTGAACGCTGCCGAGAAATCCGCCGAGATTTCCAGCAAATGGACAAAAGACACTCTGGCAAAAATGTCCGAGATGTCGAAAGCCAAGCAAGAGCCAGCAGATTACGCCAAAGCAATGACCGAGTTCACCTCGGCCTCAGCTGAAGTCGCGTCCGAGCATATGGCCGCTTTCGCTGAAATCGCGAAAAAAGTTCAGATGGACACAGTCGAGCTGATGATGGCTGCGGGCAAAGACATGTCCGAAGAAGCAACAGCTGCTGTGAAAAAAGCGACATCCGACGCGACAGCCGCCACAAAGAAAGCCGCTGCGAAGTAATCGAACCGGCCTTTGGTTCAGGTAAAGATTGATCAGGGCAGACTTTGCGGTCTGCCCTTTTTTGTGGCACCTATCTTTTTCATTTAAGCTGCCCTAAGCTGCAATGCAGCATGCTATTTGGGAAGGATCTACCGTGACCGAAACAGTCAAGCCCCTGCTTATCAAACGATATGCCAGCCGCCGCCTGTATAATACCGAAACCAGTGACTATGTGACGCTGGATGATATCTCGGGGTTTATCCGCGACGGGCGCGAGGTGCAGATTGTGGACCTGAAATCAGGCGACGATCTGACCCGCCAGTATCTGCTGCAAATCATCGCCGAACATGAAAGCCGTGGTGAATCCGTGCTGCCCGTGGATGTGCTGAACGATCTTGTGCGCAGCTATATGTCCCCCGATGCGAGCGTTGTGCCGCAGTTCCTCAAGACATCGTTTGACATGCTGCGCGACGGTCAGGCGCGGGTGCTTGAGAACATGAACACGATCAACCCGATGGCGAAGATGCCCGGTTTCGAGGTCATGCAGGCCCAGCAAGAAGCGTTCATGAAGGCGATGACCGGCAATATGCCGACGCCTTGGAACGGCATGGGCAAGACCGATCAGCGCCCCGCCAGCGCCAAGGGCGATGACGCCGAAAGTCTGGATGCGATCAAACAACAACTGGCCGAGCTGCAGGAAAAACTCTCCAAGCTGAAGTGACGGCGATTGGCCCCCGTTTGAACGGTTAAAGCCCACCCGCTGACGGGTGGGCTTTGGTGTGTCTGCCGGATGCCTCCGGCGGGAGTTTATCTGGCAAAATGAAGCCTCAGGCCGCGGCGGATTTCGTCACCGTCGCCAGCGCCCCGAGCAGCACATTCACAATCGCGTCGAGCTCGGCTGGTTGCAGTTGCACGGGCAGGCGCACGTCGCAGGCGGTCATCAACATGGCGCGGGTCCGGGGCAGGTCGGGCAGGTCCTTGATGAACTGCCAGTTCCAGAAGGCGCGCGCGTTGTCGGTGCTTTGGCCGAAGACCTGAACCTTGACGCCGGCCTTGGCGCTGGCTTCGGCAAAGGCGCGGATGGCGGCATCGTCCAGCCCGACCAAATTGAACTGTATGGAATCCGGCGCGCGGGTTTCGGGGGGCAGCGGGGCGGGGACGTCGATCTGGGGGGCGGCGTTCAGCTTGGCCGCGACGTAGTCATGGTTGCGCAGCCCGTCGGCCACACGGCGGGGCAGTTCGGCCAGTTGGGCCCGCACCAGAACCGCTGACAGGTTGTTGAGACGCAGGTTATAAAGCGGCAGTTTGTTTTGCCAGCGCGCGCAGGCGTCCGCGATGCCGGGGTGTTTCTTCCAGTTGTGCTCATAGGCACCGGACATGATGATCGCACGGGCCACCAGATCGGCGTCGTCGGTGATCAGGATGCCGCCTTCGCCCGCGTTTACCATCTTGTAGGACTGGAAGGAAAAGCAGCCGATTTTGCCGATGGTGCCGATCTTGCGGTCGTGCCAGAGGGTGCCGAGTGAATGGGCCGCATCCTCGATCACCGGCACGTTTGCGGCATCGCACAGCTGCATGATCGCATCCATATCCGAGGTATGGCCCCGCATGTGGCTGATGATCACGGCGTGGACACCCGGCAGCTTGGCGGCGAAATCCGCCATATCGATCCGGTAGTTTTCCCCGACCTCGCAGAGCACCGGCGTATAATTGGCGTGGATCACGGCAGAGGGCACGGCCGCGAAGGTAAAGCCGGGGATCAGCACCTTGGCGTTTTGCGGCAGGTCCAGCGCCAGCAGTGACAGAAACAGCGCGGCAGAGCAGGACGACACCGCCAGCGCATAGCGGCTGCCCATCATCTGCGCAAACTCGGCCTCCAGCAGGGACACCGGCGCATCGGCGGCAGCGGTGTAGCGAAACAGATCGCCGCTTTGCAACAGCTGCTCTATCTCGGCGCGGGCTGTGTCGGGAATGGCTTCGGCGCTGTGCATGTCGGGCAGGGTCATATTTCAATATCCTGAATGTTTGTTTTCAGAATGGTAAAACAATGCGCCTATGGGACCAAGTCTTTTCCCCGTTCCGCTTCATGAATGTTTTGTGACTATATCCCCAGACGGTCGCGCAGGCTGAACCAGCTCATGGCGAGCGCGAGCAGCGGGCTGCGCAGCGCGCCGCCGCCAGGGAAGGTCGGCGTGGGCAGGGCGCTCATCGTGTCAAAGCCGTCGCCATCGCCCTGGATCGCACGGGCCATCAGCTGTCCTGCGTGGATCGCGGTGCCGACGCCGTGGCCGGAATAGCCCGAAGCCGACAGGATGTTCGGGGCCACGCGGGCCAGAAAGGGCAGCCGCTTCATGGTGATCGCCAGCGTGCCGCCCCAGGCATAGTCGATCCTGACGTCGCGCAGCGCAGGGAAAACCTGGCCCATGGGTTTGCGCGCCTTGGCGGCGAGGTCGCTGGGAAAGCGGTAGCCATAGCTTTCGCCGCCGCCGAACAGCAGCCGCCCATCATGGCTGAGCCGGAAATAATTCACCACGAATTTGCTATCGGCCACGGCGACATCCCGGGGCAGCACGTCTTTCACGCGGTCGCCCAAGGGTTCGGTGGCGACGATAAAGTTGTTGATCGGCATGACCTTGGCCGCGACCTTGCGGTTCAGCCCGCCCAAATAGCCGTTGCAGGCCAGGATCACATGGTCCGCCGTCACCCGCCCGCCGTCGGTCTGCACAGTGGCGGGGCTGCCTTCGGTGATCTGATGCACGGCGCTGCGTTCATAGATCTCGACCCCTGCCGCCTGCGCCGCCCGTGCCAGCCCGAGGGCGAGGTTGAGAGGATGCAGATGCGCGGCCCCCATATCCAGAATACCGCCGCGATAGGCGGGCGATGCACAGACGTTGCGCAGCGCGTCGCGGTCCAACACCTCTATCTGGTCGTAGCCATAGCGGTCCTGCAAGAAGCCGGCATAGGTGTGCAGATGCTCTACGTCACCGGCAGAACTGGCGGTCCAGGCGACGCCGGGCTTGAGGTGGCAATCGATGTCATGGGTCTTGATCAGGCTTTTGACAAGCGCTTTGGCGTCCTGACCCAGATCCCATAGTCGCGTTGCGGTGTCGCGTCCGACCATCTTTTCCAGCGTGTCCTGTTCGACGCGCTGACCACTCCCCAATTGCCCGCCATTGCGCCCCGAGGCCCCAAAGCCCACGCGCTGCGCCTCGACCAGCACGACGCGGCGACCGGCCTGTGCCAGATGCAGCGCAGCCGACAGGCCGGTATAGCCGCCCCCCACCACGCAGACATCCGCGCGCTGATCGCCCTTGAGCGTGGGGTAGGCATCGGTCGGGGTTGCGGTCGCGGCGTACCAGCTGTCTGGATAGCGCCCCGGCGCGTCGTTTGCGTAAAGCAGGTTCATTGCAGATCGGCCCCCTTGGCCGCTTCCAAATGGTCTTAAATCCTCGCCGAAGGCTCCCGCGGGTGCGGCGGGCCTAGACGTTCATCAACAGGTGCTCGCGTTCCCAGGGGGAAATCACATGCAGGAACTCTTCGTATTCCGCGCGTTTGACGATGGCGTAGACGCGGGCGAACTCGGGGCCCAACACCTCGTGCAGGGTCGTGGCCTCTTCAAACAGATCCAGCGCGGATCCCAGCACCTGCGGGATATCCCCGTCGCCGTCATAGGCGTCGCCCTTGAATTCGGCTTTGGGCTTTTTCTGTTCCATCAGGCCCAGATAGCCGCAGGCGAGCGAGGCGGCGATGCCGAGGTAGGGGTTGCAATCCATCCCGGCGAGGCGGTTCTCGACCCGGCGTGACGCGGGGCCGGAGAGGGGCACGCGGATGCCCGTGGTCCGGTTGTCGCGGCCCCATTCCAGATTGATCGGCGCGGCGTGGTCTTTGACGTAGCGCCGGTAGCTGTTCACATAGGGCGCAATGACGGCCAGCGCGTCGGGCATGTGGTTCTGCATGCCGGCGATAAAGTGGTAGAAGGCATCTGTCTCGCCCCCTTGCGGGCCGGAGAAGATGTTCTTGCCCGTCGTAGCATCCAGCACCGAATGGTGGATATGCATGGCGCTGCCGGGTTCGTTGGCGATGGGTTTCGCCATGAAGGTGGCGTAGCAATCGTGGCGCAGGGCGGCTTCGCGGATCAGACGCTTGAAATAGAATACCTCGTCGGCCAGCCGCACGGGGTCACCGTGGATCAGGTTGATCTCGAGCTGTCCCGCGCCGCCTTCCTGGGTGATACCGTCAATCTCGAACCCCTGCGCTTCGGCAAAGTCGTAGATGTCGTCGATCACGGGGCCGAATTCATCGACGGCGGTCATGGAATAGGCCTGACGCGCGGCGGCAGGGCGGCCGGAGCGGCCCATCATCGGTTTGATCTCATGCGCGGGGTCGAGGTTGCGCGCGACCAGAAAGAATTCCATTTCGGGGGCGACAACCGGCTCCCACCCTTGTGCGCGATAAAGATCGACAACGCGTTTGAGCACATTGCGCGGCGAATATTCGACCGGATTGCCGTCGCGGTCAAAGGCGTCGTGGATCACTTGCAGCGTCCAGTCGCCGGTCCAGGGGGCGGCGGTCGCGGTCGAGATATCGGGCCGCAGGATCATGTCTTTTTCGATGAACCCGTCGGCACCGGCGGCGTCGCCCCATTCACCGGTGATGGTCTGGTAGAAGATGCTGTCGGGCAGGTGGAAATATTCCTGCCGTGCGAATTTTGTGGCGGGCACCGCTTTGCCGCGTGCGATGCCGGGGAGGTCGGGGATGATACATTCAACTTCGTCGAGCCGCTTGCCCTCCAGATATTCGCGTGCTGCGGGGGGAAGCTCTTCAAGCCAGTCGGACATCATAATCTCTCTTTCTTGAGGAAATCTGCAATATGGTCGGCGATTTTTGCATTGTCGGTGGGGGCGTCCAGCAGGGCAGAGGCCGCCTGAAGCTGGTGATCGGGCACCACGCCCTTGCCGCGGGTGCGGATCAGCCCGTCGATAAAGTCTTGGGTGAATTCGGGGTGGGGCTGGATGGTCCAGATCTGATCATCATATAGCAGGGCCGCATTGGCGCAGAAGTCGGACGCGCCGACCACCTTGGCCCCTTCGGGCAGTTGGGTGACCTGATCCTGATGCCAGGCGTTCAGGGCCAGGGTCTCTCCGTCGATGGTGTATTCGGTGCGGCCCACGGACCAGCCGCCGGCGAATTTCTCGACCTTGCCGCCAAGGGCCTGTGCAACGATCTGGTGGCCAAAGCAGATGCCGACCAGCGGGCGGCCTGCTTCGCGGATGGCGCGGATCAGCTGTTCCAGCGGGGGGATCCAGTCGTGATCCTCGTAGGCACCGTGTTTCGATCCGGTGATCAGCCAGCCGTCCGCATCTACCGCCGAGGCGGGGAAGTCGCCATCGACCACGGACCAGATCTGGAAGTCGAACCCGTGCCCGCCCAGCAATTTGACGAACATATCGCCATAATCGCCAAGCGCGTCTTTCATATTGTCGGGGGAGTGGCCGGTTTGAAGGATACCGATTTTCATAGGGGGCATCTGATTACACCGTGTCCAGATAGATTTCGACCTGCTCTTGCGGGGTCAGTTCTTGCATATAATGCAGCTCTTGCCGTTTGGTGAGGATAAAGTTGCGCACCATTTCGGGGGCAAAGATACGCTTTACCTCGGCAGAGTTTTCAAAGGCGTCGATCGCGGATTTCCAGTCGCCGGGGATTTGCGGCAGGTCGGCGGCATAGGCGTTGCCGGTGATGGGGGCGGGGGGCTCTGCCCCGTCCTCGATGCCGTTCATCGCAGCACCCAGCACGGCGGCCAGCATGAGATAGGGGTTCACGTCGCCGCCCGACACACGGTGTTCGATCCGCCGCGCCTTGTGGCTGCCGGACGGGATACGGATGGAGGAGGTGCGGTTCTCGTAGGCCCAAGAGATCCCCGTGGGGGCGTGGGCACCGGGCACCATACGGTCAAAGCTGTTGGCATGGGGCGCAAAGACCAACGCGCAACCGGCCATGGCATTCATACAACCCGCCACAGCGTGACGCATGATCGCCGTGCCTTGGGGGCCGCCGTCGTCAAAGACATTGTTACCGTTCTTGTCGAGCACCGAGAAATGCGTGTGCAGGCCCGACCCGGGGTAATCCTCGTAGGGTTTCGCCATGAAGCTTGCGGCAAAGCCGTGGCGGCGGGCGAGGCCCTTGACCAGCATCTTGAACAGCCAGGCATCATCGGCGGCGCGCAGGGCGTCGTCGCAATGCATGAGGTTGATCTCGAACTGGCCCAGACCCGCTTCGGAAATGGCGGTATCGGCGGGGATGTCCATCTCTTCGCAGGCGTCATAAAGATCGGTGAAGAATTCATCGAACTGGTCCAGCGCGCGGATCGACAGGGTTTCGGCGGCTTTGCGGCGTTTGCCCGACCGTGGCGACAGCGGCACCTGCAGTTTGCGGCCCGAATCGTCGATCAGGAAAAACTCAAGCTCGACCGCGCAGACCGGCGTCAGCCCGCGATCCTTGTAGCGTTCGACCACCGCGCGCAGGGCATGGCGCGGGTCACCGCCATAGGGGCGCCCGTCCTCGTGGAACATCCAGATCGGCAGCAGGGCCGAGGGCGCATCAAGCCAGGGCATCGGCAGAAAGCCGCGTTCGGTCGGGTGCAGGATGCCATCGGCATCGCCGCTTTCAAACACCAGCGGGCTGTCGTCAATGTCTTCGCCCCAGATATCGAGGTTCAGCACCGACATGGGAAAGCGCGTACCGTCCTCTACCACCTTGTCGGCAAAGCGCGTGGGGATGCGCTTGCCGCGGGCCTGACCATTGAGGTCGGCGGCGGCCACACGGATTGTGCGGACCTGAGGATGTTTGCGGAGCCAGTTTTTCATATCACACCTTGCAAGCGGCGGGCATGAACGGCGTTCTTACAACGTGAAAACCGGGGGTAGCGCCCACGCGCTAAATAATTTGATCAAAAAACAGATACTACCGGATCAGATTTAGACGCAAGCGAATTTTCCGCACCGCAGCCTGAGGCACATGGCGGTTCAAACGGCGGTTGATCAGCCCGAAGATGGCAATGATCACCAGCGTCAGCAAAATGAAGTAGCCCGCCAAAATCGGGTAGGGGATAAACGGGTTAAACGTCTTGTCCGCGAAATAGCTGGCGTAATACAGTGCGTCCCCGCGTTGTTGCAGCGCCGGAAAACCGGTGAAAAACACCAGCGTTGTCGCATGAAACAGGAAGATCGCCTCGTTTGTATAGGCGGGCCATGCCAGCCGCAGCATGGTGGGCCAGACGATGCGCTTGAACCGCGACCAGCCGGAAATGCCGTAGGCATCGGCGGCTTCGGTGTCGCCCTTGGGGATGGATTGCAGCGCGCCATAGAAGATCTCGGCCGAGTAGGCAGAGGTGTTGAAGAATAGAACAATCAGCGCCCCAAGCCACGCAGAGGTGAACATATCAAAGAACGGGTGCACAGATTTTAGGCTAAGGAACAGGAAATAGCCAAAGAAGAACTGGATGAACAAGGGCGAGCCGCGGAACAGGAAGATAAACCATTCGGCCGGTTTGCGTAGCCAAGGGCTGGGGTGGGCCTTGGCCACGGCCAGCGCGGTCGCCAGCAGGAAGCCGCTGACCAGCGCGAAAAAACCGTAGTAGATGTTCCAGATCATGCCCGACCCGATCAGGGTGAACTGGTCACACAGCGTAAAGTCGCTGCGCGGCAGCAGCCGTTCGCCATAGCCAAGCGAGCGCAGCCCGTAGGATTGGATGGTTTCCCAACAGGTCATGCCGCTGCCTTTCGCTGTGCTTCGCCGCCGGCGGTGGCCTGACCCTTGGTCAGACGGCGCATCAGCCGGTCGAGCACGATTTCAGACACACGGGTAAAGCAGAGGTAGAACACCAGCAGCGCCAGAAAATACCACATGCGCCAGTCGGGATGGGGGTAATCGGTAAAGCGCGGGGTCTTGGCTCCGCCCAGATCACGCGCCCAATAAACGATGTCTTCGACGCCCAGCAGGAACAACAACGGGGTGGCCTTGATCAGCACCATCCACAGGTTCCCCAGACCGGGCAGCGCATAGACCCACATCTGCGGCACAAGGATACGCCAGAAGGTCTGGCGCGGGGTCATGCCATACGCCTCGCCGGTTTCGATCTGGGCGCGGGGCACAGCGCGCATCGCGCCATAAAGCACATTGGCGGCAAAGGCCCCGAAAACGATCGCAAAGGTCAGCACCGCGAGCGAAAAGCCATAGGCCTCGTGGACCCATTGGGCAGAGTTGCCAAGCGGCATCTTGGCGGCCTGACAGACGATAAAGTCGCTGCCCTGACGGATCGGCTGATCCCAGTCGGGGCATTTCACCTTGTGGCGCAGGTATTCGATGCCCTGATCCAGCGCGATGACGAAAAACAGGAAGAAGGCGATGTCGGGCACACCGCGCACAATGGCGATATAGGCGCGGCCCAGCCATGACAGCGGCGCAAAGGGCGACCGCGCGGCCATCGCGCCGCCAAAGCCAAAGGCAAGTGCTGCGGGGGCGGTGATGGCGAGCAGCAGCAAGACGGTGCCGAATGCACCATAAAAGGCCAAATGCTTGCCCGTGGTCAGGTAGCACGTCAGCCACGACAGGCCGGAAAGCGTTTCTGGGTCGGTGCAGGCAAAAATGGCGGAATGTCCCGGTGGTATGCGCCCTTTGGCGGGCGTCTGGATTTGGGTCTTTACTCAGATCGGCAGGCAGAGAAAAGGGGCGGCATCTGCGCCGCCCCGATCAAGATCAGAATGTATTGGCGTCTTCGCCGAACCATTTGATGATCAGCTTGTTCAGGCTGCCATCGTCCTTCATGGACTGGATCGCGGCGTCGAATTTCGCTTTCAGCTCTGTGTCGCTTTCGCGCAGGCCAAGGCCGATGCCGCCGCCCAGTGGCACGTCGTCACCGACGAAGACCATCTCGCCGCCGGATTCCTCGACCGTGGGGACCAGCGCGTCCTTGTCGGCGAAAACCGCATCCGCTTCGCCATTGTTCACGGCTGCGACGGTTTCATCATAGGTGGCGAATTCCAGCAGGGTGGCACCGGATTCAGCCACGTGACCGGCCTGGATCGTGCTGGTCTGTGCTGCAACAACACCGCCCATCACATCGGCATCCGCCGATTTCGCCGCATAGGCGGACGCCGCGGGCGGGAAGTAGTTCTGTGTGAAATCAATCACTTCTTCACGCTCGTCGGTGATGCTCATACCGGCGATGATGGTGTCGTAGTTGCCCGATGTCAGGTTCGGGATGATGCTGTCCCATTCGTTGGTGACCCATTCGCAGGTCAGCTCGGCACGGGCGCAAAGCTCGTCACCGACTTCGCGCTCAAAGCCGTCTACTTCGCCCGCGTCATTCAGGAAGTTATAGGGAGGGTAGGCCCCTTCGGTCCCCATGCGGATGGTTTTGCCGTGGGCGTCTGCCATGGCGAAACCGGTGCTGAGCGCCAGTGCGGCGGTTGCAAGAACGAGTGTTTTCATTTTTGAAGTCTCCCAGTTTATTGTTTTTAGGTGGTTTTACTCTGCGTGAGTGGCCGAGAGGAACCCGCGCAGACGTTCTGATTTAGGGGCGCCGAACAGGTCTTCGGGGGCCCCTTGTTCTTCGATCAAACCCTGATGCAGGAAAACGACGTGATCCGAGACATCGGCCGCCAGTTTCATATCATGGGTTACGATCATCATGGTCCGCCCTTCGGCGGCCAGATCCTTGATGACTTTGACGACCTCTTGCTCAAGCTCGGGGTCCAGCGCCGAGGTCGGTTCGTCGAATAGAAGTGCTTCGGGCTCCATACACAGCCCGCGTGCGATGGCGGCGCGCTGTTGCTGGCCGCCCGACAGTTGCGCTGGAAAGACATCGCATTTGTCGCCAATACCCACTTTGTCGAGATAGGCCCGCGCGGCGGCCTCAACCTCGGCACGGTCGCGGCGCAGGACGGTCAGCGGGGCCTCCATCACGTTTTGCAGGATCGTCATATGGGACCACAGGTTGAACTGTTGGAACACCATCGACAGGTTCGTGCGGATGCGCAGCACCTGTTTTGGATCGGCAGGGCGGCGGTGGTGGCCGGTGCCTTTCCAGGTGACGGCCTCGCCGTTGAAGCGCAGATCGCCCTCTTGGCTGTCTTCCAGCAGGTTGCAGCAGCGCAGCAGCGTCGATTTGCCGGAGCCGGACGACCCGATCAGCGAGATGACGTGCCCGCGCGGGGCCTTGACCGACACCCCCTTGAGCACCTCCAGAGGGCCATAAGCCTTGTGAAGATTGTTGATCTCAATAACGGGGGGCTGATCTGTCACTGTGCTGCCTTATTGTGCATTCCGCAGCAAGTTAAGGTGATTTCAAGGGGGATTTGCAATCCAGAACTTGGGTTTTGCCCAATAATTCAACGCTTGACCCCGCGTAAATTCACCGCCTGCGCGTAAACTAGTCTTTGTCTTCAATCTGCTTGCGCACGATGGCGCTGTCGGTGTCTGTGACCCCCAGCAAGTTGGCCACCAAACGCAGCAATGCGTTTTCCTCGTCAGAGCGGCTGCCATCGGCCAGCACGACCTCCCACAGGGCTTTGATCACGGCAAGGCGGTCGTCATAGGGGACGGCATCCTTGATCGCGCGGGTAAAGCGGACGGTATCGGGGGCTTCGGCCTCCAGCGCTTCGGCGTCTGCCCGCAGAGAGGCGGTGCCGTCAGCGTCCAGCGCATAGCGTTTCGCGATGATCTGGTCGATGCGCGCGCGCTCGGACGGGGCGTATTCATTATCCGACTTGGCGATGCGCACCAAAAGCGCGGTCAGCGCAAGGCGGGCATCCCCATCGGGAAGCTGGGCGGGATCAGGCTGGGTCAGCCGTTTGATGAATTCTGCGAACATGGGCGTGATATAGAGCGGTTGCGGCGCAAGGCCAAGGTCACAAAGCGTTCAGCGCTTTTTCGCGGGCGGCGGTCATGTCGGCGTCGCTGAGGCCAAGCGCGGTTTCAATCGCCAGCAGCTGGATCTCTTCGTCGTCGTCACGTGCGCCATCCGCAAGCGCCACAGACCACATCGCATCGCCAAGCGCCTTGCGGTCGTCATAGGCGACTTCCTCGCGCAGGATCTGGGCGAATTCGGGCGTACCGGGGGCGTGGCGTTCCAGCGCTTCGCAGGTGGCGCGCAGTTTCGCGGCCTCGATCGGTTTCAGGCCAAAGGTCTGGGCGAGGATGCGGTCGATCTGCCCCACTTCGGCAGCGCGGTAGGTGCGGTCGGCCAGCGCCACACGCACCAGCAACGCGCCAAGGGCAAGCTGGGGGGTCGGCTGTGGCAGCGGCTTGGGGTCCGGCTTGCGGCGGGGGAATAGACGTTCAAACATGGCAACTCTTTATCCTTGCGGGCACATGAGGCTAACCCGATTCCGCGCGCAGCGTTCCGTTTTTCCCATATTCGCAAAGGGGTGATGTATAAAAAGCGCAATGCCGCAGGGGCAGGCGGGGCGGGGGCGTCAGGGGGCCTGTCGGGGCCTTAGGCGTCATACCCTTCGACGATGACCAGATTCCCGTCAGAGACGGAGGACCGGATATCCTTGGCCGCCTGATACCCCTCGCTTTCATAGCAGGCCACCGCATCGGCCAGCGAGGCAAATTCGATCACCACGATGCGCGGGTGCGACGTGCCTTCGCGGATGTCGGGCGCGGCCCCACGCACCAGAAACTTCGCCCCGAAATCGGCAAAGGGCTTGGCGTTGGCGGCGCGGTATTTGTCGTAGACTTCGGCATCATGCACGTCGACGTTAGCGATCCAGTAACCTTTGGGCATCGGGGGCTCCTTATCGGGGTAGGGTTTTGAACTTGGCCGCCAGACGGGCCGCTTCTTCTTTCAGCCCAAAGGGCGGGTTCAGCACGAACATGCCTGACCCGACCATCCCGTGACCGGGGCGGGCAGGGGCAAAGCTGACCTCGTGACGCAGGGCCTCGGGGTGGGCCCCCATCAGCGCGCTGAGCATCGGTTGATGCGCTTTATTGGTCAAAATCGGATACCATAGCGCGATGATGCCGACGTTCCACGCGCGCGCCAGCTTGCCAATGTGGCGCGGGATATCGGCGTAGTCTGTCTTGATCTCGAAGCTGGGGTCGATCAGCATCAGGCCACGGCGCGGCGTGGGCGGGGTCAGGGCGAAAGCCATGTCGAACCCGTCGCGGTGGTGGCATTTGACGTCATAGGGCGACATCGCCAGATCAAGTGCGGCATGTTCGCCGGGGTGCAGTTCGGCCAGATGGATGCTGTCGCTGTCGCGCAGCAGCTTGGCCGCCAGCAGGGGCGAACCGGGGTAGGCGTCTGCGCCATGTTCACCGGTGATCTGGTCAAGCACCTGTGCGTAAGGATGCGCATCGTCGAACCAGCCGCGCACGCGGCCAATGCCCTGCGCCGCCTCGCCTGTTTTCAGCGCGGGCGTGTCTGACAGGTCATACAGCGCGCGCCCCGCATGGGTTTCCATATAGGACAGCGGTTTGTCCTTGCGGGTCAGATACCCCAACATCCACGCCAGCAGGCTGTGTTTGTGAACATCGGCCAGATTGCCGGCGTGGTAGATATGTTGGTAGCTGAGCATGCCGTTGGCCGCCTTTCGCGAGGGTCAGACCAGCCGCGACATTTCCTTGGCGGCGCGGATGAAATCCTTGAACAAGGGGTGCGGATCAAAGGGCTTGGATTTGAGTTCGGGGTGGAACTGCACACCGATGAACCACGGGTGATCGGACCATTCCACGATCTCCGGCAGCATGCCGTCGGGCGACATGCCCGAAAAGGTAAGACCCGCTTTTTCAAGCTGCTCGCGGTAGGCGGTATCGACCTCGTAGCGGTGGCGGTGACGTTCGTCGATGGACGTGGTGCCATAGACTTTGGCCACGTTCGACCCTTCTTTCAGCGTCGCGTCATAGGCGCCAAGGCGCATGGTGCCGCCTTTGTCGTCGTCGACCTTGCGTTCAACTTTATGGTTGCCCTGCACCCATTCCTTGAGGTGGTAGACCACGGGCTCGAACCGTTTCTTGCCGGTGGATTCGTGGTCGAATTCTTCCGAGCCTGCGGTTGTCAGACCGGCCACGTTGCGCGCGGCTTCGATCACGGCCATCTGCATGCCCAGACAGATCCCCAGATAGGGGACTTTCTGCTCGCGGGCATATTGCGCCGCCTTGATCTTGCCCTCGGTGCCGCGTTCGCCAAAGCCGCCGGGCACGAGGATTGCGTGGAACCCTTCGAGGTGGGCCGATACATCATCGCTTTGATCAAAGACCTCGGCATCGACCCAGTCGATCTTGACCTTGACGCGGTTGGCCATGCCCCCGTGAGTAAGCGCCTCGGCGATCGACTTATAGGCATCTTCCAACTGGGTATATTTGCCGACGATGGCGACGTTCACTTCGCCTTCGGGGTTGTGCACGCGGTCAGAGACATCGCGCCAGACCGACAGTTCGGGCTTGGGCGCGGGGGAAATATCGAAAGCATCCAGCACTGCCTGATCCAGACCCTGCGCATGATAGGCCAGCGGCGCGTCATAGATGGTTTTCAGGTCATAGGCCGCGACCACGGCTTCTTTGCGGACGTTACAGAACAGGGCGATTTTCTCGCGCTCTTTCTCGGGGATGGGGTGTTCGGAGCGGCAGACCAGAATATCCGGCGCGATCCCGATGCTTTGCAGTTCCTTGACGGAGTGTTGCGTCGGCTTGGTCTTCAGCTCGCCGCTGGCCGCGAGATAGGGCAGCAGGGTGAGGTGCATGAAGATACACTGGCCGCGTGGCTTGTCGTGGCTGAATTGGCGGATCGCTTCGAAGAAGGGCAGGCCTTCGATATCGCCGACGGTGCCGCCGATTTCGCACAGCATAAAGTCGACCTCGTCATCGCCGACGTGCAGGAAATCCTTGATCTCGTTGGTGACGTGGGGAATCACCTGAATGGTCTTGCCCAGATAGTCGCCGCGCCGCTCTTTCTCGAGCACGGTGGAATAGACCCGGCCCGAGCTGATCGAATCCGTCTTGCGCGCGGCCACGCCGGTAAAGCGTTCGTAGTGGCCCAGATCCAGATCGGTTTCGGCGCCATCGTCGGTGACGAAAACCTCGCCATGTTCAAAGGGCGACATCGTGCCGGGATCGACGTTCAGATAGGGGTCCAGTTTGCGCAGACGGACGGAGTATCCGCGCGCTTGCAACAAGGCCCCCAAGGCCGCAGAGGCAAGGCCTTTGCCAAGGCTGGAAACCACACCACCGGTGATGAAAATATAGCGTGCCATGTGATGAAGGCCCCCGTGAGTTCAGATTTGATGCGGCAAAAGCCAAGCAATTGAGCTGCGGAAAACCGCAGCATCACGGGACTTAAGCCTAACAGGATTCGGATGGAAAAAGCAAGGCCAAGCCGCAACATCCTGTTGCGTATCTTGGCCCAACCTCAAGCTGTTGTAGTGTCTGGATTAATCCGCAGTCGGTACTTGCGGTGTATTTTCCGCAGGTGTCGGTGGCAGCAGCGCGTCGGCATCGGGCAGCGCTGGTGCGTCACCCTGGTTCAGCGCGGGTGGCGTGCCGCCCAGACGATCGATAACCGAAGAACCGGCAGATTTTTCAGCCGCGATGATGGTCAGCGTGATCGAGGTCACGATAAAGGCCGCGGCCAGAACCCAGGTCAGTTTGCCCATGGCTGTGGCTGCCGAGCGACCGGAAACGGCTCCGCCGCCACCGCCGCCGCCCATGCCAAGGCCGCCCCCTTCGGACCGTTGCAGCAACACGACTGCAATCAGGCCAAGGGCCAGAATGAGATGGACAATCAGGACTACATTTTCCATGGGTACCTACGGCTCTGCGTTTTGGACTTTGGGCGTGTCTAGGCAAGTTTGCCTATGGGGGCAAGGGAGGATTGGCACCCGCGGTGCCGCTTGGGCGGAAAGCCCGTGTGAAAGCCGCCTCAGGTTTCCACATCGTCCACGTCTGCCTGACCGGATACCGCCCTGCGAAAGATGCTCCAGCTGAGGCCGATGCCCAACACAAAGCTCAGCGCGACAAGGCCGAGCCATAGGTTAAAGCTGCGGTTGTCCAGCCTTAGGATGCCCAGATCATAAAGCACCCAAAGGCTTGACCCCACCAGCGCCAGCACCAGCAGCATCCCCAGCCCGCCGATAGAGCGTAGCGTCGCGCGGAGATAGATCACGTAGCCGATGAACAGCAAAAGCCCCAGCAGCACCGCGATGGACAGGTTCATATGCCCGTATCGCTGCGCCCAGGTGACATAGTTATAGGGGGTCGGGTTAAAGGTCGCGGCCAGCAAGACAAAGGCGCAGGCCCAACGTATGATGAATCCCATCTGCGGTACTTCCTTCTTTGATCCGGCATGGAATATCGGTGCAGCCCAGGCAAAGTCTATGGCCCGTTGCGAAGTTTCACGGCCCCAAGCTGATAAATGCCCAGAAAAATGACGCGGCGGCGTTTTGGCTGCATTTTACAGTTTCGGTCCCCGACGGTCGTCGCTATACCTCCACGGGTTTGCACGGTTATTTGAACTGTTAAAGGAATATCTTCATGGCCAACGTCGTAGTCGTAGGCGCCCAATGGGGCGACGAAGGAAAAGGCAAAATCGTGGACTGGCTCAGCGAACGGGCCGATGTCATCGCGCGTTTTCAGGGCGGCCATAACGCGGGCCACACATTGGTCATCGACGGCAAGGTCTACAAGCTGCACGCGCTGCCTTCGGGCGTTGTCCGCGGCGGCAAGCTTTCGGTCATCGGTAACGGTGTTGTGCTGGACCCGTGGCACCTGCTGAAAGAGATCGAGACGATCCGCGCCCAAGGCGTAGAAATCACGCCGGAAACGCTGATGATCGCGGAAAACACACCTCTGATCATGCCCTACCACGGCGAGCTGGACCGCGCCCGCGAAGAGGCCGCGTCCAAGGGGACCAAAATCGGCACCACCGGTCGCGGCATCGGACCGTGCTACGAGGATAAAGTCGGCCGCCGCGCCATCCGCGTCGCCGATCTGGCCGATACAGCCACGCTTGAAGCCCGCGTCGACCGCGCGTTGCAGCACCATGATCCGCTGCGCAAGGGTCTGGGCGTCGAAGCCATCGACCGCGACGGGCTGGTTGAACTGCTGAAAGAGATCGCACCGAAGATCCTTGAATACGCAGCACCTGTCTGGAAGGTGATGAACGAAAAGCGCAAGGCCGGTAAGCGTATCCTGTTCGAAGGGGCGCAAGGCGCGCTGCTGGACATCGACTTTGGCACCTATCCTTTCGTCACCTCGTCGAACGTGATTGCGGGGCAGGCGGCAACAGGTGTCGGCATCGGACCGGGCGCGATCAACTATGTGCTGGGCATCGTCAAAGCCTATACCACCCGCGTGGGCGAAGGCCCGTTCCCGACCGAACTGCATGATGCGGACGGTCAGCGTTTGGGCGAGCGGGGCCATGAATTCGGCACCACCACCGGGCGTAAGCGTCGCTGTGGCTGGTTCGATGCGGCTTTGGTGCGCCAGACCTGCGCGACCAGCGGCGTCACCGGTATCTCGCTCACGAAACTGGACGTGCTGGACGGGTTTGAAACGCTCAAGATCTGCACCGGGTACGAGCTGGACGGGCAGCAGTTGGACTATCTGCCCACAGCGGCCGACCAGCAAGCCCGCTGCACCCCCATCTACGAGGAAATGCCCGGTTGGACCGAAAGCACCGAAGGCGCGCGTAGCTGGGCCGATCTGCCCGCGAACGCGATCAAATACGTGCGCCGCGTCGAAGAGCTGATCCAGTGCCCCGTGGCGCTGCTGTCCACCTCGCCAGAGCGGGAAGACACGATTCTGGTCACCGACCCCTTCGCCGATTGATCTGACACGCCGGGGCCCTTCGGGGCCCTTGGCACGTGATGAAAGGACGACACAATGGCCCTTGGATATAAAGCACGCCGCCGGTGGGCGCTGGTCATTCTGCTGATTGGGCTGCCGCTCTATATCATTGCGGCGGTGGTCACCGTGTCGCTGTTTGACCGGCCACCCTTCTGGATCGAACTGGTGATCTATATCGCGCTTGGAGTGGTCTGGGCGATCCCGTTCAAATCTGTGTTCAAGGGGATCGGTCAGGCTGACCCGAACGCGGATCACGACGCGGAATAACCCGTTTCGCCTGCACGTCTTAGAGCGTTTCACACCATCATTCTCGCATAAAAAAACGGCCCCCTCGGGGGCCGTTTTTCGTTTCGGTTGTCATGTTTTGCTCGCTTAGCCAGCGGCGCGTGCATCCGGCTGGAACCCGATCTGTTCGGAGGCCTTGAAGCGGCCACCTTCCAGCTTTTGCAGTTTGCCGGTGCGCAGCAGCTGACCGAAGGAGCGTAGACCTTCCTCGCGGCTGAAATCCTCTGCGCCGCCTTGGCGTACGGTGTTCATCAACTGCGGACGCGAGAAATCGTCCATGCCTTCGACAAAGGCCATATAGGCCGCGGCCGCCTCCAGAAGGTCGGGAAGCTGGGTCGCGCCCATTTCCTCGGCGAACTCGGCAAAGCCACCGGCTTGCGGCACCGGCGCGGGGGCCACTGCGGCCACGCGGCGGGGGCGTACGGGGGCCACATTGCGTGGCTGGTCCGTGTCGATCCGCTGTGCCGCTACCAGTTTCAGCGGGGCAGGGCGCGGTTCGGCGGGGCGTTCGGTGCGGGCCGTGGTGGACGCGGGGCGGCGCGGTTTGACCACCTCGGCCAGATCGCTGCGGTAGGCGTTGTTTTCGCGTTCCGCAGCATCGGGCGCACCAAGGGCCATATCGGCCTTTTTCGCGGCCACGGCGGCGCGCAGATGGGTGATCGCGTCGCGGCGTGTAGCGGCTTCGGGTTCGTCCATCTGGTTGTCGGTTTCCGCCAGCAGACGGTTCATATCCGGGCCGCTGTCCGCGTCGAGCGTTGGCAGGCTGCGGCGTTGCGGGGCGGCTTTGGGGGCTTCGGCTTCGGGCTCTGCCGCGGTTTCGGCTTGGACCTCGGCCTGTACCTCTTCGGCGTCATCCTCGGAAACATCAATGTCGACGGTTTCTTCCTGGGCCGTGTCTTCCTGCGAGGCTTCCTCGGCGGTCTCTTCCTCGGGCGCGTCGTCCTCATCGGCGACAGCTTCTTCGGCGTCCTCGGGCGCGTCGGTCAGCGTATCGGCAGCGGCGGAGGACAATGTTGCCTCAAGCTCGGCCAGCTCGCGGGCCAGATCTTCTTCATCCTCGTCAGAAAGCGTCGATTCGGGGTCGCGCTGGATACGCAGGGTGGGCTTCTCAGGCTCTTCCAGAACCGCAGGCGCGTCTTCTTCGACCTCTTCCAGCTCGCCTTCGGCGATGGCACGGTCGATGTCGGCGCGTTTGACCTTGAGCACACGACCACGGGGCGCTGTGTCTTCTTCGGCTTCACCGATTTCGTCAGCGTCAACCTGCGCGGCGTCAGCTTCTGCCACTTCATCAGCCGCAACGTCTTCGTGCTGTTCTTCACTCTCTTGTGCGGCGGTAACGTCTTCTTCAGCTTCGAGGTCGGAGGATTGTGCGATGTCTTCGACCGTATCGTCGGCGTCCAGCGCGCCCTGGATGTCGTTGATCGCGTTCGCGATGACATCGTCGGTGCTGTCTTCTGCGTCGGTTGTGTCCTCGTCGTCAAAGACCTGAGGCTGCGGTGCGGCGGGGGCGTCCTGATTGGCGACCACGGCGCGGATGCGCTGCAGTTTGGCCGCGATGCTATCAACGACAGGGGCCGCAACGGGCTGGATTTCGGCGTCTTGGTCGTCGACGGTCACCTCGTTGCGCGGGCTGTCGGCGAAAAACGCTTCGACATCTTCGTCGGGTTGGCCGGGGACGATATCCACCTCGGGGGCGGGGGCCGCAGATGCAGGGGCCGCTTCGGCTTGCGTGGCTTCGGGCTTTGGCGCGGCAACTTCACGGCTGACCACCTCGTCGCGCGGTGCAGCGGCTTCGGCCTGAGGCGCGGGTGCGGCCTCTGCCTCGGCAGATTTCAGCGCGTTGATGCGGTAGGCGTCATAATAGGCAGAGATTTCCTTGGGCCGGCGCGGCGCGAAGGAGGTCGACACCACGGACGGACCGGCAGCGGTGCTGCTGACCTGCGGCTGCGGCGCGGCAGGAGCCTTGGGTGTTTCGGCTGCTTCGCGCACCGGGGCGGGCTGCGCTGGCGCTGCGGGTTGTTCCGGGGTCTGCGCGCTCAGGACGATCTGACCGTCCTGCTGGCGCGCTTCGACGCGGCGCGAGATTTCTTTCTGGGCGATATGGGCCAGCATCTCCGCATCGGGCTGTGCGGGTTCCGCACCGAAATACCGATCCTCCGACGACAGGTCGCGGAAATACTCTGCGATGGCCTTCATGGTGCCGAATGAATCGTCAAAGCCTTCCAACGTGCACGAGAAAGTGCCGTATGAGACCGTCAGAATTTTGTTGTTATTCATCATCGGATGGTCGTCCTCTGCCTATTTGCAGCTTACTGTTTACCATAAGGTTCAAGACCAATTCGGCTCGAATCTGTGCCCTGCAACGTATCATTTAATGTCAAAATTGCGGCATTGTTTCCAATTTGAGGTAAAACCGCGTGAAAACAACCATTGTGGCAAGCCGCAGCCCTGTCACCGTCATTGGGGGCGGGGAGCTCGGCCCGAACGACCTGAACGAGGCGTTGCAGCTTGCCCCGATGTGTGTGGCGGTCGATGGCGGTGCAAATCTGGCCCGCGACGCAGGCGTAGAGATCGCGGCGCTGGTGGGGGATTTCGATTCTGTCACACCCGAGACCCTGTCGCAAATCCCGCCCGCGCGGCAGTTCAAACTGGCAGAGCAGGAAACCACCGATTTCGACAAGGCGCTGCGGTCGGTGGCCGCGCCGTTGATCATAGCGGTGGGGTTTTCGGGCGGGCGCGTGGACCATCAGCTTGCCGCCCTGAGCTCGCTGGCGCGGCATCCGCACCAGCGTTGCCTGCTCATCGCCGGAGAGCAGGTGATTTTCCTCGCGCCGCCCCGGCTTGATCTGCCGACGCGGGCGGAGGATGTGGTGTCGATATACCCGCTGGCGGCGGTCCACGGGGAAAGCAGCGGGCTTGAGTGGCCGCTTGACGGGCTAGAGCTTTCGCCGCTGGGGCGGTTGGGGACATCGAACCGTGCGACGGGGCCCGCGACCCTTAGGGTGGATCGTCCCGCTGCGTTGGTGATGGTGCCCAGGGTGCTCATTCCGCAGGTTGCACAATCGCTGCTGCAGCCAGACGCCGCTGCGTGGCCCGCTCCCTCAGAATAATATAGAGACCGGCGGCCATGGTGATCCCCATCCCGAGCGCCGCCAGCGCATTGGGCAGATCGCCAAAGACGATCAACCCGACCAGCGTCGCCACGGGAATTTCGAGATATTGCATCGGTGCCAGCGTGGCCGAGGGGGCGTAGCGCAAGGACCATGTCATCAGCAGATGTGCCACACTGCCAAGGACGCCGATTGCGATCAGCAGCATCCAGGCGTTTGCATCAGGGACCTGCCAGCCCAAGGCGGGCAGCGCAAGGGTTTGGCCCAGACCCAGCAAGGGCAGCAGTATCACCACGGCGATAAACCCGCTGATCGTTTGCAGGCTGATCGGGTCGGTGTGTTTGGCGATCTGCCGTGTCACCAGCATGAACAGCGCAAAGTTCAGCGCTACGCCGACGGGGAGCAATGCGGGCCAGCCCACCTCGGCAAAGCTGGGTTGCACCACCAGCAGTGTGCCGCAAAAGCCGACGATACAGGCGAGAAGCCGGCGGGTGCCGACCTCTTCCCCCAGCACGTACTTGCCGAGCAGAAGCATAAAGAAGGGCATGACAAAGATAATCGCCACAGCATCGGCCAGCGGCAGGTATTTCAACGCGGTGAACATCATCGCGATCCCGATGACATGCAGCACTGTGCGCACAAAGGCGAGCCACAGCGTTCGGCCCCGCATCGCCAGCGGCCTGCCCGTCAGCAGTACCAGCGGCAGCAAGATCAGCAATTGCACGGCAAAGCGGATAAACACGACCTGACCCAGCGGCACGGACGACCCCAGCAGTTTCGCAATCGCATCACCCACAGGGGCAACGATGCAAAAGCCAAGCATCATGGCAATACCGGTCATCGGTTTATCGGGCAGCATAGCAAAGCCTTTGTCGAGGATCAGGGGGATACGTCCCAGATGTGCAAGCGTATCGCGGCGAGAGTGGCGGCATTTTTCCGGCTTTGCAACCGTGGGGAGAGGGTGATTTCACGCCGCTGACCTGATCAGACCGACGCGATCGCGCCCTCGGTGTTTCGCACTGTATAAAGCCTGATCCGCGCGGTCGATCAGCTCTGCCGCGATGGCCGAGGCATCAAGTGGGGCAGGGAAGGCGTCGCTGGTTTCAGGCTGTGCGGTACATAGCCCGATGCTGATCGTGGCATGGATAGGCTGCGCGCTGGCGGGGATGGTAAATGGCGTCGTGCGGTAGGCTTCGCATATGCGTTTGGCCATACGGGTGGCCTCTGCCTCTGTGATGCCCGGGAGGATGAGTAAAAATTCCTCCCCACCGATGCGGGCGACAACGTCAAGCGGGCGCAGACATGATTTCAGCCGGCGTGCTGTCTCGATCAACACGGCGTCCCCCGAGGCGTGGCCGAATGCGTCATTCACGCGTTTGAAGTGGTCTATGTCTGCCAGCATCACGGCAAGCGGTATCCCTTTGCGGCGGGTGCGCACGGCAAGCCGCGCGACCTCTGACAGGGCGTGCCGGCGGTTGTAGATTCCTGTCAGCGGATCAAAAACCGCTTCGCGCAGGCGTGTATTGACATCACGCCGGATCGTGTCGCCCTGCTGTTTGCGCGCCAGGAGCCCGGTCAGCCGCAGCGAAAGTTCATCGATATCAAAACCATGCTGCATCAGATCGTCGGCCCCCAGATCCAGCGCATGGGCGGCACCGGCGGGGTGGGGGCGGGATTGGAGCACAAGAATACCGCAGTGCCGCGTCGTCGTATTCGCCCGCAGGGTCGAGATCAGGCGCAGTTGCGCCTCGTCGCGCGTTTCGACACCGGTCAGGGTCAGGATGAAGACATCGGGCAGCGCGTTCTGCCGGATACCGGTCAACGCGTCGCGGATGGTCGTCTGGCTGACAGCCCCCCGCAGACGTTTGCGTAGCTGGGTGATATGCACCTGTGTCTCTGCCTTGTCAGGGCTGACGATCTGGAACGTGCCCGGGCGGGTGAAGGTGGCGGCGGTTTCTTCCAGCCCGAGCGGGGGGCACATCGCGTCCCGCATCGCAGTGTGGGTGGCCCCGTGGCCCGCGCGTATCATGCTGCGCACCCGTCCCAGAAACAGCTTGTCGCAGACAGGTTTGACCATCGCTTCCTGTGCGCCATTCGCCAGCAGGTGCAAACACAGCGCCGCGCCACCGCCATCGGCCAAGGCAAAGACAGGTATCCGTGATGTGCGCGGCGACCCCGCGAGCATGGTGCATAGGGCCGTCGCATCTTGCCCGTCCAGATGATGCGCCGTGATGACCAGATCAGGCCCCGACCGGCGCGAGATGTCGACCGCCTGGGCCACGGTGGACGCCTGCCATACCTCGTAGGAGGCGGACATGAGTTTGGTTTTCAACGCGATGCGGTTGGTCGCAACCGTATCCACAATCAGGACTTTACCGGGCACTTGTCTTCATTCTCCACTCACGTGTAACTGGCTTAAGCGCCCTTTGTTGCCGTGATTGGTTAACAAAGGGTTTCGTTTGAGAAACCGTGATGGAAATTAATATGATGAAGCAAGATGCCGCCGAGACGGTCGCCCTGCAGGCCTTGGCCTGGCTGGCCGCGAACGAAGACCTGATGCCCACCTTTATGGGATCAACGGGCGCATCTGCCGAAGACCTGCGCACGCAGGCCGGTGATCCGGTGTTTCTTGGGGCGGTTCTGGATTTCATCATGATGGATGACGCCTGGGTCACGGCGTTTTGTGATACCGTGAACATCCCTTACGACCGTATCATGCAAGCCCGTCAGTCGCTTCCGGGTGGCGCGCAGATGAATTGGACCTGAAAATGATCAAAGCGCTGCTGTTCGACAAAGACGGAACCCTGTTCGACTTCGCCGCCACATGGGAGGCATGGGCCAATGCTTTCCTGACCCGGATCAGCAAGGGAGACGGAGAGAGGGCGGCTTTGCTGGGGCAGCAGATCGGCTTTGATTACGAGACGCAGAGATTCTCGCCCGACAGTATCGTTATTGCGGGCACACCGGGGGAGGTCGTAGATGCGCTGGCCCCCCATGTGGTCGAGATGGCGAAGACGGATCTCTTGGACCTGCTGAACCACGAGGCCGAAAACGCCCCTCAGGCAGAGGCGGTGCCGCTGGTTGCCTTGCTAGAGGCGTTCAAGGCACGCGGGCTGGTGCTTGGCGTCGCCACCAATGACGCCGAGGCGCCCGCCCGCGCGCATTTGGGCGGCGCGGGGGTGACCGGATATTTTGACTTTATCGCAGGTTTCGATAGCGGCCACGGTGCAAAGCCCACGCCGGGGCAGCTCTTGGCGTTTGCCAAAGCCGTGGGGGTGGACCCGTCGGAAGTCGCGATGATCGGGGATAGCCTGCACGATATGGCGGCGGGCCGTGCGGCGGGTATGGCCTGCGTTGCGGTGCTGACGGGGCTGGCCACACGTCAGGACCTAGAAGGGGCCGCCGATGTGGTGCTGCCCGACATCGGCCATCTGCCCGCGTGGCTGGACTGGCAGAGGCATGACCCGCAGGGCTGACAGCTAGATTGCATTTGAGACAAAACCAAAGCGCATTCCGCCGCGGCGGTGGTTTAGCCTTCGGTCTTTGTTAACTCCCATCCGCGATCTTCCCCGTGAAACGGCGGAAAGGGGCGCGATGCACGGGCTGATCAACCATACGATCCAACGGTTCGTGCTGGATAGCTTTGGCCACCGTGTCTGGGCGCAGGTCGCCCTGCGCGCCGATCTTTGCGCCGTTATGGGCACGGCGGATTTCGAACCGATGCTCACCTATGACGATGCCATCACGCCGCGGGTTATCAACCGCCTGTCTGCCGTGATGAAACGCTCGATCCCCGATCTTCTGGAGGATCTGGGTGCCTGGCTTGTGTCCAACCCCGACCGCGAAGGCGTGCGGCGCTTGCTGCGCTTTGGCGGCGACGATTTTGAAGAGTTCTTGCATTCTCTCAACGACTTGCCAGAACGTGCCACCCTCGCCGTGGAAGACCTGCAACTGCCCCAGATGGAGGTCGCGCAGCTTGATGACTGGCGCTTTACGCTCACCTGTCGCGGGAAAGTTCAAGGCTTTGGCTATGTGATGATGGGCGTGATGCGGGTGATTGCGGATGATTATGGCACATTGGCCCTGCTCGATTGCAAAGCCGCCCCACCGGAGGGGGAGGTGATTACCGTCACGATTATTGACCGGCACTACGCGCAGGGGCGCAGCTTTGATCTGGGTGCACGCGGGTGACAGGTGGGGCAGCCTATGAGGCGGCATTGAATGTGCTATGCCCGATGCATGTGATCGTGCAGCCCTGCGGACGTATCCGGCATGTGGGCCCCACCATCCACAAACTGCGCCATCGTGGCACTTGGATCGGGAGCAATTTTTTCGACCAGTTTGTCATGCGCCGACCGAATATGGCCGACAGTATTGCGCAAATCCGCCCGATGGCGGGGCGCAAGCTGCATCTGGCGTTGCATGACCGGCCCGAGCAGATTTTTAAAGGGGTTCTGGTCCCGCTGCCTTGTGGCGAAGATCAGATGGAAGGCTCGGAAACCGACTGTCTGATAAACCTGTCATTCGGGATATCGATCCTGAACGGCGTCCGCACCCATCGCCTGAGCAATGCCGATTTCGCGCCGACCGACCTCGCGGTCGAGATGCTTTATCTGATGGAGGCAAAGTCGGCGGCGATGGCGGCATCGCGTGCGCTGAACCAGAAGCTTGAGGTCGCAAAGATCGCGGCGGAGGAGCAAGCGTTTACCGATACGCTGACTGGCTTGAAAAACCGGCGCGCGATGGATCACGTGCTGTCCCGGCTAATCGCGGGGAACAAGGGGTTTGCCGTGATGCAGATCGATCTGGATTACTTCAAGGCGGTGAACGATAGCCTGGGCCATGCGGCGGGGGATCACGTGTTGCAAACCGCGGCCCGGATCATGGTGGAGGCAACAAGGGACATCGACACCGTCGCCCGCGTCGGCGGTGACGAATTTACCCTGCTGCTGCCTGGCGTTGCTGGCAACGCGCATCTGGCACAGGTCGCCGAACGGATTATCACGCGACTGGAACAGCCGATCAAATTTGATGACGCGGCGTGCCGGATCTCTGCCAGCATCGGCAGCATATGGGTCAAAGCGGGGCAGGACGCCGTGGCCGAAGATGTCCTGTCGGACGCCGATGCGGCGCTTTACCGCTCTAAGCAAGCTGGGCGTGCGCGGCACACGGTGCACGGTGAAACTGTGCCAGACGCCATGCAGAAGGGGAGGGAGAAACCACACGCGCTGCAGTAGATGACGGCGGGCGCTGGGCGTGCTGGCTTTGGTACGCGTCATAATTGCGGGGCCTGTAGAACTGCGGGCGTTCAATCTGCGCAATGCTTCAAGATTGTGCAGCTTGCCTTAAAACGCGCCGCAGGGGGCAGCGGTGCCAGGATTATGGGGGCGCCGCTTTTGGTTGCTCGTCACACGGGCGCGGCTGCGTTAGGGTTTTGGGAAAGGATATTCAGGCAAGGCAGGACATCATGACGGACAGTGCCCGTTCTCTCGGCTCTCGGCTCAGCGCGGTGTTGGCAGAGGTCTATCCCGATCTGGATGCCGACATCCTTTCCAGCATGATCCTTGATGCCTTCTGGCCCGAGGGGACAACCCGCCGCAAAAGAGGCCGGATTGCCGGCAATACGCTTTGGTCGGAACGTGACGCGCTGCTGATCACCTATGGCAACTCAATCGTGGACGGGGCGCATAAGCCGCTGGATTTGTTGAACGACTTCTTGCACCGCTACCTGCGCGGTACATTGAACAGCGTGCATATCCTGCCGTTCTTCCCCTATACCTCTGACGACGGGTTTGCGGTGTCCGATTTTCGCGCGGTGAACCCGCAGCTTGGGGATTGGCCTGATATCAACCGCATTGCCGCCGATTTCACGCTGATGTCCGATCTGGTGCTGAACCATGTGTCGAGCCAGGGGAACTGGTTCAACGCCTACCGTCAGGGGCAGGCCCCCTATGACAAGTTCTTTTTCGAAGCCTCGCCGCAGGATGATCTGCGCGAGGTGGTGCGCCCGCGCACGACGCCGCTGTTGCAAGAGGTAGAAACCTCAAGCGGCCCGCGCCACGTCTGGTGCACTTTCAGCCATGACCAGATCGACCTTGATTTCCGCAACCCCGAGGTGCTGCTTGAGTTTTTGCGGATCATCCGCCTGCATGTGGATAATGGCGTGCAGATCATCCGGCTGGATGCGGTGGCGTTCTTGTGGAAGCAGATCGGCACCCCGTCGATCCACCTGCCGCAAACCCATGCCATTATCCGGCTGATGCGGTTGCTGTGCGACTATGCGCCGGAAAAGATCATCCTGCTGACTGAAACCAATGTGCCCAAGGCCGAAAACCTCAGCTATTTCGGGGCAGGGGACGAGGCCCATGCGATCTATAATTTCCCGCTGCCGCCGCTGATCTTGCATGCGATGATGTCGGGCAATGGGGCGCATCTACGGCGCTGGCAGCGCACGATGCCACCGGCCCCCATGGGCTGCGCCTATCTGAACTTTACCGCCAGTCACGACGGCATCGGCATGCGCCCCGCCGAAGGGTTGTTGCCCGAGGATGAAAAACAACAGGTCATTGATACGGTGTTACAGGTCGGCGGGTTGGTGTCGATGCGCAGCCTGCCCGACGGCGGGCAAAGCCCGTACGAGCTGAACACGACCTTTTACGATGCGCTGTCGCGGACCTTTAAGGGCGCGGATGACCATCATCATGCACGGTTCATCTGTTCTCAGACCATCGTCATGTCGCTGGAGGGGATACCCGCCTTCTACATCCACGCCATGCTGGCGACGCCCAATGATCACGCGCAGGTCGAACATCGCGGGATGAGCCGCGCGATCAACCGACACCGATGGGATTATCCGAGCCTGCGCGACCGGCTGGCCGATGCGTCCAGCGCGCAGGCGCGCGTCTTGGGCGATCTGTCGGCGCGGCTAAAGGTGCGGCAGAAACAAAAGGCGTTTCACCCCAATGCGACGCAATTCACCGTGAACCTGCAAGATGACCGCGTGTTCGGCGTGTGGCGCCAAAGTCTGGACCGCAAACAGTCGATCTTTGCGCTGCACAACGTCAGCGACGCCTCTGTCGCGATTTCGGCGGCGGCGCTGAACCTGATCGAGGATCAACCGTGGCTGGACCTGATCAGCGGTGATTTGATTGACGCCAGCGCAGATCACATCACGCTGGCCCCCTATCAATGCATGTGGATCACCAACCGGTTCTGACCCCGCCGCCTGCGCGGCCCTCAGCTAGGTGTATTCGGCGTCATCCGCTGCGGCGGCCTCGCGCAGATTGGCAAGGAAATCGGGCGCGGCGGCGTGGACGCGGTTCCATGTGGGGATAAAGGGTGTCTCGTGCGGGTTATCGAGAAAGAAGTGCCCCGCCCGCATGATATTCTCGGTAAAGAGCTCGATCGCGCGTTCTTCCTTGTGGCGGTCAATGCTGAGCCCGTTCATCTTGGCGTCGTTGTAGTAGGCATCCAGCAGGTCGAGCGCACAGCGGTAATAGGTCGCCTTGAGCGTGCGAAAGACATTGGGTGTGAACACCGTGCCATCTGCCGCCAGCTTGCGGAAAATCGCCTTGCAGATGTCGGTGGACATGCGGTTCAGCCCCGCATCGGCGTCGGCCTCGCTCAGATCTTGGTGCTTGTGGTCATAGTCGTCGGCGATTTCGACCTGACAGACGGATTTCGGCGCGAGGTTGCGCCATGCCTCTGACAGCACGCCGATCTCCAGCCCCCAGTCGGAGGGGATGCGCAGATCGGGCAAGATATTGGTGCGCATGGCAAATTCACCCGAGAGCGGATAGCGGAAGGCGCGCAGGTAATCGATATAGTCACGGTCGCCCACGACCTTTTTCAGCGCGATCAGCAGCGGGCTGACCAGCAGCCGCGTGACCCGCCCGTTCAGCTTGTCGCTGCCCACCCGCGCGTAATAGCCTTTGGCGACCTGATAGGGGAAATTCGCATTGGCGACAGGATAGATCAGCCGCGCCAGCAGGTCGTTGGTATAGGTCACGATATCGCAATCATGGATCGCCATCACCGCGCTGTCCTGACAGGCGATCAGATAGCCGAGCGAGGACCAGACGTTCTTGCCCTTGCCTTGTTCGGCGGGGGCGAGGCCCATATCTTTCAGCTGCGCGCCAAGCGCCAGCATCCGCGGGCTGTCGTTCCAGATCACGATGTGGTTCTGGTTGAGGCCCTTGAAGAACTCTTTCGCATGGCGGAACTGTGCCTCGTCGGCGCGGTCCAGACCGATGATGATGCGGTGCAGATAGGTGACCTTTGACAGCTCGGCCAGAATGCGGGGCATCGCCTCGGTCTCTAGCTCGGAGTAGAGACAAGGCAGGATCAGCGCCATTTTGCGGGTCTGGGCAAACGTCTCGAGCTCGTAGGTCATTTCGTCTAGCGAGCGGGTGCGCAGATTGTGCAGGGTCGCGATATTCCCGTTTTGATGAAAATCAGCCATGCTTTGTCATTCCTTAGGTTAGGTTAAGCCGCGCGATCAGGTCCAGCACGGCACCGTTCCATCCGGCAGGGCCGGGGAGCGTGGTGCGGGTGATCCTGCCGGTGTCCTCACCGGGCAGCGGGGGCAGGGGGTCGCGGTGCGGGTTGGCGACAATGACGCCAAAGTCGGCTGCTTGCAGCATTTCTATGTCATTGGGGGCATCGCCAAGCGCCAGCGTATGGCGCGGCGCAAAGGCATCGGTCAGCGCGGCCATCTGGTCGGCTTTGGTGCGCCCGTAGGAAAGGGTCAGAAACCGTCCCCCTTCACGGGCATGGATACCGTGATCGTGCAGGGCGTCGATAAATGCGCTGCGCAACTCGGCGCTGCCCGACCAGATGCCGGGTTCGGAAAAGGCCCGTTCTGCCGCGTTGGCGGCGTCAGTATGCGACAGGCCGGTGATCTGTGCGATCTGTGCCACGGTCATATCGCCGAACCCGCAAAACGGGTCGCGTAGCTCCGCAGGCAGGCTGTCGAGCGCGTGGCGCAGGCGCACGTAACTGTCCGTTTTCGGCATGTCGGTGCTGTCGGGCGGTAAAATACCGGCACCGTTTTCGATGATCGCGGGGCAGTGATCCCATGCCAGTTCGGCGCGAATCTCTGCGATCTCGGGCGCGGTTTTGGAGCTCGCCAACACCACTGCGGCCCCGATTCTGCGCAGTGTATCCAAGGCCGGGGTGGCCGCATCCCAGCGATAGGAACTATGTGACAGCAACGTGCCATCAAGGTCCGTAAACACCAGCAGGGGTAAAGACATAGCCATAGATCAAGCGTGTGGTGCGGGACCGATTGTTGCAACTGGGTACAAGTGTTCATCGCGCGGTTTGCATTGTTTTTCTAGCTTTTGCCTAAAAAATGTGCAGAAACTGGACTGCGTGGATGCGCACGTATAAATAGAATCACATGGGCGCTTACGGGGGGAGGGTCCGGTGTAAAAGAGGTCAGGTGACGTCGCGACCAAGGGCTCTGTTTTCACTCTGACAATAATTTTTATTGTTGACGTAAACAAAGTTGCGCGACAGTCTGAGCGCCAAGATACGCCAAAGCGTGCTTCGGGGGATTATTTGTCAACAACTGCGATACAGGCGGCGGCGCTTTCGCCGCCAGAGGGATTAGGCGACCGCATGCGGATGCAGCGTCATCGGATGGCGATGACATTGCAGCAGCTGTCGGCGGCCTCCGGTGTGTCGGTGGGCTATCTGAGCCAGGTGGAACGTGGCAACGCGACACCGACGCTTGGCACGCTGAGCCAAATCGCCGCCGCGCTTGACGTTGATGCGGATTTTTTCGTGCGGACCCCGCGCACGGTCGACAGCCTGACCCGCGGTGCCGCACGGCCCCGTTTCGCGGTGGCAGGATCGTCGATTGAATATGAACAGATCGGTGCCGAACGCGCGGGCCACGAGATGACATCCTATGTGATGAACGTCCCGCCCGGCTATGAATCCGAAACGGTGACCCATGTTGGAGAAGAGATCATCTACATCCTTGAGGGTGAGATCTCGCAGATGGTTGGCGAACGGGAGTATCTGATGACGGCGGGCGACAGCCTGCATTATCTGGGTACCACGCCCCATTGCTGGGCCAACAGAACAGACCGGCAGGCCCGCATCTTATGGGTCGGTCGCATGAAATACGATAAGTCCGGGGAAATCGGACAGAGTGAGGCCGCGCCGGCAGAGAGCTCGCGCGAAATGTTACCCCTCAGGCGTTAACCCTATCGCCCTCATCGGCCCAGAGAGGCCGTGGGGAGATAACACTTTACCAACTAGGAGAGTAAATCGAATGTCTTTCAAGAATATCATGGCCACGGGCCTGCTGCTGAGCACGCTTGGCGTTGCGGCGCAGGCGCAGTCGCTGGTCTATTGCTCGGAAGGGTCGCCAGAAGGCTTTGACCCGGCCCTGTACACCGCAGGCACGACCTTTGATGCGTCCAGCCACCCGATCTACAACCGCTTGGCGGAATTCAAGGTCGGTACCACCGAAACCATTCCCGCGCTGGCCGAAAGCTGGGAGGTGTCCGAAGACGGCAAGACCGTGACGTTCAAGCTGCGCAAAGGCGTCAAGTTTCACAGCAACGCCCAGTTCACGCCCACACGCGATTTTAACGCCGATGACGTGATCTTTAGCTTTGACCGTCAAGGCAACGCCGACAACCCCTACAACCAAGTATCGGGTGGCACCTGGGAATACTACGGTGCGATGTCGATGCCTGACCTGATCGAAAGCATCGAAAAGGTTGATGATTACACCGTTCAGTTCAACCTGACCCGCGCCGAAGCGCCGATCATTGCCAACATGGCAATGGACTTTGCCTCGATCGTGTCCAAGGAATATGCTGACGCGATGCTGGAAGCCGGCACGCCGGAAATGCTGAACCAGGCGCCTATCGGTACCGGCCCGTTCACCTTCCAAGCCTACCAGAAAGACGCCGTGATCCGTTACGTGCGCAACGACGAATACTGGGGTGACCCGGCGAAAGTCGAAGCGTTGATCTTTGCGATCACACCGGACGCCTCCGTGCGCTACCAGAAGGTACAAGCGGGCGAATGCCACGTCATGGCCTATCCGAACCCTGCGGACGTGCAGGCGATGAAAGACGCCGAAGATGTCGTCGTGATGGAGCAAGAGGGCCTGAACGTGGGCTATCTGGCGTACAACACGCAGATGCCTCCGTTCGACAACGCCAATGTGCGTAAAGCCTTGAACATGGCGATCGACAAGCAAGCGATCATCGACGTGGTGTTCCAGGGCTCCGGCGAAATCGCCAAGAACCCGCTGCCGCCGACAATGTGGTCCTATAACGATGCGATCGAGGATGACAAATACGATCCGGAAGCCGCGAAAGCCGCGCTGGAAGCCGAAGGCGTATCCGACCTGACGCTGAAAATCTGGGCGATGCCGGTCCAGCGTCCCTATAACCCCAATGCCCGCCGTATGGCCGAGCTGATGCAGGAAGACTTCTCGAAGGTCGGTGTCGACGTAGAGATCGTGTCCTACGAATGGGGTGAATACCTTGAGCGTTCCAAAGCAAAAGACCGCGATGGTGCCGTTCTGCTGGGTTGGACAGGTGACAACGGTGACCCCGACAACTTCCTCGCGGTTCTGCTGGGCTGCGACGGCGTAGAGAAATCCAACCGCGCACAATGGTGCAACGAGGAATTCGACGCGCTGGTTCAGGAAGCCAAGGTTCTGCCAACACAAGAAGAGCGTGCGCCGCTGTATGAAAAAGCGCAGGAAATCTTCAAGGACCAAGCCCCTTGGGCCACCATCGCGCATTCGGTTGTTTACATGCCAATGCGCCCCGAAGTTGAAAACTATGTTGTGCACCCGCTGGGTGGCCACATCTTCAACCAGGTTGGCCTGTCGCAATAACAGCGATGACAAAGCAATGGGGACGGTGCATGTCGCGCCGTCCCTTCCTCTATTCTAGGCCCCGGCCACGTTAACGAAAGGCGCAAGCCCCCGTGTCAAAGAACCTCTCTCAACGTCTTGCCGACTATGTCGCTGTGGCCGCCGATCTGGGCGTCGATGCCGTGGCGCTGGTGCCCGGACCCAATTTCTCGCGCGCCGTTGGCCATAGGTTTATGAGCAACGAGCGTCCCTTTGTTCTGGTGATCCCTGCGGATAAACCTGCGGCGGTGCTGTTGCCGAACCTCGAACTGGGCAGTTGGGACATGGTCGGATTTGACGGCGCGGTGTTTGATTGGCGCGACCAGACCGGCTATGCCGATGCATTTGCCGCGCTGGCGCAGCATTTGGGCATCACGTCGCTGGCGGTCGAAGGGCAGGTGATGCGCGTCTTCGTGCACCATGCGTTCAAACAGGCACAGCCCGATCTGACCATCACCGATGCAGAGCGTGAAATCTCGGCCCTGCGGATGATCAAGACCCCCGAGGATATCGCCGCCCTGCGCGCGGCGATCGGCATTTCCGAACGCGCCCTCCAGCGCACGCTGGACAGCGTCAAGCTGGGCCAGAGCGAGAAGCAGATCGAACAGACGCTGGTGCAGGCGCTTTTCGCGGAAGGGGCGGATGACCTGTCCTTTGGTCCCATCGTGGCCGCCGCCGATGGCTCGGCCCGCCCCCATGCCCATGCGCGCGAGGATTACGCGGTCAAGGCGGGCGATGCGCTGCTGCTGGACTTTGGCGCGCGCAAGAACGGCTTTGCCGCCGACATCACCCGTACCGTTTTTCTGGATCACGTTACCGATGAGGGGCGCGATGTCTATGACACCGTGCTGCGCGCCAATATGGCAGGGCTTGCCGTGACCCGCGCGGGGGTGACCGCCCATGACATCGACGATGCCGTGATCTCTGTACTGGAAGCCTCGCCCTATGGGGACCGCATCCGCACCAAGACCGGTCACGGTCTGGGCCGCGAGGTCCATGAGGCCCCCTATATCATGCGGGGCAACCACATGACTTTACCCGCCGGAACGGTTTACACCAATGAACCCGGCCTCTACGAGATCGGAAATTTCGGCGTGCGCATCGAGGATGACGTGCTGATTACCGACGACGGCTATGAAACGCTGACCAACTTCCCCAAAGAGCTGATGGTGATAAAATGCTGAACTATGTTCTGGGACGACTGCTGACGTTCATCCCGACTTTCATCGGGGTGACGCTGATCTCCTTCGGATTCATCCGCGCGCTGCCGGGCGACCCGATCCAGGTGATGGCGGGCGAGCGCGGCATCTCTGATGAGCGCTATGCCCAACTGGCCAAACAATTCGGCTATGACCAGCCGATCTATGTGCAATTCTGGGATTATCTGACCGGCGTGCTGCAGGGCGATCTGGGCAACAGCTTTGTCACCAAGCGCCCGGTGTTCGACGAATTCTTTACGCTCTTCCCAGCCACGCTTGAGCTGGCGGTCTGCGCGATGATCTTTGCCATCGCCCTTGGCCTTCCGGCGGGGGTGATTGCGGCGGTGAACCGGGGCAAGTTCTTTGACCGGGCGCTGATGTCCACGGCGCTGGTGGGCTATTCGATGCCGATCTTCTGGTGGGCGCTGCTGCTGATCATTGTCTTTTCGGGCAACCTGCAATGGACTCCTGTGTCGGGGCGGATTGATCTGCTGTATTACTTCCCCAACCCCACCGGCTTTATGCTGATTGACAGTCTGGCGTCGGGTCAGAAGGGGGCGTTCCTGTCAGCGGTGCGCCATCTGGTTCTGCCAACGATCGTGCTGGGGACAATCCCGCTGGCCGTGATCGCACGCCAGACGCGGTCGGCCATGCTGGAGGTTCTGGGCGAGGATTACATCCGCACCGCCCGCGCCAAGGGCATGTCTCCGGGGCGGATCAACGGCATTCACGCCCTGCGCAACGCGCTGATCCCCGTGATCACCGTGATTGGTCTGTCGGTCGGCACATTGCTGGCCGGTGCGATCCTGACCGAAACCATCTTTAGCTGGCCGGGCATCGGCAAGTGGATGGTCGATAGTATTTTCCGCCGCGATTACCCCGTGGTTCAGGGCGGGCTGCTGCTGATTGCTGTGATGGTGATGGTCGTGAACCTGACCGTCGACATGCTTTACGGCGTCATCAACCCCAAAATCAGAAAGCGATAACATGGACGACGCACTCTCTGCCGAAGCCGCAATGGTCCAGGAACGTCCGGGCCGCTTGCGCGAATTCTGGTTCTACTTCCGCGAAAACCGCGGCGCTGTCATCGGGCTATGGATCTTTGCGGTCTTTGCCTTTCTGGCCCTGTTCGGTCCGTGGGTCGCCCCCCATGACGCGACAGAGCAATTCCGCGCCGCCACCCTACAGCCCCCCGCGTGGCAAGAGGGCGGCAGCTGGACCCATATCCTGGGTACCGATCCGCTCGGGCGCGATATGCTGTCGCGTCTGATTGTGGGCGCGCGTTATTCCTTCTTTGTGGGGGTCGTCGTTGTCTCTATCGCGGCGACCGGCGGGATCATCATCGGGCTGATCGCGGGCTTTGCGCCCAAATGGGTCGATAGCATCATCATGCGTGTCATGGATATCGTGCTGGCGTTCCCGTCCCTGCTGCTGGCGTTGGTGCTGGTGGCGATCCTCGGGCCGTCGCTGACCAACGCGATGATCGCCATCGCGATTGTGTTGCAGCCCCACTATGTGCGCCTGACCCGCGCCAGCGTGCTGTCGGAACGTCAGAAAGATTACGTGACCTCGGCCCGCGTAGCGGGGGCAGGGATCTTCCGGCTGATGTTTGTCACCGTGCTGCCCAACTGCCTTGCGCCGATCATCGTGCAGGCCGCGCTGTCATTCTCGACCGCGATCCTTGATGCCGCGGCCTTGGGCTTTCTGGGGATGGGGGCGCAGCCGCCCACACCTGAATGGGGCACGATGCTGGCCGAAGCACGCGAGTTCATCCTGCGCGCCTGGTGGGTCGTGACCTTCCCCGGCGTGGCGATCCTTGTGACCGTGCTGGCGATCAACCTCATGGGTGACGGCCTGCGCGACGCGCTTGATCCGAAACTGAAACGGAGCTGAGCCATGACACTTTTGCGTATCAGAAACCTAAGCGTTGATTTCGCCACGGCCTCGGGCAAGTTCCGGGCGGTGGACGGCGTCGACCAGGACGTGAACGAAAGCGAGATCCTCGCGATTGTGGGGGAAAGCGGGTCGGGTAAATCCGTGTCGATGCTGGCGCTGATGGGGCTGCTGCCCTGGACTGCTACCGTCACCGCGGACGAGCTGACCTTCGATGGGCACAACCTGCTGACGATGGACGCCAAGGCGCGTCGCAAGATCGTCGGCAATGATCTGGCGATGATCTTTCAGGAGCCGATGTCATCGCTTAACCCCTGTTTCACCGTGGGCTGGCAAATCCGCGAGGCCCTGCGGGTGCATCTTGGCATGGGCCGCCGCGAGCGTCAGAAACGCGCGATCGAGCTGTTTGAACAGGTCGGGATCCCCGATCCCGAAAAGCGCCTGTCGGCCTTCCCGCACCAGATGTCGGGCGGGATGAACCAGCGGGTGATGATTGCGATGGCGATTGCCTGTAAGCCCAAGCTGCTGATCGCCGATGAACCTACCACGGCGCTCGACGTGACCATTCAGGCACAGATCCTCGATCTGCTCGCGTCCCTGCGCGAGGAAACGGGCATGGGGCTGGTGTTGATCACGCACGACATGGGTGTTGTTGCGGAAACCGCCGAACGCGTCAGCGTGCAATATGCCGGCCAGAAGATCGAAGAGCAGCCGGTGATCCCGCTGTTTGACGCGCCGCACCACCCCTATACCTCGGCGCTGCTGGATGCGCTGCCGGAACGGGCGACGGAAAAGCGGCTGCCGACCATTCCGGGCGTGGTGCCGGGGCAATTCGACCGCCCCGCAGGATGCCTGTTTTCGCCACGCTGCAAATTCGCCAACGCCAAATGCAAGTCCGAAGCGCCGCCCGCCTTGGGCGCTGATCTGGGCTATGCGCGTTGTTTCTACCCCTTGAACACAGACGAAAGGGTCGCATCATGACCGCACCTGTGATGACTGCAACGGCGCTAGAGCGTCACTATGAAGTCGGCGGCGGGCTGTTTCGCAAGCCGCGTACGCTCAAGGCCGTGGGCGGGCTCGATTTCGCGCTCTATCCGGGCAAAACGCTGGCCGTCGTAGGCGAAAGCGGCTGCGGGAAATCGACCTTGGCGCGGATGGTCACGATGATCGAAGACCCGACCGCCGGATCGCTGACACTGGATGGCAAACCCGTGGTCCGCGAAGACTGGGCATCGCTGCGCAAATCGGTGCAGATCGTGTTCCAAGACCCCTATGGCTCGCTCAACCCGCGCCAGCGGATCGGCGCGATCCTTGAGGAACCTCTCAAGATCAACCGCCCCGACATGAGCAGCAAGGAGCGTACCGCCAAAGCGCGCGAGATGCTCGGTCTGGTGGGCTTGCGGCCTGAACATTTTGACCGCTATCCGCATATGTTTTCCGGCGGTCAACGCCAGCGGATCGCGATTGCGCGGGCGTTGATGCTGGACCCCAAAGTGCTGGTGCTGGACGAGCCTGTGTCCGCGCTGGACCTGTCGATCCAGAGCTCGGTGCTGAACCTGTTGGTCGATCTGCAGGAACGTCTGCAACTGGCCTATCTGTTCATCTCCCATGACCTGAGCGTCGTGCGTCACGTGGCGGATGAGGTTATTGTGATGTATCTGGGGCGCGCGGTCGAACGCGGTAGCCGCGATGATGTGTTCGGTGCGCCGTTCCACCCCTATGCCAAGGCGCTGCTGTCGGCCACGCCCCAAGCGGACCCACGCGGCGCGAAAGAGCGGATCAAGCTGCAAGGCGAACTGCCATCGCCACTGGCGATCCCCGATGGCTGCCCCTTTGCGCCACGGTGCTGGAAAGTGCGCGACAAATGCCGCGCCATGCGGCCAGAACTGCCGCAGGGGCATCATGCCGCGGCGTGTTTCTTTCCTGAAAACGGTGGCACCCCGGCCTAGGGCCGGGGGCGTCCTCGTTTATCTCGCGCGCGTCAGATCAACTGGCGCTTGCGTCGGCGCAAAGTTGCAGCCCGGCGCGCACATGGTCGCGGCGCGAGACGTGGCTGGCCGTCAGACCCTGGGCGGCAAGCCCGCGTGCATAGAGCGGGGCGAGCGGGCTGTCGGAGAGGATGACCACCTCGCGGCCCAGCCAATAGGCGCGGGCACCGGCCAGCTCTAGCCCGATCAACAAACCCATCAGCCGTGACCAGCCTGCGTCCATTGTGGGGCCATCTATGGTGGCGTGCGCCGAAATCTCGGCCAGCGCGGTGGCAACGATTTGCGGGCGAGCCATGACATCATTCACGGCGGCGTCGAAAGTATCCTCATCCAACCCACCACCGACAACCGCCTTTGATAGCGGGGCTGTCGCGGACAACTGCGCGGCCATCATGGGGGTGAGAAAACTTTGAAAACTGACGACCTCGCGGGCGCTGATGTGGGCCCATGTGGACTGTGCATCAAGGCAACAGATCACCCCGTCAAACTCGGGCGCTGCCTGAAGGTAGCCCGCAATCGCCGTCTCGGCCCCTTGCGTGATCTGGGGTGGGTTGGCCTGTTTCAGGCCGGGCACCGCGCGTAGTTCCAGCCGCGGGTCATCAACCTCCAGGGCAAGCACCCCGCCCAAGGGCTCTGCCGGAATGGGGCGCAGGCTGCTGGCGGGCAGGGCAGGCAGCCCCGCGAGGATCACCGGCAAACGCTGTTGGTCCGACAGATAGGGCGACAGCAAATCCGTAAGGGCCGCGACAAAGCCGTCTTCCGCAGGCAAGGCAGCGACCGGCCCGTCGGCCTGCGCCAGCACATCGCTGCGTGGATCATGCACCCACAGATGCATATGCCCATCCGCGACATCGACCCCGATCCACGCGGGGCTTGCACCGCTCACGCGCGGGGGCCTGTGAAGAGGGAAATGGGAAAATAGGGGGTGCCGATCATGGGGTGTCTCCTTGCCTGAGCCGCGTCTTGCCGCGCGGTCGTGTAGAAATCGGGTTGCATCAAAGCGCGCAATCGCGCTCTATTACGCGATCAACAATAAACATAACGGGAGTTCCTCTGCCATGAAAGTTCTTGCAGCAACCACCGCGCTTACCCTGTCCCTTGCCAGCAGCCTTGCTGCCGCAAGCTGTGACGAGATCACCTTTTCCGACGTAGGTTGGACCGACATCACCGCGACCACTGCCGCAACCACCGTCGTGCTGGACGCTTTGGGCTATGAGACAGACGTGAAAATCCTTTCCGTTCCAGTGACCTACACGTCGATGGCCGCAGGCGATGTGGATGTGTTTCTTGGCAACTGGATGCCCACGATGGAGGCGGACATCGCACCCTACCGCGAGGATGGCAGCGTTGACACAGTGCGCGCGAACCTGACTGGCGCGAAGTACACGCTGGCCGTGAATAAAGCCGCCGCTGACATGGGGATCAAGAATTTCGCCGATATCGCTGCCAATGCAGACGCGCTGGACGGTCAGATCTATGGCATCGAGCCGGGCAATGACGGCAACCGCCTGATCCAGTCGATGATCGACGATAACGCCTTTGATCTGGCCGAGTTCGAGGTCAAGGAATCCTCGGAGCAGGGGATGCTTGCACAGGTCAAACGCCTGTCCGCCAAGGGCGAGCCTATCGTCTTCCTTGGTTGGGAGCCGCACCCGATGAACGCGAACTTTGATCTGACCTATCTGGAAGGCGGGGATGATTTCTTTGGCCCCGATCTGGGCGGTGCGACCGTTCATACCAACACCCGCGCCGGTTTTGTCGAGGAATGCCCCAACGTGGGCAAGCTGCTGACCAATCTGGAATTCACCCTCGCCATGGAGAACGAGATCATGGGGGCCATTCTGGATGACGGCGAAGAGCCCCGCGATGCGGCGACAGCCTGGATCAAGGCGAACCCTGATGTGCTCGACACATGGCTGGACGGCGTGACCACCGTGGACGGTGGCGACGCGATGGCGGCCGCCAAGACCATCGTCGAGTAATCCACCCTTAGGATGTGAAAAGGGCCTGCCATCGGGCGGGCCCTTTTTGCCATCATCGCATGATACCAGCCTCCGGAGGTTCCCATGAACTGGCTCACCGATAACAAGATCCCGATTGATGACGCCGCAGAGGCGGTTTTTGATTGGCTGCTGATCAACGCGGGTTGGCTGTTCGACGGGCTGGCCGTCGCGATGGAGTGGTTGATTGACGCGATCCTCTGGGTGCTGCAAACGCCACATCCGCTGATCGTTATCGCTGTCTTTGGCGCGTTGACCTGGGCGATCCAGCGCAACTGGAAAACCCCGCTGCTAATCGTGTTGGGGTTTCTGTTCATCCTCAATCAGGATTACTGGGAAGAAACCACCGAAAGCCTGACGCTGGTGCTGTCGGCCTGTGTGGTTTGCATGGGCGTCGGCGTTCCCATCGGCATCGCCGCGGCGCACCGACCGCGCATGTACCGCTATATGGCACCGGTGCTGGACTTGATGCAGACGCTGCCCACCTTCGTCTATCTTATTCCCGCAATTGTCTTTTTCGGCATCGGCATGGTGCCGGGGCTGATCGCGACGGTGATCTTTGTCCTGCCCGCGCCGATCCGGTTGACGCAGCTTGGTATCGCCTCCACCCCCAAGGCGCTGCTTGAGGCCGCGCAGGCCTTTGGGGCGAAGCCCAGCCAGACCCTGTGGAAAATCGAACTGCCCTATGCGCTGCCGCAGATCATGACCGGTCTGAACCAGACGATCATGCTGTCGCTGTCGATGGTGGTGATCGCGGCCCTCGTGGGGGCGGATGGCCTTGGCGTGCCGGTGGTGCGCGCGCTTAATCAGGTGAACACGGGGCTTGGCTTTGAATCGGGGCTGATCATCGTCGTGGTCGCCATCATGCTGGACCGGATGCTACGGGTGACACGAAAATGAGCGATCAAATGACCAACCCCGCAAACGCCGTCGAATTCGACAATGTGTCCATCGTCTTTGGCCCGAAACCGGCCAAGGCGTTGCCCTTGATGGACGCCGGACAAGACCGTGCCGAAATCGAGGCCGAGACAGGCCAGATCCTCGGGGTGCATAACTGCACGCTTGACGTCAAACAGGGCGAGATCCTTGTGCTGATGGGCTTGTCCGGCTCTGGCAAATCCACCTTGCTGCGCGCGGTCAACGGGTTGAACCCGTTGGTGCGTGGATCGGTGCGGGTACATGATGGCGACTGGAGCTGTGACGTCACTGCCAGCTCTGCCGCTGATCTGCGCCGCGTGCGCCGCGAATGTGTGTCGATGGTGTTCCAGCAGTTCGGATTGCTGCCGTGGCGCACGGTGCGCGACAACGTGGCGCTCGGGCTGGAACTGGCCGATGTTCCCAAACGCGAACGACTTGAACGGGCAGAGGCGCAGCTTAGGCTTGTCGGGCTGGCCGATTGGGCCGACCGCAAGGTCAGCGAGCTGTCGGGCGGGATGCAGCAACGCGTGGGGCTGGCCCGCGCCTTTGCCACCGAAGCCCCGATCCTGCTGATGGACGAGCCTTTCTCGGCCCTTGATCCGCTGATCCGCACCCGCCTGCAGGACGAGCTGCTTGATCTGCAACGCGAGTTGAAACGCACGATCATCTTCGTCAGTCATGATCTGGACGAAGCCTTCAAACTGGGCGGGCGCATCGCGATTATGGAGGGCGGGCGCATCGTGCAATGCGGCACCCCGCGCGAGATTTTTTCGAACCCCGCGTCGGACTATGTGGCGGAATTCGTGGCCAATATGAACCCGCTTGGTGTGCTGACGGCCCGCGATGTGATGGGCCCGCCCGCCGCGACATCGGACGGGGCCGTCGCCGCCGAGACGCCGGTGGCCGAGCTGATTGGCAAGATCGGCGATGATGCGCAGGCGATCCCCGTGGTCGAGGACGGAGAGACAATCGGCACCGTTACCGCAGGCAGTATCGTATCGCGCTTGCAGTCCGAATGATGCTTTGACCTCAGGCGCTTGGCGGGTCATCACTACGCCACAGGACCGCTCAGCGCAGGGGATGACAGGATGACGGATCAGGAAAGCTCGGGCCGCCAGAGCAATGCGCTTGGCGTGGCAGGTGTGCTTTTTGCAGGCACCGTCTGGGGCACCACCGGCACCGCCGCGACCTTTGCCCCTGACGTGAGTGCTGCGGCGATCGGTGCCGCGGCGATGGGGATCGGCGGCATCGGGCAGGCGCTGCTGGCGCTGCGGGGCATCGCCCATGCGCGTGCGCAACTTTGGCAGCAGCGTGGGTTGCTGCTGCTGGGGGCCTTGGCGGTGATGATCTATCCGCTGGCGTTCTATGGCTCCATGCGGTTGGCGGGGGTGACCATCGGGACCGTCGTCACCATCGGCACCGCGCCCCTGTTTGCCGCGCTGATCGAATATGTGATGGAGCGATCTTTGCTGACCCTTCGGTGGAGCCTTGGCGCGCTGGCGGGCGTGGCGGGCATGGTGCTGATCTGTCTGGCCGAGGGCGGGCATGGGGCCGTGGGGGGCACCAATGTGCCGCTGGGGGTCGTGCTGGGTCTGCTCGGCGGGTTTACCTATGCGCTTTATAGCTGGACTGCGCGCGCGATGATGCTGCGCGGCCTGCGGTCTTCGGTGGCCATGGGTGCCACCTTTGGACTGGGCGGGCTGATGCTGATGCCGGTGCTACTGGCGACCGGCGGCCCGCTGCTGGCCTCGTGGGGCAATGCGGCGGTCGGGCTTTATATGGCGTTTGTGCCGATGTTTCTGGGCTATATCTGTTTCGGCTACGGGCTGTCGCGGGTGCGGGCCAGTACGGCCACGACCCTGACGCTGATCGAGCCGGTGGTCGCAGCACTGCTGGCCGTTGTCGTGGTGGGCGAACGCTTGCCCCCCCTTGGTTGGGCGGGCGTCGGGCTGGTCGTGCTTTGCCTGCTGGTGCTGACCGTGCCCACGGGGCGGGGCGCGCAGCCAGTGGCCCCGATCCCGCCCAAGTAGTATCGGATTCGACTGACGCAGCGACATGGGTAAAATTCTTGCTCTTTTGCTACCTACATCGCGACGTTTTGGTCTAGAAGCATCGCCAAGCCGCCCCATGCCCCGCCATGGCCCCGATAGATTGCAATGACGACCTTACCAAAAAGGACCGCCACAGATGAGCGCCACAGCCCGCAAGACCGCCCCCATGCCGACGGATATTCTGGCCCGCAAAGGGGGGGCTCCGCTGGTGAGCCTGACCGCCTATACCACGCCGATGGCGCAAGTGATGGATGGCATCTGCGATTTCGTGCTTGTGGGCGATTCAGTGGGGATGGTGCTGCACGGGCTGCCCTCGACGCTTGAGGTCACGATGGAGATGATGATCCTGCACGGTCAAGCGGTGCGGCGCGGGCTGACCCAGTCGATGCTGGTGATCGATATGCCCTTCGGCAGCTACGAGCAAAGCCCTGCCCAAGCCTTTGAGAACGCGGCACGCTTGATGCGCGAAACCGGTGCCGGTGCGGTCAAGCTTGAAGGGGGGGAGGTCATGGAAGACACCATCGCCTTCCTGACCAAACGCGGCATTCCGGTGATGGCGCATATCGGCCTGACGCCGCAGTCGATCCACACGCTTGGCGGGTACAAGGTGCAGGGGCGCGGTGCGGCCGCCACGCAGCTGATGGCCGATGCGCAGGCGGTGACGCGGGCAGGGGCCTTTGCCGTGGTGCTTGAGAAAGTGCCGCAGGCTTTGGCGGACCAGATCACTGAAACGGTCGCCATTCCCACCATCGGCATCGGTGCGTCAGCACAATGTGACGGGCAAATTCTGGTGGTCGATGACATGCTGGGGCTGTTCACCGCCTTCAAGGCGAAATTCGTAAAACGCTATGCCCATCTGGGCGATGACGCAAAGGCCGCGGTGCAGGCCTATGCCGACGAGGTCACGGCGCGATCCTTCCCCGGACCCGAGCATGTATTTTCTGACGAGGTTTCCAAAACATGACACCCGAAATTATCCGCACGCTGGTTGAACTGCGCAGCAAGGTCGCCGGATGGAAAGCCGCGGGCGAAAGCGTCGCCGTGGTGCCGACGATGGGCGCGCTGCATCAGGGGCACCTGAGCCTCGTGCGGGCCGCAAAAGAGGCGTGCGACCGTGTGATCGTAACGATCTTCATTAACCCCAAACAATTTAACAACCCTGACGACTACAAGAACTACCCCCGCACCGAGGAAGAGGACGCGCGCAAGTTGATCGCGCTGAAGGCGGATGTCGTCTATGTGCCAGATGGGGAACAGATGTACCCCAACGGTTTCGCGACGACTGTGTCGGTCGAAGGCATCACCCAAGGGCTGTGCGGGGCGCATCGGGCAGGGCATTTCGACGGGGTTGCGACCATCGTGACCAAACTCTTTACCCAGACCCAGGCGGACAAGGCATTCTTTGGCGAAAAGGATTATCAGCAGCTTCAGGTGGTGACCCGTCTGGCGCGTGATCTGGACCTGCCGATAGAGGTGATCGGTTGCCCCACCATCCGCGAGGAAGACGGTCTGGCCATGTCCTCGCGCAACCTGCTGCTGTCGGACCGCGCCCGCACCTGGGCCCCCGAACTTCACCGCGCGATGGAGGAGATGTCAGAGGGGCTGCTTGCTGGTGGCGATCTGGAAACGCTCCGCGAGGCGGCGGTGTCGCGGGTGGAACGAGCGGGCTTTACGCAGGTGGAATACCTTGACCTGCGATCTGCTGACCAGTTGGAGCTGATGACCACACCCAACCGCCCCGCACGTCTGTTGGCCGCCGCGTGGCTGGCCGGTGTGCGGCTGATCGACAATATCGCCGTCGGTTAAATCGCCGTCGGCCAGACATGGAAAAGCGGGGCCCGCTAAGGCCCCGCTGATCGTTTGGCTTGGAACGGTGCGGTGTTACTTGCCGCCGATGCTGAGGGCAGAGGCCATACCGGGGGCTTTGGATTCCCCGCCCAGCTTCTCGCGCACACCGGCCTCGATCTTGTCGCCGGTGTCTTTGTCGATGTTGCGCCAGTATTCAAAGGCACGGACCAGCACCTTTTCGCTGACACCGTCGCACAGGTGCCCCACCACATTCGACACCAAACGTTCGCGGGCATCGGCATCCATCACCTCGCGGACGAGCTTGCCGGCCTGGCTCCAATCATCGTCATCGGGGCGCAGGGTATAGGCCTGACGCACCATGTCGCCATCGGAATACCACAGGCCCGCTTCATGCTGATGCGGCTGCGCAGAGGGCCCACCATATGAGTTGGGCGCATATACCGGATCAGAGACTTTTTCAGTCCGGCCCGCGCCGTCTTTCGAATAGCTATGGGTCGGCGAGACGGGTTTGTTGACCGGAATCTGCTTGTAGTTGACACCCAGCCGCGCGCGGTGCGCGTCCGCGTAGGAGAAACCCCGTGCCAACAGCATCTTGTCTGGCGACAGACCGACGCCCGGCACCATATTGTTCGGCTCGAACGCGGCCTGTTCGATCTCTGTATGGAAATCGGTGGGGTTGCGGTTCAGGGTCAGCTTGCCGACCTCGATCAGCGGGTAGTCCTCGTGCGGCCAGACCTTGGTCAGATCAAACGGGTTGATGCGATAGGTCTTGGCATCCTCGTAAGGCATGATCTGCCACTTGAGCGTCCAGCTGGGGTAGTTCCCGTCGCGGATGTTGTTGAACAGATCGGCGCGGTGGTAATCGCCGTTGGTCCCCGCCAGCTTGTCGGCTTCATCCTGGCTAAGGTAGGCATTGCCGTCGCCCTGATCGGTGTGGAAGTGGAACTTGACCCAGAACTTTTCACCCTCGGCATTGACCAGCGAATAGGTGTGGCTGGAATACCCGTTCATCTCGCGCCAGTTTTTCGGAATGCCGCGGTCGCCCATGAGATAGGTCACCTGATGTGCGCTTTCGGGCGAGAGCGTCCAGAAGTCCCACTGCATATCGTGGTCGCGCATGTTGTTATCCGCACGGCGCTTCTGGCTGCGGATGAACTGCTGGAACTTGATTGGATCGCGGACAAAGAAGATCGGGGTGTTGTTGCCGACCATGTCAAAGATGCCTTCGTCGGTGTACATCTTGACCGAGAAGCCGCGCGGGTCGCGCCATGTGTCCGGGCTGCCGCGTTCGCCTGCCACGGTCGAAAACCGCATCACCACATCGCATTTCGCGCCGGGCTGGAAAATATTCGCCATCGTGTACTTCGATACGTCTTGCGTCGTCTCGAAGGTGCCAAATGCGCCCGAGCCTTTGGCGTGGGGCTGGCGCTCTGGAATACGTTCGCGGTTAAAATTCGCCATCTGTTCCAGCAGATAGTGGTCATTCAGCACGATCGGGCCATCGGGGCCAACGGTCAGCGAATGCTCATCGCTTTGAACGCGAATGCCAGCGTCTGTGGTTGTGGGAGGGGTTTGCTTCTTGTCGGTCATCTGTAGCTACTCCTTCAGGGTCCACAGGCAAAACCTGTAGCGTGACGGATGGTTCCCGACCAAATGCGTAAGGAGTTGGATAGAGCTGTGGCCGCTTGGCGCGCTTAATGGGTCGCCGTGTGAAAGCGGATCACCTGCGCGTTATCCGCCGGATCGACAAGGAAATGCCCGCAGACGCCAAAGACCTCGCGCAGGAGGGTTTCGGTCATGATCTCGGAGGGGGTGCCGATGGCGCGCAGCTTGCCATCTTGCAAGACGCAGATCCGGTCGCAGAGCGTGGCTTGGTTCAGGTCATGCAGGGCGATGATCGCCGTTGTCGGCAAGCGCTGGATCAGTTCAAGGATCGACAGCTGGTGGCGGATATCCAGATGGTTCGTCGGCTCGTCAAGCAGCAGCACTTGCGGCCTTTGGGCCAGTGCACGGGCGATATGAACGCGCTGTTGTTCACCGCCCGACAGCGTGTGCCAGTGGCGGTCGCCAAAACCCGACAGATCCACATCCGCCAGCGCCTGCGTGACGATGGCGTCGTCCCCTGCGCTCCACCCGCGCAGGGCGGACAACCACGGGGTGCGGCCCAGTTCAACGGCATGGCGCACGGTGATGCGATCTGCGGTATCGGCGTGTTGTTCGACCAGGGCCAGCCGCTGCGCGATATCGCGCTGGCGCATCTTTGCAAGCGGTGCGCCGTCCAGCTCGACCCGCCCGCGCGAGGGTTTCTGAATGCCGGCAAGCATATGCAGTAACGTGGATTTGCCCGACCCGTTGGGCCCGATCAGCCCCAGCTTTTCGCCCGGCCGCAAGGACAGGGACACGTCATCGACGATGGCGCGGTTGCGCACCCGCCAGCCCAGTTCGTGACAGGACAGAATCATGGCGACGTCCTTTTGCCAATCAGGATCAGTGCAAAGACCGGCGCGCCGACCAAAGCGGTCACCACGCCGATGGGTAGTACTTGGCCCGGTACAATCACCCTCGAAATTACATCGGCAAAGACCAGAAACACCGCCCCCGCCAGTGCGGAAGCAGGCACAAGGATCGCGTGACGATGCCCCACGACGATACGCATGGCATGGGGGATCACCAGCCCGACAAAGCCGATCGCACCCACCACCGAGACCATTACCGCCGTGACCAGCGCCGCCGTGCCGATCAGCAGCAGCTGCACGCGGCGCACCGGAATGCCCAAGGACGCGGCGCTGTCGCTGCCGAAGGTAAAGGCATCCAGCGCGCGGGCGTGCCACAGGCAGGCCAGCAGCCCGATCATCGCCGCGGGCAGGGCGCTTAGTACATCGGGCCAGCGCACGCCCGACATATTCCCCAAAAGCCAGAACATGATGGCACGGGCCTGTTCGGCATTGGCCGATTTCGTGATCATCAGCGCGGTCAGAGCGTTGAACATCTGGCTGCCCGCAATACCGGCCAGCACGATCACGCCCGCGGCTTGCAGACCCACACCGCCCCCTGCCGCCTGCGCCAGCAAGGCGACAAAGGCAAAGGCCACCAGCGCCCCGCTGAACGCACCGATAGACAGCGAGATGGCACCACCCCCCAGCCCGAGGATGGTCACCGCCACAGCACCCGTGGACGCCCCCGCGGAGATGCCCAGCAGATAGGGATCCGCCAGCGCATTGCGCAGCAGTGCTTGCAACACGACGCCCGACAGCGCCAGACCGGCGCCACAGCACATCGCCACCACGGCCCGCGCCATGCGGTAGTTCCACACGATGCCCTCGTCGATCTTGTCCACCGCATAGCCCGCGTTCAGCGCCTTGTTGGCCAGCACCTTCAGCACCACCAGCGGCGGGATAGAGACCTCGCCGATGGCCGCACCAAACAGCAATGCGGCCAGCAGCACCGGCGGGATGATCACCCACCAGTGCCACTGCGGCCTGCGCATCACAGAGCGGTCGATTGCGGTCATTTGGCTAGATCGAAACCGGACAGCGCGTCAGCCATCGTTTCCAGCGCATAGATCGCACGCACGGTCGGGTCCATCGCATGGGCGTCCATGGTGATGATGCGGCCCTCTTTCACCGCGGTCATCTCGCGGGCGACGGGGTCGTTCATCAGGAAGGTGCGTTTTTTCTCGATGTCATCCGCGGGGAAGCGGCGACGGTCCATTTTGGCGAGCACGATGAAGGTCGGGTCGGATTTCGCCAGAGTCTCCCATCCGACCAGCGGCCATTCCTCGGCCGAGGTCACGACGTTTTCGACGCCAAGCTTGTCCATCATATAGGCGGGCACACCCTGTTGACCTGCCACATAAGGGTCCGCCGCCATCTCGGACGACGAGAACCAGAACAGCGCCGAGGTGCCTTGGGGCAGGTTCAGCGATTTGGCTTTCTCGACCGCCTTTGCCTCGCGCGATTGCAGGTCTGCCAGCAGCGTGGCACCGGCGTCTTGCGCGTTGTAGATACGGGCGAGCTCTTCGATGCTGGTATACAGCTGCTGGGTCGTGAACAGTTCAGATCGCGTGCCGTCCGCGCCGACAGAGTTATCCTTGGCCGCGCAATCGGTGGGCATCACATAGGTCGGCACGCCCACCTCGTGAAAGCTGTCGCGGGTGCCGACCATACCTTCGGGGCCGACATGCCATTCATACATAACGGTGACCAGATCGGGGCGTTTGCCCAACACGCTTTCAAAGCTGGGGTCGTTGTCCGCCAGCCGTTCAATCGCATCGTTTGTCTCTTTGAACTCTGGCAAAACGGGGCTGAACCAGACAGAGGTTCCCGCGATCCGGTCCTGCTGGCCCAGCAGATACAGGATCTCTGTCGTGGATTGCCCGATGGTCACAGTGGTCTGGGGGGCCGCGTCAAAGCTGAGCGTATGGCCGCAGTTGTCGATGGTCAGCGGATAGTCTGTCTCTGCGCCAAGCGCGGTGCTGCCCGCAAGGCTCGCAATCAGGGTCAGGCTGGAAAAAACTGGTTTCATATCAAGGGCTCCGGTTGGTCCGATGCCGGGGTCTTTGAATAGAAAGAGAAGGGGCCAGCCAAATGGCGCGCGGGCGCATTTTGGTCTGCGCGTGTGGTAAGATCCGGTCCCATCATCATCCTCTCCCGAGCAACCCCGCCCGGTGTTTCAGGTTCAGTGTCGGCAGGTCTCCTGACTGACGGATCGCGGCTGTCCCCGCCTTCCCGGACCTTGAGGCCCAGTGGCATGATGGAGGTAGCTCACCGTCTACAGTTGCGGGGGCAGTTCCGGTTCATCCACACCAAAGCGCGGATGGCGAATTCCCTATTATTTCCCGAAGGAAACCGACCCGGTTTCGATGACAGTTGTCCGCCCACCCGTCAAGTTGCGTTTTTGCGGTCGTCATCGCGGGACAAAGGCAAATAACGCAGGCCACGGTTCCGCAGAACGGGCGAGAGGCAAATAACAAAGGGATGGAAAACCAAGTGGCAGCCCGTAGGGGAGTCGAACCCCTCTTTTCAGGTTGAAAACCTGACGTCCTAACCGATAGACGAACGGGCCACTTAACTTGTGAGCGCTTCTTTAGGCAAAGCCATCGGCGGGCGCAAGTGCAAGCCGCATGAGAAAGCGGGGAAATACGGCAAAAAAATCACAGATTTTAATGCCGTACTTCAAGGGGCGTATGGCGAGGGGGGATCGTCGCGTGAAACGCGCGCTGCGCTCGGGATGCGGGCGCGCGTTTCCCTTAGATTTCCCAGTGAAGACCCGTCGCTTTTTCGGAGACGGTCCAGAGTTTCTCCATCACGGGTTTGTCGTAGGCATGAGGGTTCAGCGTGCCTTTGCCAACGGGCCCTCCGGTTTGCAGCCATCCGGTCGGGCCATAAAGCGCGCGCTGTGCCAACCCGTCTTCGGTCGCGCACATGACCTCGGGATACGCGCCTTTTTCGGCGGATTGCACCATTGGCGTCTTGCTCATCATCCACCAGGTGACCCGTGTGAAAAGCCCGCCGCTTGTGCTGATCAGCGAGGTCGCCGACGCGCCGGGGTGGCAGACGTACACTTCAACGCGGCTGTCGGTGGCTTTCTGCCGGTCCTGAAGCTCATAGGCAAACATCATCTGCGCCAGCTTGCTTTGGCTGTAGACCGCGTTGGCGCTATAGTTCTTGTCCCAGTTCATGTCGTCGAACTGTATCGTCTTGATCCCCATGTTGTACCCGAGGCTGGACACCACAACGATCCGGCCCGCACTTTCCTGAATGCGATCAAACAGCATCCCGCACAGCAGGAAGTGTCCGTAGTGGTTGGTGCCAAGCTGGCTTTCGAACCCGTCAACGGTCAGTTGCTGTGTCGGCACCTGTGCGATGGCTGCGTTGCAGATCAGCGCGTCAATCCGGGGAACGGTGCGTTGTACCTCCTCCGCCGCGGCGCGCACGCTGGCCAGATCTGACAGATCCATCCGCACAAAGCTCACCTCGGCGTTGGGACCGAACGTGTCCTTGAGCGTTTTGACCGCGGCGATGGATTTGTCGGCGTTGCGGTTCAGCATGACGACTTTTGCCCCCTTGGACAGCAGGATGCGCGTGGCCTGAAAGCCCGCACCGGCCGTCGTGCCGGTGATGAGATATGTTTTCCCCTTGAGCGATCCAAGGCGATCAGGTGTCCAGCCTTTGGGTCCGAAAGTCGTGTCCTTCATCGTCATGTTCCTTTTCGATGTCAGCGCGGCAGCGATGCGCGCTGTGTTTGGTGTTGAAGGGTAAATAGCTCTCGGTTGGCTCTCAAAACAGGCGAGATCGTCGCGAATACTTGCCTGATTGTATCACGCGCTTGCGAAAAGCGGATGTGACGCAGTAGATTGCCCTCATGAGCAAAGACCAGATCAGACAGCTAATCCGAAACAACGCGACCCAAGAGGGGCTGACGGGAACCGGCATTGACGGGGTGCGCCTGTTTCGGGCCACGCAGGCGATTCCTTGCGTGCCGGCGGTCTATGAACCCAGCGTTATTGCTATCGTCAGCGGCGCGAAAGAGGCCGTGCTGGACGGGCAGAGGTACATTTATGACGACAGCCGATATATGTGCTGCCCGATGTCGATGCCGGTGAAGGCGGGCACGCCGACCGCCTCTGCCGAAAGCCCGCTCTACGGGGTTATCATTTCGCTCGATAAGCGGATGATGACAGAACTGTCGATGGAGATGGAAAATACCGGCAATGTGATTCCCGAGGTCAAAGGCGGTTTGCGCGCGCAGGGGATCAGGCTGGCCGCTTGGGATGATGCCTTTGCCGACGCGCTGCTGCGTTTGCTGCAATTGGGTGGCAATCCGGCGGATACGGCGATCCTTGGCGAGGCACGGCTGCGCGAGCTTTACTACGCGATCCTGAAGGGGGAGGCAGGGCGTTTTGCCAGACAGGCCTTCGGCGCGGGCAATGCGATCGCACGGTCGATCGCGCATGTATCCTCTCACCTGGACGCGCCGATCTCTATTGATGATATGGCGTCCCGCGCCGGGATGAGCCGCGCCGCCTTTCACCGCAAGTTCAAGCAGGTGACGACGATGGCCCCGATCCAGTTTGTCAAATCCATGCGGCTCAACAATGCGGCGATGAAGATCGCAGGCGGCATGTCCGTGAACGAAGCGGCGGTCGATGTGGGATACGTCAGCCCGTCGCAATTCAGTCGCGAATTCAGGCGGATGTACGGGCAATCCCCGCGCCAATGGGGGGATGCCCAGCAGTTTCCGGTTGAAATGGGCCAATAAGGGGCTGCCATCGCCTGTGCGTTGGCAGCTCCTTTGCACAAGTCTGGTGCTATGATCAGACGTCTACGACCACCTTGCCGATGGCTTGCCCGCTGGTCAGGCGGTCATAGGCCCCGCCCACCGTATCAAGGTCGAATCTCTGGTCATCAAGCAAGGGCTTCAGCGCCCCTGCGTCCACAATCTCTGCCAGTTTGGTGAGGATCTCCCCGTGCTTTGCACGGCCTTGGTTGGCAAGCATTGGAAGCAGCATAAAGATGATATGCAGCGACAGCCCTTTGAAGTGCGCAGGGGACAGGTCGATTTCCAGCAGCCCAACGGTCGACGCGATATGGGCGTTCAGGGCGGCGGCCTCGAACGAGTTTGTCATGTTGGCACCGCCCACGGTGTCAAAGATCAGATCAAAGCCCGCGCCATCGGTATATTTGGCCACGTAATCGGCGATCTTTTCTGCGGCGAAATCAATCGGCGTCGCGCCATATCCCTTGATGACGTCGATCTGTTTGTCGCCGGTGCCTGTGCCATAGACCTCTGCGCCAAAGTGTTTGGCCAGTTGCACCGCAAGGTGACCGACCCCGCCAGCACCGCCCTGAACCAGAACCTTCTGGCCCGCCGCGATGCCTGCCCGCTCAAGCCCTTCATAGGCGGTGATGCCGACCAATGGCATGGCGGCCGCTTCGCGCATTGAGATGGATTTGGGCTTATGCGCAATCAGCCTGGCATCGGCGCGTATGAATTCCGCCAGCGCGCCTTGAATATCGGTGACCCCGCCGGCGCAACCGTATACTTCATCGCCCACGGAAAAAGCGGTCACCCCGTCACCGACAGCCTCGATCACGCCCGCAAAATCCATGCCCAGAACAGCCGGCAGTGCAGGGGATAGCGGCAGATCAGCCCCCATAGAGCGGATCATCGTATCCACGGTGTTGATGCTTGTGGCAATGATGCGAACGAGAACATGGCCGTCGGTCGCTATGGGTTTGGGCAGGTCGGCAGCTTCGAACGTCGCGTCGCCACCCTAGGCGGTAAGGGTCTTGGCTTTCATGGTGGTCATCCTCGGGTGTGCCTGATGCCCACCTAAAGACTGCCGTGATTTATGTAATTGACCTGATTTTGAGCTCAGTTTTCTGATTACGGATGTAATAGGCGAGCCGCAAACCGCCGTCAGAGACCTCAGGGCTTAGCCGTCCAGCCTGCCGCGCGGGATCAAACAGCGCAGAAACAATGGCAAACACATCTCGCCCAACATCATGGCGCAGTGTCTTCTGAATGTCGGGTGAAGGCACAAGTGGCAGCCCGTAGGGGAGTCGAACCCCTCTTTTCAGGTTGAAAACCTGACGTCCTAACCGATAGACGAACGGGCCACTTAGCTTGTGAGCGCTTCTCTAAGGAATGCGGCGCAGGCGCGCAAGCAGAAATCGAAAGAAAATGAAAAATTTTTACGCAGGTGCCGCATCTTCCAGACGCAGCTGCACCGACTGTCGGCCGCGCCAGGTATTGATGTCCAGACGGCCCGCCAGATGGAACCGTGCACCACCGTGGTTTTCCAGCGCCGGACCAAGCGGGCCGTCAAATGCACCAAAGGCGATGGCGTCCATTTTGGTGTTGTTGCCGTCGCCGAAACTGATCTTGAGGTGGCTTTCACCCACCCGCTTGGCAAACCGGATCTGCATGTCGGCAAAGGCATATCGCGGGGCAGGGGCACCGGCCCCGAAGGGGCCTGCCTGTTCCACCTGCTGCGCCAGTTCCACCGTCGCGGCGGCGGGCATCAACATGCCGTCCAGCTTCAGGTCTGCCGCGCCGGCCAGATGCGCGCCCTGCTTGGCCAGTAGCTCTGACAGCCGCGCCATGGCGGCGTCCAGCTTGTCTTCGGCCACGGTCAGCCCGGCGGCCATCTTATGCCCGCCGCCCTTGATCAGCAGCCCCTCGGCCGCCAGCCGCTGGATCGGCGCGCCCAGATCGATCCCCGAGACAGAGCGGCCAGAGCCTTTGCCAATGCCATCCTCGAACCCGATCACGATCGACGGCCGGTTCGACGCCTCTTTCAAACGCGAGGCGACGATGCCCACCACGCCCGGGTGCCAGCCCGCGCCCGAGGCCCAGACCAAAGGCGCGTCAAAGCCGCGGGCCTCTGCCTGATCCAGCGCGGCGGCGCGAACGGCGGTTTCGACATCGCGGCGCTCGGTGTTCAGCAGGTCCAGCTTTTCGGCAAGCGACTGCGCCTCATGGGGATCATCGCAGGCCAGCAGCCTTGCCCCCAAGTCCGCTTGCCCGATGCGCCCGCCCGCGTTGATCCGCGGGCCAAGCAGAAACCCAAGGTGATAGGCCGCTGGGGCCGTATCCATCCGTGCCACATCGGCCAATGCGGCAAGCCCCAATCTGTCGCGCCGCGCCATGACGCGTAGCCCCTGACGCACAAAGGCGCGGTTCACGCCGATCAACGGGGCGACATCGGCCACAGTGGCCAGCCCCACCAGATCCAATAGCGCCATCAGGTCAGGCCCGCGTGTGCCCGCTTCGCGCAGTTGGCGCCCTGCCTCGACCAGCATCAAGAACACCACTGCCGCGGCACAAAGATGCGCCAAGGCACCGTCTTCATCCTGCCGGTTGGGGTTCACCACGGCCAAGGCGTCGGGCAGGGTCTCTCCGCCCAGGTGGTGGTCCAGAATAACGACATCCGCCCCGACCGCCGCGGCCACCGGCCCATGGGACAAGGTCCCGCAGTCAACGCAGACGATCAGATCATGGGCAGCCGCCAGTTCGGCCATCGCGGCGTCATTGGGGCCATATCCTTCGTCGACCCGGTCCGGTACATAAAGCGTCGCGGCGCAGCCCATCTCGCGCAGCCAGACCAGCAGCAGCGCGGCAGAGCTGCCACCATCCACGTCATAATCCGCAAAAACGGCTATCCGCTGACGCGCTTTGACCGCAGCAAGAAAACGGGTCGCGGCTTTCTCCATGTCGCGCAGGGATCGCGGGTCAGGCAGCAGATCGCGCAACGACGGCGCAAGAAACGCTTCGGCCTCTTCCGCCGCCACACCGCGCCGCGCCAGCACCTGACACAGGGCCAGCGGCAGGCTGGTCTGCTGCACCAGAACTTCGGTCGCGCGTTCCACCTCGACACCGGGGCCCACCCAGCGACGCCCCGTCAAAGACGCATCAACACCTAGAAAGCTCATGCATCTCCCCCTTCCAAATGGTCAAAAATCCTCGCCGAAGGCATCCGTCCCATCCTCCCCACAATGGGCAGGGCAGGGGGGCGGCCGCGCCCCTCGGGGTTACAGATCCTCGATCCGTAGCGCCACGGGATCGCTTGCCAGCACACCGGTTTTCGCCATCGCGGCCAGAGCCTCGTCCAGCGCGGTGCGGCTACATTTATGGGTGACGATCAAGACGGGTGCCTGATCGCTGCGGTGTTCGGTCTGGCGCATGCGGTCGATGCTGATCCCGGCCTCACCCAGAACGGTGGCGACTTTGGCCAGGGCTCCGGGTTTGTCCAGCAGGCCCATGCGCAGATAGAAGGCGGCGGGGCGCTGCGACAGGGCCGCGGTGGCCGAGGCGAGCGTTGCCGCCTTCTGGCCAAAGACCGGGCCATGCCAGCCGCGTGCGATATCGCAGATGTCAGACAATACGGCGCTGGCGGTGGGGCCTTCACCGGCACCGGGGCCGCGCAGGACGATCTGCCCGATGGCATCGCCTTCCAGCACGATCATATTGGTCCCGCCCGCGAGTTGCCCCAGCGGAGAGCTGTCGGGCACAAGGCAGGGCTGCATGCGCTGTTCCAGCCCGCGGCCGGTCATTTGCGCGACGCCGAGAAGCTTGATCTTATAACCCATATTCGCGGCAGCCTGAATGTCGTCGATGCTGACGCGCTGGATGCCTTCGATCTCGATCCCGTCGAAATCCACCTGTGTGCCAAAGGCGATCGAGGACAGGATCGCCAGCTTATGCGCCGCGTCAATCCCGCCCACATCAAGGTTCGGGTCCGCTTCAAGATAGCCAAGCGCCTCGGCCTCTTCGAACAGGGAGTTATAGCCGTTTCCGGTCTCTTCCATGCGGGTCAGGATATAGTTGCAGGTGCCGTTCATCACGCCCATGACGCGGGTGATCTCGTTCCCGGCAAGGCTTTCTGTCAGCGCCTTGATCACGGGGATGCCCCCGGCCACGGCGGCTTCGTAGCGGATCAGACAGCCCGCGGCTTCGGCTTGTTCGGCCAGCGCCTGACCGTGGATCGCCAGCAGCGCCTTATTGGCAGTGACCACATCCTTGCCCGAGGCAAGCGCGGCTTCGGTCGCGTCCTTGGCGGGGCCTTCGTCGCCGCCCATCAGTTCGACAAAGACATCCACATCATCACGTTTTGCCAGTGCGACGGGATCATCTTCCCACGCGTAGCCCGACAATGTGACACCGCGGTTCTTGTCGCGGCTGCGGGCAGAGACGGCGGTGATGGTGACGGGGCGACCGGTGCGGGCCTCGATCAAGGCAGCCTGCTTGCGGATGATCCGCACCACGCCGACCCCAACGGTGCCCAATCCGGCAATCCCAAGACGAAGCGGTTGTGACATGGTGCAATCCTTTTGGTGGTGCGCGGCAGCGGGCTGCGGCGTTTAGGGGGTTTAGCCGCGATGTAGCCCTTTCCCACCGCGCACGCAACGCGACATTGCATGCGCCTTATTGCAAACCTTGGGACAAACGCTGCTTTTCCGACCCCGACAGAACCGATCCGCGCAAACGCGCCGCGCGCGCCTGCAACCGTTCGACCCGTGATGTCAGCCCGTTTTCGGTTTGCGGGATGTTCACCTGTCCGGCCTCGGCCTTGGCAAGCAGCGGATCGACCGGCACAAGCGCGGGGTAGTCCGAGGCGAGAAGCTCGGGCGTGGCACGGCTGTCAAGCGCGGGAAACTGCGTGCAGGCCGCGGGCAGGGTCAGCGCGGCAAGGCAGAGCGGAAGAAGGATACGTTGGGTCATAGGTCAGTCATGCACCAGCGACGGAAATCGCGCAAGCAGGGGTTTGCCTTTGAACATGCGTTCAATTAACCTTTGAGCCATGGCGCGTACAACCGGATCACATTCTGACATCACTCGGCCCAAAATCCGTGCGGCGGCGTTGCGGCTTTTCGCCCGTCACGGCTTTGCTGCCGTGTCCATGCGGGCACTGGCGACGGAGGTCGGGGTGCAGGCGGGCGCATTGTATAATTACACGCCGGACAAGCAGACGCTGTTGTTCAGCCTCTTGCAGGACCATATGAACGACCTGCTTTCGGCCTGCGACAGTGACCCCAGTCAAAGCGCGGTGGATCGCTTGCGCCAATTCGTCGATTTTCACATCCGCTTTCACGCCGACCGCCCGGACGAGGTGTTCATCTCTTATATGGAGCTGCGCAACCTCACGCCCGAGAATTTCGCCGAGGTCGAAGCATTGCGCCGCCAGTATGAAGACCGGCTAGAGACGATCTTGCGCGACGGGGCGGCGGCGGGGGATTTCGCCATCGCGGATACCAAGATCGCGACCCTGGCGGTGATTGCGATGCTGACAGGGGTGAATACGTGGTTTCGCGCAGGCGGACGGCTGTCGCTGGACGAGGTGATCGCGCAATATTGGGATATGGTGCGCAAGTCCGTCACGGCGGGGTAGGCCCCCGCACGTAACGCTGGTTTTCACGGCGCTCAGGGGCGCAGGGCGTTAATCGTCGAAGCCGACGAACCGCGTGACCTCTTCGACGGGGCGGCGGGTAGAGACGACGGCATTGGCCGAAAAATCCTCGTCCGGCCAGCCCATGGCGACGCAGGTCATGATCACCTGATCGTCGGGGATTTGCGCATGTTCACGCACCACAGGCGATTGCATGATGCCCTGACCGTTGATCACGCAGCCCAGACCTTTGCTCCACGCGGCGAGGACAAGGCCGTAGGTCACCGCGCCCAGATCGAAATGCGCGATGGTGCCGTTGTCATCCAGCGACTTGTCAAAGCAGACCACGATGGACACCGGCGCGTCAAATTGGCGGAAGCCGCGCATCACCCAATCTTGGCGGCGCTCCTTGTCGTCGCGTTCGATCCCCATGGCAGCAAAGAGCTGTTTCGCGATGCCGACCTGCCGGTCGCGGTGGACACCGGCATAGGCCCCGTGATCGCTGATTTCACGCACCGGCGGCACGCCTTGCAACATACGGGTCGAATTCCCTTCACGGACTTTCTCAAGCGGTTCGCCGGTCAGCACATGCAGATGCCACGGCTGGGTGTTCATCGAGGATGGCGCGCGATTGGCCAGTGCGATGACCTCTTCCAGCAGGGCGCGCGGCACGGGGTCTTTCTTGAAGCCCCGGATGCTGCGCCGTTCCTGCATTGCCTGTTTCAGTTCCATCTTGCCCTCCCGCAAATTTCCTGACGGCTGTCAGACTGTTGCAGTTCCGCGGTGGGGTCAAGCGCGGGTGGGGCCGCGTGCCGCTGCGTCAGATCAGCAGTTCGGCACGTTGACCGCCAGCCCCCCAAGCGAGGTTTCTTTATATTTTTCAGACATATCCGCACCGGTCTGACGCATGGTTTCGATGCAAGCATCCAGCGGCACCAGATGCGTGCCATCGCCGCGCAGCGCAAGCGACGCGGCGGAGACCGCCTTGATCGCGCCAAGCCCGTTGCGTTCGATGCACGGCACCTGCACCAGACCGCGCACGGGGTCGCAGGTCATGCCCAGATGATGCTCCAGCGCGATTTCGGCGGCGTTCTCGATCTGCTGCGGCGTGCCGCCCATGACGGCACAGAGCCCGGCGGCGGACATGGCGGCGGCGCTGCCCACTTCGGCCTGACAGCCCGCTTCCGCCCCCGAGATCGACGCGTTGAATTTGACCAGCCCGCCGATCGCCGCAGCGGTGAGCAGGAAATCCTCGATATGCGCCTCCGACGCGCCGGGGACGTGATCCAGATAATAGCGCAAGGTCGCGGGCATCACACCCGCCGCGCCGTTGGTGGGCGCGGTGACGACTTGCCCACCGGCGGCATTTTCCTCGTTCACCGCCATAGCGTAAACGCTCATCCAGTCGTTGATCGTGTGGGGCGCGCGCTGGTTCTGGCCGCGTTCTTGCTGCAGCGCATCATGGATCGCTTTGGCGCGGCGTTTGACATTCAACCCGCCGGGCAGGATGCCATCGGTTTCGAGCCCGCGGTTGATGCAGTCGTTCATCACCTGCCACAGCCGCTTGGTGCCGTCGCGCAGCTGCGCCGCCCCGCCGCGCGATTCCTCGTTGGCGCGTTTCATCTGGGCGATGCTCTTGCCGGACTCTGCCGCCATCTGCAGCATCTCGGTTGCGGACTTAAACGGGAAGGGTATCGGCGCGCCCTCGTCTGTGTCCTTGCCCGCGGCCAGTTCGGCTTCGGTCATCACGAAACCGCCGCCGATGGAATAATAGGTCTCGCGCAGGGTGACATCGCCTTGGGCGTCGGTGGCCATCAGCATCATCCCGTTGGCGTGGCCGTCGAGCTTGTTGTCATAGTCAAAGATCATATCGGACTTGGGCGCGAAACTCAGCGTGCCAAACTCGGGCAGGGTGATCGTCTGCGTGCGGTTGATCTCGGCCAGTACCTCTTCGGCGCGGTCATTGTCGTAGTCTTGCGGCGTGAATCCCGCGAGGCCAAGGATCGTGGCGCGGTCCGTGGCGTGGCCCACACCGGTAAAGGCCAGGCTGCCGTGCAGTGATGCGCGCAGGCCCGCGAATTTGAACGGTGAGGCGCGCATCAGGTCCAGAAACCGTGCCGCCGCCACCATCGGCCCCATCGTGTGCGAGGAGGACGGGCCGATGCCCACTTTGAACATATCGAAGACAGAGAGAAACATCAGGTGGCACTTCCTATGGGTGGGGTGGCAAGGCGGGGCGCGGTAAACGGCGTGGGCCCCAGCCCTTCGGCGGTTTGCGCGGCCGCCGTGCAGGGGAGCGTTTCGACCCGAGCGCAAAGCGCGTGCAGATGCGGGGTGGCGCGCAGATCGAACCAGCCGCGATCACGGTTGCGCGGATACAGCGCACACCAGCGCAACAGCGGGGCGAGGTAAAGCGCAAGCGCGAGGGGCAGCGTATCCGCCGCGGCCCGGTCCTCCAGCCTGCGCAGGTGGGTCTGCAACGCTTGGGTTACGGTTGTGTGCAGCGCGTCTTGGGCGGCGTTGTCAACGCCCACGTATTTATCAGGATAAAACAGCATACGCAGGGCAGGGTGCACCGTATTGGCAACGAAAAACAACCACTTGAGGAAATCCGCCCGCGTGGCATCCATCGCGGCAGGGGCCAGCCCGCCATGACGGTCCGCCAGCCACAGCAGGATTGCGCCGGTTTCAAACATCGGCCCGTCCGGCGTCTGCAACGCGGGGATCAGCCCGTGCGGGTTTAGCGCCCGATAGGCGGGGGCAGACTGCCCCTGCGCCGCGCGATCGACCAGACAGGTGTCATAGGCCACGCCCTGCGCCTCGAGCGCGAGGCGGATGATCAGGGAGGCATTGTCGGGGGCGTAGTGCAGCGTGTAATCGGTCATAGGCCGGTGGTATCCCATTGCGCCGGAGGCGGGCGATTGAAAACGACCGATCTGCGCGGTTTGCGGTACTCTATCCAGATTATCGGCGCGTAACACCCCCGTGGCGCCGTGGCGCAGACCATGTGTCACCGCCCGCAGGCCACGCGACGCGACGACAATGCGGTTTTGAGGGTCGCGCGCCGGCGCGGCTGCGTCTATAAGGACGTCGATTAACGAGGAGTCGCTGCCATGACCGGAGAATTGTCACCCATCGATAAGGCCAAATTTGTCGCCGCCAAACGCGCTGCACAATTTGTAGAAGACGGAATGCGCGTCGGATTGGGCACCGGCTCTACCGCCGCGTGGCTGGTGCGCTGTTTGGGCGAAATGGTGCGCGACGACGGCTTGCGGATCAAGGGCGTGCCCACCTCGACCCGTACCGCGCAGCTGGCGCGCGAAGTGGGGATCGAGGTGATCAGCCTGGATGAAGCCAAGTGGCTGGACCTGACCATCGACGGCGCGGACGAGTTCGACGGAGAGCTGAACCTGATCAAGGGCGGCGGCGGTGCCTTGCTGCAAGAAAAGATCGTGGCCACCGCCTCCGATCAAATGGTCGTGATTGCCGACATCGGTAAAGAGGTCGAAACACTGGGCGCATTTCCCCTTCCGGTAGAGGTTATTCCCTTTGGCTGGCAGACCACACAAGCGCTTGTCGAAGAGACTTTGGTGTCGATGGACGTGCTGGGGCGCAATTCCACGCTGCGTATGAACGGCGACATCCCCTTTGTGACAGACGAGGGGAACTACATCCTTGACCTGCATCTCAAGCGGATCGGCAACACCCGCCAGATGGCCTTGGTCATGAACCAGATGCCGGGCGTAGTTGAAAACGGGCTATTCATTGATATCTGTGATGCCGTGGTGATCGGCTATGGCGATGGCCGCGTCGAAGTGCGCGACATCAACGAAGGCACTGTTGATCGCGATAAGATGGAGTTTGTCGAGACGGATAACCTGTTCTCCGACCTGAGCGATTAACAAAGAAAGGCCCCGGCCCAGATGAGCGATTTTGATTACGACCTTTTTGTCATTGGTGGCGGTTCCGGCGGTGTGCGCGCCGCGCGTGTTGCGGCGGGCGAATACGGGGCCAAAGTCGCCCTCGCCGAAGAAGACCGCTATGGCGGGACATGCGTGATCCGGGGCTGCGTGCCGAAAAAGCTGATGGTTTTTGCCTCGGGCTACGCCGAGCTGGTGGACGAGGCGCAGTGCTTTGGCTGGGACATCAAGCCGGGCACCTTCGACTGGCACGCGTTCAAGACCCGTTTGAACACTGAACTGGACCGGCTGGAAGGCGTCTATCGCAAGCTCTTGGCAAATTCGGACGTCGATACCTTTGACCAGCGCGCCACGATTAAGGACGCGCATACGGTGCAGCTGGCCAATGGCGAAACCCGCACGGCCAAACACATCTTGCTGGCCACCGGCGGCCGTCCGGTACGCCCTGATGTGCCGAACGCCCAGCTTGGGATTGTGTCGGACGATATCTTCCATCTCGAAAGCCTGCCCAAGTCGATCCTGATTGTGGGTGGCGGCTATATCGGATGTGAATTCGCCTGTATCCTGAATGGCTTGGGCGTCGAAGTGACGATGTACAACCGCGCGGCACAGATCCTGCGCGGTTTTGATGACGAGGCCCGCGGGCTGATCGCTGAATCGATGACAAATGCAGGCGTCGATATCCACTGCGGCACCAGCATCGTCGAAATGGCGCTGGAATCCGAACACGAGGCGGGCACCATGCCCAGCAACTCTGACGCGGCGATGGGGGCCACGGCTGAACAATCGAACGAGCTGAACAATTGCGACGCGCGCGCAGGCACGCAGGGGCCGATTTGGGTCAAAGCCTCCAACGGGGCCGAGAAGGTCTTTGATATGGTGCTGTTCGCCACAGGGCGCGCACCGAATACCGATGGCATGGGGCTGGAAGAGGTCGGCGTATCGCTGGGCCGTCGCCAAGAGGTCGAAGTCGACGAATACAGCCAGTCGGGCGTCCCGTCGATCTATGCCATCGGCGATGTCACCGACCGCGTGAACCTGACACCTGTCGCGATCCGCGAAGGCATGGCCTTTGTGCAAACCGTCTTTGGAGGCAACCCGACGCCCGTGGATCACGACCTGATCCCGTCGGCCGTGTTCACACAGCCCGAATTCGGCACCGTCGGCCTGACAGAAGAGCAAGCGGCAGAGCAGGAACCGGTCGAGATTTATTCGGCGTCGTTCCGGCCCATGCAAACGGCCTTTGCCGAAAAGAACAAACGTGTGATGATGAAGCTGATCGTCAGCAAGGAAACACGCGTCGTTCTGGGGTGCCACATCGTCGCACCGAACGCGGGCGAGCTGATCCAGCTGGTGGGCATTGCCGTGAAGGCGGGGCTGACAAAAGAGCAATTCGACGCGACCTGCGCCGTGCACCCGACCATGTCCGAAGAGCTGGTCACCATGCGCAGTCCGACACGCACTGCTTGAAGTTCGGGCGAATATGCCCAACTCTGCACAAGATAAAACCGCGTAGGCGGTTGGGATAGGGCCGCTGTCGCGGCCATACATAGGGAAGAATTAATGGCTGGAAATACAGGCGGTCCTTGGGGCGGCGGAGGAAACTCAGGCGGTGGGAACAATGGTGGCGACCGCAACCGGCCCGGAGGGCAGCGGCCCACCGGTGGTGGCGGGCGCGGTCCGGGTGGTGACAAAGGTCAGATGCCCGAAATCGACGATCTGGTGAAAAAGGGTCAGGAACAGCTGCGCGTGCTCATGGGCGGCAAAGGCGGCACTCGTAATTCCGGCGGCTCTGGCGGGAATATGGGCGGCGCAGGCCCCAAGTTCACCCGCGGCACAGTGGGGCTGGGTCTGGTGGCGGCCGCTGTCGTCTGGGGGATGGCAAGCTTTTATACCGTGCGCCCTGAACAGCAGTCGATCGAACTCTTCCTTGGGGAGTTTTCGGGCATCGGGACAGAGGGTCTGAACTTTGCCCCTTGGCCTTTTGTCACCGCCGAAGTCTTTGACGTGACCACCAACCGCGCCGAAACCATCGGCGCAGGCCGCGGTGGCGACGACAACGAAGGGCTGATGCTGACCACGGATGAAAACATCGTCGACATCGACTTTCAGGTCGTCTGGAACGTAAAGAACGCCGAGAACTTCAAGTTCTCGCTGCGGGATCCGCAAATGGCGGTGCGTGCGATTTCTGAATCCGCCATGCGCGAGATCATCGCCCAGTCCGAGCTGGCACCGATCCTCAACCGTGACCGTGCCACCATCGAAGCCTCCGCGCGCGAGCTGATCCAGACCACGCTTGATAACCGCGAGACCGGGATCAACATCATCCGCGTCAACTTCAACAAGGTGGATCCGCCCAGCCAGACGGTCACCGTGACGGATGCAAACGGCAACACGACGCAGGAATCCGTCATCGACGCCTTCCGCGACGTGCAAGCTGCCGAACAGGAACGCGATCGGGTGGAACGTCAGGCTGACGCTTATGCCAACCGCCGCACCGCCGAAGCCCGTGGTGAATCCGCCCGTCTGCTGGAAGCCGCCGAAGGGTACCGCGCACGTGTGGTCAACGACGCCGTGGGTGAGGCAAGCCGCTTTGAAGCGGTATTGCAGGAATATGCAGCAGCACCCGATGTGACCCGTCGTCGTCTGTACATCGAAACCATGGAGAAAGTACTGGGAGACGTGGACAAGATCATTCTTGAAAACGGCTCTGACGGAACCGGGCAGGGGGTCGTGCCTTACCTGCCGCTCAATGAACTCCGCAACTCCAACCGAGGATCGAACTGATGCGTAAACTCAATATCCTCATCCCCGTGGTTGTGATCGCAGCCGTTGTCGCCCTGTCGTCGATTTTTATCGTGGACGAACGTGAACGCGCGCTGGTGCTGCGTTTCGGCCAGATCAAACAGGTGCGTGAAGACGCGGGCATCGGGTTCAAAATCCCGCTGCTGGATGAAGTCGTCCGCTACGACGACCGTATCCTGTCGCTTGAAACGCCGATGATCGAGGTCACCCCCGCCGATGACCGTCGCCTTGAAGTGGATGCCTTTGTGCTGTACCGCATCAATAGCGTGCGCCAGTTCCGTCAGGCCCTTGGCACCGACGGTGGCCGTCAGGCTGAAATCCAGTTGAACGGTATTCTTGACGGTCAGATCCGTGCGGTTCTGGGCTCGCAGGGGGTGACCTCCAACACCATTCTGTCGCCCGAACGCTCTGCACTGATGGACCAGATCCGCGAACGTTCTGACGCGCGTGCGCAGGCGCTTGGTCTGGATGTGGTCGATGTGCGTTTGCGCCAGACCAACCTTCCAGAGCAGAACTTTGACGCGACCCTGCAGCGGATGATCGCTGAACGTGACCGCGAAGCGACCGATGAACGCGCCCGTGGCCGCGAGGCGGCGCAACGTGTCACCGCCCTTGCGGATCGTACCTACGAGGAAATCCTCTCGGAAGCCCGTCGTGACGCCCGTATCACCGAAGGTGAGGCCGACGCCGAGCGGAACAAGATCTTTGCGCAAGCCTATTCCAAGGATGCGGAGTTCTTTGAATTCTACCGCTCGCTCAGCGCTTACGAGCAAGCGTTGAAGGGCGAGAATTCTACCATGGTGATGTCGCCCGACAGCGAGTTCTTTAACTATCTCAAGTCGGACGAAGGCAGCCGCAGCCAACGCGCGACCACCACCGGGACTGGCAACTAATCCTATCCACGGTGCACTTTCAAACAGGGGCTGGCAGAAATGCCGGCCCCTGTTTCGTTTGGGGCATGACCACGGGATCAACGGGATGATGGGCGGCAATTTCGCATAGAAACCGAGGGTCGCGTTGACATGCGCGTGAGGATGACCATCTTTCACCTTGCAGCAGTGGGTTTGCAGATGCACTCTGCCAAGGACACACAAACGGGGTGTATCGCCCCTTATAAAACCGGAGTTGACGAATGCAGCCAAAGGCCGTTTCCCTGTCGCGTACCGACGCAATATCGCCCCAGATCAAATGGTTGATGATGGGTATGCTGGCGCTGGCTTTTGTCCTGATGCAGGCCGTGGTCGCACTGGCCAAACCCGAAAGCCTTGCGCCGCTTGCGGAAAAGATCAGCCCGTCGGTCGTGAATATCACCACCTCCACCACCGTTGAAGGGCGCACGGGCCCCCGTGGCATCGTGCCCGAAGGCTCGCCGTTCGAGGATTTTTTCAAGGAATTCCGTGACCGCAACAATGGTGGCGAAGCCCCCGCGCCACGCAAATCGTCGGCGCTTGGGTCGGGGTTTGTCATCTCTGAAGACGGGTTCGTCGTGACCAACAACCACGTGATCGAAGGCGCGGACGAGATTACCATCGAATTTTTCACCGGTCTTGAACTGAAGGCCGAAGTCATCGGCACCGACCCCAACACCGATATTGCCCTGCTTAAGGTTGAAGCCCCAAGCGCGCTGCCGTTCGTCAGCTTCGGCGACAGCAATGCCGCCCGCGTTGGTGACTGGGTGCTGGCCATGGGGAACCCGCTGGGGCAGGGGTTTTCCGTCTCGGCCGGTATCGTATCGGCGCGCAACCGTGCTTTGTCGGGCACCTATGATGACTATATCCAGACGGACGCTGCCATTAACCGCGGCAACTCCGGCGGGCCGTTGTTCAATATGGACGGCGAAGTCATTGGCGTGAACACCGCGATCCTGTCGCCTAACGGCGGCTCCATCGGGATCGGTTTCTCGATGGCGTCGAATGTCGTGACGCGTGTTGTGAATCAGCTCAAGGAATTCGGCGAAACCCGTCGCGGCTGGTTGGGTGTGCGTATTCAGGACGTTACCCAGGATGTGGCCGACGCGATGGGGCTTGCCAAAGCGTCCGGCGCGTTGATCACCGATGTACCGGACGGCCCCGCCAAGGATGCGGGCCTGAAAACCGGTGATGTGATCCTCAGCTTTGCAGGGGTCGAGGTTGAAGACACCCGCGGTCTGGTCCGTCAGGTGGGCAACAGCACCGTCGGGGCCTCGGTCCGCGTGACTGTCCTGCGCGAGGGGAAATCCCAGACGCTCAAGGTCAAGCTGGGCCGCCGCGAAGATGCCGAAGGGGCAGGGGCGTCTGCGTCTGAGCCAGAGGATGAGGCAGAGCCCGAAGCGCCTGCGTCAAAGTCGGTGCTTGGCCTGACAATCACGCCGCTGACGGATGATCTGCGTACCGAACTTGGGGCGGATGATTCAGTCGAGGGTCTGGCCGTGACCGAGGTGGACGAGATGTCGGAAGCCTTCGAGAAAGGCCTGCGTGTCGGGGACATCATCACCGAGGCGGGGCAACAGCCGATCCTGTCCATCACCGATCTGGAGGACCGGATCACCGAGGCCAAAGACGGCGGCCGCAAGTCGCTGTTGCTGTTGGTGCGCCGCGCAGGTGACCCGCGCTTTGTGGCCTTGGGTCTGGGCGACTAAATCCGCCCCACATCGCTGGAAAAACACTGCCCCCGTCGGTCCCCGTACCGGCGGGGGTTTTGCGTGGGGCGCGTCTGCACGCTGCCGGTTGTTTCGCATATCGAAAGCCGATAGGATTTACGTCAAATGAAGGACAGCCCCATGCACGACACATCCACGACGGCCATTCGCAGCGATCGGCTGTCTGCGCTGCGCACCCAAATGCTGGCAGAGGCGGAGATTACCAGCGTGCAGAACCAGTCGCTGATCCAAAGCCGCCGCGAACAGATTTGCGAGGCGGCCTTGTCGCTGTTTCTTGAGAAAGGCTTTGCCGCCACCACGATCCGCGACATCTGTGCGCGCTCGGGCGTCAATCAGGCCAGCATCTATGATTATATCGCGAATAAGAACGACATCCTGCGCCGCCTTCTGAACCAGCTGTGGTTCCGCGAAGACGTGTCGACGCTGCCGATCATCCTGCTGGATGAAAACCTGTCACTTGAGGACGCGTTCGAGAAATACTTCCGCGAAAGCTGGTCGATGAAACGGGATGGCACGTTGCTGGCCTATCGGTGCGTGCCGCATATGCAGGCCGAAGACCGCCGCGCCCTGCATGCGCGCGAGTTTGCGGTGATGAAGGATCTGGCCGACCAGCTTGCCCCGCGTCTGGGGATGCATAGCGACGATCAACGGCTTGATATCGTTGCCAATCTGATGGTGTTCCTGTCAGCCTTCGGCCCGATGCGCGACTGGCTGATCCGTGATATCCCGGACGAGGTGATCCTGCGCACGATCTCGGCCGGTGCGGCGGCGATGGTCAGATCGCTTGCGGATCAGGCGCAGACCTAAAGCTTGCGGGCGCGAATGACCGTGTGGTGGCTGACCAGCTCGTAGCCCATCTCGGCGGCGACACGATCCAGCAGCGTCGCGATCTCGGTCCCTGGAATTTCCACCAGATCCCCACTGTCGACATCGACCAGATGGTCGTGGTCCGTGTGGGGCATCATCTCGTAGCGGGCAGGGGCATCATCCAGCACCAGTTTGCGCACCAGCCCCGCGTTTTCAAGCACTGACATCGTGCGATAGACCGTGGCGACTGACACAGTGTCATCCAACCTGCGCGCCTTTTCATACAGGTCTTCCACATTGGGGTGATCGTCGGTTTCCGACAGCAGCGACACGATGGTTGTGCGCTGTGGTGTGACCCGCAGGCCCGCTTCACGCAGCAATTGCTTGTAATCAGCGCTGTGGGTCAAACCGATGTCCTTTCTCGTCTGCCTTCTTGTTACGCAAGATTCATCTTGCCCGCAAGTTTATGCGACCTATTCTTATTTGCATGTTTGACATATGCGACTAATTCGCATTTACACCTAGCGAACGCATTGGTCCTTGGAGGAACAGAATGAGAAAGAATGTGCTGGCGTCGGTTTTTGCCCCGGTTCTTGGTGTTGCGGCGATGGCGGGCGTGCCTGCGGGTGCGGCTGATTTCAAAGTCGTCACGACCTTTACGGTTCTTGCCGATATGGCGCAGCAGGTGGGCGGCGATGCGGCAGAGGTGGTATCGATCACCAAGCCCGGTGCCGAAATCCACGGCTATGAGCCCACCCCGCGCGATATCGTGGGCGCGGTGGATGCCGATCTGATCCTGTGGAACGGCATGAACCTAGAGCTGTGGTTCGAGCAGTTCATCTCGAACCTCGGGGATATTCCGTCGGCAACGCTGACCGAAGGGGTGGAGCCGATCTCTATCGGGGAGGGGGAGTATGAGGGCAAGCCGAACCCCCACGCCTGGATGGGGCTGGATAACGCGCTGATCTACGTCGACAACATCGCGGCAGCTTTTACCGAACACGACCCTGACAATGCGGCGACCTATGCCGCCAATGCCGAAAGCTACAAACAGGAAATCCGCGATACGATCACGCCCCTGCGGGACCGCATTGCGCAAATCCCCGAAGACCAGCGTTGGCTGGTGACCTGTGAAGGGGCGTTCAGCTACCTCGCGCGGGATTTCGGGATGAAAGAGCTGTATCTCTGGCCGATGAACGCCGACCAGACCGGCACGCCGCAGCAGCTCCGCAAAGTCATCGATTCCGTGCGCGACAATGATATTCCGGTCGTTTTCTGTGAAAGCACGGTGAATACCTCGCCTGCAAAGCAGGTCGCGCGGGAAACCGGCGCTGCCTATGGTGGTGTGCTTTATGTCGATAGCCTCAGCACCGCCGAGGGGCCCGTGCCAAGCTATCTGGACTTGCTGCGCGTCACCTCGCAGACTGTCGCGGACGGGCTGGATGCAGGCCTGAAGTAAATGGATACCCCTATGCACCCCGCCCCCACGACGCCCCCAGATGTCAGCCTTGCGCCCGATGCGATCGGCATCAAGGCCACCGATGTGACCGTGACCTATCGCAACGGCCACACCGCGCTTTATGATGCCAGCTTCGAGATCCCGCGCGGTACGATCACGGCGCTGGTCGGGGTGAACGGGGCGGGAAAATCCACGCTGTTCAAGGCGATTATGGGCTTTGTGCCCGCCGCGCAGGGGCAGATCACCCTTCTGGGCAAGACCGTCAAACAGGCGTTGCGAGAAAACCTTGTGGCCTATGTCCCGCAGTCAGAAGAGGTCGATTGGGCCTTTCCGGTGCTGGTGCAGGATGTGGTAATGATGGGGCGCTATGGGCATATGGGGTTTCTGCGCCGTCCCAAAGCCGCCGATCATGCGGCGGTGGACGATGCCCTGCGCCGCGTCAATATGACCGATTTCCGCCATCGCCAGATCGGAGAGTTGTCTGGCGGGCAGCGCAAACGCGTTTTTCTGGCGCGCGCCTTGGCGCAGAACGGGCAGGTGATCCTGCTGGACGAACCCTTTACCGGCGTAGACGTGAAGACCGAGGACCAGATCATCGACCTGCTGCGCGAGTTGCGCGACGAAGGGCGGGTGATGCTGGTGTCGACGCATAACCTGGGCTCTGTCCCGGAATTCTGTGACCGGACCGTCTTGGTCAAGGGCACGGTGCTGGCCTATGGGCCGACGGAAACAGTCTTTACCCATGACAATCTGGAAACGGCTTTTGGCGGGGTGCTGCGGCACTTTACCCTTGGGGGGCAAGACCTGCACGATGATGACGACGGGCGCGAGCTGCGGATCATCACCGACGACGAACGCCCCTTCGTGCATTACGGCGAACGCATCGACACCTCCGAGGACGACACATGATCGACCTGCTGCTAGAGCCGTTCAGCTATGATTATATGTTCAACGCCATGTGGGTGTCCGCGATGGTGGGGGCGGTTTGCGCCTTTCTGTCGTGCTATCTGATGCTCAAGGGCTGGTCGCTGATCGGCGACGCGCTGAGCCATTCTGTCGTGCCCGGTGTGGCGGGGGCCTATATGCTGGGGCTGCCCTTTGCGCTTGGCGCGTTTCTGGCGGGCGGTATGGCGGCGGGGGCGATGCTGTTTCTGTCGGGGCGGTCGGGGCTGAAGATCGACGTGATCATCGGCATCATCTTTACCGCATTTTTCGGCCTGGGCCTATTCATGGTGTCGCTATCGCCCATGTCGGTTAGCATCCAGACCATCATTATGGGCAATATCCTTGCCATCGCGCCGCAGGATATCGTGCAACTGGCGATCATCGGGGTCGTCTGTCTGACCGTGCTGCTGCTGAAGTGGAAAGACCTGATGGTCACCTTCTTTGACGAAAACCACGCACGCTCCATCGGGTTGCGGCCCGAGCTGTTGAAGGCGGTGTTCTTCATGCTGCTGTCGGCGGCGGTGGTGGCGGCGATGATGACCGTCGGGGCCTTTCTGGTGATCGCCATGGTCGTGACGCCGGGGGCGACGGCCTATCTGCTGTGTGACCGTTTCCCGCGGCTGATCATCGTATCGGTGCTGATCGGCACGATCACCAGCTTTCTGGGGGCCTATGCCAGCTATTTTCTGGACGGGGCGACAGGCGGGGTGATCGTCACGCTGCAAACCGCGATCTTCCTGCTGGCCTTTGTTTTTGCGCCCAAACACGGTGTGCTGGCCGCGCGGCGCAAGGCTGCGGCGGCGCTCAAATCCTTGCGAGACGGGGTGGCCCCATGATCGAGACGTTGCTGTTTCCCTTCCAGTTTCCCTTCATGCAGAACGCTTTCTGGATCGTCCTGCTGGTCGCCCCGCCGACGGCGTTGCTGTCATGCTTTCTGGTGCTCAAGGGCTGGGCCTTGATGGGCGATGCGGTCAGCCATGCGGTCCTGCCGGGGATCGTGCTGGCCTGGATTACGGGGCTGCCGCTGATTGTAGGGGCCTTTGCCGCGGGCATGTCCTGCGCGATGCTGACCGGATACCTGAGCTATAACAGCCGGATCAAACAGGACACCGTGATGGGGGTCGTCTTTTCTGGCATGTTCGGGATCGGCATCATCATGTACACCTCGATCACCACGAACCAGCATCTGGATCACGTGCTGTTCGGCAATATGCTGGGCGTCGGCGCGCAGGATCTTTGGACGGCGGGGCTGATCTCGGCCTTTGTGACGGCGTTTCTGGTGCTCAAGTGGAAAGATCTGCTGCTGCACGCCTTTGACCCCGCACAGGCGCAGGCCAGCGGGCTGCACACGGGGTTCTTGCACTATGGGTTGCTGGCGGTGTTGTCGCTGACCATCGTGGCGACGCTGACGGCGACGGGGCTGATCCTTGCGGTGGCGTTGCTGGTCACACCGGGGGCGATTGCCTTTCTGGTGGTGCGCAGCTTTGGCCCGATGCTGATCGTATCTGTGCTGGTCTGCATGCTGTCGATGTTCGCGGGCGTCTACGCCAGCTTCTTTCTGGACAGCGCACCGGCTCCGACAATCGTGTTGATCCTGACGGTGATCTTTGTCCTCGCCTTCATGAACCGTTTGCTGGTGACGCGCCGGACCTCGCGTCAGGCGGCACGGGGGTAGCTTTGAAGGGGAGGGCGGCCTCTAGACCCGCCCGACCTTGAACCCGCGGGACAGATGGTTGCGCATGGCAAACAGCAGCAATGCGCCGGGCAGCATAGAGGTCAGGGTAAAGGCCATCACCATCCCGATATCCGTCTGAAAGCCGAACATCGCGCTGAGCGCCATAGAGATCGGCTTGCCGTTGGTGGTGGTCAGGATGCGGGCAAAGACGACTTCTACCCAGCTGAACATAAAGCAGAAAAACGCAGTCACCGCGATGCCGGGCGCGATCTGCGGCAGCAGGATTTTCCGGATGTAGCGGGGGCGCGAATAGCCATCAAGGAAGGCCGTCTCGTCCATCTCGCGCGGGACGGCGGCGATGAAGCCCTGCAGAATCCAGATCGACACCGGCAGGTTGAACAGACAATGCGCCAGCGCAATGCCGGTGACCGAGTTGACGATGCCAAGCACCGAGAAAAGCTGGAAGATCGGCAGGGTCAGCACCACCGGCGGGGTGATGCGAAAGGCGATGAAGCTGAAGAACAGGTGTTTGTCCCCCAGAAACGACAGCCGCGCAAAGGCAAAGGCTGCGGGCAGGGCGACGGGGATGGTGATCGCGATATTGATCAGCACATAGGCGACGGAGTTGCCAAAGGCCGCGCGCAAGCTCGGGTCGGCCCAGATGGCGCGATAGTTGCGCAGCGTCGTCTCGCCCAAGCTCAGCCCGTCCTGCGCCAGCGTCGCGGTAAAGCTCAGCACCGTCATCTGTACCAGCGGCAGGATGGTAAAGAGGATGAACGCCCCCAACAGCGCCAGTTTGATCACGGGCCATGCCCGACGCGGTATCATCACGGCACACCCGGTTTGGGATCGTCAAGCTTCGCCTGAACCTTGGTAAAGACCCATGCCACCGACAGCACGATCAGAAAATATAGTACCGACCGCGCGGCCGAGGGGCCGTAGTTGAACGCCTTGATCTCCTCGCCCAGATCCACGGCCAGAAACAGGCTGGCCTCCGCCGGGCCGCCGGCATTGATCGGAAAGGCCTCGGTGTAGATCATGAAACTGTCCATGAACCGCAGCAGCACCGCCATGAGCAATACGTGCTGCAAACGCGGCAGCTGGATATGGCGAAACACCTGCCACGGGCGCGCCCCATCGATGGCGGCCGCCTGATAAAGCGGATCGGGGATGGTGGTCAGCGCGCTATAGGCGAGGATGACCACAAGGCTGGTCCAGTGCCACGTGTCCATTGCCAAGATCACAACCCAGGTCAGCACGGCGCTGTCCTTCCACGCGGCGGGCCAGCCGAAGCCCGCCAGCCACTGCCCCAAAATGCCTGTGTCGTCGTTCATCAGGCTCAGCCAGAGCGCAGGGATCATATTCCACGGTACCAGCAGCGGCAGCGACAACACAGCCAAGGCCGCCCCCGCCCAGATCCGTCCGCGCGGGATGCACAGGGCCAGCGCGATCCCCAGTGGGATCTGGATGCACAGCACAAAGGTCGAGAACAGCGCGCTGCGCCCGAAGCTCGCCCAGAAACGCGGTGCGGTGATCAGGTCGCGAAACCATTCGGTGCCGATCCAGAAGCGCGATTGCAGGGTGAAAATCTCGAAAAACGAATAGTTGATGACGGTGACCAGCGGGATCAGCCCGACCACCCCCAGCAAAAGGCAGGCGGGGGCGACAAAAAGCCAGCCGCGCGGGTCATGCTGCTTCATGGGGTGCTGTCCACGTTTTGGTCAGGCCGTCACAACCGAGGTGCCCCAGCCCGCGCATTCCGCCTTCAGCGCATCGGGCAGGTGGTGGTCGGTGAACAGCGTGTTCACATCGCGCAGCGAACAGATCGTCAGCGGGGCCTTGCGCTGGAACTTCAGGTGGTCGGCTACGACCATCACCGTGCGTGACCGTCCGATGGCGGACCGGCTGACCAGCACCTCTTGCCCGTCGAAATCCAGCAGATCGCCATCCGCATCAATGGCAGAACAGCCCAGAACCGAGAAATCGAACTTGAACTGCTTGACCATCTCGGCGGTCAGCCCGCCGACCATGCCGCCATCCGCACGGCGCAAGACGCCGCCTGTCAGGATGATCTCGCAGCTTTGGTTGGCGGCGAGGATATTGGCGATGTTGAGGTTGTTTGTCACCACCAGCAGGTTTTCGTGATGCAGCATTTCCTGCGCGACTGCTTCGGTACTGGTGCCGATGTTCATGAACACCGACGCCCCATGCGGTATAGCCTGCGCGCAATGTTCGGCGATGGCGCGTTTGCCTTCCTCGTTCAGGCGGCGGCGTTCGTCATAGACGATATTCACCACCCCCGACGGGATCACCGCGCCGCCATGCACCCGTTCCAGCTTGCCGCTTTCAGCAAGCTCGGACAGGTCGCGGCGGATGGTCTGCACGGTGACATTATACGCCTCTGCCAGCCCGTCGACGGTGACTTTGCCGTCCTTGCGCGCCAGCTCCAAAATCTCGCGCTGTCTGAAATTTGACATAGATCCCCCCGTCTTTGGCTGGGGATGCTCAAGGTTTCTGCACGCCCGACCAAAACTTACAATCTACGGAAAGCGAAGCACGTCAAGGCCGCGAATCGTGGTATATCGTCTGTAGGGCGCAGAAATGCGCGTCAGGCGAAGGATTAATGCGCCTAAAATCAAGGCTATAGTCGAAAACGAAAAGAAACGAACGTTCGATCTTGAAAAACGAAGGGGCTTGGTGTCTTTTGTCACGACGTCCCGCAAACCGAGCTGCGAGGCGCGAAAATGATGCGGGGAGGCTTCATTGAGCCAGCTTGAAACAGAACACAGCGTCGATCTCTTTGTGATCGGCGGAGGGATCAACGGCTGCGGCATTGCACGCGACGCCGTGGGCCGTGGGTTTAGCGTCGAGCTGGCAGAGATGAACGATCTGGCCTCGGCGACCTCCTCGGCCTCGACCAAGCTGTTTCACGGCGGGCTGCGCTATCTGGAATACTGGGAGGTCCGCCTTGTGCGCGAGGCGTTGATCGAACGCGAAACCCTGCTGAAAGCGATGCCGCATATCTCTTGGCCGATGCGGTTTGTGCTGCCTTATCATAAGGATATGCGGTTCGAGGGGGATACGCCCACCTCAAAGCTTCTGAACGTGTTCATGCCGTGGATGAAAGGGCGTCGCCCCGCGTGGCTGATCCGCTTGGGTCTGTTCATGTATGACAATCTGGGCGGGCGGCAGATCCTCAAGGGGACGACCGCGGTCGATCTGACGCAGGCCCCCGAGGGGGCACCGCTGCAGGACAAGTTCGAAAAAGCCTATGAGTATTCCGACTGCTGGATCGAAGACAGCCGTCTGGTGGTATTGAACGCTCGCGACGCCCAAGCCCGTGGTGCGCGGATCAACACCCGCACCAAAGTTGTTTCTGCCGAGCAGGTCGACGGCATGTGGCAAGTCACGCTGGAACCGAAAGACGGCGGCCGCCAACGCGTGGTACAGGCCAAGATGCTGGTCAACGCCGGTGGCCCGTGGGTGGAAAACGTGATCCGCAACACCGTGCGCATCAATTCCTCGGAAGGGGTGCGGCTGGTGCGGGGCAGCCATATCGTGACGCCCAAGCTTTATGACCACGATAAATGCTACTTCTTCCAAGGCGAAGACGGGCGCATCATCTTTACCATTCCTTACGAGACGGATTTTACCTTGATCGGCACCACAGATGCCGACCATGCGGATGTGTCCGAAAAGCCGGTCTGCACACCCGAGGAGCAGGATTACCTCGTGCGCTTTGCGTCCAAATACCTGAAAAAGCAGATCACCACCGATGATATCGTCTGGACCTACTCCGGCGTGCGCCCGCTGTATAACGACGGGGCGAGCTCTGCCACGGCGGCAACGCGGGACTATGTGCTGAAGGTCGACACATCCGCCGGTGCGCCGGTGCTGAACGTCTTTGGCGGCAAGATCACCACCTACCGCCGATTGGCCGAAAGCGCGCTAGAGAAGATCCAGCCCTATTTCGCCAATGACGCCAAACCCTGGACGGCGGGTGTCGCCTTGCCTGGCGGCGATTTTCCGGTAGACGGCGTGGCGGCGTTGAAACAAGAGTTGCAGGATCGCTACGGCTTTTTGACCCAACGTTGGGCGGATCGTCTGGTCAAAGCCTATGGGCGCGAGGCATTTGATGTCTTGGGCGACGCGCAAACCGCGGCAGATCTGGGGCGTGATTTCGGTGCGACCCTGACCGAGCGTGAGGCCAAGTGGCTGATCGACAAGGAATTTGCCCGCAGCGCTGACGACATCATCTGGCGCCGGTCCAAACTGGGCCTGCGGCTTGACGCGGATGAATTGAACACGTTGGAAGCATGGATGGTGGAAACCACCGCCACGCCCGCCGACAACACTACAGCCGCCACTGGCGCGTGAAGGGGAGAGGAACATGTCGCTCGTTTTGCAAGGCGTGTCCAAGGTCGTAAACGGCCAGACGCATATTCATCCGACAGATCTTGAGCTGCAGTCCGGCACCATGAACGTGCTGCTGGGGCCGACATCTGCGGGCAAGACCTCCCTGATGCGGTTGATGGCGGGGCTGGATGTGCCCAACACCGGCAAGGTGATCTGGAACGGCGAGGATGTCACCGGCATGCGCGTTCAGGATCGCGGTGTGGCGATGGTGTATCAGCAGTTCATCAACTACCCGTCGATGACCGTCTACAATAACATCGCCAGCCCCATGCGGTTGCTGGGCAAATCCAAGGACGAGATCGACAGCGCCGTGCGCAAGGCCGCCGATCTGATGCAGTTGACGCCGATGCTGGACCGCAAGCCGCTGGAACTGTCGGGCGGGCAACAGCAACGCTGCGCGCTGGCCCGGGCTTTGGTCAAGGACGCGGGGCTTGTACTGCTGGACGAGCCGCTGGCGAACCTCGACTACAAACTGCGCGAAGAGCTGCGGGCCGAGATCCCGAAAATCTTTGAAGAAGCAGGGTCGATCTTCGTCTATGCCACGACCGAACCCGAAGAGGCGCTTTTGCTGGGCGGGCACACCGCCACATTGTGGGAAGGGCGCATCACGCAGTTCGGCCTGACCCCCGTGGTCTACCGCCAGCCGGTTGATGCCACGACCGCGCGCGTCTTCTCTGACCCGCCGATGAACTTCCTCAACATCACCAAGGCCGGCGACACGCTGACCTTTGGCGACGGCAACACGGTCTCGACCTTCGGGAACTTCAAGACCGTGGCCGATGGCAGCTATGTTGCGGGCTTCCGCCCCAACCACCTTGAACTGTCCAAGCAGTCTGACGACGCGCTGGAGTTTGCGGGCAAGCTGAACGTGACCGAGATCACAGGGTCGGAAACCTTTATCCACCTTGATCACCACGGTGAAAACTGGGTCGGTCTGGTGCACGGGGTCAAAGACCTCAAGATCGGGGCTCCGCTGAACGTCTATCTTGACCCGACACATGTTTACATCTTTGCCGAAGACGGCACATCCGTGGCCCCCGCATCCTATGCGGCAGCGGCCTGAGGGAGGACCGGACCAATGGCAAAAATCACCCTTGATAACCTGGCGCATTCCTATTTGCCCAACCCCACCAGCGAAGATGACTTTGCGCTGAAAGAGCTGAACCACGATTGGGTGGACGGCGAGGCCTACGCGCTGTTGGGTGCGTCGGGCTGTGGTAAATCCACGTTGCTGAACATCATCTCGGGCCTGCTGCACCCCAGTCAGGGCCGCATCCTGTTCAATGACCGTGACGTGACCAACGACCCCACGACCAAGCGCAACATCGCGCAGGTTTTCCAGTTTCCGGTGGTCTATGACACGATGACCGTGCGCGACAATCTGGCGTTCCCGCTGCGCAACCGGGGGGCAGATGCGGCCTATGTCGCGCAGCGCGTGCAGCAGATCGCGGGGATGATCGGCATGGAAGACATGCTGAACCGCAAGGCGCGCGGGCTGACGGCGGATGCGAAACAGAAAATCTCGCTCGGGCGGGGGATGGTGCGCGAGGACGTGAACGCGCTGCTGTTCGACGAGCCGCTGACCGTGATCGACCCCCATATGAAGTGGGAGCTGCGCACGCAGTTGAAATCACTGCACCATGAATTCGGTCACACCATGATCTATGTGACCCACGACCAGACAGAGGCGCTGACCTTTGCTGACAAAGTCGTCGTCATGTATGACGGCCGCGTTGTGCAGATGGGCACCCCGCAAGAGCTGTTCGAGACACCGCAGCACACCTTCGTGGGCTATTTCATCGGCTCGCCCGGTATGAATGTGCTGGACGCGACGGTGACCGGAGACAAGGCCGTCATTGGCGGCCACGAGATCGACTTGGGCCACGGCTTTGCGCCGCTGGACGGCAAGGTCGAACTGGGCGTGCGGCCTGAATTCACACGGCTTGCCACGGGCGCGGCGGGGCTGCCTGTCACGATCAAGCGGATCGAGGACGTGGGCCGCCACAAGATCGTGCGTGCTGACTTTAATGGCAGTGAAATCAACGTGATCGCCGAAGAAGGCGCCGAGATTTCTCCGGATATGAACCGCATTGTTTTCGACCCTGCCGGGGTGAATGTCTATGCCAACAGCTGGCGCGTTGCGCCGCAGGGGGCCTAAGATGATCCAATCCGCCGCTTTCCCGCTGACCCTCGCTGAAAGGACCGCGTCATGAACAAGACCGTCAATCAAAAGGCCTGGTTCCTTGTGCTGCCCGTACTGCTGCTGGTGGCTTTCTCTGCCGTGATCCCGCTGATGACCGTGGTGAACTATTCCGTGCAAGATACCTTCGGGAACAACCAGTTCTTCTGGGCTGGCCTCGACTGGTTCCGCGAGATGATTGAATCAGAGCGGATGTGGAACGCCTTGGGCCGCCAGATCGCGTTTTCGGTGATCATTCTGGCGATTGAAATCCCGTTGGGGATCTTCGTCGCGCTGAACATGCCCAAGAAAGGGTTCTGGGCCTCGCTGTGTCTGGTCCTGATGTCGCTGCCGCTACTGATCCCGTGGAACGTTGTGGGCACCATCTGGCAAATCTTTGGCCGCGTGGACATTGGCCTGTTGGGCTACACGCTGTCAGCCTTGGGCATCGACTATAACTACACCCAGGATTTCTATGCCGCATGGATCACTGTGATCGTGATGGATGTCTGGCACTGGACGTCGCTGGTGGCGCTGCTGGCCTATGCCGGTCTGCAATCCATCCCCGATGCTTACTATCAGGCGGCCAAGATCGACCAGGCGAGCCGCTGGAAAGTCTTCCGCTATATCGAGCTGCCCAAGATGATGGGCGTTCTGATGATCGCGATCCTGCTGCGGTTTATGGACAGCTTCATGATTTACACCGAACCGTTCGTCGTGACGGGCGGGGGGCCTGGTAACTCTACCACCTTCCTGTCGATCGATCTGGTCAAGATGGCCCTCGGACAGTTTGACCTTGGTCCTGCGGCGGCGTTCTCGATCATGTATTATCTGGTGATCCTGCTGATCTCCTATGTGTTCTACACCGTGATGACGAACCTTGATAAAAGGGATGGCCACTGATGTCCGATCTTGCACAAAAAAGAGGGTTTGCCCTGCCCAAGATCAAGGGCAATGCGATTGTCATGGCGCTCTATCTGCTGTTCTTGCTGCTGCCGATCTACTGGCTGCTGAACATGAGCCTCAAGACCAACACAGAGATCCTCAACAGCTTTACCCTGTGGCCGCGTGATCTGACCTTCGACAACTATATGACGATCCTGACGGATGCGTCATGGTACACGGGCTATCTGAACTCGATGGCTTATGTGGTGATGAACATGGTGATCTCGCTCGCGGTGGCGCTGCCGGCGGCCTATGCCTTCTCGCGCTACAGCTTCATGGGCGACAAGCACTTGTTCTTCTGGTTGCTGACCAACCGGATGGCCCCGCCCGCGGTTTTCGCGCTGCCGTTCTTCCAGCTTTATAGCTCCGTCGGGTTGTTCGACACGCATATTGCTGTGGCGCTGGCGCATTGTCTGTTCAACGTGCCGCTGGCGGTGTGGATCCTCGAAGGGTTCATGCGCGGCGTCCCGAAAGAGATCGACGAGACGGCCTATATCGACGGCTACAGCTTCCCGCGCTTTTTCATCCGCATCTTCACGCCGCTGGTGGCGTCGGGGATCGGGGTCACGGCCTTCTTCCTGTTCATGTTCAGCTGGGTTGAGCTGTTGCTGAGCCGGACGTTGACCAGCGTGGACGCCAAGCCGATTGCCGCCACCATGACCCGTACTGTCGGCGCCGCCGGGATCGACTGGGGCGTGCTGGCCGCGGCAGGGGTGCTGACCATCGTGCCGGGTGCCCTGGTGATCTATTTCGTGCGCAACTACATCGCCAAAGGCTTTGCCTTGGGCCGCGTTTAACAAAGAAAGACCGGAGGAAACACTATGGACTGGATGGCTTGGACTTGGCCCACCGCCGCTTTCTTTGGGATCATCGCGGTGACGCTGATCACCTTTACGATCCTTGCAATCAAATTCCCCGAAGTGCCGCGCGCCGGTATACTGGGGATGGAAACGACGCGCGGTGACCGGTTGTTCATCACGCTTCTGGGCTCGGCCTTTATCAATCTGGCTTGGCTCGGGCTGCTCAGTGCGCCCCAATGGGGGGCATTGGTTGTCTGCCTTTTCTATGCCATCGCGGTTTTCCGCTGGGTTTAGGAAAGGAAAATAAGGGGGGCCGGCCTGCAAGAACCGGACCTCTCAAATGTTCAATTCTAGGGAGGAACATCATGAACTTGCGCTTAAAGGGAACGACTGCGATCGGGCTTGCGGCTTGCATGTTTGCCGCACCTGCGTTCGCCGACATGGAGGCCGCAAAGGCTTTCCTTGATAAGGAAATCGGCGATCTCTCCGCGCTGTCGCGGGAAGACCAGGAAGCCGAACTGCAGTTCTTTATCGACGCTGCAAAACCGTTCGAGGGCATGTCGATCAACGTCGTGTCCGAGACAATCGGCACGCACACCTACGAATCCACCGTTCTGGCCCCCGCTTTCGAAGCGATCACCGGCATCAAGGTCACCCATGACCTGATCGGCGAAGGTGACGTTGTCGAAAAGCTGCAAACGCAAATGCAGTCGGGCGAGAACATCTATGACGCCTATATCAACGATTCCGACCTGATCGGGACGCACTGGCGCTATCAGCAAGCCCGCAACCTGTCCGACTGGATGGAAGGCGAAGGCAAGGCCGTGACCAACCCCGGTCTCGACCTTGAAGACTTCATCGGCCTGTCGTTCACGACCGGCCCCGATGGCAAGATCTACCAGCTGCCCGACCAGCAGTTCGCGAACCTGTACTGGTTCCGCTACGATTGGTTCAACGACGAACAGAACAAAGCTGATTTCAAAGAGAAATATGGCTACGATCTGGGTGTTCCGGTCAACTGGTCCGCATATGAGGACATCGCCGAGTTCTTCACCGGTCGCGACCTGTCGCGTCTTGGCGTCGAAGGCGAAGTCTTTGGCAACATGGACTACGGCAAGAAAGACCCGTCGCTTGGCTGGCGCTACACCGATGCGTGGCTGTCGATGGCCGGTGCCGGTGACGTAGGCGAGCCAAACGGTCTGCCTGTCGACGAATGGGGTATCCGCGTCAACGAAAACTCGCAGCCTGTGGGGTCTTGCGTTGCACGTGGCGGTGCCACAAACGGGCCAGCTGCGGTCTATGCTGTGACCAAAGCGATCGAATGGCTGCAGAAGTATTCGCCTCCGGCGGCTGCGGGCATGACCTTCTCTGAGGCGGGCCCAATTCCGGCGCAGGGCAACGTGGCCCAGCAGATGTTCTGGTACACCGCCTTTACCGCCGCGTCGGTAGAGCCTGACCTGCCCGTGATGAACGAAGATGGCACGCCCAAGTGGCGCATGGCACCTTCGCCCCACGGTGCATATTGGACCGAAGGCACCAAGATCGGGTATCAGGATGCCGGGTCGTGGACGCTGATGAAATCCACGCCGGTCGACCGTGCACAGGCCGCATGGCTCTATGCGCAGTTCGTCACCTCCAAGACTGTGGACGTCAAGAAAAGCCACGTTGGCCTGACCTTCATCCGTGAATCGTCGATCCAGCACGAAAGCTTTACAGAGCGTGCACCGAAACTGGGTGGTCTGGTTGAATTCTACCGTTCGCCAGCGCGCGTTCAGTGGTCGCCAACGGGTACCAACGTGCCTGACTATCCAAAGCTGGCGCAGCTGTGGTGGCAGAACATCGGCGACGCAATGTCCGGTGCGAAGACACCTCAGGAAGCGCTGGATGCCCTGTGCGCTGATCAGGAAAAAGTCCTGATCCGTCTGGAGCGTGCCGGCGTTCAAGGGGACATTGGCCCCAAGATGAACGAAGAGCGTGATCCAGAGTACTGGCTGTCCCAGCCCGGTTCGCCCAAAGCGAAACTGGAAAGCGAAGACGAAGAGCCACAGACCATCGCCTATGATGAGCTGATCAAATCCTGGCAGTAAGCCATTCTTTCCGGGGCCGGTTCGCTGGCCCCGGAACCTTTGATTTTCCAACAACGCCGACATCCGTCATTGCCCTGACATCTGGTCGGGCCTGCCGACCCTTGCTAGGATACGGCACCATCTGACGGTTGCTACACTTCCAAAGGGACGCGCATGACGTATATCCTTGCCATTGACCAAGGCACCACCTCCACACGGGCCATCGTTTACGATGACACGATGACGTCGATTGCCAGCGCCCAGGAAGAATTCCCCCAGCATTTCCCCCAGTCCGGCTGGGTTGAACATGATCCCGATGATCTGTGGCGCACCACGCAGGCGACCTGCCGCGGGGCGATCGACAAGGCAGGGATCACGGCAGGCGATATCGCCGCCATCGGCATCACCAACCAGCGCGAGACCGTTGTGGTCTGGGACAAGGAAACCGGCCGCCCGATCTATAACGCCATCGTCTGGCAGGACCGCCGCACCGCCAGCCAGTGCCGCACCCTGCGCGACGCGGGCCACGAAGAGATGTTCACCGACCGCACCGGCCTGCTGCTGGACCCATATTTCTCGGGCACCAAGCTGGCGTGGATATTGGACAATGTCGAAGGCGCGCGCGACCGTGCCGTCAAGGGCGAGCTGCTGTTCGGCACCGTCGATTGCTTTTTGATCTGGAAGCTGACCGGTGGGGCCTCGCATGCGACGGATGCCACTAACGCCGCGCGCACCATGCTTTACGATATCCGCAAAGGCCGGTGGAGCCGTTCGATCTGTGACCTGCTCGACATCCCGATGGAGATGTTGCCAGAGGTCAAGAATTGCGCCGATGATTTCGGCAGTACCGATCCCGATGTTCTGGGCGCTGCCGTACCGATCCACGGGGTCGCGGGCGACCAGCAGGCGGCCACGGTGGGGCAGGCGTGTTTCGAGCCTGGGATGCTGAAATCCACCTACGGCACGGGCTGTTTTGCGCTGATGAACACAGGCGATACGCCGGTGCGGTCGGAAAACCGGCTGCTCACTACTATTGCCTATCAGTTCGATGGCAAGCCGACCTACGCGCTTGAAGGGTCGATCTTTGTCGCGGGGGCCGTGGTGCAATGGCTGCGTGACGGGTTGCAGATCATTCAGGATTCGGCCGAGACGCAAGGGTTGGCCGAACAGGCGGACCCGCATCAGAACGTGGTGCTTGTCCCTGCCTTTGTCGGGCTGGGTGCGCCCTATTGGAACCCCGATTGTCGTGGCGCGGTCTTTGGGCTGACCCGTGGTACGGGGCCCGCCGAAATGGCCCGTGCGGCGCTGGAAAGCGTCGGCTACCAGACGCGTGATCTGCTCGAAGCGATGTCCGCCGACTGGAAAGCCGATGGCGTGCAGCCCACCTTGCGCGTCGATGGCGGCATGTCTGCCAGCGACTGGACCATGCAATTCCTGTCCGACATCATCGCCGCCCCCGTTGACCGGCCCACCGTGCATGAAACCACCGCCCTCGGGGTCGCGTGGCTTGCGGGGATGCACGCGGGCGTTTATCCTGACCAGGAACAGTTCGCGAAATCGTGGACACAGGAAACCCAATTCACGCCGAAAATGGACGATGACCAGCGCGACGCGAAATATGCGCTCTGGAAAAAGGCCGTTGACGCGACCCTGAATTTTTAAGGAACTCCCCATGACAGCCCCAACGCTTCGCCGGTATCTGACCCAAAACAGCTTTGACCCCGATCTGGTGTTTCTGCTGGAAGACATCGCATCGGCGTCGCGACTGATCGCTGGTCTCGTGCGTCGTGGTGCATTCGAGGGCAACCTTGGTGCCGCCGGAGAGATCAACGTGCAGGGCGAGGCGCAAAAGACGCTCGATATCATGGCCAATGATGTGTTCGAGCGTGAGTGTGCCAACAGCCCGCGTGTCGCCGCACTTGTGTCGGAAGAGGTGGAAGAGGTCACTTGGCTGAAAGAGCCGCAAAAGGGCGACTACCTGCTGTATTTCGATCCGCTGGACGGGTCGTCGAACCTTGATGTGAACCTGTCGGTGGGGTCGATCTTCTCGGTCATGCAGGTGCAGGCCGATGGTGACCGCAACGTGCTGCACAACGGCCGTAACCAGATTTGCGCGGGCTATGCGATCTACGGTCCCTCGACCATGTTTGTGGTGACCAAGGGTGACGAGGTGGCAGGCTTCAGCAGCGATCCCGACACCGGCGAATTCAGCCTGACGCACCCCAAGATGACCGTGCCCGCCGAGACCTCGGAATATGCGATCAACACCTCGCGCGCACGCTATTGGTATGCCCCCGTCAGCCGCTATGTGGACGAGGCCGTCGCGGGCAAGGAAGGCCCCCGTGGCCGGTCGTTCAACATGCGCTGGACCGCGTCCATGGTCGCGGATGTGCACCGTATCCTCACGCGTGGCGGCGTCTTTCTGTACCCCGCTGACAGCAACAACCAGAAAACCGGCGGCAAGCTGCGTCTGATGTACGAGGCGAACCCGATGGCGATGGTGATCGAAGCGGCAGGCGGTGCTGCGTCGACGGGGCAGGGCGCGATCATGGATGTCGCCCCCACGGCACCGCACCAGCGCGTTCCGGTGATCCTTGGCTCGCGCGACGAGGTTGCCGTGCTTGACAGCTACCACAAAGACGCCGCTGACAGCTAAGCCGATGTTCTCGTTCTTCTCTCCGCAAGCGCTGCATTTCGGACGTGGACAGGCCGCGCAGACGGCCACGCTGGCCGCTGGCTTTGGGACGCGTTTGCTGATCGTGCACGGGTCCAATGCAGCGCGCGCGGCTTGGTTGGTCGAGGATTGCCGCGCCGCTGGTCTGTCGGTCACCACACAAAGCTGCGGGTCCGAGCCGAGCCTGCCTGCGTTGGAGGCCGCACTCGCCAGTGTGTCCGCAGATCGGCCGGATGTGGTTGTCGCACTTGGCGGCGGATCGGTGATCGACTTTGCCAAGGCGCTCGCGGCGCTGATCCCCTGCGCGGGGGCACCGCTGGACTACCTCGAAGGGGTGGGGGGCGGTAAACCGCTCGACCGCGCACCTTTGCCGATGATCGCGCTGCCGACCACGGCGGGCACGGGGGCAGAGGTGACCAAGAACGCGGTGATTGCCGTGCCGGAACACGGGGTCAAGGTCAGCCTGCGCGATGCGCGGATGATTCCCGATATCGCCATCGTGGATGCCGGTCTGATGCAGGGCGCACCGCGCCGCGTCACGCTTGCGGCGGGGCTCGATGCGGTCACGCAGGTGATCGAACCTTATCTGTCGGTCAAAGCGACGCCGATGACGGATGCGCTGTGTCAGGCGGCGATCCCCAAGGGCCTGGCCGCCCTGCGCGCCGTGGTTGAACAAGACGCAGCGGAAACGTGGGACGACATGGCTTGGGTCAGCACCTGCGGTGGCCTGGCCTTGGCGAATGCGGGGCTGGGGGCGGTGCATGGCTTTGCCGGTGTGATCGGCGGCCAGACCGGTGCCCCCCACGGAGAGATTTGCGGCGCGCTTCTGCCCGCGGTGCTGGCGTCTCACTTGGAAAAGGCAGAGGCAGGCACGCAAGTTCACACGCGCCTGGTGTGGGTGCTTGGCCTGATCGACAGCGCCTTCGGCGTCGAAAACGGGGCCGGGATCACTGCCCTGCGCGATTGGTCCCGTCAGATGGGGCTGCGCACGCTGGCGGAAATGGGACTGAACCCCGAGGATCACGCAGAGGTGGCGCGCCTCTCTGCCGGTGCATCCTCGATGAAGGGCACGCCCTTCGCGCTGACGCAGGACGAACTGATCGCCATCCTGCGCGCCTGACGCCTATCGGGGCGGGTTACAGACCCAGCGATTTGCGCAGCATGTTCAGCGCCACGAGGATCAGGAAGACCGCGAACACCCGTTTCAACGGTTTCGGGTCCATCGCATGGGCCAGTCTAACCCCCAGCGGCGCGGTGATCAGCGTCATGGCGATGACAATGGCAAAGGTGGGCAGGTTCACCGCCCCCACCGTCAGCGGCGGGCTGTTGGGCGCGGCATCAACCAGCAGGAACCCGATGACAGAGGGCACGGCGATCAGCACGCCAAACCCCGCAGCCGTCGCCACGGCACGGTGGATCGGCACGTTGAACAGGCTCATCAGCGGCACGCCGAAACTGCCCCCGCCGATCCCCATCAGCACCGATAGAAACCCGACAGAGGGTGACAGCGCCGCGCGCGCGGCCCCACGGGGCATCGCCTGTCCCAAGCGCCAATGCGCCCGCCCAAAGGCCATGTATAGCCCGACGACCAGCGCCAGCCCGCCAAAGATGCCCTGCAAGACGCTCGTGCGCAGCTGTGCCACCACCAGCATCCCGATGATGGCCCCTATCACGATCCCCGGTGCCCATGTCTTGAGGATCGCCCAATCGACCGCGCCCTTTTTATTGTGGCTGTGCACCGACCGCAGCGAGGTCACGATGATCGTCGCCAGCGAGGTTGCCAGACACATCTGCATCAGCTGCGGGCTGTCATAGCCAAGCGCTTGGAACGCATAGAAAAACGCGGGCACCAAGACGATACCGCCACCGACCCCCAGCAGCCCCGCCAGCACACCGGCAAAGGCACCGATGGCCATGATCATAAGGACAATCTGCAGAAGGAGGGTGGGGTCTTGCATGGGGGCGATCCTGAATGTCGTGCGGTTGCCCCTGTTGCTATACCGCTTCTTGCGCCTCGGCCAGTGTTTGCATCGCGTCCAGCGCCTCTAGCAGCACCTGACGGTCGGCACCGGGGCGGGAGGCTTGCTCGGACAGGGTGCGCCGCCAGACCCGTGCGCCGGTGCGACCGGCAAAGAGCCCCATCATATGGCGCGTGATCTGGTTCAGCTTGCCGCCGCCGTCGATATGCGCGTCGATATAGGGCAGCATCTGCGCCACGACATCCTCGGGCGTGGTGTCTGCGCCGGTGCCGTAAATGCGGCGATCCGCCTGCGCCAGAATATCGGTCGGGTTATGATAGGCGCTGCGCCCGATCATCACGCCATCCAAACCGGCGTCCAGAAACGCCTCTGCCTGATCAAGCGAGGTGATACCCCCGTTGATCGAGATATGCAGGTTCGGAAACAGCCCCTTCATCCGGTGCACCAGCTCGTAGTCCAAGGGGGGAATGTCGCGGTTTTCCTTGGGGCTGAGCCCCTGCAGCCACGCCTTGCGCGCGTGGATTGTCACCCGTTCACAGCCCGCGCCGACGATCTGCGCCAGAAACTCGGGCAGCACCTCGGCGGGGTTCTGGTCATCCACGCCGATCCGGCATTTGACGGTCACGTCCACATCCACCGCGCGGCGCATCGCCGCGACGGATTTCGCCACCAGCGCCGGTTGCTCCATCAGCACGGCGCCAAAACAGCCCGATTGCACGCGATCCGACGGGCAGCCGACGTTCAGGTTGATCTCGTCATACCCCGCCTGCGCTCCGATCCGCGCCGCCTCTGCCAGCTCGTCCGGGTCAGACCCGCCAAGCTGCAAGGCCACGGGATGCTCCGAGGTATCATGATCCAGCAAATGCAACGCGCCGCCGCGTACCAAGGCAGGCGAGGTCACCATTTCGGTATAAAGCAACGTCTGCTTTGAAAACAGCCGGTGCATGTAGCGACAATGCCGGTCGGTCCAGTCCATCATCGGGGCGACCGAGAGCCGTGCAGCGCGGGTGAGATCGGATCTATGTCCCATGATGGTCTAAGCCTTATCGTCTATCGAGCTGGAAATATGGGGGTTCGGGAGGGTCAATGCTATAGCGGGGCGGGCATGGCAAGGGGCAGGGGGCCGATATCACGCGCCCGTTGTTTGCCTAAATCCGCGGCATTGGGCCGGAATGTGCAGGGCCTGATACGTTTATTACCCTGATTTTGCCCAAATACTGCCATATCTTAACACTTATATCACACTGTCGGAGCCAAACTACCGACAGGCGACCGAGAATCGAATCGACCGGCGCACAAATTGAACGACCCGAGAGATGGCAGAGATGAACATGACAGATACAGCGCAAGACCCGCAGACAAATATCCTTCGCTTCGTGCCCGCAGCGGCGACGTGGCAATGCGTGACCGTGGCGCAGCATTTTGGGGCGACCCCCGTGGTGCCAGCGGCGAATGATAATTACGCCCCGCAAGATCACGAAGGGGCCCAGACCAGCAGCGAAATGCTTGATTTTCTGTACCGCGTGGCCCGCTGAATCCTCATCAACGGTCCATACGCCCTAGCCGGTTCCCCAGATCAGCCGGTGCTGTCACGCTTGAGCCGCGCAGAACGGCCCCCCCGCCGCTTCGTCAACGTACCCGCCCGCGATGGTAGCTCTGCCATGATGCTGCGGCGCTCTTCGGGCGTCATACGCGACCACGCGCCGATCTCGTCAATGGATCGGTAACAGCCTGTGCACAGGCGCGTTTCGGGATGCACCACGCAAAGTTTCACGCAGGGGCTTTCGACTTCGTTCCGCTTCCAGATCTCGTCACTCATCGCTTTATCCTCGCGCTGTCGCGCTTATGTGGCCTCAGGCCGACGCGCCCTGCGCCTTGATCACACGCAAACGGTCCAGCACGCCTTGCAGAATATAGCCCGCGGCCACGTGGTCGATCACCTCGGCGCGGCGGCGACGCGATGTATCGGCCTCCAGCAGCGCACGTTCCGCGGCGACCGTGCTCAGCCGTTCATCCCAGAACCCGATGGGAATATCTCCCAGCCGGTCAAAGTTCCGCGCAAAGGCCCGTGTCGACTGACAGCGCGCGCCTTCCGATCCGTCCATATTGCGCGGCAGGCCCAGCACCACCCCGCCGATCCCGCGAGCGGCAATGATCTCTGACAGGCGGGCGGCATCAACCCCGAATTTCTTGCGGCGCACGGTTTCCAGCGGGGTGGCGATGGACAGAAAACTGTCGCTGACCGCAACGCCGATGGTCTTTTCCCCAAGGTCCAACCCGATCAACGCCTGCATCGGGGGCAGGGCGGCGGCAAAATCTGATATGTCGTCATAGATCATTCGGTCACCCCGGCGCGTTCGCCCGCGCGTTGAATATCATCCATCGCGGCGGGGTCATCGGCAAAGACCTCTACCGCATTCTCGTAAATCGCCCGTGCCCGTGCCGTTTCCCCCAGCACGCCAAGCGACGTGATCAATCGCGCCCAATCCTCGACCGGCCCGCCCTGGCTGGCAAGCCGCGACGACAGGCTTTCGACCATGCCGCCGATCATCTCCATCCGTTCGGCAGGGGTCATATCCTGCGCCGCGTCGATATCTTCGGCCGAGGGGCCGCGCAGCGCGCCGCTGCCAATCTCGGGCACGGTATAGTCCACACCGGCCATCGTGGCGATAGGGGTGATCTGCGCCAGGATAGGCGCGATCCACGGGGCATCTTCGGGGCCGCGGCGCAGCAACCCGTCCCACATGCGGAACGCCAGATCAGGGCGCCCAGTTTGCACCAGCATCAGCCCCCAATAATACCGCGCCGTGCCGTTTTCGACATCACGGGTCAGCACCGCGCGCAACACCGCCTCGGCTTCGGGCGAGACATAGCCCCCCGCCGCCATCACCAGCAGCTCCGCATAGCCCGACACATCTTCAATCGAGGCCTCCGCCCCCTTGAGGCGCACAACCTTGCCCTGCGCGGCGGCGGCGGCGGCATAGTTGCCAACGCGCGCCTCGTTCTGGGCCAGCAGGACATGGCCCTGCACATCATCGGGCCGCGCGGCAACTGTTTCGCGCAGGCGGGTCAGCAGCGCTTCATATTCGGGGCTGAGCTCGGGTGGCAAATCGGCGGCGGGCAGCTCTGCCTCGGCGGTGGCCTGATCGGGTCGGTTCCGGCGCATGTCTTCGGCCCGCGCGATACGGTCCTGCAACGCCAGATCCCCATAGCCCGGCGCACCCAACTGCCAGTAGAGCCCAAGGCTCCCGCCCAGCAAGACCAGCGCGATCACCGCAATAACGATAGGCGACGGCGTGCCACTTGCGGCGGGAACATTTTGACCGGCAGCATCCGCGGCCAGAATACGGCGCGAGATTTCGGTGCGCACGCGGATGGCGTCGGCTTCGGGCAACACCCCGCGCGCGACATCGCGTTCAACCTCGGCCAGCTGGTCGCGATAGACCTGCACATCATGGGCGGCACCGGTCTCGGCAGGCGCGCTGGCCCCACGGGTCAGGGCACGCGCCAGCAACACGGTCACAAGGGCGGCTCCGGCGGCGGCGATGATCCAGAAACTCATAAAGATGCGGTCCAGTAATTATAGGTGCTGCACACCTAACCGCTGCGGCGACGTGACAAAAGAGGCCATATTGCTGCACCTTGTCGCGGTGGCGGCTTGGTTTTTGCCAGATTGCGGCGGATGTCGTAAAACTGTTAAGGAATGCCGCGCCGGGTATCCTCTTTTTCGCCCGAAGACCCAGAAAGAAGCCAAGCCTACGCCACGGCGTACGAATCTTTGCCGGAGACCGCTTTCATGAAGAAATACTCAGCCTTTGCCGTCGCCCGCGAAGCCCTGCGCCATCATACCGGCTGGCAGCGGGCCTGGCGCGATGCACAGCCGAAGAAACGCTATGACGTGATCATCGTCGGGGCCGGGGGGCATGGTCTGGCGACGGCCTATTACCTGGGTAAAAACTTCGGCATCACCAATGTCGCCATTCTGGAAAAAGGCTGGCTCGGGGGCGGCAACACGGGCCGCAACACCACGATCATCCGGTCCAACTACCTGCAAGACCCCTCCGCCGCGATCTATGAAAAGGCGCGCTCGCTTTACGAGACGATGAGCCAGGATCTGAACTATAACGTCATGTTCAGCCCGCGCGGCGTGATCATGCTGGCGCAGACCCATCACGAGGTGCGTGGCTACCAGCGCACGGCCCATGCCAACGCGCTGCAGGGGGTGCAGACCGAATTCATCGGGCCCGAAAAGGTCAAGGAACTGGTGCCGATCATCAATATCGACGGGCCACGTTATCCGGTTCTGGGCGGGCTCTGGCAGCGCCGTGGCGGCACAGCACGCCATGATGCGGTGGCCTGGGGCTATGCGCGGGCCTGTTCCGACATGGGCATGGACGTGATCCAGAAATGCGAGGTCACCGGCATCCGTCAGGAAAACGGCAAGGTGACGGGCGTGTCGACCAACCGTGGCGATATCGACTGTGACAAGCTGGGCATGGTGGTCGCCGGCCACTCTGGTCATCTGGCTGATATGGCGGGATTCCGGCTCCCGATCGAATCCGTCGCCCTGCAAGCGCTGGTGTCAGAGCCGATCAAACCCTGCATGGATGTGGTGGTCATGGCCAATACCGTGCATGGCTACATGAGCCAGTCCGACAAGGGCGAGATGGTGATCGGCGGCGGGACGGATGGCTATAACAACTACACCCAACGCGGCTCTTTCCATCATATCGAGGAAACGGTCCGCGCCCTGGTCGAGACCTTTCCGATGGTGTCCCGTCTCAAGATGTTGCGCCAATGGGGCGGCATTGTGGATGTGACGGGGGACCGCTCTCCGATCCTGTCCAAAACGCCGGTCGAGGGCGTCTTCGTCAACTGTGGCTGGGGCACCGGCGGGTTCAAGGCGATCCCCGGCTCGGGCTGGGCCATGGCCGAGCTGATGGCCAAGGGGCGGTCGCCGCTGACGGATGCCTTCGGCCTGAATCGGTTCCAGGAAGGGCGGTTCATCGACGAATCCGTGGCCGCCGGGGTGGCGCATTGACCGGCGCGCGGAAACCTGCCCGCCCAATGGGGCTGTGGAACTTTTTGCCTGTGAACGGGGTTTGCACTTCATATCAAGTTTATGAAGGACCATTCCCATGGCTACGCCTGACAACAACCAAGCGCCACACACCACCGTCAACAAAACCAGCGGCACCGGATCGGGGATCGTCATCGGCGTTCTCGTCGTTCTGGTCCTTGGCTTCGGCTTTTACTTCTTCGCCGGTGGCAACCCGATGGACGACTCCGGCGACATCAACGTCAACGTCGAAGGCGCGGCCGATGGTGCTGCCGATGCCGTTGAAGGCGCGGCCGAGGAAGCAACCGGCAACTAAGCCGCTTTCCACTCTATCCAATATGATCAAGGCTGGCCCTCGCGCGGGGGCTGGCCTTTTTGCGTTTCAACCGACCCTAGAAAGGAGCGCCCCATGCTGACCCTGACATGCCCCAACTGCGGCATCACCGCCGAGGAAACCGAATTCCACGCGGGCGGCGAGGCGCATCTGAAACGTTTTGGTCCGGGGTCCTCTGACAGCGACTTCGAAAAATACCTCTTTATGCGGGAAAACCCCAAGGGCGTGCATTTTGAACGCTGGCGGCATGTCTATGGCTGTGGCAAATGGTTCCACGCCGCGCGCGATACCATGACGCTTGAAGTCTTCGGCACCTATACCGCCCAGACCAGCACGGTCCCGCAAGAGATCATCGACAAGATACAGGACCGTCGCTCCGATTGGCAGGCCTCCGCCGCCCCATGACCGCCGCCGTTCTTCATTTTGCCAAGAAAACTCCCGCCGGAGGCGCCCGCGCTTTCGCCCCACACCAAGGTTTGACTTCATGAGCACCAGAATTGCCACAGGCGGCCGCCTGCTGAACAAATCAAATGCTGTCAGTTTTTCGTTCAACGGAAAGCAGCTGCGCGGGTTCGAGGGCGATACCCTGGCCTCGGCCCTGCTGGCGAATGACCAGATGCTGGTGGGGCGGTCGTTCAAATACCACCGTCCGCGCGGCATCGTGGCGGCGGGACCGGAAGAACCCAACGCGCTGGTGAACCTCGGGCAGGGCGACCGGTTCGAGCCCAACCAACGCGCCACGACCACCGATCTGTTCGACGGGCTCAAGGCGGAAAGCCAGAACCACTGGCCCAGCCTCGAGTTCGACGTTGGCGCGATCAACAAACACCTGAGCCGCTTTCTGCCCGCGGGCTTCTACTACAAGATGTTCATCCACCCGCGCCCCTTTTGGAAGCATGTCTACGAGCCGATCATCCGCCACTCTGCCGGTCTGGGCAAAGCGCCGAAGGAGACGGATGGCGATACCTATGAACATTTCCACGCCTTTTGCGACGTACTGATTATCGGCGGTGGTGTCGCGGGGCTCGAAGCCGCGCGCACGGCGGCCCTGTCCGGTGCCAAGGTCATCGTGTTGGAACAGACCGCCCATTGGGGCGGCCGCGCGCCTGTGGATGGCGGCACGGTCGATGGCACACCCGTCGCCGATTTCATCGACGCGCTGGTGGCAGAGCTGTCGGGGATGGCAAACGTCACCCTGCGCACCCGTGTCATGGGGGCGGGCGTCTATGACCACGGCTATGTGCTGGGCTATGAACGTCTGACGGACCACGCGCCCGAGACTGCCGGGCCGCGCCACCGGCTCTGGCGCATTCGCGCCGGTCATATCGTGACCGCCACCGGCGCGATTGAACGGCCTTTGTCCTTTGCTGGCAATGACATCCCGGGCGTGATGCTGGCCGCATCTGTGCGGGATTATCTGGTGAACTATGGCGTGTCGGTCGGGGATCGCACGGTGGTGGTCACCAATAATGACGACGCCTACCGCACCGCCATCGCCTTGACCGAGGCCGGTCTGACGGTGCCCGCCATTCTGGATGCTCGCGTGCTGCCGCAGGATTCCGCGCTGATGACACGCGCTAAAGATCTGGGCATTCGCGTGATGATGGGTCATGCCGTGGCGCGGGTCACAGGCGGGAAACGCGTGACCGGCGTAGAGGTGTGCAGCCAAGCGGGCGAGGGTGCGGTGCTTGAAACCTTCCCCTGTGACGCCGTGGCCATGTCGGGCGGCTGGTCGCCGGTGGTGCATCTGTGGTCCCATTGCGGCGGCAAGCTGACCTGGGACACCGCCGGGGCCATGTTCCGCCCCGATGTGAACAATCCGCCGCTGGGGGCGGACGGGCATGGTTTTGTCACCGCCGCCGGTGCCGCGGGTGGGTTCTTTGCGCTGGATGATATCTTGCACGACGCCCATGCCGCCGCCGATGGGGTGGTCACGACGCTGGGGTTCAAGCTGCCCGCCGATGCTGTATCGCCGAACGCCGACCGGCAAGAGGAAGCGCCGCTCGCCCCCGTCTGGATGATGCCGCAAGGCGCAAATGTGAAGCTGCGCGAGAAGACGTGGCTGGATTATCAGAACGATGTCAAAGTGTCGGACGTGCGGCTCGCCGCGCAAGAAGGCTTTGTCAGCGTCGAACACGCCAAACGCTATACCACGCTCGGCATGGCAACGGATCAAGGGAAGCTCAGCAATATCAACGGGCTGGCAACGCTGGCGGGCGCGATGGATGCGGATATTCCCGCCGTTGGGACCACCACTTTCCGCCCGCCGTACCACCCGATTTCGATGGGCGCGATCGCGGGCGAGGCCCGTGGCGATGTCTTCCAACCGATCCGCCGCACCCCGCTGCATGACTGGCACGAAGCGAACGGTGCCGAATGGGAACCCGTCGGCCAATGGCGACGTCCCTACGCCTATCCGCGCAAGGGCGAAACCACCCATGACGCGGTGATGCGCGAGGTCACCAACACGCGCAGCAAACTGGGGATGCTTGATGCCTCCACCCTGGGCAAGATCATCGTCAAGGGACCGGACGCGGGGCGCTTCCTCGACATGCTTTACACCAATATGATGAGCACGCTGAAACCGGGTAAATGCCGCTATGGCCTGATGTGTTCGGAAAACGGGTTCCTGATCGACGATGGTGTCGTTGCGCGGATCGATGACGACACCTTCCTGTGCCACACAACGACGGGCGGCGCGGAAAGCATCCACCAGCATATGGAGGAATGGCTCCAGACCGAGTGGTGGGATTTCAACGTCTATGTTGCCAATGTCACCGAGCAATATGCGCAGATCGCCGTGGTCGGCCCCAACGCACGCAAATGTCTGGAAAAGCTGGGCGGCATGGATGTCAGCAAAGACGCGCTGGCCTTCATGGAATGGGCGGACGGCACGCTGGGGGGCTTCAAGTGCCGCGTTTACCGGATCTCTTTCTCGGGCGAGCTGAGCTACGAGATCGCGGTGGATGCAGGGCAGGGGCAGGCCTTCTGGGATGCGCTGATGGTGGCGGGCAATGATCTGGGCGTGATGCCCTATGGGACCGAATGTCTGCACATCCTGCGCGCCGAAAAGGGCTTTATCATGATCGGGGACGAAACCGACGGCACCGTGATCCCGCAGGATCTGGGGCTGAACTGGGCGATCTCGAAAAAGAAAGACGACTACTTGGGCAAGCGCGCGCAGCAGCGGTCCCATATGGTGGACCCGACGCGCTGGAAACTGGTGGGGCTGGAAACAACCGACGGCAGCACCCTGCCGGACGGGGCCTATGCCGTGGGCGAGGGCGAGAACGAGAACGGCCAGCGCAATATGATCGGGCGCGTCACCTCGACCTATCATTCGCCGACCTTGGGCAAGGGGATCGCGATGGGGCTGGTCCTGAATGGGCCGGACCGCATGGGCGAGGTGATCGATTTCCCCGGGACCGACGGCAAGACCTATCAGGCGAAAATCGTCGATCCGGTGTTCTATGACAAAGAAGGGGCCAAGCAAAATGTCTGAGGCGGTAAGCGCATTGAAAGCGGCGGAATTCACCGGCGGCATTGCCGAGGTGACCCTGATGGATCCGATTGGCATGATCTCTGTCCGCGGGGATCTGGGGGCGGGCTATATGAAGAAGGCGCTGAAAAAGGCCGTTGGCCTGGGCCTTCCCGATACCCGCAGTGTCCAGATCAACGGGGATCGCGGTGTCGCGTGGATGTCACCGGACGAGCTGTTGTTGCTCTGCCCTTATGATCAGGTCAGCGACACCATCGACATGCTGACCAAATGCTTTGGCAGCAATCACACGTTGGCGGTCAATGTATCCGATGCGCGGGCGGTGTTTCGCATCAGCGGGGCGCACAGCCGCGATGTGCTGGCCAAGCTCGCCCCGGTGGATCTGTCGCCAGACAGTTTCACCCCCGGCATGATCCGCCGCACGCGGCTGGCGCAGGTGCCGGCGGCGTTCTGGATCGAGGACGGTGACAGCTTCCGTCTGGTTTGCTTCCGCTCGGTCGCGCAATATGTGTTTGATCTGCTTAAAACCGCGGCACAGGCCGGGTCCGCCCCCGAATATTATAGCGCCGCGCGGTAAGCCGCTGGTCAGGGGCAGGGCGGCGGACTGGCGGGAACATTCGCCCCAGCCAGCCGTTTTACCCTTAAGCGGGTGACGATAGAAGCGCCCCGTCAGCTGTGCCGGTTTCCCCCTTGCGGGTCGATCAGCACTTGACCTTATGACGGGACGGGCTTCATGTGACCCAGACGCAATTCAATAACGGAGGCTTTTCTCATGGCTTTTACTCTTCCTGATCTTCCCTATGCCCACGATGCGCTTGCATCCAAAGGTATGTCCAAGGAAACGCTGGAATATCACCACGATAAGCACCACAACGCCTATGTGACCAACGGCAACAAAGCCATTGAAGGCACCGAGTGGGAAGGCAAGACCCTCGAGGAAATCATCAAGGGCACCTACAACCCTGACGCGGTTGCGCAAAGCGGTATCTTCAACAACATCAGCCAGCTGTGGAACCACAACCAGTTCTGGGAAATGATGTCCCCCGAAGACAGCAAAATGCCGTCCGAGCTGGAAAAAGCGATCACCGAAAGCTTTGGCTCTGTCGATAAGTTCAAGGATGAATTCAAGGCAGCCGGTGGCGGTCAGTTCGGCTCCGGTTGGGCGTGGCTGGTCAAGGACACCGATGGTGGCCTGAAAGTGACCAAGACCGAAAACGGCGTGAACCCCATCTGCTTTGGTCAGACCGCACTGCTGGGCTGCGACGTTTGGGAGCACTCCTACTACATCGATTTCCGCAACGCGCGCCCCGACTACCTGTCGAACTTCCTCGACAATCTGGTCAACTGGGACAACGTCGCATCGCGCATGTAATCGCGATATGATGGGTTAAGGCATCACGCCAACCTGTTGAAATATTTATGTGAAAGGCCCTGCAGCATTCCGCTGTGGGGCCTTTTGTTGTGGAACCGCGGGCGTGATTGGGGCGTTTTGCCCGTGAACCCACAAGATGAGAAGGAGACCACGATGGCAGAGCGTCACAGATCGAAGGACGGCGTCAAGGAAACCGACAAATACATCAGCGAAGCCGATGATATTGACCATCAAGGCCGCTCAGGCGGCGGACTGCAACGCGATGTCGGCACACAAGACGAAGAGAAACAGGTGGTCGACAAACCCGGCGCTGACACCCGCGTCACTGGCGAAGACAAACGCAACCACGGAGAAGACGCATGACCAAGATTGAAAATGGCACTTGGGTGCTGATCGCAGACGGTGAAAAAGCGCTGTTTATGGTGAATGAAACCGACGGAGAGGATCCGTTCCTGCAGGTCTTCCGCGAGGAAGAGCAGGAGAATCCGCCCAACCGCGATCAAGCCGCCAATCGTCGTGGACGCTTCAACGATGGCCCGTCCGTGCACCGCTCGGCTGTGGACGACACCGACTGGCACCAGCTGTCCAAGGACCGCTTTGCCAGCGAACTGGCGGATATCCTGTACAAACAGGCGCATAAGGGCAGGTTCGATAAGATCATTCTGGTTGCACCGCCGAACACTCTGGGCGAGTTGCGTCACGAGATGCACAAAGAGGTCGCAGACAAGGTCGTGGGCGAAATCCCCAAGACGCTGACCAACCACCCCATCGAAGAGATCGAGAATATCGTGAAATCGACGCTTGAAACAGCGTGAGGATGTGGCCGCATAGCAACAGTAGAAATCTGGCTATGCGGCCAAATCTATAGGTATTCGGGTTGCCGCAGGGCGGTGATTTGAAAGGGCATCCAGACGTGGGTGCCCTTTGCTGTATCGCGCGTGCTAGCGGCGAACAGGGAGTATGGCGTTGGCCGCTTTAACCTACCGCCTATAGCACTCCTGATCCTGCTTCGCCGCCGATCAACCCGTTGCCGCGCAGGCGCTTTCTGCACTACCGCGCGTACCTCTATGCGGTCAGGCTGCGGCGCAGAACGTCCAGCGCGCCGTCAACGTCATCGACCGTATCCACATAGCCAAGCAGGCTTTCTTCGGCAAAGCCGCGGGCGACGACATGATCCAGAAGCGCTGTGAGAGGATCCCAGTAACCATTTGTATTCAATAGGATTACCGGCTTCTGATGTAGCCCCAGCTGGCGCCAGGTCAGCACTTCGAACAGCTCGTCCAGTGATCCGGCACCGCCGGGCAGGACCACCACGGCATCGCAATTCATGAACATCACCTTTTTGCGTTCATGCATGGTTTCGGTCACGACATAGGTGGTTAGATCGGTCTTGCCGACCTCCCATTTCACCAGATGATCGGGGATCACGCCAAAGGTCGTGCCGCCCGCCGTTTGTGCTGCGCGCGCAACGGTGCCCATCAGCCCCACGTCCCCCGCGCCATAGACCAGCCGCCAGTCGTTCTGCGCCAAAGCGCGCCCCAAAGCGTCGGCTTGTGCGGTATATTCGGGGTCATCACCGGGGCGCGAGCCGCAGTAAACACATACGGATTTCTGGATCATAAACGGGGGTCCTTTTTGCGAATATGCACATGGCATGCAGCTGCATTTTGACCCGTGATAGCCTGCTTGGTACAAGTCCTCAATGTGGGGAAGTTCAAAGGGATGAACGGGATGTCGGTGTTTCAAACGCGGGGTGCTCAGTTTGCGGGCGCCGCGCTGGTCGTGGCGGTTGCCGTTGCGGGATATATCTGGTCGCAAGATGCGGGTCCCGTCGTGCCGGATACGGCGAAAGACACTGCCGCCCAGCCGAAACCCGCGGCCCAGCCCTCCGCGCAGACCGCCACCGCACCCCAAGACACCAAGGCCGCCGCCACCGTTCCCCCTGCGCCGCAAACGCCTGATCCTGCCGCATCGCCCGCGACCCCCAGCTTTGACGAGGTGCGCCGCGAGGGGGACGGGATGACCGTGATCGCAGGCCGCGCAGCACCAGGGGCCCGCGTCAGCGTCATCAGCAACGGGGCAGAGGTCGCCAGCGCGCAGGCCGACCGCTCTGGCAAATTCGCCACGCTTGCCATTTTGCCGCCCGATGGTAGCGGCAAGATCCTGAGTCTGAGCGCGGATGCCGAAACAGGCCCCGTCGCCTCGGTCGAGGAAGTCATCTTGGCCCCGATCACCGCGCCTGCCGTGGCGCAGGTGGCGCTGGCGGAACCAGCAGACGTATCCGACACCACATCAGAGGCCATGCACGACGACACGGCCCCTGAAGCAGCCTCCGCTCCGGTCGCGGAACCGCTGGGGGAAGCACCCGATGACAGCGCCCCCGAGATGACCGAGGTCGCCGCCGTGACGCCGCAGCCCGATCCCGCGCCCCCGTCTGCTGATACCCCCGTCGCCCTGTTGAAATCCGACGCCGACGGGGTGGAATTACTGCCCGGCACCGCGCCCGAGGTGACCGACCGTATCGCGCTTGACACGATCACCTATTCCGATGAGGGCGAGGTCCGGCTGGCGGGGCGCGCACAGGCGCAGGCGTCTTCCGTGCGGGTGTATCTGGACAACCGCAGCGTTGGCGCGCTTGAGGTGGATCCCCAGGGCCGTTGGCGCGGCGATATCGAGGATATCAAGACCGGCATCTACACCCTGCGCGTGGATGAGCTGGATCAGGGCGGCGATGTGATCAGCCGCGTGGAAACCCCGTTCAAACGTGAATCCCCCGAGGTCCTGGCCCGTGCCACCGCAGACAACGACGGCCCGATCAAGGCGGTGACCGTGCAGGAAGGGGCCACGCTTTGGGCCATCGCCCGCGAACGCTATGGTGACCCGACGCTCTATGTGCGCGTCTTTGCCGCCAACCGCTCATCAATCCGCGATCCCGATCTGATCTACCCCGGTCAGGTCTTTGATCTGCCGGATTGACTAGCGGCTATGCGGACAGATGAAAGTGCTGCACTGGCATGATCCGGCTGACGGCCCTATGTAAGGGGCAACCACACAGGATCGTTCATGTCAGCCGATAGCCCGCGCACTGCCAGCCAGCCCAAACCCGCCACCCAATATCCCATGACAGAAGAGGAGATCGCCCAAGCTGCAGAGCGGCAGTCGAACCTGCTTGTCTTGCGCAAGGTGGCCCCGTACCTGTGGCCCGACGATATGCCTTGGGTCAAGAAACGCGTGGTCTGGGCGCTGATCTTCTTGGTGGTGTCCAAGCTGATTTCTGTTGTTATTCCCGTGCTTTACAAAGACGCGGTGGATGCTCTCGCGAATGAGGGCGTGCCGTTTCTGGCGCTTGGCGCGGTGGGGCTGACGATCGCCTATGGTATGGCCCGCGCGATGAACGTGGGCTTTCAACAGCTGCGTGACGCGGTTTTTGCCCGTGTCGGCCAGCGCGCCCTGCGGATGCTTGCGCTAGAGACGTTCGAGCATATCCACAAGCTGTCGATGCGCTATCACATCACGCGCAAGACCGGCGGGCTGAGCCGGATCATCGAACGCGGGGTCAAGGGGGTGGAATTCCTGCTCCGCTTCCTGCTCTTCTCCATCGGGCCGCTGATTCTGGAGCTGCTGCTGGTCGGCATCATCCTGACCGTGCTGTTCGACGCGTGGTATCTGCTGATCGTGACGGTCACCATCGGGCTTTACGTCTGGTTTACCTTCGCGGTGACCGAGTGGCGCGTGAAGCTGCGCCGCCAGATGAACGACCGCGACACAGACGCCAACCAAAAGGCCATCGACAGCCTGCTGAACTATGAAACCGTCAAGTATTTCGTCGCCGAACAGCGCGAGGCGCAGCGTTATGACGCGGCGATGGCGGGCTATGAAGAGGCGGCGATCAAGACTAACTACTCCCTTGCCTTCCTGAACTTCGGCCAGTCGTTGCTGATCACCTGCGGGTTGGTCGGCGTGATGATCCTGGCCGCTATCGGGGTGCAGAACGGTGATCTTACCGTGGGGGATTTCGTTATGGTCAACGCCTATATGGTGCAGTTGACCGTGCCGCTGAACTTCCTTGGCACCGTCTATCGCGAAATCCGTCAGGCGCTGGTCGATATGGGGCAGATGTTCACGCTGCTCGATCAACCGGCCGAAATCTCGGACAAACCTGATGCCCCTGCGCTGCAAGTCTCGGGTGGGCGTGTCACGCTGGACAACGTGCGCTTTGGCTATGACGACGACCGAGAGATCCTCAAGAGCGTGTCGATTGAAGCCGCCCCGGGAGAGATGGTGGCGATTGTCGGCTCTACCGGATCGGGGAAATCCACCATCGGGCGTTTGCTGTTCCGGTTCTATGATGTGCAGGGCGGTGCCGTGCGCGTGGACGGGCAAGATGTGCGCGATGTGACCCAAGACAGCCTGCACCGCGCGATTGGCGTTGTGCCTCAGGATACCGTGCTGTTCAACGACACCATCGGCTATAACATCGCCTATGGCCGCGATAACGCCACGCAAGAAGACATCGAGGCCGCGGCGAAATCGGCGCAGATCCACGACTTTATCCAGCGTTTGCCCCACGGATATGAAACCGCTGTGGGTGAACGCGGGCTGAAACTGTCGGGGGGGGAAAAGCAGCGTGTCGGTATCGCGCGGACCCTGCTGAAAAACCCGCCGATCCTGCTACTGGACGAAGCAACAAGCGCGCTGGATAGCGAGACGGAGCACGAGATTCAGGATGCCCTGCGTCAGGCGGGCAAGGGGCGCACGGTGCTAACCATCGCGCACCGCCTGTCCACCGTGGCCGAGGCCGACCGTATCGTCGTGCTGGAGCAAGGCGAGGTGGTCGAGCAGGGCACCCATGACGATCTGCTGGCACGCAACGGGCGTTATGCGCAACTGTGGCAACGCCAGCAATCCGAGGGCGAATAGCTGGCGTCAAAAAGGTTTGGTCGGCGCGGGGGTTATTCCTCCGCGATGGCCTTGTCGGTGAGCTTGTCCAGCGCGCCGGTCATTTTGGTCAGATATTCCGCGTCATCGGGCAACCCGTGGTCTGCGGCCAATGTGGCGGGGTCGTGGTAGCTGACATGCACCATGCCGCTGTCATCGGCATAGGCCAGCACGCGCATGGGCAGGTCTAGACCAGCGGTCTGAGCGTCCAGCATCGCAGGCGTGCCCAGCTTGGGGTTGCCAAAGATCAGCAATGTGGTCGGGCGCAGCTCCATATCCACTTTGGTCGCCCCTTCGGCGTGGTCCACGCGGGCAAAGACCGTGGCACCGGCTTCGGTCACGGCAGCTTCCAGACGGTCGATTGTGTCGGGCACAGAATGGGGGCTCATCTTGGTGATAATATCGGCGGCGGCTGGTAGGGCGGCCAGCGCCGTGAGGGCGAGCGTTGTCGCGGCGAGTGTCTTGCGGATCATGAGGTCTCTCCTTCGGTTTGCGCGGCCCGCGGGGCCACGGCTTCCTTCTGGAACCTAGTACGTCTTGCCCCACGAACGAGCAAAATTCGATCAACAAGCAGTGAATTGCCGGTATATGCATACAAACAACATGGTGCATTCTTGCCGTCGGGTGCATATGTGCTAGCTCAGCGCTGGCCGAGCGCCGCGACGCGCGGCACCCCCACAGCCCTGCCCATAAATTTGAAGGACTACCCATGCCTGCCGGAATGTTCCGTACCGCCCTTATTCTTGGCTCTATCTGTGTGACAGGTCCTTTTGCCATCGACATGTATCTGCCTGCCTTGCCCGCGATCGAAGAGGCGCTGGATGTCTCTGTCTCGGCCGCCCAGATCACGCTGGTCGCCTATTTCCTCGCCTACGGCGTGTCGCAGCTGGTCTATGGGCCGCTGTCCGACCAGATCGGGCGCAAAAAGACCCTTGCCATCGGGATGAGCATTTTCTGCGTCGGCGCGGTGATCTGCGCTGTGGCCCCCGACATCGAGACGCTGGTCTTGGGGCGTCTGGTGCAGGGCATCGGCGGGGCGACGGTGATGGTCATTCCCCGTGCCATCGTGCGCGATATGTACACCGGTGCGCAGGCGACGCGGTTGATGTCGTCGATCATGCTGGTGATCTCGGTCTCGCCCATGCTAGCCCCTTTGGCGGGCAGCGCGGTGGTCAGTTTCGGCAGCTGGCGCGAGATTTTCCTCGCCCTTGCGATCCTTGCGGCGGCGACGTTGACGATGGCGCAAATCGCGCTGCCCGAGACGCTGACCGCAGACAAACGCCGCAAGGTCAATCTGCGCGAGCTGTCGCGTAGCTGTGGTATCCTTTTCCGCGATCCGGTGTTCGTCGGCCTGACCTTTATTGCGGGTTTCGGCATGGCGAGCTTCTTCTTGTTCATTTCCAGCGCGTCCTTCGTCTACACCGGTCAATTCGGGCTGACCCCGACCGAGTTCTCTCTGGCCTTCGCCTTTAACGCGGTGGGGTTCTTTATCGCCACGCAGGCGGCGGGGCGTCTGGCGGATATGTGGGGGCTTGCCACGCTGATCGGGCGCGGTGTCACCGGCTTTGCCGTCTGCTCTGCGCTGTTGACGGGCGTTGTGCTGGCCGGTTTCGGCACGCTGCCGGTGCTGTTGATCGGGCTGTTTCTGGCCTATTCCTTTCTGGGGGTCGTTGTGCCTTCGGCGATGGTCGCGGCACTTGATGCGCATGGGCGGCGCGCGGGTATGGCGTCCTCGCTGAGTGGGAGCCTGACAATGCTGACGGGGGCCTTTTGCATCGCTGCGACGACGCCGTTCTTTGACGGCACCGCTGTGCCCATGGTGGTGAGCATCGCGCTGTGTGGTGTGGCGGCATTGGCGCTGGTGATCTTTACCATGCCCAAGCTGCGCCAGCAGCAGGAGGCCGCGGCGGCCGACCAGATGCCCGCCGCGGCCTAAGGGTCATTCCGCCGGTGGGGTATGGGCCGGCGGTCCGGTGTCCTCCCACTGGATCACGGTTGTTTGCAGCCTGCGTGCATCACGCGCCAGCGCCCAGTCCTGCGCGGATTTGCTGGCGCGCCCCAGCGACATCTTGGCCAGCAGCCGCGCGATCCAGCGGGCGTAAGTGGTGGCCCACACGCGGATCGCCAGCATGGACGGAGTGACCAGCAGCGTCAGCACCGTCGCAATGCCCAGACCAAAGACCACAGCCGTTGCCAGCTGTTTCCACCACAGCGCTGTGGGGCTGTCGATGGTGTAGCCGCCATTGGCAAAGTCGAGGCTAAGCCCGAACATCATCGGCGCAAGCCCAGCCATCGTGGTGATGGTGGTCAGCAGAACAGGGCGGATACGGGCCTGCGCCGTGCGAATGATCGCCTCGATCCGCGGCATGTACTGGCTGAACTCCTGATAGGTATCGATCAGGATGATGTTATTGTTCACCACGATCCCCGCCAGCGCCACGATCCCCGTGCCCGTCATGATGATCGAAAACGTCTGATCCATCACCAACATGCCAATCAGTACGCCCGTGGTCGATAGCACCACCGCCAGCAGCACCAGCACCGAGTTGTAGATGCTGTTGAATTGCGCCAGCAGGATGATGAACATCAACCCCAGTGCCGCGGTAAAGGCCGAGGACAAGAACGCCTGACTTTCGGCCTGATCCTCTTGGTCGCCGGTCCATTCATAGCTGACGCCCGCGGGCAGGGGCCGGGTTTCCAGCCATTTGGTCAGCTCAGCAATCCGTTCGTTGGCATTGATCGGGATCATGCGCAGGGTGCCATTGTCCAGCTCTTGTTGCAGATCGACGCCTTGGGCGGCATTGGTCCGGTGGGTGATCTTGAAGGCCGCGCCCTCGGGCCCCGTGATATCGCCCGCGTCCCCCGCAGGGCGCATCGTAGCGAGGGTGATTGTCGTCTCGCCCGCCTGTTCTGTGTCCGCCTGTGCCGTGCCCGCCTGTTCTGTGCCCGCTTTCGCGGCACCTTGGGTGGCATCCACCGTGCGCACCAGTTTGACCAGCCCGGGGAAGACATCGGCCTTCACATCAAGATAGCGTTTCTGGTCGATCCGGTTGATCTCTGCCAGCTTAGGCACGGGGGTCCGGGTGATAAAGTTCGACAGCGGCACCAGCCCATCCACCGTGCGCACCTTCAGCGTGTCCAGCGTGCTGAGCACACGATCTTCTTGCGGCAGGCGCACCCTGATCTCGATCTCTTCGTCCGAACTGTCGACCCGCATCGTGTCCAGCAGCAGCCCGCGGGTGACCAGCTGTACCATTGCGCCGACGGTGACCACATCAGCCCCGTATTGCCCCGCCTTGGCGACATCCACGTCGATCTGCCAGTCGATGCCGGGCAGGGGGCGGGTGTCTTCGATCAGGGTCAGGCCGGGGGTTTTCTCGAAGGTGTCACGGGCCTGTGCCGTCGCGGCGATCAAATCGGTGAAACTGTCGGATTTCAGACGCAGATGCACCGGCTTGCCCGACGCAGGGCCACGCGCCTGCGCGAGGATTTCGATCTTGATGCCGGGGATCGCGCTCAGCGCTTCCGTGAGCTCTGCGATCACGATGTCGCCGTCCAGTTCCGGGCGCAGGGCGCGGTCTTCCCACGGGATGGTTTCAAGCTGCACCTGACCGATGCTGTCCTTGGGGGCCTGCGCCCCGCCGGTATTGCTGTCGAGCCCGCCTTCACCGGCAAATGCAAAGGCGGTAGAGACACCGGGATGCGCCAGCACGATCGCCTCCGCCTGCTGCATGATTGCGTCTTTTTCCGCCAGCGACAGGTTGCCCCTTGCCAGCACATAGACGATCGCCTGCTCGGGTTCGGATTCGACAAAGAATTCCACGCCTTTGCTGTTGTTGCCAAAGAAGATCATCGTGGTGCCGACAAAGACAAAGACGACCCCCGCGACCACCAGCGGCATCACCGGATTGCCCGCGATAAAGGCAATGAGCCGCCCGAAGCCTGATCGACGGTAGCCGGCCTTGATCACGGTGGGCTCTTTGCGGAACAGCCGCGAGGTGACCCAGCGGCCCCCGCGGCCCATGCGGGTGAACAGTGCGAAAAAGCTGGTCAGCCCCAAAAGCACGCCCGATATCGCCACCGCCACCAGCGCGCAGAGCACGGCGATGCAGATAAAGACCACGGCAAAGACCGGAATGACCGAGCCAAGGATATCCAGCCCGTCCATGCCCGCGAACTGCGCCGAGATCACGGCAAACAGCGGCTGCATCAGCGCCAGCGGCAGGGCGATCATCGCGGCGACAATGGGAAACAGCAGCAGATGCAGATAGAACCGCAGCTTGGCGATGGCAGTCATGTTCTGCGCCATCCAGCGTTCCAGCCGTCCGGTGACGCCGCCCATGACGGGTAGATAGATCAGCGCCACCACCAGCGAGGCGGAGAGCACAAAGATCAGCGTGACCGGCAACATGCCCATGAACTCCCCCGGGACGCCGGGCCAGAACAACATGGGCAGGAACGCGCAAAGGGTGGTCGCGGTGGACGAGATGATGGGCCAGAACATGCGTTTGGCGGCCTCGACATAGGCGGCCATGGGGCCTTCGCCCTGTTGCTGGCGCGCGTCGGCATATTCCACCACAACAATCGCGCCATCCACCAGCATCCCCACCGCAAGGATCAGCCCGAACATCACGATGTTCGAGATGGAGATCCCCATCAGCGCGAGAAAGGCAAAACACAGCAGGAACGACGTGGGAATCGCAAAGCCCACCAGCAGGGCCGCACGGATCCCCAGGGCGGCAAGCACCACGATCATCACCAGCGCAATCGCGGTAAAGACCGACCCCAGAAGCTGCTGCACCATACTGTCGACGATGCGGCTTTGGTCGTTCGAGGTGCCAAGCGTGACAGCGGCTTTCAGCCCTTCTGGCCAGGCGGCGCTTTGGGCGGCGACGATCTCTTTCACCTGGGTGGAGGTGTCGATCAGGTTATAGCCCTTGCGTTTGACCACCTGCAGCGCCAGCGTCTTTTCCCCGTTGAACCGCGCGGTGCCTTCGCGGTCTTCAAAAGTCAGGTTGATGGTCGCCAGATCGCCCAGTGTCACCACGCGGTCGCCGTTGGTCTTGACCGGCAGCGCATAGACATCGCGCGGTTCATCAAAGGAGGACGGGATCTTGACCGAGAAACTGCCCTGATCCGATTGCACTTCGCCCGCGGCAATCAGCTGGTTGTTATTCTGCACCACATTGATCAGCTCGCCCGCGGTCACGTCATAGGCTTCCAGCCGCAAGGGATCGATCAGCACCTCAAGCATCTCGTCACGGTCGCCCGCCAACCCTGCCTCAAGCACCGCATCCACGCCTTCCAGCGCGTCCTGCAGATCACGCGCGACGCGGGCCATGGTACGTTCGGGTACGGGGCCGGTCAGGTTGACGATGATGATGGGGAATTCGGAAAAGTTGATCTCTGTGATCGAATATTTCTCGTAGCCTTCGGGGAATTTGGATTCCGCCGTGCTCATCGCGTCGCGCACGTCGGCCATGATCTTGGACTTGTCCCAGCCGAATTCGAATTCCAGCGCGACACCGGCGTAGTTTTCGGCAGCGGTGCCGGTCATGGTCTTCAGGCCGTCCAGATCGGAAAGCTCCGTCTCCATCGGTTTGACCAGCAGGGTTTCGCTATCCGCGGCAGAGATGCCCGGAAACTGGACCGAGACGAAAAGCGCGGGGATTTCGATGTCGGGCTCGCCCTCTTTGGGCAGGGTGGAATAGGCATAGCCCCCCACCACGAGGCTCAGCAGGATAAACGCCATGACCATGCGGGCACGGCCCGCGGCCCAATCGACCATGCCGCTCATTCCGGGGCCTCGTCGCGGAAGGTCGGGGTCACGGTCACGCCAGCGGTGACATATTCCTGCCCCAGAACGATGACATCTGCCTGTTCAGGCAGGCCGGTGACCCAGATGCCTTCGGGCGTGTCGCGCACAAGTGTGACTGCGGCGAAACTTACGGTGTTCGCGGCGTCGATCAGACGCACGCCAAGGGTGCCGTCATCATTCAGCGTCAGGGCCGATTGCGGCAGCAGATGCGCCTCGACCCCGGCCGAGGCGATGGCGATTTCGGCGGTCTGGCCGTCGCGGATGCTCAGATCGGGGTTGGGCACCTCGATTTCCACCTCAAAGGTGCGCGTCGTCGGATCGGAGGCGCGCGAGATAAAGGTGACGGTGCCTGCGATCTCGCGGTCGCCCGCGGCCAGCCGCGCCTGCGCCTGGGCGCCAAGGCTGACGCGGTCAACCTCGGTCTCGGGGACAAAGCCCACCAGTTTGATCGGATTAAGCTGGATCACCTGCGCACAAAGCGATCCGGTTTGCAGCAGGCTGCCAAGCTCTGCGGTGTCGCTTTCCAGCAGCCCTTCGAACGGCGCGGTGAGGGTCAGCCGGTCAATCTCGGCCTGGGTGCTGGCGACGGCGGCCTCCGCAGCCTCAATGCCGGAATGTGCCGCATTCAGCCCCGCCTCGGCAGAGCTGAGTGCGGCGCGCGCGGCGGCGACAGCTGCTTCGGCGGTGGCCAGCGTGGTCTGCGACGAAAACCCGCCTTCGCCCAGTTTTTGTGCCGCGTTCAGCTTGATCAGGGTTTCATCCAGACGGGCCTGCGCCTCGGCCACGCGGGCCTGTGCCTCCGGGACGCGGGATTGTGCTTCGTTGCGGCGGGCTTGCGCCTCTGCCTGTTGCGCGCCACGGGTGCCGGGGTCCAGCTCGCACAGCACATCGCCCGCTTTCACGGTCGCGCCCTTGCGCAGCGGGGCCGATACCACAACGGCTGAGGTCTCCGCCTTGACCGCCACCTGCCGCGCCGCCGTGGTCTGACCGCGCACGATCACGGCAGAGGCGAGCGGTGCCGCCGCGCTGCGCTGCACCACGACCTTCACGCGCGCGGGCTCTGCCACATCGGAGGGGGACGCGGTATCGGTGCGGTCGGCATCCACCGCAGGGACAGGAGGTTGCGCGGCCCCCTGTGCCAGCCCCAACAGGGCGTCACGTTCGAAAATTGCCATATACATCAGGGCGGAAACGGCGATGGCCGCCAGAAGGGGGAAGATGCGCATTCGGGCCTCGGTTCAGTGAAACGCGGGCTTTGCGGCACCGCAGTATGTCGTATGCTATAGGGCCAAATGCTTAAGCGAATAAAACTGAACTGCATAGTTCACTATTGAAAAAAACTTGCCACATGCGACCTTGTGAACAACGCGTGGGTCACTTGCTGTGCAGCCAAGCCCTTGGCAGCCCCGCAGCCGCAGGTTAAGAGGGGCGTTAAATCAGGCGGGACGGGTACCACATGAGCGATACAGACAGTTTCATCGACGAAGTAAACGAAGAGGTCCGCCGCGACCGGTTCTACTTTATGCTCAAGCGCTATGGCTGGATAGCGGTGCTGGCCGTGATCCTGCTGGTCGGTGGGGCCGCGTGGAACGAATACCAGAAAGCGCAGGCCCGCGCAGAGGCGGAAACCCTTGGCGACGCGATGTTTGCAGCGCTTTCCGCTGAAGACACAGCCGCCCGCGCTGCCGCCTTTGAAAAAATCGAGGCCACAAACCCCCGCGCCGGTGCCATGCTGGGCTTGCTGACCGCCGCCGAACAAGCCGAAGCAGGCGAAACCGACGCCGCCGTCGCCACCTTGAACGGCATCGGGCTGGATGCGGATGTGCCCGCGATCTACCGCGAAATCGCCCAGTTCAAGGCGATTACCCTGCAAGGATCGGATATGCCCGCCAATGAACGCCGTCTGGCGTTGGAAAATCTGGCGCAGCCGGGCAGCAGCCTGCGCTTGCTGGCGCAAGAACAACTGGCCATGATCGACATCGAAGAAGACGCCCCCGAGGCGGCGATCGAACGGTATCAGGGGATCCTGAACGACGCGGATGTGACCTCGGACTTGCAACAACGCGCCCTTCAGGTGATTGTCGCCTTGGGGGGGGATCCGCAAATGGGTACCGCAGCCCCCGCGCCGCAAACGGACACCGTGCCGGCGCTGGATGCAGACAATAACTAATCCTGCCTGAACCCTTCAGGTGACACGGACTTAAAGAGCAAAGCGAGCAGGGCCATGACCATTCTCCACAGCATCTCCTTGAAACCCACGTCGACGCGCCGTGCCTCACTTGGGATGGGGGCGGTGGTGGCATCGCTGCTGCTGTCGGCCTGCGCCGAACCAGAGGTGATCCTGCCCGGCGTGCGCGAGGATGTGCGATCGGTCCTGCAAGGCAGCGACGGCTTTGCAGCCCCCGCCGATGCGCCGGTGCCAGCCAATACAACACGCGCGATTTCACTGCCCGCAGCGACCACAAACGCGAGCTGGTCGCAAAGCCCCGGCACGCCAAGCACCCGCGTCAGCCACCCCGCGCTTGGTGCGGCACCGCAGCTTGCGTGGTCCGCCTCTATCGGGAAGGGCGACAGCCGCAAGCAACGCATCACCGCGACGCCTGTCGTGTCGGGCGGGCGTGTGTTCACCATCGATTCCGGCGCGACGGTCACCGCGACCTCTGCCACATCGGGGGCGACCCTCTGGACCCGTGACCTGACGCCGCAAAGCGACGGGCAGGGCGATGCGACGGGCGGCGGATTGGCCGTCGATGGCAACACAGTCTACGTCTCGCTCGGCTTCGGGTCGGTCACGGCGCTGGATGTCGACAGTGGCGGCACGCGCTGGACGCAGGATATCGACGGCACCGGATCGGGGGCCCCGACAGTCTTTGGCGATATGGTCTATTTCACCTCCGGTGACGATACCGGTTGGGCGCTGAACAAATCCAATGGCCGCGTGCAATGGCAGACCGGATCGACCAGCAGCATCAACAATGTGCTTGGCGCACCGGCCCCCGCCGTGGGATCGCAGATCGCCGTGCTGGCCTTTGGCTCGGGCGAGGTGCAAGGGCTCTTCCGTCAGGGCGGGCTGGATCGTTGGAACACGTCTGTCGTGGGCAAACGCCCGGGGCGCGCGCTGGCCAATATCTCTGACGTGACAAGCGCGCCGGTGATCTCGGGCGATACCGTCTACGTGGGCAACCAGTCGGGCCGTCTGGCAGCACTGAGCCTTGGCGGCGGCGAACGCCAGTGGACCGCGCGCGAAGGCGCGATTGGCCCCGTTTGGCCCGCAGGCGACAGCGTCTTTGTCGTGACCGACCTGAACGAGCTGGTGCGTCTGGATGCCAGCACCGGCACCCGCATCTGGGGCACACCGCTGCCGAATTTCGTGAAGGACAAGCCCAAGCGCCAGTCCGAGGTCTTTGGCAACTACGGCCCCATCCTTGCAGGTGGCCGCGTGATCGTGGCCTCTAGCGATGGCACGCTGCGCAGCTTTGACCCCACCAATGGCGCGCTGGTTGCACAGGTGACGATCCCCGGCGGGGCGACCACTGCGCCGGTCGTGGCGGGGGGCGTTCTTTACGTCGTATCCGCGAAAGGGCAATTGCACGCTTTCCGTTAGGCCGCAAATAGGCTAAGCGGCGGGCTTGACCTAGTCTTCGGAGCCGTTCCATGTCTTTCACCCTCGCCATTGTGGGCCGTCCCAACGTCGGGAAATCCACGCTGTTCAACCGTCTGGTCGGTAAAAAGCTGGCGTTGGTCGATGATCAGCCCGGTGTGACGCGCGATTTGCGTGAAGGCGCGGCGCGGCTTGCCGACCTGCGATTCACTGTGGTGGATACCGCCGGACTTGAAGAAGTCACCGACGACAGTTTGCAGGGCCGGATGCGCCGCCTGACCGAACGTGCCGTGGATATGGCGGACATCTGCCTGTTCATGATCGACGCCCGCGTGGGGGTCACGCCGTCTGATCTGGTCTTTGCCGATATCCTGCGCAAGAAATCCGCCCATGTCATTCTGGCCGCCAACAAGGCCGAGGGCAAAGCCGCCGACGCCGGTGTGATCGAGGCCTACAGCCTTGGCCTTGGCGAACCGATCCGCCTGTCTGCCGAACACGGCGAGGGGCTGAACGATCTTTACACCCATCTGATGCCAATCGCTGACGGTTTCGCCGAGCGGGCGCAAACCGATGCGCCGGAAACAGATGTGGACCTGACCGAGGAAGAAGCCGAACTGGGCGACGAAGAGGCACCCATGCCCGTCCCCACCAAGACCAAGCCCTTGCAGGTGGCCGTCGTAGGGCGTCCGAACGCGGGTAAATCCACCCTGATCAACCAGATTATGGGCGAGGATCGCTTGCTCACCGGACCGGAAGCGGGGATCACCCGTGATGCGATTTCGCTGCAAACCGACTGGTTCGACGTGCCCATGCGGATCTTTGACACCGCCGGGATGCGCAAACGCGCCAAGGTGCAGGAAAAGCTCGAAAAGCTGAGCGTCAGCGACGGTTTGCGTGCGGTGAAATTCGCCGAGGTTGTGGTGGTTCTGCTGGATGCGGATATCCCCTTTGAACAGCAAGACCTGCGCATCGCCGATCTGGCCGAACGCGAAGGCCGCGCCGTTGTGGTCGCGGTGAACAAATGGGACCTTGAGACCGACAAACAGGGCAAGTTGAAAGACCTGCGCGAAAGCTTTGAACGGCTTCTGCCGCAGCTCAAGGGCGCGCCTTTGGTGACCGTTTCGGCCAAGACCGGGCGCGGTATGGACCGTTTGCACAACGCGATCATGCGCGCCTATGAGGTCTGGAACCGCCGTGTCACCACCGCACAGCTCAACCGCTGGCTTTCTGGCATGATGGAGGCGCACCCGCCCCCCGCGCCGCAGGGCAAGCGTATCAAGTTGCGCTATATGACCCAAGCCAAGACCCGCCCGCCGGGGTTTGTGGTCATGTGTAGCCACCCCGATAAGGTGCCGGAAAGCTATAACCGCTATCTTGTCAACGGGTTACGGCTGGACTTTGACATGCCGGGCACGCCGATCCGCTTGTGGATGCGCGGCCAATCGGACGCCAACCCCTATAAGGGGCGCAAAAAGGCGAAACCGTCGAAGCTGCGCAAACATACCGACGGGCACCGCAAGGACCGCTAGGGCCAGTAGAGCTTTCGATAAATTGGGACCGGAGTTTTCAAAACTCCGGTTCTTTGCGTTTAGCCGCGCCGCCATGACCGGTAGGTGGGCAGGATCAACGCAATGGCACCCCCCGCAGCCAGCGCCGCAACGGTCGGGGCCGTCGCGACATTCGCCACCACCACAGCGACCAGCGCCCAGATCGCCCCGATCCCATAGGTCGGCGCGCGCATCAGCGACGATTGCACCCCCGCTGCAATCACAATCGCCAGCCCGACAAAGACCAGCCCCGCGGTTGGCCCGCTCATCCAGCCATAGCCGGCCGCCAGCAGCCCCAAAGACACGCAGGATGCCGCGCTCAGCCAGCCCGCATAAAGCCCCACGGGCAGGGCGGCAAAGCCGCGATCCTCACGCGGGGCGCGGAACAACGCGTAAAGCGCCGACACCAGCATCACCCAGATCAGCACCGACGCCCAGATCGGGCTTGCCACGGCCACGGCAAGCCAGAAACAGCCCACAAACAGCGATAGCGCAAGCGGCAGACGCATGTCGTGCCAAAGGGTATCCTCGCGGCGTTTCCACAGACCCCAGCCCATGCCGACGATCAGCCAGACATAGATCAGCCCCCAGATCGAGAACGCGTAGCCCGCAGGCTGCACCGGCGGGTTGTCTTGGGGAATGGGGAATTGGTCCGGCGAAAAGCCGTTGAAGCCGGAGACAAAAAAAGGCGACACGGCAAAGCCGATCGCCAGCAGAAAGGTCAGAAGGGCAATAAGGGGACGGGACATCGGGCTACCTTGCGAAAAGTGGTTCTCGCCTCAGATAGCCCGATGATCCCAGCGTTCAATCAGCTGAGCGTGCCGTCGACGGCCAAAGTGGTCTTGCCGCCCAGATAGGGGGCCAGCACGTCTGGCAATTTGACCGACCCATCGGCCTGCTGACCGTTTTCCAGCACCGCGATCAGGCAGCGCCCGACGGCCAGACCGGATCCGTTCAACGTGTGCACGAACTGCGGTTTGCCGCCATCTGCGGGTTTGAACCGTGCGTTCATCCGCCGCGCCTGAAAATCTCCCGTGGTCGAGACAGAGCTGATCTCGCGGTAGGCGTTCTGACCGGGGAGCCAGGCCTCGATGTCAAAGGTCCGGCGCGCGCCAAAGCCCATATCACCGGTGCACAGGATCACGGTGCGGTAAGGCACGCCCAGACGTTCCAGCATATCCTCGGCACAGCGCAGCATACGCTTTTGTTCGTCGTCCGATTGATCGGGGTGGGTGACCGATACCATCTCGACCTTCTCGAACTGGTGCTGGCGCAGCATGCCCGAGGTGTCGCGGCCCGCGCTGCCCGCCTCGGAGCGGAAGCACAGAGTATGGGCGGTCATCCGGCGGGGCAGGGCGGCTTCTTCCAGCACGTCACCGGCGACCGAATAGGTCAGCGTCACTTCGGAGGTGGGGATCAGCCACCAGCCGTTGGTGGTCTGATAGCTGTCGTCGCCGAACTTGGGCAGCTTGTCGGTGCCATACATCGCCTCGTCTCGCACCAGCACGGGGGTCATATGTTCGGTCAGCCCGTTTTCATCGACATGGGTGTCGATCATGAACTGCGCCAGCGCACGGTGAATCCGCGCCACGGCCCCCTTGAGCATCACAAAGCGCGCGCCGGAGGTTTTGGCGGCGATTTCGAAATCCATCGACGCCGCGACACTGGCGATCTCGAAATGCTCTTTCGCCTTGAAATCAAACGCCGGCACATCGCCCCAGCGGTTCACTTCGACATTGTCAGCCTCGTCCGCGCCATCGGGGGCATCATCGGCGGGCAGGTTGGGGATGCGCGCCAGCATGTCGGTCAACTGCGCGTCCAAATCCTTGGCCTCTGCCTGCATGGCGGTGACTTCGGCCTTCTTGTCGCTGACCAAGGTGCGCAGACGTTCGAATTCCGCCTCGTCGCCCTTGGCCTTGGCCGCGCCCACCAGTTTGGAGGCTTTGTTCTGCTCGGCCTGCGCGGTTTCCGCTGCTGAAATCTTGGCCCGCCGTGCCTCGTCCAGTGCCAGTACCTGCGCGCTCACAGGGGTGTCGCCGCGCCGTGCGAGGGCCGCGTCGAAAGCATCGGGGTTTTCACGGATGGCTTTGATGTCGTGCATGGGCTGTTCCTTTGTCGTCCGAGTCGCATGATCTGCGTTGCGCGCGTTATGCCCGATTGTGGATCGCGGTGCCAGATGTGGATGCGCCGGGGGAGGGGATCGCGCCCTTGGATGCTTGCGCAAACAGCTTATTGCAGGCTGCGACACCGGGCAGCGCCATTTCCCCCCGGAACCCACCTTGCAAAGCCCCGCGTCTGACCATAGGTTCCGCCAAACTTAGACGGCAGGCCGTTTGCGGCATGCGCCCAACACAAAGGACGACCTCCATGGAAGCCATTCAGCAATTTGTACCCCTGATCCTGATCTTCGCGATCATGTATTTTCTGCTTATCCGCCCTCAGCAAAAGAAGGTGAAAGAGCATAAGGCAATGGTGGACGGTCTGCGTCGTGGCGATCAAGTGGTCACCGCTGGCGGTCTGATCGGCAAAGTCGTCAAAGTCAAAGATGACGGCGAGCTGGAAGTCGAACTGGCCGACAACGTCAAAGTGCGCGTTGTGCAATCGACCATCGCCACCGTCGTCTCCAAGACCGAACCAGCCAAGTAAGCGCCCCTTCGGGCGTGTCGAGAAAAGGGCAGTACCATGCTTCAGATTGATCTGTGGAAACGGGTGTTGATCATCCTCACCTGTGCCGCTGGCCTGTGGCTGGCGCTGCCCAATGCGTTCTACGGTCCCGTCGAACAGCACAATGATGCGGTCAAGGCGATCAGCGTTGCTGGCTCCACCCCCGAGCTTGAGGCGCAAAAGGCGCTTTGGCCCGAGTGGATGCCGGAACGTCTGGTTAACCTTGGCCTCGATCTGCGCGGCGGGGCCCATTTGCTGGCCGAAGTGAATGTCGAAGACGTGTACGCCAACCGGATGGAAGCCGCCTGGCCCGAGGTCCGCGATGCGTTACGCTCGATCACGCCGGTCCGCCGCGTTGACGCCCCCAAGGGCGAGCTGCGCGTGCGCATCAACGATGCCTCTGTCATGGCACAAGCTTTAGAGGTGACCCGTGCCTTGGCCCGCCCCGTGCAGTCGCTGACGGGCACAGGGCAAAACGACATCGTGGTAAACGGTGCCAATGACATCATCACCATCACGCTGACCGATGCCGAGAAACAGGCCACGGACGAGCGCACGATGCAGCAGTCGCTGGAAATCATCCGCCGCCGCATCGACGAGGTGGGCACACGCGAACCCACGATCCAGCGTCAGGGTGCAGACCGTATCCTTATTCAGGTGCCCGGCATCGGGTCGGCCGCAGAGCTGAAAGCGATCATCGGGACCACCGCGCAGCTGACGTTTAACCCCGTGGTGAACCGTGGTGCCAACGAAAACGCGGCGCCGGGTCTGGGCAATTCGCTTTTGCCCGACGCCGAAGCGCCCGGTGTCTTCTACATCATCGAAACCGCGCCCGTCGTGACCGGCGAACAGCTGGTAGATGCGCAGCCCAGCTTTGACCAGAACGGCCGCCCCGCTGTCAGCTTCCGCTTTGACACCACCGGCGCGCGCAAGTTCGGCACCTACACGGCAGAGAACATCGGCGCGCCTTTCGCCATTGTGCTGGATGACGAGGTCATCAGCGCCCCCACCATCCAAAGCGCGATCCCCGGCGGGTCGGGCATCATCACCGGCAACTTCACGGTCGAGGAATCCACCAATCTGGCCGTCTTGCTGCGGGCAGGGGCCTTGCCCGCGGGGCTGACCTTTGTCGAGGAACGCACCATCGGGCCGGAACTGGGCCAAGACAGCATTGACGCGGGCAAGATCGCGACCAGCGTCGCCTTTGGCGCGGTACTGTTCTTTATGTGGGCCAGCTACGGGCTGTTCGGGCTGTTTGCCAATATCGCGCTGATCATCAACGTCGGCATGATCTTTGGTTTGCTGAGCCTGATTGGTGCCACGCTGACCCTGCCCGGTATCGCGGGGATCGTTCTGACAGTGGGTATGGCGGTGGACGCCAACGTGCTGATCTTTGAACGCATCCGCGAAGAGCTCAAGACTGCCAAGGGACCGGCCCGCGCCATCAGCCTTGGCTATGAACGCGCGCTTAGCGCCATTCTGGACGCCAACATCACCACCTTCATCATTGCAACGATCCTCTTTGTGCTTGGCTCCGGCCCTGTGCGCGGGTTCGCGGTGACGCTGGGGCTTGGCATCGTCACGTCGGTCTTTACGGCGTATTTCGTCACACGTCTGATCGTGGTGTTCTGGTTTGAACGCCGCCGTCCCAAGACAATCACGGTATAGGAACGCGCACCATGCGGCTGAGACTGATCCCCGACGATACGAATATCGACTTCTTCAAACACGCCAGACTGACCTTTGGGGCGTCCTGTGTGGCGGTGCTGCTGGCCTTGGCCGTGTGGTTCACTATGGGCCTGAACTACGGCATCGACTTCCGCGGTGGCACGACCCTGCGCACACAAAGCGACGCAGCCGTGGACGTGGCGGCCTATCGCACGGCGCTGGAACCGCTGGAGCTTGGCGATGTGTCCATCTCAGAGGTGTTTGACCCTGCCAGCGACAGCACCAAACATGTCGCGATGGTCCGCATCCAAGCCCAGGAGGGCGAAGAGGCCGCATCCCCCGAGATGATCCAGAATGTCGAGGAAGCGTTGAAAACCGTGGCCCCGAACATCGTCTTCACCTCGGTCGAATCTGTTGGCCCCAAAGTGTCGGGCGAGCTGATCCAGACCGCGTTTCTGGCGGTTGCGGCCTCCCTCGGGGCGATCCTGATCTACATCTGGCTCAGGTTCGAATGGCAGTTCTCTGTCGGGGCGGTCGCGGCGCTGTTTCATGATGTGGTGCTGACCATTGGCGTGTTCTCGGCCCTGCAGATCCGGTTCGATCTGGCGGTGATCGCGGCGATCCTGACCATCATCGGCTATTCGATCAACGACACCGTGGTGATCTTTGACCGCCTGCGTGAAAACCTGCGCAAATACAAGAAACGCGACCTGCGCGAGATCATGAACCTCAGCGTTAACGAGACACTGAGCCGGACATTGATGACATCGGGCACCACTTTGCTCGCGCTCATCGCGCTGCTGGTTCTGGGCGGCGATGTGATCCGTGGCTTTGTCTTCGCGATTACATGGGGCGTTGTTGTGGGCACCTATTCTTCGGTCTATGTGGCCAAGAACGTCGTGCTGTTTCTGGGCGTCAAACGCGACTGGTCCAAGAAAGACAACAACAACACCGGCCAATACGCCAACATCGACGCGTAATATATTTCGCTGCCAGCAGGGCACCCCTTTGCTGGCAGCACCGTTCCGCGCCCGCCTCCGGCGCGACGCTTTGCCCATAGGGCCCGCCCCATTTCACCGCCAGTTGACCTGTATTGTCCGCGCGTGATCCGCTATGATCGCGCAGCCCCCGCGAGAAGGAGAACATCATGCGTTTGAACGAGGTCGTGTATTCGGATGCCAAACCCGTCGAAGGCTATGGCCCCGGTTTCTTCCGCATTGGCGGCACGGTGTTCGAAGGGCCGGTGATCGCAGGCACCTCTGGGGTTTCTGCGTGGCAGGGCTTCGACGATCACGCCCCGTTGCTGGCGCTGGCGGGCAAGATCGACATCCTGTTCATCGGCACCGGGGCCGAGATTGCGCATATCCCGGCCGACCTGCGCAGCACGCTCGAAGATGCGGGCATCGGGGTTGATGTCATGTCGTCCCCCGCGGCGGCGCGGACCTATAACGTCCTGCTCAGCGAAGGCCGTCGCATCGCCTTGGCGATGATCCCCGTCTGATATGACCCTGCGTGTCACCGACCTTGCCGTCGCGCGCGGCGGTGTGCCCGTACTGGACGGGGTGTCCTTTTCGATTGAACCGGGGGCTGCCTTGATCCTGCGTGGGCCGAACGGGGCGGGCAAGACCACGCTACTGCGCTGCATCGCGGGGCTGCAACCGCCCTTGTCGGGGCAGATCGACGGGGCAGAGGAAACCATCGCCTACGCCGGTCATGCCGACGGGCTGAAAGCGATGCTGAGCGTGCGCGAAAACCTCACATTCTGGGCACAGGTCTTCGGACAACGCGATATCACCGAGGCACTGGCCGCCTATGACCTTGAGCCGCTGCAAGACCGGCTGGCAGGCACCTTGTCGGCGGGGCAAAAGCGACGCTTGGGGCTGGCGCGGTTGATGGTCACGGGGCGGCCCATCTGGGTGCTGGACGAGCCGACCGTGTCGCTGGACGCCGCCGCCGTCGGGCTATTCGCCGCAGCGGTGACGGCGCATCTGGGGGCCGGCGGCATGGCGCTGATCGCGACCCATATCGACCTTGGCCTGAAAGCGCATAGCTTTGACATCACCCCGTTTCGCGCCAAACCATCACAGCGCAGCGGTGCCAGTGACGAGGCTTTCCTGTGATCGCCCTGCTGCGCCGTGACCTGATGCTTGCCTTTCGCGCGGGCGGGGGCTTTGGCCTCGGGTTGGCGTTCTTCCTGATTGTGACCGTACTGGTGCCCTTCTCGGTCGGGCCGCAACCCGATCTGTTGGGGACCATCGCGCCCGGTGTGCTTTGGCTGGGGGCGCTGCTGGCCTGCCTGCTTTCGCTCGACCGGCTGCTTGCGCTGGATTACGAGGATGGTACGCTGGACCTGCTGGCCACGGCACCGCTGCCGCTTGAGGCGGCGTTGAGCGTCAAGGCGTTGTCCCACTGGGTGACGACCGGGCTGCCGCTGGTGCTTGCGGCCCCTGTGTTGGGGGTGATGCTGAACCTCGCGCCTTCGGGGTATCTGTGGCTGGTGGCCTCGCTCGGTTTGGGCACGCCCGCGCTGTCGGTGATCGGCACCTTTGGCGCGGCGCTGACCGTGGGCATCAAACGCGGCGGGTTGCTGATGTCGTTGCTGGTGTTGCCGCTTTACGTACCGACGCTGATCTTCGGGGCAGAGGCCGCGCGCCGCGGCGCAATGGGGCTGGATGCCACGACCCCGCTGACCCTGCTGGCTGGCATCACCTTTGGCACCATCGCGCTCATGCCCTTCGCCTCTGCCGCGGTGCTGCGGATGACCTTAAGGTGAGTGCGCGCTTTTGACCATTGAGTGCCAGGAAACGGAGCGATAGAACCCCGCCATGTCTTTATGGGAATACGCCAATCCGGTGAAATTTTTAGGCCTCTCGGCCCGCGTACAACCCTATGTCTGGGGGGGGGCGGCGCTGTGTCTGATCGTCGGTCTGGGCTGGGGCTTTTTCGGCACGCCGGACGATTACCGTCAGGGATCGACGGTCAAGATCATCTACCTGCATGTACCCGCCGCGCTGATGGCGATCAACGCGTGGTTCATGATGCTGGTGGCCTCGCTGGTCTGGCTGATCCGCCGGCATCACGTCAGCGCCCTCGCGGCCAAGGCGGCGGCCCCTGTGGGCGTTACCATGACAGTGATCGCGCTGATCACCGGTGCGATCTGGGGGCAGCCCATGTGGGGCACCTGGTGGGCATGGGATCCGCGGCTGACGTCCTTTCTGATCCTGTTTCTGTTCTACCTCGGCTATATCGCCCTGTGGGAAGCGGTCGAGGACCCCGATACCGCTGCAGACCTGACCTCGGTCCTGTGCCTGGTGGGCTCGGTCTTTGCGGTGCTGTCGCGCTACGCGGTCAAGTTCTGGAATCAGGGGCTGCATCAAGGCACCTCTGTCCCGCTGGCCACCGGCGGTCGTACCGTGTCGGATGTGTTTTTCTACCCGCTGCTGATCAGTATGGTCGGCTTTGGCCTGCTGTTTCTGGCGCTGGTTCTGTACCGCACAGGGACCGAAATCCGCCTGCGCCGCGCCCGCGCGCTGCTGGCGCGCAGCGAAAGGGGCGCATGATGCCGGAACTTGGGAAATACGCCGCCGAGGTGCTGGCCGCCTATGGGGTGTCGCTGCTGCTGCTGGCGGGGCTGGTGGGGCTGAGCCTGAACAAAGGGCGCAAGGCCCGCGCCACACTTGCTGATGTAGAGGCCCGTAAAGATGGCTAAAATCTCTCCGCTCATGATCGCGCCACCGCTGGTCTTCGCCGGTTTCGTGGCGCTTGCCGCCTTTGGCATGTTCCGCCCCGATCCCGAAGGGCTGCCCTCGACGCTGGTGGGGCAGATGGCCCCCGCGCTGCCGGAAAAACCACTGGAAGGGTTTCCCGCCGCGGCACCGGATGTGCTGACCAATGGCGAGGTGACGCTGGTCAACTTCTGGGCCAGCTGGTGCCCGCCCTGCCGCGCCGAACATCCGCAGCTGCTTGATATGCAGGCGCAGGGACTGTCGATCATCGGGGTGAACTTCAAAGACACGGTCGGCCCCGCAACCAGCTACCTGACCAATGATGGCAACCCCTTCGAAGGCGTCGCCTTTGACCCGCAGGGGCGCACCGCCATCAACTGGGGCGTCACCGCCCCGCCAGAGACGTTCATCATCGCGGGCGACGGCACGGTTCTGTTCCGCTATGCCGGTCCGCTGGTCGGCAGTGACTACGAACAACGCTTCCTGCCGGCGCTGCAAGACGCTCTGAAGAACTGACACCCGCTTCCAAATGGCCCTAAATCCTCGCCGAAGGCATGGCCCGTAGCAGGCTGCGCCTCGGCAGCGGGCCTGTGCGCCACGCCGCCGGTTTCGCCCCGGCTGCCCCTCATCCGCTTACCAAAAAAGGAGACCTCATGCCCGTGATATTGCAAACCAGACTACCGGACGCGCAGACCGGCACGCCCGGATTGCCGGGCACGGGGCCTTGCGGGGCGGATGACTGGTTGCTGATGGACGAAGCCTACGCGCCGCAGATGGTCTACCGCGAAGCGTTGCTGGCGGACCGACCCGAGGCTGTTTTCTACCAAAGCGAGGCCGCCAGACCCGCCGCGGCAGAGCTCTTGTCAGAGGCGCTGACCCTTCTGCCGCGTTTCGGTTTCACCCTCGGGGCTGATGCGGTGGTTTGCCCCGACGGGCGCAAGGTCACGCTGGACCGGTCGCAACCGCTGTGGACGCTGGCGCATCTGGTGCAAGAAGACCTCTGCATCCTGCAAAAGCGTGGCGATGAACATGTGCTGACCGCTGCGGCACTGTGCTTTCCGGCGAACTGGCGGCTGGCGGACAAGATAGAGCAACCCCTGACGGGCATTCACGCCCCGGTCGAGGAATATGACGCCGACATCGCGCGGCGTGTGCAACGTCTGTTTGACGGCGTGCGGGCAGGGCGGCCCCTATGGCGGTTCAACAAGCTGCGCTATGCGGATGCGGATCTGCACCAGCCGCGACGGCGCGAGACAGGCAGCGACATGCCCTTTATCCGGTCAGAGCGGCAGTGCATCCTGCGTCTGCCCGAAAGCGACGCAGTCGTCTTTACGATCCACACCTATGTGGTGCGCGACGGAGATGCGCCTGCCTGAGCGGACCCAGACAGGCGCGATGGTTCGGGATTGATGGCGCTAGGTCAGAACCAGATGCGGCTGCCCGTCAGAGGTCTTGCGCGGGGAGATCCCCTGCGCATCGACCACCGCATTGATTTGCCGCCGCATATTGCTGAACAGGGGCGAGGTCACAACGTCAATCGCCGTGTCAAAGCGCAGGGTCAGCGACCACATGCCACTGCCCGATAGCCGCGCCGCCTTGACCACGCCGGTAAAGGGATGGCCTAGATAGCGGCCCTGCACGCGGTCCCCGGGCGTCCAGCCCTGCGCAGGGGCCGCGGCCTGGGCGCTTAGCGTGTTCCAGTCGCGCGCGCCCCATTGGTGGGCCACCATTTCCAGCGTCGCCGCATGGGACAGTGCTGTGCCTTGGGCTGCAAGGTCCGCGCGCAACCGTTTGGCTTGGGATTTCAACACATCAGCCGAAGGTACGGCGGTGGGATGGTTTTGGGTTGTCATCATAACACTCCTGCTCTCGCAAAAGTCGAAGGGGGTCCGCGTTGCCCGTCAATCCGCGAGATTGAAGGTGTGTTCTTGATCAAGGACTTCACCGATATGCGGACGGCAGGGGCCTTTCCCTATAGGCGCTATATGGCGCTTGGGTGCTGCAATTGCAATGGGGCGGTGCGGGGTGGCACGGGGCGGATGCCTTCGGCGAGGATTTTCAGCCATTTGGAAGCAAAACGCGCGCGCCGCAGGACCGGCGCGCGCGTGGCGGTTGTTTTTATTTTCGAGGGGGTTAGCCGTCGATACGGGCGGCCATGATTGCGATGGCTTTCTGGTACACGCCGGCAGCGTTCCACTGTTTGATCACATTGAAGTTGGTTTGCCCTTCCTGATAGCCGGCACCGGGTTGCCAGCCTTTCTGACGCAGGAAGTTCGCGGTCGAGGCCAGCGCGTCGGTCTGGTTGTAGAAATCAACGCGGCCGTCGCCGTTACCGTCCACCCCATAGCGCAGGGCATTGCCGGGCAGGAACTGGGTGTGGCCAAGCTCGCCATGTTTTGCGCCTTTGGTGCCGCCATTGATCGCGCCGGTATCAACCAGTTTCAGCGCGCCGATGGCGTGGGGGGCAAAGAAATCGGAACGGCGGCAGTCATAGGTCAGCGTTGTGATCGCAGAGACCACCGAGGTATCGCCCATGAAGCCACCAAAGGCGGTTTCCATCCCGTGGATCGCGATGATCACCCCCGCTGGCACGCCGTAGCGCGCTTCGAGTGACTGGTAGAAGCTTGCATTGCGGGCCTTGCGCTTGCGACCTTGGGCGACGATCGTATCGGCACCGCGCACCTGCATGAATTTATCGAGTGAATAGTTGAAGGATTTCTGGTTGCGGTCGGCGGCGATGGTGCTGCTGGCATAGCGCGCGTTTGCCAGTGCATCGAGCCCCCGTTGACCGACACCCGCGGCGGCGGCCTCTTTCGCGAAGGCGGGTTTCCAGGCGTCGAAGCCTCCCGCGTTGTTGCCACATTGGGCCGCTGCAACTGGGGCGGCGAAGCCCAAAGAAAGCATAAGTGCCGTGGCAAGACGTTTGGTGGGGCGCATGAAATAACCTCTGACTATATTAAACTTCGGCTGACTCTAGCCCAGCTGTTTCGAACTTCAAATAGCAAGACGCATTCCAAGCGAAAGGGCGCCCCGATAGGGACGCCCTTTGCTGTTGGTCTGGCCACCCGTCCGGGTGGAGACCGCGTTTAGCAGCTGTAGTACATGCCGAATTCAACAGGGTGGGGGGTGTGCTCGTATTTGTGCACTTCTTCCATCTTGAGTTCGATATAGCCTTCGATCTGGTCTTTGGTGAAGACGTCACCGGCCAGCAGGTAATCCATATCCGACTGCAGCTCTTCCAGCGCTTCGCGCAGGGAACCGGAAACGGTCGGGATATCGGCCAGTTCTTCGGCGGGCAGATCATAGAGGTTTTTATCCATGGCTTCGCCCGGATCGATCTTGTTCTTGATCCCGTCAAGGCCGGCCATCAGCAGCGCGGCAAAGCACAGGTAGGGGTTTGCCGCCGGATCGGGGAAGCGGGCCTCTACGCGTTTTGCCTTGGGGGATTCGGTCCATGGGATACGGACACAGCCCGAGCGGTTGCGTGCGGAATAGGCGCGCAGAACGGGGGCTTCGAAACCGGGGATCAGGCGCTTGTAGCTGTTGGTCGCCGGGTTGGTGAAGGCGTTCAGCGATTTCGCGTGGGACAGGATACCGCCGATGAAATACAGCGCTTCCTGGCTTAGGTCGGCATATTTGTCGCCTGCGAACAGGGGCTTGCCGTCTTTCCAGATCGACATGTTCACGTGCATGCCGGAGCCGTTGTCGCCATAGATCGGCTTGGGCATGAAGGTTGCGGATTTACCATAGGCGTGTGCCACGTTGTGGATCACGTATTTGTATTTCTGCAGCTCGTCCGCCTGTTCGGTCAGCGTGCCGAAGATCAGGCCCAGTTCGTGCTGGCAGGACGCCACTTCGTGGTGGTGTTTGTCGACCTTCATGCCAAGACGTTTCATGGTCGACAGCATTTCGGCGCGCAGGTCCTGTGCTTCGTCCGTGGGGTTCACGGGGAAGTAGCCGCCCTTGAGGCCCGGGCGGTGGCCCATGTTGCCCATTTCATAGTCGGTGTCGGTGTTCCAGGACGCGTCGGACGCATCAACTTCGTAGGATACCTTGTTGATCGAGTTCGAGAATTTGACGTTATCGAACAGGAAGAATTCGGCTTCCGGACCCATATAGGCCACATCACCGATACCGGAGGCTTTCAGATAGGCTTCGGCTTTTTGCGCGGTGCCACGGGGGTCACGCTCATAGGCTTCGCCGGTGTCGGGCTCTACAACAGAGCAGTGCACGCAGATGGTTTTTTCGGCATAGAACGGATCAACATAAGCGGTGTCCGTGTCGAGCATCAGCTTCATGTCGGAGGCTTCGATGCTTTTCCAACCCGCGATGGAGGAGCCGTCAAACATGAACCCTTCTTCGACAAAATCTTCGTCAACAAGATCGGAGACGATTGTCACGTGCTGCAGTTTACCGCGTGTATCGGTGAAACGTACATCAACGTATTCGATGTCCTCGTCCTTGATCTTCTTCAGGAAGTCCTTGGTGCTCATTGGATGATATCCTTTTCTTGAATCTCGTAAATTCGATTAAAGCGCGTCTGACCCGGTCTCGCCGGTACGGATGCGGATTGTTTGTTCGATGGGGCTGACGAAGATTTTGCCGTCGCCGATCTTTTCGGTCTTCGCGGCCGATACGATGGCCTCGATGGCGGCGTCTACCTGATCGTCGTCCAACACGATTTCGATTTTTACCTTGGGCAGAAAATCCACGACATATTCAGCGCCACGGTACAATTCTGTATGGCCCTTTTGACGCCCGAAGCCTTTGACTTCGATAACGCTAAGGCCCTGAACGCCAACCTCTTGGAGCGCCTCCTTGACTTCATCAAGCTTGAACGGCTTGATTACAGCTTCGATCTTTTTCATCTGAGGCCTCCCTGCCAGACGGGTGATTTTCGGTCTACATCGGTGTCATCTCACCGTGCGGGCCGACGGTCTACCAGACGCGCGATGGAGTCCACCGAAAGAGGCGAAAATTTGTGCGCATCGGCTGTTTTATGTGCGTTGCGATTAAAATCTGTGCAGTTTGAAAATCCATGTGCTGGCAGGCTTGGCTATCGCTTGGGCAGGTGGTTTATCTTTGGGCAAAAGACGGACCAGAAAGGGGCTGCCATGCAATCGATTGCCATCATCGCGGACACGCTGGACTTTGATCAACTGGCCAAGGGGCAGGGGCATAAGTTCGATCACGGGCATGCGATTGTCGTGACCGGTGGGGCCGGGCGCACAGGTGCGGCGCGGCTGTCCGGGCGTGCGGCGTTGCGGATGGGGGCGGGGCTGGTCACACTGGCCGTACCGCCCGCCGCGCAGATGGAGGTGGCGATGCAGATCACCGCCCTGATGCTGTCGCGCGTCACAGGCCCCGAGGATCTGGCAGAGCTGGCCGGTGACAAACGCGTGCGGGCGCTGTGCATCGGGCCGGGCTTGGGGCTGAAACCGGCCCATGTGGCGCTGGTGCGGGCAGTGCTTGAATGCGGCAAGCCCTGCGTGCTGGACGCCGACGCGCTGACCCTGATCGCGCAGGAGCCCACCCTGTGGGAGCACCTTGGCCCGCACTGCGTGCTGACCCCGCATGGCGGAGAGTTCGCGCGCCTTTTCAAGCAGATATCCGAGGGTGACGCCGATAAGGCGCAGGCCTGTCTGATGGCGGCGCAAAAGGCGGGGGCGGTTGTTCTCTATAAGGGGGCGACCACCCTGATCGCGCATCCCGACGGCCGCGTCGCGGCGCATCACGGCACGGGCGATCGCGCGGCCCCGTGGCTTGCCACCGCAGGCGCGGGGGATGTGCTGTCGGGCATGATCACCGGTCTGCTGACCCGCGGCATCGCGCATTTCGAGGCGGCGCAATACGCCACGTGGCTGCATGTAGAGGCAGCACGTCAGTTCGGACCGGGGCTGATCGCCGAAGATCTGGGCGAAGAAATCCCCCGCGTCTTCAAGGCGCTGGACCTCTAGCGGCCGTCGGGTGCAGGCACGCGTGGCAGGTGAGAAAAACTATACGTCATGCGCGTTTTTCCCCCTCGCCACTGGGAAATTTCTTTGATAGTGAACGCGCAATGCGGGTGTGGCGGAATTGGTAGACGCACCAGATTTAGGTTCTGGCGCCTATGGCGTGGGGGTTCGAGTCCCTTCACCCGCACCACTTCAACTTATTGATAATCATGCATAATTCGCGCGCTTCAGTGCTTGCGTTTTGATGTCTGTCTTGGCAGTGAACTATGCGCCGCGCCCGAAGGGTGTTCGGGCGCGGCGGGGCTGCGTGGGTTACGCGGCGGCTTTCAGCGCTTTGTCGGCCTTGTCGGCGACGGGCTCAGCGGCGGATTTGGCCGTTGATGCGGCCTCTGTTGGCGCGTTCGATTTCAGCAGGGCCGACAGGTAGGATTTGCTGGCCTGCTGGGGCGAGCTGCTGACCGGCGCAATCGAGTCGATCAGGCTGCGGGCCTGTGCGGCTTCGATACGGGCTTCGGCTGCGGCGCGGGCTTGCGCCTCGCTCATGCCGCTGTCTTCGGCGTCCGAGGTGGCAACCGGGGTTGGGGCGACGGGGGCCGGAGCCTCCGCAGCGGGGGCTTGCGCTTTCTGCGCAGGGGCGGCGGCCTGAGACGACTGCGCAGGGGCAGTTTCAGCGGAGGGCTGCGTCTCTTGCGCGGCCGGCTGGTCGTCTTTGGCTTTGGCGTTGTTCTTTTCGGTGTTACCGGTCTCGGACTTATCTTTCTGTTTCTCGGCCCCTTTGGGCTGAGACTGCTGGCTGCCGCCAGAGAAAAGTGAACTTATTAACATAGATGTGCCTTTTCAGTTGGTTACCTACATGACTGAAGCAACTGCCTGACCGGTGTGGCGAAAAAATGGTCCAATTAAGGTTAATGCAAAGCTGAAATACCCGCGCAGATAGTATGCTGCGCGGGTGGGTGTGGTTTGATCACTCCTCCGGCGGGCGCAGAGCGATAACATGGATGCCGTCGCCGCCCTTGAACTCTTCGTTCTTGCGCATGAACTTGATCTCGCCGCTGGTGGTGATCTGGGCGAGTAGCCGCGCCTCGGGGCTTTCGGCGCGCCAGTCTTCCAGCGTGAACTCCTCGGAGAGACGCGTGCTGCGGAAGCGCCAGCCTTGGGCGATCAGATCACGCAGTTCCGCATGGGTCGCCTCGAGCCCCAAGGGCCGACCGCCAAGGGTGCGGGGCAGTTGGTGGCGGCTGCTTTCGGATTTCTCGCGCATCACCTGAAACACATTCTCGCGGCCGAATTCCGGTGCCAGGTCGGTGGTGACCAGCGTGTTGTAAGCGTCGTTATCCGTGGCAGCGATCAGCGTGGCATAGCTGACGAGTTCGACGCGCTGCTCTGCCGCCTCTGACAGAATATCACCCGAGAATGTGTCGATCCCCGCCGCGCGCGCCTTGCGCAGGCGGATGAAGTTGGGGTCGGTCATGAGCACCGGAATCTTCGCTTTCTTCAGCACTTCGGCCAGCTGCGTTGTCCAGTCCGAGCCGCCGATGATCACCACGCCGGGTGTGTCCGCACCGGTCAGCCCCAAAAGCCGCGCAAAGGGCGCGAGGGTGAAGCCGTTGACCACCACGGTGACCGCCACAAGCGCAAAGGCAAGCGGTGCGATCAGGGCGGCGTCCTCGAACCCGAGGCTGAGCAGGCGTTCGCCGAACAGACCCGCGACCGCGACCAGCACGACGCCGCGCGGTCCGGTCAGGGCCACCAGTAGTTTTTCGCGGAACGGGATGCCCGACCCGACGAGCGAGATAAACACCGTCACAGGCCGTGCGACCAGCACCACCACAGCCACAAAGGCCGCCGCGCGCCAGTCAAGATTGCCAAGCGCCTCGACATCCAGCCCTGCGGCCAGCAGGATGAACACGCCCGACACCAGCAGCACGGTGGCATGTTCCTTGAAGCGGCGCATTTCCTCGTAGCTGGGCAGTTTGGAGTTCGCGATCACGATCCCCATGATGGTCACCGCCAGCAGCCCGCTTTCATGCAGCACGGCATCGGAGGCGGCAAAGACCCCCAGCAGCAGGGCAAAGAGCACGGGCACCTTCATATACTCGGGCACCCAGCCGCGTTTGAAGGCGCGCGACAGGCCGATCCCCGCAGCGACACCAGCGGCAGTGGCGACGGCGGCACCGATAAACAGCTCCAGCATCGCCTCGGACGCGGTTGTGGCGGTGTTCAGCGCGATCACGACCTCGAACGCCAGCACGGCGGCCAGCGCGCCGATGGGGTCGTTCAGGATCGCCTCCCATTGCAGCAGGGTGGCAGGGCGGCGCGACAGCCGCGCGGTGCGCAGCAGCGGCGCGATCACCGTGGGGCCGGTCACGATCATGATCCCGCCAAAGACGGCAGAGCTGGACCAGCTGAGCCCCGCCACATAATGCAGCGACAGCGCCGACATCAGCCAGCCAAGGGGCGCGCCGATATAGACCAGCCGCCGGACACCGCCGACCGCGTCCTGCAGCGTGTGAAAGTTCAGCGACAGACCGCCCTCGAACAGGATAATCGCCACGGCGATAGAGATCATTGGCCCCATCAACGGCCCGATATCCCGTGCGGGATCGAAGATGCCCAGAACCGGCCCGATCAGGATACCGGCCACCAGCATCAGCACGATGGCGGGCATGCGCAGCCGCCATGCGATCCATTGAGACCCCACCCCGATCGCGCCGACCAATGCGATTGCAGTTACAGGATTTAGCGCGCCGAGTGTTTCTGTTGCCACAATGTGAACCCTTTATAATCAAAGCGATGACGTAACGCGGACCACCCCGCTGACAATGGCCGGTGTGAAATTTTAGGGGGTTTCCGTGTCGCAAGCCAGCGATCTGTCGCGCTGAAAGACAAAAGGCCCCGACGTCAGGGGCCTTTTGCGCGAGGGTATGGGGCAGGGCGCGTGGCCCCGCGGGGTCAGTCGTCGACGCGGCTGTCGGCCAGCGTGCTAAAGGCGAGGTTCTTGAAGATCAGCCGCAGCGGCCCACGATTGGCAGGGGACTGGATCATCAGCAGCGCGATCATATCTTCGGCAGGGTCCGCGTGATAGCCGGTTCCTGCGGCACCTCCCCAGTTGTATTCACCGGCGGAGCCCATTGACGGGGCGTTGCCGGTTTCAAGTCGCACAGCGTACCCCAGACCAAAGCCGTATCCGGGGCCGGGCAGGTAGTATTTGCCGGGTTTGATGCCCTCAAGGTGGTTCGAGGTCATTAGCTGCACCGACTTAGGCGACAGCAGCCGCGTACCGTTCAACTCTCCGCCATTCAGCATCATCTGCGCGAATTTGGCGTAGTCATGCACGGTGGACATCAGCCCGCCGCCGCCCGACTGATTCGGCTTGCGCACGCGCGGGTCAAAAACATCGCGGCTGCCCAGTTTGGCCTGATCGGCGAAGGGTTCGGCGATCCGCGGGAAATCCGCAGCGTCATCGATGTAGAAGGCCGTATCCTCCATCCCCAGCGGGTCGAAAATACGCGCCTTCATGAAGTCTTCGAGCGTCTGACCTGAGGCGACCTCTACCACCGCACCCAGAACATCCGTCGCGCGGGAGTATTCCCATGTGGTGCCGGGGTCATGCTCCAGCGGCAGGGACGCCAGCAGATTGGCCTGTTCGATCGCCGTGTTCTCGGGCGAGGCGACTCCGGCCGCGTTATAGGCCTCGCGCGCGGGACCGGCTCCGAAGAAGCCATAGGTCAGCCCCGAGGTATGGCGCATCAGGTCGCGCACCGTCATCACGCCTTTGGCGGGGCGGGTCACGGGCTTGCCCTCGGCGTCTTTCTCACCGGTGACCACACTCAGGGTCTTATAGGCGGGCAGATAGGTTGAAACGGGCGCGTTCAGCAGCAGTTTGCCTTCTTCGACCAGCATCATCGCGGCGACGGATGTGATGGGTTTGGTCATGGAGTAGATGCGGAACAGCGTGTCTTCTGTCATCGGCTCCCCGTCGGGGGTGCGTTTGCCCATGGTGGACAGATGCGCGATCTGACCGTCGCGGATCAGCATCAGCACGGCCCCCGGCGTCATCCCCTTGTCCACCAGCGCGCCAAAGGTGGCATCCATCCGCGCCAGTCGGTCAGGGTCGAACCCCAAGGCGGTCGCATCGCCGCGGGGCAGCTCTTGGGCCCATGCGGGGGTTAGGGTGGCAAAGGCGGTGCCAAGGGCCAGCGCCCCGGCGACCAGACCTGATCTGAAATGTTTCATTATGTCTCCTCCCGGTTGTTGTGATCCGGTGGGATCACGACCCGAGGTTAGGAGTGTGCACGCCGCTGTGGCAACCTGCCTGACGGCTGTCAGGGCGGCGGTGCGGCTTTGTGACGTAGGGTAACTTGTGCCGCGATGCAGCGTACGCGGGGGCGGGGCGAGGGGTTTTTCGGCCTATGCAGGAAAGACCGTAGGCGCGTCGCCCTCTGCCCATTGCGGGTATTTATCCATCACGGCGGCAAAGGCCTGCGCAGTCAGGAACCGCTCCAACCACGCCTGCAACTGCGGCCAGGGCTGCGCGTCGAACCAGGGTTTGTCGATGAAGGCGAACTGCCGCACGAAGGGGGCGATCGCCATGTCCGCAAGGCTGGGGGTGTCGAAAATATAGGTGCCAATTTGCGCGTCCAGCGCCGTCAGATGGGCGGCGGCTTTGGCCCGCTCTGCCTCCGGATCGGCGTCGGGATAGCGGGTGGCGTATTTCGTGCGGTCCAGTGCCTGTTTGAACGGCCCGTCGCAGCGGTTGATCCAGTCCCATCCCGCGTCAGGCATCTGCAGCAGCCCTTCGGGATCGTGTCGGCGCAGGGCCCAGATCATGATGTCGAGGCTTTCGTCAATGACCTCGCCGGTATCCAGCGCCAGACAGGGCACCGTCCCACTGGGCGAGGTCGCCAGAAAGGCGGCGGGCTTGTCGCGCAGCACGACCTCGCGCAGCTGCACCTGCTGGCGGGCCGACCGCAGCGCCAGCCGCGCGCGCATGGCATAGGGGCAGCGCCGGAAAGAATAGAGCACGGGCATCATGGCAGCACGCTAAGCCAGAGCCACGCGGTCAGCACCGACCCCACCGTCGCCACCAGCACCGAGCTTGCCGCGACCCGCCGCGCGCGGCCATACATATTGGCGAAGATATAGGCGTTGAACCCCGGTGCCATCGCTGCCGTCAGCACGCCCGAGCGGAACAGATCCTGCGGCAGGCCAAAGCCGCTGCCCATGAACCAGACAATCGCGGGATGGACGATCAGTGACAAAAGGCAGACCATGGCGATGGTCTTGCTGTCGCCCTCGGGGCGGTACTGGATCAACACGCCGCCCAAGGCAAAGAGCGCCGCGGGCAGGGCGGCGCGCACGACCAGCGACAGCGCGTCGTCGATCACACCGGGGATCGCCAGCCCGCTAAAGTTCACGGCAAAGCCCGCGAGGATGCCCAGAACCAGCGGGTTGTGGAACATCGCCCGCGCCACATTGCGCGCAAAGGCCGGACCGGATTGGCCCCGGTTGCGCACGAACTCCATCACCGTGATCCCCAGCCCGTAGCAGAACGGCGAGTGGATGGCGATGATCGCAAAGTTCCCGATCAGCGCCTCGGGCCCATAGGCGCGTTCCGTGATCGGCAGCCCCAACAGGACCGAGTTGGAAAAGAGGCTGCAGAACCCGATGGCCACACAGTCTTCCCAGTCGCGTTTGAACAGGATGCGCGCGCCGAACAGACCCAGCGTGAAGCAGACCGCGGCACCGGTGTAGAAGCTGAAAAGCAGTCGCGGGTCGAAAGAGGCCGATAGATCCAGATGCGCGATCGATTGGAACAGCAGGCAGGGGATCGCGAAGCTTTGCGCGAACCGCATGACCCCGTCGATGCCCGAAACCGGAAAATACCCTCGCCAGACAGAGACATAGCCAAAGCCGATGACAAGGAAGACGGGCAGGATGACTTCGAGAAGCGTTTGCACGAGAGATATGGCCTTGGGTGCGGGTGGCGCTGTCGGAGTGGGGGTTTCACACCCCCACGCCCCCGTGGAGTTTATAGGGCAAAATGAAGTCCGGACCCCGCGGGCGGGGGCTAGACCGGAAAGCTCAGGGTCATGCCATCAAAGGCGGGTTCGATATGGTCGGGGGTTTCCGCGGCCAGCGTGTCATAGTCGAGGTCGTTGTGCATATTGGTCAGCACAGCGGTTTGCGGTGCCATATCTTCGATCCAGCCCAGGGTCTGGGCCAGGTGGCTGTGGGTTGGATGCGGGTCACGGCGCAGCGCGTCGACGATCCAGCAGCGCAGGCCCTTGAGGTGGGGCCAGATGTCATCGGGGATCTGCGCCACATCGGGCAGATAGGCCACATCATTGACGCGGAAGCCAAGCGCATCCATCCCGCCGTGGTTGACCAGAAAGGGCGTGAAGCAGAGCGTGCCGCCGGGCCCGTCGATCGCCACGTCGCCGTCAATATGGTTCATCTCGAGGATGGGCGGGTAGGACGATCCGGGGGGCTGGATGAAGACGTAGCCGAAACGGTCCAGCAGCGCCTCGCGCGTGGGCGTGTCGGCCCAGACCGGCAGACGTTGGCGCATGTTGATCACGATCATCCGCAGGTCATCCAGCCCGTGCACATGATCGGCGTGGGAGTGGGTATAAAGCACCGCGTCCAGCCGTCCGACGCCCGCATCCAGCAGTTGGCTGCGCATATCGGGGGAGGTGTCGATCAGCACCGATGTCGTGCCCGCATCCGTGATCCGCTCGACCAGGATGGAGCATCTGCGTCTTGCGTTCTTGGGGTTGGTCGGATCGCAGGCCCCCCAGTGCCCGCCAAGGCGCGGCACCCCGCCGGACGAGCCGCAGCCCAGGATGGTGATCTTCATCTCGGCCATCAGGCGGCGTCCTGATATTGGGCGGCCTTGGTAAACAGCCGGTCGAAATTCGCCTGTGTCTGCGCGGCAAAGCTGGCATAATCGATGCCGAAGGTTTCGGCCCCACGCCGCGCCGTATGGGCGGTAAAGGCGGGTTCGTTGCGTTTGCCGCGATGGGGCGGCGGGGCCAGATAGGGGCTGTCGGTTTCGACCAATATCCGGTCCAGGGGGGCATCGGCAAAGATGTCGCGCAGGTCCTGGGATTTTGGGAAGGCGGTGATGCCCGACATCGACAGGTAGAACCCCAGATCCAGCGCCGCACGGCCAAGCGCCTGCGTCGAGGAGAAGCAGTGCATCACGCAAGGGTAGGCCCCGTTGGCATGTTCCTCTCTGAGGATACGGGCCATATCATCATCGGCGTCGCGAGCGTGGATGATCAGGGGCAGGCCGCTGTCACGGGACGCGGCGATATGGGTGCGCAGGCTGGCTTGCTGCGCCTCGGCGCTGTCAGCGGTGTAGTGGTAATCCAGCCCCGTTTCGCCGATGCCCACCATCTTGGGGTGTTTGGTCAGCGCCATCAGGTCGTCATAGCTGGCCATCGGCTCTGTCGCGACGCTCATCGGGTGGGTGCCGGCGGCATAGAAAACCGGGGCATGCGCCTCGGCAATGGCGCGCACGGCGGGTTCGTTCTTGAGCTTGGTGCAGATGGTGACCATGCGTGTCACCCCTGCGGCTTGGGCGCGGGCGATCACATCGGGCAGTTCACCGTCGAAATCGGGAAAGTCCAGGTGGCAGTGACTGTCGGTGATCGGGTGAATGTCGCGGGTGCTGTCTGTCATGCCTGGGGTCCTGCCTGTTCGTCTTGCGTGGGCTAGCGCGGTGCGGCGTCGCCCATCTTGAACAGGGTATCTAGGACCAGTGCGGCAGGGTCAAGGTTGACCGCCATCCCGTGGCGCGCGCGGGTGCCGATGTCTTGCGCGGTCTCGGCCCAGACCCGTCCTTGGGCGGGGGTGGGCGACAGGCGGGTCAGCACTGCGGCTTCGTTTGGAGCGGCGGCGGTTTCGGGTGGGCGGCCAAGAGCACCGGTGCGGGCCAATCGCAGCATCAGCAGATCCACCAGCGTGAACAGCAGCGACAGTTTTTCTTCGGCTCCGCGGGCGGCGGCGGCCTCTGCCAGTTTGAGCGCGCGGGCGCGGTCCAGCCGCGGCATCGTATCTAGCAGGGCGACCAGTTCGCCATACATCGCGAGCCCGCCCATCAGCGACAGGGACAGCGCGCCGCCGACAGACCCGCCGGAAAGCGCCGCGAGCGCTGCGGGATCGCCCTGAATATCCACCTCGGACTGGCCGAGCGCCTGCGCCATATCTTCCGGCGTCAGGGTGCCAAGCCGCAGGGTCCGGCAGCGCGAGCGGATGGTGGGCAGCAGGCCAGAGGGGCGGTGGCTGATCAGCAGCATGATCGCGCGGGCGGGCGGCTCTTCCAGCATCTTGAGCAGCGCGTTCGCGGCATTTGGGTTCATCAGGTCGGCGTCATCGACGATCACGACACGGCGCCCGCCATCGGCAGCGGACATCTGGAAGAACCCGTTCAACTTGCGGATGTCATCCACAACGATCTGCTTGCGCAGCCGTTTGGTTTTCTCGTCAACAGAGCGCGTGATCGCCTTCAGCGCGCCTTCGCCCCCGGCCGCGATACGGCGGGCGACGGGGTGGTCAGGATCGATATCAAGGCTGGTGGGGGCGGGGGTGTCGAACATGCCGCCGTCCTCCGCATCGGGGGTGGCCAGCAAGAACCGCGCAATACGCCACGCCAAGGTGGCCTTGCCCACCCCACGCGGTCCGGTCAGCAGCCAGCCGTGGTGCAGCTTGCCCGAGTTGAAAGCATCGAGGAACGCGGCCTCTGCCGCCGACAGGCCGAAAAGCTGCGGCGTGTCGCGCGGGTGGCGCGCGCCGTCGATACGGTCGGGCTGGGGGGCGTCATCACTCATGTCACGTGGTCTAGCAGATTGCGGCGGCAGGAAAAGGGGTCAGCGCGCATCAAGACGCGGGCGCACCTGCGCAAACACATCCGCCGCAACCGCATCGATGGATTGTGCGCCGTTGATGGTGACGAAACGGTCGGGGAATTCAGCGGCAAGCGACAGGAAACCGGCGCGCATGGCGACCTGCAGGCTTTCGCCGAAATCCTCGAACCGTTCCTCGACCGTGTTGCGCGACAGCGCGCGGCTGAGCCCTTCGCCGGGGTCCATATCAATCAGCACGGTGACATCGGGTTCGACGCCGATCATCAGGCTGTGCAGCTGGTCCACGGCACCGCGCAGGTCACCCCGGCTGAGCCCCTGATACATGCGGGTGGAATCGGCAAAGCGGTCGCAGATCACGATCTTGCCCGCCTCGAGCGCGGGCAGGATCGTGCGTTCAAGGTGATCCCGACGGGCGGCGGTGAACAGCAGGATCTCGGTTCGGGCGGACCAGCGGTCGGGATCGCCCTGCAAGACCAATGCGCGAATTTCCTCGGCCCCGGCGGAGCCGCCGGGTTCGCGTGTCAGCACGACCTGATGCCCGTCGGCCTCAAGCCGGTCTTTCAGTAGTTTGGTCTGGGTCGATTTGCCCGAGCCGTCGATACCTTCGAAGCTGATGAACAGGCCCTTGGCCGCGGTGCTCACGAAGCGGCCTCTGGCCCTTCGTTCAACCGGGTCAGCAGATGGCGGGCGGCGGCTTCAAGTTTGACCATGAACCCCCCTGCGGCAACGCTGTCGCGGGCAACCAGCGGGGCACGTACCTCTGGCAAGTCACCGCGGGTCAGCACCAACTCGCCGATGTTCTGGCCCTTGGTGATGGGCGCGCGCAGCGGGCCGGTATAAACCACCTCGGCCGAGACATCGCTGCCGCCGGACACAGGCACCAGCACCGACAGATCGCTTTCCAGTTCAAGGCCAACGGCACCCTGCGCGCCAAGCGCCACGGGGGCTTGCGCAATCATGGTGCCGGCTTTGCCCATGGACCGTTGCGAGAATTGGCGAAAGGCCCAGTTCACAATCGATTCCGATTCCTGCGCGCGGGCCGCGGCGCTTTCGAGACCGGACAGAACAAACACAACGCGGCGGTCGCCCTGTTTGGCAGAGCCGACAAGCCCGTAGCCCGCTTCTTCGGTGTGGCCGGTTTTCAGCCCGTCCGCGCCGATGCCGAGCCCCAGCAGCGGGTTGCGGTTGGTTTTGTTTTGCGGTGCGCGCCCGTCAAACAGGAATTCGCGCTGCGAGAACATCGGGTAGTACTGCGGGTAATCCTCGATCAGGCGGGTGGCCAGCAGCCCCAGATCGCGCAGCGACATGCGGTGACCGGCGGCAGGCCAACCGTTGGAGTTCGCGAAGGTCGAGTTGGTCATGCCCATCTGCTGCGCCCGCTGGGTCATCAGGCGGGCAAAACCGGCCTCTGACCCATCGGGGCTCAGCGCTTCGGCGATCACGGCGCAGGCGTCATTGCCAGACAGCACGATGATGCCGCGCAGCAGGTCTTCGACCTTTACGCGGTCGGTGGTGTCCAGAAACATGGTCGACCCGCCATAGGACATGGCGTGCTGCGACACGGGCAGTTCCTCTGTCAGGTCCAGCCCGCCGTTGCTTTTGCCCCGCTCGATCGCTTCGAACGCCATATACAGCGTCATCAGTTTCGACATGGAGGCCGGCGGCAGGGGTTCATCCGCGTTCTTGGTCAGCAGCACGGTGCCGGTGGTCTGGTCGACCACATATGCCGCGCGGGCCTGTGTCTCGAACGCCTGCGCGGGCAGGGCCAACAGAAGGGTCGCAATCGTGGCTGCAAAAATACGGATCATGGCAGTTTCCTTTGGCGGTGGGTCAGTTCGACACGGCGTAGGCGTCAGAGAACCCTTCGGTCTTGATGGATTTCAGCAAATTGGTCAGTTCGGATTTCGTTGCCGCAGGGCCGACGACCACGCGCCAGAACGGCTTGTCGTTGATCTCGCTCCGTTTGACGGTGGGCAACATGCCCGCGCTGCGCATCTGGTTGGCCGCGCGTTCGGCATTTGCCTCTACACTGAAAATGCCGATCTGGACAAAGGGTTTGGCCAGCGAAGACGCAGGTTTGGGGGCCGCGGGTTTCGGGGCCGTAGGGGCAGCGGGTTTGGCCGCAGCGGGGGCGGCATCAATCGCGGCACCTGCCGTGACAGCGACCGGATCAAGCGTGGTTTCTGTCACTTCCGACGGTGTTTCGATCGTGCCTTCGGGGGCTGCGTCGGGGGCAGGGGTGTCGTCGACCTCCTGACGGCGCAGGGCAGTGACGTTCAATGGCGCAGGGGCACCCGCCAGAATACCAAGGGCCGCCGCCGCATCCGACGACATCTGCAGTTTGGGTCCGGGTAGATCGCGTTCACGGCGAAACAACGCGCCGATGACGAATTTGCCATTGGCCTCGTTGCGGATGATCACCCGTTCGGGATCTGTGACATCGGGATGCGCGACCCAGACACCGCCAAGGCTGGGGCGTCCGTCCCAAAGCCCCTGATCACTGACCGAGAAAACCTCGGGCGCTTCGACGTCACGCTCCACCAGCTTGGTCGAGCTGGACGCCACCGCAGCAGAGCCTTTCTGACCGCCGGTCAGATTGCCGACCGCATCGCAGCCCGCCAAAGTCGTCATCATCAGCAAAACCCCTACCGTGCACCGCAGCGGCCGGTTGCCAGAAAAAGGGTGTAGCCTGAGGCTGTTCATGTCCGTCGTCCTTGCCTGCTGGCGCGGCGTTGTCCGCCGCCGCCTGATCGCGCCGTCAATACGGCATGTTTGATGCCCCATTGCCGGGGTCTTTGCGCTACACTAACGCGGGTACAGGGGTTTTGGAAAGGCTGACAGGACGGCATCGGCAAATTTCCCCACCCGGCCGGAACCCGCCCAATACGGGCTGCCGGTGCATTGCGTAACGGTGCCACGGTGCGCGTCATTTCCAGGTTTGCAGAATCGCTGACACCCCTCTATGCGGTGCTTGCTGCGGAGGAGTGGCAGAGTGGTCGAATGCACTGGTCTTGAAAACCAGCGTGCGTGAGAGCGTACCGTGGGTTCGAATCCCACCTCCTCCGCCATTATCCCACCTCTCCAATAAGCCTCTCCCCAATTCCGCGCCTGTCGTGGAACCGTCACCTTTGCGTTACGCGGCTGTTACCAGAATCGCGCATCAGGGGCCGTCTTTAACGGAGAGCCCTTATGAAACACCCTATTCTTCCCCTTGCCCTGTCCCTTCTGGCCGTCCCTGCTGTCGCGCAAGAGACGTTTGATGCCACGCTTGCGGGCCATGCCTACCTGCCTGCGCTGAGCCTTGTCGCGCCGCCTGCGGATGCGCCGAAGGATGCGTGGATCAGTGGTAAATTCACTGGTGGCGCGCGCAATGGCGTGCCGATGTCGGTGCCGGGCGATACGGGCGGGCTGCATGGTAAACGGCTGACGGGGCTGAATCTGCCCTTCATTGGCCAGCCGTTGCAGGGGTTTTCCGGTTTCGCGATGAACCGTGCCGAGGATGGGTCGGTCTATGTACTGACGGACAACGGCTTTGGCTCTAAGGCGAACAGCCCCGATACGCTGTTGTTCTTCAGCCGTATGGACGCTGATTTCGACACAGGCGAGGTCGAGATCAAGGAAACGGTTTTTCTGCATGATCCCGATTTCAAAGTGCCCTTCCGCATTTCCTATGGCGGGACAGACAGCCGCTATCTGACCGGCGCGGATTTCGATCTGGAGAGCATCCAGCGCGTCGGCGACAGCATCTGGATCGGCGAGGAGTTCGGCCCCTATCTGATCGAGGCCACATTGGACGGGCGGATCAAGGGCGTCTATCCGACGATGGTGGATGGTGTGCAACTGAAAGGGCCGGACACGCCCGGTATCTCGGCCACATCGGTGAAGGGGACGGATTGGACCGTGCCACGCTCGGGCGGGTACGAGGGCATGGCGCTGCAGCCTGAAACGGGTTTGCTGTGGGCCATGCTCGAGAAACCTCTGCTGGCTGCGAGCGGCGAGAACGAAGGTGATTTCCTGCGCGTCATGGCCTTTGACCCCGAGGCACGCGACTGGACGGGCGAGGGCTTTAAGTTCAAGCTGGCCGAAGGGGCCACGGCGATCGGTGACTTCAACTTCATCGACGAGACCCGCGCGCTGGTGATCGAGCGTGACAATGGCGAGGGCGAGCCTTCGTTGAAGTGCGCCGGTGACCCGCAGGCGGATTGTTTCCCGAACCCCGCGATGGTCAAGCATGTGGTTCTGATCGATACCGCCGATGTGGATGCCGAGGGCTATGTGCGCCGCATTGGTCAGATCGACCTGATGAACATCGCCGACCCCGAGGGTAAGGCCCGCATCGAAACCGATGGCGGCGAGGCAGGGCGCTTCAGCCTGCCGTTCTTCACCATCGAGGACGTGATGCGGGTGGACGAGACGCATATCATGGTCGCCGTGGACAACAACCTGCCGTTCTCATCCGGGCGCAAGCTGGATGCCGCTGCGGATAACGAAGTGGTGCTGCTGAGCGTGCCCGAACTACTGGCCGCGCAGTAACCCGACGCGCCCCTGTCGCAGAGGATGCCGAGGGGGCGTTTCACACCCTAGACACACCCCAGGCCCCGCCATTGCCCGCGCGCCCCCAACCTTCGGGAGGATGCCGGTTGATGTGCGGGGCTTTGCCGTGTCAGAAAAAGCGAGCGCCCGCCTGCTGGCATCAATGGGCCCTGACCCCCGCGGCTTGGGACAGGGCACAGGGATGGTACGGTGGGCCTTGGCAAAAGGATCTCCCCCATGACGTTTCAGATCGGCATTGGCCCGAATAATCGCAAATCCGCCTATTTCGATGCGACTGTCGCAGAGGGTGTGGCTTGTTTCTCGGTCTATAATCACATGTTCATACCAGCGCATTTCGGCGACCCCGAGGGGGAATATGACGCGCTGATGAACGGTGTGGCCATGTGGGATGTCGCGGCGCAACGGCAGGTCGAACTGTCGGGGCCGGATGCGGCGCGGCTGATCCAGTATCTGACCACGCGCGATATGTCGAATACCCGGATCGGGCAGGGGCGCTATGTGCCCATGTGCGACCATCAGGGGCGGCTTATCAACGACCCCGTGCTGCTCATGCTGGCGCAGGATCGATATTGGCTGTCGATTGCGGACAGTGACATCGCCCTATGGGCCAGCGCCATCGCGGCAGAGCGCGGGTGGGACGTGACCGTGGCTGAGCCAGACGTCTCCCCGCTGGCGGTTCAGGGCCCCAAGGCCGAGGCGGTGATCACCGCGTTGTTCGGCGACTGGGTGCGCGATCTGAGGTATTTCGGCTTCAAGCAAACGCAGCTGGGGGATATCCCGCTGGTGCTGGCGCGGTCGGGCTGGTCGAAACAGGGCGGCTTCGAGATGTATCTCCAGGACAGCAGCCGCGGGGGGGAGCTATGGGCAATGGTAAAGGCCGCAGGCGCGCCCTTTGGTATTCGCCCCGGTGCGCCCAATGACGTTGAACGGATCGAAAGCGGGCTGGTGTCCTATGGTGCGGATGGTCGTCTTCAGACCAACCCTTGCACCCCGTATGACATCGGCCTGGGCAAGCTGGTCGATCTCGAGACCCCCGAGGATTTTATCGGCAAAGAGGCGCTGCGCCGTATTGCCGATGAAGGCGCACAACGGGAAAGGTCAGGCTTTGTCATCGCGGGCGCGCCACTGACGGGGGCGGCACATTCGATTCCCGTGCTGGACGATAAAGGCCAGCCGCGCGGCGTGCTTAGCGACTACGTCTATTCCAAACGTTTCAAGGCCAATATCGGCGTCGGAATGATCGCATCGGATGCAACGCAAGCGTCGCTCCACGTGGTCATTGGGGACGAGGCCCGCAACGTAACCCTGCGCAGCCTGCCATTTGACAGCTGACCTTAGACGGTGGTCCCGCCGTTATGGCAGGATCACCCGCACGCCGGGAATTTCCTGAATGCGCGCAACGTCTTCGTCGTAAACCTCGGTCATCTCTTCGACCAGTTCTTCGGTCCAGCTGGGCATGTCCAGCTCTTCCTCGAGCGCGTCGTCGATCACGTATTTGTCCAGAAACGCCGCGATCACACGCGGGTGCTCTGCCGTTGTCATCTCGGGGTGGGAGGCGAGATAGGATTTGAACCGTTTCATGCCTTCGGGGCGCATGATCGTTTCCAGCAGGTCGAATTCCCCGTCCAACGGCGCCATCGTGGGCAGGCCCGCCATCTCGCGCATGATCTGCCCCCAGATCAGGGGGGCGTCTTCGTTGCACCATACGGTCACGGGAATCTCTGGCGCAGAATCACGCAGCAGCGCCAGCGTGTCGGACCAGCGCACATCCAGCGGATCCTTGTCGCCCCAGAACTGCGGCGGAGATTTATCGGCCGACACATCATAGAGCACCGGCAGCAGGGTCGCGGGATTGCGGATGCCCATGAAAATCTGCAGCTCATCCTCGGGGAAAAGCTGCGCCATGCGCATCATCCGCACAGGTGCTGCGGGATAAAGCATCCCTTCAACAACCGCCGTCGCAGGGGTGCGAAAGAAGTTCGCGTCGGAAAAGATCACCCGATCCGCGTCAGAATCTCCCATGACCGCGTCCAGCAAGACATCCCGCGCCCCGTCCGAGGCGGATGTTTTATACATCGCATTCAACGTATCGCGAAACAGACCACGATAGGTTGCGGGGCTCGGCACATGGGTGCCCGCCTGCGCCAAAAGATCGTGGTTCGACTGGAGGCTTTTCAGCAACCTGTCTTCTTCGGTGTAATGGGCACCTGTGTGCAAAATCAACTGCATGAACGTCTTCTCACCCTTACTGATACCGGCTTTCCAATAGCCTTTCCTGCGACTTGTGTAAAACTGCAAAAAATTGACATTTCCCCTCTTGCACGGCCCGCAGCAATCTCTTAAACGCTCCCTCAGTGCCCCTATAGCTCAGCTGGTAGAGCAACTGATTTGTAATCAGTAGGTCCGCGGTTCGAGTCCGTGTGGGGGCACCACTTTTTCCCTGATTTCAATACATTGACAACTTTATGCTTCGCCGCATTCGCGATGCGGCCCCCATATTTGTTGTGCTTCACTGCTTGGCCAGCGGTAGGGGGATGATGTTTGATTTTCGTTTCATCCGCGCAAACTCCACCTGGGCGGCGTCTTTGCAGGTGGGGCAGATGGAATAGCTTTTGGCGAAGTTATCCGCATCTGGCGGGGTGCGCAGATCGATCCATTTGTCGCCGATCTGGAATGCGCAGCAGACCGAACATCGCGTGGTATCGTAGTATTCCTCGAAGGCGCTGACCGTAGGGTGAGGGGAGCTGGTGATCGCATGGACAAGCATACTGCCGATGGTCAGGCTATCGTCGGGGGAGGGCCAGATCGTCAGCCGGTACAACCGCCGCACATCCGGCCCGTCACAGCGGTAAAGGATACTGAACAGTTGCTGTTCGATCCGGCAGGCCTGAAACACGCCGAACAGATAGGTACGGGTGTTGGCCCCTTCGACGAAATCCCAAATCTCCCGCCCCAGCACATGGGTGGAGGTCGCCCCCGGCGCGTCATTCTCTATCGCGAAGGCGTCCCATTCGGACCCGACAGAGATGATCCGATCCTTGTTGTCCACGACATAGCTGTTTGTCTTGAGGTCCAATGAAAATGCCCTTGGAAAAATTTCAGGTCATAAACAGGATCATCGTTACGTTAGGTCATCATATGCGCGAAACCGGCGCTTGCCCAAATATTTATCGTTAGAATTTAAAGTACCGCGCCCCTCTGCGCTTCAAGCCGTCTTCTGGATATCGGTCGCGCCGGTGCAGGGCAGCGTCAGACTGAAGGTGCTACCGACGCCCAGTTTGCTTTCCAGTGACAGCGATCCGCCGTGCAGCTCTGCCAGCTGCTCGGAGATGGCCAGCCCCAGCCCCAAACCGCCGTTTTGCCGTGTCATGGACCCGTCAACCTGTTGGAAACGCTGGAACACGCGGCTCGCGTCCTCCTCTGCGATGCCGTTGCCGGTGTCAGTGACGCTGAACACGATCTCGTCGGCGGAATGTAGCATCGACAGATGGATTTTCCCTTCGCTGGTGAATTTGATCGCATTTGTAATCAGATTGTACAGAATTTGTTTGACGCGCACCTTATCCGCTACGGTGGCAGCAGGGCCGTCGCCGGCATAGGTGAGGGTCAGCCCTTTTGCCTCTGCGGCGGGTTGCAGTTCTTGGGTGACGGTGCGGGCGATCTCGTCCAACTGGGTGGGGGCCATGTCCAGCTCTAGCTGGCCGCGGGACACTTTGGTCCAGTCCAGCAGATCTTCGACAAGGCGGATCATATGCTGCGATGATTCCGCGATTCCGGCACCCTGATCGGTGATGAACTTCTGATACTCTATCGCGGCGGCAGCCGATTTCGGACAGCCGCTGCCATCGGCGGTCAGCGCCGACATCAAACGCTGCGCCTGAGGCATCTTATCACTGTGCCGCATGAACGACGCACGGCCAAAGATCACGGTCAGCGGCGTGCGCAGCTCGTGCGAAACGTTGTTCAGGAACTCGGTCTTCTCGCGGTCGGCGGCTTCAGCGGCTTCTTGTGCGCGCTTCTCGGCGGTCACATCCGTCCAGATGCCGACGGTATAGCCGTGGGGGGTCTTTGCCTCTGTCACCTTGAGCCAATTGTCGTTGCCGATGTCTTGCAAGAACGCCTGACCCGGATTGCGGAAACGTTGCAGCCTTTCGCGTACCCAGGCCTGTTTGCTTTTCGATCCGCTGAGGCTTTCGGTCCGGTTGGCCCAGTTGACCACAAGCTCTCCCATGGTGGCTCCGGGGACGATCAGATCGGCGATCTGGGGATGATAGTCACGGTACTTCTGGTTCACCACCATCACCCGTTCCTTGTCGTCAAACGCGATAAAGCCTTCGTCGATCGCGTCGATGGCCTCGGCCAGCAGGGCGTGCGCGTTGGTCTGGTTCAGCGCCAACCGGCGGAACGCCAACAGCACGCCCAGCAGGAATATGGCGGAAATGAGGGCGAAACCTACCAGGTTCCGGCTTTGTGGTGAATAGGCCGGCCATCCCGCGGCGGGGCGCACGGCGGCTTCCCATGTGGTGCCCAGAACGTTGAACGTGGTCACGACGGGCTTGTCTTTCAGCGCGCTCAACCGGTGGTCGGGCAGGGCCTCTACCAGTCCGGAGGCCTTAAGCGGGTGCAGCTCGAAACTATATTGCGCGGGGTCCGAGAAATCATGCTGCGGGGCTTGCAGCAGACCTTCCTGGTCCATCACGACAGAGATGACGCCCCAGAATTGATCGGTGTTCAGCTCGGCGTTCGGCAGGAACACAGGGTAGTGCATAATATAGCCGGTCCCGCCCTGCACAAGGTTCACACGATCGTCCACCACGGGCGCGCGGGTGCGGTAAGCTTGGGCAACGCTCGCCATCTGGGCGGGCAGTTGCCAGTATTTGACACCGATCGTCTCGCGGTTATCGGTTTGCGGGAAACTGTGTGTAATCGACAGGTTAGGGGCCAAAGCGACGGCAATCACGTCAGGGTTGTGTCGCTGCAGGTCGCTCACGGTACGCGCGATCTGACGCTCGTTGATCTCACCCGCCACGGCAAGCGTATTCTCGATGTTCTTGGCCACCAGCACGGCTTCGAAGAAACGCAGCTGGATCTGGTCGGCCACCGAATGCAGGGCCTGTTCCACCTCAAGGCGCAGCGCGGCGAGGTGATTGTCGCGGTCGAGCTTCACAATAGAATAGGCAATCCCGCCGATACTTGCGAGCAGGACAATCGTCAAAACGACGAATACCTTAGAGGCTAAATACCCCGTGAACTTGTTGAGCAAAGTGCCACCCTCTTCCGTCCAGGTAGGCCGCCGCACGACGTTCTGTCGTTGCTGGTTTGCCTGCCTTTGTCCCCTTTATTGATTGCATCATTGTTTATCGAACGGACAAAATACGGGCGCAATCGAGGCATTTTGTAGACTTTTGCGCAAAGCGGTCATGCCGGTTACTGTCAGGCGTTTTCGGGGGTGATCATGGGGATGCGATGCTGTCGAAGCGCTAGGGCAAGCCCGTCCTTGGGTGCTGCATCGGTGATCAGATGGCCCAGATGCTCAAGCGGGGTTACCTGCGTCAGGTGACGTTTGCCGAACTTGCTGGCGTCGATCAGGAAATGCGCGGCGCGGCTTTGGTCCAGCATGGCGCGTTTCACCTCGGCAAAGCCCGCGATGGCCTCGCTCACGCCGGTTTCATCCAGCGCGGAGGCCCCAAGAAAACACGCGTCGACATTGAAACCGCGCAGAAAGTCGCAGGTGGCAGTGCCGGTCAGCGCGGCCTCTGCATTCATATAGTCGCCGGGGGTCATGATCACCCGCACCCTGTCCGAGGCCCCCAAAATCATCGCGACCTGCAGGCTGTTGGTTAATACCGTCGCCGTCACGCCGGAAAGGGTCAGCGCCCGCGCGAATTCCATCATCGTGGCGCCTGCGTCGATCATCAGGGTTTGCCCGTCTGTCACGCGTTTTGCGGCAAGCTGCGCCATCTGGCGACGTTCATCCACATGTTCGCGTTGACGTTCATCCAGCACGCTTTGCGCCCCCGGCGCGCGGGGGGAGGCCCCGCCGTAGGATTTTTGCAAAAGCCCCTGCGCGCTGAGCTCGGCAATATCGCGGCGGACGGTTTCGGTGGTCACATCAAAGCTGGCCGCAAGGTCCGATACACGCACATGCGGGGCAAGGCGCAGTTCCAGCAATATTTGCGCGTGGCGCTCTGCTTTGCGCAGGTTTCGGCGTTCCGTTCCGGTATCCATTCTGCGGTTCCCTTCGGCGGTCGAGGCGATGCAACCGACCGTCAATATTTGGCACTTGCCAAATTACTAGGCGGAAAATGTTGCGAATCGAAAGCTTCAATGCTCGTATCGCGTAATTAATCGTGCAGTACACTCTGTGCGGGTATTCTCGGGGAGGAGAAACAAGATGATCAAACGCAGCTTTATCACGGCGGGCCTGATGGCCGCTTTTGCCATGACCGGCACCACCGCATTGGCCGAAGAATGCGCCGAGCGCGGCGCGCTGGACGCGATGTTCTGTGACGCCAACGGCGATCTGGTGGCCGATGCGCCCACGGACGAAAGCATGCTCAAAGACCCGTCGACGCTGGTCTTTGCCTATACACCGGTCGAAGATCCCGCGATCTACGAAGACATCTGGACGCCCTTCATTGACCACCTGTCCGAGGTGACGGGCAAGAAGGTGCAGTTCTTTGCTGTGCAATCCAACTCTGCCGAGGTAGAGGCGATGCGCTCGGGCCGTCTGCATATCGCGGGCTTCTCGACCGGACCCACACCCTTTGCTGTGAACCTTGCGGGCGTTGAACCCTTCGCGATCATGGGCTCCGAAGACGGGCAGTTTGGCTACAAGCTGCAGGTCTACACCCAAGCCGACAGCGATATCAAAGAGATGGCCGACCTTGCTGGCAAACGCGTCGCGCATACATCGCCCACGTCGAACTCCGGCAATCAGGCACCGCGCGCGCTGTTCCCTGATCTGGGCGTCGTGCCGGATCAGGACTACGAAGTGACATACTCGGGCAGCCACGACCAATCCATGCTGGGTGTGGTCGCGGGTGACTATGATGCGGCACCGGTAGCGTCCGAAGTGGTGGACCGTATGGCGGAACGCGGGCTTTATGACCCTGCCGAGGTGCGTATTGTCTGGGAAAGCGATCCGTTCCCCACGACATCCTACGGCGTGGCCCACGACTTGACGCCCGAGCTGAAGGACAAGATCAAGGAAGCCTTCTTTAGCTACGATTTCACCGGCACCGCATTGGGCGAAGAGTTTTCGGGCGTGAGCAAATTCGTCCCGATCACCTATAAAGACCAATGGGCCGTCATTCGCCAGATCCAGTCTGCCAACGGTGTTGAGTACACGCCACAAGGCCTTGCTGCTGAATGATTTTCCCGTCGAGGCCGGTCCCAATGGGCCGGCCTCACGCATAAGGTATCCTACATGTTGAAAATTACTGACCTCGTCAAACGCTACGGCTCAGGCGATCCGGTCCTCAAGAATCTCGACCTCACAATCGAGGGCGAAAGCGTCGTGTCGATCATCGGGTCTTCCGGTGCGGGCAAAAGCACGTTGCTGCGTTGCATCAACCGTTTGGTTGAACCCACCTCCGGCACGATCGAGCTGAACGGCACCGACCTGACCCGCCTGCGGGGCAAAAACTTGCGGGCCGCACGGCGCAAGATCGGGATGGTGTTTCAGGGGTTCAACCTTGTGGATCGTCTCACCGTGATGGAGAACGTCCAGTCGGGCCGTCTGGGGTATATTTCAACATGGTCCGCCATCACACGGCGCTATCCCAAGCAAGACATCCGCCGCGCTTACGAGCTGATGGAACGGGTCGGCATCGCCCATTACGCCGACACCCGCGCCGATCAGCTGTCGGGCGGTGAACGTCAGCGTGTCGGCGTGGTCCGCGCCCTGATGCAAGAGCCCGATATCCTGCTGGCGGACGAACCCACCGCATCGCTTGACCCCAAGACATCGGAACAGATCATGGGCCTGCTGCGCGACCTGTCGCGCGAGCTCAAGCTGCCGGTGTTAATCAACATCCACAATGTGAACGAGGCCAAGGAATACACCGACCGCATCGTCGGCATGCGCTATGGCCGGATCATCTTTGACGACAAGCCCGACATGCTGGACCCCGCCGCGATGGAGGCGATCTATGCGGGCAGCCCCCATGCCGACCGCAGCGGCGGGCCGGATGACAAGGCGGCTGCATCATGACCGCGCCGCGCGACACTTGGGTCAAGCCGCCCTTCATCGCCAATCCGGCGCTCCGCTGGGCCGTGTATCTGGGGGCCATCGCCTATTTCGGCTGGGTCGGGCTGACCATGCCCATCGACTGGGACCGCGTCGCCGAAGGTATCGGCCGCGCAGGAAAGATCTTTGGCGGGGCCTTTCCCCCGAGCTTTGAACGCAGCGGCCTGTTGATCGACGGGTTTCTCGAAAGCCTCAAGATCGCGGTGCTGGCCACGGCGCTTGGCGTGCTGCTGTCGATCCCCATCGCCTTTATGTCCGCGCGTAATGTGGCCCCCAAGCCCGTGTTCTATCTGGGCCGCGCCCTTATCATCATCGCACGCAGCTTCCATCCGGTCATTGTCGCGATCCTTTTCGTCAAGGCCGTTGGCTTCGGGCCGTTCGCCGGTGTGCTGACCCTGACCGTCTATTCCATCGGCTTTGTCGCCAAGATGCTGGCCGAGCGGATCGAGGAGATCGACTTTGGTCAGGTCGAGGCCATGCGCGCCGCCGGTGCGCCGTATTTCTCGACGCTGTCGTACGCGATCTTCCCGCAGATCATGCCGCGCCAGATCGGTCTGACCATCTACCAGCTTGATTCCAACCTGCGGGCCTCTGCCGTGGTGGGGATCGTGGGGGCAGGGGGCATCGGTGCGACGCTCGCCAATGCCTTCGGCCGCTATGACTATGATTTTGCCCTTGCCATCACCATCGTCATCGTCGGGGTGATCCTCTTTTCCGAGGCCGTCAGCGGCGTTATCCGAAAGCGTATCCAATGACCTCACTTTCCACGCAATTCGGGCGCGACGACTGGTCCCGCTTTACGTTCAAGCAACGTATGACGCGCTATGCGATCTTTCTGGGCTGTGGGCTGGCCATCGCCTGGGCGCTCACCTCGATAGAGGTGATCTGGCCGTGGGTCTGGGGTGCCCCTGAACAGATCGCCGATCTGTTTGGCCGGATGTATCCGCCGGACCCCAGTAATCTGGAGACCATCCTCAAGGTGCTGTGGGACACGGTGAACATCGCGACATTCGCCACCACCTTTGCGGTGCTGCTGTCGCTGCCGGTCGCCTATATCTCGGCGCAGAACACCACACCCAACCGTGTGACCCTGTGGCTGGGGCGGCTGATCCTTGTGACCTCGCGGTCGGTGAACACGATCATCTGGGCGCTGCTGTTTGTGGCGATCTTCGGGCCCGGTGTTGTGGCCGGTATCGTGGCGATCATGTTCCGCTCTATCGGGTTCATCGGCAAACTGCTGGGCGAGGCGATCGAGGAGATCGACACACGCCCCGTCGAAGCGCTTGAGGCGACGGGCGCGTCGCGTTTCAAGGTTATCGTCTATGCGATCGTGCCGCAGGTGATGCCGACCTTCTGGGCGGTCGCCATTCTGCGGTGGGATATCAACCTGCGCGAATCCACCGTTCTGGGTCTGGTGGGCGCAGGCGGTATCGGGATCATCCTGCAAGGCGCCATCGACACGTTCAACTGGCCCGAGGTCGCGACCATCCTGCTGGCGATCATCGCGCTGGTGGTGGTGGGGGAAGTCATCTCTGCCTATCTGCGCCGCCGTATCCTGTGACCCAGAATATCGGCGTCGACCCGCAAAGCGCCTTCGCGCGCTATCTGCAAATCGCCGACCGTCTGCCGCGCACCGCGGCGGGCGGTCTGGCGGAAACCGGCATGTTCACCGACATCGCGGCGCGCTTCGATCTGATCCTGTTTGACGCCTATGGCGTGCTGAACGTCGGCGAAACCGCGATCCCCGGTGCGACCGATACCATCGCGGCGCTGCGCGCGGCGGGCAAGGCGGTTGGCGTGGTGTCAAACTCCGCTGCCTATCCCAAGGCGCATATGATGGCGCGCTACGCCCGTCTGGGGTTCGATTTCTCCGCCTCCGAGGTGACCACCAGCCGCGAAGCGCTGACCGCGCATATCGCAGGGCTGCCGCCGTGCCGATGGGGCCTGATGATCAACCCCGCCGTCGATCTGGGGGAACTGGCGACGCTGAACACGACTGTGCTGGGGGATGACGCCGAAAGCTACGATGCGCAGGACGGGTTCTTGCTGGTGGGCGCGGACGGCTGGACCGACCGTCGGCAGACATTGCTGGAGGCGTCGCTGAAACGCGCGCCCCGTCCGGTGCTGGTGGGCAACCCCGATCTGGTGGCACCGCGTGAAACGGGCCTCTCGCGGGAACCGGGCTGGTTTGCGCACCGGCTGGCCGATCGCACCGGTGTGATGCCTGTGTTTCTGGGCAAGCCGTTCGGGCAGGTCTTTGACATCGCCCTCGGCCGGTTCAATCGCGCCCTGCGTCCCGAACGGGTGCTGATGGTCGGCGATACGCTGCATACCGATATTCTGGGCGGCGCGCAGGCGGGCTTTGCCACGGCGCTGGTCACGGGCTATGGCGCGCTCACGGGGCTGGATGTGACGGATGCCATCGCGCAGGCCGGTCTGTCGCCCGATTTTATCGTCTCCAACATCTGACGCCCGCGCCCCTGCGCATCGGCGGATCATGACCCCTTGGGCGATATCACGGTTTATTTTGTGGCCCCCACAGGCTACCACCGAACCCGAGGCTATCAGAACAAGGGCAAGAAAAATGCGCAAAGCAGTGACCGCCGCCATATCGGCAATCGTGATCGCGACCACCTTGGGGACCACCCCCGCAACCGCAGGATCGTTGGGCCGTTTCGAGGTAACGGGCGTGGGTGAGGATGACATGCTCAAGATGCGTGCAGGGCCGGGGACGGGGTTCATCGTGCTGCTTGGTCTGCCCAACGGCACCATTTTGCAGGTGCACGATTGTCAGCATACCGGCGGTACGCGCTGGTGCGACGTCTCGCTTGATCAGGCCCGCCGCGTGCGCGGTCATGTGTCTTGGGCCTATCTGCGCAAACTTCAGTAACGCGGGCGGCGCAGGGGCGCCTTTGCGGTTTGTCGCTGGCGCGTGCATTCCTGAATAGTTGATCTTTAAAGTCAGGATTGCGCCTTGTCGTGATCTTTGCTAGGCACGGCGCAATCGCGCTGTGCCAAAAGGGCTGTTTGCCCGCTGCGCCGCGCCAGAGCCAAAGGTGCCCACAGCGCCTTAGCCAAAAATCTTATCGTCATTTCCCACGGTCAGGAGGTCCCATGTCCCGTTTCCGTACCGCTATTCTGTCGCTGCCCGTTGTGATCGTAGCCCCGCTGGTCGCCGCGCAAGAGACCGATATCAAGGATCAAATCTCGGTCGAGTTGAACGCGGCAGAGACCACCGAAGATGCGTGCAAGCTGACCTTCATGATCACCAATGGCTTGGAGGCACCGGTCGACAAGATCATCTACGAGGCGGTGCTGTTTGACACCGAAGGGCAGGTGGACCGGCTGACGCTGTTTGATTTCGGCACCCTGCCACCGGCCCGCCCGCGCGTGCGCCAGTTCGTCGTGCCGCAAACCACCTGCGAAGGGCTGGGCCGCATCCTGTTCAACGGGGCCAACGCCTGCGAGACGGGCGGTAGCGCCAGTGGCATCTGTGACACCGGCCTGCTGCCTACATCACGCACGTCAATCGAGGTTCTGGGCTGATGGATATGTTCTCTGCACTGATTGCATCGTTTCGCCAAATCGCTGAAACCGGCGGGCCGGTTGTTGTTGTCCTGATGGGCGTCGCCGTGCTGACGTTGGCAGTGGCGATCTATAAGGTCTGGCAGTTCTGGCGCTCTGCCGTGGGGCGGCACAAGGCGCTGACCGAAGCGGTAGAGGCATGGGACCGTGGCGACAGACCCGTCGCCCGCGAAGCTTTGGGCCGGTCGAAAAGCTACCTCGCCCCCGTGATCAAGATGGCGATGGTGTCGAACGGCAAGGGCAGCGGCGCAGGCGTAGAGCGTTTGCAAGCCGAGGCAGAGACGCGTTTTGCCAAGCTCGAAACCGGTTTCCGCCTGCTCGATTCCGTGGCGCAGCTGGCCCCCTTGTTGGGCTTGTTCGGTACGGTTCTGGGCATGATCGAGGCGTTCCGGTCGCTGCAAGCCGCCGGATCGCAGGTCGATCCGTCGATCCTTGCGGGCGGTATCTGGGTGGCGCTGCTGACCACGGCTGTCGGTCTGGTGGTGGCGATGCCCACGGCCCTGATCCTCAGCTGGCTGGAACAGCGGATGGAGGCAGAGCGGGTGATCGCGGATAAGGCGATCCTGACGGTGCTGAACCCGTCCAACGACGTGCCAGCCTCTGCCGCCGCGACGCCAGCGCCGACGCCTGAAATGGTCGCCGCACATGGCTAGGCCGCGCACGCGCAGACGGCGGCTGTCGATGACCTCCCTGATTGATGTCATCTTTCTGCTGCTGCTGTTCTTTATGCTGACCTCGACGTTCTCGAAGTTCTCCGAGGTGCCGCTGGCCGCTGCCGGTTCGGGCGCGGTCGCGCAGGCCAGCGATGCCAAGCCGGTGTTCTTGCAGCTTGGCCCCGATACCCTGCGTCTGAATGGCGAAGAAATCGCATTGGACGCGCTGGCCGGATCATCCTTGGCCGAGGCCGAGCAGGGCACCGTGCTGCTCGTCTCGCTCGGGGCGGATGTGGACGCGCAGCGGTTGACGGATGTGCTGGTCAAACTGCGCGAGATGCCTGCCTTGCAGGTGTCGGTATTGGGGGGCTGACAGATGCGCCGATTTGCCAAATCCAAACCGCAGCGTGAACCGACCATCGCGTTGATCAATATCGTCTTTCTGATGCTCGTCTTCTTCATGGTCGCGGGCACGCTGGCGCAGCCGCTGGACCCCGATCTGAAACTGGTCGAGACCCGCGCGCTTGAGGGTCAGGCCCCGCCGGACGCTTTGGTGATCTACCCCGACGGGCGGTTGACCTACCAAGGCGCGGAGCAGGTGGATGCTGCGTCCTATGTCGCCAGCCTGTCTGACGAAGACCGCGAGATCATACGCCTTGTGCCGGATCGCGCCTTGCCGGCCGAGACGCTGGTCACGCTGACCCGCGACTTGCGCGCGGCGGGGGCGCAAAAGGTGATGCTCGTCACGCAAAGGGCACTGCAATGATATCGCATTCTCCTACAGCCAAAGGGATCTCTTTCGTCTTGGCGGTCGGGATCGTCGCGGGGGCGGTCACCATCGGGCTGCCGCAAGAAGAGATCGCGATCGAAGGGAGCGGTGCGCCGGTCGAGGCGATGATGGGCAGCAGTTTCGCGGATATGGCCGTGGGCACGCTCACGCCGGAACCGGCAGAACCCGCAGAGACGCCGGTTGCCGAGGCACCTACCGCCGCAGAACCCCTGCGCCCCACCACAGCAGAGCAAACCCCGCCCGAACAGGCCGAGCCGGTCACCCCGCCGGAGCAGGCGCAGCCCGTGACCCCGCCAGAGGTGGCAGCGGTGACGCCTACGGCCCCCGCAGCATCCGCCGCCTTGGTGCCCGCGCCGCTGGCCGTGCCCCCATCGGAGAGCGCGCAAGTCGCACCGCCGCCTGAAACCCTGCAGGCGCAAGACCCCGACAGCGACGCCCCCGTCCTGTCGCGCCGCCCCATGCGAAAGAACCCTGAAACCGCTGCCAAAATCGCTGAGGCCCGCGCCAAGCAAGAGCAGGCAGAGCGTGAACGCCGTCAGGCAGAGCAGCAAGCCGCCAAGAAGAAAGCAACGCAGCAAGCCACCGCACGTGGCAATGCGCAGCGCAATGCGACCAAAGGGTCTTCGTCGGGCCAAAGCACATCGGCCAAATCCACGAGCACCGGCAAACGCCAAGCCGCCGCATCGGCGCAAGGCAATGCCGCCGCCAGCAACTACCCCGGTCAGGTTATGCGCCGCATCTCGCGGGCGGGCAAGCCGCGGGTCCGGACCACGGGCACCGCGACGATCTCTTTTGCCATCGCCAGCAATGGCGGGTTGGCTTCTGTGTCAGTCGCACGGGGGTCCGGCTCTGCCGCGCTGGACCGGGCGGCGGTATCGGTGATCCGCAAGGCCGCCCCTTTCCCGCGTCCCCCCGCTGGCGCGCGGCGGCAGTATTCTATCAAGATCAAAGGGCAATAGGCGGGGCGTTCAGCCCCCTGCGCTTTGCTTGAAGTGCAGCCGTCGCGGCGGCATCAGCCCTTATATACTGGCCATTTCCGCCGGATTGGTGCCCTGCAAGCTGTTGTTTCGCATGGTAAAAATGATCGATTTTTTTTCTTGGTTACCACCAGTATAACGTAAACACGCCTCAAATCTGCCGTTTTCTCCGCCGATTAACTGTCCGGTAATCAACAGGTAGAGTGCGCCGACATGTTCAAAGTAGCCCATACGATCCATCATGATCACGACCTTGGTCTCGTGCTTCTGGCCGGGCTGCTTTGCGCCTTTGGCTGCTGGGTGGTGTCACGCTTGTATCAGCACGCCTTGGGGCGCCCGCGCAGGCAGGCGCTGATCTGGTACTTCCTCACGGCGATCACGGCGGGCGTTGCGGTCTGGTGTACGCATTTTATCGCAATCCTCGCGTATCAGCCTTCGGCACCGGTAACGTTTAACCTACAACTGACTTTTGTCTCGCTGTTGATCGCGATTGCAGGGTCGACCGTGGGCATCATGGTGGCGGGCATGTTCCGGTCGCTCGCGAGCACGATCATCGGCGGCACGATCTTTGGCGTTGCGGTATCGGCGATGCACTACACCGGCATGGTGGCCTACCGCGTCGAAGGCGTGGTGACCTGGGACCGTGGCTACCTCATCGGGTCTGTTATTCTGGCGGTGGTCCTGTCGACTGCCGCGCTTTATCTGGGCAGCCGCAGCGCACGGTGGAGCGGGCTGCAAATGACGGGCGTCTTGACGCTCGCCATCATCGGGCTGCATTTCACCGGCATGGCCGCGTTCAGCGTGGACTGCATCGGGCTGAAACCCGGCTATACCAACCCCGAAGAATACAAGCTGCTGGCACTGGTGATCGCGGGCACGGCGACGACGATCACCCTTGGCGGCCTGTTCACCTATTTCATCGAAAACCGGACCCGCATGGAAAGCATCGAGGAGTTGCGCAAGGCCCGCGACGCTGCCGAAGGGGCGAGCCGCGCGAAATCCGAATTCATGAGCGTTCTCAGCCACGAACTGCGCACGCCGCTGACCATCGTGATCGGCTATGCGGGCTTCCTGACCAAGCTTAAGACCACGACCACGGCCAAACTGTCGCCGGGTGAACCGATCACCGAAAAACACTATAATATCATCGGGGATCAGGCAGAGCTTTATGGCCAGCGCGTCAAATTCGCGGGCAACCACCTGCTGACGATCATCAACGATATTCTCGACTATACCAGCATCGAGCTGAACGACATCAAACTGGCCAAGACCACATTTCCCACACGGGCGCTGCTGGCGCAGGTCGAGGACCAGTTTCAGGGCATGGCGCAGGGCAAGGATGTGACCCTGCATATCCCCGACGGCAGCCTTGACGTGAACGCCGACCGTGGCCGCTGCTTGCAGATCCTGATCAATCTGGTGGGCAATGCGCTCAAGTTTTCCAAGGGCAAGGATATCTTCTTGCGGGCCGAAGTGGACGGTGGCGGCTTCCGCTTCGAGGTCGAAGACAATGGTGTCGGGATGGAACAGAAAGATCTGGAATCGATCTTCCAGGCCTTCACCCAGATCGAAAGCGCCGACAACCGGTCGGAAGGCGGTACAGGGCTCGGGCTGGCGATCTGCAAGAAGCTGGCGCTGGCGCATGGGGGCGATATCTCGGTCTCCAGCACGGTGGGCAAGGGCACCAAATTCTCGGTCTTCTTCCCGCATAGTCTGGTGAGCACCGGGCACCCGTCGCAGTCTTTCGCGGCAGCCGCCTGACCGAATAGGGCCACCCCCGAAACACCAAGGGCCGCAGCGTGATGCTGCGGCCCTTGGTGTGTGCAGATCCGCGCCTAGCGTTTCAGCAACGGGGCCACGCCAGAGGACAACATGAACAGCACCGCCGCCACGCTGACGATGCTGGGCCCCGTCGGCGTGTCGAGCGTAAAGGACGCGGCCAGCCCGCCCAAGGCAGCGATCATGCCGATGATACAGGCCGCCATGGCCATGACTTCGGGCGTGCGGGCAAAGGGGCGGGCGGCGGCGGCGGGGATGATCAGCATCGCCGCGATCAGCAGCGCGCCGACCACCTTGATCGCGACCGCAACCGTCACCGCCAGCGCCAGCGTCAATATCAGCTGTTCACGGCGCGGATTGACCCCGCTGGCCGTCGCCAGATCGGGGTTCAGCGTGGACGACAGCAATGCCTGCCAGCGCCAGACCAGCAGCGCGATCGACAGAACGGCGCCGCTCCAGATGATCGCAAGATCGGTCTTGGTCACGGCCAGGATCTCTCCGAACAGATAGGCGCTGAGGTCGACGCGCTGGTTCGGCAGCAGCGACACCGCCACAAGGCCGATGGCCAACGCCCCGTGGGCCAGCACCCCCAGCAGCGTATCCGTGCCAAGGCTGCGCCCGTTCAGCGCCGTCACGATCAGCGCCATCGACAGGGCCACCAGCAGCACCCCCGCGAAAATCGGCAGCTCGAACGCCAAGGCTAGCGCGACCCCCAGCAAAGCCGCGTGCGAGGTCGCATCACCGAAATAGGCCATGCGCCGCCAGACGACGAAACAGCCCAAAGGCGCGGCCGCAAAGGCCACACCGATACCGGCAAGCCCGGCACGTATCAAAAAGTCATCAAGCATCTTGGTCCCCATGGGCGTGGTTGCAGCCGGCACCATGGGTATGGCCCTGCGCATGGTCGTGGGTGTGGTCGTGGTCGTGCATGTGGCTATGATCATGTGCATGATCATGCGAGTGCGAATGTTCGTGCCGGTAAAGCGCCAGCGCCCCTTGGGTGCCAGTGCCGAACAACGCGCGGTATTCCGGCGCATCGGCGACGATCTCGGGGGTGCCTTCGCAGCAGACATGACCGTTCAGGCACAGCACACGATCCGAAGCCGCCATCACCACATGCAGATCGTGGCTGACCATCAAGACGGCACAGCCCATGTCGCGGCGCACCTCTTCGATCTGGCGGTAAAACGCGGCAGAGCCGGGTTGATCCAGCCCCTGCGTCGCCTCGTCGAGGATCAGGATATGGGGTTTGTTCAGCAGGGCGCGTGCCAGCAACACGCGCTGGAACTGGCCGCCCGACAGGTCGGTCATCTGCTTTTTCGCCAGATCCGTGACCCCCGCCTGCAGCAGCGCCTGCGCGATGGTCTCGCGGGGCTGGCGGCGGGGCAGGTTCAAAAAGCCATGCACCGTCAGCGGTAGCGTCGCGTCGATTTGCAGCTTTTGCGGGACATAGCCGATGCGCAGGTCCGCAGCACGGGTGATCGTCCCCGACGCGGGTTTCAGCGCGCCGATCAACGCCCGCAGCAAGCTCGACTTGCCCGACCCGTTGGGGCCGACGATGGTCACGATCTCGCCGCGCTCTACGGCGATATCAACGTCGCGCAGCACCGTTTGCCCGCCAATGCGCAGGGTCAGGTTCCGGGTGGCGATCAGGCTCATGCGGTGGCTCCGTCCTGACAGGAAGGGCAGAGGCCCTGCGCCTCGATCACCGTGCGTTCAATCTGGAACCCCGCCGCGCGGGCCGCATCGCCCAAACGCCCTTGGGTCAGCGTCGTGTCGCTTTCGGCAACCGATTGGCAACTGCGGCAGATCAGGAAGGCCGGCGTGTGATCAGCACCGACGTGGCTGCAGGCGATATAGGCGTTCAATGCCTCGATCCGGTGGGCAAGCCCCGCCTTCACCAGAAAGTCCAGCGCGCGATAGGCGACGGGCGGCTGCGCCCCGAGCCCTTCGGCAGAGAGATGCCCCAGAATATCATAGGCCCCCAAGGCGCGGTGTTCGGCCAGCAGCAGTTCCAGCACGCGGCGACGTATCGGTGTCAGCCGAAGGTCCGAGGCCGCGCAACGCGCCTCTGCGGCGGCCATCGCGTCGTCGACGCAGGCCCCGTGATCATGCGTTTCAAATCCAATGGTCGACATATTTCGCCTCCGTAGCAGGGTTCGGTGTTGATATGTTATAACGTGTGATCTATCAAGGTTATAGTATAACATTAATAGGAGCCCGCCAATGCGCCGCCTGCTTTGCACAACCCTACTTTTCTCTGCCGGTCTGGCCCATGCAGAGGTGCCCCGTGTCGCCACCGATATCGCGCCGGTACATTCTTTGGTGTCTATGGTCATGCAGGGTGCAGGCAGCCCCGATCTGATCATCCCGCCCGGCGCGTCGCCCCACAGCTATGCCATGCGCCCCAGCGAGGCGCGCGCGGTGGCCAAGGCCGATCTGGTGGTCTGGGTCGGTCCGTCGCTGGCCCCGTGGCTCGAAGAGCCGATGAGCAGTCTGGCGCAGGGGGCCGAACGTCTGACCTTGCAAGACGTAGAGGGTATCCGCCTGCTGACCAACCGCAGCGGCGTTGCGTTCGAAGCCCATGATCACGGAGATCATGAAGGTCACGATGATCACGACGGTCATGACGACCACGCGGGGCACGATGATCACGAAGGGCACGACCATTCGGCTCATGAGGGGCATGGCGACCACGAGGATCACGAGGGTCACGACCACGGCGCGCATGAAGACCACGAAGATCACGGCGATCATGAAGGGCACGACCATGCCGAGCATGACGATCACGGCGACCACGAAGGCCATGATGACCACAAAGGTCACGATGACCACGCAGATCACGATGACCACGACCATGACGCACATGAAGAGGCAGACGCTCACGAAGGGCACAATCATGCACCCGGCGCTCTGGACCCGCATATCTGGCTGGATCCGCAAAACGCAATGGTCTGGTTGGATGCCATCGCTGCAAGCTTGTCCGCGCAAGACCCTGAAAACGCAGCGCTTTACGCGGACAACGCTGCGCAGGCCCAAGCGCAGTTGGTAGATCTTCAGGCCGATATTCAGGCCGAGCTGACGCCGCTTCGGGGGCAGAAGTTTGTCGTCTTCCACGACGCCTATCACTATTTCGAAGCCCGCTTTGACGTAGAGGCAAGTGCTGCGATCTCGCTGAGCGATGGGGCCGCCCCCAGTGCCGCGCGTCTGGCCGAGGTACGCGATGTGGTAAAGGACACGCAAGCCGCCTGCGTCTTTACCGAGCCCCAGTTCAACGCCGGTCTGGTCGAGGCACTCCAAGACGGCACGGCGCTGAAATCCGCCTCGCTTGATCCGATTGGCGTCGCGCTTGAGCCGGGGGTGGACATGTACCCCGCATTGCTGCGCGATCTGGCCGCAGCCTTTACCAGCTGTCTGGCAAAGTAAGCCCCGCTTTGGGCGTCACAGTGACGCCCAAAGTTGAAACAGCAGCCCCGAGGCAAATGACCCTGTCAGTGCGATCCCGATATACAGCGCGAAGACAGGGCGTTTGACCAAGGCCCAGACGGCGATGGCCGCGGGCAGGGAGGTCACCCCGCCCGCGACCAGAAACGACAGACCCGCACCGGGGGCCATGCCCTGTCCGATTAGCCCGCCCACCAGCGGCAGCGCGGCATAGCCGTTCAGATAGGCCGGCACCCCCACCAAGGTCGCGATCCCGATCGGGGCCAGCCCGCTGCCGCCAAGGGCGCGGGTCACCGTCTCTGCGGGAATCCACGCCAGCATGAGGCTTTCCAGCAGGAACGCCAGCGTCAGCCATTTGGTCAGGAAGGTCGTGGTCTTGGCGGCCTCGCGCAGGAATTTGGCGGATCGCGTCTTGTCGTGCCAGAAGGCCCAAACCACGGGTTGCGTTGTGCGGACCTTCGACGCGCCACAGCCGCCATTGCCCACGCCGTCGCGCAGCGGGTCGGCCAAGCCACCCGCGCGGGACAGCAGGTGCACTATGATCCCGCCAAACACGCCGAGCCCGACGGCCGCGATGGTCTTGGCCACCGCGAACTCCACCCCCAGAACGCCGGTGGTCAGCACGAACATCGACGGATCCATGACGGGCGACGCCAGCCAGAAGGCCATGACGGCGGACAGGGGCACCCCCATCGCCAGCAGCGCCGCGATCAAGGGGATCACTCCGCATGAGCAGAAGGGCGACACCCCGCCGGCCAGTGCTGCAATGGCGATCATCACGGCGGGTGATCCGGTAAAGGCACGTGCGATCAGCCCGTCGGCCCCCGTGGCACCCGCGTAGGCGGCAACCGCGATGGACAGGATCAGAAACGGCGCGACATCCAGCAGGTTGGTCGCGGTGAAGTGCACGCTGGTCACGGCAAGCGGCGCATCGAGCGCTGCGACAGCGGCCAGCACCGCGATACAGACCAGCCACACGCGTTCTCGCGTCCAGATGTGATGGGCCAGCGACCTGAGCGGGCTGCGCGCGGGGTGGGGCAGGTCGGTCATGCGGCGGACTCCTTCTTAAGCGAAACGCCGGTGCAGCATTCCGAGGTGAGAAACGAAAGCGTGGCCCGCATCACGTCGAAATCGACGCGGTTGACGATGTTGCGCCCGTCGCGGCGCTGGATGATCAACCCCGCATCGACCAATGCCCCAAGGTGATGGGCAAGGGTGGAGGGGGCCGCATTCAGATGGGCACCGATCTCTCCGACGGTCAGCGCGTCTTCACCGGCGCGGACAAGCAGGCGAAAGATCGCGAGGCGGGTATCATGGCCAAGGGCGGCGAGGGCGCGGGCAGTTGTTTGATGTTCTGTCATAGCGCCAAACAAAACTATAAAACTAGTTTTGTAAAGATGATTCGCATTTACCGGCGCGACAAAGAAATTGCGCCCAAGGGGGGGAACCCTTGGGCGCAGAGATTTTGAAATGAATTTGGTTGGAATAGGGTCGGGGCGTCAGACGGCGATCTTGCCGCCGCCCTGTTTGGTGACCACAACCACCGCAGGGCGCGGGGGCATCTTGGGATCGAAATCGGGCCAGCGGGTGGCGGGATCTTCAAAGGTGCTTTCACGCTCGAACCCGGGGATGTTCTTTGTCCCGTCCGTGCCGGGGTGTTGCACGGCGACAAACAGCGTCTCGCCGTCGTCGGTAAAGTAGGGGCCGCACATCTCTCCGCCGACGGGGCAGCGGAAGAACAGCTTGGACGTGCCGCGCGCCTCGCCTTCGGTTTCGACCGCATAGAGCCCGTCCGACTTGCCCGTCTTGGCCCAGTTGCTGCCCTGATCCGTGCTGACCCACAGGCGGCCATCGGCGTCGATGGCGCAGTTGTCGGGGCTGCCGAACCACCCGTTTTCAGAGGTTTCGGGGTTCCATTGTGCGCCCACGTCCGACACCGACGGATCGCCGCATTTCACAAGGATCGACCAGCGCCCCTGCGTTGCCGCGTGGTTGCCGCCGTCTTCCTTGATCTCGATGATGTGGCCAAAGCTGCTGTCGGCACGCGGGTTGGCGGCGTTCACCTCTTCTTCTGTGCGTTTTGTGTTGTTTGTCAGCATGATATAGGCCGTGCCGTCACCACGGGGCTGCGCGTCTTCGGGGCGGTCCATCGGGGTCGCGCCCAGCAGATCGGCCGCGATCCGCGTGTCGATCATCACGTCGCCTTGGTCATTGAAGCCGTTTTCAGCCGTCAGCGGGCCGGTGCCGTGTGTCAGGGGCAGCCAAGCCACCGTGCCATCTTCGTCAAAGCGCGCGACATAAAGCGTGCCATCGCTCAGCAGTTTGGCATTGGCCGCCCGGTCGTCCGAGACTTTGCCCCCCGAGACGTATTTATACTGGTAATCAAAGCGGTTGTCGTCGCCCATATAGACCACCAGACGCCCGTCACTGCTGACCGTGGTTTCCGCACCTTCGTGGCGGAAGCGGCCCAACGCGGTGTGTTTGACGGGGGTAGAGGTCGGGTCCATCGGGTCCACCTCGACCACCCAGCCGAATTTATTGGGGGCGAGGGGTTCTTTATCGATGTTGAAACGGTCGTATTGCGCGCCCCAGGCGTACCACATGCCCGGCACGCCATAGCGTTTGTAGGACGCGGCTTCGGGGTGGTCATCGGCGATCACTGGTTTGCCGTCGGCGTCCAGCTGGTCGCTCCAGAAATAGCCGTGGAAGTTCTCTTCGGCCATGAGCCACGTCCCCCAAGGGGTCAGCCCGCCCGCGCAGTTGTTCAGCGTGCCGATCACATTCATCCCGTCGGGGTCGTCGTTGGTCTTCATCCGCGCATGGCCCGCGGCGGGGCCGTCGATGGTCATCGCGGTGTCCAGCGGGGTGATACGGCGGTTCATCTTGCCGTCGCGCACCACCTGCCAGACCCCGGCGTCGTCCTTGGCGATCTCGACCACCGAACCACCGTGAGCGGCCATTTCAATGTCGATGAGCGCGGGCGTCATGCCGGAAAATTGCGCGCGGTCCTGACGGCCAAGACCGGGGAACATCACCTCTTCGTTGGTGTATTCGTGGTTCACACAAAGCAACCCGCGGCTGCCATCGTCATTCAGCGGGACAAAGCCCACGTAGTCATTGTTATAGCCGAATTGCTTGAGCTGCGCCGCCGCGGTCTGGTTCATCACGTCGAATTCGGGCGCGTCGGCGGTGATCGGATCGCCCCACCGCAGCAGCACATTGGCGTCATAGCCGTCGGCCACATGATGGGTTTCGTCATTGCCCCATGCCAGTTCGTTAAAGACATAGCGGCTGTCCGCGGTCGCGGCACTTGCCTGACGCGGCGCGACCATTGCCGAGGTGCCGAACAATGCGGTTGTCGCCGTGACCCCCAGCATGCCGCGCAAGATGTCGCGGCGTCCGTAGCGTGCGTTGATCACATCGCCGATGGTGCGCTGCAGATTGGGGTTGGTGGGGATGTCGTCGAAGGCTTCAAAGGCTTCGGCCTTGTTGCCGATTTCGGGATCATCGAGGATTTGGCGACGTGTCATGGCTATTCCTTTATTGTGTCGGGCAGTGCGTTTGGCATTGCGTTTGGCGAGGTGACTCGCGGTTGCGCCTTATGTCGTCGCGATGTGCTACAAATGTGTTCCGCTTTCATGACAGTTCTGTGACAGGGCGCGCGGCGGTGGGCTTTGTTGCGCGCCACCTTAGCGCAGGAACGGGCAGGATGTGGGCGAAAATCGGCTGCCGGTATCCGCAGCACAGATCAGCGGGGCAGGGCGGTGGCGCAGGGCCAAATCCAAAGCCAAGGGGATGATCGGTCCTGCCCCCCTTGAACCCCCTAGGTGGCGCGATTAATCTTAAGCCAAGGTTTCGCGGGTATGGTCCGGCGAACGGCAATATCAGGCAGGCTTTATGAACGATCCACATGATACATATATGAACACGCTGGTCCCTATGGTGGTTGAACAAACCAGCCGGGGCGAACGTGCGTACGACATCTTCTCGCGTCTGCTGAAAGAGCGGATCATTTTCCTTAACGGGCCTGTGCATGACGGCATGTCTTCGCTGATCGTGGCGCAGCTTCTGCACCTCGAGGCAGAGAACCCCTCCAAGGAAATTTCCATGTATATCAACAGCCCCGGCGGCGTTGTGACCTCTGGCCTGTCGATCTACGACACGATGCAGTACATCAAACCGAAGGTGTCCACACTGGTCATCGGGCAGGCGGCATCCATGGGGTCGCTGTTGCTGCAAGCGGGCGAAAAAGGCATGCGATTCTCGCTGCCCAACAGCCGCGTTATGGTCCACCAGCCCTCCGGCGGGTATCAGGGTCAGGCGACGGACATCATGATTCACGCGCAGGAAACGCAAAAGCTGAAAACGCGCCTGAACGAGATCTATGTCAAACACACCGGCCAGCCGCTGGAAAAAGTCGAAGCAGCGCTTGAGCGTGACAACTTCATGTCGCCCGAAGAAGCCAAAGACTGGGGCCTGATCGACGAGATCGTCGAGAACCGCGGCAAGATGGATGATCCTGATGCGCCTAAAGATGGCGACAAAAAAGGCAAGTAAATAAGGCGTGCGTGGCCTGTTATTTTGCGATTGTGGACCACGCACCGCTGGCCTAAGCTGGCACCGAGCAAAAAAATATATAGATGGCTGCCGTATGGCGGACACGATCAAACGACAGACCTGAAAGGGTTGAAATGGCTAATACTTCGAGCGGCGACAGCAAGAACACACTTTATTGCAGCTTTTGTGGCAAAAGTCAGCATGAGGTGCGCAAGCTGATTGCAGGTCCGACTGTCTTCATTTGTGACGAATGTGTCGAACTTTGCATGGATATCATCCGCGAGGAAACCAAAGCCTCGGGGCTGAAAGCCACCGATGGTGTGCCGACCCCGAAAGACATCTGTGATGTTCTGGACGATTACGTGATCGGGCAGGCGATGGCCAAACGGGTGCTGTCGGTTGCCGTGCACAACCACTATAAACGTCTGAACCACGCCCAGAAGGGTGGGGACATCGAGCTGGCGAAATCCAACATCCTGCTGATCGGCCCCACGGGCTGCGGTAAGACGCTGCTGGCGCAAACGCTGGCGCGTATTCTGGATGTGCCCTTTACCATGGCCGATGCGACGACACTGACCGAAGCGGGCTATGTCGGGGAAGATGTTGAAAACATTATCCTCAAGCTGTTGCAGGCGTCTGAATACAATGTCGAGCGTGCACAGCGCGGCATCGTCTATATCGACGAAGTTGATAAAATCACGCGCAAATCCGAAAACCCCAGCATCACCCGTGATGTGAGCGGCGAAGGCGTGCAGCAAGCCTTGCTGAAACTGATGGAAGGCACCGTGGCCTCTGTCCCGCCGCAGGGCGGGCGCAAGCATCCGCAGCAGGAATTCCTGCAGGTGGATACCACGAACATCCTGTTCATCTGCGGCGGTGCTTTCGCCGGTCTGGACCGGATCATTGCCGCGCGCGGTAAAGGGTCTGCCATGGGCTTTGGTGCCGATGTGCGCGATCAGGATGCCCGCGGCATTGGCGAGATTTTCACCGACCTCGAACCGGAAGATCTGCTGAAGTTCGGCCTCATCCCTGAATTCGTAGGCCGTCTGCCGGTTCTAGCGACGCTTGAGGATCTGGACGAGGACGCGCTGGTCACCATCCTGACCGAACCGAAAAACGCGTTGGTCAAACAGTACCAGCGCTTGTTCGAGATCGAGGATACGCAGCTGACCTTTACCGATGACGCGCTGTTGGCGATTGCGAAACGCGCCATCGAACGCAAAACCGGTGCCCGTGGTCTGCGCTCTATCCTCGAAGATATCTTGCTGAACACGATGTTCGATCTGCCCGGCATGGACAGCGTCACCGAGGTGGTTGTGAACGAAGAGGCGGTGACCTCTGACGCGGCACCGCTGATGATCCACGCCGACGCCGAGAAAGAGCCTGCAACCGCCGGCTAGGCATCGCATGCATGTTAACTGATCAAGGCGCGCCAGCGATGGTGCGCCTTTTTCGTATCTGGCAGGGGGCCGCCGCTTTGTCGCTTGACCTTAGCAAGGGCAGGCGCTTTGACAGGGGCAGGCATGACAGACAAGAGGCGCATCATGACAAGACGTATTTTTTCCGGCGGTGAATTCGAAGCCAAAATCGGCTACTGCCGCGCCGTTGTGGCGGGGGGCTTTGTCCATGTGGCGGGCACCGTGGGGCAGGGCGATACCGTGACCGACCAGTGCCGTGCCGCCCTTGCGATCATCGAAGGCGCCCTGCGCGAGGCAGGCTGCACCATGGCGGATGTGGTGCGCGTGAACTATTATCTGCCCGACCGTGCAGAGTTCGAACCCTGCTGGCCGATCCTGTCCGAGGTCTTTGGCGACGCGCCGCCCGCCGCGACAATGATCGAATGCGGGCTGATCGACGACAAATACCGCATCGAAATCGAAGTCACCGCCTGCCTACCCGGCTGAAAACCGCGGCTATCTGCCCCGAAGCCCGCTAGACCTTTGCGCGGCCTTGGTGCATATATCCATCAAAGCTTCAGGAGACCTCTATGGGCATTCTCAACTCTCTTTTGCGCGGCGTGACGTGGTGGAACGGCCAGACGCTGAACACGCAACTGTTCACGTGGCGCAAGGGCATCAAGGTCGGCGAAGACGCCGAGGGCAATGTGTACTACCGCAACGCGGACAGCAGCAAACGCTGGGTGATCTTCAACGGCGAGATCGAGGCGACGCGCGTCAACGCGGATTGGCACGGCTGGCTGCACCATTCGTGGGATGAAACCCCCGAGGCGCGTCCGCTGGCGCATAAGACCTGGGAAAAGCCCCACCAAGAGAACCTGACCGGCACCGCCCTGGCCTATGCGCCCGCAGGATCGATCCGCCGCGAAAAGCCTGCGGACCGCGGTGACTACGAGGCGTGGCAGCCCGAATAAACGCCACGCGCGCGCCCCGTGATCGGGCGCGCGCTGCTGCGTCGGCCTGGCTCTGCTGGCAACGCCCTTTGACGTTCAAGGAACCCATGTGATGCGCAAGATATTGATGATGCTCGCCGTAATGGCCGCACCGGTGCAGGCACAGCAGGTCGCCAGCGCTGAAGGCGGAGTTTTGCGCGCGCTCGACAAGGTATCGGGTGTGTCGCGTGACGTTGAAATGCGCCGCGGCGAAACCGCGCGCGTGGGCAATCTGAATGTGACGATGAACGAATGTCGCTATCCGTCGGGCAACCCTGCGGGCGACGCCTATGCCGAGCTCGAGATCGTCGAGACGGGCGACGAGAACCGGCTTTTTGCAGGCTGGATGATCGCCTCTGCCCCCGCGCTGTCGGCGCTGGAGCATCCGCGCTATGACATCTGGGTCATCCGCTGCACTACGTCCTGAGGGCTGGCCGCAGCGGGCGCTGTGAAATCTGCCGTTTTCATCAACGCCATCTCTAGCCGTGCGTGATAGGCCGCGCGGGTGATCTCTTGCGCGCCAAGGGACGCCAGATGCGGGGTCAGGAACTGCGTGTCAAACAGGGTAAACCCGCCGCGGTTCAACCGGTCCACCAGACAGGCCAGCGCGATCTTGGACGCGTTGTCGCGCCTCGAAAACATGCTTTCGCCAAAGAACGCACGCCCCAGCGTGACGCCATAGACCCCGCCCACCAGCATGTCATCCTCCCAGACCTCAAGGGCGTGGGCATGACCAAGCCTATGTAGCTGGGCGTAAAGGCCGAAAATCTCGGCGTTGATCCAGGTGTCGGCGCGGTCGGCGCAGCCGGTGACAACCTCGTTGAACGCGGTGTTGGTGGTGATGGTAAAGCGTGTGCGCCGCATCGCGCGCGCCAGGGACCGCGAGATATGGAACCCGTCGAGGGGAAAGACGCCCCGACGCCGCGGATCGACCCAGAAAATCTCTGGGTCGTCGCGGTGTTCGGCCATGGGGAAAATCCCGATGGAATAGCCGTGTAATAACAGCTCGGGCGTGAGGTCAGGCATTGCCCAAGTTGGTTTCAAGCCAATGCTCTAGCCAGTGGATGTTATAATCCCCTGTCAGCACGTCCTGTTCGTCCAGCAGCGCGTGGAACAGCGGCACCGTGGTGTCGACCCCATCCACGATCAGCTCGCCCAAGGCGCGACGCAGACGCGCCAGCGCTTCGGGGCGGTCGCGCCCGTGGACGATCAGCTTGCCGATCAGGCTGTCGTAATAGGGCGGAATTTTATAGCCGTCATACAGCGCGCTATCCATCCGCACACCAAGCCCGCCTGGGGCGTGATACTGCGTGATCTTGCCCGGGCAGGGCGAGAAGTTCGGCAGTTTCTCGGCGTTGATCCGGACCTCGATCGCGTGGCCGTTGATCTGCAGGTCTTCTTGGGTAAAGGACATGTCCATACCGGCTGCAACGCGGATCTGTTCCCGCACCAGATCGACCCCGAAGATGCCTTCGGTCACAGGGTGTTCTACCTGCAAACGCGTGTTCATCTCGATGAAGTAGAATTCGCCGTTTTCATAAAGGAATTCGATCGTGCCGGCACCAATGTAGTTGATGTTGGCCATCGCATCGGCACAGACTTTGCCGATCCGCGCGCGTTCTTCGGCGGTGATCGACGGGCCGGGGGCCTCTTCGAAAACCTTCTGGTGACGGCGTTGCAGCGAACAGTCACGCTCGCCCAGGTGGACAGCACGGCCCTTGCCGTCGCCAAAGACCTGAATCTCGATGTGGCGGGGCGTGGTCAGGTATTTCTCGATATAGACTTCGTCATTGCCGAAGTTCGATTTACCCTCGGCGCGGGCGGTCATGAAGGCACGTTCCATTTCAGCGGCGGATTGCGCCACTTTCATGCCCTTGCCCCCCCCACCGGCGGTCGCCTTGATGATCACCGGATAGCCTATTTCCTCACCGATACGCTTGGCTTCGGCCAATGTGGGCACGCCGCCGTCAGACCCGGGAACGCAAGGCACGCCAAGCTCTTTCATGGTGTCCTTGGCGGTGATCTTGTCGCCCATGATGCGGATGTGTTCCGCTGTGGGGCCGATGAAGGTCAGGTCGTGGTCTTCGACGATCTGCACAAAGCCCGCGTTTTCCGACAAGAAACCGTATCCGGGGTGGATCGCTTCGGCACCGGTGATCTCGCAGGCGGCGATGATCGACGGGATCGACAGATAGGATTGCTGCGAAGAGGGCGGGCCGATGCAGACAGATTCGTCTGCCATGCGCACATGCATCGCATCGCTGTCAGCCGTCGAATGGACGGCGACAGACCCGATGCCCATCTCGCGGGCCGCACGGATCACGCGCAACGCGATCTCGCCGCGGTTTGCGACTAGGATTTTTTTGAACATGGGTTTCGCCTTATTCCAGGATCACCAAAGGCGCGCCGAATTCAACGGCGGCGCCGTCTTCTACCAAGATCCGCTTGACCGTGCCGGAGCGTGGCGCAGGAATGTGGTTCATGGTTTTCATCGCTTCGACGATCAACAGCGTGTCGCCTTCGGAAACGCTTGTCCCGACAGAGATAAAGGCGGGCGCGCCGGGTTCGGCTTGCATATAGACGGTGCCCACCATCGGAGAGACGACTGCGCCGGGGTGATCCGCCGGGTCGCTGTTGTCTGCGGCAGGGGCTGCTGCCGCTGCTGGGGCCGCGGGGGCGGGGGCTGCATATTGTGCAGGGGCCGACTGCGCCTGTTGCGGCGCGACGATTTGTTGTGGGGGTTTACGGCTGACGCGCACATTCAGGCTGTCATCCTCGGCGTAATCCCGCTTGACCTGCAATTCGGTCAGATCGTTTTCATTCAGCAACTCGGCGAGCGCCTGGATAAAAGCCACATCGGCGTCATGGGTGTTTTTTGTCATATTTTCCTCAGCCAGTCTAAGTCGATCGGGCGCTGCCTGTGCCCTTGAATTGCTGCCTTATAGGGCATGGGCGCAGCCATGAAAAGCAAGCAGTTGCCTAACGTAAGCTTGGCCGCGCAAAGCACGGGATCGGGCAGCGGATCGGGGCGAGGGATATGGGGGATGTGACAGGGGGACGCGGGCGCGGGAAAATGCCGGTGTGAAACATATGTTTCGTCTGTTTTTCCCGCACGCGTCGAGGCTTGGCCGTCAGATTGCCAGATATTCGGCCCGCAGTTCGGCGTTGTTCAGCACCTCTTCGGCGGTGCCGTCAAACACCACGCCGCCGGTATCAAGGATCACCGCACGATCCGCGAGTTTAAGCGCACGCACCGCGTTTTGTTCGACCAGAATGGTGGTGATGCCTTGGGATTTGATCAGCGACAGGGTCTTTTCGATCTCGTCCACGATGACGGGGGCAAGCCCTTCATAGGGTTCATCCAGCAGCAGCACCTTGATGTCACGGGCCAGCGCACGGGCAATCGCCAGCATCTGCTGTTCGCCGCCCGACAGGGTCACGCCCTCTTGCTTGCGGCGTTCCTTGAGGCGGGGGAATAATTCGTAGATGCGGTCAAGCGACCAGCCGATAGGGGGGGCGATCTGCGCCAGTTGCAGGTTTTCCTCGACCGTGAGACCCGCGATGATGCGGCGGTCTTCGGGGACCAGCGCCAGACCGTTTGCGGCGGCCTCGTGGCTGGCCATCTTGTGCAGCGGCTGGTGGTCGAGCCAGACCTCGCCTTTGCGCAACTCGGGGTCGCCGATCTGCGCGATGGCCCGCAGGGTAGAGGTTTTCCCCGCCCCGTTGCGGCCCAGAAGCGCCAGAATTTCGCCTTCATGCACGTTAAAGCTGACGCCCTGCACGATGTAGCTTTCGCCGTAATAGGCGTGGATGTCCCAGACCGAAAGATAGGCGGGGGCGGTAGCGGCGTGGTTGGCGCTGTTCGAGAAATCGGGTTTCGTGTTCATAGTCTTGTCCTTGCAAAGCCTCTGGTGCGGGGCGACGCGGGAGGGGGGAGCCCCCACGCGTCAGGCGGCGTCCTGGGATTCGCCCAAATACGCCTCGCGCACCTTGGGGTGGCCTTTGATGTTGTCGGGGGTGTCTTCGACCAGCGGGGTGCCTTGGGCCAACACGGTGATCCGTTCCGCCAGCGAGAACACCACATGCATGTCGTGTTCGATGATGGCGATGGTAATGTCGCGTTCGTCCTTGATCTGCTTCAGCAGGTCGATGGTATTGTTGGTATCGGCCCGCGCCATGCCTGCTGTGGGTTCATCCAGCAGCAGCAGGCGTGGGTCTTGCGACAGGCACATCGCGATTTCCAACCGACGTTTGTCCCCGCGCGACATAGAGGCCGCGTGCATGTGGCGCTTGTCGGCGAGCTTCATCTCGACCAGCATCTCCTCGGCTTTTTCGATCACGTCACGCTGGCTCGACATGGCCGTGAGCGCGTTCATCTGGAACGCCCCGTCACGTTTGGCAAAGCAGGGGATCATCATGTTCTCCTGCACGCTGAGATCGCCGAAGATTTCTGGCGTCTGGAATACGCGGGAAATCCCCATCTGGTTGATCTCGTAGGGTTTGCGCCCCAGCACCGACTGCCCGTCGAACATGACCGATCCTGTATCGGGGATCAGCTTGCCCACCAGACAGTTCAGCAGCGTGGATTTACCCGCCCCGTTCGGCCCGATGATCGCATGGACCGAGTTTTCCGCGACGCTGAGGTTCACGTCGCTCAGCGCTTGCAACCCGCCGAAACGTTTGCCGACATTTTTGACTTCGAGAATGGCCATCTGTTCAGCTCCTTCTTATTCGGCTGGGGGTGTGTTGCGTTGTGCGGCGGCGTCTGCCTCGACCGATCCGGCGTTGCGGTCCTTGCGGCGGAACACGCGACCGATACGTTGACCGCCTTCGACCAGACCACCGGGCAGGAAGATCACGACCAGCATGAACAGCAGGCCCAGCGTCAGGTGCCAGCCCTTGCCCACAAAGGGGTGGATCAGCGTGATCAGTGTGTCTTCCAGCCCATCGGGCATAAAGGCGAACCAACCGTGCAGCACGTTATCGTTGATCTTGGAAAAGATGTTTTCAAAGTACTTGATAAAGCCCGCGCCCAGAACCGGCCCCAGAAGGGTGCCCGCACCCCCAAGGATGGTCATCAGAACCACCTCGCCCGAGGCGGTCCACTGCATCCGTTCAGCACCGGCAAGCGGGTCCATTGCGGCCAGCAGGCCACCGGCCAGACCGGCATACATGCCAGAGATGACAAAGGCCGCCAGCGTGTAGGGTTTGGTGTTCAGGCCCGTGTAGTTCATCCGTTGCTGGTTGGATTTCACCGCCCGCAGCATCATGCCGAAGGGCGACCGGAAGACGCGGATCGAGATATAGAACGCCAGCAGCATGATCACGGCACACAGGTAATACCCGACCGAGAAGGTGAAGGACCACGCCCCGAAATCCAGCGTCGTCGCCGCATTCATTTGCGCCCCGAACAGATTGGGGTAGCTGGGTGCATTCGCCCCATCAAGGATACGCGGATCGCTCAGCGCGATTTGCAGGCCGGTTTCCCCGTTGGTGATCGGCGTCAGCACCGAATAGGCAAGGTTGAACGACATCTGCGCAAAGGCCAGCGTCAGGATCGAAAAGTAGATCCCCGACCGGCGCAGCGAGACAAAGCCGATCACGACAGAGAACAGCCCCGCCACGATCACGGACAAAAGGATCGCGGGGATCACGTTCATCGACAAGAGCTTCATCATCCACACGGCAGAGTAGGAACCGACCCCCAGAAAGGCCGCGTGACCAAAAGAGAGGTATCCGGTCAACCCGAACAGAATGTTGAAGCCGATGGCAAAGATGCCAAAGATCACAAAGCGTTGCATCAAGTCGGGGTAGCCCGCGTTGAACTGCGCCAGCCCTGATCCGGCGGGGAAGGGGTTCAGGATGATAGGGGCTGCCATGGTCAGGAATGCCACCACCAACAGCAGGAGAAAGTCTTTTTTCGTGAGTGAGTGCATGGGTTATTCCTCCATCACGCCTTTGCGGCCCATCAGGCCACGGGGGCGTGTCAGCAAGATGAGTATCGCGACAACGTAAATGATGATCTGGTCAATGCCGGGCAGGATGTTCTTGACCTCGTTCATGGAGGCAAAGCTTTCCAGAATGCCCAGCAAGAACCCCGCCAGCACGGCACCGGGCAGCGACCCCATGCCGCCGACCACGACGACCACAAAGCTCAGCACCAGAAAATCCATACCCATGTGGTAGTTGGGCGAATTGATCGGCGCATACATGACACCGGCCAGACCGGCGACCGCGGCGGCGATGCCGAACATGATGGTGAAACGTTTGTCGATGTTGATGCCCAGCAGACCGACGGTTTCGCGGTCGGCCATACCGGCGCGTACGACCATCCCGAAGGTGGTGAACTGCAAGAAGGCAAAAACGCCGCCGATGATGACCGCCGAGAAAGCGAAATAGATCAGGCGCCAGTAGGGGTAGATGATCGCATTGGGATCAAAGCCCAGCATCACGCCAAAGTCGAACGACCCGCGAAACGCCTCCGGGGCGGAGGTGGGGATCGGGTTCGCGCCGTAGAAATACTTGATCACCTCTTGCAACACGATCGCCAGACCGAAGGTCACCAGAATCTGGTCGGCATGGGGGCGCTTGTAGAAATGTTTGATCAACCCGCGCTCCATGACAAAGCCGATGGCCAGCATGATCGGCACGGCAAAGAGGATCGACAGGGGAACGGACCAATCCAGCATCCAGGCACCGGCGGTCTCTCCGAACCAGTCCTTGATATAGAGAATGTCCTCGTATTTCGGCTTGCCCAGAAAATCGACGCCGGAGGGTTCCGATGCCTTATGGCTGAGCGTGAAAATCTTGCTTAGCGTGACGGCGCAGAAGGCACCGATCATGAACAGCGCCCCGTGGGCAAAGTTCACGACACCCAGCGTGCCGAAAATCAACGTCAGACCAAGCGCGATGAGCGCATAGGCTGAACCTTTGTCCAACCCGTTAAGAAGTTGCAAAAGAATGGCGTCCATCGCGGTGCCCTCGAATTTTTAAGAAGTGAAAGGCGGAAAAGCCCGCCCGCAAGGTAAGGCAGGGGTCACCCCCTGCCTTAGACTTGGTTTACGCGCCGGGGTTGCAGTCGCCCAACTCGCCGCCCGCAAACATCGGGTGGTCAGGTGCATAGGTGACCTGATCGGCTGGGGTGACTTCGACGATTTCCACGAGATCGAATTCATTCTCGGGGTTCTCTTTGCCGCGCACGACCACAACGTCCTTAAAGCACTGGTGGTCATCGGCGCGGTACAGCGTCGGGCCGTTGCCCAGACCGTCGAATTCGAACCCGGCAAGGGCTTCGCCGACGGCGCAGGGGTTGAACGATCCGGCACGGGCCACCGCATCCGCGTACAGCAGCGTCTGCGCATAGCAGGTCTGTGCCGCCTGGCTGGGGGGGAAGCCGTATTTTTCGCCGAAGGACTGAACGAACGCGTTGGTGCCTTTGTAGCGGTCGCCCATCTGGTTCTCGAGCTTCCAGTCCCAGTTCTGCGAACCGACAATACCGGTGATATTCTCACCCGCACCACGGGCCATCAGCTCTGAATAGAGCGGCACGACGATCTCGAAGTTCTTGCCGTTCACCTGCTTTTCGCGCAGGCCGAACTGCACGGCGTTGGTCAGCGAGTTGACCATGTTTCCGCCGTAGTGGTTCAGGACCAGAACATCCGCACCGGAGTTCAGGACAGGCGCGATATAGGACGAGAAATCGGTCGCGGCGAGCGGCGTGCGCACGTCGTTGATGGTTTCCCAGCCCATGGCTTCGGTCGCGGCCTGAATGGATTCCTGCTGCGTCCAGCCCCATGTGTAGTCGGCTGTCAGGCTATAGACTTTACGATCATCGCCGTAGAGGTTTTTCAGCACCGGTGCCAAAGCGGCAGCGGACATATAGGCGTTGAAGAAGTGACGGAAGCCATTGGCTTTCTTGTCTTTACCCGTGGTGTCGTTCGAATGGGTCAGACCCGCCATAAAGATCACGCCGGCCTCTTGGCACAGGCCCTGCACAGCAACCGCCACGCCCGAGCTTGAGCCGCCCGAGATCATGATCGCGCCGTCTTTCTGGATCATCGACTGCGCCGATGCGCGGGCCGCGTCCGATTTGGTCTGCGTGTCGCCGGTCACGAACTGGACTTTCTTGCCCATGATCCCGTTACCTTCCAGCGCCTTAGAGCTGAAGGTGTTCAGCATACCGCCGTCGCCCTGACCGTTCAGGTGCTCGACCGCCAGCTCGAACGCGCGCAGCTCGTCTGCGCCTTCGTCCGCGTAGGGGCCTGATTGGGGTACGTTAAAGCCAAGCGTCACCGTGTCGCCCGTTGGCGCGTTGGTAAAGCCGGAATGCGCGGCCGCGCTTAGATACGTCGGCAGCGCCAGACCGGCCCCGGCAGCAGCGCCGGTTTTGATCACGCCACGACGCGTCAAGTTAGAAAATGACATGTAATTCCTCCCAAATGTTGAAATCACGGCCCGATTATTTTTCCGGGTCCATGATGCACAGAGGTGCAAATATGATATGAGAGGAAAACTGAAAACCGATCAACAAGCCCCTTGATAAAAACAACTATTCTGTAAATATATTCGCACAGGTTGAGGGGGAGTTGTAAATTTAATGATATTGCAGCGCAGAAAGCCGTTGATAACGCAATATAATTCGTGCGGGGGTGCCGCGTGACCCGTGATGCGCTGACCGGCAGCCGCATCCGTGAACGTCGGGTGATGGCGGGGCAGAAACAGGCGGACCTTGCCAAGCGGATCGGCATCTCGGCCAGCTATCTGAATCTTATCGAACACAACCGTCGCAGAATCGGCGGGAAGCTGCTGCTGAATATCGCCGCCGCCCTTGGGGTGGAGCCGACGGCGTTGACCGAAGGGGCGGAGGCTGCGCTGATCGCCACCCTGCGCGAGGCGGCGGATGATGCGCGGCTCAGCGGGCCAGAGGCGACCCGCGCCGATGAATTTGCCGGGCGGTTCCCGGGCTGGGCCGATGTGCTGGCCACCGCGCAGCGCCGGATCGCCACGTTGGAGCGTACGGTCGAAACCCTGACCGACCGGCTGGCCCATGACCCGCATCTGGCGGCCTCTATGCACGAACTGCTGACGACCGCTGCCGCGATCCGGTCCACCGCGTCGATTTTGGCCGATACCAAAACGCTTGAACCCGAATGGCGCGACCGGTTTCACATCAACATCGATCAGGACAGCCGTCGCCTTGCCGATAGCGCGCAGGCGCTTGTGGGATATCTTGAGGCCGACCCCGAAATCACCCCCGCCGCCGATTCCCCGCAAGAGGAGGTAGAGGCGTTTCTGGCCGCACATCGCTATCGTTTTGCCACGCTCGAGATCACCGAAGGGGATGCGGATGCTATCGACAAGCTGATCCAGACCGCCCCCGAACTGCAAAGCGTGGCTGCGCGTCACATCGCGCGCGATGTGTTGCAGCAGATCGCCATCGACGCCGAAGCCTTGCCGATCACGCGGCTGACACAGGCGCTTGACCGGCTTAGACCCGACCCCGTGGCGCTTGGTGCAGAGCTGCGCCAGCCCGTGGCCCGCGTCTTGCGGCGCATGGCGACGGTGCCGGAACTGGGGGCAGGGCTGGTGATCTGCGACCGGTCGGGCACGTTGATCTTTCGCAAATCCATCGACGGTTTCGTCGTGCCGCGCTTTGGGGCCTGTTGCCCGCTTTGGCCGCTGTTCGCCGTTCTGGGCAGCCCGGGTATGGTGCAGAAACAACGGGTCGCGCAATTGGGGCGGGGTCATTCTGCTTTTGACTGTTTTGCCACCTGCGAAACGCAAAGCGTGCGCGATTACAACGCGGTACCCTTGCTGCATTCGGTGATGTTGATCCTGCCCGCGGGGCCGGACAGCGCGCCCGCGCTGGATGTGGGGGCCACCTGTCGCGTCTGCCCGCGCGCAGCCTGTCCGGCGCGGCGCGAACCGTCGATCCTGAATGACGGGGTCTAGCGCGGGGCAACAGGCTTTTGACAGGGCAGGGTTTTCCGTGCATCTTGCCGCTCGGCCTACCGAGATCGCGGCACAAGCGACCAGGGCCACAGGGAGGGATTTTGCCAATGGGCAAGCATGTGGTGCTCGTGGAAGACGAGACGAACATCGCCGAGGCGATACGATTTTTACTCGGCCGTGAGGGCTGGCGCGTCGAAACGCTGGCCAATGGCGCGACAGCCGTGGAGGTGATCCGCAACGCCAACCCCGATCTGGTGATGCTGGATGTGATGCTGCCGGGCAAAAGCGGTTTCGAAATCCTGAAAGAACTGCGTGCGGATGCGGCGTTGGCTGATCTGCCGATCCTGATGTTGACCGCCCGCGGTCAGACCCGCGACCGCGAAATCGCACTAGAGGCCGGGGTCAGCCGGTTTATGACCAAACCGTTTTCCAACGCCGATATGCTTGCAGCCGTGCGCGACCTGACCGCCGCAGGCACCGCAAAAGCATGAGCAAGCCCCCCGGCTCGCCGCTGTTTCTGGAACGGCGCAGCTACCGGTTTCGCCGCATGATGGATGCCGTCCGTCTGCTGCCCTTGCTGGTGCTGGCCTTCTGGATGGTGCCGCTGCTCTGGCCTGTGCAGGATGCCCCTGTCGGCGCGGCCGTGCCCATGTCGCACGCGCTGCGCTATGTCTTTGGCGTCTGGCTGGCGGGCATCGTCTTGTGCTTTCTGCTCTGGCGGCGCACGGCGCGGCAGATTGCTCAGGAAGCTCAAGACTGATGGTGTCGCTGAACCAGTTGGTCGCGGTCTGTCTGCTTTACGTGGTCGGGCTCTTTGCCGTGGCCTTCGCGGCAGAGCGTGCGGCGGCACGGGGGCGGGGCGACTGGCTGTTGCGCTCTCCGCTGGTCTATACGCTGTCGCTGTCGATCTATTGCACCGCCTGGACCTTTTACGGCGCCGTTGGCTATGCCGCGCGGTCGGGGTTGGAGTTTGTGACGATCTACCTTGGCCCGTCGCTGGTGATGATCGGCTGGTGGTGGGTGCTGCGGCGGTTGGTGCGCATCGGGCGGTCGCATCGGGTGACCTCTGTCGCGGATCTGATTTCCTCGCGCTATGGCAAATCGAACCTGCTGGCGATCTTGGTCACCATCATGGCGGTGATCGGGGTGACGCCTTATATCGCGCTGCAACTTCAATCGGTTACCCTGTCCCTGTCGATCTTTGCCAGCGCCGAGCCGGGGGTGACACCGGGCAGCGATCCGCTGAATTCCGCACAGGCGGCCTTTTGGGTCGCGGTGGGGCTGGCGCTATTCACCGTGCTCTTCGGCACCCGCAATCTCAACGTGAACGAACGCCACCACGGCGTGGTCATCGCCATCGCTGTCGAGGCGGTGGTCAAGCTGCTGGCCCTCCTGGCCGTCGGCGTTTTCGTGGTCTGGGGGCTGGCGGGCGGCGTCGATCAGGCGCTGGCGCAGATCGACCGGTCGGCCCTTGGTCAATGGCAGGTCGAAGGCGGCCGTTGGGCCGCGCTGACGCTGCTGGCCGCTGCGGCCTTCATCTGCCTGCCGCGGATGTTTCAGGTGCTGGTGGTGGAGAATGACGACGAACGTCACCTGCAAACCGCCAGCTGGGCCTTCCCGCTGTATCTCATGCTGATGAGTCTGTTTGTCGTGCCGATTGCCGTGGTCGGGCTGGACCTGCTGCCCGAAGGGTCGAACCCCGATCTGTTCGTGCTGAGCCTGCCGCTCAGCCAAGGGCAGAACAGCCTTGCGATGTTTGCCTTTCTGGGGGGCTTTTCCTCGGCCACGTCGATGGTGATCGTGGCGACGCTGGCGCTTTCGACAATGGTGAGCAACCATATCGTCATGCCGATCTGGCTGACCTACGGGCAGAACTCGGTGCAACAATCGGGCGATGTGCGTCATGTGGTGATCCTGTCGCGGCGGCTGTCCATCCTGCTGATCATCTCGCTGGGGTATTTCTATTACCGGCTGTCGGGCGGCGGCGGTGCGTTGGCGGCGATCGGGACGATCTCTTTCGGGGGGGTCGCGCAGTTCCTGCCGGTGTTGCTGGGCGGTATCTTCTGGCGCGGGGCCACGCGCACGGGGGCCGTCTGCGGGCTAAGCGTGGGCTTCGCGATCTGGGTCTATACGATGCTCTTGCCCAGCTTTGGCACCGGCGCGGCGCTGTCGGTTGCGACCTTTCAGGACGGGCTGTTCGGTATGATCTGGCTGCGCCCCGAAGCCTTGTTTGGAATCAACGGTTTGGACCCCACTGTTCACGCAGTGATCTGGAGCCTTTCGCTCAATGCGCTGGTCTTTGTCGCCGTGTCCCTGTTCAGCTTTCCCGCCCCTGTCGAGCGGCTGCAAGGCGCGCAATTTGTCAATATCTTCGACCATTCCACCGCCGCCCGCGGGTGGAGCGCGTCTGTCGCGGCCAGCGAGGATCTGATGATCATGGCGCAGCGGATTTTGGGCCCCGCCGAGGCGCAGGGATTTTTCCGCGCGCAAGCCCAGTTGCAGGAAAAATCGGATGGTTTGCCAGAGCCCACGCCGCGTTTTGTCCAGGCGCTGGAGCGTGAATTGGCAGCCTCGGTCGGGGCGGCGACGGCCCATGCGATGGTGTCGCAGCTGGTCGGCGGTGCCTCTGTCTCGGTGCAGGATCTGCTGGCGGTGGCGGACGAATCGGCGCAGATGCTGGAGTATTCAAGCCAGCTTGAAATCAAGTCGCGCGAGCTGACCGATACCGCCGCGAAGCTGCGCCGCGCCAATGACAAGCTGACGCAACTGTCGCATCAGAAAGACAGTTTTCTGAGCCAGATCAGCCATGAACTGCGCACGCCCATGACCTCTATCCGGTCGTTCTCCGAGATTCTGCGCGACGCCCAAGGGCTCGGGCCCGAAGAAAAGACGCGCTATGCCTCGATCATCCACTCCGAAACCATCCGGCTGACGCGGTTGCTGGACGATCTGCTGGACCTGTCTGTGCTGGAAAACGGCGAGGTGTCGTTGAACCGCCAGCGCGGGTCGCTGCGCGATGTGCTGGATCAGGCCGTGACCACAGCGCGCGCCGCCAATACCCGCGCGATCACGATTGACCGCGATCTGGCGGGCGAGGAGGTGATGTTGGAGACGGATCTGGACCGGCTCGTGCAGGTTTTCATCAACCTTATCACAAATGCGCAGAAGTATTGCGTTGCCGACGACCCGCAGCTGTCAATCCGCGCCCACCAGCGGGGGCAGCGCATCATTGTGGACCTGATCGACAATGGCGCGGGGATCGATGCTGCGTCTCAGGAATTGATTTTCGAAAAGTTTAGTCGTTTGCCCGGGCAGGGCGGCGAGGGGGCCGGTCTGGGACTGGCGATATGCCGCGAGATTATCAAACGTTTGCAGGGGGATATCTCGTATCTCACCGAGGTGTCGGGCACCGGTTTCCGGGTTGAATTGCCGTTGGCGCAGAATGGGGCCTAGCGCGATTTTTTCGATTCTTTAAAGGGAATCGTAACCTCTCTGCGTCATTTCATAGGGGTGAAATGGCAGTGAAGGAGGCGTGCGATGGGGTAAGGGATGTGAGTTTCGTCAAATGATGCCGGTGACATCAGATGCGGGGAGACAGCGCCGTCTTGGCGCTATCCGTTGGTATGGCTTCCGCAACGGCGCGGTTGGCCTGATCCTTGGCGGATCGACCGGTGGCGCGTTGACTGGTTGCGCGCTGACCCGTGGCGCGTTGCGGTTACGCGTAGGGGGCGCTGAGCACGCCGCGCATATGGCTTAGGTCGTAGCCACCGGCCCGTGCGGCCTCAATCAGCGCGTCTGCCGGTTGTTCGCCTGCCTGACCCAAGGCCCAAGCGATGGTCGACCGTGTACCCGAGGCGCAATAGGCCAGAACAACCTCGTCCTGCGCCACGCCGATCTCGCGGTTACGGGCAATGACATCAGGGGTCATCGTTTGGTGCGTCAGCTCTTGCACCGCAAAGCGCAAGCCAGCCGCCTCTGCCGCGGCCTGGATGGCGGCATGCTGGTGGCTGGGGGGCACTTCCGCGTCGGGACGGTTGCACAGGATCAAGGTAACGCCAGCCTCTTTGATCGCCTCCATATCGGAGGGGTCGATCTGAGGGGCAGCAAAGAAGCGGGGGGTGATTTGACGAATATCCATAGTTTGACTTATCCAGCCGCCCGCGTTGTGTCTAGTATCCGCCGCGCTTTGGGGGCGATCATCATACCCGCCAGCATGGTGATCAGAAAAATCAGGCCGCCCAAGCCGCCAAAGCCAAGCGACGCCAGCGCAGGCCCCGGGCAAAGCCCGACCAGCCCCCAGCCCGCGCCGAAGAGCACGGCCCCCACGATCAGCTTGCGGTCCAGCCGCGGGTCGGGGCGTTCAGGGAAATCACCGCCCACCACGGGCCGCCGCCCACGGGTCAGCGCCCAAGCGACCGCCATCGGCAAAATGGCCCCGCCCATAACAAAGGCGAGCGTCGGATCCCAATCCCCGAAGAAATCCAGAAACCCCTGGACCTTTTGGGTATCGGTCATGCCGGACAGATATAGCCCGGTGCCAAACAAGGCCCCGGCGAGGGCGGCAAGCATATTGCGCATCTCAGACCCCTCCGACCAGGGCGCGCAGGGCGACAACCATCAGCGCGCCTGCCGCGATGTAAACGAGCGTGGCAACGATACCGCGCGGGCTCAGCCGCGAAATGCCGCAGACCCCGTGACCCGAGGTGCAGCCATTGCCGATGCGCGTGCCCAGCCCGACCAGAAGACCAGCCGCGCCGACCAGCCACAGGTTCTCTGTCAGGTTGGTGGTCGCAGGGACGGGGGAAAAGACTGCGATCACCGCAGGGAGGATGATCAGCGCCGCCAGAAAGCTGCCGCGTTCGGCCCAAGCGCCGCGCGCCGATACGTCCACCAGCCCGCCGATAATGCCGCTGGCCCCCATGATGCGGCCATTCCCCAACAGGTAGACCGCAGCGCCGCTGCCAATCATCAGCCCGCCAATCAGGCCCCAAATCCAATCTGCTTCAATCATATGCTATATCGCCCTTTCGTACCGCCGTAAGCGGCGGGTGTCGGGAAAACATATAATGAATGCTGAATGTGTGGCAAGCCGCAAGCGCGAGGTTGACGCTGTGTCGGTCTCTGGGCGTTTGTTATCTATAGAGACAGGGGCGTTATCTATAGAGACAGGGGCAGAAAGTGGCCGTCACCTGCCTCAGCCGAGGATGATACCGATCACGACCATCATCAGCCCGATCACCGACAGCAGCAATGCGCCAAGGTTCATCGGCAGCACTTTTTGCAGGACGATCCGCATCTCTTCTTCGGGCAGGGCCGCGCGTTTGGCACGGGCCACGCGCAGGATACACCAGACAAGCCCGACCAACCCTACAAAAGAGATCGCCGCGCCCGCCCAGATCAGGACGTCAAAGAGTGAAAGAGATGCATTTTCCATAGGCCGCGAGCTATCCGAATTCCGCCCAATGGGCAAGAGTGGCTTGCGGCAGCGCAGGCACGCGGGTAGTCAATGCGCTGACCCATTCAAGACATAGGACGCCCCAGATGAGCGACAGTGCCACCAATCCCGAATCCCAAGACGCCATCGGTGATGCCACATATCGCGTGACCGCGAATGAGCTGCGCCAGTTCGTAGAGCGGATCGAACGGCTGGATGCCGAGAAGAAAGACCTCGCCGAACAGCAAAAAGAGGTGATGGCCGAAGCGAAATCCCGCGGTTACGACACCAAGGTGCTGCGCAAGATCATCGCTCTGCGCAAGCGTGAAGCCGATGATATCGCCGAAGAAGAAGCCGTGCTTGAGATGTATAAAGAAGCGCTTGGCATGTCCTGAGCCGGATGCGGTGCCTCGGGGGCTGATTATGCGCCCACTGGACGCCGCGCGAGACGTTTAATGCCATCGGTACGCGGGGGCAGGGGGCAATTCGCCCCGTCCCACGGGACCCCGCCGCCAAATCCGCTTGCGCCCAAGCGCAGGCCCCAATAGAAGAGCGGAAATTTTTCCGCCCGCGCCCCGCAATGCGCGGCCTTACCCTATGGAGCAAACATGCAGGTCAACGAGACGCTGAACGAAGGTCTGAAACGCGGCTATGCCATCACTGTGACAGCAGCTGAGCTGGAGGCCAAGGTCAACGAAAAGCTGGCCGAAGCGCAGCCCGAAGTCGAGATGAAGGGTTTCCGCAAAGGTAAAGTCCCAATGGCGCTGCTGAAAAAGCAGTTCGGCCAAAAGGTTATGGGCGAAGCAATGCAGGAAAGCATTGATGGCGCCATGCAAGAGCATTTTGAAAAGTCCGGCGATCGCCCTGCGATGCAGCCCGACGTCAAAATGGCGAATGAAGACTGGAAAGAAGGCGACGACGTCGAGGTCACCATGACCTACGAAGCACTGCCCGAGATCCCAGAAGTCGACCTGTCGTCCATCACGCTGGAAAAAATGGTTGTCAAAGCCGATGACGCCGCCGTTGAAGAGGCGCTGGCCAACCTGGCAGAGACCGCACAGGACTTTGAAGCCCGCGAAGAGGGTGCCAAGGCAGAAGACGGCGACCAGATCACATTCGATTTCCTCGGCAAAGTAGACGGCGAAGCCTTTGAAGGCGGCGCGGCAGAAGATTACCCGCTGGTGCTGGGCTCCAACTCCTTCATCCCCGGTTTCGAAGAGCAGCTGGTCGGTGTTGTGGCAGGCGACGAGAAAGACGTAACGGTCTCCTTCCCGGAAGATTACCAGGCACCTCACCTCGCCGGCAAAGAAGCCGTGTTCGAGTGCAAGGTTAAAGAAGTGAAAATGCCTGTTGCCGCGAAAGTGGACGACGAGCTGGCCAAGAAATTCGGTGCCGAAGATCTGGCTGCGCTGAAATCCCAGATCGCAGAGCGTCTGGAAGCGGAATATGCCGGTGCGTCGCGCGCTGTCATGAAACGCGGTCTGCTGGACGAGCTGGACAAGCTGGTCAGCTTTGACCTGCCGCCGTCGCTGGTCGAAGCCGAAGCAGGCCAGATCGCGCACCAGCTGTGGCACGAAGACAACCCTGATGTTCAGGGCCACGACCACCCGGAAATCGAAACCACAGACGAGCACAAGAAGCTCGCCGAGCGCCGCGTGCGTCTTGGCCTGCTGCTGGCCGAGCTGGGTCAGAAAGCCGAAGTTCAGGTCACCGACGCGGAAATGACGCAAGCGATCATGAACCAGGCACGTCAGTACCCCGGTCAGGAACGTCAGTTCTTTGAATTCGTTCAGCAAAACCAGCAGATGCAACAGCAGATGCGCGCACCTTTGTTCGAAGACAAAGTCGTTGATCACGTGTTTGAACAGGCGACATTGAACGAGAAAGAAGTGTCGAAAGAAGACCTGCAGAAAGCCGTAGAAGAGCTGGAAGACGAATAAGTCTTTCCCCTTTTTCGGTATCACGAAGATCAAAGCCGTCCCGATTGGGGCGGCTTTTTTCGTTGGACGGCTGGGGGGGTATCCGTTTTAGTGCAGCAAAATGCGGCAGTTCCGGTCAAGGGGAGGGTGGTAGACACATGTCAGATCAAGCCAGCAACAGGGCGCGCCGCGCCGCGAGAGCAAAGACACCCTTGACCGAGGAGGAGCGCAAAGCCCGCCGGCGTGCGAAGCGGAACCTGCGTCAGGCCGAGGCGATGGGTTTTCTCAAGGGGGTGACGGCGATGCTGAAGCCTGGCGATCTGGCGATGGACTGCGGGGCCAATGTGGGTGTCGTGACCCGTTTGTTGGCCGACACAGGCGCCGAGGTGATCAGCTATGAACCCGATCCCTACGCGTTTGAACAGCTCTCAGCGGCTGTGAAAGACCGCGCGAACGTGCGTCTTGTCAACGCGGCGGTTGGGGCCAGCTCGGGCACTGTGCGGCTGATGCGGGCCGCGAATTTTGACGACAATATGAAGGGGGCATCGGTCAAAAGCACAATCGTCGACGGCGGGCGTACGATTGACGCAGACAATTATGTCGATGTCGCATTGCTCAATTTTCTGGAAATCATCAGGGCTGAAATCGATAAACGCGGCGAGATCGCTTTTGTGAAGATGGACATCGAAGGCGCGGAGCTTGATCTGCTTGAGGCGATGGATGCAGCGGATTTGATCAAGGGGATCAGGTGCTTGGTCGTGGAAACCCATGAACGCAAGTTCGCGGATCTCAGACCGAGGTTCCGCGCGCTGCGCGAAACCTTTGCTGCGAAATACCCTGCGCGACAGGTGAACCTCGACTGGATCTGAGAAAGGCACGCCTGCGCCCATGGGGCAGCACGGCGCGCCTCGGGGGGCTCAGCCTTTGCGCAGGCCGGTTTCAACCAGCATACCGCGCCGTTTGGCCTCGTAATAATAGCCGCGGGCGTACCATTTGATTGCTGTGGCGTGATCGCCATCAGACAGCAGCCAAGCGCCGCGCAGGTATTTGACGCCGTATTTCAAGTTTACATCAGGATCGAGAAGATCGCCGGCATCGCCGCGAAACCCCATGCCGCGTGCGGTGGCGGGCAGGATTTGCAGCAGGCCGAAGTAGGGCCCATTGCGGGCCTCTGGACGGTGGGTGCTTTCACGGATGGCAAGACGGTGGACCAACGGGCGGGGGACTTCGTAGTGGTCGGCCCATTTGTTGATCAGCCCGCGCAGCTCGGGCGTCTCGTTGGGATAGAGCGGCAGCTTGCGGGGCGCGGGGGCGGGCTCTGGCGCGGTACTGGCGCAGGCAGAGAGGGCAGGTGTGCAAAGCAACATCTGGCAAAGGGAACGACGTGTGAGGGCGATCATGCGGGTGACTCGCATCGTTGACGGGAGCCAAATGCTTACAACGCCGGGGGCACCGCGCAACAAGGGTGGTGGTGGATGGGCAGAGGGTCGCTTAGCACAGGGCGGCATATTGCCGATCGCGCAATGAAAAACGCCGCCGCTGAGAGGTCAGCGGCGGCGTTTCATTTGGAATCAGATCGGAAGGCTTAGGCTTGCGCTTCGTCTTCGTCTGTTTTCTCGACAGCTTCTGCCAGATCGTCGTCGTCGGATGCGGCGGAGCCGATATCGTCGAACAGTTCAGAGATCTCGAATTCGGCTGCAGCTTCTTCTTCTGCGGCCAGTTCCTGGATCGACTTGCCTGCGGCCTGAAGCTCGGCCTCTTCAGGGGAACGTGCAACGTTCAGCTGAATTGTGGCTTCGACTTCGGGGTGCAGGATGACGGTGACGTCATGCAGGCCCAGGTCTTTGATCGGGCTGCCCAGAACGACCTGTTTGCGGTCGATGGTGAAGCCTTCGGCTGTGGCAACGTCTGCCGCGTCACGGGTCGTAACCGAACCGTAAAGCGCACCCGAATCGGAGGCGGAGCGGATGACGATGAACTGCTGACCGTTAAGCTTGTCGGCCAGTGCTTCGGCTTCTTTTTTGGTCTCGAGATTTTGTGCCTCAAGCTGGGCTTTCTGACCTTCAAAGGCTTCGATGTTGGCTTTGGAAGCCGACAGCGCTTTGCCTTGGGGCAGCAGGAAGTTGCGTGCGTAGCCGGGCTTTACGTCCACGACTTCGCCCATTTGGCCCAGTTTGGCCACACGTTCCAGAAGGATAACTTGCATGTGCTTTCTCCTTACTTAACGGCGTAGGGCAGCAGGGCGAGGAAGCGGGCGCGTTTGATGGCACGGGCCAATTCACGCTGCTTTTTCGCGGAGACTGCGGTGATGCGGGAAGGAACGATTTTGCCGCGCTCAGAGATGTAGCGCTGCAGAAGACGTGTGTCTTTGTAATCGATTGCCGGTGCGTTGTCGCCCGAGAAGGGGCAGACCTTACGACGGCGGAAAAATGGTTTAGCGGCCATGGTTTATGTCCTTTATTGCAAGCTGATGATCAACGACGTTCGCGGCGTTCGCCACGCTCGGGGCGCTCGTCACGTTTCTGCATCTGAACCGATGGCAGCTCTTTGTGCTCATCAACTTTGATGGTCAGAACGCGCATCACGTCATCATGCAAACGCATCAGGCGTTCCATTTCCTGTACGGCGGTCGCTGGTGCGTCCGAACGCAGGAAGGCATAGTGGCCCTTGCGGTTTTTGTTGATCTTGTAGGCCATCGTTTTGACGCCCCAGTATTCGCTGTCGACGAGCTTGCCGTCGTTGTCAGCCAAAACTGTGCCAAAATGTTCGATAAGGCCTTCTGCTTGCGTGTTGGACAAGTCCTGACGCGCAATCATAACATGCTCATAAAGCGGCATGTGCACTCCTATTTATATCAAGGCGCATTTCATAGGCAGGGCATTTGCGTTTTGCGGCCCCACCACGAGAGTCTGCGCGGTTCAAAAGATGATGCAAAACGAAGGGCCGATATACACGGTTTTGCAGGCAGGGCAAGGGTGCGTTGGCGCTATGGCACGGGCGTCTATCGATTTGGGGCGGATGATCCTTTGAAAAGTACCACTTCGATCACGGTCGCGCCTCTTTTTCGTCATGAACCCATACGAGAACTGAGGGGGAGATCACACGGTTAAGCAAGGTTTATCAGAACAATGGGCGCAGTTACGAATTTCTCGGCGGATAGTCTTCAGTTTTCGGCACAGGCCGGGATGGTAGATGGCTCTCGGGCGGTGGTGCGCAGCGTCCAGCGGTTGCTGGGGGCGGCCTTGGTGCTGGCGGCGTCGGGGTTGTGGCTGACGCCGGGGTCGAACTTTGGGTCAGATGTGATGCTGTTCAAGGTCGGGCTGTCGGCGTTGTCTGTGATGTTGGGGGCAAGCCTGATGCTGTCGGGGCAAAAGCCCGCGCTGCCCGAGATCCAGATCGACACGCTGCGGCGCGAGCTGCGATTGGTGCGTCCGCGCACGATGGGGGCGCAACGGGTGCTGCAACGCTGCAGTTTTGGCGATCTGGGACGGGTGGAGCGTGTGGGCCGCAACTTTCACTTCTGGGACGGGCGCGGCAATTTCATCGTTGATGTCCATATCGCAGAGCGCCGCGTGGTCGATAACCTGACCTTTAGCCTGCGCGACTCGGGTCAGGCGATCTGATCGTAGCTAGGTCGATATGTGCGTGTTTAGCGCATGTCCGACGCGCGACTGTTCGCCAATGCGCACTAACTGTTGAACGCTGCTGGGTTGCTGAAACGCTGAAATGCTTCATGTATGGTGCAGACAAACGCCAACAGGAGTATTCCAATGACCATGAAGTCTGTCCTTCTTGCCACCGCCCTGACACTGGGTGCCACCTCTGCTTTCGCCGCCGAGAAATATGTGCTGGACGCAAGCCACAGCCAGATCGTTTTTACCTATAACCACCTCGGGTTCTCGACCACCACGTCGATGTTCAGCGGTTTTGACGGTGAAATCATGCTGGACGAGGCAGAGCCCGCGAACTCCTCTGTCTCCGTATCTTTCCCGGTCAAAGACATGATCACCGGCTGGGAACCCCGCACCGAACACTTCATGACGGATGATTTCTTTGGCGCTGAAGACGGCGACATGGTGACGTTTGAATCCACCGGTATCGAGGTCACAGGTGAAAAGACCGCGTTGATCACCGGTGATCTGACCATGAACGACGTAACCAAATCCGTAGTGCTGGATGCCAAGCTGAACCAGATGGGCGAGCATCCGATGGCCAAGAAGCCTTGGGCCGGTTTCGACGCGACGACCACGGTCACACGCACCGATTTCAACCTTGGTCAGTTCGCGCCTTTCGTCAGCGACGAAGTGCAAGTGAACATCTCTATCGAAGCGATGAAGGCTGAATAAGCTTTTCACAGTTTATTAAGAAACGAGAACGCCGGGGCAGGACCCCGGCGTTTTTGCGTTTATGGGGCGGGATTACTGCCCGCGTGTGGCGGTGAGGTCGATATTCACCGTGACGCTAAAGGCCAGCGTGCTTTCGTCCGTCACCGTTTCCCCGATGCCAAAGTTGCGACGGTCCAGCGTGGTGGAGCCTGTCATCCGGGCAGTGTCGTCCTGCAACGTCAGGGTGAAAGGCAGGTCGACCGGCATCGTCTGATCCTTGATCGTCAGGCTGCCCGCTGCGACATAGCCGTCGGCGGTGGCATTGATATCGGCCTGAAACGTGGCGGTGGGAAATGCCTCGCTGTTGAAGAAATCCGCCCCCATCGCCTGATCCGTCACCGACCCGAGGCTCAGCGACGGGATCGCGACCGTGGTCGTTACGTCGCCCGCTTTGCCGGATTGTACGGTGTCGTCAAATGTGATCGCGGATGTCCAATCGGCAAAGCTGCCAGCCACGACGGACCCGAACTGCGTGACCTCTAGCGCGATGGTCCCGTCCTGCACTTGCCAGTCAGAGGCGACGTCCTCTAGCGCGGCGGTTTCGGTCGGGGCGGGTTGATCGCTTTGCTGGCCCAAGCCAAGGCCCAGCCCCAGCCCGACGGCAATCGCGGCGACCCAGACCACAGTGGCCGTGATCACCGGCGCGGCAGTGTGGTGCTGCGCAGGCAGCGGGCCGACGACGGCTTCGCCCGGCAGCATCCGCCGCAGGGTCGAATCGCGGTCCACAACGTGGTGCTTCACCGCGCCGGCGATATGCAGGATCAACGCGCCGATCAGCAGTTTGCCCGAGATGACGTGCAGCGCGCCAAAGGCGTGTTCTACTGTTGTGTTCTTGGGGATAAACGGCAGCGACTGCCCCAGCGGCCACCAGATCGGCGCAAAGCCAGAGGCGGCGGCGTGGTTGATCCAGCCGGCCAGCGGGACGATCACCAGCGAGCCATAGAGCACCCAATGCACCGTTTCAGCCAGCCAGCTTTCAAGACGGTGATCCGCGTTCAGCAGCCCCGGTTTGGGTTGGGTAAAGGCCCAGACGATGCGGGCAAGGGCGACAAAGAAAACCGTCACGCCCAGTGTTTTGTGCAGCGAGAACAGCCACGCTTTGCGGGTCAGCTCCGCTTGCGTATCGTGGGGCAGATCGCTGGCATAAAGGCCAAGGGCGATCAGGGTGAGGATCAGCAGGGCGGTGAGCCAGTGAAAGAACTTGGTCACCCCGCCATAGCGGATTGAGGTATTGGTTAAGGCCATCTGGGTGCTCCGTCGCGAAATGGGGTGGTTTCTCCATACTGCAGCGGGGCTTGGGGACCAATGCGGATCAGCGCACAGTCGCCGTGCAGGCTTGTTTGACGGCCACCCACGCGCTAAAGCGCTGGAAACGCAAATTCGGGGGACTTTATGACCATTGCATTCGTATATCCGGGCCAAGGCGCGCAAACCATCGGTATGGGCCGCGATCTGGCCGACGCCTATCCGGCGGCAAAGGCCGTGTTTGACGAGGTGGACGAAGCCTTGGGCGAAAAGCTGTCGACGCTGATCTGGGAAGGCGACGCGGAGGAGCTGACGCTGACACAGAACGCGCAGCCTGCGCTGATGGCGACATCAATGGCGGCGATGGCGGCGTTGAAGGCCGAAGGCGTTACCGTCGACAAAGCGGCCTATGTCGCGGGCCATTCGCTGGGTGAATATGCGGCCCTGTGCGCGGCGGGGACATTCTCGCTTGCCGATACGGCGCGGTTGCTGCGCATCCGGGGGCGCGCGATGCAGGCGGCTGTGCCCGTGGGGCAGGGCGCTATGGCCGCCCTTCTGGGGCTGAGCTTTGATCAGGCCGAGGCCGTTGCCGCAGAGGCCGCACAGGGCGAGGTCTGTCAGGTCGCCAACCAGAACGATCCGGCGCAGAATGTCGTTTCGGGCAGCAAGGCTGCCGTTGAACGCGCCATTGATCTGGCGAAAGCGGCCGGTGCCAAGCGTGCGCTGCTTTTGCCGGTGTCTGCCCCGTTCCACTGTGCCCTGATGGCCCCCGCCGCAGAAGAGATGGCCGGTGCGCTGGCGGATGTGGCAATGAACGCCCCCGCCGTGCCTGTGGTGGCGAATGTGGTGGCCGAGGCGGTCACCGATCCCGAACAGATCCGCAAGCTGCTGATCGAGCAGGTCACCGGTCAGGTGCGCTGGATGTCGTCGGTTGAATGGATGGGCGCGCAGGGCGTGACCGAGGTCTGGGAAATCGGCGCGGGCAAGGCGCTGTCCGGCATGATCCGCCGCATCAACAAGGAAATCACCTGCGTGAACATCGGCACCGCTGCCGATGCCGCTGCCGTGAAAACGGCCTGAGACAGGCTGCGAAAGGAATTACATATGTTTGATCTTACTGGAAAAAATGCGCTGGTCACCGGGGCTTCGGGTGGTATCGGCGCGGAAATCGCGCGCAGCCTGCATGCCCGTGGCGCGACCGTGGGCCTGTCCGGCACCCGCACCGAACCTCTTGAGGCGCTGGCCGCCGAACTGGGCGAGCGCGCCCATGTGCTGCCCTGTAACCTGAGCGATATGGACGCCGTTGACGCGCTGCCCAAACAGGCGGCCGAAGCGATGGGATCGGTTGATATTCTGGTCAATAACGCCGGCATCACCCGCGACAACCTGTTCATGCGCATGTCGGATGATGAATGGAATTCGGTCCTGAACGTCAACCTGACCGCGACGTTCAAGCTGTGCAAAGGCGTGATGCGCGGCATGATGAAGGCGCGTTGGGGCCGGATCGTGAATATCTCGAGCGTGGTCGGGGCCACCGGTAACCCCGGTCAGGCGAACTATGCCGCGTCCAAGGCCGGTATGGTGGGCATGTCCAAATCACTTGCCTATGAGGTTGCCAGCCGCGGGATCACCGTGAACGCGGTCGCCCCCGGTTTCATTACCACGGCAATGACTGACAAGCTGACCGACGACCAAAAGGCGGGAATCATGGGGCAAATCCCTGCGGGCCGTATGGGCGAAGCATCCGAAATCGCGTCGGCTGTTGTCTATCTGGCGAGTGCGGAAGCCGCCTATGTTACCGGAACCACCTTGCATGTGAACGGCGGCATGGCCATGTTGTGACCCTGCGCTGCAAAGCGTTTGCCAAATCTGCGTCTTGTGCTAAATGGGGCGCAGAATCCATCATAGGGAGGCTTGATTGCCCCCCTTACCTTGTGACAACAAGGGCCATAGCCGCCCCTCGGGGCACGATCCATACGGACCACATAAGGTTCTGACGGAAACAGAAGAGGGCAGGATTGCCCGAATGAATGAGGACTGAATATGAGCGACGTCGCAGACCGCGTAAAGAAGATCGTTGTAGAGCACCTGGGTGTTGAAGAAGACAAAGTTGTTGAGAACGCATCGTTCATCGACGATCTTGGCGCAGACAGCCTCGACACTGTTGAGCTGGTTATGGCGTTCGAAGAAGAGTTCGGCATCGAGATCCCCGATGACGCAGCCGAGAACATCCAGACCTTCGGCGACGCGGTCAAGTTCATCAAAGAAGCGTCCTAAGACGTTTTCGCCAGCCGCAGCCCAATAGGCGTCGCGGTGGCACGAGATTTAGAGAACGGCGTTCTTCCTAGCGGAAGGGCGCCGTTTTTGCTTGGGGGGCCCGCGCGTCACTTGTGTTGCGCGGGCTGCGGCGTGACACTGCCGGTGACAGAAATTCAAGCGTGAAGGTAATTCACCACATGTCGCGATCAGTACCGACCATCAATACCGCCCGTCTCACCCTGCGCGCCATGCGGGCCGAAGACTTCCCCCGTTATGCTGACATCTGGGCCACGCCCGCCGTGGTGACCCATATTACCGGCAAGCCCAAACCCAAGGCCGAAAGCTGGGATGCGTTTCTGCGCAATGCGGGCCATTGGCAGATTGTCGGCTTTGGTCAATGGGCGATCCAGTCGCGCGGCACCCGCGAGATGGAAGGTCAGGTCGGGTTTTTCTTTGGGTCCCGCGGGTTTGGCGACGATTTCGATCCCTTTCCCGAGGCCGGCTGGGTGCTGGCCCCCGAAGCGCAGGGCACGGGGCTGGGGCTGGAAGCCGCGCGCGCGGCGCATGACTGGTTCGACCGCGTGGTGACGGGGCGCACGGTGTGCATGATCGCCGTGGCGAATGCATCGTCGCTGCGGCTGGCCGAGACCCTGGGATATACCGCGCTGCGCGACATAGAGCTTGACGGCGACAAGATACGTCTGATGACGCGCAAAGGCCCGCCGGTCTGACCGTGGCTTGGGCGCTTCGCGTCTTGAAATTTACGGTCTCGGCAAGGTATAGCCGGTCAACGCAAAGAAACACCAAGGGGCTTGGATATGCGCAGAGTAGTAGTGACAGGTTTGGGATTGGTAACTCCGTTGGCCGATGGCGTGGAGGCCAGCTGGTCCAGAATTTTGGATGGTCAGTCCGGGGCGGGCAAGATCACGGGCTTCGATCCCAGCAAGCTGGTCACTCAATACGCCTGCGAAGTGCCGCTTGGCGACGGTACGGATGGTACCTTTAACGGCGACAAGTATATGGAGCCGAAAGAACAGCGCAAAGTGGATACCTTTATCCTGTTCGGCATGGCCGCAGCACAGCAAGCGGTCGAGGATTCCGGCTGGATGCCCACGGACCGCGAAGATCTGGAACGCACCGGCGTCTTGATCGGGTCGGGCATCGGGGGCCTGAACTCTATCGCGAACACTGCCGTGATGATGCACGAGAAAGGCCCGCGCCGCGTGAGCCCGTTCTTTGTGCCCGGCGCGCTGATCAACCTGATCTCGGGTCAGGTATCGATTCGCTATGGATTCCGCGGCCCGAACCATTCGGTTGTGACCGCCTGTTCCACCGGTGCCCATGCGATTGGTGACGCAAGCCGTCTGATCCAGCATGGCGACGCGGATGTGATGATTGCTGGCGGGGCCGAGGCCGCGATTTGCGAGATCGGCATGGCCGGGTTCAACGCCTGTAAAGCGCTGTCCACCAAGCGGGGCGACGACCCCACCAAGGCAAGCCGCCCCTATGACGCGGATCGTGACGGTTTCGTCATGGGCGAGGGCGCGGGTATTGTCGTGCTGGAAGAATACGAACACGCCAAGGCCCGTGGGGCCAAGATCTATGCCGAGGTGCTGGGCTATGGTCTGTCGGGCGATGCCTATCACATCACCGCCCCTGCCGAGGATGGCGACGGGGCCGAACGGTCTATGCGCAACGCTCTGCGTGGTGCCGGGCTGGAGCCAAAAGACATCGACTATATCAACGCGCATGGCACATCGACCATGGCTGATGTGATCGAACTGGGCGCGGTCGAGCGGATGCTGGGCGACGCGGTTGAGACGGTCACCATGTCGTCGACGAAATCCGCGACAGGTCACCTGTTGGGGGCGGCTGGCGCGATCGAGGCGATCTTCTCTATCCTCGCGATCCGCGATCAGGTGGCCCCACCGACCATCAACCTCGACAATCCTGCGGTTGAAACCAAGATCGATCTGGCCCCGAACAAGAAGGTCGAGCGCAAGATTGATGTCGCGCTGAGCAACTCTTTCGGCTTTGGTGGCACCAATGCGAGCGTGATCTTCGGGAAAGCATCCTAATGTGGCGTCATATCGCGTCTAACGCTGTTACGTTTCTGATTTTAGGCTTGTTTTTGTTAGGCGGGATTATCCTGTGGGGGCGGGGGCAGTATGATGCCCCCGGTCCACTGTCGCAGGCGATCTGCCTGCAGGTGGAGCGCGGGTCGAACATGCGTGCCGTGGGCGATGATCTTGCTACGCAAGAGGCCGTAAGCTCGGCTGCGATTTTCCGTCTTGGGGCGGAGTATGAGGAAAAGACCCGCGACCTGAAGGCGGGGAGCTTTCTAATCCAGCCCGAAGCCTCGATGAAAGAGATCGTGGACACGGTGACACGCGGCGGGGCAAGCACCTGCGGTACCGAAGTTGTCTACCGCATCGGTGTGAACCGCATCAGCACGCAGGTGCGTGAACTGGACCCCGCAACAAGCCGCTTCGTCGAGCGTGCCGAATTCACCCCCGGTGAGGATGAGGTGCCAGAGGTCTATACCCAGACCAAGGCGAAGGCCGACACGCGGTTCCGCATCGCGATGGCAGAGGGCGTGACAAGCTGGCAGGTGGCCGAGGCGTTGAAAGCCATTGACCTGCTGTCAGGCGAGATCGCGGCGGTACCTGCGGAGGGATCTTTGGCCCCCGACAGCTATGAGGTCTCGGAAGGGGACGACCGCGCCGAAATCCTGACGCGTATGGCCGCGGCACAAGAACAGCGTTTGGCCGAAGCGTGGGAGGCGCGCGATCCGGGGCTGCCCGTCGAGACGCCTGAGGAACTGTTGATCCTTGCCTCTATCGTCGAGAAGGAAACCGGCGTACCGGAAGAGCGCGAACAGGTGGCGAGCGTTTTCGTCAACCGTTTGAACCAAGGCATGCGTCTGCAGACGGACCCGACCGTGATCTACGGGATCACCAACGGGCAGGGCGTCTTGGGGCGTGGTCTGCGCCGCAGTGAGCTGCGCAAGGAGACCCCGTTCAACACCTACGTCATCGACGCGCTGCCACCGACGCCGATTGCGAACCCCGGACGTGCGAGCCTGATGGCTGCGGCACAACCGGCCAGCGAGGACTATGTTTTCTTTGTTGCCGATGGCACCGGCGGTCACGCTTTTGCCGAGACATTGGAAGAGCATAACGCCAATGTTGCACGCTGGCGCCAGATCGAGGCGGAGCGTGGCGCGGAAGCGGCGGGCAATGCGTCGACGGGCGGAAACTAAGGGTCAGAGCGGGTGTAAGTTAGGAATTTATTAACCATCGTAAGGACTTGGAAGGTTTCGGTAACCTTGTTTTCCTTGACTTTGCGTCCGCTCTGACATAGAAATACGTCCATGCTAGAAGACATGGGCAAACGGCCCCGGATTAAGTTCCGGTGGCCGTTTTTTCGTGTCTGCTCGGGTTGGAGGTCCAAAACGAGAGGTAAGAGCAAGATGACGATGAATACCCCGGAACAGGAAATTGCTGCCAGCGAAGAGCAGCTTCAGGCGTTGCAGGTCGCGATCCGCGATTTGCGCCGCGAGATAGAGAGCCTGCGCGAACAGGCCCGATCCGGGGAGGAAGTAAACGAAACAGCAGCGTCGAAGGCATTGGGTAAGGCCAGTGGCATGGTGGCGACCTGCGTCAAGGTGGAGACCTATCTGAATGAGTGCAGAAACAGACAAGCGGGCATTGCCCGAGGGGGATACGCGCTGGACATGGAAAGGGCGCGGGCTGACATCGGGTGCAAGCTGGATCGGCTCCGCCGATGTTGCGGTGCAAGACCGGTTCCTGAATGATCTGGAGGAGGGAGAGCTGTTGGCTCTCCCTTTTTTGTTCGAGTTCTGGGCCATGCCGCATCAGCTGCCCCCCGAAGGCGACTGGCGGTCCTGGGTGATCATGGGCGGGCGCGGTGCGGGCAAGACGCGTGCGGGGGCGGAATGGGTGCGCGCGCAGGTCGAAGGGGCGCGGCCCTTGGATGCGGGGCGCTGTCGCCGCGTGGCGCTGGTGGGAGAGACGATCGAGCAGGTGCGCGAGGTGATGATCTTTGGCGACAGCGGGATATTGGCGTGCTCGCCCGCGGATCGGCGACCGGATTGGGAGGCGACGCGTAAGCGGTTGGTCTGGCCAAACGGGGCGGTGGCGACGGTGCACACAGCGCACGACCCCGAAGGGTTGCGCGGGCCGCAGTTTGACGCGGCCTGGGTGGATGAGCTGGCCAAGTGGAAGAAGGCCGAAGAGACGTGGGACCAGTTGCAGTTCGCCTTGCGGCTGGGGGAGGACCCGCGGGTCTGTGTGACCACGACTCCGCGCAATGTCGGCGTGCTGAAAAACCTGCTGGCGTCGCCGTCGACCGTGACCACCCATGCCCCGACAGAGGCGAATGCCGCGAACCTTGCGGGCTCTTTCCTGGAGGAGGTGCGGGCGCGCTATCGCGGGACGCGGTTGGGGCGGCAGGAACTGGACGGTGTGTTGCTGGCCGATGCGGAAGGGGCGCTGTGGACATCCGAGCGGATCGAGGCCGGGCGGGTGCGGGATGTGCCCTTGTTGGACCGGATCGTCGTGGGGTTGGACCCTGCCACCACCGCCGGCGCGGGGTCGGATGAATGCGGGATCGTGGTGGTGGGCGCGCAGACCCAAGGCCCGCCGCAGGATTGGCGCGCCGTGGTGCTGGCCGACTGCACGGTGCAGGGGGCGACCCCGTCGGGGTGGGCGCGCGCGGCGATCAGCGCGATGGCGCAGTACGGCGCAGACCGCCTTGTCGCCGAGGTCAATCAGGGCGGGCAAATGGTGGCGGAGGTCTTGCGTCAGGTCGACCCATTGGTGCCGGTCAAATCGGTTCATGCCAGCCGTGGCAAGGTGGCGCGGGCGGAGCCTGTGGCGGCACTTTATGAGCAGGGGCGCGTGGGGCATGTGGCGGGGCTGGACGCGCTGGAAGACCAGATGTGCCGGATGACAGCGCGGGGCTACGAGGGTGGCGGATCGCCGGACCGCGTCGATGCGCTGGTCTGGGCGCTGCATGAGCTGATGATCGAGCCTGCGGCGCAGTGGCGGATGCCCGGGGTGCGTGGATTGTGAGTGGTTCGCGGAGGAGAGCGGCCCTTCGGGGAGAGTTTAACGGGCAAAATGAAGCGCTGTTGCGGGCGGGGCGTGCGCTCTGGTCGGGCGGCGTTAAGGGATTGGTGAGATCTTCATGGGGCGGTCAATGAGCAGGGAGAGCAGCGGCATGGTTTTTGATTTTCTCAAACGGGGGGCGGTTGAGGTGGTTGCGGAGAAGAAAGCCTCTGCCACGGGGCCTGTCGTTGCGGTTCAGACCAGCGGGCGCGTGGCCTGGAGCCCGCGCGATGTGGTCAGTCTGACGCGCAGCGGGTTTTGCGGCAACCCTGTGGGATTTCGGTCGGTGAAGCTGATCGCGGAGGCCGCGGCGGCCTTGCCGCTGGTGTTGCAGGATGCCGCGCAACGGTTCGAGGCGCATCCGCTGCTGGATCTGGTGGCACGGCCCAATGGGGCGCAGGGGCGTGCGGAGCTGCTGGAGGCGCTTTATGCGCAGCTGTTGTTGACGGGCAACGGCTATATCGAGGCGGTTGGCGCGGGTCCAGTGCCGGTGGAGCTGCATGTCTTACGGTCGGATCGCATGTCGGTGGTGCCGGGGGCGGATGGCTGGCCGGTGGCCTATGAATATGCCGTCGGCGGGCGCAAGCATCGGTTTGACGTGGCCGGGGATACGGCCGCGATCTGTCATATCAAGAATTTCCACCCGCAGGATGACCACTATGGGTTCAGCCCGCTGCAGGCGGCGGCGATGGCCTTGGATGTGCATGGCGCGGCCTCGCGCTGGAGCAAGGCCTTGCTGGACAATGCGGCGCGGCCATCGGGGGCGATTGTGTATCGCGGTGCGGAGGGGCAGGGCAAGCTGAGCGATGATCAGTATGACCGTTTGGTCAGCGAGATGGAGAGCCACCATCAAGGCGCGCGCAATGCGGGGCGGCCGATGCTGCTGGAAGGCGGGTTGGATTGGAAGCCGATGGGGTTTTCGCCCTCGGACATGGAGTTTCACCGCACCAAGGAGGCGGCGGCGCGGGAAGTGGCGCTGGCTTTTGGGGTGCCGCCGATGCTGCTGGGGATCGCGGGGGATGCGACCTATGCCAATTATCAGGAGGCGCATCGGGCGTTCTACCGGCTGACGGTCCTGCCTTTGGCCACGCGGGTTGCCGCGGCGCTTGGCGCATGGCTGGCGGGGTTCACGCATGAGGCGGTGACGTTGAAGCCCGATCTGGATCAGGTGCCCGCCCTGGCGCAGGAGCGTGACGCGCAATGGGCGCGGGTGGCGGGGGCGGATTTTCTGACGCAGGCGGAAAAGCGGTCCTTGTTGGGGCTGCCAGCGGTGGCGGCGGATGGTTGAGGAGATGGGATATGACCGGTTTGAATGTGCGCCGGGGTTGCGGTTGCAGGCGCATGAGAGGGTGAGCGCGATCCACCACGAGAATCTTTTGCAGCGGCTCGACCGGCTGGAGGAGATGATGGAGCGGCTGGAGCGGCGGTTGTGGTTGACCGTCTATGGTGTGGTCGCGGTGATTTTGGCGCAGGCGGTACAGTCGTTTCTGGTGGTCGCGCCGTAGCAATTTGAACGCAAGGGAGGGTGTCATGGAAGATGGCATGCGCTTCGGCCTCGGGTCGGAGAACGGGAGAGGTTTGCCCCATATGGGCGCTGGGTTGGAGCATAAGTTCGCGCGTTTCGACGAGGGGCTTGTGGTGGAGGGCGGCACCGAGATCAGCGGCTATGCCAGCCTGTTCGGGCGGGTCGATCAGGGCGGTGATCTGGTGGCACGGGGAGCCTATGGCGCCTCGCTGGCGGCGGCGCAGGCCGCGGGGCGTCGGATCAAGATGCTGTGGCAGCATGATCCGGCACAGCCCATCGGCGTCTGGGACGAGCTGCGCGAGGATGCGCGGGGGCTCTGGGTCAAGGGGCGGCTGCTGGACAGTGTGGCGCGGGGCCGCGAGGCGGCGGCCTTGATCGAGGCAGGGGCGATTGATGGCCTGAGCATCGGCTATCGCACGCAGCGGGCGGCCAAGAATGACGCGGGCCAGCGGGTGCTGCAGACCCTGGACCTGTGGGAGGTGTCGCTGGTGACCTTTCCCATGCTCCCCACGGCGCGGATCGCGGCCAAGGGGGATTTTATCGCCATCGGAGACGTCTTGCGCGGCATGGCCGGTGTCTTTGACGAGGCGCGGCGGAATTTGAAACGGAACGGAGGGTAAGCGGATGGAACGACACGAGGATGACATGGGCACCGAGCCCCGAGGCGCGGTCGAGGAGATGCGCCGCGCGGTGGGTGGATTTGTGCAGGATTTCAAAGGGTTTCAGGACGAGATGACGACCAAGTTGCAACAAACAGAAGAGCGAATGACTATGTTGGATCGAAAGATGACTTTGCCGGCGCGCACACCATTGGCGGGGGCTGTAGAGACGGGCGCGCCGCATCAGAAGGCGCTGCATGCCTATATCCGCAACGGCGACGACGACGGGTTGCGCGGACTTGAGCTGGAGAGCAAGGCGCTGTCGGCGGCGGTGAATTCGGATGGTGGCTATCTGGTGGACCCGCAGACCTCGGATCGGGTGAAGTCGGTGTTGAATGCCACGGCCTCTATCCGGGCGATTGCGTCGGTGGTGCAGGTCGAGGCGACCTCTTACGACGTGCTGGTGGATCATGCGGATGTCGGGGCCGGTTGGGCGACAGAAACGGGGGCCGTGTCCGAGACCGATACGCCGCAGATCGACCGGATCACCATCCCGCTGCACGAGCTGAGCGCGCTGCCCAAAGCCTCGCAGCGGTTGCTGGATGACAGTGCCTTTGACATCGAAGCGTGGTTGGCGGGGCGGATCGCCGATAAATTCTCGCGGGCAGAGGCCGCAGCCTTTATCCACGGGGACGGGATCGACAAGCCCAAGGGGTTTCTGGCCCATGCCACGGTCGACAATGTGATCTGGGAGTGGGGCAATCTGGGCTATGTGCCCACCGGCGTCGCTGGCGAGATCACGGCGGATGCGGTGGTTGATCTGGTCTATGCGCTTGGGGCGCAGTACCGCGCGCAGGCGAGTTTTGTGATGAGTTCGAAGACGGCAGGGATCGTGCGCAAGCTCAAGGATCTGGACGGGCGGTTCCTGTGGTCTGACGGGATGACGCAGGGCCAGCCCGCGCGGCTGATGGGCTATCCGGTGCTGGTGGCCGAGGACATGCCCGATGTGGCGGCGGATTCATTCTCGGTCGCCTTCGGTGATTTTGCCGCCGGTTACACCGTAGCAGAGCGGCCCGACCTGCGGATCCTGCGCGATCCCTTCAGCGCCAAGCCGCATGTGCTGTTCTATGCCACCAAACGGGTGGGCGGCGACGTGAGCGACTTTGCCGCGATCAAGCTGCTGAAATTCGGCACCGCCTAAGGCGCGGGGTCGAACAGGGGGGCTGGCGGTGGCTGGCCCCATCCCCCCGGGCGCGCCGTGATGCGCCGGGTGCATTGCCTAGCTGCTGCCTCCGACCGAGCGATGCAGTCGGGGTGCGCGTTCGGGGGGCTTTGGCGGGCTAGATTTGGAGCGATGAGATGTTGATCGAAGAGACAGGGGTGGCGGAGGCCGATCTGCCGCTGGAGCCGTTCAAGGCGCATTTGCGGATGGGCACCGGTTTTGGCACCGAAACCGTACAAGAGCCCGTTTTGGCGAGCTTTCTGCGTGCCGCCATTGCCGCGATTGAGGCGCGCACGTCCAAGGCGCTGATCTCGCGGTTGTTTACCATGACCGTGCAAGAGTGGGCGGACCCGCAGGCGCAGGCTTTGCCCGTGGGGCCGGTCCGGCAGATCGTGGGTGTCACCGTGGTGGCGCGGGATGCGATGGAGACGGTGATCGAGCCGCAGCGCTACTGGCTGGTGCGCGATATGCAGGCTCCGCTGCTGAAGCCCTCGGGGGCGATGTTGCCGTTCATTCCGCCGCAAGGGTCGGTGCAGGTCGTGTTCGAGGCGGGGCTTGGGGAAAGCTGGGGCGCTGTGCCCGCGGATTTGCAGCAGGCCGTGCTGATGCTGGCGGCGCATTACTATGAATACCGCCACGAGACCCGCCTTGGGGACGGCTGCATGCCCTTTGGGGTGAGCAGCCTGATCGAGCGCTACCGCCCGCTGCGGATCGGCTTGGGGGCACGCGCATGAGCCGACTGTCGTTGAGCCGCCGCTTGGTGTTGGAGGCGCAGGTGCCTCAGCCTGATGGCGCGGGCGGAGAGAGCCGGAGCTGGGTGCGTGTGGGGGATCTCTGGGCGGATGTTACGGCGCGGCGGGGCCGGCGTTTGGGGCGTGGCGGCATTGCGGTGAGCCGCGGGGTCTATGTGGTGACGGTACGCGGTGCGCCAGTGGGCGATCCCGCGCGCCCCTTGCCGCAGCAGCGCTTTCGCGAGGGCACACGGGTCTATCAGATCCAGTCGGTGGCCGAGCAGGACGCACAAGGGCGGTATCTGGCCTGCCTGACCCATGAGGAGGTGGCGGTATGAGCTATGGCATGGGGTTTGCCCTGCAACAGGCGGTCTTTGGCGTGTTGAGCACAGATCAGGAGATCACGGCGCTTGTGGGCGATGCGGTTTTTGATGCGGCTCCTGCGGGGGAGGTGCCGGCGCTGTATGTGCAGCTGGGGTCCGAAGCGGTGCGCGATGCCTCTGACAGGACGGGCGGCGGGGCGGAGCATCGGTTCACGGTTCTTGTCGTCACGCATCATGCGGGGTTCGCCCCCGCGAAACAGGTGGCCGCGGCGGTGAGTGATGCGCTGGTCGGTGGGCAGTTTGGCCTGAGCCGCGGGCGGCTGGTGAGCTTGCGGTTCGAGCGGGCCGTCGCGCGACAGATCGGGGCGGATGCGCGCCGCCAGATAGAGATGCGGTTCAGGGCGCGGGTTCAGGACGGCTGAGCCGAAGTTTCAGGAAATTAACAGGAGAGTGGATATGGCTGTTCAAGCGGGCAAAGATCTTTTGGTCAAGGTGGACATGACGAGCGATGGTCAGTTCGAAACGATCGCGGGGCTGCGTGCCACGCGGGTGAGCTTTAACGCGGAACCGGTTGAGGTGACCTCGCTTGACAGTGAGGGGGGCTGGCGGGAGCTGCTGGCGGGCGCGGGCGTCCGATCTGCCGCAATCAGCGGGTCGGGGGTGTTTCGCGATGCGGGCACGGATGAACGTGCACGACAGTTGTTTTTTGACGGGCTGACGCCGGATTTCCAGATCGTGATCCCCAGCTTCGGTATTATCGAGGGGCCGTTCCAGGTGGCGGCCATTGAATATGGCGGGTCGCTGAATGGGGAGGCGACCTATGAGCTGAGCCTGCAATCCGCGGGGCAGCTGAGCTTTACCGCGGATACGGCAAACGCACCCGGGGGCGGGGTCTGATCATGGTGAACCGGTGGCGAGGGGATGTGGCGCTGGTGGTGAATGGTCAGCGACGCGTGGCACGGCTGACCCTGGGGGCCTTGGCCGAGCTGGAGGACGCGCTGGAGGAGCCGTCGCTGGTGGCTTTGGTCGAGCGGTTCGAGGGTCATCGGTTCCGCAGTCGGGATGTGCTGTTGCTGCTGGCCGCGGGGCTGCGTGCAAGGGGGACCGAGGTGAGCGCCGAGACGCTTGCGCAGGCCGAGATCGAGGGCGGGCCGGTTGCCGCCTCTCAGGCCGCCGCAGAGCTTTTGGCGCGTGCCTTTGTCGTGCCGGTATGAGCGTGCCCCCCGAGAGGACAAAGGCAGAGACCGCGCCGGGGATGGACTGGGCTGCGCTACTGCGGGCGGGGCTGAGGGGATTGTCGCTGACGCCCGACGCATTCTGGGCGCTCACGCCGGCAGAGCTGCAACTGATGCTGGGGAGCGAGGCGGGGCGGGCTCCGCTGTTGGGGGAGGGATTGGCAGCCTTGATGGCGGCTTATCCCGATAGGCAGAGAGAGGAAGACTGATGGCACAGGATGATACATTCGAGGGGCTAGAGGATGGCGCAGAGCGGTTGAATGAGACGCTTGGCGCGACGGCCACGCTGGTGGCCGGTTTCGATGCCGAACTGCGCCGTATGCGCAGCGCATTGGCCGCGACAGGCAAGGATGTCGCGACGTTGGAGAAGGGGCTGAGCCGTGGATTACGCAGGGCCTTTGATGGTGTCGCGTTTGACGGGATGAAACTGTCGGATGCCCTGTCCACCGTGGCGCGGTCGATGGTGAACACGACTTATAACGCGGCGATGAAGCCGGTGTCCGATCACGTCGGCGGGCTGATCAGTCAAGGTGTGGGATCACTGGTGCAGGGAATACTCCCCTTTGCCGATGGGGCACCGTTTTCTCAGGGACGTGTGATGCCTTTTGCTCAAGGGGGGATTGTCAGCACCGCCACTGGCTTTGGCATGCGCGGGGGGATGGGGCTGATGGGCGAGGCCGGACCGGAGGCGATCATGCCCTTGGCACGGGGGCCGGACGGTAAGCTGGGTGTCAAAGGGGGCGCGAGCGGCGGGACGACCGTGGTCATGAACATCACCACCCCTGATGTGCAGGGATTCCAACGCAGTCAAAGCCAGATAGCCGCTCAGCTAAGCCGCGCGCTGAACACTGGCAACCGTAACCGCTAGGGGAGCAAGCCGATGAATTTTCACGATGTCAGATTTCCACCTAGCCTGAGCTTTGGATCTCTCGGGGGGCCGCAACGCCGTACCGATGTGGTGACGCTCGCCAACGGGTATGAGGAGCGCAACACCCCCTGGGCCCATTCACGCCGTGTGTATGATGCGGGGCTGGGGATGCGCTCTATCGACGATGTCCAAGCGCTCACGGGGTTCTTCGAGGCGCGTATGGGGCAGATGTACGGGTTTCGGTGGAAGGATTGGGCGGATTTCAAATCCTGCGCCTCTTCGGTCGGGGTCACTTTCGAGGATCAGAGCCTTGGCTTCGGGGATGGTGTTCGGACGGACTATCAACTGGTCAAGACCTATAGCTCGGGCGGGCATAGCTACGTCAGGCCGATCACCAAGCCGGTTGCCGGAACCGTGCGCGTGGGGATAGAGCAGGACGCCCTGCAAGAGGGGAGCGACTATGAGGTTGACCTGAGCACGGGCATCATCCGTTTCGCCCATGCGCCGGACCCCGAAATGCAGGTGTCGGCGGGGTTCGAATTCGACGTGCCTGTCCGCTTTGACACGGATCGCATTCTGGTCAGCGTTGCCAGCTTTCAGGCGGGGCAAGTGCCGGATGTGCCTGTGATCGAGGTGCGGGTATGAGCGGGGCGGGCAAAGACGCGGTGTTGGCGCATGCGCGCACGGGTCTGACGACGCTGTGCACGGCGTGGGCAATCCGGCGGCGGGACGGGGTGACGCTGGCGTTTACCGACCATGATCAGCCGCTCGGCTTTGACGGGTTGGCGTTTCGTGCGGATAGCGGGCTGAGTGCGCGGGCCTTGGCGCAGAGCACGGGGTTGTCGGTGGATAACACAGAGGCGCTGGGCGCGCTGAGCGATGACGCGATCCGCGAGGACGAGATCGAGCAGGGGCGCTTTGACGGGGCGGAGGTACGCTGCTGGCGGGTGAACTGGGCCGATGTGTCCGCCCGCTGCATGATCTTTCGCGGCACGATTGGCGAGATGCAGCGCGCGGGCGGTGCCTTTCGCGCAGAACTGCGCGGGTTGACCGAGGCGTTGAACCGGCCCTTGGGGCGGGTGTTTCAGAAGCCCTGCACCGCGGTGCTGGGGGATGCGGCCTGCGGGTTTGATCTGGCGACGGCGGGCTATGCCGTGACACTCGCCGTGCAGGAGCACGAGGACGGGCGGGTGTTCCGTTGGGAGGGGATCAACGGGTTTGACGACGCATGGTTCGCGCGGGGGCGGCTTGAGGTGCTGGACGGCCCTGCGGCGGGGCTTTGGGGTATGATCAAGCACGACCGGGTGCTGGAGGGTCGGCGCGAGGTCGAGCTGTGGGAGCCGATCCGCGGTACAATTTCCGCCGGGCAACGGCTGAGACTGGTGGCAGGCTGCGACAAACGCCACACCACCTGTCGGCTGAAGTTCAACAACCTGCTGAACTTTCAGGGCTTTCCTGATGTGCCGAGCGCGGATTGGATGATGGCGGTGCCGAAATCCTCGGGCAGCAATACCGGCGGGTCGCTGAGATGAGCGCGCGCGGGACCGCCGTGGTGGCTGCGGCGCGGGGATGGATCGGCACGCCCTACGTGCATCAGGCGGCGCGCAAGGGGGCGGGCTGTGACTGCCTTGGCCTGTTGCGCGGTATCTGGCGCGAGGTGGTGGGGGAGGAGCCCGAGGCGATCCCTTCCTATTCAATGGACTGGTCAGAACCACAGGGGGACGAGCGGCTTTGGCGTGCTGCGCTGCGTCACCTCTCGCCCAAGGTCCTGATCGATGAGGCCCCCGGTGACGTGCTGTTGTTCCGCATGCGCAGCGGGTCGGTGGCGAAACATCTGGGCGTGGCGGCAGAGGTCGGCGCGCAGGCGAGCTTTATCCACGGCTACAGCGGGCATGGGGTGACGGAAAGCCCGCTGAGCCTGCCGTGGCGCAGGCGCATTGTGGCGCGTTTTGAATTCCCGGCGGAGGCGATCTGATGGCGACGATACTTCTTTCAACCGCAGGTGCGGCGATTGGCGGCTCTGTCGGGGGCACATTGGCAGGCTTGTCTTCGGTCGCCATTGGGCGTGCCGTGGGGGCGACCCTTGGCCGTGTGATCGACCAGCGGCTGCTGGGGCAAGGGGCGCAGGCGGTCGAGACCGGCAAGGTCGACCGCTTTCGTCTGACCCAGGCGGGCGAAGGCGCGGCGATTGCGCAGGTCTATGGCCGGATGCGTGTCGGGGGACAGGTGATCTGGGCCTCGGATTTCGCCGAGACGACGACAGTGACGGGCGGCGGCGGTGGCAAGGGCGCGCCCTCGACCCCGCAGACGACGGAATACAGCTATAGCGTCAGCCTCGCCATTGCCCTGTGCGAAGGGGAGATTACCAGCATTGGCCGGATCTGGGCGGATGGGGAGGAAATCTCGGCACACGCGCTGAATATGGCGGTTTATCGCGGGACGCGCGATCAACTGCCCGACCCGACGATTGCCGCGATCGAGGGGGCGGACGCGGTGCCGGCCTATCGTGGCACGGCCTATGTGGTGATGGAGAACCTCGGGCTGGGGCTCTTTGGCAACCGCGTGCCGCAGTTTTCCTTCGAGGTGCTGCGGGCAGAGGAACCGGATGCGCCTGCCGCCGACATCAGCGTGACCCATGGAGTTAAAGGTGTCGCGCTGATTCCGGGCACTGGGGAATATGCGTTAGCGACGACTCCGGTGCATTATACCGACGGACAGGGTGGCCGGTGGAGCGCGAATGTCTCTACCCCCGACGGGCGCAGTGATTTCACCGCCGCGCTGGAGGATGCCACGCAGGACCTGCCGCAGCTGGCTGCCGCGTCGCTGGTCGTTTCGTGGTTCGGCGATGATCTGCGTTGCGGCGAATGCCGCCTGCGCCCCAAGGTGGAAAGCGCCGAGGACGAGGGCGAAAACATGCCGTGGCAGGTGGCAGGTCTGACCCGCGGCACCGCCGAGGTGATCGCCCGCGAGGACGACCGTCCGGTCTATGGCGGCACCCCCGCAGATGCCGCGGTGATCGAGGCGATCCATGCCATTCAGGCGGCGGGCAAGGCGGTGATGTTCTACCCGTTCATCCTGATGGACCAGCTAGAAGGGAATGGCTTGCCCGACCCCTATAGCGATGCCGGCGCCCAGCCCAAGCTGCCTTGGCGGGGGCGGATCACGCTGGCGAAAGCGCCGGGTCGGGCGGGCAGCTCTGACGGGACGCTGAGCGCGCATAACGAGGTAGCGGCGTTCTTTGGCACGGTCACGGCGGCGGATTTTACCGTTGCGGGCGGGCAGGTGGTCTATTCCGGTCCACAGGAATGGTCGATGTCGCGGTTCATCCTGCATTATGCCGCCCTGTGCAAAGCCGCAGGCGGGGTAGAGGCCTTTTGCATCGGCACCGAGATGCGCGGGCTGACGCAGATCCGCGGGGCGGGGAACAGCTTTGTGGCGGTGCAGGCGTTTCGCGCGCTGGCCGCAGAGGCGCGGCTGCTTTTGGGCGCGGGCACCAAGATCAGCTATGCTGCGGATTGGTCCGAATATTTCGGCTATCACCCGCAGGATGGCAGCGGCGATGTGTTCTTTCACCTTGATCCGCTGTGGGCCGACGACACGATCGATTTCATCGGCATCGACAATTATATGCCGCTGTCCGATTGGCGTGACGGTGCGGATCATCTGGACGCGCAGCAAAGCGACAGCATTTATGCTCTCGACTATCTGGCGGGTAATGTTGCGGGGGGCGAAGGGTTTGACTGGTACTACCATTCGCCCGAGGCGCGCGCGGCGCAACGCCGTACGCCGATCACCGATGGCACCCATGGGGAGCCTTGGGTTTACCGTTACAAGGATCTGCGCGGCTGGTGGGAGAACCTGCACCACAATCGTATTGGCGGCGTGCGCGCAGCAGAGCCGACGGGCTGGCAGCCCGGGTCCAAGCCCATCTGGTTTACGGAATACGGCTGCGCGGCGGTGGACAAGGGGACCAACCAGCCGAACAAGTTTCTTGACCTCAAAAGTTCTGAAAGCAGTTTGCCGCGCTATTCGTCGGGCGCACGGGATGAGTTGATGCAGATGCAATATCTGCGTGCCGTGGCGGATCATTGGCGGGATCCGGCGCATAATCCGACCTCGGCGGCCTATGGCGGGCCGATGGTGGATATGACCCGCGCCTTTGTTTGGGCCTGGGACACGCGGCCCTATCCTTTCTTTCCCAATAATCGCGCGCTGTGGAGCGATGGTCGAAATTACGCCCGTGGGCATTGGCTGAACGGCCGCAGTGCGGCGCTGCCTTTGTCCGAGCTTGTGGCGGCGATCTGCCGGCGTGCTGGCGTTAACGATTTCGATACCTCTGGGCTGTATGGCTATGTCCGCGGCTATGTGGTGGACGAGGTGGCCGATGCGCGCGCGGCGTTGCAGCCGTTGATGCTGCGCTATGGCTTTGATGCGGTGGAACGCGACGGGGTGTTGCGTTTCATCATGCGGGACGGATTGGATGCCGTGCCGCTGAACAGAGAGACGTTGGCTGTTTCGGGTGATCTGGAGGTACCGGTGGAACAGTCCCGTGAGGCAGAGGCGGCGCTTTCGGGGCGTCTGCGTTTGCGGTTTGTGCAAGCGGACGGGGATTACGAGGTGATCGCGGAAGAGGCGATCTTGCCTGACGACGCGACCCATGCGGTGGCGATGTCAGAGTTCAATATGGCGCTCACCCGGGCGGAGGGGCACCAGACAGCTGAACGCTGGCTGACAGAGGCGCGTGTGGCACGCGAAGGGGTGCGTCTGGCCTTGCCGCCGTCGATGATGGATGTCGGCGCGGGCGATGTGATTGCCTTGCCGCCAGACGATGGCGAGGGGGAGGCGCTGTACCGCGTGGATCGGGTCGAGATGGGGGAGATGTCTTTGATCGAGGCCGTGCGGATTGAGCCCGAGGTCTATGACCCCGCGCCCTTAGATGACGAATTGGTCGCGTTGAAACCCTTTGTCGCGCCCGTGCCGGTGAACGCGCTGTTTCTGGACCTGCCGCTGCTGCGCGGTGACGAGGTGCCCCATGCGCCGCATATTGCGGCCAGCGCACGGCAATGGCCGGGCAACGTCGCGGTCTATGCCTCTGGCGGGGAAACGAATTTCAGGTTGAACACCCTGATGCCCCTGCGCGCGACAATGGGGGTCACGCAAAACGACATGGCCCATGCGCGCCCCGGTGTGGTGGATCGCGGGCAGGCGCTGCAGGTCATGCTGACCAGCGGCGTGTTAGAGAGTGTTGATGAGGCCGATCTACTGGGCGGAGCCAATCTGGCGGCTATCGGCGACGGCTCTGCCGACCGGTGGGAGGTGTTCCAGTTCGCGCGGGCCGAGCTGATCGCCCCGCAAACCTATCTTCTGAGCGACCGGCTCCGCGGACAAGCGGGGTCGGATGGGATGATGCCGGATGTCTGGCCGGCGGGATCGCAGTTTGTGCTGCTCAATTCAATCCCTCGCCAGATCGAGCTGAGCCCGAACCTGTTGCGGATCGCGCAGACCTATCGCATCGGGCCTGCGGGCCGCCCGCTAAACGACCCAAGCTACATTCAAAAAACCGAGAGCTTTGACGGCAACGGGCTGCGCCCCTATCGGCCCTGCCACCTGCGAATAGAAGAAGAGGCGGGGGCGTTGCGGTTTGGCTGGATACGCCGGACGCGGATCAATGGCGATGGGTGGACGGGTTTCGATGTGCCACTGGCCGAGGAAAGCGAGCAATATCAGCTGCGTATCCTGCAAAACGGTGTTGTCCTGCGCGAAGAGATCGTGGACCGCGCAAGCTGGACCTATACCGCCCAAATGCGCGCAGCTGACGGGGCGGCGGGGCCTGCGTTGATCAGTGTTGCGCAGGTTTCTGCGCTGTACGGGGCGGGGCCCGCGCTGTTTGGCGAGATCAATTTGTAATAAACTGCGCGTGTAACCCCTCGGCTTTGCGTTTGGCACTTGGGCGGAACCTGCTATATCGTGGGGACAAAGAAGGATGGTCTTATGGCAAATGCACGCACGAATATCGCCACGGTGGATCCGGTTTGGGATCAGATCCAGACGGAAGCACAGAATGCTGTCCGCGATGAGCCGCTGATTGGCGGTTTTGTCCACGCTACGATTCTGCACCATAAATCCATCGAGAAAGCGCTATCCTACCGTATCGCGGCGAAGCTGGCCTCGAATGAAATGTCGATGATGGTGGTCCATGAGATGGTGGAGGAGGCCTTTGCCAGTGATCCCGACCTGATCAAGGCGGCACGGGCCGATCTGGTGGCAATTTACGAGCGTGACCCCGCCTGCCACCGGCTGTTGCAACCGATCCTGTATTTCAAAGGCTATCAGGCCGTGCAGGCCTACCGTGTGGGCCATCACCTGTGGAAACAAGGTAAACGGGATCTGGCCTATTTCGTGCAGATGCGCGTGAGCGAGATTTTTGGCGTCGATATCCACCCCGCCGCGACGATCGGCAAGGGAATCATGATCGACCACGCCCATTCCGTCGTGATTGGCGAAACCGCGGTCGTGGGCGACAACGTGTCGATGCTGCACTCGGTCACTTTGGGCGGGACGGGCAAGGAAGAGCAGGACCGTCACCCGAAGATTGGCAACGGCGTGTTGATCGGCGCGGGGGCGAAAGTGTTGGGTAATATTTCTATCGGGCATTGCTCGCGCATTGCGGCGGGGTCTGTCGTGCTGGAATCCGTGCCGCCCTGCAAGACCGTCGCGGGCATCCCTGCGCGGGTCGTGGGGGAGGCGGGCTGCGATCAGCCGTCGGTCCTGATGGATCACATGCTGGGGCCGCAAGGCGATATTAATATGTAATGCTAGGGGATTGAGAGCGCGCGCCTTCGTCGAGATGTGAAAAGGCCGGACCCGTCATTGGGGCCGGCCCTTTTTTGTGAGGCCAGGGGCTGTCTGCCCCCGGACCCCCGAGGATTTGGATCCATTTGGAAGCGGGGTTACGCCAGCATCATCATGGGGTTTTCGAGATTGTCCTTGATGGCGCTGAGCAGCTGCGCGCCCAAGGCACCGTCGATGACGCGGTGATCGACAGAGAGGGTGACGGACATGACCGTGGCGATGGCGAGCTCCCCATCCTTGCCGACGACGGGTTTCTTGACCCCCGCGCCGACGGCCAAAATCGCGCCATGGGGTGGGTTGATGACCGCGTCGAAGTTGTCGATCCCGAACATGCCGAGGTTCGAGATGGCGAAGCTGCCGCCCTGATATTCATGCGGCGCAAGCTTGCGGTCGCGTGCACGGGTGGCGAGGTCTTTCATCTCTGCCGAGAGGGTCGAGAGCGATTTCATCTCGGCGTCTTTCAGCACAGGCGTGAACAGGCCGCCTTCGATGGCCACGGCGACGGCCACATCCGAGGGCTTGAGCTTGAGGATGCGATCACCGGCCCAGACGGCATTGGCGTCAGATACGGTTTGCAGCGCCAGCGCACAGGCTTTGATGATGAAGTCATTGACCGACAGCTTCACGTCGCGGGCTTCGAGTTGTTTGTTCAGCTCACCGCGGAACTTCAGCAGCGCGTCGAGCTCGATGTCGCGGCGCAGGTAGAAATGCGGGATCGACTGTTTGGCTTCGGTCAGGCGCGCGGCGATGGTCTTGCGCATGCCGTTGAGGGAGATTTCCTCGAACGCGCGGCCTTCGTAGATTTTCATCACGGCGTCGGCGGACGGGCCGGCGGCAGGGGCCGCTGTGGCTGCCGGTGCGCTGGCGGTTTGCGAGCTTTCGGCCGGTTTGGCTTTGGTGCTACCGGCGGAGGCTGCCTCCACATCTGCTTTGATGATGCGACCATGCGGGCCAGAGCCGGAGAGTTCGGTCAGGTCCACGCCTTTGTCTGCCGCGATGCGACGGGCCAGAGGTGTCACAAACAGCCGTTTGCCGTCACTGCCCTTCGGCGCGGCGGGGGCGGATTTGCCTGTGTCGTTGGCGTCGCTTTCGCCGCGGCCGTAGCCTTTTTCAGGGGCCGCGTCCTGGTCGGGGGCATCTTCCTTGGCGCTGTCCTTGGCAGCCGGAGCAGGGGCGCTGTCAATGTCCGACGCCTCTTCGCCCTCTTCCAGCAGCACGGCGATGGGGGTGTTCACCTTGACGCCTTCGCTGCCGTCACCGATCAGGATCTTCCCGATGGTGCCTTCGTCGACGGCTTCGAATTCCATCGTCGCCTTGTCGGTTTCGATCTCGCACAGGATATCACCGGAGGAGACGCTATCCCCTTCGGAGACAAGCCATTTCGCCAGCGTGCCTTCTTCCATCGTGGGGCTGAGGGCGGGCATGAGGATTTCTATGGGCATGTGGACCGCTCCTTACTTGTAGGTGACTTTTTTGACCGCCGCGATAACCTCGTCCGTGGTGACAAGCGCCAGTTTTTCGAGGTTTGCGGCATAGGGCATGGGCACATCTTTGCCGGTGCAGTTGATCACCGGCGCATCCAGATAGTCAAAGGCTTCCTGCATGATCACGCTTGAAATGTAATTCCCGACGGAGCCTTGCGGCCAGCCCTCTTCGACGGTGACAAGGCGGTTGGTCTTCATCACCGACTTGATGATGCTGGCGGTGTCCATCGGGCGCAGGGTGCGCAGGTCGATGACTTCGGCGTCGATGCCTTCTTCGGCCAGCTTTTCAGCGGCTTCCAGCGCATAGGTCATGCCGATGCCAAAGCTGACGATCGTGACATCCGTGCCCTCGCGCCAGATGCGGGCCTTGCCGAAGGGGACGGTATAGTCGTCGACATCGGGCACATCGAAGGATTTGCCGTACATGATTTCGTTTTCAAGGAAAACGACGGGGTTGGGGTCGCGGATCGCGGTTTTCATCAAGCCTTTGGCATCGGAGGCAGAATAGGGCATCGCCACCTTGAGGCCGGGGATCTGCATATACCACGCGGCGTAATCCTGGCTGTGCTGCGCGCCGACGCGGGCCGCGGCACCGTTTGGTCCGCGGAAGACCATTGGCGCGCCCATCTGACCGCCGGACATATAGAGCGTTTTCGCGGCGGAGTTCAGGATGTGGTCGATCGCCTGCATGGCAAAGTTCCAGGTCATGAATTCGACGATGGGGCGCAGCCCGCCAAAGGCGGCACCCACACCGATACCGGCAAACCCGTGTTCGGTGATCGGCGTGTCGATGATCCGCTTGGCCCCGAATTCGTCCAGCAGGCCTTGGGAAATTTTATAGGCACCTTCGTATTCGGCGACTTCCTCGCCCATCAGGAACACATCTTCGTCACGGCGCATTTCTTCGGCCATGGCGTCGCGCAGGGCCTCGCGCACCGTCTGCTGTTTCAGCTTGGTGCCTTCGGGCCAGTCGGGGGTGGTGTCGGTTTCCGGTGCCTTCGGGGCCTCGGCGTCGGGCTTGGCGGCGGCGGGTGCCTTGTCGGATTTGGCGTCGTCGCTGTCGTCGGCTTTGGGCTGTTCCGCCGGTGCGGCGCTGGAGGCGCTGTCGATGTCAGAGGCGTCTTCACCGTCTTCCAGCAGCACGGCAATGGGAGTGTTGACCTTGACGCCTTCGGTGCCGGCGTCGATCAGGATCTTGCCGATGGTGCCTTCGTCGACGGCTTCGAATTCCATCGTGGCCTTGTCGGTTTCGATCTCGGCCATGATGTCACCCGAGGACACGGTGTCGCCCTCTTTGACCAGCCATTTGGCAAGCGTGCCTTCTTCCATTGTGGGGCTCAGTGCGGGCATGAGAATTTCGATTGCCATGGTTCAAGCCTCCTGTGGGACTTCGGTTGCGTAGATATCTGTCCAAAGCTCTTCCGCCGCGGGTTCGGGGCTTTCTTTGGCAAACTCCGCGCTTGCGTTAACGATTTCCTTAATCTCTTTGTCGATCGCTTTCAGATCGTCCTCGCTGGCGTGTTTATGTTCCAGCAGGATGTTGCGCACCTGTTCGATGGGGTCGCGTTCGTCGCGCATTTTCTGCACTTCTTCGCGGGTCCGGTATTTGGCCGGGTCCGACATGGAATGCCCGCGATAGCGGTATGTCTTGATTTCCAGAATATAGGGGCCGTCGCCCGAGCGGCAGTGTTTCACCGCGCGTTCGCCCGCGTCCTTGACCGCCAGCACATCCATGCCATCCACCGCTTCGCCGGGGATGCCGAAAGCCTTGCCGCGTTCCCAGATTTCAGCGCTGGAGGTAGAGCGCTGCTGCGAGGTGCCCATGGCGTATTGGTTGTTTTCGATGATGAAAATCACCGGCAGTTTCCACAGGGCGGCCATGTTGAACGTCTCGTAGACCTGACCCTGGTTCGCGGCACCATCCCCGAAATAGGTAAAGGTAACGTTGTCGTTGCCCTTATACTTGTCCGCAAAGGCGATGCCCGCGCCAAGGGGCACGTTCGCGCCCACGATGCCGTGGCCGCCGTAGAATTTCTTTTCCTTAGAGAACATATGCATAGACCCGCCCTTACCGCGGGAATAGCCGCCTTCGCGGCCGGTGAGTTCGGCCATCACCCCGTCGGGGTTCATGCCGCAGGCCAGCATATGCCCGTGGTCGCGGTAGGTGGTGATGCGGCTGTCGCCGTCCTTGGCCGTGGCTTCAAGCCCGACAACCACCGCTTCTTGTCCGATATAAAGGTGGCAAAAACCACCGATCAAACCCATGCCGTAAAGCTGGCCCGCTTTCTCCTCGAACCGCCGGATCAGCAGCATATCGCGGTAATAGGCCTTGAGCTCTTCGGCGCTGGCGTTTGTCTTTTTCGTCGGTTTCTGGGCAGCCATGGGGCAATTCCTCCGTAGTTTGTCCCGCGCACGCGCAAAATAGTTTAGCGTTAAACTATCTCTTATCGGATTCGAGCAATGATGGCGAGAGGCATTTACAGGTCACGCAATACCCTGCTGGCGGGACGTGAATTTTTTATGACGCTGCGGGGGATTATGCCGGATGATGCGCGGGTATCAGCGGATCACGATTTCGTCGGCGCGGATCATCCCCAGCACCTTGCGGGTCTGTTCGTCCAGCAGGTCGAGATCAAGATATTCGTCAGACAGACGATGGGTCAGGTTCTCCATCCGCGCCACATCGATCTGCACCTGTGCAAGCTGTACCCGCAGATCCTGCGCTTCGGCCACGATCTCGGCGCGGCGGAACAGGCCGTAGTTCCCCTGAATCGCTGCAAAGGCGAAATAGAGGCTCAGCGCGAAGGCGATCGCGAAAAACAAGAGAGTGCCAAAAGCGGGTTTGCTGCTGCGGTTCATGTATCTGCCTTTAATCGTCTCTTAGTGGACGTTCCCCCAGTATGACACAGGTGATTCGCGAAGGGAATCCCCCGTCTTGCGATTGGCAAGAAAATGTTCATCTTTTTAGGGGGTTGGGCAAGGATGTCGCATATCTTTCCCGCCAGTCGCATCGCTGTGCCACGACTGGCGGGGGATAAGGTCAGGCGTCCAGCGCGGCGACGCCGGGGAGGGTCTTGCCTTCCATCCATTCAAGGAAGGCACCGCCCGCGGTGGAAATATAGGTGAAATCATCCGCCGCACCCGCCTGGTTCAACGCGGCCACGGTGTCGCCACCGCCCGCCACCGAGATCAGCGCGCCGTCGCGTGTCAGCGCGGCCGCTGCCTTGGCCGCGGCGACGGTTGCGGTGTCGAAGGGGGGGATCTCGAACGCGCCCATGGGGCCGTTCCAGATCAGGGTTTTCAGGCCGTTAAACGCGTCTTTGACCAGATCAACCGTCTTTGTGCCTGCGTCCAGTACCATCTGGTCCGCTGCCAGTACGGTATCGGCCCCAAGGGCTGCGACCTCATGCGCGGCATGGGCGGCGAATTCCCGCGCGACAAGCCCATCTACGGGCAGCAATACGCGGCAGCCGGCCTTTTCGGCCTGTGCCAGAATATCCTTGGCGGTGTCGTAAAAATCGGGCTCAGACAGGGACTTGCCCAGATCAGCGCCCTGCGCGCCCAGAAACGTATTGGCCATGCCGCCCCCGATCACCAACAGATCCAGCCGGTTCACGAGGTTTTCCAACAGTTCGATCTTGGTCGATACTTTGGCACCGCCCACCACCGCGCCCACGGGGCGTTGCGGAGTGGCCAGCGCGGCTTCAAGCGCCGAAAGCTCGGCCTGCATCAAACGGCCCGCACAAGAGGGCAAGAGCCGCGCGACCCCTTCGGTCGACGCATGGGCGCGGTGCGCGGCGGAGAAGGCATCATTGCAATAGATATCGCCCAAACCGGCCAGACGTTTGGCAAAATCGGGGTCGTTCTCGGTCTCGCCCGGATAGAAACGGATGTTTTCAAGCAGCAATACATCGGCGGCGTTGATCTCTTCGGTGCCCGCCTCGGCGGCCTCCAGCGTTTCGGCCAGCACGACTTTGCGGCCCAAGGCAGCCTCGAGCGCGGGGAGGACGACACGCAGGCTCAGATCCTGCACGCGTTTGCCCTTGGGGCGGCCAAAATGCGCCAGCAACACAGGGGTGCCACCCTGTTCCAGAATGTCGCGCAGGGTGGGGATGATCCGCTGGATGCGGGTGTCGTCCGTTACCTTGCCGTTTTCAACCGGCACGTTGATATCCACGCGCACCAGAACCCGCTTGCCGCGCAGGTCCATGTCATCCAATGCTTTCCAGCCCATCTTGTCCCTCGTGTAAAACCACAATTCCCGTCGTGTTTTGCCGTTATTGCCGTCAGGGTCAATGGACCCGCTTGGCAATTGCGCTTGCACGTCCTAGGTAATTGCCAACGAAATTCTTAAAGGAGACCGGCATGGCCGAGATCAAAGACCCCGAAAACACGATCCTGATGGAACTGAAGGGCGGCACTGTCACCATCCAGCTGTTGCCAGATGTGGCCCCCAAACACGTAGAGCGTATGAAGGAACTGGCCCGCGCCGGTAAATACGACAACGTGGCCTTTCACCGCGTGATCGAAGGGTTCATGGCGCAGACGGGCGACGTGGCCAACGGCAACATGGAAGACAATTTCAACCTGCGCGCCGCGGGGACCGGTGGGTCGGACATGCCGAACCTGCCAGCCGAATTCTCCAAAGTGCCGCACGCTCGTGGCAGCATCGGTGCCGCGCGTTCCGCCAACCCCGATAGCGCAAACAGCCAATTCTTCATCAACTTCAAAGACAACGACTTCTTGAACGGTCAATACACCGTTTACGGTCAGGTCATCTCGGGGATGGAGCATGTCGACGCGATCACCCGTGGCGAGCCGCCAGCGAACCCTGATCGCATGATCAGCGTCAAGGTTGCCGCTGATGCGTAATCTGATTGCAGCAGGCGTTGCCTCTGCCGTGATGGCAGGGGCGGCTTTCGCGGATGGTCTGGCGATCACCGTGGATGGCGAAGCGCAAGGCACCATCAAGATCGATCTGGCCGAAGACGTGGCCCCCGCGCATGTGGCACGGCTGAAAGAGCTGGCCGAAGCAGGGGCCTACGATGGCGTGGTGTTTCACCGCGTGATCGACGGGTTCATGGCGCAGACCGGTGACGTCGAATTTGGCAAGGCCGGTGGGGACACAGGCCGCGCGGGCATGGGAGGTTCCGACCTGCCTGACCTGCCTGCCGAATTCTCGGACATCCCCTTTGACCGCGGTGTCGTCGGCATGGCTCGCAGTCAGAGCCCGGATTCCGCGAACTCGCAGTTCTTTATCATGTTTGACCAGGGGCACTTCCTGAACGGGCAATATACCGTTGTGGGCAAAGTGACCGAAGGGCTGGACGTGCTGGACGCGATCAAGCGTGGGACCGGCGGGAACGGCGCTGTCACCGGCACGCCCGACCGTATGGTCGAGGTCAAGGTGACCGAATAATCATCGCGTAGGGCAGGGGTGCTTGCGCCTTTGCCCCGCTTTGGTCGCGCAGCACTTCGCAGCTGAAGATTTTGATATCACAACGAAAAAGGGCGTCGCAACAGTGCGACGCCCTTTCACATTCATCACCCTTGTCCGATCAGGACGCGGGGTTCGGCTTTTGCGCAGGGGCGGATTTCGCGCCGGGGTTCAGCGGGTCGTCCTGACGCTGAACGGAGCCTTCGAAATGCGCACCGGATTCGATGGCGATGGTTTTGTGGATGATGTCGCCTTCGACGCGGGCGGTCGATGTCAGGCGGACTTTCAGACCGCGCACGCGGCCGACGATACGGCCATTGATCACAACGTCATCGGCGATCACTTCGCCCTTGATGGTCGCGGTTTCGCCGATGGTCAGCAGGTGGGCGCGAATGTCGCCTTCCACGGTGCCTTCAACCTGGATGTCGCCGGTTGTTTTCAGGTTGCCGGTGATGTGCAGATCGGAGGACAGCACGGAGGCAGGTGGTTTTGCCTTGGGGGCGCTGGCCTTGAATTCGCTTTGCTTGGGCGCAGCCGATGCAGAGGGTGACGGTGCAGCGGTGCTGGACGTGTCTGCGTCGGACTTAGGAGCGGGATCATTGATTTTGCTTTTAGAAAACATCGTTTGCAGCCTTGATAAAGATCATTGGATTTACAGCCTTGCCACCGACACGGACTTCGTAATGCAGGTGGACACCAGTAGACCGTCCTGATGTTCCCATATCACCTATCCGCTGTCCGCGCGATACCCTTTGGCCGACTTTTACGCGCAATTTAGACATGTGTGCGTAACGTGTCTCGACCCCGAATTCATGTTGGATTTTAACCAGTCGCCCGTAGCCAGAGCTCCAGCCCGCGTGGGTCACAACCCCTTCGGCGGTGGAGTGGATGGGCGTGCCCATACCGGCGGCGAAATCTGTCCCGCTGTGCATCCGGCGGCCCCCCGTCTTGGGATCGCGGCGGTAGCCGAAGGGGCTGCTGAAGCGGAAAGAGGATTTCAGCGGGTTCGCGAACGGCGCTTTTTGCGCGGCAATGCGGTACATGTTCAGCTTGTCCATCTGGCCAAGCAGACGGTTGGCGCGCAGTGTGTCGGGAGAAGGAGCCTCCCCCCGTGTGGAAAAGCTTAACGGCATCAGCGGGCCACCCTGACCGGAATAACCGCGGCGCACGGTGGCCAGCATCCGGTCGGTCGGCATGCCCGCGCTGCGGAACATTTTATCAAGAGGGGCAACAGAGACGGTCATCGCCTCTTCAAGCTGGCGGAAAATCGCGTCGTTCTGTTCGCGCATCAAGGCCAGCTTCTGGTTCAGTTCATCCGCCTGGATCAGCGCGTCTTGCGCATCAATCACCACTTGATCGCGTTCGGCGGCGGTACGCTCAAGCGCCTCTGCCAGCAGGGAAATCGGGGCGGAGGACCCGTTGGCGGCGCGGGTCGCTTTACCTTCGCCGGCGGCAGCGCCTTCCAGTTCGGCGACCTGAGTGCGCGCAGCTTCGCGGTCTTTCATCGTGTCGCGCAGGGTGCTTTGAATAACTTCGATGCCGGTCTCAAGCTCGCGGCGGCGCGTCTCGGATTGCAGCAGCTCGGACTGCATGACCGAAATCTGCTTCAGCGCGGCGTTAAACCGTTCCTGCGCGGCGACGGCCTCTTCCGCGCGTCCATTGCGCTGCGCTGAAAGATCGCTCAACCGGGCCTGATAGGTACGTTGGTCGCGTTTGGCTTGTTCGCGAAAATTGCCAGACCCGATGCTGTCCATCAGGATCACGGCGGTGGCGACGATGGACCAGGCCACAAACAAAGAGGCCCCGGTGAAGACGAAAAGCTGGGTAACGGGGCGCAGGCGGATAAAGCGTGTGTCGGTATCGGATTTCAGAAAAACGCGGCGTTCGGGAAAAAACCGTTCAAGCGCCGAATGAATTTTGATCGCAAACCTTGTCCGCACGCGTGGTATCCTTGTTCCGTCCCTGTCACAGCACGCAAGGCCCCCACCGCGCGCTGATTGTCACCCGCCGTGCTTAGCCAGTGGGGGTCCGTCGGGCAACCCTTCAGACTTTCCCACAGGCGGTTAATGAAAGTTTAACGACAAATTTGGCAATAAATTGCCGATTCAACGGTTTGGAGGGCGAATATTTTAAACACTCTCGGTCAAGGGCCAGTAAAAATCCGGTGGAATCCCGGCCTCTGCCCGCTTCTCTTCGTTGAACGGGGGCTTGAGAACACCGTGGAAATAGGTGCGCACCAGATCGTGGAACGCCTCTTTCGGGTCAAGCTCGTGGCGCCCGCACAGGAAGTGAAACCACTTTGACCCATAGGCCACATGCGCGACCTCTTCGGCGTAAATCACCTCAAGCGCGTCGACGGCCTGCGTGGCCTTGGCGCTTTTGAACACCTGAATCATATTGGGCGTCACATCGAGCCCGCGCGCCTCAAGCACCATAGGCACAACGGCGAGACGTCCCATGAAATCATCCACCGTATCCTCGGCAGCGCGCCACATACCAGCATGGGCGGGCAAGGCCCCGTAGTGGCTGCCCAAAGCTTCCAGGCAATCGCACATCAGATTGAAATGTTTGGATTCATCGTCGGCGGCGCTGACCCAATCATCGTAAAATCCCATGGGCATTTTGACATCGGTAAAGCGCGCGATAATGTCCCAGTGTAGATCAACCGCGTTCAATTCGATATGGGCCACGGCGTGCAGCAAGGCGATGCGCCCTTCGGGCGATCCGGGCTTGCGGTGGGGCACATCGCGGGGCGACAAGAGTTCTGGCTTGTCGGGGCGGGCGGGGCGCAACGGCGGGTTTGACGTGCCGATTTCCGGTGCCTCGCCTGCGGCGCGGGCAGCCCGCCACTCGGCTGCGTACTTGTGAGAAAGCGCAGTTTTTTCACGGCCATCCGCAGTGCGCAGCACGTTTTCCGCCATTTGGGCCAGCGCGATCATAGGGCGCGCACCGCGTCCAGTACCTCTTCCACGTGACCGGCGACTTTCACCTTGCGCCAGATGCGGGCGATATTGCCGCTCGCATCGATCAGATAGGTGGCGCGTTCGATCCCCATGGATTTTTTGCCGTACATATTCTTTTCGACCCAGACGCCATAGGCTTCGGTCACGGCCCCATCGATATCGGCCAGCAGCGGAACCGTCAGGGCATGTTTGGCCGAAAAACGGTCGTGTTTTGCCATCGTGTCACGGGATACGCCAAAAACCACGGCACCGGCGTCAGCAAATGCTTCAAGATGTTCGGAGAAGCCCACGGCCTCCTTGGTGCAGCCCGGCGTGTCGTCACGGGGGTAGAAATACAAAACCACAGCCTTGCCCCGCAGATCGGAGAGCGAAATTTCGCCACCCCCCGTCACAGGAAGCGTAAAGTCTGGTGCAGGTTGGGAAATCTCTGGCATGGGTCACTTTCTTATGTATTGGAAGCCGTTGTCTGCACTGTCATACTAGTCGGGCTTGGCGAAACTTAAACCCCAAGCCGCCCTAAAAAACGGACGCCCATGCCCAACACCAGCGCAGCCCCCCGCAGCCCCAAGCGGAGACGACTTTGGCAAGCCACCAAATGGTCGCTGCTGGTTATTTCGCTGATTGTTGCCACCATCGCGGGGGCTGCCATCTATATGATCCGCAGCCCTATTGTCGTGCCGGAATGGCTCGAGACGCGCATCGAAGAGCGGTTTGCCAAAGATATGCCGCTTGCGCGGATCGGCTTTGGCGAGATGGTGTTGATCGTGGACGAAGGGTGGCGGCCGCGCGTTCGGCTGCGCGACGTGAATATCACCAACCCCCAAGGGGTTAGCTTTGCCGCCTTCCGCGAAGTGCGGGCCAGTTTTTCCATTCAGGGCCTGCTGGCAGGCGATGTGCAGCCGCGCGATATTGCGATGTCCGGGGTGGTGGCCAATCTGCGGCGCGATAAGGATGGCCGCGTCGCGCTGAGCGCGGCAAGCGGGACTGCCCCGGCAGAGCGGCGGGCGGCCACGATGCCGCAGTTGATCGGCCAGCTTGATACAGTGTTCGAGACGAAGGCGCTGTCGCGGCTGCGGTCGATAGAGCTGCGCGCCCTGACCTTGCGCTACACCGATCTGCAGTCCGACAGGATGTGGACGGTGGATGGCGGGCGGCTGTTGCTGGACCGCGAAGGCGATAACCTGCGGATGACAGCCGAGCTCGCCGTTTTGGGCGGGGGGGCGGATGTGGCCACGCTTTCTGCCAACTACAGTAGCAAAATCGGCGATACCGCGTCGCAGTTCGGTGTGAATTTCGATGGCGTGAGCGCGGGTGACATCGCGGTGCAGAACCCGGCGTTTGCTTGGTTGAAAGTGCTGCGCGCGTCTATCTCCGGTTCGGTGCGCAGCAGCCTTGACGAGGACGGCACCTTCGAGCCGCTGAACGCGACGCTGCAGATCGGTGCCGGGGTGGTTCAACCTAATGAACGTGCTACGCCGATCCCCTTTGACGGGGCCCGCAGCTATTTCAGCTATGACCCAGATCAGCGTCTGCTGCGTTTTGACGAGCTTTCGGTCGAAAGCAAATGGGTGTCGGGCCGGATCGAGGGGGCCGCAAGCCTGGGTATTGATGACAGCGGCAAACTTGGCGAACTGGTCGCACAGGTCCGTCTGCGCGATTTGGTGGCTGACCCTGCCGATATTTATGACGCCCCGGTTTCGATTGAGGGTGCCGACCTGGATGCCAAAATCACTTTCAACCCGTTTCACATGTCCGTCGGCCGTATGGCTATCGTCGACGGGGGGACGACGTTGAACCTGTCGGGGGATTTGCGGGCGGGGCCGCAGGGGTGGCAAGTTGCGCTGGATGCGGGGTTGAACGCGTTGAAACCAGCGCGCCTGCTTGAGCTTTGGCCAGAAAACGTCAAACCAAAAACCCGCAAGTGGGTGGACGAAAATATCTACGCAGGCGCGTTGAGCGATGTTGACCTTGCCTTTCGTTTGAAGCCAGGCGAGGCACCGCAAGCATACCTCGACTTTGATTTTCAGGGTGCCGAGGTTCGATTTTTGCGCACCATGCCGAATATCACCGACGGCAGCGGTCATGCGAGCCTTTCGCGCAATCGCTTTGTTGTCAGCGTGGATACCGGCGTGATCACACCGCCCGACGAGACGCCGGTGTCGGTAAATGGGTCTTCGTTCATCATGCCGGATGTCACGGTCAAGGACGGCCCTCCCGGCATCGTTCGGTTGCGCGCCGATGCGGACATCACCTCGGTCCTGGCGCTGTTGAACCGGCCCCCGTTGCAGGCGATGGACAAGGCCAACCTGCCGGTTGACGTCGCCAATGCACGGGCCCAGTTGGCGGGCACTTTGTCCTTTCCGATGAAAAAAGGCTCTGACCCGAAGCTGACGATCTTTGACATCAACGGAACGCTGGGTGAATTCCAAAGCGACCGTCTGGTCAAAGATCGCGCGCTGCGCGCCGACCAGCTGACGTTGAACGCGTCCAACAGCGGCCTGACGATCAAGGGCGAGGGCGAATTGGACGGCGTTCCCTTTGACGGCGAATGGTCCCAACCCTTCGGGAAGCCGGGCGCTGCGAGCAGTGTCAGGGCGGATATTGCGCTGAACGCCAAAACGCTCGAGACTTTCAAGATCGCGCTGCCCCCTGATACGATAGCAGGTGAAGGGCGCGCGTGGTTCGCGATGGATCTGGTTAAAGGCCAGCCCCCAGATTTTTCTGTCACATCGGATCTGCGGGGTTTGAGCATCACCGTTCCACAGATCGGCTGGACCAAAGCGCGATCCCAGACGGGCACGTTGGAGATATCGGGGCGGCTTGGGCCGGTTCCAGACGTCGATACCTTGAAGATCAGCGCCGCGGGGCTGTCGGCGCAGGGAGATGTCACAGTGCACCCAAGTGGTGCGTTGGACAGATTGCAATTTCACCGATTGCAGGTTGGGAACTGGCTGGATGTGCCTGTGGATCTGATCGGGCAGGGGGCAGGTCGCCCGGTGCAGGTGGTGGTGAAGGGCGGCCGTCTTGATTTGCGCACGGCGGAGCTCGGAAAAAGCAAGCCCAGCGGGGTCGCGAGCCCGCCGATGTTGCTGTCGCTGGATAGGTTGCAGGTCACGGATAAGATTGCCCTGACAGGAATGCAGGGCGAATTTAACGTCGCGCGTGGCCTTGATGGACGGTTCACGGCAGCCTTGAACGGGGGCGCGCCGGTTTCTGGCCGCGTCGTACCCAAGGATGGCCGTAGCGCGGTGCAATTGACGGCAACCGATGCTGGTGGCGTTTTGAGGTCTGCCAACATTGCACAACAAGTCCACGGCGGCGCGCTTTCGTTGACCCTGGTACCCGCCGGATCGGGCGGGGCTTTCGACGGTCATGCAGAGATTAAAGACGTTCGTATCAAGGACGCCCCGACGATTGCAGCGCTGGTGAACGCAGTCTCCGTGGTCGGCCTGATCAACGAGTTGAACGGGGACGGGATATATTTTGACACGGTCGAAGCTGATTTCCGCCTGTCTTCCAATCGCGTCAACCTGACCCAAGCCAGCGCGACGGGGGCGTCGCTTGGGATTTCTATGGATGGGGTTTTTGCCACTGACACCGGCCAGATGGCGCTGCAGGGTGTGATCTCTCCTGTATATATGTTGAACGGAATAGCCAGTTTTCTGACCCGCAAGGGCGAGGGGCTTTTGGGCTTCAACTACTCTATCGGCGGGACGGTGCAGAGCCCGTCTGTCTCGGTGAACCCGCTGTCGGGGTTTGTGCCCGGTGCGATGCGGGATATTTTTCGCAGCACCCCACGCACGACGCCCACGCAGGACGGGGGGGCTGCCACCCCCGCGCCGCAAAAACCTGTTGCTCAACGCTTTGAGGGGCGCTAACGGGCGCGTATGAAACTCAGTGACTTTGATTTTGAACTGCCCGAGCGTTTGATCGCGACGCGCCCTGCCGTCCCCCGTACGTCGGCCAAGATGCTGGTTGCGCAGGGGGATCATATTACTGACACGACTGTCGCCAATATCAGCGATTGGTTGCGTCCAGGGGATCGGCTGGTGCTGAATGACACAAGGGTCATTCCAGCGCGGTTGTCGGGGCTTCGCCGCCGGGACAGCGCACAGGGGCCGGTACAGGCGCGTATCGAAGTAACCTTGCTGGAGCCACGGGGCGATGCGGATTGGACTGCGCTGATCAAGCCTTTGAAAAAGCTCAAGATTGACGAGACTGTCGTCTTCAGCGCCGATCTTTCTGCCCGTTTGGTTGGCGTCGAGGATGGGCAGGGTCGACTGCGGTTCAACTGCAGCGGCGACGATTTTGACGCCGCGCTGAATGATGCCGGTGCGATGCCATTGCCGCCCTATATTGCCGGCAAGCGTCCGGCAGACGCGCAGGACATGACGGATTATCAAACCGTTTTCGCCAAGAATGCGGGCGCAGTGGCCGCGCCTACGGCGTCGCTCCACTTTGATCAGCCGCTGCTGGATCAGCTCGCCGAGATGGGGGTGCGCTTTAGCCACGTCACCTTGCATGTGGGCGCGGGAACGTTTCTGCCTGTGAAGGTCGATGACATTGCTGACCATAAAATGCACAGCGAGTGGGGGCAGGTGAGCGCGCAGGCAGCTGCCGAAATCTCCGCCACCAAAGCTGCTGGCGGGCGGGTCATTCCCGTTGGGACCACTGCCTTGCGGCTGGTCGAGACCGCTGCGCGGTCCGGGAATATCCAACCCTGGGAAGGGGATACCGATATTTTCATTACCCCTGGTTTTGAATTCAATGTCGCAGACGCGTTGATGACGAATTTCCATCTTCCGAAGTCGACCCTCATGATGCTGGTTTCGGCATTGATGGGGCAGAAAACTATACAAAAGATTTACAATCACGCGATTGAATCGAATTATCGGTTTTTCTCCTATGGCGATGCGTCGCTGCTCTTTCCAAAGACGCAAATAAACGCCTGAATGTCGTTCGGGGGGGTGACACCTCTTGGGATCGCCGTCAGGGAGGGGGCTGATCGCGTTAAAGGATTCGTAAGATGTTTCAGGTACTGAGCAGCGCATGGGCGCTTTTGTTGGGCATGTGTTTGCTGATGGTGGGCAACGGCATGCAAGGTACGCTCTTGGGGATTCGCGGCGGGATCGAGGCATTTTCGACCTTCGAAATGTCGATCGTGATGTCGGCATATTTCGTGGGCTTTTTGGGCGGCTCGCGTATGGCACCGGGTATGATCCGGCGCGTCGGTCACGTGCGGGTCTTTGCGGCGTTGGCGTCGATGATCTCGGCTGTCATGATCCTGTATCCCACCTTCCCGAACGTCGCTGTCTGGTCGGTGGGCCGCGTGTTGATCGGCTTTTGTTTTTCTGCGGTTTACGTGACAGCGGAAAGCTGGCTCAACAACGCTGCGACGAACGAAAACCGGGGGCAGGCGCTGTCGTTGTATATGATCGTGCAAACCTTTGGCATCGTTATTGCGCAAGCGCTTTTGCTCACCGCGGACCCTTCAGGCTTTGTCCTGTTCGTTATTCCGTCAGTGCTGGTCAGCGTGGCAGTGACGCCGATTTTGCTGTCGATCAGCCCGACGCCCGCGTTTGACACCACCAAACCGATGAGCTTGCGCGAATTGGCCGGCTTCTCGCCCTTGGGGTGTGTCGGCATGTTCTTGTTGGGCGGGGTCTTTTCGGCGCAGTTCGGGATGGCCTCGGTTTACGGAGCCGAAGCCGGGCTGACCGTGGCGCAGATTTCGATCTTCGTTGCGACATTTTTCGTGGGTTCGGTGGTTTTGCAATATCCGATCGGCTGGGTTTCGGACCGGATGGACCGTCGCCTTTTGATCGTTATCACCTCCATCATTGGGGGTATCGGGTCTGTCATCGGCATGCTGCTGGGGCATAACTTTAGCGTGTTGCTGCTGACCGCCTTTGTCGTAGGTGGCATGTCTAACCCGTTGTATTCGCTTCTTATTGCGCACACGAACGACTTCCTTGAACCCGAGGATATGGCCGCGGCCTCCGGCGGGATGATCTTTATTAACGGGTTGGGCGCTATTCTGGGTCCGGTGATCACGGGCTGGATGATGGGCACCGCGCTCGGGCCGGGCGGGTTCTACCTGTTCACGGCGGTTCTGTTCTTTGCTTTGGCGGTCTATGCGTCTTACCGCGCGACGGTACGCCCGGCCATTCCTGCGGATGAAACGGGTAACTACATCCCGATTTACCCCGCTGCGACGACCGTCGCGGTCGAACTGGCGCAGGAATATGCGATCGAGAGCGAACAAACCGCGGAAGGGGAGCTGACCTAGACGTTTTGCTAATTCGTTACATCTTGTGTCTAATGAAATTAGAAAAGTTTGATCTTTTCTGTGGTCAAAGGAGGCAAGGCTATGAAAATGCCTGAGGACGTACGTCGGTTCTGGCTGGATGAAACTGGGCCTGCGGGATGGTATGCGGTGGAGGATGAGCTCGATTCCGCGATCCGGTCACAGTTTCTGGACACCTGGTCGCTTATCGGGACCCATCGGTTGGACCATTGGCTGACCGATGCGAAAGGCACTTTGGCCTATCTCATTCTAGCGGATCAGTTTCCGCGCAATATGTTTCGCGGGCAGGGGAAGGCGTTTTCGACCGATTTGCGGGCCTTGCGGGCGGCTCAAACCGCTGTGCGCAACGAATGGGATAGGCTCATTGCGTCGCCTGAACGGCAATTTTTTTACCTTCCGTTCATGCATTCAGAAAGTCTGACCGATCAGGATCACTGCGTTCGGCTGGTCGTTGACCGTATGCCCGACGCCGAGGATACGCTGCGGCATGCGCGCGCGCATCGAAAGGTGATCCGGCAATTCGGCAGATTTCCCTATCGCAACAACGCCTTGGGTCGGCGAAGCACCGCCGCTGAAACCGAATATCTTGACGACGGGGGGTATGCCTATACCCTGCGGACACTCACGTAAATGCGGGTCAGGCAGTTTGATCCTGGATCGGAATTCTCCGAGTTGCTGACGCTCGCGAGATAGTTTACCACTAAACTAAATTTCAATACGTGCTGCGAGGTTGCATAATGGCTGCGAAATCCTTTGATCTGATCGTGATTGGTGCGGGGCCGGGGGGCTATGTTGCGGCCATCCGGGGCGCGCAACTGGGGCTTTCGGTCGCCATTGTAGAGCGTGAGCATCTAGGCGGCATTTGTCTTAACTGGGGCTGTATCCCGACCAAAGCGCTTTTGCGGTCGTCGGAAGTCTTCCACCTGATGCAGCGCGCAAGCGAGTTTGGCCTGAAGGCAGACAATATCGGCTATGATCTGGAGGCAGTTGTCAAACGGTCGCGCAAAGTTGCGGGGCAGTTGTCCGGCGGTATCGGGCATTTGATGAAAAAGAACAAAGTCTCGGTCTTTATGGGCGCGGCGACCTTAGCGGGCAAAGGTAAAGTGTCGGTTAAGTCGAAAGACGGGGAAGAGACGCTGACCGCCAAGAATATCGTACTGGCGACCGGTGCGCGGGCACGCAACCTGCCCGGGCTGGAAGCAGACGGAAAACGCGTGTGGATGTACAAGGATGCCTTGCAGCCGCCCCATATGCCGAAAAAGCTGCTGGTGATCGGGTCTGGCGCGATCGGTATCGAATTCGCAAGCTTTTACAATACCTTGGGCGCAGACACGACTGTTGTCGAGGTGATGGATCGTATCCTTCCTGTCGAGGATGAAGAGATCAGCAAATTCGCGAAAAAGCAGTTCGAAAAACAGGGCATGAAGATCATGCAGAAGGCCGTTGTCAAACAACTGGACCGTGCTGATGACAAGGTGACTGCCCATATCGAAACGGGCGGCAAGGTGACCAAGCATGAGTTTGACACGGTGATCTCCGCCGTGGGTATCGTTGGCAATGTCGAGGATCTTGGGCTGGAAGATCTGGGCGTGAAAGTTGATCGGACCCATGTCGTGACCGATGAATATTGCCGGACTGGCGTCGAGGGGCTGTATGCCATCGGTGACATCGCAGGTGCCCCTTGGTTGGCGCATAAAGCCTCGCACGAGGGGGTGATGGTCGCCGAATTGATCGCGGGTCAACACGCGCACCCGGTCAAACCGGAATCAATCGCCGGCTGCACCTATTGTCACCCGCAGGTCGCATCCGTCGGGTATACGGAAGCCAAGGCGAAAGAGCTTGGCTTTGACGTCAAGGTGGGTCGCTTCCCCTTCATCGGGAATGGCAAGGCGATTGCCCTTGGCGAGCCCGAGGGGATGATCAAAACCGTCTTTGACGCTAAAACAGGCGAATTGCTTGGCGCGCATATGGTGGGAGCCGAGGTGACCGAGCTGATCCAGGGCTATGTCGTGGGGCGTCAGCTTGAGACCACCGAAGAAGACCTGATGAACACCGTCTTCCCGCACCCGACCTTGTCAGAAATGATGCATGAATCCGTGCTGGATGCTTACGGACGCGTTATCCATATGTAGCCTTTGCCCGCGCATAGCGGGGTCCTAATCTTTGCAACGCCCGGTGACATATTCAATGTTGCCGGGCGTTTGCCGCCGTAATGACAGCCCAAAATGCGCCGCGATAATGTCGTTCCCCTTGTGTTCTTATTTTTTCGTTGGAGAATCCGTAGCACGCACCTATGTACTAAGCGTTAACGGGGGTCCGATATGGCTGAGCTAAAGAACATCGAAGTGCGCGGCGCGCGCGAACACAATCTAAAGAACATCGACGTGGATATTCCGCGCGACAAGCTGGTTGTGATTACCGGGCTTTCCGGGTCGGGTAAATCGAGCCTCGCGTTCGATACGATCTATGCCGAAGGGCAACGGAGATATGTGGAATCGCTCAGCGCCTATGCGCGGCAATTTCTTGATATGATGCAGAAACCCGACGTGGATCACATCAGCGGCCTGTCGCCAGCGATTTCGATTGAACAGAAGACCACGTCGAAAAACCCCCGCTCGACCGTGGGGACGGTCACCGAGATTTATGACTATATGCGCCTGCTTTTTGCGCGCGTCGGCACGCCCTATTCCCCCGCGACCGGCAAGCCGATCGAGGCGCAGCAGGTGCAGGATATGGTTGATCGCGTGATGACCATGCCCGAAGGCACGCGCGCCTACCTGTTGGCCCCGATCATTCGGGACCGGAAGGGCGAGTACCGCAAAGAGTTCCTTGAGCTGCGCAAGCAGGGCTTTCAGCGGGTAAAAGTGAACGGCGACTTCTACGAATTGGACGAGCCGCCCACGTTGGACAAGAAGTTCCGCCATGACATCGACGTGGTTGTCGACCGTATCGTGGTCCGCGAGGGGCTAGAGACGCGCTTGGCGGATTCCCTGCGCACAGCGCTTGATCTGGCCGATGGGATCGCCGTGCTGGAAACCGCCCCGACCGAGGGCGAGCCCGAGCGTCATACCTTCAGCGAAAAATTCGCCTGTCCTGTCAGCGGCTTCACGATCCCCGAGATCGAGCCGCGTCTGTTTTCATTCAACGCTCCTTTCGGTGCCTGTCCGTCCTGTGATGGTCTGGGCAAGGAGTTGTTTTTTGATGAACGCCTTGTGGTGCCCGATCAGAACCTCAAGGTCTATGACGGTGCGCTGGCCCCGTGGCGCAAAGGTAAGTCCCCGTATTTCAAGCAAACGATTGAAGCCATCGCAAAACACTATCAATTTAGTGAAAATACGCGGTGGAAAGACCTGCCCGAGAAGGTGCAGCAGGTGTTTCTGCATGGCTCCGGCAAGGAGGAGATCAAGTTCCGCTATGACGAAGGCGGTCGTGTGTACGAGGTCAGCCGCGTTTTCGAAGGGGTGATCCCCAATATGGAGCGCCGCTACCGCGAGACGGATAGCAATTGGATCCGCGAAGAATTCGAACGCTACCAGAACAACCGCCCCTGTGGCACCTGCAACGGCTACCGCCTGCGGCCCGAAGCGCTTGCTGTCAAGATCGGCCCGTCGGATGGCGACAGCGACACGCTGCTGCATGCGGGACAAGTCGTTGAAATGTCGATCCGCGAAGCTTTTGACTGGTGCACCAAAGTGCCCGATTATCTGACCGTTCAGAAGAACGAAATCGCGCGCGCGATCCTCAAGGAAATTCGCGAACGTCTGGGATTCCTGAACAATGTCGGGTTGGAGTATCTGACGCTGGCACGCTCTAGCGGGACGCTCAGCGGGGGGGAAAGCCAACGTATTCGGCTTGCGTCGCAGATCGGGTCGGGGCTGACGGGGGTGCTTTACGTGCTTGACGAACCCTCGATCGGGTTGCACCAGCGCGACAATGACCGCTTGCTCCAAACGCTGAAAAACCTGCGGGATCAGGGCAATACGGTCATCGTCGTTGAACACGACGAAGAAGCGATCCGCGAGGCGGATTATGTCTTTGATATCGGGCCGGGGGCCGGTGTGCACGGCGGGCAGGTGGTCAGCCACGGGACATCGCAAGAGGTCGCCAATGATCCGAATTCGCTGACAGGGCAATACCTTACCGGCAAACGCGAGATCGCGGTGCCCGCCAAACGGCGCAAGGGCAACAAAAAGAAAATCCGCGTGGTCAAGGCGACGGGGAACAACCTCCAGAATGTCACGGTCGACTATCCACTGGGCAAATTCGTCTGCGTGACGGGTGTGTCAGGCGGTGGCAAATCGACCCTGACGATCGAGACCTTGTTCAAGACCGCGTCGATGAACCTGAACGGGGCGCGCCAGACGCCCGCGCCCTGCGAGACCATCAAGGGGCTGGAGCATCTGGACAAGGTGATCGACATTGACCAGCGCGCCATCGGGCGCACGCCGCGGTCGAACCCGGCGACCTATACCGGTGCCTTCACCCCGATCCGCGACTGGTTCGCCGGTCTGCCCGAAGCCAAGGCGCGCGGGTACAAGCCCGGGCGTTTCAGCTTTAACGTCAAGGGCGGACGCTGCGAGGCCTGTCAGGGCGACGGTGTGATCAAGATCGAGATGCACTTCCTGCCGGATGTCTATGTCGAATGTGAAACCTGCAAAGGCCAGCGCTATAACCGCGAAACGCTTGAGGTGAAGTTCAAGGGCAAGTCCATCGCTGACGTGCTGGATATGACTGTCGAGGACGCGCAGAGCTTCTTCCAGGCGGTCCCCAGCATCCGCGAAAAAATGGATGCACTGATGCGTGTGGGCTTGGGCTACATCAAGGTGGGTCAGCAGGCGACGACGCTGTCGGGCGGGGAGGCGCAGCGCGTCAAACTGTCGAAAGAGCTCAGCAAACGCTCTACGGGCCGGACGTTGTATATTCTGGATGAACCGACCACGGGTTTGCACTTTGAAGACGTGCGCAAACTGCTAGAGGTGCTGCACGAGCTGGTGGATCAGGGTAATACTGTGGTCGTCATTGAACACAACCTCGATGTCATCAAGACCGCGGACCATATCATCGACATTGGACCAGAAGGCGGCGATGGCGGCGGGCAGGTTGTCGCGACCGGCACGCCCGAACAGGTTGCCGAGGTCGAGGGGAGCTATACCGGCCATTACCTCAAGCCGATGCTCGCCCCGCGTAAGGTTGCTGCCGAATAGCATTGCCAAACAATGCGGTAGACATAAAAATGCCCCGTCCTACTCAGGCGGGGCATTTTTCATGAAATCTTAGGGTTTTGCGGCGCAGTTTAGTTTAGAAGGCGCGATGCCAGACCGATCAGCGCCAGTACGTCATTGGTTTGCGGGTCCACGGCATAGACATAGCCGTCGTCCTGAACATAGCGGTTGTAGCGGGTCAGCCCATGCCGGTGGGGCTGTTCGATCACGACGTAGCGCGTCAGCTTGTCGCCTTTGGCGTGGTGGTGCTTGTCATGCCCTTTGGAAAGATGACGCCCGTTGTCGCTGTGCTGCTTCTCGTGTTTCTTGATCGCCTTTTTGTATTCTTTAACAGCTTTCTTGTGCTGCTTTTGATGCTTTTTGTCATCGTGCTTATCATGCTTGGCCAAGATCACCTGTGGTGCCGCGACATCGTAATGCCCCGACGCGCCATAGGAGGCAGAGGCCGCCTGTACGGCCGGGCTGAAGGCCAGCACGGCGAAGGCGCTTGCGGCGAGGGTAAGGGTTTTCATGCTCGTTCTCCGTTACAGTGTCGATACAGTAACAAACGAACGGCGCGCGGGTTTCCGTCGCTGGGACGAGACGGCGGGAACCCGCTTGCTTTTCCTGTCAGCCGTTGCGGCCGCGGGTTTCGAAACGGGGCAGCATGGCGGAGAAATCCTTGCCGTTTCCGTCTTCGTTCTCGACGAATTGCGCATAGAGCGCGCGGGCGAGCTCTCCCATCGGGGTGTCTGCATCTGCCATCTCTGCTGCCTGCTGCGACAGCCCAAGATCCTTGAGCATCAGCTCCGCCGCGAAGCCCGGCGTATAGCCATTGTCTGCGGGCGAGGTGGGGCCAACACCGGGGGCAGGGCAATAGGCGTTCATCGACCAGCTGTAGCCCGACGAGGTGCTGACCACGTCGAACATCTTCTGCCGGTCCAGCCCCAGTTTATCGGCCAGTGCAAAGGCCTCGCAGGTGGCGATCATGGTGACGCCGAGGATCATGTTGTTGCAAATCTTCGCCGCTTGCCCCGCACCGGCATCGCCGCAATGCACCGCCTTTTGCCCCATGATGTCGAACAGGGGCTTGGCCTTGGCAAAGGCTTGCGTCGACCCGCCGGCCATAAAGGTCAGCGTGCCGCCAGATGCCCCGCCGATACCGCCCGACACGGGGGCGTCAACGGACATTATTCCTGCGTCTTCAGCGGCTTGCGCGGTGTTCTTCGCGCTTTCCACATCCACGGTGGAACAGTCGATGAACAACATGCCCTGCGTCATATGTGGGATTGCCTGCGCCGCCACTTGCCGCAGGATCGACCCGTTGGGCAGCATTGTGATCACCGCGTCCATGCCCGCCACAGCGGCTTCAAGGCTGTCTGCAACGCGCACGCCCTCTGCCGTGGTGCCCGCGACGTCAAAGCCCGCCACCTCGTGGCCCGCTTTGGCGAGGTTGGTCGCCATAGGCGCGCCCATGTTGCCCAGTCCGATAAATCCGATCTTCATGCTCATGTGGTTCTCTCCAGTGTCAGGGCGTCCTCGGCCAGCGGGCGCAGCATCTTGGCTGTCGCGGCAAGGGGGACGTTCATATCGGCATATTGCCAGTTGGGGCTGCGGTCCTTGTCGATGATCGCCGCGCGGATCCCTTCAAGGAAGTCGCCATGCTCCATCGCGCGGAAGGTAAAGCGGTATTCCATATCCAACGCCTTCTCGATGCTCAGCGAGGGGCCGCGCAGACGGTGGATGATCTCGATCGTGCAGGCCATCGCCAATGGGCTGCTGCGCTGCATCTTCTTGAGCGTGTCTGCAGCGAATTCGCTGTCGGATGCGCGCAGGGCGTTGAGGATATCCGCCAGCGTTTCGCCGCCAAAGAAGCTGTCGATCTCGGCCGCCTGCGCCTCTAGTGCAGAGGCGGGCGGCGTGGTGCTTGCGGTTTCCAGAATGGCCACATCGCCTGAATTCTCAAGCGCGGCTATCACGTCGGGCCAGTTTAGCTCTGCGATGTAAGTGTCTGCGAAACCAGCGTAAATCGCATCTTCACCCTTCATGCGTGACGCGGTTGTGCCCAGATATTCGCCCACCCGTCCGGGGGCCAGCGCCAGCATCAGGCTGCCGCCCACATCGGGCACCAGACCGATCCCACATTCCGGCATCGCGATCTGGCTGCTTTCCCCCACCACGCGGTGCGAGCCGTGACAGCCGATCCCCACGCCGCCGCCCATTGTGAACCCCTGCAAGAAGGAGACGACGGGCTTGGTATAGGCGAATATCTTGGCGTTCAGCCGGTATTCATCCGCCCAGAACTTGCGCCCGTAGGCGTAGTTGCCCTTGGTGCCCGTGGCGTAAAGTTCGGCGATGTCACCACCCGAGCAAAAGGCACGATCCCCTTCGGCGTCAAGGATGATCAGGTCAACGTTCGGGTCATGCTGCCAAGCGTCAAAGGCGTCTTCGATGGCCAGACACATGTCGTAGGTCATGGCGTTCAGCGCTTGCGGGCGGGTGAGGGTGATCCGACCCGCGCGCCCTGAAATACGGATGGAGATATCGGTCATCGGTTCTTCAGCATATCCCGCGCCACGATGACGCGCATGATTTCATTGGTGCCTTCAAGGATCTGGTGGACACGCAGGTCACGCACCAGCTTTTCGATGCCGTAATCCGCCAGATAGCCATAGCCGCCGTGCAGTTGCAGACATTGATCGACGACCTTGCTGCCTGCCTCTGTCACGAACTTCTTGGCCATGGCGCAGAACTTGGTGGCATCCGGCGCGCCCGTGTCCAGCTTCCACGCGGCTTGGCGCAGGAAAACGCGGGCGGCTTGCAGTTCGATCTCCATCTCGGCGAGGCGGAATTGCAGACCCTGAAACTGGTCGATGGGTTTGCCGAATGCTTTACGCTCGCCCATATAGGTGAGCGTGGCGTTCAGGGCGGTCTGTGCGGCACCCAAGGAACAGGCGGCGATATTCAAACGGCCGCCATCCAGCCCCATCATTGCATATTTGAAACCTTTTCCCTCTTCCCCCACCAGATTTCCGGCAGGAATGTTGCAATCGTCAAACTGCACTTGGGACGTGGGTTGGCTGCGCCATCCCATTTTATCCTCTAGCCCGCCAAAGGAAAGCCCTGCCGTCCCGTCTTCGACATAGACAGTGGACACGCCCGCGGCCCCCTCATCCGAGGTGCGCACCATCGCGACATAGGCGTCGGAATAGCCGCCGCCCGAGATGAACGCTTTGGTGCCGTTCAGGGTATAGCCTTCGTTCGTGCGGGTGCATTTCGTCTTGAGCGCCGCCGCGTCAGAGCCCGATCCGGGTTCCGTCAGGCAATAGCTGAGCACCGTGTTCATGCTCAGGATGTCGGGCATGATCCGCGACTTGAGGTCGTCATTGGCAAAGCTGTCCAGCATCTTGGCGCACATGTTATGGATCGACAGAAAGGCCGCGACCGACGGGCAAGCCATGCTGAGCGCTTCGAACACCAGCGTCGCATCAAGCCGCGTCAGGCCAGATCCGCCCGCATCCTCGGACACGTAAAGCCCGCCAAAGCCCAGCTCTGCAATCTTGGGCCAAAGGTCTTTGGGGATTGTTTCGTCTTTCTCCCACTTCTGGGCGAAAGGGGCGATATGTTCCTGGCCAAAGCCATAGGCCATGTCGAAAATCGCGGTTTGCTCTTCTGAAAGTGCGAAATCCATAAACGGTGATCCCTCCCAAGACCGGTCGAATTGAACGTGTGTTTAATTGTAAGCATGCACGTGGGCGTCGCGCAAGCACCCTCCGGCGGGGGAGCCGCCGAAGGGCGAGGATGGGGCTTATTCCATCGGCTTGAAGTTGAACTCGCCGCCTTCTTTGATGCCCGAGGGCCAGCGCGAGGTCACGGTTTTGGTGCGTGTGTAGAATTTGAACGCATCCGGCCCGTGCTGGTTCAGGTCGCCAAAGACCGATTTCTTCCAGCCGCCAAAGGTGTGATAGGCGAGCGGCACGGGGATCGGCACGTTGATTCCGATCATGCCGACGTTGACGCGCGCCGCAAAGTCACGCGCCGCGTCGCCGTCACGGGTAAAGATCGCCGTGCCGTTGCCCATTTCGTGATCCATCGCAAGGCCAAGTGCCTCTTCATAGGTTTTGGCGCGGACGGTGGACAGAACCGGCCCGAAGATCTCGTGCTTGTAGATGTCCATATCGGGGGTGACGTTGTCAAAGAGGTGCGGGCCGACAAAGAAGCCTTCCTCGTAGCCTTGCAGCTTAAAGTCGCGCCCGTCGACAACCAGTGTGGCCCCCTGATCGACGCCGGTCTGTACCAGCCGTTCGATGTTTGCCTTTGCGGCTGCGGTGACCACGGGGCCGTAATCGACGTCATTGCCCGAGGTATACGGCCCGACTTTCAGCTTCTCGATGCGCGGCACCAGCTTTTCGATCAGACGGTCGGCGGTTTCCTCGCCCACAGGCACAGCGACCGAGATCGCCATGCAGCGTTCGCCCGCCGCGCCATAGCCCGCGCCGATCAGCGCGTCCGCGGCCTGGTCCAGATCGGCGTCCGGCATGATGATCATGTGGTTCTTGGCACCGCCAAAGCATTGGACGCGTTTGCCATTCGCGCAGCCCGTGCCGTAGATATATTCGGCAATGGGGGTTGAGCCGACAAAGCCCACCGATTGAATGACAGGGTGATGCAGGATCGCGTCAACCGCTTCCTTGTCGCCATTGACGACCTGAATGATACCTTTGGGCAGGCCCGCTTCTTCCAGCAGTTCGGCCAGCATCAGGGGCACGGATGGATCGCGCTCGGACGGTTTGAGGATAAAGGCGTTGCCGCAGACGATGGCGGGGGCGAACATCCACATGGGGATCATGGCGGGGAAGTTGAACGGCGTGATGCCTGCGGAGACGCCAAGGGGCTGGCGCATGGAGTACATGTCGATGCCGGGGCCCGCGCTGTCGGTGAAGTCGCCTTTCAGCAGCTCGGGCGCGCCGATGCAGTATTCCACCACTTCCAGACCGCGCTGCACGTCACCGGCGGCATCGGGCAGGGTCTTGCCGTGTTCGCGGCTCAGCGCTTCGGCGAGCTTGTCCATATCGCGGTTCAGCAGATCCACGAACTTCATCATCACCCGCGCCCGACGCTGGGGGTTCACCGCGGCCCATGCGGGCTGAGCCGCCATGGCGTATTTCACGGCCTGATCCAGCTCTGCCTCGCCAGCCAGCGGCACCTTGGCCTGCACTTCGCCGGTTGCGGGGTTGTACACGTCGGCAAAGCGGCCTGACGTGCCTTTGACGTGGGCACCGTTCAGGTAATGGGTCAACTCTTGCATGGAATGCTCCTTCTGTGCGTTTGGCGGCAGGTTAGGCTTGCAAAAAACAAAGCAAAAGAGGCATGGCGTCAAAATCGTTTTGCATTATTGCAAAGCCTTGCGCGGGCTGAAAGGGTAGGGTGGGGCGCTGCCCCCGTCCTTCGGACGTCCCCGGAGTTTACGGGCAAAATGAAGTCTGTGCAGAAAACGAAGCGTGAAAGGAGCCGTGGCCGATGATGGAAAACTGGGACGACCTGCGGCTGTTTCTGGCGGTCGCGCGCGAGCAGAGCCTATCGGGCGCGGGGAAGCTGTTGCGATTGGACCCCGCGACCTTGGGGCGACGCATGGCGCGGCTGGAAAAGACCATGCAGGCGGTATTATTCGTGAAATCGCCCTCGGGCTACGCGCTGACCGAGGCGGGCGTGCAGTTGCTGTCGCGCGCCGAAGCCGCAGAGCAGGCGATGCGGCAGGCCACGGCGGATGTGGTCGTGCCGTCGGATCAATTGGCAGGGCAGATCAGGATCGGGGCACCGGACGGCTGCGCCAATTATCTGCTGCCACAGGTCTGCGCCCGTTTGGTGGCGGATAATCCGGGGCTTGATATCCAGATTGTCGCCCTGCCGCGGGTGTTCAACCTGTCGCGGCGCGAGGCGGATATGGCGATCGGGGTCAGCGCGCCCACGGCGGGGCGGCTGGTTGTGCAGAAAATCGCCGACTACCAGCTGCATCTTGCCGCCGCTGACAGTTATCTTGCCGCGCGTCCCGCGATCCGGACCGTTGCAGACCTGCAGGGGCACCGGTTGGTGGGGTATATCCCCGACATGATTTTTGATCGCGAGCTTGATTATCTGGCGGAGCTTGGCATGACGCGGGTGCCTCTGGCCTCTAATTCCGTGTCCGTTCAGGTGAATATGATCCGGCAAGGGGGCGGCGTCGGGATTGTGCATGATTTCTCGCTTCCTGCGACGCCGGGGGTGACGCGCATCCTGACCGGTGACGTTCATCTGAGCCGCGCCTTTTATTTGATTCGCCACGAAGACGACCGGCGCAATCTGCGTCTGAGCCGCTTTGCGGAAGCTCTGGCGCAGGGCGTCCGCGCCGAAGTGGCGAAACTGGAGGCAATTGCTTGACACGCAACAGTATTAAAGGGAACCTGACCTATAGGTAATATTCTTGCGAAGGGGTCGACCATGCTAGTTTCCCAAATCCTGAAAACCAAAGCGGATGACAGTGTTACGACGGTAAAACCGGGCACGCGTATCTCGCAGGCGGCGGCGATGTTGTCGGAAAAGCGGATCGGGACCCTGGTCGTGTCAGCGGACGGCAAAACGCCCGATGGTATCCTGTCGGAGCGTGACATCGTACGCACCCTTGGTCGCGAGGGCGGCGGCTGTCTGGACGACACCGTAGAGGCGCTGATGACGCGCGATTTGATCACCTGCGCCAAGGATGAAACCGCGGATGATATCCTTGCCAAGATGACGCAAGGCCGCTTTCGCCACATGCCTGTTTTGGAGGATGGGGTTCTGATCGGCCTGATCTCTTTGGGGGATGTGGTCAAGGCCCGCCTGATGGAGCTTTCGATGGAGAAAGACGCCCTGGAGGGGATGATCAGGGGCCACTAGCCCACCGAAATTGGCGTTGCATCTTCGCGGTGTAAATGCTTGCTTGCACTTCGAATAACGACTTGAAATGACTGGACTCTCCCATGCGCGTAGGCCTTTACCCCGGCACCTTCGACCCTATTACTTTGGGTCACATCGACATCATCCGGCGGGCGGCGACGCTTGTTGATAAACTGGTGATCGGTGTCGCGATCAACCGCGACAAGGGGCCATTGTTCGAGCTGGAAGAGCGTGTCGCCCAGATCGAAGAGGAATGCCGCAAGCTGAACCAGGAGACCGGGACAGAGATCGTGGTGCATCCTTTCGAGAACCTGCTGATCGATTGCGCCCATGATGTGGGGGCACAGATGATCATCCGCGGGCTGCGGGCCGTGGCGGATTTCGAGTACGAGTATCAGATGGTGGGGATGAACCGTAAGCTGGATGACAGCGTCGAAACGGTCTTTTTGATGGCAGAGGCCGAGCATCAGGCGATTGCCAGCCGTTTGGTCAAGGAAATCGCCCGGCTTGGCGGGGACGTCAGCAAATTTGTGACGCCCGCCGTCAATGCCGAGCTGTTAAAGCGTTTCTCGCAGTAACGATCAGAGGGTTTTCGCAACCTCGCGCGAGGTGTCGAGCATACGGTTCGAGAACCCCCATTCGTTGTCATACCAGCCCAGAACCCGCAGCTGTGTCCCGCTTTGGACAGAGGTCTGATCAAGGGCCACGACACAGGAATATGAATCGTGGTTCAGGTCGATCGACACCAGAGGACGTTCAACCAGACCAAGGATGCCTTTCAGCGGGCCTTCGGCGGCCGTGCGTAGGGTGGCGTTGACCTCCTCCACCGTGGTGTCTTTCGACAGTTCGACCACCAGATCGACACAGGATACATTCGGTGTGGGCACGCGGATCGCGGTGCCGCCGATCAGCCCGTCAAGCTCGGGCAGTACTTTACCCAGTGTCTTGGCCGCACCGGTGGTGGTGGGGATCATCGACAGCGCCGCGGCGCGGGCACGGTACAGGTCGCTGTGCGCCGTGTCATGCACCGGCTGGTCGCCGGTATAGCTGTGGATTGTGGTCATATGGCCGTGCTTGATGCCGAAGGCGTCGTGCAGGGTCTTGGCCAGCGGTGCCATGCAGTTGGTGGTGCAGGAGGCGTTGCTCAGCACCGTGTCTTCGGCGGTGATCAGATCGTGGTTCACACCGTAGACGATTGTTTTCATGGCGTCTTTACCGGGGGCAGAGATGACGACCCGTTTCGATCCATTCGCCAGATGTTTGGCCGCCGCCTCGCGCGTGGTGAAGATGCCGGTGCATTCCAGCACGATGTCCACATCGCCCCAAGGCAGGGCAGCGGGGTCGCGTTCTGCTGTCACGCGGATCGGGCCTTGGCCCACATCCATCGTGTTGTCGCCCAGGGTGACCGGACGGCCAAAGCGCCCGTGGACCGAGTCGAATTCGAACAGATGTGCGTTGGTTTCCAGCGGGGCGAGATCGTTGATCGCCACCACCTGCAAATCATCGTCGCCACGCTCCATCAGCGCGCGCAAAACGTTACGACCGATACGGCCAAAGCCATTGATTGCCAATTTGGTAGCCATGGGGCGTCCTCCTGAATTTGATAGCGCTAACATCGACATTTATGACAAAGAGTCAACCTGTGCAGGGCAATATTGCGCCGGAAGCGATCGGAGGGAAGGGGCCGACTGTCGGATCAGCGCCAGAACGCCACCCATTCGATCAGGTCGACAAATTTCTTGGTCAGGAAAATCAGATGTTCGCTGCCATAGATCAACGCATCAATCCCCAGTGCGGTCAGCAGTACAGCAGCGAGAGAGACAGCGATGGGGGTGTCCATGGGGGCGGTGGTCCTTGCATGCGGGTGGCCCAGATATGACAGGGCAACCCGCGCGTCGCAAGTCTTAGCCCAGTTTGCCCATGGCAACGGCGACATCGGCCATACGGACAGAGAAGGCCCATTCGTTGTCATACCACGCCAGGACACGCACCAGACGGTTGCCCACGACCTTGGTCTGGTCGGGCGCGAAGATCGACGAATGTTCGGTGTGGTTGAAGTCGACCGACACTTTCTGTTCCGCATCATAGGCAAAGACCCGCGACATCGGGCCGTTTGCAGCGGCGCGCATGGCCTCGTTGACCTCTTCTACCGTGACATCACGGCCTGCCATAAAGGTCAGGTCAACCGCGCTGACGTTTGGCGTTGGAACCCGCATAGCCGTGCCATCCAGCTTGCCTTTGAGCGCGGGCAGCACTTCGCCCAAGGCTTTCGCCGCACCGGTAGAGGTCGGGATGATCGCCATCGCAGCGGCGCGCGCGCGGTACAGGTCTTCGTGGCGGCGGTCCAGCGTCGGCTGGTCGCCGGTATAGCTGTGCACGGTGGTCATGATGCCGCTTTCGATGCCGAACGCATCATGCAGCGCCTTGGCCATTGGGGCCAGACAGTTGGTGGTGCAAGACCCGTTCGATACCATCGTGTCCGAGGCCTGCAATTCACCGTCGTTCACGCCGTAGACCACCGTGCGGTCGACGTTCTTGCCCGGTGCCGACAGCAACACGCGTTTCGCGCCCTGATCCAGATGCACCTTTGCCAGCAGCCCGTCGTTGAACTTGCCCGTGCATTCCAGCACGACGTCGCACCCTTCCCAGTTCAGCTCGTTCATCTGGTAGGTCGACATGACCTCCATCTCGCCGCGCCCCAGATCCAGCGTGCCGTTGCCGACTTTGACTTCATTGGGAAAACGCCCGTGGACGGAATCGTATTTGATCAGATGTGCCGCAGTCTCCAGCGGGCCGGTCGCGTTGATGCGCACCACCTCGATGTCATCCCGGCCCGATGCCGCGATATGTGACAGGGTGCAGCGGCCGATGCGGCCAAATCCGTTGATACCGACTTTGATGGTCATGGGGGCGTCCTTTGGCAAAGATCTGGAACTTTGCCGGTTCTATATCTGGTGGTCGTGAACATGGGAAAGGGCTAAAACCCCCTAATTTCCGTATGTTAGCGATAAATATTCGTGTTAGCGATAACCCTCAGATCGGCTTTGCCTTCTGCCTGCGCTGCGCTACCCTTACGCCAACAAATATGGAGAGACTGAATGAGCGGCCTATTAGCCCTGTTGGATGATGTAGCAGCGATTGCAAAAGTGGCCGCGGCCAGCGTGGATGATGTGTTCGGCCAGGCTGCCAAGGCCAGTGCCAAAGCCGCGGGCGCTGTAATTGACGACGCCGCCGTGACCCCGAAATACGTCAGCGGCTTCGAGGCCAACCGCGAACTGCCGATCATCTGGCGCATCACCAAAGGGTCGCTGAAGAACAAGCTGGTCTTCTTGTTGCCCGCCGGTTTGCTCCTGTCGAATTTTGCGCCATGGTTGATCGCGCCCTTGTTGATGTTGGGTGGGGCCTATCTGTGTTTTGAAGGCGCTGAGAAGATCGCACATGCGCTTGGGGTAGGGGGAAAAGGACACGAGGATCATCCCCCCGGTGCCGATGAAAAGGTGATCAAGGACCCCGCCAAGCTGGAAGAGCAAAAGGCCAAAGGTGCGATCAAGACCGACTTTATCCTCTCGGCCGAGATCATGACCATCGTGCTGTCAAACCTCGAGGTGTCAAATTTCTGGATGGAGGCAGGCGCTTTGGCCGCCGCCGCCGTAATCATTACGGTCGCGGTCTATGGCTCTGTCGCGCTGATCGTAAAGATGGATGATGTGGGGCTTTATATGGCCAAGAACGGTAATCTCGGCCTGACCCGTGGTCTGGGTCGCGGGATCGTGCGCGGCATGCCGTGGTTCCTCAAGGCGCTGACCATTATCGGGACGGCGGCCATGCTCTGGGTCGGCGGATCGATCATCGTGCACGGTATGGAAGAGCTCGGCTTCGGCGCGCTTGGCCACCTGATCCACGACTACGCCGTCGCTTTCGGCCATATGGTTCCGGTCGCGTATGAAGGTGCCGCCGAATGGATCGCCAAAGCCGCGATGGACGGTGTCCTTGGTCTGGCCCTTGGGCTGGTGCTGATCCCCGTCGGCGAAAAGATCATCACCCCGCTGTGGCGCGCGGTCTTCAACCGCAAGGACGCCGGCGCACACGCGTAAACGGGGCGGGTATATGGGAGAGGAAGGGGCGCAGGTTGCGCCCCTTTTTTGTGGGGGCGCGCTCAGCTTGCCTAAAGACCGCGGGGCACGATTTACCGCTTCGTCGTCTACATTACGCCTAAATTGCAAGCTAGCGGTATTCGAGACGGCACAGGGAACCCCTTTTTGTTTCACACCTCGTTTAGATATTTTCTCACAGCGACGTCGGCTGCGATGCTGGTCTACTTGGGCTTGACCCTGGACCCGTCGATCCGCGCGGAAAACGAACGCTTCGCGGCGTGCAAAAACGATACTTCGTCTCAATGCCTCTCCAGCTTGGGCGTAGAGCAGGCGATGGATGCCCGCTTCGTTCCGCCACACATGCCTGAAGTGAGCATGTTGGCCCAAATGGGGCGCATCGACGACGCTTTTGCCTTGGCGCTACGTGCTGAAAGCGAAAATGAGCCGCTGCCAGAGGACGTTGAGGCGACCGTCGACAGGATGCTTGCTAGCCACCGTCTTACAGGGGCGCTTCGCGAGGGCAAGAGCCTGCAGGAAGCGATGGAAATGACACCGGGCGTGGGTGCTGGCACCCTTTGGATCACTGCGCTGGATTTCCTTGGCCGCAGGCCCTACGGGCTGTCTGCGCGCGACGGAAGCACCGCGGACACAATCCCGCGTGACATAGTATCAGAGATCGCGCAGCGCATCGTCGATATTGCACAAAATGAACCCGTCACGCCGCGCATTAGCCACCTAGTGGAAGCGGCTGAGTTGCACGCAGCTTTAGGGAACCGAGACGAAGCGTTAAAGGTGCTTCAATCTTTGCCGCGAACGGACAACGCCTCCATCAACCCAAGTGAAAACCTTATGCGGCTCATTGGGCCGTCAACATTTCTGCAGCTCTATCGCGAGGCAGGCGGTACGCATCTTTCCATACTTTTGACCGCCGCGGCGGCAGAGCCGGATATGACCCTCGCAGCCACGTATCTGGAAGAGGCCTTTACCGCGTTCTCGACGAAAAAGCCCTTTCCGGAATATGTCTGGATGGAGCGCATTATTGAACGCGCCGTCGACCTTGGCTTGCAGCCACTTGCCCTTGAGTTGGCACGCGCCTTCGAGGATCGAGCTGACATCGAACCCGCGATCTTTCCCGTCTTTGCACATATCGAAGCTGCGCGTGTTTTGTTACTTGCTGGTGCCGACGAGGGGGAAGTTAAGGCGCGGCTTGACGTGGCGCTTAGCACGTTCCACACGAAGGATGGGAAAACTGCAAGTGACGCTTCCGAGATCGGGAGTATTCGGTGGGGCACTCGTCGGCTGGATGCGCAGGCACGGCGTGAAATGGCGACGCTAAAGGCGCGGCTCGGAGAAACTGAAACAGCCATCGCCTATATGGCTGGGTTGGAAAAACCATTGTTTTCTTGGATGAGCATGCTGACCTCGGAGATTCCGGTTCAGGACGTGGATCTGCTTTTGCTAGCGGCGCGTGGTGCCCTTTCCGATGAAGAGCTCGCCTATGCAACGCTGCAGCATGCGCAACAGTTGTTGCTAAGTGACACGGGCGAAGGGCAACGTGTTTGGGCGCAAGCGAAAGCGACAGAGCTAGCGAAATCCGACACGCTGACTGGGGAGCACGCGGTTCGCGCCTACAGTATGCTGTCTAGAATTGGGGCGCTTGTCGAAGACCAAAGACTTGAACGGTTAGGGGTGGAACAAATGGCTGAGGCCGCCCTGAAATCCCGCCGCTACCAAGATTTGTTGATGGCTGGCTTTTGGTGGAACCGATCACAGCAAATGCCGTGATTTCCACCTAGTGTGTCTGCCCCTGAGCCACCGCAGATCTGCAAAATGCGTCGATCAGATAGACTGTGTCGACTGCTATGGTCGTCGGATCGAACGTTTCCTGCGCCCCACAAACCAAAAAAGGGGGAGCAAAATGCTCCCCCCATTCTCGTCTCGCTAAACAGTTCAGATCACAGCAGCGCTTTGGCCTTGTCGGCGACGTTCTGCGGGGTGATGTCGAACTTTTCGAACAGCTCTTCTGCGGGGGCGGAGGCGCCGAAGCGGTCCATGCCGACGAAATCGGCCTTGTTCCACTTGCCACGCTCGCCGGTGAGCCAGCGGTCCCAGCCTTGGCGTACGGCGGCTTCGACGCCGACGCGGACGGGGCCGGCGGGCAGGACGCGGCGGCGGTAAGCTTCGTCTTGCGCGGCGAACAGCTCCATGCAGGGCATGGACACGACGCGGGTGCCGATGCCTTCGGCTTGCAGCAGGTCACGGGCTTTCAGCGCGATCTCGACTTCAGAGCCGGTGGCGATCAGGATGACCTGACGTTTGCCTTCGGCGTCAGCCAGAACATAGGCCCCCTGTTCGGTGAGGTTCTTGTTCTTGTGCTCAAGCCGCACGGTGGGCAGGCCCTGACGGGTCAGGGACAGCACCGACGGCGTCTTTTTGCTGCTCAGCGCAATTTCCCAGGCCTCTGCGGTTTCAACCGTGTCAGCGGGGCGGAACACATAGGTGTTGGGTGTCGCGCGGCTGATGGCCAGATGTTCGACGGGTTGGTGCGTCGGGCCGTCTTCGCCCAGACCGATGCTGTCGTGGGTCATGACAAACACGCTTGGCACCTGCATCAGCGCGGCAAGGCGCATGGCGGGGCGGGCGTAGTCGGTGAAACACATGAAGGTGCCGCCGTAGGGGCGGATACCGCCGTGCAGCGCCATGCCGTTCATCGCGGCGGCCATACCGTGTTCGCGGATCCCCCAGTAGACGTAGCGCCCACCACGGTTGTCCACATCAAACACGCCCAGATCAGCGGTCTTGGTGTTGTTCGAACCGGTCAGGTCAGCCGAGCCGCCCACGGTTTCGGTATAGAGCGGGTTCAACACCTCGAGCGTCTTTTCGCTGCTGGCGCGGGTGGCCAGTTTCGGTGCGTTTTCCGACGTCTGCTTTTTGAACGCCTTGATCGTCGCGCTCAGCTTCTTGGGGGCGTCACCGGCCAGCGCGCGGTTGAACTCTTCACGCTTTGTGCGCGACATGGCGTCGAAACGCTCTTCCCAGGCGCGGCGGTCGTCTGCGCCGCGTTTGCCGATCTCTTCCCAGGCGGATTTCACATCGGCGGGGACTTCGAACGGGCCGGTTGTCCAGCCATAGGCGGCTTTGGCGGCGGCCATCTGGTCGGCGTCGGTCAGCGCGCCGTGACCTTTCGAGGTATCCTGCGCGGCGTGACCAAGCGCGATATGCGTTTTGCAAGCGATCATCGTGGGCAGATCGGATTTGCGCGCCTCGGTCAGGGCAGCGTCGATCTCGTCGGGGTTGTGGCCGTCGATTTCGATGACGTGCCAGTCAGCCGCCTTGAACCGCGCGACCTGATCCACTTTGTCCGAGAGCGATACCGGCCCGTCGATGGTGATGTCGTTGTTGTCCCACATCACGATCAGCTTGCTCAGCTTGTGGCGGCCGGCAAGGGCAATCGCCTCGTGGCTGATGCCTTCCATCAGGCAGCCGTCACCCGCGATCACATAGGTGAAGTGGTCGACGATCTTCTTGCCGTATTGCGCGCGCTGGATTTCCTCGGCCATGGCAAACCCGACAGAGTTCGCGATCCCCTGACCCAGCGGGCCGGTGGTGGTTTCAATCGCATCGGCCAGGAAGTTTTCAGGGTGGCCCGCGGTGCGTGCGCCCATCTGGCGGAAGTTCTTGATCTCTTCGAGGGGGAATTGCTCGTAGCCGGTCAGGTGCAGCAGCGAATAGATCAGCATGGACCCGTGGCCCGCCGAAAGGATAAAACGGTCGCGGTCAGGCCACAGCGGGTTGGACGCGTCGAACTTCAGGTGCTTTTCAAACAAGACAGTGGCGACATCCGCCATGCCCATCGGCATGCCCGAGTGGCCGGAATTGGCGGCGGCGACAGCGTCCAGCGTCAGGGCGCGAATGGCGGTCGCTTTGGACCAATGGGCGGGATGGGCTTTGGCGAGGGCGTTCAGATCCACGGTGCAAGCTTCCTTATAAGGGGGAAAAGGGATTGCGCGGATCAATACCAGCCACCCCGCAAAGATCAAGGCCCAGAGGGCATCGCCCGCAGCAGAGCTTTTCCGCCGGGCCAAGGCATTGTTCTTAAAGGGGCAGTATTCCGCCTTTGGTTTCGGTAGGATCAGCGGAAACCACGTTGACCAGCGATTCGATGGTTGGCAAACTGCATTTTACGACTGACATACGACGTTTTACGAGGAACCCTGCGATGAGCGACATAGAACACTTGCAAGGCCGTATTCTGGCGGCGCTTGAAAGGGCATCGCGCGGAGCTGACAAACTGGCCGTCGCCAAGGCGGAGGTCCCCGATCTTTCGGAAGAACTGGCGCAGGAACGCGCCGTCAACGCAGAGCTTTCTGAACAGGTCACTGCCCTGAAAAAGCGGCTGGAGGATGAAACCGCCCATCTGCGGGCTGAACTGGCCACAGCACAGGCGCGCAACAACAGTGCGTCCGCGGCACAGGCCCAGACCGAAAAGCTTGATCTGGAAATCCAGCGGGTGCGCCGCGCCAATGCGCAGCTGGCCGATGCCTGCGCTGCGCTGCGCGAAGCCAATGCCGAAGGGGTGGGGGACGCCGATCTGATCAATGCCGCCTTGCAGGCAGAGCTTGACGCGCTGCATGCCGCCCGTCGCGCCGATGTGGCAGAGGCGGACGCGATCCTCTCTGTTCTTACCCCGCTTGTTCCCACTGCCGAGGAGTCTGCCTGATGCCCGAAGTTTCCATCTCTATCGGCGGTCGCCAATTCGAAGTTTCCTGCCAGGAGGGCGAGGAAGACTACCTGCACGCCGCTGCCAAGATGCTCGACGATGAAGCGCAGGTGTTGTCGGATCAGGTGGGCCGGATGCCCGAAGCGCGGATGTTGTTGATGGCGGGCCTGCTGCTTGCCGATAAAACCGCCAGCGTCGAGGATAAGATCAAGGAAGCCCGCGCCGAACTGGCAGAGCGTGACGCAGAACTTGCAAGCCTGCGCAATGTCGTGGTGGAGCCCGAGCGGATCGAGGTGCCTGTCATCCCGCAAAACGTCACCGACAGCCTTGCCGAAATGGCCGCCCGCGCCGAAGCCTTGGCGAGCGAGATCGAAGATAAGGCCCAAGACGGGGCCCAGTGACCCTGCCGCGCGCCATCGCATTCGGGGCCGCGGCGGCGTGGTGGCTTGGGGTAGGGGGTAGCGCTTTGGCGCAGGCCATGCCGGTCACTGCCACCTATTTCTGCGAGCGCGGGGTCGAGGTGCCGGTTTCCTATACCACTCCCGAACAGGGGGAGGCGACGGCTGTGCTTTATGTGGAAAACCGCATGGTCACGCTGGTCCGGACCCGCGCGGCATCAGGGGCGCGCTATGCATGGCCCTCGGACGGTTCTGGCTATGTCTGGTGGACCAAGGGGGACGCCGCGACGCTATTCTGGCATGATGCGGCGGCGGAAGAAGATGTCACGCTCTATGCGGCGTGTCAGGCGCGGTGACGCGTTCTATGCAGGGCGCGCGCCGGTTTGCGTGGCGCGGTTCGGGTGCCCCTTGATCCAAGGCGCACCCGTTTTTTGTCAGCCGACCGTTAGCCGTTAGCTTCGCGGATCTTGTCAGCGGCTTCTTTGTCAAAGGCGACGCCGTTGTCTTCCAGCAGCGTGTCCAGCTCGCCAGACAGCATCATTTCGGTGATGATGTCACAGCCGCCGACGAACTCGCCTTTGACGTAAAGCTGCGGGATGGTGGGCCAGTCAGAGAAATCCTTGATCCCCTGACGCAGCTCTTCGTCGGCCAATACGTTTACGTCGGTGTAGTCGACATTCATATAGTTCAACACGCCCGCGACACGGGACGAGAACCCGCACTGCGGCATCGTCTTGTTGCCCTTCATGAACAGCACAACATTATTGGCGGTGATGGTTTCCTGAATTTGCGTCTTTGCGTCGGTCATTTCGATTTGTCCTTTGGTATAAAGCGTTTCGCGTATTCTTGAGGGTCGCGGGGGATGCGGTAGTTGGTCTGATGTCCGCCGCCGCCGCCACCCGAATGATAGGTCGCGTCAATTTCGTGATAGCCCTTGCCCGGCTTTGACCCGCGTTCGGTGTCGCGTGTGTGTTTCAGCGCCTGTAGGCCGCGCAGAACCGCCACGATCAGCACCAAGACGCTGAGGATCAGGACCAGGATCGGGTCCACCGGATCAATCCGGCGCTTTGGTTGTCAGCGCCAGCGCGTGCAAATCGCCGTTCGATCCATCCATCCGGCCCTTGAGCGCGGCATAGACGGCACGTTGCTGTTGCACGCGGTTCTGGCCACGGAAACTTTCGTCGATGATCATCGCGGCCATATGCACGCCGTCATTGCCTTCGACGGTGATCTTGGCGTTTGGAAAGGTCTCGCGCAGCAGGTCTTCGATTTCGCGGGCTTGCATGGGCATGTGTGGGGCGCTCCGTCTGGCATGTCATTGCCCAAGATGTAGTAGTGTGCAGGGCGGCGTGCAAGTTATCTCCCCGTTATCTCATTGAGCGGGCGCATGGGACGCCCTACATAAGAACAGTCGCCGCCGCGACAAGGTAAGGAGACCACCCGCCATGGAGATTTTCGAGAACGCACCGGAACGCGCCTATGCATGGGCGCAAGCGGGCCGAGGGGCCGCGCTGGCCACGGTGGTGGAGACATGGGGCTCTGCCCCGCGACGGGTTGGCGCGCAGCTGGCCATCGCCGCAGACGGCGAGATGCAGGGCTCTGTCTCGGGCGGTTGTGTCGAGGGGGCCGTGGTCGTCGAAGCGCTTGAGGCGATCGAGGACGGCACGCCGCGCTTGCTGGAATATGGCGTCAGCGATGGCGACGCCTTTGCAGTGGGGCTGGCCTGCGGCGGAAAGATTCGCGTGTTGGTCGAACCTGTGGGCGCAAAGGCGATGCCGTTTGACGTTCTGGGCGACCTCGTCCGCGCCCGCGCCGCGCGCCAGCCCGTGGCCTACCAGGTGCCCCTGTCGGGCGGCGTGGGGCGCTTGGTCACGGGCGGCTATGCTGACCGCTTTCGCATGGACCGTTCCGGCGTTGAAGAGGATGGCGATACATTTGTCGCGATTCACAACCCGCCGCTGCGGCTGGTTATCGTCGGGGCGGTCCACATCGCGCAAGCCTTGGTGCCCATGGCGCAGGTCGCGGGCTTTGACGCCGTGGTCATCGACCCGCGCGAGGCCTTCGGATCGCAAGCGCGTTTCCCAGATGCACAGGTGATCAACGACTGGCCGGACGCGGCGATGGATACCCTCGGCGTCGATACCCGCAGCGCAATTGTGCTGCTGACCCACGACCCCAAACTGGACGACCCCGCGCTGCATATCGCACTCCGGTCCGACGCCTTCTATATCGGGGCGCTCGGGTCGAAACGCACCCATGCCTCCCGCGTGGCACGGCTGGAAGAGGCGGGCTTTACCGCCGCCGACATCGCGCGCATCAACGGCCCCGTCGGGCTGGACATCGGAGCCGCCAGCCCGCCCGAGATCGCGGTGTCGATCCTGTCGCAGATGATCCAAGCCCTGAGAAAACCGTGAAGTTCGGCCCCATCGACACGGCGCAGGCCGAGGGTGCCGTGCTGGCTCATTCCATCGCATTGCCCTCGGGCCGTTTGCGCAAGGGGTTACGGCTAGAGCCCGCCCATCTGGCCGCGCTTCGGGCAGAGGGCATCGACAGCATCATTGTGGCGCAGCTCGCGTCAGGGGATGTGGATGAAAACACCGCCGCGGCACAGGTGGCGCAGGCCGTTCTGGCGGCGCATCCCCATCTGACAATGACACGCGCCTTTACCGGCCGCGTGAACCTACTGGCCGATGGGCCGGGGGTGGCGCAGCTGGATGTCGGCGCGCTTGAAGCGTTGAACGCCGTGCACCCGATGATCACGCTGGCCACGGTCCCGCCGTTCCAGCAGATGGCAGCGGGGGGCATGGTGGCGACGATCAAGATTATCTCTTACGCCGTTGCGCAAAGCGATCTTGCCGCCGCCTGTGATGCCGGACGCGGCGCGATCCGGCTGGTGCCACCGCAAATCAAGGACGCGACGCTGATCATCACCGAGATTGACGGCGGCGCGGGCGACAAGGGGAAAAAGGCCATCGCAGACCGGCTTTCTGCGCTGGATGTGGATCTGAAAAAAGTCGTTATGGTCCCGCATGAGGTCACCGCTCTGCGCGATGCCATTGCCGCGGCGGATACGGCGCTGACGCTGATCCTCACCGGCTCTGCCACCTCTGACATTGATGACGTGGCTCCGCAGGCCCTGCGCGCCGCGGGCGGAGAGGTCTCGCGCTTTGGCATGCCGGTTGATCCGGGCAATCTGCTGTTTCTGGGGCAGATGGGCGATACGCCGGTGATCGGCCTGCCGGGCTGCGCGCGCTCTCCTGCGTTGAATGGGGCGGATTGGGTGCTGTCGCGGGTGATCTGCGGCATAGAGGTATCCCCGCGCGATATCGCCCGCATGGGGGTGGGTGGCCTGCTGAAAGAGATCGCCACCCGTCCGCAACCAAGACGCGGCTGACCGACCCCGACGCAAGGCCCGTCGCCGCGCCGCGCCCGCGAAGTTCAACCCATGCGAAAAATTTCTGTTCTCAACGCCCCTTTGGCGTGCTTAACTCGACCCAACACATGACATAAAACGGGAGGAACATCATGACCGAGGTCAAAATGACCGTGAACGGCAAACCTGCATCCGGTGCCGTCGAAGGGCGCACGTTGCTGGCGTCATTCCTGCGCGAAAACCTGAGCCTGACCGGCACGCATATCGGCTGCGACACCAGCCAGTGCGGGGCCTGCGTGGTTCATGTCAACGGCGAGGCGGTCAAGGCCTGCACCATGCTCGCGGTCGAAGCGGACGGGGCCGAGGTCAAGACGATCGAATCCATGGCCAACCCCGATGGATCGCTGACAGTGATCCAACAGGCGTTTCAGGACCACCACGGGCTGCAATGCGGCTTTTGTACACCGGGCATGATCATGTCGGCCTCGGCGCTGCTGAAAGACAACCCCAAGCCGACCGAGGCAGAGGTCCGGCACTATCTGGACGGCAATATCTGCCGCTGCACCGGTTACCATAACATCGTCAAGGCGATCATGGCCGCATCCGGTCAGGACGTCAGCGCGCTGGCTGCCGAATAACCACCGTGCGACGTGCGGCCCTGTTGATGCAGGGGCGGGAGGACACGGCGCACCCATTCTGAAAACCGCGCTTTCCCACGCAAACGGGGAACCGCAGCAACCCATAGATTGACGACATAAGAATAAAGCCAAACGCAAAAGCCACATACGACGGTGCGGACCCGATCCGTGCCCCATAGGGAGGAATTGACCATGCCAAAGGACGGCGGAATTGGTGCCAGCAGCAAGCGGCGCGAGGATATCCGGTTTTTGACCGGTGAGGGGAATTATACCGACGATATCAACCTGCACGGACAGGCGCATGTGTTCTTTCTGCGCTCGGATATCGCCCATGGGGTGCTGAATTCGGTCGATACATCCGCGGCAGAGGGGATGCCGGGGGTCGTGAAGATCTTTACCGGTGCTGATTTCGCCGAGGTCGGGTCGATCCCCTGCGGCTGGCAGGTCACGGACAAGCATGGCGAGCCCATGCAAGAGCCGCGCCACCCCGTGCTGGCCGAAGGCAAGGTCCGACACGTAGGCGAACCGATTGCGGCCGTCGTGGCGGAAACCCTGTCGCAGGCCCGCGATGCGGCAGAGGCGATCGTCGTCGATATCACCGATCTGCCCGCCGTCGTCGATATGAAGCAGGCCGTGCAGGAAGGCGCGCCCAAGGTTCATGACGATCTTACCTCGAACCTTTGCTACGATTGGGGCTTTGTCGAAGAGAACAAGGCCGCCGTGGACAAGGCCTTTGACGACGCGGCCCATGTCACCACGCTGGAACTGGTCAACAACCGTCTGGTCGCCAACCCGATGGAGCCGCGCGTCGCCGTCGGCGACTATGCACGCGGGACAGGCGATCATACGCTTTACACCACCAGCCAGAACCCCCATGTGATCCGCCTGCTGATGGGGGCCTTTGTTCTGGGCATCCCCGAACACAAGCTGCGCGTCGTGGCCCCCGATGTGGGCGGCGGTTTCGGCACCAAGATTTTCCACTATCAGGAAGAGGCGTTCTGCACCTTTGCCGCCAAAGCCTGTAACCGTCCGGTGAAATGGACCTCCAGCCGGTCCGAGGCCTTCATGTCCGACGCCCACGGGCGCGACCATGTGACCAAGATCCAGATGGCGCTGGACGCGGACAATAACTTTACCGCGCTGCGCACGGACACTTACGCGAATATGGGGGCTTACCTGTCGACCTTCGCGCCGTCGGTGCCCACATGGCTGCACGGCACCTTGATGGCGGGCAACTACAAGACGCCGCTCATCTATGTGAACGTAAAGGCCGTGTTTACCAATACCGTGCCCGTCGATGCCTATCGCGGCGCGGGCCGGCCAGAAGCGACTTATCAGCTGGAACGGCTGGTGGATAAATGCGCCCATGAGCTTGGGGTCGACCCGATTGCCTTGCGGCGACAGAATTTCATCACCGAATTCCCCTATGCCACGCCGGTCGCGGTGGAATATGACACGGGCAATTATGTGGCCACGATGGACAAGCTTGAAGAGATCGCCGATTTCGCCGGTTTCGACGCGCGCCGCAAGGAAAGCGAGGCCAAGGGCAAGCTGCGTGGGTTCGGCGTGAACTGTTATATCGAGGCGTGCGGCATCGCGCCCTCGAACCTTGTGGGGCAGCTTGGCGCGCGGGCGGGTCTGTATGAATCCGCCACCGTGCGGGTCAATGCCACGGGCGGTCTGGTCGTGATGACCGGCAGCCACAGCCACGGGCAGGGGCATGAAACCGCCTTCCCGCAGGTGATCGCCGAGATGATCGGTATCCCCGAAGAGATGGTCGAGATCGTGCATGGCGACACGGCCAACACCCCGATGGGGATGGGCACCTACGGCTCGCGCTCCCTTGCGGTTGGCGGGTCGGCCATGGTCCGCGCGACAGAGAAGATCATCGCCAAGGCCACCAAGATCGCGTCGCACCTGCTGGAAGCCTCGGAAGGGGATATCGAGCTGAAAGACGGGGCCTTTACCGTGGCGGGGACGGATAAATCCGTTGCTTGGGGGGATGTGACGCTGGCTGCCTATGTGCCGCATAACTACCCGCTGGAGGATATCGAGCCCGGTCTGGAGGAGACGGCTTTCTACGATCCGTCGAACTTTACCTATCCGTCCGGTGCCTATGCCTGCGAGGTCGAGTTGGACCCAGAAACCGGCCATGTCACCATTGACCGTTTTGCGGCGGCGGATGACTTTGGCAATATCGTCAACCCGATGATCGTCAGCGGTCAGGTCCACGGCGGGATCGCGCAAGGCATCGGGCAAGCGCTGATGGAGAATTGCGCCTATGACAGCGACGGTCAGTTGCTTAGCGCGTCCTACATGGATTACGCGATGCCACGGGCCAGCGATCTGCCGTTCTATACCGTTGACCATTCGTGCCAGACGCCCTGTACGCACAACCCCCTGGGCGTGAAAGGCTGCGGTGAGGCAGGGGCCATCGGGTCGCCGCCTGCGGTGGTGAATGCGGTGTTGGACGCCATGCGATCGGGCGGTAAGGATGTCGGGCATATCGACATGCCTGTCACACCGGCGCGGGTTTGGGCGGCGATGAACGGTTAAGAGGATGAGACAAGGCGGGGGGCTGCATCTTCGCGCCGTGGCGCGAAAAAAATAGGTGCAGCGGGGGCCAGCCCCCGCGCCCCCGGAGTTTATTGGCAAAATGAAGAGCAGCGCAGAGGCCAAGGCCCGCTCTGAGACTGGAAGGACGCAAGATGTATGATTTTGATGTAGTGAAACCCGCGACAGTGGCCGAGGCGGTCTCGGCATTGGGGCAGGACGAGGCGCAACCGCTAAGTGGCGGGCAAACGCTGATCCCCACGCTGAAGGCGCGCTTGGCGATGCCGTCGGTTCTGGTGTCGCTGAGCGGGATCGAGGACATGCGCGGCGTGCGTATGGGCGATGACGGTCGCCTGTGCATCGGTGGGGGTACCGTACATGCGACCGTCGCCAAAGAGGCAGAGGCGCATTACCCCGGACTGGCCAGTCTGGCCGCGCGGATCGGAGATCCGGCCGTGCGCAACCGTGGCACCATCGGCGGATCGGTCGCGAATAACGACCCCTCGGCCTGTTATCCGGCAGGGGTGCTTGCCAGCGGTGCGACGATCGTGACCAACGCGCGCGAGATCGCGGCGGATGATTTCTTTGAGGGGATGTTCGCCACTGCTCTGGACGAGGGCGAGATCATCACCGAAGTGCGTTTCCCGATCCCCGAGAAGGCGCATTACGAGAAATTCATCCAACCTGCCTCGCGCTTCCCGCTGGTGGCCGTGTTTGTGGCAAAATTCGCTGATGGTGTGCGGGTCGCTGTGACGGGGGCGTCGGAGGATGGCGTCTTCCGGTGGAGCGACGCAGAAGCCGCGCTGAGCGGGAACTTTGCCGTGGATGCCCTGTCGGGGTTGAGCCTGCCCGGGGACGGCATGATCAGCGATCTACACGGCAGTGGTGACTACCGTGCGCATCTGGTTGCTGTGATGACAAAACGGGCAGTTGCCGCGCTGACCTAAGCGGCTGGATACTTCAATGAAAACCGCCCCTTGGGAAGCCTTGGGGCGGTTTTTTGCTGTCTGGATGATTATCACTTGCGCAGTGTTGGGAACGATTTTGCAGCACCGGTGTTGTGCCGTAACGCTGCCCGAACGGCGTCCATAACCCCGTGAGGATTAGGAATGTATAAACTTTTGAAATCGACGACCTCTTTGACCATGTGTGTGGCGCTGGCTTTGCCCACAGGTGGTTTTGCCCAGACAACAGAAAGCTGCGTGGCCGAAGGGGAGCAAACTGTGTTCCCATGCGTGCTGCCTGACGGCAGTGTCGTGGCGGATGCGGATCAGATGATGACATTGCGTGCCGACGGCGATTTGGCGCAGGCCCTTGGTCTTGAGGCGGAAGCCCAGACCGAAGCGCAAGCCGAGCCCGATGCAGAAGCCGCCGCTGAAACTGTAGACGCCGCGGAAGAGCAGGCTGCCGCCGCCGCCGAGGCCGAAGCCGCTGCCACCGCAGAAGCCCAAGCCGCCGCGGAAGAGCAAGCCGCTGCCGACGCAGAGGCCGCCGCCGCTGCCGCTGAAGCAGAAGCTGCTGAGGCGCAAGCTGCAGCCGATGCAGAAGCCGCCGCCGCCGCGCAGGCCGCTGAACAAGAGGCCGCCGAAGCTCAGGCCGCTGCAGACGCGCAAGCCGCCGAGGCAGAGGAAGCTGCTGCCGCCGAAGCGCAGGCCGAAGCAGAGCGTGAGGATGCGGTCGCGGCACAGATCGCCGCAGACGCTGAAGCCAAGGCCGCAGCCGAAGCGGAGGCAGAGCAAGACGCCGCTGCGGCTGCCGAAACCTCGGAAAGCCCTGAAGCGCAGTCTGCCGAGACACAGGCAGATACCCCTGCCGCTGAAAGCGATGCTGGCGTAGAGGCAGAGGCGCAAGCTCAGGCAGAGCCGGCAGAGACTGAGTCGACCGAAGAAACCCAAGCCGAGACCGACGTGCCGGCAGACAGCTCTTCCGACACTGAAACGCAGGCCGAGGCCGAAACCCAGCAGCAAACGGAAGAGCAGATCGCCGCTGATCTTGCCGCCGAACAGGCTGCGGAAGAAGCCCGTCAGGAACAGCGCGCCGCTGATGCAGCCGCTGCTGCCGAAGCCGCCGCCGCTGCTGACAGCGGTGAAGCCAAGGCCGACGTTGTGGTAGAAGAGATCACCGAAGAAGACACGCGCGCCTCGAGCGAAGAATTTTCGACGGCCGTCACCGGTGACACCTCTGCCGAAGCCAATACGCAAGCCAAAAAGGATGACGACGACGGGCTGAGCAAGTTCGAGAAAGCCCTGCTTGTCGGCATCGGTGCCGTGGCTGTCGGGTCGATCCTGAACAACGGCTCGAAGGTCGTGAGCAACTCGGGTGACCGTCTGGTTGTTGAAGATCCGAATGGGGATCTGCGCGTTTTGAAAGACGATGATGCGCTTGTGCGTCAGGCCGGTGACGAAGTCCGCCGCGAGACGTTCAACGACGGTTCTTCGCGTACCACTGTGATCAAGCCTAACGGCAGCAAGATCGTGACCATTCTGGGTCGGGACGGCACCGTATTGCGCCGGATCAACGTCGATCCACAGGGCAATGAATATGTGCTGTTCGATGACACCCAAGCCGAAGAGCGTATCGTGGTGAACGAGCTGCCTCAGGTCCGTCCGCAAGCCAATACGCTGGCCAGCCAGCAAAACGAGGAAGCGCTGCGTGCTGCGTTGCAAACACAGTTGCGTGGCGATCAGGCCCAGCGGTATTCGCTGCGTCAGGTGCGTGATGTCCGTCAGGTCCGTGCCCTAGCCCCGGAGATCGAGCTGGACGCTGTGCGTTTCGCCACAGGGTCGGCTGCAATCCAGCCTGAACAGGCCCGTGCGCTGTCCAAGATCGGGACCGCGATCAGCAATGCCATCAAGGATGATCCACGCACTGTGATCCTTGTGGAAGGGCACACCGATGCGGTTGGCAATGCGGGCTACAACCTCGCGCTGTCTGACCGTCGTGCCGAAACCGTTGCATTGGCCCTGACCGAGTATTTTGACGTGCCGCCAGCCAACCTGATCACCCAAGGCTACGGTGAAAGCGCGTTGAAAGTACCGACCGAGACCGCCGAACCCGCCAACCGTCGTGCGGTTGTACGCAACATCACAGGTCTGCTGCGTCAGTAACCGCGACCGTCAAGACATAGAAAAGCCCCCGCAGGAAACTGCGGGGGCTTTTTGCGTCTCGGGACTGAAAGACCCGGAATTATTTGCTTGGCAGCGGCCCGATGAGCATGACCATCTGGCGGCCTTCCATCTTCGGGAAGTTTTCAACGCGGCCAACCTCTTTGGTGTCTTCGGCAACGCGTTCAAGCAGCTCGCGGCCGAGGTTCTGGTGGGCCATCTCACGGCCGCGGAACCGCAGCGTGATCTTTACCTTGTCCCCATTGTCGAGGAACTTGAACACGTTACGCATCTTGACGTCATAGTCATTGGTATCGGTGTTCGGGCGGAACTTGACCTCTTTGATCTCGATGATCTTTTGCTTCTTGCGCGCTTCGGCTTCACGCTTTTGCGTCTCATACTTGAATTTGCCAAAGTCCATGATCTTGCACACGGGCGGGTTGGCATTGGGCGAAATCTCGACCAGATCAAGTCCGGCATCAACAGCCATTTCCATGGCGCGATCCGGTGTCACGACGCCGACGTTTTCCCCATCCGCACCGATCAGGCGGATTTCGTTGGCGCGGATATTTTCGTTGATGCGCGGGCCGGTGTCTCTTTGCGGCGGCGCGTTATGCGGTCTGCGAGCGATGATGGTCGTCCTTTGATTGTTGTACTGATGTCGAGCACGGAAGGTAAACCTGCTCATGGTCTTCTTCAAGTCGCAAAATGGCGCATATACAGGGTAAAACCGCGTATTTTTGGGGGATTTACCCAAGGGGAAGCAGCGTATCGCGCATTTGACGCTATGTGTTGGCATATAGTATGTGCAGCAGGGGATTAACAAAGTTCAAAGGAACCACAGCATCATGAAAAACCTCATCTGGATTGTCATCGCAGGGGTGATCGCGCTTGGCGCGTACATGTTGTATTCGGGCCGTTCGGTCCAGGAGATTGCGACCGATGCGTCGGATGCCGTCAATGCTCCCGCCGCGCTGGAAAGTGCGACCGAAGCTGTGGGCGACGCTGTCGAGGCGACAGAGGGCGCAGTGACCGAGGCGGTAGAAGCCACCACGGAGGCCGCGAATACCGCAGCCGACGCGCTGTCGGAAGCAGCCGAGGATGTTGCCGACGCCGCGGCAGAGGCGGGCGAGGATGCCATGAACGCGGGCAAGCAGATCGCCGAGGATGCAACGCAAGCGGCGAATGATACCGCAGAAGGAAACGCGGAGGTTTCCACCAGCGCAGAGGCCGATGCCATGGCTGCCAGCGATGCAGAGGCAAGCGATGCCGCCAGCACCACACAAGCGGGCACGGCACCCGCCGCTGACCCGCAAGCCGAAGCAGACGCCGCAGCGGTTCAAGAGGAAGAAGCCGCCGCCGTCGCCGCGACAGATGCACAGGCGAGCACAGATGCAGGGGCTGCAGCCGATACAGAAGTTCAGGCCGACGTCACCGCCGATGCCAATACGCCAGAGCAGTTGACCACCGTCGATGGCTTTGATCTGGAGAAGGTGCAAACCATGATCGACACTTCTGATCTGCCCGCCACGCAAAAAGCGCTGCTGAAGCAAGGGCTGGTCACCGCCGGTGAAAACCCCGATGCCCTGCGCGCGATCCTCGCACGGATCCGCGAGGCGCTGGCGCTTTAAGCGCGGCCCACGCAATACCGATCCGCCAGACATGAAAAAGCCGCGCCTCGAAAGAGAGCGCGGCTTTTGTTTTATCTGTGGTGCCCCATGCAAGGGCACCGCTGCGTCGGATCAGCCGACAAAGGCCTTTTCAACGACGTAGTGTTTGGGGTCGGAGTTCGCCCCTTCCTCTAGCCCGAAACCTTCAAGCACGTCCTTGATATCCTTGTTGAATTCAAGGCTCCCGCAGACCATGCCGCGATCGGTGTCGGCGCTGATCCCGTCGATGCCGAGGTCTTTGAACACCGTGCCGTCCTGCAGCAGATTGGTGATGCGGCCCATCTTGGGGCTTTGTTCACGGGTGGTGGTGGGGTAATAGACCAGCTTGTCGCCGATCATCTCGCCGATCAGCGGATCATCGGCAAGGCTCTCGACCAGCGTGCGGCCATAGTCAAGCTCGGCCACATCGCGGGTGGTGTGGGTCATGATGATCTGGTCGAATTTCTCGTAGGTCTCCGGTTCGCGCAGCAGCGAGGCAAAGGGTGCAAAGCCTGTGCCGGTGGCGAAAAGCCACAGACGTTTGCCGGGCAGCAGCGCGTCATGCACCAGCGTGCCGACGGGCTTAGGCCGCAGGATGATCTGGTCGCCGGGCTGGATGTGTTGCAGCTTCGAGGTCAGCGGGCCGTCCTGCACCTTGATCGAATAGAACTCCAGCTCTTCGTCCCAGGAGGGCGAGGCGATGGAATAGGCGCGCAGCAGCGGCTTTTGCTTGCCGGTCTCGGGGTGCGGATCGCCCATCAGGCCGATCATCACAAACTCGCCCGAGCGAAAGCGCAAGGACGCAGGGCGGGTCACGCGGAAGGAAAACAGCCGGTCCGTCCAGTGTTTGACAGAAGTCACGGTCTGCGCGTCAGGCAACGTGGGTACGGGTTTGGCGTCGGTTTGGGTCACTACATTCTGCTCGGTCATAATTTCATCTACGCGCGGATCGCGGCACGCAGCCTTTCTCTAGGGGAAGGGAGGGGGCAGGGAAAGCATCTTGGGGCGAAAACCCCGATCAGCCGCGCAGACGCGCCTGATAATTATGCTCTTGCCAGTTTGCACGGGCCAGCCATTGGTCCTGCGGTTGACGCGCGGCCAGATCATCGGGGATCTCGACCTCGTCAAAGCCCGACCGGCGCGCCATGGCGTATTGGTCCGCAATCACATGCCCATGTGCGCGCAGCCGTCCGGTGTAGCCGCGCAAGCGCAGCTGGCGCGCGATGGTAAAGCCGCGCCCGTCGGCCGAGCTGGGGAAGGCCACGCGGATCATCGAGATCGCACCATCAACAGGGATCGTTTCCGGCTGCACGTCAGAGGGCACGTCAAGGGCGGTCGCACCGGCTTCTACGCCTTCAGCAGCATCGAAGGGGGCGTAGGGCGTGGCGAAATCATCCGCCACAAACCCCTGATCATTGATCAACTGTGTCATGTCTTTGCTCCTGTGCGGACCATCTTGCCATCGACAAAATGGATGCCGCATTCTTCTTTTTCAATGTTTCTCCAGCGGCCGGCGCGGGGGTCTTCGCCCGGTTTCACCTTGGTGGTGCAGGGGGCGCAACCGATGCTGGGGTAGCCTTGAGCCACCAGCGGGTGACGGGGCAGGCGGTTCTCGTCGATATAATCCGACACGTCGGAGGCCTGCCAATGGGCCAGCGGGTTCACCTTGATCCGCGCAGGCGCATCGGCGGGGGTTTCGACCTCGAAGAACGGCAGGCTGGCGCGGGTGCCGGACTGGAACCGCTTGCGCCCCGTGATCCAACCGTCGAACCCCTCTAGCGCGTGCTGCAGGGGCACGGTCTTGCGGAAGGCACAGCAGGCGTCCGGGTCGCGCAGATGCAGCGTCCCGTCGGGGTCTTTCTCTGCCACGTCCTGCGCCCGGATCGTCTGCACATTGCGCAGCCCCAACCGTTCGCTCAGCTCTTGCTGATAGACCAGCGTTTCAGCAAAGAGCATCTCTGTGTCGATGAACAACACCGGCAGATCGCGTTTCACCATAGAGGCAAGGTGCAACAGGGCGACGGATTCCGCCCCGAAGCTTGAGACAAGCGCCAGATTGGGCACGTTATCGATCGCGGCACGCAGCACGTCGGTGGCGCTGTGATGGCGCAGGCCATCGTTCAGCTTTTCCACCTGACGGGTCAGCGCTGCGACGCGGTCCGGCCCTTCGGGGAGGATTTTTTCCCCATTTGGAAGTGTCAGTTGATCACGCGGCATTGGCTTGTGCTTCCGGGTAGAGGACGGCCTTGAACGGGGCAAGACCGAGGCGACGATAGGTTTGCAAGAAGGTCTCGCCCGCGTCGCTGCGCAGGTCGAGGTAGCCTTTTACCAACCGTTCAATCGCCGGAATAATGTCGTCGGCGGAAAAACCCGGACCGGCGCGCTCTCCGATGGCGGCGTTTTCGGTGCCGTCACCGCCCAGAGTGATCTGGTAGTTTTCGACACCGGCGCGGTCGAGCCCGAGAATCCCGATGTGGCCCACGTGGTGGTGGCCGCAGGCATTGATGCAGCCCGAGATCTTGATCTTGAGCGGACCGACATCGTGTTCCAGCTTCAGCTCGTCAAAGCGGGTCGCGATTTCCTGGGCAATCGGGATCGAGCGGGCTGTGGCCAGCGCGCAGTAGTCCATGCCGGGGCAGGCGATGATATCGCTGATCAGGCCGATATTGGCCGTGGCAAGGCCGACCTCTTTCAACGCCGCGTGCAGCGCAGGCAGGTCGCCGCGGTGCACATGGGGCAGGATCACATTCTGCTCGTGGCTGATGCGCAGTTCGTCATGGCCGTACTCGGCCGCCAGTTCAGCCATACGGTGCATCTGTTCGGCAGTGGCGTCGCCCGGGGTCTTGCCGTGGGCCTTGAGGCTGATCGACACGATCGCGTAGGACGGATCGCGGTGGTCGGTCAGGTTGGTGTCGGCCCAACTTTTGAACACGGGATCGCTGTCATAGGCAGCAGTATAAGCGTCCGTCGGGGCGGTCTTGAACGTCGGGCTGGCGAAATCCGCCTCGATCCGCGACAGCATCTGCTGGTCGACGCCGGTGAACTGCGGACGGATCAACGCATAGCGGGCGTCCACCCGTGCGCGGATGTCGTCGATGCCGTTCTCATGCACGGTGATCTTGATACGCGCTTTGTACTTATTATCGCGGCGGCCCAACAGGTTATAGACCGAGACAATGGCCTCGAGCGTGGGCAGCAGGTCTTCGGAGCTGACGAAGTCATAAAGCACCTTGCCGATCATCGGGGTCCGGCCAAGGCCACCGCCGACGATGACTTGATAGCCGATCTCGCCGTCTTTCTCGACGATTTGCAGGCCGATATCATGGGCCTTGATCACCGCACGGTCATGGGGCGCGCCAGAGACAGCGACCTTGAACTTGCGCGGCAGGAACTGGAATTCGGGGTGGTCGGTGGACCACTGCCGGATCAGTTCGGCCACGGGGCGCGGATCGGCGATTTCATCCGCGGCGGCACCGGCGAAATGGTCGGCGGTCACGTTGCGGATGGTGTTGCCGCTGGTCTGAATGGCATGCATGTTCACTTCGGCCAGCGCGTCCAGCATATCGGGGACATCACGCAGCTGGGGCCAGTTGTACTGGATGTTCTGGCGCGTGGTAAAATGGCCGTAGCCCTTATCCCATTTGGCAGCAATATCGGCCAGCTTGTGCATCTGGCGGCTGCTGAGCGTGCCATAGGGGATCGCGACCCGCAGCATATAGGCGTGCAGCTGCAGATAGAGCCCGTTCATCAGGCGCAGGGGCTTGAATTCATCCTCGGTCAGGGAGCCGTCGATGCGGCGTTCGACCTGTGCGCGGAACTGTGCATTGCGTTCGGCGATGAAGGCATCGTCAAATTCGGTGTAGCTGTACATTATTGAACCTCCTGCTTGCCGTGGGTGTAGTTGCTTGGACCCTTGGCGCGGAATGCTTCGCGGAAATGCGATGGCTTGGGTGTGTCTGTGCTGGTGTCGACATCGGCCAGATAGGCCCCGACGGTCAGGTCTGCTTGCTGGATCGCATCGATCAGACGCACATCGGCGACGGCCTCGTCGGTCAGGACTTCGGCCTCTTCCAGTTTGCGGGTCCAGCCGGTGGCGGTCTGGTAGATCACGTCGCCTTCCAGCAAGGCATTGGCGGTGACGACTTTGGGGGTGAAGGGCTTGGCCATTATGCCATCTCCTCTTGAAACAATTCGGTGGTGGCGCGGGCGGCGGCACGGGGTGCCAGCCCATAGAAAGTCAGGGCGGGGCCGGTCAGATTGGCCGCGCCAAGGTCGGTGGGCAGACGGCCCAGCGTGGTCTCGACAATCCGCTGATCCGCGCGCGAGGCGTTTTCGACCAGCGTGACAGGCGTGCTGCGATCGGCCCCGTGCATCAGCAGGCGGCCTTGGATGAACCGCGCGGATTTCTTGCCCATATAGATCGCGGCGACCTCGCCCGGGCGGGCCAAAGCGGCCCAGTCATGATCGGCGAACCCTTTCATGTCATGGCCGGTCAGGAACCGGACAGAGGCGTTGCGCCCGCGTTTCGTCAGGCTCTGCCCGATGGTCGCGACGGCGGCAGAGGCAGAGGTGATCCCCGGCACGATATGCCAGCCGATGCCATGGGCATCCACGGCGTCGATCTCTTCGTCCAGGCGACCAAAGATGGTGGCGTCGCCGGATTTCAGACGGACCACCTGGGCCCCCGCCTGCGCGTGTTCGACCAGCAGATCGTTGATGGTTTCCTGCGCGGTGGAGGGGCCGAAGCCTTCCTTGCCCACGTCGATCATCAGCGCCTCGCGGCGGGCGAGTTCGAGGATTTCGGGGCTGATCAGCCGGTCGTAAATCACCACATCGGCCTCGTCCAATGCGCGGCGCGCCTTGAGGGTCAGCAGTTCGGGGTCACCGGGGCCGCCACCGACAAAAGCGATGTGACCGGCACGCGCGGCGCGGGACTGGTGGTCGGACAGCAGCGTGTTCAGCGCGTTTTCGACGGCGGCCTTGCCATCCGCTACGGCGCGGGGGCCGGCGGCAAAGTAATAGTCGCGCCAGAAGTCGCGGCGCGGGCGGCCAAAGGGCAGGGCGTCGGCCATCTTGCGGAACCCCTTGCCGATCCGCGCCAGTGTTCCCAGCGTTGTGGGCAGGCGCTCTTCCAGATCGGCCTTGATCGCACGGGCCAGCACGGGGGCGGCGCCTTCGGTGCCGATGGCGATGGTCACGGGGTCACGGTCCACGATGGCGGGGGTGATAAAGGCGCTGTCGTGCAGATTGTCGACGATATTGACCAAGGCCCCTTCGGCACGCGCAATCGCGGCGGTGCGGGCGTCTTCGGTCTCGTCTTCATCGGCAGCGTAGAAGAGTTTCGCACACAGCACATCGCCGTGGCGCAGGGCGCGGGTGTGCAGCGTCAGGCGGCCCGCATCGGCCCATGCCGTGATCTCGGGCGCGGGGGTCGGGGCGAAGACGCTGATCTTGGCTTCGGTCTTGAGCAGCAGGCGCAGCTTGGCCAAAGCCGCTTCGCCACCGCCTGACAAGACGATGCGCTGGCCCTTGGTGGACAGGTAGATTGGGAAATGATCCATGTGGTTCGGTCCTTGCGCTTAGCTTGAGCTCTATATAGGAAATAATTCCAATAAGGCGCTAGGTGTCTGGGGATATAAGGACGTACGTTCCATTCAGCCGCGCAAACAGAACAACAGACCACAGAGTGAAGGAAAAGCAGAATGGACGTTCGGATCGATGACGTGGACCGGAAAATTCTAGCGCAGTTACAACGCGATGCCAGCCAGTCCTTGGACGATATCGCGCGCGAGGTCGGCAGTTCCAAGACCCCTGTGTGGAACCGGATTCGTAAACTGCGCGAGGCAGGGGTGATCGGGCAGCATACGGTTGTGCTGGATGCAGAGGCGCTTGGCTTCGAGGCGTGTTTCTTCGTCTTGATCCGTACGTCGTCCCACGAGGCCGACTGGCAGGCGGCGTTCCTCAAGGCGTTGAAGAACCGTCCCGAAGTGCAAGAAGCGCACCGGCTGGCGGGGGACATCGACTATATCCTGAAGGTCCGCGTCAAGAACGCCCGCGCCTATGACGCCTTTTATCAGGCGCTGATTTCAGAGGTCCGCGTGCACAACGTCACAGCGTTGCTGTCGATGGAAGAGATCAAATCGACCACGATGCTGCCGCTGTAACGCCGTGGCGCGGGGAGGCGCGACTTAGATCGTCACCATCAACCGTTCCAGCTTGTGGAAATGGTAGGTATTGGCAAAGCGCGGTGCTTCGGCCAGTTGCAGGTTCGGCGCATGGTCAAAAAGCGCACGCAACGCGATCTGCATTTCCAGCCGAGCCAGCGGCGCGCCGACGCAGAAATGCAAACCACCGCCAAAGGCCGCGTGGGCCTTGGCCGGACGGGTCGGGTCGAACACATCGGGCTGGTCGTAAAGCGCGGGATCGCGGCCCGCGGCCCCTAGCACCAGTGCAATTTTGCGGCCCTTTTCCAGCATGACATCGCCCAGTTCGATATCCTCGTAGGCGAAACGTTCAAAGACATGCAGGGGCGGGTCGTAGCGCAGGATCTCTTCAACCGTGGCGTTGATCGCATCGGGGGCGAGGGCGCTGGCGGGCGTGTTATTTTCGAGCAAGCAGGCGATCCCGTTGCCAAGCGCGTGTACCGTCGCCTCGTGCCCTGCGTTCAGCAGCAGGATACACGTGCCGATCAGCGCATCCGTGCTCAGTTTTTCGCCGTCTTCTTCGGCAGCGATCAACTGGGTGATCAGGTCGTCACGCGGGTCTTGGCGACGCTCATTGACATAGCGGCGCAGGAAGGCGGTGAAATCTGCGGCGGCGGTATCGGCGGCCTCTTCGGTCGCGCGGGTACGGCCGATCTGGTAGACGGCGACCATATCATTGGACCAGCGCAGCAGGTCGGGCCACATATCCTCTGGCACGCCAAGCAGCCGCGCGATGATGCGCACGGGCAGTTGGGTGCAAAAAGCGGGGATCAGGTCAAAGGCTTCGCCCTTGGGCAGGTCGGCCAGCAGGGCTTGGGCAATCTCTTCGATCTCGGGGGCGAGGCCGGCAATCCGGCGCGAGGTAAAGGCACGCAGCACCAACCCGCGCAGACGGGTGTGGGTTGGCGGCTCTAGCTCGAGCATCGACTGGTCTTCCACCGCATAGAAGTCGCGCATGTGATCGGGCGTGGGCTTGCGCTGGTCGGCAGGGGTCTCGCGGCCCAAACGGCGGTCACGTAGCAAGGCCTGCACCGTCGCCGCATCAAAAGCGGCCATCATCCCGTAGTCTTGCCAGAACAGCACGGGGCCCTGCGCACGCGCGCGCGTGTAGGCGGCATAGGGGTTTTGGACGAAGTCGGGATCAAGCGGGGAAAGGTTCAGTGTTTTCATGGGGCCTAGCAATAGCTGCGGCTCTGGTCTTTGCAAGCGGGTCTGTGCCAAATAACGCCATGACCTCCGGAATGCGCCGCCGCGTCGCGACCTTTGTGCTGTTTCTGATCACCGTGTCGGTCCTCTCCGGCGGGGTCTGGCGCTATGCCTATCTGCAAGGACTGGACCAACTGCGCGCGCGGGGGCAGGCGGATCTGTCGCTGGTCAGCGACCGTCTGGTCGGGCAGTTGCAGCGGTACCGTGATCTGGCGGTGTTTCTGGCGGATCACCCGCAGGTGGCGCAGGTGCTGGACCGGCGTCCGGCGGTCGAGGCGCAGGCGTTTTTGCAAGAGGTCGCGGATAAGACCACGGCGCTGGATGTACAGGTGCTTGACCGATCCGGCGATGTGATCGTCGCGGCACTTGGCGCGGAAGCGGTGCGGGTGCCACGCGCGGATCAACGCTTTGTCCAGCGGGCCTTGCGCGGTGCGCTTGGCTGGGGGCATGGCCCCGCCGCGCCCTTGACCGACCGCGCCTATTTCCACGCCGCCCCTGTCTTCGCGCCCGACGGGCAGGTGCGCGGTGCCGTTGTCGTGTCGACTGATCTGAACGGCATCGATTATGACTGGCGCGGCAGCAATCCGGCGGCGTTCTTTACCGACACCGACGGGGTCGTCCAGATCGCCAACCGGTCAGAGCTGCTGTTCTGGGCGCGTCCCCGTGCGGCGCAGGGGCTGGTGCCGCCGGATGGTGCGGCGTTGGATTTCGCGGTGTCTGACGTGCGCGGCCACGAGATCTGGCATATGGGCTGGGGGCCGTATCTGCCGGACGCCGCCTTGCATCTGACCCGCGCCTTGCCGGTGGTGGGGATGACGGGCGAGGTGCTGCTGGATATCGAGGGCGCGCAACGTTTGGCACGGGCACAGGCGGCGGCGGTGGCAGCGCTTTGCCTTGCCTTTGGCGCGCTGCTGTTTCTCGCGACCGAGCGCCGCCGCGCCCTTTCAGAGGCGAACGCGGCGCTTGAGCGGCAGGTCGCCAAACGCACCGCCGCACTGAACGCCAGCAACACCGAATTGCGCCGCGAAGCGACCGAGCGCGAGGAGGCGCAGGCCGCACTGCGCCGCGCGCAGGCGGATCTGGTGCAGGCGGGCAAGTTGTCGGCGCTTGGCCAGATGTCGGCGGGCATCAGCCACGAGCTGAACCAGCCGCTGATGGCGATCCGGTCCTTTGCGGAAAACGCGGTGCAGTTCCTTGAACGTGACCGCCCCGACAGGACGGCTGAAAACCTGACCCGCATCTCGCAGATGGCCGACCGGATGGCGCGGATCATCCAGAACCTGCGGGCCTTTGCGCGGCAGGAAAGCGTGCCGCAGACCCGCGTTGATGTGACCCGCGTGGTCGCCAGCGCCGTGGAGCTGACCCAAAGCTATCTGCGCGACGCGGGCGTGACCCTTGACTACCAGCCCGCCAATGCCCCCGTCTGGGTGCGCGGCGGCGAGGTGCGCTTGGGGCAGGTCTTTGTCAACCTCATCACCAACGCCGTCGATGCCATGAGCAGCAGCGACACCAAACGGCTGAGCATCACAATCGATCCCGCCGACCCCGTGCGGGTGCAGTTCCGCGACACCGGACCGGGGATCGAGATGCCGGACAAGGTGTTCGACCCGTTCTACACGACCAAATCCGTGGGCAAAACCGTGGGCGGCGGTGCCGAGGGTGCGATGGGGGGCATGGGGCTGGGGCTGTCGATCAGCTATGGGATTGTGCAAAGCTTTGGCGGGGGGATCCGTGGCACCAACCTTGACGCGGGCGGTGCGATGTTCTCTGTCACGCTGGAACGCGCCGATACGGACGAGGAGGGGCAGGCATGAGCAGAACCGTTCTTTTGGTCGATGACGATGCCTCTGTCCGCGAGGCGCTGGCGCAGACGCTGGAGCTTGCCGATATTGATGTTGTCGCCGCGGGGTCGTTCGTGGCTGCCAAGGATAGGATCACCGAGCGGTTCGATGGCATCATCCTGTCGGACATGCGCATGCCCGGGCGCGACGGGTTTCACCTGCTGGCCTATGCCCATGAGCAGGACCCCGATCTGCCGGTGATCCTGCTGACAGGCGAAGGCGACATCCCCATGGCCGTGCGCGCGATGGAGGCCGGGGCCTTTGATTTTCTTGAAAAACCCTGCGCCCCCGCCGCGCTGGTCACTGTGATCGAACGCGCACTGAAAACCCGCGCGCTGGTGCTGGAAAACCGTCGTCTGCTGCATATCGTGGAAACTGGCGATCCGGCGGCGCGGATGATTTTCGGGTCGTCGGATCTGTCGGAACGGCTGCGCGACAAGGTGCGGCGCGTGGCGCAGGCCAATGCCGAGGTGCTGGTCACCGGCCCGTCGGGCTCTGGTATTTCGAAGGTGGCAGAGGTGATCCACCTATCCTCGCGCCGCTCCAAAGGGCCCTTCGTCAAACGTGCTGCCGCGGGGCTTAGTCCCGATGATGTGAGCGATGCGCTGCACGCCGCCTCGGGCGGGTGCCTGTTTCTGGACGAGGTCGCGCAGCTTCCCGCGCAGACCCAGCTGAGCCTGATCGAAGCGCTTGAGCAGGTGCCCGATGTGCGTCTCATTGCGGGCAGTGCGCGGGAGCTGCAGTCTTTGGTGGCCGAGGGGCAGTTCCACGCGGATCTCTATTACCGGCTCGAGGTCATGACCGTGCGCATCCCGTCGCTGGCTGAACGCCCAGAGGATATCGCTACGATGTTCCGCCGCTACGTCGATCAGGCGGCAGAGCAGTCGGGCGTGCAGCCGCCCGAAGTGACGCCGCAAATGATCGCGGGGCTGATGGCGCGGGACTGGCCCGGCAACGCGCGCGCGCTGATGTCAGAGGCGATGCGCTTTGTCATGGGGGTCTCGGACGAGGTGACGCCGGATGCGAATCTTGGGTTGGCGGACCAGATGGCGCAGGTGGAACAATCCCTGCTGCGCGCGGCCTTGCGCCGTGCCGAGGGGCAGGCGAGTGCGGCGGCGCAGGCGCTGAAACTGCCGCGCAAGACCTTTTATGACAAGCTGGCCCGCTACGGGATTCGGCCCGAGGACTTTCGCAGCTAGTCTGTGCGGATTTTCGCACAACTGCGCTGCGTGCTGTGCGGTTATCCGCACAGGTAGCGTGCATCGCGTTGGTTCGTAACCTTAACTAAATTCACCAACGCTTTGATAAGTAATATGTTTAACGCGATCCGCATCTTTCAACCTCTCTTCCTTGTGAGGTCGGCGAAATAACGCTCTAGTAACGCCACCGCATTTGGAACGACCGGATGCCGAGACTTGAAAAACAGTTCTCTGGGAGGAGACATCACATGAAATTCCTGACAACCACTCTGGTGGCTATGACCCTTTCCGTAAGTGCCGGTGCTGTTGCCGCGGCGTGTGACGATGGCGAAGTCGTCATCAAGCTGAGCCACGTGACCAACACTGACCGTCACCCCAAAGGCATCGCCGCGTCCTTGCTGGAACAGCGCGTCAATGACGAGATGAACGGCAAAGCCTGCATGGAAGTGTTCCCGAACTCCACGCTGTACAACGATGACCAGGTTCTTGAGGCGCTGCTGCAAGGCGACGTTCAGATGGCCGCGCCGTCGCTGTCGAAGTTCGAGCAGTTTACCAAGCAATTCCGCATTTTCGATCTGCCCTTCATGTTCAAGGACATCAACGCTGTAGACGAGTTCCAGAACTCCGAAACCGGTGTTGCGATGAAAGAATCCATGACGCGCCGTGGCCTGCTGGGTCTGGCGTTCTGGCACAATGGCATGAAGCAGATGTCGGCGAACAAGCCGCTGAACGTGCCGTCGGATGCCAATGGTCTGAAATTCCGCGTCCAGAACTCTGACGTGCTGAAGGCCCAGATGGCGGCAATGGGCGCATCGCCCCAGCCAATGGCCTTCTCGGAAGTTTATGGCGCGCTGCAAACCGGCGTTGTCGACGGTCAGGAAAACACCTGGTCCAACATCTATGGCCAGAAGTTCTTTGAGGTGCAGGACGGGACAACCGAAACCAACCACGGTGTTCTGGACTACATGCTTGTGACCTCCACCGACTGGTGGGACAGCCTGGATGCCGATGTGCGTGACCAGCTGGCGACCATCGTTCAAGAAGTGACCGACACCCGCAACGCGGAATCGTCCAAAGTGAACGCCGAAGCCAAACAGGCCATCATCGATGCCGGTGGTGTGGTCCGTGAACTGGACGACGCGCAGCGCGAAGCCTGGGTCACCGCGATGAAGCCCGTCTGGGAAGAGTTCACCGCAGACGTCGGTCAGGAAAACATCGACGAAGCCCAAGCAATCAACGCCAAGCACTAAACCCTGTTCTGCCCCGTCTGGCGACGGACGGGGCATATCACTTGCGTCAGGCCCCGACATGCCCCGCGGCGTGCGGGCCTGATCCACTCTCCTCTCACAGCGGAGCATTCCCATGTCACATGGTGTTCAATCTCATTCTGCGCTCGGGCGCATTGTCAACGAGCTTGAGGAAACGGCGATTGCCATCATCCTTGGTCTGATGACGCTTATCACCTTTATCAACGTCGTCCTGCGCTATGGTTTCAACACCGGCATCATCTGGGGGCTCGAAGCGGTGACCTTCCTTTTCGCCTGGCTGGTGCTGTTTGGCATGAGCTATGCGGTCAAGGTCACGGCGCATCTGGGGGTGGACGCGGTCGTGAACCTTTTTTCGCTGCCCAAACGCCGGGTGCTCGCGCTGGTTGCGGCAGCGATCTGCGTGGTCTACGGGGCCTTGCTGATGAAAGGCGCGTGGGATTACTGGGCCCCCTTCGCGGGGCTGGACGCCACAACGGGCCGCTGGTTCCCCACAGGTTTTGCCGATAGCCGCGATCAGGCGTGGTATGAAACCGTCGATATCCCCATGCCGGATTGGCTGCGCTTTATCGAGCCGATCATGAACGAGGGCGAAACCTACGGCAAACTGCCACGGTTCATCCCGTATTTCATGCTGCCCTTCGGCATGGCGCTGCTGTTGTTCCGTTTCATCCAAGCCGGTGTGCGTGTCTTTACCGGACAGGCCACAGCGCTGATCGTCAGTCACGAGGCCGAAGATGATATCGAAGCCGTCAAACACATGAACGCGGAGTCCTGAGCGCATGGAAGTCCTTATCCTATTTACCATGATCGTCGGGCTGATGTTGCTGGGCGTTCCGATTGCCGTCAGCCTTGGCTTCTCGTCGATCGTCTTTCTGCTGGTGCTGTCCGACAGCTCGCTTGCGTCCATCGCGCAGACCTTCTTTCAGGCGATGGCGGGGCACTATACGCTGCTGGCGATCCCGTTCTTTGTTCTGGCGTCGTCCTTCATGTCGACGGGCGGTGTGGCCAAGCGGATCATCCGTTTCTCTATCGCGCTGGTCGGGCATTTTCCGGGTGGTCTGGCGATTGCGGGTGTCTTTGCCTGTATGCTGTTCGCCGCCCTGTCGGGATCATCGCCTGCGACAGTGGTTGCCATCGGGTCCATCGTGATCGCGGGGATGCGGGAAACCGGCTACACCAAGGAATTCGCCGCCGGTGTCATCGCCAACGCGGGCACCCTGGGCATCCTGATCCCGCCGTCCATCGTGATGGTTGTCTATGCCTCTGCCACGGATGTCTCTGTGGGCCGGATGTTCCTTGCGGGCGTTATCCCCGGTCTGATGGCGGGCACCATGCTGATGCTGACCATCTACATTATGGCACGGGTCAAGAAGCTGCCACAGGGCGAATGGCGCGGCTGGGGCGAGGTCTTTGCCTCGGGGCGTGAAGCGGGCTGGGGGCTGATGCTGATCGTGATCATCCTTGGCGGTATCTATGGCGGTATCTTTACCCCGACCGAAGCCGCCGCGGTGGCTGCTGTCTATGCCTTCTTCATTGCGGCCTTTGTCTATCGCGATATGGGCCCGCTGCACGTCGAAGGCGAGGGGCGCAACCTGTCGCTGATGCGCAAGCCGATGGCCTTGGTCACTGTCTTCTTCCACCGCGATACCCGCGATACGCTGTTCGAGGCCGGCAAGCTGACCGTCACCCTGATGTTCATCATCGCCAACGCGTTGATCCTCAAGCACGTGCTGACTGACGAGCAGATCCCGCAGCAGATCTCTGCCGCGATGCTGAGCGCCGGTTTCGGGCCGATCATGTTCCTGGTCATCGTCAACGTGATCTTGCTGATTGGCGGGCAGTTCATGGAGCCGTCGGGCCTGTTGATCATCGTCGCCCCGCTGGTCTTCCCGATCGCGATTGAACTGGGCATCGACCCGATCCATCTGGGGATCATCATGGTGGTGAACATGGAAATCGGGATGATCACCCCGCCGGTGGGTCTGAACCTCTTTGTGACCTCGGGCGTGGCGAATATGCCGATGATGAATGTGGTCAAGGCCGCGCTGCCCTTCACCGTGGTGCTGTTCATCTTCCTGCTGATGGTGACCTATATCCCGGTCATCTCGACCTGGCTGCCGACCCTGATGATGGGGCCGGAGATCATCACCCGCTAGGGCGAGACATTACGAGAGAAACGAAAAAGGCGGCGCACCCCATCGGATGCGCCGCCTTTTATGTATGTCATGCCATGAGTTTATTTGGCAAAATGAAGATCACGCGGCAGAGAGCGCCTGAAGGATCGGGATGAAATCAGCGGGTGTAAGGCTCGCCCCGCCGATCAGGGCACCGTCCACGTTATCGACCTTGAAGATCTCTGCTGCGTTGTCCGGTTTGACCGAGCCGCCATACAGCAGCCGCAGCGCGTCGCTGACATCCGTGCCAAAGCGTTCGGCCAGTGTTGCGCGGATGAAGTCATGCACCTCGACGATCTGGTCAAGCGTCGGGATTTTGCCGGTGCCAATCGCCCAGATGGGTTCATACGCGACGACGGTATTCTCGCCGGTGCAGACGTCGGGCAGGGAGCCTGTAAGCTGTTCGGCGATGACATCCAGGGTGGTACCGGAGCTGCGATCCGCCTCGCTTTCGCCGATGCAGATGATGGCCGTCAGCCCCGCGCCCCAAGCGGCCTGCGCCTTGGCCGAGACATCAGCATCCGTTTCGCCATAGGCATCGCGGCGCTCGGAATGGCCGAGGATCACATAGGTCGCGCCGACCTCCTTGATCATCGAGGCAGAGATATCGCCAGTGAAGGCACCTTTCGGCTCTGCGTGGCAATCCTGCGCGCCGATGCCGACGGGGGTGCCTTGGGCCTTGGTCACGGCGGGTAGGAGGTAGGGGGCAGGCGGGCAGATCACCGCCTCTGCAACGGTGCTGTCCATCGCGGCGGCCACATCGGCCAGCATGTCGAGACCGGCCAGCGTGCCGTTCATCTTCCAGTTTCCAGCGGCAAGCTTGCGGCGCATATGCAAATCCTTCATGTGGTTTTTCAAAGGGATACCAGCGCCACCCCGACAGGGCAACGGCAAGCTGGGGTCACGCCCCGCCAGCGCGGCGCGATACCGTTAGCCGAATTTGATGGATTCGCCGCAGCCGCAGGCTTCGGTCACATTGGGATTGCGGAACTTGAAGCCGGATTCCAGCAGCGAGGTTTCATAGTCGATCTCGGTGCCGAAAAGGAACATCTGCGCCATCGGCGCGATCATCACGCGCGCGCCGTCCTGTTCGACGACCTCGTCATTGGCGTCGGCCTCGTTCACATACTCCATCGTATATTCCATGCCGGCGCAGCCACCCTTCTTGATGCCGATGCGCAGACCGGCGTGGCCGGCGGACGTCATCAGCTTGGTGATCTGAGTGGCGGCTTTGGGGGTGATGGTGACGGCTTGCTTGCCTGGGATTGCGAACATGCTGAATACTCCTGTTACCGACAAGATAAGGGCTTTGGCAGGGTTTCTCAAGCGGGGGGATGCACAATAGCAAAAGGCCGCCCCCGAAGGGACGGCCCATGTCATCACGCGCGATTGCGCCGGATCAAACCTCGTAGGTTACAGACCCATGCAGTTGGCATAGTAGGTGACGGTCGCGGGCCAGTCAGAGAAGACCCCCTTGACGCCAGCGTCCTGTGCCAGCACGTCCAGCGCGACCAGATAGTCGCTGTCGTCGGTGATGATGTCGCCAACGGATTGGAAATACCAGCCACCGCCCGTGGACAGCGGACCGGAGCGTTCGAGCGTCCAGGCGATCAGGTTCAAACCGGCTTCGCTGGCTTTCTTGGCATAGTCAGAGGCGGCCAGAGCGCCGTCTTTGTTGGTCAGCAGCATGTTCAGCGACGGGGCCAGATACTGCACGCCTTGCTCTTTCAGCTGGGCGAAATCCTGTGTCCAGGTGCTGGCGTCCTGTTCGTCGAAACCTTCGCTCCATTCCACGAGATAGACGGCCTGTTTGCCGAACTCGGGCTCTGCCTTGATCCAGTACAGCACGTCATCCAGGTTGAACGACTGCGCCCAAACGTCAGAGGCAGGGATGCCCGCGGCTTTGTATTCGTCGATCATCTTCTGCGCATAGTCTTCCTGGCTGAAGCCGTCATGGGGCATCTCGACCGAAGGGGACTTGAGCTCGGGGGTGAATTTCGCGCCGAGGGATTTGAACAGCTCGATCGATTCCGCGTGGGTCATCAGATCGGCACCGTCACTGTACAGCTCGGTGCGGAAGCTGGCCACGCCGCCCTGATAGTCTTCGGCGGTGGTGGCAGTGGCGTCGGCGCTGTCCATCTTGGGCGTCAGGGTGCGGAACTCTGCCAAGGTGATGTCCGAGGTGCGGCATTCCGCACTGGCACCTTCTTCGCCCGCAGCGGCGGTGAAGCCGGTGGTGCATTTCTCGGCCAGATCGGAGACGAGGATATTGGTGGTGGTGTGCAGATCGTTCTGCGCGTGACGGCAGACCAGTTCGTGATCGGCGGTAAAGGTCACGTCGCATTCCAGAATGCCTGCACCCTGACGGGCGGCGGCAACGTTGGACTGTACGGTATGCTCAGGGAACATCAGCGGCGCACCGCGGTGCCCGATGGAGAAATCGGATTTGGACGCGGTCTGGCCCATGCAGGACGCCAGCTTGTCCTTGAGGTCGCCATCGGGAAGCTTGTCCACCAGATAGGCAGGACGGGCACCGTATTCGACAGGGACGGGGGTGCTGTGGGCGTCGGCCAGCAGCGCGGTGGGGGCCAAAGCCAAAGCTGTAAGGGCAGTAGTTAGTCGCATGATCGCTCCAAATAAAATCATCTGGCAGCGGTGTGGCTACCCTATGTTACAATGATGCGACCATTGCGTGAAACTCATGTAAAATCAACCGGGACGTGAAACGCGCCCCGGTTTCAGCCTATCGGCTTACATGAAGCCCAGTTCAAGACGGGCTTCGTCAGACATCATATCCATGCCCCATGGTGGCTCCCAGACCAGTTCCACGTCGACGGTTTTCACGCCGGGCAGGGGTTCAACCGCATCGGCGACCCAGCCGGGCATCTCGCCTGCGACGGGGCAGCCGGGCGCGGTGAGGGACATCTTGATGTTGACCTCGTTTTCCGCGTTGATGTCGATCGTGTAGATCAACCCCAGCTCATAGATATTCACTGGAATCTCAGGGTCATAGACAGTGCGGCAGGCTTCGGTGATCTGCTCGTACAGCGGATGATCCGTTGACGAGGGCGCAATCAGAGGGGTGCCTTCAAGAGGTTGTGTGCTGTCAGTCATCAGGGCCTCGCTCCTTTTTCTTATCGTTTATATAGGGATTGCAGCGGGCACCGTCCAGAGGGCGGACCCGCGAACCAATGCGGAAGCTACGCTTTGCGCTTGCGCACCGGCTGCGGCTTTACCCGCGCTTCGATCATATCATAGACCATGCCGACGATATCCTTGCCGGTGGCTTTCTCGATTCCTTCGAACCCGGGAGAGCTGTTGACCTCAAGCACCTTTGGCCCGCTGTCCGACCGCAGCAGATCCACACCGGCAGTGCCCAGGCCAAAGGCCCGTGCCGCACGCAGGGCGGTGTCGCGTTCAACCTTGGTGATGCGCACGACCTGAGCGGTGCCGCCACGGTGCAGGTTGGAGCGGAAATCACCCTCCGCGCCGGTGCGCTTCATCGCGGCCACGACCTTGCCATCGACCACAAGACAGCGCAGATCCTCGCCCGCGGCTTCCTTAACGAAATCCTGCACAAGAAAGTTTGCCTTGAGCCCGCGGAAGGCATCAATCACGGATTCCGCCGCCTTCTTGGTCTCGGCCAGCACCACACCTTTGCCTTGGGTGGATTCCAGCAGTTTTACAATCAGCGGCGCGGTGCCCACCAGCGCCATGAGGTTCGACGTGTCCTTGGGCGAGGCGGCAAAAGCGGTGGTCGGCATGCCGATTTTCTTCGACGCCAAGACCTGATGCGCATGCAGCTTGTCGCGGCTCGACAGGATACCGGCAGAGCCGTTGACGCAGTAGGTCCCGATGGTTTCGAACTGCCGGATCACCGCACAGCCATAGGGCGTGACCGAGGCACCGATCCGCGGGATCACCGCGTCATAGCGCGGCAGACGTTTGCCATCGTAATGCACTTCGGGAGCCATGGCGTTGATCGCCATATAGCAGCGGGTGGTGTCGATCACTTCGACAGTATGGCCACGGGCCTCGCCGACTTCGACCAGACGCGAGGTGGAATAGTTGCTGGCTTCACGGCTCAGCACGGCGACCCGCAACGCGCGTTTGGGCGCGCGGTGGCGCACAGCGGCGGTATGGTAGACGTCATAGCTCAGATCCGGTTGCAACCGTTTCTCGGTGGGCGAGATGGTGATGTGATCTGTCAGCGCCTGGCGGCCCAGCAACATGCGGCTGGTCATGCCCGCACGGTTGGTCAGGGTCACGTCAATCGGCCAGCTTTGGCCTGCGACATCCATCTTGGTCGAGATGACATAGCGCAGCTCTGCCTCGCCATTCGACGAGGTGACCTCGCGCCGGTCAATGATGGGCGCGGAGCAGGTGATGGTGATGTCTTCGTTGCCAGCCACAGGATGCACGTTGAACCGGACCTTGGGCTTGGACGCGGGGCCAAAGACTTCGATGTCATGGGCATGCAGCGCCGATGTGCGCGCGCCGGTGTCGATCTTTGCCTTGATCGCGGGAAGCCCCAATTCGGGAAGGGCGACCCATTCTTCCCAGCCAAACGTCAATTCTTGCATGTCACGCACTCCGGCACAGCTAAATCATCCCGCCGCCTAGCAGGTCGCCTGCGTCTACTCAAGCCACGACACGGGCTTCCAAATGGCATAAATCCCGGGGTCCGGGGCAGCGCCCCGGCGGTTCCGGCTGGACATAGCGCAGATTTACGGTGCTTCCATGACAGCCTTGTGGAACGGGCGGCTAAACTGCGCGATTGCGCCTATGCGGGGGACATCTTATAGCCGCAGTCATGAAAAAATTCTCGTTCGATCTTCAGGCCCGCGATGGTGCGGCGCGTACCGGTGTCATCTCTACCCCGCGGGGCGATATTCGCACGCCGGCCTTCATGCCTGTGGGCACGGCTGCCACGGTCAAGGCGATGATGCCCGAAAGCGTCGCCGCGACCGGTGCGGACATCCTGCTGGGCAATACCTATCACCTGATGCTGCGCCCCACTGCCGAACGGATCGACCGTTTGGGCGGGCTGCACAAGTTCATGAACTGGGACAAGCCGATCCTCACCGATTCCGGCGGGTTTCAGGTGATGAGCCTGTCGGGGCTGCGCAAGCTGACGGAAAAGGGCGTGACCTTCAAAAGCCATGTGGACGGGTCGAAACACGAACTGACCCCCGAACGGTCGATGGAGATTCAAAAGCTGCTCGGCTCCGATATCGTCATGTGCTTTGACGAATGTCCCGCGCTGCCTGCGGATCGCGCGCGGATCGCGGACTCGATGCGGATGTCGATGCGGTGGGCCAAGCGCAGCCGCGAAGCCTTTGGCGACCGTCCGGGCCATGCGCTCTTTGGTATCCAGCAGGGCGGGCTGGAACGTGACTTCCGCGAGGAAAGCGCCAAAGCGCTGATCGACGTGGGCTTTGACGGCTACGCTGTGGGCGGCCTTGCCGTGGGCGAGGGGCAAGAGGCGATGTTCGGCTGTCTCGACTTCGCCACCGATATGCTGCCCGTGGATCGGCCGCGCTATCTGATGGGGGTGGGCAAGCCGGATGATATCGTCGGGGCCGTGGCCCGCGGGATCGATATGATGGACTGCGTTTTGCCCTCACGCTCTGGCCGGACGGGGCAGGTGTTCACGCGTCACGGCGTTGTGAACATCAAGAACGCACGCCACGCCGATGACCCGCGTCCGCTGGACGAAGCCTGCACATGCCCTGCGTGCTCGAACTACAGCCGCGCCTATCTGCACCATGTGTTCCGTAGTCAGGAAATGATCTCGGGGATGCTGCTGACATGGCATAACCTGCATTATTTCCAGGAAATCATGGCGGGTATGCGCGACGCGATTGCGGCGGGGACATTTGACGCCTGGCAGGCTGATTTTCATAGCCAGCGTGCCCAAGGCGACATCGACCCGCTTTAGAAAAACCCTGCGGTGAATGGAATAAACCTTCCGCCCCGTCCTTGCGATGACGGGGCGGAAGGTTAGGTGCTGTAGACAAGAAACAACACCGCAAAGGAGTTTTCCATGACCGAGGCATTATTCACCCCCCTGAAGGTCGGTGGCATCGAGGCCGCGAACCGCATTGTGATGGCCCCGCTGACCCGCAGCCGCGCCAATGACGACAGTGGCGAAGTCGGCGACATGCACGTCGAATACTACGCGCAGCGCGCCGGCGCCGGGATCATCATCACCGAAGCGTCCCAGATTAGCGGCGAAGGCAAAGGCTACATCAAGACCCCCGGCATCTACACCGAAGGGCAGGTTGCTGCCTGGAAAAAGGTGACGGACGCGGTGCACGCCAAGGGCGGCAAGATCGTGATCCAGCTGTGGCACGTGGGCCGGATCAGCCATGTGGACATCCAGCCTGACGGACAAAAGCCCGTCGCCCCCTCGGCCATCGCGGCAGAGGTGAAGACCTTTACCAAAGACGGTATGACCCCGACATCTGAACCGCGCGCCTTGGAGTTGGACGAGATGCCGCGCATTGTCGCCGATTATGTCCACGCAACCAAAATGGCGCGCAAGGCAGGCTTTGACGGGGTCGAGGTCCACGGGGCGAACGGCTATCTGCTGGACCAATTCCTCAAGACCTCAAGCAACAAACGCGACGACGCCTATGGCGGGTCGGTCGAGAACCGCGCGCGGCTGCTGTTCGAAGTGCTGGACGGTGTTGTAAACGCATGGGATGGCGATCACGTCGGCCTGCGCCTGTCGCCTTTCTCGCCTGCGAACGGCATCGCGGATGATGACCCGCAAGAGACGTTCACCTACGTCGTGGATGCGCTGAACAAGTACAATCTGGCCTATCTGCACATGGTCGAAGGGTCGACCGGCCAGTCGCGCGATTTGGACAGCGGCGAAGACCTTGGCAAGCTGCGGTCGCTGTTCAACGGCGTCTACATGGCAAATAACCTTTATGACCGCGACATGGCGATCGATGCCGTGGCCAGCGGCAAGGCTGATCTGGTGGCCTTTGGCCGGCCCTATATTGCCAACCCTGATCTGGCAAAACGGCTCGAACTTAACGCACCGCTGAACGAGGGGGATACGAAAACCTTCTATGCCGGTGGCGAAGAGGGCTATACCGATTATCCCTTCCTCGAAGAGGTCGCTGCAGAGTAAGCTCGTTAAACGCGAAAAAGCACATTTCCGGCCCGTTTTTTGTCATTCGGGCCGGTTAACCATGGTTCTTGGCGGTTTTCGCGGATAATCATACGATCCGCGCTTGTCTGTCCGCCGGTGGCGGTTCATTCTAGGGCGACCCTTACGCCAGATGGCCCGCATACGAACGGATCACAGCATCATGGGGATTGAAACAGGCGGGTAGGGTCCCCAGATATCCTACTCAGAACAGGAGATGAACGAACGGTCGCCTAAGATAGGGGCCAGTGTCATCTTGCAGTATAAGGAAAAGAGCATGTTAGAGCCTCTGAACGCGTCCTACCCGGTATTGCCTTTGCGCGATATTGTGGTGTTCCCCCACATGATTGTACCGCTTTTCGTGGGCCGCGATAAATCTGTTCGCGCCCTCGAAGAAGTCATGGCCGATGACAAGCAGATCCTGCTGTCGAGCCAGATTGACCCCGGCGTGGATGACCCCGATTCCGATGGTATTTTCAACACCGGCGTCTTGGCGAATGTGTTGCAACTGCTGAAGCTGCCCGACGGCACCGTGAAGGTGTTGGTCGAGGGGCAGGCGCGGGTGCGCATCACGGAATACCTTGAAAATGATAGCTTCTTTGAAGCTTCTGCCGAATATCTGACGGAAGAGCCCGGTGACGAGACCACCACTCAGGCGCTGCTGAAATCCGTGGCCGAAGAATTTGAGCGTTATTCCAAGGTCAAGAAGAACGTCCCCGAAGAAGCGCTGTCGGCGGTGACCGAAGCGTCCGAGCCTGCACGTCTGGCCGATCTGGTCGCGGGGCATCTCGGCATCGAGGTTGAGCAGAAACAAGACCTGCTTGAAACCCTGTCCGTCTCCGAGCGGCTCGAGAAAGTATACGGGCTGATGCAGGGCGAAATGTCCGTTCTGCAGGTCGAGAAAAAGATCAAGACCCGCGTCAAATCCCAGATGGAGAAGACGCAGCGCGAGTACTATCTGAACGAGCAGATGAAGGCCATTCAGAACGAGCTTGGCGATGGTGAAGACGGCAAGAATGAAGTCGCCGAACTGGAAGCCCGCATCGCGGACACCAAGCTGAGCAAAGAGGCCAAGGAAAAGGTCGACGCCGAGCTGAAGAAGCTCAAGAACATGTCGCCGATGTCTGCCGAAGCTACTGTTGTGCGCAACTACCTCGACTGGATCCTGTCGATCCCTTGGGGCGTGAAATCGCGCACCAAAAAAGACCTCGCCAAGGCACAGCAGGTGCTGGATGATGATCACTATGGCCTTGAAAAGGTTAAAGAACGCATCGTCGAATATCTTGCCGTGCAACAACGGTCCAGCAAGCTGAAAGGCCCGATCATGTGCCTTGTCGGCCCTCCCGGTGTGGGTAAAACATCGCTCGGGAAGTCTGTTGCCAAGGCGACGGGGCGCGAATTTATTCGCATCTCGCTGGGGGGCGTGCGTGACGAATCCGAGATCCGCGGTCACCGCCGGACCTACATCGGCTCCATGCCCGGCAAGATCATTCAGGCGCTGAAAAAGGCGAAAACCACGAACCCGCTTATCTTGCTCGACGAAATCGACAAGATGGGTCAGGATTTCCGTGGCGATCCTGCGTCGGCCATGCTCGAGGTGCTTGATCCGGAACAGAACGGCACATTCGTCGACCACTACTTGGAAGTGGAATACGATCTGTCGAATGTCATGTTCCTGACCACGTCGAACAGCTACAACATGCCCGGGCCTTTGCTTGACCGGATGGAGATTATCCCTCTGTCGGGCTATACCGAGGATGAGAAGCGCGAGATCGCGAAACAGCACCTTGTGGCCAAGCAGGTCAAGAACCACGGTCTGAAGGCAAAGGAATTTGCCATCGAAGACAGTGCGTTGACCAGCATGATCCGCTACTACACCCGCGAGGCCGGCGTGCGGAACCTTGAGCGCGAGATCGCCAAGGTTGCGCGGAAATCGCTGACCAAGATCGTCAAGAAGGAAGCCGACGAGATCACCGTGACGGGCGACAACATCGAGGATTTCCTCGGCGTGAAAAAGCACCGCTACGGCTTGGCCGAGCTTGAGGATCAGATCGGTGTCGTAACCGGATTGGCCTATACCTCGGTCGGGGGCGAATTGCTGCAAATCGAAGCCCTGCGCCTGCCGGGTAAAGGTCGGATGAAAACCACCGGCAAGCTTGGCGATGTGATGAAGGAATCCATCGACGCGGCCAGCAGCTATGTGCGGTCGATCAGCCCCAAGATTGGGGTGAAGCCGCCCAAGTTCGACACGCTGGATATCCACGTCCACGTGCCCGATGGTGCGACGCCGAAAGACGGCCCCTCTGCCGGTCTGGCGATGGTGACATCGATCGTGTCGGTGCTGACCCAGATCCCCGTGCGCCGCGATATCGCGATGACGGGGGAGGTGTCCTTGCGCGGGAATGCGATGCCAATCGGCGGCTTGAAAGAAAAGCTGTTGGCGGCGCTGCGCGGTGGGATCACAACGGTTCTCATCCCGACCGAGAACGAAAAGGACCTGCCGGATATCCCGGATAACGTGAAAGAAGGGTTGACCATCATTCCCGTCAAACACGTGTCCGAGGTGCTGAAACATGCGCTGGTCCGCGAGCCCGAAGCGATCGAATGGGATCAGGAGGCAGAAGATGCCGCCGCAGCCGCCGCGCTGGCCCGTCGCAACGCTGCAGGCGATAGCGCCACAGCGCATTAAGCAATGATCAAACCGACATCAGGCCGCCCTTCGGGGCGGCCTTTTTCGTGGGCACGTCCCCGATTTTCGCGCAGGGTTGCGTCATCCCCAAGCACGGCTGGATTTCCCCCGGTGGCCCCGCTAGGGTTTGGTGAAACCTCCCCAACGGACGAGACGTCAAATGGCCACGCCCAAGAAAACCACCACGCCTAAACCAGCCGCACCCGACTCCGCCGCAGCACCCGCTGTGGTCGAAGCACCGCGCCCTGTGATCCTCGGCCCCGTGATGCGCAAGAAAGAGCTGATCGACACAGTGGTCGAAAGGTCGGGCGTGAAAAAGCGCGATGCGAAACCCGTCGTTGATGCCATGCTCGCCGTATTGGGCGAAGCACTGTCGGACAGTCGCGAGCTGAACTTGCTGCCGTTCGGCAAGCTGAAAGTGATCAACGAGAAAGAGCTGAAAAACGGCAAGATGATCCGCGTCAAAGTGCGGCAGGTGACACAGGGGCAGGGCGGCGGCGATACCGCTGATCAACCCGAGGACTGAGGGCGAAAATCGCTCAAGATCTCTGGCGCAAAGCTACGTCGCCCGCAGCAGCCCTTCACCTTGGTGAGGGGCTTTGTCGTATCAAGGGCTTTGCCTTGCTGATGCCACGGGCCGCGCGGGCAATCCCTTGACATCAAACGCATAAAACCCCGTCGCCGCAGGTTGCGTTGGTAGAACTGAATTGTGGTGGTAAATGGTGGGTCGTGAGAGGCTCGAACTCCCGACATCTTCGGTGTAAACGAAGCGCTCTACCAACTGAGCTAACGACCCGGTAGCGCTCTACTACCCCAAGGTTCAGCCGGGGTTCAACCCCATTTTTGCCGCCCCGGTGATTATTTTCGATTTTTTTCTGACGACGCCCCGGATTGGCGTGGATTCACACGGTAACATTGCGTTTTCAAACGGTTTTGCTGCCTCCGGCAGATTGCGACGGGGCGAATCCTCGCGCCTCCGTTGCCCTTGGGGAAGTCACCGCGCTGAAATCGGCGGATGACCGATAGACGGGCTGTGTTTGGCGCGCTACTCAATGCACAGTCACGTAAAAGGTGGGAGAGCCTTTTGCATATATTCAGCAAGCCCTTGCAGCAGCAAGGCACCGGGGCCGACCACAATTGCCGGCCCCATAGGAGGAGGAATTCACATGGCCGTTCAGATTGATCCGACCAGCTACCGTAACCTGGACATCAAGGCGCATGACGATGGCGTCTGGGTGGTGACCCTGAACCGTCCCACCAAACGGAATGCCTTGGACATCGACACGATCGAAGAGCTGGTCACCTTCTTTTCCGCCGCACCGCGCGCGGGTGTACGTGCAGTGGTACTGGCGGGCGCGGGGGATCACTTTTGCGCCGGGCTTGATCTGATCGAACACCATGACGAAGACCGCAGCCCCGCCGATTTCATGCACGTCTGTTTGCGCTGGCACGAGGCGTTCAACAAGATGGAATACGGCGGCGTGCCCGTGATCGCAGCATTGCAAGGGGCCGTTGTCGGCGGCGGGCTAGAGCTTGCCAGCTCTGCCCACGTGCGGGTGATGGACCAAAGCGCGTATTTCGCGCTTCCCGAAGGCCAGCGCGGGCTGTTCACCGGCGGGGGGGCTACGATCCGTGTGACTGATCTGGTCGGCAAGGCGCGGATGATCGACATGATGCTCACCGGGCGCGTCTATCAGGGGCAAGAGGCCGTCGATCTGGGCCTTGCGCAGTATATCGTCGAAGGGTCCAGCATGGACAAGGCGATGGACCTGGCGCGCAAGGCGGCGCAGAACCTGCCGCTGTCGAACTTCGCGATCTGTAGCGCGGTGAGCCATATGCAGAACATGTCGGCGATGGATGCCGCCTATGCCGAAGCTGTGGTCGCCGGTGTGGTCAATACGCAGCCTGACGCGCGCGCGCGCCTTGCGGCCTTTGCCGACAAAAGCGGCGCGCGGGTGCGGCCGAACGCGGAATAAGAACCGAAAGGATCACGCTCGGGTGCTGCGCGTGATCCCGCTTTCGCTGCGCCCTTCGGCATAGCGGGTCAGGCGTTGCGCCAGCAGCCCGACGGAGAGATGCAACAGCACTGTCAAACAGGCGAGCATGATCAACGCGGCGAACATCAGGTCGATCTTGGCGCGGCCATTGGCCAGCAGCATCAGATAGCCCAGCCCCTTTGCCGCGCCGACCCATTCGCCAATCACCGCCCCGATCGGCGCATAGACCGCCGCCAGCCGCAGCCCCGTTGCAAGGCTTGGCAGCGCGTGAGGGATTTGTACGTAGCGCATGAACCGCAACGGCCGCGTCCCCATCGATTGCGCCAGATCGCGGTAGCCATCAGGCACGCGGGTCAGCCCGTCGTGAAAGGCAGATGTCACTGGGAAATAGATGATCAACACCGCCATCACGATCTTGGACCCCATGCCATAGCCGAACCACAGGGTCAGCAGCGGTGCGAGCGCGAAAACCGGCACGGCTTGGGTAAAGACCAGCAGCGGCAGCAGCAAACGCTCTGCCGTTTTGGACAGCGCCAGATGGATCGCGGTAACAGCCCCCAGGGCGGTGCCGATCAGCAGCCCCAGCAGCACCTCGACGGTGGTGACCCATGCGTTCTCAATCAGCGTCTCACGGGCGCGATAGGCCGCCTGCGCCACGCGCCACGGCGAGGGCAGGATATAGTGCGGCGCGTTGGTCAGCAGCACTGCGGCCTGCCAAAGACCAAGCCCCAGCAGGATCGCAAGCAGTATGTCGTATCGCCTCATGCAGGCACCCCCCGCAGATGGGACAGCAGCGCGCTTTGGCAGGCCCAAACCTCGGGCGCGGTTACGGGGCGCGGCGCGGGAAGCGCGGGGACGGGCCAGCTTTGCACGCCGGTGGCAGAGAGGATCAGGATGTGGTCGGCCAGCCGTGCCGCCTCTGCCGGATCATGGGTGACCAGCAGCACGGTCCGCCCGTGCAACAGCTCTGCCGCGAGCTCTTGCATCGCGGCGCGGGTGCCCGCGTCCAGCGCCGAGAACGGCTCGTCCAGAAAGACCACCGCGCGATCCTCCAGCAAGGTCCGCGCCAGCGCTGCCCGCTGCCGCATCCCGCCCGACAACGCGGCGGGTTTCTTATGGGCATGATCCTGCAGGCCGACCCGTGCAAGCATGGCGGAGGCACGTTCCCTGTCAGGCGTGGTTCCGCGCAGCCGGTCGCCGATCATGATGTTTTCGATCACCGTAAGCCAGGGTAACAGCAGGTCGGATTGCGCCATATAGCTGATCCGCCCCGCCAGCGGTTGCCCGTCAGAGGCGGTGATCGTGCCGTCAAACGCGCCGCCCGTCTCAAGCCCCAGCAGTAGGCGCAGCACCGTGGATTTGCCCACCCCCGACGGGCCGAGCAAGCAGGTCCACGCCCCCGCGGCCAGAGTCATATCCACGTCAAACAGGGGGCGCGCGTCAATCCGGTGTTGTCCCGTCAGACGCAGCGCGGGCGGCGGGGTCATGGCAGGTCCAGCCCCATCTGCCAAAAGCCGACCTCTAGCCGTGTGGCCGTGGAAAAGCGGTTCTGCAGTGCCGCGCGACGGGGGGCGGTTTCAAGGTCACCGATCCGCCGCGCAACCGCCGCGTCGACCATCGCGCCCACCGTCTGGCACAGCGCCTGATAGTCGGGGTCGGCGTAGGTCTCGATCCACTCGGCATAGGGCGTGTCGGCGCTGCGGGTCTGGGCCAGGCGCTGACCGATCTCCCCATAGCCCATGACGCATGGCAGCAGCGCCGCCATCAGATCAAGGAAATCCCCCTGCATTCCGGCATCCAGCACATAGCGCGTATAGGCGAGGTTGGCGGGGGCTTCCGTCGCGGTGAAAAGCGCCGCTTCGTCGATACCCGCCGCAGCGCAGGTGCGGATATGCAGCGCCATCTCGTGATTGACCAGCGCATCCACCGTGGCGGCGCAGGTCTTCATCTCTTCCATCGTTTCCGATTTGACCACCGCCATCGACCAAGCGCGAGAGAAATGAACAAGGAAAACATAGTCTTGGATCAGATAGTTCACAAAACAACGGCGCGGCAAGCTGCCGTCGCGCAACCCTTCGACAAAAGCATGGTGGGTATAGTCTTGCCAATCCGCCGCCGCAGCAGCGCGCCAAATCGCGAAGCTGCGGCCATAGTCCGGCGCGGTCATCGGGCGGTCACATCAATGGCGATGGTCGACACGGGCGAGATGTCGGGGATCAGGCCCGCGTCATGCAAGAACGTCTCGAATGTGGCGTAGCGTCCGGCATCCATCGCCGTGGGGCGCAGGGCGAAACGGGGCAGCGTGTCTTTCCACGCGCGGGCATTCAGCTCGTCCTGCAGATCGGCAGAGGTGGCGGCGAAAACCTCCCAGCTTTCTTCGGGGTGGTTGACGATATATTGCGTCGCTTTCTCGGTCGCGGCCAGAAACCGCGCGATCATGTCCTTGTCCATCGTGTCGCGGTTCGCGACGTAGATCAGCTCGTCATAGGGCGGCAGGCCCTCTTCCTCGACGTAGAAACAGGTGCCATCGACGCCTTCGATATCCATCTGGTTCAGCTCGAAATTGCGGAAGGCCCCGATGACCGCATCCACCTGACCGGACATCAACGACGGTGACAGCGACCAGTTGACGTTTACCAGCTCCACATCATCCAGTGACAGCCCGTGATGCGTCAGGATCGCGCCAAGCACGGCCTCTTCGACACCGCCGACCGAGAATCCGACCTTTTTGCCCGCCAGATCCGCAGGAGAGGCGATGGGACCATCGGTCAGCGCCAGCAGGCAGTTCAGCGGCGTGGCCACCAGCGTGCCGACCCGTTGCAGGGGCAGACCTTCGTGGATTTGCAGGTGCAACTGCGGCTGATAGGAAATCGCAAGATCCGCCTTGCCTGCGGCGACCAGTTTCGGCGGGTCGGAGGGATCAGCGGGGGCGATAACCTCTACGCTCAGGTCCTGTTCGGCGAAATACCCTTTTTCCTGCGCCACGATGATCGGCCCGTGGTCGGGGTTCACGAACCAGTCCAGCAGCAAGACCATCTCGTCCTGCGCCAGCGCCGGGCCAGAGGTCAGCGCCAGTGCGGCCAGAATGTTACGAAGTTTCATCGGTTTGTCCTTTCAATGGGGAAGGCTCGCCCACAGCGAGCAGGGTAATGGGGCCATGCCAGTAGCTGGCCAGATGGGTCGCCGCCTGCCACGCGCGCAGGCCCGAACGGCAGGCGATCACCGCGCGGGGCTGATGTGTGGGGCGGGGAGCGTTGCGGAGGAAATCGGGCAGGGTGATGCGCTGCGCTGTGGGTGTCGCGGATGTGGGGGCCTCATCCGGGCCGCGCAGATCGACGACCCAATCGCTTGCGCGGATCTGCGAGGGCGCGACAAAGCCGAAACCGTGGTCAGGCTCCGGCGCGGTATCAAAGCGGAAGCCGCCAAAGCGATAGGAGGCAAGATCAAAGCTGATCAATTGCCCCAAAGGGGACGGCGACAGTCCAAGGAGGCAGGCCAGCGCCATCTGTGCTTGTGCGGCACCGATCGTGGCGACGACCGGGCCCATCACCCCCGCTGTGTCACAGCTGGCCGCGCGGTCCGGCAGATCGGGGAATACCGCCCGCAGCGACGGCGCGCCGCCGCAGAACCCGCCGACATAGCCGCCAAACCCAAGGGCCGAGGCGCTGATCAAGGGCAGACCCGCGTTCAGGCAATGATCCGACAGCACATAGCTCGCTGCGAAGCTGTCGGCGCAATCCAGCACGAGCGTCGCATCATGGCACAGCTTTGCCACGGTATCCGGCCCAAGGGTCACGGGGTGGGCCACCACGGTGCACGCGCTGTTGCGCGCGGTTAGGGCGCGGGCGGCAGCGGTGACCTTGGGCGTGCCGATATCGGCTTCGGTAAAGAGCGTCTGGCGGTGCAGGTTCGACAGGGCCACGTCATCACCGTCCACCAGCGTGATATGCCCCACACCGGCCCCCGCCAGCAGGGGCAGTACCGGTGCCGCCAGCCCGCCCGCGCCGACCACCACCACACGCGCCGCCGCCAGCGCCTCTTGGCCCGATGGGCCGACCTGCGGCAGGATCATCTGGCGGGCATAGCGGGTCATCGGGTTGCCCCCAGCCATGCGGTGATGCGATCCTCGGGCGAGGGGTTCAGGGTGATGTCGGTCACCGCCGCGACGCAATCGGCACCGGCGTCAAAGGCTCCCGCCGCGCGGTCGACCGACATGCCACCGATGGCCACAAGCGGGGTCTGCCCCACCCGCTCACGCCAGTCGCGCAGACGGTCCAGCCCCTGCGCGTGCCACTTCATCTGCTTCAGGATCGTCGGATAGATCGGGCCGAGGGCGATATAATCGGGGCGCAGGTCCAGGGCGCGGGTCAGTTCGGCCTTGTCGTGGGTGCTAATGCCCAGACGTACGCCCGCATCGCGGATGGCGGTCAGGTCGGCGCTGTCCAGATCCTCTTGCCCCAGATGGATAAAATCACACCCTTCGTCGAGCGCGATACGCCAGTGGTCGTTGATCACGAGGGTACAGCCGTGCTTGGCGCAGATCGCCTTGGCCTGCCGGATGTCGCGCCGCAAGGCAGGGTCGGGCGTATCCTTGATCCGCAGTTGCACCAGTTTGATGCCAAGGGGCACCAGCCGCTCCAACCAGGCGGCGCTGTCGAAGATCGGGTAGAAACGGTCCAGGGTCATTCCAGAAACGCCTTTCCGATCAAGGGGGTAGAGGGCGCGGCCATATCGCGGGGCGGCATCGGGTCCGCATCGGCGGCAAGCTGTCCGGCGCGGACCGCGGTGGCAAAGGCTTCGGCCATGGCGGCGGGGTCACCGGCTTTGGCAACAGCGGTGTTCAGCAGAACCGCGTCAAACCCCAGCTCCATCGCCTGTGCGGCGTGCGAGGGCAGGCCGATGCCCGCGTCGATCACCAGCGGCACGTCGGGAAAATGCGCCCGCATGGCGCGCAGCCCGAAAAGGTTGTTCAGCCCCATCCCCGACCCGATGGGCGCGCCCCAGGGCATCAGCACCTCGCAGCCCGCCCGCAGCAATCTATCCGCGACCACAAGGTCTTCGGTGGTGTAGGGAAAGACCTGAAACCCGTCCTCGCTCAGGATGCGGGCGGCCTCGACCAGACCGAAGACATCGGGCTGCAACGTGTCCTCCTCGCCGATGACCTCGAGCTTGATCCAGCGCGTGTCGAACACCTCGCGGGCCATATGGGCGGTGGTGACGGCCTCTTTGACGCTGTGACATCCGGCGGTGTTGGGCAGCACATGGACGTCAAGCGCGCGGATCAGTTCCCAGAAGTCCTGACCGGCGCGATCCCGTCCGCTTTCCCGCCGCAGCGATACCGTCGCCACCGCCGCCCCGCTGCGCGCAAAGGCGTCTGATAGTACCTTGGGCGAGGGGTATTGCGCGGTGCCAAGCATCAGACCATTGGCAAGGGTTTCTCCGTAAAAGGGGCGCATCTTAGCCTCCCTGCATGGGGGCGAGCACTTCGATGCTGTCGCCGGAGGACAGGGGGTGGCTGGCCCGCAGGCTGGCGGGGATAAAGCTGCCATTGACGGCGGTAGCGACTTTCGCGCCGCCAAATCCTTCGGCCTCTAGCAGGGCGGCAAGCGTGGGCGCGTCGCTATCAAGCGGGGCACCGTTAAGCTGTAGTTTCATGGAAAATCTCCGGTGTTTTGGCTTCAAGGATCAGGTCCGCCACCATGGTCGCCAGCGCGGGGGCGAGCAGGAAACCGTGGCGATACAGACCGTTGGCGCGGATCAGATTGCCCTGCCGTTCGATGCGCGGCAGGTTGTCGGGGAAGGCGGGGCGGCTGTCGACGCCGATCTCTAGGATCTCGGCCTCGCCAAAGGCGGGGGACAGTGCGTAGGCCGCGCTCAGCAGTTCAAGCACGGACCGCACGCTGGCATGGGCACCGGCGCGGCCTTCGACCATTGTGGCCCCGAGCATGTAAATCCCGTCACCGCGCGGCACGAGGTAGATCGGCACACGTGGGTGCAGCACGCGGATGGGGCGGGTGATCTCGATGTCGGGGCAGGACAGCAGCGCCATTTCCCCCTTCACGCCGCGCAAATCAGGCAGATCGGCGCGCGCGTGATAGCCGCGGCAATCAATGACGGTGCCGTCTTGCGCCAGCGTTTCGGGATCGGCCTCACCCTGTTCGAAACTGGCCCCATCGGCCACCAGCCCGCGCCACAGCTCTGCCAGCGCAATGCGGGGCGACAGGTGGGCCTCGGTCTGGAAATAGAGCGCTTTGGCAAAGCGGTCGCCCAAGTCGGGTTCAAGCGCCGCGATCTCTGCGCCGGTCAGGGTTTGGTAGCTTGTCGTGCGGCGCGCAAAGCGGGTCAGATCGCTGCTGTCCCGCGCCGGAGAGATTACAAGCGACCCGCGTCGGTGCAGCGATGTGGTGTGTTGGCCCCACCAATCCGCCGCCCTTTTCCCCAGCCGGATCACCGGTTCCTCGGCGCTTTCACCTTCGCAAAACGGGGCGAGCATGCCGCCAGCCCACCAAGAACACCCTTGCGGGCCGGGCTGGCGGGCGCGGTCGATCAGATGCACGCGCATCCCGCGATCCTGCAAGACACGCGCGGTACACAGCCCCGCGACGCCCGCGCCGATGATGGTGACCTGCGTCATGACCAGACCGCGTGGAAGTGATGCACCGGCCCGTGGCCCGTGCCGATCTCAAGTTGATCCGCGGCGATGATGGCGCGGTGCAGATAGTCATGGGCAGCCTGTACCGCCGCGCCAAGGGGTTTGCCGTGGGCCAGCCCCGCAGCGATGGCCGCGGCGTAGGTGCATCCCGTCCCGTGGGTATTGCGCGTGTCGATGCGCGGCGCGCTGAGCCATATGACACGCTCTGCGGTGACCAGCGCGTCGCTACAGATATTGCCCGCGCTATGGCCGCCCTTCATCAGCACCGCCTTCGGCCCCATCTTTAGCAGCGCGCGGGCCTGCGTGACCATCTGGTCGGCGCTGTCGGCCTCGGGCTGGTTCAACAGGCGGGCGGCTTCGGGCAGGTTGGGGGTCAGCAGATCGGCGCGCGGCAGGATATCCGCGACCAACGCTGCGACGGCGTCTTCTTGCAACAGCGCATCGCCGGATTTTGCGATCATCACCGGATCGACCACGACGGCCCCCCGAAACGCGGAGAGCGCGGATGCCACCGCCTGAATAATCTGCGGAGAAAACAACATGCCCAGTTTGATCGATTGCACCGAAAGATCGGACAGCACCGCATCGATCTGGGCCGCGACGATGGGCGCGGGGATCTCGTGCACGGCGCTGACGCTGCGCGTGTTCTGCGCGGTCACGGCGGTGATCACGCTGGCGGCATAGACACCATTGGCCGACATCGCCTTGATATCGGCCTGAATACCGGCACCGCCGCCGCTGTCGGATCCGGCGATGGTCAGGGAAATGGGGGTCGTCTTGGTCACATGCTCGCCTTTCGGTGGTGGGCAAGCAGACGCAAGAATGAGCTTTGTGGCGTGGACCCAAGGCCGTTGCACAAAGATACCCGTTCCCTACGCCGGTATTGCCCGGATCAGGTTCGACGGGTCGGTGCACGCACCTCTCAGCCCCTAGGGCACCCCGACGGATAGATGTTGGAACTGCGGCCCCTGTGGGGGCGTGCAGCGTCGTTACCTTAGGCGTAGCCAAGTTCGGCAAACGGTGCAAGCCGCAAAATATTCAACCAAAGGTGGCGCAATTTTGGGCAAAACGGGCGCGGTTTGGACAGCCCTCCTGACGCTTGTCAGCCGAAACAACGCCTCGTAACCCAAAGCAACGTAACGTCACATTTCCCATATTCTGCGGCGTTAACCCTTTGGCATCAGCAAACTAGGGGTGATCGTGCAAAGACCCCGAACGGCTGCGGTATCAAGTTCTGTTCTGCGGTATTGGCATCGAAATATCTTGCCCCTAGGCTGATTGACAGATTGAGTCGGATACCCTCGGGAGGAGGGGGCCGACACTCGGGAGGATGCGTTTTCTGGCCCGTTTTACGGGTCATTTCGGACGCGTCGCGACAAGCATTGGGAGGTGCTGCGTGACATCTGCAAAGATCACATCTGCGTCCTGCGCATGGGCATCCGCAGCTTTTGCGGTGCCTGCGATCCTGCGATCCCGAACAATCCAAAGATGTACAACAGGGAGAGAGACCACATGAAGAATATGACACGTTTTGCCAAGGCCGCTGTCGGGTCCTTTGCGGTATCCATGGCGCTTTCGGGCGTCGCGATGGCGCAGGAGTATGAGTGGCCGCGCATGCTCGTGATTGCCACGCCGGGCACGTCGACAGGCAGCTTTGCCTCGACCAACGGTTGGGGGCCTGCGTTGCAAAAGGAAACAGGCACCACCGTGCGGATCGTTCCCGAAGACAGCGAGCCCATGCGCTACAAACGTCTGACCGACCGCGAAGATATCGCGATCGCGTCGGTTTCCGCGTCGGAAATGGCGTTGCAAGCGGAAGGGGTCGGCGGCTACGCCTCGGCGAAACCCATGCCGCAGCGGATCCTGTGGCACCACAACGACACGCCTTGGGGCTTTGTTGTGGCTGGCGATTCCGAGCTGCAAAGCCTTGAAGACATTGGCAAAGGCGGCGTGCGTGTCACCTCTGGCGTGTTCTCGCCCGCGATTGTCTCTGCGATCACACAGGCCCTGCCTGCCTTTATCGGCATGACGCCCGAAGAAGCGCAGGAAAAGATCGAATTCGTCCCGGCCTCCAGCTACGGTGAAAACTGTCGTTCGGTTGTCGAGGGGAAGTCCGATGTGGCCTATTGCTCGCCGATCTCCTCGGTCCTGTCCGAAATGGAGGGCGCACCGGGCAGCATCCGCTGGCTGCCAATGGACCCCGCCAACAAAGAAGGCTGGGACGGCTACCTGAGCTACCGCCCCATGACCATCCCCTCGACCATCTCTATGGGGGTGAGCACCGCCAAGGGTGTCGAGTCCATGACGTCGAACTTCGTTTATGCCGTGCCGGTCACGGCAGAAGAGGACTTCGTCTATAACATGGCGAAGTGGATGAATGAATCCCACGACAACTACAAAGGATCGCACGCGCTGGCGACCCGCATGTCGCTGGAGCATTTCCGCAACTTCCTGGATGCCAACCCGATCCCTGTGCACGAAGGCACGGTGAAATACCTGCGTGAAATCGGGGCGTGGACCGAAGAAGACGATGCCTGGAACAACGAGGCCATCGAGAAGATGGACGCGTGGATCGCGGCCCGCAACGCCGGCATGAAAGAGGCGATGGAGCAGGGCGTCGAGATGAATTTCGAGAACCAGGAGTATCTCGACATTCTGGCCAAGCACACCGACGGGCTGGAGCCGTTCCGCTCGCGTCTGTAACGCCGCGCCGGACCGTCATCGACGGCATAAGACAGGGCGGAGCACAGCGTGCTCCGTCCTCCTAAGACACTGCCACAGCGCCCTTATTTTCAGGATCATCCATGTCAGCAACACAACACCCTCCGGCGGCTGAAACGGCTGTCGAACCCTCGTCCGAGACGACGCGACTGGGGGGATTATTCTCGTTCACCAGCATCGCTTTTGTGTTGCTGTGTACCTTTGGCCTCGGGATGGGGCTGGCCTATGTATTCGGCGTTCCCATCGGCGGGCGGCGCCTGATCGAGGGGCAGTATTACTGGGTCTTCATCGGCACCTTCCTTGCGGCGGCGTTCATCGCGCTGCCAGCGGTGAAATCGCACACCCATGTGCCGATCTATGACATCGTGGCGGCCGCCGTGAGCTTTGGCATCTGCATGTGGTTCTCCATGTATGCATGGGAGATCGTGCAGGCGGGTTGGACCAATTTCTACGCGGGCGTCGTGCTTTGGCTGCTGATGCTTGAAATCGCGCGCCGGTCGGGGGGCATCCCCTTCTTGCTCGTGGTGCTGGTGCTGGGGCTGTATCCGTTGGTGGCCGATTACTTCCCCGGTTTGCTGATGGGCATCCCCTATACGTTTGAACGCATGATCGAGGCGCATGTCTTCCGCACCGAAGGGTTGATGGGCATCACCACCAAGATCGTCGCCGAGATCGTGCTGGGCTTTCTGGTCTTTGCGGGTGTGCTAATCGCTACGGGGGCGGGGCAGTTCTTTATCGATCTGGCCAATGCGGGCTTTGGCAAGTACCGCGGCGGTCCAGCGAAAGTATCGATCGTGGCCAGCGCCTTTTTCGGGTCGCTGTCGGGGTCGATTTTTTCGAACATCGCGGGCACCGGGTCGATCACCATTCCGACCATGAAAAAGGTCGGCTACCCGCCCCATTACGCTGGCGCGATCGAGGCCTGTGCCTCGACCGGCGGGGTGGTGATGCCGCCGGTGATGGGGGCGATTGCCTTTGTCATGGCGATCACCATCGGTGTGGATTACGCGACCGTGATGGTGGCCGCGATCCTGCCGTCGGCGTTGTTCTACTTTGGCCTGATCCTGCAAGTCGACGCCTATGCCGCGCGCAAGGGGCTGGTGGGGATGAAACCCGAAAACCTGCCCTCGGCCCGCGAGGTGATGAAGCGCGGCTGGCCCTTCCTGCTGGTCATGATCTTTCTGGTCTGGGGCCTGCTCTATATGCGGTGGGAGTATTACGCCCCGTGGTACGCCAGTGCGCTGATGATCGCGCTGAGCTTCCTGCAACGCGAGACCATGATGACACCTGCGCGCATCTTTGAAACGCTGCGCCAAGTGGGCACGCTGGTCACACAGACCGCAGCGATCATCCTGCCGATCGCCTTTGTGGTCAGCGCCTTGACCATCACCGGTGTGACTGGGTCGATGACCTCGGGGCTGGTCGCTTTGGGCGGGGATAACGTCTATCTCGTGATCGCGCTTGGGGTTTTGGCCTGCTTTATCATGGGCATGGCGGGGCTTGCGATTGTCGCCTACATCTTCCTTGCGGTGACGCTGGCACCCGCGATCATCGAAATCGGCGGGTTGAACACGGTCGCGGTGCACTTCTTCATCGTCTACTACGCGATGCTGTCGGTGATCACGCCTCCGGTAGGGGCTGCGGCGTTTCTGGCGGCGACGATTGCGGGGGCCAAGCCGATGCTGACCTCCTTCACCGCGATGCGGTTGGGGGTGGTGATCTACTTTGTGCCGCTGTTCTTCCTGTTCCAGCCTGCGCTGGTGCTGCAGGGCGATCTGACGCCGCTGATCTATGTGCTGCCGTCGATCATCATCGGCATCACGCTGCTGTCCGGCGGGCTTGAGGGCTATCTGCTGGGCGTCGGTATGGTGCGGCCTTGGCTGCGCCTGCCGCTGGGGATCGCGGGCTTTGCCTTCAGCTTTCCGGGGCTGACGACGACGCTGGTCGCGGGGGTCGTCTCGGCCGCGCTTGTCGCGGTGATCTGGCGGGACAACCGCAACGGCGTGGTTGCGGTCCCATAAGATTGGGCGCGCGGGGACATCCCCGCGCGCCGCAGTTCATGACGTTTGCGAGGGGCGCAGCTGTGCCGTCCCCAAGGCGCTCAGCGCCAGCATCAGCGCCGCGGTGCCAAGACACAGCGCCAGCCCCCCCAGTTGATAGGTGAAGCCTGACAAAAGCGTGCCTACCAACCGACCGGCCGCGTTGGACATATAGTAGAACCCCACATCCATCGTGACCCGATTTGCATCCGTGAAGCTGAGGATCAGATAGGAATGAAGCGCCGAATTCACCGCGAAAATCGCACCGAACACCAGCAAACCGATGACAATCGTGACCGTCAGCGCGGGGGATGGCGCAGGCGTGATCCAGACCAGCGCGGCCAGCAGGGCAGGCACGACGACCAGCGCAAGGTTCCAGTGTCGGGCCTGCGCGAGCGTGTCGCCTTCCGTCCGGCCTGTGGCCCGCAGTATCTTGGGGGCCCAGCCTTGCACGGCCCCATAAAGGATCGTCCACACCGCCATAAAGCTGCCGATCATAAAGAAGGCCTCCCGCTTGCTTTCGACGCTGCCATCGGAGAGCACGGCATAGAAATAGATCGGGATGCCCACGACAAACCACACGTCGCGCGCGCCGAAGAGGAACAGCCGCGCGGCGCTGAGCCAGTTGATATTGCGGTTCTTGGACAGGACTTCGGTGAACTTGGCATCCTTGCGCCCCACGGGCAGGCCCGCGGGCATACCGATGATAACGCCGATCAGGATCACAAACAGGATCGCGGCCATCACCAGCGTCGACGGCACAAACCCCAGCAACGCCAGCATCCCCGCACCCAGCAGAAAGCCAGCGCCCTTGACCGCGTTCTTCGATCCGGTCAGTAGCGCGACCCAGCGGAACAAGCCGCCCCCTGTGGTTGGGGCCAGCAGCTTGACCGCGGATTTAGAGCTCATCTTGGCAAGATCCTTGGCCACGCCCGACAGCCCTTGCACCAGCATGACAAAGACGACCGAGGCGGCGACGCTCCATGCCGGATCAAGCTGTGTCAACGCCAGCAGCGCGACCACTTGCAACGACAGCCCCGCATAGAGCGTCGAGGTCAGTCCGAAGCGCGCCGCGATCCAGCCCGCCGACAGGTTGGTGACCACGCCCGCGATCTCGTAGAGCACAAACAGATAGGCCAACTGCACCGGAGAGAAGCCGAGCGTGTGAAAATGCAGCAGCACCAGCATCCGCAGCGCGCCATCGGTCAGCATAAAGGCCCAATAGGCGGCGGTGACAGTGATATAGGCGGTAAAACCGGCAGGGCGTGTCACAGCTTGCCGCCCACCATCAGCGCCACGTCCACCAGACGGTGCGCATAGCCCATTTCATTGTCATACCACGCATAGATTTTGACCTGCGTGCCATTCACCACCATCGTCGACGGCGCATCCACGATCCCGCTGCGGGTGTCATTGGTGTAATCCGACGACACAAGCGGGCGTTCCTCAAAGCCCAGAATGCCCTTTAACGGCCCCTCGGCGGCGGTTTTGAACAAGGCGTTGACCTCTTCCACACTCGTCTCACGCTCCACCTCGAACACGCAATCGGTGATCGACGCATTCAGCAGGGGCACCCGCACGGCGTGGCCGTTCAGCTTGCCGGTCAGTTCCGGATAGATCAGCGTGATCGCCGTGGCGGACCCCGTGGTGGTAGGGATCAGGTTGGTCAGCGCGGATCGGGCGCGGCGCATGTCCTTGGCGGGGCGGTCCACGATGGTTTGCGTGTTGGTCACGTCATGGATCGTGGTGATCGACCCGTGTTTGATCCCGATCCCTTCCAGCAGCACTTTGACGACGGGGGCGAGGCAGTTGGTGGTGCAGCTCGCCGCGGTGACGATGCTGTGGGTAGCAGGATCATAGGTGTCGTCGTTCACGCCATAGACGATATTCGCCGTCGGCCCGTCCTTGACGGGGGCAGAGACCACAACCTTTTTCACGCCCGCCTTGAAATAGGGGGCAAGCTTGGCCTCTGTCTTGAACGCACCGGTGCAGTCGATCACCACATCCACACCCTCCAGCGGCAGGTCTGTGATCGATTTGGTGCTGGTCACGGGGATACGCGTGCCATTGATGGTGATCGCATGATCCTCTGCGCTGAAGGTCGCAGGCCAGCGCCCGTGAACGGAATCAAACTCCAGCAGATGGGCGTGCATCTCGGGGTCGCCAACCGCGTCGTTGATAAAGGCGATCTTGGCCCCCTGTTCCAGCAAGGGCCGCAGGGCGAGTTTTCCGATGCGGCCAAGGCCGTTCAACGCATAGGTTGTCATGGTGGTTTATCCTGTGGTCACTGGGTCGGCCCCGATGGCATCGACCCGTTTTTGCAAGGCAGCGCGGTCCAGCGCTTCGAAAGGCAGGGCGGTAAAGGCCAGCAGCCGGTTGTGCAGCGCGCCATATGTCTGCTGGAAGGCCAGCCGGCGTTCCGCTTCTGTCCCTTCGGCTTTGACGGGATCGGGCATGCCCCAATGCCCCGACACGGGCTGGCCGGGCCAGGTGGGACATTCCTCGTTTGCGGCATGGTCACAGACGGTAAAGACGAAATCCATCTGCGGCGCATCGGCGGTCTGGAATTCAGAGATATGTTTGGACCGCAGCGCATCGATGCTGTGGCTCTTGGCTTGCAGCATCTCGACCGCAAGGGGATTAAGCTCGGACCGGGGCAGGGTGCCCGCGGAATAGGCAGTGAACCGGTCGCCCGCCATGTCCCGCAGGATCGTCTCTGCAAAGATGGAACGGGCGGAGTTGCCGGTACATACGAAAAGTACGTTGAACTTTGTCTGGGTCATCATCTGCGTCCTGTTAATGAGGTCAGAGAACGGGGGCGGGCAGAGATCAGCGCGCCCCCGACAACAATCCACGAACAACCCCGATACGACCTCGCCCGCCGCATCAAGGTTGATGGTATACAAGAGCCGCGTCCCGTCGCGCCGCTGCGAGATCAGCCCGACTTGCGTCAGCGCCGACAGATATACCGACGCCGTGCTGGATTTCAGGGCCAGTACCTGCGCGATTTCCCCCGCAGGCAAAGCATCCGGATAGCGCCGCATCAGCAGCCGAAACACGGCCAGCCGCTGCGGGTGGCTCAGGGTGGCGAGTCGATCTGTGAGTAGTGATTCCATATTTCATGAATATGTGAAATACAGATTGGGCGTCAACACCTCTGTTCGGTCCCGCCAAAGGTTTTTTGCCGCGGGGCCGCATTTCGGGTGACGTGGCGTTTCAGGGGCAGGGTGTCTTGCGCGCCCTTGGCTTTGCGGGCATCGATTGGGAAACAGCGCGCCCGCGCGCGGTGACAGACGTATAAAGGACCCGACATGACAGACGTGACCCTGGCCGAAGTATTGGCCACAGCAGAGCAGGACGGCACCGCGCCGCGCTATCAGGTGCCAGAGAACTGGGCGCAGGGGCGTACGGCCTTTGGCGGATTTACCGGTGCCTTGCTGGTCAATGCGGCCCGTCGGGACCGCCCCGATCTGCCCGCGCTGCGGTCTGCGCTGATCAACTTTACCGCGCCCGTGTCGCAGCCGCCCACGATCCATGCCGAAGTGCTGCGCGAAGGGCGCAACATCACCACCATTGCCACCCGCGCTGAAATCGACGGCAAGGTCGCGGCAACGGGCACGTTTTCTTTCGGGCATGCGCAGGAAAGCCAATTGAGCGTGGGCCATACCGCGCCCGCCGCCCCCCAAGGGCCGGACGACACGCCATCTTATTTCCCGCCCGCATTGAAACGCCCGCCGGTGCGGTTCTTTGTCAACTTCGAGGTCAAGCTGATCGAGGGCAGCCTGCCGTTCTCCGGTGCCGATCGCGGCTATGTCCGGATCTGGGCGCGGCACCGTGATCCGGCGATGTGGGGCACGCTCGAGGGGCTGATCGCCATTGGCGACGTGCTACCCCCTGCGGCCTTCCCGATGATGACGCGGCCGGGGCCGAACTCGTCAATGAACTGGATCATCAACCTGCTGTCCGATCACGCCAACACCCGCGACGGCTGGTATATGATGGAGACACAGCTGACCGCCGGTAACGGCGGCTATAGCTCTCAGGTCATGCGGGTCTGGAATACGGATGGGGATATGGTCGCAGACGGCATGCAGTCGGTGATCATCTTCGCCTGACGCCACGCTGTCGCCCGATAGGATAAGCCCGGCCCGAGGATATCAGGCCGGGCTTTTGCACGTGTCAGGGGCGGATCTACTGCGCCGCGATCTTGGCCGATCTGGACGCGGGCTTGGCCGGTGCCACATGCATGCCGAGCCGTTGCAGCAGGTCGTTGTCTTTCCACGTGGCCGGGTTTTCGGTGGTCAGCAACTGGTTGCCCACAAAGATCGAATTAGCCCCCGCCAGAAAGCACAGCGATTGCAGCTCGTCGCTCATCCCCGTGCGGCCTGCGGAGAGGCGCACGACCGAGGCGGGCATCAGGATACGCGCCAAGGCCACCAGCCGGACCAGCGCAAAAGGGTCGACCTTTTCGGATTTTCCCTGCACCGGCACGCCTTTGACCGCGTTCCACAGGTTCACCGGCACGCTGTCTGGGTGGCTGGGCAGCGTGGCGAGGGTGACCAGCATGCTGATCCGGTCCGCCTCTGCCTCGCCCATGCCAAGGATACCGCCGCAGCAGACCTTGATCCCGCCCTTGCGCACATGTTCCACCGTCTCAAGGCGGTCTTCCATCGTGCGGGTCGAGGCGATCTCGGCGTAATATTCGGGCGAGGTATCGATGTTGTGGTTGTAGAAATCGAGCCCGGCATCCTTGAGCTTGGTCACCTGCTCGGGCGACAGCATCCCCAGCGTCATGCAGGTCTCGAGCCCCAGATCGGCCACGCCGCGCACCATATCGGTCAGCTTGTCCATGTCGCGGTCCTTGGGGCTGCGCCATGCAGCCCCCATGCAGAACCGCTGTGCGCCCGCGTCCTTGGCGCGTTTGGCAGCGGCGATGACCTCTTCCGCGCCCATCAGCTTGGTCGCTTTGACGCCGGTGTCGTAATGCGCCGATTGCGAACAATAGCCGCAATCCTCGGGGCAGCCGCCGGTCTTGATGCTCAGCAGGCTGGCGGTTTCGATCGCCGTGGGGTCGAAATGCGCACGGTGCAGCGTTTGCGCCTGATGGATCAGGTCGGGGAAGGGCAGCGCGTGGATCGCTGCCGCTTCGTCAAGGGTCCAGTCCGTGCGGATCATTGATCACGCCCTTTCAGCCGCGACAGGCCCGACAGCAGTGTCGCCACCAGCAGCACCTTGACCACATCGCCCAGCAGGAAGGGGGTCAGCCCTGCGGCCAGCAGCTTGGGTGCGGGCACGAACAGCGCCAGCCACGCCAGACCACCGGCATAGACCACGGTCAGACCCGCCAGCATCGCCAGCACGCGCCCGATCCAGCCGCGCCCCATCGCCAGCCAGCCGGTCAGCCCTGCCGCCACAAGGTAGCCCAGCAGATAGCCGCCCGTCGGCCCGACCATATAGCTAAGCCCGATGCCCCGTTCAGGCGTGCCCGAAAACACCGGAAGCCCCGCTGCACCGGCACCAAGATAGGCCGCCATCGCCGCCAGCCCCAGACGCGGCCCAAGGGTGAGGGCGACAAGAAAGACCGATAGCGTGTGCAGGGTCATGGGCACTGGCCAGAACGGGATCTGGACCTTGGCCCCCAGCGTGATCAGCGCGGCACCGGCCAGCGCGAGGCCAAGCCCCTGCGCGAAGGACGGGTTACGGGGTAGGGATGTAATCGCAAGTGCCATCTGGTTTCCTCCGAGTGATAGCTTTCAAGGTCTACCCCAGTAGGACGAAGGACGCGCCTGCTGACAATTCAGATTATAGATAATTATCTGAAAAACTCGGAAGTGCCTGAGCCGATTTGATTTTTTAGGGTGCGACTGCGCTTGCCGATCCATCCCACATGGCGCGAGAGCGTGGTGCAGGCCAGATCCACCTGACCTTTACGCAGCGCGTCGAGGATCAGACGGTGGTCGTGATCGGTGCGGGCTTCCCAATTTGTCCGCCACGCCCGCAGAATGAACCGCGCGCTTGCCGCTTGCAGGTCGTCAATCGACCGCATCAGCCGCGGCATCTGGCAGGGTTCAAGAATTAATCTGTGAAAACAGCGGTTTGCCTCTTCCCATTCATGTACATTCTGGGCGCTGTCGCCTTGGAGGTTGGCCTTATGCGCCTTGGCGAGGATATCGGGCGTCAGGTTGGGTGCGGCGTGCCGCAGGGCGAGCGCTTCGAGGCTTGCGCGCATTTCAGCGACTTCCCGCAGCTCTGCCATATCGAAGAAAGTGACGCGAAATCCACGTCTTGGCAGGCTTTCTGCAAGTGATTGTGTCTCTAGTAGGCGAAAGGCTTCGCGCACGGGCACATGGCTTGCGCCGAATTCCTGCGCGATGTGGTCTTGCCGCAACCGCGCGCCCGGGGCCAACTGCCCCGAGATGATGCGGTCGGCCAATATGCGCGCAATCCGGGCGGAGTGGGTCTCTGATCTAGACTGGGTCATGGATTATAGATAGTTTTGACCGCCCCGCTTGTCGAGCGGGTAAACTCAGATCGCCCGCAGCAGCAAACCGCCCGCCAACAGGGCCACACCAAGCCCCGCGGCAAGCTCGATCAGGGCGGCGATCTGGGCTGCACGGGGGGTGCTCGCCCGTCCGGCAAGCACGCCGCCACGCAACGCGCCGGCCCCCAGACCCACGGCGATGGTGATGGTCGCGGTGCCAAAGGCCATCGCGAAAGCACCGGCAATCCCGACGCCTGCGATCCCCATCTGAAGCGTGATGATCAACACGAACAACGCCCCCGTGCAGGGCCGCACCGCGATAGATCCGATCAGCAGCAGCGTCTCGCGCAGGGTGGTTGCCTGTCGAACCTGTTCAGCGGTGGGGCCATGCGCATGGCCACAGGTGGCGCAGATACCGTCGTGGTCGTGATGATGGTGATCGTGGTGATCGTGGTGATGGTGGTGATGGTCTAGCGGCGCGGGAAGCGTCGCGCGGAAATGGCGCAGGCCCCGCCAGAACAGCCACAGCCCGACACAGGCAATCGCGCCATAGCTGACGGGGGCCATAATCGCCTCTGTCAGCGAAATCATACGCTCGCGCCCCAAGTGCAACAGGCTCACGCCGGTATAGACCAGAGCCACCGCCGTCACGGCCTGACCCAGCGAGGACAGCAGCGCGATCACCGACAGGCGCAGCATCGGCACAGCCTTGGCCGCGCCATAGCCGCCGATCAACACCTTGCCGTGACCGGGGCCTGCGGCATGCACCACGCCATAGGCGAAACAGGCGGAAAGCAGGGCGGTTATCGCCTCTGGCTGGCCCGCACGTACGGCGCGAAGCGAGAGGGCGATGCTATTTTGAAACGCGCGTTGATGCGCGGCAGCCCATTGCGCCAGCCGGTCAAAGCCGCCGGTCCACCACAGCGCGGCAAGGGCGATGACCACGCCCAAGGCAATCACAGTCAGGGCGCGGCGCATGTCACATTCACCGTCGGGGCCATTTGCGCGCCGATATCCGGCAGACCCGCGTCGGAAGGATCGGTCTGGGCATCAAGCTGGGCGAGCTGCTGTTGCAGCGCCTCCATCGTGGCGGTGACGTCGGGCATGGCGACGCGGGCCCGACAGGTCGGCGCGCGCGTGGTGTCTATTGCGGTCGTGATATCGTAGGCGGTGTAATAGGTCGCATCATAGGGTTTGATCGTGATCGCTGTCCCCGCGGGAACTGCGGTTTCCAGCGCGCGGGTGTGCATCGTGGTGATCTGTCCGTTTTCAAACTGCGTCGCAATCTCGGTCGGGCCGGACAGCGCGATGGTGTTCGCCTCCGCGCTGATAACCAGATCGCCGTTGAACCCGTCGACCCACTGCATGTCAAAGCCGTTCAGCGTCGCAAGCTCCGTTTCCGTGAGCGCCCCGTCGCCGTCGGCATCAAGGCCCATATCCTCGGTCACCAGCAAGGAATAGAGCGCGTCATATTCCCAGGTCACCCGCACATGGGTCAGTTGCCCTTGATCGTCGGCGACAAGCGAGAGCTGCGTGTCGATAAACACATGGGGGTGCGCGGCCAGCGGCGCGGCCCAGAGGGTGAGGACAAAAGGGGCAAGCTGTCGGATCATAGGGGTGTGATACAAGTCTTGGACAGGGGGCGCAATTGCGCGGGCGGCGGATCGGCGTGCTTCCACTCGGCGCGGTTTACCCACCCATGCGACGGCTCAGGTAGCGTTCAAGCTGGGCCATCGCATCATAGATAAGCACCGCAAAAAGTCCCACGATCAACCCGCCTTGCAGCACATAGGCGGTGTTGTTGGTCAGCAGCCCGGCGATGATGACTTCGCCAAGGGTGCGCGCGGCAACCGTAGAGCCGATGGTGGCGGTGCCAAGGGCGATGACGACGGACAGGCGGATGCCGGTCAGGATCACGGGCACGGCGAGGGGAAGCTCCACCCGCCACAGGCGTTGCCAGCGGTTCAGCCCCATGCCACGTGCAGCCTCCATCGTGGCGGGGGGCAGGGTTGATAGGGCGGTGATCGCGTTCTCGAAGATCGGGAGCAGCCCATAGAGAAACAGCGCCACCAGCGTCGGCCCCGCCCCGAACCCCAAGGCAGGCACGGCAAGCGCCAGCACCGCGACGGGGGGGAAGGTCTGACCGATGTTGGTGATCGTGCGCGACAGCGGCAGGAAGGACGCGCCCACAGGACGGGTGACAAAGATCGCCAACGTCACCGCCACCAGCGTCGCCGAAACAGAGGCAAGGGCCACCAGCCCGAGATGGCTGAGCGAGAGCGAGAGCAAAGAGCTGCGTGCGTAAATGACCGGTCCGCCCGCCGGGGCCAGCGGGGCAAAGAGCTGCGCGAACCAATCGGGCCGTAGCACCAGAGCGAGCAACAGCGCCAGCAAGCCGGCGCGTAGCAGGTTGCCCGCTGTCATGCGTGCACCTCGGCGCGGGCGCGGATCGCGTCCAGCGTCACGCGGCCGATGATCTTGCCCTTGTCGGTGATCGGCACGGCGCTGCGCCCTGTCCACAGGCAGGCCGACAGCGCGTCGCGCAGATTTGCCTCGCGGGGCAGGGGCGCGCCGTTGGCAGGACCGTCCTCCATCACCTCAGCCAGTGGCGTCAGGGACAGCAGCCGCAGCGGGCGTTCGACATCGCCCACCATATCGGCCACAAAATCTGTTGCGGGGTGGGTGATGATCTCTGCCGGGGTGGCGTGTTGCACCAGCTTGCCGCCATCCATCACCGCCACGCGGTCGCCCAGACGAATGGCTTCCTCCATATCATGGGTCACGAGGATGATGGTGGAGCCGAGCGTCTGCTGGATGCGGCGCAGATCCTCTTGCGCGCGGGTACGGATGATCGGGTCGAGCGCGCCAAAGGGTTCATCCATGAGGATCAGATCAGGGCGCGAGGCAAGGGCCCGTGCCACGCCGACACGTTGTTGTTGCCCGCCCGACAGTTCAGAGGGGTAGCGGTGGCGGAATTCTTGCGGTGCCATCGAGAAGAGATCAAGCAGTTCGTCCACGCGGGCGTCGATCTTGTCACGGGTCCAGCCCAGCAGTTGCGGCACCGCGCCGATATTGCGCGCGACCGTGTGATGCGGGAACAGCCCGTGCCCCTGAATGGCATATCCGATCCGCCGCCGCAGGATATGCGGTTTGACGTCGAGGGTTGATTGTCCGTTGATCCGCACCTCTCCCGAGGTGGGCTCTTCCAGCCGGTTGATCAGCCGCAAAAGCGTTGTCTTGCCCGAACCGGATGTGCCCACAATAACGGTGATCGTGCCGGTATCAATGGTCATCGACACGCCATCGACGGCGCGGGCGCTGTCGTAGATTTTGGTGATATTGTCGATCTCTATCATGGGGTCTCCTTGGGGAGGCGGCGGGTCAGGTCGACCAGAATATCCATCACGATAGCCGCCGTCAGGGCCAGCGCGACCGTGGGCAGCGCGCCCAACAGGATCAGGTCTGTCGCGGTCTGGTTCAGCCCTTGGAACACGAATGTGCCAAAGCCGCCGCCGCCGATCAGCCCCGCGATGACCGCCAGCCCGATGTTTTGGACCAGCACGATACGCAAGCCGGTGAGGATCACGGGCAGGCCGATGGGCAGTTCCACGCGCCACAGGCGTTGCGCCGCTGTCATGCCAATTCCGCGCGCGGCGTTCAGGGCTTGCGGCGGCGTGGCGGCCAGTCCGGCCACGGTGTTTCCCACGACGGGCAGCAGCGAATAGAGCACCAGTGCGACAAAGGCCGGTGCAAATCCGATGCCCGCGATGCCAATGCTGCGCGCACCGGGCACGGTGGCACCGACCCAGCCCAGCAGGGGGATCATCAGCCCGAACATGGCGAGCGAGGGGATGGTTTGCAGAAAGCTCAGCACCGGCAGGATCGCGCTGCGCAGCGCGGGTTTGCGGTGGCTCAGAACGCCGATGGGAAAGCCGATCAGCCCCGCCATGCCAAGCGACCCGAAGGCCAGCCACAGGTGACGCGTCGCCTCGGACGCGAAGGCGTCACGGCGCGCGGCAAATTCCTGCATCACCGACATCGGTGCCAGCGCGCCAGAGCCGAGCACGACGGACATGGCACCCAGCACCGCTGTCAGCAACAGTGCGCGCTGAAAGGGCCCCGGTTTCATCGCGGTGATCGCATCGGCCATGAGTAGGGCAAAGATCACCAGCAAGCACCAGAACCCCGCCGCCGGAGAGACCCTTGCGTAATCGCCCGCGCCTTCCAGCAGCGCTGGCGCGCCTTGGACGAGCAGCCACAGCAACCCCGCCAGCCCCACAAGCGGCCCCGCCAGACGCAGCCCCACGTGCCTTGCAGGCAGGCCCAAGGCCAGCCCCGCCAAGATCGCTGCCAATCCGGGGATCGTCTGCGATACGGGGACCACCGCCCAGATCGGCACCGCGTCCCCCGCCACGATGCGGTTTGCGGCCAGCGTCATAAAGGGGGCCAGCATCGCTGCGGCCCCCAGAACGGCAAATAGAACCCCCGGCGCGGATAGCCGCGCCCGAGAGGTCTGCAAGGACATCGTGCCCCGGATCAGTCCAGCACCCCGGCTTGGGTGAGGTAATCACGGGCCACGGCCTCTGCCGGTTCACCGCCAACCTGAATCCGCCCGTTGAGCTTTTGCAGCGTCGCCATGTCCAACCCTTCAAAAATGGGGTTCAGCACCTCGGGGATCGACGGGTATTCGGCCAGTACCTCGGCGCGGACGATGGGGGCGGGCTCGTAGACGGGCTGCACGCCCTTGTCATCCTCCATCACCACCAGACCTGTGGCACCGACACCGCCGTCGGTGCCATAGACCATCGCGGCGTTCACACCCGATGTGCCCCGTGCGGCGGCCTGGATCGTGGCCGCTGTATCACCACCGGACAGGATCACGGTCTGGTCCGCGTTCAGTTCAAACCCGTAGGTGTCCTGCATCGCGGGCAGCACCGCGGGGGAGGACACAAACTCGGTCGAGGCCGCGAGCTTGACCGTGCCGCCCTGCGCGACCCATGCGCCGAAATCGGACATGGTGGTCAGGTTGTTGTCTTGCGCCACGGGGCCGGTCACCGCGATTGCCCATGTGTTATTGGCAGGGGCCGAGGTCAGCCATGTGACATCGTTTTGCGCGGAGTCGAGCTCGGCCGCGCGGGCGTGTGCGGCTTCGGCGTCTTTCCACACGTCGCTGTCTGCTTCGTTAAAGAAGAAGGCCGCGTTGCCGGTGTATTCGGGGTATATGTCGATCTGGCCGGACAGCAGCGCCTCGCGGACAACCTGCGTGCCGCCCAGTTGCAGGCGGCGTTCGACAGGCAGGCCCGCGTCCTCGAGCGCAAGGGCGATGACATTGCCCAACAGCCCGCCTTCGGTGTCGATCTTGGACGATACGGTGATGTCGGCGGCCGCGGCCGAGGCCAGTGCCGCGGTAAGGGTCGCGGCGGATACGGTGATACGAAGGGAATTTTTCATGAGATGCAGGCTCCTTGGCGTAAAAAGTAACTGGTTTGTACAACTTGGGGATCAAGGTAGCGGGCAAAGCCGGGAAGCCAAGGGAAATTACTGTGAAAGCGGCAAGCGGCGGGGCGCGCACCGGTCCGTCCGCGCATTTTCGCATTTGTGCATCGAAGGCGTGCCGCTTAATGACATCGGCAACACCCATAAATAGGTCGAAGCAGATATGAAATCCCCCAACCTCGCGCTGGCAGTCGTGCTGTCGGTCCCCTTTGCTCTTCCCGCGTCGCTGTTCGCACAAAGCGCCACAAGCGAGCAGATTGTCGAGATCGCAGGTGCCAGCTTTGCGCCGGTAATCGAGCAGTATCGAATCCCCGGATTGGTCGTGGGCATCACCTGGCAGGGGCAGCATAGCTTCTATGCGACGGGTGTGGCGGCGCGCAAAGGCAATGTCGCGGCGACGCCGGATACGATCTTTGAGCTCGGGTCGATCAGCAAGATTTTCACTGCCACGTTGGCCGCATTGGCTGAAGACCGCGGTATGCTTGATCTGGATGCGCCTGTGTCGGACAGCATACCCCAGCTTGAGGGGGCCGCTTTCGGCGCGATAAGGCTGGTTGATCTGTCCACCCATGTCACCGGTGGCTTGCCGCTTCAGGTTCCCGGCAAGGTTGGCAATACGCCCGAGCTGATCCGCTGGCTAGAGAGCTGGCAACCGCCGCAACCGGGGACACGCAGCTATTCCAATGTCAGCATCGGCTTGCTGGGGCATATTACGGCACAGACCATGGGTATGTCCTTTGCCCAAGCGGCGGAGGATGTGCTGTTTCCCGCGATGGGGCTTGGCAGCACCTATGTCGACGTGCCGGATGACGCGATGGATCGCTATGCCTTTGGCTATGACCGCAAGACGGATGCGCCCATTCGCGTTAACCCCGGCGTATTGGCAGATGAGGCCTATGGGGTGAAATCGACCGCCCGCGATATGCTGCGCCTGCTGGATCTGGAGCTGGGCCGCGGCGGGGCAGATCCCGCGCTGACCGCAGCGCTTGAACGCACACGGCAGGGGCAGGCAGAGACGGCCTATTACACCCAAGACATGATATGGGAGCAGTACCCTTGGCCTGCCGATGTCGCCAAGATGGAGGCGGGCAACGGCTATGACTTTATCCTGTCGCCCCAGCCCGCGACCCGCCTGACCCCACCGTTGCCACCGCAGCGCGATGTGATCCTGAACAAGACCGGCGCGACCAACGGGTTCGGCGGGTATGTCGCGCTGCTACCGGGGCAAGACCTTGGGATCGTTGTGCTTGCCAACCGTAACTACCCGAACGAGGCGCGGGTCCGTGCGACCCATGCGCTGATCACCGATTTGCTGGCGACGCAGGACTAGCGGGCTTGGGCGGCGCGTTCAGGAGGGGGCGGGTTACGCCGTCCCCAGAAGATCTCGGGCGATGCGGTCAAAGATCCCGCTGCCGATGGGGATAAGGTCATCGGGGAAGTCATAGTCGGGGTTGTGCAGGGCCGCGTGATCCTCCCCCGGTCCGAGACATAGCATCGCGGCTTTGGCCCCCCAGCCGAATACGCCGAAATCCTCAGAGGCGCGCATGGGTACGTTTTCCTCGCCAAAAGGCACGCCGATCGCCTCCATCGCTTTGGTCGCTACGGCATAGGCGTCTGCGTCATTGATCGAAGCGGCGAAATGGTCATGCACCTCGAAAGAGACGCCCAGACCGTATTCAGCGGCAATCGTTGATGCGAGATCGCGCGCGGCGGCCTCAAGGTTTTCCAGCCCCGCATCGCCGGCGGTGCGCAGGGTGGCAAACACCTCTGCTGCACCCGGCGCGATGCCGAAAGTCGGCTCTCCTATAGTGGCGTGGGTGACGGTGACCAGCCGGAAGTCGTCGTTGCGCGGGCCGCCGTCGCCGTGGCCCAGATCATCCAGCGCGGGAATAAGCCGTGCCACCGCGAGCGCGGGCGATACCCCGTCTTGCGGGTCGGCGGCATGGGCCGTTTTCCCGCTGAGCTTGACTTTGAGCCCCATCGACGCGCAGTTGATCAGCCCCACGCGGGTGGAGACAAAGCCGAAGGGGCTGCCCGGTTCATTGTGGATCGCAAAGGCCCAATCCGGTTTGATCGCATCGAATGCGGGGTCGCTGACCACCGCTTTGGCCCCGCTGCCGTCTTCTTCCGCGGGTTGGAACATCAGCACCACGCGCCCCGTGGCAACCGGTTTGCGCGCGATCATGCGCCCCAAAGCCAGCAGCATCGTCATATGACCATCGTGCCCGCACACGTGGCTTTTGCCCGCAACCTCGGACAGCCAGTCGATATCGCTGTTGCGTTCCTCAATCGGCAGGGCGTCAAGTTCGGCGCGGAACAGGACCGTCGGGCCAGCCGTGCCGCTGTCAAACACCGCCGCGACGCCATGACCCCCAAGACCTGTCAGGATGCGGGTGGGCGACAGGGGCTTTAGCGCACTAACGATCGTCTTTGCGGTCTCTACCTCTTCACCAGAGACTTCTGGATGGCGGTGCAGCGCGCGGCGAAATTCGGTCAGTTCCACAAGATCACTATTGGTCAACATAAAACGCGACGCCTTCTGCTTCGGGGTTTTCTGGTATGCTACGTCAAAACCCTAACAAACGCGACGGGTGCAGGGTAGCCGCGTTTGTGCGGGCGGTGCGGGAAACCGAGCGTAGGGGTCGGGACTAAGCGGCAGCCCCGAACCTTTCGCGATACCGGATCGGAGGAACGCCCATCAGTTTGCGGAAATCGCGGCGAAAACTCTCGGCCGAGCCGAAGCCGCAGACGTCTGATATATCGGCCAGCGGGATGGCGCTATTTTCCAGCAGCTCAGCGGCGCGGGACACCCGTTCAAGCTTGAGCCAGTTGAGGGGGGTGTCGCCTGTCTCTTCGCGGAACCGGCGGGCCAGCGTGCGTCCGCTGGTCGCGGCGGTTTGTGCCATACGGGCCATCGGCCAGTCCTCGTCAAGTGTGGCGCGGATCATATCCTGTAGCACTGCAAGATCCGACCCCATCCGCGCCTTGGGCTCGGGGCGGGGCACGAACTGACGCTGCCCGCCATCGCGTTGTGCGGGAAGGACAAGCCGGCGGGCGACAGACGCAGCGACCTGCGCGCCGTGATCCTGCCGAATGATATGCAGCCCCAGATCCAGCCCCGCCGCCGATCCGGCGGAGGTGAAAACCCTGTCGTCTTCCACGAATAACACATCAGGGTCCACGGATATGTCAGGATAGCGCGCGGCCAGTTTATCGGTGTAGCGCCAATGGGTTGTGGCGCTTTTGCCTGTCAGCAGCCCCGCCGCGGCCAAGACAAAGACACCTGAACAGATCGACGCGATCCGCGCGCCTTGGGCATAGGCGTCTTGCAAGGCGGCGCATAGCGCGGGCGGGACGGGGGCATCGGCACCGCGCCAGCCGGGCACGATGATCAGGCTGGCTTGCCGCAGCAGATCAAGATCGTCCTGCGCCTCGATCGTGATGCCGCCCGTGGCGCGGATCGGACCGGGTTCGGCCTTAACGGTCGCATAGCTGTACCAATCCGCGAACTCGGGGCGGGGCAGGGCGAAAAGCTCTACCGCGATGCCGAATTCGAAGGTGCACAGCCCGTCATAGGCAAGCGCACAGACCAAGGGGGCATTTCGGGGCGCAATTTGGGACATTTTGGCAGAATCCGACCGAAGGTTGTCAATATAGCCAGTATCGCGGGTTTCGCAGAAATGGCAATCTTGGATCACCAACACATACCGGAGGTTTGACATGACCCTGCACCCTGAACTGCTGAGCGCGATAGAGACCTATTTTGACGCGATACACGAGTGTGACACCGACAAGCTGAATGCCGTGTTCCACCCGAGCTCAAGCCTGTTTGACGGCGACAATGGGACGGTCTTTGTAGAGCCGATCGACAGTTTCAGCCGCGATGTCGGGGCCCGCGTCTCTCCTGCCAGCATCGGGCAACCGCGCGAGGCAGAGGTGTTGATGATCGACATGCTGTCGCCGCTGAGTGCTACGGTGAAAATCCGCATCCGCGCCCATGACAATGTCTTCGTCGATCACCTTGGTTTCGTGAAGGGCGCGCAGGGGTGGCAGATTGTATCGAAGATCTGGCATCTTGAGCGGCGCATTGACGCGTCCAATGCGGTCTGAGCGGCGGGGCAATTCGATTTTACGACAACACCAAACATTTGAAAGGGATAGGAAATGACCAAGATGAATGCCGTAGGATGGTTCGATATCTATGTGGACGACCTTGATCGGGCGGTCGGGTTCTACGAAGCCATGCTCGACACCAAGCTGGAGCCGATGCCAGACCCGAGCGGTGAGATGCAGATGATGAGCTTTCCGACCGAGATGACAGCCTATGGCGCGGGGGGCGCATTGACCAAAGCGCCTTATGCGGGGCCCGGGGTCGGGGGCACGATTGTCTATTTCATGGTCGAGGATTGCGCCACCCAAGAGGAACGCGCGACCAGCGCTGGCGGCAGCGTCGCGCAGCCGAAAACATCCATCGGTGAGTTTGGCTGGATCCTCGTGTGTCAGGATACCGAGGGCAATATGGTCGGCTTCCACTCCATGCAGTAGCGGCGCAAGTATCGCTTAAATGCGCGCTGGCGAGGGGTCACCCCCCACGCCAGTGGCGCGTCAGCCCGCTTCTTTCCACGTCTGGGGCGTCAGGTAGACGACGCTGTCATCGACGCTGACCATCACGTCACCGTCCTGAATATGCACGCCAAGCTTCATCGCGCGGCTGGCCAGCTTTGCCAGCGCCGCGGTGTCATGCTCTGCCAGATTAACGACCTCGAGCTTGTCGAAACGGGCGGTGCCGCTACGGACCTTGTCCCACCAGACCTCTGCCGTTTTGCCGCCATAAGAATAGATCACGACCCGCGCGGATTTGTTGCACGACTGCCGGATGATCTTTTCACTTGGCAGGCCGAGAGCCACCCAAACGTCGATCTCGTCGCTCAGGCTTTTTTGCCAGATATCGGGTTCATCATCGGTCGACAGGCCCTTTGTCATCTCAAGGTGCTCATGCGCGTTCAGGGCAAAGGCCAGCAGGCGCACCATCAGACGTTCATCGGTTTCCGACGGGTGTTTGGCCACGGTCAGCTTGTGGGTCTCGTAGTAGTGGCGATCCATGTCCGAGACCGAAAGCTCGACTTTGTAGATCAGAGAATTTTGCGCCATGACGTTGCCGGACCCTTGATGACCGGACTGTCCTTTACAGTCTGGTGATGGGGGGCAGTACCTGCCGGTGACTGGATAAACAAGGCGAGACTGCGCTGTGGAAAATCATGCGTGTATGAGTGGTGGCGAAATATTCTTTCGCCAAGCGTGCTTTCCGTGTAAGATCATCAAACGCGTATCGCGCACGGACGTCTGACAATCCCGTGATCATCTTGGTCCAGACCTGTCAAAGGGTGCCATGAAACCTATGTTGACCAGTTCGAAACCACGCTGTTATACGCGCGCTCCGCCCTAGGCAAAAATTACCCAAGGACAACGACTTAATGATTGAATTCGAATTGAACGGACGGCAGGTCTCTGTCGACGCAGAGCCGGATACGCCCCTGTTGTGGGCGATCCGTGACGAGATCGGGCTGACCGGCACCAAGTTCGGCTGTGGCATCGGCGCCTGTGGCGCATGTACCGTGCATATCGACGGGACGGCCACACGGTCCTGCATCACCTATCTTTCGGATGTCGAAGGTATGAAGGTCACCACCATCGAAGGGCTGGACGAAAACGGCAACCACCCTGTGCAAGAAGCGTGGCGGAACCTGCGCGTGCCCCAGTGCGGCTATTGCCAGTCGGGTCAGATCATGCAGGCAGCGTCGCTGCTGAAAGACACGCCCAACCCCAGCGATGACGACATCGACGCGGTGATGACCGGCAACCTGTGCCGCTGCATGACCTATACCCGAATCCGTCAAGCCGTGCGCGATGCCGCCACCGCTATGGGAGGCTCCGACAATGGCTAATTTGATTTCCCGCCTCACAGGCGCAGAGACGCAACCCCAGATGACCCGCCGTGGGTTCCTTGTCTCCATGACGGCCGTTGGCGTTGCATTCGGCTTCCCGCAGGCGTCGAACGCCGCAATGAACCCTGCGGTGCCGGATGGCACGCCGGTCACGCCCAATGGCGACACGTTCGAGCCGTCGATGTGGTACTGGATCGACGCCGAGGGTCAGGTCAACGTCAACATCATCCGCGCCGAGATGGGCCAACACGTCGGCACCGCCATCGCGCGTATTCTGGCGGACGAGCTGGAAGTCGCATGGGAAAACGTACACATCACCCATGTCGATACAGCCGAGAAATGGGGCCTGATGGTCACCGGCGGCAGCTGGTCGATCTGGCAAAGCTGGCCTGTCTACCGTCAAGCGGGGGCCGCTGGCCGGACCGCCTTGATCGAAGCCGCAGCGGCCAAATGGGGTGTTGATGCCTCGGGTCTGACCGCACGCGATGGTGCGGTGACCGATGGCACGCAAACCATCAGCTATGGTGATCTGGTGGCCGAGGGGCTTGACCGCAGCTTCACCGAAGAAGAGCTGGCAGCCCTTCCGCTGAAACCCCACGCTGACCTGCGCCTTGTGGGCCAGGACGTGCATCCGCTTGATCTGGATACGAAAACCACGGGTCAGGCGATCTATGGTCTGGATGCCAAGGTCGACGGGATGGTGTACGGCGTGCCGATGCTGCCGCCGACGCGCTATGGCTCCAAGGTGAATGCCGTGGACGATAGCGGTGCCAAGGACATCAAGGGTTACCTTGAAACCGTGGTGATCGAGGACCCGTCGGGCACTGTGCCGGGCTGGGTTGTGGTGCTGGGCAAAACGCTGCACGCCGCGCGCACGGCGACCTACGAGATCAGCGTCGACTGGACCTCGGGCGAGACGGCGAATGTCTCGGAAGAGGATATCCAGGCGCGCTCGCGCGAGCTGATCCAGGGCGAGGAAGGGTCGATCCTGCACACAGAGCAGCCCGACACGACCGCTGCCTTTGATGCCGCCGCCGACATGCTCGAAGCCGAATACACCACGCAATCCGTGCTGCACTTCCAGATGGAGCCGGTGAACGCCACCGTTTTCCAGAACGCCGATGGTGTTTGGGAAACCCACGCGGGCAACCAGTGGCAATCGCTGATCCTGCCCACGTTGGCCGCCGCTTTGGAAGTACCCGCCGATAAGATCGTGATGCGCAGCTATATGCTGGGTGGGGGCTTTGGCCGTCGCCTGAATGGCGACTATATCGTGCCTGCAGCGCTCGCCTCGAAAGCGGTTGGCAAGCCGGTCAAGCTGGTGTTCTCGCGCGAGGAAGACGCGCAGTTCGACAGCATCCGGTCGCCGTCCGTGCAAAAACTGCGCATGGCGTTCGACGATGCCAAATCGGTCACGGGTATGGAACACCACGCCGCAGCCGGTTGGCCGACGCAGGTGATGGCACCGGGTTTCATGCCCAAAGGTGTCAACGAAGAACCCTATGACCCCTTTGCCATCGACGGTGCCGATCACTGGTACACGGTGGGTGCGCATCAGGTGCGGGCGATCTCGAACGATCTGGCGAATGCGACCTTCCGTCCCGGCTGGCTGCGGTCTGTCGGACCGGGCTGGACCAACTTTGCCGTGGAAAGCTTCATGGATGAAGCGGCGCATAAAGTCGGTGCCGATCCGTTGCAGTTCCGTCTGGATCACCTAAAGGCCGAAGGCATCAACGCGGGCTCTGCGCCCAATGCGGTTGGTGGGGCATCACGTCAGGCCGCTGTTTTGCAGCGCGTGGCAGAGATGTCGGGTTATGGCAGTGCAGAGCTGCCCGAGGGCACCGCAATCGGTATTGCCACCACCTATGGCCAGTCGCGCAGCATGCCGACCTGGACAGCGGCGGCGGTCAAGCTGGCGGTTGATCCTGAAACGGGCGCGGTCGATGTCCAGAAGATGTGGCTGGCGTTTGACTGTGGCACCGTGGTGGACCCCGACGGCGCGCGCGCACAATGCGAAGGTGCGGCCCTTTGGGGGCTGTCGATGGCGCTGCATGAAGGCACCCGGATCGAGAATGGCAACGTCATCGACCTGAACCTCGGGGCCTATACGCCACTGCGTCTGGCCGATGTGCCCGAGCTTGAAATCGACTTTGTCGAAAGCACCGAAGTTCCCGTTGGTCTGGGCGAGCCCGGCACCACCGTGATCGCACCCGCGATTGCCAACGCGATCTTCAACGCGACGGGCGCGCGCGTGCGTCATCTGCCGATCACCGGCGATGCTGTGCTTGCCGCGATGAAGTCCTAAAAACAGATCGGGCGGGCGCAGTCATCGCGCCCGCCCGTACCGACAAACCAAGTGCCCGCGGCTGATTCAAATCCGTCGGGTACCGTTGCCCATATTTCCCGAAATTTGTTCGTTTTCCCAACGCGCTGCGTCGTTGCGCATCGCGCCGTTCTGCGCACCGTGTTGCGTGGGATTGGCACCCCATCAGCTAAAACGCAAAGGATGTGCCACGCAGGCCCCCAGAACGCGAAAAGCGCCCCCGAAGGAGCGCTTTTTCGTTTACCGCCAACCACCTAAGGGGAAGTTGGCTCCGACGGTAGGGACCGTAACCTCAATTCTAACGAACTGAAATCAAATGATATTCTTGGCGTGATTCCTGTCCGAATCCACGGTGTGCCACAATCGATGTACTGATTTGTGCCAGTACGCAAGAAGTTTTTTTCATCAAGCCGTTTGATGAAGTCATTCTGCCCAATTAGTTTATGGGTTGACCCACGGTGTTAGACGGCTGTTCAAAAACGGGATGGCTCCGAACAGCTTTCCTATTGCACTGATCAGTCTCCTCGCTCCAAGCGCACCGAAACTTTGTAGGTGGCAGTCTCCGTAATCAGCACATAATCACCTTCTTGTGCTTTCGACGCTTCAAAGAAGCGCCGTACCCAGCCGCGCCCACGAAAGATAGATTTGGATCCATCGATATCGGTCAGGATTGGTTTCGGTCCGCCCCAGTCAATCTCAATCTGCCGTGGGGCTACGTCAGATTTGTTTTTGCCGCCAATCACGTCTTGTGGAAAGGCATTCAAGAACTTCGAAAGATTGATGTGATTGTTCCGTACATTTCCACCCGTCAGGCGGCTCCGGCCAAGAAATCTATACCTGCCTTCTGGTAGAGGTGGCATAGGATCAATTGCCGATCTCTTTGAGACGGGCTTCGCAACAGGGCGTTCCACCTCAGAGAGCTTTACGCTTTCTTGTAGCAATCGCGTTGGCGTTGATATGACCGAGCTGGATGAAGCTCCAGTCTCATGGCGAATACGGTTCAGTTCTCGCGTCTCCTCTGAGGAAAAAGTGACCCAAGTGACCGCGCCTGACTTATGTTGGTAGGGGACAGGGCGCTCCAAAGGAATGATGTCCGCGAGTTTCCAAGGGATGACCCATTTTGCAACTTCACCGCGTCGGATCATATCCTCCGGAATTTGATGATGGTTGATATTTGCAATCATCTCTGACGGGGTGAGTGCTTTCCCACAATCAACGAGGCGGGCGAGGCCAACGACATGGCCGCTACCTTTTTGGATAAGGCCAAACCACCCGCGTATCGAGGTCGCTTGTGATCGCATCTCCCAATCTTTGCGGCCTTCAAGAATGTGGCCGATCCAGGGATCGGCGATGATAAGTCCGCGGGTTACATTCATTTTTGTGTCTGTTTGCATGTTCATTATATTTCGTAAGCCCCCTCTGAATTAGGGGAGATAGGGGGCAAGCTGTCTCGATTAAACTGTTCGGCCATAATGTCTACGATGGCCGCATGTTGGCCACGGTTCGGTTGTGCCACAGCCTGCGTGAGGCCGGTCACATCTGCTTTATTGTCTCCCATTGGCCAAAGCGCCTGTTCTGCCAGGCGCCGTTTGCGTTGCATCAGGCTCTGAAGCAGGCTGTCAAAGCTTTGAGCTCCCAGCTCCGGGTGCAGCGCCATGGGGATATGAATGGAAACGGGCTGCGTTTGACCGATGCGGTGAACGCGGTCGTTACATTGCTCTTCTACCGCAGGATTCCACCAGCGGGATAGGTGAATGACATGGGTTGCGGCTGTCAGGGTCAACCCTGTGCCCGCCGACTTCGGACCGAGGATCAACATGTCAAAACCGCCGTCTGTCTTCAGATGTTGTTGAAAGCGGTTCACGATGTCCTGCCGGCGAGGGATAGGGGTATCGCCATTGATCACGTCAATTTTCTCGAGACTAAACATGTGACGCACGATTTCACCGAAACGGAACTGCATGTCCCGGTGTTCGATGAAAACCAACACACGCTCGTTTGCTTCTTTAATCTTGCGCAGGATGTCGATGACAGCGTCGAGACGTGCGCTCTTTGCGATGAACTGGTCAGGTGGTGTGGCTTCTGTATCACCAGGGTGTACCGAAACTGATCGGATATGATGCAGCATTTTTAACGCAGCTCCTGGGCCGCCATTGGCCAGTTTAAGCTGCGCCAAGTCATATGCATCTGCCTGCACCTTGGGCATCAAGCGCGGGTGCAGGTAGCGCCGTTTAACGGGCAGGTCACGCGCGACTTCTTCTTTCAGGCGGCGCAATCCGAGAGGAGGCATCGGGCCGCGGTCCTTAAAGACTCTTGTGTGTAGCTCGGCCATATTTTCAGCATCAGGCGCTGCATATCGCTCGCGAAATTCAACGCCAGAGCCAAGGCAGCCAGGCGCGATACGATCCATAATGGTCCATAGATCAATAGCTGCGTTTTCAATTGGTGTACCGGTTAGGCCAATTCGGAAGTCGGCGTTCATCGCCTCAACAGCTTTTGAGGCAAGGGTTGAGCGGTTTTTGATGTTCTGGATTTCATCCATAACGATGGCAGAGAAACGAACCTTGCCAAGGGAATGCTGATAATTTGCAAGTGTTGTATAGGTGGTGAGCATCCAGTATCGGTGGGCGCGACCATCCTCAAAGGCCTCATCCAGCCAATCGAGATCCAGCAGTGGCAGGCCCGATTGCGTTTCTGTTCCCTGTGCGTCATGGCGTTTTTGAGATCCCAATGCCCCACCATAGAGGCGGATCAAAGATCCGAATCCACGCCCTTCGACATGGTGTTCGACCTCCTGTTCCCAGTTGCGCAAAAGCGAGGTGGGCGCCACGATGAGAACTGGCCCACGGTTCGCCGCATCTGGTTGTTTCATGTGCTCTTTCAGCCAAGTCAAAAAGGCAATGGTCTGAAGCGTCTTACCCAGGCCTTGTTCATCCGCATTCAAAATTCCGGGCAACCCTGCTTGCCATGCCTTTTGCGCCCAATCGAAACTTTCCAATTGGTGTTGATGCAGGGGGGTACGGACCGAGCTGGGTAAGTCGGTTGGAACGGTTGCAATTCGCGGTGCAAATTTAGCTTCCCACGAAAGATCTTCATAATTGTCGAGCGTATCAAGGATGATCGGGCCATCGGTTTCTGGCGCTGCTTCGGGCACCTCAGTCGGAGAGACCTGCGCTTCGCGGTGTTCGATTTCGCCATTTATCGCGGCAAGACGGGCTGGCGTGATCTGCACAGTTTCGCCAGCGATCTCTGCTGGTAGATCCTTGCCGGTTTCCAATACATCGACCATGTGATCGCGCAAGTCATTTAGTTCTGCGGTGGGCAGGGCCTTGATTGCTTCGGCTAAATGTTCGGCAAAAGCTTCGGGCAGCCATGTGGTTCCGCTGCTCTCGATCTGGTCTTGCGGTCGTTCATAGACGACAACGCCTGTCACTCTTTCAGAATATTCTCGGCTCTCAATCAGCGCAGGGCCTGCAATCTGTTCAACCATCTCCTCTTGTGCCGCAGCGTCAAGGTTCTGGAAGCCTTCGGTCTGTTCAAGGTGGCGGTTAACAGCTTCGGTGATGAAGGCGCGTGGATTTTCAATGAAAGCTTGCCGTTCTTCACGCGGTGCATTCTGCATGCGAACCATCTCTTCAAGAACTGGGGCGGACCCTTTGTCGATCACCAGGTAGGAATTGTTGCCAAGCTGGTAAGCTGGCCGAGCACCGCGGGCATGCAAGCGATGCTGAAAAACCGCCAAAGCTTCGCCGTTGAGCTCAGCGTTTTGCTCAGAGATATCATCATCCGACAGCCCAGCATCGTCGAGCTGTTGTGCGGAATATGGCACGATTTCAAATTGTCCCAGGGAGGCATCTGGGGACACTGAAAACCGGTCTGCGATGCGTACCTCAAGCCCCCGCAGAAAGGCCGTCATAGAAAGGCCTGCCATTTCCTTGTTGGCGGGCATTTCGCTTTCAATAATGTCTTCGGGTTCAATGGCGCGGCGAAAATCGGCCAGCGCACGCCAATGCTGTTCAACCGGTTGTGTCGCGTCAAATGTGTCAGCCAGATCCAGAGCGCGTTTCATCCATAGGGGGAGCCGGCGTGGTCCATTTGACGTGTGCAAAATTGCGCCGGTTCTTTTGGGGATTTCGCGCCGGCCCTCACGAGACCATTCATAGTGAAGTCGAAAATCAGGTCGTCCCAATACGCCTGTCACATCGGTTTTCAGCATCAGATCGACAGTTGCAGGAAGGCCGAGGGCCTCGGCAGACGGTGCAGAAAGTTGGGCCGCAGCATCATGGGAGATGCGCAGGTGATCAGGCGCGATTTCAACATCTTCTGGGTGCGCGTCCTCCCAAGCACGCAAATCACCGATCGCAAACAGAAGGTTGCGATCTTCGGGGGCAAGATCGGTAAAGCTGCGCGCGGTTGGTTTTGAGATCAGGCGTAAAAGGATGCCTTGTCTTTGTTGTGGAAAACGAATTTCGACGTGGTTGTCGGTTATAATAGGGCTGGGTGCGCTGTTAGACATGTTTTTCTACCCAATTCTCCCATACTGCCAATTTACGGCTCTCACTCCAATAGTGGGTCTGGGATAAGCGAGACCTTCGCATAATGTCGTCGCAGTAATATTGGCCCTTATACAGGGCTGGGGCGTTTGGGTCGTCGATTTTGAAGATATGCGTTTTGTAACTGTGACATCCATCTACAACTATTTTGTTGCCAATGCGCATGATCAGCAGCGATGTGCTGCCGCCGCGATCAAGTTGCCGTGCGAACCGCCGGTTCATGTCCGTTTTGCCGCCCCGTAACAGATTGTTTTCGGCATAATGACGTGCCTCCGTGCCGAAAGCGACCCATGCCTCGTCGATCATCTTATCGTCATATAGCTTGAGCCAGAAATCGCGCCGTGGTGGCCACATGTGACTGTTTTGGGTGGCAGTGACCATGTTGCAGAAGAACTTCATGTCCTGATGGGTCAACCATCGCAACAGGATGGCGCGCAGCTCCGGGTCAAAGCCAGACCAAATGCCCCCGGCATGCAGTCGCGGGTCATTCCATGCGGCGATGATTGCCTCGCTGAGTTCATTGCGCAGGGCATCGGGGGGCGTTTTGGTACGCCAGACCGACAATAGGGCCTCAACCGCCGGACCCGCACCTGCTTGCAGTACCGGCCCATTTTGCGGGGTCAGCCAGTTGAAAAGTTTATGACGGGCCGAAGTATTTACAAGATCGGGCGCGAGAGATTTTACAAAGAGCTTTTGTGCGGCTTTTGCCAGACCAGAGGTGTGGGGACTGCTCAATCCGATGGATTGAAGTTTGGCATATGCATCGTCTGTTTCAAGCATGAGGTGCGCCATACCTCTCGGCGCAGCATCAGGCGTGAACACTTGGGGCAGGGCGGTGATTAATTTCCGATGCCGCCCTCCCAAGTCGCTGCTGCGGGCAGACAGGGATTTTGCAAGATCGCGGGTGTGGTCTGCGTCAACCGTAAAGCTGTCCAGATAGACCCCCACCATACCGTCGAGAAAGGCCCCTGGTTCCCGAGTGGCGATTTCATCGAAGTAAAATTCACGCACGTCGCTTAGGTCGGGCCGATTGCAGCGTTCCTTGTCAAAGACAGCAACCGCAGCCGAGATTACCCTCTGGGTGGTAATGTTTTCCCAGTTCCACTCAGAGACACGCAATCGCATATTTTGGGCCAGCTTTTCGCGATCCCGATCCTCTGGGATGCGGACAGCATCGGGCCAGCGGCTCAGGATGTTGTCGACGGAGCGCTTGATCTGACCGAGCGGTGGCAGGGCTCGTGTGCGGAAAGATTGGCCTCGTTGCAGTAAGGCTCGCGTCGATTCGCGGGGGCGGTTTGTCTCAGGGGCGTTCATGGCTGCACCACGACGTTTTCCAGCGCCTCTCGTACAACTTCGATCCCGTCGGTATCCTGAGGCGTCACCATTATGAAGCGAAGATCAATCCTGCGGTTGGTTGCCCGGCCTTCCTGTGTGGCGTTGGGCGCGACAGGGCGATCGGGCCCATAAGCGGCGACTGAAAGAACGGGCTGATTCTTCAGGTTTAGGTGCTCCATAACCCCTTGGGCTGCTTGTGTCATGGCAAAGAAAGTGTTGTTGGCACGTGCAGCCGACAGCGTGCGGTTCAGTCGATCTGTCCCAACATTGTCAGTATGACCTTCAATTTGGACGGCCTCAACCATAACAAATTCGGAATTACATGTGCGATCAAACTGCGATGCTCGACCAATTGTAAAACAGGGCAGTACCTCATTCAGCCGCTGCGCGAGCCGGGCGACGATCTCGCGTCTGTCGCGGGCCAAATCTGACCGGCCGGAGCCAAAAAGGCCCTCCCCCTGAAAGCGCAACGCGTCGGATTCTTCGCTCAATTCGACTTGTAAGTCAGGGAAATCAGCCTTGATTGCGTCCCGTAGTTGCGTCAGCACCTTACGCCTCGTCTGAGTTACCTGCGCCAGATATGCCTCAAGCGGGTCAATCTTTTTTAATTCGGCAAGCTCCTGGTGGAGTTGATCGATCTCGGCATCTTTCTGCTCAATCTCTGCGATCAACTGCCGGAGACGCTCTTCGAGGTTTTTGATCCGCGTTTTTGCGGTTGTGAGGTTGGCGGTCAGCTGCAGGACCAGAGCCTCCAATTGCCTTTTTTCCTGCAAGAGCTTTGCAAGCTGGGTCTCAAGCCGTCCAATTGTTTGTTCACGTGTTTCGGCTATCTGTTGCCAGCTATCGCGCGCTTCAACAACTCGGTCGTATTCAATCTTTGACACCGCATCTGGATCCCCGGCTTGGCTCGCGAAAAATGCAAGCAAAATCATCATGATGAATAGGAACCCGACCGTCATGTCGGTCATTGATACGAAGGCGCTTTCTTCTTCCTCTTCGTGGCGTATGCGTTTTGCCTGCGCTCTCATGTTCGCTGCTGCCGTTGTGAAGGAAGGAACGCCTCGGCCTGTTCAACGACGCTTTTGAGGGTGTCCAGTCCAGGAGCAAGGGCATCGCGCATTTGCCCAACGTGATCTTGCGCCGACCCGAGAGCAGCCTCCAGTTGCGAATTGTACTCTGTCAGCGCACGGCCAAGCATTTCATCGATTTGGTCAAGCTTCTCTGCTTCGCTGGAAAGCTGTGACATTGCGGCATGTGTCGCCTCAAGTGAGCGGCGGATTCCTTCCCGTTCGTTCCCAAGGGCGGTCTGAGCAGTATCCAGAACATGTGTGGCATTCTCAGCAATAGAAGCTGAGTTTTGCATCAGGGTCTCTGAGACAGTCTCAACCAGTTCACCAACCCGCCGCAGGGTTGTTTCTATGCGTTCTTGCGAGGCGCGGATTGGGTCTGCCGCAGATGTGAGGCTTTGGCTTGCATTGCGGAACCCTTCGGATGCGCCGTGTATCGCATCTGCGCCGGTGTTCATGCCCTGCGCCGCGCTTTGGGCTCCGGCCGCTCCGCGCTGTACTGCTTCGGCCATAGTCTCCAGCCGTGTGCTGATCGTATCGAGCCGCGACAAAAGTTCTTCGCCAATTACACCACCCATTTCGGAGCCAAGCTTTGCAATATCCGTGCTGGTTTTATGGAAGCTGTCCACCAAGCTTTTACTGACGCCTTCAATTGCTTGACCAGCCTCTGCGCTGGTTTGAGCCATGCGGTCTCGCGCGGCCTGGCTACTTTCTTCGCTTGCGCTGGCTAAGGTGTCGCGGAACCCTTCGGCGGCAGACCGCATTTGTTCGGCGGCAGTGCGCATAGCTTCCGCTCCTTGGCCGGTGTTGTCGCGTATGCCTTCCAACGTGTCATTCATGACGGACAGCAAGCGATCTGCACCCTCATTCATTGCTTTCGATGCTGTGCGACCACTGGCTGCCACTTCGGTGCGCATCTCCGCCATGGCGCGCGCCATCTGATCCAGCGCGTCCCGCAGCCCGTCACCTGCTTGAGTGTTGGTTGAGCTCATTCGATCAACCATCGTGCCTATGCGGTCAGTCGCCTCACCCAGCGACTCACTGGCGCGTGTTAACGCGTTCCCGACAGAGTGGGAGAGCTGTTGAGAGAGATCTCCGACCATTCCTTCCATGCTACTTGTGCCCATGGAGGTGACACGGTCGAAAATCGGGTCCATCCGATCCGCGATAGCGCTTGTGATTTGTTCTGGCAAAGCCTCAAGGGGCTTTTGAAGCTCCGCGACCATACCCATGCCGATTTCGCGCAGATGTTCGCGTTGTTCGGTTGCTGCGCGCAGCTGGCGAAATCCGATATCCTCCAAGCTGACGAACACGAGACGTCGTTCTATACCGATACAAAGGCGATGCAGGGCTGCATCCATCGTGTTTTGACGTGCGCGAAGCAGGAACGTGAACAAGATCGAGCAGAACAGGCCAACAAGCGACATGACAAACTTAGCAGAGGCAATTTGCATAAAGTCCTGCATCGCCCTATCCATTCCACCTGTCCCAGCGTTCATTGACTGCGAAAATTGGTGCAACGCTGCTACCAACCCCAAGAATGTCAACAACAGGCCAGCTGAGACCAATGTATTCGGCAAGATACGAAAGATCCCTGGACCAAACCCCAAGTCATCGACGTTTAGAAATGATGCGGGCCGGATCGAGTTACGCAGGCTAAGGGGGCCATCTACATCATCGTGTACAATGGTCTCATTAAACTCATCGAAAGCTTCCCAAACAGTCTCTCGTGGACCTTTTTTACGATAGTCGTTTCGAAGTTCATGGATGAGGTCGGAATGGCTATCCGCAAATGCCGAGATGTCCGCAAAAGCTCTAACTTTTTTGTCCAACAAATTAACAGCACTCAGTTGGCGGCTCGACCGAATAAAATACCAAACGGCAAAGATAGTCGTAGCAAAAATGATCATTCCTGCGATCTGGCCGGGTCGGCTGTCAGAGAGAGTTAACGCCTCCGCAACAGAAATGATTCCATTTTTGAGAAAAAGTCCCAACTGGTCGCTAAATGTCTGAAACACCAAATTCTTCCTGAAATATATCAACAGCCGTAGCTCAAGAATTCGATGCTATTTTCCATCTTAGGTTACTTCAAGGCTGAGTTGATCTATCTTAAATAATAAATTTGCCATAGGAAACGCAGCTGCCGTTCTCTTAGAAAGGGTCGGCACATCTATCTTGGTTGAGGTACAGGAGGATTGGTGCAAATATGCACATCAAGCAGGTCACCGGCAAAATAACCAGCATTTCTGCTCGTAGTTGTGCCTTACATTTTTAGGAAATACGACCGATCTAACTGCTTAATTGCAGTTACCAAATCGTTGATGGATTTGAGATATTTAGAAGGCGTATATGCTGCATGCGCATCTGCCCCAAGAAGCTCATTCAGCATCGGTTTTGTGCGTGACGGATCGGTCGAAACAGCAAAAGCAAAACCTTCCATCGCACAATCATAATTCAATGATTTGGCATACAACCAGCTTGCCAGTCTTTCCTCGTTCTGGATTTTGCTTCTAAAGCCGCTTTTCAAGATGATCTCGCCACGAGCAATCTGGTAACCGCGCCAGAAGGCTTCGCCTTTGTTCATGCTGAACTGCAGGTCCTGGCGTGTTGGAACTCCCTCCATGCGGCCGATGTGATACATGTCAGCATAAGCATCCAATGCAGTCGCAAGGTACATACCGCAGGCAGCATCCATCTCGACATTATTTAGGTCCATGGTTTTGGATTTTGCTTTTACCTTTGACAGCGCGGAGGGACCAATATGCAAATAAAATAAAGTTTCAGGGCTCACTTTTGCCAGCTTTTCAAGTTCTATGTCGTCTGGAGTGGTCTTAGTAAGGGGCATGGCTGTGTATAGTCCAAAATTGAAATTTGTCTGATTGATAGGTATCAGGTTTGGCTTTTTGTTCAACGCTGTAGGCTGTAAGCTAAAACTGATCCAGTAGGGGTGCAGATAAAAAAGTTAGACTATTTTGGAGATAGTCTATGTACAGCTACGAAGAGAGAATGCGCGCGGTTAAGCTTTATATCAAGCTCGCTAAGCGTGCAGGCCACGGTCCGTGAATGGGGGTATCCAATGAAGACCAGGCTTGTCGCGGGCCAACCAAAAGCCTGCCGAGCGCTTGAGCGATTTGAGGATACTGCGCACGAAGCCATTGCCCGAACTGTCGACGAAGAATGTGAAACCCATACCCGCAAAATCTCGCTATGAATGAGTGATCGGTGGGGGGCAGGTCAGGGTCTATAGAGCACTTTCACCCAGCAATCAGAGAATGAAGAAATCTCTACCGAAAATGTAAATATTTCAACGCAAGTTGGCCTTGAGATCGGAGTAAAGTGCAACGATTTCGGTCTTCGCTATCGAGGCTTGTCCCGCCGTTCTCGCTTTTGCTTCAGTAAAATCGATCGCCCGGAATTTGGCAAGTAGCTCTTCGATTGATATATTCGCGCGTAGAAAGTTGTGTGAGTTTTTCGAAACCCCTCTGAGGCATGTCTTCACTGTGCCCGCATGCTCGCCGACACGCTGTATTGCAAAATCTGCCTCCTCACGGACGACGAAGTCGAAATCTGGATGCACAGTTGGCAACTTAGTTTTGGGTCGCAAGTCATGCCGTCGCTCCCAAACCTGGAAGACGCAAGAAACAGGGTGGCTCTTACCCTCGAACATAAAACTATCGCGCTCAAGCACGCGCTGATTAAGTAGATGAAATTGAGGGGAAAGGCGGTTTTTTATGCTGTCCTTCTCAAATGTTCGCGGAACAATGAACGCTATTTGTTCAGCAAATGTTGCCGCGTGATTGAAAAACAAGATTGCAAGACTGCAGCTCTTACCGAATGGGGGGTTGCCGATTACAATGGCGGGTTCACTACGCTCCAGCTTCAAGAAGTCTTGTCGCGCAATCCTTCGATCTTCCGGCAGAAGGTCATAGGCCAATGTGCACGAAGGCAAGAAGTCAAGGAACGCGCCTGCACCAGCGCTCGGCTCCAATAGGTCAGTTTTCGTGGTGTTCAGATTTATACCTGTCCAATTTTCGAGGTCACTTACACACTGGCGTGCTACCTCTGGCTTTGTGTAAAATTTGTCGAGATTTCGAGACAGCTCTTTACTGTTGATCGGAAGATCGAACGGGGCGGGTGTGAATGATTTTTGATTGTGATAGATCGTCATGGAAAGGACTTGGGTCCATGTCGATCTGGCCGGAAATCTGATATGATGATTTGATGCGATCCGCCGAGAGGACTGCGCAAATGGACTTATTCGAGCTTGTGATATCGGCTGTGATGGTCGCTATTGCACACTACGGCCGACGGTAAAGGTCGCTCTCCCTTTTCGGGATCTTGCTGAGCATCACTTTGCCGGTGCAATGGATCAAAATCTTCATCGAACGGATGTGCTGGGAACATAAACAGGCGCTGTAGGCCGTTCATGTTCAACGACAGCAACGGCGGATTGCCGACCTTCGCTGCGTTCTGTATCAAGGTCAGCTTTGCGCAGCGAGTGGAATTGGCAACGTCACTCTGTCGGCCCGTCATAGCGACCTTGGGAATCCACTGATTAAGCGCTCAGCGGACTAAAAATTGCGTTTTCTACACTTTCCCAAACCTACGCCCGTCCACCCCAACGGACGTTCAGGACAAGACGAATGACAGAGCCTCGGAAGAACTTACATTGTCGCGGTGAAGATGTTCAAAATGACATCAGCAGGTCGATCGGCCGTTGCACTGTTATTACTGATTGAAACCAAGAGACCTATGTGAAAGTTTTCGCGTAAACTTGAACGCGAGATTTTACATGCTACTAAAAAAAACCAAAAGTTGGATCAATAAAAGCGAAAACCTGGGAACACTATTTTTTATTCAGAGAATGGATGAATTAATTTATCCTTACACAATGGATAGCTATCGGGCCGCAACGACCAACGCTCCTTTTCTTATTCTTGAGAGCCTTCGAGTGCTTTCGGATCATGAAGACCACGATATCAACCCCGCACACATTGAAAGAATTTGGGAAGAACTCGAAGACCGCATGTCCGGCAACTTCGTTGCAAATTCCATGCTAACAATGCCTTGGGAAGAATATGGAAAGGTTGACCGTAAAAATCTTGAAGCTCTCAAGGGGACGCTCCAAGTCCTAAAGGTTGAAGTTCAGCCAATAAAATACCTAAAGCGCTGCTTCGATATAGTAAAAACTAACCCACAGTCCCACCTTAAGAACTTTGATTTTCTTGCACGAGAAATATGTACCACAATAGTAAACTGTGGCGTAGACGTAAAATGGGTATCTTGGCTTCTGGATGAGCACTTCTTCAGGGAAGAGGCCCCTGAGGGCGAAGATTCAGTAGACAGTTTTTTCAAGAAACTCATGCCAAACAGAAGTGTGTACACAATTCACACAACCATCAAGACTGACGCAGGAAAAATTAAAAAAGATATCAGGGGAATTTTTGACATAGAGTTCAGTGATGACAAACCTAAAGAGATCTCTGAGCATCCAGAAGGACTATCAGCAGCTGCCGGGGAAATATACGTTTCGATAGACAACGTTACAGCCCCAGATCCATTCACTGCGCTTAATAATGCAAAACGCAATATTGCAAGAATGCATGATCTGTACGGCCTTTTCTATCATAAGGGAAGCTACCAGATTGGCACACATGCTATAGCAGTTGATAACACCGACGAACAAGCTAAAGACGAGAAAAATAGCAGCTACGTGCTGCGAGCAGATGCGAACAGTATGGAGCTCATTAAGGACAATCGACGGGGAAGAGCTGACCGAAAGCTGGAAAGCCTGATCAAGAATGTAATGCTACCGGGCGGAAAAGACTCAGAGAAATTCTTTAGGGTTGTCGATTTTCACGGAATGAGTCTTGGATCGAAGGTGCCCGAAAATCAGTTGATCAACCTATGGACATCTCTTGAGACAATCGCGCCATCTCAGAAGGGAAATAGCATAATCGGGAGCGTAATCGGGGGAGTAGTCCCGTTCATATGTCTGCAATATTTTTCAAAAATATTCACAAACCTTGCGAGAGACATCAAGAGATGGGACGATGATGCATTCAAGGATGCTCTAAAAAGGGCTGAAATCCCTGTCCATACATCGATTGCCGAAAAAGCCTTTCATCTAACCATGCTAAAGGAAAATGATGCGCACTGCACCGAACTGTTGGAGAAGATGAACGAATTTCCTCTACTGAGGAACCGGATATACTCAATTAATAAGAAAGCGCAATCTGGGAAAGAGTTTAGCACATGGCTTGAAAGCCATCAGAAACGAGTTGAACATCAGCTTTATAGGATATACCGAACCAGAAATTCAATCGTGCACTCAGCCACCGACCCCGCTGGAATTGAAAACCTGATTGTTAGCGCGCACGATTATTTTGATCAAGTATTTTCGCTGTCTTCTGAAATGTGCGGCTCTCCATTTGGATTTTCGAATTACGCCGATTGCTTTAATTTCGCAAGAATGTCGTTTGAAAATTACAAGCGAAACTTGGAAAAAATAGAGAATATTGACCAAGAAAGTGCATCCAAGATAGTTTGGACTTACTCAGTAAAATAGCATACGATACCAGCTCAGAATAGTTTATCGTGCGAGAACGGGACCATCTCTGCATCACCTATTTTTTTATGACTTCTTGACATCTGAGTATTTGCTGTCGCGCTCAGGTGAGAAGAAGCTATTTCATTTGGTGTTCGCGCTTGCGTCGGTTTCGTATGCGATCTGGGTCTGTATGTTCTACATAAACGTCCCCAAACGTGGACAGTCGACGACTTCTGCTGCGCCTCTGCAGCGAGAAGGTGTTTTGCCTTCATGCCCTTACCTCAGCGATGATCCACCTGAGAAGGCTCCACAAGGAGGAGCCATTGGGCGGGGTGGAGTATCACCTTGTTCCACGGAGCGGATCCGTAGGCCACGACCGGAAAACTGGCAGGTCTTTTCGCACCTGCGTTAAAGTCTTGGCTACGTCTGAAATGAATGTCGTGGTTGGGCTGGGAGCGGTCGTTAGACGTGTTTTGCACGAACGGCAGCAATGGGCCGTTAGTGCTGATCTACACCATGGGCGGTGAGCCGATTTTCGCTGCGCGTGCCTTCGGCGGGCAGCGCGACATCAAAAGTCGACGTTGTCCTAACGAAATTTACTATTGCGCGAGTGCACACCCACCTTGGCACATCGATGCCGTCAGGGGGCGGTCACATCATCAAAGCTATGTTAACCTTTTCGTATTGCCTTAGCTGCCGATGGACCGCCATTCGGGGATGACAGTGAACCAATGATCGAGGCAGATCTTACCGTGTTGATCTTCGTCGCTGTCGGTCTTGCGCCAAGAGACGAGGGCAAAAACCTCGGCGTAGAACCCCTCTCCAGCGACACCCGGCGAGAAGCCTCTTTGCATCTTGCCGATCTGATGCAGACCGTTCTCGATCGGCGCAAAGACATGCCAGGGGTTTTGATCGCTCTGGTTCTGCGTTTTCTTGATCACGATGCGATCTCCGGGCTTCAGCCCGGCGATGACGGCCTTGGTCTTTTGCCGACCGCTCTCGCTGGAATAGCACCACGGCCCATTCCAGGCTGGGAAAGACAGAAATACATCCCGGACAGAGCAGGGGATCAGTGGTGCCTTGGCTTGAGATGCCAGTGGAGGTCGGTGCGGCTCGAGTTTGAGCGGCGCGAGATGCTCTGATCTCTCAACCGAGATCAACCGCCTTGTCGGCGCCATGAGGCCCCCTGTTGTCAGGCTCAGGCTGTATCGGGCCCGGGTTGCGGCGACATAGAAGAGCCGTCGATCTGCGCCCGTGATCGGTAGGCCGTGAAGCCAGTCGCAATCGCAGACGACGACATTGTCGAACTCGAGACCCTTGGAACTGTGCGCGGTGAGCACCTTCACCCCGTTCTGCTCGGGCCGCCAGCCATGCGCCCATTCTACGAACTCCTCGAGCGCCAGGCGCGGCGAAATCTCCACCGGCTGATCTTCGGTGGCCTCGCTTCTCTCGGAACTTCCCTCGGGGCCTTCTTCGGCCGCATCCATCTGGTCACGCAGGTAGTCTCTCAGCCATTGGGCCACGGCACGCGCCCAGAGGCTTCCGTAATGCGCCCCCAGCCACCCGGCGACCCGCTCGATATCCTCCGGCAGCAGCACTCGGCCGACGCGTTCCTTCTTCTCCAACCACTCCCTGACCCGGACTGCTTCCTTGACGCGCGCCATGGGCACGAGCCCTTGGAGGTCGCGTGAGACCTCGATCCCGGCGCTCACCAGCGCGCGCTCGACCACCGGGATATGCGCGCGTCGGCGCACCAGCACGGCGGTAGATGCCCAGCGCCAATTCTCCTTGCCTACCGCTGCGCGAAGACGGAGCAGCTCGGCCGTCGCGAGGGCCGCATGGCTGTCGATGGTTCGATCGGCATTCTCGAGGATCGTTACCCGTCCGAGGTCGGGATCGCGCGGTCGGTGATAGCGGCCTTGCAGTGGATCATGGACCCGGTCTGGATCGATTTCGATTTCCCGGGTCTTCAGGCGATCGGAGCAATGGGAGATGATCTCAGCGGCACAGCGCAAGATGGCACCGCTCGAGCGGTAGTTCCATGTCAGCTCGGGCATCTTCTTGGGCGTGTTGAACAGCCGATCGAAGGCGCGGATATGCTGTCCGCTGGCACCGCCGAAGTCATAGATATTCTGGTCATCGTCTCCGACTGCAATGAAGCGGACATCGACGAGATCGGCCGCACTGCGTGCTTCACTCGCGGCCTTCTTCTGGCTCTGCTGCGAGATTTCCTTGATCAACGCGAAGGAGTCCTCGGTCACATCCTGGAACTCGTCGACGAAGACCCAGCGGAAGCGCCGCAAGATGAGGTCCGAGAGATTGCCGCCGTCATCGCGTTGCTGGTTCAGCCGCGCGCTGGCGTGCGACAGGATGCGATCGAAAGCGCTGGCCTTGCGGCCGCTGTCGGCCTCGGTGTCGGTGAGCCCGACTTCCTCGCCCACCGCCTCATCCGAGAGCTCGCCGAAGGACTGGCCGAGCACCTGCAAGGCAAAGGAGTGATAGGTATAGACCGAGACGACCGCGCCGCGTCGGCCAAGTGCAGTCTTCGCACGCAGGCGCGAGCGGATTTCTTCCGCGGCATGCCGGTTGTAGCACAAAGCCAGGATCTGGTCGGGCGGCACGCGCTCGACGCCGACGAGCCAGACGATGCGCTCCACCAGCACCCGTGTCTTGCCGGCGCCTGGGCCGGCCAAAACCAGCAGATCTTTCAGGCTTGTGTCGTCATGCACGATCTTCGATTGCTCGGGGTCGAGCCTGCTGTGCAGCTCGATCTGCCGCTGGACCGGGGCAGGGCGGTTTTCACGAACCACCTTCAACTCTTCGCCTTCGAAGAAGGTCGCGAGGCTCTCCTTGGACGGCGTCGCGAAGTAGGACTTGAGAAGCTCGGGTGCCTCATCCGGCACATCGAGCACTCGCTGGGCATAGCCGTCCATGAGGTGCAGCTGGCGGATCTCTTCCTCCTGGAAGGCTTCAACCCCGGTGCGGAACATCTCCTGAGTGTAGGAGCGGACGGTCAGGTTGGTATCGCGCCGTGCGATCTCGACGCGGACGGCCTCACTCTTGGTGTAGAGCCCGGCCGAGATGTCGAGCGCCTTGATCCGTGTCAGCAGGCGCAGATGACGCCGCACGAGACGCTCTGATGCGCCCGCTGCGAGCCTGGAGCCGTCCGGAGCGCGCCAGGTCCCTTCGACATCCATATCGAAACTTGCCACTTCTTCAGCGAGGTGATCCGTTTCGATACGCAAGTGGCGCTCGTCGTCAGCGAGCTTCTCGAGCACTTCGAACACGCGGGCTGTTTGCGCACGGTGTTGTTCAAGCCGGGGCCGAAGGTCGTCCGGCTCCAGCTCAGGGGCGAAGATCGTAAGCTGTCTCGTCAGTTGGGCCGGCGTCACTTTGACGCCGATGAGTTTGAGCCGGCGCAGCTCTTCAAGGAGCTGAAGAGCCTCCTTGGCGGTGAGGCGCACGCCTTCTTCAAGCTCGCTCTGAACCTTTTGAAGAAGCGCTGCGAGCGTGATCTGGAATGGCCGCGGCGCGGGCTTGTCGGGTTGCTCGCCTTCCTCGACCTCCTGGGTGTCGTCGAAGGTTTCCTCCTCCGCCGCAGTCCGGGCCTCGAACAGGGCGATGATGACTTCGACCACTGCGTTGCTTTTTTCCGCCCAGGACGAGACGAGGCGCGGCGCAATCCGCGCACCTCCGAGCTTGATGTCGACGGTCTTGTCGAAGTGTAGAAGATCACGCCGATCACGGAGCGCGCCTACGGCTTTGCGCACGATCTTCAATCGGCCGGTCTTTCGCAGGCCGCAGATATCCGCGAGTTCTTCGAGCTCGTCGGGAAGCTGGGGCTCGTCGCCTCTGGCGGCCTGCGAGAAGAGGTGCTGGACGATCCGGGTCTGGATGCGGCTGAGGCCGTGGGGATCGCGGTGTAGCGCGTCCAGAACCTGCCTTTTGACCCGGAGATGAGAGAATCCGGATTGAGCCTGCACCTTGCGAATGAGGCCATGGGCCTCGAGTTCATCAACGATGCGGTCGACCCGTGATCTCTGAAGTTCCTCGGCGCGCTCGTAGGTCGAGCTCTTCAGAAACCCGAGCAGATCTTCAGCGACCACTTGATAGGGCAATGAGATCGGAGGGAAGCGGTTGGTCTTGCGCTGCACGCGGCGCTGGATGTCGAGCACATAGGCCAAGACAGCATCGATGTCTTCCTTATGGAGATGCCCCTGAGCGCAAAGATCAAGGCGGCGGTCATGCTCATTTAGGTCGTGCAGGAGAATGCAGGTGGCTGGCTTTTTGTCGCGCCCGGCGCGCCCTGCTTCCTGGGCATAGGCTTCGAGAGAGGCAGACGGTCCGGTATGGAGCACCAGACGCACCCGCGGGCAGTCGACCCCCATGCCAAATGCGATGGTTGAGACAATGACCTGTAAGCGTCCCTCGGCGAAGTCGCGCTCGACGCGCGCCTTGTCCTCCGGGGTGCGATCGGCGTGGTAGAACTCGACGCTGTGGCCGAGAGCGTCGAGGCTGGACGCGATCTGCTGGGTGTCTTTGCGGCTGTAGGCATAGATGATTGCCTGGCCGCCTTCGGGCAACAGCTCCGGGTCGCGGAGCATGTCGCTCAGTTGCTCATGCGTCTCGTCATTACGGGGCAGCACGCGGTAGGTGAGGTTCGGACGCTCCGCTCCGCCGTCGATAACCGCAAGCGATCGTCCCATTCCGGTCTGGAAGGCCAAACGTATGGCCTTTTGGGTTTCCGGCCGAGCAGTGGCGGTCAGGCACAAAATTACGGCCTCCTCACTGCCGCGCCCGCCGCACTCGGCGATCCACTTGGGCGCACGCCGATAGTCGCCGCGAAAGCCATTACCCCATGCTGGAATGCAATGTGCCTCGTCGAAGACCCACATACCGATGCGTCGGCTCTTGAGCACAGAGCGTGTCGATTTGGAGCCGAGGCTTTCCGGTGCGAGGTAAAGTAGGGCGATCCGCCCCTCGCGGATATCCGAGAGGATTTCGTCGCGGGTTACGACATCGAGATCGCTATGCAGCCGTGCGACGCCGGGCAGACCTTCCTCTTCCGCCTTGGCAGCCTGGTCCTCCATCAGCGCCTTGAGGGGCGAGACCACCACGGTGAGATCGCCGGTGCGCTCGTGATGCTCGAGGGCGGGCACCTGGAAGCAGCGCGACTTGCCGGTGCCGGTGGGCAGAATGCCCAGGGCAGAGCGCCGGGCCAGAGCTGCATCCATCACGCGCTGCTGATAGGCGATGCCCTTCTCGTCGAGGGGCAGCTGGAAGCGCGGGGTCTCGCCCTCGGCCGGCGGAAACCACCGGCTCATGCTATGGAGCGATGTCTCGTGGTCCCGGCAGCGGCGGCAGCCGGATTGGCTGCATCGCCGCCTGCCCAGTTCATCCAGCGCCTCCCGGAAGCCGAGCTCTCCCTTCAGGAGCCACTCGGCCGGTGCCGGCCGCTGGTCGCGATGCCGAACCCAGCTCAGGACCCATGCCAGCGGCCAGCCGTTCTTCGTCTCGAAGGCATGGAGGAGCTGGCCGTGCAGCCCACGCATGCAGACTTGGCCCTGGAACATCCGGACGATCGTGTCGACGATCGGCTTGGCTTCCTCCAGATCATCGCCTGAAGAGGCAGAGGCACGCCCCAAGACGGCATCGAAGAAAGCCTCGTAGCCTTTGTGGTTTGCGCCAAGGCCGCACAGCCAACGCAGGACCTCGACCCACTCGCGGTCCATCGTCTCGAAAGCCAAGGCCTCGGAGCGGAGGAGGGCGATGGTTTCGAGCGTGTCCTGGACGGGATCTGCCAAGCCTGTTTGGGCCAGATATGGCTTGTTCAACGCATGCGACTTGAGGCCGGGGAAGGCGAGGGGGCTGAGCCAGATCGTATCGACGAGCTGAAGATCGTCGAATGACCTGCCTGTCAGAGCTTCGAGTTCAGGGAGATCGTGGATCGCTGCATTGTGGCCAATCGCGAAGCGATGACGGCGCAGTTCGGCCTCGATTTTCGCGGCCGACAGTCCGCACTTGTTAGCGGCCTCCTCTGGCTCAGCGTCGGCAGGAAATGCGGCGGCGTCACGAAGACGCGCCAGACCCTTGGCGTCATCGATGATTTCGAGATCGAAGCCAACTGAGGCGGAAAGTAGGTCATCAATGGTTGCATTTGGCGTCGCCGATGCGGTGGTGCCACTGTGCTCCCTAACTACTTGAAACCCCTCGGACAAAAAACGCTTGAGCAAGTGATACCTCCATTGGGGAGGAAATAGAAACTACAAGCCGAATTCAATCGAAAAAGTAGGTTGCGACCAAGTATGGGTGAAGGTCCGGTATGGGGAAGCAGCGCTGCGGCAATGGTGATCTTGAGTAATGACCGCTATGGGCCGTTTGCGAAGATAAACACAAGGGGCGGGAAGCGGCCCTTTGCTACACCATGCATAGATGTCAGCTGTGTGGGACCTTTCAGACCTTCGCTGCAAGTGGGCCAATGTCGGGGTCAGCGAACCGTTCAACAAGCGGTCGTTTTTTGTCAGATCTTTCAGGCTAACTTAAACTCGAAGTTGCTTGTCAAATATTCGCAAAGTAATCGCCGACTTTCTCAAGCGAATATATTGCCATAATTTTTCCATAATACGCTGCCAAGTAATCTCGAAATAATGTTGGAGCTACAATGCGGTATAAAACCTTTGTGACATTCTTTGCCACGCTGATCATAGTAATGCCTGGTGCGTCTCAAGCCGATGAACCCTTCATGCCCTATATGGATCCTGATGGAACTGCGCCTCGGGAAATCCAATGCCGTATAGCGGACCATGGCACTATTTATCATAGTGGATCCTGCTATTTTCAGGCTGATGTTGGAGGTTCCTTCACGGTAGTAACCGGAAACGCAAAATATGCAGTCACTGTGGGTCCAATCGAAGGTAATTACGCTCAGGGTATGTGGACCGAAGAAGCTTACGCGAGCCATATGCACGGTCAGTTGCACGACCTTAATCGTTCCACTGAGGACCCGGCGTGTTGGGAAAACGATGAGCTTTCAATCTGCGCTTGGTAAGCTTCAGATCAAGGTTTTACGAAAAGGTTGCTGAACTGGCGTTCAGCTGCCTTCAGCGTCCGTTCAAAAACGCGCGGTATTGGCACGGCTGAGAAACGATCTATTTTTGGCTGTCTCGCAACAGCGGATATCCATGGATCGCGCAGCATCGGTTACATTGGGCTCGAAGCGGACGTGTCGCTTAAAGGCTTTGAAACGAATAACTGCAAAATGAAATGCAAAGGGCAGGCATGGCACTAACGCTATATCATCTTAGCTGAACCGCAGATCTTTCCCATTAAGTGAAACCACCTCACATTGCTGTCTTTCTAAAAGAGCTTGTCGAAGATATCCTCCATCTCCCTTCCTGCAGCGGCGAGCGCTGCTTGCTTGGCTTGATCGCCGGTGTACTTCTTCCGTGCTTGCTGGGATGTGTGATCATTCATAAGCATACCGGCCAACGTCGCATCCTCGCTGATCGCAAATACAACATCGTAAACGATAGACCTGCAGATATGCGCGCCTGTTCCGAATTCCCTCGACCAGATCTGAGAAACATAATTTTCGGATACTGATAATCCATTGGGGTGGACGAAAAGGGGCCACTCGTCTTCTTCAGCCGTGGCTCGCAGTGCGTTCAGGTATTTTTCGTTGTCATCTTGTAGCAGCCGCGCATCCACAAAACCTTGGACGCTCGGATGAACCGACCCCGGATAGGCCTCTCGTCCAACCCGGTGCCGGGTTTTACGAAGTTTATAGTCGCGCAAACGGTAGCGTCCCTCTGCCCAAACTAAATCACGGCCGAAACGCAGATCGTGCCACTCCCTTCGAAGTGGCGTCAGCGGTGGTATCGCAATCGCCATCGCACGGTTGCGTTGAATGTGACGTTGTGCAGGATTTTTGTATTTTTGAACTTGGTGCCGAATATTATCGGCACGAGGAAGGATTGTGATAATGTCGATTTTTGCGAGAGCAGTAAATTTCTGCGAAGTCACTATATCTGAGCCATCACGCAGCTTTTTTAGAAGCCGGTTCAAGTCTTCGATAATCTTTGGTGAAAATTCTTTTGAGAGCTTTATAAATTCCCGGAGGTCCGAGAATGTTGCTACGAGCGTTGAGGGGCACAGAGGTCTTCCCCTGTTAGATATCCGTGTCGTCTCGTAGACATAGAACGAGTGAAGTTTCGCTGTTTCAAATTCCAGCGCCAAGCCGTTTTCCTGAAGAAACCAACCGTACTGGCAGACCTTGCGCGTCATTCGCTCGTAGAGATCCGAGACCAGCCTGATCTCACCGCCTTCCATGCGGTTCCGAATAGAGATAAGATGTTGTTGCCAGCATTCAGGAAGGTCTTCGGGATACAGAGAGATCAGACGTTTATAGTCACGACGGGCTTCTTTTGAGATGCCGGCAAAACGCACGCAGGCAGTGCGCATCTCTTGTGCCACGCGCAGTGCTGCAAGCGGCGGTGCGCCAGTGCCATCGGTCTTGATCATAGCTTTAATAGCATGATCAATTGCTGACGCGTTTTCATTCAGGCGTGCCCAAACATGGCAGTCGGATGGCGTGAGCTCGGGGCAGTTATGTTGGGTCATGAATTCGATCAAACTGTCGAGTGCCCATAGCTCATTGAGCGGCATGCTAAGTAGGACGGGGGATGCCGCATTCGGTTGCCAATGCGGTTTCGAAAGGATTGAGTGTCTGTTCATTTTCCGGCGAGCGCCTCTGCGAGCAAGTCTTGAACTTCCTCCAGTTTCTGCTGCTTGTCGATCCAGCCATAATACGTATCCAACACACCCACTGAGCAGCCCAAATACGCAGCGGCTCGGCCACGATTGCTCCATGATCGTGCCAGAAGCAGGGTTGCAAACCCGTGCCTGAAATTATGCGGAAACATCGGTAGACCAATCTCGGCGCTACTGCGGGTCAGCCACTTGTATAGCATCGCACCGGCTACAGGGTTAGGCGACTGTTCCGAGACAAAGAGGTGTGTAGCCATCGGGCATTCCAGATGTTTACAAAACTTGGGGTTGGCATAGTTGAAGAGCGGTCGCGCGGTTTTCAGATACCAGTCCAGGACCTCGTACCCGCAATATTTATCATCCCTGACGTGAATGGGGGGCAGATCAACATATGCGCCCTTCATATCTTTCTGCGCGATCCGCAACTCAAAGATTCTTTTGTCGCCTGTCGTCTTTCGGAACAAGTTCTGGTTTACGCCTGCGCATTCGATCGCAAGGGCGCTGCCTTTTCTAAGGCCCGCCCCGCGGATCTCGAGCGCGGAAAAGGCTGCGCAGCTTGCAAACCGCCTTGCATCGCGGAGCTGCTGGGTAGAAAGGAGTTTGTCTGTGGCGAGGATATCTTGCGCCCGTTCTTTGTAAAGAACATGCTGACTTAGGAATATTCGGACATCGGAAGGATTGTGGATCAGGCGCTCGCAAAATACCCGGTTCTTGGGGGACATCTTTTTTCCGACGGTTTGTCCTTCCCGCAGGTGCGGATTTTTCTTCAGACTCTTAAGCCACTTCTTGGTCTTGAGACCGTTGGCATTGCCGATCTGCGCGACGATCCGTACGTAGTCTGCTGCGGTACGGAGACTAAATCGGGGGTCCTTTTCCGAAAGACCAATCCAATGCCGGATTGCACTGATGCGGATCTCGTTACCGAACAAGGGATCGAGACAATCCAGCGAAGCCAGATCCGCCTGGTTCGTTTCTTGGGCGGCGCGGGCAAGTGCTATCAGCGCGGCCCTGTAAGTCGTGGCCGTTTTCTCGTTGAAATTCTCCGAACAAGATTCCGATACATCGTCGTAGGTGGTACGGTCGAAGCGCGCGTTCTCGACCATGTTGGCGATCATAGCACGGACGGGGTCCGGGACCGGTGTGCACGCGGCCGGAACAAGATATGCCGTGTCGTAGCCTGGCGGAAGATGCGCAGCAATCACTTGAAATGTCATTAGGCGCATAATCGCCTTGAGGGCGTTCGATGACTTCACCTGTTCATGAAATGGCATCGTTTTGAGAAATCCTGGCACAATTTGCGGCGTTAAATCTACAGGGTCGATACCGGCTGCTCGCGCCTTATCTGAAAACGTCCGTATGGCTGCAAATGTAGCCGGATACACAGGGCCTCGATCTTTTGATAGTTGATCAAGGAGGATTAGAAACGGGGTCCAGCCATCATCGCGGGCGCGAATCTCAGCTTTGGCACCGACCATGCCGAGCGTTGTCTTGATGCGGCGGCGGACAACTTCACGCCACTTCGCGTAGCTACTCTTCGAAGACCAGAAATTACGATCCGCTCCTGGCAATGGTCCTCCTCCAATTTCTTTCAACAAAGGAAAATGATCGTCAAACCACTTGAGAATATCACCACTGAAGGCCGATAGCGGCGTATTAAAAAAGTCTCCAATGCGCGCGATGCGGTTGCGTTCAGTTTCATCTTTGGTTTCATCGAAGACCGTTTGCATTGTTTTTGCGACTGGCAAAATGGTAGCTGTTAAGGCTGTCTGCGATGCGCTGGAAAAAATTCCCATTTAGAAATCCTTTTTAGGAGGGTGTTGCACAGCCGTCATGACGGCTGTGCGTTTGCGTAGTTGAGTGGAATTTAGGGTCGGAATATGCCCTTAGGAAATGTGCGTGATTTTCAGATTTTTTGTTTCGAGAGCGATGAAATATCCTTTTAACTGGTCGGAGGGGGATATTGGCCGCTTAGCGTGCATACGAAGTGAGAATGTGCGCTGGAGTCGAAACTATCGAAAACTAAGCCACGCCTTATGTTTCCGACAGTTTCGCCTCGACCGGGGACCCGTGCGCGCAATCGCCTCCGTGTGCGTTGGCACCGGATCCCGTGCAGATTCTACCCGCGGAAGCTTGGAGAGTTGCATGATCCGCTGCATTGGAGAACAAGCCACCATCGCTATTGCGTGCGAAAATGGGCGAGGCTTTCGATGTGCTGTGTTGTGGTTCTGCACTTTGTGTCGGACCATCCGTAACCGTAACCAAATTGGAACATGAGGACGCGAGGCTGTTGGTCACATCAGCGATGATGTAACGGACACGGCCTTGCATAAGTATACGTGCAGGCAAGTCGCGTTTTACTTTAAGCAGCGTGTCAATCCGCGATTGCGGGACGTTCAGATTCCGCGCCAGGCACGATGCTGCGACAGCATGCCCCTTGATTGGCTTAAGAGCATCCCACGCGTTTTTCGGACTCGACAGCATTTGTTCTATCTGAGCGCGGAGCATAACATGACGGTTGGGCCCAAACGCGTAGAGCGGAGGATAGCTATTGCCTGGTGCGCGAAGTCGGCTCAAAAGGTGGTCGCTGGTTGTGCCAAAACGCTCTGCGACCGTACTGATGCGTACGAAGCCTTGCCCAAGCATTTCTTCCTCAGCGGCGGTGGCGGGCTCCAAACCCAATAGATGCTCGTATACACGCATCATCGGGAATTTGGTGCCCAGTGGTGCAATGCCGAACCGGGCGAGGAACGGGCCAATCTCATTCCGCGACAGAGTTGACCACTTGTGCAGTTCGAGACGGGTTGCGAAATGGAATTTCGATAATGGTAGCAATGGCATCTCCTGTTTTTCAGGAAATGGTGCTGATTAGGAAGATACGGAAAAATATTATCCACGAAAGTGGGAGACACTGACCTATAGCAACCCGATCCGGCTGTCGCGCCAGTCGCGGATACACTCTATATGCAATCGAGCCGTTTGTGCCCGCATGAAGCATTGTTCCTTTTCGATTAAGTCAAGATAATCGTCGGCGACCAGATCGCCAGGCGCAGGATCATCTCCGCGCGAACAAACGCCGAAGGTCCGTAAGCATCGCCACACGAAATGCCCAGCCTCTAAAAGCTGTTTTGATCCGCCTTCGAGTGCCGCTTCAAACCTACGTGGAAGGGGGAAGTGGGCGTTCTTCAGACGTGCGCCTATCTGGGGCATCGGCCCGAGACGGTCTGAAGGCAAAAGTTTGGTCTGTGCAATGCCTACTGTGTCGTACAATGCGTCAAAGTTAGTTACCGCACGGTTCCATTTGCGCCGCAGGTCCGGCCGAAGAGACCGCTCGTAAATCCACGCCCATTCTCTGTCCAAGTGCCATGGCTCGAGCCCTGTATTGGCAGCAACGCTCATAAGTGTGTCTATCGGATTGTCAGCGCGCGGAATGCCTGCCGCTACAATTGCGACCTGTAAGTTTTGCCAGCCAACTGTCTTTATCTGATCCAGACGATCTGCGAGTCGAAGTAACTCTGTCCGGTAGTGCGTCAACTTCTGTTCGTGCGTGGCCATGGCCTCCGCGGTCAAAGCACGCCATGGAATGGCAGCGTAGTCTGCAGCGAACTTGGTTTTGTCGGGTGTCAGGGAATAAAGGCTTCGAACCGCGACGATCATCGCTCTCACGCCGTTTTTGGTATATCCTGCTTTTTGCGCGTCAGACCGCAGTGCATTCTCAAGTGCCTCAGGTGGCTTTCCGCTTTTACTCTGGAGCCAGTCTCGCTGGTCGCCGATGGTAGGTCCTGGCAAGAAATCAGGAAGCGCTGTGCGCAAGTAGTCAAGGGATGCGAGCCCCTTTAATAATTTGGGCGTTTCGCGGGCCTTGAAGGCTATCGTAAGAAACTGTCTCGCAATATCTTCATCTACTTTAGCAGGTGGCACCGGTGGTTCAACATTCTCAGCATATCTTTTTATCAACAGAAGGCCAGATAGGTCGATGCCATTCACATCAGTCGCTTGGGCGCGAGTGATCAAACTTTCCCAAGGAGATAGACGGTTAGTATGGGCGAGAAATGTGCGAAGAACGGTCTGGTATGATCTCAGTGTTAGATCAGCGAAATCAGGGAATGTAGTTTCGAAAATAGTCTGCGTATCTCCGTAAGATCTTTGGCTATCAATCTCATACCCAGCTTTAAGGAGTTCGCTGAGGAGCCAGCGTAAATCCTTTATTCGTCTTGGGCTTGCAGAGCGATTTTGGGCAAATGAAGCCACCTCTGTCTCGACAAAGGCCGGCAGCACAATTTTCTTTCTTCTTGCATGTGTTGGCTGAGATTTAGCTTTTGGCACATATATCTCGGGTCGCCGCACCCGATCGGTAGTGACGTCTGCATGCACGAACGCAGAATCCGCGGTGCGAAGCAATGAGAGAAGAGCGCTCAGATAAAGAGTAGCGGTGCCTGAAGAAACCATCCTTTGCACGGCCGCGTGGTATCGCGCAGCTTCCGCGATTCCTAAAGACCAGCCAGGACGTGGTCCATTCACGCCAAGTATGCCGAAATCCACCCCAAGTTCAAACGCACGCCGAGCGTGAATCGCGTAGCTGATAGGAAGCTGTCCAATTACTATCGCCAGCGCTTTCGGCAGCTCGATGCGCACCTTGTCGCCGTCGCGGTAGATTGGCATGGGCCCTATGTCTTCGGAACAAAGGATATTCGCCGCTAAAACCCGAGGATCGGACCTCAAACGATCGATAGTCGAAAGAGATCTCCTGAAGACCATCCTGTTATTTCCCCGTAGAGGGCGATCAGCAACTATTGCTTGGTTTCGCGTCAGATCACGTAAGGCCAATCCAGGGAAGAATAGTTCAAATTGTTTTCGGTTCACTCCGGGAAGGCGCTGCTTTTTAGCAAGCAGGTTCAACAAGGTATACGGATCCTTTTCAGGCCAAGCGCCTGCAAGTTTGGCGTGCCGAAGGACACTGGCTCGGCAGCGATTGTACAGTATCGCATCGCCGAAAGCTTCAACCAAATCGCCATTTGGGCTGTGTGGAAACCAGGTCGCGAAATCCTCTTCCGATGCAAGTACCTTGGCGTCATAGAACGCTGATCCCGTAACTGCCTTCGCAAGTCCGAGGAATGCCAGCGCAGACTGTACACTTGACGTGGGTACGATGCCATTTTCAATGCGCTCATGCAGCTCGGCAAGACTTAAACTGTGTTTTGTTTTTTTCATGTAGTGGATATGTGTTCTTTTTGGAGCGTCCGGAAATTCTGGCACTTCAATAGGAGATTCAGTCACTGGACAATCGCACTTATAGTGACATTAGTCTCTCCGCGGATGAATCGATGGCACTTGGAAAGCTTTTCATAAGCCAGCTTGAGACTTAACGAACGTCCGAACTGAGGATGTAGTCGCCGAGGGAATATCCCCGGCGACCTGCAATGTGCAGTTGATCGGCAGATTTTGTCTTAGCCAGCATTCCGGAAGCGTGCTTGCAGTTCACTGATCCGTGCGCCGTGCGAACGCAGAGCCGCAGAAGCATCAAAACCTCGTTCGCTTGCGGCGCTGTCGGCGGCATGCGACGTTTGATTTCCCAGAGCGCATTCGATCTCCTGAAGCCCTGTTTTGATTACTGCTGCATCTGGGTGCCGGCTCCCTAAGATACCATGCAAATCGCAAAGTGCGTCGAAACCTGCTGGTGCTTCAAAAACGCTAAATAGATCTCAAAGGGCATGACCGTGACGGCGTAAGTGGCGTTCGGTGTCCGCTATGCGGTCATATGCGGCCTGATTGGTGTTTTCTGTAATGTTGTTTTGCATGAGAAACTTCCTGTTTATGCGGGAAATCGACTGGATTGGGTGCCTATTCTTCGGGGTCACGATCACAGCAGGGCTTGAGGCGGTCTTTTCGTAGCGTGTGCATCTTGTTGGTTTCTAAGGGTGTCCTGTCTGTTGGTATCAATTAGATTGGTCGATCGCGAAAAGGACGAAGGAGAGAAATGTCGGGGAGCGGTTATTACTTGAACGAGCGAGCAGCTGCCCGGGAAAGACACCGGAGGTCTTGTCATGCCGCTTCGTTAGGGTGCGAACACAAGGAAAAGGTACTGCTGGCGGTTGGATCAGACCACTGGCCAATTTGAAAAAATTGCAAGTAACAGCGATTGCTAACGATATGTTGTACCGATACAAAAATAGCAGTTGTATGTGAGCAGGTGTTGCTGCCAGCAGTCTGCTGCATGTCCGAACTTATGCCAAACAGTCAGTGTCAGAACACAACAACCACACTCAGTGGAAAGACAGACAAAGAGGTCCGGATAGCTGGATCAAATGCAGACGTTCTTATCACTCAGGAGGGGCGTTGCTGAATAAGGAAGCGTAAATGAACCCCGTCGAGATCGAACAAGCTATCTCCGAACTCGCCGAAGTACCATTCGACCCAGCTGAATTCCCTTTTGCTTTTCTTGAGGCTTTTGGGCGCAAGCCGACCGAGGTCAAGAAGCTTCGCAAGGGCGACACGAATAAATCCGATCTGGGTGGCGTCCTACAGCGCAACAACATCCACATCGCCACCTGCGCCCCTGGTGCTGTCTCCGACACCCTCGTGGCGCTCAAAAACAGCGCGTCCACCACCAAGTTCAAAGCCAAGTTCATCCTCGCCACCGATGGTCAGGATTTCGAGGCAGAAGACCTGATCGGTGGAGAAACGGTCGCCTGCACATATCAGCAGTTTCCTGATCACTTTGGCGTCTTCCTGCCGCTTGCGGGTATCTCGACTGTCAAACAAATCCGCGAGAGCGCCTTTGATATTAAGGCCACAGGCCGCCTTAACCGTCTTTATATGGAGCTGCTGAAAGATAACCCTGATTGGGGTACCTCTGAGCGCCGTCATGATCTGAACCACTTCATGGCGCGGCTGATCTTCTGCTTCTTTGCTGAGGATACCGATATTTTCGGTGGCGACGACCTGTTCACCTCTACGATCGACCGTATGTCAAACCGCGATGGCAGTAACACGCATCAGGTCATCTCCGGCATCTTCCGTGCGATGAACGTAGCGCCGAAGGACCGGACCGCCGCCAATCTGCCCCGCTGGGCCGATGCCTTTCCCTATGTGAACGGCGGGCTGTTTTCGGGCAGCACCGAGGTTCCGCGCTTTTCCAAGATCGCACAGCGCTATCTGAGCCATATCGGTGGACTGGACTGGACCAAGATCAACCCCGACATCTTCGGCTCCATGATCCAGGCCGTCGCGGATGAGGATGAACGCTCTGTCCTTGGCATGCACTACACCTCTGTCCCGAACATCCTGAAGGTGCTGAACCCATTGTTTCTGGATAATCTGAACGCAGCGCTGGAGGAGGCAGGCGACAACCGTCGCAAGCTGGCCAACCTGCGCGCTCGCATTGCCAAGATCCGTGTGTTTGATCCGGCCTGCGGATCGGGCAACTTTTTGGTCATCGCCTACAAGGAACTGCGCGCGATCGAGGCGGTGATCAATGAGCGGCGAGGGGAGGCGGACCGCAAGACGGACATCCCCCTGACCAACTACCGCGGGATCGAATTGCGCGATTTCTCGGCCGAGATTGCGCGGCTGGCGCTGATCATTGCGGAATACCAATGCGATGTGACGTATAGGGGTCAGAAAGAGGCGCTGGCCGAGTTCCTGCCACTGGACAGTCAGAACTGGATCACCTGCGGCAACGCCCTGCGGCTCGACTGGCTGTCGATCTGCCCGCCCACGGGGACGGGGGTGAAGTTCCAATCCGAGGATTTGTTCCAAAGCCCGCTGGATCAGGCGCAGATTGATTTCGAGAATGAGGGGGGCGAGACGTATATTTGCGGGAATCCGCCGTATCTTGGATCTACATGGCAAAGCAAAGAGCAAAAGGCCGATTTGCAGCGTATCTTTGATGGGCGCACCAAAACTTGGAAGTCCTTGGACTATGTCGCGGGCTGGTTCATGAAGGCCGCTGATTACGGGTTACACACACCAACCGTGTCGGCCTTCGTTTCAACGAACTCCATTTGCCAGGGGCAGCAAGTGCCGACCCTGTGGCCGCTGATTTTTGGAACAGGACATGAAATTTCTTTTGCCCATACCTCTTTCAAATGGGCCAATCTCGCCAACCACAATGCAGGCGTGACGGTGGTGATTGTCGCAATATCCAATCATTCAGGATTGGGGCGAAAACTCTATGGGCTAAATGCTCAAGGCGAGACCGTGTTAAAAGAGGGTGAGAATATCAATGCATATTTGGTGGTGGCTCCGAATGTCATTGTGAAACCAAGCGACAAAATACTCGGTGGCATTAATAAGATGGATAATGGGAATAAGCCGGTTGATGGTGGGAACTTGTTGCTGGAAACGGACGAAGTAGCTGATCTGCACCTCTCTAAAGAAGATGAGACAAAGTTTGTAAGGCAATATGTAGGCTCGCAGGAAGCCATCAACGGGAAAATGAGATATTGCCTTTGGATAAGCGATAGTGAGAGAGCACAGGCAGAAGAAATACCATCGATTAGGCGCCGGATCGAATCTGTTCGAACTGATCGATTGAAAAGCACAAAAAAGATGACCCGCGACACTGCAGATCGACCTCATGCTTTTCAACAAGTCAGGCAGTCAGGCAATGAAGAACTAATAGTAGTTCCTCGTGTTTCCTCTGAAGGGAGGGATTATCTTCCCTGCGCCTTAATGAAACCGGGTGCTATTATGTCGGACAAGGTCTTCGCCCTCTACGACGCCCCCCTCTGGAACATGGCCTTCATCGCCTCGCGCCTGCACTGGGTCTGGATCGGCACCGTCTGCGTCCGGCTTGAGATGCGTTTCTCCTACTCCAACACCCTCGGCTGGAACACCTTCCCCGTCCCCAAACTCACCGAAAAGAACCGCGAGGATCTGACACGCTGCGCCGAAGATATCCTTCTGGCCCGCGAGGCACATTTCCCCGCCACCATCGCCGATCTCTACAACCCCGAAACCATGCCCGAAAACCTCCGCGCCGCCCACGACCGCAACGACGAGACACTTGAGCGCATCTACATCGGCCGGCGCTTCAAGAACGACACCGAACGGCTCGAGAAGCTGTTCGACATGTACACCAAAATGACCACGAAGGTATCGGGATGAGCCTCGACAACAACGACGCCCATTTGCCGACATTGGACGATTTGGAAAGCCTGTTTGTCAACAATGCCGATCTGGACAATATTCGTGCCCACCTCAGTCGCTTCAATCCCATCAAAACCATGGGCATGGAACGGATGGAAATCCGACACTCCGCGATTTTGGGCTGGCTGTTGAACCCTCAAGAAACCCATGGGCTGGGCGACACCTTTCTCAAGGCGTTTCTGGCTCAAGCGTTGCGCGGCGATGACAGTAAGGCACGACCAACAGCGTTGGATGTCTCGCAAGCCGATATGCTGGACGCCGAAATTAGGCGTGAGTGGCGCAACATTGATCTGCTTGTTCTAAGCCCACGCAACGGCTGGGTTTTTGTGATCGAGAACAAATTCGACAGTGGTCAGCATAGCAACCAGCTGAAACGATATATGGACGTAGTGGATGCGACTTTCATGGGATCGGATAGCTTTCATTTGGTGCGCGGGATCTTTTTAACCCTTTGGGAAGAAAAGCCCGAAGACGATCGATACGCGGCAATTGAATACGGCACTATCTGCGAGTTGTTACGTCAGACCGCGTTGTCGGGTCGGCAGCCGTTGACGCCGGAAGTACAAACATTTTTGAAGCATTATTTAGACGTTATTCGAGAGGCGACAGGCATGAGCAATGAGCAAGCCGAAATGGAGAAACTGGCCCGGCAACTCTACCGTGATAACAGGCGCGCGCTTGATTTTATTGTGGAGCACGGGAAAAGCACGGACTTCTCTTTTGCTTGTGATGCTGTGTTTGGGGAGGGCCTTGAAGAAAAGCAGTTATTCAAAGTCGGAAGGCAGGAATTCGTATATACCTACGGGGATGCTCATGTATTCGGCTTCCTGCCAAGGGTCTGGTATGATGCCTTAGGTGGTGAAAAATATTGGTGGGACCTCCGTGAAAACTGGTGGGCAGGCTTCCCCCTCATCACTTGGGTCCAGCTTACAAGTGATGCAAATGGGGCCAGTGGTCAGGTTCGCCTGTACGCAGAGGTCGGCCCACTGAGCGATCATGATTTCCGGCGCGACTTGATTGCTGCCATTACGGAAGTGGCCAAAAAGAAATCACTGACAACAATTGGTTTTCAACGTGGCGCGGCCGACGAGGGCAAAAAGTATTCAAAGTTCTTCAAAAAGAACTTCTTTGCAGTTGATGACATTCATGACCACGACAAGATCGCAAATGCCATCAAGAAGGCGCTCAAGTCTTTTGAGGCCGAGATGGACGCTGTTGCTAAGGTTTTGCCTCAGTTCGTATCGCACGGCCAGGAAGAAAGTTCGGAATGATTGGGTGTTCCAACCGCGATGTGGGTCGTATCAAGAACAACAATGGACGGATGGAGAGCTGTTCAACATGTCCATTAAGATAACCACGATGGTGTCTGCCTGATATGTTCACGGCTGTACCCTATACCGAGTTGAATTCACGTCAGCAGGAAAACTACAATTTCCACAAGATCGCGGCGCGTATGGCAGATTATGGTTTTAACTGCATCCGTTTGACTGATGACTGGCAGGGTGCCGATTTCATTGCCGTGCATGTTGATGGTGAGACCTTTCTAAAGGTGCAACTCAAGGGGCGGTTGATGATCGACCGCAAATATCTGGGTAAGCAGATCCACGTGGCGTTTTTACATGGTGACGATGCTTACCTTTACGATCATGATGCCTTGGTGCAGCATTTGCAGGATAGCAACCTGATCGGAGATGCCAGTATAACTTGGCACGAAAAGGGGTATCGCCATTGGCCGACCCCGCCGGCATGGGCCATACGATTTCTACAAGATTACAGGATTTCCCAATGACCAAACCCGTCCCCTCTGTCTGTGTTTCCTATCCAGCCAATGGCAGCTCCACGACGTCCAACGAAATGGGCATGCGCGCCATGCAGGAACGCGCCTATGAAAAGCGGGGCGAGCAGTATCTGCTGATCAAATCGCCGCCCGCCTCGGGGAAAAGCCGGGCGTTGATGTTCATTGCGCTGGACAAGCTCCACAATCAGGGCCTCAAACAGGCGATCATCGTGGTGCCTGAGAAATCCATTGGATCAAGCTTTGCCGATGAACCGCTGAGCAAGTTTGGCTTTTGGGCCGATTGGACCGTCGCGCCGCGCTGGAACCTGTGCAATGCGCCAGGCGGCGATGATGGTAAGGTCGGATCGGTACGCTCTTTCCTCGATAGCGATGATCAGATCCTTGTCTGCACCCATGCCACCTTCCGCTTTGCGGTCGATAAATTCGGGATCGAGGCCTTTGACGATCGGTTGATCGCGGTGGATGAATTCCACCATGTCTCTGCCAACCCTGACAACAAGCTGGGCGCGCATCTGGGGGCGATGATCGCCCGTGACAAGCTGCACGTGGTCGCTATGACGGGTTCTTATTTTCGCGGCGATACAGAGGCTGTGTTGGGGCCAGAGGATGAGGCCAAGTTCGAGACGGTCACCTATACCTATTACGAACAGCTCAGCGGCTATACTTATCTCAAGACGCTGGACATCGGGTATTTCTTTTACAGTGGCTCCTATGCGGATGACCTGCTGAAGGTCTTGGAACCTGATGAGAAAACAATCTTGCACATCCCCAATGTTAACTCCCGCGAGAGCACCAAGGACAAGCATCGGGAGGTTGAGCATATCCTGGATGCTTTGGGGGAATGGCAGGGGACAGATGCTGACACTGGGTTTCAACTGATCAAACGGCCTGATGGGCGTGTGCTGCGGGTCGCGGATTTGGTAGATGATGAAGCCGCCAAGCGCGAGCGTGTTTCCGCGGCGTTGAAGGATCCGGGTCAGAAGAACAACCGCGACCACGTGGACATCATCATCGCGCTTGGGATGGCCAAGGAGGGGTTCGACTGGATCTGGTGTGAGCATGCGCTGACGGTTGGCTATCGGTCCAGTCTGACCGAGATCGTGCAGATCATCGGGCGTGCCACGCGGGATGCCAAGGGTAAGACACATTCTCGCTTCACTAATCTTATCGCGGAGCCTGATGCCTCTGAGGAGGCCGTCAAGGAAGCCGTGAACGACACCCTCAAGGCCATTGCCGCCAGCCTCTTGATGGAACAGGTGCTGACGCCGAAATTTGAGTTCAAGCCCAAAGTCGCGACCAATACGGCGCAGGAAGGTTTTGACTATGGTGAGGGTGGCTTCGATCCGGAAAAGTGCAATGTCGGTTTCAATGACGACAGCGGCAAATTTCAAATCGAGATCAAGGGCCTGACCCAACCCAAGAGCCCGGAGGCCAGCCGGATCTGCGAGAATGATCTGAATGAGGTCATCATCGCCTTTGTCCAGGATAAAACCACCATAGAGCGCGGGCTGTTTGATGAAGAGCTTGTACCGGAAGAACTCACCCAGGTCCGGATGGGCAAAATCGTGCAATCCAAATTTCCCGAACTTGATGCGGAGGATCAAGAGGCCGTGCGGCAACATGCTGTCGCGGCGCTGAATTTCACGCAACAAGCCAAGCAGACCTTGCTGGGTGATGACCCAGAAGCGCAGGCTAACACGGCCTTTGTGACTGGGGTCCGGCAGTTCGCAATGAATGTCCGCGATCTCGATATCGACCTCATCGATCGCATAAACCCCTTCAGCGAAGCCTATGCAATCCTGGCAAAAACTATGAGTGAGGAAAGCCTGAAACAGGTTGCCGCTGTCATCGAAGCCAAGAAGATCAAGCTATCCCCGGAGGAGGCGCGTGATCTCGCCAAGCGAGCTTTGAAATTCAAGCAAGAGCGGGGTGTTTTGCCGTCATTGTCCTCTTCGGATGCTTGGGAAAAGAAGATGGCTGAAGGTGTCGCATTTCTGGCGCGGATGAAGCAGGAGGCGATGAATGCCCAGTGATTTCACAGATGACGATGATGCGCTTCTTGCTGAGCTCGGCGTTGAGATCGAGAAGAAGAAGCAGGTCAAAAGAACGCCGCGTGAAGAGCGCATCATCGCGGGGTTCGAGGATATCCAGAAGTTTGTCGCAGATCATGAGCGCATGCCTGGGCATTCACCAGGTGGGGATATCTTCGAGCGACTATACGCAGTTAGGTTAGACCGCCTGCGCGAGTTGTCAGATGCACGTGGCCTCCTTGAACCTCTTGACCATCAAGGGCTGCTGAGCGCGCCGCCTGCTATAGATCAAAGCGACGATCTGGATGATGACGCCCTGCTCGCGGAACTCGGTGTGGACATCGCGCCATCTCCGATAACCGAGCTGAAACATGTTCGATCAGCAGCAGAGAAGAAGGCTGCAGAGACCGTTGCAAATCGGGAAACATGCAAGGATTTTGATGAATTCCAACCTCTGTTTGAAAAGGTCCAGAGAGAGTTGGACAATGGTCAAAGGGAGACCCGTCCATTTGAGCTGAAAGCCGAAATTGAGCCTGGACGGTTCTTCATTGTTCACGGGCAGAAAGCCTACGTCGCCGAAATGGGAGAAGTGACCCTCACGGACCAAGGTCGAACAGATGCCCGGCTCCGGGTTGTCTTTGACAATGGCACCGAAAGCAAAATGCTCATGCGTTCTTTGCAAAGGGCGTTGAACAGCGATGAAGCAGGCCGGCGCATCACAGAGCCTCTGGCTGGCCCCCTGTTCTCTGACGCCCCTGAGGAGGGGGACGATACGACCGGGGTAATCTATGTGCTGCGCAGTAGGTCAGACAATCCGATAGTCGCTGCGAACCGCGATTTAGTGCACAAGATTGGTGTAACGACAATGAGCGTCGAAAAAAGGGTCGCGGGAGCACATTTGCAGCCAACATTCTTGATGGCACCGGTCGACATCGTGGCAACATACGAGCTTTACAACATAAACCAAACCAGGCTCGAAAACCTGATCCACCGGATATTTGACAGCGCACGGCTCGACATCCAAATTGAAGACCGTTTCGGACGCCCTGTGGTGCCACGCGAGTGGTTCCTGGTGCCACTCTTCGCAATCGGTGAGGCGGTAAAAAAGATCAAAGAGGGTACGATAACGAAATACGTGTATGATCCTCGCCAAGCCAAACTTATTCTAAGAGAAGCCTGATTGCATATGGACGTATCGAGGGCTGAGCGACCAGACATAGCAAACCTCTACCTCTAATGCCGATCGCAGCCAGCGCGCCTTCTTCTCGAAGTCGTTGATGAGCAGGAATGTTAACATCGGCGCTTGATTGAACAGCTAAGGTGCTTAAGGTGAATTTGTGCCAACGTCGTAGTCGTTTAGAACCAACGCTAATCGTTCAAATGGTGCATTGCGAACAAGTCTTCTGACGCTCTCGGGATCTCGGGGGCGGTCTCGACCGCTGACCTTTACCAAGTGCGCAACATAAAATAATCCAAAAATAGCGGTCACACCAGACGTTATTGTCAGGGCGAATTCAAATCCATTCATCGTATTGCTCCAAAGTTAAGTGGGGCCTTTGTTATATATCCGTCACTGCAATTTGGCAGCGAACTGGCTGTGTTTCATGCAGTTTTTGGCAGTTTAGCAGCTCTTAGCTTTGTAGACGTTGGCACTGGTATTTCGCTGCAAATCAATAACTTTCATCAAGCCAGTATCGTTAAATTGGATATCGAGCCTGTGCTTAGCGATCCCAGATGAATTGAAGAACGAGATTTCTTCGCTCATACCTTAACATGAATTTTGAACCGACGTTGGATATCTGTAAACGGTCTATATTTGTGAGAATGAATACCCATCGCCATACTCGTTTAGCTTCGTGGAATGGAAAGGAAAACAGGCTCTCGTTGGGCCCCACAAAAGCCTGTTTTCCTCGAAGCCGCCGGCCGTCGGTCTTCGCCATAGTTCTGAGGCGTTGAGCCTCAGGCGGTTGCCTGGCCCCCAACGGGATCAAGCGGTTTCATGGTCGCCATGGCGACAAGTTGTGCGTTTGAACGAGATTTTGGAACGTTGCACCGCTGCGCGCCGCAGTGCCTCATTCCAGTACCTCGTTCAGCGGATGCATCTGCCTCGGCACAAGAAGTATATGGAGCGATTTTTCGAAGAGAAAAACGTTTTAGAATACCGGCGTGACGGCTCTTTCTAATAGATTCAAGATTCTAAAAGATTCGGGGGCGAATTAGCTATTCTAAATCAATCTGTTACAGAGGGTGCGACGCAAAAGTTCCCCGTTGGGACGCAAAAAATCCCCGTAAAGACGCAAAAATTCCTCAAAATGACGCAAAAAATCCCCGTAAAGACGCAAAAATTCCCCGCTAAAATGATGTAGTATTATATGTCCGATTTTGCATCCGCTCTCTTTCCGAAAAGTGGGTTATTGAAGACTTTGTATAACTGGCCTGTTCTGCGGCAGTTCTACAAATGTTAGCTGGTAGGCTTGGAAGAATCCAATGTCTGGACTGGCCCTAAAATGAATACGGTGAATCCTCCATATCAATCCGGTCCCGATAGTCAGAGACCACTATCAACTTGGCCTTTAATTGAAACCCTGCGATCGTCATGAAAATTGATGAAAAGCGGAGGTTCGTATTATGGGCTTGCATGAGAAAAAAATTGCGGGTGTGCCTCAGTTCGTGAGCTATTTTGTTCCTGTAATCGAATCTATGAGACAATTTGAAGGTCAGGCACGGCCTAAGCAGGTATTTCAGAAGATAATCGGAAACTATGAAATCCCAGCCGAGTTCTTGGCTCTCACCCATAAAAAAGGTGGGTCACAGTTCGAGAACAAGGTTTCTTTCGCTCGGGCTTACCTCGTCAAGGCTGGTGTTATGACAGCTCCAGCGAGAGGGATTTGGGGCCTGTCTGACGCTGGTTGGAAAGCCACCCTTTCTGATGAATGGGCTGCGAATATTTTTCGTATTGCCCGCGAAGGCTTTGCCGTGGACGACGAAGAGGAGAAGGCACCCGAAGATGGAGTGGTTTCCGACAGCTTAGGTTTCTGGTTTGTGGGCGCGTCATGGTCAGAGGGTGACCAGACAGAACGTTTCCTGCGCGATGGGATCTGGCAGAATGGCTACGAAGACAAATTTTCAAAGCTTGTCCGACAGATGAAATCCGGAGACCGAATTGCGATTAAGTCGTCCTTTACTCGAAAGAATGATGTTCCTTTCGAAAACTATGGCCGTGCCGCAAGCGTAATGCGGATCAAGGCTATTGGTACGATCATGGGCAACCGAGGCGACGGCCTGACCGTCGAAGTGAACTGGGAAGAAATCGATCCGCCCAAAGAATGGTATTTCTATACCTATCGTACAACGGTTGCGCGGGCACGTGTCGAAGAAGACGACATGGCCCGCCGGTTGGTAGCATTCACGTTCGATGGAGCAGAACAGGATTATGGATATTTCCTTGGCCACTCATACTGGGCCGAACGCTTTGCCCCCAACGTTGATCCCATGAGCATTAGCGAGGCGGAAGATGCCGCGGAAGACGACAACCTTTCAGAGCAGGAAATCTTGCCTTACACGGTGGACAACATCATCTCTGAAGGCGGTTTTCTTGAACGCGAAACGCTTACTGGTCTTGTCGACCGTCTGTCCTCCAAAAAAAATATGATCTTGCAAGGGCCGCCTGGCACGGGAAAAACATGGTTAGCCAAGCGCCTGGCAAAGGCCTTGATCGACCGCAAGTCGCCTCTGCCAGATCAGCTACGGTCGGTTCAGTTTCACCCATCATTGTCCTACGAAGATTTTGTCCGTGGTTATCGCCCGTCAAGTAATGGGTTGACCCTGACCGACGGGATATTTCTGCAAGTGATCGAGGCTGCACGCGCCCAGCCAGACCTGGCGCACGTGCTGATCATCGAAGAAATCAACAGGGGAAATCCTGCGCAGGTCTTTGGTGAAATGTTGACCTTACTGGAAAACACCAAGCGCAACAGGGCCGATGCTATGGAACTCGCATACCGGAAAATTCCTGGCGAGAAAATCCATGTGCCTGACAACTTGTATATCATCGGCACGATGAATATCGCCGACCGTTCACTTGCGCTGGTTGACCTGGCCCTGAGGCGCAGGTTTGCTTTTGTGACGCTGGAGCCTCTATTGAATGATGCCTGGGCAGACTGGTGCCGCGACAAGAGTTTTCCGGAGGATGTGATCGCCTTGATCCGTGACCGAGTAGGCGCTTTGAATGAAGTGATTGCGCGAGATCGTGCGTTGGGTCCTCAATTTAGGGTAGGTCACTCGTACGTCACACCAAGCGATGATGACTGTTCCGATGCTCGCGTTTGGTTCTCCGAGGTAATCGATACTGAAATCGCCCCATTGTTGGAAGAGTATTGGTTCGATGCCCCAGAGCGAGCGCGGGACGCGACCCAAGCCCTGCGCGTAGGGCTGTAATGGCAGAACCGATCCCACTTCGGAATATTTGGCTTCTCTTTCTTTATGCTTCCGATCTTGTCCAATATCAGGGGAGGTTCGATCATCAGGTGGAAGTCGCTCGGGACCTGCCTGATCTGGTAGCTCGGTTGTTGACTGATGTGGTGGAAGAACGCTTACGGCGTAACCTCTCGCGCGGGTACAGTTCAAAGACTGCAATTCTTTCGCGGGTGCGTGGGCGCATCGACATGCTTGAAACCACAACTCGGCGTTTGATGGATAGGGGCCGAGTTGCATGTCTTTTTGAAGAGCATACCATGCAAACTCCTCGAAACAGAGTTGTTCGGGCCGCCCTTGACCATCTGGCCAGCCGGGTATCGGACGATCTGGTGGCCCATCGCTGCCGACAGTTGTCGGGGGACTTTACGCGTTTGGGCGTGACCGGACCACGTCCGTCTTGGGCGGAACTGGCCAGTGACCAGATAGGGCGTAATGAGACTGCAGATCGCTTCATGGTGGCTCTGGCCAAGATGGTGTTTGACACCATCATTCCGACCGAGGACGCAGGACGTGTCACTGGCACCTTGCCTGACGCCAGCGACCACCTTATCCGCCGGTTGTTTGAAAAGGCTATGGGGAATGCGCTACGTCTCGAACTGCAACCCAAAGGTTGGATCGTCAACACGGGCAAGCGTTTGTCATGGCCAGTCGAAAGCGCATCAGCTGGAATAGCTGCAGTCCTGCCCGGGATGCAGACTGATATTGAGCTAACCAATGTCGGATTTACGCATCGGATAGTAATCGACACTAAATTTACAGCAATTTTCACCGCGTCGACATACCGAGAAAACATCCTGAAAAGTGGCTATCTTTATCAGATTTACGCATACTTGCGCAGCCAAGAACGGCCCGAGGACGCGGCCAGCCTAACAGCAGAAGGGATGCTCTTGCATCCACAAACGGGAGGTTCCATCGATGAGGTGATGGTTGTTCAGGGTCACAGAATGCGTTTCAAAACGATTGACCTCATGGGGGATGCTAAATCATTCGAGATGCAGCTGCAGAGTGTTTACGGAAGTTAAAACGTTGTTTGATCTGTGACCAGTCGAGCTGATCACAAATCACTATGTGAAGATTAGTTTTGCTGCCTTTGGTAGCAGCCCTTTCTGGTGTCTTGTGAGAAATCAGCGCCGCCAGTCAAATAAGGTCCATGTGACAGTTTCAGCTGTGAGGCGTTGAGGGTAGGAGCGCAGTAAGCTGCGCACCTTGCTTTCGGTCGTAAACCGGAGTTTTTTGAACTAATTGAAGTTTTGACATTTTACCGGAAGCGACCTCCAATGTTACGGCTTTTTGAGGCTCGCAATGTCAATTTACCGAAGAATATCGAGAGTGCCGGCCGAACTTAGTATATGCTGGCTGTCAGTTTTTTCTGTCTGTTTTTCCTCCCTTTAGTTCGGCGTCGATTTCCTTTGCCTTCAACCATGCTTTGGTAAGTCTTGCGCTATCGGGGCCTGCGCGATGCGGGGCCGTGGTCCGCTCCAAGGCCTCGTAGAGCATGTCGAGCGCATACCCATCGAAAAGCGCAGCGCTGACGCTGTCAAAGTTCGCAACAGTTGGGACATCACACGTTGGATCAGTTTCCAGCAGTTTGGAGAGCCAGTGTTGCTCGTGGTTCGGGGCGTCTGACACAAGGGTCTTGCCGTGCATCTGTTTTATTACCTCAGGCGCGATCTCCGCCGCGACTGGTGCGCCGCGTAAATGAGCGAAGGATATTTTGTGAACTGCAGCGCTTTGGATTGACCAATCCAAAAGATCCCATTCAGGGGCAGGGTAAATCAATGAAGACCATGTTTGCACCTTTCCCTGCTCGATCCAAGATATGCCGACTTCAATCGGCCAGCTGTCGAGTGAGAGGCTTGAAGCTTCAAAATCGAGTACAGCGTATTGTTCTACAGTGGTTTTTGTCATGAAATGTCCTTTGTTTAACGCGTGTTGGTCCATTGGCGGTAGGCTTCATTTCTTACCAAACACTTTGGATAAAGGGGGGGGCTAATTGGCTATTCGGGACCTCCCGCTAAAGCAATAAATTGCGGTTTAGGGTTTGTGTCGGTGCCGCAATGGAGGGGCTATGAGGGCATTGCCAGGCGGTGATCAGCCAAATGGGTTACGCTGCTCGGTTTGGCATTTTCGAACGGGCTACGGATCATCGAAATGTCGATCTCGACGGCATTGACATCGTCCAACAAAAGCGCCTTGGAAAAACCGTCCGGGTTGTAGTTTGTAATACCAACATCCCGATCGACATGCCCCATAATGTAGCGACGGTGGCTATCGAAGCATCTGCTTTCAATCAAAAGGTGGTTAAAGGTCGTGCGGAAGCTGTGAAAGTCGCGCTGGGGATCGTAGCACTCGACGTCTTTCCGGTAGCGCGTGAACTTTTTCGAAAAATTTTCCGTGAAAGTCTCTTTCGATGCACTTCGCTGCAGCCAGGGGAAAAGACGTTCTTCGCCGTCACGCTTGCGTTTAACGACAAGAGCCAAAAAGCCGATGTCAATAAGGTTCTGATGGATTGGGACAATACGACGGGCGGCTCGGCTCTTCAGATTTTGCCCTGGGCCTTGCTTGAGGCAAATACACGGCACGTCCCCGATGGTTTCGATATCTGCTAAGTTCAGCTGCAAGATCTCTTCGCTGCGAAAACCCATATGGACCGCGATCAAGGGGGCCCAGAATAGCGGGTCGCCAATATCGTCGAGTTTGTCTTGAAAGATAGGGGTTCGGAACAGCTTATCCAAGCGACCGACCCACGTCTGTCGTTCTGTATCTTCGGCCTCTAAAGTCCGTTGATCAACGTCTGTTTTCTTCCAAATATGCTCCGCCATGATGTTTTCAGCGAGATCGCCTTGGATGACAGCAAACCTACAGATGCGCTGGAAATCCTGCATGTGGCGGTAAATCGTATTCGGGCTCAGCCGTCTGATGCGCTCTCTTAAAATGGTGACCTCAATTTTGCCTGGACTTGCACCCTGGCTTTCCATTCTTGCGCGGGTGAGCTGGGCGTTGTGCTGTTCCTGTGTGTCGGCTTCGTCTGCCGCTTGTTGCGGGCTGAGTTTGCTTGTCGCGGCCTGATAGTTTCGTGGGACCCGTTGGAGCAAGTTGAATGCGGCGGTTAACTCGCTATCCGAAACCTGGTCCAAAGGGATGTCATTCAATGCCAGGGCCATTAACCGTCCTGTTGAGTATACGTTCCCGCTGGAGTTCTTCTCCCAGCTTTTTCCGGCGTCTTTGCTGAGCGTCTCGTTTGCTTTGAACGTAGAGTGCCCTTTGGACCTCAGGTCGACATAGTGTTCTGCAATTGCGTTGATTTTGCGTCCTTTTTTGGCGTTTTGAGGCATCTGCGGGGTGGGATCCGGTTCAGCTGGTGAAGCACCTTTGGCAATGGGAGCACAGGTCTGAGTTTGAAGAGGGGCAGCTCGTTCGTAGAGTGTAACGTCAACAGCCGGTTGGTGTGCATACTCAGAAGGGTTGGTGAGTGGTGAGGGACGGGGGGCGGGAACTTTAACTGTACGTTGCAGTTGCATCATCGGTTGATCGGGCAGGGATCTACATTGCGTTGAGCCTCCATATATTCCCTGTTCACGGCTCAAGATCTCTTCTTGTGCCTCCACCATGACCCGAAGGGCCCGAAAGGCAAGCCGTTGCCAGTCAGGGTCGTTCTCATCGAGGATTAGACCGAGGCGATGTGCGACCTCCTGTAGTGGGCCTCTTGCTGATTGGCGGTCGCGCATTGCAATTGCATGGCGAAGTGTATCGATGGCGGCATTTACGCAGGCCAACTCATAAGCTGCGATTTCAGGAGTGCGGCATGGTGCAATCTCGCGCGCGGCTTCGGCTGCATCAATGATGAAGCGGCAGAGCTCGGTCAGAATTGATTCCATTGTGTGGGGCGCAATCGCCATCGTTCTCTCCGTCAACCCGGCGAAGGCGATCTCGCTCAGAAGGGTCAGTTTCAGAGCAAGTGCCTTGGCCTCAGGAATGACATGGGAACGAAGTGGAAAGATCAGTGACATTTTTTTGTTTGAAGGGGGTTCACCCCAGGCCCGTAGGGCCTGGGGCAGGCGTCTGCGCCAATGAAAACCGGTTTTCCGGTATTCGAGATGAATCTGTGATGTAATTGAGGTGCGCAAGTCTGCGACTCCTGTGCCAGCAATTGTGCCAAGCGGAGGGACAGGCTTTGTGCCAAGGGGATATCTCTCCGAATCCAGGGAGAGAAATGCCATATAAATCAGGTATTTAAGATTTAATGGCTCCGACGGTAGGGATCGAACCTACGACCAATTGATTAACAGTCAACTGCTCTACCGCTGAGCTACGTCGGAACGGTCTGCACCGTATAGCTATGGTAATTTCCGGCGTCCAGAGGGTTTTGCCACTTTTTTCCAGATTTTTTCAAAAGATTTTCAGACCCGGCGAAAGGTGGCTGTCGCAGTGAGGGATTCAACCGGGGCGACGCGGTTTTTGCCTGTAAGGTCAATCAGATGCGCAAGGACGTTGCGGGTCGCGGCACCCAGTAGCGCAGGCGGGGTTTCGGTGTAGATCGCGGCAGCAAGTTGGGCGGCGGTGGCGGGGGCTTGGTCGAGGGCGCGCAGGATATCAGCCTCGCGCGATAGGCGGTGCGACACCAGCCAGTCGAGCCTTGCCGCAGGGTCGGTCACCGCCGCGCCATGTCCCGGATAGAACACCCGCCAGTCGTTTTTTTGCAGTTCCGCACAAGATGCCATGAAATCGGTCAGATCCCCATCCGGCGGCGACACCAGCGAGCTGGCCCAGCCCATGACGTGATCCGCGGTGAAACAGGCGTCATTCCAGCCAAGGCTGATGTGGTTACCAATATGGCCGGGGGTGTGAATCACGCTCAGCGTCCAGTCGTCGCCGGCGATGGTCTCTCCGTGAGTTAGGGGGCGATCGGGGATGAACTCTGCATCAATGCCTTCGCCGCCGCCAATATCGGACACGGCGGCCAGTTGTTGCATCACCGCAGAGCGGCCAGAAAACGCGTCGCCAAAGGCCAGTATCGGCGCGCCGCAGGCACGGGCAAGGTCGCGCGCGAGGGGCGAATGGTCCAGATGCGTATGGGTTACGATGATGTGGCTGATGTGCTGGTCGGGTCCGATGGCATCACGTATCGCTTGCAGGTGCCGCGGCGACGCGGGGCCGGGGTCGATCACGGCGATGCCGCGTGTGCCCAGAAGATAGGTATTCGTACCACGGTAGGTCATGGGCGAGGGGTTGTCGGCCACGATGCGGCGCAGGCCCGGTTCCAAGATCTCGGCAATACCGATGGCGGGGTCGAAGTCGTCAGGGGGCAGCATGGTTTGGCCTTTCGCTGGGGCAGGGGGCTGGCTAAGGTCTATCCCATGTTCTTCGTCTGGCTCAAACGATATATGCCCCGTGGCATCTATGGGCGCGCTGCCCTGATCCTGCTTTTGCCGGTGGTGATCTTGCAACTCGTGATGACCGTGATCTTTGCACAGCGGAACTATGAGGGGGTCACCAACCAGATGACCGATACGGTCTTGCGCGAGGTCGAACTTGTCATGCAGGTGGTCGATGATGCCCCGTCCGCCGCTGCCGTGCCGGCCACGGTGCAAGATCGGCTGGCCGCGCTGGACATGGGGGTGACGCCTGTATCCGCCAGTGAGGTGCCGACGCGCAACCGGATGTCGTGGTATGATTATTCCGGTCGGGTGATGGTGGCGCGGTTCGATGAGTATCTGCCATCCTTCCTGAGCCTTGATCTGACGCGGCCCACGGGGGTGCATCTTTATGTGCAGTCGCGCTTTGGCCCGCTTGATCTCCAGTTCGAGAGGCGCCGGATTTCGGCGCAGAACCCGCATCAGCTGTTTGTGTATACCTTCAGCTTCGGCTTTGTCATGACGTTGATCTCCTTCGTTTACCTGCGCAACCAGCTGCGCCCGATCAAGCGGCTGGCCCGCGCAGCCGAAGCCTTTGGCCGCGGGCGTCACGTGCCATATACCCCCACAGGCGCTGTCGAGGTGCGTGCGGCGGGGGCGGCCTTTGTCGATATGCGCGCACGGATCGAGCGGCAGATTGAACAGCGCACCTTGATGTTGTCGGGGGTCAGCCATGACCTGCGCACGCCCCTGACGCGGATGCGGCTTGGCCTGTCGATGATCGACGAAGACGATGCGGAGCCGCTGTTGCAGGACGTCGATGATATGCAAGGCATGCTGGATGCCTTCCTTGATTTCGCCAAAGGCACCGCAGAGGGGGACGCCGAACCCCTGGACCCGCACGCGCTGATGCAGACCGCGGTCGAGGATGCGCAACGCGCTGGTCGCAATGTGACCTTGCTCCCGCCCGAAGGCGACGGCACCGGCACCGTCCGCCTGCGCCGCATGGCGATTTTGCGCGCGGTGGATAACCTGATCTCGAACGGGGTGCGCTATGGGGCGCGGGCCGAGGTATCTGTGCTGCTGACGGATAAAACCCTGCGGATCAGGGTGGAGGACGACGGCCCCGGCATCCCCGAGGATCGCCGCATCGAGGCCGTGCGCCCGTTCTCGCGGCTTGACCCCGCGCGCAATCAGAACAGTGGCAGCGGCGGCGTGGGCCTTGGCCTTGCCATCGCGACCGACATCGCCCGCGCGCATGGCGGCGTGCTGAGGTTGGGCAGCTCGGATACTCTGGGCGGTCTGCGTGCCGATATCGTCATTGCACGGTAATGCGCCAAGGCACCGGTGGCGTCAGCGTGCGGTGGCGTAGTCTTGCAACTGCTCAATACGCGATCGCGTCAGGTCAATCCGGCAGCTCAGCGTCACGTTGATCGCGGCCGTTCCCCCCAACGACAAACGCTCGGGAAACGCGCAGTGATATTTGCGGTATTCTTCAAATGCGATCTGAGAGCTTTGCAGCAACGCGCTCGCCGAGGCATCGGCCTTTCGAGAAAACGCCTGATCAAACGCAGCCAGCGCCGCTTGGGCATCGAGATAGGCGCGCACCATGTCGCGCTCCACCTGATCGCCCATTGCAAACAAACATTGATGCACGGCGTCCGGATCTGTCTGCGGCGCGGTGCAGTCTGACAAAAGTTCTGATGAAGGGGGTAGTTTGTCAGCGGTGGCCGTTGCCGGGATCAACAGCAGCGAAAAGAACATGTATTTCAACATCTGGCGTATCCTTTCGGGCGACATGGCAAAGCTACGAAAGAGATACTGCCGCAAAGCACGGCGGAATGCTACCGGTGGGGACAAGGGCGATGATCGACAAACGGCCCTTAGCGGCGAGACATGCCGCGATCCCCAAAAAGGATTGAGATGATTTTAGGGAATGTTGGAGCGGGTAACGAGAATCGAACTCGTAACTAAAGCTTGGGAAGCTGCCGTGATACCTTTTCACCATACCCGCGCGCCGTGAGGTGACTTAATCCGATGTGGCGGGTGCGTCAAGCGGGGTTTTTGCCTGACGCGCCCTTTGCCGATGGTTGCGGGCAGACCTTAGCGGCGGCGGCGGCGGCGGGTGCCGCCGGAGCTGTCGCCGCCGGTGTTGAAGGTCTCGGTCGGGAGGGTGACGATGCTGTTGAGGATCGGGAAGGGCTCTACCGCGTTGGGGATCGCAGAGGCGTTGACGAAATGCTCTTGGAAGCGGGGTTCGATGGCGGTCTCGATCTTGTGGATATTGCGGACGGTCTCTTCGATCTCGGCGCGGCTGGAGGTGTTGAGCAGGGCAATGCGCGCGCCGGTGCCTGCGGCGTTCCCGGCGGATGTCACCTTGTCGAGCGGGGCGTCGGGGATCATGCCGAGGATCATTGCATGCTTGGGGCTGATATGGGCGCCAAAGGCACCGGCCAGCACAACGCGGTCCACGTGATCGACGCCGAATTTATCCATCAGCAACCGCGCGCCGGAATAAAGTGCTGCCTTGGCCATCTGGATTTCGCGGATGTCGCGGTTGGTCACAGTGATGCGCGGGCCACCATCGGCGGTGCCATCATAGACCAGATAGGAATTGGTGCGCCCGTCGGCAAAGACATTGGCCGATCCGGTTTGTTCAGCCGTGCCGATCAGGCCGGGGGCGTCAACGATCCCGTGGATGCGCATTTCAGCGACCATTTCGATGATGCCCGAGCCGCAGATGCCGGTCACGCCGCTGGCACCGATCTCGGATAGGAAAGCGGGGTCGTCGGACCACAGGTCGCTGCCGATCACCTTGAACCGGGCGATCTTGGTAACGGGGTCAATCTCTACCCGTTCGATCGCGCCGGGGGCGGCGCGCTGGCCGCTGCTGATCTGCGCCCCCTCGAAGGCGGGACCGGTGGGGGACGAACAGGCGAGCACTTTATTGCGGTTGCCCAGCAGGATTTCGGCGTTGGTGCCCACATCGACCACCAGCACCAGATCGTCGGATTTGTCGGGGGCTTCCGATAGGGCGACGGCGGCGGCATCCGCGCCCACATGGCCCGCAATGCAGGGCAGCAGATAGACGCGGGCAGAGGGGTGGATGGTCAGGTCCAGGTCCATGGCGCGCAGGCGCAGCGCGTTTGACGTGGCCAGCGCAAAGGGCGCTTGACCCAGCTCGAACGGGTCGATGCCCAGAAACAGGTGGTGCATGACCGGATTGCAGACAAACACCGCATCCACGATCATGCCCTTGTCGATGCCGCCCTCGGTGCTGATTTCATCGAACAATGTGTTCATGCCGGCACGGACCGCGCGGGTCATCTCTGCCGCGCCGCCTTCGTTCATCATCGAATAGCTGACGCGGCTCATCAGGTCTTCGCCAAAGCGGATCTGCGGGTTCATCACGCCGGAAGAGGCCACGACCTCTCCGGTCTGCAGGTCGCACAGATGCGCGGCGATGGTGGTGGAGCCCAGATCGACCGCCAGCCCGTAAAGTGAGCCTTCGTAGAAGCCGGGCCAAAGATGCATGATGCGGGCCGGGTTCTCATCATCGCCCAAATGCACGGCGACGGTGACTTTCCATGCGCCCTTGCGCAGCGCAGGTTGCAGCGTTTGCAGGATTTGCAGATCGGCGGTGACATTTTCAAGCTGCCACTGATCGCGCAGGGCGTCGCAGAGCCGCTCCAGATCGCCCGAGGGGTCGTGCATGTCGGGTTCCTGCACCTCGACGTAAAAGAGCTTGGTCGACGGGTTGAGCACGATATCGCGCGCCTCGGCGCGTTTGCGGACCACCTGTTTGTGCACCTGGCTTTCGGCGGGCACATCGATCACCACGTCGCCCATGATCTGCGCCTGACAGCCCAGACGGCGGCCATCAATCAGACCGCGCTTGTCCTTGTAGCGTTGTTCGACGCTGTTCCATTCGGACAGCGCATCCGGTGCCACGGTGACTCCGTGCTTAGAGAACTGCCCATATCCGGGCGAGACCTGACATTTCGAACAGATGCCACGCCCGCCGCAGACGGAATCCAGATCAACGCCCAACTGCCGCGCCGCCGTGAGCACCGGCGTGCCCTTGGCAAAGTGACCGCGTTTGCCCGAAGGCGTGAATACCACAAGGGGATCGTTGCTCATCTATCTTTATCCTCAACACTTTGGCGCACCATAGCGAAGCAGGCGGCAGGTGAAAGCCGCGATGCGGCATAATTCCTGCCATCTGCGCCTGTCTGTGCCCCCTGTACCCCCATGACAGTGGCTGCGCGGATCACGTATGCGCGTCGAGCAATGCAGTTAGCGTGCAAATGGGTCTTTCCAATCAAACCCATCCATGAAATATGAAACCGCCAAATGAACCCATGCAAGCCGAGGTGCAAAATGGAGATTCGTGAGGCTCTGACCTTTGATGATGTACTACTGGTGCCTGCGGCATCCAACGTGTTGCCGTCTACCGCTGACACGCGGACCCGCGTTACCAAATCGATCGCGCTGAACATTCCGCTGCTCAGCTCTGCGATGGATACGGTCACCGAAAGCCGCATGGCGATTGCCATGGCGCAGGCGGGGGGCATGGGGGTCATCCACCGCAACCTCACGATCGACGAACAGTCCAAGGAAGTGCGCCGCGTCAAACGGTTTGAATCCGGCATCGTCTACAACCCGATCACCCTGCGCCCCGACCAGACGCTGGCCGATGCCAAGGCGCTACAGGAACGCTACCGTGTCACGGGCTTCCCCGTTGTTGATGAAGCAGGCCGTGTTGTGGGCATAGTGACAAACCGCGATATGCGCTTTGCCTCTGACGATGCCACGCCGGTACGCCTGATGATGTCCTCCGACAATCTGGCGCTGCTGCAAGAGCCCGCCGACCGCGACGAGGCGATCAGCCTGATGAAGGCGCGCCGGATCGAGAAGCTGTTGGTCACCGACGCCAAGGGCAAGCTGACTGGTCTGCTGACGTTGAAAGACACCGAACAGGCCGTGCTGAACCCCACCGCTTGCAAAGACAACCTTGGCCGTCTGCGCGTTGCCGCGGCAACGACCGTTGGCGACGCGGGCTATGAACGCTCGCAAGCATTGGTCGAGGCGGGCGTTGATATGATCGTAATCGATACCGCGCATGGCCATTCCGCCGGCGTGGCAGAGGCGGTGCGCCGTGCCCGCGACCTGTCGTCCGACGTGCAGATCGTTGCGGGCAACGTCGCGACAGGGGACGCGACCCGTGCGTTGATCGATGCGGGGGCGGATGCCGTTAAGGTTGGCATCGGGCCCGGGTCGATCTGCACAACGCGAATGGTAGCCGGTGTCGGGGTGCCGCAGCTGACGGCGATCATGGATTGCGCCAAAGCTGCGGGCGATGTGCCTATCATCGCAGACGGCGGGATCAAGTTCTCGGGCGATTTCGCCAAGGCGATTGCGGCAGGCGCGTCCTGCGCGATGGTCGGCAGCATGATTGCGGGCACCGATGAATCTCCCGGCGAGGTGATCCTGTACCAGGGCCGTAGCTTCAAAAGCTACCGTGGCATGGGCAGCCTTGGTGCCATGGCGCGCGGCTCTGCCGACCGGTATTTCCAGAAAGACGCCGCATCGGACAAGCTGGTGCCAGAGGGGATCGAAGGTCAGGTGCCGTATAAAGGCTCTGCCAATGCCGTTGTGCACCAATTGGTCGGCGGGCTTCGTGCGGCCATGGGCTATACCGGCTGCGCCACGGTCGAAGAGATGCGCAAGAACTGCACTTTCGTCAAGATCACCAACGCGGGTCTGTCTGAAAGCCACGTGCATGATGTGCAGATCACCCGCGAAAGCCCGAACTACCGCATCGGGTAACTCCCTTAAATCAAAGGCGTAATCTACGTGACCCAAGCATGACCCCCGGCGCGCGCATCTCTGCCGCCATCGAGATTTTGAACACAATGGCGGACGGCGTCCCGGCGGAGCAAGCCTTGACCCGTTGGGCCCGTGGCAGCCGCTATGCAGGGTCCAAGGACCGTGCTGCGGTGCGCGATCATGTGTTCGATGTCTTGCGGCAGCGGCGGCTGGCCGCGCACCTTGGGGGGGGTGACACGGGGCGGGCGCTGATGATTGGCGTCTTGCGGGCGCAGGGCATCGACCTTGCGCCGCTGTTCAACGGGCAAGGTCACGCGCCACTGCCGTTGTCGGACGCAGAGGCCACGGCCCCCAACGCGCCAAGTGATATGGCGACCCTGTGGAACCTGCCGGACTGGATCATACCGCTGTTTCAGGCGTCGCTCGGGGCAGACGCCGAAGCTGTCGCGCAGGCTCTGCAATCGCGGGCACCGATCTCGGTCCGGGTGAATACGGCACAGGCAACGGTCGCGGATGTGGCAGAGGCACTGGCCGAAGCCGGCATCGAAACACGCACGAATGACCTTTGCACCACCGCCCTGACGGTGACAGAGGGGGAGCGGAAACTTCGCAACTCTGACAGCTACTTACACGGTGATATTGAACTTCAGGATGCGGCCAGCCAAGCGGTTGTGGCATCGCTTCCCGATGCTGAGCGGATGCTTGATTATTGCGCAGGTGGCGGCGGCAAGGCGCTGGCGATGGCCGCGCGGCGCGATGCGACTGTCTTCGCCCACGACATCGATCCGCGCCGAATGGTCGACCTGCCCGCGCGCGCAGACCGCGCTGGTGCAACCGTCAGACAGGTGACAACCGATGAACTGGACGGGGCCGGCCCCTTTGACGTCGTTCTATGTGACGCTCCCTGTTCGGGGAGCGGGTCGTGGCGCCGGTCGCCCGAAGGCAAGTGGACGTTTACAGCCGGTCGTCTGGAAGAATTGACACAAATTCAGGATAAAATCCTGGATCACTCCGCCACGTTAACCGCCAAAAGCGGGACGCTGGCCTATGCGACATGCTCGGTTCTGCACTCTGAAAACGAAGATCGGGCTGCGGCGTTTCTGGCGCGGAACCCGGACTGGACGCAGGTATTTACCAAGCGTTTCCAAGTAGATGCGCATGGTGACGGATTTTTCACGGCACATTTTAAACGTCGTTGAAGGATCTTTGAAACAACTTGAAGATGTTATTTCCTTTGACCTGATACCAAATTAACAGCACATTAACCCTCCTAAGTCTAAATGAACTCGGTTTCATGATTTAGGGGGAAAGTGTTGGCTCAAGAAAGTGCGGCTCGTCAGATCGTCTTTGGTAAGCGTTGGCTGGTTCTATCAGCCTTTGTTATCTTCGCCGCCATCCTTGGTTCAATCGCTCCAGCGCGCTCTCTGGCCATCGTTCTACAGGCCGCCAGCGCCACTGTCGGCCTTGCTGTCTTGGTTAACTTTGTGGTCGCGCTGCGCCGCCAGCGCGTGCAACGCGCGCAGCGTGCGGCGGCAAAAACCACGATGGCTAATGATCCGAACCCCTGTGTGCTTACCACCAAGGAAGGCGATATCGTTGCGCAGAACAACGTTGCGTTAACCACCTTTCTGCGTCCGGCACAGCCCACAATCGCCGACCTGCTCGCGCCGCTTTTCGCGGACCCTGAGGCGCTGTCGTCTCGGCTCGCGGCCAAAGCGACGGAAGGGGGCGCTGCGAAAGAAGACATCAACACCCGTGACGGCACCATGCGCCTGTCCGCGCACCGCGTGGGGGAAGATCTATTTTGGCGGCTCGAAACCTTGTGGGACGCGTCCGAAAACGGCGCTGGCACGAGCGACCACGGGTTGCCAATGGTCATGGCCAGCAACTCGAACGTCATTTTGTTTATGAACGCCGCGGCGCGCAGCCTTGTCGGCAGGCGCGTGACGGCATTGAACCAGATCATCGGCGATATCCCCATCGCTTCGGGGGAAATGGTCACCGTGCAGACTGCCAAAGGCCCCATATGCATGACCGTCGCCGAGATCGGAGCCTCGGCCAACCGCCGCGCACTGTATTTTCTGCCCCATGCAAACGACCGGTTTCAGGACGCAGGATGGTCCGCGCTTCAAAACCTGCCGATCCCGCTCATCAAAGTCGCCCCGAGCGGCGAGGTTTTGTCCTTCAACGCGCCGGCAGAGCAGTTGGTGGGCGCGGAATTGACGGAAGGCGTGTCGCTTGCCGACGTGATGGAGGGGCTGGGGCGATCAATCTCGGACTGGTTGCAAGACACGCTGGAAGGGAGATTGCTGCAAAAGCCCGAGTTCCTCAGGCTCAAACGCAGCGATCGGGAAGTGTTTGTCCAGATAAGGTTAAGCCTGATTTCCGAAGGCGGCACGCCCACGCTTATCGCCGTGCTACATGACGCGACCGAGCTTAAATCGCTGGAAGCGCAGTTTACCCAAAGTCAAAAAATGCAGGCTATCGGGCAGCTTGCTGGGGGCGTTGCCCATGATTTTAACAATCTGCTCACCGCTATTTCCGGCCACTGTGACCTGCTCCTTCTGCGCCATGACCCGGGCGATCGTGATTACAGCGATCTGGTACAGATCGACCAGAATGCCAACCGCGCTGCGGCTTTGGTGGGGCAGTTGCTCGCCTTTTCACGCAAGCAGACGCTCCGTCCCGAGACGGTCAATATGCGCGACACGCTTGCCGACCTGACCCATTTGCTTAATCGTCTTGTTGGTGAAACGGTGACCCTGACCCTCAGCCATGACCCGATCTTGCAACCTATCCGTGCAGATAAACGGCAGTTGGAACAAGTGCTGATGAACCTGATCGTGAACGCGCGCGATGCGATGCCCATGGGCGGGGAAATCAAAGTCACGACAGAAAATACCCAGCTGGCTGAACCGCTTACACGTGATCGGGTGGCCGTGCCCGTCGGGAAATACGTAACTGTTCAGGTCACCGACGAGGGCGAAGGCATCCCGCAGGATCGGTTGCAAAAAGTGTTTGAACCCTTCTACACCACCAAACGGACCGGCGAGGGGACGGGGCTGGGGCTGTCTACTGCCTACGGTATTGTTAAACAGTCGGGGGGCTATATTTTCGTCGATAGCACGATCGGGGAAGGCACCACCTTCACCCTGTATTTCCCGTGCCATAGTAAGGGCGCGGAGGCATCAGCGCCGATGAAACTAACCGCTTCCCCGACCGGATCGAAAAGAGAGGACGGGACCGTCTTGCTGGTCGAAGACGAAGCACCGGTGCGTGCATTTGCCAGCCGCGCGCTGCGCATGCGCGGCTATACTGTTCTAGAAGCCGACTCGGCCGAGATGGCACTAAAAACCCTTGAGGACCAAGCGCTTAATATTGATGTCTTTGTGACCGACGTGATCATGCCGGGGATGGATGGCCCCACTTGGGTACGCGAGGCGCTGAAAGCACGACCGGGGGTGCCTGTGGTCTTTGTCTCTGGCTATGCCGAGGATAGTTTCGGCGATGCCCAGATGACGATTCCCAATTCTGTTTTCCTGCCTAAACCGTTTTCGCTGACGGAGCTGACGAACACTGTGAACAGTCAGATCCAATAGGCTGGCTGGTCGTTACTTGATCGAGTCGTAAAGCGAAAATTCATCCGCGAATTTGCGTTTGAAACGTTGCTCTATCTCCGGGGAAAGATGCAGGTCTATTTGGGGGGACACGTTTTCTTGTTTCAGATCAAGCGTTACGTCGAGCCTTTGTTCAAGAAAACCTTTTAACCGATCCTGATTCTCGTATCGAAAATAATGGGTTATGCCCGTTCCGTTCGGTTGCGCTGCCATAAAGTTTAGCTGGCTGCCCACGTCGGCAAATCCTGGTTTTTTCCCCTTCATATAGGCAAGGATGAATTCATCAAAACTCACATCAAAGGTGGCATTGGGCTTGCCCTGCATAAAAGGCCGCTGGCGATAGCGATACCAACTGCCCAGCCAACTGATCGGTTCGCGCATGACGGCCATCAATTCAAGCTCCGTGTCACAGACTTTCAGAAACATCGGGCGAATAAACCGGTTGTAGCGATAGACCGGCGCATGTTTCAGCATGGGCGGTTCGGAAATGACCATATCCGCCCGGGGGGCCAAAGCGGTTTCATAGGCTGTGGTTCCGGTTTTTGGAACCGACAAAAACGCAAGGCGTTCCTTAAAGAAAACAAGCACTTGAAAGAAAACCTTTCGTCAGTCGAATAGTAATTTTCGCGTATCAACCGAATGTTAATCAGTTCAATAAATAGATGAAAGGGCAAACAAATACATTGTAATGTTCTCATTTTGATCTCATATGGAACATAGAAAGAACATCAAGATGGTCGGGGCATGATGATTGCGGCTTGCAGACCACTGTGACAGTAAGAGGATAACCTATCATGGCAACGGCAGATCTTTTGACTATGGACAACAAGAAACAAGCTGAAAAGCAAAAGGCCTTGGACAGCGCGCTGGCACAGATTGAACGCCAGTTCGGCAAAGGGTCGATCATGAAGCTGGGGGCCGAAGGGGCCATTCAGGACATCAAGGCGAGCTCGACTGGTTCGTTGGGGCTGGATATCGCACTTGGTATCGGCGGTCTGCCCATGGGGCGGATCATCGAGATTTACGGCCCGGAATCCTCGGGTAAGACCACATTGACCCTGCATTGTGTTGCGGAGCAGCAGAAAAACGGCGGCGTTTGTGCCTTTGTTGACGCGGAACACGCGCTTGATCCGCAATACGCGCGCAAACTGGGCGTTGATATCGACGAGCTGCTGATCTCCCAGCCTGACACCGGCGAACAAGCGCTCGAAATTACGGATACGTTGGTCCGCTCCGGTGCGGTGAATATGGTGGTGGTCGACTCCGTTGCGGCCTTGACGCCCAAATCCGAGTTGGAAGGCGATATGGGCGACAGCTCTGTCGGGGTGCAGGCCCGTCTGATGAGCCAGGCAATGCGGAAGCTGACAGGCTCGATCTCGCGGTCGAACTGCATGGTGATTTTCATCAACCAGATCCGGATGAAAATCGGCGTTATGTTCGGGTCTCCCGAAACGACGACCGGTGGGAACGCGCTGAAATTCTATTCTTCCGTGCGTCTGGACATCCGCCGCATTGGCGCGCTCAAGGATCGTGACGAGGTGGTCGGCAATGCCACACGGGTCAAGATCGTCAAGAACAAGGTGGCCGCACCATTCAAGCAGGTCGAATTCGACATCATGTATGGGGAAGGGATCTCCAAGATGGGCGAGCTGCTGGATCTTGGGGTCAAGGCTGGCGTGGTTGATAAATCGGGATCGTGGTTCAGTTATGGCGATGAGCGGATCGGGCAGGGGCGTGAAAACGCCAAGACCTTCCTGAAAGAGAACACCGCCATGGCAAATGAGATCGAAGACAAGATCCGCGCGGCCCATGGGCTGGACTTCGACGGCTCCGACAGCGACGACGCGGATATTCTCGAAGCGTAAAGGCTTGCACCGCAAGTGGTTAGAAAAGGCGTGCCCCCAGGGCGCGCCTTTTTTCATGGGGGCTGCCTGTGGACAGTGCTCTGTCGCGAGGGTATTCGAAGGTAATTGTTTTTGCCCCTCGAAAGGCCCCGCATATGAAGACGCTCAACGATATCCGATCAACCTTCCTTGGTTATTTTGAAAAGCAGGGTCACTCGATCCAGCCGTCCAGCCCGCTGGTGCCGCGAAACGACCCCACGCTGATGTTCGCGAACTCCGGCATGGTGCAGTTCAAAAACCTGTTTACCGGCGTCGAAACCCGCGATTATTCGCGTGCGACAACAGCGCAGAAATGCGTGCGCGCCGGGGGCAAACATAATGACCTTGACAATGTGGGCTATACAGCGCGCCACCATACCTTCTTTGAAATGCTGGGGAATTTCAGCTTTGGCGATTATTTCAAAGCCGAGGCCATCGCCTTTTCATGGGAGCTGATTACCAAAGAACTGGGCATTGATCCCAACCGTCTTTACGTGACCGTTTACCATACCGACGACGAGGCTGCGGACATCTGGAAGAAAGTCGCCGGGCTGCCGGACGACCGGATCATTCGCATCGCGACAGATGACAACTTCTGGATGATGGGGCCGACCGGCCCTTGCGGCCCATGCTCCGAGATTTTTTACGACCACGGGGATCATATCTGGGGCGGCCCTCCCGGATCGCCAGAGGAAGACGGCGACCGGTTTGTCGAGATCTGGAACCTCGTTTTCATGCAGTATGAACAGTTCGAGGATGGCAGCCGCACCGCACTGCCGAACCAATCGATCGACACGGGCATGGGGATCGAGCGGGTCGCAGCGCTGCTGCAGGGCACGAACGACAACTATGCCACCGACCTGATGCGCAACCTGATCGAGGCGAGCGCCCATGCCTCCAGCACCGATCCGGATGGCCCGGGCAAGACGCACCACCGCGTGATCGCCGACCACCTGCGGTCGACCTCCTTCCTGATCGCGGACGGGGTGATGCCGTCGAACGACGGGCGGGGCTATGTGTTGCGGCGGATTATGCGCCGGGCGATGCGTCACGCGCATTTGCTGGGGCTGAAAGACCCGTTGATGCACCGCCTTGTGCCCGAACTGGTGCGTCAGATGGGCGGGGCCTACCCCGAGCTGGGGCAGGCGCAGTCACTGATTACAGAGACACTGCTGCTGGAAGAAACGCGCTTCAAACAAACATTGGACCGCGGTCTGAAGCTGCTGGATGACGAACTCAAGGGCCTGCCCGCCGGTGCCGATCTGCCGGGCGAGGCCGCGTTCAAACTCTATGACACCTACGGCTTCCCGGTCGATCTGACCCAAGATGCCCTGCGCGAACAGGACCGCAAGGTTGATCTTGAAGGCTTCAACGCCGCGATGGATGCGCAAAAGGCCAAGGCGCGTGCCGCGTGGTCCGGTTCGGGCGAAGCGGCGGATGCGACCGTTTGGTTCGATGTGGCTGAAAAATCCGGCACCACCGATTTTCTGGGCTATGACACCGAAACCGCCGAGGGGCAGATCGTTGCGCTGATCCAGGACGGTGCGCAGGTGGCCGAGGTGAAACAGGGCGACGCCGTTCAGATCGCGCTGAACCAGACACCGTTTTATGCCGAAAGCGGCGGTCAGGTCGGGGACACCGGCACGATCAAAACCGACAGTGGCGTGGTCACGGTGACCGACACGCGCAAGACCGCGGGTGTCTTCATCCATATCGGCGAGGTGACAGAGGGCACAGTCAAGACCTCTCAGGCCGCGGTCTTGGATGTGGACCACGCGCGCCGGACCTCGATCCGTGCGAACCACTCCGCCACACACCTGCTGAACGAGGCGCTGCGCAAGACCTTGGGAGATCACGTGATGCAGCGCGGCTCTTTGAATGCGGCGGATCGTTTGCGTTTTGATTATAGCCATAACCACCCGATGACGGCCGACCAACTGGCCGCGGTCGAGGAAGAGGTGAACAGCTACATCCGCCAGAACACCGCCGTGGAAACCCGGATCATGACCCCGGATGACGCGCGCGAGATGGGGGCGCAGGCGCTCTTTGGCGAGAAGTATGGCGACGAGGTGCGGGTTGTTTCTATGGGCCGCGAGGCCGGTTCGGGCAAGGGCGCGGACAAACAGACCTATTCGCTGGAACTCTGCGGTGGTACCCACGTGCGCCAGACCGGTGACATCGGGGCCTTTGTGTTGTTGGGCGACAGCTCCAGCAGCTCCGGCATCCGCCGGATCGAGGCGCTGACCGGCACCGAAGCCCTGAAGTGGCTGCGCACACAGGAAACCGCGCTGACCCGCGTCGCGGCAGAGCTCAAGACCTCGACCGCGGATGTGCCCGATCGCGTCCGTGCCTTGCTGGACGAACGCCGCGCCTTGGCGAATGAGGTCGCTCAGCTGCGCCGCGAGCTGGCCATGTCGGGCGGTGGCGATGCCGGTGCCGCGGCCCCGCGCGAGGTGAACGGGATCAAGTTCATCGCGCAGGTGGTCAACGGTGTGACCGGCAAGGATCTTCCCGCGCTGATCGACGAACATAAGGCCAAGTTCGGGTCCGGCGCGGTGCTGCTGATCGCTGATGCAGACGGCAAGGCAGCGGTTGCGGCGGGTGTGACCGCCGATCTGGCCGCCACGATCTCGGCGGTTGATATCGTCAAGACAGTCGTTGCCGAACTGGGCGGCAAGGGTGGCGGTGGCCGTCCTGAAATGGCCCAGGGCGGTGCCAAAGATGTCGCAAATGCCGAGGCCGCGATTGCCGCAGCCGAAAATGTTCTGAAAGGATAAACGATGCCCGCTTTGTGGATTGCACATGTCACGGTTACTGACGAGGACGCCTACGGTAAATACGCCAAGCTTGCTGGCCCCGCCATCGCGGCGCATGGGGGCAGCTTCCTGGCCCGTGGTGGCCGCTTCGTGCAGCTTGAAGGCAAGGAACGCCCGCGCAATGTTGTGGCCCGTTTCGCCTCTGTCGAGGATGCGGTCGATTGCTACAACTCCGACGCCTACCAAGAGGCGCTGAGCCACGCCAAAGACGCGTCAGAACGCGAGTTGATGGTCGTAGAGATCGACGGCTAAGCCCAGCTGGCCAAGCCCGCACCCAAGCTCTTGTCAGCAGCCAAGAAAGGCCGCTGACCCCACCAAACCTCCCCCCACACTTCGCCAGACATAAAAAAGCAGGGCCAAACCAGCCCCGCTTTCCAAATGGTATAAAATCCTGGGGTCCGGGGCAAAGCCCCGGTCCAGCGTCGCTTTGTTTACGCCGACTTTGCCATCCGTTTCCGCTCGTGCGGGTCCAGATAGCGCTTGCGCAGACGGACTGCGTTTGGCGTGACTTCAACCAGCTCGTCGTCATCGATATAGGCAATGGCTTCTTCCAGACTCAGGGTCATGGGTGTGGTCAGACGGACGGCCTCGTCGGTGCCCGAGGCGCGGACGTTGGTCAGCTTTTTGCCCTTCAGCGGGTTCACCTCAAGATCGTTTTCACGGCTGTGTTCGCCGATGATCATGCCGGTATAGACGTCAGCCTGTGCGCCGATCATCATCTTGCCGCGTTCTTCAAGGTTCCACAGGGCGAAGGCTACCGAGGTGCCGTTCTCCATCGAGATCAGGACGCCCGCGCGACGGCCGGGAATCGTGCCCTTGTGCGGTGCCCAGGAATGGAACACGCGGTTAATGACGCCTGTGCCGCGTGTGTCGGTCAGGAATTCACCGTGGTAGCCGATCAGCCCGCGCGACGGGACATGGGCGATGATGCGGGTTTTGCCGGCACCGGCAGGTTTCATCTCGACCAACTCGCCCTTACGGGTGCCTGTGATCTTTTCGATGACCGCGCCGGAGTATTCGTCATCCACGTCGATGGTGGCTTCTTCGATGGGCTCGTGACGCACACCGTCGATCTCCTGGAACAGAACCTGCGGGCGCGAGATCGAAAGCTCGAACCCTTCGCGGCGCATGTTCTCGATCAGAACGCCCATTTGCAATTCGCCACGACCGGCAACCTCGAAGGCGTCGCCCCCGGGGGTGTCGGAGATTTTGATCGCGACGTTGGATTCGGCTTCCTTCATCAGGCGCTCGCGGATCACGCGGGACTGAACTTTCTTGCCGTCACGACCGGCCAGCGGGCTGTCGTTGATGCCGAAAGTCACGGTGATGGTGGGCGGATCGATCGGCTGGGCAGGGATGGCTTCGTTCACCGATGTATCGGCCAGCGTGTCGGCCACGGTTGCCTTGGACATACCGGCGATGGAAACGATGTCACCTGCTTCAGCCACGTCGATGGCCGTCTGCTCCAGCCCGCGGAAGGCGAGGATCTTGGTGCAGCGGAAGTTTTCAATCAGTTTGCCGTCGCGCGACATCGCCTTGATGCTTTGGCCGGCTTTCAGCGTGCCTGTTTCAACGCGACCGGTCAGCAGACGGCCCAAGAAGGGGTCACCGCCCAATGTGGTTGCCAGCATGGTGAAGGGCTTGTCGGCGTTTTCGATCTGCTTGGGCGCAGGCACATGCTTGAGCACAAGCTCGAACAGCGCGCTAAGGTCTTTGCGCGGGCCGTCCAGCTCTGCATCGGCCCAGCCAGAGCGGCCGGAGGCGTACATATGCGGGAATTCAAGCTGCTCGTCTGTCGCGTCAAGGCTGGCGAAAAGGTCGAAACATTCGTCCAGTGCGCGGTCAGGCTCGGCGTCGGTCTTGTCGACCTTGTTCAGCACGACGATCGGGCGCAGGCCCAGTTTCAGCGCTTTGGAGGTCACGAATTTGGTCTGTGGCATCGGGCCTTCAGCCGCGTCGACCAGCAGGACGACACCGTCGACCATCGACAGGATGCGCTCCACCTCGCCGCCAAAGTCGGCGTGGCCGGGCGTGTCGACGATGTTGATGCGTGTGTTGTTCCAGACGACAGAGGTCGGCTTGGCAAAGATCGTGATGCCGCGCTCGCGCTCCAGATCGTTGCTGTCCATCGCGCGTTCGGTTGTGGCCTGGTTTTCGCGGTAGGTGCCGGATTGTTTCAGAAGCTCGTCAACCAGCGTCGTTTTGCCGTGGTCAACGTGAGCGATGATTGCGATGTTACGCATGTCCATTGGGGTATGCCTTTGATACGGGAGGGGGCCGCGCACGCTCTCGCACCGCAGCATTTGCGCAGCGCTTACCGTGCCCGGCATCAGAAAGCTAGCCCTAAAGGCGATTAGCCGCCGGTGCCTGTGTCTTCTGTGCTGTCGCGGCGGTCGTCGATGGGCAGCGGTTCATTGAAGGTCAGCGTGCGATAGGGGAAGGGGATCTCGATGCCCGCATCATCCAGCGCGCGTTTGACGGCGGCCACGACTTTGTCACGGCTGCTGCGGATGTCGATGGGGCGCGAGCCGGTCCACCATGTGACCTCGAAGTTGATCGCGCTATCCGCGAACTCCTGCGCAAAGATCTCGACGTCGCGCACGTCGTCGCGTACCGCATCCACACCGCGCACCGCATTGGCGATCACTTCGCGCGCAGCATCCACGTCCTCGCCGTAGGCCACGCCGCAGATCACCGTGGTCCGGCGCACATCGCGGGCGGTACGGATGGTGACGGGGTTCTTGAAGAACATCGCGTTCGGGGCGACCACAAGCTGCCCGTCGGTCTGGCGCACATGGGTATCGCGGATCGTGATCTCTTCGACCTGACCCTCAAACCCTTCGCATTCGATGTAATCCTCCACCGCGAAGGGCTCGCGGATCAGCAGCAAGATACCGGCGAGGAAGTTTTCGAATACATCCTTGAAAGCGAAACCGATGGCGACACCGCCCACACCCAGGGCGGTCAGCGCCTTGCCGGGGGTGATTGTGGGGAAGGCGATGGTCACCGCGATCAGCACCCCGAAGAGCCACATGCCCACCACGATCAGCATCATGATCACGTCGACAAGCGACCGCCGCATATGGGCGCGGCGCAGGGCGCCGGGCACAACGGCCTGAACGATGCGGATGATGGCCCAGAGAAAACACAGGAAAACGATCGACAGGATAAGCTGCGGCAGGACGCTCCAGAAACCGATGGCGTAGCCTTCTAGCTGATTGCGCAAAGGGTCGGGGAGGGTGCCCCAAACGGAGCTTAGTGAGTCTAACATGCGGCACTTTCGGTCGTTGCGTTACACGCTAACGCCTAAAAGCAGCGGCAGGTTCCGAGATAGCGCGCCTTAGTGGGTCGCACTATGGGAAAACAGGTGGATGACCAGCACGCCGCCGATGATCATCGACAGGCCCACCACCGCGGCGAGGTCGAGCTTTTGCCCGAACACGATATAGCCGATGCCCGCGATGCAGACGATGCCAAGGCCCGACCAGATCGCATAGACGATCCCCACGGGCATCACCTTAAGCGTCAGCCCCATCAGGTAGAAAGAAATCGCATAGCAGACAACGACGCCGACCGAGGGCCAAAGCCGCGTAAACTGTTGCGAGGCTTGCAAAGCGCTGGTGCCCAACGTTTCTGTCAGGATCGCGATCATCAACCAAAAGTAATGCATATCCTGACGCCCCCGTTGCTGCTTTCCGGCCCAGTCCTGAGGCGGTCACGGGCCGCTGTCAAGAGCGGGGCTGGGTGCTACACGCCTGTGGATCAGGTCGCGATATAGCGGTCGCGGCGGTGGTTAAAGGTGATGATCAGGTTCAGCACGAGTGCGCCAAGCAGCGAATAGCCCACGACAGAGGCTGGAAACAGGAACAATGCGACCGAAAAGATTACGGCGTCGGTAATCAGCTGGACCCATCCGGCTTTGAACCCCGTGGTGTCCTGCACCAGCAGGGCCACCACCCCAAGGCCGCCAAGCGACCCGTTGTGGCGGAACATCGCCAGCAGCCCCAGACCCACCAGCGCGCCAAAGATCACTGCCGCGAGAGCAGGGCTGAGCGACTGGATCGCGAAACCATAGGGCAGGAATTCGGTCACGACCGACAGCATGGTCACGGAAATCAGCGACTTGATCGTGAACTCGGCCCCAAGCCGTTTATACGCAAGGAAATAGAACGGCAGGTTGATGAGGAAGAAGACCGTGCCGAAGGAATAGCCTGTCAGATAGGCGATGATCACCGCCAAGCCCGCCGTCTGTCCGGTGATCAGACCGGCAGAGGTCAGCACAAAAATTCCGATACCGCAGAGAAAGACCCCGAGGCTGAGGCCTTGAACATCATCTAGCGAAGAATGGTGGAGGGGATCAGCATATGTCATATCGCCCAGATAGGGCAGCTATGTTGACCTGTCTAGGGGTGCTGCAGTGCAGAATAATAATTTTCCCCATGACATCACGTCACGCGGGGGATCGTGCACAGAAAAAGGGCCACCCGGTAGGAATGGCCCTTATTTTAAGCATTCGGCTTACTGCGCGCCAAGCGCCTTGTTCAGGTTCTCATCCACCTTTTCAAGGAAGCCCATTGTGGTCAGCCAGCCTTGGTCGGGGCCGACCAGCAGCGCGAGGTCCTTGGTCATGAAGCCCGATTCCACTGTGTCCACCACGGTTTTCTCGAGCGTCTCGGCAAAGCGTGTCAGCTCGGCGTTGCAATCCAGCTTGCCGCGGTGCTTCAGCCCGCCGGTCCATGCGTAGATCGACGCGATGGAGTTGGTCGAGGTTTCCTCGCCCTTCTGGTGCTGACGATAGTGGCGGGTGACCGTGCCGTGGGCAGCTTCAGCCTCGACCGTCTGGCCATCGGGGGTCATCAGCACGGATGTCATCAACCCGAGAGAGCCGAACCCCTGCGCAACGGTGTCTGACTGCACGTCGCCGTCATAGTTCTTGCAGGCCCAGACATAGCCGCCGTTCCACTTCATCGCGCAGGCGACCATGTCGTCGATCAGACGGTGTTCATAGGTAATGCCCGCAGCTTTGAATTTATCTTCGAACTCGGTCTCGTAGATATGCTGGAACAGCTCAAGGAAGCGGCCGTCATACTGTTTGAGGATCGTGTTCTTGGTGCTCAGATACACCGGCCAGCCAAGGTTCAAACCGTAGTTCAGCGAGGCGCGGGCGAAGTCGATGATGGATTTATCAAGGTTGTACATCCCCATCACGACACCGGCGTCGGGGGCGTCGAAAAGCTCGCGTTCAATCTCTGTCCCGTCCTCGCCGACGAATTTCAGGGTCAGCTTGCCCTTGCCGGGAAATTTGAAATCGGTCGCTTTATACTGGTCGCCATAGGCATGACGGCCCACGACAATCGGTTTGGTCCAGCCGGGCACAAGGCGGGGGACGTTCTTGCAAATGATCGGCTGGCGGAAAATCACGCCGCCCAGAATGTTACGGATCGTCCCGTTGGGGGAGCGCCACATCTCTTTCAGGCCGAATTCCTCGACCCGAGCCTCGTCAGGAGTGATGGTCGCGCATTTGACGCCAACGCCATATTCCTTGATCGCATGGGCCGCGTCTATGGTGATCTGGTCGTTGGTCTCGTCGCGGACCTCCATCCCCAGATCGTAATATTTCAGATCCACATCGAGATAGGGAAGGATCAGCTTTTTCTTAATGAAATCCCACATGATGCGGGTCATCTCATCACCGTCGAGCTCAACGATCGGGTTTTCCACTTTGATCTTGGTCATCATCTGCGGTCCTTTGAAATGATACTGATACCCGCATAGCCTATTCAGGCATGAATGCCTAGTCGGTATGCAATGGTATACTGAAAAGAGTTGCGCAGCTTAGCCCATATCATCGCGCTGCGACAGGCGTGTGACACGCGTGGTGGGGGATGATGGGTAGAGGGGGCGGGCAGTTAGCTCCGCGCGGCAAACCATGCAGAGACACGGGCGCGGGCAAACTCCCAAAGCCCTGGCGCGCCGGTCTGGATTTTGCGGCCCACTTTTTCCACGAATTGCGCTTCGGTTACGTTGTATTCAACCCAGCTGCCGCCGCCCGCCGCGAGGTTCTGCATCGGAGGCTGGAAGCGGTCGAGCGATTTCGCAAAGCGGGCTGTGGGGGTCTCATTGGCTTCGAACTCTTCCCATGTTGCGCGAAGATCATCGCGCAAGTCGTTGGGAAGGAGGCCAAAAATACGATCAGCGGCAAGCTGTTCCTGCGCTTCCATATCGGCAGTGTCGTAGCTGCCAAAGATCGGGTTGTCGCCTGCGTCAATCTCTACCAGATCATGCAGGATCAGCATCTTGATCACGCGGGTGATGTCGACATCGGGGCCCGCCTGATCCGCCAGCACCAGCGCATAAAGCGTCAGGTGCCAGCTATGTTCAGCCGAGTTTTCGGCCCGCGACGCATCACAAAGCAACGTCCCGCGTGTGACCGACTTGAGCTTGTCCGCTTCGTTCAGAAAGGCGATCTGCTGCTCAAGTCTGGTGGTCATTCGTCAGCTTTCCTTTGCACGGTGAGCGGCAAGCGCCTTGGCCATAAAGTCACGCCCCTGTGCGGCGGCAAGCCGCGTGCGGATCGCCGTGACAAAGGCTTCTTCCATCGTCTGCGACGACGCGCCCAGAACAGCAGCGACTTCCATAAAAAGCCGCTCCTGTCCGGTTTCGCGTTGGACCGCCAGACATTCTTCGGCCATTTGGTTGGCCAATTCGACGACTGTCGGATCCGCCATTAGCGGGTTGTCTCCGTCAGGCGGCGCTTCACGTAGTCTGTGGTAGAGGTGATCAACGTCTCCATATGCGGCTCTTCAAAGAAGTGGCCGGCACCCTCGATCTCTTGGTGGGTGATGGTGATGCCTTTCTGCTCGTGCAACTTGTTCACGAGGTTCACGGTATCTGCGGGTGGTGCCACACGGTCAGCGGTCCCGTTGATCACCAGACCGGAGGCCGGGCAGGGTGCGAGGAAGCTGAAGTCATACATATTCGCCGGTGGTGCGACAGAGATGAAGCCCGTGATCTCGGGGCGGCGCATCAGCAGCTGCATCCCGATCCATGCGCCAAACGAGAAACCGGCAACCCAGCAGTGCTTGGAGTTGTTGTTCATCGATTGCAGGTAATCCAGCGCCGACGCCGCATCGGAGAGTTCACCAACCCCCTGATCGTATTCACCCTGGCTCCGGCCCACGCCGCGGAAATTGAAGCGCAGAACGGTGAAACCCATATTGTAGAAGGCATAGTGCATATTATACACGACCTTATGGTTCATCGTCCCGCCGAATTGTGGGTGCGGGTGGAGCAGAATGGCGATGGGTGCGTCGCGTTCTTTTTGTGGATGGTAGCGGCCTTCGAGGCGGCCTTCGGGTCCGGGAAAAATAACCTCGGGCATGAGCGTCCCTGCTTGGGGTTCTAAGTGCAGCGGAATAGTTGACGAATTCGCTAGGGCAGTTTAGAACGGTTCTAACTTGTGTGATCCCCGTTTCTGGGGGTCAGACTTTGCGTTTAGGCATTTCAGGCGTCGTCGTCAATCAAACAGGCGCTTATGGGGAAGGGAACACTGCGATGAAGCTGTCAACCAAGGGGCGGTATGCGATGGTCGCTTTGGCCGATATAGCGCTTCAGCCTGCGGATCGTCTGGTCAATCTGGGCGATATCGCGACGCGTCAGTCCATTTCCCTGCCGTACCTAGAGCAGCTTTTCGTCAAGCTGCGCCGGGCCGAGCTGGTGTCTTCGGTGCGTGGTCCGGGCGGGGGCTACCGCTTGGGGCGGCCCGCGTCGGACATTCGCGTTGTCGATATTCTGGCGGCGGTCGACGAGAAGGTCGATGCGATGCATGTGGGGGCCGGTGCCTCTGGCGGGTCATCGGGCAGCCGGGCGCAGTCGCTGACCAACCGTTTGTGGGAAGGGCTGAGCGCACAGGTCTATGTCTTTCTGCACCAGACGCGCCTGTCGGATGTTGTTGCGAACGAGCTTGCCCCCTGTCCGGCGGTGCCGAACCTCTTTGCCATCGTGGACGAGGCGGATGCGGAATGAGGGACGCTGTCCCTCACACTCCCTGGGATTTAGGACCATTTGGAAGCTGATGTGAGAGTATATCTTGATCATAACGCGACCACGCCCCTGCGGGCAGAGGCGCGCGCGGCCATGCTGGCGGCGATGGATGTGGCGGGCAACCCGTCCAGCGTCCATGCCGAAGGGCGTGCGGCCAAGATGATGGTCGAGAAAGCACGCGGGCAGGTGGCAGCTTTGGTCGGCTGCGATGTGTCGGAGGTGATTTTCACGAGCGGTGCCACCGAGGCGATTGCGGGTGTGGTGCAGGACGCGGGCAATGTGACCGGTGCAGCCGTGGAGCATGAAGCAGTACGCATCTGGTGCCCGGAGGCCGAGCAATTGCCTGTGGATCGCAATGGTCACGTGGATTTGAACGCGCTGCCGGACGGAGCCTTGGCGGGCAAAACACTGTTTTTGCAACGTGCCAATAGCGAGACAGGGGTGTTGCAGCCGGAAAGCCTGTTGGACGAGCTGGCGCGTTTGGGCGCGTCGCCCGCAAGCGTGTTCCGTGACGCGGTGCAAGCGGCGGGTAAATTGCCGGATCTGGGGCGCTGGCGCTCGGATGTGGGTCGTCATGCGTCATTGGCTGTCTCGGCGCATAAGCTGGGCGGTCCCAAGGGCATCGGTGCGCTGATCGCGGGGCCGGAATATACGCCCGGATTGATGCAGCCGATGTTGCGCGGGGGCGGGCAGGAATTGGGCCGTCGTGCGGGGACAGAGAACGTCATCGGCATTGCCGGTTTTGGGGCTGCGTGTGCTGCCGCAGCCCAGGATTTGGCGGATGGCGTATGGGAACGGGTTGCAGAACTTAGAAATGTTCTAGAGAAGGCTCTTGAGGCTGCGTCAAAGAAGACTATTTTTGTTGGGAAAGACGTGGCGCGTTTGCCGAACACCTCTTGCTTTATCACACCCGGGTGGCGTGGTGAGACGCAGGTGATGCAGATGGACCTTGCGGGCTTTGCGATCAGCGCGGGGTCTGCGTGCTCTAGCGGTAAGGTGGCGACAAGCCGGGTGTTGACGGCGATGGGGTTTGACGACGCTGAGGCATCCTGTGCCGTGCGCGTATCGCTTGGGCCGGACACCACAGAAGAACAGGTCTTGCGTTTTGCAGACGCCTGGACCGCGAAATTGAAGAAACACGAGGCGCGGGCCGCTTGATGCGCACCGCCAGTTGAAGGATGAAAAGCATGGATAGCACTTTGGTCAAGGACGACCCGAACACCGGCGTTAAAGAAGGCGTTGATCAGGAAACCGTGGATGCCGTGCGCGAAGTCGGCGGTGCCTATAAATACGGGTGGTCCACAGATATCGAGATGGACTATGCCCCCTTGGGTCTGAACGCCGATATCGTCAAGCTGATCTCGGAGAAGAACGACGAACCCGAATGGATGCTGGAATGGCGTCTGGCGGCCTATGAACGCTGGCTGACCAAGAAAGAGCCGAACTGGGCGATGGTCGACTATCCGGAAATCGACTTTCAGCAGCAGTATTACTATGCGCGTCCGAAATCGATGGCGGAAAAACCCAAGAGCCTGGATGACGTCGATCCCAAGCTGCTGGAGACCTACAAGAAGCTGGGTATCCCTTTGAAAGAGCAGGCGATTCTGGCAGGCGTCGAAGGCGCAGAGAAGATTGGCGACGAGCCCCGCAAGGTGGCTGTGGATGCGGTTTTTGACTCTGTTTCGGTCGGCACCACCTTCCAGGACGAGCTGAAAAAGGCGGGTGTGATCTTCTGCTCTATCTCCGAGGCGATCCGCGAACACCCCGAGTTGGTCAAGAAATACCTTGGTTCGGTCGTGCCGGTGAATGACAACTTCTATGCGACGCTGAACTCGGCCGTCTTTTCCGATGGGTCGTTCGTTTACGTGCCACCGGGCGTGCGCTGTCCGATGGAGCTGTCGACCTATTTCCGTATCAACGCCGAAAACACCGGTCAGTTTGAACGCACGCTGATCATCGCCGACAAGGGGTCCTATGTGTCCTACCTTGAAGGCTGTACCGCGCCGCAGCGCGACGAGAGCCAGCTGCACGCCGCGGTGGTTGAAATCATCATCGAGGAAGACGCCGAGGTGAAATATTCGACCGTTCAGAACTGGTACCCCGGTGACGAAGACGGCAAGGGCGGGATCTACAACTTTGTGACCAAGCGTGCAGATTGCCGTGGCGACCGTGCCAAGGTGATGTGGACGCAGGTCGAAACCGGCTCTGCCGTGACGTGGAAATACCCGTCCTGCATTCTGCGCGGCGACGACAGCCAGGGTGAGTTCTATTCCATTGCTATCGCCAATAACATGCAACAGGCCGACACCGGCACTAAGATGATCCACCTGGGCAAGCGCACCAAATCGCGCATCGTGTCCAAGGGGATTTCGGCGGGCAAGGCGCAGAACACCTATCGCGGCTTGGTGACCATGCACCCCAAAGCCAAGGAATCGCGCAACTATACCCAGTGCGACAGCTTGTTGATCGGCGACAAATGCGGGGCCCACACGGTGCCTTACATCGAGGTCAAGAATAACAGCAGCCGGGTGGAGCACGAGGCGACCACATCAAAGGTAGACGACGATCAGCTGTTCTACTGCCGTTCGCGTGGCATGGACGAGGAAGAGGCGGTTGCCCTGGTCGTGAACGGCTTTTGTAAAGACGTGCTTCAGGCGCTGCCGATGGAGTTCGCGATGGAAGCGCAGGCGCTGGTTGCGATCTCGCTTGAAGGGTCCGTGGGGTAATCACGATGATGCGCAAGCTGACATGGGACGTGACCATTGCCGCGCTCGTTTTCTGGGTGCTGATGGCGCTGTTTCGCGGGGGCGGGCTGACGCGCGTCGCCTTCGAGAACACGTTCTTCCAGATGCTGATCTTTGCGATGATCTACGCTGCGATCCGTGTGGCCCTATTGGTGCTGCGCAAGGGGGATGGCGAATGATCACCGTAGGGACCAAAGGCGCAGCGCTCTGATGCAGGCATCGGCGGATACCACTCCCTTGCGCCTGCACTGGTGGAAGGCGGTCCCGAATTTCGGGGACGCCATCAGCCCTGTGGTGCTCGCCCATGTCGCGGGCCGGCCTGTGGAACATGCCGGTGTGCGCAAGGCGGAGGTCTGGGCCATCGGGTCGCTTTTGCAGGTGGTCAAGCGCAACTTCAGCGAGCCGCAGGATCACCGCCCGGTGATCTGGGGGGCGGGCCTGTTGCATCCGGTGCAGGGGACGGGGTTTGTCGATCATGTCGATATCGCTCTGGTCCGTGGGCCGATCACTGCCGCGCTGCTGGGGTTGGAGCTGTCAGAGTTTGGCGATCCCGGTCTGTTGATCAACGCCGTGTGGCCGCAGGACCGCGCGCCCAATGGCAAGATCGGCATCGTGCCGCATCATTCGCTGGTGGATGACCCTGTGTTGCAGGCTCTGATCGCCAGTGACGCGCGGTATCAGCTGATTGACCCGCGCGGGCAAGCGCAGGATGTCTGCGCGGCGATTGCTGCGTGTGATCATGTGTTTGCGTCTTCCCTGCACGGGTTGATCGTGGCCGATGCCTACGGCGTGCCCAACAGCTGGCTGGCCCCGATCGGGCAGTCGCGCTTGAAATATCTGGATTACGCGGCCTCGGTCGGCCGGCCCCTGCGGGCCCCGATCAACGTCGAGGACATCCCGACGGCGGTTCTGCCCGACCCGCTGTCACCGCTTTCCTATCAGGCGGGCATAGATGCCTGCCGCACCGCTCTTTATGCCCGTTTTCCCAAAGCCTTACAGGCGGGGAGGGCGGCATGAAATCTTACACCGATGACGGCCCCTCGACGGGGTTTTCATTCACTCAATTCACTGTCATTGCAGCGCCAAAGCGCAAGAAAAGGAACCCATCATGCTGAGCATCAAAGGCCTGAAGGTCAAACTGGAAGAAGAAGACAAGCAAATCCTGAAGGGTGTCGATCTGGAAGTCGAAGCCGGTAAGGTCCACGCGATCATGGGGCCGAACGGGTCCGGTAAATCCACCCTGTCCTATGTGCTGTCGGGCAAAGACGGCTACGAGGTCACCGAAGGTTCCGCCCATCTGGGTGACATCGACCTGCTGGACCTTGAGCCGGAAGAGCGCGCGGCCGCTGGCCTGTTCCTCGCCTTTCAGTACCCCGTTGAAATCCCCGGCGTTGGCAACATGACTTTCTTGCGCACCGCTGTGAATGCGCAGCGCAAGGCCCGTGGCGAAGAAGAGATGTCTGCCGCGGAATTCCTCAAGGTTGTGCGCGCCCGCGCCAAAGAGCTGAAGATCGACGCTGACATGCTGAAGCGCCCCGTGAACATGGGCTTCTCGGGTGGTGAGAAGAAGCGTAACGAGATCTTGCAGATGGCGATGCTTGAGCCGAAAATGTGCATCCTCGACGAAACGGACTCCGGTCTGGACGTCGATGCGATGAAACTGGTTGCTGACGGCGTGAACGCGCTGCGCACCGAAGGCCGTGGTTTCCTTGTGATCACCCACTACCAACGTCTGCTGGACCACATCAAACCCGATGTGGTGCACATCATGGCAGATGGCCGCATCATCAAGACCGGCGGCCCCGAGCTGGCGCTGGAAGTCGAGAACAACGGGTATGCCGACATCCTGTCCGAGGTGGCGTAATGGCCGAAGCAGCGACACAACAAACCCCGACCGAGGCGTTGATCGCCACGTTGGACCTGCCCCAAGGGGGCTGGTCCAATGCGGCGCGCAAGGATGCGTTGTCCCGTCTGCAACAGGCAGGTCTGCCCGAGCGTCGTGACGAATACTGGAAATACACCCGCCCCGATACGCTGACCCAGCCGCAGGCTGTCTCTGCCGCGGTGCGCGCGTCCGAAGACGTGGCCCTGTTTGATCAGATCGACCGGCTGAAGCTGGTGTTCGTCGACGGTGTGTTTGATGCCGATGCGTCGGACGATCTGGCGCTTGAGGGCATCACCATCGAACGGCTGGCCCAGGCGGATGCCGATCTGCATTGGGCGCGTGATCTTTACGGGACGCTGGAAAAGAACGGCCAGACGCCTGTGGCACGGCCCTTGGCGGCGCTGAACACGGCTTTTGCCGCGGATGGTGTGTTGATCCATGTAACAGACAAAGTTTCGAAGCCGGTGAATATCGTCTATCGCCGGACCTCCGAGACAGCGGATGTCATGCTGCACCACGTCGTCAAGCTGGACGCCGGCGCTGAATTCACGCTGCTGGAGAACGGCCCCGTCGCCGCGCGCTTTAACGGTGTGCTTGAGGTTGAAGTCGCGGATAACGCGTCTTTCCACCATGTGCGCGCCCAAGGCCGCGATCACGAACAACGTGCCGCGACGCATATCTTTACCCGTTTGGGGACTGAATCCGCGTTCAAATCCTTTACCCTGACCGCCAATGGCGTGATGACACGCAACGATTGCGTGATCGAGCTGACGGGTGACGATGCTGCCGCCCATGTGGCGGGGGCCTGTGTGGGCGACGGGGGGGATTTCCACCACGACGACACGGTGTTCATCACCCATGACGCGGTGAACTGCGAAAGCCGTCAGGTGTTCAAGAAGGTACTGCGCAACGGGGCGACCGGTGTGTTCCAAGGGAAGATCCTGGTCAAGGCCGACGCGCAAAAGACCGACGGCTACCAGATCAGCCAGTCGTTGCTGCTGGACGAAGACAGCCAGTTCCTTGCCAAGCCAGAGCTTGAGATCTACGCCGATGATGTGGCCTGTTCGCACGGCTCCACTTCGGGGGCGATCGACGAGGACGCGCTGTTCTATCTACGCTCGCGCGGTGTGCCGCACAACGTCGCGACGGATCTGCTGACATTGTCCTTCCTGGCCGAGGCCGTGGAAGAGATCGAGGACGAGACCCTGCGCGAAGAGATCACCGCACGGCTTGCCGCGTGGCTTGAGCGGCACGCAGCCTGATGGCGGCGACACGCGATATCGTGGCCAGCTACCGCAACCCCGCCGCCGTTGTGCGGCGGTTGTTGGGGCAGGGCCCGCGGGAGGATCGCAACCTGGTCTATCTGATGGTCGCGTGTCTCATCTTTTTCGTGGCCCAGACCCCGCGTCTGGCCCGCGAAGCCCATGTCAACGGCACCGAGCTTGACATGCTGCTGGGGGCGACCCTGCTGGCATGGCTGTTCATCGCGCCGCTGATTTTCTACATGCTGGCGGCGGGGACGCAGATCATCCTCAAGGTGATGCGCGGTCGCCCCAGCGGCTATAGCACGCGGCTGGCGCTGTTCTGGGCCTTGCTGGCGTCCAGCCCGCTTGTGCTATTGCACGGTCTGACGGCGGGGTTCGTCGGCGAAGGGATCGAATTGCGCATCGTCGGTCTGGTCTGGCTTTGCGTGTTTTTATGGTTTTGGATCAGCGGGTTGCTGGTCGCATATCGGACACGCTCATGAATGCCCCTGATACAAGATCGGTTCTGACCGAGCTGGTCGTGCTTAGCCTGCGCGACCCGCGTGCCGCCGCGAACCAGATCATGGGGTGGCGCCTAGGGCGGGACGTGCTGTGGACCGCGCTGGCGCTGGCGGCGGCGATCAATACGTTGATCTTCTCGGTCAGTCTGGTGCTGCAACCGACGCCCGCGATGCCTGCGTTCTTTACCAGTCCGCTGGCGATGTTTGTCCTGCTCTCGGGCGTCCTGGTGATCACGACCCACGGGCTTTACTGGGCCGGGCGTGCGCTTGGGGGCGAAGGCGACCTTGGCGATGTGCTGGCCCTGGTGGTGTTCTTGCAGATCCTACGCATCATCGCGCAGGTGGCGATTTTCCTGCTGATGTTCGTCTCTCCGGGGGTGTCGGTGCTGGCATCTTTGGCGACGGGCCTTATCGGGCTTTGGATATTGGTCAACTTCATCGCCGCCGCCTTCAACTTTACCGGACTGGGCAAGGCTGTCGGCGTTTTGCTGATTTCTATGGCGGCCATCGTTCTGGGGCTTAGCCTGCTTCTCTCTATCGTGGGCGTTGCCGCCCAAGGAGTGCTTCTTGATGTATGACGTAAACACCATCCGCAGCGACTTTCCGATCCTGTCGCGCGAGGTGAACGGCAAGCCGCTGGTCTATCTCGACAATGGGGCCTCGGCTCAAAAGCCGCAGGTCGTGATTGATGCGATCAGCCGCTCGTACAGCCATGAATATTCCAATGTTCACCGCGGCTTGCACTATCTTTCTAATCTGGCAACCGATCAGTATGAATCCGTGCGCGGCACTGTGGCACGGTTCCTGAATGCCGGAAACGAGGATCACATCGTCTTTACCTCCGGCACGACAGAGGGGATCAATCTGGTCGCTTACGGTTGGGCCATGCCGAACCTGCAGGCAGGGGACGAGATCATCCTGTCGGTGATGGAACATCACGCCAATATCGTGCCGTGGCATTTCCTGCGCGAGCGTCAGGGCGTCGTGATCAAATGGGTCGATGTGGACGCCTCTGGCGCGCTTGATCCGCAAGCCGTGATTGACGCCATCACCCCCAAGACCAAGCTCATTGCCGTGACGCAGGTGTCGAATGTTCTGGGCACGGTGGTGGACATCAAGGCGATCACCGCAGGGGCCCATGCCAAAGGCGTGCCCGTCTTGGTTGACGGGTCGCAGGCGGCGGTGCACATGCCTGTGGACGTGCAGGATATCGGCTGCGATTTCTACGCGATCACGGGTCACAAGCTTTATGGTCCCTCGGGGTCCGGCGCGATCTATATCAACCCCGATCGCATGGCCGAGATGCGCCCGTTTCTGGGTGGCGGCGATATGATCCGCGAGGTCACCAAAGACGGCATCACCTATAACGATGCCCCGATGAAGTTCGAGGCGGGCACCCCCGGCATCGTGCAGACCATCGGCATGGGGGTGGCGCTGGATTATATGATGAACATCGGGATGCAGAATATCGCCGCCCATGAGGCATCCTTGCGCGATTATGCCGTGTCGCGTCTGTCGGGTCTGAACTGGGTGCAGGTTCAGGGCACCACGCCGGATAAGGCCGCGATCTTCAGCTTTACACTGGACGGAGCGGCGCATGCGCATGATATCTCTACCATTCTTGATAAAAAGGGCGTGGCGGTACGTGCGGGGCAGCATTGTTGCGGGCCGCTGATGCAGCACCTAGGCCAGACCGCCACCTGCCGCGCGTCCTTCGGGATGTACAACACCAATGCCGAGATCGACACGCTGATCGAGGCGCTTGAACTGGCGCATGATTTGTTTGCGTGACCCAAGGCTGATTTTGTAATTGCAGGGGGCGGGTAGTCTGGCTATACCGCCCCTAGATGGACCCTTAGCTCAGCTGGATAGAGCGCTGCCCTCCGAAGGCAGAGGCCAGAGGTTCGAATCCTCTAGGGTCCGCCATCTTCCCTTAAATGAGCTATGTTTGTGTGGGGCTTCGCCCTCAGGCCTGCACGGCTTCTGGCGTGTCGCCTGTCGTTGCAGGGGTAGGGGTGTCGTCCGTGTTGTCAGCGGCTGACAGGATCACGGCGGGCTGCTGTGCGGCGACGGTGGCAAATTCCATGTGGAAGGTCGTGCCTTCGCCGACAACGCTGTCGTAGAACAATTTGCCAGACATCTGCCGGGCCAGCTGTTGCGAGATATGGAGCCCCAGACCGGACCCCTGTGTCGCATATTGCCCGCCGTTCTTGACCTGTTCAAAGCGGCCAAAGACCTGCCCCTCCATCCCGTCGGGAATGCCACGGCCGCTGTCCTTGATTGACAGGCGCACATGGCCGTTGCGGATGGATAGGCTGCCTTCAACGGTGCTGCCCTGTTCGGAGAATTTGATGGCGTTGGACACGAGGTTGTCGATGATCTGGCGGAGGGCAAAGGCGTCACCGGTGATCGTTGCAGTCTGATCCCCCTTCGGCAGCACGAGGTCGATCTTCTGCTCGGCGGCGAACATCTTGTTCTCTTCCAGGCTTTCTTTCAGTAGCGCCCCCAAATCGACCGGCAGCGCGTCAAGCGACAGCGCGTCCACGTCGATCTTTTGCGCCAGCAGGATGTTATCGACCAGACGGGACAGGCGCATCCCGTTGCGCTGCGCGATTTCGAGGGGGGAGCGGATGCGCGCGTCGATCTCGCCCAAACGCCCGCTAAGCGCCAGCGCCAGCCCGCCCTTGAGCGAGGTAAGCGGCGTGCGCAGCTCGTGACTGACGACAGAGATAAATTCATCCTTGGCGCGGTTGGCCTCGTCGGCGCGCAGCAGCGCGTCTTCGAGGGCGCGGGTGATGACGATACGGTCGGTGATATCGACCAGAGTAATGCTCCACCCCAGAATGGCACCGTTCGGGTCCAGCGGGCTTTCGATTTCCTGAATACGCGGGTCATAGATGCGCTGTTCGATGGTCAGGGATGCGTCCGTCGTGCGGGGGCTGCGGGTGTCGATCTTGGCCAAAAGGGCGTCGGCTTCGGCTTTGGACAGGTTGCACAAGCCGCTGCGTTTCGCGGCAGAGTTCATCAACGTGACACGGCGGTTGTTGTCGATCAGGATCACCGGTTCGCTGGTCGTATTGAACAGGATCGACTGCCCGATCGACGCCATGTCCATCGTCTTGTTTGTCAGCAGCATGAAGGTAAAGGCCAGGATACCGACGGTGAACATAAACGCCGTCGGGTCCAGCCCGAAGACGGTGAAGCCGAAAATAACGTAAGCCGCATTGGCAGATAGCGGGGTGATCGTGACGACCGCCAGCATCGTCAGCAGCGGCCAGGCAGAGCGGCGGGCGCGGGCAAAGGCCTTGATCAGCGCATAGAAGGTCGCGGCGACGAAAGTATACAGCACGGCCGTGATCGCAAAGAACCCCGGCCCGTGGATATAGGTGATCTGCCGGTCACCGGGCAGGATGGCCGTCTCGGCGGTATAGACCAGCTGGTGCATGCTATTGGTTGCAGCAAAAACAAAGCAGCCCACGGGCACCAGCACCAGCGCGGCCATCACACGCTTTTTCGACAGCCATTCGGCCTGATGCACATAGGCGAAGACAAAGAAGCACCACGCCACAGGTACCAGCGCATTTCCCAGCCATGCGACGACGGCCATGTCGAACTGGCAGGCAAAGGACGGGGTGGAGGCTTCGGCCCCGACGGTGATCAGGGTCCAGATCATTGCGATGAAGGTCAGGGCGTAGAACCGCTTGCCGTGGAAGTGCTGGTATTTCAGCATGCAGACCATAACGACCGCGGCGACAGCGCTCACGCTTGCGGCAGCCCAGAACACGGGCTGCATAGCTACACCTTCAAAGCACGTTGTCATCAATTCACCCACGGACTGCGTCTTTGCAAAGCAATCTAGGCATACGGATGTGTTGAAACTTTGACAGAAGTTAGACAGCGGGCCCGTGCGTTCGGGGCCCTCGTTCTGTGTCAAAGACAATACAAGGCATAGTATAGCTTTGTGCCGTGATCATGCGTGTGTGGGATGTGGGGTCAAGCGCTGGACGGGTTAAACACTGGCCTGAACGCAAAAGAAATCCCCGCAAAACCGTGGTTTGCGGGGATTTTGAACTTGGGGGTAGGGAGAATCCCCATTAGCGGCGGCGGCCACCCTTGCGGCCAGCGCGCCCACGCCCCTCTTGACCGGCCTTGGGCGCGACCTTGTTGAACTTGATCCATTCGGTGCCGTGAGGGTCGCGGTCGAACAGGAAGTTGGCGGCGCGGATCGCCTCCATCTCTTTGCCGGGGGTGGGCTTGGTCGATCCCATCCCGAAGAGCGTCACAAAGGTTTCGTCGTCGATCTCGTCCGGCAGGATGATGCCCGCCGTCACCAGTTCGGCCTTCTTCTCGGCGATCTTGGTCTGGTTCACGGGCAGGGTGATCGGGTTCATGATCGCGGAGGTCATGCCAGCGCCCATTGCCATCGGCAGGAAAGCATTGTTGATCCCGTGACGGTTGGGCAGGCCAAAACTGATGTTGGAGGCACCGCAGGTCGTGTTCACGCCCAGTTCCTCGCGCAGACGGCGCACAAGGGTAAAGACCTGATGCCCCGCCGTCGCCATCGCGCCGATGGGCATGACCAGCGGGTCGACCACGATATCATGGGCGGGAATACCGAAGTCGGCTGCGCGTTCTACGATCTTCTTGGCAACGTCGAAACGCACGTCGGGATCTTCGGAAATGCCCGTGTCGTCGTTCGAGATCGCAACCACCGGCACGTTGTATTTCTTGACCAGCGGCAGCACGAGCTCCAGCCGCTCTTCCTCGCCGGTGACCGAGTTCAGCAGCGGGCGTCCTTCGCAGGCCTCAAGACCGGCTTCCAGCGCACCGGGGACCGAGCTGTCGATGCACAGCGGGATGTCGACGACGTTTTGCACGACGCGGATCAGTTCGGGCATCAGCATCGGTTCGACAAAGTTATTATCCGCATAGCGGGGGTCTTCGGCCATCTTGTTCGAGAAAACGGCACCCGAGTTCACGTCCAGAATATTCGCGCCCGCCGCGGCTTGTGCAATGGCGTCCGCCTCGACGCGGCTGAAATCGCCACGCTCCAGCTCTTCGGCGAGGATCTTGCGGCCGGTGGGGTTGATCCGCTCCCCGATCACGCAGAAGGGCTCGTCAAAGCCGATGATCGCTGTTTTTGTTTTGGATTCGACGACAGTTCTGGTCATGGTGTTCAGTCTTTCCTTAGACGGAGTTGGCTGGCTGAGCAGCGGGTCCGCCATTTTCAATGGCCCAATTGGCATTCGTCTTGATCCCACCCAGCGGGAAGAAATGCACATGGGTAATGTTGAAATCTGGGTTGGCGGCTTTGTGGGCGGCCAGTTCGGTGATCACATCTGTCGGCTCGTAGGGCAACAGCAGTTTGGTGACATCCATCGCGCGCTTTTGCAGCACCTTCAGCGAAGGGCCGACCCCGCAGGCGATGGCGAATTTGATCAGGGTTTGCAGCTTGGCGGGGCCTGCAATGCCGATGTGGATCGGCAGATCGATGCCCGCGTGTTTCAGGCTATCGGCCCATTCGATGATCGGCTGCGCCTCGAAAGCGAATTGTGTGGCGATGGCCATCTTCGCGTCCGTCCGTTCGGAGAAACCCTGCTTCCAGCGCAGCGCATCATCCACCCGTAGACGTGATCCATCGGTGTCGATGTCGCGGTTGCCTTCGGGGTGGCCCGCGATGTGCAGCCGTTCAAACCCGTGTTTGTCGAACAATCCGGTGTCCATCAACTGCATGGAGTCGCTGAAATCGCCGTGGGGCGTCGCAACGCCACCGGCCAGCAGCAAGGCTTGGCGTACGTCAGCCTCGCCCTGATACATGGCGATCCAGTTTTCCAGCGTGGCACGATCCTTGATGATGCGGGCGGGAAAGTGCGGCATGACCTTGTAGCCGTCCGCATTGAGCCGCGCGGCGGTGGCAACCATGTCTTCGATCGGGGTGCCATCGATATGCGCGATATAGACCCGTGTCCCCTCGGGCAGCAGATCGCGGAAGTCTTCGACCTTTTCCGCCGTGCGGGGCATCACCTCGATCGAGTAGTCGCGCAAAAAATCCGCGACCTCGGGGGTAGGCAGATCGGACACTGGGGCTTCTTTGCGCCGGAAGTTCAAAAGGGACATGAGCATTTCTTTCATGAAGGGATCAACTTTTGCACCGGCAACAGGCGGTCAGGCCCAGCCGTCATTGGCAATCAGCGTCTTGATGCGGTCACGGTCGAACTCTGCGTCGATGCGCGCGACCTCTGCATCGGCCACGGCGTCGGGTTCGCCGTCGACCGTATAGGGATCGGCCTTGCGCCATTCGGCCAGATAGGCATCGCTGTCATCCGCGCCGATTTTCATCGCGGCACGGTCGATGGCCTGTTCGAAGCGTTCAGGCAGCGGACGCTTGGACCCGCGACGGCCTTTGCCGACGATGACCTGCGCAGGAATATCACGCCAATAGACGATGGTAACTTCGGGCATGATTGATTCCTCTGCTGTGCTTGTTTTTCTTAGCGGCTGTTGATCTGTCCCCGTCGCCGTTTTTCGACATTCAGAACGGCGTCTGCGACGTGGTCACACTACAGCGGGCAACCGCGACAGGCGAGGGGGGCGGGGCGTCATAATTCTCAAGATGGTTGTGAGGGCGACTATAAGCTTACGCTGCCGGATCTCTGGTTTCCCGCTTGCCCCTTGCCCGCAGAAACATTACCTTGGGGGCAACTCAATATGAAAGGCGCAATCATGGCGCCACAGCGTCCCAAAGGTGCGGGCGCGCTCGATGTACCGCCGGCTCTGAGCCCCGCGCCAGTTCCGCCCAGATCGACCGAACTTTATGCGGCCCTTGATCTGGGCACAAATAGTTGTCGCATGCTGATCGCACAGCCAAAAGGCAGCGGTTTCCATGTCGTCGATAGCTTCTCGAAGTCCGTCCAGCTTGGGGCGGGGCTTGAGAAAACCGGGCGATTGTCGCGCGGATCGATGACGCGTACCATTCAGGCATTGCGCATCTGCCAGCAAAAGCTGCGCCGTAACAAGGTGCGGCGCATGCGGCTTGTCGCGACCGAGGCGTGCCGCCGTGCCGCCAACGGTGCGGAATTCATGCAGCGTATCCAGCGCGAGACGGGGCTAAAGCTTGATATCATCAAGCCCGAGGAAGAAGCGCAGCTTGCCGTGATTTCCTGCGCGCCGCTGGTAAACCGCAAGACACACAACCTGCTGGTGGTGGACATTGGCGGCGGCTCGACCGAATTGGTCTGGATCGACATCTCGAAGGTGCCAAAGGCGGATCGTGCGCAATCCATCATGCGGCTGCATGGGGGCTTCCATCAGGCGAAAACAGACGTGCCCGCCGCGCGTGTGGTCGACTGGATCAGCGTACCCCTGGGCGTGGCGACCCTGCGCGATCAATTCTCTGACGTGGAAGACGACGCCGCACGCTTTGCCTTGATGAGCTGGTTCTTCGAGGAGAACCTGACCGACTTCACCCCCTATCAGTCGATCCAGTCGCAGGACCATTTCCAGATTGTAGGCACCTCGGGCACGGTCACCACTGTTGCTGCCAGCCATTTGGGGCTAAAGCGCTACGACCGGACAAAGGTGGACGGGCTTCGCATGACCTCGGCGCAGATCGACAAGGTGATCCATTCCTATCTTGCGATGGGGCCGGGCGGGCGGCGTGCCGATCCGCGTATCGGGCTGGACCGTCAGGCGTTGATCATGTCAGGGGCCGCGATTTTGCAGGCGTTGATGCGGTGCTGGCCGACGGATAGATTAAGTGTTGCAGACCGTGGTCTGCGCGAGGGGCTGCTCTATGCCCAGATGAGCGCGGATGGCGTTTTGGAAGAAGGATTAGGCTGATGGCGAAAACTCCGACAGGCAAGACGCCCACGGGCGGTGCGTCGGGCGGGAAGACCCCCACTGGCAAGAATACATCAGGGCGCGGCCAGCGTGACCTCAAGGTCAAGGTCAAGTCGGCCCGCGGGCGCAAGCTCAGCTCGACCCGTTGGTTGCAGCGCCAGTTGAACGATCCTTATGTCAAACGCGCCAATGCCGAAGGGTATCGCGGGCGCGCGGCTTACAAGATCATGGAGCTCGACGACAAATACCGCTTTCTGGTGCCCGGTGCGCGGGTTGTCGACCTTGGCGCTGCCCCCGGCGGCTGGTGTCAGGTCGCGGTCAAACGCTGTAACGTTCTTGGCGAGAAAAAGGGCAAGAACGTCGGCACCATTCTGGGGATCGACCTGCAAGAGATGGAGCCGATTGCAGGCTGCGAATTGCACCAGCTTGATTTCATGGAAGACGACGCGGACGAGATCGTCAAAGGCTGGCTGGGGGGCAAGGCCGATGTCGTGATGTCCGACATGGCGGCGTCCAGCTCGGGCCACAAGCAGACCGACCACAACCGGATCATCGCGCTGTGCGAAGCCGCGGCCTATTTTGCTTTTGACGTGCTTGAGGATGGCGGCACGTTTGTCGCGAAAGTGCTGGCCGGCGGGGCGGAGGGCGACTTGCAACAGCTCCTCAAACGTCGGTTTACCAAGGTCGCCAATATCAAACCTCCCGCCAGCCGGTCCGACAGTTCCGAGAAATTCGTGGTCGCCACCGGTTTCAAAGGGGCGCTACCCGAAGACCAGGAGAATCTGTAGGCCCCGCACCGCCCTAAGACGTACGGAATTATCAAATGTGATGCGGCAGTTAGACGACTGCCGCATTTTTTTTGTGCGGCGGATGCGTTTGCTCTCTTACATATTCGTGAAATGGACCTAAATTGGATCATCGCGCCGCGGCAAAGTTCAATTGCTGCGACAAGAAGCCCTCATAAATCCGTATTTTTCCATCGCAATTTGCGAAAAGAGGGCTGGTCGTTTTGGCGTGGCTCATGACATAGTTGCGGCCATGTCTTTGTTCCTGATTATAGCCCTCCCGTTTCTTGGCGCCTTGCTGCCCGGCCTGATGTATCAGGCAGGCCGTCAAAGCTGCTTTTTGGTGACCTTTCTGGTGACGGCCTGCGCCGCGATCGGTCTTGCGACACATGCACCGGCCGTTCTTGCAGGCGAGGTCGTGACCGCCAGCCTCTCGTGGCTGCCGCAGCTGGGGTTGAACGTGAACCTGTTCCTCGACCCGCTGGGGTTGATGTTCGCGGGTCTGATCCTTGGGATCGGGATGCTGATCATCCTTTATGCGCGGTTCTATCTGTCGCGTGACGACAATATGGGCGCGTTCTTCACCTATCTGCTGCTGTTCCAAGGTGCGATGGTCGGGATTGTTCTGTCGGATAACATCTTGATGTTGCTCATTTTCTGGGAGCTGACGTCGCTGTCGTCCTTCCTGCTGATCGGGTTCTGGAAGCATCTGCCCGAAGGGCGTCAAGGCGCGCGTATGGCGTTGACCGTGACGGGGATGGGCGGTCTGGCAATGATCGGTGGCATGCTGCTGCTGGGGCAGATCGTGGGCAGCTATGACCTGACCGTGATCCTCGAGAACCGCGAGCTTATTCAAGCGTCGCCGCTGTATCTGCCTGCGCTGATCCTGATCCTGCTGGGCTGTTTCACCAAATCCGCGCAGTTCCCTTTCCACTTCTGGCTGCCGCACGCGATGGCGGCCCCGACGCCTGTGTCGGCGTATCTGCACTCTGCCACGATGGTGAAGGCGGGGCTGTTCCTGATGGCGCGCATGTGGCCGGTGCTGTCGGGCACTGAAATCTGGATCGTGCTGGTCTGCTCTGCCGGGTTGATCACGATGGTGCTTGGCGCGCTGATCGCGATTTTCAAAAACGACCTCAAGGCGCTGCTGGCATTTTCCACCGTGTCGCATCTGGGGCTGATCACCTTCCTGCTGGGCACGGGCACCTCCTTTGGGGCGATGGCGGCGGTGTTCCACATTCTGAACCACGCGAGCTTTAAGGCCGCCTTGTTCATGAGCGCGGGTATTGTCGATCACGCGGTCCATACCCGCGATATGACCCGACTGGGCGGCTTGCGCCGTCTGATGCCGATCACCTTCGCGATTGCCACGTTGGCCGCATTGTCGATGGCGGGTATTCCGTTGCTGAACGGGTTCCTGTCCAAAGAGATGATGCTGGAAGAGGCGCTGCACACCACGCTGTTCGGCTCGCCCTATCTGGTGGCGGCAGTGGCAACGCTCGGCGCGCTTTTCTCGGCCGCGTATAGCTTCCGGTTTATTGCGCATACCTTCCTGGGCAAAGAGCGGAACGATTACCCCGCCAAACCCCACGACCCCGAGTTTGGCCTGTGGATTTCCCCGGCTTTGCTGATCATCCCCGTGATCGTCATCGGTGTGGCACCGTTCCTGGCGGAACCCTTTGTGCGCACCGTGACCCAAGCGGTCATCGGCTCTGCCGCCGAGATGCCAAGCGCGCATATCAAGCTGTGGCACGGCTTCGTGCCCGCGCTCGGCATGTCGGCGATTGCTGTGGTGGGTGGTTTGCTGCTGCTCGCCGCCTTCGGCCCGCTGGCGCGTCTTTGGGCCGCCACCCCGCGCCCCGAGGCCAAGGACATCTTTGACCGTATCATCGCCGCGGCCGTGGGTCTTGCCGGTCTGGTATCGGAGCGTCTGCACAACGGGTCCTTTACCCGCTACGCCGCCGTCTTCGTGACCGCCGTCGTCGCCATCGGGGCGCATGCGTGGTTTACCGGCACAGATGGCGCCCCCGCGCGCGAGATGCTACCCATCACGCCCGTCGGCTTTGCCGGTTGGCTGATGCTGATGATCGCGACGGGTTTCCTTGTGACGGTGCACCGCAACCGTCTGGCGGTTCTGATCCTGATGGGGATTATCGGCTTGATGGTATCGGTCGGGTTCAACTATTTCTCGGCCCCGGATCTGGCGCTCACGCAGATCTCGGTCGAGGTGGTGACGATTGTCCTGTTGCTGCTGGCGCTCAACTTCATGCCCAACAGCACGCCTAAGGAAAGCACCATTCTGCACCGCAGCCGCGATATCGTGGTATCGGGTGTGGCAGGGCTGGCGGCAGCCGGCTTGATCTATTCGATCCTGATGTCGGATTTCCCGATTGCCTCTATCGCGGACTACCACCTTGCCAATTCCTACAAAGGCGGCGGCGGCACCAATGTGGTCAACGTGATCCTTGTGGATTTCCGTGGCTTCGACACCTTTGGCGAGATCATCGTTCTGGGAATCGCCGCGCTGGTCATCTATGCGCTGACAGAGGCGCTGATGTCCGGCCCTGTGCGCGCGCGTCTGTTGAACCGTGGCTATGAGGAAGAGCGCGCGGGCGATGCGCATCCGCTGATGATGGTGGTGCTGACACGCGTGTTGATGCCTGTCGTTCTGCTGGTCGGTGTCTATATCTTCCTGCGCGGTCACAACGAACCGGGCGGTGGTTTTGTCGCCGGTCTGGTGGTCGCGATCGCGGTCGTGATGCAATATATGGCCAGCGGCTTTGCCTGGGCGGACAAGCGCCAACGCTATCATTACCACGGGATCATCGGGGCAGGGGTGCTTTGCGCGGGTCTGACCGGTATCGGTGCGTGGTTTGCCGGTGCGCCGTTCCTGTCCTCTGCCTTTGGCTACTTCCGCATCCCCCCGATGGAGAAATTCGAGCTCGCCACCGCTATGGGCTTTGACCTTGGGGTCTTCCTCGCTGTTGTCGGCGCGGTGATGCTGTCGCTTGAAAGTTTCTCGCGGTTGGGCCGTCGCGCCGGCATCGAGGAAAGCGAACACGCTATGGATATCGACCCGTCACGGGATGAACCGAAAACCGAGACGGAGACCTGATATGGAGCTTTTAGTCGCGTCCGCCATTGGCGTTCTCACCGCTGCCGGGATCTATCTGATCCTGCGCCTGCGTACCTTTCCCGTGATCATCGGCACCTCGCTGATCAGCTATGCGGTCAATGTGTTCCTGTTCGCCTCGGGACGGCTGGCGTTGAACGCCCCGCCGATCCTGCGCGACGGGGTCGAGGTCTATACCGATCCGCTGCCCCAAGCGCTGGTGCTGACGGCGATCGTGATCTCCTTTGGGATGACAGCCGTGGTCGTGATGATCGCGGTCGGGTCCTACCTCAGCGCGGGCGATGATCTGGTCAACGAACCCGACACGCTGGCCGGAGCCGATACCGCAGAACCCTCCCCACGCGGAGGAGGCCCGGCATGACCCATTGGCTTATTCTTCCGATCGTTCTGCCAGCCATGCTGGCGGCGTTCATGGTGCTGGCCGCGCGCTATCACCTGCTGATCCAACGGGTGCTGTCCGTTACGGGCACGCTGGGGCTGCTGGCACTGGCGCTTGGGCTGTTCTGGCAAGCCTCTGGCGGGACGGTCAGCCTGTACCAGCTTGGCAACTGGGCGGCACCTTTCGGTATCGTGCTGGTCGCGGATCGTCTGTCGACGCTGATGGTCTTGCTGACCTGTGTGCTGGCCGTGCCGGTGCTGCTTTATGCGATCGGGTCGGGCTGGGATAACCGTGGGCGGCATTTTCATCCGCTGTTCCAATTCCAGCTTATGGGCATTCTCGGGGCCTTCCTGACCGGCGACGCCTTCAACCTGTTTGTTTTCTTCGAAGTGTTGCTGATCGCCTCTTACGGGTTGATGATCCACGCGGGCGGGCAACGGCGTCTGCGCGCGGGGACGCAATATGTGCTGTATAACCTGCTGGGCTCGACCCTGTTCCTCTTTGCCCTTGGCACGATCTATGCCGAGACAGGCACGCTGAACATGGCCGATCTGGCGATGCGTGTGGCGACGCTGGATGCGGGCGATGGTGCGGGTATTCGCGTCGCGGCGGTGCTGTTGCTGCTGGTCTTTGCGGTCAAGGCCGCGATCTTGCCGCTACATTTCTGGCTGCCCGCCAGCTATAGCGAGGCACCGGCCCCGGTGGCGGCGCTGTTCGCGATCATGACCAAGGTCGGGGCCTATTGTATCATCCGTTTCTACACGCTGGTTTTCCCCCCCGATCTTGAGATCACGCAGGGGCTGTTTGATGTCTGGCTGATGCCCGCCGCGCTGCTGACCGTCGCCCTTGGTATGGCGGGCGTGTTGGGGGCCAAAAGAGCCGACCGCATGGTCGCGTTCTCGGTGATTGGGTCGATGGGCATGCTGCTCGCTGCCGTGTCGGTCTTTACCCCTGCCGGTATTTCCGCCGCCCTTTATTATGCGATCCATTCCACTTTTGCCGCCGCAGCGCTGTTCTTGCTGATCGACGTGATCCGCAGCCGTCGCGGCGCGGCCGAGGTGTCCTTTGTCGATGCGCCGCCGCTGGCAGGTGGGGCGCTTGTCGCGGGTATGTTCTTTGTCGCGGCGATTGCCATGACCGGTTTGCCGCCGCTCTCGGGCTTTCTGGGCAAACTGCTGATCCTTGACGCGGCACGCAGCGCTGATCTGATGTGGTGGGTCTGGGGTGTGATCCTTGTCGGGTCGCTGATCGCGGTTGTCGGTTTTTCCCGCGCGGGGAGCCAGATTTTCTGGAAAGCGCACCAGTCCGCCCCAGAGGCAGCCGAGGGTGATGAGGCACCGGTCGTTGCCGAGGGGCAGGGCGTTTTGCCGATGGTGGCCATTGGCGGGCTGCTGGCCCTGCTTGTCGCGCTGACCGTTGCGGCGGGGCCCATGACCCGCGTGCTGAATGCGACCGCTGCCCAGCTGTTTAACCCCGAACGCTATCTTGCGGTGGTCCTGACCACGCCGGGTAAAGAGATCACGGACCATCACGCAGAGGATGACCACGGCGATGCCGAGGGATCAGCCGATGCGACAGAGGACCACGGCGCAGAGGATGCCGCCGCACCAGAAAAGGATCACTGATATGTTGTCCCGACTGCTTCCGCACCCGATGCTGACGGCGATCCTCGCGATTGCCTGGTGTCTGCTGGTCAATGAAATCAAGCTTGGCACCGTGGTCTTTGGTGTCATTCTGGGGCTGCTGATCCCGATTGCCACCGCGGCCTATTGGCCTGACCGCCCGCCGGTCGCGAAACCGGTCAAGCTTCTGGGCTATCTGATCATGGTCATGTGGGATATTCTGGTCGCCAACGTCGTGGTTGCGATGATCGTCCTGTTCAAGTCCAACAAGAACATGCGCCCCGCCTGGGTCGTGATCCCGCTAGAACTGCGCACCCCCGAGGCGATCACCATGCTGGCGGGGACAATCACCCTGACGCCCGGTACGGTGTCGGCGGATGTGTCCGAAGACGGGAAAGCTTTGCTGGTCCATGCGCTGGATGCAGAAAACCCTGACGCGGTGCGTGACGATATCAAACAGCGCTACGAGCGTCGCCTGAAGGAGATTTTCGAATGATTCTGATTGCTCTGAATATCGCCTTTGTCGCTGTCGCGGTCTCGCAGCTTCTGGCGATGCTGCGGTTGTTGAAAGGCCCCAATACCGGCGACCGTATCCTGTCGCTGGATACGATGGTGGTGAATGCGATTGCCCTGATCATCCTGCTGGGGATGCGTTTGGGCACCGACATCTATTTTGAAAGTGCGATGATCTTTGCCATGCTTGGCTTTGTGTCGACCGTGGCCATCGCGCGCTTTGTGCTGCGAGGTGATATCATTGAGTGATCTACCCCTAATCCCCGAAATCATCATCTCGGCCCTGCTGATCGTGGGCGGGTTCTTTACCCTTGTCGGTTCCATCGGTCTGATCAAGCTGGACAACTGCATGTCCCGTCTGCACGCACCGACCAAAGCCTCGACACTGGGCGTGGGATCGCTGCTGATGGCGGCGATGATCTATTCTTTCGTCTCCGGCACAGGGTCGCTGCACGAGATTCTGGTAATGGCGTTCTTGTTCGTCACAGCCCCCATCACCGGCAATTTTATCGCCAAGGTGAATTTGCACAGGCTGCATCAGACCAAGGATATGCCGCCAGCGCCCAGTGATCACGTCTGGGGCACATACTCCGACAAATAAGCCAAGCCCGCGCCCCAAAGCGCGGGTTTTTTCTTGGGCGCAAGGAAGGTCGGGTAGGGCGTCTGACGGCGGATCAAAGAAAATTTCAATTTTCCTGCCGATCCATGCAAAACCCCGCTTGACGCCATCGCGAGCAAACCCTATCACCACCAAACGCTTCGACGGCAACGACGAAGTACGCAGTGGGCGGTTGTAGCTCAGTTGGTTAGAGTACCGGCCTGTCACGCCGGGGGTCGCGGGTTCGAGCCCCGTCAACCGCGCCACCGCTGCATTTTATCAGATATTTTGATAACAAGCACACGCCCTTCGGGGCGTGGTTTGCTTGTGCGTTCAGACCCCTGATTTCCGCCTAGGGCAGGGGATTTCGGGTGCTGATTCATGCGCAAAATGCGGCGATGAAAATTTCCAAAATTCTTTGTAGTTTTCTGCGGTTAATCGCTTGACGCTCTGCGCTGGTTATCTTATTCCGCCCTTACTGCGCGGTTGTAGCTCAGCTGGTTAGAGTACCGGCCTGTCACGCCGGGGGTCGCGGGTTCGAGCCCCGTCAACCGCGCCACTTCTCCCTTTTTAGATTTATGATTTACCTCGTCCTAAAAAGGGAAAAGCGGGCCGTTAGGCCCGCCCGTTTGCTTACGTCATCGCATCCAAAATACGTGCCCAGCTTCGGATTCCCTTGTGGAAGCTTTCGAGGTCGTATTTCTCGTTCGGGGAGTGGATGGCGTCGTCGTCTTTGCCGAATCCGATCAGCACCGGCGTGGTATCCAGAATTTTCTGGAAATGCCCCGCAATGGGAATCGATCCGCCACATCCGACATAGGCAGCGGGGACGTTCCATTCATCGGTCAGCGCTTTGCGGGCATCTTCAAATGCGGGGGCGGTGGTCTCGAAGACCGATCCTTGGCTCGACCCGTGGGCGTGGAAAGTCGCTTCGCAGTCCTCGGGCATCATGTCTGTCACCATCTTGCGAAAGCTTTCGCGGATGACGTGCGGGTCCTGGGTGCCCACCAGACGGAAGCTGATCTTGGCGTGGGCCTGCGAGGGCAGCACGGTCTTGAAGCCGGCACCTGTGTATCCGCTCCACATGCCGTTGACCTCGCACGTGGGGCGCGACCAGATCATCTCGATCGGCATGCGGTCCTGTTCGCCGGCGGGTTTCGACAGGCCCACATCGCCAAGGAAACTGTCGTGATCAAAGGCAAGCCCTTGCCACTGCGCCTGAATATCGTCGGGCAGTTCTGGCACCCCGTCGTAGAAACCGGGCACCGTGATGCGGCCCGTGTCATCGTGGAGGGAGGCGATGACCTTGGACAGGACGCGCGCGGGGTTCATCGACACGCCGCCGTACATGCCAGAGTGCAGATCAAGATCAGGGCCGGTGATGGTGACCTCTTCGCCCATCAAGCCGCGCAGCATCGTCACGATTGACGGCACCTTGGATTGGAACATGCCCGTGTCGCAGATCATCGCATAGTCGGCGCGCAGCTCGTCTGCATTCTCTTCCATAAAGGGTACCAGCGACGGGGAGCCTGATTCTTCCTCGCCCTCGAAGAAGAAGGTCATGCGGCAGGGGAAATCGCCATTGACCGCTTTCCACGCGCGCAGCGCCTCGACAAAGGTCATCAGCTGGCCCTTGTCATCTGCGGCACCGCGTCCGCGGATCACGCGGCCTTTTGCAGTGTCCTCGACGGCAGGATCAAAGGGATCGCGGTGCCACAGGTTCAGCGGATCGACAGGCTGGACGTCATAGTGACCGTAGAACAGGATATGCGGCTTGTCGGCGGGGCCGTCCACATGGCCCACCACCATCGGGTGACCGGGGGTGGGGCGTTTGGTGGTCTTGATGCCGATGCTGTTCAGATCTTCGACCAGCCAATCGGCGGCGCGGTCGCAGTCTTCCTTGAACGCGGGGTCAGTCGAGATAGAGGGGATGCGCAGCAGATCGAGCAGCCGGTCGGTGGCCGCATCCAGATCATGATCGATCCGTGCCAATACGTCGGGTAGGGACATGGGGGTAAACCTTTCTGTCAGGGTGAAGATTGCCGCGACCGTATCAGCGCGCTTGGCCGTGTCCAGTGGTGCGGCCGAGGTGCCCGCAGCTTGCGCGCCATACCGCGTGAGAATCGCTTGAGAATCAGGGCTTTGACGCAAGCGGGACAGCCTGCAGGTTTCCGATGCGCGACATCCGACCGCGATGCGACGCGCCCCGGGGCGGCACCTGCGACAATCGGTTCCTATTAAGGCATTGAATTGAATGGCTCTAAACTATATTCATTCTAAAGCACGAATATGGCGAATGATCCGGTTGCCTTTGCTGGTCCCGCCACCGACGAAGGAGCAAGGCGCAATGGACTATACCAAACAGCTTGATCAGGCGATTGACCGGCTGCACGAGGAAGGTCGCTACCGCACCTTTATCGACATTGAACGCCGCAATGGTCAATTCCCCCACGCTGTCTGGACCCAACCCGACGGGCAAGAGAAGAATATCACCGTCTGGTGCGGGAATGATTACCTAGGGATGGGGCAAAACCCTGTCGTTCTGGCCGCGATGCACGAAGCACTTGAGGCGACGGGTGCAGGGTCGGGCGGGACGCGCAATATCTCGGGTACTACGATTTACCACAAACGTCTCGAGGAAGAGCTGTCGGATCTGCACGGCAAGGAAGCCGCCTTGCTGTTCACCAGTGCCTATATCGCCAATGACGCGACGCTCAGCACGCTGCCCAAGTTGTTTCCCGGTCTGATCATCTATTCCGACGAGCTGAACCACGCGTCGATGATCGAAGGGGTCCGCCGCAATGGCGGGGCCAAGCGTATCTTCCGGCACAACGACGTGGACCACCTGCGCGCGCTTATGGCCGCCGATGATCCCGCCGCACCCAAGCTGATCGCCTTTGAATCGATTTACTCGATGGATGGCGATTTCGGCCCGATCGAGGCGATTTGCGACATTGCCGATGAATTCGGCGCGCTGACCTATATCGACGAGGTCCACGCCGTGGGGATGTACGGCCCGCGTGGGGCAGGGGTCGCCGAGCGTGATCGCCTGATGCACCGGCTGGATATCATCAACGGAACGCTTGCCAAGGCCTACGGCGTGATGGGTGGCTATATCGCGGCCTCGGCCAAGATGTGCGACGCCATCCGGTCTTACGCGCCGGGGTTCATCTTTACCACGTCCCTGCCGCCAGCGGTTGCCGCCGGTGCTGCGGCCTCGGTCGCCTACCTCAAGACCGCGCCCGAACTGCGCGAGAAGCACCAGCAGCAGGCCAAAGTGCTGAAACTGCGGCTCAAGGGCTTGGGTCTGCCGATCATTGATCACGGCAGCCATATCGTCCCTGTGATTGTCGGAAACCCCGTACACACCAAGATTTTGTCGGATCGCCTGCTAGAGGATCACGGTATCTATGTGCAGCCGATCAACTTCCCCACCGTGCCCCGCGGGACAGAGCGTTTGCGCTTTACCCCGTCGCCCGTACATGGCCCGCTGGAAATCGAAGGGCTGGTCCACGCGATGGACGCTTTGTGGTCCCATTGTGCGCTGAATCGTGCCGAAATGGCGGGGTGACCCCGAATATTTCGTATAGTCCGTTGATTTATGCTACCGATATCGAAAGAAAAGCTTAATCTCGAATCAACATGTTGTTTCGATTAAGGGCAGCGGGCATAGCTACGGGACATTTTTATGATTGGGCGGTGGTCTTCCAAGTCGGCAGATAACGAGCAAGTTGAAGCCAAAGGTTTCGACGCGTTCGACTTGCGCCTTGGTGACCTGATGCGCGGTGAACGCGCGACGCTTGGTAAATCGCTTCTGGATGTCCAACGCGAGCTTCGGATCAAAGCCTCCTACATTGCCGCGATCGAAAACGCCGACCCGGAAGCCTTTGATACACCTGGATTTATTGCCGGTTATGTGCGGTCTTATGCGCGCTATCTGAACATGGACCCGGACAAGGCGTTCGCGGCCTTCTGTGCTGAATCCGGTTTTGCCGTGGCGCATGGCATGTCCTCCAAAGCGTCGGTCGTCAAAAAGCCCACCCGCGAAGAGCGTATGACCCGCAATGGCGAGAGCGATATTTTTGCCCGCCCTGCGACGCCCTTCACACCCGTCGGTGATTCCCTTCTGGCGCGCATAGAGCCCGGTGCTTTGGGCTCGCTGCTGGTGCTCGTCGCTTTGATCGGCGGGATTGGCTATGGCGGGTGGAGCGTTCTGAAAGAAGTGCAGCGCGTACAGGTCTCTCCGGTGGATGAAACCCCTGTTGTGCTGTCTGATCTTGATCCGCTGCAAGGCGCGCTTGCCTCCGCTCCCGAAACGACAGAAGACCCCGATGCGCCGACCGCGATGGCTGTGCCACGTTCGGACGCGCTGGACCGGCTTTATCGTCCTGCCGCACTGGATGTGCCTGTTCTGGTCGCGCGGGATGCGCCGATTTCCTCGATTGATCCGCGCAGTATCGGCAGCTTTGCCTCCAGCTCGCCTTCGCCTTCCGTCGGAGATGCGCTGCGCACCGCTGAAAACACCGTGGTCCAACGGGATACGCCCGATGTGTTGCCGGGTGCCGTGCCGCAGGTGGTCGAAGGGCCCGCGCCGCAGCTGCGTATGGTTGCAGCCTATCCATCTTGGGTGCGTGTACGCGCCGCAGATGGCAAGGTTATCTTTGAAGGCATCATGAACAAGGGCGACAGCTGGGATATCCCCGCGACCGAAGAGCCCCCGACGCTGCGCACCGGCGAATCCGGCGCGCTGTATTTCGCGATGGACGGGCAGTACTTCGGGCCTGTTGGCGATCGTGGTGCTGTGACGTCGAACTTGCCGCTGCACCGTCAGGCGCTGGCGGAGCTTTACGAGCCAGCCGTACTGGAAGAGAATTCCGCGCTCGCGACAATGGTGGCCGAGCTGAAGAATGCGGCGACTTCGCCGACGGAATAAGCCGGATACCATTGCAACAACGCGACGGGCTGAATAGGTGTAGGGCGAACCGAACCTGACAGACCCTTCGACTGTTTCATTGCCAAAGGTAGCTTTGCATGTCCCTCAATCACATTCGCCCGTGGCGCAACATTTACCGCCGGAAGTCCCGTCAGATCATGGTGGGGAATGTGCCGGTCGGGGGCGATGCGCCGATCACAGTGCAGACGATGACGAACACGCTGACGACGGATGTCAAAGCGACCATCGCGCAGATTCAGGCTGCTGCCGATGTGGGGGCCGATATCGTGCGTGTGTCGGTGCCGGATGTCGAAAGCTCCAAGGCGCTGAAAGAGATCGTGCGCGAGGTATCGGTGCCGATCGTGGCGGATATCCATTTCCACTACAAACGCGGGATCGAAGCCGCCGAGGCGGGGGCCGCCTGTCTGAGGATCAACCCAGGCAATATCGGCGACGAAAAGCGCGTCAAAGAGGTGATCAAAGCCGCGCGGGACAATAATTGTTCAATCCGCATCGGCGTGAATGCTGGATCGCTGGAACGTCACCTGCTTGAGAAATACGGCGAGCCATGCCCCGATGCGATGGTCGAAAGCGGGATGGATCACATCAAGATCCTGCAAGACAATGATTTCCACGAATTCAAGATCAGCTGCAAAGCCTCTGACGTCTTTATGGCCGCCGCTGCCTACCAGCAGTTGGCCGAGGCGACGGATGCTCCGATCCACCTTGGCATCACCGAGGCGGGGGGGCTGACCTCTGGCACGATCAAATCGGCCATTGGCCTGGGCAATCTATTGTGGATGGGCATCGGTGACACGATCCGTGTGTCCCTGTCTGCGGACCCCGTGGAAGAGGTCAAGGTTGGCTATGAGATCCTGAAATCCCTTGGTCTGCGTCACCGTGGTGTGAACATCATCAGCTGCCCTAGCTGCGCGCGGCAGGGGTTTGACGTGATCAAGACCGTCGAGGCGCTGGAACAACGGCTGGAGCATATCAAGACCCCGATGAGCCTGAGCATCATCGGTTGCGTCGTCAATGGCCCCGGTGAGGCGCTGATGACGGATGTGGGCTTTACCGGCGGGGGCAACGGGTCGGGCATGGTCTATCTTGCCGGCAAACAAAGCCACAAGCTGGGCAATGACGCGATGATCGATCACATCGTCGAACAGGTCGAAGCCCGCGCCGCCGCCATCGAAGCAGAGACCCAAGCGGCAGAGCAAGCAGCCGAGTGACTTTGCCCGAAGCGGCGCATTTGCCATCGACAGATATTTGCGTATTCCATATCAATAGATATGCCTGATCACGCCGCCAAGACCCCGACATACGCCGAGTTTTTCTGCGGCGGTGGCATGGTGCGCGCGGCATTGCAGGACCGCTGGGATTGCGTGCTGGCCAATGATATCGACGCGATGAAATGCAAGGTCTATGCCCAGAATTGGGGGCAGGCGGCATTGCATCAGGGCGATATCGCGGCCATGCCCGATGACTTTCTGACGCGTCAGATCGATATGTATTGGGCGTCGAGCCCTTGTCAGGATTTCAGCCTTGCGGGCAAGGGGCGGGGATTGGGCGGCGCGCGCAGCGGTGTCTTTGCCCATTGGGCCGACAAGATCGCCACGGCCATAAAAGCAGGATTTGCGCCGCGTATCATCGCTTTTGAAAACGTCGTCGGGTTGGTGTCGCGCAACGGTGGGGCGGATATGAACACCGTACTCGCGACCTTTGTGCGGCTTGGCTATAAGGTCGGCGCGCTCGAGATCGACGCGCGGCGTTTCCTGCCGCAAAGCCGGCCGCGGCTGTTCGTTGTGTGCGTGCGCGAGGATATCGACATCTCGGGGCTGACGGTGCCAAAACCGTCCCACGTCTTTCACGGCAAGAAGCTGCAGAAGTTCCTGGCCTCTGCGTCGCGTCCTGTGCGGTCGAACTGGGTCTGGTGGAAGCTGGGGGACGCCCCTGCCGACGAACAGGCGCTTGAGCGCGTGCTTGAACGGCGTGCCACCATGCCGTGGTTCAGTGCCGCGGATACTGACCGTCTGCTCACGCTGATGTCGCCCCCCAGCCTTGAACGGCTGCGCGTGGCGCGCAAGGCGGGGCGTACGGTGGTGGGCACGATCTATAAACGCGGGCGCCCCGATGCGGATGGGAATGTCCGCCAACGGGCAGAGCTGCGCACCGACGGGATTGCGGGCTGCTTGCGGACCCCTGCGGGCGGGTCCTCGCGGCAAATTCTGATGTTTATCAAGGGCAACCAGACCAAAGCCCGGCTTGTCTCCTCGCGCGAGGTGGCGCGGCTGATGGGGTTGCCGGACAGCTACAAGATGCCCGACACCTACAACAACGCCTACCGCGTGGCGGGGGATGGGGTCGCCGTGCCCGTGGTACGCTATCTCGACGAGGTGTTGTTCGCGCCCCTGCTGGAACGTCAGTCACTGGGGGCCGTCGCGTGAACGCGGCGCAGGCGTTTCGGGGCAAGGCACTGGCGGCGCTGACCAACCAGATCGGCGTCTATGCTCTGTGCGATCTGGACGGCAACCCGATTTATGTGGGCCAGTCGGTTGATGGTATCCGCACGCGGGTGCGCCGGCATCTGACATCGGCGCGGTCCGATGTGATTGCCAACCGTCAGATCGACGTGTGGGAGATCGCCTTTGTCTGGGCCTGGCCGGTGACCACGAAGGCAGAGGTAGAACCGCTGGAACGCGCGATCTTTGCTCATTACGACGCTGAATTGCCGTTGATGAACGGCAAGGCGATGGTGGCCGATGCGCCGCTGTTCGACTGGCCGGAAAAGCAGGTGGTGCAGGTCATCGACGAAGAGGAACGACAGTCGCGCCTGACCCCGTCAAACCGGCTGCCGCGCCAGATCAAGCAGTATGACTTGCTGGTCGATTATATCCTCAACGTGAAAGAGGCACCGCATCTCAAACGGTCGCTTGATGCGCATTTCAAACGAATGGTGCGCTATCATCAGCGGTTTCTCTAGGCGCTACGGGGCCAGATACCGCCGCAGCACGATGTCGGGCATATGGCCACGCAAGATGCGGTCTGCCATGACGTAGAAGGGAGGATCGGTCATGCCAAGCTCTGCCGCAAGGGCGGCGCTGGCAGGATCAGACATCATGTGGTGCGTGAAGGTGGTTCTATATGTATCTGTTATCGCTTCTAATTCCGACAGCGCGCGACCGCAGTCTGCGCAGTCGTCGCCGGTAAACAGCGCAATCGGCGCTCCGGCCAATACTTGATCTGTCAGGGATGAGATAAGCGCGAGATCCGCCTGCGCCTTCTCTTGATAGGCTTCGGCAGCATAGTTGCGGGGGGCCACAGCGGGTGCTGCAAGCTCGGGCTCTGCCAGGAGCAACGCCCGCACTTCTTCCCCCAAGGCGCGCCGTTCTGCATGGGTCAGCGCGCCAAAGTCGGTCTGCGCGGCCACCGGAAAGGCCGCCACGCAACAAGCCAATGCCAGTCGCATCTTAGCCGCGTTTTTCTTCCAGAATGGCTTTCATCTGGTCGTAAGGCAGATAGCCGCGCAGCAGTTCGTCCTGCATCACAAAGGTCGGTGTGCCGGAAATCTGCAGCGTCTGTGCCAGTGCGCGGGTCTTTTCGATCTCGGCGGTGACTTCGGCACTGTCCATCTTTTCCTGAATGGCCTCGGCATCCAGATCAAAGCTGTTGGCCAAGCGTCCCAGCGACGTCGGGGTGATGTCGCCGTTAAAGCTCATCAAGGCGTCATGTACGGATTTATAGGCCTCGTCCCCCGCAACGATCTTGGTTGCGATGGCAAAGCGCGAGGCGACCATGGATTGTTCGCCCAGAATCGGCAGTTCTTTCACGATAAAGCGGATGTTGCCGTCGCCATTGACCAGCTTTTCAACCTCGGAGAACGCTTTTTTGCAGTAGCCGCAGCGGTAGTCCATGAACTCAACGATGGTCATGTCGCCTTCGGGGTTGCCACCGACATAGGAATAGCCGTCGTCAAAGATCGCGGCCGCATTGTCGGACACCAGCGTGAAATCCGCCTGCGCCTGTGCTTCGGCCTGACGGGCCTGCAGCTGGTTCACCGCTTCCATGATCACTTCGGGGTTTTCCATCAGATAGGCGCGGACCTCGGCGCGGAATTGCGCGCGTTCGGCATCGGTCAGTTCGGTCAGGTCCATCGCATGGGCGGGGGCTGTCAGGGAAAGGGCCACTAGGGCGGGGGCGATCAGCTTTTTCATCAGGGTCACTCGCTTGTTGTTGCGCAGGGGTGCAGGCACCGGTTGCAAGGGTGGTGCGCGATTTTGCCAGCGCGCACAAGGGTTGACGGCACCGGCGGGGTGCGGTGAAAGGTTCGGGCTCAACAGTAGGATCAAGCCCATGCGCATTTCAACCCGATCTCAGGTCGATCCCTTTATCGTGATGGATGTGATGCAGGCCGCCGCCGCCGCCGAGGCGGAGGGCCGCCACATCATCCATATGGAGGTCGGCCAACCCGGCACGGGCGCGCCCAAAGGGGCCAGCACCGCATTGACCGCCGCGATGGAGCAGGGCGCGCTTGGCTATACCGTCGCATTGGGGCTGCCTGCGCTGCGCCAGCGGATCGCGCGGATGTACGGGGAGTGGTACAATGTCGATCTGGACCCGAACCGCGTGGTGATCACCTCTGGGTCTTCGGGCGGGTTCATCCTGACGTTTACGTCGCTTTTTGATACCGGGGACCGTGTGGGCATCGGGGCACCGGGGTATCCCAGCTACCGCCAGATCCTCAAGGCGCTGGACCTTGCCCCCGTCGATCTGCCCACCTCGCTCGACAACCGCTTGCAGCCGGTGCCTGCGGATTTCGCGGGCATGGACCTGCAGGGGCTGCTGGTCGCGTCTCCGGGCAACCCGACGGGCACGATGCTGGATCACGCTGCCATGTCCGCCCTGATCGACGCGACGAACGCGCAGGGGGCATCCTTCATCTCGGACGAGATTTACCACGGCATCGAATACGAGAAAAAGGCCGTGACCGCGCTTGAGATCACCGATGATGTCTATGTCATCAATTCGTTCTCCAAGTATTTCTCTATGACCGGTTGGCGTGTCGGCTGGATGGTTGTGCCAGAGGATCACGTGCGGGTGGTCGAAAGGATCGCGCAAAACATGTTCATCTGCGCCCCCCACGCCAGTCAGGTCGCCGCCCTTGCCGCGATGGATTGCACCGATGAGCTTGAGGCGAATATGGATGTCTACCGCGCCAACCGCGCGATGATGATCACCGGCCTGCGCGAGGCGGGCTTCACCCGTTTCGCGCCCCCCGACGGGGCCTTCTATGTCTACGCCGATGTGTCCGAGCTGACGGATGACAGCCGCGCATTGGCGCGCGATATTCTGGACAAGGCGGGTGTGGCCGTGACCCCGGGGCTCGATTTCGATCCGGTGCGCGGGCATCACTGGTTGCGGTTTTCCTATGCGCGCAGCACCCAGGATATTGCCGAGGGGCTGGGACGGCTCAAGACCTATATGGCGGCCCGCTGAAAGGCTGGCTCGGGTCGCGGCAGGGTGCTATACCTGCCGCAACCACCCCGAGCAGAACGGTGACAGGCATGCGTATTCTTCCCATTATCGCAACGGTTTGCGCGCTGTCCTTGCCAGCGTCCGCGCAGGATCTGACCGCGCTGGCGCGCGTGGACCCTACCAAAAGCGCCATCTCGGATGGTTGGTTCGGGGGCACGACGCTGACGCTTGGGCTGAGCCAAGGGGTGCCGTTTCGGGTGTTCTTGCTGGATGATCCTGCGCGGCTGGTGGTGGATTTCCGCGAGGCCGACTGGAGCGGTGTGAACACCAAAGACCTGCTGCCTGAACCCGGACGGATTACCGGTCTGCGCTTCGGCCCGTTCCAGCCCGGTTGGTCGCGGCTTGTCGCGGATCTGGCCGAACCGATGATCCCGCGGGAGATCGGGATGCCGGTCAACAAGGGCTCCGGTCACGCCACGCTTGAGATCGCGTTGACATCCGTCACCCCCGAGGAATTTGCCGCCGCCGCCGGTGCGCCCGTTGATCCGGCGTGGACCATGGCGCTGGCCGCACCACCCAAAGCGGTTGCAGACATGAAAGAGGTGCCGTTTCGTGTGGTGCTGGACCCCGGTCACGGGGGCGTTGATCCGGGGGCAGAGACAGATGGTATCCTGGAGAAAGACCTCATGCTGTCCTTTGCCCAAGCCCTGCGCGACACATTGGTCCGCGACGGGATCGATGTGGTGATGACGCGCGACACGGATCATTTTGTTGCGCTTGAAACCCGCGTCGCCATTGCGCATCAGGCCGAAGGCGATCTGTTCATCTCGCTCCATGCGGACAGTTTGCAGCACGGCGGCGCAAAGGGGGCGACGGTCTATACGCTGTCGGACGACGCCAGCGATACTGCCACCGACCATCTGGCCGCACGCCACAACCGCGCCGATATTATCGCGGGGGCCGATCTGACCGGATCGGATGACGAGGTTGCCAGCGTGCTGCTTGATCTTGCCCGCCAAGAGACAGAGCCGCGTTCGGTCGCCGCCGCTAAAGTGCTGGTTGAAGGGATGAAAGCCGCCGGCGGGCCGATGAACCGCCACCCGCTGCGCAACGCGGGCTTTTCGGTGTTGAAATCGGCTGACATCCCCTCGGTCCTGATCGAAATCGGGTTCCTCAGCTCGAAGCGTGATCTTGCCAATCTTCGAGACCCGATCTGGCGGGCGGTCATGGTGTCGGCGATTGCAGATTCCATCGCCAAATGGCGCGACGCGGATGCCGCGCTCAAGCCCTTGATTCGCCAGTAAACCGCACCCGAACGCCCCTCTAGGTGTTGCGCGGGTTACCGCACAGGGCCACTGCATCGTGTTTTGACGATTCCCGCAGGGTTGCGTATAGACGGGTCACCAACCCTCCTTGCAAGGAACTGCCAGCCGTGTTTCGTTTGATCCTGTCTTTCTTCGGGGGTATTTTTACCACCCTCACCATGAGCATCGGTATGGTCGCGCTGACCATCGGCGCGGTGTTCTGGATGTATGGCCGCGATCTGCCCAGCCACGAATCCCTTGCGCAATACACGCCCCCGACGATCAGCCGGATTTATTCGGGGCAGGGGCGGTTGATTGACGAATTCGCCAAGGAACGCCGCCTGTTCGCGCCGGCCAACACGATCCCGCCGCTGATCAAACAGGCGTTCATCTCGGCCGAGGACAAGAACTTCTATACCCACGAAGGCTATGACCTGCGCGGCATCGGGGCGGCGGCCGTAGATGCGGTGCGCACAAGGGGCAAGGACGTGCGCGGGGCATCGACCATCACGCAGCAGGTGATGAAGAACTTTCTTCTGTCCGGCGACCGTCGGGCCGAACGGAAAATCAAGGAAATCATCCTCGCCGCACGGCTTGAGGAAACGCTGCCCAAGGAAAAGATCCTTGAACTTTATCTGAACGAGATCTTCTTGGGCCAGAACTCCTACGGTGTGGCCGCCGCGTCGCAGACCTATTTCAACAAGACATTGGGGGAGCTGGCCCCGCATGAGGCTGCGTTCCTAGCCTCGCTGCCCAAAGCGCCGTCTGATTATCATCCTGTGCGCCGCAAGGACCGGTTGCTGTCACGCCGGAACTTCGTGCTGCGCGAGATGAAGGAAAACGGCTATATCACCCCCGCTGTCTACGAGACCGAGGTAGCACAGCCTTTGCGATCGGTGCAGAACGGGGACTTTGAAAGCTTCAAGGCCGAACTGCCGCCACGCGATTACTTTACCGATGAAATCCGCCGCCAGCTGTCCGAGAACTTCGGCGAGGGCGAATTCTTTACCGGCGGTCTGACCGTGCGTGCGACCATCGACAATGAGATGCAGCCCATTGCCGCACAATCCTTGCAGCAGCAGCTTGAGGAATATGACCGCGGCATCGGTATCTACCGCGGCACCGGCAAGAAGATTGCGCCCGAAAAGCTGACCACCGAGGCAGATTGGCGCGAAGCGCTGTCGGACACCCGTGTGCCACGTGACGTTGATCTGGAAAACCCGTGGTATCCCGCCGTGGTGCTGAGCCTGACCAATGACGCCGCCCGCATCGGGATCGAAGGCGTGGACGAGGACGCAGACGGTCATTTCATCCCCGCCAAGGATGTCCAATGGGCGCGCAAACGTCTTGAGAACGGCAAGCTCGGCAACCGCGCCCAAGTGCCCGCTGACCTGCTTGAGGTCGGCGACGTGGTGCTGGTGCGCCGCATGACGGCGGATAGTGACGGGTCGTTCATCCGTTGGACCCTGCGTCAAATCCCGGAAGTGCAGGGCGGCTTTGTCGCAATGGACGTGAATACAGGGCGGGTGATCGCGATGCAGGGCGGTTTCTCCTATCAGGCGTCGGTGTTCAACCGTGCGACGCAGGCGAAACGCCAGCCGGGGTCGAGCTTCAAGCCCTTTGTCTATGCCGCGGCATTGGACAGCGGCTATACCCCTGCGACCATCGTTGTGGATGCCCCGATCGAGATCAACACACCCCAAGGCATGTGGCGGCCACGAAACTCGTCGAACAAGTTCTACGGGCCGACGCCCCTGCGGACGGGTATCGAACAGTCGCGGAACCTCATGACCATCCGTCTGGCGCAAGAGGTCGGGATGAACACCGTTGGCGACTATGCCGAACGGTTCGGCGTCTATGACAACCTCTCGCCGGTACTGGCCAACGCGCTTGGTTCGCAGGAAACCACGCTCTACCAGATGGTGTCGGCCTATGCGATGTTCGCCAATGGTGGCGAACGGGTGCAGCCGACGCTGGTGGACCGTGTGCAGGACCGCTACGGCCGCACTGTCTACAAACACGACCAACGCATCTGTAACGATTGCCAGCTAGAAACGCTGGCCCCCGGTGTGGGGCCGCGCATCATCTCGAACCGCGAACGGGTGATGGACCCGATCACGGCTTACCAGCTGACATCGATGATGAAGGGCGTGGTGGATCGCGGCACGGCGCGTGGGGCGGTGAACCTGCCCGTGCCAATCGCGGGCAAGACCGGCACCACCAACGACGCCAAAGACGTCTGGTTCGTCGGCTTCTCAAGCAATATCGTGGCGGGCTGCTATATCGGTTTTGACAATCCGCGCTCGCTGGGGCGTCGTGCCTATGGGGCGGGGATGTGTGGCCCTGTATTCCAGCGGTTCATGAGCGAAGCGATCAAGAAATACGGCGGCGGCCCCTTCGAAGTGCCCCCCGGCGGTCACTTCATCAAGATCGACCGCTTCACCGGTGCGCGTCTGTCTGACAGCGCCGCAGGTCCCAACGTTGTGGCCGAATACTTCCGTGACGGCGAAGAGCCGCTGTTCGGGATCACCTTTGATGGTGGCTTTGCGATGGGTGCGGATCTGCCGCTGGTCGAAGAAGCCGGCGGCGGCGCGCGCGAGGTCACAACCTCTACCGGTAAGAAGGCGCGTGTCGGACCCAAGGCAAGCTTTGGCAGCATCAGCTCCGGCGGGTTGTACTAGGCCCGACCCCATTCTACAGCGCTTGCCCAAGTTGCGGCGCTGGTCTATTTGAAACGCGGCCCCGGCTATTCGGGGCCGCGATCTATTTAAAGGCAGGATACCATGCGCGCAGATGCACAAAATACAGCGGATAAGATCAGCAAATCGCTGGAGCTGTTGGCACAGCGTCTGGACGTCGAAACCGCGCCATACCGTCTGGAAGAATTCAACGCCCGTGTCGAAGACCCCAATCTGTGGGATGATCCCGATGCGGCGCAAAAACTGATGCGCGACCGTCAGGCGCTGGTCGATTCCATCGCCACCTACGAGGGCATCAAACAAGAGCTGGCCGATAACATCGAGCTGATCGAATTGGGCGAGATGGAAGGCGACGACGAGGTTATCGCAGAGGCCGAGACCGCGTTGAAAAAGCTGGCCGAGACAGCCGCCCAGAAAGAGCTGGAAGCGCTGTTGAACGGCGAGGCCGACGGGAATGACACCTTCCTTGAAATCAACGCGGGGGCAGGCGGCACCGAAAGCTGTGACTGGGCCAATATCCTGTCGCGCATGTATGTCCGTTGGGCCGAGAAAAAGGGCTATAAGGTCGAGCTGCAATCCGAAAGCCCCGGCGAAGAGGCGGGGATCAAATCGGCGACCTACAAGATCAGCGGTCCGAATGCCTATGGCTGGCTCAAGTCGGAATCCGGTGTGCACCGTCTGGTGCGGATCAGCCCCTTTGACAGCGCCGCCAAACGGCACACGTCCTTTACCTCTATCTGGGTGTATCCGGTGGTGGACGACAACATTGAAATCGACATCAACCCCAGCGACATCCGCATCGACACCTATCGGTCCTCGGGGGCCGGTGGTCAGCACGTAAACACCACCGACTCGGCCGTGCGGATCACGCACCACCCCACCGGCATCGTGGTTACCAGCTCTGAGAAATCGCAGCACCAGAACCGCGACATCGCGATGAAGGCGCTGAAATCGCGGCTGTATCAGATGGAGCTGGACCGCCGCAACGCGGCCATCAACGAAGCCCATGAAAACAAGGGCGACGCGGGCTGGGGCAACCAGATCCGGTCCTACGTCTTGCAGCCCTACCAGATGGTCAAAGACCTGCGCACCAACTTTGAAACCTCGGATACCAAAGGGGTGCTGGATGGTGACCTTGACGGGTTGATGGGGGCCGCGCTGGCGCTTGCCGTGTCGGGCAAGACCCGCGCCGAGGCGCAAGAAGGCTAAGGCCAAATATCAGGCAACTGCGCGCGGGCGGCCTTGTCTCGTGCAGCAGTTTTGCCGGCGCCCCTTGCATCCCGCTGCGGCCTTCCGTTCTATGACCCCGAACGGAGGGCTCGGCCATGAACATACTAGACATCGGGGCCTTGGCCCAATCGGAGGCTTTGGCGAACGGCAGCCTGACGGCGCGCGCTTTGATGGAGGCCACGCTAGAGCGCATCGACGCCGTGAACGGCGCGGTCAACGCCATCGTCGCGCTGCGCCCGCGCGCGGAGCTTTTGGCCGAAGCCGATAGGGCCGATGCCACGCCTCGGGTCGGATGGCTGCACGGTATTCCCATTGCGATCAAGGATTTATCCGATGCCAAAGGCTTGCCAACCGCCAAGGGATCACCGCTGTTCGCCGGAACGATTGCCCAGAAGGACAGCGTCTTCGTGAGCCGCATCCGCGCGGCTGGGGCAATCATCATCGGCAAGACGAACACGCCTGAATTCGGGTTGGGCAGCCATACGTTTAACCCCGTCTATGGCCCGACGCGGAACCCCTATGACCACACACGTTCGGCTGGCGGGTCTTCGGGCGGGGCGGCGGCTGCTTTGGCCACGGGGATGCTGAGCATCGCGGACGGGTCCGACATGATGGGCAGTCTGCGCAACCCCGCGGGCTGGAACAACGTCTACGGCATGCGCCCCAGCTGGGGCACAGTACCGGCAGAGCCAGAGGGCGATATGTTCCTGCATCAGCTGAGCATGGCAGGCCCGATGGCGCGCTGCCCCCGCGATCTGGCGGCTTTGCTGGACACGATGACCGGAGAGGACCCCAAACAACCCCTCGGCCTGTCACCCGCGCCGAGCTTGCCGCAGATGGACACCCCGTCGACCGCGCGTCGCATCGGGTGGCTGGGCGATTGGGGCGGGGCCTATGCCTATGAAGACGGGATCGAGGACGTGAGCAAAGCGGCCCTGGATCAACTGGCCGCCCTGGGGCATCAGGTGACCGCTGTGCCAGCCCCCTTTGACGCGGACGCGATTTGGGACAGCTGGACCACGCTGCGATCTTTTGCCGTTGCTGCCGGTTTGGGCGCGCTTTACCGCGATCCGGAAACCCGCGACAAGCTCAAGCCCGCCGCTCAATGGGAGATCGAGCGCGGGCTCGGGTTCACGGGGCAGGAGGTGCAGCAAGCCAGCCTGACGCGGTCGGACTGGTATCGCCGTGTCACCGCGCTGTTTGACGAGGTTGACGTGCTGGTGCTGCCTTCGGCGCAGCTTTGGCCCTTTGACGTGGATCAGGTGCATCCGACACAGATCGCCGGACGGGACATGGATACCTATCACCGCTGGATGCAGGTCGTGGTGCCTGCCGGTCTGGTGGGGCTGCCGGTTGTCAACATCCCCGCCGGTTTCGGCGCAGGGGGGCTGCCTGCGGGGCTACAGATGATCGGACCGCGGGGCAGCGATACGGCGCTGCTTCAACTGGCGCAACAGTGGCACGCGGCAACGCAGTGGCCCCAGATGCGCCCGCCGCCGCTGGCGTAGCGGTCATTCAAAGGCGAATTCGGTGCGCAGAAGGTGGCGGTGAAAGGGTTCAAGATCGCTTGCCTCGCACAGCCCCTTCAAGCGGGCGGCCTGCAACACGGCCGACGGGGTTTGCGGCAGGTATTCATAGACCAGCCGCGTCGCCCGCAGCCCGATCGAATTTTCCGGCACCGTGCGGGTGATATATCCGACCCAGAAATTATTGTTGAACGACGCGATCCGCCCCAGATAATTGAACGAAGAGGTCATCGCGCCGCGCCGCGAGGCGATAATGGCGATGCCTTCTTCCTGCTGCAGCACCACGCCGCGATATTCGCGCAATTCCGAATGGGTGGGCAGGCTTTGGATGCGCATGGCGTGAGGGGCCTCGTAGCCGCGCAGATAGGTATGCCGGCCACTGCGAAACACCATAACCAATCCCAAGGCGAATTTCTCGGGGTAAAGAAAACTACGACGCGAGAAACGGTAGAAACCGCTGGGAAACGTGGCTTCGGGCAGGTCCAGCGCGCCCGAAACGATGAAGTCGCCCATGAAATCCGGGGGGGTGGGTTCGATCTTCTTGATCTCTTCCAAGGGCTCCAGAAGGACACGCGCATCAACGTCGAAAAACTTGCACATCCGGTCCAGAATATCGGGGCGCGGAAAGCTTTCCCCCGACAGATATCGATTGAACTGTGTGCGATTGATCCCCAGTTCCTGCGCGAGGTAGGTGATGGAGGGGTAACCTACTGAAAGTTTTTTTAAATTTGACCCGAAAATTGTCCTGATATCGGCGGGGTTCGTCATGAAATCAGTCCGTTAAAATTAATTGAACTAAACTTCACAACCTTTGAACGAATTTGCAAGGAGATTTGCAATATAGGGCTGTTTAATGACGCTATTCAGCGTCAAATTTCGGTGCGCGCGACACAAATTGATTTCGTAAAAAAATCGACAATTTGTAAAAATGACATGATTATCTCTCATGTCTGCAAGCATCTGGAAGGAACAGTTAAATGTACGGTGTGGTACTTTGGAGCGATGCCCGAGCCAACAAAGCTGTGTTCTGGTGCGAGGATCACGGCGACCTTGCATATTTCCAGGGTGACCCCGCGACAGTGAACCAGACGACAAGCTGTTTCGATGCTGGTGATCTGGTCCAGTTCGAGGTCTACCACGAGGCCAAATTGCGTAAGGCGCTTAACCCCAAGGTCGTGCGATCCAAGGCGGATGCTGATTTGCCTAACAAACTGCTGCGCCATTCCGCCGGCATTACGCGAAAGCAAACCGGCGGCGAGGTGCTTCCATTCCGCCCAAAAGCCGCCCCGCCGGTAGAGTTCCGTCACCGCGGTCAGGCCTAGTCCGGCCGGAGCCGGCCAGACGTCAACCTGCCACCTTAGCGTATCAGTCGCCGCGCGACAGGGCTGCCACACCCGTCCGTGCCACGGACACCAGCCCCAAGGGGCGCATCAATTCGGCAAATGCGTCAATCTTCTCGGGCGCGCCGGTGATCTCGAATACGAATGTTTCCAAGGTACTATCGACAACGTTGGCGCGGAAGATATCCGCAAGACGCAGCGCTTCGACACGTTTGTCGCCGGTGCCATTCACCTTGAACATCGCAAGCTCACGCTCGACCACGGGGCCTTCGACGGTCAGGTCATGCACGTCGTGTACTGGCACAATCCGCCCCAACTGCGCCTTGATCTGCTCGATCACCTGCGGCGTGCCCGAAGTGACGATTGTGATGCGGCTAAGGTGGCCTGTGTGGTCGACCTCTGCCACGGTAAGGCTGTCGATGTTGTATCCACGGCCCGAAAACAGACCGATGACGCGCGCCAGCACACCTGGTTCGTTCTCGACCAGTACGGCCAGCGTGTGGCGTTCGATCACATCCGAGAAATTGGGACGTAGGTTATAGGCGGAATGGCTGTTGGAGCCTTTTTTGATCTTTAGGGCTGACATGACACTGTCCTTCTAAGATTTGTTCAATCTCGGCGCGCGACCCCGCGCCGATGTGTTTCCTTGTGCCGTTGGCGGCTTAGACCAAGACCGATCCTTTGGCGTCGATCACACCTTGTGTATCGACACCGGCCAGCATCATGTCGTTATGCGCTTTGCCCGACGGGATCATCGGGAAACAGTTTTCGTGTTTTTCCACCAGACAGTCAAAGATCACCGGACCGTCATAGTCGAGCATTTCCATGATCGCGTCGTCCAGATCGTCGGGGTCCGAACAGATGATCCCCTTGGCCCCGAAGGCTTCGGCGAGCTTGACGAAATCGGGCAGGGATTCAGACCAGCTTTGGGAATAGCGCTCGCCGTGCAGCAGCTCTTGCCACTGGCGGACCATGCCTAAGCGTTCGTTGTTCAGGATGAACTGTTTCACCGGCAGGCCATATTGCATGGCGGTGCCCATTTCCTGCATATTCATCAGCCAAGACGCTTCGCCCGCAACGTTGATGACCAACGCGTCAGGATGCGCCATCTGCACGCCGATGGACGCAGGGAAACCATAGCCCATCGTCCCCAACCCGCCAGAGGTCATCCAGCGGTTCGGATCCTCGAAACCAAGGTATTGCGCGGCCCACATCTGGTGCTGGCCCACCTCGGTGGTGACATAGCGGTCACGCCCTTTGGTCAACGCCTCAAGCCGCGAGAGCGCGTATTGCGGTTTGATGATCTTGCCTTTTTGCTCGAATTTGAGGCAGTCAACATTGCGCCATTCCTCGATCTTCTTCCACCATTTGCCAAGGGCTTCGGTGTTTGTCTTGCGGCCGCGCGATTTCCAGACCTTCAGCAGGTCTTCAAGCACATGGCCCACGTCGCCGACGATAGGGATGTCCACGCGGATGATCTTGTTGATCGACGAGGGATCGATGTCGATATGCGCTTTCTTGGATTTCGGGCTGAACATGTCGACAACGCCGGTGATCCGGTCGTCGAAGCGCGCGCCGATGTTGATCATCAGATCGCAGTCGTGCATCGCCATATTGGCCTCGTAAAGACCATGCATGCCGAGCATCCCCAACCATTTGTCACCCGACGCCGGATAGCTGCCAAGCCCCATCAAGGTAGAGGTGATGGGAAAGCCTGTCGCCTCGACCAATTCGCGCAGAAGTTGCGACGCCGCAGGGCCGGAGTTGATGACGCCGCCGCCGGTATAGAATATCGGGCGCTTGGCGGTCTCGATGGCGGCCACCAGTTCGGTGATCTCGGTCATGTCGCCTTTGACGGGCGGCTGGTAATGCGAGGTGGACGGCTTCTTGGGCGTGTATTCCCCCGTGGCGAATTGCACGTCTTTCGGGATGTCGACCAGAACGGGGCCGGGGCGCCCGCTGGTGGCCACGTGGAAAGCCTCGTGCAGGACGCCGCCCAGCTTGTCGGTCTCTTTCACCAGCCAGTTGTGCTTGGTGCAGGGGCGGGTGATGCCAACGGTATCGGCCTCTTGAAACGCGTCAGAGCCGATCATGAAGGTCGGCACCTGACCTGTCAGGACCACCAGCGGAATGGAATCGAGCAAGGCATCCGTCAGGCCGGTCACCGCATTGGTGGCACCGGGGCCCGAGGTTACAAGAACAACGCCCGGTTTTCCGGTCGAACGCGCATAGCCTTCGGCGGCATGCACCGCCCCTTGTTCGTGACGCACCAACACGTGTTTGATGCTGTTTTGTTGGAACACCTCGTCATAGATCGGTAGGACAGCGCCGCCGGGATAGCCAAATACGGTATCGACACCCTGATCAATCAGGGCTTGAACGATCATTTTCGCTCCGGTCATTTTACGTGTCATCTTGGTGCTCCGTCAGGCGGTGGTTTATCAAAAAATACGTTGCGCAAAAAAAAGCCCCCGATTTTGACGGGGGCGCATGGTGACTATTATGGTCTGCCGTTACCGGCCCATGCGCGTGTGTCTTAGAATGACGACGATATCTGTCAAAGCTAGATCTGTCATAGCCAAAGGCCCCTCATTGCGTGCATGGACATTATGAGCGCCACAAAGGGGCGTCAATGCTCTATTGTCGATAAAAGTGTCGCTGGGTGCAAAAAATCTTTTCATTTATTGCGCGAAATCGTGAATTTTCTAATTTTTGCAAAAATGGGGGCATTTCTCGGGCCGATATCAGCTAGAGTCGCACTCCGGTTCCCTGCAGCACGCCGTGTTCCATCGCGTAGCGCGTCAGCCCTGCGGTGGAAGAGATGCCAAGCTTGCGCTTGATATTCTTGCGGTGGGTTTCGACGGTGCGCACAGAGATATCCAAGGTCAGCGCGACCTCTTTGTTGGATTTCCCCTGTGCCAGCTGCAACAGGATCGTCTGTTCGCGTTCGGTCAGGGATTCACGTGCGGCATCCTTGGGTTCAAGCGAGCCCTGCGCGCCGGTGCACAGATATCGTTCGCCGCGCATCACCGTATCGATCGCCAGCTTGATCTCGTCTGTCGGCACATCCTTGAGGATATACCCCATGGCACCGTGGCTCAGCGCCGAAGAGATATATTCGGGGTTATCATGCATCGACAGGATCACGATGCGGGTGTCGGGCTGGCGTTCCAGCAAGATCTCGGTCGCGGACAGCCCGCCGATCTCTGGCATGTTGAGGTCCATGAGGATCACATCTGGGTCCAGTTCCGCGACGCTCTCGATCGCGGCGCGGCCATTGGGCAGACAGCCGACCACATTGATATCGTCATAGCTTTCAAGAATGGACTGGATGCCTTCGGCGACCATCGGGTGATCGTCCACGATCATCACTTTGATCAACTCGGGCGGCTGGGTGTCTGAAAGGGTCATTGGGCAGCTTTCGGGAAGGAAGAATATCAGGGCTCAGGGCAAGGCAATGGGCGGCGGGCGCAGCATATGGGTCAGCGGGACGGTGGCGGTAATCTCGGTGCCGCCTTGGGCAGAGGTTTGCATGGTCAGCGTACCGTCTAGTTGTTCGATCCGCTCTTGCATATTGCGCAGGCCCAACCCTCCGGCGGTGGAGCGTGTCTTGGCCAGCCCCAGCCCGTTGTCAGAGATCGACAGCGTCGCGCCCTGTCGGTGACCGCGCAGATCGACGATGACTTCGGTAGCGCGGGCGTGACGTTCGATATTGGTCAGCGCCTCTTGCGCGATCCGGTAAAGCGCGATCTTAGCCTCGTCGTCCAGGCGGTTGCGGAAGACCACGGTGTCGAAGCGGCACTGAATACCAGTGCGTAGGGCGAATTGTTCGACCAGCGTTTTCAGCGCGGGACCAAGGCCCAGATCATCCAGAATACTGGGGCGCAGGTCGCGGCTGATGCGGCGCACTTCGGCGATTGATTGTGCAAGGCTGTCGATCCCCTTTGCCAAAGGCTCTGCCGCGCGGGCGTCGCCCCTTTCCAGCCGGCGTCGCGCGTTGTCGAGCGCATAGCGCACCCCCACCAAGATCTGGCTGATACCATCATGCAGTTCGCGCGCCACGCGGCCGCGCTCTTCCTCTTGGGCGTCAAATACCCGCTGCGTCAGCTTTTTGAGCTTCGCATCCGCAAGCCGCCGTTCACGCAGGTTGACCAGCATGCCCGTGCCAAACACCAGCAGCAGGGCGGTCACCGTAATAACGCCAATATAGAAGAACGTACGTTGCACCCGCGCCTGCACATCGGATCGCGCCGCGGCCCCGCTGGCAAGCACGTCGTCGATGAACACACCCGTCCCCACGGCCCACTGCCAGCTGGGGAAAGAGGTGACATAGGTGATCATCTGCGCATCCTCTCCGGTAGAGGGTTTGGGCCACATATAGGTGTGATACCCGCCGCCACTACGCGCGATGCGGATCAGCTCGTCCACCACGGGCGTGCCGTCGCTGTCCGTCTCGCCGGCAAAGTTGCGGTTGATCCGGTCGGTCTGGCGCGGGCTGACAAGGGCGGTGCCGTCGTAGTCATAGACAAAGAACTGACCTTCCTCGCCATAGATCATCGCCGCGAGGATCTGCGCCACCTGCGATTTCGCCGCCCCGTCATCAGGAGAGGCGGACCCGTAGACGAAGTAAAAGCCGTTGCGCGCCTGTGTCACATAATTGCGCAGCTCTACCTTCTTGGCGTCCAGCAACTGCTGCTCGAGCGTTGAAATCTCGCGGTCGGCCACCGCGCGCGCCTGCAATGCCACGACAAAGGCAATCGCCGTCACCGCCAGCACCAGCGGCACAGAGGCGATGAGCGTCAGCTTTTGGGCGTAGGTGGGGGCGATCATGAAAGACGGGCGGCGCATGCAGCGCTGATACTGGGAAATCCACACGAATCAAAGTGCTAGATGCAGTCACAAATCACCCGCTATACGCGTGTATGCACAACATATGGCAGGTGCGGCGGGACATTTGCCGCATATTTGGGCGGTAAATCTGCACCCTCTACGCAGTAGTTGGTATTTTCAACCATTCGCTTTTGCGTAGAGTGAACGACACTTGAAATGACCCGCGCGCATATAATGAAGCGCGGGCACCCTCATATAACTCGGGAGGAGTATCCAATATGGACCGTCGTTCATTTCTGAAGACATCCGCGCTTGGCGGGTCTGCCGCCGCTGCATCGACACTGGCCGCACCGCTGTACGCCCAAGGCAAACGCACGCTGACCATGGTCACCGCATGGCCCCGTGGCTTTGCCGTGCTTGATGACGCCGCGACCTACCTCAACAACATGGTTAACGAGATGTCTGACGGCACGTTGACCATCGAAAAGAAAGCCCCGGGCGAGCTCGTCGGCGCGTTCGAGGTCTTTGACGCGGTTTCCTCCGGTCAGGCGGATATGTATCACGCGGCTGACTACTACTTCATCGGCCAGCACCCCGGTCTGGCGTATTTCACCGCCGTGCCTTTCGGTGCCACAGCACAAGAGCTGACCAACTGGTATCTGCACGGTGGCGGCCATGACCTGCACAACCAGATCGGTGAAATCTTCAACATGAAGATGTTCCTCGCCGGTAACTCCGGTTCGCAGTCCGGTGGCTGGTTCCGCAAGGAAATCAACTCTGCCGCGGACTTCAACGGCTTGAAATTCCGTATGCCCGGTCTGGGTGGCAAGGTGCTGGGTAAACTGGGCGCGTCTGTTCAGAACATCCCCGGTGGCGAACTGTATCAGGCGCTGTCCTCCGGCGCGCTTGACGGGCTGGAGTGGGTTGGCCCCTTCGCGGATGAGCGCGCGGGCTTCCAGGAAGTCGCCAAGATCTACTACACCGCTGGTTTCCACGAGCCAGGGTCGGGCCTGACCGCATCGGTCAACCTTGATGTGTTCAACGACCTGACACCGGCACAGCAGAAGATCATCGAATACGCATCGATGGCGACCACGCACACCGGTCTGGCCGAAACACTGGCCAACAATGGTGCCGCCTTGGCGCGTCTGCAGCAGCAGGGCGTGAAAACCATGCAGTTCCCCGATGATGTCTGGGATGCATTCGGTGCGGCCTCCAAAGAGGTTATGGACGAGAACATGGACGACTCCCTGTTCGCCGACATCCGCAACAGCTTTGAATCCTCGCTGTCCGCATCGGCTGAATGGCTGTCCAAATCCGACGCCTACTATGTCGAACAGCGCCAGCGCGTTCTGGGCAAAATGTAAGCCATCCCCACGGGATGACAGGGGGGCTGCCTTTGGGCGGCCCCACACGCGACTTTGCGATCCGGAACACGGGCGCGCAAAGCGAGGATAATTTTCGCACCAAGCCCACACTGAAACCGGGCGGGCGAAGGGGGGATATCAATGGCAGAAGATGCAGTATGCGCTGGATTTTTCCGCGCGGCGGAAGGGGCCAAGATCAGCTGCTTGGACCAATTCCAAGAAGGCAACCTGATCAGCTTCATTCTGGGCAACCTACTTGAAGCGTTCTACAATTTCTTTGCAGCGGTGCTGAACCCGTCCATGTGGCTGGACTGGTCCAACAGCGAAGCCTTGATGCGGTTCATCTATTACGGTGCCTCGGTAGAGCTGTTCTTTGTCTTGCTCGTCGGACTGCTGATTGTCACGGCTGTCGGCATCTGGAAACGCAGTTTTATGTGGGGATGTGTGCGCGGGCTTGAAGGCTTCGCCAATGTCACCGGGCGTTTCTTTGCCTGGGCCGGGCTTTTGATGGTGCTGCAACAGATCATCATCGTCTTCATGCAACGTATTTTCACCCGGCCTGATATCTCTATCGGCTTTGGTATTCCGCTGCAGTTCGACATCAGCTGGTTCGCGGAAGAGTTGAAGCTTTTCAATGCGTTGGTCGTATGTCTTTGTGTGTCCTACACCTTTGTACAAGGCGGGCATGTGCGCGTTGACCTCTTCTATGCCGGCGCAAAATTCCGTACCAAGCGCGTGATCGACATGTTCGGCGCGCTGTTCTTCATGATCCCCTTTGCGATTGTCACATGGCTTTATGGCTGGTTCTTCCTGTGGCGCCATCTGGTGACACCGAACCCATCGGCCTCTGACCGGTTGGAGCTGCTGCTGCGCAAGGCGCGCTTGCTTAAGTGGAACGTGGAAACCATCGGCTTTTCGCCCAACGGGTTCAACGGCTACTTCTTGTTCAAGATCCTGCTGTGTGCCTTCTGCGCAATGGTGATCTTGCAAGCAATATCAGTGTTTTATCGCGCTTTGTTAGAGTTCCGTGAAGGGCCTGAAAGCGAAGATAAATATCTCGACCGCGATACGTTGGGCGAGGGCGAAGAAGCCTATGAGGGCACACATTAATTCAAGGGGCGTCCCATGCTATTTGGTCTCGACGGGGTCGAAATTGGCCTGATCATTGTTTTTGCCTGCCTCTTTGGCGGCATCCTGTCCGGTTTCCCGGTGGCCTTTGCCATCGGCGGTGCTGGCATCATCTCTTTCGGTATCATCGCCGCACTCGATAGTGCGGGTCTGATGGTGCATCAGGCGATTGACCAATCGTCGCAAGCCTATCGCGATCTGGTGAACTCGGGCGTTCCCAATGACGCGGTATCGAAATTCCGCTATCCGGATTTGCCGCTGATCGGTGAATCTGTCTTCCCCCAAGGCTGGGAAGTCGCGCTGGACCGGAACGTCAGCTTTATCGTGAACCGTATGAACGAACGCGTTCTGGCGGGGCAGTCGATCGAGACGTTGCTGGCGGTTCTGATGTTCGTTCTGATGGGCATCACGCTTGAACGGTCGAAGATCGCGAACGACTTGTTGACCACTATGGCGCGCGTCTTCGGCCCGCTGCCCGGCGGTCTGGCGGTGTCGATTGTGGTTGTGGGCGCGTTTCTTGCGGCCTCTACCGGGATCGTGGGCGCGACGGTTGTCACCATGGGGCTGCTGGCGCTGCCGACGATGTTGCGCAACAACTATTCGCCTGAAATCGCGACAGGCGTCATCGCAGCCTCCGGTACTTTGGGCCAGATCATTCCGCCGTCTATCGTTATCGTCCTTCTGGGCACTTTGGCGGGCGATCTATACTCCGCCGCCCAGGAAGCGCGTGCAACCGCCGTAGGCTGTACCGATGCGCTGACCTACTTGGGCCAGCCCGCGGTTGTGTCTGTAGGGACACTGTTCCAGGCCGCGTTGCTGCCGGGGATCATGCTGGCGCTGCTTTATGCGCTTTACGCCTTTGTCTATGCGCTGCTGAACCCTGAAAAAGCCCCCGCCGTGCCGATGGGGGCGACCAATGCCGAACCCATCACACGGGGCGAAGGCTTTACCTGGTTCCTTGGCATGCCAGCCCTGCTGATCGTGGGCACGATTGTTCTGGGCAACCTTGGCATCGTGGGCAGCCAGTCGACTGTTGTGTCCAGCTTTAGCGACATCGGGCAGGGTGCCAGCCTGCGCACCAACGTAGGCGAGGCCTGTCAGGCCGCGATGATCGAACTGCACGGGCAAAGCGCATGGGATCAAGCGGTAACCGAGCAAGCCGCGATCGAGGCGGCGGGCGGTCAACAGGCCAGCGAAAAGCTGACCGAAGAAGCGCTGGCCGCCAAGCAGGCTGAAAAGATCGCCAATGCCGCCCCGATCGGGACCGGTGTTGCGATCATCCTGATCCTGCTGGCGCTGGTGATGACCACCGGTCGCGGTGTCGCCCCATCGGCGGACAAACGGCCGCTGATCATCGGTGGCATCGGTCTGGTGCTGACACTGCTGGTCGATATCCTGCTGGTCGGTCCGGCCACGTCCTCGGGCGCGATGGTGCTGCTGATGGCGCTGCCTTTCGTGGCTGTCATGTATGGCGTGGTCTATGCGCTGAAGCTTTGCGCCGGTAACGAGCTGATCCGCGTGGTCTTCCCGCCGCTGGTCCTGATCGTTGCGGTCCTGGGGTCGATCCTTGGAGGGATCACCAACCCGACGCCCGCTGCGGCCTTGGGGGCAGGTGGCGCGATCATGCTGGCCGCCTATCGCAAGCTCAAGGATATGGACCGGTCGCCCAAGGTGATCATCTGGTCCACCCTGGCCATCCTGATCGCGATCCTTGTCGGCGTGAACTTTGACCTGCGCATCAACCAAGAGGGCGTGAGCGTCGAAAGCTGGTTTGCCTTCTTCGTCGCCTATGGCGCGTATCTATACGCGGTGTTCGGTCTGCTGTTCTCGTGCTGGATCCTTTATACCTCGGGCGTGCTAAGCCCCGTGGTCCGCGAGACGGCCAAGGTGACCTCGATGGTGTTTACCATCCTGATCGGGTCGCAGTTGCTGAACCTTGTGGTGATCTCCTTTGGTGGCGAACACTACATCCAGCAGTGGCTGAAAAGCTTCGACAACGAGCTGACGGTCTTCCTGATCGTGATGCTGGTGCTCTTTGTGCTGGGCTTCGTGCTCGACTTCCTCGAGATCATCTACATCGTGATCCCGATTGTCGGGCCGGTGATCTACGGCGGCACCTTCGACCCGAAGTGGGTGACGATCATGATTGCGGTGAACCTGCAAACGTCGTTCCTGACACCGCCCTTCGGCTTCGCGCTCTTCTACCTGCGCGGCGTAGCCCCCGCGAGCGTCACCACTTCGCATATCTACCGCGGGATCATTCCTTTCGTCTTGATCCAGGTCGGGGCACTGGCGCTGTTGTGGATGTTCCCGGTCATCGTGACCATCGTGCCGGACCTGATCCCCAACTGATCTGGGGTCAGGCCTCCACAAAAACAAAAGGCACCCCCGCGGGGTGCCTTTTTCGTTTCAGCGGGTGACAGCGGTCGAATATGCCGCAGCGGTACGATTTACCCTTTGGTGGGGCTCAGATCGGGGAGGGCGATATTGGCCACCTGTTCGGCAATCGGGTCGGTGTTCAGCGGATGCTGTTCGGGTTCGAAATCATCGGGGTTGCGCATCTTCTGCCACGCGCCGCCCATATAGACCTCAAGCCCCGAGAACTTGGCCTTATAGCCCATTTTGGGGCTGCCGGGCACCCAATAGCCCAGGTATACATAAGGCAGACCCGCCGCGCGGGCGATTTCGATGTGGTCAAGGATGATGTAATTGCCCAACCCGTCGCGGGGCCGGTCAGGGCTGTAGAACGAATAGACCATGCTCACCCCGTCATCGAGCACATCTGTCAGGCAGACGCCAATCAACTCGCGGGTTTGGGTATCGGTATATTCGATCACACGGCTGCGGATCGGGGTTTCCTCGATCATCGCGGCAAATTCGAAGACATCCATATCGGCCATGCCACCGTCCGCATGGCGGCTGTCAAGATAGATGCGGAAGAGGTCGTATTGCTCTTCCGTGGCCCAAGGCGACGTCGCCCGCCGCGTCAGCCCCGCGTTGCGCTTGATCGTGCGCTTCTGGCTTTTGCTGGGGGTGAAGTCGGCGACGTTGATACGCGCTGACAGACAGGCCGCGCAATCCGTGCAAGACGGGCGATACAGTACATTCTGCGACCGCCGGAAGCCTTGCCCCGACAGGCTGTTATTCAGCTTGGTCGCGGAGTCGCCCTGCAGCGCGGTGAACAGTTTACGTTCCATCCGGCCGTCCAGATACGGGCAGGGCTGGGGCGCAGTCACATAGAACTGCGGAGCGATGGGAAGTGTATGGCGCATGAAAATCCGTTGTTGTTCGGAGGAAATTCTAACAACTGGTCCAAAGCGCGCCAAGCACAAGTTTGGGTCAGTTCACGCTTTCGACACGACGGTTCAGCGGGACTGTGCCGAGGATCACGTCGCTCAGGCTCTGATGGCGCGAGGTCGCACAGATGAGAATGATCGAAATCACCTGCAAAGGCATCATGGCAACGCTGACCGTATAGCCCGAGGTATGCAAAAACGCCGAGGCCAGATCCAGCGGTTCATCGCGCGCCGTGCGCAACTCCATGCCGAACAGGCGCATGCCCCAAGTGGCCGACCCGCTGGCAAGTGTCGCGACACGGTAGGTAAAGCCCACCATCAGCATCAGCAGCGGGAAAAAGAACAGGCCGGTGAAGGCGGTGAACGGCAGGATCAACACGCTGGCGATCAGCACCAGCAGGGCGTCCACAACCCAAGCCATGAACCGCTTGGTCGGAATGCCGCTATAGAATTCAGGCTGGTCGAATGGATCGGGGGTGGTGGGGGTCATCATGTCCTGTCCCTTGAGAAAATCGGCCCCCCCCGCCAAGGCGGAGGGGGTGTTGATTGAACGCGCAGGCTTTAGGCCTTTTGCGCATCATCTTCGTTTTTGGAGCCTTCGGCCATGAACTGGTCGAACTCTGCCTTGTCCTTGGCTTCGCGCAGACGGCTCAGGAAGGCTTCAAAATTGGTTTGCTCTTCCTCCAGACGGGCCAGGGTGTCGGCCTTATAGGCATCAAAGGCGGCGTTTCCGGTTGAACGCCCGGTGATAGACCCACGGCGGGCGCGTTTGCTGCAAGACGAAGATTTAAACATGCGTTTGCTCCAGATCATATAGGCAAGAAGGGCGAGGCCAAGCGGCCAGAAAAGAATGAAACCGACAACCATGGCGGCGATCCAGGCCCCTTTGCCCTTGTCGTCAAGAAAGTCCTCGGTACGGCCCAGCCAACTGCGTTGTGCGGTGTAGGTGGGTGCATAGGTCTGTGTCATCAAGTTCCCTTTCGGTCAGAGTGTGGTGGCCCTGAACGCTGCGGGCCGGTGCGGTGGCGGGCAATGTAAATGCCTTTCACATTACATTAGATCGGGGTGCGCCCTGTGGTTTGCAAGGGATAATGTAAATCTTTTTTACATTATTTGGATTTGCACGTGTTTGGTGGGGGTTAGCAGGTGTCACGGCGCCATTGACGACGGGCATAGAACCAGCGAATGCTTGGCGTATGAGAACACTTGCCAGTCAGATCACCCGCTGTCCCCGCATCTTTACGGCCGATCAGGCGCAGGATGCGCGCGCCCTCTTTCCCGATGCGCCGTCCGAAATTGCCGCGCTTGTGGCGGGGGCGGGATCGACGTCGCCCTATCTTCTGGGGTTGATGCAAAAGGAAACCGACTGGTGTCGTGTGGCCTTCGATGATCCCGCAGGGGCGGTGCAGCAGGTGATCGACAGCGCGGGCGCGGTGCCCCCAGACCAGTTGTCCAGTCATCTACGGCAGGGCAAACGGCGCGTGGCGCTGATGACGGGGCTGGCTGATCTGGCAGGGGCTTGGTCGCTGGAGGAGGTGACCGGCGCGCTGACCGATTTCGCCGACGCCGCCGCCCAAGCCGCGCTGACCGCAGGTCTGAAAGCGCAGATCAAACGCGGCAAGCTGCCCGGCATGACGGAAGAGGACGCCGACAGCGGCGCAGGCATGGTCGTGCTGGCTATGGGCAAGATGGGCGCGCGCGAGCTGAATTATTCGTCCGATATCGATCTGATCTGCCTGTTCGACGAAACGCGCTTTGACGCCAGCGATTTTCACGACGCCCGCACCGCCTTTGTTCGCGCCACACGTGCGATGAGCGGGACGCTCAACGATCTCACGGGCGAGGGCTATGTCTTTCGCACAGACCTGCGGCTGCGGCCCGATTCCGGTGTGACGCCCGTGTGCATCGCGATGGAAGCGGCAGAACGGTATTACGAAAGTCTGGGCCGCACATGGGAGCGTGCCGCCTATATCAAGGCACGCCCTGCGGCGGGCGATCTGGCGGCGGGTGATCAGTTCCTCTCGGTGCTGCGGCCCTTCGTCTGGCGCAAGCATCTGGATTTTGCCGCGATTCAGGACGCCCATGACATGCGCCTTGCGATCCGCGAGCACAAAGGGTTGGGGGGCAGTGTCTCGCTTTCGGGGCATAATATGAAGTTGGGGCGCGGCGGTATCCGCGAGATCGAATTTTTCACCCAGACCCGTCAGCTGATCGCCGGTGGGCGCGACGCAGATCTGCGCGTGCGCGGCACCTGCGAAGGCATGGCCGTGCTGGCGGAAAAGGAATGGATCCCCTCAGAAGTGGCCGAGACGCTGTGCGATCACTACCTGGCGCATCGTACCGTGGAGCACCGCGTGCAGATGATCCGTGACGCCCAGACCCATACGTTGCCCCAAACCGAAGAGGGGTTCGACCGGCTGGCCGCGATGATGGATATGGATGTCCCCGCGCTGCGCAGTGACCTTGAACGGCGGCTCGAAGAGGTTCACCAACTGACCGAAGGGTTCTTTGCGGGCTCGACCTCACGCCCTGAAGCGGCTGCCGCGCCCGAGGAACATGTCTTTGACGCCGCGATCGTGGATCGGTGGCTGAACTACCCCGCCTTGCGCAGCGCCCGGGGGGCGGAGCTTTTTGCAGAGCTGAAACCCGGATTGCTGGCGCGTCTCGCACGGGCCACCAAACCGGACGAGGCATTGCTGGCCTTCGACGGCTTTCTTGGCGGTCTGCCCGCGGGGGTGCAGTTATTCTCTTTGTTGAAGATCAACCCGCAACTCTCTGATTTGCTTGTTGATATCGTCAGCGCGTCACCTGCGCTCGCTGCCTATCTGTCGCGTAATGCGCAGGTGTTCGACGCGGTGATCGGCGGTGATTTCTTCAGCGAATGGCCGGCAGAGGACGCTTTGGTCGACAGTCTGACAGAGGTGCTGGAGGCCGAAGAGGATTATGAGACGCGGCTGGATACCTGTCGTCGATGGGCCAAGGAATGGCATTTCCGGATCGGGGTGCATCACCTGCGCGGGCTGATTGATGCCGCGACGGTTGGAGCGCAATATGCCGATCTGGCGCGGGCGGTGTTGCGCGGGCTCTGGCCGGTGGTGATCGACGAATTCTCGCGCCGTCACGGGCCGCCGCCCGGGCGCGGTGCGGTGCTGGTCGGGATGGGGTCACTTGGCGCGCGCCGCCTGACCGCTGCCTCTGATCTGGATATGATTGTGGTCTACGATTCCGCTGGCGTCGAAAGCTCTGACGGCAAGCGCCCGCTGGCGTCGCGGCTGTATTATGCGCGGTTGACGCAGGCGATGATCACCGCGATGACCGCGCCGATGGCCCAGGGCAAGCTCTACGAAGTGGACATGCGCTTGCGCCCGTCGGGGACGCAGGGGCCGGTCGCGACCAGTTTAGCGAGTTTTGAAAGCTATCAGATGGGGCAGGCCTGGGTGTGGGAGCATCTGGCACTGACCCGCGCCGATTGTGTGACCGGCCCCGATGATCTGATGCAGGATGTTGCGCGCCTGTGCGACAGGGTGCTCGCCCGTTCGCGCGACCGTGCCGATACCCTGCACGAGGTCGCGGCGATGCGCGCACGTCTGGCAACAGCCAAGGTGGCCGGCGGCATCTGGGATGCCAAGAACGGGCCGGGGCGCTTGCAGGATATCGAATTGCTGGCGCAGGCCGGGGCCTTGCTGGCGGGCACCACGGCGCGGGATATCACCTCTGCGCTCGGGGATGCGGAGGCGCAGAACGTCATCACTGCCGATCAGGCAGAGGTGCTGCGCCGCGTCTACCGCACCTGCTGGGCGCTGCAATCCGCGACGCGGCTGCTGTCATCCTCTGTTCTGCGCGAGGATTCTCTGGGGCAGGCGGGTTTGCGGTTTCTGTGCCGCTCCCTCGATGTGGACACGCCCGAAGAACTGCACGCGCATCTCGCGCAAAGCTACGATCAGGCCGCGACGATCATCGCCGATGCACTGGCCGCTTACGTGGACAAGGCGGATGGGGGCGGGACATGAGCAAAGGGGACCCCAACGATCCCAAAGGGCTGATCTTTGAATCCTACCGCATAGAGGGGATCACACAGGCGGAGTGTCGATCAATCTTTCTGGATTGGGCGCTCAGCCTGCCAGCGGAAGCAGATACCAAAGCCGCCCTGCGCGCCTTGTTGGACAGCGTGACAGCAGAGAACCAAGACCATCCCATGACCCAGGTGATGCAAGAGGGGTTGATCGACATGGCCACGCCCCGGCGGCGCGGCGGCTGGCGCACCCGACCGCGCAGCTAGACAGGCCGACATTAAGGCGTAAACGTGCCGAAATACCCTAATGATGCCTTAGGTTTTGAACATTCTTGCCCCATTCCTGCCTTAATTGAGCAGCATTACCGTTACATGGCTGCACAATCCGTATCGTCAGCAGCTTTTGGAGGGGTAAATGAAACATCATAAACTGTTGATCGCTTTGGCCTGTGCCGCTGCCGTGTCCGGTTGTGCACCGGCGGATATTGCCAGCCGGAATGCGATGTATGACACATCCTCGACCCGCATGTCCTTGCTGGACAATCTGAACGCCTACCAGCCCGATACGTTGCTGGACGCGGTGCATATCCAGCACACCAACGTCTCTGTGCCCGACCACCTGCGGGTCGCACAAGCGCCAAGCCTGCTGCAATCGGCCGACATCGTCTGGCATGGCGAAGCAGACACTGACCGCCGCGATCAGGTGCGCGCGATCTTCGAGGCCGCAATCCGCCAAGGGGCAGTGACCGCCTATGGTCCCGTGCCCGCCGCGCTGGAGGTCGAGGTCTTGCGGTTCTACAACCCCGCCTCGGAAGCCCCGTCGGCAGAGTTTATCCTGACCGTTGTCGATGCCCGCAATGGCAACCCGTTGGCCGAACCCCGTCAGGTCGCGGTAGAGCTGAGCAGCTTTGCGCCCCCCGTCGCAGAGGCGCAGCCGGACAATGCGGTTATGATCCATGATCTGGCCCGTGCGATCGAACAGCAGCTCGCCACACCGGGCAGCTATAAACGCACGAAACTTGCCGCCTATTAAGGCAGCAATCGAACTCTGCGCTTCCCCAAACGCGCGGAACCGACTAATGGGGGCGGTATGACAACGCCCCTTTCCCCTCCCGCTTCGACCGACCCTTCCGATTTGCCTGTGGTGCGCCTGCTGCCCAAGGCGAATGCCCGCGCCATCCGGCACGGGTTTCCCTGGGTTTATGCCAATGAAATGGTCACCGACCGCCGCACCAAGGCGCTTGCGCCCGGCAGTCTCGCGCTGCTGGAAGACAGTGCCCGTCAGGTGATGGGGGTGGTCACGGTGAACCCGGCCTCCAAGATCTTCTGCCGGATGCTGGACCAGAACGCGCAAGCCGTGGTGAACCAGAACTGGTTCGAGGCCCATATCAATCGCGCCGTGCAGCTGCGTGACCAGATGTATGACGCACCCTATTACCGGTTGATCCACGCCGAAGCCGATGGGTTGCCCGGTGTGGTGATCGACCGCTTTGGCGATACAGCCGTCATTCAGGCCAACGCCGCATGGGCTGATGTGCATATCGATGCGCTGACAGCAGCGTTGGTGGAACAAACCGGCGTGCGCCACGTGCTCAAGAACGCGTCGGGCCGGACCCGCAGCCTTGAAGGGCTGGATGACGTAAGCGGAGTGTTGCACGGCGAGGCACCAAGCGCGCCTGTGCAAGTGCCGATGAATGGTGCTATCTATATGGCTGACCTCACCGGCGGCCAGAAAACCGGCCTGTTCTACGACCAACGCCCGAACCACGCCTTCGCGGCGAACCTGTCCAAAGGCAAACGCGTGCTGGATGTCTTCGCCCATGTTGGCGGGTTCTCACTCGCCGCGCTGGCAAATGGCGCGTCTTCTGCGGTTGCGGTCGATGGATCGGCACCCGCGCTTGAGCTGGCGCAGCAGGGCGCGGAGGCTATGGGCGTCACGGACCGTTTTGCCACGCGCCAAGGCGATGCCTTTGACATCCTGACAGCACTGCGGGCCGAGGGCGAAGAGTTCGACGTGGTGATCTGCGATCCGCCCGCCTTTGCCCCCGGTAAACCCGCGCTTGAAGCCGGTCTGCGCGCCTATGAACGTGTGGCGCGTCTGGCGGCGCAACTGGTGGCCGAAAACGGCGTGCTGGGTCTGTGTTCCTGTTCCCATGCGGCGGATCTGACGCAGTTCCGCACCGCATCTGTGCGCGGTATCGGTCGTGCGGGACGGCGCGCAGCGCTGCTGCACACCGGTTTCGCCGGACCTGACCACCCGCAGCTGCCGCAACTGGCGGAGACGGGATACCTCAAGTCGTTGTTCTTCCGCCTGTAATGGCGCTGCGCATCCTGATTGACGCCTGCGTGCTCTATCCCACCGTCATGCGCGAGATGGTGATGGGCGCGGCGCGGGCGGGGGTGTTTGAACCGCTGTGGTCCGCGCGCCTGTTGGAAGAATGGGCGCGCGCCGCGATCAAGCTTGGCCCCGAGGGCGAGGCACAGGCCCGCGCAGAGATCGCCTTGCTGCGCGCCGCCTGGCCCAAGGCGGAAGTGCCCCCGAGCCCCGGTGTGGCGGCACGGCTGTACCTGCCGGATGAAAACGATGTGCATGTGCTGGCCGCCGCGATCACCGGCCATGCCGATATTATAATGACACTGAATGCCAAGGATTTCCCCCGTGGCACCTTGGCTGAGGAGGGGTTGGCGCGGGTCGATCCCGACAGCTATCTGCACGGCGTCTGGCTGGCGCAGCCGCAGGTGATGGAAGCTGTAGCCGCACATGTTCTGGAAGAGGCACGCCGCCTGTCAGGCCATCCGTGGGAGATGCGACCGTTGCTGAAGAAAGCACGGCTGCCGCGGCTGGCAAAGGCGCTTGGTTAACGGTCCCAGGCGGTTTGCAGCGCAGTAAGCGCACCGATCCTGTCAGCCGTCTTCGGGTGGCTCAGCAGCCAGGCGGGGGCGGTGCCGTGGTTGCTTTGGGTCAGTGCCTCCAGCTTCTCGAACAAGGAAATCTGTGGCGCGATGCCGATACCCGCTTTGGTCAGCAGGGCGGCGGCATAGGCGTCCGCCTCGTACTCATCGCTGCGCGACAGGCGCGCGGCCAGGAGCGTCGCCAGCATATTGGCGATCCAGATGCCGACACCGGGGAGGATACGCCCCAAGATCATCCCAAGCGCCGCGCGCATGGCATTCTGGCCGGAAAAATCGATCATCCGTCGCCGTGAATGCCCCAAGGCCACATGGCCGAGCTCATGTGCAATCACGCTCGCGAGTTCCTCGGCGGTGACGGCACCGGATTTGAATTTCTCGTAAAAACCGCGGGTAATGAAGATCCGCCCATCGGGGGCGGCAAGACCATTGACGGGGGCGACTTCGTATATATGGACCTTGATCCGCGGCAGATCGAGGGCGCTGGCCAGTTTCGATGTCATCTCGCGCAGGGCAGGGTCGAGCAGTTCAGTCGATTTTTCATCCAGTTCCTTCGCGGTGCGCCAAGCGGAAAAGCGATACATGGCAAGCCCGTAGAGCACGGCGAGAAGTATGGGGAGGATGCGGATCATCCACCCAATATGGACGCAGGTACGCGGGGTGCAAGGGTGGAATGAGTATTTGGGAAAAGGGTGAAGGGGGCGTGGTAGGGGCCGCGGGCGGGCGCGGCCCCTGGGGCAGGGTCAGGACAGTTTTGCGTCCATCGTGATTTCGGCGGTCATCAGTTTGGAGATGGGGCAGTTCTCCTTGGCGGTTTTGGTCGCCTCTTCGAACTGCTCTTGTGTGGCGTTGGGGATGACACATTCCACATCAAGGTGAATCTTCGGCACATGGAAGCCGCCGTCTTTTTGTTCAAGGAAGACCGTGGCCTTGGTTTCGATGCTATCGGCGACCAGATCGTAGTCTTCAAGGATCATCGACAGCGCCATGGAGAAACAGGACGCATGGGCCGCGCCGATCAGCTCTTCGGGGTTGGTGCCGTCTTTGCCTTCGAAACGGGTGTTAAAGCCGTAGGGCTGGTCGCTGATCACGCCGGTCTGGGTGGAGACATGGCCTTTGCCCTCTTTGAGGTTGCCTGTCCATTTTGCGGAGCCTGATTTCTTGATCATGGGAATTCCTTTCACCATTTGGGTTCATGGTGAAAACGCGGGGCGCGGTGGAATGTTCCGATCTGTGGTGGGGTGGCGGCTGATTACCGGGTCAGGGTCTTCATCCCGCGGCTCAGCCCGTCGAGGGTCATGGGCACCATGGCCTCTGCGCCGAAGATTTCCTGCACCATCTTGATGGATTGTGTGTAGGGCCAGTATTTCTCGGGGATCGGGTTGATCCAGAGGTTGCTGTTCCATTGTTCGCGCGCCCGAGAGAGCCAGACCGATCCGGCCTCGGCGTTCCAGTGTTCATTGGCGCCACCGGGGTAGGCGATTTCGTAAGGGGACATGGACGCGTCGCCCACGAAAATGCATTTGTAATCCGGCCCGTAGGTGCGCAGCACTTCCATCGTGTCCAACTGTTCCGTCCAGCGGCGGCGGTTGTCACGCCAGACGCCTTCATACAGGCAGTTGTGGAAGTAGAAGTGTTCGAGGTGTTTGAATTCGGACTTGGCTGCGCTGAACAGTTCTTCAACGGTTTTGATATGCGGGTCCATCGAACCACCCACATCCAAGAACAGCAGCACCTTGACCGCGTTGCGCCGCTCGGGGCGGGTTTTGACATCGAGGTAGCCGTGTTCCGCCGTCGCACGGATGGTGCCGCCCAGATCAAGTTCGTCATTGGCGCCGTCACGGGCCCACCGGCGCAGACGTTTCAGCGCGACCTTGATGTTGCGGGTGCCCAGTTCGACCGTGTCGTCGAGGTTTTTGAATTCGCGTTTGTCCCAGACCTTGACCGCGCGCTGGTGGCGCGATTCATTCTGGCCGATGCGGACGCCTTCGGGGTTGTAGCCATAGGCCCCGAAGGGCGAGGTGCCTGCGGTGCCGACCCATTTATTGCCCCCCTGATGGCGGCCTTTCTGTTCCTCGAGCCGTTTGCGCAGCGTCTCCATCAGCTTGTCAAAACCGCCTGCGGCTTCGATCTCGGCCTTTTCCTCGGGGGTGAGGTGCTTTTCGGCCATTTTTTCCAGCCACTCGTGCGGGATGTCCACGGCCTCCATCACATCGTCGAGGCTGATGTTTTCGAGGCCCGAGAAGGCAGCCGCAAAGGCGCGGTCGAACTTGTCGATGTTGCGTTCGTCTTTAACCATGCTGGTGCGCGCGAGATAGTAGAAGGCATCGACATCATAGGTCGCGAGCCCGGCTGCCATCCCGTCGAGAAAGGCGAGAAACTCGCGCATGGACACCGGCACCTTGTGTTGGCGCAGTTGGTCAAAGAACGGCAGAAACATGAATTACGCTCCGGTTAGGACTCGGTCCAGAACGACTGTAAGGATCATGCCGACGATGATAAAGGCCATCGCAAACCCGGCTGCGTATTGTGCGATATCCTTGCGGTTGCCGTTGCGTTTACGGGCGGTCAGCCCCCCGATAACAGCGCCGATCACGGCGAGAAGTATGACGATCATTTTAACCCGTTTCGCTAGTTATTTGAGCGGGTTAAGCGACGCGATCTCGCGCATTTTGGCCCGCACAGCCCAGTCAGAGCCAAATCCGTACCGTGCCCAGCCCAAACTGTCCACCCTGACGGCCTGTGCCTCGGCCGCGCGGTTCTCAAGCTCGAGCGCTTCGGCACGCAGCAACAGCAGGGTGCTGAGCAGGGCGGCGTTCTCGCGGCGACGTGCGGTGTCGATATGCGGCGCGATCAGACGTAGCGCTTCGGCACCCTGACCCTTTGAGACCGAATAGGCCCCCAGTTGCGTCGCCACATAGGCGCGGTGCAGATCGGTGTCGGGGGTGCGGGCGTAGAAGAGGTCGGACATCTTGTATTGTTCATGCGCGGCTTCGGCATCACCCGATTGCAACGCGCGTCCCATGGCGTAATGGGCAAACGCGCGGCGGTGATCCTGCCAGCCCAGACTTTGTGCGATCTTGATGGCGCTATAGGCCGCGTCCTGGCGTTGCCCGCTGGAGCGTCCGGGCCCGAGCGCGCCCTGAACGGCGGCATTCCAGGCGCGGGGGGTGCGGGTCAGGAAGCGTGCTTTGGTCGATGTGCCGCCCGGATTGATCCGCGCCAGAATACCCGGCAGGGCGTTTGCCACTTGGCCCCGTGTCATGCCCGACCGCAGCGCCGGATCGTAGTAGGCGCGCAGGATCATCATATCAAATCCGGTCAGCACCGTATGCACGTTGTCATCGTTAAAGACGGAATCCGGCAGGCGATACAGATCGTTGAGAGGACCAAGCGCTTGGGCCAGTTCTTCGTGCAAACAATCGCGGACCTCTTGCGGGCTGGCGTCATTGGGGATGAAGATCGACACGCGGCTGCGGGTTTTCAGCAAGGACCAGTTGGTCTGCGCGGTGCGGCGAACTTTCTTGTATTCATCAAGGCTGCTGACATTCGGGGCCACAAAGCATGCGGCCTGGGGTAGCACCTTGCTGATGGTGCGACGGCTGACAGCTTCGACGGTGATATTGGCATTCGGGCCGCTGGTGGGGCTGATGTCGATCCGGGCCTCTTGCCGCAAGCGATTGAGCAGCGCGGTCAGATCGGGGCCAAGGGTCGGGGGCGGCGCACCGATGACGCGCACGGTGACCGGACCTTCGAAACGGGTGAAAACGGGCAGTTCCTTGCCGCTTTCCATGCGGAACGACAGTTCGATAAAATCGAGGCTGAGGTCGTTGTTGGATCGCGGTGCCGGCAGCGATTGATGCACGGTGAACCGTTTCATCGCGGGCAAAGAAGAGGTTGAGGCGGGTTCCATCGCGGCGCGGGTCACCACACCGGGATGCGAGGCCGGAACGCAGGCGCTGATCGCGAGCATCAAGGGCAGCAAAAGGTATTTCTTCATGGATGCGACCCCGTTGTGGCAGGTGCAGGTACCGCAAGGACAACTTTAACAGTCTCCAACACGCGGCGCACGAACGGTGCAAAAATCATATCCATCATCTACCTGACTGCCCTTTTGAGCTGATTACAGGTGTTTTTCGCCCGCCATCCAGACCATTCTAGGGAGCAACCATGTCAAAACAGAGAAAAATGTTAACAAATAAGGCAGGCTTATGACCATCGTTGCTTAGACGTCACAAATAGGACGGGCGCGTTTGCAGCCGTGAAATAACGCGCGGGCGGTTGGATATTCGCTTTATGCGGGATCGGGGCGCGGCGCACCGCGCCCCTTTGGGGTCACTTTTGCGCGCGTGCCATGAAAGCAAGCCGTTCGAACAGATGCACGTCCTGTTCGTTTTTCAGCAGCGCCCCGTGCAGCTTTGGCAGGGCGGACTTGCCGTCTTTTTTCAGATCGGCGGCATCCATATCTTCGGCCAGCAACAGCTTAAGCCAATCCAGCACTTCCGACGTGGATGGTTTTTTCTTCAGCCCTTGCTGTTCGCGGATTTCGTAGAATTGGGTCAGCGCCGTGGTCAACAGGGATTCCTTGATGCCGGGGTGGTGGACCTCGACGATCTTGCGCAGCGTGTCCATCTCGGGGAACTGGATGTAGTGGAAGAAGCAGCGGCGCAAAAAGGCGTCGGGCAGCTCTTTTTCATTGTTCGAGGTGATGATGACGATGGGGCGGTTTTCGGCTTTGATCGTCTCGCCAGTCTCGTAGACGAAGAACTCCATCTTATCGAGCTCTTGCAAAAGGTCGTTGGGAAATTCGATGTCGGCCTTGTCGATCTCGTCGATCAGCAACACGGTTTTGCCTTCGGCCTCAAACGCCTGCCACAGCTTGCCCTTGCGGATGTAGTTTTTGACATCATGCACACGCTCTTCGCCAAGCTGGCTGTCGCGCAGGCGGCTGACGGCGTCATATTCGTATAGACCCTGTTGCGCACGGGTGGTTGATTTGATGTTCCATTCGATCATGGGCAGGCCAAGGGCGGCTGACACTTGTCGGGCTAGTTCCGTTTTGCCTGTGCCGGGCTCACCTTTTACAAGCAGAGGTCGTTCCAGCGTTACAGCCGCATTCACCGCAATCGTGAGGTCATCTGTGGCGACGTAATCTTGAGTACCTTGGAATTTCATCTTGTTTTCAACCTTCTTCAACGCGCTATTCTTGGTCCTTAAACCAACAAACATAAGCATTGTGTAGTGACAATCCGCTAACGCTGCGTTAGATGCACGCCACGGGAGTGATGTCGGGAGACGCGCCTTCATGACAGGATTTAAGACCGCGATGGGGAATGATATGAAGCAGGAAGTTTTTTTGGCGGATGGTTATACACCTGCCGAAGACGAGCCGTTCATGAATGATCGGCAAGTCGAATACTTCAGACGCAAACTATTGAACTGGAAAGCCGAGCTGCTGGCGGGAAGCCGGGACACGATCGAGGGCTTGCAAGACGGGACACGCAACATCCCCGATGTGAACGATCGCGCCTCCGAGGAAACGGACCGCGCGCTGGAACTGCGCACACGGGACCGCGCCCGCAAACTGGTCAGCAAGATCGACGGGGCGCTGCGCCGCATCGATGAGGGTGAATTCGGCTACTGCTCTGTCACCGGAGAGCCGATTTCGCTGAAACGTCTGGATGCGCGTCCAATCGCCACGATGAGCCTTGAGGCGCAAGAGCGTCACGAGCGCCGCGAGAAAGTCCACCGCGACGATTGATCGTCCGGTAACGGGCCGCAAATGGTCGCATTTGCGCGAGAATGATAATGAAAGCGCCGCGGTGAGAGCCCGGCGCTTTTGTGTATGAAGCTGGCAAGACAGGCTAAAGCGAAATGGGCATCAGCAACGCAATCGTTATTGGTGGGGGTATCGGCGGCTTGGCCGCCGCAGCGGCTTTGTCGCGCCGCGGCATGGCTGTCACGCTGCTGGAGCAGGCTCCGGCGATCACCGAGGTCGGTGCCGGTCTCCAGATCAGCCCTAACGGTATCGCGGTGTTGCGAGCCATGGGGCTCGACGCCAAGCTGACCGAACGCGCGGCGGTGCGCGGGCAGGCGGTGGTCTTGCAGGATTACAAGGCCGGCGCGCGGGTGGCGCGGTTGGACCTGATGCGCGGGCAGGGCGCATATCCCTATGTGTTCGTGCACCGCGCCGATCTGGTGGACATCCTGCTGGGCGCGGCCAAAAGGGGCAATGTGACGGTAGAGCTCGGGGCCGAGGTGGCAGAGGTGACCCCCGGTGCCACACCGCAACTGCGCCTGACCGATGGGTCGCGTCGACGGGCAGAGCTGATCGTTGATGCCAGCGGGATCCACAGCCCTGCGCGTGCGGTGTTGAATGGCGCGGATCAGGCAAAGTTCACCGGTCAGGTCGCGTGGCGCGCCGTTGTGCGCAATGATTTCAACCACCCCGACGAAGCCCATGTCACCATGGGGCCGGGCCGTCATCTGGTCAGCTACCCTTTGCGCGGCGGGCGGCTGGTCAATCTGGTCGCGGTAGAAGAGCGTGACAGCTGGGCCGCCGAAGGCTGGAACCATGCGGACGATCCGGCACACCTGCGAAATGCTTTTGCGGGTTTTGGCGGGCGGGCTGCCGCGATGATCAATGCGGCTGAGGCCTGCACGCTTTGGGGGCTCCACCTGCATCCGGTTGCGCAGACGTGGCATCAGGGCGGGGTTGCTTTGCTGGGGGATGCCGCGCATCCGACGCTGCCGTTCCTTGCGCAGGGGGCCAATATGGCGCTTGAAGATGCATGGGTGCTGGCCGACAGCGTGCTGAACCACCCCGCAGAACAGGCGCTCGCCCGCTATCAAAACCTGCGCCGACCCCGCGTTACCCGTGTTGTCAAAGCGGCGGCAGGCAATGCCGCGCGCTATCACTTGCGCCCCGGGCCTTTGCGGTCGGCCGCGCATCTGGGACTGAAACTAGGCAGCACCCTTGCACCCTGGGCGATGGTCGCCGCGTTCAACTGGCTGTACCACCATGATGTGACCGCGCCGAAATAGGCTGACTTCGTCTTTACTTCGCCGTTACTTGGCCCGTTGCAACATGCCGAACAGATCCCGCGGATCTTCGGGGTCGGCCAGCAGGTCAAGCGGGTCGAACAGATCGGTCGCCTTGATCTGGTCGCGCACATAGCGCAGCGCCGAGAAATCCTCGATCGCGAAGCCGACGCTGTCGAACAGGGTGATCTGCTTGTCATCGGTGCGCCCCTGCGCCTGACCGGTCAGCACCTGCCAGATTTCGGTCACGGGGTGATCCGGTTCAAGCTGCTGTATCTCGCCCTCGATCCGGGTCTGTTCGGGGTATTCCACAAAAATCCCTGCGCGGTGCAGGATCGCGGGTGCCAGTTCGGTCTTGCCCGGACAGTCGCCGCCGATGGCGTTGATGTGGATGCCGCTGCCGACCATATTATCCGTCAGGATGGTGGCATATTGCTTGTCCGCCGTGCATGTGGTGACGATCTGCGCGCCCAGCATCGCTTCTTCCGCGGTGTCGCAGGGCACGACCTTGATGCCCAGACCTTGCAGGTTGGCGGCGCATTTGGCGGTGGCATCTTTGTCGATGTCGTACAGACGCACCTCGTCGATGCCGACGATGGCCTTCATGGCGAGGGTCTGGAATTCGGATTGCGCCCCGTTGCCGATCATCGCCATGACATGCGCGCCCTTGGGGGCCAGCAACCGCGCCACCACAGCAGAGGTTGCCGCCGTGCGCAGCGCCGTCAGCATCGTCATCTCGGACAGCAACACAGGATACCCGTTGGCCACATTCGCCAGCAGGCCAAAGGCGGTCACGGTCTGCAATCCGTCTGCGGTGTTCGAGGGGTGGCCGTTCACGTATTTGAACCCGTAGACCTCGCCGTCCGAGGTAGGCATCAGCTCGATCACGCCCTGTTCCGAATGGCTGGCCACGCGCGGGGTCTTGTCAAACAGCTCCCACCGTTTGAAATCCGCCTCGATATACTCCCCAAGCCCGATCAGCATGGGTTCAATCCCGATGTGATGGATCAGCTTCATCATATTGTCGACGGAAACAAAGGGCACCAGCGCCTTGTCAGAGGGGGTCAGATTGGTCATGGTCGTGGTCCTTTACTCAAATCAATAGGCGCGGGTTGGGCGGTCGAATACGCGGCGGCCAAAGGCAGAGGCGGCCAGATCGACCATCAGCTGCGCGGTGCGGCCCCGTTCATCCAGAAAGGGGTTCAGCTCTACCAGATCAAGCGAGGTCATCAGCCCGCTGTCATGCAGCATTTCCATCACCAGATGGCCTTCGCGCACGGTCGCACCGCCGGGGACAGTCGTGCCAACCGCGGGGGCAACGGAAGGATCAAGGAAATCCACATCAAGCGAGACATGCAGCATCCCGTTCGCCGCAGCGACCTTTTCAAGGAAGGTGTTCAGCGGCGTGGCGATGCCCGTCTCGTCGATCTCGCGCATGTCGACGCGCTGGATGGTGGTTTCCTGCAGCGCCGCACGCTCTGCCGCGTCGACAGAGCGCAGGCCAATGATGGCGATATTATCGTGGGGCAGCGGGTAGGGCAGATCGGGGAAGGCATCAAAGCCTTCGCGCCCCGTCACATAGCCCAAAGGCGTGCCGTGCAAGTTGCCGCTGTCGGTGCTTTCGGGCGTGTGGAAATCGCTATGCGCGTCCAGCCACAGCACAAACAGGGGGCGTTCCTGCGCCTGCGCATGGCGCATCGCGCCCAGGACGGTGCCGGAGGCAAGCGCATGATCGCCGCCCATGATGATCGGGGTGCCGTCTTGTAACGCGGCTTGGGTGGCCTCGGCCAGACTGTGAGTCCAGGCGATGGTTTCCTCAAGCGCGTGCAGTTTCGGGTGCTGGCCGGGCGTGAAGGGCGCGGGCGCGACATTGCCACGGTCTGTGACGCTATGGCCCAGGTCGGTCAGCGCGCCCGCCAATCCTGCGGTGCGATAGGCATCGGGGCCCATCAGACAGCCCAACCGGCGCTTGCCGCTATCCAGCGGGGCCCCAAGAAGAATACAGTTTTGTCCAGACATGGGTGAGATCCTTTCGTCAACGTTTCCAAGACGATATCTAGCTGGTCTGGTCAGAAACAATCATCTAAAGTGACCAAATCGGAGATTATTTGACCAAACTGGACAGTCAATATGGACACAACGGACGAAGCAATTCTGGCAGCGCTGCGCGACGATGCACGGGCGTCTCTGTCTGATCTGGCGGCGGCCTTGCGGCTGTCACGTACCACCGTGCGCGCGCGTCTCGCCCGTTTGCAACAAAGCGGAGAGATCCTGGGCTTTACCGTCGTGACGCGCTCGGACGTGCGTGCCGATCCGGTGCGCGGATTGATGATGATCGAGATCGAGGGCCGTGGCGCTGACCGCATCACCCGCACGCTGGCTGGAATGGCGGCGTTGCGTGCCGTGCATTCGACCAATGGCAGATGGGATGTGATCGTCGAGATCGGCACCAAAACGCTTGAGGAGTTCGACGAGGTTCTGGCCCGCATCCGCAAGCTCGACGGGGTGGTCGCGAGCGAGACGAGTCTTCTGCTCAAGACGCGAAAAGCAGGGCAGGCCGCCTCATAGAGCGGCCTGCGAGATGGTTCAGCGCGGTGTGCGCGCGGCAGAAACCCAGAACGCCAGCAGGATGGCACAAATGACCGCGTTCCAACCCGCCATGGACAGGCCGAAAAGCTGCCATACGATGTCATCACACATGACCAGACCGGACGGCGCGCTGGTGGACAGAAGATCGCTACCGCTCATCGCGCCAAGGTCCATGCCGCCGCCGGTGCAGGACGACGGTCCGGGCCAGAATTTCCATTCCACACCCGCATGATAAACCCCGATCAGCCCCGTGATCGCCACCGACAACGCGCCAAGCCAGATCAACGCCCGCGGCGCACCAAAGAGCACGATCACCCCGATGGCAATCGCCGCCGCATGGGGCCACCGCTGCCATAGGCACATTTTGCAAGGCGCATAGCCGCCGATATGTTGGAACCCAAAGGCCCCCAACAGCAGCGCAGCAGACCCCAGCGTAGCGATCAGGACATAGGTGTTTCGCGTCATCACAGATACCTCAGCAAGAAGAAGCTGCCGAACAGCAGCACGACAAAGACCGTAAATACCAAAGGCAGACGGCGTTCAATAAAGTCGCGGATGGGTGCGCCAAATTTCCACAGCAGCGCCGCCACGATGAAGAACCGCAGCGCGCGCGCAAGGATCGAGGTCACAATAAAGGTCGCCAGTGGCATCCCCGTCCACCCCGACATGATTGTGATCACCTTGTAGGGGAAGGGCGTGACGCCTGCGGTCAGCACAGCCCAGAAGCCGACGCCGTTGAACCGGTCCGAGAATGCCGCCATCGCGTCGCCTTTGCCAAGGCTGGCAAGGATCGGTTGGCCCAGTTGTTCAAAAGCCAGCGCACCGATGGCGTATCCCAGCAGGCCCCCCAAGACCGACGCGACCAGCGCGATCCCCGCGATGAGCCATGCACGGTTCGGGCGCGCAAGGATCATCGGGATCATCAGCACATCCGGCGGAATGGGAAAAACAGAGCTTTCAAGGAATGCCACAACCGCAAGGGCCCAAAGCGCGTGCGGGTGGTTTGCCAGGCCCAGAACCCAGTCATATAGCCGTCGGATCATACTGCGGTCTCCGGTATTGTTTTCTGTTCAATGGCAACACCAGAACAATCGGACGGGGTCAAGCAAAAGCGGTAAAATTGCTCTTGCCGTGGGGCGCGTGGCACGGTAACAGACCCCCATTGTGCCCAAGTGGCGGAATGGTAGACGCAGGGGATTCAAAATCCCCCGCCGCGAGGCGTGCCGGTTCGAGTCCGGCCTTGGGTACCACCTTGTTCTTGCAAGGCTTTCCGTAAAATTCAGTTTTGATCGTCGATAGGTGTGAAGGTTGCTGTTGCAGCCTTGGCGATGTCGCGTCATCTTGTCCGTTGCATGTCAAAAGCCGCGCAGGGAATTGCTGCGCGGCTTTGCGAAAGGGTCCGTCTGGGGGTGTGGTCTGCGTTAAAGCTCGTTCGCCCAAGGCGGGTTGGCACCGGCGCGTGACACGGTGATGGCCGCAACGCGGGCGCCATAAGTCATCGCGTCGCGCAAAGCGTCGGGATCAAGTGTGCCAAGGGCTTCGGGCGTCAGCAGGTCCAGTTCGGACAGCTTCGCCAGAAATCCCGCATTGAACGTATCACCGGCACCGATTGTATCGACGACGTGGGTCTTTACCGCCGGCACCGTGATGGATGTACCGTCGGCAAGCGTTGCGATGGCACCCTCGGCCCCTTGGGTGACAATCACAACCGACGGGCCGGTGTCGAGCATTGCGCTGATCTTTTCGGCTTGCGTCAACGGGGCGGGGTTCAGCCAGTTAACATCCTCGTCCGAGACTTTGACGATATCCGCCTGGCTAATCATCGCCGCCATCCGGCGGCGGTAGCCCTCTGCGTCAGTGATAAACAGCGGGCGGATGTTGGGGTCGATCATCACCGCCCGCGACCCGCCCTGACGTTCCAGCAAGGCAGCATAGGCGCTGGCACTGGGATCGCTGGCAAGGCTGATACCGCCAAAGAAAAGCGCGGTGATATCGCTCGGCAGCTCTGGCATATCCTCGGCGCGGATCATCCGACCGGCGGAGTTTTCGTCGAAGAATGAATAGCTTGCCTGCCCATCTTCAAGTTTCACAAAAGCCAATGTGCTAGGACGGTCAGAGCGGATGATATGCGTGGTATCCACGTCACTGGCCTTCAGCGCATCGGCGAGCTGATCGCCGAACATATCGCGCGACAATCCGGTAATCATGCCCGTGCGGGCACCCAATCGGCCAAGCGCGATAGCGGTGTTAAAGACCGCGCCGCCCGAATGGGGCACAAACCCGTCCGGTCCGTCGAGCGACGGGGCCGCGACCATATCGATCAATGCCTCCCCGCAACACAGGATCATTGCCCCATCCCCGCGCGGTCACCGGCCAATGCGGCGGCCACATCCGGCTGATCGGTATAGACCGCAAGCGCGGCCTCGCAGCCTTCTGCCCAGATGAGCGAGAGCCAGTGTTCAAACGCCTCGGCAAAGGCCTGATGCTCGGCCAGATCGCCATAGATATGACGCTGCGCAAGCCAAAGCTGCGGCGCTTCGCGCGCGGCCAGGGCCACAGCGTTGAGGCGCGCCCACTGCGGGTCGTTCGGCTCGATCTCTGTCCCGTCCATGCGGGAGCCTGCACACATACGGGCCCATAGCGCCTCTACCAAAGCCAGACCGGAGCAACTGCCCTTGGCCGCCAAGGCGTCGCGCAGGACCGGCAGAACAAACCCCGGATGTCGTGATGACCCGTCAAAGGCCACGCGCCGTGTGGTGTCGCGGATCGCGGGGTTGGCGAAACGTTTGGCAATCAGTTCGACATAGGCCGCCGGGTCTTGACCGGGCACGGCGGCGACGTAGGGGGCAATTTCCTCTGCCTCGATCTTGCGGAACATGGCAGAGGTCAAGGGGTGCGCCATGCAATCGGCGATGGTTTCCAAGCCCAGCAACTCTCCGGCGTTGGCCAAGACCTGATGTCCTGCGTTGAGGATGCGGATTTTCATCGCCTCGTAGTCATGCACCGCGTCGGTAAAGATCGCCCCCGCCTTGTCCCAGTCGGGGCGTCCGGCGCAGAAGTCGTCTTCGATCACCCATTGGCGGTAGTTCTCGTGGGTCACCGGTGCCGCGTCATCGACGCCAAGGCTTTGCGCCAGCGCGATTTCGTCAGGGCCGGTGGCGGGCACGATGCAATCCACCATAGAGTTCGGGAAGCTGCAGTTTTGCTCGATCCACTGGGCAAGCGCCGCGTCACCTTGGCGGGCGAGGGTCACGACGGCCTGGCGCGTGGCGGTGCCATTGCCGCGCAGGTTGTCGCAGCTTTGGACGGTAAACGGACCGTGGCCCGCATCGCGCCGCAGCTTGAGCGCGGCAATGATCGCCCCGAAAACCGTCTTGGGCTGATCGGGCTGCGCGCGGTCATGCTGGATATCGGCATGGGTCAGATCAAGCCCGCCGGTTTCGGGGTCGATGAAATAGCCGCCCTCGGTCACGGTCAGCGACACGATGCGGATCGCGGGATCCGCCATCGCGGCAATCAGCGGCGCGTTGTCTTCGGCGATGGGAGTGTAGTCGATCATCGAGCCGACGACCTCTGCCGTGACACGACCGGGGGCAAGCTCGATCAAGGTGGTCAGATAGTCCTGCGCTTTAAGCTTGTCGCGCATCGCGCTGTCATAGGCCCGCACACCGGCGCCGATCAGCGCCCAATCCTGCGCCAGACCCTGTTGCATCAGCTTGTGCAGATACCACGCCTGATGGGCGCGGTGGAAATTGCCCAGCCCGATGTGGATGATCCCCGCCGTGAGCGCGGCGCGATCGTAGTCGGGCGTACCGATACGGGCGGGCAGGTCACCAAGGCGATCCAGGGACAGCGGCACCGGAGGCGGCGCGTCGGTGTTTGTTATGGTCGGTTCATTCATGAGACCGCTTTCGTAGGAAGCAAAGTTAAAGGGCAGGGGCACGCGGCGCTTCATGCGATGCGTAGGCCGTTGGCGTCGAAGCGGTGAAGCGAGTCCTCGCGCGGGGTCAGGAACACTCGGTCGCCGTGGCGCAAGCCCACTTCGCCGCGGGCGCGGACGGTCATCATCTCGGTCAGGCCGGTGTCATAGACGTGGAAGAACGTGTCCGACCCCAGATGCTCAGACACTTTGACGACGCCGCTCCAGGTGCCTTCGGTTGTCGATACGTCGATGTGTTCAGGGCGGATGCCGATGGTATGCGCACCGTGTTTGGCCGCCTCGGGGCCCGAGATCAGGTTCATCTTGGGCGAGCCGATAAAGCCCGCGACAAAGGTGTTGCGGGGGGTGTGGTAAAGCTCAAGCGGGGAGCCGACCTGTTCGATCACACCGGCCTGAAGCACCACGATCTTGTCGGCCATGGTCATCGCTTCGACCTGATCATGGGTCACGTAGATCATTGTCGTCTCAAGCCGTTTATGCAGCTCGGAGATTTCAAGCCGCATGCCCACGCGCAAAGCAGCGTCGAGGTTGGACAGCGGTTCGTCGAACAGGAAGGCCGCGGGTTCACGGACAATCGCCCGACCAATCGCCACACGCTGGCGTTGCCCGCCCGACAGCTGGCCGGGTTTGCGGTCCAGATAGGCGGTCAGGTTCAGCGCTTTCGCCGCAGCATCGATGCGGCGGTTCTGTTCGTCCACGGGGATGCCTGCCATGCGCATCGGAAAGGCGATGTTCTTGCGCACGGACATATGCGGATACAGCGCGTAGGACTGGAACACCATTGCCAGACCGCGCTTGGCGGGGGGCACATGGGTGGCGTCCTGCTTGTCGATGCGGATTTGCCCGCCCGAGGTATCTTCGAGCCCTGCAATCAGGCGCAGCAAGGTGGATTTGCCACAGCCCGAGGGGCCGACAAAGACGGTGAATTCGCCGTCTTCGATGGTCAGGTCCAGCGGCGGGATGACTTCGACGTCACCGAAGCGCTTGGAAACCTTGTCTAATGTGATGCGTCCCATGGTGTTGTTTCCTTATTTCACTGCGCCAAAGGTCAGGCCGCTGACAAGTTGTTTCTGGCTGAACCAGCCAAGGATGAGGATCGGCGCGATGGCCATGGTCGAGGCCGCGCTGAGCTTGGCGTAGAACAACCCCTCGGGGCTGGAATAGCTGGCGATAAAGGCCGTCAGAGGGGCCGCCTTGGCGGCGGCGAGGTTGAGGGTCCAGAAGGCTTCATTCCAGGCGAGGATCACGTTCAGAAGCAGCGTGGAGGCGATGCCGGGGATCGCCATCGGCGTGAGGATATACAGCACCTCTTCGCGCAGGCTGGCACCATCCATCCGGGCTGCCTCAAGGATCTCGCCGGGGATTTCCTTGAAGTAGGTGTAAAGCATCCAGATGATGATCGGCAGGTTGATCAGCATCAGCACCACGACCAGCCCCAGCTTGCTGTCCAGCAGACCCATTTTGATAAATATCAGGTAGATCGGATACAGCACCCCGACTGCTGGCAGCATCTTTGTGGACAACATCCACAGCAGGATATCTTTGGTCCGGTTGGAGGGGACAAAGGCCATCGACCAGGCGGCGGGAACGGCGATCAGGATGCCCAGAAGGGTAGAGCCCCCCGCGATCACCACCGAATTCCACAAGAAGCGGCCGTAGTTCGAGCGTTCCTGCACCGCGGCGTAGTTCTCCAGTGTCCAGTCAAAGAACAGGAACACCGGCGGGTCTGCAATCGCCTGGGCTTCGGTCTTGAAGCTGGTCAGGATGGTCCAGAGGATCGGGAAGAAAATCAGCAGCCCGACGCCCCATGCGAGTGCGGTGTTCAGAGCCTTGCGTTGTGTGGTCGTTGCACGTGCCATGACGGGCTCCTTATGCGTCGAGGTTCTTGCCAACCATGCGCATCAGGAAGATGGCAACGATATTGGCGAGGATGATGGCATAGACACCGCCGGCAGAGCCGAGCCCGATGTTCTGGCTTTCCAGCACGCGCTGGAAGATCAGATAGGTCAGGGTTTTGGTGCCGAAGGCGCCTTGGGTGGTCACGAAAATTTCGGCGAAGATAGAGAGCAAAAAGATCGTCTGGATCAGCACCACCACCGTGATCGCCCGCGACAGGTGGGGCAGGGTGATGAAGCCAAAGCGTTTGACGGGCGATGCGCCGTCCATCTCGGCGGCCTCAAGTTGTTCACTGTCCAGCGACTGGATCGCGGTCAGCAGGATCAGTGTCGCAAAGGGCAGCCACTGCCAGCTGACAATGAGAATGATGGATTGGGTCGAGGCTTCGGTCAGCCACACCAGCGGTTCAGCCCCGAACAGGCCCCACAGGTGGGCGAGCAGCCCGTTGACCGGATCCATGAACATGTTCTTCCAGACCAGCGCCGATACGGTCGGCATCACGAAGAACGGGGCAATCACGAGGATCCGAACGATCCCTTGACCCCACATCGGCTGGTTCAGCAAGACGGCCAGCAACACACCCAGAACGACGGTGATGAACAGGACGCCGCCCACAATCACCAGTGTCGCCTGAACCGACGGCCAGAAGGCGCTGGACGATACGAAGCGGACGTAGTTGTCAAAGCCGACCCACCCCAGATCACCGCCGCGCAGGGGCAGGTATTTGCGAAAGGAAAAATACAGCGTCATCGTCAGGGGGACGAGCATCCATCCCAGAAGCAGCACGACAGCGGGGGCCATCATCAGACGGGCGGCCGATCGTGAGTGTTGCGTTGCCATTGAATATACCTCCTCCGTTGACGGGCTAGGGCCGTCCCGGACGATCATGCACGTGTTGAAAAAAAAGGGGCCAGTCAGCAAGGGGGAGCTTTGCTGACTGACCCCGAGGGCGATCAGATCAGTAGCCGGCGGCTTCCATCTCATCGGTGGTCAACGCTTGAGCGTTGGCCAGGGCTTCATCGACGGACTGTTGTCCTGCCAACGCGGCAGAGAACTCTTGTCCGACCTGTGTGGCGATGCCTGCAAACTCCGGGATAGCTGCAAACTGCACACCGACGTAGGGCACCGGATCCACGGTTGGCGCGGTGGGATCAGCCGACAGGATGCTGTCCAGTGTCATCTGCGCGAAAGGCACCTTTTTGTATTCGGCGTTTTCGTACAGCGATGTCCGCGTGCCGGGAGGAACATTTGCCCAACCATCTTTCTCGGCGACCAGTTCAAGATACTCTTTGGACGTGGCCCATTCGATGAATTCTTTCGCGGCGGCTTCGTTATCGGTGCCGGCAGGGATGCCAAGCGCCCAAGCCCACAGCCAGTTGCCGCGTTTGCCTTTGCCGGTGTCAGGTGCCAGCGCAAAGCCGACCTGATCCGCGACGGTGGAATCTGTCGGGTTGGTCACAAAGGACGCCGCAACAGTCGCGTCGATCCACATGCCGCATTTGCCCTGTTGGAACAGCGACAGGTTTTCGTTGAACCCGTTGTTCGCCGCACCCGGAGGGCCCGCGTCGTTCATCAGGTTCACATAGAACTCAAGCGTTTCTTTCCATGCGGGCTGGTCAAACTGCGCGGTCCAGCTTTCGTCGAACCAGCGTGCCCCAAAGGCGTTTGCTGTCGCGGTGAGGAACGCCATGTTCTCGCCCCAACCGGCCTTGCCACGCAGGCAGATGCCGTTGATGCCGGCGTCACGGTCGGTCATGGCGCGGGCGGCCTCAGCGACGAATTCCCATGTGGGCGCGTCGGGCATCTCCAGTCCGGCTTTCTCCATCAGGTCCTTGCGGTACATGATCATGGAGCTTTCGCCGTAGAAAGGGGCCGCATAAAGCGTGCCGTCGACGCTCAGACCGCCGCGCATCGCGGGCAGGATGTCGTCGGTGTCATATTCCGCCGACAGATCGTCCAGCGGCACCAGCCAGCCTTGCTTGCCCCAGATCGGGGTCTCGTACATGCCGATGGTCATGATGTCGAACTGCCCACCTTTAGTGGTGATGTCCGTGGTCACACGTTGACGCAGGACATTCTCCTCCAGCGTGACCCATTCAACCTCGTGGCCGGTTTTGGCAGTAAAATCATCGGTAAAACCCTGCATCCGGATCATGTCGCCGTTGTTGACTGTAGCGATTGTGATCGTATCCGCAGAAGCAGCGGCTGCCGTCAAAAGTGAAATGGCGGTCGCCGTTCGAAACGCGTTCAAAACAAACATCTTCTACCTCCCTGATGAGATGTTAGCGACAAGCTTACGGCTATTGGTGAACTCGCGTCAATTTGAATTTTACGCGCGTCTAGTTTTGCGATTTAGGTTCGTGTTTTCAATAATCTAGGCAGAGCCCCTGAGCACAAGCTTGCCGTCAAACAGCGTCTCTGTCCGCGAATCAAGAGAATCATCTGCCTCGATCAGGGCCAGCAGGGTGGTCGCGCTTTTCTCGGCAATGGCTTCGTAGTCTTGGGACACGGTGGTCAGGCGCGGGCAGGTGAAGCGCGAGAAAGGATGGTCGTCATGGCCCGCGACGCGGAAGTCGTGGCCTGCTTCGATCCCGACGCTCATCCCCGCCTCGAAAATGGCGGACAACAGCCCGATGGCCAAACGGTCGTTGCTGCACAGTATGGTTTTTGACGGTAGGCTTCGGTCGCGGATTACGCGGGTGCCTTCACGAAACCCGATCTCTTCGAATTCCCATCCCTCGCCGCCGACCTGGATCAGATGCGGCGTTTGGCCCAGTCGTTCCATCGCCCTGACATAGGCCGCTCGCCGTTTGTAGGCGTTGGGGTTCATCGGGTCTTTCATCTCGAAAAACGCAGGCGGCTCGCCCGTGCGGCACAGGTAGTCTACGATCAGATCAACGCTTTGTTCATTGTTGGAGCCTATGAACGCCTTGCCGACCTTATCGATGTTCGCATCGAACAGGACGGTAGGGACGTCTTCGGTAAAGGTCTGGATCTGCGCGTGATCAGAACTGCGCCCGAAAGCGGCCAGCAATACGCCCGCCGGTTTCAACATGCGGAGGTTTTCGAGATTCTCCAGCTCCATCTCGGGGCTGCCGTGCGACCCGAGCAAAACGGGCCGGAAGCCCTGCCGCAGGATGTGTTCTTCGATCGTGCGGGCAATCTTGGCAAAGAAAGGGTCGGCCAGATGCGGCACCACGACGCCGATGTTCTTTGTCAAACGGCGATTCTGGTTCATCGCGTAAAGATTGGGCCGATAGTCATATCGGTCCAGCGCTGCCTCAACCCGTTTGCGGGTGCTGCTACGCACGCTGGTGGGGTCGTTGAAGAACTTGGAAAGCGTCGGACGGGAGATCCCGCTGACGGCGGCAAACTCTTCCATATTCTTGATTTTCCGACTGCTCATCAAACGCTTCTTCTGGTGGTGGCAGAGGCCAAGTGACGACGCCATGTTCCTGTATCTGTTGGATCAGCATACTTGTCGCGCGGTAAATATCACCCCCTAACATCATGAGACAGTGGGATTTTGCTGCGAATTTGACCAAAATACCCTCTTGCGGTTGTAGCGGCAGATGTTCGCTCAAACGCATGTCCTCGTGTCAAACTTGTGGTGTCGGGCCTAAATAATCGGCATATGGCACCCCACCTGAGGTGCCGACGACTATCCTTTAGGTGGTATTGCGATTCGGTTTCGTGCTGGCAAACTGGCGGCGTTTTCGAAAAAATGGGCGCGGTCGCAAGCTATTGGTTCCAAATCGCGAATTTACGCGCCGCCACAGTCCCGCCACGCCGAATTTAATCGCAAAGATGGTTTATTGTGTCTGCCTGCGAAACAGTGCCGAGGGCTGGGTTTGGGAAATCATTAAAATTAAGTGAAAAACCCCGGAAACCATCCGCTCTATCGAAATTCGCGCCCTGAGATGGGAAACAATATGCTACCTATGAGTGCATATTCCGCGCCGCCGTCGAGTCAAAAAAGGCGGAAAAGAGGCGCGCCTGCGAATTCTTGCCATTTTTTCCTTCCAGCAACGTCAACGGGTAGGTAATAAGAACATGCCCAACTGGGGGGCAAAGTTTTTTAGGTTTCGGGGGCGACCGCATCGAACGCACATGTTGTGCGGGGAAGATGTGTTCGCTTGGCTCTAAAGAGCCGATGAATATACCACTGTCGGTTGCGCGGCAGCGGGCAGCTGTCTGCGGCTGATCCTCCCTTCAGGACGGTAGAGTTCTTTGTGTGTCGTCTGTGACCGCGGAGCTTTGTTAGGGGTATTGTGCGCCGTTTTTTAACGGCCCGCCACGTTGGCGGAAGGAGGAGAAACTGATGGGAAACTGTATCTACAGACCACGACTGCCGGACCGTTCGGGTATGGGTGATGTTGCAACTCTGCGTTGCTCCGCCGCTGCCGAGACCGTCTTGATTTCTTCCCCGAAGCGCCGTTTTCGGATCACAACAAGAACACAAATGACCCGTATCCAAACGGCTGCAGATTTGGGCGTGTCACGCGATGCACCCGTCCGCGCGCCGTATGTCTCATTGCAGCAGCGTCGCGGGCAGGGCGTTGCTTTGTCCCGCCTTAGTACCCCGGCACAGAATTGGTGCCATGTGAATTAATTAGCTTCGCCCATGACTGGGCACCCTCGTTTTACGGCTGACGGTACAACCGTAGCGTGCCTGACCTGATTTTGGAGACGACCGATATGACCATCTTTTTAAATAAACTGTGGCTCTTTGGAAAAACCTCGACCGCCGAGGCCGAGAAAACCGCGACCGAGGCTCCGGCCGACGGGCCGAACGGGATCGTGGACGGTAACCAGCAGGGCAACAAGATCGACGCCAGCTATAATGATGACCCAAGCGGAGACCGTGTTGACGGTAACGACGCGGTCTTCGGCAACGTCGGGTCCAATGATGACATCATCCTCGCACGTGGCGGCAATGATACGGTCAACGCGGGTTTGGGGAACGATACGGTCGTCGCAGGGTCGGGCAATGATTATGCCGACGGTGGCAAGGGCAACGACATCCTGATCGGTGATGGCGCGACCAAGGGCAACTACGGCGACACCCGCGAAAGCTTTGAATGGTCCAAGGCACCCGACCCATCGGGCGACGGTTCCGCGATCGACGACAATGACAACCTCAAGGGCGGGTTCACCCAGAATACCGGCACCGTCAACGTCACGTTCGAGCTCAAGAGCTTTTCGCCGCGTAACAATGCGGATCAGGAATTCAGCGACAGCAAGCAGTTCACCGGCAATGTCGAGGGCGATGCCCATGGCGTGAACGATAACAGCTCGTTTGAATCGCTGGCCAACTGCACCGGTGAAACAAAGTTCGAACTGCGGTTTGACGAGGCCGTTGGCAATGTGTCGTTCAATGTGAACGACATCGACAACAGAGGCGCGGTGAAAGTGCTGGCCTACGACGCATCCGGCAAGATGATCGACGTCGATATGATCGCCAACAGCAGCTCCAGCAAAGTGAAGCTGACGGACAGTGACGGCAAGTTCGGCGTGGACACGGCCACCAGCGAGGGCGGCGACGATTCCCCCTCGTCGAGCAAGTATTCCGTCAACGTGTCCATCGACGGTCCCGTGTCGCGGATCGAGTTCATCCACACCGGTGCGACAAGCGGCAACTCGGGCGTGAACGTAACAGACGTGTTCTTTGACAACCCAGCGGCTTTGCTGGCGGATGACGACGGCACTGTCGGGAACGACACGCTGCACGGCGGCGAAGGCGATGACATCATCTTTGGCGACAGCGCCGGCCTGACCAAAGCGCAGCCCGTCTCGAAGACTGTTGAGCCTGTATCGGGTGCGGATCATACCGTTCTGACGTGGGATCTGGCGAATGTGACGGTGGCTGGCGGTTCAAGCCCCTTCCAGAACAGCGATGTGGGCTCCGGCGATCTGTCTGGCAAGTCGTTCACCATCAACGAAAATTCAGCACCTGTTGCGGTTGGCATCAATGATGACGACGATAAGTTGAATGACAACGACAACTCGCAAACCCTGGCAAAGACCACCAAATTGGATGGCAACACCGAATACGCCGGCGACAAGATCATCCCCGAGTATTCCTATATCGTGCGCCCCGAAGGCGCGGTGGATTCCTCGCAGGATGTGACAGTCTACGTCGTGAACTTTGACGGGAACGATGCCGTCGGTTTCGTGACAGACAAACCGCTGGAAGTTGGAAAATCCTACGATTTCGTCAGCCACAACTCTAACCTGCCGTCGATCAAATACGACCACATCGCCAAAACCTACACCGTGACCGATGACAGCACGTCCCCGACCGATGGCACCGTTGGTGGCGACGATGTGCTGACCGGCGGGAATGGCAACGACACGATCTTTGGTGAAGGCGGCAACGACAGCATCGAAGGCAACGCGGGCTACGATTCGATCGAGGGCAACCACGGCGATGACACCATTTCCGGTGGCACCGGCAATGACACGATCTATGGCGACAACAACACCGGCGGCGCCTCTACGCCCGGTGGCACGACAGAGCGTGAGAGCTTTGAGTGGGACAAGGCACCAGACCCCCATGACAACTCGGCTGTCGATAATAACGACAATCTGGGCGGTGGCTTTGTTCAGGACACGGGCAACGTCAATGTGACCTTCTCGGTCACCGGCAGCAGCAAAACGCCCGAGACGACATTCTCCACTGACCAGCAGAAGGTGCATTCGATCACCGGCGACGGTCAGGCGACCAATGCGAACAGCTCTTTGGCGTCTCTGGCGAACCAGGATGGCGAAAGCGCGACCTATCGCCTGGACTTCTCGAAGGATGTGACCAACATCAGCTTCCGCATCAATGACATTGATAATGCGTCGAAAGTTGTGATCGTGGCCGTTGGCCCCGATGGCGCGCGCACGCCGATCAACGTCAGCACAGGCGGCGGCATTCAGGCACAGAACCAGGACGGCGTTGGCGGGAATGAAACGCTGATCAGCCGCGGTGCCGATGGCCCGGATACAGATCCGAGCCACTCTGCGCTGGTGAACATCTCGGGTCCGGTGGATTACCTCGAAATCACCCACACGATGGATCAAAGCCTGTCGCCCGGGAACCACGCGGGCATCAACATCACCGATGTCTATTTCGACGCGCCTGTGGGCGGCGTTGACGGGGGTGCCGGCAATGACCTGCTGATGGGCGACGAGGGCGATGACCTGATCGACGGCGGCGCAGGCGACGACACGCTGTTTGGCGGCAATGATGACGATACGTTGATCGGCGGCGACGGTGATGACCAGCTCACTGGCGGCGAAGGCAAAGACAACATCAGCGGCGGCGCGGGCAAGGATACGATCTTTGGCGGCACCGATGGCGATACGGTTGACGGTGGTGCCGGCGGCTTCAATGCCGACCCTGCGCTGAATACCGACGATGACACGCTTGATCTGACTGGCCTCAATTTCCGCTTGCGTGATCTGGAACCAGATAGCAACGGCAATGGTCAGAACGGTACTGTTGACCTTTACAACGACGACGGCACATCCGCGGGCTCGTTCAAATTCACCGAGATCGAAAACATCATCGGCGAAGAGATGGCCGGCCCTGTTGATGGTCTGGACAGTGGCGAGGATATGGCCCCGGGCTACACCGATGCCCAAGGCGACCAGATCGACGGCACAGACGGGATCAACGATACGATCTTTGGCAACGGTGGCGACGACACGATCGACAGCGGGTTGGGCGACGATACCGTTGACGGCGGCGCGGGTGACGACACGTTCACACTGACCGATGGCGTCGACAATGACGTTATCATCGGCGGCGAAAGCGGCGAAACCGACGGCGATGTGATTGACAGTACGGCTGTGGATGACGACCTGACAGTCACTTTCACCGACAAAGAGGAAGGGACACTGACCAACGGGTCCGGCACCACCGAATTCTCGGAGATCGAGAGACTCGAACTGGGTGGCGGTGACGATACGGTCACAGGCTCCGGCGGTGACGAGAATGTCATGACCGGTGACGGCAACGACGTGGTGAATGCCGGCGGTGGTGATGATACCATCGATGGCCAGGGCGGCAATGATACCATCGACGGTGGTAAATATGACGACAGCCTGATCGGTGGTGACGGCAACGACTCCCTCGTCGGTGGTGAGGGTGACGACGTCCTGATCGGCAACAAGCCCGGTGCGATTGGCGTGCCCGACACAGACGTTCCACTGGTCTCTACACCCTTCGATCAGGATACCAACCCCAACGACGACAAAGACACGCTGATCGGCGGCGCGGGGAATGATACGATCGATGGCGGCGATGATGCCGACTATATCGACGGTGGCGACGATGATGATGTCATCGAAGGCGGCATCGACAACGACACCATCTATGGCGGCAGCGGCAACGACACCATCACCGATGTCCAAGGTGCGGACGAAATCTATGGCGGTGACGGTGACGATCTGATCGAAGCGGGTATCGACACCTTCTCTGATTATGCGAATGATCAGCCGACCGTCGGTGGACGACCCAACCCCTTCTTCAACTCCGGCGATCCGAACAAGGACGATGGTCGTGATTTTGTCGATGGCGGCAGCGGCAACGATACGATCCGCACCGGCGACGACTCTGACACCATCTACGGCGGCACGGGCGACGATTCTATCAACGCGGGTATCGATGACGATGAGGTCCACGGCGACGACGGCGACGACAGCATCATCGGCAGCCACGGGTCCGACAGCCTGTATGGCGGCGAAGGCAATGACACCATCTATGGTGGCTTTGGCAACGAACCGATCGCCGGCTACGAGGGCGAGGAAGTCGACGCCACCGATCCGCAGCCGAACAACGGCAAGGACTATATCGAAGGCGGTGCGGGCAATGACGTGCTGTACGGTGAAGACGACAACGACACCATCCTGGGTGGTGCCGATGACGACTACATCGACGGTGGCATTGACGACGACAGCCTGGATGGCGGCCAGGGCGATGATACGATCTTGGGTGGTCAAGGCAACGACACCATCCGCGGCGCACAGGGCCATGATGAGATCGATGGGGGGGACGGTGACGACTCCATCCTCGCGGGTAATGGCGACGACGACGTTAAAGGCGGTGCCGGGAACGACACCATCGACGGTGGTCAGGGCAACGACACCATCGACGGCGGTGACGGCGATGACTCCATCCTCGGGGGCTTTGGCGATGACTCCATCCTCGGGGGTGCCGGAAACGACACGATCATCGCGGCCGGTGACAATGATACCGTAGACGGTGGGACCGGTGACGACTCCATCAGCGGTGTGCGAGGCGACGACATCTTGTTCGGTGGCGAGGGTGACGACACCATCGACGGCGGTGAAGACAACGACAGCATCGACGGCGGCGACGGCGACGACAGCCTGCTTGGTGGCTTTGGCGACGATACCATTGAAGGTGGTGAAGGCGACGATACCATCAGCGCAGGTGGCGGCGACGACATCATCAGCGGTGGCGCGGGCAATGACAGCCTGCAAGGTAACGACGGGCGCGATACCTTCACCAACGTCAACGGTGGCGACACCATCGACGGCGGTGCCGGCACAGATGCCTCCGACTACGACGTCATCGATCTGAGAGGCGCGCTGAGCCCCGGCGGCGGTTATCGTCTTGAAAACGTCACGCCGGATAATGATGCCGGTGACACCATCGACGGCGACAGCCCCAACGATGGCATCGACGGTACGATCGTCTTTACGGATGCGTCCGGCACTGAGACCGGTCGTCTCGACTTCACCAACATCGAAGAGATCATTCCCTGCTTCACGCCGGGCACCTTGATCGCTACGCCGAAAGGGGAACGTCGGGTCGAAGATCTGGTGGTGGGCGACCGTGTCATCACACGTGACAACGGTATTCAGGAAATCCGCTGGGTCGGTGCCCGCGAGATGACCGGACAAGAGCTGGCGCATAAAGCGCATCTGCTGCCGGTTCTGATCCGTCAGGGTGCTTTGGGCAACAATCTGCCCGAGCGTGACATGCTGGTCAGCCCCAACCACCGCGTTCTGGTGGCCAACGACAAGACAGCGCTCTACTTTGAAGAGCGCGAAGTTCTGGTCGCGGCGAAACATCTGACCGGTCTGGAAGGCGTTGATATCGTTGAAACCTCTGGCACGACTTACATCCACGTGATGTTCGACCAGCACGAGGTGATCCTGTCTGACGGCACATGGACCGAAAGCTTCCAGCCGGGCGATATGAGCCTTGCAGGTGTCGGCAACGCGCAACGCAACGAGATCTTGGAGCTTTTCCCGGAACTGGCAACGCGCGAAGGGGTGGACGGCTATGTCGCCGCACGCCGCACGCTGAAAAAGCACGAGGCGAAACTTCTGACGAAGTAAGCGCCACATTATATGCAGCAACATGCCTGCATCCCCTAGAGGGGGTGCGGGGCGAAGAACGGGGCAGGCGACTGTCCCGTTCTTTCGTGTTCAGGGTTATGTGGTCAGGTGCCGGTCAGCGTGTCGCGCGCCATGCGGCCCATGCTTCGGGCGTATCAAGGTCCAGTCGCGCGCGGTTCTCCGGCAGGGGGATCAGCAGCGTCTGGTCCTGGGCCTGAGCGATGATCTCTTTCCCGCCGGTGTCACCTTGCATCCGTGCAAAATGATCAAAATGGCAGGCGGCAAAAACCGTCGGGTGACCCGGCTTTCCATCCGCCGTCGCACCGCGCCATATCGTGTAATTTGATTTGATATCAACGGCGTGAAAGACGGTGTTCAAGTCATCTTTAGTCAGTTCTGGCAGGTCGGCAAGCAGCACCATCGCGGCAGGCGTCCCGGCGGGAAGGGCCGCAAACCCAGCGCGGAGCGAGGCGTTCATCCCCTCTGCCGCATCCGGAACGGGGAGCGCTTCAACCTCCAAATCAGCCACAAGCGCGTAGCGCGGGTGGGGCGCAGGTGGCAGCGCCACAATGACCGCGCCTCGCGTCGCCGCCCGCGCAATCCGTGCCTGTCGGCGCAGCAGGGGTTCGCCCTCCACGATCTCTTGCAGTTTGTCGCGCCCCCGCATCCGCGAGGATTGCCCCGCGGCCAGCAGGATGATGGGGATGTCATGGCTCATACACCGACCATAGCCAGATTGTTCAACCACCGTAAGAGCATAGCATCAGACCCGCCCGCTGATTTAGCCCGGCATTTTTGAACCATCGGGCGGCATAGGGCGTTGGGCTTGTAAGCCAGGTGATCTCCGCGCAAGCTTGTTGAACATGGCACTTCATGACGCGGACATACCCTATGAACTTTGACTTCCTTCTGCCATCGACACTGCTCCGCAAGGGCCGTGAATACAGCCGCAAGCTTTGGGTGCGTGTGCTGATCATGGGGTTGTTGGCGGTCTTGTCGCTGCTGCTGAGCATGTTGATCGAACGCTGGATCCCGCAATCGCTCGCGACCTATCTGACCGGCAGTGCGGCGGACCGGTTGCTGTCGATCATCGCCAACGCGATGCTTGCGGTCACCACCTTTTCGCTTAGCGTCATGGTCACGGTATATCGCAGCACCTCGACCCAATGGACGCCGCGCATTCACCGCTTGATCGTGCAGGACCGCACCACCCAGAATACGCTGGCCGTCTTCATCGGGGCCTATGTGTATGCGCTGATCGCCATCATCCTGCGCGAGCTTGGGGTGTTCGACGACAAGCGGTCTTTCGTGTTGTTCGTGATGACGGTGATCGTATTGACGGTGATCGTGTTCAGCCTGATCCGCTGGGTGCTGCATTTGCAGACCTTTGGCAGCCTGATCGATACCTCGCGACAGGTGGAGGATCAGACACGCCGCACCTTCAAGGAACGCCTGCATAATCCCTGCCTCGGGGCCAATCCGCTGACAGGTGATATTCCCGACAGTGCAAAGCCGTTCACCGCGGATGAAAACGGCTATATCCAGCATATCTATCCCGAAGCGTTGAATACCGTGGCGGAAAACCACGGGGTGAAGATCTATCTCAAGCGCAACATCGGCAGCTTTGTTTTCGTCAACGAACCTTTGATGATGATCGACCGCGTGGGGCAGCCCAAGGACGATGAACACACCGATGAAACGCTGCATGCAGGGATCAATGCCAGTATCACCATCGGCGATTTGCGAACCTATGATCAAGATCCGCGCTTTGGTCTCATCGTGATGGGAGAGGTCGCGTCAAAGGCGCTGTCGCCCGGCGTGAATGACCCCGGCACCGCGATCGACGTGATCACCCGCATTGGCCGCATTCTGAGCTTTTACGAGGACGAGACCGAAAGGGACCGCGACGAGGTGCTGGACCACATCTATGTCGCACCGCTGGACCCGTCTGACCTGATGCAGGACGCTTTTGGCGCGTTGGCGCGGGACGGGTGTACGGTGGTCGAGGTGCAGCAGCGGCTTCAAGCCACGCTGAACGGCCTGATGCGGCACCCTGACGAGGGGCTGCGCATCGCCGCGCGCAGAGCTGCCGAACGTCACCTCAGACGCGCGCTTGCCAAGATCGACTTTGAACCCGACCGGGCGCAGTTGATGGAAAGCGCCAGCCAAGACGTGCGCGATGCGGTCCGTGACGCGGTAAAGCGCAGCGATACAGAGGATGACGCGCCAAAGATGGACAATGACACCACCTGAGGGCGGCTTTTACAGGGGGCGGATTTTCAGCTGTGTGATCCGGTTGCCATCGCGGGCGATGACCTCGAACCGGAACCCGTGGAAAGAGAATACCTGATTGGGCGTCGGGATCATCTGCGCTTCGTGGATCACCAGACCGGCGACGGTATTGGCTTCTTCGTCGGGCAAATCCCATTCCGTAGCGCGGTTCAGGTCGCGGATCGTCATGGCCCCATCGACGAAATACTGCCCGTCCTCGGCCTTGGTCACGCCGTGGTCAGCATCTGGGTCGAATTCATCGGTGATCTCGCCGACGATTTCTTCAAGGATATCCTCGAGCGTGATCAACCCCTGAAGCGAACCATATTCATCCACCACCAGCGCAAAATGGGTGCGGCGCCGCAGGAACTGGCGCATCTGTTCGTCAAGCGTAGATGTCTCGGGCACGAAATAGGGTTTCATCGCGATATCGGCGATTTTGAACGTCTTGAACGGTTTGTCATCCTCGGCACCGCTGATGTGCTTGTACATGGCACGCAGCAGGTCTTTGGCATGGATCACACCGATGATGTTCTCGGGATCATCGCGGTAGACGGGCAGGCGGGTGTGGTTGCTTTCAAGGATCTGTTCAAGGATCTGCGAAGGGTCATTGGCGGCATCGATCATCTCGATCCCTGACCGGTGGAGCATGACCTCTTCCACCATACGTTCGCGCAGGTCGAGCGCGCCTAGAATACGGTCGCGGTCTTCTTTCTCTACCACGCCTTCAGAGCGGCCGATTTGCAGCGCGCCCGCGATTTCCTCGCGCACGGCAAGGATGTTGCTGTCAGGGTCGATGGTCACGCCGAAAAGGCGCAAGATGCCGCGGACCAGAAACCGCACGGCTGACACCACGGGGCTGAAGATCAGCACCACCAGCGCAATGGGCCGCGACACGGCGGCGGCGGCGGTTTCAGCATTGGTGATCGCATAGGTCTTGGGCAGAACCTCGGCAAAGATCAGGACCAGCAGCGTCATCACCAGCGTCGCCAGCGCCACACCGGATTCGCCAAAGACCCGCGTGAACAGCGCCGTAGCAAGCGAGGCTGCAAGAATGTTCACAAGATTGTTGCCCAGCAGGACAGAGCCGATCAGCCGCTCGTTATCCTCAGTGATCTTGAGCGCACGTTCCGCCCCCTTGGACCCTTTATCCGCCTGACCCCGCAGCTTGCCCCGCGATGCCGCCGTCAGCGCCGTTTCCGACCCCGAGAAGAAGCCGGAAAGCACCAGAAGAAACAGGATGATACCGCTGCTGATCCAAAATGCGCCGTCTAGGATTGCGGGGGCCGTGTCCATTTGTGAGTATACCTTATCCGTTTGCTCATAGGGTTATGGGCGTGTGTGCGGTTTCATTCAAGGGATGAGCAGGGTGAACCATCAAGATTTGGGACAATTGAACGGGCCGATTGTGCTGTTCGGCGGTCCGTATTCCAACCTGCAGGCGCTTGACGCGCTGTTTGACCGCGTGCGGGCCTTAGGGCTGGGGCCGGACCGGATGATTTGCACCGGCGATGTGGTGGCCTATTGCGCCGATGCCCATGCCGTCAGCGACAGGATGCAGGACAGTGGCATCGCGGTAGTGGCGGGGAATTGTGAAAAGCAGCTTGCCGCAGGTGCGATGGACTGCGGCTGCGGGTTCGAGGATGGCAGCGCCTGCGATCTGCTGTCGGTCGGCTGGTACGGCTACGCCAGCGCGCAGATCACCCAAGCGCAGCGCGACTGGATGGGGCAGGTGCCGGACATCCTCAGTTTTCACCACGCCGGAAAGCGCTATGCCGTGATCCACGGGGGGCACCACGATATCGCCCGCTTTATCTGGCCCGTCTCGCCCAAGGCCGTTTTCGACGCGGAATGGCAGGCGGTGGAGCACAGCATCGGTCCGGTGGACGGGATCATCGCAGGGCATTGCGGGGTGGCGTTTGAACGGCAGACAGCGCGGGGGAGGTGGATCAACGCCGGTGTCATCGGCATGCCGCCCAACGACGGCGCACCGCAGACCCGTTTTGCGGTGCTTGATGCGGGGCAGGTGTCGTTTCACAGGCTTGACTATGACTATGCCGCCGCCGGCCGCGCGATGGTGCAGGCGGGGCTGACCCAAGGCTACCATAAAGCGCTAGAGACCGGTCACTGGCCGTCAGAGGATGTCTTGCCGCCGGAACTGCGCCGCCCCGCCTTGGCCAGCGGATGATTTTCCAGCACCAGCTCGGACAGACGTGCCTCTAGCACATGGGTGTAGATTTCGGTCGTGGCGACATCGGCATGGCCCAGCATCGTCTGGATCGCCCGCAAATCGGCCCCATTGGCCAGCAGGTGCGTGGCAAAGGCGTGGCGCAATGTGTGGGGGGTGACCTTGGACGGATCAACACCGGCGGTCAGGGCAAATTCCTTGATCAGCAGATAGAAGCGGTGGCGCGTCAGATATCCGGCGCTGCCGCGGCTGGGGAAGAGGTAAATCGACGCGGGTTTGCCCTTGGCCTGTGCGGCCTCGTCGGTTTTATCGCGCTGCACCAGCCATGCCGCCAACGCCTCGCGAGACGGGTCAGACAGGGGCACCAGACGTTCCTTGCCGCCTTTGCCCATGATCAAAAGCAAACGCGGATCGCCGCGGGCCGCGCTGACACTAAGGCTCACCAGCTCGCTCACCCGCATGCCGGTGGCGTAGAGCAGCTCCATCAAACAGGTGTTGCGCAGCTGGTCCGCAGTGTTGCGCCCCGAGTGGCGCGCCGCGTCGAGCAGCTGGTCAACCTCGTCTTCCGACAGCACCTTGGGCAGACGCTTGTCCTGCCCCGGACCGGCAATCTGGATCGCGGGGTTATCGGTGCGCCACCCTTCTTCAAAGGCGAAACGGTACAGCTGTTTGATCGCCGACAGCCGCCGTGCGCGGGTGGATTTGGCAAGCCCCTGCGCGTCGCACCAGACCAGATAGGCTTCGATATCCTTGCGACCGACCGTGACGAAATCCAATGCGCGGCGGGCGAGAAAACTGTCAAAATCCTTCAGGTCGCGCCCATAGGCGAGTTGCGTGTTCGTGGCCGCGCCCAGTTCCGCCGCCTGCGCCTCTAGGAAGGTTGAAATCCAGTGCAGCAACTCGGTCTGCATCAGTCACGCTCCAGCAAAGACGTTTGCAAGGCAGCCCGCCGCGCGGCATCTTCCAGCCCCAAGGCCCGCAGGGTAGAGATCGCATCGCGCAGGGCAGCCGTGTCGCCGCGGGCACCGTCCTCTAGCAGGGCAATCGTATGCAGGATGGCGCTGCCCAACTGACCGTATTGCGCCATTTCAACCAGCCCCTCACGTGGTGTTGGCGTCGTGAACGCGCTGGCAATCCCCTGTGCGTGGGGGATGTCGGGCGTGGTTTTCGGGGCCTCGCCGCGCGCGATCTGCGACAGGAATGCAATCTCTGCCGGTGTCGTATCGGTGCTGGTAACCTGCTCGTAGAGCGGTGACAGCAGCAGGATACGGTCACGCAGGGCGGCGCTGGCACCGGTAAGGTCGGTGTCCTGCAAATCCTCGGCATAGAGGGTCGCGAAGGTCACTTCGGTCTCGGCCTGCTGCATGGCGCGCCACGCGGGGCGCAGGGCTTTGGCGATTGCCTCTGTATTGCCGCTGGACATGGCCGTGTCGAACCGCTGGAGCGCTTCGACACGGTCCCACACCCCGCCAGAGGCCGCAGGCTCACGGTCGGTATAAATGCCTAGAAACCGGTTGTCGGGCAGGGCACCGATACGGGTCAGACGCTCCGCCGCGTCTAGCTGCGCTTTCCAGCCCGCGATATCGCGCAGATCGGCCACAGCATAGGCGGCGGGCAGGTTCCGCGTGGGCTGCGGCTCTCCGATCGCTTCGAGCAGCCGGAACTTGAGCGGCGTCATCTCGCGCGGGCCGGGCAGGGGCGCGGCCCCTTCGTAAAGGTCAGGGTTAAGGAACCGGTCCAGCAGCGACAGATCGCTTTCGGGCAGCAGCGCCAGCGCTTGGGCAGACCCCAACGTCAGCGCCGCTGTGTCCCATTCCCCCGACCGCGCAGCGCACAGGATGCGCACGCCGTAATCCGTTGTCAGGAAGGGCTTGTCCTTTAGTCGTAGGCAGGCACGATCTTCTGTGCCCAAAAGCAGGCTCACCTGCATCCATAGGCCAAAGTGATCCGGCGAAGTCTCGACACCCGCCTGTTCGATCAGCGACATCGCAGGGTCAAGCGCCGCAGCATCCATCAAGGTGCGCACACGGGCGAGGGCAAGCGCATCGCCCTGTTTCGCATCCCCCTGCGGCGCGGTTGCTTGCGCCAGCAGCAGGGTAAACAGCAGCGAATGGGCCACGGGCAGGTGAAGCTCTGGCAGACGGTCGAGCTGATGGGCGATGTCTTCCGCTGTGCTGCCCGTCCATACATCCTGCGGCAGCCCTGTCACCTTGGTTGGCACCAACCCGATGGCGCGCGGCCCGCCTTTGCCCAAGGGGGCCACGGTCACGACAGGGGGCAGCGCGGTCTGCGCCACGGGGGCCTCGTCCGGCTTTACGGGGGCCTTGCGCGTTGGTTGCGGCGTCTTGGGACGTTCGCCGAGCCAGTCGATCACCGACAAAGGCGCGTTGCGGTCATTCTGCGCCGCGGTTTGCGCGGCGACACCAAGGGGGAGGGCAATCAGGCAAAAAACGCTTAGCTGCCTGACAAATCGGATCATTGCTGCTCCAACGTCACGGATTCGCGGATTTCGACCTGGGGTGGTGCAAAGTCCGCCCCGAAGAACGGCCCCACATAGGCATAGACCGCAAGGCCGATGAACCCGATAATTGCGAGGTAAATCAGAAACTTGATCAGCTTGCCCATGGAATCCGCCTGCTTTCTTCTGCATCTTTTGACTATTCTATATATGGCCTTTTGGGCAAGATCACGTCATTCACACAAGAATGAGCGAAATTCAGCAATCCCCAGCCGATACGGCCCAAAACACCCCTCGGTACCATCTTAAGAAGACGGTTGTCATGGTGGGTATGATGGGCGCAGGTAAAACCGCCGTGGGCCGCGCTTTGGCCGCGAAACTCGGCGTGCCCTTTGTGGACAGCGACCACGAGATTGAGGCCGCTGCCAATCTGACCGTGCCCGAAATCTTTGAGCGCGACGGCGAACCCTTCTTTCGCAAGCGCGAGACCGAAGTGATCTCGCGTCTGCTGGATAAAGAGCCCGGCATCCTGTCGACCGGCGGGGGCGCCTTTCTGGCGGAAGCCAACCGCGAGAATATCTCGGCCCGCGGGGTGTCGGTGTGGCTGGATGCGGATCTTGACCTGCTGTGGAACCGCGTGCGGTACAAGACCTCGCGCCCGTTGCTGCGCACCGCTGACCCGCGCGGCACCCTGACCGAGCTTTACGAAAAACGTGTGCCGATCTACCGGCTTGCGGATATGACAGTTGCCAGCACGCCGGCGCTGTCGATTGACGCGATGGCGCAGCGCGTGGTGGATGCGCTGGCGGATCGTCCAGATGTACTTGAGGTGCTGTGATGCGAGAAACGGTTCATGTCGGTCTTGAGGGCCGCGCCTATGATGTGGTGATCGGCCCCGATCTGCTGGCGCAAGCAGGCGCGTTGATTGCCCCGCTGTTGCGCCGCAAACGTGTTGTGGTGGTCAGCGATGAAACGGTTGCGGCGCACCATCTGGACAGTTTGCGCGCCGGACTGGACGCCGCTGACATCAGCGTCGAGGCGCTGGCATTGCCGCCGGGCGAGGCCACAAAATGTTGGGCAGAGCTGACCCGCACGGTCGATTGGCTGATGGATCAAAAGGTCGAACGCAACGATGTCGTGATTGCCTTTGGCGGCGGTGTCATCGGTGATCTGGTGGGCTTTGCCGCCGCAATTCTGCGCCGTGGTGTACGCTTTGTGCAAATCCCGACCTCGCTTCTGGCACAGGTCGACAGTTCGGTCGGGGGCAAGACGGGGATCAACGTATCGCAGGGCAAGAACCTTGTCGGCGCGTTTCATCAGCCGTCACTTGTATTGGCCGATACGGCCGTGCTTGGCACATTGCAGACGCGCGATTTCCTCGCCGGATATGGCGAGGTCGTCAAATACGGGCTGCTGGGGGATGCGGCCTTCTTTGACTGGCTCGAGGTGAACGCTCCCGCGATGGCCGCTGGCGATATGGCGCTGCGCGTAGAGGCGGTGCGCCGGTCTGTCCAGATGAAGGCCGATATTGTGCTGCGCGACGAAAAAGAACATGGCGACCGCGCGCTGTTGAACCTTGGCCATACCTTCTGTCACGCGCTTGAGGCGGCGACGGGCTATTCCGACCGGTTGCTGCATGGCGAAGGTGTGGCGATCGGCTGTGCGATGGCGTTCGAATTGTCCGCCCGTTTGGGGCTTTGCGCGCAAGAGGACCCCAGCCGCGTCCGCGCGCATCTGCGGGCCATGGGGATGAAAACCGACCTGCGCGACATCGACGGAGATCTGCCGGACGCCGCCTATCTGCTTGATCTGATGGGGCAGGATAAAAAGGTCATCGACGGCAAGCTGCGCTTTATTCTGGCCCGCAGCATTGGCGATGCTTTTGTCACCGCCGATGTCCCCAAGGAAGCGGTGCTGCAGCTGCTGGATGACGCGCTGGCTGAACGCCACTAGGGGGCGTCGCCCACCCGGCTTAAGTCACGACAAAGAAAAAGGCGGGGAATTCCCCGCCTTAACTATGTTTGGTATCCAATTGATATCAAAATGGGATTTCATCATCCAGATCGCGCGAGGAGCCGCGACCACCGTCGTTGCCGCCGCCCGAGGGGCCACTGTCATAGCCGCCACCGTAGCCGCCCTGATCCGACGGTCCACTGTCGTAGCCGCCACCGCCGCCGCCGTAGTTGCCACCACCACCGGAACCACCACCGTCGCGGCCATCAAGCATGGTCAGCGTACCGCCAAAGCCCTGCAGGACAACTTCTGTGCTGTATTTATCTTGACCGGACTGATCTTGCCATTTGCGGGTTTGCAGCTGGCCTTCGATATACACTTTGGAACCCTTCTTCAGGTACTGCTCTGCAATGCGCACAAGCCCTTCCTGAAAGATCGCCACCGAATGCCATTCGGTCTTTTCGCGGCGCTCGCCGGTGTTGCGGTCTTTCCATGTCTCGGATGTCGCGATGCGCAGGTTGCACACTTTGCCGCCGTTCTGGAACGAACGCACTTCGGGATCGCGCCCCAGATTCCCGATTAGGATCACTTTATTCACTGAGCCGGCCATGATGCCCCCATTTGCTGCAAGTTTACGGGCCACGCGCGAATCCCGCACGCACCTTGGATTGGCCGACGTTATACCCAGCAGGGTTTGCGATAAACAGGGGGGAGGCGGGATTATCGCCCTTGCGACCCACGCAGATGTGACAGGGGGCAATAAAGGGTGGCACCAACGGGTCAGTTTGATATGGTCTGCGGGAATTGAGACTGCGTGGGGCAGGGACAATATGCGAATTTTACTAACGGCGGCGCTGTGCTGCCTTTCTGTGGGCGCAGCACCGGTTGCCGCCGATGTGTTTTCATCCAAGAACCGGACCAAGCTTTTTGCGTCCCAGACCAAGATTTTGGACACACGGGCGTCAAAACAATATGCGGCCTCTGTCCGGTTGCAGCCACAACGCGTGGTCACCCCGACAAAATGGGACACACCCAAATATCGCGGCAAGTACAAGGGCGTCTATCTTGGCATGGCGCGCGAAGCCGCGATGCGTCACGGCATTCCGGCGGATCTATTCTTGCGTCTCGTGCAGCAGGAAAGCGGCTGGAACCCTGCGGCGCGGTCGCATAAAGGCGCGCTTGGTCTGGCGCAGCTTATGCCGGAAACGGCGCGGATCCTGCGTGTGGACCCGACCGACCCCTACGAGAACCTTGATGGCGGTGCACGATACCTCAAGCGTCAATATCAGGCGTTCGGGTCATGGAACCTTGCGCTTGCGGCCTATAACGCGGGGCCGGGGGCGGTGAAGAAATACGGTGGCATCCCGCCCTACGCCGAAACCAAGAACTATGTGAAGGTGATCGCGGGTCTGTGATGCACCGCGATAAGTGGCTGTGAATACTATATATTTCGCCGCTTTATACTGATTTCCGCTTGCCGTTTTTCGCGGCGATGGAACCATATCGCCACGGCTGATGTTCCCTTTCCACAGCGTCAGCAGGTCGTCTTCTACGGTCTGCGCGCATCAGAAAGATAAGGAGCATTCGCATGTTCAACTCAGTTAAATCGATCGCCTTGGCCACGGGTGTCAGCTTGGCCGCATTGTCCTCTGCCGCATTTGCGGACGACAGCGTTGCCTTCTCCGCGATTGACGTAAGCTCGTCGATCAACGCCGCGCAGGACGCCAATGCAATGGAATACTACCCCCAGATCACCGAGGACCTGAAAGCCGCCGTGGCCGCCCGGGTATTGGGCAGCGATGACGCTAGCGATCCGACGATCAACATCGACATCCGCAAAATCTCGCTGGATGGGGACACGATGCTGAGCGACAGTCAGGAATTCAACGAGATCGAAGGTGTGGTGAACATCTCATCGCCCAATGAATCGATCGGCGCGCGCAGCTTCCCTGTGAATGTCGCCGCCTATTCGGTCGACCAGGTCGTGCCCGAGGGCTATGTCGCTGTGTCCCCGACCGAGGGTGTTTTTTACGAAGTCATGATCAACGGTTTTGCCGATGAGGTGGCCGAACAGGTCGGCAATCTGAACACCGCTGGTAGCGGCGTCAGCAAATAAGCCACCCTGCCTCGATCAGGCAGAAGCGGCCATCGCACATGCGGTGGCCGTTTTTTGATGCGTAGCGAAGGGTTCAGCGCGCCGTAACGTCCATCTCGATCACCGGCTCCATCGCCGCAAGCTGCGCGTCATCCAGATGACATTTCACCGTATGCCCCGCCGCCAGCGCCCGCAACTCTGGCACCTGCGTCTCGCACAGATTTCCCGGCACCTGAGATTTCCATCGGCAGCGCGTCTGAAAGGGGCACCCGGACGGAGGATTCATCGCCGAGGGAACATCGCCTTCCAGCACGATATGTTTTTTCTTCACCCGCGTGTCGGCAATCGGCACCGCAGACAGCAGCGCTTCGGTATAGGGGTGGTAGGGCGGAGAGAACACCTGATCCGTGGTGCCCAATTCGACCACATGTCCCAGATACATCACCATCACCCGGTCGCTAAGGTATCGCACGATGCTCAGGTCATGGCTGATGAACAACACACAGGTCTGTTGCGCCTGCTGGATCTCCATCAAAAGATCCGTCACCGCCGCCTGAACCGAGACATCAAGCGCCGAGACGGGTTCATCCGCCACCACGATCCGCGCGTCTCCGGCAAAGGCACGGGCAATCCCCACGCGCTGTTTCTGCCCGCCCGACAGTTGGCGCGGCATGCGGCTGGCGAATTCCCGCGGCAGTTTGACCAGATCCAGCAGCTCCAGCATACGCGCCTTACGGTCACGCGCGGATGTGCCCACGCCAAACACTTCAAGCGCGCGGATGATCTGGCGGCCCAAGGTCATTGACGGGTTCAATGTGTCGAAAGGGTTCTGGAACACCATCTGGATATCAGCGACGGTCTGTGTCCCCCGATCCTCGATCGCGATGGTCCCGATATCACGGCCATCCAGCAGCAGATGACCGGCTGTGGCCGTCTCCAGCCCCATAAGAACCTTGGCAAAAGTGGACTTGCCGCAACCGGATTCCCCCACGATGGCAAGGGTTTCACCCGCACGCGCTTCAAAGCTCAGCTCTTCGTTTGCTTTAACCACTTTGGTACCGGTGCCGCCAAACATGGAATGCGCCGCCGCCTGATAGTATTTCTTGAGCTTGTCCATTTTCAGAACGACGTCGCCAACCTCGCCCTTCGACTTGGTCGCCGCATGCGCCATCGGCGCGGCCCAGTCGATTTCATCGTGCCGGATACAGCGGGTCGCGTGTCGCGTGTTTTCGGGCACATCCAGCATCGGAATGGCGCCCTGATCGCAGCGCCCTGCGACAAAGTAATAGCAGCGCGGGCCAAAGTTGCAGCCCTCGGGGCGTTCATGGGGCAGGGGGAAATTGCCGGGGATAGCGACCAGCGGGCGCGCGGTCTTGTCGGCACCGGGCAGCGGGATCGACCGGAACAGAGCCTGTGTATAGGGATGGCGCATGCCGTCGAACACATCCGCAATCGACCCGCGCTCGACCGCCTCGCCGGAGTACATGACACAGATGCGATCGCAGGTGTCCAGCACCAGCCCGAGGTTGTGGCTGATGAACAGCATAGAGGTGCCGTATTTGCGCCCCAGATCTTTGACCAGATCAATGATCGCCGCCTCGACCGTGACATCCAATGCTGTGGTGGGCTCGTCCAGGATCAGCAAGGACGGCTCTGACATCAGGGCCATAGCGATGACGATACGCTGCTGTTGCCCGCCTGACAGCTGATGCGGATAGGCCTTGAGGATACGTTCGGGGTCCGGCAGCTTGACGTCGGTCACCAATTGCAAGGCGCGGGCATGGGCCTCGCGTTTCGACATGCCACCGTGGATCATCGGCACTTCCATCAACTGCTGCCCGATCCGCATGGCGGGGTTCAAAGAGGCCATAGGCTCTTGATAGATCATCGCGATCTCGCTGCCCCTGATCTGACGCAACTCAGCGGCGCTCATCTGGGACAGATCGCGCCCCTTGAATTTGATTGACCCGCCCACGACACGCCCGTTCACCCCAAGGTCCTGCATCACGCCCAAAGCGACAGTTGATTTACCACAACCGGATTCACCAACCAGCCCCACAGCCTCGCCCGGTTTGACCGAGACCGAAAAATCCATCACCGCTGGAATTTCGCGCAGCCGTGTGAAGAAAGAGATCGACAGCCCGTCGATCTCCAGAATTGGCCCGTCATATGCCTCGCCCATGTCCAACTCCCTTAGCTTCAACCGCAACCATATACTTCATTTTGCCAAGTAAACTCCGGGGGTGCGGGGGCTGGCCCCCGGCGGCGGTTCCCCCAAATCAATCCCGCAAACTCTCTTCACGCAGCCCATCCGCGAGCAGGTTCAACCCCAGCACAAGGCTCAGCAAGGCCAGCGCCGGCGCGATTGCCGCATGGGGGTAGAGCGCCAGCAGGCGCCGCCCTGCGTTGATCGTGGTGCCCCAATCGGGGCTTTCGGATTCCAGTCCCAGCCCAAAGAACCCCAGCGTGCCAAGCAGGATCGTTGTATAGCCGATGCGCAGGCAGAAATCGACGATCAGGGGGCCGCGGGCATTGGGCAGGATCTCCCATAACATGATGTACCACGGTCCTTCGCCGCGGGTCTGCGCGGCCGCCACATAGTCGCGTGTCTTGATGTCCAGTGCGAGCCCGCGCACGATCCGGAATACTGTGGGCGCGTTGACGAAAACCACCGCGACAAAGACCACCAGCAACCCCGGCCCGATGTCGAGGAAATCCACAAACGCAGGCAGGCCCGGGATCTCGTAGGTCTGGGTCCGCACCAGCGCCCCATCGTCCGAGATCATCGCGAGGTAAAGCCAGCCCACCAGCCCCAGTACCACGACCAGCACCGGCGTGCGGGTGCTTGGCTGCGTGCGCAGGCGCGTGTTGAGAAGCACTCCAAGGAACACCAGCGGAAAGATGAACAGCACAATTGCCATGTAATTCGGCAGTCCGGTCAGCACGATTTCGGGGGTGACCAGAAGATAAAAGATCAAGATCACCGGAAAGGCGAGGATCAGATTGGCTAGAAAGCTCAGGAATACGTCCAGTTTACCGCCATAGTAGCCCGCAGGCAGCCCCAGCGTGATCCCCACCATAAAGGCAAAGACCGTCGCCATCGGCGCGATCTGGATCACCACCCAGGCCCCCTTGATCAGGCGGCTGAACACATCGCGGGCAAGGTTATCGCCGCCCAGCAGGAACCACGGGTAGTCGCCGTCCTCGGCACGGGCCAGCGGTGTGCCGGGAAGCTTGTTCTTCATGCCCGAGGTCTGGCTGAGGCTGTCATGGGTCACGATCATGTCGAACACCCCGCCGAACAGCCCCGTATAGACCCAGAACATCACCAGCCCAAAGCCAATCATGCCAACGGTGCTGTCAAACAGTTTGCCATAAAGCCCCAGCCGGCGTTTGAAAGTGATCGACAGGGCAAAGGTCACGATCAGCGCAATCCAGACCGGCAGCAGACGCTGCGCCATGCCGCCAAAGATGCCGGCCTCGGCGCCTATGAAAATGCCCCCGACGACATAGACCATCAGCAACGCCGTCGCCGCCGCAATACCCGCGGTGGTGATCTGCCCCATGCGGCGCGCTCCCGCAGGGGAAGTCGGCAGCAGGGGCCAGACCATCTGCATCGCGATGCCAAGCAGCACGACCAACACCGCGCCCCCCAGCAATGGGTTCACCCAGTCCAGCGCACCTGTCCATGTCAAGGGGTCCATCTGCATTGTCTCCTCAGGTGATCCGGATGCGCGGGTTCAGCACGACATAGCCGATGTCCGAGATCAGCTGCGTTGTCAGCACCACGATCACCGACACGACCGACACGGCCAGCAACAGCTCGATGTCATTATTCGACGCGGCGCGGACCAGCAGCCAGCCGAAGCCCTTGTAGTTAAAGAGGGTCTCGACGATGACGACTCCGTTCAGAAGCCACGGAATTTGCAGCATGATCACCGTGAACGGCGCGATCAATGCGTTGCGCAGGGCGTGTTTCAGGACGATGTTGCCAAAGCTCACCCCCTTCAGCCGCGCCGTGCGGATGTATTGCGCGGTCATCACCTCGGTCATCGAGGCACGGGTCATGCGCGCGATATAGCCCATCCCGTAAAGCGAGATGGTCAGCACCGGCAAAAAGAAATTCCAGAAGGTCGCGTCTTTCATCGCACTGGCAGCGGAGCCCAGAAACAGCGTTTTGCTGTCGATCCAGCCCCAGTCGGCCAGCAGGGGCGACAGCCCAAATCGCGAGGAGGCGAGCAGGGCGATGAACACGACACCAGACACATATTCAGGCGTCGCGGTTGTCAGGATTGAAAAGGTCGACAGGGTCCGGTCCGTCCGCGACCCTTCGCGCATCCCCGCCAGCACGCCCACAATCAGCGCCATCGGCACCATCAGCAGGATCACGCAGCCCATCAACTTGCCCGTCAGCGCCAATCGCGTCAGGACGGTGGGGCCGACATCCTCTTGGAAAACAGTCGAAAATCCCCAATCCCCTTGAAAGATACCGCAAAAGCGGCGGCGGTCGCCCTCGGGCGTGTCTTTGGTGTAGCACCGCCCGAAACTGGTGCCGTCATCCTCTTGCGTCACCCATCCGGGCATGACGCCCAGCCATTGGCCGAATTTGACCGGCAGCGGGTCAAGATAGCCGCGATCCCCCAGATAGCTTGCGACCGCTTCGTCCGACATGCGGAAGTTGCCTTGGGTCTTGGCGAGCTTTTCGAGGTTCGGATAGAGGTTGGTCAGCCAGAACACGATAAAGGTCAGGCATAGCGCTGTTACCACCATCACGCCCAAACGGCGCAATATGAAAATACCCATGTGATGACCCTGTTGCGCGGCGGTACGGCGACACCTCGAAGGCGCGCGGCTGCGTTTGAATTTGTCGCAGCGCGGTCCGGCTTTTGCCGATACGTTGCGCGCTGCGCGGCTCCCTTATTGTCCGCTTTCCACCATGACATGGGCGGTGCGGATGTGTTTTTCTTGAGTACCAGTCAGCCACAGGTCGCGGTGGCAGGTCAACTCGGTACTTTGGAAAAGGGCGCTAACCCGAGCGTCCTTGCGGCCACCGGCCCTGACGCGTCAGGCCGCAGTTGCCCGCAGACGCGAGGGTGTGAGGCCCGTGTGTTGCTGCATGAACCGTGTGAAATAGGCGGCAGAGCCAAAGCCAAGGTGGCGCGCGATATCCTGTGCGGAATGCTCTGTCGTGCCAAGCAGATGCCGTGCCTCATGCACCACCCGTTCGGTCAGGATATCCGCTGCAGTCTTGCCGGTGGCGGATTTTACGGCCCGTGACAGATGCGTCGGCGTGACCTCCAGGCTTTCGGCGTATTGCGCCATCGGCGCGCCGCTGCTGTAGTGTTCACAGACCATCTGGCAGAACCGCGCGCTGAGCCGTGCGGCGGCGTTGCGCCGGTTGGGGACATGTTCGTCCTGCATGATCTGGCGCCGCAGCCAGACCGACATCAGCGCCGCGTGCCCCTCTAACGCGTCATGATACAGCGGGCGCTTGGCCTGTTGTTCGCGCTGCGCGGCTTCGATCAGTCCGGTCAGTTCGGTCTGGGCCTGCACATCCCGAATACGCAGGTGGCGCGGCATTTGGGGCAGGCGCAGCTCGGTGCCGTCAGGGATCACCACCGCTTGCCCGATGCCCTGCCGCCCCATATCAAGGGCAAAGAGCGCACGGGCAGGGATAAACACCGCGTTATGCGCCCCCAAGCCGCGCCGCTGGCCGTCAAGCTGCAGCAACCCCTGACCGCGGGTGATCCAGATCAGCATATGCACAGGCCGGTCATGACAAAGCTGAACGCGCCAGTCCTGCCCTTGCGACAGTTGCGCCAGTGTCAGCAATTCGATCGTGTTCTCTGTCATTGCATGACCCTATCAGCAAAAGACAAGTAAACACTATCGTTATACAGAGATACGGAAAGATAAAGGCAGTAAAAGATAATTTCGCCGTTTTGGCAGCCGCGTGCTACCCCGGCACATATTGCAGCCAATCGGCGGTGTTCTTGCGCATCCACGTGCGCTGCCGTTTGGCATACTGCCGTGTCGCGATGATGGCATCCTGTCGCGCCACGTCAAGCGGTGTCGCGCCGTCAAGGTAGCGCATCAGCTCGGGTACGCCGATGGCACGGTGCGCGGGCAGGGTGGGGTCGTAATCGGGGCGCACGGCGGCAACTTCGTCCAGCGCGCCTTGGTCCAGCATCTGGTCAAAGCGACGGATGATCCTGTCGTTCAGCCAGTCCTTTGACGCGGCAACGGCGACAGGCTGACAGCGTTCCATCGGCAGGATGGGGGGCGGCGTATCATCTTGCCACGCGGCCAGCCCGCGCCCTGTCGCTTGCTGCACCTCCCACGCACGCTGGACGCGCATGGGGTTATAAAGATCGATGCGGCGCGCCGTCTCTGCATCAAGCGCGTCGATCATCGCCGCGCGGGTCATGGTGTTGCCCACGGCGCGCACCGCATCGGGGGTCGGGGGAATGTCCACCAGCCCCTTGGTCAGCGCCGCGAAATAAAGCCCCGTGCCACCGACAATGATCGGGCGTGCGGGCTGGCGCAGCACCTCGGTCACCTCGCGCAGCCAGTGGCCGACCGAATAGGGGTCGTGTGCCGCGACATGGCCATACATCAGATGCGGTGCCAAAGCCTCTTCCTCGGCCGAGGGGCGGGCCGAGATCACGCGCCAGCAGCCGTAGACCTGACTGGCATCCGCGTTCACAATCACCCCGCCCTGAGCCTGCGCAATCGCCAGCGCCAGCGCCGATTTACCCGACGCCGTGGGCCCCGCAATCAGGACAGGCGCAGTAGGGTCGATAGAGGAAACCACGTCAGAGACGCGGGACAGCGGGGCATCTGGCATTTCTTTGCGTGAACCTCTGACGGAGCATTGAATGTTTGCGCTATTTGCGACATTTTACGGCGCAATGAAAACCCCTCCCACACCCTGAAAGGTGCGCCCATGCCCGAGAGCCAGTCAAAAGTAACATTCAACCGGGTCATGCTGAAGATTTCAGGCGAAGCATTGATGGGCGATCAGGGGTTCGGGCTGAACCCGCCAACCGTGCAACGCATCGCGAACGAGGTCAAATCGGTTCACGATCTTGGCGTCGAAATCTGCATGGTCATCGGGGGCGGTAATATCTTCCGCGGGCTGCAAGGATCGGCTCAGGGGATGGAACGCACCACCGCCGATTATATGGGGATGCTGGCCACCGTGATGAACGCGCTGGCGATGCAATCCGCGCTGGAGGAACTGGGCATTCACACGCGGGTGATTTCCGCGATCACGATGAACGAGGTCGCCGAACCCTACATCCGTCGCCGCGCCGTGCGCCACCTTGAGAAAAAGCGCGTGTGCATCTTTGCCGCGGGCACCGGCAACCCCTATTTCACCACCGATACCGCCGCGACGCTGCGCGCCAATGAAATGGCCTGCGAAGCGATCTTCAAGGGCACCAAGGTCGATGGTGTCTATGACAAAGACCCCGCCAAATTCGACGATGCGGTCCGCTATGATGACGTGAGCTATGACGATGTGCTGCAAAAGCGCTTGGGGGTCATGGATGCCTCTGCCATCGCCTTGGCGCGCGACAACAACCTGCCGATCATCGTCTTCTCTCTGGACGAGCCGGGCGGCTTCAAGGGGATTCTCGCGGGCGAGGGCACATACACACGGGTTCAGGGCTAGGCCCCAACCTACGATAGATGCGGGGCTCCCTATACAAGGGGGGCTTGATCGCGTTATATCGGTTCAAATCTAGATAGTTACAAAACCACCGGGGACATCATGTCAGACGATTTTATGCTGGACACAGACGATCTTGAGCGGCGCATGAACGGCGCAATCGCATCGTTGCGCACCGAATTTGCCTCTTTGCGCACAGGCCGCGCGTCCGCTTCTATGCTGGAGCCTGTGATGGTCGACGCCTACGGCAGCAGCACGCCGATCAACCAGGTGGGCACCGTCAACGTGCCCGAGCCGCGGATGGTCACCATCAACGTCTGGGACAAGGCGCTGGTCGGCAAGGTCGAAAAGGCGATCCGTGAATCCGGTCTGGGTATCAACCCGCAGCTGAATGGCACGATCATCATGCTGCCGATCCCCGAGCTGAACGAGGAACGCCGCACCCAGCTGACCAAGGTCGCGGGGCAATATGCCGAAAGCGCCCGTGTATCGATCCGCAACGTGCGTCGCGACGGGATGGACCAGATCAAGAAAGCCAAGGCCGACGGCATGTCGGAAGACGATCAGAAAGTCTGGGAGGGTGAGGTTCAGGACATGACCAACAAGTTCATCGCCCAGATCGACGAGCAGCTTGAAAGCAAACAAGCCGAGATCATGCAGGTTTAAGTACCTTATTCGATGCGCGCGCCCCCAAGGTCCGCGCATCGGCCTGCAGTTCGATAAGGATAGATGATGCCTGCTGCGACCGACCAGACCTTCCAGCTTGTCCCAGGGGCACCGCGCCATGTTGCGATCATCATGGACGGAAACGGCCGTTGGGCGACCCAGCGGGGGCGTCCGCGTCTGTTCGGGCATCATGCCGGTGCCAAACGCGTGCGTGAAATCGTAGAGGCATGTCCCGATTTCGGCGTCGAGTATCTGACGATCTTTGCCTTCTCGACCGAGAACTGGAAGCGTACACAGGTCGAGGTGGCAGGACTCATGAGCCTGTTCCGCCGCTATATCACCAAAGAGACCAAGGCGCTGAAAGCCAAGGGCGTGCGCGTCCGGTTTATCGGTGACCGTGTCCGGCTGGATGCGAAACTGGTCAAGCTGATGAATGTGCTAGAGGCAGAGACGGCGGAAAATACCCGTACCCATCTGACGATTGCGCTGAACTACGGCGGTCGCGACGAGGTCGCGCGCGCGACACAGCGGCTGGCGCAGGACGTTGCAGCGGGTCTGCTCAGCCCTGAGGACGTCGACGAAGAGACCCTGCCGCGCTATCTGGACACCCATGTTCTGCCGGACCCCGATCTGGTGATCCGCACCAGTGGCGAGGCGCGGATATCGAACTTTCTGCTGTGGCAATCAGCCTATGCCGAATATGAATTCATTGATACGCTCTGGCCCGACTTCACCAAGGCCGAGTTTGGCAATCTTTGTGCGGCCTTTGGCAATCGCGACCGGCGCTTTGGTGCCGTGTCCTCCTGATCGTACGACGAAAGGAAAGCACTATGACACCTTCTTCGGAACGCTGGTCTGACCTCACGGCGCGCGTCGGTTCGGCGCTGGCGATGATTGTGGTCGGTCTGGGCGGCATCTATCTGGGCGGGCCCGTGTTCCACGTTCTCGTCGCGATCATTTGCGGCGTCATGGCGTGGGAACTGGTGGGGATGTTGAACCCGTCAAACCGCAGCGCACGGAGGCAGATGGGCTTGTTGGTCGGCGCGGCGACGCTCGCTGCGATCTACCTGCCCGTGGGCTTTGCCCTGCCGGTGCTGCTGGCCCCCGCGTTGGTGGGCTTTGGCCAGTTGGAAAAGCACCGTACGATTTTCATGTGTTTCACCGTGATGATCATGCTGGCCGGTTTCGGGCTGACGCAGGTCCGCGATGATTTCGGCTTTGGCTGGCTGATGTGGCTGGTGCTGGTTGTGGTGATCACCGATGTCGTTGGCTATTTCGCCGGACGTGCCATCGGGGGGCCGAAGTTCTGGCCCAAGGTCAGCCCCAAGAAAACATGGTCCGGTACGGCTGCGGGCTGGATCGGGGCGGCGGCTGTCGGTTTCCTGTTCTCGATCAACACCGGTGTGGGCTTGCAGCTGGTCGGTGTCTCTGTCGCCATGTCGATGGCGTCGCAGATGGGGGATATGGCGGAATCCGGGATGAAGCGTCGCTTGGGGGTCAAGGACAGCTCTAACCTGATCCCCGGTCATGGCGGCTTGCTGGATCGGTTCGACGGTATGCTGGGGGCGGCGCTGTTCCTGCTGATCATTGGTCGTTTCCTGACCATCACACCCGCGCTAAGCTGATCTTCACCCTATGAAGAAAGTCAGTATTTTCGGGGCCACGGGCTCTATCGGGCAGAATACCATTGATCTGATCGCGCGCGCGCCCGACGCCTATGATGTCGTCGCGTTGACCGGTGCCAGCAATATCGCGCAGCTGGCAGAGGATGCGCAGCGGTTGAACGCGCAGCTTGCCGTCACGGCCCATGAGCATCTGCTGGACGACCTGCGCGACGCGCTATCAGGCACGGGGGTAGAGGCCGCCGCCGGAACACAAGCCATCAACGAAGCCGCCGCACGCCCCGCCGATTGGGTCATGTCCGCCATCATCGGGGCCGCGGGTCTGGCACCGGGGGTGGAGGCGTTGAAACAAGGCGCGACGCTAGCCCTTGCGAATAAAGAGTCGCTGGTCTGCGCCGGTCAGCTGATGCTGGATACGGCCATGGCACATGGGGCCACCATGCTGCCGGTCGATAGCGAGCATTCCGCCGTGTTTCAGGCCCTGATCGGCGAGGATATCTCGGCGGTGGAACGGATCATCATCACCGCCAGCGGCGGGGCGTTTCGGGATTGGCCGCTGGAAAAGCTCGCCGATGCCACGCTAGAGCAGGCGTCGAGCCATCCGAACTGGGACATGGGCCAGCGCATCACCATCGACAGCGCGTCAATGTTCAATAAGGCGATGGAAGTCATTGAAACGCGTGAATATTTTGGCGTGAACCCCGACCAGATCGAAGTGTTGGTGCATCCGCAGTCGATGATCCATGCGCTGGTGGGGTTCAATGACGGTGCCTTGATGGCGCATATCGGCCCGCCCGACATGCGCCACGCCATCGGCTTTGCCCTGCATCACCCCAACCGAACGCATTTGCCGGTAGAGCGGCTGGATCTGGCGAAGATCGGCAGCTTTGACTTCCGCGCCCCCGATGACATCCGTTGGCCCGCCCTGCGCCTCGCGCGCGAGGTGATGGCGCGTGGTGGCATGGCCGGTGCGGTGTTCAACGCCGCAAAAGAGGTCGCGCTGGACGGGTTTATCGGCGGCAAGCTGCGCTTTCCCCAGATGGCAGAGATCGTCGAAGACACGATGGAAGCGCTTTTCCCTGACAATGGGGTGATCGATGCGGCCATCACACTTGATAACGTCGCACAGGTGGACCATCTGGCAAGGCAGGCCGCATGGGCCGCAATAACAAAGAGGGCAGGGTAGAGTTTTGGATATTATGGCATTGATCCCGCAGTTTGGCGGGCTGATCTGGACGCTTCTGGCTTTTGTGATTGCCCTGTCGGTGATCGTCGCGATCCATGAATACGGTCATTATATCGTCGGACGCTGGTCCGGCATCCATGCCGATGTTTTCTCTCTCGGGTTTGGCCCGGTGATCTACAGCCGCTACGACAAACGCGGCACCAAGTGGCAGATCGCGGCGCTGCCCTTTGGCGGCTACGTGAAATTCGCGGGCGATGCGGATGCGGCATCGGGCAAGGATGTGGCCGCGATGGAAGCGGCCGAGGCGGACCCGAAGCGGTTGCGTGCCACCATGCATGGTGCGCCGCTATGGGCGCGTGCGGCCACGGTCGCTGCGGGGCCGGTGTTCAACTTTGCCCTGTCCATTCTGGTTTTCGCGGCCATCGGGCTGTCGGTCGGCGTTCCGCGTGACCCGATGACCGTCGGGGAATTGCACCCGCTGCCGTTTGACCAGAATGAACTGGTCGAAGGGGACGAGATCGTCTCTATCGGCGGGGTGACCCTGCCGCCGGTGTCCGATGCCACCGCCTATGCCGATGCTTTCGCCAGCATCCCGCTGGACCAGCCGCTGCCCTATGAGGTGAACCGTGGCGGGGAGATCGTGACCGTGGATGGGCCTTATGTCATGCCATCGCTGGTCAAGCAGGTGATGCCGCAATCGGCGGCCTATGAGGCCGGTCTGAAAAGCGGCGATGTGATCACCTCGGTTGACGGGGCAGAGATTTTCGCCTTCCGCCAGTTGAAGACCGCTGTTGAAGCCTCTGAAGGCACGCCGCTTGAACTTGATATCTGGCGCGACGGGGAAACGCTGGACATCACCCTGCGCCCCAAAGTGACGGACGAACCGCAGCCGGACGGCAGCTTCAAGTCGCAGATGCGCATTGGCATCGTGGGCGGCACCGCCTTTGACACCGCCACCACGAACCCCGGCGTTCTGACAGCGCTCTGGGGTGGGGTAGAGAACACAGGCCGGATCATCAGCGGGTCGCTGTCGGGTCTTAAGCATATGATCGTGGGCAATATCAGCACCTGTAACCTGAGCGGCCCTGTGGGGATCGCGCAAACCTCTGGCGCGATGGCGTCGCAGGGCGCGCAAAGCTTCATCTACTTTATCGCGGTGCTGTCGACGGCGGTCGGTCTGCTGAACCTCTTCCCGATTCCGGCGTTGGATGGCGGGCATCTGGTGTTCTACGCCTATGAAGCCGTGACCGGCAAACCACCCAGCGATGGCGCGTTGCGCATTCTGATGACCATTGGTCTGACCTTGGTACTGGGGTTAATGGTCTTTGCCTTGGGTAACGATTTATTCTGCCCTTAGGCGATATTTTGCCGCCTAAAGGGGGGTAAAAAGTTACAAAAGTCTTATTGCTGCCTTAATTGGTCAAACGAGCGCCGCAATCGCCTGCGATATTCGATCCAAGTTACAAAGGATACGAGTATGCAGACGTTCAAGACAAGTTATCGCGGTTTAAGCCTTTTGGTTGATCTGAACTGGGACCGCGCTTTGTACTTCGGCTTCCTGATCATCGCGCTGACCGCCGGCGCGTGGATCGGCGCATAACGGCGTTCTCTCTCCCCATCCCGGTGCCCTCCCGCACTCTATCGTGATCCAACTGGCCGTCATACACACTATATAGGTGTATGGCGGTCTCTTCGTTTTGACAAAGGCCGCTAACCTGTCTAGTCAGGACGAAAGAGTTTTTTGACAGCGGGTAGGGCAAATGATGCACAACGACAGGTGGAATAAGCCCACCGAAACAGCGGTTTTCACTCCTTTTGCGAAATCCTTGCGCAGCGCTTCTTTTTGCGTAATGTTATCAGTGGCTTGGCTGGTTCCAGCGCCACATGCTGACGCGCAAAGCTATCAATTCAACACAGTTCAGATCGACGGTAACGAACGGATCGGCGACAGCGCCATTCTAAGCCGCGCAGGAATCGCACGCGGTCGGGCGATCAGCGCGGGCGAATTGAACGATGCTTACCAGAACCTTCAGGCGTCCGGCCTGTTTGAAAGCGTAGCACTTGAACCGCGCGGCGGGACATTGGTGATCACGGTCGTAGAATTCCCCACGATCAACCGCATCAGCTTTGAAGGCAACGCGCGCATCGACGACGAAGCGCTGGCTTCGGTCGTTGATTCAGACGAACGCCGCGTCTTTAACCCGACCCAAGCCGAAAAAGACGCCAATGCCATCGCGCAGGCCTATAGCAACGACGGCCGTATCGCCGCCCGCGTCCAGCCCAAGGTCATCCGCCGCGACCAGAACCGCGTTGATCTGGTGTTTGAAGTCTTCGAAGGCGACAACGTCGAGATTGAACGTCTGAGCTTTGTCGGCAACCGCCAATATTCGGACCGTCGTCTGCGCCGCGTGCTGGGGACCAAGCAAGCGGGCCTGTTCCGCCGTCTGATCAAACGCGACACTTTTGTGCCCGAACGCATCGAGGCCGACCAGCAGATGCTGCGCGATTTCTACCTATCGCGCGGCTATGTCGACATGCGTATTTCGGCGACGAACGCTCAGCTGACCGAAGAACGCGACGGCTATTTCGTGCAGTTCAACGTGCAAGAGGGGCAACAGTTCAAGTTTGGCGAGCTGACCGTGACCTCGACCATCAACGGGGTGAACGCTGAAGATTATCGTGGCGTGATCAAGACCAAATCCGGTGCCGTCTATTCGCCGTCGCTGGTCGAGACGGATATCGCCCGGATGGAACGCAAAGCCATCCGTGACGGCGTTGATTTTCTGCGGGTCGAACCGGTTGTCACGCGCAATGATCGCGACCTGACGCTGAACGTCGAATATCGCATCTCTCGTGGTCCACGTGTCTTTGTCGAACGGATCGACATCGAAGGTAACACCACCACGCTTGACCGCGTTGTGCGCCGGCAGTTCGACAGCGTAGAGGGTGACCCGTTCAACCCGCGCGAGATCCGTGAAAGCGCCGAGCGCATCCGCGCCCTTGGTTATTTTGAAAGCGCCGAAGTCAACGCCCGCGAGGGGTCTTCCCCCGAGCAGGTCGTCGTTGACGTGAATGTTGTGGAACAGCCGACAGGCTCGCTCAACTTCGGTGGGTCGTTCTCGTCCAGTGACGGGATCGGCGTCGCGGTCAGCTTTGCCGAGGATAACTTCCTGGGACGCGGCCAAAAGCTCAAGCTGACGGTCAGCACGGCTGAAGATGCACAGCGCTATGGCTTCAACTTTATCGAGCCGAGCCTCTTGGGGCGTGATGTGGCGTTCGGCCTGAACCTCGATTATGCCGAAACAAGCTCGTCCTATAACTCCTTCGACACCGAACGTATCGTCTTCCAGCCGACCCTGTCGTTCCCTGTCAGCGAAAACGGGCGGTTGAGCCTCAACTATACCTATGACGACCTTGAGATGTCAGAGCGGGACGATACCACAACCGGTTTCGTCGTTGCTAATGACATCGCCGCGGGCCGTCAGGTGACCTCTTCGATCGGGTATAACTACAGCTACGACACCCGCCGCGCCGGCCTTGACCCGACATCGGGTGTGCTGCTGCAATTCGGGCAGGATTTCGCAGGCCTAGGGGGTGACACTAAATTCGTGAAAACCACCGCCAAAGCCATCGGCGAAAAGCGTATCTTCAACGAGGAAGTCACCCTGCGTGCTACCTTGCAAGGTGGGGCATTGGCATGGAGCGAGGGCAACAACCGCGTTTCCGACCGTTTCTTGATCGGCCCATCGATCATGCGCGGCTTTGAAACCGGCGGGATCGGCCCGCGCGATCAAAGCAACGGGTCGGACGACTCCCTTGGGGGTAACCTCTTTGTGGTTGGTAGTCTTGAGGCGGAATTCCCGCTGGGCCTGCCCGAAGAATACGGCATCAGCGGCGGCGTCTTCTATGATGTCGGCAACGTCTGGAACCTCGACGATGTAGAGATCCCTACGGGCTCGTCTATCGTTGGTGAATCCGGTTCGTTCCGCCACGTGATCGGTGTCTCGCTCTTCTGGGATACGCCTGTTGGTCCTTTGCAGTTCAACGTCTCTAAAGCCTTGAAAAAAGAGGACTACGACGAAGAACAGAAGTTCGAAGTGACCCTGCGGACCGATTTCTGAGGCCGTTATGAAACTGCGGGCACTCTTGATTTGCCTTCTGCCGGTACTGCCCCTTGCGGCGGTGCCGGTTTTTGCACAACAGCAGTCTGAACGGCGCGTGGTGCAAAGCCCGATCCTGACCATCGATTCAGATCGTGTGTTCAACGAAAGCGCCTTCGGTCTGCGGGTGGCGGATGACGTGGAAACCCAAAGCGCTGAAATATCTGCCGAAAACCGCCTGATCGAAGCGGATTTGAAGGCCGAGGAGCGCAAGCTCACCGATCAGCGCAGCAAGCTCAGCCCCGACGCCTTTAGCGGGCTGGCGGATGCCTTTGACGAAAAGGTGCAGAAAACCCGCGCGGCGCAAGCGGCAAAGGGGCGGGCGTTGAACGAATTGGTCGAGAAAGAGCGCCAGGTGTTCCTGGCCGCTGCCGGCCCCGTGTTGGAACAGATGATGCGTGAAGCCGGGGCGGCCGTGATCCTTGAACGCCGGTCGGTCTTCGTCAGCGCCAACGCCATCGACATCACCGACGAAGCCATCGAGCGGCTTGACGCGTCGGTCGGCAGCGGCAAGAACTGATCCCCCCCGCTTGCCCATGGCGGCCAGAATTGGTAGCCAGCATACAGCTTTTAACAGACAGGACATGCAATGACTGACACCCTGCCAAGTGCCGATATCCAGATGATCCAGCGGATCATTCCGCACCGCTATCCCTTTTTGCTGGTCGATAAAGTGGTCGATATCCAGGGCACGCAAAGCGCTGTCGGGATCAAGAATGTCACGATGAACGAACCGCATTTTCAGGGGCATTTCCCCGGAATGCCGATTATGCCCGGCGTCACCATCGTAGAGGCGATGGCGCAGACCGCTGCGGTGATGGTTGGTGTCACGCTGGAAATGGCGGATAAGGATATGAAAGTCTATTTCATGGCCATCGACAAATGCAAATTCCGCCGCAAGGTCGTTCCCGGTGACGTCGTCCGGATGGAGCTGAACACCCTGCGCGGCAAACCCGGCGGTAAAGTCTGGAAATTCGGCGGCGTCGCTTCGGTCGAGGGCGAAATGGCGGCCGAGGTTGAATTCACTGCGATGATGGACCTGTCCTGATGGGCAACATCCACCCAAGCGCCGTGATCGAGGAAGGGGCGCAGATCGCGGCCTCTGCCAAGGTCGGCCCGTTCTGCGTTATCGGCCCTCGGGTCGTGCTGCATGACAACGTTGAGGTGAAGTCCCACGCGATCGTCACCGGCGACACCGAAGTCGGCGAAGGTACGGTGATCTTTTCCTTCGCGGTGATCGGTGAAATCCCCCAAGACCTTAAGTTCAAAGGGGAATCCAGCCGTCTGGAAATTGGCAAACGCAACCGCATCCGCGAGCATGTCACCATGAACGGCGGCACCGAAGGCGGTGGCGGCGTGACCAGAATTGGCGATGACGGGCTGTTTATGGCGGGCTGCCACATCGCCCATGATGCGATCCTTGGCGATCGGGTAATTGTGGTGAACAACGCCGCCGTCGCGGGGCACTGCATCATCGAAGACGATGTTCTGATCGGCGGGCTGGCCGGTATCCACCAATTCGTGCGCATCGGTCGCGGTGCCATCATCGGCGCTGTGACGATGGTAACGAATGACGTGATCCCCTACGGTCTGGTGCAAGCGCCCCGTGGGGTCTTGGACGGGCTTAACCTTGTCGGGCTGAAGCGTCGCGGTGTCACCCGCGCCGACATCACGGCCCTTCGCGCGGCGTTCCAGATGCTGGCGCAGGGCGAGGGAACCTTCCACGACCGCGCCCGCCGTTTGGGCGAGGAAACCGGCAGCGACTACGTCCGCGAGATCGTCGACTTCGTGCTGGCCGACACGGGGCGTCACTTTCTGACACCGGGTTGATGCTGGCGCTGATCGCAGGGGGCGGCGGACTGCCTCAACGAGTGGCCGGCGCGCTGGCCGATGCGCCTTTGATCTGCGCCTACGAGGGGACGACACCCGTCGGGCTGGTGCCGGATCTGGTGTTCCGCCTTGAAACGCTTGGCACTTTGCTGGCCGAGCTGACCGCGCGCGGCGTGACACAGGTGTGTTTCTGCGGTGCCGTGGCACGGCCGTCCTTCGATCCGTCCAAACTGGATGCGGCAACGCTGCCCTTGGTGCCGGTGTTCCAGAAAGCCCTTGCTGCGGGGGACGACGGTGCCCTGCGCGCCTTGGTCGATATTTTCCAGACAGCGGGGCTGACCGTCGTTGCCGCGCATGACCTCGCGCCCGACTTGATGGCGCGCGAAGGCGTGCTCAGCCAGCGTCAGCCGGATGCGCAGATGCGCGATGACGCCGCGCGCGGTGCTGCCCTGGTGCGCTGCCTTGCGCCTATGGATGTGGGGCAATGCTGCGTCGTCGGGCAGGGGCAGGTCATGGGGATCGAGGCGATTGGCGGCACGGACCACCTGCTGTCGACCCTGCCTGATCGTGCGCGCTCGGCCAGCGCGGTGCTGTTTAAGGGTCCGAAACCGGGCCAAAGCCATCTTGTCGATATGCCCACCATCGGGCCCGACACCCTGCGCCGCGCCCATGCGGCAGGGCTGGCGGGTGTCGTGATCGAGGCGGGGTCTGTGATCCTGCTGGAACCAGACGCCTGCGTCGCCTTGGCGGATGAATTAGACCTCGTGCTATGGGCAAGGGCCGCGCCATGAAGGTGTTCATCATTGCGGGCGAACCTTCGGGTGACCGATTGGGGGGCGCGCTGATGGCAGGGCTGAAATCCCTGCGCCCCGACATCACCTTTGACGGGATCGGCGGGACAGATATGGCCGCCGAAGGGCTGACCAGCCGTTTTGATATGTCCGAACTCTCTGTCATGGGCATCGCCGAGATTCTGCCGAAATACAAATCTCTGATGGCGCGGATCAACGAGACGGCGCAGGCCGTGATCGACGCCAAGCCCGATGTGATGATCACCATCGACAGCCCCGATTTCTCGCTTCGCGTGGCCAAGCGGGTCAAAGCGGCGTCGGATATTCGCACGGTGCATTATGTCGCGCCCACAGTCTGGGCCTGGCGTCCCGGGCGCGCGAAAAAGATGGCGCGGTATATCGATCACGTGCTTGCACTTTTCCCCTTCGAGCCGCCCCTGATGGAGGCCGAGGGCATGGCCTGCGATTTCGTCGGCCATCCCGTGGTCGGCGAGAAAATCGCTACACACCGCGAAGCCGCTGCCTTTCGTCAAGCCCATGAGATCGGCGATGCCCCCCTGATGCTCGTCCTGCCCGGATCTCGGCGGTCAGAGGTGGCGCGTCTATCGGATGTGTTCGGCGATGCGGTGGCCCGTTTTGCCCGGACACATCCTGATCTGCGCGTGGTCATTCCCGCCGCCGGTCCTGTGGCAGACGCGGTGATTGCGCAGACCCAAGGCTGGACGGTGCGCCCCATCGTGCTGGACCCGCGTGCGGGCAGCAGGGAGGAAGGTGCCGCGATGAAACGGGCGGCGTTTGCCGCCGCGGACGTGGCACTTGCGGCCTCTGGCACCGTGTCGCTGGAACTGGCCGCCGCATCGCTGCCGATGGTGATCGCCTACCGGATGAACTGGCTCAGCTTCCGTCTGATCAAAGCGATGGCGCTGATTGATACGGTGACTTTGGTGAACCTTGTGTCCGACACCCGCGTCGTGCCGGAGTTTCTGGGCCCCGATTGCACCGCCGATAAGATCGCTGGCGGTTTGGCGCATGTCTTTGCGCATCCCGAGGATCAAAAGGATGCGATGGCGCTGACGATGGAGCGGCTTGGCAAGGGGGGCGAGAGCCCGGGTCTGCGTGCGGCGCGGGCGGTATTAGCAAATCTGTAGGTCTAGAGACTGGCTTTAGAGTAAAATGAGGGGCGTTGCCCCTCAAACTCACGACGCTAAATGAGGGGCGCTGCCCCTCAAACTCACGGCGCCATATGAGGGGCGCTGCCCCTCAAACTCCCCGGGATTTTAAAGCATTTGGAAGGGGTTAGCCTTTGTGGATCCAGCCGCCGCCGAAGATGCGGGTGCTTTCGGGGTCGTAGAAGACGCAAGCCTGACCCGGCGAGATCCCTTCCTCGGGGGTGAGCAGCTCTACCGTGGCTTCGGTATCCGAGATCGGACGCAGGATCGCGTCTGTCGGAGGGCGGGTAGAGCGTACGCGCACAGCAATGGGCCATTCGCTTTGCGACATGAGCGGGGTGTCACCAAGCCAGTTAATCTCTTTCACGGGCACGGTACGGGTGGCCAGCATCGATTTCGGCCCCACGACGACCTGCGCGTTATCCGCATCGAGTTTCACCACATAGAGCGGGTCGGCCAAGCCGCCAATGCCAAGGCCACGGCGCTGCCCGATGGTGTAGTTGATCACCCCGTCATGCTGCGCCAGCACATTGCCGTCGGTGTCGACGATATTGCCGGGGTTGGCGGCTTCGGGGCGCAGTTTGCGGATCACCGAGGCGTAGTCGCCATTCGGGACAAAGCAGATATCCTGACTGTCGGGCTTGTCCGCCACGCTCAGCCCGTATTTCGCCGCCAGCGCCCGCGTGTCGTTTTTTGACGGCAGGTGGCCAAGGGGGAAACGTAGATAGTCCAACTGTTCGGGCGTGGTCGAGAACAGAAAGTAGCTTTGATCACGATTGGCATCGGCGGCGCAATGCAGTTCGGCCCCGTCGGGGCCCATCTTGCGCTGGATATAGTGACCGGTCGCCATGCAATCGGCATCCAGATCCTTGGCTGTTTCCAGCAGATCCTTGAACTTCACCCGTTCGTTGCAGCGGATGCAGGGAACGGGCGTGGCCCCGCCCAGATAGCTGTCGGCGAATTCGTCAATCACGGCGTCCTTGAACACGTTTTCATAATCCAAAACGTAATGCGGGAACCCCATGGATTCTGCGACACGCCGCGCATCATGGATATCGATGCCCGCACAGCAAGCCCCTTTGCGCGCCAGTGCCGCACCGTGGTCGTACAGCTGCAGGGTGACGCCGACGACGTCATAGCCTTCCTCGGCCAGCATGGCGGCGACCACGGAACTGTCGACACCGCCCGACATCGCCACAACGACGCGGGTGTCGGCAGGTGCTTTGGCAAAGCCCAACGAATTGAGCGGCGGGGTGCGATCAAGCGGCATGAGAATACTCCGGGAGGTTTGAGGCTTAATATAGGAAAATTAGCGGTACTCTCAAGGGGCGACTTCACGGGTCGTTAACATGCGGCGACCTAGCCTGCACCGGATCAAGAACGGGCCGTGAACAGGGGCGCGCGTCTTATGTGTAAGGGGTGAAAAGGGGAAAACGAGTGTATTTGAAAAAGGTCGAACGACCCAGGGCGGTGACCTTGCCCGACGGGTCCAGCTTTAGCCTTGCGGATCTGCCGGATCGCAATACCCGCCGGTGGGTCGCATCGCGCAAGGCTGCGGTGGTGCGTGGCGTGTTATACGGGCTGATCACTGAGGCGGATGCGGAAGAACGCTATGGTGTGGGGCGGGCGGAATTTGTCGAATGGGTGCGCGCTGTCTCTGAACATGGGGAAGCGGCTTTGCGGGCCACAGCGCTACAAAAGTATAGACAACTTTAAGTTGCTCGCCTAACAAGTTGAGCACTATTAACGAGTGGTTAAACTATTTTGTTCACGGTGCCTTTTATACCAAATCCATTTGAGCGGAGTGAGACACATGCGAATACTGTTGGTCGAAGATGACCCAACCACCTCCAAAAGCATCGAACTGATGCTGACCCATGCCAACCTGAACACCTATACCACCGATCTGGGGGAAGAGGGCATCGATCTGGCAAAGCTCTATGACTACGATCTGATCCTGCTGGATCTGGATCTGCCGGATATGAACGGGCATGACGTCTTGCGGCAATTACGGCTGAGCAAGATCCAGACGCCGATCCTTATCCTCTCCGGCTCTGACGACACAGAAAACAAGATCAAGGGGTTCGGCTTTGGTGCTGATGACTATCTGACCAAACCTTTCCACCGCGAAGAACTGGTGGCGCGGATCCATGCGATCATCCGGCGGTCCAAGGGCCATTCGCAATCGGTGATCAACGTCGGGCGCGTGTCGGTCAATCTGGACGCCAAGTCGGTGACGGTGGGGGATAAGCCCGTGCATCTGACCGGCAAGGAATACCAGATGTTCGAACTCCTGAGCCTGCGCAAAGGGTCGACCCTGACGAAAGAGATGTTTCTGAACCATCTTTACGGCGGCATGGATGAACCCGAGCTCAAGATTATCGATGTTTTCATCTGCAAATTGCGTAAAAAGCTTAGCAATGCCACGGGTGGCGAGAATTACATCGAGACGGTCTGGGGCAGGGGATATGTGCTGCGCGATCCGGCCACCATGGGCTACCCCGAACAGGAAAGATTGGCCGTCGGCGGCTAGCCACAAAGGCAAGGGAAATATTCTAGACGCGGGGGAGTTCCCTGCGTATCTAGACCCCAGTTGAAACAGCAGGCTGGGGCTTACCGTGACTGAGAAAACCGCACTTCAGGAGCTTTCCGAGGAGGAGGCCAAAGCCGAATTGGCGCGCTTGGCTGACCTGTTGGGGCGGGCGAATGCGGCCTATCACACGCAGGACGCGCCCGACCTGTCAGACGCGGAATATGATCGCCTGAAACGTCGCAATCAGGCGATTGAGGAACGGTTCCCCGGCCTCAAACGCGCTGATAGCCCCAGCGACAAGGTCGGTGCCGCCCCGGCGGAAGGGTTCGGCAAGGTCCGGCATGACGTGGCGATGCTGTCCTTGGGCAATGCCTTCGAGGATGAGGATGTTGTCGATTTCGATGCGCGCATCCGCAAATATCTGGGACTCCCGGGCGGGACGCCGCTGGCCTTCACCGCAGAGCCCAAGATTGACGGGCTGTCGCTGTCGCTGCGCTATGAAAACGGGGATCTGGTGCAGGCCGCGACCCGTGGGGATGGTGCCGTCGGGGAAAACGTCACCGCCAATGCGCGCACGATTGATACTATTCCGACGCGGATCGAGGGCGCACCGGCGCTGCTTGAGGTGCGCGGCGAAGTCTATATGCGCCACGACGACTTTGATGCGCTGAATGCCCGACAGACGGCCAACGGGGGCAAGACCTTTGCCAATCCGCGCAACGCCGCCGCCGGATCTTTGCGCCAGTTGGATGCCGAGATTACCCGCGCACGGCCGCTGGCGTTTTTCGCCTATGCCTGGGGGGCCTTGTCCGCGCCGCTGGCCGAAACGCAGTTTCAAGCGATAGAGCGGCTTAAGGCATTCGGGTTTGACACCAACCCGCTGACGACGCTCTGCGATGGCCCGCAAGAGATGATCGCGCATTACCGCAAGATCGAAGAGCAACGCGCGACGCTTGGCTATGATATCGACGGCGTCGTCTACAAGGTGAACGATCTGGCGTTGCAAGACCGGCTTGGCTTTCGCTCAACCACCCCCCGTTGGGCAATTGCGCATAAATTCCCTGCGGAACTGGCCTGGACCCGGCTGGAGGATATCACCATTCAGGTCGGCCGCACTGGCGCGCTGTCGCCGGTGGCGCGGTTGCATCCGGTGACCGTGGGGGGCGTCGTTGTCTCGAATGCGACGCTCCATAACGAGGATTATATCAAAGGGCTCGACAGTAAGGGGGCCCGTATCCGCGAGGGCAAGGATATCCGCGTCGGCGACTGGGTGCAGGTCTACCGTGCGGGGGACGTGATCCCCAAGATCGCGGATGTGGACCTTGGCAAACGACCCGAGGACGCTAGAGCCTATGTCTATCCAACGACCTGCCCGGAATGTGGCAGCGATGCCATCCGCGAGGAAGGCGATGCGGTGCGTCGCTGTACGGGTGGTTTGATCTGCCCCGCCCAAGCGGTTGAAAAGCTGAAACATTTCGTATCACGCGCGGCCTTTGATATTGACGGTCTGGGCGCGAAACAGGTCGAACAATTCTATGGCGATGGCTGGATTGCGGAACCGGCGGATATCTTCACGCTCAAGACCCGCTATGGCAGCGGCATGCAGCAGCTCAAGAACCGCGAGGGCTGGGGCGAGAAATCTGCCGATAAACTGTTTCAGGCCATTGAGGATAAACGCAAAATTCCCCTGTCGCGGCTGATTTTTGCGCTTGGCATCCGCCATGTGGGCGAAGCGGCGTCGAACCTGATCGCGCAGCATTACGGCAGCTGGACCGCGTTCGAGGCTGCGATGGGGCATGCAAAATCCGGGGATGGCCCCGCCTGGGACGATCTGATCGGTGTGGACGGCGTCGGTCAGGTCATGGCGCAAAGCTTGATAAGCACCTTTGCGCAAGAGGCCGAGCGTGCCTCGATCGACCGGCTGGTGGCGGAACTGTCGGTGCAGGATGTGGCGCGCCCCGATACCGAAGGGTCCCCCGTGGCGGGAAAAACCGTGGTCTTCACCGGTACGCTTGAAAAAATGACCCGTGCCGAGGCAAAGGCGCGCGCCGAACGTTTGGGGGCCAAGGTCTCTGGCTCGGTCAGTGCGAAAACCGATATTCTGGTCGCGGGGCCGGGGGCTGGCTCCAAGGCCAAGAAAGCGGCGGATCTGGGCATTCAGACATTGGACGAGGACGGCTGGCTTGCGCTGATCGACGGCGCATGACCGGCCGGCCCGAGGCGCTTTTCCCCCTCTTTGCCAAGCTCGAAACGCTGGAAGGGGTCGGGCCGAAAACCGCGCAGAACTTTGCCCAGCTTGGGGTGATGGCCCCGCGGGACCTGTTGTTTACGCTGCCGTATTCCGGCATCGACCGACGGCTGCAGCCCAGTGTCAAGGATGCAATCCTGCCCGCCACTGTTACCGTGGCGGTCACCGTTGGCGCGCATCGGGCACCTGCAAACAAGGGCGGGGCCTACCGTATTCATGTCGAAGACAGCGCCACCGCCTTTCAGCTGGTCTTCTTTCACGCGCGCGGGGATTATTGGAAACGACAGATGCCCGAAGGGTCACGGCGCGTGGTGTCGGGGCGGGTAGAGCTTTTTGACGGCATCCCCCAGATGGTGCACCCGGATTTCGTCGTGCCCGAGGCCGAGGCGGGCGATATTCCGACGTTTGAACCGGTCTATCCGCTGACCAGCGGGATCACGCAAAAGCTGATGTATAAGGCCACGCGGGCCGCATTGTCGCGGGTGCCAGAGGTCGGCGAATGGATTGACCCCAATCAGAAAAACCAAGAGAACTGGCCAGATTTTTCCGATGCGCTTCAACAGGCGCACGCCCCGAACGACATGGCTGACCTTTCTGCCGCGGCGCCAGCGCGGGCGCGGCTGGCCTATGATGAATTGCTCGCCCATCAACTGACGCTTGCCCTTGCGCGCGCCAAGGACCGGCGGAAGGCGGGGCGCAAGACGGTTGGGGATGGCCAGTTGCAGCAGCGCGTGCTTGGCGCATTGCCCTACGCGCCCACCGGTGCACAGACCCGCGCCATCGCCGAGATTGCAAAAGACATGGCCAGCGGGGCGCGCATGAACCGCTTACTGCAGGGGGATGTGGGCGCGGGCAAAACGCTGGTCGCCTTCATGGCATTGTTGCGGGCGGTCGAGGCAGGCGGGCAGGGCGTGCTGATGGCCCCGACAGAAATCCTCGCGCGTCAACATCTTGAAGGCTTACGCCCCTTGGCCGAACAGGCGGGTGTGGTGCTTGAGCTCTTGACCGGACGCGATAAAGGGCCCGAACGGCGCGCCAAGCTGAGCGCGCTGGAAAGCGGCGCGATCCAGATCCTTGTGGGCACCCATGCGGTGTTTCAGGCCGGTGTCGCCTTTGGCGATCTGCGCCTTGCGGTGGTGGATGAACAGCACCGTTTTGGGGTGCGCCAGCGGCTTGAGCTTGGCAAAAAAGGGCAGGCCGTCGATGTTTTGGTCATGACCGCGACGCCGATCCCGCGGTCGCTGGCCCTCGCGCAATATGGCGATATGGACGTGTCTGTGCTGGATGAAAAACCGCCCGGGCGCAAACCCATCCGCACCGCCCTGATTGCCACCGACCGGATGGAGGAGGTCGTGACCCGCTTGCGCGCCGCCATCAGCGAAGGGCGGCAATGCTATTGGGTGTGCCCGCTGGTCGAAGAAAGCGAGGTCAGCGATCTGATCGCCGCAGAAGCGCGGTTCAAACACCTGCGTGCGGCATTGGGCGAAGGCGTGGTCGGGCTGGTCCATGGGCAGATGCCGCCCGCCGATAAAGACGCGGCCATGCGTGCCTTTCAGCAAGGGCAGACCAAGCTGCTGGTCGCCACCACGGTGATCGAGGTGGGCGTCGACGTGCCGAACGCCAGCATCATCGTGATCGAGCGCGCCGAAAGTTTCGGGCTGGCACAGCTGCACCAGCTGCGCGGGCGCGTGGGACGGGGGCAGGCGGCCTCTACCTGCTTGCTGATGTATCAAGCCCCGCTCAGCGAAAGCGGCCGCCAACGGCTGGAGGTTTTGCGCGAAAGCGAGGATGGGTTTGTGATCGCCGAGACGGACCTCAAGATGCGCGGAACCGGTGATCTGATCGGCACGGCGCAATCCGGCGTACCGCGGTTTCGGGTCGCGGATCTGGAAAAACAGGCGGCTTTGATGCAGGTCGCCCAATCGGATGCGCGCGCCTTGCTGGCTGTGGACCCTGATCTGACCACCCCGCGCGGCAAAGCCGCCCGGCTGCTGTTATGGCTGATGCGCCAGGACGAGGCGATCCGTTTGATATCAGTGGGTTAGCAATTTAATCCCATTTTGTTCTCTTTTGTTCTCATAAAGTTCTTTACACAGGGGTTTGAAAATGAGAACAAATAGGCAACGGAAACGGGAGAACGCACATGACCACGATCCTTACAGTCAAAGCCATTGCCAAACGGTCGAAAGACACGTTGTTGCAAGATGCCGCAGGGGCGGCTGCCTTGGTTGTCATCCTCGTGGTCGGTCTGCACCTTCCCGCCTTCGTTTGACTTCTGCCTGCGTAATCCGTGTTGTTTTGATCTAGCCCGCGCATCTGTCCCAAACTCTATGCGTTGGCGAAGTCCGCAATACCTTCGTCCCTGTGCCCGAGTTGTCCCCTCTGTCACGGATCAAAACGAGCCTTCACGGTCACCGCACCCTTACGCCGCCATCCTGCCCGGATGTGCGGCGTTTTTTTGTGTAGGCGTTCGGGGGGGCGTTCGCTGATAGGGCGGCATCGCTGCAGCGGCGCTACTTGGGCAGATCGCCGCGGAACGGGCCTAGCCGTTTTGCGCAACCTCTTGGGTCTGTTCCATCGCTTCGGCCAACGCCTCTATCGTCAGCAGGATGGACGCATGACGGTTTTTATAGGCCACCGCGGGGGTCAGCACCTCGAACCCGTCAAAGGGGGCGTCGGGCACGGGGCCTTGGCCTTTCAACATCGCTTTCAACTGATCCCGCGCCGTCTGGATCTGATCCAACGTGGCACCAACTGCCGCTGCACCGGCCACAGCGGCAGAGGCCTGACCCAAGGCGCAGGCTTTCACATCCTGACCCATCTGCGCCAGCTTGCCATCTTCGACCACGACATCGACCGTGACGGTGGACCCACATAGGGGCGAGCGCCGCGTGACGCTGGCATCGGGATTTTCCAAGCGCCCCAGATGTGGGATGTCAGCCGCAAGCCCCAAAATCCGCGCTGAGTATAGCTTGATCAGGTCTGTCTCGTCACTCATGGCTGTTCCTCTGTGTCGTTAACCCTTACATAAGCCTTCACGCGGATGATGCAAAAACAAACTGAAGGCACGGCGATGGACTTTGACACCAGCACATTGAAATTCAACGAAGCAGGGCTGATCCCCGCGATTGCACAGGATGCGACCACGGGCGACGTGTTAATGATGGCGTGGATGAATGCGCAGGCCGTCACCCAAACGCTGGAAACCGGCCGCGTCACCTATTGGAGCCGCTCGCGTCAGTCGTTCTGGATAAAGGGCGACACCAGCGGCCACGTGCAAGAGCTGGTCGAGCTGCGCATCGACTGTGACCGCGATTGCCTGCTGGTGAAGGTGCATCAGACGGGGGCGGCCTGTCACACAGGACGGCGAAGCTGCTTTTATACGCTGGTCGAAGACGGTGTCGAACGCATCACGCTTGACGTACTGGATGATGAATAGGCGCTAAAGCCCTATCATTGCACGAATATCTTGTGGTGACGCGCCTTCACTCCGGTACAAGGAGATTGCGCGCGCGTCATCGCGTTTGGCCAGCCGCTTGCCATTTTCATCACGGATCAGATCGTGGTGGAAATAGCGCGGGGGTTTGTGGCCCAGCAAATCCAGCAGCAACACCTGCACCTGAGTGAAGTCAAACAGGTCCACGCCGCGCACTACATGGGTGATCCCCTCGCGGATATCGTCGATGGCAGAGGCAAGGAAGTAGGCGGCGGTCTGGATGTCTTTGCGCCCCACCACGATATCACCGATCTTCGCCAAAAGCGCTGCGTGATCAAGGGGATGCGGGCCAGCGCGTAGCGGCCCGTCCTCTATGAACCCCAGCCTGTCTGACGCCTGTTCAACCGCGCGGTCCATATGCAGGCGGATCGCGTCATTCGGTCCGCGGTCGTCCATACTGCGCGTTTTGCAGGTCTGCGGATAGACGCTATGCGGTGCCCCTTCCTGCGGCGCGGCGAGTGCGGCGGCAATATCTTTGCGGCTACAGCGGCAGGGATAGGTCAATCCACGTGAAGAAAGCGCCTCAACACTTTGATTATACACATCAAGGTTTTCGGATTGCATCAGAGGCGGTGCATCCCATGTGATGCCCAGCCACGCCAGATCGTCCAACGCTTGGCGCATGTATTCGGGTTTTGATCGCTCCAGATCCGTGTCCTCGAACCGCAGCAAAAAGCTGCCACCTTGCGCGCGCGCCATATCGTGGGCCACCAGCGCCGAATAGGCGTGCCCCAGATGCAGTGGCCCGGTGGGCGACGGCGCGAACCGGGTGCGAAAGCTCATGCTGCTGGCGTGGTGCCGTCCAACCAGCCCTGCCAGTCTGTCTTGGCGCGGTCGGTGTAGGCTTTATAGCGATCCTTGCGGCCGCGACGGCCGGATTTCAGCCCCTCGACCGGTGGGAACAGGCCAAAGTTGACGTTCATCGGCTGGAAGGTTTTCGCATCCGCGCCGCCGGTGATATGGGTGATCAAGGCGCCGGTCGCAGTGGTTGGCGGCGGCGGGGTGGCCGCTTCGCCCTTGATCTCGGCCACGGCCAGACGCCCGGCAAGCAGACCCATCGCAGCGCTTTCCACATAGCCTTCGACGCCGGTGATCTGCCCAGCAAACCGCACGTTCGGCTGGCTGCGCAGACGCATCTGATCGTCCAACAGCGTGGGCGAGTTCAGGAAAGTATTGCGGTGGATACCGCCGAGCCGCGCGAAGGAGGCATTTTCAAGCCCCGGAATCATCCGCAGCACCTCTGTCTGGGCCCCGTATTTCATCTTGGTCTGGAAGCCGACGATATTATACAACGTGCCCAGCTTGTTATCGCGGCGCAGCTGCACCACGGCATAGGGTTTATTGTCGGGATCATGGGGGTTGGTCAGGCCGACGGGCTTCATCGGGCCAAAGCGCAGCGTTTCGCGCCCGCGTTCGGCCATGACCTCGATCGGGAGGCAGCCGTCGAAGTAGCCCGCCGTCTCGCCTTCCTTGAATTCTGTCTTGTCCGCGGCCAGCAGCGCGTCGATGAACGCCTCGTATTGGTCCTTGGTCATCGGGCAGTTGAGGTAGGCGGTACGCTCTTCCTCGGTCTCGCCCTTGTCATAGCGCGATTGCATCCACGCTTTGCTCATATCGATGCTGTCATGGTAGATGATCGGCGCGATCGCGTCGAAGAAGGCCAGTGCCTCGGCACCGGTTTCGGCGGCGATAGACTGCGCCAGATCGCCCGAGGTCAGCGGGCCGGTCGCGATGATCCAGTGACCCTCGCGCGGCAGATCGGTGATCTCGCCATATTCGACAGAGATATTGGGATGCGCCATCAGCGCGTCTGTCACCGATTGCGCGAAGGGATCACGGTCCACCGCCAAGGCACCGCCGGCGGGCAGCCGGTGTTTCTGCGCTGTTGCCATGATCAGCCCGTTGGCGGCACGCATCTCCCAATGCAGCAGGCCCACGGCGTTCTGTTCATTATCATCCGAGCGGAAGGAGTTGGAGCAGACCATTTCCCCCAGCAGCCCCGTCTGATGCGCGAAGGTGCCGACCTTGGGCCGCATTTCATGGAGCACAACCTGAATGCCCGCGTTCGCCGCCTGCCAGGCGGCCTCTGATCCGGCCATGCCGCCGCCGATGATATGGAGTGTATGTGTCATGCCAGCGATGTAGGGCAGGGGCTGTCGCGGTGCAATAGCCAGCGGTGCCTGTCGTGAAACGCGTGACCGCCGCCCTTTGGGCCATCAAACATATCGACTGAATGTGAAGGGGGATTTTTGGGGTCGCCACTGCGGGAACGGTCGGTCAGTGAGAGGCTGACCTGGAGGGACCTTCCGCCGGCGGCGACCCAAAATCATCAAGGCATCTGCCTTGTCTTATTTGTGCCACAAAAGCGCCCGAATTGAAAGCACGAATTCGTGATCTGTGCGGCACCATCGGAAACAGTCTGTTTCCGGCCTACTGATCCCACTCAGGGGTGCGTTTTTCCAGGAAGGCCGCGATGCCCTCGGCTGTGTCGGGGTTGAGCATGTTTTCCACCATCACGTCGCCCGTGTAGACATAAGCTTGCGCGACCGGCATGGCGAGCTGCGCATAGAAAGCCTGTTTGCCGATCTTGACCGCTGTGCCCAGCTTGTCCGCGATCTGCTGGGCCAGCGCTGTCGTCTGCGTCGCAAGCTCGTCTGGTGGGGCGATACGGTTGATCAACCCCAGCTCGCGGGCGCGGGCTGCATCGATAAACTCGCCCGTGGTCAGCATCTCGAACGCCTGTTTGCGCGGGATATTGCGGCTGAGCGCGACCATCGGGGTCGAGCAGAACAGGCCGATATTCACCCCGTTCACGCCAAAGCGCGTATCCTCGGCCGCGACCGCAAGATCGCAGGTCGCGACCAGCTGACATCCCGCGGCCGTGGCGATGCCGTGGACTTGCGCGATCACGGGCTGGGGCAGGGACTGGATGCGCGCCATCAGACGGGCGCAGCGTTCGAACAGGTCTTGGAAGCCGGCGACACCCCCATCCTTGGCGTCGCGCAACGCGGTCATCTGCTTCAGATCATGGCCGGCGCAGAACGCCTTACCCGCCCCTGCAAGGATGACGACCCGTATATCAGGACGATGCGCGATCTCGTCCAGACGCGCCTGCAACGCGGCCAGCATCTCGTCCGACAGCGCGTTCAACCGGTCCGGCGCGTTCATCGTCAACCGGACTACCGCACCGTCACATGCCATTTCGACCATTGTCATCTTGAACCCCTCCCGCTTTTCCCTGAGCCTAGCCGCGACATATGAGGGAGGACAAGTATGCCAATTATGATGGATGCCGATGCGCTCGCGGTTTTTATGAAAGACGTGTTCAAGCAGGTCGCCGATGATTTCGCCATCGACCATGTCGGAGAGACGGATCTGACCACACGTTTGCTCACCGCGGACCGGCACCTGCGCCCCGGCGGCACCGTGTCCGGCCCGTCGATCTTCGCGCTGGCCGATGTCAGCGCCTATCTGATGACCTTGGCGCGAATCGGGCCCAAGGCGCTTGCGGTGACCACAAACTGTTCGATCGATTTCATGCGCAAGCCTGCGGCCAACACCGATCTGATCGCCAAGACGCGGTTGCTCAAGCTTGGCAAACTTCTGTCGATTTGTGATGTGCTGGTCTATTCCGAAGGGCTGGACGACCCTGTCGCGCGGGCATCGCTGACCTATGCCATTCCGCCACGCTGATTGTACCCCACACTGACGGGTACAATCAAAAAAAGGGCCGGTATTTACCGGCCCGAGTGAAGAGGTCTGGACTGCGCCACAGGGACGTTACGCCTTCCAGAACACCCGAATAGACTCATCATGAGCCTGTCGCGGTGTGAGTCCCACGTCTGCCAACTGCCAAGGCTCAAGCTGTGCGAGCGCTTTGCGTGTCCGGCGACGCGATGCCATCTTCGTGACGCAGACCGCAAATTTGACCGCAAGAACAGCGGCAAACGGTGTGCTGCGCTGGTTCAGGATTGCCACAGTTTCGTGGTTGAGGGTCAGGGTCTGTGTCATGAGAATCTCCTATTTCTGAATTGTATTGACACAATGTTACGTTTTGCCGTAACAAAGGGGTACAAAATGCGATACATTTTGAAAAGGAAAACATTGTAATGGGTACAATTTGGCATCCTGATCAAATTGACGGGCCTGGCCCCAAATACAAAGCCGTTGTTACAATGATACGAAACGGTATCTCGAACGGCGCTTTATCGGCGGGGGAAAAACTGCCACCGGTGCGGGAGTTGGCATGGAAGCTTGGCGTTACGCCGGGGACTGTGGCACGAGCCTATACGATGCTGACCGAAAGCGGGACGTTGCAGGCCGAGGTCGGGCGCGGCACCTTTGTCGCGCTGCCGCCCACGACCCCCGATCGCAACAGCCCGATCGAGATGGATGTGATCGCCCACCACGTGCATCAAGGAACCAAGAACTACCCCGCGGATACCTATGCCGTGAACATGTTTTCGCCGCACCTCCCATCGGCGGGGCAGGCGACGCTGATCCGCAATCTGATGGCCGAGGTCGCTCAGGATCCGGCGTCAGGTGTGATGCATTATCCCAGCCGCACCGGGGCGCGCCCCGCCCGCGAAGCCGTGGTCAAATGGCTGGCCGGCACGCCGCTGGGATCCTTTACCGAAGCCGATGTGATCCTGTCTCACGGCGGGCAAAACGGTCTGTCGCTCGTTTTCCAGTCCATCCTGCAAGGCCGACGCCCCGCCATAGCGATTGAAGAGCTGTCGTACCCCGGTTTCCGCCGCGCGGGCGAGCTGCTGCGCGCCGATGTCATTCCGGTGGCCATGGATAAAGACGGCGTGATCCCCGAAGCGCTGGACGAGGTGGCGCGGAACCATGATCTTCAGATTTTCTGCACCTCGCCCGAAGTCCATAACCCGACCGCCGGTTTCACACCTGTGGCGCGCCGCGAGGCGCTGGTTGAAGTAGCGCGCAAACATGACTTTCAAATTGTCGAGGACGATTGTTATCGCATGCGCGTTGAGCGTGCGCCGACCTACCGGATGCTTGCGCCCGAACGCGGCTGGTATGTCTCGTCACTGGCCAAGACACTGACCCCTGCGCTGCGTATCGGTTTCGCCATCGGCCCGCGCCAGCGCACACCCGATCTGCGTCGCGTGGCCGAGTACAATTGCTTCGGACTTGCCACCCCGTTGATCGACCTATGTGCCAAGCTGCTGGTGCATCCCGATATCGACGCCATCGCCGAAGGCACGCGTCAGGGCTTTAACGCCTATGTCCAAAGCGCGGTGAATATACTGGGCGGATATGATGTGGCGTGGCGCACCAACGTGCCGTTTTTGTGGCTGAGCCTGCCGGTTGGCTGGCGGGCGGGTGCGTTCTGTCAGGCTGCTGAAGGGCAGGGTGTTCAAATCCGCTCGGCCGAGGAATTCGTCTGCCGCGATGCCCGCGCGCCCCATGCGGTGCGGCTTGCGATCAACGCAGGCGTGGCGCTGCACAGCTTTGAGGATGCGATCATGCGCCTGCGACATCTGCTGGACTCTCCACCCGAGCAGTTGAGCGTGTGATTTTTTTTGGGGTATAATAATACCTAATTTGCAAGGCATTGTTTTTGTGAAGAAAAATAGGGAATGTGGCGCTTGACGTGGCGAAGAGCGTGTTTATAACCCAGCCATCAGATAGCGGGGTTCGGTTTCGGACCCTTTCACCAAAGTAACGGGAATTCCCTCCATGAAAACCTTTTCTGCAACACCGGCAGATATCGACAAGAAATGGATCATCGTCGACGCTGAAGGCGTCGTCCTTGGCCGTCTTGCGTCGATCATTGCCATGCGTCTGCGCGGCAAGCACAAGCCTTCCTACACACCTCACATGGATTGCGGCGACAACGTCATCGTGATCAATGCCGAGAAAATCCAGATGACCGGCAAGAAGCGCGAAGAAAACTTCTACTGGCACACTGGCCACCCCGGCGGGATCAAAGAGCGTACCAAAGCTCAGATCCTTGAAGGTGCGCACCCCGAGCGTGTTGTGACCCAAGCGGTCAAGCGCATGCTGCCCGGCAACCGCCTGAGCCGCCAGATCATGACCAACCTGCGCGTTTACGCCGGTTCCGAACACCCCCACGAGGCGCAAAGCCCCGAGGTTCTGGACGTGAAATCCATGAACTCTAAAAACACGCGGAGTGCATAAGCATGGCTGATGAAATCAAAACACTCGAAGGCCTCGAAGCGGCCGTAACCGAGAACATCGGTGGCGTTCAGGGGACAGAAGTTGAAATGACCCCACGCGAGCCCGTGCGTGACGCGCAAGGCCGCGCCTATGCAACCGGTAAGCGTAAAGATGCGGTTGCCCGCGTCTGGATCAAACCAGGTTCCGGTAAAGTCATCGTAAACGGCAAAGCGCAAAACGAATATTTTGCACGCCCCGTTCTGCAGATGATCCTGGCACAGCCATTCACCATCACAGGCACCGACGGTCAGTTCGACGTTGTTGCAACTGTGAAAGGTGGCGGTCTGTCCGGTCAGGCGGGCGCGGTGAAGCACGGTGTTTCCAAAGCACTGCAGCTCTACGATCCCTCCCTGCGCGGCGCGCTGAAAGCGGCAGGCTTCCTGACACGCGACAGCCGCGTTGTTGAGCGTAAGAAGTACGGTCGTGCGAAAGCGCGTAAGAGCTTCCAGTTCTCCAAGCGTTAAGCTTTACTTTACAGTTTTTGGAAAAGGCCGCTCCTGCCGGGGCGGCCTTTTTCGTATGCGCCTGAGGCCAGCCGACCCTTCGGGGAGAGTTTATTTCGCAAAATGAAGCCGGCGGGGTGGTTTTGTTTTCCAGGCCGCGTGCTTAGGTAATGGATGCGTTAGAAACGGAGCCGCCCCATGCGATATTCAGTCCTTGATCTTTCCCCCGTGCCCGAAGGGTCAGATGCCCGCCAGGCCATTGCGAACACGATTGATCTGGCAAAGCGGACCGAAGCGGCGGGATATTATCGCTACTGGATGGCAGAGCATCACAACATGCCGGGGATCGCCTCTGCCGCGACATCGGTGTTGATCGGCCATGTGGCGGATCACACCTCTCGCATCCGTGTGGGCGCGGGGGGCATCATGTTGCCGAACCACGCGCCACTTGCGATTGCAGAGCAGTTTGGCACGCTTGCCACGATCCACGGAGACCGGATTGATCTGGGCCTTGGCCGCGCGCCCGGTGGGGATCAGGCCGTGTACCATGCCTTGCGGCGCGGGATGCAAGGGGGCGACCGTTTCCCCGAAGATGTGGCCGAGCTGATCGGCTATCTTGGTGAGGCCCCTGCGGGGGCGCGTGTGATGGCGCATCCGGGGCAGGGCACGCATGTGCCGGTGTGGATATTGGGCTCTTCGCTTTATGGCGCGCAGCTGGCGGCGCATTTCGGGCTGCCCTATGCCTTTGCCTCGCATTTTGCCCCCGATGCGTTGGAAGACGCCGTGGCGATTTACCGTCGCGATTTCAAACCCTCGGCGCAGTGGGAGAAACCGCATTTCATGTTGGCGGCGAATGTTTTCGCGGCGGATACCGATGAAGAGGGTGCCTACCTTCGGACCTCCATGCAGCAGGCTTTTGTGCGGTTGCGCACCGGCAAACCGGGCAAGCTGCCGCGTCCCGTGCGCGATATTGATGCCGAGGTTGGCGTTCAGATGCGTCAGGCCGTCGATCAGGCCCTGCGGGTCACTGCCGTGGGCAGCCCCGAGCGCGTCGCGCGTCAACTGTCGCAGATGATTGAGACATATCAACCGGATGAATTGATCCTGACAGGGCAGATCCACGACCACGCCGCGCGGGTCAAATCCTTCGAGATCGCGGCGCAGGCCTTGGCGGAGATCGCCGCCTAGTCGTCCGGTCCTACCAGACCAAGGCCGCGCAGGTAGATGCCAATGCCGCTTTCCAGCAGATCATCTGCGGGAAAGGGCGAGGCCCTGCCGGGCGAATTCCGGGCGAAGAGTTCAACCACCCCGTGGCTCAGCGCCCAGATATGGGCCGAGAACATCGAGGCGGGCGGGCGCTTTTCCAACGGGATATGCTGGCTGAGATCGCTTGCGGCCTGTTCCAGCACCCCATTGGCCCGCGCCGCAGCGGCGGCCAGATCGGGGGTGCGGTTGACGGAAATGCCGCTTTCGAACATCGCGATGTAATGGCCCGGATAATCGCGGGCGAAAGCAAGATAGGCGCGGCCCGTCGCCTCGAACGCCTTGAGCGCGGAAGGCTGGCCGGATTGATACGCGGCTTCCATCAATTCGGCAAAGATATCATAGCCTTGCAATGCGCCTTCGGCGATCAGGTCTTCGCGGCCTTCGAAATGCCGATAGACGGCTGCGGGTGTGACACCCGCCTGTTTCGCCGCCTCTGATAGGGTGAACCCCGTGGGGCCGCGATCCTCGATCAGTTTGAGCGCGCCGTCGATCAACGCCTGTCGCAGGTTGCCGTGGTGATAGCCGCGTTTAGGCATCCCAGATATCCGGCCCGCCGCAAATCTGGTCATCAATCGCGCCGATCGCTTTGCTATCTTTGCCCGTATATTCAAACGCGTGGAGCACGGTCCGGATCGCTGCCAGCCGCGCGCGGCGTTTATCGTCAGAGCGGATCACCGTCCACGGGGTCTGCGGCGTATGGGACCGCTGCAGGGTGTCCTTGATCGCGGCGCTATAGGCGTCCCATTTCGCCAGCCCTTTGACATCGATGATGCTGAGCTTCCATTGTTTCAGCGGGTCGCCTTCGCGCGCGAGCATCCGCCGCAGCTGTTCACCGCGGCCTACGTTGAGCCAGAATTTAAACAGGTGCAGCCCGTCGTCCACCAGCATCTTTTCCAGCGGGACAACCTGATCGAAGAAAGCTTCACGCTGGGCCTCGGTGCAAAAGCCGAAAACCGGTTCAACGACGCCGCGATTGTACCAGCTGCGATCAAAGAACACCATGTCGCCGACGGTCGGCAAATGCTTGATATAGCGTTGAAAATACCACTGACCTGCTTCGGTTTCGGTGGGTTTGGGCAGGGCTACCACATGGGCGGCACGCTGGTTCAGGTTCTGACGGAAGCGCGAGATGGTGCCGCCTTTGCCCGCAGCGTCGCGGCCTTCAAAGATCATCGCGATCCGCGTGCCGGTGTCGCGCGCCCATGCTTGCAGCTTGACCAGTTCGATCTGGAGCCGATCCATCTCGCGGTCATATTGCTTGCGCCCCAGACGTTCGGAATGGGGGTAGCTGTCGCTCAGGATATCGTCCTTGTCGGCGCGTTTGATCGCCTTGTTGATGGGCGCGGGCGCGTCGTTTTCGAAATAGGCGCTGATCGCACCGTCAAAGGGCAGGTCCATGGGGGCCTCCTCAAATATCCTGTTCACCCTAACTTATGGAGCGTTCTGCCCCCTAGCGCAAACCCGCACGTGTCGCTGCGCGGTCAATGACGGCGATGACGTCGGGTTGGGTCACATGTTGTGGCATATGGCCAATGCCGGGCAGGGTGGTCAGCACCGCGTCGGGCAGTTGCGGCGTGGCGATTGCCGCGTGGACATCCAGCGGGACGATAGTGTCTGCGGTGCCGTGGATCAGCTCGACCGGCATGGTCAGCGTATCATATTTCGGGACCATCTTCTTGATCTCGGGCAGCAGCGTGTTCACCTGTTGCGCATTGGCGCGCATGGACATCCGGCGCAGGGACAGGCCGGTGCCGATGTGGTCACTATAGCCGTCAGGCGTGTGTTGCGGGGCAAAGATCGCGCCGACGCTGGCGCGCACAAATCCCTGCGGCACAAAGGCGGTGACCAGCGGGATCACAATACCCGACCCGAAGGCAGAACCGGTGATCTTGTACTGCCAGCCAAGGTCACCTTCCCACGGCTCGGACACGGCGGATACGAGCACCAGCGCCGCCGTGTCATCGGGCCGCGACAGCCCCCACGCCAGCGCCACCGCGCCGCCATAGCTGTGCCCCAGGACGATCGGGTTGCTCACCCCAAGCCTGTCCGCTGCCTTTTGCAACAGCGCGGCCTGTTCATGGGGTGTGGCCGCAGTGGCATTCCATGCGCCCGCGTGTTGGGGCAGGTTGTCGGTCCAGCCGAGCCCCGGTCGGTCGAACAGGATAACGCGGTAGCGGTCGCTCAGCTGGTCCACCATATCAAAGGTGAAATCCCGCATATTCCCTGACGCCCCGTGGATCAGCACCAGATCCGGCCCGCTGCCCTGCACCTTGGCATGGACCTTGACGCCATCGATATCGATAAGCTCGCCAATCGGCGGGTAGGCGGCGTTGGCCGCAGCCTCGCGCGCGCTGGCCCGCCATTGAACCACGATCACCAAGCCCACGGCGACCAGCGTCAGGATCAACAGCATGCTACGTCCCAAAATTGCTGCGACCGATGTCGTTCAGATCGTAGTGGGTGGTCTGGTAGATCTCGTTGATCCAGTTGCCGTAGAGCAGATGCGCATGGCTACGCCAGCGGTTCAGCGGCACCTGCGCGGGGTCATCATCGGGGTAATAGTTGCAGGGCACGTTGATCGGCGTGCCTTGGGCGACATCGCGGTCATATTCGTCCTTCAATGTGTCGCGGTCATATTCTAGGTGATTGAAGATATAGAGCGCCCGATGCCCTGCATCCTCGACCAGACAGGGGCCGACCTCCTTGCTGCCGAGCAGGGTGGTCAGGCTGGGCACGGCGTCGACCTCTGCCGCGCGCATTTCGGTCCAACGGCTGACCGGCACCACCAGATCATCCGAGAACCCGCGCAGATAGGGCGACGACGGTTCAAGGTTGCTGTGGCGGAAGCAGCCGAAGGCCTTTTCCTCCAACAGATGCTTTTTGATACCGTGGAAATAATTGATCATCGCCATGCCCCCCCAGCACACGCCGAAGGTCGAATGGACATTGGTCTGGGTCCAGTCAAAGACGCGGGTAAGCTCTTCCCAATAGGTGACGTCGTCAAAGTCCAGATGCTCTATCGGGGCACCGGTGATAATCAGCCCATCGAATTTCTCGTGGGTGACTTCCTCGAACGGGCGGTAAAAGCTTTCAAGGTGATCTGCGGCCGTATTGCGCGACTGGTGGTCGGACATGCGGATCAGGCTGAATTCGATCTGCAAGGGCGTGGCCCCGATCAGCCGCGCGAACTGGTTTTCTGTCTGGATTTTTTTCGGCATCAGGTTCAGCAAGGCAATGCGCAAAGGCCGGATGTCCTGACGCGCCGCCATTTCCTCATCCAGCACCATGACACCTTCGCGCGTCAGCACGTCATAGGCAGGCAGGTCGGAAGGCAGTTTAATCGGCATGTCGGTATTCCACGTCTAGGGGCTCAGGTCTTGCATCATCTGCGCCGGATTTAGATAAGCGCCCGCGCAGAGGGCGCCAAGGGTCACGCGCTTAACGTCCCCGCGATCAGGTCGTTGAAATCATCCTCGGATTTGAGCCCGGCCACCTGATCTGCTGTCACGGTCACGCCCCATCGCGACATCGCCTCGTAGCGCGGCTGTCGGTGGGCAAGCGCTTGGGCGTAGGTCCAGCGGATAAAGGCATCCGGATCGACATCATCCTCTTGGCAGTTGTTTTCGCGCAGATATTCTTGCCACACCCGCAGCAGGAACTCGGGCTGATAGGCCATCGGCTTGGGGGCTTTGTCAAAGCGGCGGATCAGCTCTTGGGTGTGGGCATCGTCGCCCTTGATCCAGACCGGCAGACATTCCGCCGACAGGGTTTGCATCAGCGGATCATTGTCGTCATCGGGGTCCACCCATTCACAGATCGAGCCGCCGGTGTCACAGATGAAATGCGGATACCCATAAAGCGCCTGCGCACGGCGGGCAAAATGGCCGGTGTCGCGCAGGGCTGCGATCTCTGCCTGTTTGAACGCTTCCTGTCGGGACGCATATTCCGCCATCGGCAATCCCCCCTTGGCCGCATCGCCGGGCTTGCCCAGCCAGGTCGCCACGGGCGAGAGATTATCGAAGGTGATGTTTGACCCGATGTAGATGCTGTCGCTCAGCAGAAGATCCCGCAGGAACGGCACCTTCATCGCTTCGGCCTTGGCGTTGTCGGCGATGGTTTCACCCAAGTATCGCGTGCCGATCCGGTAGTCGATGGAGTAGTGGAACCACCCCCCCGATTGCCGCAGCAGATGCGCCATATGCGTTTTTCCCAGACCCGACATGCCAAAGACCAGCACATGTTTATGCGGCGCGGCACGCCACGCATCGGCAGAGGGGTAGAGCATGGGTCGTCATCCTTGGAACGTCTTGTTTCGCAATGAGTAGCCTAGCCTGTGCCGAGACACCAGACGCGAGCCATCGGCCACGAGACATCAGACATCGCGCCCCCAAGAAAAAGCCCGCCACATTGCTGGGGCGGGCTGATAGAGCGTTGCTGTGGTAGGGCTCAGAAGGTGAAGCCGACTTTCACACCGATCGCGACAGCGTCGTTATCTTCGAATGTCGCTGCGGTCTGACCGCCACCGAGCGTCGTCTCCGCGTCACCGATGTTGATGTAGCGGATGCCGGTCGTAACTTTCATACTGTCGCGCGTATAGGTCGCTGCCAATGCAAGGCTCTTGTTGCCGTCAGTCGGTCCCAAGTTGCTCGAAAAGCCACCGTTGGATTTCTCGTAACCGACGGACGCCGCAACGGACCACGTGTCACTCAGTCGGCGACCGACACCTAAGGAGTAGGTGTAGACGTCGTCTTCGTAGCTCAGCAGTTTTCCACCGCCTGTAAGGGTTGAGTAATCGTTTGGCGCGATTTCGAATGATGACCAGTCAACCCAACGGACACCACCGAAGACAAGCGTGTCTGCTGCAACGCCGGTTTGGAATTCAAGGTTAACCGACTGAGGTGTTTCTACCTCTGTTTCAGTTACATTGGATCCAATAAGCGAATTCTCGGATGTGCGGACATCGTAGCTGATCTTGGAATTATAAGTCAAAGACACGCGCAGCGCGATTTCAGGCTTTTCGTACGCGACACCGGCAACATACCCGACGCCTGTATCACGGTCTCCGTCCACGCTGTAGTTCGCGATGAAGGGGATGGCAGCGCTGGCTTCAATGGTTTGCACCCGAATACCGCCATGCACACTGAAGTTGTTCGGCATCTTGTAGCGCAACAGGCCTGTCAGCGCATGGCTGTTGAACTCGGCCGTGGACCCTTGGGCGAAATACCCAGTTCCCGTAGGGTACTCCACATCAGCACCAAAAGGCTGGTCATAGATAATCGCGTAGGACAGCTGATCGTTGATGTCAGCTTTGTACGCCGCACCAAAGGTAAAGAAATTATCCGTCATGTTGCCGGAGTTTGCGCCTGGCGTCGGCGTGACTGGGGACGCAGGCCCTGCACCCACCCCCGATGTATTCGGCGACACCGACCCAAGGCTGAACTCAGCATAACGGCCGCTTTCAAACAGGGCCGTGATCGACTGACCCGACCGGTCGATCCCCCCCGCGTGCACCGTCGATGCGCTGCCCAACAGGGCCGCCATTGCGATTACTCGATACGTCATCTCTAAATACTCCTCCCCAGAAGCGATGCAGCCACAACACGCAGCCACATTTTATACAGCAACTGAAGAGCAGGGTGCGTCAATCTGTCAATTCTTGACCAAGGGGAAGTCTGCGCCCCTATGCCAGAACTGTTGCAGTTTCGTTACGAAACGCGGCGAGATTCGATCCAGAGGTTCATGTAGTTGCCGGCAAAGATAATCGCGCCGCCGATGAAAACCCAGATATCCAAGGCCTCGGCATAGACCAGCATTCCGATGACGGCGATCAGGGGCAGGCGGACAAAGTCGATAGGAACGACCACCGTCGCAGGCGCAATGGACAAGGCGTTGGTCAGACAGAAATGCGCCATAAGCCCTGCGACGCCGATCAGCAACAAAAGCGGCATCTGTGGCACCTCGGGCACCGCGATATCCCCGTCGTAACCGGCCATGATCACGCCAAAAACCAGTTGCGTCACGGTCAGGTAAAACAGGATGCAGGTGATCGTCTGGCTGCGCGTCAGCCGCTTGGTCAGCATGATCGTCAGTGCAAAGAAGATCGCCGAGGACGCCGCCGTGATCACGCCGGCATTCAGCCCGGCAATCGTCGGGCGGGCGACACAAAGGATGCCGATAAACCCAAGAACCGCCGCCAAAGCCCGCACCTTGGTAAGCCGTTCGCCCAAAATCAGCGGCGACAGGACAATCACCCAAAGCGGAGAAGTGAATTCAAGCGCAAAGACCTGCGCGAGCGGGATCACGGTAACCGCGTAGAACCACAGATTCTGTCCGGTGAAATGCGCCAGATTGCGCCCGATCTGCGTGCCGAAGTCGCGCCGGTTGATCTGCCCCCAGGTCCCGTAAACGGTCGCGAGCGTAAACACAGCGATCACGCCCACCAGCGACCGGTACATCATGATCTCGAACGTATCGAGGCTGCCGCCAAGCTCGCGCCCGGCGACGGCCATCGCAGAGAAAGACGTGATCGACCCCATCATCCACAAAGCCGCCCTTAGCGTCGGGGTCATGGTCTCTCTTCCAAATGGAAAAAAATCCCCGCCGGAGGCATCTTTGTCATGCGGCCGATCACAGCCATTCAGATCATTCCCATTCAATCGTGCCGGGAGGTTTCGACGTGATGTCGTAGGTCACCCGGTTGATGCCCGGAATCTCGTTGATGATGCGCGTCGCGGTCTCGCCAAGGAATTCGTGGGTGAACGGATAGTAATCCGCCGTCATCCCATCGACCGAGGTCACGGCCCGCAGGGCACAGGCGAAATCATAGGTCCGCCCGTCGCCCATCACCCCCACGGTGCGGACAGGCAGGATCGCCACAAAGGCTTGCCAGATTTCATCGTAAAGTCCGTGCTTGCGGATCTGGTCGATATAGACCGCGTCCGCCTCGCGCAGGATGTCGAGCTTTTCGCGGGTGATCTCGCCGGGGCAGCGGATTGCGAGGCCGGGGCCGGGGAAGGGATGGCGGCCGATAAACGACGGCGGCAGACCCAGCTCGCGGCCAAGCTCGCGCACCTCGTCCTTGAAAAGTTCGCGCAGCGGCTCGACCAGCTTGAGGCCCATCTTTTCGGGCAAGCCGCCCACATTATGATGCGATTTGATTGTCACCGACGGGCCGCCGGAAAAGGACACGGATTCAATGACATCGGGGTACAGTGTGCCCTGTGCGAGGAAGGTGGCATCGCCGACTTCCTTGGCGTGCTTCTGGAACACGTCGATGAACAGTTTGCCGATGATCTTGCGCTTGGTTTCGGGGTCGGACACGCCATCCAGCTCGCCCAGGAACAGTTCCTGTTCGTCTGCGTGGATCAGCGGCATGTTGTAGTTGTCACGGAACATGGTGACGACCTCTTCGGCCTCGCCCTTGCGCAGCAGACCGTGGTCGACAAAGACGCAAGTGAGCTGGTCCCCAATCGCTTCGTGGATCAGCACGGCCGCGACCGAGGAATCGACCCCGCCGGACAGACCGCAGATGACCTTTTGATCACCGACCTGTTCACGGATCGCAGCGATGGCCTCGTCGCGGTAAGCGCTCATTGTCCAGTCGCCCTTGAAACCCGCGAGACGCACAAAGTTTTCGTACAGGCGCGCGCCATTGGGGGTGTGGTGCACTTCGGGGTGGAACTGCACGGCATAGAAATTGCGCGACACATCGCCGGTGACCGCGAAAGGCGCGTGAGGCGAGGTGCCGTAGACTTCGAAACCGGGCGCGATGGCGCTGACGTGATCGCCGTGGCTCATCCAGACTTGCTCTTTCTCGGTGAGGAACCAGCCTTCCAACAGCTCAAGACGGGCCTCGGAGGGGGTCACATAGGCGCGTCCGAATTCAGCGGTGCCGTGACCGCGTTCAACCTTGCCGCCCAGGCAATGCATCATGACCTGCTGGCCGTAGCAGATGCCAAGGATCGGAACCCCAAGCTCGAACACCGATTGCGGTGGCATGGGCGCACCTTCGGCGAAGACCGAGGACGGCCCCCCCGACAGGATCACCGCCTTGGGCGCAAAATCCTTGAGAAAGGCATCATCCACCGTGTTGAACGGGTGGATTTCGCAGAACACATTAAGTTCACGCAAACGGCGGGCGATCAGCTGGGTGACCTGGCTGCCGAAGTCGATGATGAGAAGGCGGTCATGGGAGATATCTGTCATGCTGACTGATTATGGGCGGATGGCCTGCGTGGCAAGAGTGGAGTGGGGGCCAGCCCCCAGACCCCCGGAGTTTATTTTGGCAAAATGAAGGGGTCGGCGGATCATGATGTCGGTTTTTGACCTCTAAGGCCGTAAACCGCGTAAAGCCCGCTGCGTGAATGGGGTAGCTAGGCGTCAGTTTTGGCGGAAAGGAAGACCTCATGGCGGAATCAGCAAGACGCGGGCGCGGTGGTGGCGGTGCGGCACGTCGGGCGGCACGCTCGGCTGTGTCCTTCGAGACAGCGAAATACATCGAACGCAACATTCCCAACTACGAGGTGCTGACCGAAGAGGCGCTGCAGATCATCGAGTATAACGCCGATACGGTGTTGGAAGAGATCGGCGTGAACTTTCCCGACAATCCCGAGGCGCTGGCGCTGTGGCGCGCGGCCGGGGCGGATGTGACCGGCGACCGCGTGCGTATCCCCCGCGGGCTGGCACGCGAGCTGTGCAAGACCGCGCCGTCGCAGTTCACCCAGCACGCGCGTAACCCCGCGCGCAACGTCGAGATCGGCGGGCGCAATCTGGTGTTGGCCCCGGTCTATGGCCCGCCCTTCGTGCGCGACACCGCCGGGGGCCGTCGCTATGCCACGATGGACGATTTCAACAAATTCGTGAAGCTTGGCTATATGTCCAAGTGGTTGCACCATTCCGGCGGCACCGTCTGTGAGCCCACCGACGTGCCCGTCAACAAGCGCCATCTGGACATGCTCCATGCGCATATGACGCTAAGCGATAAACCCTTCATGGGATCCGTCACGGAACCGAGCCGCGCGCAGGATTCCGTGGACATGTGCAAGATTCTGTTCGGGGCGGATTTCGTCGACCAGAACACGGTGATGACGTCGCTGGTGAACATCAACTCACCCATGACGTTTGATGATGTGATGATGGGGGCGCTGAAGGTCTTTGCCGAGAACAATCAGGCGTCGATCATTTCCCCCTTTATCGTTGGCGGCGCGATGGCACCGGTATCCGTGGCAGGGACATTGACGCAGGTTCTGGCCGAGGTCATGGCCGGCATCGCCTATAGCCAGCTGATCCGTAAGGGCGCGCCGGTGATTTTCGGGGCCTTTGTGACCTCGATCGACATGAACTCGGGTGCGCCGACCTTTGGCACGCCGGAAGCCGCGCATATCACCTATGGGGCGGGGCAATTGGCGCGGCGGATGAACCTGCCATTCCGGTCCTCGGGGTCGTTCTGCGGGTCAAAACTGCCCGACGCGCAAGCAGCCTATGAGACGGCGAACAGTCTGAACATGGGGCTTTTGTCGGGGGTGAACTTTATGCTCCACGCCTGTGGCTGGCTGGAAGGGGGGCTGGTCGCCTCGTTCGAGAAATTTGTGATGGATGCCGATCAACTGGGCGCGTTGCACCATTTGGCGCGCGGTGTAGAGATTGACGAAAACGCGCAAGCGCTGGATGCGATCCGCGAGGTTGGTCCCGGCGGGCATTATCTGGGATGCGCGCACACACAGGCCAACTTTAAGGAAGCCTTCTGGAAATCCGATCTGCTGGACTACAAGCCATTTGAAACATGGTCAGATGAGGGCGCGCGCGATACCCAGTCGCTGGCGGCGGCGCGGGTCGAAAAGCTGTTGGGCGACTATGTGCAACCGCCTATGGACCCCGAGACGCGTGCGGCGCTTGATGCCTTTGTCGCGGAACGCAAGGCGGCGGAGCCTGACAGCTTTATGTAGCCGCATCTTTGATGGGTTTCGCGCAAGATCGCGGCCTCGGCAATGAGGGCGATCATTACCTCTATATGACGGACCAGGTTATAGCCTGCGTCCGTCTTCTTACGTCTGGCGTTCAGGTCTGCCTCTATATCGATCAGCTGCACCAGCACCACGGCGCTGCGCGGTGGGGGCGCTTTCCCCAGTATCCGTCGCAGGGCCGGGCCGCGGCGATAGCTGCGGGCCCCGATGGAGCCTGCCTGCACCAATATGGCGGGACGGCGAATACCGCGAAGACGCGCTAGAATATCTTGCATAAAATCAAATCCTTGCTGACTGCGGCTGCATGCAAACGCATGGCCGCTCATGGGCAGGATTTCACGCAGGATACTGGTGTTGCTCGCGCAGCGGGGTCAGCGTGCGTCGCGGTTACGACTGTTTACCCATTGGAAACAATTATGGGTTGTATCGGTAAATATTAACAAATCCATAACCAATTAACCTTTTGGTATTGTGGATAAGGCTGTGGATAACCGCGCCGCCTGAAGAAAGGAGACCGCATGACCCAAGTTTTGAATACGCCGCCGCACGGGCGGGGATTGCCCGGATGGGTGCCGGATGCCGCGCGGCATTATGTGTCGCATGTGGAGATGGGCCAGCCGATCCGGGCGCTGGCGCGATCAGCTGAGTGTCACGCCTCTACCATCCTGCGCCAGATCCGACGGCTGGAAACGCGGCGTGATGATCCGCTGGTGGACGACGCCCTTGATCTGCTGGGGCAGGTCAGCCGTTTTGAAACCCACCCCATGCAGGAGCCCGCCGCGATGAATGACACCTCACCCCCCATGATGCCCGATGATGAAACTCTGAGCAGCGAGGCGCAGCGCATTTTGCGGCGCTTGTGCGAAACCGGTGCGCTGCTGGCGGTCGCGGCCGAGATGGACAAGGCCGTTGTCGTGCGCAGTGGTCCGGATGGCGCACAGACGCGGACTGCCGTGGTGGACCGCTGTGTCGCGCAGGCGATGGCGCTTAACGGCTGGATCGCAACCGATGGCGAGGGGCGCATCCTGCGCTATCACATCACCGCGGCCGGACGGCATGCGCTGGAAGAGATGCTGGGTCAGGGGCCACAGAACGGTTTTGCCGACGCCCAAACCAGTTATGCCCCTGCGCCGCCGCTGCCAGAGGGGGCGCGGCAGAAGACAGCGCGGCGCTTGCGCTACACTCTGGCAGAAAGCCCGTTGGCCGCGCTCGCCCGCAGACGCGACGCGAAAGGCGCGCCATTCCTGTCCGACAGTCTCGTCCAAGCCGGAGAGCGCCTGCGCGAGGATTTCGAACTGGCGCAAATGGGCGAGGCGGTGACGCAGAACTGGGACCGGTTTCTGGCACCGGGCGGGCAGGGCGACAGCGTCAGCTTTGAAGGCAGCGCACCTTCTGCAGCCCGGGCACGGGTGGGATCGGCGCTGGCGGATCTGGGGCCGGGTCTGTCGGATATTGTGCTGCGGTGCTGCTGCTATCTGGAAGGGCTGGAAACCACGGAAAAGCGCCTAGGCTGGTCAGCACGGTCGGGAAAGATCGTTCTGCGTATCGCCCTGATGCGCTTGCGCAAACACTATGCGGAAACGCTTGGCCCCGGGAGTGCGATGATCGGCTAGACGGCGGATCCGGATCGGCGCGCACCGCATGGCTGCCCCGCAGATGACAACTGCCTCTTTCATGCGCCGCGCGAACCGACTACATAAGGGGCGTATTCCAAACGGAGCCTGATCATGCGAGACCTGAAAATCCCCGAGCAGCGCCACCCTGAAAAGGCCCGACGCCCCGACAATCCACAGCCGAAAAAGCCGTCGTGGATCCGGGTGAAGGCGCCGGGTGGCAAAGGCTATGCGGATACCGCAAAGATCATGCGCGAGAACAAACTGGTGACTGTCTGCGAAGAAGCGGGCTGCCCGAATGTGGGCGAATGCTGGTCGCAGGGCCATGCCACCATGATGATCATGGGCGAGGTCTGCACCCGCGCCTGTACCTTCTGCAACATCGCAACAGGGCGCCCACCGGAAGCGCTGGACATCTTTGAACCCGGGCGTGTGGCCGATGCTGTGTCCAAACTGGGGCTGAACCACGTGGTGATCACCAGCGTGGACCGCGACGACATCGAAGACGGCGGGGCAGAACATTTTGCCCAGACCATCCGCGCCGTCCGCAAACGGTCCCCGGGCACCACGATCGAAATCCTGACCCCCGATTTCATCCGCTGTGATCCCAAAGTGCTGGAAACCGTGGTCGAGGCGCGCCCGGATGTGTTTAACCACAATCTGGAAACAGTGCCCGGCCTCTACCCCGAGGTCCGCCCCGGGGCGCGGTATTTCCATTCGCTGCGTCTGTTGCAGCGGGTCAAAGAGCTTGATCCGACGATGTTTACCAAATCCGGCATCATGGTCGGTCTGGGCGAGGATCGTCAGTCGGTTATGCAGGTCATGGAAGACATGCGCGCGGCGGACATCGATTTTCTGACCATCGGGCAATATCTGCAGCCGACACCAAAGCACCACGCGGTGGACCGCTTTGTGCATCCCGATGAATTCGCCGCCTATGAAAAATCGGCCTATGGCAAAGGGTTCTTGATGGTCTCTGCGACGCCCCTGACGCGGTCGAGCTACCACGCAGGGGATGACTTTGCGCGGCTGCAGGCGGCGCGGTTGGCGAAGTTAGGGTAACTGTGTTGCAGTGAGTTTGAGGGGTGCTGCTGCCCCTCTAACTCGCGCGGTACAATGAGGGGCGCTGCCCCTCAAACTCACGCGATATAATGAGGGGCGCTGCCCCTCAAACTCCCCGGGATTTACATCCATTTGGAAAGGTTAGAACGGGTTTTTGATCCGTTGAGTCGTGGCCCATTCGGGCCAGTAGCCAAAGTATTCTGCGGCAAAGATCAGCGCGCCGGCCAGGACCACAGCAAAGACGAATTTGACGCGGCCCGCCGAGGGCGGGTGCTGCACCCACCGTTTCATCCGCATCAGCCAAGCGACGTTCATGTAAAACGGACCTTGCCGATAAAGGGCTGGTTGCGGTCGCGCTGTGCGAAATCGATGCCGTAGCCCACAACAAATTCATCGGGAATTTCAAAGCCGATCCAATCGGCCTTCATGTCCACCTCGCGGCGGCTGGGTTTGTCGAGCAGGGCAATGGTTTTCAGCCGTGCGGGGTCGCGCGACATCAGCAGGTTGCGCACGTGATGCAGGGTGTGGCCCGTGTCGACGATATCTTCGACAACCAGCACATCGCGCCCTTCGATTGCGCCGCGCAAGTCTTTGAGGATACGTACTTCTCTGCTGCTTTCCATGCCATCGCCATAGCTGGAGGCTTCGAGGAAATCGACCTCGATCGGGAGGTCAAGCTCGCGCACCAGATCGGCGATAAACACGAAAGATCCGCGCAGCAGCCCCACCACTGTCAGCTTTTCGGTGCCTGCGAATTCGCTTTGGATTTCGCGGCAAAGGGTTTCGATCCGCGCGGCGATTGCCTTGGCCGAGATCATTTCATCGATGACATAAGGTCGCGTCGTCATGGGTTTTACCTTGAAAAAGGGGGAGATAGGATTTCATAAGGGCTAACTTCATGACAGATGGAAATCAATGCCTACCCATTCAGAGACCCGCGAACTGCCCTACACCGCCCAACAGATGTATGATCTGGTGGCCGATGTGGCGTCATACCCAGATTTTCTGCCCTGGACCGCCGCCGCGCGGATCAAAAGCCGTGAGGATAAGGGTGATCACGAGGTGATGGACGCCGATCTTGTCATCAGTTTCAAAGTGTTTCGCGAACGTTTCACCAGTCGGGTGGTGTTGTGGCCAGAGGCCAAGAAGATCGACACCGAATATCTGGATGGCCCGTTCAAATACATGAAATCGAACTGGGCGTTCGAGGACAATGGCGACGGCAGCTGCAAGGTGCATTTCTTCGTCGATTTCGAATTCAAGAACGCGATTTTGCAAAAGATCATCGGCGTCGTCTTTAACGAGGCGATGCAGCGAGTGGTGCGGGCGTTCGAGAAACGCGCGGCCGCGCTCTATGGGGCCGGGGCCTAGAAACAACAAAGGCCCCAATGCGGGGCCTTTGTGTGGGTCTTTGGGTTCCGGATCAGCTGCTTAGATCATAGGCCCGTTCACCGTGGACGGATAGATCAAGCCCGTTGACCTCGACCTCTTTGCTGACACGCAGCGGCGTGATCGCCTTGCAGACCACCACCAGCACAACGGTCACCACAGTGGTATAGACACCGACAATCGCCAGCGACCCCAGTTGTGCGGCCCAGGACCCCGCCCCGAGGGCCGCGATCATGATGGTGCCGAAGATACCACCCACGCCGTGAACCGCGAATACATCAAGCGTGTCGTCGATCTTGGCCTTGTTGCGGATCAAGACGACCGCTTCCTGGCACAGGATCCCGGCAACCGCGCCGATCAGCAGCGCCGCCCAAGGGCCGACGAAGCCCGACGCAGGCGTGATGGAGGCCAGCCCCGCGATGGTGCCTGTGACGATGCCGACCAACGATGCCTTGCCGAATTTGATCCGCTCCCACAGCGCCCAGGTGAGCGAGGCGGTGGCGGCAGAGATATGGGTCACCGTGATCGCCATTGCCGCACCACCGTCTGCGGCCAGTTGCGAGCCGCCGTTAAAGCCGAACCAGCCGACCCAGAGCATCGCCGCACCGATCATCACGAAGCCCGGGTTATGCGGCGGGGTGTTGTGGTTGAGGCGTGGACCAAGGAAGACCGCGAGGATCAGCGCCGCTAGGCCGGCTGTTTCATGCACCACGATGCCGCCCGCGAAATCGCGCACGCCGACCTCGCCAAAGATGCCACCATCGGCCAGGAAACCGCCGCCCCAGACCCAATGCACCACGGGCGCGTAGCACAGCAGCATCCAGAGACCCGAGAAGAGCATTACAAAGCCAAAGCCGATACGCTCCACATAGGCACCGACGATCAGCGCGGGGGTGATCACTGCGAATGTCATCTGGAAGGCGAAGAACAGGATCTCGGGCAGGGAGCCTGACAGGCTGTCAGCAGTGACCCCCGACAGGCCGATCTTGCCCAAGCCGCCCCAGAGGCCCGATGTGTCGGGACCAAAGGCGATGGAGTATCCGGCGAAGAACCACAGCACGCTCATCAGACAGGCGACGCCGTAGGTATGCATGAAAACGCTCAGCACGTTGCGGCTGCGCACCAGCCCGCCATAGAAGAGCGCGAGCCCCGGTAATGTCATGAACAGGACCAAGGCCGTGGCGGTCATGATCCAGGCCGTATCAGCTGCGTTCATCTTGGTTTCCTCCCGAAAGGTTTTTGATTGCAGACGGGTGAAACGGATGTGCGCGCGTGACAAAAGTTAAAAAGTGGGCAAAGCCGGTGATTAAACGGGCATTTCTACATTCGCCACATATTTAGGCAGCAATTTAGCCATGCCGCCTGTTTTGCGGGCGTTATGTAATCGCCTCAAAAATCAGCCCCAAGGCGAAATCGCGGGCAGCGCGGCGGACCTTATCGCGGCCCAATGCGCCGAACTCTTGCGTTTGGGTGGTGATACCGGACGTCGTGGCGAGGCCGAAACAGACGCGGCCTTCGGGCTTATGCTCTGACCCGCCGGGGCCTGCGATACCGGTGATCGACACGGCAATCTGCGCGCCGGATCGTGCCAAGGCACCACGCGCCATTTCAAGGGCGACCTGCTCGGACACCGCGCCGTGGGCGGCAAGCGTCTCGGGGCTGACGCCCAGAAGATCGATCTTGGCGGCATTGGTATAGGTGACAAACCCACGGTCAAAGATCGCGGAGGATCCGGGGAGGTCCGTCAGGGCGGCGGCGACCATGCCGCCCGTGCAGCTTTCGGCGCAGGCGATCATGACCTCGCGCGCGCGGGCGCGGTCCAGAAGGGCGTGCAAATCAGGCAAAGAGATACACGTGATACAGCACGGCCAGTGCGATCACCCCCAGCAGGGCGAAAATACCTGCAAAGATATCATCCAGCATCACGCCAAGCGCATCGCCGCGCCGGTCGGCCCTGCCGATGATCAGCGGCTTCCAGATGTCGAACAGACGGAAAAGCGCAAACGCCGCGATCCAGCCGGGCCACATCACAAGGATGTTCATGTCCATCGTCCAACTGGCATAGCTGAGCGGCAGCAGCGCGACCCATTGGCCTGCAACCTCGTCGATCACGATTTCCGACGGATCATGATCCGCACTTCCCGCGGTCATGCGTGCGGTGGCCCACCAACCTGCGGTAAAGGTAAGCACGATGCCTGCGATCAACAGCGGCAGCCCACCGATGACATGAAGCAGCCAGGCCCAGGGCAGCGCCACCAGCGACCCCCATGTGCCCGAGGCAGGGCGGATGTAGCCCACCCCCAGAACGGTCGCGATCAGCTTTGCCAAAGTCATAGTTTCACCAATGTTGCTGTGGCCATGCAGGCGATGCCTTCGCCGCGGCCGGTAAATCCCAAACGTTCCGAGGTCGTCGCCTTGACCGACACACGGCTTTCCTCAAGGGACAGGATATCCGCCATCACGCGGCGCATCTCTGCGGCATGAGGCCCCACTTTGGGGTATTCGCAGATCAGCGTGCAATCGACATGGGTGAGGGTGAACCCTTCGCTGCGCGCCAGGTCGGCGGCATGGCGCAGAAAGATATGGCTTTGCGCACCTTTCCACTGCGGGTCGGACGGGGGGAAATGCTGGCCGATGTCGCCCATAGCCAGCGCGCCATAGATCGCATCGGTGACCGTATGCATACCGACATCGGCGTCGGAATGGCCGACCAGCCCCTGATCATGCGGAATATCAACGCCGCAAAGTGTGACATGATCCCCCGGACCGAAAGCATGTACATCAAACCCGTTGCCGGTGCGAATATCCATTGAAGACTCCAATATGCGGGCGGCGCGGGTCAAATCGCCCGGCACCGTGATTTTCAGGTTATCGACGCTGCCGGGGGTGATGGCAACCGCAACACCGGCGGCGCGGGCGACCTCTACATCATCGGCGGCGATGCCTTCAAAGGCGGCATGGGCGGCGCGGATCGTGGCCGCATCGAAGCCTTGCGGGGTTTGTGCGGCATAAAGCGCGGTGCGGTCCTGCGTGCCTGCGACGGCTCCGTCTTCGGCGACCCAAAGCGCGTCGGTGACAGGCAGGCCGGGGGCGGCTGCGGCATCTGTGGCCAGCGCGTCGATCACACCGTCGATGATCTGCGGCGTGACACAGGGGCGGGCGGCGTCATGGATCAGCACCAGATCCGCATCCCCCAACAGCGCCAGACCGTTGCGCACCGATGCTGCACGATCCGCGCCCCCTTCGGCGACAAGACAGCCTTGGTAGGTGAACCCGTCGGCCTCAGCCATGTCACTGGCGTTCAATACGATGATGATCCGGTCGACCTGCGGATGCCGCTGGAAAGCCGCAAGCGTGTGGTCGATCACGCGTTTCCCGCACAGCGGCTGCCATTGTTTGGGCACGGCGCCCCCCGCACGGGTGCCCCGTCCGGCGGCCACGATGAGCGCTGCGATTTTCGGTGTCGACGCCATCGCGCGCCCCCTTTGATAAACTCGCCCCGTTCTAAGCCTGCAAAGCGGCCTGCGCAATCGCCCGCGCCCTATGCCTAAATTTTAGGCAATAGGTCAGTTTCTCACCAGCAAAAGCTTTTGGTTTGATTGAGTTTCGGCCCACCCCTCGGTAAACCAAAGGCAATTGCACAAGGATTAAGCGTTTGGATCTCTCGGATCTGCCCTTCAAACTCGACCCGCCTGTTTTGCTGGCTCCGATGGCGGGGATCACTGATCTGCCGTTCCGCACATTGGTGGCGTCTTTTGGCGCAGGGTTGGTGGTGTCAGAGATGGTTGCCAGCGTCGACATGATCAACGCCCGCCCCGGGACGCTGGAAAAGGCCGAACTAGGGCTTGGTGTCGAAGGCACTGCGGTACAGCTGGCAGGACGCGAGGCCGCCCCCATGGCCGAGGCCGCGCGGATGGTCGAAGGGCAGGGCGCGCGGGTGATCGACATCAATATGGGCTGCCCTGCCAAGAAGGTGACCCAAGGCTATTCCGGCTCTGCGCTGATGAAAACGCCCGACCACGCGCTGCGCCTGATCGAGGCGGTGGTGAACGCGGTGAACGTGCCCGTCACGCTCAAGACGCGGCTGGGGTGGGACGACAATATGCTGAACGCGCCACAGATCGCCGCGCGCGCCGAAGCGGCGGGGATCACCATGATCACCATCCACGGGCGCACGCGCTGCCAGTTCTATAAGGGGTCCGCCGATTGGGCCGCGATTTCGGGTGTCAAACAGGCGGTCTCTGTTCCCGTCATTGCCAATGGCGATATCATCAGCACCGATGCCGCGCGACAAGCGCTGGCGCGGTCGGGGGCGGATGGTGTGATGATCGGGCGCGGTGCGCAAGGCAAACCCTGGCTGCTCGCTCAGGTGGCCCATGATCTGTTCGGCGCGCCCGCACCGGTCATCCCGCAGGGCGCCGATTTCGCGCGCATGGTATCCGACCACTACGAGGCGATCATCCGGTTCTATGGCGAGGTGATCGGCCTGCGCGTCGCGCGCAAACATCTGGGGTGGTACATGGACACCAGCAACACCCCCGCTGATCTGCGCCGCGCGGTACTGACCGCGGCCAGTCCCGCCGAGGTCCACCGTCTTATCCCGTCCGCCTGTCTGCCGGACCACCAGTTGGAGGCCGCTTGATGTCGCTGGATACTGTTTTCGCATCGCTGCCTGTGCCCGCCATTCTGATCGATACCGACGACACGATCGCCGAGCTGAACTCGGAAGCCGAAGGGTTTCTGAACGCCTCTGCAAAATCCGTGCGCGGTGTGCCGGTGTGGGACATGATCGCCGTCGATGCCCCGCTGGAAGAGGCGTTCACCCGCGCCCGCGACAATGGCACGCCCTTGTTCGTCAACGATGTGGATGTCGGCAGCGGCCAACGCCCGCCGGTGCAATGTGCGTTGCACTTCGCGCCGCTGATCGATGCGGCGGGGCAGATGATCCTGATGATCACCCCCCGCGAGATGGCCGGTCGGATGACGCAGAATAATTCGGTCAAATCCGCCGCCAAATCCGCCATCGGCATGGCCGAGATGCTGGCCCATGAGATCAAGAACCCGCTGGCAGGGATCACCGGTGCCGCGCAACTGCTCAGCATGAATCTCAGCACCGAGGATCTGGAGCTGACAGACCTGATCGTCGCGGAATCGCGCCGGATCGTGAAGCTGCTGGAACAGGTCGAACAATTCGGCAACCTGATGCCGCCGGAACGCAAGGCGGTGAACCTGCATGACGCGCTGGACCGCGCGCGCCGGTCTGCGCTGCTGGGGTTTGGCGCGCGCATGAAGATCATCGAGGATTACGACCCCTCGCTGCCGCCAGCCTTGGGCGACAAGGACCAGTTGTTGCAGGTGGTGCTGAACCTGATCAAGAACGCGTCAGAGGCGGCGGGCCCCTCGGGCGGCACGATCCGGTTGCACAGCTACTATGAACATTCATTCCGCATGCGCCGATCCGACGGCACGGCGCAATCGCTGCCCTTGCAGATCGAAGTCATCGACGACGGCCCCGGTCTACCAGAGGCGATCCGCGCTGACGTGTTCGAACCCTTCGTATCCGGGCGCGAGAACGGCACCGGGCTGGGGCTGGCGCTGGTGAGCAAGATCATTTCCGACCACGGCGGCTGGATCACGGTGGAGTCTGTGCCCGGCAAGACCGTGTTCCGCATCTCACTCCCACGGGCCGATAAGACCCAAATTGAAAATACCGCTTCCGATCAGGAGAATTAACGATGGATGGCACCGTTCTGGTCGCTGATGACGACCGCACAATCCGCACCGTTCTGACACAGGCACTGACCCGCGCGGGTTGCAAGGTGCACGCGACATCCAGCCTGACCACCCTGATGCGTTGGGTGGGCGAGGGTAAAGGCGACGTTGTGATCTCGGATGTGGTGATGCCCGACGGCAATGGGCTCGAGATGCTGCCCAAGATCGCGCAGGACCGACCCGGTTTGCCCGTGATCGTGATCTCGGCGCAGAACACGATCATGACCGCGATCAAGGCGGCAGAGGCGGAAGCCTATGACTACCTGCCCAAGCCTTTCGACCTGCCTGACCTGATGAAACGCACCGCCCGCGCGCTGGAGCGCAGCGGACCGGCGCGCCGTCCGGCGCAGACCAGCTCTGACAGCGATGGGGATCGGGATGATCTGCCGCTGGTGGGGCGCACGCCGGTGATGCAGGCGCTCTACCGCGTAGTAGCGCGGGTGATGAACACGGATCTGCCGGTGTTGATCTGGGGCGAATCCGGCACGGGCAAATCGTTGATCGGCAAGGCGATCCACGATTTTTCTGACCGGCGGAACCTGCCCTTTGTCACCGTCACCTCGGCAGAGTTGCAAGACCTTGAGGGCCCGACACGAGTCTTGGCCAGGGTCCGCGGCGGGACGCTGCTGATTGACGAGATCGGTGATTTCTCGGAAGAGATTCAGGCCCGTATCGCGCGCATGATGGACACGCCCGGTGAACATGCGCCGCGGTTCCTTGCCACCAGCCAATCGGATCTAGCCGCCGCGATGAAGGCGGGCACCCTGCGGCGCGATCTGTATTATCGTCTCTCGGGGGCGACGCTGCATGTCCCCGCGCTGCGCGACCGCGTGGATGATATTGCCTTGCTTGCCGCGCATTTCCTTGAACGGTCCGAAACCGGCAATACCGCGCCGCGCGCCCTGTCCGAAGGGGCGGCGAAAGTCTTTGCCAACTATCAATGGCCCGGCAATGTGCGACAGTTGGAACACGCGATGCGGCAACTGGCGCTGACCAGCCGCGCGCCCGAAATCACCCAATCCGAGGCAGAGCATGTGCTGGGGGCGCAACCCGACCCCGAACCGCTGCGCGCGCAGGCCAATACCGAAAAGCTTGGCGCGTCGGTCGAACGTCACCTACAGCGATACTTTGACCAGCACGGATCCATGCTACCGCCCCCCGGTCTTTATGCCCGTATCCTGCGCGAGATCGAAGCCCCGTTGATCGAGATCGCCCTTGCCGCAACCGCTGGTAATCAGGCGAAATGTGCAGACCTTCTGGGAATCAACCGCAATACGCTGAGAAAAAAGATCACGGACCTCGATATTGAGGTGACACGCGGTCGAAAAATGATGTAAAAGCGCCACATAACCGTGGCCATCTAGCCTCAAAGCCGGATCAGGACCACAAAAATGGGCGGTTGATGCATAGGTGCATCACATCATCGGTGAGGATAGCGGGTGCTTACCCGGTCACGCAGCTACTATCTTATGCGGCTTGAGCGCCTGCGCCGGATCAGGCGCGTGCGCAATCTGGCGACCCTGGGCCTTGTCGTTCTGGGGCCGGTGCTGGCGCTTGTCACCTATCTGGTGCTCGGCCCGCTTGAACAAGGCGGAAACACCCCCAGCCTGCGCATCATTCTGCTGATCGATCTGGTCTATATCCTGCTCGTCGCCGCCCTTGTGCTGAGCGAGGTCGCGCGGCTGGTGGCGGCGCGGCGGGCGAAGTCTGCGGGCTCGCGGTTGCACCTGCGTCTGACGGGGGTGTTCGCGCTGATGGCACTGATCCCGACGGTGAGTGTTGCGATCTTCGCGGGGCTGACGATCAACGTCGGGCTTGAAGGCTGGTTCTCGGATCGGGTACGGTCCGTGGTGGGCAATTCGCTGGCCGCCGCCGAAGCCTATGAGAACGAGCAAAGCGACGATCTGCGCGAAGATGCCATCGCCTTGGCCCGCGCGATTGATCAAGCGCGCACGCAGGGCGTTGATGTGCCTGACACCCAGCTTTTGGCGGACGGGCAACGCCTGATCCAGCGCGGCTTGCGCGAGGCCTATATGATCGACGGCACCGGCCAGATCCGCGCGCGCGGCGACCGGTCCTATCTGTTCGATTTCGAAGAACCGACACCCGAACAGATCCGCGAGGCACAAGAGCTCGACGGCGCGCCGCTGGTGATCGAGGATTGGGATAACAACGAATTCCGCGCGCTGGTGCTGATGGAAGCCTTTGTCGACCGCTATCTTTACGTCAGCCGCGATGTGGACGGAAAAATCCTGTCGCTGCTGGACGACACCAAGGAGACGGTGCGGCTGTACCAACAGCTTGAAAACGAGCGCGGCAAGCTGCTGTTCGAATTCGGGCTGCTTTATGTGGGCTTTGCGGTGATCCTGATTCTCGCAGCGGTCTGGCTGGGGCTGTGGTTTGCCGAACGTCTGTCAGGGCCGGTGGGCCGGTTGACGGGCGCGGCGCAGCAGGTCGGTGCCGGTGATCTTGAGGTTCAGGTCCGCGAGGAAGAAGGCGATGACGAGATCGCCATGCTTGGCCGCTACTTCAACCAGATGACCAAACAGTTGAAAGGCCAGCGCGAGACGTTGCTGGATAACACCCGCCAGATCGAACGCCGCCGCCGCCTGTTCGATTCGGTGCTTAGCTCCGTCACCTCGGGCGTCGTGGGGCTGGACCCCGAAGGGCGGGTGACCTTCGTCAACCGCTCTGCCGCGCGGCTGCTGGACTGGAGCGAGGACCAGCAATCGCTGGCGCTCTCTGTTGCTGTGCCGGAGTTCGGCCCGCTGTTCAATTCGGTCGTCAAAGGGCAGAACGAGGTCGCGCAGGGCGAGATCAAGGTCTCGCGACAGGGGCAGATGGAAAATCTGCTGGTGCGCGTCGCCACACGGCGCAGCGAAGACGGGCGGCTAGAGGGCTATGTTGTGGCCTTTGACGATGTGACCGATCTAGTAAGCGCGCAGCGCATGGCCGCATGGGGCGACGTGGCCCGGCGCATTGCCCACGAGATCAAGAACCCGCTGACCCCGATCCAGCTGAGCGCCGAGCGGATCAAACGCAAGTTCGGCCCCAAGCTGCCCGACGACGCAGCCAGCCTTGACCAGATGACCGGCGTGATCATCCGCCAGACTGGTGACCTGCGGCGTATCGTCGACGAATTCTCCAAATTCGCGCGCATGCCAGAGCCTGAAACCTCTGTGCAGAATGTCGTTCAGGTGTTGCAGGATGCGGTCGTGTTGCAGCAGTCGGGCCAGCCCGATGTGACCATCAGCGCCAATCTGCCGACACAAGAGATACTGGCGCGGGTGGACCAGACAATGCTGTCGCAAGCCTTAACAAATTTGATTAAGAACGCGGGCGAAGCCATTGAAAGCCGTAAGCAAAATGACCCAGAGGCCGACATAGACCCGCGCATCGAGGTGCAGTTGACCACAACCCAAACAGCGCTACAAATCACCATAGCGGATAATGGCATCGGATTGCCGGAAGACCGCGCGCGACTGTTCGAGCCATATGTCACCACCCGATCCGAAGGGACTGGCCTTGGCCTGCCCATCGTGAAAAAGATCATCGAAGAACACGGCGGGACGTTGTCGTTGGAAAACGCGCCGGTCTTCGCGGGCGAAACACATTTCGGCGCAATGGCGGTTATCACGCTACCCCTTGCTGCCCCCACCGGAACCCCAGAACTGGAGACCCATAATGAGTGACATCCTGATCGTTGACGACGAACGCGACATCCGCGAGTTGATTTCGGACATTCTGGAAGACGAGGGCTTTGTCACGCGGTTGGCCGGCAATTCGGACGAGGCGATCTCGGCCATCAACGCGGAACCGCCAGCGCTGATGATCCTTGATATCTGGTTGAAAGACAGCCGGATGGACGGGATCGATATTCTGAAGACGGTAAAGCGGGACAATCCGGATGTGCCTGTCGTCATCATCTCGGGGCATGGGAACATCGAAATCGCGGTCGCGGCGATCAAGCAGGGTGCCTATGACTTCATCGAAAAACCCTTCAATATCGACCAGTTGATGGTGGTGATCCGCCGCGCGATGGAAACCTCGCGCCTGCGTCGCGAGAACCACAGCCTCAAACGGCGCGAGGTCGCCAGCACCGATATGATCGGCAGCTCGACCGCCTTCAAAACGCTGATGGGGCAGCTTGACAAGGTCACGAAATCGAACGGTCGGGTGATGCTGCGCGGCCCTGCGGGGGCGGGCAAAGAGATCGCCGCGCGCTATATCCATGCCAATTCCAACCGTGCCTCGGCCCCTTTCGTGACGGTCAACTGCGCCAGTGTCGCGCCGGACCGCATGGAAGAAGTGTTGTTCGGCCGTGAAACCCCTGACCGTGGGGTAGAGCCGGGCTTGCTGGAACAGGCGCATGGCGGGGTGATCTTCTTTGACGAGGTGGCCGATCTGCCGCTGGGGACACAATCGAAAATCCTCCGTGTCCTGGTGGACCAGCAATTCACCCGCGTCGGTGGCAACGACAAGGTGCGTGTCGATCTGCGCGTGATATCCAGCACAAACAAGGACTTGGACGCCGCGATTAAAGCGGACACCTTCCGGCAGGAACTATTTCACCGGCTCAACGTCGTGCCGATCTCTGTCCCGTCGCTAGAGGACCGCCGCGAGGATATCCCCGTCTTGGCGCGCCACTTTATCGCGGATTTCAATGCCTCGCAGGGGTTGCCGCTGCGCGAATTCTCGGGCGATGCAGAGGCGTTGTTGCAGACGATGGTCTGGCCGGGCAACGTGCGTCAGCTCAAGAACCTTGTGGAACGTGTGCTGATCCTTGGCGACGGCACCGGCCCGATCGAAGCGCGCGAGCTGCCGGGCGAGGAAGAAACCACCGACGAAGAGGGCCGCGTGGTGCTGTCCGGTGCCTTGGCGACCTTGCCCCTGCGCGAGGCCCGCGAGGCGTTCGAACGCGAATACCTGCTGACCCAGATCAACCGCTTCGGCGGCAACATCAGCCGCACCGCGAATTTCGTCGGCATGGAACGGTCGGCGCTCCACCGGAAGCTCAAAAGCCTCGGGGTGGTGACCTCGGCCAAGTCGGGCACGCGGGTGGCGCATGTGGATGATGACGGGGCAGCCGATAGCTGACCGCGTTCGCTACCCCCGCGTAACGATCTGGAAACTGCCGTCGTCATTGCGGATCACGCAGGCGTTTTCAGTCAGCGCGGGCAGGGCGGTCGTGCGCCCTTGCGGCGCGGCCTTGGCGATGCCGGCGGGGCATTGCGGGATCGACACCGGCGCAAAGCCGGCATCGGCCATACATTGCGTTTCAACTCTTTTGCGCAGATCGGCACTGGGATCGACCGTATAGGTCTGTCCGGGCTCGAAATATCCCGCGCGGGAAGTGCAACGGCCATCGGACCGGCAGACGCGGCGCGGCGGGATGAAACGGGGCGGGGTGCGCAGCGTTTGAAGCGCCACAGGCACCTGCGCCAAGGCATCGACCTGACATTGCGTGGTCTGGCGTTCGACCATCGCGACAGTGGCACCGGGCTTGTAGTAGGTGTTCAACGGTGCGCAGGCTGCCAGTGCCACGCCACCCCAGATGATCAATGCCGTTTTCCGCATATGCGCCCCCGTCTTGCTATGGAAGCAAGTCTGACATTTGAATTGACCCTTGCATAGCCATCTGTCATTCAAATCACTGGCATATCACGGGTCACGCGGGCACGCCCCAGCTGGTGACGCAAGGCAAGGCTTCACGCCAAAGGAACCCCATTTATGAAAGTGATCATTTGCGGCGCAGGGCAGGTCGGGTGGCAGATTGCCCGCCATCTTTCGGGCGAACGCAACGACGTCACAATCGTTGACAGCAACGCCGATCTGGTGCGCCGCGCCACCGATACGCTGGATGTGCAAGGGATCGCCGGCTTTGCAAGCTACCCTGACGTGCTGGACCGCGCCGGTGCCCGCGATGCCGAGATGATCATTGCCGCCACCCATTCGGACGAGGTGAACATGGTCACCTGTCAGGTGGCCCATTCGGTCTTTGGCATCAACCGCAAGATCGCGCGGCTGCGCAGCCAATCCTATCTGACGGCAATCTATTCCGATCTTTATCGTCGCGATCACATGCCGATCGACGTTGTAATCTCGCCTGAGAAAGAGGTGGCGAATGCGGCCTTGCAGCGGCTTTCGGCCCCCGCAGCCTTCGATACAGAGACCTTTATGGACGGGATGGCCCATCTGATCGGTATCCAGATCGACGAAGACTGCCCGGTCGTGAACACGCCGCTGCGACAGTTGACCGATCTGTTCTCGACGCTGCGCGCCGTTGTCGTCGGGGTGCGCCGTGATGGCACGCTGTTTGCGCCGGAATCCAAGGACCAGCTCTTTGTTGGTGACGCCTGCTATGTCTTTTGCCACCGCGATGACATCCCCCGCACGCTCGAGATTTTTGGCAAGACCACCAGCAAGCTTGAACGCGTCGTGCTTGTGGGCGGGGGGAATGTCGGGCTGGCCGTGGCCCAGAACCTCGAGGCGCGCGGCAAGCGGGTACGCACCAAGATGATCGAGAAGAACCGCCGCATCGCGGAACGCGCCGCCGAGGCGTTGGAGCGGACGATCGTGCTTAACGGTGACGGGCTGGACGCGTCCCTGCTGGCCGAAGCGGGCATTGGCCGGGCCGATGCGATGATGGCGATCACCGATGATGACAAGACCAACATGCTGGCCTGCGTGCGCGCCAAATCCGAAGGCTGCCCCTATGTCATCGCGCTGATCAATGACCCCACGCTGGTCCCGCTGATGGAGCCTTTGGGCATCGACGCCTATATCAACCCGCGTTCCACCACCGTCAGCTCTATCCTGCGGCACATCCGTCACGGGCGGGTGCGGTCGGTCTATTCCATCGGCGACGCCGAGGCAGAGGTGATCGAGGCCGAAGTGCTGTCGACCTCTCCGATTGCGGGCAAACGTGTGTCCGACATTGATTTCCCTGAAGGGGCATTGATGGGCATGGTCCGCAAGGGGGACGAGGTCATGCGCCCCCTTGGCACCACACGCATCGAAGAAGGCGACGTCATCGCTGTGTTCTGTCTGGCCAAAGACGTGCCGCAGGTCGAACAGCTGATGCAGGTCTCCATCGACTTTTTCTGATGGTGCCCGCGTCCAAATTACCGGAGCGCCGCACGTGAGACGCAAATCCTATATCCGCCGCGAGATCCTTGAACTGCCGCTGTTCTTGCTGATTTTCGGTGTGTTCAGCGCCTCGACTATCTTCCCGGCGATCTTTGCACTGACCACCCAAGACCATCTGGCATCGCGGGCGTTTTTCTATTCGGGGCTGCTGGGGGTGATTATCTTTACCCTGATTGCGGTCGCCCATGCCGGACGGCGCGCGCGGCACGGGGCCTTGGGGCCGTTGATGTCGCTGTTTTCAAGCTTTGTCTTCTTGCCCGCGCTGCTGGCGATCCCGTTTCTTGAGGCCCTGCCGACCACGCGGTTCCTGCACGCCTATTTCGATATGGTCAGCGCGATTACCACGACCGGCGCGACGCTGTTCGATGATCCCGGGCGGATCAGTGACACGCTACATCTGTGGCGCGCGCAGGTCGCCTGGATGGGCGGCCTGCTGATGTGGATCGCGGCGTCGGCCATTCTCGCACCCTTACACCTTGGCGGATTCGAGGTGACCTCGCAGGCCGAACCCGGCAACCCGGACGAACGCCGCAGCAATATGGGCCAGATCGACCCGCGCCAACGGTTGCTCAGGTCGGCGGCGGCGCTGACGCCCACCTATCTAGCGCTGACGCTGATGCTGTGGCTGCTGCTGCTGGCCAACGGAGATCGATCGCTGGTCGCGCTGTGCCATGCGATGTCGGTGCTGGCGACCTCGGGCATCTCGCCACTTGGGGGGACGCATGACACCGGTGTCGGTTTCGGGGCCGAGGCGATGATGATGCTGTTCATGCTGTTCGCGCTGTCGCGGCTGACCTTTTCCAAAGACACGGTGACGGCGACGCAAGGGGGGCTTTTTACCGATCCGGAATTCCGCATGGGGCTGGCGCTGATCCTCGGCGTGCCTGTGGTGCTGTTCGTACGTCATTTCCTTGGCGCTTTCGATGTGGATGCCAGCGCCGAAGCGCTTGAGACCGGCAGCGCCTTCTGGGGGGCCATGTTCACAGTCACCTCCTTTCTGACCACCACCGGATTTGTCAGCGCGTCCTGGGCCGAAGCCCAAAGCTGGTCGGGGCTCGAGACGCCGGGGCTGATCCTCATGGGGCTGGCGCTGATCGGCGGCGGGGTGGCGACCACGGCGGGCGGGGTCAAGCTGCTGCGGGTCTTTGCACTGTATCGCAATGGCGTCCGCGAGATGGAACGGCTGGTCCATCCGCACTCTGTTTCAGGCGCCGGTCAAGCGGGGCGGCGGCTGCAAAGTAACGGGGCGTTTATCGCCTGGATCTTCTTTATGCTTTTCGCCCTGTCGCTGGCGGGGGTGACCCTGCTGCTGACCTTTGTCGGCGCGCCCTTCGCCGATGCGCTGGTGATGTCGGTGGCCACACTGGCGACAACCGGCCCGTTGATGGAGTTTGCCGCCGATGCCCCGATCGCGTTGATCCAGCTGGGCGACGGGGCCAAGATGATCCTATGTGCGGCAATGGTGCTGGGGCGGCTGGAAACTTTGGCGATTATTGCGCTGCTCACCCCTGATCTGTGGCGCGCGTGACACGGGATGCGGCTTTGCGCGCAACAGTTCTGACATTTTGGGGTGGAAACTCTGTGCGCGGGTCTTCATAGTCTTCCGAAGGGGTGAACCGATCCGCGGTTGCCAGCAAGAACAACAGCAAGAATAAGAGCGAGACCAACAATGGCGGCTGACCGACAAAACCTGCAAGACGCATTCCTGAACCATGTGCGCAAGACAAAGGTGCCGGTAACGATTTTCCTGATCAACGGTGTGAAGCTGCAAGGCGTCATCACATGGTTTGACAATTTCTGTGTTCTTCTGCGCCGTGATGGCCAATCGCAGCTTGTGTACAAACATGCGATTTCCACGATCATGCCAAGCACGCCGATCTCGCTATACGAGGGTGAAGACGCTAATTGAGCCGTCCTCCGTTTCAAATTGATGACACCGCAGGCCCGAAGCGTACCCGGGCTTGGGTGATTCACCCTGACATCAAGTCAGACAATGACCGCCGCATCGCGGAGCCCGCCTTGGCGGAAGCCGTTGCCTTGGCCCGTGCCCTGCCGCATCTGGACGTGGAAGGGGCCAATATCGTGCCCCTGCGCACCGTCAGCGCGGGCATGCTGTTCGGCTCTGGCAAGATCGAGGAGCTTCGGCTTGTCTTTGAAGAGGCCGAGGTTGAACTGGTGCTGGTCGATGGACCGGTAACGCCGGTCCAGCAGCGCAACCTTGAAAAAGCATGGGGCGTCAAACTGCTTGACCGTACCGGTCTGATCCTCGAGATTTTCAGCGATCGCGCCGCCACCCGCGAAGGGGTGCTGCAGGTCGAAATGGCCGCGCTGAACTACCAGCGCACGCGTCTGGTCCGCGCCTGGACCCACCTTGAACGGCAGCGGGGTGGTTTGGGCTTTGTCGGGGGCCCCGGTGAAACCCAGATTGAATCGGACCGCCGCGCCATCGACGAACAGTTGGTGCGCTTGCGCCGGCAGTTGGACAAGGTCGTAAAGACTCGCGCCTTGCACCGCGCCGCGCGTGCCAAGGTACCGTTCCCCATCGTGGCGCTGGTGGGCTATACCAACGCAGGCAAATCGACGTTGTTCAACCGGATGACCGGGGCCGATGTGATGGCGAAAGACATGTTGTTTGCGACGCTGGACCCGACCATGCGCAGCCTTGTGCTGCCCGACGGGCCAGAGATCATTCTAAGCGACACCGTGGGCTTCATCTCTGACCTGCCGACCGAACTGGTCGCCGCGTTCCGCGCGACACTGGAAGAAGTTCTGGCCGCCGATATCATCTGCCACGTGCGCGATATCTCTCATGCAGAGACGGAAAGTCAGGCCCGCAATGTGCGCGATATCCTGACGTCCTTGGGCGTGCCCAAGGATACGCGCAGCTTCGAGGTCTGGAACAAGCTCGACCAACTGGATGACGACCGTGCCGCCGCCGTACGCGCCCGTGCGCAGCGCGACGACAGTGTTCTTGCCATCTCTGCCATCACGGGTGAGGGGTTGGAGGAGTTGCAAGCGGTCATCGCCGAAGCGCTGCAAGGTGCGGTGCGTGAAGCCGAGCTGACGCTGGCCTTTGCCGACGGCAAGAAACGCGCCTGGCTGTTCGAACAGGACGTCGTGATCGAGGAAACCCAAACCGAAGACGGGTTTAACTTGATCGTGCGTTGGTCGGCACAGCAAGAAGCGCAATACCAGCGGCTGTAAGGCCGGCAGCTTTCGGGACCATTCGAATGAAATAAAAAGCGCCCGGAAAAGTCGCATTTTCCGGGCGCTGCTGCATATGATTGGGGAGCGTTGATTTTTCAGGAGCCCCCGATGACTTTGATTATTCTTTATGTGCTGACATTCGCGATCTTTCTGGGGCTCGACTTTCTGGGCCTGAGCTATCTGATCAAACCGGTTTTCAGCCGCGATATCGGCCCCTTGCTGCTGGACCAGTTCCGGCTTTTGCCCGCCTTTGTCTTCTATGCCTTCTATATCGCTGTGCTGCTGTACTTCGTAAGCTGGCCCGCGATTGCACAGGATAAATCCTTGCTGTGGGTCTTTGGCAATGCCGCGCTGATCGGGGCTTTGGGCTATGGCACCTATGAGTTCACCAACCTCGCGACGTTGAAAGACTGGACACCGCAAATGGTGGCGACCGATTTCTCTTGGGGGGTGGTGCTGACCGGGACCTCTGCCACCTTGGGGGTCTGGGGCACGCGGCTGTTTTCCTGACGGTTCAGGGGTCAAGGAAGGGGGGGCCAGCCCCCCGGCCTTTGGCCGCCCCCCGGGATTTTGGGCCATTTGGAATCAGCGTCCAAGCTCGGACGAGAAGCGCCATGCGCCGGGTTGGAGCTTGTGCAGTTCCCAGTCGCCGACGCGCGCGCGGATCAGGCGGAGTGTCGGCAGGCCGACATGGGCCGTCATGCGCCGTACCTGACGGTTGCGACCTTCGGTGATCGTGATCTCGAGCCAGGCATCAGGGACGGATTTGCGAAACCGCACTGGCGGGTCGCGGTCCCACAGAGGGTCGGGCGGGTCCATCAGCCGCGCCTTGGCGGGGGCGGTCTTGCCGTCTTTGAGCGTGACACCGCTGCGCAAAGCGGCGAGGGCTTGTTCATCCGGCGTGCCTTCGACCTGCACCCAATAGGTTTTGGCCAGTTTATATTTCGGATGCGAGATACGGGCTTGCAGCGGGCCGCTATCGGTCAGCACCATCAGCCCTTCGCTGTCGCGGTCCAGCCGTCCGGCGGGGTAGAAGCCTTTTTCATCGATATAGGCCGACAGGGTCGGGCGCGGCGAGCCTTCGGTGCCCTTGTCGGTAAATTGGGACAAGACGCCAAAGGGTTTGTTGAAAAGGATCACGCGGTTCATTCTGCCTCCGGTATCAGCTTGGTGATGCCGACGGGGGCGGCGCGGGCGAGCTCTTCGTCCAGCGACATGGGAATGTATTCGCCGCGCCGCCAGAGCTGTGCCAGATCGTCGTAGTGATGCGACAGGAAGTGGCCCGATTGGCCCGTTGATGTGATGAACACCGATGAATCCGGATCGGCGAAGTCATAAACCCCGCGAAAGCCTGCGCCGTGGACATTGGCGAAAGGGTCCGGCCCCGTGCCACGGGTGCGGCCGCGCAGCAGGGTGTTGTCACCGCCCGAGGTCGATTGGCGGATGTTCATGAAGTAGCGCAGCACGGGAACTTCGCCCAAGGTCTGGTGGTCGTGGGTGGCTTGGTGTGCGTCGCCCCACCGCAGGGATTCCAGCTGGGTGCCCCATGTTTCGTTGATCCAGATCAGCGCGTCGTCCAGCGCCATGCGGGCCATGTCGGGGCAGGTCTCTTTCGGGGCGGATTGCAGCACGTCGCACCATGCGGCCGCACCGTCCACATCGCGGAAAACACGTTCGATGAACAGCGGATCGACATGATCGAATTCCTGCGCCAGGGCCCCAAGCTCATCCTGGATCAGCCGTTGCTGCAAGGCGCGCAGCCAGGCGGCATAGATCAGCGGTTCGGGCAGATGTTCGTTCATCTCGCCCGACCAGCCGGCAAGCAGGGTCAGCGCCCGTTGGCGTTGGCGCTCAGACGTGCCTTCGGGCGCGGTTTCGCCGGTGAACCAAAGCTCGGCCCCGATCAGCGGTAGCAGAGAGCGCGCGGTGAAGCTGACCGTATCCAGTTGCGCTTCGATAAAGCTGTCGCGGGTGTGCACCTGGCGGCGCTGCATCAGGTTGCGCCACCGCTGGATGCGTTGCGTATCGCCCCAGAGGAAGGACACGTGGTTGGGGAAGGGGCGGTCCACCGTCTTGTTGTTGGTATTGCCGATAATCCCGCCACGGGGCGACAGGAATTCGGGGTTTGCGCTATAGGGCAGGCGGCCCTGCCAGCGGTTCGCGGCGATCCAGCCCGGTGTGGGCATGCGCCCCTGGCTTTGATGCGCGGCGTCGCGGGCGGGCAGCGCGCCGATGGTTTTCATCGCGATGGTATTCACATCCACCAGCGTCAGGTTTTGCGACGGCGCGATATAGGCCTCGCCCGCGGTGATCCCTTCCTCGACGGTCTTGGCCTCCATCAGCTGCATTGCCGCGGCGATCGAAGTATCGGCGGGGTCAAGCGCGGTCCAGTTCAGCGCGGCGACATGACCGGGCGGGGTGATCGCGGCAAGGTTATAGTGGCTGCCGGGAAGCACCGGCCCATTGTCGGTCCAGCGCAGGGTCAGGGTGATCGGATCGGCATCCTTGACCGTGATGATTGACGCGCGTTTGGCGAATTTCTTGAACCCGTCGGGGGTGCGATATTCCTCGCTATTGTCGGGGTTCAGCTCTTCGATATAGACGTCCTGATCGTCGGCATAGGATGAGGTGATCCCCCAGCCAAGCGCGCTGCTGCGCCCTGTCAGCACCACGGGGATACCGGGGATCGTGCCGCCGATGACACCGCCCGATTGCAACTCGAGCCGCGCGAGGTACCAGATGGTTGGCGCGGTGAAGCCCAGATGCGGGTCATTGGCGATCAGCGTCCCGCCCGAGGCAGAGCGATCCCGTGCGGCAGCCCAAGCGTTGGAGGCACCCGCCAGATCAAAAGATTTGAACGGCGACAGCGGCGAGGGATCAAGCGGGATATTGGCGGCGAACTGCGGCAGGCCGGGGGCCAGCTGCGCATATTCGGGCAGGGCGGCGATGCCACTGCCGGGGGCGTCAGGCAGGATATCGGACAGGCGCTTTTGATCGGGCAGCGCCAGCGAGGTGCGGGCGCGCTTGACCTCGGCATCCAGATGCCCCGACAGCTGCAAGGCCATCAGCTTGACCAGCGCGACGGAATCCGCGGCGCGCCAGGGGGCGACGGGGGCGTCAAACAGCAGCATTTCGGGGGCACCGCGGCCCAGGGCTTCGGTGTTGATCTGGTCCAGCCGGGCATTCACCCCGGCGGCATAGGCATCCAGCGCTGCGCGGGTCTTGGGGTCGAGCGCCTGAAGCGATTGCACCGACAAGGTATAAAGATCAAAGCGCCGCAGCAGGCGGTCGATACGGACGGTCGTGGTGCCGAAAACCTCGGACAAGCGGCCTTGGACCGTGCGGCGCATGGTGATCATCTGCCACAGACGGTCCTGCGCATGAGCAAAGCCCAGCCCGTAGAACACATCTTGGTCGCTTTCCCCGAAGATATGCGGCACATTGGCGTTGTCGCGCACGATCTCCACCTCGGCCCCGAGGTTGGGCACGCGGACCGTATCGTCGTAGTCAGGCAGCGACCGCGAGGCCAGCCAGTAAGCACCGCCGACACCAATCACCGCCAGCACCACCAAGAGCGTTGCAATTCGCATCAGCCACCGAAAAACCACTGCCATGTCACGCTCCTGGGTATATCTACGCGCGATTGACCAATGCGCGCAGGGTGATAGGTTCCTCTCAGGCAATAGCGCAACTGAATGACAAGGAAAAGACGATGGCAAAGCTCGCATTTTTGGGATTGGGCGTGATGGGCGCGCCAATGGCCGCGCATCTGCAAAAAGCGGGGCATGACGTGACCGTGTACAACCGCACCACAGAGAAGGCGCGCGCTTGGGCAGAAACCCACGGTGGCAAGATGGCAGAGACGCCCAAAGCCGCCGCTGAAGGGGCAGAGATCGTTTTTTCCTGCGTCGGCAATGATGACGATCTGCGATCCGTCTGCGTTGGCGACGACGGCGCTTTTGCCGGAATGGGTGAGGGCACGATTTTTGTCGATCACACCACAGTCTCGGCAGCGGTTACGCGCGAATTGCACGCGGCGGCGGATGCGCGCCAGATCAGCTTTGTCGATGCGCCGATTTCCGGCGGGCAGGCGGGGGCGGAGAATGGCCAGCTGTCCATCATGTGCGGTGGCGATTCCGGTGCCTTTGATCGCGCGCTGCCCGTGATGGAGGTTTACGCCAAGATTTGCCGTCGGCTTGGCGACAGTGGTGCCGGCCAGATGACCAAGATGTGCAACCAGATTGCCATTGCCGGTCTGGTGCAGGGCCTGAGCGAGGCGCTGCATTTCGCCCAGAAGGCCGGTTTGGACGGGCGCGATGTGGTCGAGGTGATCAGCCAGGGTGCCGCAGGCAGCTGGCAGATGGCCAACCGCTACGAGACAATGCTGGACGATAAATTCGACCACGGGTTTGCCGTGGACTGGATGCGCAAGGATCTGGGGATTTGTCTGGACACCGGCAACGAGATTGACGCGAGCCTGCCTGTCACGGCGCTGGTCGATCAATTCTATAAGGATGTGCAGAAAATGGGGGGCGGACGTTGGGACACGTCGGCGCTGTTCAAACGTCTGAACGCCTTGGCTTAAGCCCAAAGCTGCCCGATCCGCGATGGTGCGGATCGGGCGTTTTGCTCAAGGAATGATGCGCGAATATTTCGTGCCTTCAAGCGTGGCACCGATACGCAGACCGGCGCGGCCAAAGACGGCGGCCAGCACGGGGGCAAGCACGGTTGTGGTATCCGCTTCGACGCTTTCACCACGATCCGAGATGACATATTCCAGATCGGCACCCGCAGCCCAACCGGGGGAGCGGCGGAAATCGCTGAGCGCGGCTTCAGTCATGAAGAACAGCACATGCGCATATTGCTGCGCCCCGATCTGCAAGCCGCCCGTCGCCTTGGTGACCGAGTAATAGTCGACAGTCACGTTATTCACCCGCAGCGCACCACGACCATAAGCACCGCCAAAGCCAAGGCCCGCCTCGGTCACCAGCGGCATGATCAGCATACCGTTGGATTTTTCCGCCAGTTGCCGCGTGTTGGGGAAGCTGCGGTACATCGCGTTGAGCGTCGCATCGACGCGGGCGTCGATCATCCCGCTGCCACGGCTGCCGACACCGTTGCCACATGCCGCAACGGCACCCGCGCTTGCAATCGCACCCAAAGCGAAAGCCCGGCGCGAGAAAGTGTTGTTTGTCATAGTCTTCTGCCTGTAATTGCCTGTGCCGGTTCATCCGGTTTCTGCGCGATCTTATGCTCAAAACCCGCGGGTGTCACGAATTTAGGGCTTGAATCGGCGGTGATTTGCCACAAGTGGCGTGCTATTTGCGCATCGAAGCCGCGTTATCCGTTCATCAACCGCGCCACGGCGGGGGCAAAATAGGTCAAGACCCCGTCACAGCCCGCACGTTTGAACCCCATCAGGCTTTCCATCATCACGCGGTCTTCGTCGATCCAGCCATTCTGGGCGGCGGCTTTCACCATGCTGTATTCACCCGACACCTGATAGGCAAAAGTCGGCGCCCCGAAGCTGGATTTCACGCGGTGGCAGATATCAAGATACGGCATGCCGGGTTTGACCATGACCATATCGGCCCCTTCGCGCAGATCACGCTCGATCAGGCGGATCGCCTCGTTGCTGTTGGCGTAATCCATCTGATAGGTCTTCTTGTCGCCGGTCAGCGCCCCCGAGGCCCCCACGGCATCGCGGAACGGACCATAGAAGGCCGAGGCGTATTTCGCCGCGTAGCTCATGATCATCACATCCGAATGGCGCGCCCCTTCAAGGCCCGCGCGGATCGCGGCGATGCGCCCGTCCATCATATCGGACGGCCCGATGATATCCGCCCCCGCGTCGGCCTGTGCCAGCGCCATCTTGACCAATGCCTCGACCGTGCGGTCGTTGACGATGATCCCGTCTTCGACAAAGCCGTCATGGCCGTTGATATTATAGGTGTCCAGCGCGACATCGGTCATGAGGACCATATCGGGCACCGCCTCGCGGATCGCGCGAAGGGCGCGGTTGGCGTTGTTTTCAGGATCCCAGGCGCCGGCGCAATCCTCTGTCCGGTCCTCGATACCGGTGTAAGGAAAGATACACATCGCCCCGATCCCCAGATCAGAAGCCTCGCGCGCGGCATCGACCAGCTTGTCAACGCTGCGCCGATAGACGCCGGGCATGGAGGGGACGGGCTCTTCCACGCCCTCACCGCTGCGCACGAACACCGGCCAGATCAGATCTCCCAAAGACAGCGCATTTTCACGAACCAATGCGCGGACGCCCTCGGATTGACGGGTGCGGCGCAGGCGGGTGGCGGGAAAGGGGGCTTGTTGGGGTCTCATGCAAAAATACCTCAGATGCTATCGGGCAAGGCTTGCCACGTATTTTTGCACGGCTCAAGGCTAGGAATTTCGCGAACGCGCCGCTATGACAGGCAGACGATTGTAGGGCAGCACGTCTGAACACAATGATTTCACTTCAAAGATGAGCGCACCTTGACCCTCTATCAGACAATTTTCGAAGTCATCGACATGCGGTCTTTTTCCAACCTGTGGTACTGGATCGCCGTTGCGGTGATCTGGTCTTCTGCCAGCCATTGGGTCTTGGGCGTACCCTTTGATATGGTGCTGCGCGCGCGGCGCAACGGTGAACAGGCGCTGGTCGACCTAGAGGATATGGCACGCATCAACGTGAACCGTATTCTATATATCACCCAAGTGTCCGGCATCTGGATTTTGGGGTTCACCTGCTTTTTCATGACGATGCTCTTTACGCTGGCGGTTTTCTATCGTTTCGAATTCGCCCAAGCCGTGCTGTTGCTGGCGTTTCCGCTGTGTCTGGTAGGGGTGCTGAGCGTGTCGACCGCGCAGCAGATCCGCGAGGATTCCGGCACCGGCGACCGCCTGATCAAACGGCTGAACCGTCACCGTCTTTATACCCAGATCATCGGGATGATTTCGATTTTCATCACATCGATGTGGGGCATGTACCAAAACCTTTATACAGGTCCGTTTGGCGGTTGAAAAAACCGCGATCGGATACAGGTAGCTGCTGATGTCAGAGAAATCCCAAATCACGCTGTCCGGCGTTCCCGAAGGTTTTGACGCACAGGCGGTGCTGAACGAACTGGGCAAAAACGGCACACCGGTGTTGCATATTGCCCGCGATGACAAACGCATGGCGGCAATGCAGGCGGCGCTGCGCTTTTTCGCGCCGGATGTGCCTGTGGTGGTCTTCCCCGGATGGGATTGCCTTCCCTATGACCGCGTGTCGCCCAATGCCGATATCTCGGCGCAGCGGATGGCGACGCTGGCGGGACTGGTGCATGGAATGCCGGACCGTTTTATCCTGCTGACCACGCTGAACGCCGCGACCCAGCGGGTGCCTGCGCGCGATGTCCTGCGCGATGCCGCGTTTTCGGCCCGTGTGGGCGACCGGATAGACGAGGCGGCTTTGCGCGGGTTCCTTGTCCGCATGGGCTTTGTCCAGAGCCCGACGGTGACCGAACCGGGCGACTATGCGATCCGCGGCGGCATCATCGACATTTTCCCACCCGGTGATCTTGGCCCTGTGCGGCTGGACCTCTTTGGCGATACGCTGGACGGGGCGCGCCGCTTTGATCCGGTGACGCAGCGCACCACAGAAAAGCTGGAGCTCGTGGAGCTTGCCCCCGTCAGCGAAGTCATCCTTGACGAAAGTGCTATCACCCGTTTCCGCCAGAACTACCGGATCGAATTCGGGGCCGCGGGCACCGATGATCCGCTATACGAGGCAATCAGCGCAGGGCGCAAGCATCAGGGCGCGGAACACTGGATGTCGTTCTTTCACGAGACGCTCGAGACCTTGTTCGACTATGTGCCGCGGGCGACGATCACGCTGGACGACCAACTGACCGCGCAACGTCTGTCGCGGTGGGAGAGTATCGCGGATCAATACGAAACCCGCAGGCTGGCGATGGCGAACCGGTCGAAGATGGACAGCGTCTACAAGCCCGCACCGCCCGAAGGGCTGTACCTGACCGACACCGCGTGGGAAACTGCGCTGATCGGCAAACGCGTGATCAGTTTCAAGCCGCTCCCACAGCCGACGGGTCCGAATGTGCTGGATGCGGGCGGACGCTTGGGGCGCAATTTCGCGCCCGAGCGGCAACAGGAAACCATCAGCCTTTTCGGTGCTTTGGCCGCACATATTAAAGCAAAACTTCAAGAAGGGCCGGTGGTCATCGCCAGCTATTCCGACGGTGCGCGCGAACGGTTGACTGGGCTGATCGAAGACGAAGGCATGGGCGAGACCATCGCCATCAAGAACGGCACCCGCATCGGCAAACGCGGGCTGCATCTGGCGGTTTGGGCGTTGGAACACGGGTTCGAAGCCCCGTGGGAAAGCGGCAGCAGCGCGTCGAAACTGACCGTCATCTCTGAACAGGACATCCTTGGCGACCGCTTGATCCGCGCGCCGAAACGTAAACGGCGGGCCGAGAATTTCCTGACCGAGACACAATCGCTGAGCCCCGGCGATCTGGTCGTGCATGTGGATCACGGTGTCGGCCGCTATCTGGGGATGGAGGTGGTGACCGCCGCCGGTGCCGCCCATGAATGTCTGCTCCTGGAATACGCCGAAAGCTCGAAGCTCTATCTGCCGGTCGAGAATATCGAACTGCTGTCGCGCTATGGCCATGACGAGGGGCTGCTTGACAAACTGGGCGGTGGCGCGTGGCAGTCCAAGAAAGCCAAGCTCAAGGAACGCATCCGCGAGATGGCGGACAAGCTGATCCGCATCGCCGCCGAACGTGCGCTGCGCAAAGCGCCTGTCATGGATCCGCCCCCCGGCATGTGGGACGCGTTTTCCGCGCGCTTCCCCTATACCGAGACCGACGACCAGTTGAATGCCATCTCGGATGTGCTGGACGATCTGACCAGCGGCAACCCGATGGACCGGCTGATCTGCGGCGACGTAGGCTTTGGCAAGACAGAGGTCGCCATGCGCGCCGCCTTTGTCGCGGCCATGTCAGGGCTACAGGTGGCGATTGTTGCGCCGACGACCCTGCTGGCACGTCAGCACTATAAGTCTTTCGCCGAACGCTTCCGAGGCTTCCCGCTTGAGGTGCGACAACTGTCGCGTTTTGTCACCGCGAAAGAGGCCACAGCCACGCGCGACGGCATCAATCGCGGCACCGTCGATGTTGTGGTCGGCACCCACGCGCTGCTGGCAAAGACGGTCAAGTTCAAGAACCTCGGCCTGCTGATTATTGATGAAGAACAACACTTTGGCGTGGGTCACAAAGAACGTCTGAAGGCGATGCGCACGGATATTCACGTGCTGACCCTGACCGCCACGCCGATCCCGCGCACCCTGCAGCTTAGCCTGACCGGCGTGCGCGACCTGTCGATCATCGGCACACCACCAGTCGACCGTCTGGCCATCCGCACCTATGTCAGCGAATTTGATGCCGTCACCCTGCGCGAGGCGCTGTTGCGTGAACATTATCGCGGCGGGCAGTCCTTCTATGTGGTGCCCCGCATCACCGATCTGCCCGAAATCGAAGCGTTCCTGAAAGAGCAACTGCCCGAGCTGACCTATCTTGTTGCCCATGGGCAGATGGCCGCCGGAGAGCTCGACGACCGGATGAACGCCTTTTACGACGGGAAATATGACATCTTGCTGGCCACGACGATTGTGGAATCCGGTCTGGATATCCCGACGGCCAACACGATGATCGTGCACCGTGCCGATATGTTCGGTCTGGCACAGCTCTACCAGATCAGGGGCAGGGTGGGCCGATCAAAAACCCGCGCCTATGCCTATCTGACAACCAAACCCCGTGCCAAGCTGACTGCCACGGCAGAGAAGCGTTTGCGGGTGTTGGGCAGCCTCGACACGCTTGGGGCAGGCTTTACGCTGGCGTCGCAGGATCTTGATATTCGCGGTGCGGGCAACCTGCTGGGCGAGGAACAATCCGGCCAGATGCGTGACGTGGGGTTCGAGCTTTATCAATCCATGCTGGAAGACGCGATTGCCAAGATCAAGTCGGGCGAGTTGGAAGGCGTGATCGACGACGATGGGCAGTGGGCACCGCAGATCAATCTGGGCGTGCCGGTGCTGATCCCCGAGGATTACGTCCCTGATCTGGATGTGCGGCTTGGGCTCTACCGTCGCCTGTCCGAACTGACCACCAAGGTCGAGCTGGAAGGCTTTGCCGCCGAGCTGATCGACCGTTTCGGCAAGCTGCCGAAAGAGGTGAACACACTGATGCTGGTCGTGCGGATCAAGGCGATGTGCAAACGCGCCGGTATTGCCAAGCTGGATGGCGGACCCAAGGGGGTCACGATCCAGTTCCACAACGACAAATTCGCCTCGCCCGAGGGGTTGGTCACCTTCATTCAGGACCAACGCGGGCTGGCAAAGGTCAAAGAGAACAAGATCGTCGTCAAGCGCGACTGGAAAACCGATGCCGACAAGATCAAAGGGGCCTTTGCCATCGCTCGTGATCTGGCAGAGCATGTGATCGCCAAGGAAAAGAAGGCCAAGAAAGCAAAAGCCTGACCCGTTGCCGGATCAGGCTTTCACAACCGTCTGTGGTCAGGCCGCGCCGCTTTAGGTGTAAAGCGACGGCACCCCCATCTGCGCGTGGATCTCGTTCACCGCGTCGGGCTGCATCCCATAGGCGCTGGCCAGCTTGTGCAGATATTGCGCCTCTTCCTGCGTATCCAGATCGATCGCCAGCAGCGACATTGCGTAGATTTGCGGGCCCATGCCGTCGGGGGTCTGGGCGACCAGCGCGTCGACATCCACAGGGGCTTCCATCTGGCCTTGCACGAATGCGGCCTCGTCGGCGTCCACGTCGCCCAGATGGTTCAGCAGCTTTTCACGCTCGTTCTCATCAAAAGTGCCGTCGGATTTCGCGGCCTGGATCATTGCGGCGATCATCAGCGCGGCGGTGGCCTCCTGCTCGCGCGAGGGGGTGATTTCGGGGGCAGGGTTGCTATCGAATTGCGAGTTCAGCACCGCGCCAAAGTCTGCCTCTGGCCGTTCGGGGGCTTTTTGGCTGGCACCGCCCAGGCTGGACAGCAAACCGCCCGCACCTGCGGCACCTGCAAGCCCACCCAGCAGCCCGCCAAGGCCACCCGAGCTGCCAGACGCGCTGGTGCCTGTGCCGCCGCCAAGCTGGTTCAGCAAACCGCCCAAGCCGCCGCTGCTGGCACCGGAGGATCCGCCCATCAAACCACCCAGCATATCCTGCAGGTTACCGCCCGAGCCGCCCGTGCTGCCGCCGGTCAGACCGCCCAGCAATCCGCCTAGACCGCCGCCGCTGCTGGCGCTGCCGGTCGTGGATTTATTTTTGTTCATCATGGCGCTGGCCCCTTTGGCCACAGCCACGCCGATCGCCACTTTGGCCAATGTTTTCATCAAGCTCATTATCGATAATCCTTTTGGGTCAAATCGCCTGCAAGTCTGTTGCAGTTTACTGTGCAAAACAACCAAAAGATCGCGGGGGTTCCCGCTTGTCGACGTGCTTAACGGTGGGACAACGGGTGGCACCTGCCACCCGCTGGCCGCTCAGGTGCCGCAGAAGGTGGCCGGCACGATTTCCTGCGTCGTCGGCGCGCGGTGCAGATCGGCGTCGGTTTCGCGGTACGGGTGGGCAAGCGCTGTCATCAGCCGGTGGAACGGGTCCATATCACCGGCAACGGCGGCGTTGATCATCGCCTCTATCCGGTGGTTGCGCGGGATCACGGCGGGGTTGGCGGCATCCATGACCGATTTAGGGTCAGGCTCAAACGCGATGCGCTGCTGCCACGCGTCGCGCCAGTTGGCAAAGGCCGCGCGGTCGGTGAATTGGCCGGCGGCATCATCCCCTGACAGCGCGCGGAAAGCATTGGTAAAATCCGCGCCATCCGTTTGCATCAGCGACAACAGCGCGTCGATCAGCGCAGTATCTTCAGCCTTGGGCGCCGTGATCCCGATCTTGGCGGCAAAGCGTCTTAGCCAGGCTTGCTCGATCAACGCGGGCATGGCGTGCACGATCTCTGTCGCCTCGGCCACACCGCTTTCGGGATCATCAAGCTGCTGCAACAACGAGGTTGCAAGCTGCGCCATATTCCACACGACGATCTGCGGCTGATTGGCATAGGCATAGCGCCCCTGCCGGTCGATGGAACTGAACACACGGTTGGGGTGGAACGCATCCATGAAGGCGCAGGGGCCGTAATCAATCGTCTCGCCCGAGATGGCGCAGTTATCGGTGTTCATCACCCCGTGAATAAAGCCCACAGACATCCACGCCGCGACCAGATCCGCCTGTGCTGCGCAGACCGCGCGCAGCAGACCCAAGGGCCCGTCCGCCTGCGGGTAGTGCCGCTGGATCGCATAGTCGGTGAGGCGGCGCAGGTTTTCGACCTCGCCCCGATGGGCAAAGACCTGAAACGTCCCCACACGCAGATGGCTCGCGGCGACACGGGTCAGCACGGCACCGGGCAGGGCGGTTTCGCGAAAGACATCCTCGCCACTTTGCACAGCGGCCAGGGCGCGGGTGGTGGGGATGCCAAGGGCGTGCATCGCCTCGGACACCACATATTCGCGCAAGACCGGCCCAAGCCAGGCGCGCCCGTCGCCACCACGGGAATAGGGCGTGCGCCCTGATCCTTTCAACTGGATATCGCGGCGCTGGCCCTTTGCATCCAACACTTCGCCCAAGAGGATCGCGCGACCATCGCCAAGCTGCGGGTTGTAATTGCCGAACTGATGCCCCGCATAAAGCTGCGCCAGCGGGTCGGCACCGGCGGGCAGTTCGTTGCCGCTGAAGATAAAGGCCAGATCCTCGGTCGATCCGTGGGTGATCCCCAGAGTCTTTGCCAGCGGCGCGTTGAAAGCCAGCAGTTTGGGGTCGGCCACCGGCGTCGGCGTGGTGCGGGTGAAAAAGCCATCGGGCAAGGCCGCGTAGCTGTTATCGAAGGGGGCTGATACTGTCATAGGGCAGATATAGGGGCCGCGGCCCCACCTTGCCAGTCCGCGTCAGAATTTGCGCGACATGAACATGTAGTTTTCGCGGGGGCGAAAGCCTGCACGGTGGTAAAGCTTCTGCGCGATCTCGTTGCTGCGCTCTACCTCAAGATGGATCGCGCGCAGACCGCCGCCCGCCAGCGCATTCGGGACGGCCAGCAATGCCTCTGTCGCGATGCCACGGCCACGCACGCCGGGGCGCACGTAGATTTCATCGATGATCGCGTCCAGACCGCCGAATTCAACCGACCAGCCGAAGGTGATGATGATATAGCCGATGGGCGCACGGGCAGGGCCGATCAGATAGGCCACCCCATAGGGCGTGCCTTCAAGCAGAGGTGCCAGCCCGTTGCGGCGGTCGTCATCCGTCTGCTCGATCCCCGTCTCGGCGTGAAAGCTGCCCACGAGGGCAACGAGACGGTCCAGATGCTCTGGCTTGGCAAGGGTGAAGGCCGCGCTCATAGACGGGCCAGCCGTTCGGTCAGCAGGGCAAAGAAGCCATCAGATTCCAGATCGCCCATAAAGGTCGCATTGGGGGCGCGGTCGGTCACGCCCCACCAATCGGCGACGGTCATGCCCATGGTCAGCTCTGACTCTGTCTCGATCTCGACGTTGATGTGGCGGCCTTTGAACAGATCGGGGTTGATCAGATAGGCGGTGACGCAAGGGTCATGCAGCGGCGCGCCGTCAGAGCCGTATTTCTCTTTGTCGAACCGTTCGAAGAAATCGGTCATTTCCGCCACGGCGATGCCCACGGGCGTGCCAAGGGCGCGGAAAGCGTCGTTGCGCGCTTTGGTCACCAGCGCCTTATGGGTAACGTCCAGCGGCATGACAACGATAGGCGCGCCGGATTTAAACACGATATCAGCCGCTTGCGGGTCAACGTAGATGTTGAACTCCGCCGTTGGGGTGATGTTACCCCCTTCGAAATAGCCGCCGCCCATCAGCACGATCTTGGCGATGCGATCGGCGATATCGGGTGCTTTTTGCAACGCGGTGGCGATATTGGTCAGCGGCCCCAGCGGGCATAGCGTGACGGTGCCCGGAGCGTTATCGCGCAGCGTGTCGATGATGAAATCCACCGCATGGCCTTCGGCCATCGGCATGGTAGGCTCGGGCAGATCGGGGCCGTCCAGCCCGGTCTTGCCGTGCACATGCTCTGCCGTGACCAGCGCCCGGCCCAAGGGGCGGTCGCATCCGGCAAAGACTTTGACATCCCGTTTGCCTGCCAATTCGCACACGATCCGCGCGTTGCGCGAGGTGAGGTCCAGCGGCACATTGCCCGCGACGCAGGTGATCCCGAGAACATCAAGCTCTTCGGGGCTGGCCAAAGCGACAAGGATCGCTACGGCGTCATCCTGACCGGGGTCCGTGTCGATAATGATCTTGCGCGGTGTCATGGGCTCTCCTGTCTTGGCTGTGCCAGAGCCTTGCCGCAAGTGCCGCGACTTGTCCAGCAGGCACAGGCGGTCCTAGCTGCGTTCCGCCCGTTTTACATCCTCCCACAGGGCATCCATCTCGGCCAGATCACTGTCCGAGGGGGATTTACCTCGTGCGGCCAACCGTGCCTCTACGCCGTTGAAGCGGCGCATGAATTTGGCGTTGGCGGCGCGCAGGGCGGCTTCGGGTTCGACCCCAAGATGCCGTCCCAGATTGGCCATAACGAACATCAGATCACCGTATTCCTCGGTTACCTCGGCCTGGGACAGGCTCTCGCGCGCCTCGACCAGTTCGGTCGCTTCCTCGGTGATCTTGGCGATCACATCATCTACCTGCGGCCAGTCAAACCCGACACGGGCCGCGCGTTTTTGCAGCTTGTAGGCGCGCAGCAGCGCGGGCAGGCCAACGGCCACACCGTCAAGCGTTCCCCCCTGGGCCTTACCCGCGCGTTCTGCCGCCTTGATCTTTTCCCAATCCGCGGTCTGCTGTTCGGCTGATTTATCGCGGCTTTCATCGCCGAAAACATGCGGGTGCCGCGCGACCATCTTGTCCGAGATATTGCGCACCACCGTCTGAAAGCTGAACCGCCCGTCCTCTTCGCCCATGGCCGTGTGATACACGGTCTGGAGCAGCAGATCGCCCAACTCTCCCTCGAGCTCGGGCCAGTCGCGACGCTCGATCGCATCGGCGACTTCATACGCTTCTTCAATGGTATAGGGGGCAATGCTGTCGAAATCCTGTTCGATATCCCAAGGGCACCCGGTTTTCGGGTCACGCAGGCGGCGCATGATTTCCAGCAAGCGTTCGATCCCGGCGTCGCGATCGTGGATCAACGCATCATTTCTTGTCTCGGCCATTGCAGCCCCCATGTGTCTGATGTCAGATGCAACCTGACCAACATCCCCACAGGAGTCCAGTAATGCCCGTCGTGAACCGTATCGCGGATTATGCCCCCCAGATGACCGAATGGCGCAGATATCTGCACACGATCCCGGAACTGGGGAACGACTGCTTCAAGACCGCGGCTTTCGTGGCGGAACGCCTGCGGGACTTCGGCGTGGATGAGCTGCACGAAGGCTTTGCCACCACGGGCATCGTCGCCATTATCAACGGTCAGGCCGAAGGGCCGACCATCGGGCTGCGCGCCGATATGGATGCGCTGCCGATCCCCGAGGAAACCGGGCTGGACTATGCCAGCACCCACGCAGGCAAGATGCACGCCTGCGGGCACGACGGGCATACAACGATGCTGCTGGGGGCGGCGAAATATCTGGCGGAGACGCGCAATTTCGCGGGCCGCGTGGCGCTGATCTTCCAACCTGCTGAAGAAACCGGCGGCGGGGCCGAGGTGATGGTCGAGGAAGGGATCCTTGATCGCTTCGACATCGGCCAGGTCTATGCGCTGCACAATGCGCCCGGCTTCGAGAAAGGGGGCTTTTACACATCCCCCGGCGCGATGATGGCGGCGGTCGATGAGTTTCACATCCACATCAAGGGCTTGGGCGGCCATGGCGCCACACCGCATCTGACCCGCGATCCGGTCGTTGCCGCCTGTGGCATTGCGACAGCATTGCAAACCATCGTCAGCCGCAACCACTATGCGCAGGATGATCTTGTCGTTTCGGTCACGCAGATCCACACGGGCACGACCGACAACGTGATCCCCGAAACGGCCTATATCAACGGCACGGTACGCAGCTTTGACAAAGAGGTGCAGGCCATGGTGATCCGCCGGATGGAGCAGATCGTCGCCGGGCAGGCCGCCAGCTATGATGTCAGCGCGACACTGGAATATGAAAAGGGCTATCCCGCCACGGTGAACACCCCAAAAGAGGCCGGATTTGCCGCCGCCGTTGCTACCGAGATTGCGGGCGCGGACCGCGTGATTGCCGATAACGGCCGCGAGATGGGGGCCGAGGATTTCAGTTATATGCTGGAAAAACGCCCCGGTGCCTATTTGTTCATCGGGCAGGGTGATACCGCAGGGCTGCACCACGCCGCCTACAACTTCGACGATGAGATCGCGCCCGTGGGTGCATCCTTTTTTGCCCGCATCGTCGAGCGGGCCCAACCATTAGGAGCCAAGTAACATGGGTTTGGAAGACGCGAAAAATCAGGTTGATCAAGCCTTTACCCGCGATGATCTAAAAGGGCCGAGCTTCGAGAACGCCTTTGGCGGGGCCACGTCCTTTCTGCGGCGGCGCTATACCAAAGACCTGCACGGCGTGGACATCGCCGTGACCGGCGTGCCCTTTGATCAGGCCGTGACCAACCGTACCGGCACCCGTCTGGGCCCGCGCGCGATCCGCGAAGCGTCTTCCTTGCAGCCCTACGACCCGCCCTATGGCTGGGATTTCGACGTGCTCAGCGAGTTTGCCATCGCCGACTATGGCGATCTGGCGTTCGACTATGGTCACACAAGCCAGTTTCCCGCCGCGTTAACTAGCCATATCAAAGGGATACTGGACGCAGGTGCAGCAAGTGTGACCCTGGGCGGAGACCACTACATCAGTTTCCCGATCCTCAAGGCCTATGCCGAAAAATACGGTCCTATCAGTCTGTTACAGTTCGATGCGCATTCGGATACATGGCCCGACGATGATATGGACCGGATCGACCACGGCACCATGTTCTACAAGGCGGTGAAATCAGGCATCGTTGATCCGAAAACCTCGGTTCAGGTGGGCATCCGCACGACCAACCCCGATACGCTTGGCGTGACAACCATCGACGCGCGCGAGGTCCACGAGAAAGGGCCACAGGCAGCCGTTGCCAAAATAAAACAGGTACTTGGCGACCGTCCTTGCTATCTTACATTCGATATCGATGCGCTTGATCCGGCCTTTGCGCCGGGCACAGGCACGCCTGTATGGGGCGGGCTCACGTCAGCGCAGGCGGCGATCATGATGCGGGATCTGGCGGGGATCAACATCGTGGGCGGCGACATCGTTGAAGTCTCTCCGCCTTTTGACACGACCGGTGCGACAGCGATCGCCGGTGCCCATGTGGCGACCGAGATCCTGTGTTTGCTGGGGTGGAACATGCGGCAGACCAAAGCCCGCGCATAACCACCGGCGGCGCAGTTTGCGACGGCAGGACGCTCCGCGGGGAGTTTATTTGGCAAAATGAAGGTAAAGACAATGATGGCATTTTTCTGGATCGCACTGGCGATTTTCGTCGCTTTGCAGGCGTACATCCGCCTTGCACCCGCCCCCGCGGCCCGCTGGGAATTGGGCGCGGTAGACAAGGCCCCCGGTGATTACCCGTCGGAGGGGGGCCTTATGGCCGTGCGCGAGGTTGAAGGCGACGGTACGGCGTTCTTGAACCGGTTTGAGGACGCGATGTTGTCGTTGCCCCGAACCCAGCGGATCGAAAGCAACGCAGGTCAGGCTCTTTATGTCACACGCTCGGGCTTCTGGGGCTTTCCCGACTACACCAGCGTCGCGGTCACCCCCGTTGACGGGGCGGACCAGAGCCGCGCGGTGGTCTATGGGCGGCTGCGTTTTGGCCGGTCAGATATGGGTGTGAACGCCAAGCGTTTGAAGCGGGTTCTGGCGCAAGCCGGGGTCTAGGCGCTGTGCGAGGCCGGGACAGGCCTCGCCGATATCGCGCCACATGGGCACATTCAGCGACATCTGGCATTGCGCAGCAAAGCGGCGACCGTTGACGTCGAGGCAGATCGTTTGCCCCAGCTCGACCCGCTGGCCGTTGCGGTCGGTGCAATAGCACTCCACCGTTTTGCGCCCCGAGGGCGCAGGGTCCGCCGCAAGCGACGGGGCAAGGCAGATCAGACTGAAAACCAGCGAAATGCGTTTCATAGGGGCATCATAGCACAGGCTGGGTCTTGACCATAGCCGCTTCATCAGCGACATCCAGCGGTATGATCCCCATGGACCGCCTTGCCCAAATCACCCAACGTTTCCAGTTTCTGGAGGCGTCGATGTCTGCTGGCTCTGACGGGGCGGATTTTGCCAAGCTGGCCAAGGAATACGCCGATCTGCGCCCTGTGGTCGAACAGATCGACGCCTATCGCCAGTTGCTGCAAGACATGGACGACGCCCGCGCCATGCTGAAAGACCCCGAGATGGCGGAGCTGGCGGAGGAAGAGCTGCCGCGCCTGAAGGCCGCCTTGCCACAAGCGGAGGCTGATTTGCAGCTCGCGCTGCTGCCACGGGACGAGGCCGATAAGAATCCTGCAATGCTGGAGATCCGCCCCGGCACCGGCGGGGATGAGGCAGCACTTTTCGCCGCTGATCTGCTGCGCATGTATCAACGCTATGCCGAGGCGCGGGGCTGGAAGGTCGAGCTGATCGAACAACAGTTCACCGAGCTTGGCGGCGTCAAAGAGGTCGTGGCCCATATCAAGGGCGAGAATGTCTTTGCCCGTTTGAAATACGAATCCGGTGTGCACCGCGTGCAGCGTGTGCCCTCTACCGAAAGCGGCGGGCGTATCCATACCTCTGCCGCGACTGTCGCCGTTCTGCCAGAGGCAGAGGATGTGGATATTCACATCGACGCCAATGATCTGCGGATCGATACGATGCGCAGTTCAGGGGCGGGCGGGCAACACGTCAACACCACCGATTCTGCCGTGCGCATCACCCACCTGCCGACGGGGCTGGTGGTGACGTCTTCCGAGAAATCGCAGCACCGCAACCGCGAGATCGCGATGCAGGTGCTGAAAGCGCGGCTTTATGATATGGAGCGTCAGCGGGTGGACAGTGAACGGTCGGCCAGCCGTGCGGCGCAGGTGGGGTCGGGGGACCGGTCTGAACGGATCCGGACCTATAACTTCCCGCAAGGGCGCCTGACCGACCACCGGATCAACCTCACCCTCTACCGGCTTGAAGCCGTGATGCAGGGCGATCTGGACGAGATTGTCGATGCACTGACCGCGGATGCGCAGGCGCAGCTGCTGGCCGAGATGGGGCAGTGAGCGCGCCAACCGCCGCGCAAGCCATGGTCGCCGCCACAGCGCGATTGCGCGCAGCGGGCGTGCCTGACCCTGCACGGGATGCGCGGATCTTGCTGGCGCATGCGGCGTCAGTCGATGCGGCGCGGGTGACGTTGATCGCGCCCGAGGAAATCGCGCCGGATATTGCCGAACGCTATGAAAAGCTGATCGCCTTGCGGGCGGTGCGCGTGCCGGTCTCGCATCTGGTAGGGCAGCGGGCGTTTTACGGGCGCGACTTCAAGGTCAGCCGCGATGTGCTCGACCCGCGGCCCGAGACCGAATCCCTTATTGAACTGGCGCTGTCCGAGCCCTTTGAACGGGTGCTTGATCTGGGCACCGGATCGGGCTGTATTCTGGTGACGCTTCTGGCCGAACAGCAAGTCGCTCGCGGCCTGGGCCTTGATCTGTCCGAAGCTGCCTGTCTGCAGGCCAGCGCCAACGCAGTGTTGCACGGGGTGCAGGCACGCGCGGAGGTCAAGCAATCGGATTGGTTCAGCGCGGCCGAGGGGCGGTTCGATCTGATCGTCTCCAACCCGCCATATCTGGCCCAAAGCGAGATGGCGGATGTGTCGCCCGAACTGCGCTTGCATGAACCCGAGATGGCATTGACCGACGGGCAGGACGGGTTGAGTGTGTACCGTATCATCGCGGCGCAGGCACAGGGATATCTGACGCCCACAGGCCGCGTTCTGGCAGAGATCGGCTGGCAACAGGGTGCCGATGTGAAAGCGATCTTTGAGGCAGCCGGTTGGGGCCGGGTGCGCATCTTGCCCGATCTGGGCGGGCGCGACCGTGTCCTTTGGGCCGATACGCCAGCATAAACACGCCAAAACTTGTCATTTCGCGGTGTTTTTCGCCAATTTCCACTTGCTCCAAATCATTTGCCGTGCTTATTCAAGGATGTTGCAGCGGTGGATGCCTTTTGGGCGGTCCCGCGCGGCGTTAAGCCCAACAGAGCGTAAAGCTAGCTTTTCAGGGACGCGACTGCGTCCGGCAGCTTATTCCGAAGCCCAGCATAACAAGGCTGAACTGATTACATGAAATCTTCCAGATCACGGTCCCGGTCCAAGAATAATCGCAACCGTCAGCCGCAAGGTGGCAACGTCGTTAACCGCGTTTTCGACAGTTCTGGCCCCGAAGGCAAGGTCCGCGGCACGCCGCAGCAGATTATCGAGAAATACAACCAGTTGGCGCGTGATGCCCAGCTGAGCAACGACCGCGTGGCGGCAGAGAACTTCCAGCAGCACGCCGAACATTACCTGCGGATGCTGTCCGAAGCACAACGCGAGATTGACCAGCGTCGCGATCAGCAAGAACGCGAGAACCGCGAACGTCAGGCAGAGCGGGACCGCGAGCGGGTAGAGCGTCAGGAGCGCGAAGCCGCTCAAGCCGGTCAGAACACTGCGGATCAACCAGCCACGGAAGCAGATACGGGCGACAAACCCGACGCACCCCAGCAGGACAACGCCAAGGGCGATGCCCCCAAGCGCCGCCGCAGCCGCAGCAACAACCAGAATGACAACGCCCCCAAGTCGGACAGCGCACCCAAGTCGGATGGCGATGACGCGCAAGATGGCAATGCGGCAGAGGACAATCTGGTCGACACGCCCGAGAACAAGCCCAAGCCCCGACGCGCGCCGCGCCGCAAACCTGCCCCCAAAGCAGAGACGAGCGAACCGGCCAAGGACAACAGTGGCGATCAGCCCGAAGCGGCCGAATAAACGCTTTGACATCGTAACAAAGGCCCCGCGATTGCGGGGCCTTTTGCGTTTCGGACGGTAAGCGTGTTGTGGTGGCCTTAGCCCTTGGCGATTTCGCGGGCCAGCGCGCAGAAGCCTTCCAGCGGCACCTGTTCGGCGCGCTCCGTCGGTTTCAATCCGGCCGCACGCAAACGATCCTCTATATCCGGTGCGGTTCCTTTGAGGGCAGAGCGTAGCATTTTGCGCCGCTGATTAAAGGCGGCCGCCACAACGCGGTTCAACACATCAGGGTCCGCAGGAAAGCGGGGTTCGGGCAGGGCCGTCAGATGCACCACAGCGGAGGAGACTTTGGGCGGCGGGGTAAACGCCTCTGGTGGCAGGTTCAGCACGATACGCGCATCGGCCCGCCACTGTGCAAGCAGCGCCAGACGGCCATAGGCCTTTGAGCCGGGCTTGGCCACGATCCGCTCTGCCACCTCGCGCTGGAACATCAACGTCAGGCTTTGCCAGAACGGCGGCCATTCCTGCGGGGTCAGCCAACGCACCAGCAGCTCTGTCCCCACGTTATAGGGCAGGTTCGCCGCGATACGGATCGGTGGGGTCAGATGGGCCAGCGGGTCGATTTCAAGGGCGTCGCCTTCGATCACCGTCAGACGGTCGGGATAGGCCTCGGCGATCTCGGCCAAAGCGGGCAGGCAGCGTTTGTCTTTCTCGATCGCCAGCACGCGGCGCGCGCCTTCGGACAGCAACCCGCGCGTCAACCCCCCGGGGCCCGGCCCGATTTCAAGCACATCACATTCGGTCATATCACCCGCTTGTCGCGCGATCTTGGCAGTGAGGTTCAGGTCGAGCAGAAAGTTCTGGCCCAGCGATTTGCGCGCCTTCAGGTCATGGGTGTTGATCACCTCGCGCAGGGGCGGCAGGTTGTCGATTGTGCTCATTCTTGGACCTGTGAAACAGAAGGGTTCTGGGGGCGCGGGATCATGATTGCGCCATGCAATAGGCCATGCGCAGGGCCTCGACCATGCTGGTGGGGTTTGCGATGCCCTGACCCGCGATGTCAAAGGCGGTGCCGTGATCGGGAGAGGTGCGGATGAACGGCAGACCGAGCGTCACATTGACGCCGCGGTCGAAATCCAGCGTCTTGATCGGGATCAGCGCCTGATCGTGATACATGGCAATCGCCGCGTCATAGCGCGCACGTGCGGCGGCGTGGAACATCGTATCAGCAGGGTGCGGGCCGCTCAGGTCATAGCCTTCGTCCTGCATCCGGGTGACCAGCGCCGTCATCCAATCTGCTTCCTGACGGCCCATCGTACCGCCTTCGCCCGCATGGGGGTTCAGACCTGCGATGGCAATCCTGGGGGCCTTGATCCCGAATTGAGAGCGAAGCCCCGCCGCCGTAATCTCTATCACGCGGCGCAGATGGGCGGGGGTCAGCACAATGGGGACCTGATCCAGCGCGATATGGATCGTGGCCGGGACCACCCGCAGTTGGTCAGAGGCAAGCATCATCACCACATCGCTTCCGCCCGCCAGCGCGGCAAGGTATTCGGTGTGGCCCGGATAGGCAAAACCGGCCCCGTCTTTCAGCGCCTTTTTGTGAATGGGCGCGGTGGTCAGCGCAGATGCGGCCCCGCTGCGCACCAGGTCAACACCGCGCGCGATCACGTCGATTACCCCCTGCGCATTGGCGGGGTCCGGCTTGCCCGCGACGGCACCGGCGGCAAAATCGTGGCGCAGCACGGGCAAAGCGTCGCTGCCCGCGGCAAGCGCGTCCGACGGGCTGTCGATAATGCAATGGGGAATGTCTTGGGGCAGGTGGCGCGGATCACCGATCCAGGCGAGCGGCACTTCGCCCGCCAGCATCGCCCAGGCCCGTGCGGCGACCTCTGGCCCGATGCCAGAGGGTTCGCCGCAAGAGATCACAACCGGCTTGTCGGCCAAGCCCGTCTTGGCTTGGGTCATTTGCGAACGATGCGCGCGTCGGCCCGCAATTGCTCCAGCAGCTGTTCGGCATAGCCGGTCAGCCGTTCCTGGCGCAGCGCGTTGGTCACATCCTCGCGCGAGGCGGAGGCATTGGCGGCGGCGGTACGCCCACACATCATCAGCAGCATCAGCGTCTGACCATTGGCACGGGTCAGCGTGGTCGAAACCTCGCCCGTGTCGAGCTTGGACAGTTCAATCGCCACGTCCTGCGGGATGTCCGAGGGGGCCTTTTTCACACGCTCCAACACTTCGGCGGGCTGGCCTTTGGCGATACCGTAAAGGTCATCGCAGGTATCGATGCGACCACGAATCTGCGCCGCCTGTGCCAGCGCGGGTTCTGTGCGGCCACCGGGTATGTAATAGGCTGCGTATTCAATCTCGGAATAGGTCGGCGCGGCGACGCTGGTTTCCTCGATGTCGCGCAGCTGGAACAGCGCCACGGCGTTGGGGATCGGCAACGGGTCGGTAACCTCGCCCGGGGCGAGGTTCAGGATCAGCGGCTGCAGGCTTGGCGGCAGATCGGTCAGGTTCTGCCACGGCAGCCGACCGCCACGCCCGCGCGAGGCGGTCGCGGAATAGCGGCTGGCGTAGTTTGAAAACTCTGCCGTTGATTTGGATTGCGAGATTTGTTCAGCCAGCGCGTTCACGCGTGCGGCTTGCTGGGGCGGGGCAGGAATGATGATCTCGGACACGAGAACGCGCACACCGCTACCTTGTGTTTCGCCCAAAGCGCGGTTGATTTCAGCGTCGGTGATCTGCACGCGGCTGGCATAGCGGGCACGCACCAGTTCACGCCACCCGACCGAGTTTACGACAAAATCGCGAAACGTTTCGCGCGAGACGCCGGATTGACCAAGCGCCTGGGTGAATTCTTCGGTGCTCAGATCCGCGCGCGAGGCGAATTCGGCAAGGCTGTCGTCGATGCCCTGCGGCGTCAGTTCGATGCCCGCTTCGGCCACGGCCTCGTTACGCAGGCGTTCGTCGATCAGCGAGGTCAGCGCCCCTTCGCGGGTCGCCCCCGGTGCGTTCAACACCTCGAGAAAGCGCTGGCGCTGCTGGACTTCGAATTCGGTTACAACGGATTCATTCACCTTGGCGACGGGCGCAAAGAGGTTCTGCGCCGAAACGGGGGCGGCGGTCATCAGACCAAGCCCAAGGACGGCGATGCTTCGTGTCAGACGGTTCAGGTTCATCTTACTTATTTCCCACATGATCGCTCATATCTTTCTGTTCCGTTGGAGGCCGAGAAGCCCCGCAGGCCGATGTTAAACCCGATATCGGTAGAGGGCTCAACACTTGTTGAGGAGGTATAGCGGCGGCGCACCGAAAGGTCGACGCTCACACATTCATTATTGTAGGTCAGGCCAAGCCCCGCCGTCGCCGCTGTGCTGTTTTGGACGTCATAGCGCACGTCGGCGCTGGCGGACCATTGCTTGTTGATGTCGTAGCTGCCGTCAAGCGACACCTCGGAAATCGCTTCGGTTCGATCTTCGGCAGTATCCGCCTCGAGCCAGACATAGGTGCCTTCGACGGTGGTTTTACCAAAGCTCCACCCGCCGCGCAGTTCCGCCTTGGAGATGTCAAAATCGGAGTCGACCAAGGTCCGCGCCGTCAGCGAAAGACCGGCGTTATTCTTGATCTGCCCCGCCAGCAGCACGTCAGAGCGCACGCCCGACAGGCCGGACGTATCGGTAAAGGCAGGGTCGCTGATGCTGCGGAACACCTGACCGACCGCGACATAGGTGTCCCAGCCATTGGGGTCAAAGCGCGACCAGTTCACCGCCACCGCCGCGGTTGTGCCGCGTTCGCGCCGGTCGGGGCGCGGAAAGCGCGAGAGCGACAGGATGTTGCCCTGGTCGAATTCCACGCGGGTGCTTTCCTCGTTCGGAATGTCGAGCCGGCTGCCATCGGTCCACCCCAGTTGCACCACAGGCGTCAGCACCTGCGACGCACCACCAGCCTCGCGGCGTGCCATCGGGTAGCTTAGACCAACCGCTGCGAAGGGCGCGATGTCGCTGTGGTTCTGCGCAAAGGTATCGTCTTGGGTGATGTCGAAGAAATTGAACGTCGCGCCGACCTGCGCATCGGTGACCAAGCCGGAGCGATGGGTGAAGCGACGCAGATATTTCAGCGACCCGTTGATCCGCGATACATCGCGTCCAATCACATCCACATCAGAAGATCGCCAATGGCTATGCGCCTCCAGCCCGAACCGCAGTTCGCCCCCCCATGCCTTGGGGAAAAAGCGCCGTTCGAATTCGCCGTCGATCACGACTGTGGGCAGGGTGCTGTTCAACTCTCCGGGACGCAGGGTTTCAAAGTTGTAAAGGCTGGTACGCACAAAGCTGTCACGCCGCGCGCGTGACAGTGTGAGATCACTGCGCAAACGGTCCTCGTCCGAATAGCCGTATTCGGTAAAGTAAGAGCTGTCGCTGACGGCCTCGATCGTGAAGCTCAGCTTGTAGCCGCGCTCAAGCTCAAAGCTGCCTTCACCGAACAGATAGCCGCGGGTCTCATCTGGCAGCTGGTCATCGCGGGTATAGGCCCCGTCAAACTCGATATCACCGTTGGTGAACGCCTGTCGATAGCGGAATTCAAGCGTGCGGGTCGAGGACGACAGATAGGGCGTCAGGGTCAGGTCGCGGCTTTCGCCCAAGGTGATGAAATAGGGCAGCTTCAGCCCCGTGCCCAACAACGACGTGGTGCGAATAGATGGGGCCAAAAACCCGTCTGCGCGGTCCAGCGTCGGGTCGGGCAGCCGCAAACGGGGCAGGTAGAACACCGGCACCGACCGGATGTGAAAAGTCGCATCATCGAAATACAGTTGCTGCGCCTCGGTATCATGCACCACGCGGCGCGCGCGGATCTGCCATAGGGGCAGCTCGCCGTCATTGCAGGTTTTGCATGAGGTCACGGCGGTCTTGTACAGCTGGCTATAGCGCCCCTCGACACGGTCGATCTGGACGGCGGCCATCTGCACCTGCTGGTTCAGCACCATACGTGCGCCGCGCAGCAGACCGTTCTGCAACCCCTGATCCAGCTCTGCCGCATCCGCGAGAATGACGGTGCCATCACCGTCGTTCAGCACAATCGGGCCTTCGATCACCAAGGCACCGGTTTCGTCATTATAGCGGATCGCAGAGGCACGGATGCGGGTCGTGCCTTGAAACGCCTCTACGTTACCTTGGGCGACCAGTTCCCGGTCACGGGTGATGAACAGGTCATCGGCCACCAGAACGGCAGGGCGATCACTGTCTTGAGCGGCAGCGGGCAGACCAAGGGCGACAAGAAGGGTCAGGAGCAAACGGCGCATGTCAGCCATCCTCTGAATGAAGTAGAAGACCAAGCGCCAGAAGAATGGACGCGACAGGCGGTGCCCAAGCCGCAAGAAGAACCGGAATCTGCCCGTTCTCCCCCAGAATTTGCGCAAAACTGCGAATAAAATACAAGCCGAACCCCATCAGAACAGAGGCCAGCACCGCGACGCCCGTGCCTCCGAACCTCGTATGGCGCATGGTAAACGCGCTCGCAACCAGAACCATCGCAACCAGAAAGAACGGGCGCGCCAGTTCGGTCTGCAGCCAGACCTTGTGGCGGCGCGGGCTGAAGCCTGCCAGTTCAAGCTGCTTGATGTAATCAGGCAGATCATAGATCGAGACGGCACCGGGGTCGGTGATGCTGTCGCGGATACGGTCGAGCGTCAGGGTCGAGGGCAGGGTGAGCGTGTCAAATGTCTCGGCCGCGCCTTCGGCGTTCACCCCCACTTCAAGCGGCCATGACTTCGCATCGGTTAGCGTCCAGATACCATCTTCCAGCGCGGCGCTGTCCGCTTCGATCCGCCGTGCGGGACCGCCCTCGGGCGCGTAGCTGAGGAATGTGACATCATAAAGCACCGAGGCGTCCTTGTTTGACCGCCATGCGCGGATCACGGTCTGCCCCTCGTCACTGCCTTGGCGCAGCCACAGCCCTTCGTCACTGACCGACAGGACAGAGGTCCCGCCCGCGCGAATGCTGTCGCTGAGTTGAATGTATCGTTTCGCGGTCGCCGCAACGATGGGGTTCAACATGCCCACAGCCATCACGCCAATGATGAACGCCACCCAGATCGGGGCCTGCAACGCGCTGAGCGCTGAGCGGCCGGCGGCACGGGTCACCACCAGTTCTGACGAGCGTGCCAGCGACAAAAACAACACCACGGTCGCAAGGATCATGATCAGCGGCAGGATCAGGTTCATGGTTTCAGGCGTGTTTAACAACGTCATCCCGAAGAGCCGCAGCCAGCCGATATCGTAGCTGCTGAACCGGCGCGCCTGATCGACCATATCCACCAACACGAGCAGAGAGAACAGCACAGCGGAAATGAGGATAAACCCCATAATAAAGCGGCGCGCGAAATAGAGATGCAGGATCATGCGACGCCCCTTTGCTTGCCCATCCGTTTGGTCCAGCCCGGATGGGCCGTTTGCCAGATCATCCCGATCACAATCACAGCGCCAATCAGGCTGGGCAGGAACAGCAGCGGCCAGCGGCTGGCATCGTCGCGCACCGTTTCGACCAAAGTGCCGCGCAACCCGTCAATCGCGATGAGCAGACCAAAGGCGATCACGATCTCGCGCCAGACCCCGAAGCGTGAAAACCCTCCGAGCACCAGTGTCGCATAGCCGATCATCGCGGCGATCATACAAAACGCCGCCGAGGCAAAGCGCGCCGTCAGCTCTTCTGCGATCTCGCCCGCGCTGGATTTGGTGATCGTCTCAAGCTGATCCCACTGGGCAAACATCTCTGCCGTGGTCATGGCGTCGATGGATTGGGTGCGGGGTTTGTCGCTGCTGACCAAGGACGAGATATCGAACGAGAAATCGCGGAACTTGGCTGTCGACAGGCGTTTGCCGGCCATCTCAAGTCGTTGCGCCATGCCATCGACCATGATCAGCGTCGTACCATCGCCATTGCGGATCAGATAGGCTTCGGACGCGGTATAGATCACGCCCTCGTCGGGGTTGCGCCGGTCCGAGAGAAACACATCGCGCAACACCCCGTCGGCGTCGATCACGCGGGTATAGAACGTGACCTTAGAGGTCGGATGCAGGAATGTGCCTTCGGTTAGCAGTCGCGCGGTGACATTCTGCGAAATCTCGGCCTCGCGTTCAGACAGCTGTCCGTTGGACAGGGGCAACAGCAGATGGGTCAGCACCGACATCATGATCGCGACGCATAGGCCATAGACGAACACGGGCCGCGCCAGACGCCAAGGGCTGGTGCCCGTTGCCTGCAACACAGTCAGCTCGGATTCGCTGGTCATCCGGTTGATCACATAGACCGACCCCGCAAAGGTCGCGATCGGCAGGACGGTGGTGATCAGCTTGGGCAGCCCCAGCACGGTAAATTCAAGAAACACCAGTGCCGTCTGGCCGTCGCCGATCAGCCGGTCAAACAGCACCACGGCGCGGTTGATCCAGAAAATCGCCACCAGGATCAACGCAAAGAAACTGAACAAAATCAGGAACTGGGACAACATATAGCGGTCGAACTTGGCCAATCTGCATCCCTTGGGTATCAACACGGGTGAACTTTCGCCCGACGATAAAGTAAATTTCCGCCCACGAAAACTGCTATCTGGCCTTAACGGCGCACGCAGGATACGTCTAAGCGAAATTCAGACAAAAGGGGTTCACCTGATGACCGCATTGACGCCAATGACATTTACCGAAACCGATATTGACCAGATCGCGGGTCACACGGGCCGTGTGGCTGTGACTGTGGGCGCGGATGGCAAGCTCAACCCCTCCGCGCGGCGCATCAACAAGCTGACCAAAGGCGCGCTGGAACGTCTGGTGGCCAGCGACAGCTTCACGAAATTGTCAGCGGGCGATGCGGTCAGCCTCGGGTTTCCCACCGGCATGGCGGCCGAGGCCGTGGATGTGGTGCAATTGGCGAATAACGCCGATCAGGAAGCCCTGCGCGCAGCCGGTGGGGCGCTTGCGAAACGGCGCGGCGATGCGGATCTGCTGGTGTTGACGGGCGGTTTGCGCAAAGCGGCCGAGCTTTGCTTTGGACTGGCCATGCGCGACTACACGTTCGAGGATCGCAAAAGCAACGGCAAGCCACGCAAGGGGCAGGTCGTGATCATGAATTCCAAACCCGAAGAGGTCGAAGCCGCTGCGGCGCCCCTGCTGGCCATCGCCGACGGCGCCTTTATGACCCGCGACCTGACGAACGAGCCTGCGAATATCCTGACCACCACCGAATTCGCCGACCGTCTGGCCGAGATGGAGTCAATCGGCCTTGAGGTCGAAGTGCTGGACGAAGCCAAGCTGGAAGAACTGGGGATGCGTACCTTGCTTAGCGTCGGGCAGGGGTCGGCCAGCCCGTCCTACGTCGTGGTGATGAAATGGAACGGCGGCGAGAAAGATGCGGCCCCGCTGGCGTTGGTCGGCAAGGGCGTGGTGTTCGACACCGGCGGCATCAGCCTGAAACCGGGCGCGGGCATGGAAGACATGACAATGGACATGGGCGGCGCGGGCGTTGTCTCGGGCGTGATGCGCAGTCTTGCCCTGCGTAAGGCCAAGGCCAATGTCGTCGGGCTGGTCGGCATCGTAGAGAACATGCCATCCAGCACGGCAACCCGCCCCGGTGACGTGATCAAGACGATGAAGGGCGACACGGTCGAGGTGATCAATACCGACGCCGAAGGCCGTTTGGTGCTTTGTGATGTGCTTTGGTACGCGCAAGAACGGTTCAACCCCGCGGGCGTGATCGATTTGGCGACGCTGACCGGCGCGATTATCATCGGCCTGGGTCATGACAATGCGGGGGTTTTCTCGAACGACGATACGCTGTGCAACGCCTTCCTCAAGGCCGCGCAGACCGAGGGCGAAGGCGCGTGGCGGATGCCCCTGGGCGCGGGGTATGACAAGCTGCTGAAAAGCCGCATCGCCGACATGAAAAACATCGGCGGGCGGCCTGCCGGGTCGATCACGGCGGCGCAATTCCTGCAACGGTTCATCAAGGACGGCACGCCTTGGATTCACCTTGATATCGCCGGTGTGGCCTCCGTCAAATCCGAGACGGCGCTGGCACCCGTCGGGGCCACGGGCTGGGGCGTTGCCGCATTGAACCGATTGATTTCAAACCTCTACGAGACAGAGTAAACCTGATGGGTGCCGCGTATTTCTACCATCTGACCCAGCGACCGCTGGTCGAAACGCTGACGATGCTTTTGGGCAAGGCCCAAGGCGCGGGCTGGCGTGTGGCGGTACGCGGCACCGATCAATCCTTGCTGGAACAGCTTGACGTTGCCCTGTGGCGCGGGCCCGAGGATGGCTTTCTGCCCCATGGACTGGCCGGTGGGCCCCATGATGCCGAACAGCCGGTTTTGCTGACCACGGACACCCACGCGCCGAATAACGCAAGCTGCGTGTTCTCGATCCATGGCGCGGCTGTGTCGGCACAGGAAGTCGCGGCGCTGGATCGGGTGTGTATCCTGTTCGACGGGCTGGACGACCACGCCTTGAATGTCGCGCGGGACCAGTGGAAATCGCTGAAAGCCGCAGGAGCCTCTGCGCAATACTGGTCCGAGGAATCGGGTCGGTGGGAGAAAAAGGCAGAGACCTGAGGGCGTTACGCCGCCCATTAACGGGTGAGGATCAACTCTCCGTTGGTGATCTCGATCCGGCCCCAGCGTTGCAGATAGCCCATCCCCAGCAAGGATTGCCGCATCTCGCCTTCGTTCACGACCGCGGGCACATCGGTATCGCGCACCCCGCCCAGTTCAACCTCGTCCAGCCGCACATAGGCAGTGCGCACTTCGCCGTTGGCAGTGCTGGCACGGCCCAGATAGTTCAGGTTGTCTGGCGAGAGCCCTGCGGCTTCGGCATCGGCGCGGGTCAGCACCATATCCGTCGCGCCGGTGTCCACCACAAAGCGGAGCGGCGTGCCGTTGATCGTCGCCGTCAGATAATAATGCCCGTCGCGGGCGCGCGGCAGGGTGACGCTGCCGGTGCTGGCCTCATAGGCTTGGCGCGGGATGTCGCCCTGCCGGTTGATATCCTCCCACAGGCCGTAGCCCGCAGCGACACCGGTAAAGATCATGGCCCAGACCGCGACCTGTTGCAGCGTCTTGTTCCAGCCCTGACGGCTTTGCATAAAGAACCAGCCCGCGACCATCGCCATGAGCACGATCAGATAGATCAAACGTCCTGTTTCAATGTCCGGCATCGTATATCCTTTGGCAATCTTCCAAAGATATGGGGGCAGGGTGCGAAAAAGTCAGCCCGGACCCGGCCCGAAACCAAAGGCGCTGAGCCCGTCGAGGACGAATTGCACCGACAGCGCGGCAAGCAGCATACCCAAAAGCCGCGTGATCACGTTGATCCCGACCTTGCCCAAAGCGTTTTCAAGGTAACCGCTGGCCTGCATCGTGATGCCCATGATGATCAGGACGGCAAAAGTGATCGCGACGACGGTCACCAGCCCTTCAAGGCCCGGTTTCTCGCCCGTCAGCAGGATCACCGACGCGATAGAGCCGGGGCCCGCAATCAATGGGATGGCCAGCGGAAATACCGATGGGTCGTCGTGATCGTCATCCGCCTCGGCATGGCCTTCGCGGCGTTTTGTGCGGCGGTCGAACAACATATCAAGCGCGGTCAGAAACAGCAGCACGCCCCCCGCGACACGGAAGGCGGGCATCGAGATGCCGATAAAGCCAAGCACAGCCTCGCCAAAGGCGGCAAAGACCAGCAGCAGCAGCCCCGCGATGACCACCGACCGCCACGCAATCAACCGGCGCTGGCGCGGGGTCATACCGGGGGTCAGGGCCAGAAACATCGGGCCAATCGCAAAGGGGTCAATGATCACGATCATCGTCGCGAACGCGGTGATCATGAATGCCAGATCAAGTGCCATCATAAAACGTCACCGGGGCCAGCCCCGTCCTTATCCCTTGCGCCGCGCTGGCATTACGCCGACGCGGTTTCCAGTTTTTCCAACGCGCCCATCCAGATCGCTTCCGCCCGTTCAAGCGCGGCCATGACTTCGGCGTATTTCTTGTTCCAGACCTCAAGTTCGCCGACTTTGTCCTTCTCGTAAAGGGCAGGGTCCGCGAGCTTTTTCGCAAGCTTGTCGCGCATGTCGTTGATCTTGGTCACCCGCGCCTCGGCCGTGCGCACTTCGGCGCGCAGGGCAAGGATGTCTTCGCGGTTGGCGCGTTTGGGTTTTGGCGCTTCCTTGACCGGTTTGGGGTTCTTGCTGACGGGCTTTTCCACGGTCAACAGCATCTTGCGATAGGCTTCGAGGTCATCCTCATAGGGCTTGACCGTGCCGTTCGACACCAGCCACAGACGATCCGCGACCATCGACAAAAGGTGCATATCGTGGCTGACAAGGATCACAGCACCGGAATAGCGCGTCAGCGCCTCGACCAGCGCTTCGCGCGATTCGATATCAAGGTGGTTGGTCGGCTCATCGAGGATCAGCAGATGCGGTGCGTCCAATGTGGCGAGCAGCAGTGACAGACGCGCCTTTTGCCCCCCCGACAAACGCCCCACTTCGGTATCGGCCTGATCCGGCCCCAGACCGAACCCCGCCAGCTGTGCGCGCAGCTTGGATTGCATCACACCGGGGCGCGCGCTGATCATATGCTGCAGCGGCGTTTCATGGACGATCAATTCGTCCACCTGATGCTGTGCAAAGAACCCGATGCGCAGTTTGCTGGAGTTGATCGCCTTGCCCTCGAACAACACCAAACGGTTGGAGAGCAGCTTTGACAGCGTAGATTTACCCTGACCGTTTTTGCCCAACAGCGCGATGCGGTCGTCTTGGTCGATCCGCAGGTTCAGGCGCGACAGGACGGGCTGGCCCTCGGTATAACCGGTCGATCCGCCTTCGATACTGATGATGGGTGGCGAAAGCTCATCGGGCTGCGGGAAGGTAAAGACCTTGCGCGCGGCTTCCTCCGGCGGCGTGATTGTCACCATCTTCTCGATGGCCTTCATCCGCGATTGCGCCTGTTTCGCCTTGGACGCCTTGGCCTTGAAGCGGTCCACAAAGGCCTGCATATGCGCCTTATGCGCTTGCTGCTTTTTCGCCTGCGCCGTCAGCTGCGCACGCTTTTCGGCCCGCATTTTCGCGAATTGGTCGTAATTACCCTGATAATACGTGAGCTTACGGTCTTCGAGGTGCAGGATACCACCGACGGCACGGTTCAACAGACCACGGTCGTGGCTGATGATGATCACCGTATGCGGGTATTTCGACAGGTAGTTTTCCAGCCACAACGCGCCTTCAAGGTCGAGGTAGTTGGTCGGTTCGTCCAACAGCAGCAAATCCGGCTGTGCGAACAGAACGCCCGCCAGCGCCACGCGCATCCGCCACCCGCCCGAGTAGGCCGAACAGGGCTGCTGCTGATCATGGTCGTCAAAGCCGAGCCCCTTGAGAATCGCGGCGGCACGGCCTTCGGCGGACCAGGCGTCGATATCGGCAAGGCGGGTCTGCACCTCGGCGATGCGCGCGGGATCATCCGTTGTCTCTGCCTCGTGCATCAAGGCGGCGCGTTCGACATCGGCGGCCAGCACCGTATCGATCAGCGACACGTCAGAGGACGGGACCTCTTGGGCGATGCCCCCGATCTTGGCGCGCGAGGGCAGGCTGATGTCGCCCGCGTCCAGCGACAGCTCTCCGCGAATGATTTTGAACAGCGTGGTTTTACCCGCACCGTTTTGCCCGACCAGACCCACTTTGTGGCCTTCGGGGATGACCGCGCTGGCTTCCTCGAACAAGGGACGGCCTTCGACGGAATAGTTGATTTCTGAAATGCTTAACATGGACGCGGTGTGAACCATGTCTGGCCCAGCGTCAATCGCGGCTTTTCACGGGGCATGACCCATGCTAGGGAGCGGCCAAATCAACCCCACCTAGGAGAGCTATCATGGCCCTTGAGCGCACATTCTCGATCATCAAACCAGACGCAACACGCCGCAACCTGACCGGCAAAATCAACGCCAAATTCGAAGAAGCCGGCCTGCGCATCGTCGCACAAAAGCGTATTCACATGACAAAGGCACAAGCCGGCGTTTTCTATGCCGTGCACGCCGAGCGTCCTTTCTATGACGAACTGTGCGAATTCATGGCGTCCGAGCCTGTTGTTGTTCAGGTTCTCGAAGGCGAAGGTGCCATCGCGAAAAACCGCGAAGTGATGGGCGCAACCAACCCGGCAGACGCAGCCGAAGGCACGATCCGCGCAGAATTCGCCGAATCCGTTGGCGAAAACTCCGTTCACGGGTCCGACGCGCCTGAAACAGCCGCAGTCGAAATCGCGTATTTCTTCTCCGGTCTGGAACTGGTTGGCTAAGCCTTCACAGGTTTGGACAGAGGAAAAGGGTCGCAGGCAACTGCGGCCCTTTTTTCATGCAACGGGGATCACATAGCGGCGACCGACCTGTTCAACCTTTAAGGGTCGGATGGTGTGACGACAGTTCACCGTCCACAGGGCTCACGGTTTTCATCGGTGCCGTTTGTTCAAGATGACGGTGCAACAGATCGACGTTGCGGATGTTTGCCTTCCAGCCCACGTCAAAGATGTCACCGATCAGGGGGATCGCACCGATCGCAAGGTCGATGCCTACATTCGCCCCCATACGCGCCAGAACCGACCGGCTTGCGCCCATGCGATGCGCTTCCTTCAAGATATAGCCCGCCGGTGCCAAAGCCAGAACGTCGCCAACACCGGGTATCAGGCCAAGGATGCTGTCCCAGCCCAGCCGAACGCCCAAAACAGGCACCCGTAGGGCGCTATCCATCGTACGGGCAAGGCCACGCAGCCGGTCAAGGTCGTGTTGAACATCGGGGGTATGTGGCATGGGGCAGGGTGTCCTGTTGGGGCTACGTTAGCGACCCAACGCCTATGGGCGCAGTGCCGTTCCGCTGCCGCCTTCAGGTTTCGCAGGGACGCGTTACGCCTCGCGCACACCGATCAGGTTCATCATGCGTTCGAATTCACAGCGTCCGGTATCATGGGCACGGGCCTTGATCGCGTCGAACTTGACCCGCAGGGCTTTCTTTTCTTCCCCCTTGCAGTCGTTCCACGGGCGCCCCTGAAGCCCCATCACCAGAACATAGTACCCGATGAAGTGGGGGCGCTGACCATTTTGCAGCAATCTCTCGTAGGCCGCATCGGCACCAAGATCGCGCAGCTCTTGCGCAGAGTGGATGCCAGCACGGGCGCAGCTTTCCTCGAACGCGGGGCCGAGATTGCGGATGGAAGAAACAGGGTCGGTCATACCGGGCTGTTTATACCGCAGCGTGCCGCCTGTCACTTTCAGATGCTGGCGTAATCCGTAAATATCACCGGCTGGGGTTTTTCCGGCGCGGGTTTGGGTGGGGCGGATTGTTGCGGCTGCTGCGATTGCTTGGTCATGGGTCTTCTCCGGCTTGTGTTGGTCTCTCCGTTTCAGGGGCTACCAACGTTCGGGCGGCCCTTTCGTTCACGGTGAAGTCGAAAACTGCCGGTTTAAGGGCCGGATATGGGCGGTTTTAGGGCGAAACTGTGCCATTTGAGCCATGCGTTTTCCGCATATCCACTATGGTTTGCACCTTTGCTGCACCGCGCACATATGACGGTCACGGGCATTGAAGCCCTGAAATGGAAAGCTGGAAAATGAAAACCGAAGCTACATACAAAACCGCCACTCCGGTCGAAGTCGACCGTCTTCTTGCCGAAGCCAACGCGCTGCGCAGTGCCTATATCTCTGCCGCTGTTGCCAAAGCATCGCGCAAGTTTACCGGCCTGTTCCGCACCGCACCCCGCGGCACGGCAGCAGCCTAAACCGCCAGCGCTTCGCTGACGGAACATACCAAACCGAATGCGGTGGATAGGCCGCCGCATAGACGTGAAAGAGAGAATAAGAAATGAGCTATACATCCACATATACCGCCGCACCTGTTGCGGGTCTGATGCCCAAGCTGCGCCAGTCGCTTGATGCATTCCGTGCCTACAGCGCTGACCAACGCGCCAAACGCCAGACCTTCCGCGAGCTGTCGGCGATGAATGACCGGGATCTGGCAGATATCGGTGTTGCACGTGGCGAGATCCGCCATATTGCTTCGCAAGCGGTTGCCCTGCGCTAACCACGACGCCTAAAGCCACAAGAATTTTCCCGCCGCAAAGTTCTCCCACTTTGCGGCGGTTTTATTTTGTCTGATCAGATGCTTATGCGGTGCAATCCGGCGCTGGTGATTCCCCCAATCAGGTGCTGCATCGCTTGATCTCTTCCCCCAAAACCCCTTCCGCCGCTGCGGCCCCCAAAACAGCGTTTCGCGATCAAAGCCCTTGCCAGAATTTTATTCCTGACCAAGGATGAATGACACCACCGCGGACTTGCTTGACGCTGCGCCATTGAAGCGCGGCTGCGTCATGTTACCTCCCCCTTAGACGTAACGGAGAATATCATGATCAAACACGCCACACTTACCGCAATCGCCCTTGCTACCGGCGTCAGTGCTGCTCAGGCAGAGACGCTGAATGTCGGCATGTCGGGCGGGTACTTTCCCTTTACCTTCGTAAAGCTTGACGAGCTTCAAGGGTTCGAGGTCGATTTCATCAACGCCGTCGCCAAGGAAACCGGCGACGAGGTGAACTTTGTCACCATGTCCTTTTCCGGCCTGATCGGCGCGCTGGAATCTGGCCGCATCGACACGATCGCCAACCAGATCACCATCACCCCCGAACGCGAGGCGAAATTCGCCTTTTCGCAGCCCTATGTCTTTGACGGGGCGCAGGTCGTGGTGAAAGAGGGCAACGAAGACACCATCGGCAGTGTCGAGGATCTGAGCGGGAAGACCGTTGCGGTCAACCTCGGCTCCAACTTCGAGGAACTGCTGAACGAGCTGCCGAACGCGGGCGAGATCGACATTCGCACCTATGAAAGCAACATTGCGCAAGACACGGCCCTTGGTCGCGTGGATGCTTTTGTGATGGACCGCGTTTCCTCGGCCCAGCTGATCGCGGAAAGCCCGCTGCCGCTGGCGCTTGCGGGCAAACCCTTCAGCGAGATCCGCAATGCGCTGCCCTTCCGCAACGATGATGAAGGTCAGGCCCTGCGTGACCGGTTCGACGCCGCGATCACCAAGCTGAAAGAAGACGGCACCCTGACCGAGATTTCGGAAAAATGGTTCGGCTCTGACATCACAACAGCCGAGTAACACAAGATGCGGGGACTGGATTTCGAATATATGTGGGGCTTGCTGCCCGTGTTGCTGGGCTATGTCCCGCTGACGCTGTTCATGGCGTTTGTGGGCATGGTCTGCGCATTGGTGCTGGCTTCTGTGCTCGCGGTTGAACGGGTGTTTCGGGTTCCGGTCCTCGACGTTTTTGTGCGGCTGTTCATCAGCTTCTTTCGCGGCACGCCGTTGTTGGTGCAGTTGTTCCTGTTCTACTACGGCCTGCCGCAAGTCCTGAGCTTTCTGGGCAAGATCGACGGCGTCACCGCGACCATCATGGGGCTGACGCTGCATTTCTCGGCCTATATGGCGGAAAGCATCCGCGCCGCCATTCTGGGTGTGGACCGCAGCCAGTGGGAAGCCGCACAGGCCGTTGGCATGACCCAAGGCCAGATGATGCGCCAGATTATTCTGCCTCAGGCCTCGCGGGTCGCGGCACCGACGTTGGTGAATTACTTTATCGATATGATCAAAGGCACCTCGCTGGCCTTTACCCTTGGCGTGACCGAACTGATGGGGGCGACCCAGAAAGAGGCGGCGGGCAGCTTCCTCTACTTCGAAGCCTTTCTCGTCGTCGCCGCGATCTATTGGGTCATGGTAGAGACATTGGCCTTCGCACAGCGTCACCTAGAGGTATATCTGAACAAGGCACATGCGCGATGACCATTACACAGAGCATTCCAGAGACGGGCAGGGCGACGGGTGACGGGATCACCATATCCGGCCTGACCAAATCCTTTGGCAGCACCGCCGTGCTGAAAGACATCTCGCTTGATATTGCCCAAGGCGAACGGGTGGTGATCATCGGGCCGTCGGGCACGGGGAAGTCTACCTTGCTGCGCTGCCTTAACTTTCTAGATGCGCCTGACGCAGGCATCATCCACATTGGCGATATGTCTGTCGATGCAGCTACGGCGAAACGCGCCGATATTCTCGCGCTGCGGCGGCGCACGTCCTTCGTGTTCCAGAACTACGCGCTGTTTGCCAACAAGACCGCGCGCGAGAATATCACTCAGGCGCTGATTACCGTTCAGGGCTATAGCAAGGCCGAGGCCAACGCCCGTGCCGACGCGACGCTGCGCGAAACCGGTCTGTTCGAGAAAGCCGACAGCTACCCCGCAGCGCTGTCGGGCGGCCAGCAGCAACGGGTGGGCATCGGCCGTGCGATGGCGCTGGATGCGGATCTGATGCTGTTTGACGAACCGACCTCGGCGCTGGACCCCGAATGGGTGGGAGAGGTGCTCGACCTCATGCGGCGCGTGGCCGAGAAACGACAGACCATGCTGATCGTCACGCACGAGATCCAGTTCGCGCGCGAGATTGCGGATCGGATCGTCTTTATGGACGAGGGGCGGATTGTCGAACAGGGCCCACCGGCAGAACTGCTTGATGCACCCAAAGACCCGCGCACCCAATCCTTTCTACGGCGTGTCACGGGCTAGGGACTAGACCTTGATCACCGTGCACCCATGGGCGGCGGCGCGGGACAGCAGATCGGGCGACAGCGCGGCCCCTGTGACAAGGTAATCATAGGCCCAGATCTCCCCGTGCTGGCAGGCAAGGTCCAAATCCGCCTTGCCCTGATCGGCCACCAGGATCGTTATCTTCGCGCAGCCCGCAATCGCCTTGCGCGCCAGCACCTCGTCCGAGTTATAGTCCATCACCGCGCCCGACCCCGACAGCCCGCCACAGCTGAACACGGCGTAATCCATGCGGTAACCCGCAAAAAACGCCAGCGCTGCAGCGCCGATCAGATCCAGATCGCGCATCCGTACATTGCCGCCCGCCAGCTCCACCATCACGCCCGCGGCATTCTGCAGGGCGCACACCGCGTGGATGCTATTGGTCGCGACGAACAGGTCTTTGTGCGACGACAGAAACCGCGCGCAATGCTCAACCGTGGTCCCCGTCCCAAGCGCCACCCGTGCGCCATCAGGGATCAGGTTCTTGACCGCCAAGGCGATGCGCTGCTTTTCCTGTCGCGCGATGGTTTCGCGGGGCAGGTAGCCGATATTCTCGCTTTGCTGGCGCAGCTGCACCTTTCCCTTGCGGCGCTGCACCAGTGCTGCGTCATCAAGGTCGCGCAGGTCGGCGCGGATGGTCTGCACCGAGACGTCTAAACGCTGCGATAGTTCGGCAGGGGACAAAGCGTCGTTCTGCGACAGCAGCGCAATGATCCTATCGCGCCGGTCGGTCAGAGTAGGTCGCGCCATCTATTTTCCTTCGAAAACAACTCAAGGTTAGCCGGACACTAGAGCGACCCCGTCCACGGCGCAATATAATTAAATCTGTTACGTAAATGTCATAAATCTGTAGCGTAAGATGGGAATAAGGCGAGCGTGAAATGCTTTCGTACGAAAGCTACCTTTTCAGGAGAGCCCCATGAAAACCATCCTCACCACCACCGCTTTTGCCCTGATGGCCAGCACGGCCCTTGCAGATACAATCACACTTTACACCTCGCAGCCCAATGCAGATGCGCAGCAGACTGTGGACGCCTTCAAAGCCGCCAACCCCGATACCGATGTCGAATGGGTCCGCGACGGCACGACCAAACTGATGGCCCGTCTGCGCGCCGAGATCGAGGCAGGCAACCCGCAGCCCGACGTGCTGCTGATCGCCGACACCGTGACGCTGGAGGGCATGGCCCAAGACGGTCTGCTGACCGCCTACCAATCCCCCGAGGCTGCCAATTATGACAGCGCGCTGTATTCTGCCGACGGCTTCTATCACTCGACCAAGCTGATCACGACAGGCATCGTCTATAACACCGGCGTCGAGACGGCTCCGACCTCGTGGAACGACCTGAGCGATGCGGCCCTGAAAGGGCAGGTGGCCATGCCATCCCCGCTGTATTCCGGCGCGGCACTGATCCATCTGGCAACCCTGACCGGCGATGACAGCCTTGGCTGGGGCTATTACGAACGACTGGCGGAAAACGATGCCCGCGCCCAAGGCGGCAACGGCGGCACGTTCAAGGCCGTGGCCTCGGGCGAGAAACCTTATGGCATGGTCGTCGACTTCCTCGCGATCCGCAACAAGGCCGAAGGGTCGCCTGTCGAATTCGTCTTCCCCACCGAAGGCGTATCCTATGTGACCGAGCCTGTGGCGATCATGTCGACCGCCAAGAACGTCGAAGGCGCACAGAAGTTCGTCGATTTCCTGCTCAGCGCGGAAGGTCAGGATGTGGTGCTTGAGATGGGCTATATCCCCGCACGCGACGGCATGGGCGTGCCCGCCGGTTTCCCTGCGCGCGAAGACATCAAACTGATGGACTTCGATCCCGCGACCGCGTTGAAGGACGCCGAAGCCAACAAGGCCAAATTCACAGAGCTGTTTGGCGCCGAGTAATGGGCGTTCTGACAAAAAACGGGGGCAGCCGGTCCGAGGGGTGGCTGCTCTCTACCATTTTGATTGTGGCGATCAGCCTGACCCTTGCGCCGGTGCTGCGCCTGTTTGTCGAAGGGGTGACGGATCAGGGCGCGGTTGGCCTGTCGCTCGCGGGCGAGGTGCTGCGCCAGCCATCGACGCTGAGCGCGCTGAAACATTCGCTGGTGACCGCAGGGTTCGGCACCCTGGTCTCGGTGGTTCTGGGGTCTGCCTTTGCGTTTCTGGTGGCGCTGACCGATCTGCGCGCCAAGGCGGCGCTGGTGTTCTGCCTGATGATCCCGATGATGATCCCGCCCCAGATCACCGCGCTGTCCTGGACCCAGATCATGGGGCCGTCGTCGGTGTTGCTCAAGACCTTGGGGCTGGCACCGCCACTGGGGTCGCCGCAGCCGCTTTATTCGGCGCAAGGTATCATTTTGTTGCTGGGCATCCAGCATATGTCGATCATTTTCCTGACCCTGCGTGCAGGTCTGCGCGCCATCCCGCAAGAGGTGGTAGAGGCGGCGCGCATCAGTGGCGCGCGGGGGCTGCGCACGTGGTGGCAGGTGGTCATGCCCCTGACCCTACCCAGTTTGGCGGCAGGAACGGCGATCACCTTTGTCACCGCCCTTGGCAACTTTGGCATTCCCGCGATGCTGGGTATTCCGGCGGGCTATGCGACCCTGCCGACACTGGTTTACCAAAAGCTGGCGGGCATGGGCACCAGCGTGCTGGCCGAGGTATCGATCCTCGCCATGCTGATCGGTGCGGTGGCTGTAACGGGCATCCTGACGCAACGGTTCTTTCAATCGCGCCAACGGGTCTATCTGGTGGGGGCCACGTCGCGCCCCTTGGCGATCCCGCTTGGGGCGGCGCGTCTGCCGGTCGAGGTGTTGCTATGGGCCGTGGTCTGCACGATCCTTGTGCTGCCCATGTTCGGCCTGCTGGCGACGTCGCTGGTGCCTGCCTATGGCGTGCCACTGCGGCTTGACACCGTAACCCTTCAGGCGTGGACCGAGGTCCTGCTGCGCCAGCCGGTCACGGCGCGGGCCTTTGCGAACTCCTTTGGTCTGGCGATCGGCGCGGCGGTTGTTCTCATGCTGCTCTGCCTGCCGCTGGCGTGGCTGATGGAGCGGAACCCGACGCGGCTGTCGCGGCTGTTCGACAGCCTGCTGGATCTGCCCTATGCCTTGCCCGGAGTGGTGTTGTCGATTGCGATGATCCTGCTGCTGATCAAGCTGCCGTTCACCGATGCGACGCTGTACGGCACGATCTGGATCATCTTCTTGGCCTATCTGGCGCGGTTCTTTGCGGTGATGTTCCGCCCCGTGCAAGCGAGCCTCAAGCAGTTGGATCCTGCCATGGGCGAAGCCGCGCAATCGGTGGGAGCATCGCTGTTCCAGCGGCTGCGCGATGTGATCGTGCCGCTCTCGGCACCGGCGGCGGCGGCAGGGGCGATCCTTGTGTTTCTCACCGCGTTTAACGAGCTCACGGTTTCCGCGCTGCTCTGGTCCTCGGGGACCGAGACGTTGGGCGTGGTCATTTTCAATCTGGACGACAGCGGCGAGACCGCGATGGCCAGCGCGCTGGCGATGACCATCGTGCTGGTGGTTATGGCGCTGATGGTGCTGGTGCAGCTGATGTCCCGACGTTTCCCCAAAGGAGTAGTCCCATGGCAGACATAAGCCTGTCCGCGCTTGGCAAATCATTCGCCGGAGCCCCCGCGCTGCATGACATCACCACCACGTTCAAGGATGGCGAATTCGTCGCCCTGCTGGGGCCGTCGGGCTGCGGCAAGACCACGCTGCTGCGCCTGCTTGCGGGGTTCGAGATGCCGACGACGGGGCAGATTTCCATCGGCCCGCGCGAGGTCGCGCATGTGGCCGGCAACCGCATGGTCCCGCCCGAGGATCGCAACATCGGTTTCGTGTTCCAGTCCTACGCGCTTTGGCCCCATATGAACGTGCGGCGCAATGTGTCCTATCCGCTGGAGATCCGGCGTTTTTCCAAGGCCGAGATCACCGCGCAGACCGATCAGGCGTTACAGGCGACGGGGCTGACGAACTATGCCGACCGGATGCCGTCCGAACTGTCGGGCGGGCAGCGTCAGCGGGTCGCTTTGGCGCGCTGTCTGGTGTCGCACCCCGATGCGGTACTGCTGGACGAACCGCTGGCCAACCTTGATGTGGCGCTGCGGGCATCGATGCAAACAGTGTTCACCGATTTCCACAAGCGCACCGGCGCGACGATGGTCTATGTCACCCACGATCAATCAGAGGCGATGGCCATGGCCGATCGCATCGCCGTTATGGACAAGGGCCGCATCCAGCAGTTCGACACGCCCCAAACGCTGTATGAACGCCCCAGGAACCGCTTTGTCGCCGAATTCGTCGGGCGCGGCACGGTGGTGCCTATGCGCGGGGTCGAAAAGAGCGATAGCGCCCTGCACGGCCATGTCCTGGGGACGCGGATCGCGGTGCAAAGCGGGGATGACCTGCCAAGCCATGTCTGCCTGCGCCCCGAAAACCTGACCATCAGCGAAACCGGCGACCTGCGCGCCAAAGTGGCGCGGGTGACCTATCTGGGCGGCAAATACCTTCTGGAAACCGTCGCGGACTGCGGCACGCGTCTGCTGGCTGAAACACGGGCACGGTTTGATGTCGGCATGCAGCTTGGCCTGACGATCACCACCCCATGGGCTTTCTCCGAGGATTAAATGCAAAGCGTAAGAGTACTTTCCGGCATCGGGGACAAGGGCCCCGCATGCATGCAATTGAACACGGGCAATCGGCGCTGGCTGCTCGACTGCGGCTTTGGCCCCGAGGCCCACGCCCATTTTGACCCGCGCTGGCTGAAGGGCGCGGATGCGGTCTTTATCACCCACGACCATATCGACCACATCGGCGGGGCGATCTATGCGGTAGAGGCGGGGCTGCCGATCTATGCCACTGCGCAAACCGCCAAGGCGCTGCCCCCTGCCGCCAAGGTCAACCTGCTGCCCGAACAGGGGGTATCTGTGATCGACGGCGTGCAGCTGACCACGGGGCGTAACGGGCACGCCATGGGCGGTGTCTGGATGCATTTCGCCTTGGGCGAGGGGCTGTTCTACTCGGGCGACTGGTCCGAGGAATCCGACTGGTTCCCGCTGGATCTTCCGCCCCCCGCGGCAACGGCGATCCTGGACTGTTCCTACCAGCTTGACGATGTGCCGCAGACCGAAAGATTTGCAGCACTTGACGCCTTGCTGGACAGGCTTGAGGGGCAGGTGCTTTTGCCAGTGCCGCCATCGGGCAGGGCGGGCGAAATGGCCTTGCACCTGATCCGGCGCTATGGTCACGCCAGCGTCATGCTGGACCCTGAATGTCAGGCGGTGTTGGCGACGGGTTTGCGCAGCGGCACGCTTGGCGTGGATGCGGCAGAGATCGCCCCGCTGCTGGCGCGCGGCCCGCTGGACGAGGCGCGGTTTCTGGTCTGCGACACCCCCAATGCCGATGGCGGTGCCGCCTGGGGCTATGTGCGCGCCTGGCATGAAAGCGGCCGTTTGGGGCGCGACGCGCATGTGGTCTTTACCGGCCATATGACCGCCCATGCCCGCGGGATCTGCAGCGTGCCGGGGGGATATTTCCAACGCTGGAACGTACACCCGCCGCTGCGTGATCAGGTGCGTATGCTGGAACGGCTTGGCGCGAAACGCTTTGCGCCAGCCTTCTGCACCCAGCCAGAAGACTATTTGATCGAGGATCTGGGCGTCGAGGTTTTCATGCATGATCCGGTGCGCCTGTGAGGGGGGCCGCGCTTCCGCCCTCGGACTTTTGCCTGATCCGCCACGGCGAGACGACCGCCAATGCGCAAAGCATCATCGCAGGGGTGACCGATGTAGCGCTGACCGCCCGCGGCCGCGATCAGGCGCGCGCGCTGGCCCGTCGTCGCTGGCCGCAGCCGGTCACGCTTTTCGCCAGCCCCGCCGCACGGGCGCGAGACACCTGCAAGCTTGCCTTTGCGCAGCGCGGTTTTACCGTGATTTCCGCGTTGCGCGAACGCGATTGGGGGGCGTTCGAGGGGCAGCCGCTGTCGCAGCAACCCATACGCGAAGACACCCCCGAAGGCGGCGAAAGCTGGCCCGCCATGCTTGATCGTGTCGCAGGCGCGATCCACGCAGCCTGTGCCGCCACACCCGCCGGACACCTACCGGTGCTGGTCTGCCATTCCGGTATCATCCGCGCCGCGCGCGTGCTGTGGACACCCCATGACGCGGGCACACGCCCGCCAAACGCCATCCCGATCCTGTTTCAGCGGTCGGGCACATTTTTTGAGGAGAAAGAGCTATGACATCCGCCCCCCTGAAACCTTGCGTGGTATTCGACGTCGACGGCACTCTGGCCGAGTTCGACGCGGCAAAGCTGGGTCATCTGGTGCATGGCGTCGAGAAGCAATGGGATGCGTTCCACATGGCGATGGCCGACGCCCCGCTGATTGCACCCATCGCCAAACTGATGCGCCGCCTGAAGCAAAGCGGCGAGACGATCGTCATCTGCTCGGGCCGCCCTGACGGTTGGGCGGAACACACGATCGCCTGGCTGCACAAGCACGAACTGCCCTTCGACGGCGTTTACCTGCGCGCCAAGGATCAGGACGCCGCAAGCGATCCGGACGTCAAACGCCAGGCGCTGGCGCAAATGCAAGCGGACGGGCTGGCCCCCTGGCTGGTCATCGATGATCGCAGTTCGGTCGTTGACGCATGGCGGGCCGAGGGGCTTGCCTGCCTGCAATGCGCGCCGGGAGATTTCTGACGCGTGCGGGTGCAGCATCACGCCCCTGATCGCGGATTTTGACAGCGCACCGCCCCACAGGGGCGTGCGACCAAGGCGACGGTTTGTCCCGCAAGGGGTGGGCCTAAACTGTCAGGGTGAAATGGCGGAGAGACAGGGATTCGAACCCTGGGAACCCGTGAAGGCTCAACGGTTTTCGAGACCGCCCCGTTCGACCACTCCGGCACCTCTCCGCATCGGTGTGGTGCGTCCGTTTAGGATGGATTTTGCGGGGTGGCAAGGGGGGCTAGGCCAGTTTTCGCGGACACGGGGAATTTCATTGCTGACAGATGGATTTCGCCTAAGCTCTTGGGGTGGATCAACTTGAAAGGAATGCCCTGATGCGCCGACTGTCCCGTTTGCCGTTAACTTTATGTTTTGGATTGGCGGTCATGGTGTCGCTGATTGCACCGATGGCGCGGGCCGCCGACAGAGAAAGGGTCGATGCATTTCTGGAAGTCACAGGGTTTGATGTCGCCCTTGAAAGCATCCGGCTGTCTGCTGATTCCGCGCCGCAAATGCTGGGGATTGATGCGGATGCCTTCGGTTCTGAATGGTCGCGTCTGGTGCGCGAGGTATTCGAGACGGATTTGATGCTGGACATGGGGGCCGGTATTCTGGCGCAGGCGCTCAGCGATGAGGCGCTGGAACATGCGTCGGATTTCTATGCCAGTGATCTGGGCCAACGCCTGGTGGCCGCCGAAAACGCGTCGCATATGGAGGAAGACGATGCCGCGAAGGCGGAGGCGGGCGATGCGATCCTGAACGGGCTACGCGGGATCGATTCTCCGCGTGTGGATCTGTTGGCGCGTCTGAACGGGGCAAGCGATGTCGAGGAGAGCTCGATCAAGGCGCTGCAAGAGGTGCAGATCCGGTTCCTGATGGCAGCGGCAGGCGCGGGTGTGATCGAATTACAGATGGAAGAGCCCGACCTGCGCGAAGCGATGCGCGCGCAAGAGCCCGAGATGCGCGCCTCTATCAAAGAGAATGCGCTGGCGGGGGCGGCCTATACCTACCAGGCGTTTTCCGATGAAGAAGTGCTGGTCTATGCCAAGGCGCTGGAAGATCCGCAGATGCAGGAGGTCTACGCGCTGATGAACGCCGTGCAGTTCGAGATCATGGCGAACCGGTTTGAAGAGGTCGCACAGCGGCTTGGCACCATGCAACCCAGTCAGGACCTGTAACCATGCGCGCCTTTGTTCTTGCTGCTGGCCTGTGGATGCTGGCGCTGCCGCTATGGGCCGACGCGCGGTCAACCGTGCTGGTGGATGTCCTGCGTCTTGGCGAGCTGGCCGAGATTTTGCAGCGCGAGGGGTTGGAGAACGCGGAAACGCTTGATCGCGATATGCTGGGCGGGCAGGGCGGCGCGGGGTGGGCGCTGCAGGTGCGTGCCATCTACAACCCCGAACGGATCGTCGAAACTCTGCGCGGGGCATTGGATGCGGGCTTGCAAGGGCAGGCCCGCGAGGATGTCATTGCCTTTTTCGCGCAAGAAACGGGCGCAAGGATCATCACGCTCGAGAACGAGGCCCGCGCCGCCATCACCGACCCCGAGGTGGAAGACGCCGCCCGCGCAGGGTTCCATGACCTTGAGGGCAGCGACGACCCTCGTCTGGCGCAGATCACCGCATTGATCGACAGTGGCGATATGATCGATCGCAATGTCACCGCCGCGATGAATTCCAACTTTCAATTCATGCGCGGGATGGCAGATGGCAACGCGCTGCAAATGACAGAGGCCGAGATGCTGGCCGACGTGGCGCAGCAGCAAGAAGAGATCGCACAAGACACGCGCGGCTGGCTTTATGGCTATCTGCTGCTGGCGTATTCTCCGCTGGAGGATGCAGAGCTTGACCGCTATATCGCCTTTGCGCAAAGCGATGCGGGGCGCAGCCTGAACACAGCGCTGTTCGAAGGCTTTGGCGCCGCGTACGAAGACGTGTCCTATGCCCTTGGTCGCGCAGTTGCGTTGAACATGGTGGCCGAGGAATTATAGCCGGCCGCACCGCCTTTGCGATATGTCCTGCGAGGCCCGTGCTGGCCCTTGACATCAGAGGGGCGGTGCATCATACGGCAAGCCTCAACCTAAGGGTGCCCGTTTCGGGTGCCTTTGTTATTTCATGAACATCCCGAAACGGGATGCGCTGTCCGAGGTGGGCCAAGGCCCGACAAACTCCCGAACGGGGACCACAGGATGCGGAAACAGTAAAGGAAGACGCATGTTTGCGGTCATCAAGACAGGCGGCAAGCAGTACAAAGTTCAATCCGGCGATATGCTGCGGGTAGAACGTTTGGCTGCTGACGCGGGCGAAACAGTCCAATTCAACGAAGTTCTCATGCTGGGCGGCGATTCCCCCAAGCTGGGTGCTCCTTTGGTCGCAGGGGCCGGCGTTCAAGCCGAGGTCGTCGATCAGATCAAGGGCGAGAAAGTCATTCACTTCGTCAAGCGCCGCCGGAAGCACTCTTCCAAGCGTACCAAAGGCCACCGTCAAAAGCTGACACTGGTCAAGATCGGCGAGATCCTGTCCTCCGGCGCGGATAAATCCGACGTCAAAGCGGCAATTGGCACCGGTTCCGTCAGCGCTGCTGCCGTGACAGCCATGGAAGAGCGTTATGCGCTGAACAAAACCGATCAGGCCGAAATGGCCAAGCGCGTGAAGAACAACCAGGCCGAAGAGAAATCGGCCAAGCCTGCCAAGGCGAAGAAGGCTAAAGCTGCACCAGCAGCCGAAGGTGCCGACGATCTGAGCAAGATCTCCGGTGTTGGCCCCGTCATCGTTGGCAAGCTGAACGGTGAAGGCATCACAACCTTCGCACAGATCGCTGCTTGGACAGACGCTGACGTCGAAGCTATCGAAGAGAAACTGTCGTTCAAAGGTCGCGTCGGTCGTGAAGACTGGATCGCACAGGCCAAAGAACTCGCAAAAGGCTAAGGAGAGACACCAATGGCACATAAAAAAGCAGGCGGCTCATCCCGTAACGGCCGCGACTCAGCAGGTCGTCGTCTTGGCGTGAAAAAATATGGCGGCGAAGCTGTCATTCCCGGCAACATTCTGGTGCGTCAGCGCGGTACAAAGTACTGGCCCGCTGAAGGCGTTGGCATGGGCAAGGATCACACGATCTTCGCAACCGTTGACGGCAAGGTCCAGTTCCACAAGGGGCTGAAGAACCGTACGTTTATCTCGGTCCTGCCAGCGGCAGAAGCCGCAGAATAAGCCGCACCCGAGAGGTTTGAAAATTTAGGGATCGGCGGAAACGCCGGTCCCTTTTCCATTTTATCGCCCAGTGTTCACCCAGGAAGGGAGGGGCCGTTATGTCACGATCAAACCGCCCCGAGCTGAGCGATGGCACCATCCGTCTGCGCGCGCCCGAACACCGTGACATCGACGCCCGGTTCAAGCTTGGAAACACGCCCGAAATCCACCACATGTTCGGGGCAGAGCTGAACGCCGTGCCGGTGATGACCAAGGCGCTGGCCGAACGTTGGTATGAAACGCAACTGGTTGAACCGCTGGCCTGGGTCATCGAACATCGCGGCAAGATGATCGGTGCGCTGCGCCTGCACAGTCTGCGTCCGTGGGACGCCAGCGCCGATGTCGCGATCGGCATTCTCGCCCCCAAGAAACTGGGCAAGGGGTTGGGCACACGTGCGCTGCATCTGCTTGCGGCCCACGCCTTTGGCCCGCTGGCGCTGCACCGCCTTTCTGCCCGTGTGCTCGACATCAACGAACGCGCTACGGCCTGTTTCACCAAAGTCGGCTTTGCCGCCGAAGGGCGTGCGCGGCAGTCGTCTTTTCTGGGGGGCGAATGGCACGACACCCTGTTGTTCGGGCTGATCAAACCTGATTACGTTCCGCCCGTCTATGACGCCAAGCCGCGGCAAAAGCGCAAGAAGAAGAGCCAGTCATGAGCGTCGCCCTGACATCCTTTATCGTCTTCGCTGCAAGCCAGATCGGCACACCAGGACCGGCGAATATGGCGCTGATGGCCACTGGCGCGCGCTTCGGCTTTCGCGCGGCATTGCCTTTTGTCGCGGGCGTGGCACTTGGCAAACAGCTGGTGATCTGGCCAGTGGGTTTCGGGTTGATGCAACTGGCCGACCGCGCGCCGGGGGTTTTCGTCGCGCTGAAATTCGCCTCAGCCGCCTATATCATCTGGCTGGCGTGGAAGGTTGCGAACCTGCGGCTGGGGCAGGGCGCGCGAACCGAGGCCGCACCGGGCTTTCTGGCCGGGCTGATCGTCCACCCGCTGAACCCCAAGGCCTGGGCGATGATCGTGGGCAGTTTCACAGCCTTCATCGCGCCCGGAACGCCTGCGCTGGCGGCGACGGTCACGGTGGCCGCCGTGCTGCTGGGATGCCAGATCGTGCTGCACCCCTTGTGGACGCTGGCCGGTGCGGGGATCGCAAAGACGGTCGCCGGCAGCGTTTGGGAGAAATATTTGATGTGGACCTTGGCCGCTTTGACGGTGGCCTCTGTCTTGTTCGTGCTGTTCGGAGGAGGGACATAACGATGGAAGATTTAACAGTGTCGCAACAGCAAGTGATTGAAACAGAACGGTTTGATCTGCGCCCTGTGCGCATGTCGGACCGTGGGATGATCGAACATTATGCCAGCGATCCACGGGTTGCGATGCGCACCGCATCCATCCCACACCCGCTACCGCCCGGCGTGATCGAAAGCTTCATCACCCGCGCCACCAGCACCCCCCGGACAGAAGATGTCTGGGTCATGGATGGGCTGAAAACCGGCGGCTCCGAGGTGATGGGCGTGATTTCCCTCATCCGGATGGACCGCGATCAATCCGAAGTCGGCTATTGGGTCGCCCCTGCGTTCTGGAACACGCATCTCGCGTCCGAGGCGGTACAGGCGCTGGTGCAGGCCAATCCGCTGCGCAACAAAAATATGTTCGCCTCGGTGTTTCGCGACAACCCTGCCTCTGCCAAAGTGTTGACAAATGCGGGCTTCCGCTATCTTGGCAATGCGGAAACCTATTGTCTGGCGCGCGAGACCTGCGTACCAACCTGGACGTATAGCCATAAACTATGACCACACGTGCCCCGAAAGGCCCTTTTGATGAAGTTTCTTGACCTGTGCAAAGTCTATATCCGCTCTGGCGCAGGCGGGGGCGGTTGCGTGTCTTTCCGGCGCGAAAAATACATTGAATACGGTGGTCCCGATGGCGGGGACGGCGGCTCGGGCGGATCGGTCTGGGCCGAAGCCGTCGACGGGCTGAACACGCTGATCGACTTCCGCTACCAGCAGCACTTCTTTGCCAAGAACGGCCAGCCCGGCATGGGCAAGCAGCGCACCGGCAAGGATGGCGATGACATCATCCTGCGCGTCCCCGTGGGCACCGAGATCCTTGATGAGGATCAGGAAACCGTGCTGGCCGATATGACAGAGCTTGGTCAGCGGGTCGAATTGGCGCGTGGCGGCAACGGCGGCTGGGGGAACCTGCATTTTAAATCCGCGACGAACCAGGCACCGCGCCGTGCCAATCCCGGACAGGAAGGCGTGGACCGCACGCTGTGGCTGCGTCTCAAGCTAATCGCGGATGTGGGTCTGCTCGGCCTGCCGAACGCGGGAAAATCGACTTTCCTCGCCGCGACATCGAACGCGCGGCCAAAGATTGCCGATTATCCGTTTACCACACTGCACCCCAATCTGGGCGTTGTGGGGGTGGATAATACCGAATTCGTCGTCGCCGATATCCCTGGCCTGATCGAAGGCGCGTCCGAAGGGCGCGGTCTGGGCGATCTGTTTCTGGGCCATGTCGAACGCTGCGCGGTGCTGCTCCACCTGATTGATGGCACGTCGAACACCATTGCCGAAGATTACCAGACCATCATCAACGAACTCGAAGCCTATGGCGGCGAGCTGGCGGATAAACCGCGGATCACCGTGCTGAATAAAATTGATGCACTGGATGAAGATGACCGCGTAACCGCCCGCGAGGAATTGGAAAAAGCCTGCGGCGGAGAGGTCATGATGATGTCTGGCGTCGCCCGCGAAGGCGTCACCGAGGTGCTGCGGGCTTTGCGTGGCCAGATTGACGACGACCGGCTGCGTTTCCGGCCCGAAGATGAAGAAGAGGCACCTTGGCAACCCTAAGCGACGGCACCCGTATCGTTGTAAAAATCGGCTCGGCGCTGCTCGTCGATCGGGCCACCGGCCAGCTGCGCCGCGATTGGCTGCAAAGTCTCGCGCAGGATGTGGCGTGGCTCAAGGGGCAGGGCAAGGATGTGGTGCTGGTGTCTTCGGGCTCCATTGCATTGGGGCGTGGTGTGCTTGGGCTGCCGCAAACCACGCTTGCGCTGGAACAATCCCAAGCCGCGGCCGCGGTGGGGCAAATCCGTCTCGCCCGCGCCTATGAAGAGGCGCTGGAACCCTATGGGATCACCGCCGCGCAGGTGCTTGTCACCCTAGAAGACAGCGCGGATCGTCGGCGGTATCTCAACAGCCGCGCTACGATGGAGCAGCTGTTGTCTATGGGGGCGGTACCCATCGTCAACGAGAATGACACCGTCGCCACGGACGAGATTCGCTTTGGCGACAATGACCGGCTCGCGGCGCAGATCGCCGTGACCGTGGCGGCAGACCGGTTGATCCTGCTGTCGGATGTGGATGGTTTCTATTCCGCCAATCCCAATGACGACCCCGATGCCATCCGCTATGATGTGATCGACACGATCACCCCAGAGATCGAGGCGCAGGCGGGCGATGCGGGCTCTGGCCTGTCCAAGGGCGGCATGAAGACAAAGCTGATGGCCGCGAAAACCGCGACCGCCGCGGGCTGCGCCATGGCCATCTCCGAAGGATCACCGTTGCGGCCTTTGCTGACCCTCGAAAACGGGGCCAACGCCACTTGGTTCACCGCGCAATCCGACCCCCAAACCGCGCGCAAACAATGGATTACGGCAATCAAACCACGCGGCAGCGTCACATTGGATGCCGGCGCGGTGGCTGCCATGTCCAAGGGCAAGTCGCTTTTGCCCGCCGGTGTCACCGCTGTTTCCGGTCCCTTCGGGCGCGGCGACTCCGTCGCGCTGCTTGCCCCTGACGGGCGCCCCATCGGGCACGGGCTGACACGCTATACCTCAGCAGAGGCAGAGCTGATCAAAGGTCGGCAATCCTCGGAGATCGAGGCCATTTTGGGCGCGCCGGGGCGTGCTGCTTTGATCCATCGGGACGATCTTGCGCTTTCCTGACATCCAAATGGTTTAAAATCCTCGCCGAAGGCTATAGGTAGAGGGCAACCCGAAATGACAAAAAAGCAGTAATTAGGTTATGACCTTGGATATGACACAGACAGACGACATTCCCGCGTTGATGGCGGATATTGGCGCGCGCGCCAAAGCCGCCGCCGCGACATTGGGCTTTGCCAGTGCCGACCAAAAGCAGACCGCGCTTGAAAAAGCCGCCGACGCGCTGATGGCCAGCAGCGCCGATATTCTGGACGCGAACGCCAAAGATCTGGAGTTTGGCCGCGACAAGGGTCTCTCTGACGCGATGATGGACCGGCTCTTGCTGGATGATGCGCGTATCAGCGCCATTGCTGATAGCCTGCGCAGCATCGCCGCACAGGATGATCCTGTGGGGCAGGTGCTGACCGAATGGGATCAGCCGACGGGGCTGAACATCCAGCGCGTGCGCACGCCTTTGGGTGTCATCGGTGTGATCTATGAATCGCGCCCGAATGTGACCGCGGATGCCGGTGCGCTTTGCCTCAAGGCGGGTAATGCCGTGATCCTGCGGGGCGGCTCCGAAAGCTTTCATTCCTCGCGCGCGATCCATGCCGCCTTGCAACAGGGGCTCGAAGCCGCTGATCTGCCTGCGGATTCAATCCAGCTGGTGCCCACGCGCGACCGCGCCGCAGTGAGCGAGATGCTGACCATGACCGACACGATTGATGTGATCGTCCCGCGCGGCGGCAAGGGGTTGGTCGGGCTGGTGCAACGCGAAGCGCGGGTGCCGGTCTTTGCGCACCTCGAAGGCATCGTGCACATCTATATCGATGAAAACGCCGACCCCGAGAAGGTCTTGAAAGTCGTGCTGAACGCCAAGACCCGCCGCACCGGGATTTGCGGCTCGGCTGAATGTCTGCTGATCCATGAAAAGGTGGCGCGGACGATTGGCAAGGGCGTGATCAAGGCGCTGCTCGACGCTGGCGTCGAAGTGCGCGCCGATGGCGCGCTGACCGAGATCGAAGGCACCGTGCCGGCCACGGCGGATGATTGGGGTCACGAATACCTTGATATGATCATCGCGGCGAAAACCGTGGGTAGCATCGACGATGCGATCACCCATATCCGCACCTACGGTTCGAACCACACCGATTGCATCATCACCGAAGACGATGCGGCGGCGACCAAATTCATGACGCGGCTGGATTCTGCGATCCTGATGCACAATGCTTCCACCCAATTCGCCGATGGTGGAGAGTTTGGCATGGGTGCCGAAATCGGGATCGCCACCGGCAAAATGCACGCGCGCGGGCCCGTCGGTGCCGAGCAGCTGACCAGCTTCAAGTATCTGGTGCGCGGCGATGGGGCTGTGCGCAGCTAAGCCGTGATCCCAAGGGTGATGGTCGTTTCTGTCACGATGGATGTTAACTGTTGCCCGCTGTCTTTCACGATGGCGGGCAACAGCCCGAACTGGACCTGCGAAGCTGTTAGACGCTCTGCCCGGGACTGCCCTGCCAGCACGCCCCAAAGCGCAGCGTTGATGCTTAGCCGGTCGGCCGTGCCGGTGATGTCCCATCCCGCATCGCGGTGATCTATGGTGATCTGCCCACCGTAGGGCATCCCCGTTTCCAGACACAGCAGACTCAGGAATACCATCCGCAGCGCGTTGCGCGGCGCGGCGACGCCGTCGGGCCAGGATACCTGCCATTTGGACTGAGCATATAGATCACGCAGGATACCGCTTGTTTCTAGGGCAGGGACAGGCTGCGCGTCGCCCGAGCCGAAAGCCACGCGAAAGAACCGCAGCCGCGCACTGGCGTTGCGCACGCTTTCATCGATCAGCGCGACTTCGGGGCTCATATTCATGCCCGACATCAAAAGCAGCTCAAGCCCATTGTTGATCGCGCCCACCGGCGATATCAAGTCATGGCAGATGCGGCTGCCGATCAAGGCGGCAAGATCAGTGTCGGTTTCTACCATGGGACACCCCCTAATTAGCTGCCCCCCACACCGCGCCGCAGAAAGGACGCACGCTTGGAAGACCTGAATGCGATACTGACACCCGGAATGCTTGTACGCCACCCCGCACATCCCGATTGGGGCGTGGGGCAGGTGCAAAGCAATATCAGCGGCAAGGTCACGGTAAACTTCCGCAGCGAGGGCAAAATCGTGGTCGATAGTCATCGGGTGATGCTCACCCCCGCCTTTGATGAAGGCTCTTCGTTAGCAAATCGTTAATTTTTCGCCGAAAACCACCGCGACGCGGGGCAAGCATTGCGCAACGGGCGGCAACTGCCTATTTATCCGCGTGATTGCGACCGGAGACGAAACCAGCCCATGATCATTGCAAAAGCGGCAGAGTTCGAAGTCCGTCTGGCGCGCACCCAAGCGGATCTTCATGCGGCGCAGCGGCTGCGGTATGACGTTTTTGTCACCGAGCTGGGGGCGGGCGGACCTTTGGTGGATCACGAAAACCGGCGAGAGGTCGACCAATACGACGATTTCGTGGACCATCTGCTGCTTATCGATCGCAAAACCCAGCAAACCGTTGGCGTGTACCGGCTGATCCGCCGCGATATGGCGGATCGGGCAGGCGGGTTCTATTCGGAAAACGAATATGATCTGACCGCGCTCAAATCCTCTGGCCGCGAGATACTCGAGCTGGGGCGGTCCTGTTTGCATCCGTCCTATCGCGGCGGCATCGCGATGCACCAGCTTTGGGCGGGGCTTGCCTCTTATGTGGCGGAACACGGGATAGAGATTCTTTTTGGCGTCGCAAGCTTTCATGGCACCCAGGCCGAAGCATTGGCGCAGCCCTTGTCGCTGCTGCATCACACCTACCTCGCGCCGCCCGATCTGCGCGTCACCGCCTTGCCAAAGGCACGCCAAGAGATGAACCTGATCCCCGCCGACATCCTGAACCGGCGTCAGGCGATGGTGCAGATGCCCAGCCTGATCAAAGCCTATCTGCGGCTTGGCGGATGTGTGGGCGAGGGGGCCTTTATCGACCATGACTTCAACACCACGGATGTGCTTTTGATGCTCGACACCGCCCGGCTTAGCGAGCGGCAGGCCAAGATCTACAGCGGACAGCAAGGATGAGCGCGGCCTGGGACAGCGCCGACCACCCGACACCGGTATCTGTCGGGCCCCTTGGCTGGGTGCTGATGCTGCTGCGTGGCATGACGCTGGCGACGGTGGTTCTTGTGGGGCTGGTGATCCTGCTCGCGATCCGCCTGATAGAGCGCCCGCTGTATGGGCAGGGTCGCCCCGTGACCCCGCATATCACCCAGATCGTCTGCAAAATCGCATTCTGGATCATGGGCTTACGCCGCGCGGTTATCGGCACCCCGATGCGCCACAGGGGCGCTGTCGTCGCCAATCACACCAGTTGGCTTGATATCTTCAGTTTGAACGCGGCGCAGCGGATATACTTTGTGTCCAAGTCCGAAGTCGCCAGCTGGCCCGGCATTGGCTGGCTCGCCAAGGCGACCGGCACATTGTTTATTGAACGCAACCCGAAACACGCGCGCAAACAGACCGAGGTGTTCCAACGTCGCTTGCTCGACAACCACCGGCTGTTGTTCTTCCCCGAAGGCACCAGCACCGATGGCCTGCAGGTCTTGCCGTTCAAAACCACGCTCTTCCAGTCCTTCTTCGCGCCCGAACTGCGCGACGTGATCTGGGTTCAGCCTGTGACCGTGCTCTATACCGCTCCCGATGGGACCGACCCGCGGTTTTATGGCTGGTGGGGCGACATGAGCTTTGGCGGCCATCTGCTGCGCACCTTGGCGTCCCTGCGGCAGGGGCAGGTGACAACGATCTATCACACGCCGCTGGCCGTCGCCGATTTCGAGAACCGCAAAGCCCTGGCCCAAGCCTGTGAAGCGCAGGTGCGCGCGGCCCATCCCTCGGGCGGGATTGCAGCGCCAAACCCCGCTGAATTGCGCTGATATAAGGCCCCAATGGCTAAAACATGCGCCTTGGACCTTGCGAAGCGTGAAAATCCGGACTATACGCGCGTCACTTAAACCCGCAGTCGGGGTTGGGCCTTTGAGGGAGAAATCCTTGAACGTCCGCCGGTTGGTCCCATTCCGGGATCGAGACCCCCGACGAGGCAAAACCGGAAAGGTATAAAGACATGGCTCTTCCTGAGTTCTCCATGCGCCAACTGCTTGAAGCAGGCGTACACTTTGGTCACCAAACACAGCGCTGGAACCCACGCATGGGTCCGTTCATCTACGGCGCGCGTAACGGCATCCACATCATGGACCTGACACAGACTGTTCCAATGCTGGACCAGGCGCTGCAAGTCATCCGTGACACCGTCGCCAAAGGCGGCAGCATTCTTTTCGTTGGCACCAAGCGTCAGGCTGCACAGCCGATCGCAGAAGCCGCAGAGAAATGCGCACAGTACTACATGAACCACCGTTGGTTGGGCGGCACGCTGACAAACTGGCAGACCGTTTCCAAATCCATCCAGCGCCTGAAGTCCATCGACGAACAGTCCGAGCGTGGCTTCTCCGGTCTGACCAAGAAAGAGCGTCTTGGCATGGAACGTGACCAAGCGAAGCTGGAAGCATCGCTGGGTGGTATCCGTGAAATGGGCGGTCGCCCTGACCTGATCTTCGTCATCGACGTGAAAAAAGAAGCACTGGCCGTGGCCGAAGCGAACAAACTGGGCATTCCGGTTATCGCTGTTGTCGACACCAACTGCTCCCCCGACGGGATCGACTACATCATCCCGGGCAACGACGACGCCGCCCGCGCGATCCACATGTATTGCGATCTGGCCGCACGTGCCGCACTTGACGGTATGTCCGCGCAGCTGGGTGCCGCAGGTGTTGATATCGGTGCGATGGAAGAAGCGCCCGAAGAAGAAGCCCTGATCGACGGTGGTGTCGAAGTTGGCAACGCTTCGGAAGAAACCGTTTCGAACGACGCAATGGCAAAAGACGCACCTCTGGATATCGAATCCAAGAAGGAAACGCTGGCCGACGCCAAGTCGTAAGCGACGCGAAAGAGACGGGCAGGGGGCATGTTTCCCTCTGCCTGTCACAAAACCATTACATGATTGAGACAGTGGTGCAGGACGCTCTGCCCCTCAATTTATCCCAATTCAAGGAGAACCAAAGCGATGGCAATCACAGCATCCATGGTCAAAGAACTGCGCGACACAACCGGTGCCGGCATGATGGACGCGAAAAAAGCGTTGACTGAAACAGATGGCGACATGGAAGCAGCCGTTGACTGGCTGCGCACCAAGGGTCTGGCGAAAGCAGCCAAGAAATCCGGCCGCACCGCAGCCGAGGGCCTTGTTGCCGTTAAAGTCGAAGGCGGCCACGGTGTTGCTGTCGAAGTGAACTCCGAAACCGACTTCGTTGGCAAAAACGCCGACTTCCAGAAAATGGTTTCCGGCATCGCAGATGTTGCAACCGGTGTGTCCGACGTTGACGCGCTGAACGCGGCTGACATGGGCGGCAAGCCCGTTTCCACCGTGATCACCGATGCCATTGCGAAAATCGGCGAGAACATGTCGGTGCGCCGCATGCAGTCCATCGATGGCGACCAGGTCGTGTCCTATGTGCACAACGCTGTAGCACCCGGCATGGGCAAAATCGGTGTACTGGTCGCAATGACCGGCGGCAACGAAGAACTGGGCAAACAGATCGCGATGCACATCGCCGCTGTGAACCCTGCGTCCTTGTCCGAAGCGGATCTGGACCCGGCTGTTGTTGAAAAAGAAAAGCAGGTTCAAATGGACATCGCACGCGAGTCCGGCAAGCCGGAAGCTGTGATCGAGAAAATGATCACCGGCCGAATGCAGAAATACATGTCCGAAGTGACACTGCTGAACCAGGCATTCGTTGTGAACCCTGACCTGACCGTCGGCAAAGCCGCGGAAGAAGCTGGCGCGACCATCACTGGTTTCGTCCGCCTTGAAGTTGGCGAAGGCATCGAAGTCGTCAAAGAAGACTTCGCAGCAGAAGTTGCAAAAGCCGCCAAAGGCTAAGCTATCACACAGCAGATGAGGAAAAGGGCGAGGGCGCATCAGCACCTTCGCCCTTTTTTATTACAAATCAGTTACTAAGCGATGAAACCTAATCCTTTAGGTGAGCTTTCAGCGCATCCAATGCCATCAGATATCCTTCCGCACCAAACCCGCAGATCTGCCCCAGAGCCACAGGCGCGATGTAAGACCGGTGCCGGAATGCCTCGCGTGCGTGGATGTTGCTCAGGTGTACCTCGACAACCGGCAGCTCGACTGAAGCGATCGCATCCATCAACGCAATCGACGTATGGGTATAGGCACCGGCATTCAGCACGATCCCGGCATGTTTGCCTTTGGCCGCGTGGATCAGATCGATCAGCGCGCCTTCGTGGTTGGACTGTTCAAACGCCACATCAAACCCAAGCGTCTTCGCTTTCTCGCGGCACAGCGCCTCGACATCGGCCAAAGTCGTCTTGCCATAGACCTCGGGTTGGCGCGTGCCCAGCAGGTTCAGGTTCGGACCGTTCAGGATCAGAATGGATGTCATAGCGAGGACCTTGTTGTTACGATGTGGTGGCGCAGACGTAGCATAGGCGCCTCGGCGTCGTTAGTCTTTCTTTTCAGGGTATTCGACCGGACCACCGTGCTTTTCCCATGTCGAAAAGCCTTCGCGCAGATGCGCCGCGTCAAAGCCCATGTCTTGCAGCGTCGCCGTGGTGATCGCCGAGCGCCAGCCAGAGGCGCAGTGAAAGACAAAGGTCTTGTCCTGTCCGAAGATCTCTTTGAAGTACGGGCTGTCAGGGTCGACCCAGAATTCGATCATGCCGCGCGGTGCGTGAAAGCTGCCGGGGATATAGCCGCTGCGCTGGCGTTCACGGATATCGCGCAAGTCAACGACAACAACATCCGGATCCGTCAGCATGGCCATCAGATCAGGCGTTTCGATCTCGCGGATACGCGCACGGGCAGCGGCAACCATATCCGCCGAAGACATCTTGAGCGTCATATTCTTCCTTTCGTTCAGCAGCCGCCAAAGCGCCGATCGCTTACAGTTGCATCGGCTTGGCGCATGTGGATTATGGCATGCAGAACAACGGGGTAAAGCAAGAAGCCACGCGGATGGGAGAATGAAGAATCTGGATGAAGAAGCGTCTTTTTATACTGGTTTTCAGTGACTTATGGCGCACTTTAACAGCATAACATCATCCGAAGCACATTAATTATTTACATAATACTGATTATGAGATTCAGGTTAGGCCCATACGCACCCCTCACAAACACAGGATTAGCTAATGAAACTCTGCCGTATCGAAACCCCTGACGGGATAAAACCTGCGATGATTGACGCAGATGGTGCCGCGCGCGATCTGACGCAGCATCTGACGGATATCGAGCTTGTCACAATGGCACCCGCAGCGCTGGACCAACTGCGCGATGTGGTCGTCACGTCCTTGCCTGTCATCACGGGCCGGTTTGCCCCTGTGATCAATGACATACGTCGTATTCTGTGTATCGGGCTGAATTACTCGGACCACGCGGCAGAAGCTGGCATGGACGTGCCCGATCACCCGATCCTGTTTAGCAAACTCTGCGCGGCCACCGGTGCCAACGACCCGATCATCATCCCCAAGGATTCCGAGAAAACCGATTGGGAAGTTGAACTTGCGGTCGTGATCGGTACCAAGGCACAGCATGTGTCCGAGGCAGACGCGCTGTCCCATGTGGCGGGTTATGCGACTTTCAACGACGTGTCAGAGCGCGCTTTTCAGATCGAATTCGGCGGTCAGTGGGTCAAGGGCAAGTCCTGCGACAGCTTCGCGCCCATTGGCCCGTATCTGGTGAGCGCAGACGAAGTGCCGGACCCGCAGAACCTTGATCTATGGCTTGATGTGAACGGCACCCGTCGCCAGACGGGCAATACCCGCACGATGGTGTTCTCGGTGGCCGAGATTATCTCTTTTCTCAGCCGTTTCATGACCTTACTGCCCGGAGACGTGATCGCCACCGGCACACCGCCCGGCGTTGGCATGGGCTTTAAGCCGCCGGTGTACCTGCAGCCGGGCGATGTCGTTGAACTGGGCATCGAAGGCTTGGGTGATCAACGCCAAGAAGTCATTAAATTCAACGGGTAAGCGCCCTACCCTAATGCATAACCTGCACCGCGCACCGTGCGGATTGGGTCATCGCCACCGTGAGATGTCAGCGCCTTGCGCAGCCGCGCGATGTGCACATCCACGGTGCGCGTGTCGACATATATATCGCGGCCCCAGACGTGATCCAGCAGCTGATCGCGGCTGAACACACGGCCCGGACGCTCTAACAGGGTGACCAGCAGCCGGTATTCTGTCGGGCCCAGTTTCAGCTCGTTCGCGGCGCGGTTCACGCGGTGGCGTTCGGTGTCCAGCGTGATATCGGCATAGCTGAGCGCCGCGCCCGAGGATGCCGGGCGCACACGGCGCAATTGGGTGCGCACACGGGCCATGAGCTCGCGCATGGAATAGGGTTTGACGACGTAATCATCCGCCCCCGTCTCTAGCCCGCGCACAGTGTCCACCTCTTCTGACCGTGCCGAGAGCATGATCACGGGGATATTACGCGTATCTTCGCGGGTCTTGAGCTGCCGACACACCTCGATCCCGCTCAGCAGCGGCATCATCCAGTCCAGAATAATCAGGTCCGGCAGCGCCTCTGCCACGAGCAGGATCGCTTCTTCACCATTCTCGGCCCGCCTTACGTCAAACCCTTCGGATTCAAGGTTATACGCCAGAATTTCGCGCTGTGCGGGTTCGTCTTCCACCAACAGGATCTGGGGCTGCGCCGCCGACATGGTTCTACCCCTTCAGCTTGGTGGAGGTGTTATCCGCCTTTGGGCGGTCCTCGTCCGGATGGGTGCCGGTCACCAGATAGACGACCTGTTCCGCGATCGATGTGACCAGATCGCCCATGCGTTCCACGTTTTTCGCGATGAAATGCAGGTGCATACACGATGTGATGTTGCGCGGGTCTTCCATCATGAAGGTGAGGAATTCACGGAACAGCGCGTTGTACATCTGATCGACGTCTTCATCGCGGGCAATCACGTCCATCGCCAGTTCTGCGTCGCGCTGCACATAGGAATCCAGCGCGTCCTTGAGCATGGATTCAACCGTTTTACACATGCGGCGGATGGCACCGGCGCTATCGGCAACTGCCGGAAGCTGCGCGAGCACTGAATTACGCTTGGCCATGTTTTTCGCATAGTCGCCAATACGTTCCAGGCTGGCGCTGATCTTGATCACGCTCAGGATCAGACGCAGGTCCACGGCTGTGGGTGCACGCAGGGCGATGATGCGGGCGGCGCGTTCGTTGATCAGCTCTTCGAGCGCGTCAATCGCCTTGTCCCCGCCGCGGACCTGATCGGCCAGCTCTTCGTCGCGGGTTTCAAGCGATTGTGCGGCAAGGCGAATGGCATCTTCGACCATGCCACCCATTTTCATGATCTGTGCCTGAACGCTTTCGAGGTCACGGTCAAAGGCAGAGACAATATGTTGATCTTGCATGATACTTATCCAATCCGGCCAGTGATGTAGCTTTCCGTCCGAGGGTCTTCGGGCGACGTGAAAATCTTGTCGGTCTCGCCAAACTCCACCAGATTGCCAAGGTGGAAGAACGCCGTCTTCTGGCTCACCCGTGCGGCCTGCTGCATGGAGTGTGTGACGATCACGACCGAATAGTCCTGACGCAGCTCGTCGATCAGCTCTTCGACCTGCGCAGTGGCGATCGGGTCAAGCGCGGAACAGGGTTCGTCCATTAGCAGCACTTCGGGTTCGGTCGCAACGGCACGGGCGATGCACAGACGCTGCTGCTGCCCGCCAGAGAGGCCGGTGCCGGGCGCGTGCAGACGGTCCTTGACCTCGTTCCAGATGGCACCGCGTTTCAGGGCGCGTTCAACGATATCGTCAAGCTCGGACTTGTTGCGGGCCAGACCGTGGATGCGGGGGCCGTAGGCCACGTTGTCGTAGATCGATTTGGGGAACGGGTTCGGCTTCTGGAACACCATACCGACCTTGGCGCGCAGCTGCACCGGATCGACCGCGCTGTCATAGATGTCTTCGCCATCGATCAGGATATCGCCCTTGACGGTGCAGATATCAATCGTGTCGTTCATCCGGTTGATACACCGCAGGAAAGTCGATTTCCCGCAGCCCGATGGTCCGATAAAGGCGGTGACGGTTTTGTCTTGGATATCGACAGAGACATCCTTGATCGCGTGGGTGTCCCCGTAGAAAACCTGCACGTTGCGGGCGGCGATTTTTGTTTGGTTCGTTGTCACGTCCGTCTCCGAAATTACGTTGTCTTTCATAGCCTTGCCTTTCATTCTTACCAGCGCCGCTCGAACCGGCGCCGCAGCATTACGGCGATGGCGTTCATGGTGATCAAAAAGACCAGCAAGATGATGATACCGCCCCAGGCGCGTTCATAGAACGCGGGATCGGCGCGTTTGGCCCATTCGTAGATCTGCGCCGGCATGGCGGAGTTCGGATCCATCAGCCCCGATGCGATGCCGTCGGGCGGGTTCGAGGCGATGAAGCCCACCATCCCGATCAGCAGCAGCGGGGCCGTTTCACCAAGCGCCTGCGCCAGACCGATGATTGTGCCAGTGAGGATACCCGGGGCAGCCAAGGGCAGCACGTGGTGGAACACTGATTGCATCTTCGACGCCCCTACCCCCAGTGCCGCGTCACGGATGCTGGGCGGGACAGATTTCAGCGAGGCGCGGGTCGAGATGATGATCGTCGGCAGCGTCATCAGCGTCAGCACCAGCCCGCCCACCAGCGGGGCCGAGTTTGGCAGGTGCATATAGTTGATGAAAACCGCCAGACCCAGAATACCAAAGACAATCGACGGCACCGCCGCGAGGTTAGAAATATTCACCTCGATGATATCGGTCAGCAGGTTCTTGGGGGCGAATTCTTCAAGGTAGATCGACGCGGCGACCCCGATGGGCAGCGCCAGCGCCAGCACCACCAGCATCATAAAGAGCGAGCCAAGCATCGAGACCCCCATGCCTGCCGCCTCGGGTCGGGCATCAGACGCATCGGCACCTGTGATGAAATCGATGTTAAAGCGTTTTTCCAGCGCCCCATCTGCGACAAGGGCGTCCACCAGATCAAGCTGCTCTGCGCTGATGCTTTTGTCGTTGGCGATGCTGTCGCGTGTGACGCGGCCCTTCATATAGCCATCGACGCGGCTGTTGGTCAGGAATTCGAATTCAACCGCGGTGCCAATGAGCTCGGGGTTATCCAGCACAAAGTCACGCAGCTGTGCCGCCGCATCCTTGGACAGGATGCCCGCCATATCCTTGGGCTTTAGGTCCGTGGTAATCCCGGTCTCGGCCACCTTGGCCTCAAGCGCGGCGGCCATCAGCGGCGCGTAGCCGAAGGTCGATACCTTCTTGATCTCGTCCAGATTACGGTTGCCGTTCTTGTCCAGCTTTTCCTCAAGCAGTTGCACGTTCAGCGTCAGGAACGTCTGTTGAAAGGCCCCTGCGCCGCGACCAATGATTGTGGTCAGCAAGATCGCCAGCATCAGCAGGCCCACGGCGATGGCCGCGATACCGTAGGATTTGAAACGGGCCTCTGCGCGGTTGCGTTTGACGGTGCGCGCGTCGGGCTTCAGCAGCGAATGGCGCGGCGTTGCGGTGTTGGGCATGTCGGTCATTCGTACTGCTCCCGGTATTTGCGCACGATATAAAGCGCCAGAACGTTCAGCCCCAGGGTCAGCACGAACAGCGTCAGACCAAGGGCAAAGGCGACCAGCGTTTCAGGGCTGGCAAAGTCGGTATCCCCGGTCAGCTGGCTGACGATACGGGTGGTGATGGTGGTCATCGCTTCCAGCGGGTTGCCCGAGATGCGGGCGATGGCCCCTGCCCCCAGAACAACGATCATCGTCTCGCCGATGGCCCGGCTCGCGGCGAGAAGCACAGCCCCCACGATCCCCGGCAAAGCGGCAGGCAGCACGACCTGGCGGATGGTTTCGGAATGGGTCGCGCCCAGGCCAAATGACCCGTCGCGCATCGATTGCGGCACAGCGTTGATGATATCGTCGCTTAGCGAAGAAACGAAGGGGATCAGCATGATGCCCATGACCAGCCCCGCCGTCAGGACCGATGTCGCCCCGCTCATCCAGTCGACGCCCAGCAGACCATTATCGCCGCGGCCAAAGATGTTCACAAGGAACGGCCCCACTGTCAGCAAGGCAAACAGACCATAAACAATGGTCGGGATACCGGCGAGGATCTCCAGCAAAGGCTTGGCGAAAGAGCGTACTTTGTTGTTGGCGTATTCCGACAGGTAGATCGCGGCAAAGAGGCCGATCGGCACGGCCACCAGCAGCGCGATGATCGAGATATAGAGCGTCCCCCAGAGCAGCGGCAGGATCGACAGGTCACTGTCCCCGCGGAAGTTCGGGGCCCATGTGGTGCCCAGAAAGAAATCCTGCCAGGGATGCAGACGGAAGAAGTTCAGCGTCTCGAACAGCATCGACAGGACGATCCCCACGGTGGTCAGGATCGCCAGCGACGCAGCGAGCACCAGCAACCCCAGCAGAAAACGTTCCACCGTATTGCGCGCGCGAAAATCGGCCCGTGCGGTGCGCATCGCGATGAACAGACCGGCCAGCGCCAACACAGAGATCACCGCGATCATCAGCCAGCGGCCGGTGTATTCCATTGACCGGTAGCGCTGCGCGGCGGCCAGCACCTCGGGCGTGACGTCAGACCCAAGCGCCACGCCGGTGCCCGCCAGCAGCGCGCGCACATCGGTGCCGGTCACGTCAAGATCACGGGCGCTTTGCGCATCCAGCGCGCCCGATTGCACGGCCGCGTCCAGCCCGTTGGCCACGCGGCGCACGTCGCTCATCACCAGATTGACCGAAGAGCCTTCGTTCACGGCGCTTTGCGGGATCATGTCGATGACCGCGTTCTGGATCAGCATCGGCTGGACCAGCATCCAGATCGCCAGCACAAACAGCGCCGGAATGGCGGTGAGCATGGCGGCATTATAGCCGTAGTAATTCGGAAGGGAATGCAGCTTGCGCGCATCGCCCGAGACGGACGACATGGCCCGGCTGCGCACCAGACCATAGGCAAGGACTGTTAATATCAAAACAACGACAACTAAGAGCGTGGTAGATCCCACATTGAAAATATCGCGCATGGTGGCCCCCGGTCGCAGCCTATTTCAGGCTATCATTGTTTGGAAAGTATCAGTCGGCAGCAAAAATCCGGAGGCACCTCGCAGCGCCTCCGGATCGTCAGACAGGGTTTAGGAACCGCTGCCCATTACAGTTTCTTCAGCAACAACCGACTGTGTTTTCGCCAGTTCCGGGTCAGAGACTAGACCGTATTCAGCCAAAGGACCGTCGGGGCCGGCAATCTCGTCTGCCACGAAGAACTCGGCATATTCTTTCAAGCCGGGGATCACGCCGATGTGCGCTTTCTTGACGTAGAAGAACAGCGGGCGGGATACGGGGTAGTCGCCGCTCGAGATGGTTTCAACGGTGGGCTCAACGCCGCTCATGTTGGCAACGGTCAGCTTGTCGGTGTTGTTCTCGTAGAAGGCCAGACCGAAGACGCCGATGCCGTCTTTGTTGCTTTCGATGCGCGCCAGCGTTTCGGTGTAGTCACCGTCGATGTCCACGGACACACCATCGGTGCGCAGCGCGATACATGCTTTTTCAGCGGCTTTCTTGTCGTCGCCATTGGCCGCCTTGAACGCTTCGAAGTCGCCGGTGGCTTCACAGCCTGCCAGGATCACTTTTTCTTCGAAAACTTCGCGTGTGCCGTGCTTGGTGCCGGGGATGTAGGCCTGGATCGGCTGCTCAGGGAAGCTGGCGTTCACGTCGGACCACATTTTGTTGGGGTTCGCCACGATCTCGCCGTCGACAACGACTTCGGCGGACAGGGCTTTGTACCAGTCTTCGGGGGTGAATTCGAATGTGTTGCCATTGATGTCGGAGGCAAACACGATGCCGTCATAGCCGATCTGGACTTCGATGATGTCGGTCACACCGTTCGCGGCGCAGGCTTCGACTTCGGAGCTCTTGATCTTGCGCGAGGCGTTTGCCACGTCGATTGTGTTCTCGCCAACACCTTCACAAAAACGCTTCAGACCCGCCGAGGAGCCACCGGATTCAACAACAGGTGTCGGGAAATCGAAGTTTTCGCCAAAGGCTTCGGCAACGATGGACGCATAGGGCAAAACAGTGGAGGAACCGGCAACCTGTACTTGATCACGCGCGGCAGCGGCGGTTGCGGATACGGCGGCAATGGCCAGCGCGGAAGTGGTGAGTTTAACGAGCGACATGATGTCTCCTGTCAGCTTAGATTTGTCTGACCACCCCCATGGTGATCTTGCCGCACCAATAGGCGGGCGACACTGAGCTTTTGTGACAGTCATGTTACAGTTTTATGACACGGACGGAAATTGTAATTTCTTTTTGACCAAAATGCGCCCGATCACGCCACATCCATAGGCAAGATCACCGTGAATCGCGCCCCATCTCCCAGATCAGAGGTGATTTTCAGCCGTCCGCGGTGCCGGTTCAGGATATGTTTTACAATCGCCAGCCCCAACCCCGTCCCGCCAAGCGCGCGGCTGCGGTGGCTGTCGGCGCGGTAGAAGCGTTCGGTCAGGCGCGGCAGGTGCACAGGGTCGATCCCCGGACCGTGGTCGCGGATGGTGACCCGCACCGCAGGCCCACGCAAGGAAGGGTCACGCAAGGTCGTCTCGACCGAAATTTCGACGTCTTTGCCCACGCCCCCATATTTGATGCCGTTTTCAATAAGATTCGTGAACACCTGCAACAGCTGGTCCGTATCCCCCATCAAGGGCAGCGGATCGTCCCCCATAGTCGCGACCAGCGTCACATTCGCCTCTACGGCCAAGGGGTTGAGGTTGCGCATGGTCGATTGGAGCACATAGCGCAGATCGACCTTATCCGTCGGGCGCACCCGTTCGTCCGATTCGACGCGGGACAGCGACAGCAGATCGCCCACCAGCCGGTTCATGCGCTCGGCCTCTCCGGTCATGATCCCCAGAAACCGGTCCCGTGCGGGGGCGTCGTCACGCGCAGGGCCGCGCAAGGTTTCGATGAACCCCATCATCGCCGTCAACGGGGTGCGCAATTCGTGGCTGACGTTGGCGACGAAATCGCGGCGCATCTGGCTGGCGTTGGTGACCTGTGTGATGTCTTGAAAGCTCAGCAAGACGTAGTCCATGCCGGTCACCTTTCGGACGTGCACCCGAAAGGTCGTGTCATTGCCGTTGTCGCTGGCCAGATATTGCGCCTCGCGCGGGGTATCATCCTGTTGGCATTGCTCGACCGCATCGACCACCGCCGGCTGGCGCAAGACGTTGATGTAATGGCGGTCCAGCGCGCCACGGCCCAGCAGGGCTTGGGCCGGCGCATTCATCGCGACGATACGTTCAGCCCGATCAACGGCAAGCGTAGGCAAAGGCAGCGCTGCCAGCAGATCCGGCAGATGCGGGCGCAGCACCATGCTCAGACGGGTTTAAGCTGGCTGGCAAAGCGCCGCGCGTTGTCTTGATAGTGTTTCGCGCTGGCGGTCAGCCCGGCAATCGCCGCCGCGTCCAGCTCGCGCACGACCTTGCCCGGTGCGCCCATCACAAGCGACCCGTCAGGGATCACCTTGTTTTCAGTGATCAACGCCCCTGCCCCGATCAGACAATTCTTGCCGATCTTGGCCCCGTTCAGGATCGTCGCCCCCATCCCGACCAGCGAGTTATCCCCGATGGTGCAGCCGTGCAGCATGACCTTGTGACCGATCGTACAGTTTTCCCCCACGGTCAGCGGGCAGCCCGGGTCCGTATGAAAGACGCAGTTTTCCTGCACATTACTGCCCTTGCCCACGAGGATCAGTTCGTTATCGCCGCGCAGCGTACAGCCGAACCAGACAGAGGCATCTGCCTCGAGCGTCACATTCCCGATGACATTGGCATCGGGGGCAACCCATGCATCCGCGTGAACCTGCGGGGTGATATCGGCCAGAGTGTAAAGCGTCATTTCGTGTCCTCGAATTCTGATTGCAGCGCGCGCACATGATCCACCAGTTTCGGCTGCTGCGAAAGGCGCAATCTTTCGGCGGTGATGATCGACTTCAGCTTGGCCTCTGTTTCGGTCAGGTCGTCATTGACCAGCACGTAGTCGTAGCCGTCCCAGTGGCTGATCTCGTCCCAGCTTTTCTCCATTCGAAGCGCGATGGTATCGGGGGCGTCCTGACCACGGGTTTCCAGACGCCGCCGCAGCTCTTTGATCGAGGGCGGCAGGATGAAGATCGACAGCACGTGCTGCTTGAGCGTCGAGTTGCTGATCTGCTGCGCGCCCTGCCAATCCACGTCGAACAGCACATCGCGGCCACTGTCGATCGCCTTTTGCACCGGTCCCTTGGGCGAGCCGTAATAGTTGTTGAAGACGCGGGCGTGCTCCAGCATATCGCCATCGTTCACCATGGCGCGGAAATCATCCTCGGCGGTGAAAAAGTAGTCCTTTCCGTCTTCCTCGCCGACACGCGGGGCGCGGGTGGTGGCCGAGACAGAGAATTCAAGCGAGGTATCCCAATCGCGCAGCTTGCGGGCCAGCGTCGATTTACCCGCCCCCGAGGGCGAGCTGAGGATAATCAATAGGCCGCGTCGGTCGCTCATGTCTTACTCCACATTTTGCACTTGTTCGCGCATCTGGTCTATCACCGCCTTCAAGGCCAGCCCGATCTGGGTCAGCGCGGTGTTTTGTGCCTTGGCGCACAGTGTATTGGCCTCGCGGTTGAACTCCTGCATCAGGAAATCCAGCTTGCGCCCCACGGCCCCGTCCTGCGCCAGCAAGGCGCGGGCGGCATCCACATGGGCGTGCAGGCGGTCGATCTCTTCGGTGATGTCAGATTTGACGGCGATCAGCGCCAGTTCCTGCGCCAGCCGGTCAGCGTCCACGCCTTCGGCATTGTCCAGCACCCGCGAAAGATTGCGCTGCAGCGTCTGTGCCATCTCGTCCTTGCGCGTCTCGGCCAGCGCGGCGGCCTGTGTCGTCAACTCTGCCACCTGCGCCAACTGCGCTTCGAGCACCTGCGCCAAGGCAGCCCCTTCGCGGGCGCGCATGTCGTTGAAATCGGCAAGCACCGTGGGGAATTCCGCCAGCAGTGTCGCGCAAAGGGCGGCCACATCATCCACCGTTGTCGCCTGCTCAAGCACGCCGCGCATGGTGACGATATCGGTCGCCTTGGAGGGCGCAAGCGAGATCCCCGCATCCATCGCCCGCGCTTCGATCTGGTGCAGCGCGTCCAGCACGACCTCAAGCTGATCCGCGTTCACCGTCAATGCGCCAGAGCCATCCTCGCGGGTGATCCTCAGGTTGCAGGTGACATTACCGCGGGCGATGGCGGCGCTTAGCGTCTTGCGCAGGCCCGCCTCCAGCCCGTCGATCCAGTCGGGCACACGCAGGCGCAGGTCGAGCCCCTTGCCGTTGACCGATCGCAATTCCCACCCCCAACTATGCGGGCCGGACGCACCACTGGCCGAGGCGAAACCCGTCATTGAACGTATCATGGCATGGTCCTTGTCGATTGCGATTGTTGCGCGCCTTAAAAGGGAAACTCGCAAATGGGGCAAGTAAAAAGCCATTCTGCCGCGCGAGGTCTCCCCTTAACGGTCTGTTAACCAAGTTTGCTGTTATATCTACAAATTACCGCTGATTTGACTAAACTCAGGCAATACTTCGCGGCCCCGCTGCCGCCCCCCTGTCCTGCTTTTGTCCCGACCGCAATAAGGCTGCCCGATGAAACATCTTCCCCCTCTGGATGACATGCCCCAGACCGGCTCTCGCCGCGCGATGCCGCCGCCGACACCCGCGATGGTTGACGTGCGGGCCTATTGGCAGGGGCTCTGCCGTGGTCAGCCGGTCCCGTTCCGGTCGCAGATAGACCCTGCACAGATCACCTCCGTGCTTGATCGCGCCTTTGTTCTGGAACGTAGGCGGTCTGAACTGGCGCGGTTTCGCGTCGCCGGATCGCAGCTGTGCACTGCCATGGGAATGGACCTGCGCGGGATGCCGATGATCTCTCTGTTCGACCCGTCCGAGCGTCGCCGATGCAGTGATTGGCTGGATCACATTCTGTCACAGCCCGCCACCGGAGAGATGACGCTCACCGCGGGGGATGCGGCCGTTCAGGCGCGTATGCTGGTGCTGCCGCTGCGCAGTGACATGGGGCAGATCGACCGGATGCTTGGCTGTCTGGAGATCACATCCAATGCCATCGAGCATCCGGGGTTGTATCGGATCGGAGATCTTGCCACCACACCGATCCCGCGCCCGCCACGGGCGGACGTGGCAGAGGATATGCACGCGCCCTGCCCCGAAGGTTTCGCCGATCCAGCCGCGCGTTTTGCCGCGCGGTCCGGTCGCAACCGGCCAGCCTATCTACGGGTCGTGAAGTAAACGGGGTATCCCCGATGGGACGCCCCCCGATGCCGCAAACGAAAAAGGCCGCGCATGATGATATGCGCGGCCTTTCTTATTGCATGAGCTGCGGCAGTTAGCCGACGGCTTTGACCTGTTGGTTCGCCCGGCGTGCCGACAGTTCCTCGGCCACGAGGAAGGCAAGCTCCAGCGACTGGCTGGCGTTCAAACGCGGGTCGCAGGCCGTGTGGTAGCGGTCCGACAGGTCTTCGTCCTGAACGGCGCGGACACCACCAGTACATTCTGTCACATCCTGACCGGTCATCTCAAAGTGGACACCACCGGGCACGGTGCCCTCAGCCCCATGTACCGCAAAGAATTCACGCACTTCGCGCAGCACGGAATCAAAGGGCCGCGTTTTATAGCCGCTTGAGGATTTGATCGTGTTGCCGTGCATAGGGTCACAGGTCCAGACGACATTCGCGCCCTCTTCCTGCACGGTCTTGATCAGACGCGGCAGATGTTCCCCCACATTGCCGGCCCCGAAACGCGCGATCAGGGTCAGGCGACCCTCTTCGTTTTCGGGGTTCAGCTTGTGCATCAACAGCTTGAGGTCATCGCTGGTCATCGTCGGGCCGCACTTCAGGCCGATGGGGTTCTGAACGCCGCGGGCAAATTCCACATGCGCGCCATCAGGCTGACGTGTCCGGTCACCGATCCAGATCATGTGACCCGAGCCCGCCAGCCATTTGCCGGTCTGGCTGTCCTGACGGCACAGCGCCTCTTCGTATTCCAGCAGCAGCGATTCGTGGCTTGTATAATATTCCACCGATTGCAGCGTATGCGCCGTCTCGGACGTGACACCAGCCGCCGCCATGAAATCAAGCGTGTCTGAAATGCGGTTCGCGATCTCGCGGTATTTTTCCGCCTTTTCGCTTTCGGTAAAGCCCAAAGTCCAACCGTGCACCTGATGCACATCGGCATAGCCGCCGGTCGAGAACGCCCGGATCAGGTTCAGGGTCGCGGCGGCCTGTGTGTAGGCGCGCAGCATCTTTTTAGGGTCGGGAATACGGGCGTCGGCGGTAAAGGCGAGCTCGTTGATGATGTCACCGCGGTAGCTTGGCAGTTCCACCCCATCCACGGTTTCCGTGGGCGCTGAACGCGGCTTGGCAAACTGACCCGCCATGCGGCCCAGCTTGATCACCGGCACTTTGGCACCGTGGGTCAGCACGATGGCCATCTGCAACATCACCTTGAAGGTGTCGCGGATCATATCGCTGCTGAATTGTTCGAAGCTTTCGGCGCAATCGCCGCCCTGAAGCAAGAACGCCTCGCCACGGCCCGCCGCCGCCAGATGCTTTTTCAGCCGCCGCGCTTCACCCGCAAAGACCAACAATGGATAACGGGACAATTCAGCTTCGACCGCGCGCAGCGCGTCCTGATCAGGATAGTCGGGCATCTGGATCCGCGGTTTGTCGCGCCAGCTTGATTTTGTCCAATCGGTCATCATTTTTCTCCGAAGTCCGCAGCGCCCGAAGTGTCAGGCGCAAACATTGTGAAATTGTGGTATATAAAGGTCTGACCCAAGTGACCAGAACCGAAATTCACCCTATTGACCTTCGCCCCCGCCCGTGGGCAAGGTTTTCGGCAGGTTTTTGAGGGCAGCGCCCACTTTGCCCCAACGTATAACGCAAACCTGAAAGGCGACGTGATGAGCGACACCCGTCTGGCCAACCGCATTCTTCCTGACGCTGAAAAGACACGGCGCTTTGTCTTTGTGCTGCTGGAAAACTTTACCATGCTCAGCTTTGCCTCGGCGGTGGAATGTCTGCGCATCGCCAACCGCATGGCGGGTCGTCCGGCCTATGACTGGCGTCTGATCGGTGAGGATGGCGGGCGCGTGCGCTGTTCGGCAGGGGCAGAATTCACGCTGGATGGCGATCTTGACGATCTGGGCCGCGACGACACGCTGGTGGTGTGCAGCGGCATCGACGTGCAGGCGGCGACGACCAAGAAGCTGCTGGGATGGCTGCGCCGGGAGGCGCGCAAGGGCATGATGGTCGGCGGTCTGTGCACAGCCGCCTTTACGCTGGCCAAGGCCGGATTGCTGGACGGGAAGAAAGCCACGATCCACTGGGAAAATCAGGATAGTTTCAGCGAAGACTTCGAGGACGTCACCCTGACGAAATCGGTCTTTGTGGTGGACGGCAACCGGATGACGACAGCGGGCGGGACATCCTCGATCGATCTGATGCTCAAGCTGATTGCCGACGATCTGGGCGAGGATCTGGCAAATGCCGTCGCCGACCAGCTGATCTATAGCTCCATCCGCACGGATCAGGACACGCAGCGTCTGTCGGTGCCCACCCGTATCGGCGTGCGGCATCCCAAGCTGGGTCAGGTCATCCAGATGATGGAGGCCAATATCGAAGAGCCGATCAGCCCGTCCTCATTGGCGCGCGATGTCGGCATGTCCACGCGGCAGCTTGAACGGCTGTTCCGCCGCTACCTCAACCGCAGCCCCAAACGCTATTACATGGAACTGCGCCTGCAAAAGGCGCGTAACCTGCTGATGCAAACGGATATGAGCGTGATCAACGTGGCGCTGGCCTGTGGCTTTGCCTCGCCGTCGCATTTTTCCAAATGCTACCGTGCGCATTATAACACCACACCTTACCGCGAACGCGGGTCGCATGCGGCCAAGCCCGTCGCCTAATCGTTACTGATCCGGTACACCGCACCGTTCCCGACCGAGATAAACCAGATCGCGCCGTCCGGTGCCTCTATGATGTCGCGCACCCGTGCCGTGGCGGGGGCAGAGATTTGCGCCACCTCGGCCAGCGGGTCGCCCTGTAGCCGCGCGATATAATTGAACTTGAGCGAGCCGACGAAGATATCGCCCCGCCAGTCGGGAAACATCTTGCCCGAATAGATCAGCAATCCCGAGGGCGCGATAGACGGGTCCCAGTAGAAGGCGGGCTGCTCCATCCCCTCTTTCGTGGTGCCTTCGCCGATCTTGGCACCGGAGTAGTGACGCCCGTAGGATATCACCGGCCATCCGTAATTCGCGCCCTTGCGGACCGCGTTAACCTCGTCTCCGCCGCGCGCACCATGTTCTGACACCCACAGGTTGCCCTCCAGATCAAGCGCTGCCCCTTGCGGGTTGCGATGCCCGTAGGACCAGATTTCCGGCAGCACGTCGTCGCGCCCGACAAACGGGTTATCGGCGGGCACAGTACCGTCACGGTTGACCCGCACGACAGAGCCGTTGTGCTGCCCCAGATCCTGCGCCGCCGGACGGTCGCCGCGCTCTCCGACGGTGACGAAAAGCGTGCCATCGCGCGCCTCGACCACGCGGCTGCCAAAGTGCTGACCGGCGGCAGACCCGCGTGACATGGTAAAGAGATCGCGTAGATTTTCGAGCCGCGCACCATCCTGCGACAGCTCTGCCGCGGCAAGCGCGGTACCGGCCCCGCCCTCAAGCGCCTTGGCATAGGTCAGGAAAACGGTGCGCGATCTGTCAAAATCCCGTGCCAGCGTGATGTCCAGCAAGCCGCCCTGCCCTGCGTCAACGACCTGCGGGGTACCGGCGACCTCGTGGCTAGCCCCCTCACGGACCCGCAGCAAGCGGCCGTCGCGTTCGGTAACCAGCACGTCCCCATTCGGCAAAATCGCCAGCGCCCAAGGCGTCTCCAGCCCTGACACCTGCTGGGTAATCCGAAGCTCTTGCGCACCAACGCCCGACGCGCCGATGACCGATCCAGCTATGACCAACGCCCCGATGGCCCGTGCGGCCTGATGCATCATCCCCCCGAGAAACATGGCTTTCCCCCTTCATACAACCTATCCCTGCAAACCTAGCGCAGACAAAGCGTCGATCCACATCATCTTGCGCCACTTTACCTAGGGATAACGCTTTTCTTTTTCAAAATCGCCGCATAGGCTCTGGCGCAGAACACCATGTTCAACAGGGAGAGAAACATGAAAAAGATGCTTATGGCCACAACGGCTGCAGCATTGCTGGCCACCAATGCCTATGCCGACGCGCATAGCAAGGACGTGAAGCTCGGCGTGATCTTTGGCTACACCGGCCCGATTGAATCGCTGACCGGCATCATGGCATCCAGCGCCGAGCTGGCCATGAAAGAAGTCACCGACAGCGGCATGCTGATGGACGGGGCGACAGTCACCCCCTCGCGCGCTGACACGGGCTGCGTCGATAACGCGCTTGCGGTATCCAGTGCGGAACGCCTGATCGCCGAAGGGATCAACGGCATTGTGGGCGCGGCCTGCTCTGGCGTGAGCGGCGCGATCTTGCAGAACGCGGCACTGCCCAACGGCATGGTGATGATTTCGCCATCCTCCACATCGCCCGGCCTGAGCACGATGGAAGACGATGGCCTGTTCTTCCGCACCGCCCCCTCCGACGCCCGTCAGGGCGAGGTCATGGCAGAGGTGCTGATGGAAGAAGGCATCAAGGAAGTCGCGGTCACCTATACCAACAACGACTACGGCAAGGGTTTGGCGGACGCGTTCCAGCAGGCCTATGAAGCCGCGGGCGGGACGATCACCATCTCTGCCGCACATGAAGACGGCAAGGCCGATTACTCTGCCGAGGTTGGCGCGCTGGCCTCTGCCGGTGGCGACCGTCTGGTGGTTGCGGGCTACGTCGATCAGGGTGGATCGGGCGTTGTGCGTGCAGCGATTGATTCAGGCGCGTTCGACACGTTCCACTTCCCCGACGGGATGATCGCGGCGAACCTTGAAAACAACTTCGGCTCCGAGCTGGACGGCTCCACCGGCCAGCACCCCGGCACCGATAGCCCCGGCGCTGACAAATTCACCGCGCTGGTCGACGGTGCCTTCGATACCACTTCGCCCTTCGCACCGGAAAGCTATGACGCGGCAGCGCTACTGATGCTGGCGATGCAGGCCGCAGGGTCTTCCGATCCGCAGGTCTATAAGGATCAGGTCATGTCGGTTGCGAACGCCCCCGGCGAAAAGATCTATCCGGGTGAGCTGGCCAAAGCGCTGCAAATCCTCAAGGACGGCGGCGAAGTCGACTATGAAGGCGCAACCGCGGTTGAACTGATCGGCCCCGGTGAATCCGCTGGCAGCTACCGTCAGATCAAGATCGAAGACGGCAAGATCACGACGGTTCAATACCGCTAACATCACATGACGTGACAGAAAGCAGCCCGGTGCATTGCGACCGGGCTGTTTTTGCAACGGGGCTTCGGCACCGCACGGGGAGACTACAAAATGATCGTCGTAGACGACATCCATAAACATTTCGGCGGGTTCCACGCCGTGGACGGGGCCAATCTGACCATTGGCAAAGGCACGATCACCGGTTTGATCGGCCCGAACGGTGCTGGCAAAACGACGCTATTCAACGTGATCGCGGGGGTGTTGAAACCGACCTCGGGGCGCGTGACGATGGACGGCGAGGATATCACCGGCCTGCCCCCCCATACGCTGTTTCACAAAGGGCTGCTGCGGACCTTTCAGATCGCGCATGAATTTTCATCGATGACATGCCGCGAGAACCTGATGATGGTGCCCGGCGATCAGGCGGGCGAGACGCTGTGGAACACGTGGTTCGGGCGCAAGCGCATCGCCGATCAGGAACGCGCCTTGCGCGCCAAAGCCGACGAAGTGCTTGAGTTTCTGACGGTGGAACATCTGGCCGAGCAAAAAGCGGGTCAGATATCCGGCGGTCAGAAAAAGCTGCTAGAACTGGGGCGGACCATGATGGTCGACGCCAAGATCGTGTTCCTTGACGAGGTCGGGGCCGGTGTGAACCGCACGCTGCTCAATACCATCGGTGACGCGATCATCCGTCTGAACAAGGAACGCGGCTATACCTTTGTCGTGATCGAACACGACATGGATTTCATCGGCCGTCTGTGTGATCCGGTGATCTGTATGGCCGAGGGCAAGGTTCTCGCTCAAGGCACCCTGCCCGAGATCAAGGCCAACGAACAGGTGATCGAGGCTTATCTCGGCACCGGGCTCAAGAACAAGGCCGTGTCTGCATGAGACGGATGGCCACCGCATTGACGCTCTGCGCGGGATTTGTCCTGCCGCAGGCCGCTGCGGCCTGTGCGCAGCTGTCGGCGCAGGTCTGGATGTGCGATCGGGGCACCCCGTGGGAAGAAGCAACCTGGGACACGGTCGGCGACGGCTCCACCCGCTATCTGGGCGAGGTGATCCTGAACTTCACCCAAGAATGGCCCGGGTACGACATCGCCGACGGCACCTCGACGCTGGAAGAGCAATACGAGACCTATAGCGCCTGGATCGCGGCGGATGGCGGCCCTGCCCCCGAGGTGCTGAAGGTCGACCGGATCGACACCCCGATGGGCACGACCCTGCGCCACCTGCAATATGACGAGATCGAAGGCGACCGCACCATGAGCGCGGTCATGTTGTCGGATGTCGGAACAGCGCGGATTATGCTGTATCTCGATACCACCGATACAATGCCTTTGGATGAAATGGACAAGATGTCCTTTGAGGTGGCCATGATGCTGCGCGACACATGTGCGGATGAGATATCCTGCGCCGCGCCCATCCCCGCGGCAGCCCTGGACACCGAATGAAAGAGAACGACATGAGCAACCCATACGGCGACCGGGGTAACAAGGACCTGTCGATCGCGAACCCCAAAGGGCAAGGCACCGCGCAGCCGGTCAAAGGGGGCGGCAAAAGCCACCCCGCGCCGGGGGGCCCCTTCCTGATCGGCGACACGATGACGGGCGGTTATGGCAAGGGCCCTGATATCCTGCACGGCTGCACCATCGCCGTCGAAAAGGGTGAGATCGCCGTCATTGTCGGCCCCAATGGCGCAGGCAAATCCACGGCGATGAAGGCGGTTTTCGGCATGCTCGACGTGCGCCAGGGCCATGTGCGGCTGGACGGCGAAGACATCACCTCGTTGTCGCCGCAGGACCGTGTGGCCAAGGGCATGGGGTTCGTGCCGCAGACCTCGAACATCTTTACCTCGATGACAGTGGAAGAAAACCTCGAGATGGGGGCGTTCATCCGCCGCGATGATTTCCGTGATACGATGGCGCAGGTCTATGACCTTTTTCCGATCCTCAAGGAAAAGCGCTATCAGGCCGCGGGCGAACTGTCGGGCGGGCAACGCCAGCAGGTCGCGGTGGGCCGCGCGTTGATGACGCAGCCGAAGGTGCTGATGCTGGACGAACCCACCGCTGGCGTGTCCCCCATCGTGATGGACGAACTATTCGACCGCATCATCGAGGTCGCGCGGACCGGTATCCCGATCCTGATGGTGGAACAGAACGCCCGCCAAGCGCTGGAAATTGCGGATAAGGGCTATGTTCTGGTGCAAGGGGCCAATGCCTTTACCGGCACGGGAAAAGAACTTTTGGAAGACCCCGAAGTTCGCAAATCCTTTCTGGGGGGTTAAGCGATGCGATGGACCCTTCCGATGGCCCTATTGGCAACCACGGCGCCAGCCTTGGCGCAGGACAGCGTTGCCACGACCGCTGCAACAGCCCCGACCGCCGCAGCCGCTACGGCCCCCGCAGAGCCGTTCCAGCAGACGATTGCGATCGCCTGCCGCTTTACGTGGGAATGCGTCGAGAACGAGCCCTGCACCGAGACAGAGTTCACCCCCGACATCACCGGCAACGCAGGCGGAGCCTCTGCCGATGCGCTGACGGTTCAATCACAAATGGTCAGCGACGCCGAAACCGTCGACATGACTGGCACGAAACAGGTCAAGGCGCTGTCCCTTACGGGGGGTGGGTTTGATGCCCGCCACCTGCTGAGCATCGCCGCCGACGGGGCCTCCCGTTATACCGTGCATTACGCTGATGGGCCGATTGTCATCAGCTATCTAGGGACATGCAAATAATGGATTTACTCAACGCTTTCATCGCCTTGGCCAACTATGTGCTGGTTCCGGGCATCGCCTACGGGTCGCAGCTGGCGCTTGGTGCGCTTGGGGTGACGCTGGTCTATGGCATCTTGCGGTTCTCGAACTTTGCCCATGGCGACACGATGGCGCTTGGCGCGATGTCCGCCGTGCTGATCACTTGGGGTTTCCAGTCGCTGGGGCTGAGCCTGGGAGTCCTGCCGACTGCCCTGCTGGCGCTGCCATTCGCGATCATCATCACCATCGGGCTGCTGCTTGGCACGGACAAACTTGTCTATAGCTTCTACCGCGAAAAGAAGGCCAAGCCGGTGATCTTTGTCATCGTCTCGCTGGGGGTGACATTCGTCTATAACGGTATCACCCGCTTCATCATCGGCGCAGAGGATCAACGGTTTCTGGATGGCGAACGCTTCATCATCTCGGCCCGCGACTTCAAAGAGATGACGGGGCTTGAGGAAGGTCTGGCGATCAAAACAACCCAAGGGCTGACCGTGGTGACGGCTGTCATCGTGGTTGCCGCACTGTTCTGGTTCCTGAACAAGACACGCTCGGGCAAATCCATGCGCGCCTACTCTGACAACGAGGATCTGGCACTGCTGTCGGGCATCAATCCTGAACGCGTGGTCATGATCACCTGGATCATTGTGGCCTGTCTGGCGACCACCGCCGGCGTGCTTTACGGCTTGGATAAGTCGTTTAAACCCTTCACCTATTTCCAACTGCTGCTGCCGATCTTTGCCGCCGCGATCGTGGGCGGTCTTGGCAGCCCGATCGGCGCCATCGCGGGGGGCTTTGTTATCGCATTCTCCGAGGTGACGATCACCTACGCGTGGAAAAAGGTCTTTGGCTACCTCGCTCCCGAGGGGATGGCCCCCGACGGCTTGGTGCAGCTTTTGTCCACCGACTATAAATTCGCCGTCAGCTTCGTGATCTTGTTGATCGTGCTGCTGTTCAAACCCACAGGTCTGTTCAAGGGGCAATCGGTATGAACGAGACACTGAAAAACACCGCTCTTTTCGCCATTGTCGCGCTGCTGATCGTACTGACCGGGCTGGCGCAAAGCTGGAACGCGGCGCTGCTGATCATTGCGATGGGGCTGATCTCCAGCATCATGGCACTTGGCGTGAACCTGCAATGGGGCTTTGCGGGGCTGTTCAATGTGGGCATCATGGGGTTTGTCGCCCTTGGCGGTCTGGCCGCTGTGCTGATCGGCATGCCCCCCACGCAAGGCGCTTGGTCCGCGGGGGGCTGGGGGATCCTCACCGCCCTGCTGATGGGGGCCGCGACGATCATTCTGGCGGTTCAGGTGATGAAACGCATGGCCAAGGGATGGCTGCGCACGCTGGTTGTTCTGGTGGTGCTGGTGGCAGGTTTCTTTATCTTCCGCGCCCTGCTCGACCCATCGGTAAGCGCGGTCGAGGGCGTGAACCCCGCGACCACCGGCTATCTTGGCGGGCTTGGCCTGCCGGTGATCATCGCCTGGCCCGTGGGCGGGCTGTTTGCAGCCGGAGCGGCCTGGCTGATCGGGAAAACCGCGCTTGGGTTGCGGTCTGATTACCTTGCGATCGCGACCCTGGGCATCGCCGAGATCATCATCGCCGTGCTCAAGAACGAAGACTGGCTGTCGCGGGGCGTCAAGAACGTCATCGGCATCCCGCGCCCCGTCCCCTATGAGATCGACCTGCAAAATAACGCGGGCTTTGTCGAACAGGCGGCCGGCTTCGGACTGAACCCGGTAGAGGCATCGACGCTTTGGGTGAAATTCCTGTATGTGTGTCTGTTCGCCGTGGTGCTCTTGGTGCTGATGTGGCTAAGCCAGCGGGCGCTGAATTCGCCCTGGGGCCGCATGCTGCGCGCGATCCGCGACAACGAGGTCGCGGCCGAAGCCATGGGTAAGGACGTGACCGCACGGCACTTGCAGGTGTTCATTCTCGGCTCTGCCATCTGCGGGATTGCCGGCGCGATGATGACCACGCTGGACAGCCAGTTGACGCCCGGATCCTACCAGCCGTTGCGCTTCACCTTCCTGATCTGGGTCATGGTGATCGTTGGCGGGTCCGGCAACAATCTAGGGGCCGTGCTGGGGGGCTTTTTGATGTGGTACCTTTGGGTGATGGTTGAACCCATGGGGCTGTGGCTGATGCAATTGGTCACCGCGGGCATGTCCGACGGCTATTGGCTGAAAGACCACCTGATCGAATCCGCGGCCCATATGCGGCTGATGACAATGGGTGCGGTATTACTGCTGGTATTGCGGTTCAGCCCGCGCGGGTTGATCCCCGAGAAGTAAAAGAAAAGGCCTTATCCCTTGCGGGATAAGGCCAGCCTTCGGCGAGGATTTAGGACCATTTGGAAGCGCATTCAGCGTCCTTTGAACAACCCGCCCAGGATTCCGCGCACGATGCGCCGGCCGGTTGTGCCTTTCAACTCCTTGATCACCACACTCGCGATGGCACCGCCAAAGCTGTCGTCGCTTTTGGTCGTGCGTTTCGAGGTCGAGCGCGTGACCCGTTTGCCTGCATAGCGCCGCGCTGCGTTGAATTCGCGCAAGGCGGGGGATGTGTCTTCGGCCTCGGCTTGTTCCTCGGCCTGTGCTGCCTCTTTCGCGGCGTCTTCGGCGCGTTTGGCCAGCATTTCGAACGCGGAGGCGCGATCAAGGCGGGTGTCGTATTTCCCCGCCATCGGGCTTTGCGCCATCAGGGCGGCGCGGGTGGCCGGATCGATCGGGCCAAGCTGCGAGGATGGTGGCCGGATCAGGGTGCGTTCCACAATGCCGGGGATCCCTTTTTTCTGCAGCATGGAGGTCACCGCCTCGCCCACGCCCACATCGCGGATCGCGTCTTCGGTCTCAAAACGCGGGTTCTCGCGGTAGGTTTCGGCGGCAAGGCGCAGCGCCTTGCGATCACGCGCGGTGAAGGCGCGCAAGGCGTGCTGGATGCGGTTGCCCAATTGGCCAAGGATATCTTCGGGCACGTCTGCGGGGTTCTGTGTGATGAAATACACGCCTACGCCCTTGGAGCGGATCAGCCGCGCCACCTGTTCCACCTTGTCGACCAGCGCTTTGGGGGCGTCGTCAAACAGCAGATGCGCCTCGTCGAAGAAGAACACCAGTTTGGGTTTATCGGGGTCGCCGACCTCGGGCAGTTCCTCGAAGAGTTCTGACAACAACCACAGCAGGAAGGTCGCGTAGAGCTTGGGCGAGTGCATCAGCTGGTCGGCCGCGAGGATGTTGATAAAACCGCGCCCGTCCGTGTCTGTGCGCATCAGGTCGGTGAGCGCGAGCGCAGGTTCCCCGAAGAGATCAGCCGCGCCTTGGTTTTCCAGCACCAGCAAGCGTCGCTGGATCGCGCCGACCGAGGCCGACGACACATTGCCGTAGCGCAGCGCCAGCGTCGAAGCGTTTTCCCCGATCCAGACCAGCAGCGCCTGTAGATCCTTGAGGTCCAGCAGCGGCAGCCCGTCTTCGTCAGCGACGCGGAAGGCGATGTTGAGGATACCTTCCTGGGCCTCCGTCAGATCGAGAAGCTGCGCCAGCAGCAAGGGCCCCATTTCCGAGATTGTCGTCCGCACAGGATGCCCCTGTTTGCCGAACATATCCCAGAAGGTGACCGGAAAGGCGCTGTAGTCGAAATCGTCAAAGCCGATGGTCTGGGCGCGCTCTGAAAAGGGGGTGTGCAGCTTGTGGCTGGCAGAGCCTGCCTGCGCCAGCCCTGACAGATCGCCTTTGACGTCGGACAGAAACACCGGAACCCCTGCGGCGGAAAACCCTTCGGCCAGGATTTGCAGCGTGACGGTTTTGCCTGTGCCCGTGGCCCCCGCGACCAGCCCATGGCGGTTGGCATAGCCGATGTTGAGAAACTGTTTCGTCGCGTAGTCTTCGCCACCGCCGCCGATGAAGATATCATTTGTCACGTATTTAATTCCTTTTGGGCCAATAACCTGCAGCCAAAGTGCAGAGCGAGCATACAAACTTAACCTTTTCACACCATAGTGATTTTGTCGCCGGTCGTGATGTCCTTTTCGTGCTGGCGGCACTTCCTCCCTGTCAGACTTGGCCGCGCCTTCGGGTGCGGCCCTTTTTACGTTTGAGGTCCATTTTACGCGCTTGAAACCGCTGTGATATTTTATGTTGACGGTGCCCGAATGCTTTCGTAACGTGCTTTCAATAAGTCGGCCAAGTCCGATGGGGAGAACGAAGAACAGGGAAAAGGACGCATCGCGTCCTTTTTTCTATTTCAGCCCCCCGCGCCCGGCCTCTTCCCCGTGAAAACCTGATGAAATAGGCAAAATTTTGCCTTAAATCACGATGGTTTCAGCGCTATCGTCCTGACATTGGCATTGGCGCATGGTAGATGGCGTCGAATTTAACTGATTTGGAACGAGCATGAAAAAGTATATCACACTTCTCCCTCTCTGCGCGGCGATGGCCCTGACTATGCCCGTTTCCGGTTACGCACAGACTGCAGCCACGGAAACACCCGCAGCAACAGACGCCCCGGAAACGGCGCAGCCGACCGCTGAAGCGCCACCCGCGACGGAAGAAAACACCACCACCGGCAGCAGCACCGACGTGCAGTCGCAGCTGAGCCTTGGTGAAGATGCCGACGGGGAGCCGACCCTGGGCAAGCCCTACACCAAAGAGGTGATCGGTGCCTGGGAGATGCGCTGCATCAAGACCGAAGAAGATGTCGACCCCTGCCAGATGTACCAGCTGATGGATGATGGCCAAGGCGCGCCTGTCGCCGAATTCTCGCTGTTCCGCCTGCCAGCGGGCGGCAAGGCGACAGCCGGTGCCACTGTGGTTGTGCCGTTGGAAACGGCCCTGCCCTCGCAGCTGACGCTGACCGTCGATGGTGGCAAAGCGCGCCGCTATCCTTTCGCTTTCTGTAACCCCGTTGGTTGCTACGTCCGCATGGGCCTGACCGAAGCCGATGTCGCCGCGTTCAAACGCGGGAAAGAGGCCGTGATCACCATCGTGCCCGCGCTGGCACCTGACCAGAAGGTCGAACTGTCGCTGTCGCTGGACGGGTTCACCGCAAGCTTCGACAAATCCTCGGTTGTTGAAGACCGGTAAGCAGACGCTTGGCCCTCGGGCCGTTAAGACGACAAAGCCGCCCCGTTTGACGTGGGCGGCTTTTTCATGGGCGGTATCGCAGCCGTCAAATCGCGCGCAGCGCCAGTACCGCGTTCATGCCGCCAAAGGCAAAGGCGTTGGACAGCGCCACCGTGACCCGCGCATCGCGGGCCACATTGGGCACCACATCCAAGGCGCAGTCGGGGTCGGGCTCTTCGTAGCCGATGGTAGGGGCGATCACCCCGTCGCGCAGGGCCATGATGCAGGCCAAAAGCTCTACCGCGCCGGTGCCGCCGATCAGATGCCCATGCATCGATTTGGTCGAGCTGATCATCAGCCGGTCTGCATGGGTGCCGAACACATCTGCCACCGCCGCACATTCGGTTTTATCATTGGCTGCCGTGCCCGTGCCATGAGCATTGATATAACCCACCTCCTCCGGGTTGATCCGGGCGTCGTCCAACGCGCCTTTGATCGCGCGGGCGGCCCCCGCCTTGGACGGCATCACAATGTCCGACGCGTCAGAGGACATGGCAAAGCCCGATACTTCGCACAGGATATCAGCCCCGCGGGCGCGGGCGTGGTCATACTCCTCGAACACGAAAATGCCTGCGCCTTCGCCCTGCACCATCCCATTGCGATTGGCAGAGAACGGGCGGCAGGCGTCGCGCGACATCACGCGCAGCCCTTCCCACGCCTTGACCCCGCCAAAGCACATCATGGATTCCGAGCCGCCCGTGACCATCGCCGGTGCCATCCCGCTGCGGATCATCGAAAACGCCTGCGCCATCGCGTGGTTCGAGGATGCGCAGGCGGTGGAAACGGTGAAGGATGGCCCCTTGAGGTGATGCTCCATGCTCACATGGCTGGCGGCGGCGTTGTTCATCAGGCGCGGCACCACAAAGGGATGCACGCGGTTCTTCCCTTCGGCATAGACCGCACGGTAGTTATCGTCCCATGTGCTGACCCCGCCGCCCGCCGTGCCAAGCACCACGCCGGATTTCGCCGAGAGCTCTCCCTTGAACTCAAGCCCTGATTGGCGGATCGCCTCCGCCGCGGCGGCAAGGGTGAACTGGGTGAACCGGTCATAAAGCGCGATCTTCTGACGGTTATACTGACTTTCGCCGTCAAACCCATGGACCTGACCGCCGATCTTGATCGACAGCCGGTCCACGTCGCGGAAATCAAGCGGCCCTATTCCACACACTCCGTTGCGCATGGCCGCAAGCGTATCGGGCACGTTCAACCCAAGCGGATTAACCGTGCCCGCACCCGTAATCACGACACGTTTCACGCGTCAGGCCTGCTCGGCGCGCAGCCGTTCCACCCCTGCGACAATGCTGGCCACGCTAGAGATATCGAACCCCGTGGCATCCGGCTGGTTCGCGTTGAACGGCACCGATACGTCGAATGTCTCTTCAATCGCGAAGATGCTTTCGACGATGCCCATGCTGTCGATGCCAAGGCTTTCGAGCGTGCTGTTCATGGTGACATCCGATGGCGTCAGAAACGCTTGATCGGCGATAATGCTGATGACCTGATCTTTGATGTTCATCCTAAGTCTCCGTCAGAACGGGCCATGCCTCGGCCCTAGCTTGTCTCACTGTCTTTGGAGGTGCCCATCTGGGATTTTAACGCCGCCACATCGCGAAGCAAGCGCGGCAAACGGCGCAGCGCTTTGTAGCCTTCGATCTGCTTGCCCATTTCGGTCGCGGGATAGCCCAGCAAGGACCGGCCCGCGGGCGCGTTGGACAGGATCTTGGTGCCGCCGCCCGCGATCACCCCGTCGCCGATGGTGATATTGTCGCTGACGCCCACCTGACCACCCAGCACCACGTTGTCGCCGATGGTCACGGAACCGGCGATACCGACCTGCCCGCACAGCAGACAGTTTTTGCCGACCACGACGTTATGCCCCAGATGCACGAGGTTATCGAGCTTGCTGCCGTCGCCAATCGCGGTGTTGCGAATGGTGCCGCTGTCAACCGTGCAGTTCATACCGCATTCCACGTCGTCCCCGATGGTCACACTTCCAAGGGTGTGAATACGGGTCCATTGTTGCGCTTTTGTGTCGCCGCGATCACCAAGGGTCTTGCGGGTCTGTTCCACCGTGCTGGGCTCAGCCGTCACGAACGAAAACCCGTCGCCGCCGATCCGCGCGCCCGGTTGCGCGATGAAATCATCGCCGATGCGCACCCGCGCGCCGATGCTGACGTGATCGCGCAGATAGGCGTTCTTTCCCAGAACCGCGTCTGTACCAATGTAGCACTGCGGCCCGATGACAGAGCCGGCGCCGATTTTCGCGCCCGCCGCCACAATCGCCAATGGCCCGACAGAGACGTCCTCGGCCAGTTCGGCAGTCTCATCAATAATGGCGGAGGGGTGGATGCCAGCCCCGAACCCCTGCCCCGGATCCATCATGCGGGTCAGCCCCGACATGGCAAAGCGCGGACGGTCCGGCAGGATGGCGGCCTTCAACCCCATCTCTTGCCAATCGGCATCGGGCCAGAGCATGGCCGCGCGGGCCGATCCGTCAGACAGCGATTGTGCGTATTTGGGGCTCATGGCGAGCGCGAGATCGTCGGGGCCCGCGTCTGCCGGCTCTGCCAGTTTGGCAATCGAAATGGAGGTATCGCCGACCGCTGGCAAGCCAAGCGCGTCGGCGATCTGTTGGATGGTGTAGGTCATGTGCGGTCTCCCCTTGTCAGGGACGAGTTAACCCTGAACCGCGCCCAATGCCACCCCCGCCTTGCTCAGCGCATCCCAGATACGGCCATCGCGACCATAGATATCGGCGCGATACTGCGTATGGCCGCGCGGTGTGGTGAAGGCGGTGCGGTAGATGATGTGGACCGGCACTTCGGTATCCAGATGGACGAAAGTCTCGCGGCCTGTGGCCAGTTGCCGTTTGAAATAGGCGACAGGATCAGCCGCTTGCGGGGCCAGCAGCGTATAGGCGAAATCAAACGGATCGGCGAGCCGCACGCAGCCGTGGCTAAAGGCACGAACGTCGCGGTCAAACAGGCTCTTGGAGGGCGTGTCGTGCAGGTAGATGTTGTATTTGTTGGGAAAAATGAACTTCACCAACCCAAGCGCATTGGTCCGTCCCGGCTTTTGGCGCATGCCATAGGGGAAGGTACGCGCTGTATAACGGCTAAAGTTCACCGACCCGCGGCTGATGATCCGGCCACGATTATCGATCAGATCAATATGACCCGCTGCATTGGGATTGCGCTGCATCGACGGCAGATATTCCTTGGTCACGATCGACCGCGGCACCGTCCACGTCGGGTTGATGACGATATATTCCATCACATCCGAGAATTCAGGCGTCAGACGGTCCGATTGGTTCGCCCCCACGACCGAGCGTGTCTCGAAAGTGACCTGCCCGTTGTCGACGACGGACGCGGTGAAGGCGGGGATATTGACCAGCACGTGACGTGCGCCGCGTTCCTTGTTCAGCCAGCGTTCACGCTCCATCGCGACGATGACGGATTGCAGCCGCGTCTCGACGCTCTTGTTGATCTCGGCCATGGTGTCGGAGCCGGCAACGCCGTCCTCATTCAGACCGTGATCTTTTTGAAAGCTGCGCACCGCTTCTTGCAAAGTGGCGTCATAGGTCATCACGTTGGACCGCTTCAGATACCCCATCGACATCAACCGGTTGCGCAGCGCGACCACTTGCGTTCCTTGCGCCCCGGGCTTGAGCGAGGATGCAGGCACCGCGGGCCCCCAACCGCCTTGGGTCAGCAAATGCTCCATCCGCAGCTTTTCACGCATCAAGGCGTTATACTCCATCGTCCGCGGGCGCAGATTACGCAGGAACGGCGTCGGATCGGAAGAAATGAAATCGGTGATATAGGTCTGACGGTCGCGGTATGGCACTTCGCGCACGATGGACGGATCAATGCGCGACGGCACCAGCACACCGGTTTGCAGATCACGGGCGTATTGCAGGAAAACGCGGGTCATCTCGACCTCGGCCAGCCCGCGATCCCGCGGGGTCTGCGCGTTTTTGAGCTTTTCCATCAGCCCTTGGGGGTCATAGCGTGCGACGGGCAGCCCGTGCAAATCAGCCGCGCGGATCGCTGACATAAGTGCGGCACGTCGGGCGCGCTGTGTCTCTGTCGCTTCGGTCCAGATCGGTGCATAGCCGTGGGTCCGGTAGTAGGCGGCGATATCCTCATCCCGCGCGGCGGCTTCGGCAACGGCCTGTTTGAACGCGGTCACCTGCGCAAAAGCGGGTTGCGGCGCGGTAAAGAGTGTCAGAGCTGTAGCAGCAGCCCCCAGAAAACCGGCCATGCGGCGAAATTTCCGCGATTGAATGCTTAAAATACGAGTCATTGATTCCCCCGAAATCGGTGAGCTTTGGATTTCCTAGATAGGCAGGGAACCCTATGCTCTTGTCCAATAACAATGCCCGTGAACTGAAAACTAAGGATAAATTGATGCTTATCGGCATCGCCCCAGTGGCAAAAATGAACAACCAACTAAGGGTTGCGCAAAAATTCGCCTAAATTTGTTGATGGATGGAACCTTTTCGATTCAGCACTTGGTTCAAGAATCGCGCTATGCCATAAATTGTTGCATCTGGGGATCGATGGAAAACTCCGTGTAACATCATGGAACCAAAGGCAGAAGACGGGACATACAATCAATGACTGGTAAGAGCACTTCGGGCATGACCCGGCGCTCCGTATTGGGCGCATTCGCAGCGACGGCCATAGCAGCGGCACCGACCTTCGCAAACGCAGCAGGATTTTTGCGTGGGGCCGGCGATATTCGTCGCATCAAGATGTATTCCGGCCGGACCGGCGAACGCATCGACATGATCTATTGGATCGAAGGCAACTACATCAAAGATGCCGTATCCGAGCTGAACTATTTCATGCGTGACTGGCGTACAGATGGCGTCAAGTCGATGGACCTGCGCACCGTGGACATCATGGCCGCGTCGCATAACCTTCTGGATGTGTCCGAGCCCTATATGCTTCTATCCGGCTACCGCAGCCCGCAGACCAACGCGATGCTGCGTTCCAGATCGCGCGGTGTGGCCAAGAACTCCCTCCATATGCGTGGTCAGGCGGCTGATCTGCGTCTGGCATCGCGTTCGGTGAACCAGATGGCACGTGCGGCGATTGCCTGTAACGGTGGCGGTGTTGGTCGCTATTCCGGCTCGAACTTCGTGCATATGGATTGCGGTCAGGTGCGTAACTGGGGCGGCTAAGCAGCTAAGGACGACCACGGAAACAAAGCGCCCTCGGGCGCTTTTTTCGTTTTAAGACAACGCGCTATTCGGTCTCTTTCGCTCAGCCGATCCACACGAGCGTCACCCAGGCCAGCACCCCATAGCGCAGCGCCTTGCCGATGCCGACGATTGCGACGAAGGACCACAGCGGCTCTCTTAGCACCCCTGCGGTGACGGTCAGCGCATCGCCGACAACCGGAAACCAGCTGACCAGCAGCGACCAGCGGCCATAGCGCGCGTACCACGTCTCGGCCCGCGCCATTTGCGACGGGGACGCAGGAAACCAGCGCTTGTGCTGGAACCGCAGCACCGCATGCCCCAGCCCCCAATTCACCACCGACCCCAAGACATTGCCCACCGTGGCAACCGCCAGCAAAGCCAGAACCCCGTGCTGACCATGGATCATCAGACCGACCAGCAACGCTTCGGATTGCATCGGTAGAATCGTCGCTGCAAGAAAGGCGACCGCGAAAAGGCTCAGGTAACCCGTCATCGACCCGCCCGAACCAACGGGCATCTGGCGACCCGTTCGGGGCGTCGGAACCGATCACCGTACAGGCGGAATATATCGTAAGGGGGGTATGGCGGACAGACAGGGATTCGAACCCTGGAGACGGTCTCCCGCCTACACACTTTCCAGGCGTGCGCCTTCGACCACTCGGCCACCTGTCCATTGAGGGGGTGTTTAACGTGACCTGCAGGCGGGGTGCAAGGGGTAAAACGCGCGAAATTCAACAAGATTTCAATGCGCCGTTCAGCCGTCGAGATGGACGTAGATCCGACGGGTGCCGCGCCCCTTTTTCTCAATCTTGCCAAGGCGTACCGCGCCAATCTCTCCGGTGCGGGCAACGTGGGTACCACCGCAAGGCTGCAGGTCGATCCATGCGTCACTCTCTCCGATTTGCACCAGACGTACGTTGGCCGCCGTGACCGGTGGTGCGACGGATAACGTCTTGACCAACTCAGGCGCGGCTTGCAATTCCGCTTGGGTAATCCAGTGATCCGTAATCGGCAAATCCTGCGCGATATAGGACGCCAGCGCGTCTTCGATGCCGTCGCGATCCTCTGGCGCATCGGCAAGGTCAAAGTCGAGCCGCCCATGCGTGGCCGAGATTTGCCCTCCCACCACGGGAAACGGCACGACCACGGACAACAGATGCAGCAGGCTGTGCACCCGCATATGCCGGTGCCGGCGGTCCCAATCCAGCTTTTGCGTGACATGGGTGCCCGGCTGGGGAATTTCCTCGGGCTCGGCCGGAACCAGAATGATGGACCCGTCCAGCCCCTTGACCGTTGTCGCGATCGGCATGCGCTGCTTGTCCCAGTTCAGCCAACCGCTGTCCCCCGGTTGCCCGCCGCCCGTGGGATAGAACACCGTCCGGTCCAGCACGATCCCGCCCTCGTCGGTGATGGCGATGACTTTGGCGGCGCTGTCGCGGGCATAGGCGTCGGTGAGGTAGATCGGCTCGTTCAACTGTCCTCTCCATCCGGCTTAGAGGTTTTTTCGCCGGCGCGGGTGCGCAGCCATACGTCCCGCTGGGGAAAGGGCACCTCGATGTTTTCGGCGGCAAAGCGTTCGACGATGGCGTGGTTGATATCGCTTTTGACCGACATCATCCAATTCACGTCCCGCAGGAAGGCACGGATCTCGAACTCCAGCGCGTCGGCCCCGAAACGCACCAGCAGCACATTTGGCGCGGGGTTCGCAAGCACCAGCGGCTGGTCCTCCGCGATCTCGCGCAGGATCGCCTCGACGCGGCGGGTATCGGTGCCATAGGCTACCCCGACCGAGACAATGACCCGCCCCACGGTATTGCCACGGGTAAAGTTGGTCACCGTACCGCTGACAAGATCGGCGTTCGGGACAATGACATCGGTGCGGTCAAAGGTTTCGATCCGCGTGGACCGTACCGAAATATCGCGCACATAGCCGGACTTGCCACCGACCTCGATCCAGTCGCCTTCGGAAATGGGGCGTTCAATCAGCAGGATGATCCCCGAGACGAAGTTGCTCACGATGTTCTGCAGACCGAAACCGATACCGACCGACAGCGCACCGGCGACGATGGCAAGCGAGCTAAGGTCAATGCCCGCCCCCGTGATCGCGGCCAGCGCGGCGAGAAAGATCCCGACATAGCCCAGCCCCGACAGCAGCGCGTTCTGCCCGCCGATGTCGATCTTGGTCTTGGGCAGGACATTGCTGCGCAGCGCCCCTTGCAGCAGCCGCGTGAGCAGATAGCCGATCGCAAAAATCACCGCGAAGGCCAGCAGGTTCGACGGCGAGATCTGGCTTTCCCCGATGGTGAACCCGCGCGAGAATGCGGCCCATAACTCGGTCAGGTCCGCGACCCGTGCGCCCCAGACCAGCGCAAGCACGGGCATCGCCAACAACAGCAAAATCAGACCGAAGAACAGCGGCATCAGCGCTTCGCGTGCGGCAATGCCCTGCCCCGTGATCGCGCCATAGACATCCGCGGAAAAGCGTTGCAGCGCCATGACCAGCCCCAGCACAGCCAGTGTCGTCACATAGGGGCGCAGGATCGCATCCGACAGATCTTGATAGCCAAAGGCATACAGCAGCGGTGCCACCACAGAGACCGCAATAGCCCCCAGCCCGGCACCGCGTACAACCCGCGCATGGGACGATGCTTTGGTCATGCCATCCGCGTCTGGCGTATCCTCTTCGGGTTCACGGTAGCTGCGCAGGATCCGACCGATCTGGAACAGCGCGAGGCTGGTCAGCACCGCCAGCGGAAATTGCACCACCGCGCGTGTCGCCAAGCTGGGGTCGCCGATTTCAAGCACCGTCAGCGCCACGATAGACAGGATCATCACGAAGGTGATCGCGTTCACGTAGAACCGTGCGGCTTTACGTTGCTGTGCAGACAGCGGCAAAAGCGCTTCGTCTTCTTCGCGGGCAAAGACCCGTTCGGACACCCAGCGGAACCCGAAGATAAGCAGGCCAATCAGCGGCAGCAGTTCAACGACCTGTGTCGCGCGTGTGCCCAGAAAACCCGATTGCCGTGCCGCGATGGTCAGCAGGTAGAGCCCCACTAGCGGGAACAGAATGCGCAACAGGGAAACGACAAAGCGCCAGATTCCCATGCCGCGCGCCTGATGAACGCGCAGGGTATGCGCAATCTTCATCGCCCAGACACGGCCGCGGAACAGCAAGAGCAAGCCGGCAATACCCGCGAAGAAAACGGTCGGCAGGTTGTTTTCCAACGTGTTCAGCGCGCTGTCCGTATCCTGTTCAGCACTTTCCTGCCAGAAAGCGGCAAAGGCATCCTGCATCTCGACCAGCGCGGGCCCCCAATAGACGGGGTTCAGCGGCGACGGCGTGGTGCGTAACAGCCGTTCGGTCTGGCGTTCGCGAATGATCTTGTCGATCTCGCGCACCAGCCCGTCTGCGCGCAGAAACTCGCGCTCTGCGATCTGCACGGGGGCCAGCAGGGTGTTCAGCTGCTGGTTGATGTCGGCGCGGGTCTTGGCCACCTCTGGCGCTTCGGGTTCGGCATTTTCGCCCTCGGGCGCTGTGCCCAAGGCGGCAAGCTGGTCGCGCAGCGCGGCGATACGTTCAGCGTTCAGCGTGCGCGCGGCCTCGAACTCGGACCGGTAGTTGACGATACGCCCGCGCAGGCTGTCGAGTTCGGAAGTCGGTGTGTCGGCCTCTTCAACCGATTGTTCCGCCTTGACCGCAACACTATCCCATTGCTCCGCCGTTTCTTCGACGTCGGTCTGCGCGAAAGCCGCGGTCGTCAGGCAAAGCGCCAGAAGACCGCAGGCCAGAAGCCCCCTGAGCGTCGCGATCATTGGTCTTCGAAGACGCCGGGAATGGATTGTGGGGCGCGGTCCAGCCAAGCGGGCACAGGCAGATCTTTTTCGCGCAGGAAGTCGGGGTTGAACAGCTTCGACTGATAGCGCGTGCCGAAATCGCACAGGATCGTCACGATGGTATGCCCCGGCCCCATATCCTTGGCCAGACGCACCGCACCGGCCACGTTCACACCCGACGACGCCCCAAGGCAAAGCCCTTCGTGTTGCAGCAGATCAAAGACATAGGGAAGCGCCTCTGCGTCCGAGACGTTGTAGCTGAAATCGGGCGTGAACCCTTCGAGGTTCTTGGTGATGCGGACCTGACCGATACCTTCTGCGATTGATCCGCCTTCAGCGACCAGTTCGCCCTTGGTGTAATAGTTATGCAGCGCGGCCCCGTCCGGGTCGGCAATCGCGATCTTCACGCCTTTGGGCTGCAACGCCATGCCGATACCGGCCAGCGTGCCGCCAGATCCCACCGCACAGCAGAACCCGTCAACCTTGCCGCCGGTCTGCTCCCAGATCTCGGGGCCGGTGGTTTCGATATGCGCCTGACGGTTGGCGACGTTGTCGAACTGGTTGGCCCAGATCACACCTTCGTTCGTGGTGCGCGCCAGTTCATTGGCGAGCCGTTCCGAGTAGCGCACAAAGTTGTTGGGGTTGCGGTAGGGTGCCGCGGGCACCTGCACCAGCTCGGCCCCGGCAAGGCGCAGCATGTCTTTCTTTTCCTGACTTTGGGTTTCAGGAATGACGATCACGGTTTTGAACCCCATCGATGCGCCGACCAGTGCCAGCCCGATACCGGTGTTGCCTGCCGTGCCTTCGACAATCGTGCCGCCGGGTTTCAGCGTGCCCTTGGCGATGGCATCCTGAATGATGAACAGCGCGGCACGGTCCTTGACCGACTGACCGGGGTTCATGAATTCTGCCTTGCCGTATATCTCGCAGCCGGTTTCCTCGCTCGCCTTGCGCAGACGAATAAGAGGGGTGTTGCCAATGGCCTGCGCCAGATCAGATGCGACGTGCATGGGATGCTCCTAAATCAAGTTACATCCGGTGTAGCGGCGGGCGCTTCCAACCTCAAGCGTTCCCGATGCCGCGCAAGCCAGTAAGCGGCAATCACCAGGGGCGCATTGGCAGCTTCAAGCTGGTCTACCATCGTGATCAGCGCATCAAAGCCGATGAGATGGGACCGGATATCCTCGTTTTCGGCCTCAAGCCCGTTCACGCCGGTGCTATCATCGGGCAAATCGGCAAGGCCCAGATAGATATAGAAAAATTCCGTAGAATCCCCCGGAGAGGAATAGACTTCCGCGATTTTTTCAATCTTGCGCAGGGTCAGCCCCGCTTCTTCCTGCGCCTCGCGGTGCGCGGCGTCTTCGGGGCTTTCGCCCGGATCAACACGGCCCGCGATGGGTTCAAGCTGCCACTGCGCGCGATCCCCCCGCGCCACCGGCCCCATGCGCAGCTGCTCTACCAGCATCACCCGATCCCGCACCGGATCATAGGGCAGCACCAAGGCGGCATCGGTTGCGACGAAGACCGCACGCTCCAGCACATCGGTCATCGTGCCGTCGAAACGCTCGTGCGCGAGGTGATATTCGTTCAGCGCGAAATAATTGGTATAGGCGCGGTCAATCCGGTCGATCCGGACCTTGCCGTCCAGCGTCCCTGCCCCGTGTTTCGACCGAAGCGCATTCACCTGCGCCGCGGCCCGTGACCGGATCATCGGAAACATCTGCGCCACGCGGTCGGCAGTATAGACGCCGAAATAATCCATCACCTCGCGCGCAGCAAAGCAGCTGAGCGCACCCCAGTCTGCCTGCCACTGCGTCAGCGACCACGGGTCACGTGTCGTCCATTGATCGGGCCGCGCGAAATAGCCCAAAGCCTTTGCGCCGCTTTCCAACGTGATTTCTTGCAGGTCGTAGGCAAAGCTGCCCTCGTAGAAATTCAACCGGTCCAGATCGTTCTGCCCCAGCCCGCGCAGCAACACCCCTTCGGCGGATTGGCCCGGTGCCGGCACGATGCAGGGGAACGGCCCCTCGACCACGGACAAGGCGATGTGATCCGGCAAACGGTCCGGCGAGATGTCAAGCCGGTCCGCCGCGCGCCCCATCACGATTTCAAGCAGCGGCACATGCCGCAACGACCCATAGAGAAAAAGATCTGTCATCGGCTTAAGGGAACTTGCTGTCGATGAGGTTTGTGATCACGCCACTGACGGCACCGCCAATCAACACGACCGCGATGATCGGCACCGTCGCCATGACCAGGAAGTATTCGGCACCGATACCGATCATGCCCACCAGCGCCTCTCCGACACCGCCATAGCGGTGCATCATCGCATTCTCGATCATCTCGCGGCCTGCCTGGATGAACAGCCCCCAGAACACCAGAACCACGGCACCGGTCAGCCCGATGGTGATCCCTTCGGAAACGCCACCGCCCGCACGTGCCCCCATGACCCGCCACCCGACCGCGAGCCCGAGGGCAATATTGGTGGGAATGAAATACCCGAACTGGGTGGATTCAGGCATCAGGGGCATGATCATGCGCGAAAGGGCAAAGCCCATCAGCGCCAGGCAAAAAGCGGCTGTCAGGCGGGCAGCGGTCGGCATCGGGATTTCCTTAGACTACAAGCAATGCGCCCTCAGGCCGGACGCTTCACGGTAATCTGTGTCACATCGCAATTGCCGCTGTCAAAGGTAGACGCGCAAGAGGTGAGGTAGAAATCCCACATCCGCTTGAAGCGTTCGTCAAAGCCCATGCGCGCGATCTCTTCCCACTTCTCATTGAAGGTTGTATGCCAACGGCGCAGCGTGACGTCGTAACTTTTCCCAAATTCGATAGACTTTTCAACGGCTAGTCCGGCATTCTCAACCTGTTGCTTCAACACCGCGGGGCTTGGTAGCATACCCCCCGGAAAGATATATTTCTGAATGAAATCAACGCCTCGCTTGTAAACCTTCCAGCGACGATCCGGCACGGTGATGATTTGCAAGGTCGCTTGACATCCAGGTTTAAGACAGGCGTGCAACGTATTGAAATACGACGGCCAATACTGTTCCCCAACGGCTTCGAACATCTCGATGCTGGCAATACCATCGTAAGTGCCACGCTCGTCACGGTAATCTTGAAGCTTGAACTGAACAACATCGGCCAAGCCCGCGTTTTCAATACGTTCTTTGGCGTAGTTAAACTGCTCTTTGCTGATCGTAAGGCAGGTGACCTTGAGCCCGCGTTCCTTCGCTGCATATTCAGCGAAACCGCCCCAGCCGCAGCCGATTTCCAGCACATGGTCCCCAGCCGAGACCCCCATCTGATCCACCATAGAGGCATATTTCGCGGTCTGCGCCGCCTCTAGCGATTGTTGAAAGCCGTCCTCGAAAAGCGCGCTTGAATAGGTCATCGTGTCATCAAGCCACAATTTGTAGAAATCATTCCCCAAATCATAGTGATAGCTGATGTTCTTACGCGCTTGCTTCTTGCTGTTGCGCTGCAACCAGAAGCGCAGGGATTCAAATTTGCGGATCAACCCCATGCCGGGGAATGAATCGTAGATATCCTCATTCGCATGGGCCACGTCCATAAAGGCCTGCAGGTCCGGTGTGCTCCACCATTCGTCAAGGTAGGCATCGCTGAAACCAAGATCACCCTCCCTGATAAGACGCGCGAACAAGTCATTGTTATGGATACGGATTTCCGCAACGGGCAGCGGGTTCTTTCCGGTTGCGCGAAAGCACCGCCCGTCGGGCAAAACAAAGTCGACCTGCCCGTTTTGCATTTCCTGCGCCATCGCAAAAACACGCGAGAAATATCGTGGAAGGGCAGTCTGCCCCTCGGTGCTGGTCAAAATCATTCGCTCTCCTGTATGCGCTTGGACGCGTATCTTATTGGTTTATGGGTGTTACGTGGGAGATCCACGTTTCATAAAGGTTAAAAGTTTCGTCCCTTGTAGGTTTCAAGGGCCCGTTCGCGCCCTTCATCCAGCGCGATGATCTTCTCGGGATAGTCATCATCCGCCGACAAGGGCCAACTGCGCGGGATCGCATCAAAGAATGCAAGCGCGTCCTTATGCGGATTGGCGCGCCCCTCGGCGATCCAGCGACTGGCGTAGTCTCTATTCTTATCAAATTTATCCAGCTGTGTCTCGGGGTTGAACACTCGAAAATACGGAGACGCATCCGGCCCCGACCCCGCCGCCCATTGCCACCCCATCGCATTGCTCGCGGGGTCCCAGTCGATCAGGCAATGTTCAAACCACTTCTGCCCGATGCGCCAGTGACACATCAGATGTTTCGTCAGATAGCTCGCGACGATCATGCGGCCCCGGTTATGCATGCGGCCGGTGACATAGAGCTCGCGCATAGCGGCATCGACAAAGGGTTCGCCCGTGCGACCCTGCTTCCAGGCCTTCACCTCGGCACGGCGTTCATCCTCGTTCCAGGGGAAGGCATCCCATTCCTCGCGCCAGTTATCGGTCAGCATCCGTGGCGTGTGATGCATCAGGTGATAGGCAAACTCGCGCCACACCAGCTCTTTCAGAAAGGTCTCCGCCCCCTGTTTGCCGTCATGCAAGGCGCGCTGTGCGGCGTGCCAGCATTGATGCGGGCTGATCTCACCCAGCGACAGGTTTTCCGACAGGTTCGACGTGCCATCGGTGCCGGGAATGTCACGGGTCTGCTTATAGTCGGCCACCCCATGCGCCATAAACGCCCCCAGCCGCGACTGCGCGGCTTTTTCGCCCAGACAGACAAACCGGCGCACCACATCGGCACCACGGTCCATCGCAGCCCCCAAGCCCCACCCGTCCAGCGCATCACTTTCGGGCCAGCTTCCCGGCGCGGGAAGTTCTGAAGGTGCCGACAGCGGCGGCTCAACATCGCGGGTTTTGACGTTGTTCCAGAACGGCGTGTAGACCTTATAGCAGTCGCCCGCCTTTGTCTCGACCGTCCAGGGTTCGAACATGACGTGCCCCCCAAAGGATTTCGCCTCTATCCCGTCGCTGCACAGGGTCTCTTTGATCTTGCTGTCGCGCTGCACGCTGTCCGGATCATAAAGCCGCGACCAATAGACGGTGCCCGCGCCCGTCTCCTTGATCAGAGCCTGTAGTACCTCAAGCGCATCGCCTTCACGCAAGAGCAGCCTGCTCGACACCCCCTCAAGACTGTCCGCCAGCGCCCCGATCCCCAAACCAAGACGCCATTTCGGTGCCGCGCCAAGGGCGTTGACGCTCTTGTCCTTGATAAAGACGGGTATCACGGGCCGCCCCGCGTTTGCAGCGGCAGATAGGGCCGGATGATCACTAAGCCGCAGATCGCGGCGATACCAAAGAAGGATGGGGCTTTTATCGGACATGTCACACTTTGCGTTAAGGTGATGCAAAGCTAGTGCTGCCCTCGCAAGGTCAAGGCCGTACTAGTCCCTAAATACGCCAAACGGCGACCCCAAGGGGCCGCCGCCAGACAAATCGTAGCCGTCGTGCCGGTGGTTTAGCCGTTCACATCAACCACAACACGACCCCGCACCTGACCGTTCAGGATGTCTGCCCCCAGCTTGGGCAGATCGCTCAGCGTCGCAGGCACGACCATATCCTCAAGCTTGGACAGTGGCAGGTCTTTCCCGATCCGCTGCCATGCGCGCAGACGGTTGTCATAGGGTTGCATGACGGAATCGATCCCCAGCAGGTTCACACCGCGCAGCAGGAAGGGGATCACCGTGGCCGGCAACCCTGCCCCACCTGCAAGCCCGACAGCTGCGACCGAACCGCCGTATTTCATCTGCCCCAAGACCCGCGCCAGCATTTCGCCACCCACAGCGTCAATGCAACCGGCCCAGGTTTCGGATTCCAGCGGACGTTTAACGGTTTCGTTCAGCTCTTCCCGCGCGACGATCTGCGTGGCACCCAGCGATTTCAGATAATCCGCCGTATCCGGGCGGCCCGTCACACCGGCGACCTCGTGACCCAATGCAGCAAGGATGGCGACCGCGACCGACCCCACGCCACCGGCGGCACCCGTCACCAGTACCGGCCCATTGCTCGGCACCAGCCCGTGATCCTCCAGCGCCATGACAGAAAGCATCGCGGTAAAGCCCGCCGTGCCCACGGCCATGGCCTGGCGGGTATCCAGCCCCTCGGGCAGCGGCACCAGCCAGTCTGCCTTCACACGCGCCTTTTGCGCATAGCCGCCCCAATGGGCCTCGCCCACACGCCAGCCGGTCAGCACGACCTTATCGCCGGGTTTGTAGCGATCATCGTCCGATGCCTCCACGGTGCCTGCGAAATCGATACCGGGAATATGGGGATACTTGCGCACCAAGCCGCCGCCCGGCCCGATGCACAGCCCGTCCTTGTAGTTCACGGTCGAATATTCGACAGCAACGGTCACATCCCCCTCGGGCAAACGGTCAAGGTCGATCTGGGTAACCTCGGCATGAGTCTTGCCGGTGTCCTCATCCTTATTCACCATCAACGCATCAAACATCATTTCTCCTGTCTCGGACCGCTGTTCAGGGCCCGCTTCATTTTGCCAGTAAACTCCGGGGAGCCCGAGGGGCTGGCCCCTCGGTTCCATGGGTTCAAGCTGCGCGCCAGTGGGGGTGCCCGCCGACTCGCATCTTGCAAAATTAATGTCAGACAATTAAAGTTTTTCCAAACCATAAATGTAAGACATATGAATTCCACGCCAGAAACCGCCTCTGATCTGTCCAGCCATATTGCCGCGAACATCCGTGATGCAATCATCAAGGGTGTGCTGATCGTCGACGAACGCCTCCCCTCCGAGGCGGAGCTGTCGGCGCAGTTCAACGTCTCGCGCGCGACGGTGCGCGAGGCGCTCAAGCGGTTGGCGGCACAATCACTGATCCGTACGCAACGGGGCGCAACGGGCGGCGCTTTCGTCAATCGCATCAGCTTTGAAGCCGCCCAAGCGCAGCAGATCACCACCTCTACCCTGCTTTTGTCGATGAACGACGTCAGCTTCGAGACCGCCTGCGAGGCCCGCTTCGCGCTAGAGCGCGCCTGCGCCCCCCTGTCGGCGGCACGCAGGCAGGATCATCATCTGGACGCGATGCAAAACGCGCTTGCAGCGCAATCTGCCCCCGATCTGTCGGACGCGGGCTTTTGCGCGGCTGATGTCGCGTTTCACCGCGCGCTGGTCGATGGCGCGTGCAATCCGGTGCTGTCCTATCAACTCGCCGGTGCGGTCGAAGCGATGCAACCGCTGATGAACATGATCACCTTCACCGCATGGTCCCGCGACGCCATCGTCGCGCGCCATCGTGACATTGCCACCGCGATCGCCGCCCGCGACGCCGGCGCCGCCGCCCAAGGGCTGACCCTGCTTGAGGAAGAGACCCAGGCCCTCGCCCGCACCGTCTTTGCCCGCCGCAGCAAACAGAGTGACGCGGCCCGATAGCCGCGGGTCAGCTTTCGTTTTCAAAGCTTTCCCCTTGCAAAGCAAATCACGCCCCTTATATCTGGGGTGTCCTTCGGGACTATGGGTATAAACGCGCATGTAATAAGCGGTTCGGACCCGGGGGCGGTACCCGGCGACTCCACCAAACATCCGTCATTTGCGGATCATGGGGTCGAAATAGGATCGACGAACGTCTAAAGATGTTGCTTTATCTCGGCTGACTGCCACCGTTATCGGCGTAAAATGTACAATTGCAAATGACAATCGTGCTCCAATGGCGATGGCCGCGTAAGCGACCGGAACTATTGAAACTTAAGTCCTTACGTTTAGCGACCTAAGGCGGGGTTCGCAGGTACCTGGCAACAGAAACCTGCACTTACATTTCCCCCGTAATTTTCCACTTTCAAGCGCATGACATGCAGTTTTCGCCTGCTCATGGTCAGGCGGGTCATCGCCTGTGCTGCAATCAATCGGCAGCTTGCATAAGCACTTCGTCCGCTTCAGAATGAACGGCAGAACACCCAAGCCCCTTGAACCCTGACTTTCAACGCGCACTTCGGGTTTGTTTGACTTGCGGTAAAAAAGTCCATAATTTTTAATAAGATACATTAACCGCCCACAAAGCAGAGAAGCCGCTCAATGTCCCAATCGACTGAAATCCTTGTCTCAACCCGGTTCTCGTTTCTAGGGGCGTCAGGATGGCAAAGCGACTTTTCCAAAGATGCGGCGATGCTGTTCGATAAAAACAGGCTATTGCGGCGGCTGTGGCTGTTCAACAATATCGCGTTGGCGAGCCTCGCGTCGCAAACGGATGATAACTTTCACCATTTCATCCTCTCCAGCGATCAGATGCCCGATTGGGCAAAATCAGAGCTGACCGATATGTGCGAAGACCGTTTAGGGGCTGGTAAGTTCACGATACAATTCGCGCCGCAGGGCCCGGCGAGGAAGTTTCAGCGCCACGCAATCGCAAAATTCGCAGGGAGCGATCCGGTAGCGCAAGTCGTCCTTGATGATGATGACGGGCTGTCTTCGGATTTCATCGCAACGCTCAGAGCGCATCTAGCGCAAGCCGAGCCGCTCGAAGCAGAGGGCACGCCCCATTTTTACACCTTTCCAAAGGGCTACGCATTGGGCCTGCGTGACGACGAGGTTCAGTTATGGGCACATCGCTTCAAATTCATTAATTTGGGTCTGACGATGGTTGGCAGGAAAGACCATAAAAACATATTCGGCATCGGCCATATGGATGCACCGAAACGGTTCGGCTACACCAGCGACACTCGGAAACTCATGTATATCCGCACGTTGAGCGACGTGAACGACTCGCGTGTCAGCGTCGGTGAAAGATGGAAAGAGGTCGAGAATTGGCGCGACGACGAGGACTTTAAATCAAGGTTCCCTTGGATGCTGGGCGTGCCGTTCAAAGAGTTCAACGATTTCGATAGTTTGGCGTGATAGCAACCTGCGCCCCCTAACCTGACAATCCGCATCCTTTGAAACCCGCCGCGCGTATGTGCGGGCAGTGCCAATCGGTGCCCCACCGGCGCTTGACCTCGGGGGCCGGTACTGCGACCTCTGACGCGGGGCATCGTGAGAGGCATATGCGAGATATGAGTGTACCGGAATGGGGCCTGCTGGCGCGTGTGTTCGGGCGGATCGGGGTGCTGTCCTTTGGGGGGCCAGCGGCACAGATCGCCCTGATGCACAAAGAGTTGGTCGAGCGTCATCGCTGGCTTTCGGAAGACGGTTTTTTGCGCGCGCTGTCCTTATGCATGTTATTGCCCGGACCAGAGGCGATGCAGCTGGCGACCTATGCCGGATGGCGGCTGCGCGGCACCCTTGGCGGGCTGTTGGCGGGACTTTTGTTTGTACTCCCCGGGGCTGCGGTCATTCTGGCGCTGGCCTTTGGCTATGCCTATTTCGGCCAGCTTCCCTTGGTTCAAGCCGCGTTCATGGGGATTAAGGCGGCGGTCATTGTCGTGGTCTTTCAAGCCTTACGCAATCTGGGACGGAAAGCGTTGCACGGGCGCGCGGGATGGGTGCTGGCCGCGCTGGCCTTTGTGGCTCTGTTCGTCTTTGGTCTGCCCTTTCCGCTGATCATTATGGGTGCGGGCCTTTGGGGCGCTTTCGGTGCCACCGGGCACGGCAGCATGGCCGAGATTGAGGGGCTACATCACCGCCCTGCCCGCCCCTTCGGCGTCATCGGACTTTGGGTCGCGCTATGGGCGTCGCCGCTGCTGTTTGTCTGGGGTATGGGGCAAGAATTCCTGCTCAAGATCGGGCTCTTCTTCTCGAAGCTCGCGGTGGTGACCTTTGGTGGCGCCTATGCGGTGCTGGCCTATATGGCGCAGACCGTGGTGCAGGATCACGGGTGGATCACCACCGAACAGATGATCGACGCCTTGGGGCTGGCCGAGACGACGCCGGGCCCTCTCATTCTGGTGACGGAGTTTGTCGCCCTGCTGGCGGGTTTTGCCCAATCGGGGCCATGGGGCGCGGTCTCGGCCGGGGCTCTGGCGCTCTGGGTGACATTTACGCCCTGTTTTCTATGGATATTTCTTGCAGGCCCGTATCTGGAGGCGATCTCGGCGCAGCCGCGGCTGGCGGGGGCCTTGCGCGCGATTACCGCCGCCGTCGTCGGCGTGATTGCCAATCTATCGGTCTGGTTCGCGCTGCATGTGATGTTTGAACGCGTGCTGCCTATGGCGCATCTGGCCGTACCTCTGCCTGATTGGAGCAGCTTTGATCCCCTGGCCGCTGTGCTGACCGGTGTGGCGGGAGTGTCGATGCTGGGGCTGCGGTTCGGCTTTGTCCTGACGATGACGATAAGCGCTGCATTGGCCCTTTGCTGGCGCCTGTTGCTATAAATTTTTGCGCCCCCTTTTCACTGGTGCGAAATGCCGTATGCTATCGCCATCAACCAAGGCCGGAGAGAAGTAATGAGCCGAAGCATTGAGTATGGCAATCTGATGCACGATGCCATGCGCGGGTTAATTCGTCAGGTATTACTTGACGTTGCAGCCAATGGACTGCCCGGCAACCATCACTTTTTCATCACGTTCGACACCTCTCATCCGGATGCGGAACTGGCCGATTGGCTGTCCGACCGCTACCCCGGCGAGATGACCGTTGTCATGCAGCATTGGTACGACAAGCTTGAGGTCACCGAGGAAGGATTCTCGGTCACGTTGAACTTTGGCGATGCGCCCGAACCGATGTATATCCCCTATGACGCGATCCGCACCTTTGTGGATCCGTCGGTGGAATTCGGCCTGAAGTTCGAACAGCAAGAACCCGGCCAGCAGGACGAGGACGAAGACCTGCCCCAACAAGACGAAAGCGAGCTTGAGGTCGAGGAAGAAGCCCCCAAAGCCGCCGAGATCGTATCGCTGGACAGCTTCCGCAAGTAATCGACCGGTCAGCGCTGCCTTGTCGCCAAGGTTAGCGCCATCGGCTCATTGCACCGCTGCGGCCCGCGGGGTAAACCCTGATCAGACATAAGCCCAAGATCAGGAGCCTTTTCATGGCCGATACCCGTACAGAAACCGACAGCTTTGGCCCATTGGAAGTGCCGTCCGACAAATACTGGGGCGCGCAGACCCAGCGGTCGATCATCAACTTCCCCATCGGGTGGGAAAAACAGCCCGTGCCGATCATCCGCGCCCTTGGCGTCGTGAAAAAAGCCTGTGCGATGGAAAACCTGAACCAGGGCAATCTGGACCAGAAGCTGGCCGATGCAATCACCGCCGCGGCGACCGAGGTGATCGAGGGTAAGTTCGACGACAATTTCCCGCTGGTCGTCTGGCAGACCGGTTCCGGCACCCAGTCGAATATGAACGCGAACGAGGTGATCTCGAACCGCGCGATCGAGATGCTGGGCGGCGAGATGGGGTCGAAAGATCCGGTCCACCCCAACGACCACTGCAACATGGGACAGTCGTCCAACGATACCTTCCCCACCGCGATGCATGTGGCCATCGGCATGCAGGCCCGCGATGTACTGCTGCCCGGCCTGCAAAAACTGCACGACGCCTTGGTCGCGAAGTCCGAAGAGTTCAAGGACATCATCAAGATCGGCCGGACCCATACCCAGGATGCGACACCGCTGACCTTGGGTCAGGAATTCTCGGGCTATGCGCATCAGGTGAAAAAGGGGATCGAACGGGTCAACGCCTGCCTGCCCGACATCTATGAACTGGCCCAAGGCGGTACTGCCGTTGGCACCGGCCTGAACACCAAGAAAGGCTGGGCCGAAGCCGTGGCCGCGCATATGGCCGAGATCACCGGCCTGCCCTTTGTCACCGCGCCGAACAAGTTTGAATCGCTGGCCGCCCATGACGCGATGGTCATGTTCTCGGGTGCGTTGAAAACCGTGGCGGGATCGCTGTTCAAGATCGCCAATGACATGCGCTTGCTCGGGTCCGGCCCGCGTTCGGGTCTGGGCGAGTTGATCCTGCCCGAGAACGAGCCCGGGTCGTCGATCATGCCGGGCAAGGTGAACCCGACGCAGGCCGAAGCGCTGACAATGGTCTGTGCGCATGTCATGGGCAATGACGCTGCTGTCGGCTTTGCCGGCTCGCAAGGGCATTTCGAGCTTAACGTCTACAACCCGATGATGAGCTATAACGTCTTGCAATCCATGCAGCTTTTGGGCGACAGCGCCTCGGCCTTCACGGACAATATGGTTGTCGGCACACAGGCCAATGTCGAACGTATAGACAAGCTGATGAAAGAAAGCCTGATGCTGGTCACAGCGCTGGCCCCCACGATTGGCTATGACAACGCGACCAAAGTCGCGAAGACGGCCCACAAGAACGGCACGACGCTCAAGGAAGAAGCAATCGCCTTGGGCTTTGTCGATGCCGAAACATTCGACCGCGTGGTGCGGCCGGAGCAAATGATCGGACCCAAAGAATGAGCGCCCCCATCAACCTCAACAAGGTCAAGAAAGAGCGCAACCGCGCCTCGCGCAAGGCCCGTGCCGATGAAAACGCGGTACAGTTCGGCCAAAGCAAGGACCAGAAAGAGGTTTTGAAAGCCCGTCTGGCGCAAATCTCGCGCAATCTGGAAGCCCATAAGCGCGACACATGAGCGCCCGACCGGTGAAACATTCGGTGACCCTTCGGGGTCACCGTACGTCGATCTCGCTGGAGGATGAATTCTGGCAGGAATTGCGCGACCTTGCGCAAGAGATGGACATGCCGATCAATGCGCTGGTGGCGCAGATCGATGCAGAGCGCGGCGTTGAAGCGGGGCTGGCCTCTGCGATCCGCGTGTATGTGCTGCGTGCATTAAAGGAACGTTTACCTTCGCGGGGGTAAGTTTCCCCCATGGTCAAACAACAGTTCTCTCCATTGTCGCCCGAGGGCTGGATGCTCGCCCTATTCAGTTCGAAGGCCGCCCGCAGCGGGTGTGTCGTGCGGCGGAACGTCAGGGATGTCGAAAGATATGTGGGCCGCCACGCGTTCGAGCAAGAACTTCTACGCCGCGGTTATCACGCTGTGGAGAATGCGGGCCAGCTCGTGATCTTTTGCAATCAGGAACCGATCCGCATTATTGTTTAGGGGTTTTCTTCCCAAGAAAACCCCCGCGGAATTTAGGAAAAATCCAATTTAGGCGACAGAGGCGTCGTAGATCTTGCTGATGTTCTGCCCCAGTGCCGTGTTGAACTCGGCATCCGACATCTTGACGTTCAACCCTTCGGTCAGCGCGCGCGAGAAGCTGGCGATCATCTTGGGGTTTTGCGTCAAACGCGCGCAGGCGTCTTCGGTCGAATACCCGCCCGACAGCGCCACGACCCGCAGCACATTGGGGTGATCCGCAAGGCTGTCATAAAGCCCCGCGCGTTCTGGCAGGGTCACCTTGAGCATCACCAGTTCCTCCGCCGAAAGCGTAGCCAAGTGTTTCTCGAGCTCGGATTTCAGGATGTCCTCGGCTTCCGCCTTGCTCTCGGAATGGATGTTCACCTCTGGCTCGATGATCGGGACCAGACCGGCAGCGCAGACGGTTTTGGCAACGGCGAATTGCTGCGCCACGACCGACGCGATCCCTTCGGCGTTGGCGGATTGGATGACCGACCGTTCCTTGGTGCCAAAGATTCCGGCGGCTTTCGCGCGTTTCAGCAGATCGTCCAGCTCGGGCATGGGTTTGAGCAGCTGCACGCCGTTTGCTTCGTCTTCCAGACCTTTGTCGATCTTCAGGAAAGGCACGACGCCGCGGTCTTCCCATAGCAGTTGGGCCACAGGTTTGCCGTTAATCGTGTTGTCCATCGTGCGTTCAAACAGGATCGCGCCCAGAACTTTGTCAGAGGTGAAATCATCGGCCAGAATGATCCGCGCGCGCATGTCGTGCATGGCTTGAAACATCTCGGCATCGCCCGAGTAATCAGAGGGTTCAACGCCATAAAGGCTCAGCGCCTTGGGGGTCGATCCGCCCGACTGGTCCAATGCGGCCACAAACCCCTGCCCTGTTTCCATTTGTGTGCGCTGTGCGTCTGTCGTGGTCATGATGATCCTGGCCCTTATTGATTCCGTCGAATGTTCGTTTAACGCATCTATTCCCGCGATGATATATCGTTAGCGCCGGACAAAGCGCAGCAAAATGCCGTCTTTTGAACGAACTGTCAGATGCGCCACGGGAACAGGTGGCTTTTCGCCGACAACCTCTATGCGGTAATCGCGCAGGATACGTGACAGGATCAACGGGCCTTCGACCATGGCAAAGCCCGCCCCCGGGCAGACCCGTGCACCGGCGCTGAACGGCAGATAGGCCTCGCGCTGGCATTTCTTGCCGTTCTCGCTGTGCCATCGCGCCGGATCAAACCCGTCGGGGTTGTCCCACAGTCGTTCGTGACGATGCAGATGCCACGGGCTGATCACCACCTGTGCCCCACGCGCCACGGTTCGGTCGCGGAACGTCGCGGGGCAGCTTGCTTCGCGCACCATCATCGGCACGGGGGGATAAAGCCGCAGCGCTTCGCGGAAGACATCGCGGCTTTGCCTAAGCTTGCCCATGACCGTAAAATCGCACTGGTCGATCGCCAGTGCCTCTTCGGCCAGACGGTCCTGCCAGTCGCGATGGGTCGCTACCAGATACATCGCCCATGCCAGCGCCGAGGCGCTCGTCTCGTGGCCTGCAAGAAAGAAGATAGCGACCTGATCGACCATTTCATCGGTGGTAAAGGTAGAGCCGTCTTCGGGGTCGGGCGTGGTCATGATCTTGGTCGCCAGATCGTCGGGGGCGGTGCCCGCCTTGATCGCCTCCATCCGCTCGGCCGTCAGCGCGGTGATCAGTCGCCGGATCTTGGCAGCGCTGCGTTTGGTGTCGCGGCGGAACAGCCGTGGCAGCCAGCGGGGCAGCGGTACAAAGGCCGCGATGTTCAGGATCGGCTGGCTGCGCTGATAGGTTTTGAATTCGTCAAAGACCTCGCGCGCCATGTGGTGTTCGATGGGAATCGAAAACAACGTGCGAAAGATCACATCCGCCGCCGCGTGGCTGGTCTGCGCCTCCACCTCTAGCGACGCGCCATCATGAGGGGCAAGCCGTGCCGCGGCTGCCTCTGCCGCGTCCCAAATGGCGGGGAAGGTTTCGCGCAAGCGGCCCCCTTCAAACGCGGGGTCAATGATGCGCCGCTGTCGTTTCCATATCGCCCCGTTGGTCAGGAATACCGAGTTGCCAAGCAGCGGGCGCAATCCTTCGCCGATCCGGTCAGACTTGGGATAATCGTCGGGGCGCGTCTTGAGCACGGTCTGGATCAGATCGGGCTGGTTTATCAGATAACTGCGGAAGAACGGCGTTTTGAACTCTGCCATCCAGGCCCGATACAGGCGTGCGGGCTGCGCCGACAGGATGTCTTGGCGAAAGAGCCGCGCATAGCGCCAAAGCGACACTTTCGCGGGGCGGCTCTCGGGTTTGGGGGGCAGCGTCATGGCGCGGTAGAGGTGAATTTATTCACCGGTTTGACAATGCGCGACCGGGATGCAGGCCGTCCGGCATAGCGTTCGGCCAGACTGTGCGGGCCGGCGGTGATCTGGAAATAGTCATAATCCTTGGGCGCATCAAAGGCGCAGAGGTATTGGAAATGCAGCCGGAAGAACCGCCAGCGCAGTTCTTTCCAGCGGGCGGGGGTCAGCGATTGGGTGAAGGCCGCGGAAAACACCAGCGGCCAGCGTTTATCCTCGGGGGCAACGCCCGACACCGCCACCGGATCGCAAAGCGCAAAGGCACAACCGTCGCCGGGGGCGGTCACATCGACCCATGTCAGACCCTCGCATTGGGACAGAAAGCGCAAATCGGCGCGCAGACGGTGGGCATCGCGCAGGAAGGACACCATCGGCACCACCTGCCCCAAGGTCATAAAGGCCAGCGCAGGCCCGTCAGCAGGGACACGGCCCGCCCGGATCAGATCGGCAAGGATCGACACCCCCAGATGCGCGCCCGAGGAATGACCGACGACAAGCACCTCGTCCACATCAGACCTCAGCGCCTGTGCGATGGCATCCCCGAATTCGGTCATGCGCGTTTCAAGCGCGGGCGGGTTCGCCCCGCGCGTCGCGGCCCCGAAGGCGTAATCATGCATCAGGTAATAGGCGAAAAGCTTGCCATCGTGTTTCTTGAACCAGCGCAGCACCTGCCAGCCCAGCCCCACGCCAGCGGCGGCGACGATCCCCTTGAACCACGCAGGCCCGCCAAAGAAGGTCAGCCCCGCGTAAAGCAGCTTGCCCGCGAGGGCAGCGATCAGGAGTTGCAGCAGCAACATCCCCACCGGATAAAGCGCCGCAATCACCGGCCCCTTGCGCAGCTTCATCAACCGCCAAAGCGCACCCGATGCGATATAGACCCAAGCCGTCTGCACCAACTGCCCATAGGTCGCGAGGATCGAATTGCTCATGGAGATGCGCACGATGTCGGACCAGACGAGCACGTCGACCTGAGCCTCTACATCAACGCCATCGATATGCGCGGCGACGTTCCAGCCGTAGTTCCCGCCGCCCGTCTTGGGCGACAGCGCGATCTGATAGTCCGAGATCCGCGCCTGTGCGCTGCCTTCCTTGCGGTAAAGCTCGCGGTAGCGGCGCGGATGAATGGGGTCGTAGCCCGGGATATAGAAAACCCGTCGCGTCTTGACTGTCTGCTCTATGTTCTCGGCCATCGTTCACCCTGTATTTCGCCGCAGCTTAAACAGGTTTTCCGGCAAGAGTAAGGCGCCTAACCCAAGGATCCCAAGGCAGGAAATGTTTCCAGCAACCAGAAAGAGAAGGTCGTAAACGCCCCCGTCAGCAGCGCCAGACCGACGACCACCAGCAAGATCCCCATGCCGCGTTCGATCAGCTTCATATAGGGCTTGATCCGGTTCATGACGTGGGTGGCGCGGGTGATGAACATCGCCGCCAGCAAGAAGGGGATACCCAAGCCCGCCGCATAGACCCCCAGCAAAAGCGTGCCGCGCGTGACCGAGGCTTCGGACGCCGCGAGCGACAGGATCGCGCCAAGCTGTGGCCCGATGCAGGGTGTCCAGCCAAAGGCAAAGGCCAGCCCAAGGATATAGGCCCCAAAGGATGTGCCGCCCTTGTCGCCCGCATCCAGTCGCGCCTCTTGATCCAGAAAAGGAATTCGGAAGACGCCCAGAAAATGCAGACCAAAGATGATCACCACGATGCCCGACAGCCGCGCGAAGAGCACCTGATTTTGTAGGAAGAACGCCCCGAAGACCGAGGCCGTGAACCCCAGAATCAGGAACACCGTACTAAGCCCCATAACAAAAAACAGGGCCGCGATGACAGCCTTGCGGCGCGCGGCGGCGACCGATGACATGTCGTTCAGGGTTACCCCGCTCATATAGGCGAGGTACGGGGGGACGATGGGCAGTACGCAGGGGCTCAGAAAGCTGATGATCCCGGCGGTCAGCGCGATGAGTATGGCGGGCAGTAGTCCCGCGTCGATCAGGTCAAATCCAAACATGACATCAGCCATAATCTGCTTTGTCCGGCGCGTCACCTGCTGTTGCGCGTGATCCCCGTCACAAGGTTGTGGACGCGTTGAAACATGTGGCTTATCTGAGGATCATGACAGATAAAAACTTTCTCGACGCGACGGGGCTATTGTGCCCCCTGCCCGTGCTCAAAGCCCGTAAACGCCTGCAATCATTAGCGTCTGGCGATCTTCTGACCGTGCATGCGGATGATCCCGCCGCGATCATCGACATCCCGCATTTCTGTGCCGAGGCCGGTCACAGCCTTGAAAGCGCCGCGATGGACGAAACGCCGCAGGCCTATGTGATCCGCAAAAAGTAACGGTCCCGCCGCCCCACGTGCCGCGGATACCGCAGATAAAAAAGGCAGACGCGAAGGTCTGCCTTTTTTCGTTTCTATATGTCGGCGCAAGGGCGCTGCTTAGCCGCCCAAGGACCACCAGCCGCGCCGCTTGGGCTTGGCGGGTTTTTCGGGCTCCGCCTGCGGGGTCGCCTCGGGCTGAGATACTTCGGTGACCGGTGGCTCCGGCTGGATTTCCTGCGCGGGCGGCATTTCCGTCGGGGTGCTATCGGGCACCTCGGTCGGGGCCGGCGTTTGCTCCACCTCGGCGGGCTGGGACGGCTGCGCGGGCGTGGGTTCCGGCGTCGGGATCGGCGTCGGCTCCTTTGCGGGCTCGGGCGTCGGCGCGTCTGGTGTCACCTCAGGCTCGGGCTTGGGCTCGGGGGTTGGCTGCTCTTTTGGCGCAGGTGTTTCCTCGGGCTTGGGTGCCTCTTGCGAGCCCTCTTCGGTAGCCTCAACCGGAGCGGCCTTGGGCTTGCGCGTGCGGGTCCGCTTGGGTTTTGGCTTGGGCGCGTCTTCGGCGGCGTCCGCGTCGGCAGGAGCCGCGTCGGCAGGTTTCGCGTCTTCAGAGGTCTTGGCATCCGCGTCTACGGTCGCTTCTGCCGCGGCATCAGCCTTGGGTTTGCGGGTCCGGCTACGGGTGCGCTTGGGTTTGTCCTGCGGTTTCGCGTCATCAGAAGCGGCGTCTGCAGTCGCATCCGTTTTCGCGTCATCCTTGGCATCCGCAATTTCCGCGGGCGCGTCACTATCGCCGTTGTCACCGTTGGTGTTGCTATCGCCGTTGTTTTCACCGTTGGCCGCATCATCCCCGTTGGATTTGCCACCCCGACGCCGCCGGCGACGACGACGACGCTTGGGTTTCCCTTCGCCATCATTGTCATCGTCAGAGCCATTGTGCTGGTTCTGCCCGCCATTGCCGTTGCCGGTAGGTTCATTGTCAGCATTGTCCGCATCTGCTTCCGCATCGACATCCAGATCGTCGACCTCGTCCATGATGGAGGTATCAACCGACACCACATGTTCGATCGGCGTGACAACGCGTGTCGCGGTCTTGAACTTTTCAAGCGAGAAATCGGGGCTGACCAAAGCGGGGTCGCCTTCGATGCGCACGGCCATGCCATAGCGGCCTTCGATATGGGCGATATGTTCGCGCTTCTGGTTCATCAGGAAGTTAGCGATGCCCACAGGCGCGGTGATCAATACCTCGCGCGACCGTTTGCGGGTGCCCTCTTCCTCGATCTGGCGCAGGATCGACAGCGCAAGGTTGTCGTCCGACCGGATCAGGCCGGTGCCGTGGCAGGCGTGGCACGGCTGTGTCGTCGCCTCGATCATACCGGGACGCAAACGCTGGCGCGACATTTCCATCAGACCAAAGCCGGAAATACGGCCCACCTGAATACGCGCACGGTCGGTTTTCAGCTTTTCCTTCATAAGCTTTTCAACGGCGGCGTTATTGCGACGCTCGTCCATGTCGATAAAGTCGATGACGATCAGACCGGCCAGATCGCGCAGACGCAGCTGGCGGGCGACTTCGGCGGCGGCTTCCAGGTTAGTCTTGGTCGCGGTCTGCTCGATGGAGCCTTCCTTGGTGGCCCGGCCCGAGTTCACGTCGATCGCAACAAGCGCTTCGGTCACACCGATCACGATATACCCGCCCGAAGGCAGCTGCACCGTGGGATTGAACATGCCCGAGAGGTAGCTTTCGACCTGATAGCGCGCGAACAAGGGCAATGTTTCGCTATAGAGCTTCACGTTCTTGGCGTGGGACGGCATGATCATCTTCATGAAGTCCTTGGCGATGCGGTAACCGCGTTCACCTTCGACAAACACCTCGTCAATCTCGCGGTTATAAAGGTCGCGGATCGAGCGTTTGATCAGGTCGCCTTCTTCGTAGATCTTGGCGGGCGCGATGGATTTCAGCGTCAGCTCGCGGATCTGTTCCCACAGGCGTTGCAGGTATTCGTAGTCGCGCTTGATCTCGGCCTTGGTGCGTTGTGCACCGGCGGTGCGCACGATCAGACCGGCACCTTTTGGCACCTGAATTTCGTTTGCGATCTCTTTCAGCTTCTTGCGGTCCGCGGCGTTGGTGATCTTGCGGCTGATGCCGCCCCCACGCGCGGTGTTGGGCATGAGCACACAATAGCGGCCGGCCAGCGACAGATAGGTTGTCAGCGCGGCACCCTTGTTGCCACGTTCCTCTTTAACGACCTGCACCAGCAGGATCTGACGCACCTTGACGACTTCCTGGATTTTATAGCGCTTGGGCCGTGGCTTGCGCGCGGTGCGCAGATCGTCGTGGTCATCGTCATCCGCCACGGATTCGATGCTGTCATCCTTGGAGGACGCATCTTTAGCCTTGGGGCTATCGTCGCTGTCATCCGCGTCGTCGCTGTCGTCCTGATCATCGGCATCAGGTTTCGCGGCGTCTTTCGCATCTGCATTGGCGGCCTTGGGCGTGTCACCTTCTGCCTTGCTATCATCGCCGTCTGGCTCTTCGACAGGCGTTTCGGCAACCCGCTCCATCGGAGAGGAGCCTTCTTCATCGTCCAGATCGACGGTCTGCATGCCGTTGATCTGGTCGCTGTCGGTCGCATCCGCGTCTTTGCTGACCGTCGCGTCATCGGACACGGTGTCTTCGGCCTTGGACTTGCTGCGGCTGCGCGAGCGTGTGCGGCGTTTGGGTTTTTCGTCTTCGTCTTCCTTGGCGGCCTGCGCTTCGGCATAGGCACGCTCTTCCTCCATCAGCGCCAGACGGTCGGCGACGGGGATCTGGTAGTAATCGGGGTGAATTTCCGAAAAGGCGAGGAAACCATGACGGTTGCCGCCATAATCCACAAACGCGGCCTGCAACGAAGGTTCGACCCGCGTGACTTTCGCGAGGTAGATATTGCCAGCTAGCTGGCGTTTATTCTCTGATTCAAAGTCAAATTCTTCGACCTTGTTTCCGTCAACCACAACAACGCGAGTTTCCTCAGCGTGGGTGGCATCGATAAGCATTTTCTTAGGCATAAATCCATTTTGCACAGCTGCGCAAACAGCAGCCCCGGTGGGGCGCTGCGAGGCAGGGTATGTCTTGTCAGGGCGATGGGTGACGCGGCTAAAACAGGGCCCAAAAGGCCGCCTGTCTGTCTGCTCTTGGCGTCTGCGCGCGTCATCGCGGTTCTTCTCCGACATGGGTGGTGCGTACCGCGCCCCCATATCCATTAATTTACTGCGGTTGTCCGGCCAAAGGCACGGCGCAATCGTCAGCGGTTCTTGAGCCTTTTTTAAGGGCCTAATCGGTCTGCCTGGTCACCACATGCCGGGGAACCGAGGCATCGAAACTGTCTGGGGTCTGGTTTGCCATCCAAAGAGGCAAACAGCCCTATCTACAATTAACGGCAGAAGGCACCAAATGACAATGGGAAATCGCGTTTAGCGGCTATGCAGATACGGGGGCCGATAGCGGTATCACGCCCCCCGCCGCCTTGCTTGACAAGCGTCGGTGCTATGGGAAAAGCTTTGCCAGCGGGTTTATGCCCGTGCCGCAGCCCTGTGACGGGATGCACAAAAATAAGACAGATAAGGATGATACGAATGCATATTTCCCTGCGCGCAGCCCTGTGCCTGCCGTTTCTGGCGCTTGCCGCCTGCGAAGACATGAGCGCAACCGGCGGCAGCGACCCCGAGGGCCCGTCCAAGCGCAGTTGCATCCGTGCCGTGGAAAAACACACCGGCAAATCGGGCGGTACGCTCAACACGACCATCCCTATCGTCGAGACTGGCCAGTATATTGTCGATATCCCCGGCGGCCCGTCGTGGACCTGCTACACCGATGAAACCGGTGCAGCACGCGAGTTGATCGAGACGCGGCTCGGCTGAGCCTGTCTGCAAAATGCGGCGCTCAGAGGTAATCCGAGCGCTGCAAACCGTATTTCGCCATCTTCTCGTTCAGCGTCCGGCGTGGCAGGCACAACTCCTCCATCACACTGGCGATAGACCCTTTGTGCCGGCGCATGGTATTGTCGATCAGCATACGTTCGAACGCCTCGACGTATTCTTTCAACGGCTTGCCGTCGGTGGTCATCACGGGCTGCATCTCTTCGTGGTCCGACATCAGCAGTGATGCGATAGAACCGGACCCGCGACGCGACTGCAACACGGCGCGTTCTGCCACATTGATCAATTGGCGCACGTTCCCGGGCCAGGGCGCTTGCAACAGTTGCGCGGCCTCTTGCGCGGAAACCTGCGGAGTCTCGCAGCCATATTCATCCGCGAATTCTTCGGACAAACGTGTGAACAACGTCAGAATATCCTCGCCCCGTTGGCGCAGCGGCGGCACGGTGATGCGCAGGGCGGCCAGACGATAGAAAAGGTCAGAACGCAGCGCATCTTCGGAGGTGCGCCCCGCCTCCTGCAGGTTCGAAATCGCGACGATCCGCGTTTCCGCTGGCGTGCCTTGGTCGTTGATCGCACTCAGAAGACGGGCTTGCAGCGTCTCGCTGAGCGATTCCACACCTTCCAGCACCAAGGTACCACCGCGGGCCTCCTCGATCGCGGGAAGCTGGGCGTCTTCAGGCATCATCGGCCCGAACAAACGCTTGCTCAGCGCGTCTTCCTCTAGCGCGCCGCAGCTGACCAGCACGAACTTCTTGCCCGCGCGCGATCCCACGGCATGCAGCGCATGCGCCACCAATGTCTTGCCCGTACCGGTTTCACCATCGATCAGCACGTGACCGTCGGCCTGACCAAGATCCAGAATATCCTCGCGCAGCCGCTCCATCACGGGCGAGCCGCCGATGAGCTTTTTCATCAACTGGCTGCCGTCAGACAGTTCACGACGCAAGGCGCGGTTGTCCATGACCAGACGGCGCGCGTTGGTGGCCTTCTTGGCCAGTTCGCTCATCCGGTCGGGGTTAAAGGGCTTTTCAAGGAAGTCGAACGCGCCGACGCGCATCGCCTCGACCGCCATGGGCACATCGCCGTGGCCGGTGATCATGATCACGGGCAGCGCGCTGTCGGTCCCCATCAGCTTTTTCAGGAACTGCATCCCGCCCATGCCGGGCATCTTGATGTCGGAAATCACGATACCGGGGTAATCCGGCCCCAGCGTTTTCAGCGCGTCCTCGGCGCTGCCGAACGTCTCTGTGTCATAGCCCGAAAGCGCCAGCCACTGGCTGATCGACTGACGCATGTCTTGTTCATCATCAACGATCGCGATTTTCATTGCCTGAGCCATTGGTTTACTCTGCCGCCTGTGTCTTCTCTGTGCTGTCCATAATGGGCAGCTGCATTTCAAAAACCGCACCGCCATGTTGGCCGTTGCGGGCTGTCAGCCTGCCCCCCAGATCGGATACAATACCCGACGAGATCGCAAGCCCCAGCCCGACACCATCGCCGGGCTGCTTGGTCGTGTAAAACGGCTCGAACAGGCTATCGAGATCTTCGATCCCGGGGCCATTGTCGCGCACGGTAAGCGTCGCCGTCTCACCCGCTGATAGTATAATCTCTACCGTCGGGTTTCGTTCCGATTTGGTGGCATCCAATGCGTTGCGCAAGAGATTGACCAATACTTGTTCGATCCGCATGCGGTCCCCCATCACCTGAACAGGCTCTGCGGGCAGGATACGGTTGATCTGCACCTGACGCTGACGTAGCTGCGGCTCCATCATTGACAAGGCAGAGGCAAGCGCCTCCCCCATATCAAAGGGCGAAAACTGCTGCTGGCCCTTGCGTGCATAGCTTTTCAGCTGCCGCGTGATGGCCCCCATGCGTTCGATCAGATCGTCGATGCGCCCGAATGACGCCAGCGCTTCCTCCAGCCGGTTGCGCTGCATCAACAGACGCGCGCCCGCCAGATAGGTCTTCATCGCGGCCAACGGCTGGTTCAGCTCGTGGCTGACGGCGGCGGACATTTCGCCCAAGGCGGCGAGCTTGCTGGATTGTTCCAACGTCTGCTCGGCCACGGCCAAGGTCTGCTGCACCCGTTTGCGTTCCGCCACCTCGCGCTGAAGGGCAGCGTTCAGCGCGCGCAGCTCGGCGGATTCACGCTGAAACAGCGCCGCGCGCCCCGCCGTCCGACGGCTGAGAGCATAAAACGTCAGCGCCAGCAGGATCGCAAAGCCCATCACCTCAAGCGCCAGTACCCCGTTCACCTTCTCGCGGACCGAGGCATAGGTGGTATAGCTCGTGATCCGCCAGCCCCGAAACGGTATCCGCGACGACAGACGCATCACCGCCTCGCCCTGCAGATAGGCATCGGCGGGCAATGCGGTCCAATCGGCGGTGGCCTTGATCGCGCGCTCGATGGCGCTTTGCGGGGTTTGGTTCGACAGAGCCTCGCTTTCCGTCAGACCGCGCCAGCGCGGTTCGGTCGCCATGATGATGTCACCCGTGCTATCAGTGACAATCACCGCATCCGAGATACCGGCCCAGGCCCGTTCAAACCGCTGCAGATCCACCTCGGCCGCGATCACCCCAAGGTTGGTACCGCCTTCCTGAATACGGCGCGAATAGAAGAACCGATAGCCGCCGGTATCACGGGGAATAACGCTGAACACGGTCGAATTCGATCGCAGCGCGTCAACAAAATAAGCCTCTTGCCGGTGCGAGGCCCCCAACCGGTTGCGGTCGGTCGCTGCCACCGTGCGCCCATCGATATCATAAAGCATCAAGGACGCCGCGCCGATTTCCTCTACAAAAGAGATCAATCGCTGGGTCGACAGGGAATAATCAGATCGGGTCAGCGCCTCGATCAAGGCGGGATCACGCGACAAAAGCTGTGGCACAATCGCGTTCTGGCGCAGCTCGGCCAGCAGGTTGCCGCTGTAGAGCGCGATCCGAAGCTCGGCCCGGTTACGTGTGCTTTCGGTAAAACGATCCGTCAGCAGCTTGTTGGTGACCGAAATCGTGGCCACCGCAATGACCAAAAGCAAAGCAACCGCCAGCCGGACGCGCCAGCTGACAGATAAAGGGGCTTCACTAGAGGACGCAGACCGAAACATGGCGGCAATCTACGCGTCCTCACCGGTGCACTCAAGTCACGCTGTGACCAGAGACCCCGCCAATGCGCGGAAGAGCGCCGCCCCGTCCGTGCCCCCATGCCCCGCATCCGCTGCGCGTTCGGGGTGTGGCATCATCCCCAGCACACGACGGTTCGACGAAAGGATGCCCGCGATGTCGGACTGCGACCCGTTGGGGTTATCGCCATAGGTAAAGGCAACACGATCTTCGCCATGCAGTTTGGCAATTGTATCGCCATCGGCAAAATAATTGCCATCGTGGTGTGCGATCGGGATGTCGATCATCGCACCGGCCTCGTAGCCCGATGTGTAATCGCTGTCCGCCGTGGCCACGCGCAGCGGCACGGTGCGACAGATGTATTTCAGCCCCGCATTGCGCAGCAGGGCACCGGGCAGCAGACCGGTTTCGGTCAGCACCTGAAAGCCGTTGCAGATCCCCATGACATAACCGCCACGCTCCGCATGGGCCGCCACTTCGCGACAGATCGGAGAATTCGCCGCGATGGCACCACAGCGCAGGTAGTCGCCATAGGAAAAGCCGCCGGGTACACCCACAATATCGACGCCCTCGGGCAGACTCGTGTCCTTGTGCCAGACCATCGACACTTTGGCACCGACCGCCTTGAATGCCACCGCCAGATCGCGGTCACAGTTAGAGCCGGGAAAAACGATGACCGCTGCGTGCATCAGCTCATCTCCACTGTGTAGGATTCGATCACCGTGTTCGCGAGCAGCTTTTCACACATCGCCTCGACGTCGGCCTTGGTTACGCCCTCGTTCAGGTCCAGCTCGATCACCTTGCCCTGACGCACGCCATTGACGCCTTCAAAGCCCATGGCCCCAAGCGCGTGGCGCACGGCCTCGCCCTGCGGATCCAGAACACCGTTTTTCAACATCACATGCACCCGTGCTTTCATGACGCGTCCCCTATCTTCATTTTGCAAAATAAACTCATCTGCGACGCCAGCCTAGTTGATCAACGTCGGTTTCATCATCGGTGTCGACGTCTTGGGCATGACCCCCAAACGTCGGGCGACTTCGGTATAGGCATCCGTCAGCGACCCCAGATCGCGGCGGAACACATCCTTGTCCAGTTTCTGGCCGGTTTCGATATCCCACAGACGGCAGCTGTCGGGGCTGATCTCGTCGGCGACGATCAGACGCTGGAAATCGCCCTCGTAGATCCGGCCCACCTCAAGCTTGAAGTCCACCAGCCGGATGCCCACGGCCATCATCACGCCGGACATGAAATCGTTGACCCGCAGCGACAGGCTCAGGATGTCTTCCATATCTTGCTGACCGGCCCAGCCAAAGGCGGCGATATGTTCTTCGGTGACCAGCGGATCGCCAAGGTCGTTGTTCTTGAAGTGATATTCCACAATCGGGCGCGGCAGTTGCATGCCCTCGTCAATGCCAAGCCGCGTAGACAGATCCCCCGCCGCATAGTTGCGCACGACGATCTCGAGCGGGATAATCTCTGCCTGACGGATCAGCTGTTCGCGCATGTTCAGACGTTTGATGAAATGCGTGGGCACGCCGATGTTGTTCAGGCCGGTCATGAAGAATTCGGACAGGCGGTTGTTCAGTACGCCCTTGCCTTCGATCACCGCTTTTTTCTCGGCGTTAAAGGCGGTTGTGTCGTCTTTGAAGTGCTGGACAATGGTCCCCGGTTCCGGTCCTTCATACAGGATCTTCGCCGTACCTTCATAGATTTTCGTGCGACGGGCCATGCACATCCCTTCCAGACAACAGGCCGGTTGGAATACCCATCAGCCATTTCTAGCCTGTCACATAGTCCAAGCGCCCCTGCCACGCAAGCGCGCGCCCTGCCCTCATGGCGGTCATGCACGCAGAAACCATGGCGGCGGCTCATGACGATCATGAGAATAATGAAGTTGCGTCAACAGGGGCGTTGTGGGAAACGGCAAAATCACCCATTTAGCGGAGCGTTTTGATGTCCAACCCCCTCACCGATCTTCTGGCTGAAAAAGGCACGCTGCTGGCCGATGGTGCCACTGGCACGAACCTGTTCAATATGGGCCTGATGTCCGGTGACGCGCCAGAGATGTGGAACACCGAACAGCCGCAAAACATCATCAAGCTGTATCAGGGTGCGGTGCAATCGGGCAGCGATATCTTCCTGACCAACTCCTTCGGCGCGAATGCCTCGCGTCTGAAACTGCATAATGCCGAAAAACGCGCCCATGAGCTGAGCCGCGTGTCCGCCGAGCTCGCGCGCGAGGTCGCGGATAAGGCCGGTCGCAAGGTCATCGTTGCGGGCTCCGTCGGCCCCACAGGCGAGATCATGGAGCCGGTCGGCCCCCTCACCCACGCGCTGGCGGTGGAGATGTTCCATGAAACCGCGGACGGGCTGAAAGCCGGTGGTGCCGATGTGGGCTGGCTGGAGACGATCAGCGCCCCCGAGGAATACCGCGCCGCCGCCGAAGGCTTCAAGCTGGCAGGGCTCGACTGGGTTGGCACGATGAGCTTTGACACCGCAGGCCGCACCATGATGGGCATGACATCCGAGGCGATGGTCGACATGGTGCATGACCTCGATTATGGCCCGCTGGCCTATGGGGCCAACTGCGGCACCGGCGCGTCGGATGTGTTGCGCACGGTGTTGGGGTTCGCCTCCAAAGGCATGCCGACGCCGATCGTGTCCAAAGGCAACGCGGGCATTCCGAAATACGTCGAAGGCCACATCCACTATGACGGCACGCCCGAACTGATGGCCGATTACGCTGAGATGGCCCGCAACTGCGGCGCGTCGATCATCGGCGGTTGCTGTGGCACCATGCCGGAACATCTGGTGCATATGCGCGCCGCTCTCGACAGCCGGCCCAAGGGTGACGCCCCCACGCTGGAACAGATCGTCGAGGCCCTTGGTCCGTTCTCTTCGGCCAGTGACGGCACCGATGGCGAAGGCCCCACCCGCGCACCACGCCGTGGCCGCCGCCGGGGTTAATCCCCGAACAGATCCAACTGCGCGCTCGCCCGTTTGGGCGGGCGGAACAGATCGCAGCGCATCGGCGGCAGGAGCGTATCCAGCCCCAACCGTTTGACCGCCAGCTTGAACCGTTGCCCGATCATCTCGGCATAAGGCCCCTCTCCGCGCATGCGCGTGTGCCAATTTGCGTCATATTCCTTCCCCCCGTGCATCTCGCGCAGCCGCGCCATGATGCGACCCGCGCGGTCAGGGTAATGCACCGCCAACCATTCCTGCATCAAGGGCGACACCTCGCGCGGCAAGCGCAGCATGATCCAACTGGCCGCGACGGCCCCCGCATCGCGCCCCGCTTCCAAAATCGCCTCAAGCTCGGGATCGGTCAGCGCCGGCACCATGGGGGACGCCATGACCCGCACCGGAATGCCTGCCTCTGCCAAACGTTCGATCACCTGCAACCGGCGTTTCGGGGCAGGCACCCGCGGCTCCATCAACCGCGAAAGCGTCGCATCCAGCGTCGTCACCGACACGCCCACGCGGCACAGCCCGCGCGCCGCCATATCCGACAGAATATCAATATCCCGCTCGATCAGACTGCCCTTGGTCACAATGGCAACGGGATGGTTCGCATCTGACAGCACCTCTAGCAGCGCGCGCATAATCCGATGCTCTTTCTCGATCGGCTGATAGGGGTCGGTGTTCGTGCCAATCGCAATGGGGGCGACCTGGTATTTCTTCGCCGCCAATTCTCGTTTCAACACCTCGGGTGCCTCGGGCCGTGCGATCAGCCGCGTCTCGAAATCCAGGCCCGGCGACAACCCCAGATAGGCGTGGCTTGGCCGCGCGAAACAATAGACACAACCGTGTTCGCACCCGCGATACGGGTTGATCGACCGGTCAAACGGCAGGTCCGGCGACTGGTTGTAGCTGATCACGGAGCGCGGAATTTCAACGCTTACCTGGGTGCGCAAGACCGGCAAAGGGTCATCATCGCCCGCCCATCCATCGGACACAGCGCTGACGGTCAGCGGCTCGAACCGGCCCGGGCGGTTGCTGGATGTGCCCCGTCCGGGCAGTCTGTATTTGCGCTGTGCCTGATCCATTCAAATCTTTTGGAACAAATTAGGAACATGGTCAAGTATATTGGCCCAAGCCATTGTTTTACAGCACGATTGAGCGTAATTTCCCATCAACCAAAGCGTCGCACGCGGTGCCGGGTTTGTCGCAAAAAGCACGAAGCTTTCGACGCGTATGTGACAAAAAGGCACAAGCCCGCGCGGGTGAGTTAACCGATGAGGAACGACTATGTCGGATGAAGACGAAATTATCCTTGCCGAACTGGACGACGAAGAACTTGTTCAGCAGATGTTTGATGATCTCTATGACGGTCTGCGCGAAGAGATCGAAGAAGGGGTCAATATCCTGATCGAACGCGATTGGGCACCCTATGACATTTTGACCAAGGCGCTTGTTGGCGGCATGACCATCGTCGGGGCCGACTTCCGCGACGGTATCCTCTTTGTCCCCGAAGTGCTTTTGGCTGCGAACGCGATGAAAGGCGGCATGGCGATCCTAAAGCCGCTGCTGGCCGAAACCGGCGCGCCGCGCGTGGGCAAGATGGTGATCGGTACGGTCAAGGGCGACATCCACGACATCGGCAAGAACCTTGTGTCGATGATGATGGAAGGCGCGGGCTTCGAGGTTGTGGATCTTGGCATCAACAATTCGGTCGAAGCCTATCTTGAAGCGATGGAAACCGAAGGGCCGGACATCCTTGGCATGTCCGCGCTGCTGACCACGACAATGCCCTATATGAAAGTCGTGATCGACACGATGGTCGAACAGGGCATCCGCGATGACTATATCGTGCTGGTCGGCGGGGCCCCGTTGAACGAAGAATTCGGCAAGGCCATCGGTGCCGACGCCTATTGCCGCGATGCCGCCGTCGCGGTGGAAACCGCCAAGGAATGGGTCGGGCGGAAACACAACGCCGCCAAGGCGTAAACAGTTGATCTAGAACATAAAGGCCCTTCCCTACCGGAGGGGCCTTTTGCATGACGGAGCGTGAGATGAAGCCGCCCTCGGACCGTGATCTGACAGAAAAAGGCCTGCCGCTCGCCCCGCAGACGGACCGCATTCTGCTGATCGCCTGCGGGGCGCTGGCGCGGGAAATTCTCGACCTGAAAGAGGCGAACGGCTGGTCGCACCTGGACCTGACCTGCCTGCCCGCCAAGCTGCATCTCTACCCAGAAAAAATCACCGACGAAGTCCGCGCAGCCGTTAAGAAACACCGCGGCAAATACGACGATATATTCGTTGTCTACGCCGACTGCGGCACCGGCGGATTGCTAGAGGTGGAGTGTGAGAAACTTGGCGTGCAGATGGTCGCAGGGCCGCATTGCTATAGCTTTTTTGAGGGCAACGACCGCTTTGCCAAGATCTCGGAGGACGAGATTACCACCTTCTATCTCACTGATTTTCTGGTCCGCCAGTTCGACGCTTTCATTATAAAACCCATGGGGCTCGACCGGCACCCCGACCTGCGCGATATGTACTTCGGGAACTACGAAAAGCTTGTGTATCAGGCGCAAACAGATGATCCCGCGCTCACCGCCAAGGCGAAAACATGCGCTGATAGGCTCGGCCTTGCCTTTGAACGGCGCTTTACCGGCTACGGTGATCTGGCGCGCACGCTCAAGACGCTCTGATCTTCATTTTGCCAAATAAACTCAACTGGCACAGCCGTCGCCACAGCCCGCAGGCACGCGTTCAACCCTGCTGTGCAGCCTCACCGCGAATCCGTTCGATCATTGCCGTCAGGCCGTTCGACCGCTGCGCCGACAGATGTTCGTTCAACCCAAGGCGCCCCATCTCGGCACGGGCATCGATGGCGCTGACCTTCGCCGCCGGCACGCCGTTATACAGTTTTTGAAGCACGGCAATCAGGCCTGAAACGATCATCGCATCGCTGGCCCCGTCGAAATGGAGCACGCCATCCTCGAACTGCGTATGCAACCAGACCTGACTGGCGCACCCATCTACTTTGGTTGCGGGCACGCGCAGCTCTTCGGTCAGCGGCTCCATCGCCTTGCCCAGATCGATCACATGGCGATAGCGGTCTTCCCAATCGTCCAGAAACTCGAAATCCTCGACCAGTTCTTCAAATGCCTCTGTCGCCACGGTGCGTCCCTCTTTTCGCTTGCCAAACAGGTAGGTTGCACGATGCCAAAGGTCCACCCCCTTCCCAACGGGTCTGGGATGGGTTAGTCAAATATTACCGAAATTTCTACGGCGGACCCCATGCGCAAGACCTTTTCAGCCATCCTGGTATCGACCCTTGTTTTGACAGGCTGCGCGACCGTGCGCGACAGCCGTGTGAACCCGTTCAACTGGTTCGGGACCGCGCGGTCTGAACCGATCACCCGTCAGCAAGCCTCGACCAACCCTTTGATCCCGCAGCGGACCGGATTGTTCTCCTCCTCGCGGAATAAAGAGGTGGTATATGCCGGTCGCCCCTTCGACCAGATCATTGATCTGACGATCGAAGAAGTACCAGGCGGTGCCGTCGTGCGCGCCACCGGTCGCGCGGATCGTCAGGGCATTTACGAGGTGCAGCTGACCCCCGCGAACGAAGACGAACTGCCAGTGGACGGCGTTCTGACCTACCGTCTTGAAGGGGTAGAACCAAGCGAGGCAACCGCCATCGGCACGCCTCCCACCCGCGAGGTTACGGCCGGCCGCAAGCTGACCAACCAGACGCTGGCTGGGGTGACGACCATCCGCGTCGAAGGGCTGCGCAACGCGATGACATCGCGCCGCTAACCCCAACAAAAATCAATAAAAACCAAAAGGTTGAGCGTTAAAGCTCAACCACTTTCAGATCGGACCCGACCGCGGTCAAAGCGATCTCGCCGTTGCACAGTCGCAGCGCATCTTCCCCGAATACCTCGCGTCGCCACCCTTTCAGGGCGGCCACATCACGCAGCCCTGCGGCGATCCCGTCAAGATCCGCAGCGGGGGCGATCAGCTTGGCCGCAACGCCTGCGCTTTCGGACTTGGCCTTTAGCAAGACACGCAGCAGATCGGACAGCGCCGGATTGACCTGAAGCTTGTCGCGGCTGCGATCGGGCTGCGGCATATCGCCGGGCGGGCAATTCACGCCAGCGGCCACCGCTTTGAGGATACCATCCGCGATCTCGCCCTTGCGGGCCTCGCGCAGAAGCAGACGGGCGCGGCCCAGTTCCTCGTGGTTTTTCGGCTTGTTGCTCGCCAGCTCTACCATCGCGTCATCTTTATAGACGCGGCTGCGCGGGATGTTGCGGGTCTGGGCGTACTCCTCGCGGAACGCGGCCAATTCGCGCACAAGCGCCAGGAACTTTGGCGAATTCGTGCGCGTCTTGACCCGACGCCATGCCTCGCGCGGCGGGGTGACATAGGTGTCAGGGCTGGTCAGTATCTCAAGCTCTTCCTGAACCCAGCGGGCGCGGCCCGTCTGTTCAAGCTTACGCGCAAGGAATTCGTAGATCTGGCGCAGGTGCGTGACATCGGCCAGCGCGTATTTCGCCTGCGCATCGCTCAGCGGGCGGCGCGACCAATCGGTAAAACGGGACGTCTTATCAAGAGGTTGATGGGCGATCTTGCGCACCAGAGTTTCATATCCCACCTGTTCGCCAAAGCCACACACCATCGCCGCGACCTGTGTGTCGAACAAGGGTTCGGGAAAGACGCCCGCATCGACATAGAAAATCTCTAGATCCTGCCGCGCGGCGTGGAAGACTTTGACCACCGACGTATCACGGAACAGCGTGTACAGCGGGTCAAGTGACAGCCCCTCGCTCAGCGGGTCCACCAGAACGGCATTGCTATCGTCGGTTCCGGGCATCGCCAACTGGATCAGACAGAGCTTGGAATAATAGGTCCGTTCGCGCAGAAACTCGGTATCGACGGTCACGTAATCATGCTTGGCGGCCTCTGTGCAGTAGGCTTCAAGCTCGGCGGTGGTGGTGATTGTTTTCATAGCGCTACTTTGGACAGAGGAAGCCATTCAGGCAATGGAAAAGCGCATGGTTTCAGCGCAATAGGCCGCGCGGTCAGCTTTCCAGCATTAAAAGATCACGGTTGCCGCTGGCAAACCGCCGCAGCACCGCAGGGTAAAGACGATGTTCCTGCACCAGAACCCGCGCTGCCAGATCCTCTGGCGTGTCGCCGGCCATGACGGGAATGGTCGCCTGCCCCAAGATCGGCCCGTCATCCAGCGCTGCCGTGACCTCGTGCACGGTGCAGCCATGCTGGGTATCGCCGGCCTCAAGCGCGCGGGCATGGGTGTGCAGCCCCTTATAGCGCGGCAGCAAAGACGGGTGGATATTGATCATCCGCCCCGCCCAAGCATCCGTAAAGCCACCGGTCAGTTTGCGCATGAACCCGGCCAGACAGATGATGTCGGGCGCATGGGGCATCAGCCGCGCGGTCAATTCGTTTTCAAAGGCAGCGCGATCCCCTGCAAAGGGCTTGTGATCCACGACTTCGGTCGGGATGCCACGTTCTTTGGCCCAGGCAATCCCGCCCGCGTCCGCCACATTCGACACCACCACACAGGGACGCGCGGGGTGGTCGCCGGTCATGTCTTCGACCAGCGCCCGCATGTTCGACCCGCCACCCGAAAGGAAAATCGCAACCCGTTTGGTCACAGCAGGCTGCCGGTATAGGCAACGCCCGTGGTCTCGGTGACATTGCCCATCGGATAGACCGTTTCGCCCGCCTGCCGCAGCAGTTTGGTCAGCGCCTCGGCCTCATCCGCCTTGACCACAAGGATCATACCCACGCCGCAGTTGAAGGTCTTGAGCATCTCGGTTTCCGAGATCGCGCCCACATCGGCCATCCATTTGAACACGCCGGGCAGCTCCCAGCTGTCCAGATCAATCTTCGCGCCCAGATCATCGGGCAGAACGCGGGGCAGGTTTTCCGTCAGACCGCCGCCGGTGATATGGGCCAACGCATGCACGCCCCCTGCCCGTACGGCCTGCAACGCGGGTTTCACATAAAGCCGCGTCGGCGTCAGCAGCACCTCGCCCAATGTTCCGTCTGCCCAGGGGCAATCCGCATCCCAGCCAAGGCCAGAGATCTCGACCAGTTTACGCACCAGAGAATAGCCGTTCGAATGCACCCCGTCCGAGGCAAGCCCCAGCAGCACATCCCCCGCCGCCACATCACGGGGCAGGTCCGCGCCGCGTTCCATCGCGCCCACAGAGAAGCCCGCGAGGTCGAAATCACCTTCGGAATACATGCCAGGCATCTCTGCCGTCTCGCCCCCGATCAACGCGCAGCCAGAGCCTTCGCAGCCTTTGGCGATGCCTTCGATGATCCGCGCGGCCTGTTCGGTCTCAAGCTTGCCGGTGGCGAAATAATCGAGGAAAAACAGAGGCTCCGCCCCTTGGCAGACCAGATCGTTGACGCACATGGCGACCAGATCGACCCCCACGCCATCGACGTTGCCGGTATCAATCGCGATCCGCAGCTTGGTGCCTACACCGTCCGTCGCAGCGACGAGGATCGGGTCGGTATAGCCCGCCCCCTTGAGGTCGAACAGCGCGCCGAAACCGCCAAGCCCCGACATCACGCCCGGACGCTTGGTCCGTTTGGCCGCCGGTTTGATACGTTCTACCAGCGCGTTGCCTGCATCAATATCCACACCAGCGTCTGCATAGGTGATCGAGTTCTTGGAGTTGGTCATGACGCATCCCGCTGCCTGTTCCCTTTGCGAAAGTGGGTTATAGCAGGTTGCGCAGGCGTGCAATGCACCTAAGCCACATCTGCGCGTTTCTATCCCTTGACGCGCCGCGCCCGCCCGCTTACCAAACCGCGCAGGCGGGCCTGTAGCTCAATTGGTTAGAGCAGAGCGCTCATAACGCTTTGGTTGCGGGTTCAAGTCCTGCCGGGCCTACCAAACTTTCAGTATTCAAACTGAAACCGCCGCATTCCCTTTGAAAATACAGGGTTACTCCGGGGTTGCACGCTACGATCTGCGAGGCGATCGCGCTGTTTCGCGTGGCCTTAGGCGGCGGCGTTTACCTCGAGGCTTTGCGCGGCGCGGATGGGGAGTGTCAGGATAAAGCAGCTGCCCTGCCCGACGACGCTGGACACGCTGAGGCTGCCGCCCTGCATTTCTGCCAGACTGCGCGAAATCGCGAGCCCCATGCCCGTGCCGCCTGCCCGACGCGTGGCGGTGGAATCGACCTGATAGAAGACCTCGAAAATGCTTTGGAGTTCGGCTTCTGGGATGCCGGCACCGCTGTCATGCACTTCGAAGCTGACGACATCGCCCACGGGTTTCACCACCAGACGGACGAAACCGGTGTCGGTGAATTTGATCGCGTTGCCGATGAGGTTGAACAGGATCTGCCGCGCGCGCACTTTATCGGCAAAGACCATATCCGCCTCTTGTACCACATCAAACGCCAGCCCCTTCTTGCTTGAAAGTGTGCGAAGCTGTTCGATTACCGGGTCGACAATATCCTGCACCGCACAATGGCTGGGTTCGATCACCAGGCTGCCGGATTCGATCTTGGCCACGTCGAGGATCTCGTTGATGAGATGCAACAGATGCTCGCCGGATTGCACCAACCGGTTCATCAGGCCGGACAGCTGGTCGTACATCTCATCCAGCAGGCGCTTTGCCTCTGCGTGGCTGATCTCTCCGTCCTCATAGCCCTTGAGCAGCGCTTTGGAAGACGACAGCATACGCGCGTTGCGGGAAAGCTGCGCCACGCCCATGATCACCGTCAGCGGCGTGCGCAGTTCGTGGCTGAGGACGCCCATGAAATCCGTCTTGGCCTTGCTGGCAGCTTCGGCGGCATCCTTGGCGTGGCTCAGCTCGGTCACATCCACGCGCAGGCCGACATAGCTACCGTCTGCCAAAGGCCGGTCAGAGGCTTTGATCACGCGCCCGCCCGACAGATGTTGTTCTGTCTCGGAGGTTCTGTTTTCGCGATGGATGGCCAAGCGACGCTCGATCCACTCTTCCTCGTTATAGCGCCCCATGGGAAACTGCTTGCTTTTAACACCGATACGCAGCAGCTCGGCAAAAGGTGTTCCGGGCTTGAGCACTTCAGAGGGAAGATCGTACATCTCTTTGTATTTCGAGTTGCTCAGAAGCAAACGATCCTGCGCGTCGAACATGACAAACCCGTCGTTCAGCGCTTCGATCCCGCTGCTTAGCAGGACTTCGGCACGTTTGCGCCGCTCTGACACCTGCAGTACATAAAGCAGCGTGCCCAAAAGCATCAGCCCGGCCGACGCGATCAGCGCGCGTTTTGACCATTGATCGGGCGCGTGTTTGGGCCATCCGCCCTTGGTGCGCGCTTCCAACATCCATTCCTCGAAGGAGAAATCGAATTCCAACGTAACAGTATCCGCCTCCAGCAGGCCCCGATCGCCATAGGTGAACATCTGCGGCCCTACCCCCACCTGCGGAGACGCCGCATGAATGAGGATATCATAGCGTTCTTCGGCCTCACGTATGCCGGAATTGATCAGGAATTGATCATAGTCCAGCACGAGCGATACGATCCCCCACAGCTGGCGTTTGCTGCCGTCAACATCGCCTTCGGTGGCAAAGTCGGGATCGGGCCAATAGACCGGGGCGCGCAGGATCAGCCCCTTACCGCCTTGCACCAGATCGACGGGGCCGGTCATCAGTTCTTTGCCCAGGTTCAGCATCCGTTCAATGCCGGGAAACTGGTCTTCGTTTGTGCGGTAATCTAACCCAAGCGCGCCCATGTTCGGCGCGAGCGGGTGGATCAGGGTCACGACGAGGTCAGGCGCGGCAGCGATATTGATGACCGTGTCGTCGACTTCACGTATATTTTGAACCCGCTGGGTAAACTCTTCCTGTTTGGCAAAGGGGTTCTCGCCGATGAACGTCGCAAGTTCGCGCAGCGCGAGGGACCGTTCGTGAATGATTTCTTCAAACTGTTCGCGCACCTCAAGCAGGTCCAGATATGTCTGGGCGCGGGCTTCGTATACGAAAGCTTCGGAGAGCAGACGATCCAGACGGCCGGCGGCGTAGGTAATGATGACTGCCGCGACGAGGAATGCGACCAGTGACCATATACCGCCGATGTGGGTGCGCTTTGTTCTACTTAAGGGCAAGCACTGTTCCGCCTGAAGCGCAGCGTAGCTGCGGATTACCTGAAGCATCCAAGTCTAAGAGATCAATCTATGCGGCGGCAGGGCGAGAATTTGCCGACCAAATGTTACCCGTGAGCTGTGGCGCGCGCGCCGCATTCGTTAACTTTGCGTAAACCTTAACCTTCGTGCCCAAATAAGTTGCGCGCGCCGGACATATCTCCGACGCGCGCACCACGTTTACCGTTGCCTCGCAGGCTTAGGGCAGGAAAATCGCCTTGGCGTTGGCGAATTCCTTCATGCCGAATCCGCCATGCTCACGCCCATAGCCGGAATCTTTCACCCCGCCAAAGGGCATATTCGGATCGGCAGCCCCGAAGGAGTTGATGCGGATCATGCCTGTGTCGAAATGCTCTCTCGCGAGCTTCAACGCGCGGTCCTCGTCCCTCGAGAATATTCCGCCGCCCAGACCGTAGCGGCTGTCATTCGCCAGACGCATCGCGTCTTCGTCATCCTTCGCACGGATGATCGACGCAACGGGCCCGAAGATTTCATCGTCAAACGCCGGCATACCGGGTTTGAGGTCGGACAGAACGGTCGCGGGATAATAGGCCCCCGTACGGTCAGGCACCTCGCCACCGCACAGCACCTTGGCCCCTTTATCAACGCTTTCTTTCACCTGATCGCGCACGGTCTCGAACTGGTCTTGGCTGGACAATGGGCCCAGCTGAACGTTTTCGTCGGTCGGATCGCCCATATTGATCTTTTTCATCTCGGCGACGAATGCATCGACAAAGGCGTCATGCACCTTATCGGCGACAATAAAGCGTTTCGCCGATACACAGGTTTCCCCGTTGTTATAGAGCCGACCCATAACCGAGAATTTGACCGCTGTTTCGATATCAGCATCCTCAAGCACCAGATAGGCGTCGTTGGACCCGAGCTCGAGCACGGTCTTTTTCAGCGACTTCGCGGCGACCGACCCGATGTGACGGCCTGCGCCATCGCTGCCCGTCATTGTCACGCCACGCACCTTGGGGTGCTCGATCAGCTTGTCGCTGGTGTCGTGGTCGATGAGGATCACTTGGAACAGGTCTTCGGGTAGCCCTGCCTCGATACAAAGTTCGCGCAGGCGCAGGCCCGAGCCGGTGCAGATGCTCGCGTGTTTCAGAACACAACCGTTGCCCGTCATCAGGTTCGCCGCAAGCACGCGGGTGGGCTGATACAGTGGGAAGTTCCACGGCTGGATCGAATAGATCACGCCAATGGGCTGATAGCTCACGACCCCACGCTTGCCGTCGGCACCGTGGGTGCGTTCTTCATCCGCGAGCACGTCGGGGCCGTTCTTGGCGGTATATTCAAAGATGGCCGCGCAAATCTCTACCTCGGTCTTGCCATCCTTCAGCAGCTTACCTGTCTCGCGCGTCATGAGGGCGGCTAATTCATCCGCGTTCTCGCGCAGCTTGGCGGCGATCTTGGTCAGATAGGGCGCGCGTTCCTTGTGCGACAGCTTGCGCCATTCAAGATGCGCGTCATGACAGGCTTCGACCCGCTGTATCGCCTCTGCCTCGCTCATCAGATCGTAGGATTGGATCTCTTCTTCGGTGGCGGGATTGATTGTCGTGATCTTGGACATGTCTGCTCCTTCTTCGCTTATTCGCGTCGAAGGGCAAACACATGGCCGTCGTATCAAGTTCCTGCGGTTGCGGCTGTAGCGGTCACGTCTGCGTGTGCGGCCCCCGCGCCCTTAGCCGCCGAAGCCCGTGCGCCCGCTGCCCACCTTCCCGAAACCGCCGCGGGATTTCGCCGTAGCGCGGGTCATCGGGGTTTTGCCCACGGTCGTCGCGGGGCGGGTGAATTGCGAGGTGCTGAGCTTGGCGGCCCCCTTGTTGCTGGAATAGGTGCTGGTGCGCGCCGCATTGGTGAACTTGCCATCCGCCGTCTTATACATCGGCTGGCTTGCGGCCATCCCCGACCGCCCGCCCAGCATGTTCCCGATCAGATAGCCTGCGAGCAACGGCATAAAGATACCGCCCGACCCGCCCTGTGTTTGCTGCGCCTCTGACCCGCAGGCCCCTTCGCCGTGTTGTTCTTCGCAGACATCCAGACTGTTGTAGCGCGGTGCGGATTCCACATGCAGTGTCTCTGCCTCGGCAAAGGCGGTTTCACAATCGGCGGCGGTGAATGTGCCCCCAAAAGACGCCTCGTTCTTGCAGCTTTGCACATCGGGAAAGGCAGCGGCATCAATCTTTTCGTCGCGGCAACCGGCCAGCGTAAAGGCGGTGGCCCCGATGATCGCGATGGCGACGCGTTTTGACCGTTTTGTCATGATGATCTGCTTTCTGCTGTGGTTCGGCGATTAGGCGACGATGCTAACCGGAATATGGCGCAATGTAATGGGGTTTGAAACGTGACAGATCCTGCGTGATCCTAGACCTGTCCTCGCGCAGGCCGATGCCCGCACAGGTCTGCCCGATGATCCACGCGCCGACCACGGGGCGCATCCCGTCGAACTGCGGCAAGGGCGCATAGGCCTGAAGGATACGCGGGTGTTCGGCATACGCCGTGTTGCTGGCACTTTCGATGATCTGGCCGGATTTCATGATCTCGACCGAGGCCCCTTCGCGCGACAGGATCGGTTTGCGCACATGGGCCCGTGCAAGCCCTGCCCGCGCACGGTCAAAGGCATCCGCCGCACGCCCCGTGACAGAGCCGCGCCCCGCCATCGCCTCGCCCACATCCTGTTCAAAGAACGCAGGGAGCAGGTTCGGGTGATCCTCGAACATCTCCCACAGCACGGGCAGCAGGCCCTTGTTGGACAGCAGCGCTTTCCACGCGGGTTCAAGGAACAGACAGCCAGAGCCTTCGATGTGGTCCGCGTAATCGTCGCGCAGCAGGTCTTCCCACGGGTAGAGTTTGAACAAGACGGCGATGCGGCGGTCCTCATCATCCAGAAACTGCCCGTCATCGCTCAGCGCGATTTTATCAAGGTCGCAATAATGCGCGCCCAACCCCGCCTCGCGCGCGGCCCAGCCCATTGCCTCTACCGTGCCGTAATCTTCGGGATTGCCCGCCACGGCGGTGAAATGCAGATCGCTATCGGGTTCAAACACATCGGCGAAACGGGCGACAAGCGCCTCGTGGATGCCGTTGAACTGATCCGCCCCCTCGGGCAGGTTGCCTGCCTCTAGCTGATCTTCCAACCACTGCCACTGGAAGGACGCCGATTCATAAAGCGAGGTCGGCGTATCGGCATTATACTCCAGCAGTTTGGCAGGCCCCTGCCCGTCATATGCCAGATCGAAGCGGCCATAGATCTCGGGGTCGCCTTGCTTCCAGCTGTTCGCAATGAGGTCACGGTGCGCTTCGGGAATGGCAAGCTTGTCCAACAGCTCTTCGCTGGCAAGGATGTGATCCACCGCCTCGCGGCACATACCATGCAGCGCGGTCGCGGGGTCTTCGATGTCATTTTCGATCTGGTCAAGCGAGAACGCATAGACAGAGGTTTCGTCCCAATAGGGTTCCCCGTGCATGTCCGCGAAGGAAAAACCGACCTCTTTGGCGTGGTCGCGCCAATGGGGCCGTTCGGCTAGTTCTACTCTATGCATCCGGCCCGACCTTTCCCGCGAAAAACTACCGCGGGTTTAATCGCTTTGCCCCTGTGGTGCCAGAGCATATCCACCATTGCCGTACCCGCACCCGCATCATTCACAAAAACGTCAGACATATCGCGGAACAACGGGCGCGCCCATTCGTTGAACGGTCTACGCGGTCGTGATCGCGGCGTCCTCAATGACGCCCTGACCGGTATAAGAAATGAATTGAAAGGCCCAAAAACATGAAAATTCTCATGGTACTCACCTCCCACGACAAGCTGGGCGACACTGGTAACAAAACCGGTTTCTGGCTCGAAGAGTTCGCGGCCCCCTATTACGTGTTCAAGGACGCTGGTGCAGAGATCACTTTGGCATCGCCCAAAGGCGGACAGCCGCCGCTTGATCCGTCCAGCGATGCAGATGATGCGCAGACCGACGCGACCAAACGGTTCAAGGGCGACGACGCCGCACAGAAAGAGCTGGCCAATACCGAGGTGCTTTCGAGCGTTTCGGCCGACGGTTTCGACGCGATCTTCTACCCCGGCGGCCACGGCCCGCTGTGGGATCTGGCGGAAGACAAGGCCAGCATCAACCTGATCGAAAGCTTTGCCGCCAGCGACCGCCCCGTCGGGGCCGTCTGCCACGCGCCAGCAGTGTTCAAGCACACCAAAGGCACCGACGACAAACCACTGGTATCGGGCAAAACCGTCACCGGTTTCACCAATACCGAGGAAGAGGCCGTGGGCCTGACCGATGTGGTCCCCTTTCTGGTCGAAGACATGCTCAAAACCAATGGTGGGACCTATAAGAAGGGTGACGACTGGGCATCCTTCGTGGTGACCGATGGCAAGCTTGTCACCGGCCAGAACCCCGCGTCTTCGGAAGAGGCCGCCCATAAGCTATTGTCGCTGCTGTAAGGTGCCGCCCGCTGCGCGAAGGCCGCGCGGCGGGCAGTTTTTCCGCGACACGTATAACAAGGATTACAACCATGAATATTCTCGTCGCCGGCGCGACCGGCAAAACCGGTATCCGCGTCACTGAACAACTCCGCGAACAGGGTCACACGCCGATCGCCCTTGTCCGCGATTCCTCTGACACCAGTGCGCTGGCCTCTGACGTGGTGCTGCGCAAGGGGGACCTGACCAATCTGACCGCTGACGCCTGCGAAGGCTGCGATGCGGTGATCTTTGCCGCGGGCTCAGGCGGGTCCACAGGGCCAGAGATGACCGACAAGGTCGACCGCGATGGTGCCAAAGATCTGGTTGATATCGCCGCCAAGGCCGGCATTTCGCGCTTTGTGATGCTCAGCAGTGTCGGCGCAGACAACCCCGACCCAGACAGCGAGCTTGCGCATTATCTGCAAGCCAAACACGACGCCGACGTGCATCTGCAAAACTCCGGCCTCGAATACGCCATCCTGCGGCCCGTCGCGCTGACGGATGATGCGGGCAATCGGAATATGATCTTTGGCGACAGCGTTGACGTCAAAGCCAAGGCCGCCCGTGGCGATGTTGCCGCCGCTTTGGTCGATGCCGTCACCGACCCCGAATGGAAGAACCAGGCTTTGCTGATGCAATCCGCCTGATCACGGGTTTGCGTATAATCTGACTACGCGCGGGCACCTCCCACCCGTTCGCGGAAAGAATGCGCTATGCCGCCAGACCCCATCGGCCTGGCGGTTTTTCTATGAGTGACGCTGCGAAAGCGACATTTTGCGCCAAATCCGCCGCATTGGCCCCCTTGGCATCCCTGATCGTCTCGTCTATCAGGCGCCTTCCCGGTCGCAGCCTACCCGGGTATCAAAACAAGGGTTAAGAAATGAAAACGATTGTCATCTGCTCCGGCGGATTGGATTCTGTGTCGCTCGCTCATATGGTGGCGGCAAATCGCAAGCTGACGGGGCTGGTGTCTTTCGACTACGGTCAGCGTCACCGCAAGGAACTGGACTATGCCGCGCTCTGCGCCAAACGTCTGGATGTTCCCCATGACATCATCGATATGCGCGGGATCGGTGCGGCGCTGACAGGATCCGCGCTGACTGATGATGTGGATGTACCCGACGGGCATTATGCCGAAGAAACGATGCGGGTCACCGTTGTCCCCAACCGGAATGCGATCATGCTGACGGTCGCCTATGGCATTGCCGCCGCACGGGGGGATCAGGCCGTCGCAACCGCGGTGCATGGGGGCGATCACTTCATCTACCCCGACTGCCGCCCCGATTTCACCCAAGCGTTTGAGTTCATGCAATATATGGCGCTGGACGGCTATGCCGATGTATCGCTTTACACACCTTTCGTGCACCGCTCAAAAGCGGATATCGTGACCGAGGGCCAGCGCCATAACACCCCCTTTGCCGAAACGTGGTCTTGCTACAAAGGCGGTGTGCATCACTGCGGGCGCTGTGGCACCTGCGTGGAACGGCGCGAGGCTTTCGATCTGGCGGGGGTTGCCGACCCGACCCATTATGACGATCCCGATTTCTGGGCCGAAGCGGTCAAGCGGAAGATCCTCGCCTGATGTATACAATTACGAAAGAGTTCCATTTCTCCGCCTCGCATCAGCTGTCGCATCTGCCCGATGGCCACCAATGCGCCCGCCTGCACGGGCATAACTATGTCGTGGTGGTCGAGCTTCGGGCCAAAGAGCTGAACGCCGACGGTTTCGTTCGCGACTACGGTGAGCTGAAGCCTCTCAAGACCTATATAGACGAGACTTTCGATCATCGTCACCTCAACGACGTGCTGGATTTTGCCTCCACCGGCGAGAATATGGCGCGTCATCTCTATGAATGGTGCGCGCAGCACTGGCCCGAAACCACCGCCGTCAAGGTCAGCGAGACGCCCAAAACCTGGGCAGAGTACCGGCCATGAGCCAGCTGCGCATCGCCGAGGTATTCGGCCCCACGATACAGGGCGAAGGCGCGCTGATCGGGGAACCCACCGTCTTTGTGCGCACGGGCGGCTGTGACTATCGCTGCGCGTGGTGTGACAGCATGCACGCGGTTGACCCCGCATTCCGCCATGACTGGGCCAGCATGTCGACCGACGCGGTCTGGCAAGAGGTGCAGCGCCTGTCGGATAACACGCCGCTGACCGTATCCTTGTCAGGCGGCAACCCCGCCATTCAGGACTTCGCGCCCTTGATCCAATTGGGTCATGCTGCCGGCTACCGTTTTGCCTGCGAAACGCAAGGCTCCATCGCGAAACCGTGGTTCGGTCAGCTGGATTGTCTTGTGCTTAGCCCGAAACCACCATCCAGCGGCGAGACGGTGGATTGGGCCGCTTTCGACCGTTGTGTTGCGGCTGGCGAAACGGCGGCCCAGACGGTGATGAAGATCGTCATATTCGACGACGCGGATTACGATTGGGCCCGCGACGCCGCCACCCGCTACGCCCAACTGCCGCTTTATCTACAACCGGGCAACGACGAGGTCGACCCCAGCGTCGCTGTCGATCCGCAGGCGCTGGCGGATAAGTTATTGTGGCTGGTGGACAAAACCATGGCAGATCGCTGGTTCACGCCGCGCCTGCTGCCGCAACTTCACGTATTGCTATGGGGCAACAAACGCGGGGTCTGACCCGCCACCGGAGGATTTATGGAAACGATTTACAGCGATTTGCAGCAGCTTGGCGGCAAGACAGAGCTTCCCGCCTCGCCCGAAGAAGCGATGCTCGAGAAAGTCGCGAACCCTCAGGCCGATGTCGATTACTGCGTGCGCTTCACCGCGCCCGAGTTCACCTCGCTTTGCCCGATGACCGGCCAGCCCGACTTTGCCCATCTGGTGATTGACTATGTACCGGATCAGTATCTGGTCGAGTCCAAATCGCTCAAGCTTTACCTGGGGGCATTTCGCAACCACGGCGCCTTTCACGAGGATTGCACCGTCTCGATCGGGCGCCGTCTGGTAGAGCTGCTGTCGCCCCGCTGGCTGCGCATCGGCGGTTACTGGTATCCGCGCGGGGGCATCCCCATCGACGTGTTCTGGCAAACGGGCGAGACCCCCAAAAGCGTCTGGATTCCCGATCAAGGCGTGCCGCCCTATCGCGGGCGCGGGTGAAGCGAGAGAATCCCCAACACTACCCAAGGTAGATCACAGCCGCGCAACGAGTGCCTCGCTGCGCGGCTTTTTTGTGCTCGGATTTCTCGGCATATTCTTATGCCAAACCTGCCGATTACCTTTAGATATGAGCGCAAAGCCCGGCGATCAGTTAGCCCCGTCTCGCAAGACCAAGAACAACTAAAACTTGTTACCGCACGTAAGCTGTTAGCCTTAAAGGTCATTTATCGCTAGACATTGCACTTTTAAATTGCGTTAATATTTCGATAGCGAGTGATTTCAGTACGAGTATCGATTTTTACACTTCGCCAAGTTTTTTTGGCAGACATTTCAGGTGACACATGTTTTCGAAGCTCGTCCGGGCGCTTTCGCGCGTGCCGTGCAAATTTGGTATTCATCGCTGGCGTGACAGTACGACCATGCCGCAAAAAGTCTGTACGAGGTGCCACTGTCGGCGACAGACCTACGTTTAAGGTCAATGTCTCCGCTTCATAATGCGCCCTTCTGAAGACCACATATAACGCTCCTGCCCCGCATATATTCTATACTGTGGGACAGAAGAAAGCTCAGTCACCGGGGCAGTAGCCTGCCCCGGTGAAGCATCCATCAGCCGTTGATCAGCACTTCGCCGAAGCTTTCGCGCAGATCACGTTTCAACACCTTGCCGGTCGCGTTGCGCGGCAATGCGTCGGTAAAGACGACGCGATCCGGGATCTGCCATTTGGCGATCTTATCTTCGAAAATCGACAGAATCTCTGCCTCGCTCGGGTCCTGGCCTTCGGCTTTCACCGCAATCAGGATCGGACGTTCGTCCCATTTCTCGTGACGGGCCCCGATGACGGCCGCATCCGCGATTTGCGGGTGACCGATCGCGATGTTTTCAAGCTCGACCGAGCTGATCCATTCGCCGCCCGACTTGATGATATCTTTTGACCGATCACGGATCGTGACATAGCCGTCAGGGTCCATTGTCGCCACATCGCCCGTGTCGAACCAACCGTCCTTGTTCAGCGTCTCGCTGCGGGTCTTGCGGAAATAGCTGTCAAGAATCCAGTAACCCTTGGTGACCAGATCGCCCTGCGTCACGCCGTCATGCGCCACGGGATTACCGTCGTCATCAAGGATTTCAAGATCCACACCAAAGACGGGACGACCCTGATTTTCGCGCAGCTTGTTTTGCGCGTCGGCAGGAAGCTTGGTGTGTTTGGCCAGCAGTTGGTTGATGCTGCCGACGGGCGACATCTCTGTCATGCCCCAGGCGTGGATCGTCTCTACCCCGTATTTCTCGCGGAAGGCGGTCATCATCGACGGCGGGCAGGCAGAGCCGCCAACGACCGTACGCTGCAGACTTTTAAGCTTGCTGCCGATCTTATCCGCCTCGTTCAGCAGCCCCAGCCAGATGGTTGGAACGCCAAGCGCCAGCGACACATGGTTGGTGTCGATCAGTTTCACCAGCGACGGGCCGTCCAGACCGGGACCGGGCATTACCATCGCCGCGCCAACCATAGCGCAGGCATAGGGCGCGCCCCAGGCGTTGACGTGGAACATCGGCACGACGGGCAGCACCACATCCTTGGCCGTGATCGCAATGCTGTCGGCCAGGTTGATCCCGAAGCTGTGCAACACGGTCGAACGGTGCGAATAAAGAACGCCCTTGGGGTTACCCGTGGTGCCCGAGGTGTAGCACAGGCTGGAGGCGGTGTTCTCGTCCAGATCCGGCCAGATGAACTCGGGGTCGCCGCTGGCGATCAGGTCGTCATAGAACTTGATCCCGGGCAGTTGCGCGGCGGCTTCTTCGTCGGTGCCTTCCATCAGAACGACATGCTCAAGATGTTCAAGCTTGTCCTGAATGCCCGCAATCAGCGGCACAAACGTCTTGTCGATGAACAGCACCTTATCTTCGGCGTGGTTCAGGATATAGACAAGCTGTTCGGGGAAGAGACGCGGGTTGATGGTGTGGCAGACGAAGCCGCCGCCCGATGCACCAAAGTAGATTTCGAGGTGACGGCGGTTGTTCCAGGCGATGGTGCCGCAGCGCGCCTGCGGGTCCAGCCCCAGATTTGTCAGCGCAGAGGCCAGCGCACGGGCGTTGCGCGCGACTTGACCCCAAGAGGTCTGCTCCAACCCGCCGGTGGTCTTGACAGAGACAATCTCTGTCTCGCCGTGAAAGCGTTGTGCGTGTTCGATCAAGCTCGAAATCAGCAGCGGTTTATTCATCATTTGGCCAAGCATGGCGCATCCTCCCAATTAGTCGTTGGGTGCAAAATGGACAAATCACCCCAGTCTTGCAAGCGCCCTCATTGCTGCTTACGCAGGGTTCATGACAGTTATTTATCACACGCCCCTTTCCCCCGATCAGCAACGCGCCGCCGGTATGCCGACACCGCAACCGCTGGCCATGGCAGATCAGGTCCGCTTCTCTAATCTGGACACCAATGACCACGTCAATAACACCGTTTATTTCGAATGGTTCGAACGGCTGCGCATCCGCTATACGCAGTCATTGGTGGAACGCGGGCTGATCGACAGCCCCGGCCCGCGCGTGGTGATCCGGTCAGGGTCGATCCGTTATCTGCAAGAGATGCTGGAGCGCGAGAATTACATCGTGACCTGCCGCTGCACCAGCTTTCGCAACACCTCTTACGCTTTGGCACAAGAGGTGTGGGTGGGCCGCGAGCTTCGGGCGACGTTCGAGTGTATTTTAGTGCTGCTGGAACGGGACGGCTCCGGTCGGTATCCCCTGCCCGACCGCTTGAAACAATATTTTGAGCAGACTGAAAACGCCCGCCCCGAGGGGTAATCGCCGCGCGCGCATGCATCGAAAGGAACATAAGATATGACAATCACCACCCGCCCGATGGACGCCGCGGATCGCAGTGCTTGGGAAGCGCTTTTTGCCGGCTACGCCGCCTTCTACAAGGTCGATCAGACGCCGCAGATGCGTGAAACCGTCTTTGGCTGGCTGATGGACCCCGATCACGGCAGCAATTGCATCGTGGCACAGGATGCCAGCGGCACGCTTGTCGGGTTTACCCATTACCGCCCCTTTGTCAGCCAGCTACGCGCGGCGACGAATTGTTTTCTGGATGATCTGTTCGTCAGCCCGCAGGCCCGCGGTACCGGGGCCGCGCAGGCGCTGATCAAAGCGGTTGAGACGGTGGCGAAAAACAACGGCTGGGGCACGCTGCGCTGGATCACGGCAGAGGATAACTATCGCGGGCGTGGGGCCTACGACAAGCTGGCGACCCGCACGGACTGGGTGACCTATGACATCGCGCTGAAGGGGTAGGCTGCAGCGCTGTGCGCGAGGTTGGGGATGAGGGGCGCTGCCCCTCACACTCCCCGGAGTTTATTTGGCAAAATGAAGCCGTGATCCTAATCGGCGTGTTTTGCAATAAAGGCGACAAGAGCGGCGGTCGAGCCGTCTTTATCGGTCGCAGGTGCCGCGCCCTCGACGATGGGTTGCAAAGAGGTGGCGAGCTCTTTGCCCAGTTCCACACCCCATTGGTCGTAGGAATTGATGCCCAGAATGACGCCTTCCACAAAGACGCGATGTTCATACAGCGCGATGATCTGCCCCAGGGTGAACGGGTCGAGCAGAGGGTAGCTGAGCGTGGTCGACGGGCGGTTGCCGGGGAAGACGCGGTGGCGCGCCTGACGGTCCAGCTCGGCACCGGTCAGACCTTTTGCCGCCATCATCTCTGACGCTTCTTGTAAGGATCGACCGCGCATCAAAGCTTCGGATTGCGCAAGGCAATTGGCGATCAGCAGCTTGTGGTGATGTGTCAGGTCCGGCTCGTGCCCATTGGCCGCGATCAGGAATTCGCAAGGAATGACGCGGGTGCCTTGGTGGATCAACTGGTAGAACGCGTGCTGGCCATTGGTGCCCGCTGCGCCCCAGACGACGGGACCCGTGTGATAGGGCGCGGTGCTGCCATCCATCAGGGTCGACTTGCCGTTGGATTCCATTTCAAGCTGCTGGAGGTAATCGGGCAGTTGCCCCAACCGCTGGTCATAGGGCAGCACGACGCGGGTGGCATAGCCACAGATCTGATTGTGCCAGATGCCGACCAGGGCCAGCAGCATGGGCATGTTCTCGTGAGGGGCGGCCGCGCAGAAGTGACGGTCCATCGCCTGCCCGCCGCGCAGAAACGCATCAAAGGCGCGTGGGCCAATGGCGATCATCAGCGACAGGCCGATGGGCCCCCAGACAGAATAGCGCCCACCGACCCAGTCTTCGAAGCCAAAGACCTGATCCGCATCGATACCGAAATCGCTGGTCTTGTCCTGCGCTGTGCTCAGGGCGGCAAACTGCTTTGCCGGATCGCCGCCATTCTCTGTCATCCACGCGCGCGCGGTTCGGGCGTTGGTCATCGTCTCGATCGTGGTGAAGGTCTTGGAAGCGACGATTACCAGCGTGGTTTTCGCATCGAGCCCGCGGAGCGTGTCCGAAATATGCGCGCCGTCGACATTCGACACGAAGTGGCAGCGCGGCCCGTCATGATACGGCGAGAGCGCCTGCACCGCCATCGCGGGCCCAAGATCGGACCCGCCGATACCGATATTCACCACATCCGTAATGTCGCTGCTGCGGATCTGATCCGCGAAACCGCGCATCCGGTCGAGCGTATCATGAACGCCGGGCATCACATCCGCCCCATCCACCATCACCGCCCCGCCATCAAGATTGCGCAGCGCCGTGTGCAGTACCGCGCGGTCTTCGGTCTCGTTGATCTTTTCGCCTGCGAACATCGCATCGCGACGCGCGGGCACGTCCGCGGCATCGATCAGCGCCAGCAGCGCATCCATCGTATCGCGGTCAAGATTGGTTTTGGAGAAGTCGAACAACATGTCGCCGGTCTGCGCGCTGAACGTCTGGGCGCGATCGGCTGTGTCGAACAACGACAGGATAGAGCGGTCTTGCACCGCCGCCTGCATACGGATCAAATCATCAAATTGCGTCATGGTGCCCAATGTACTGTTGCCTCGTTCAATACTGCGCCGATGGGGGCCTGGAGGGCCGGCAGGCTTTGCGCCCGTTCCACCGCTGCACGTTTTTCATCGCCAAAGATCACAAGATGTTTTGACATGGCGCCTTCCAGCACCCTGCGCGACAGGGTGATGCGCCCGATGTCCTGCCCGTCGACATCGATCGGACAGAGCGCCGGCGCGTCCGCGGCCATCGCCGCCTCCAGCCCGTTTGAACCGGGAAAGAGCGAGGCCGTGTGCATATCCGCGCCCATGCCCAGCAACAGCACCGACAGCGGCAATCGGGATTCGATCTGGGGGGACAGTGTTTCTGCGGCCTCGGCCGAGGTCAGCCCGTCGATGTAGAAAGGGGTGAACGCTGCCTCGGCCGCGCGACCCACCAGCAGGCGATTGCGCAAGAGCCGCGCGTTCGACATCTCGTGGTCGGGGGCGACCCAGCGTTCGTCACCCAGCATGACCTGCACCCGCGACCAATCAAGATTGGCCGCGCTCAGGCTGTCAAAGATCGGCCCCGGGGTTGTTCCGCCCGGCACGGCAAAGCTGACCGTGTCATGGGACAACAGGGCGTTCTTCAGCTCCCCCGCGATCAGATTGGCGAGGTCCATCGCAAGGACTTCGCGGTCGGCATATTCGATCAACCTCATGCAGAATACTCCCGCCATTGGCGCTGGTCACGGCGCATCAGTTCGTTGGCATCTGTCGGGCCGTCGGACCCGCTGTCGTAGGGTTTGGGCACGTCATTGCGCGCTTCCCAGCCCTGGATGATCGGGTCGGTCCAGGCCCAAGCGGCCTCTACCTCGTCGCCGCGCATGAACAGGGTCTGGTTGCCACGGATCACGTCCATGATCAGACGTTCATAGGCGTCTACCTGTTCGGAGCCTTCAGGCCCCAAAGCGTCGGCGAATGTCATATCCAAGGGCACGTCCACCAAACGCATGCCGCCCGGGCCCGGTTCCTTGATCGTCACGCCAAGGGTGATGCCTTCGTTCGGCTGCAACCGGATCGACAGAACATTGCGGTGGCGGCCTGCGTCTTCTGCAAAAATCGAATGGGGCGTTTCCTTGAACACGACCGTGATCTCGGAGGACCGCGCCGCCATGCGTTTGCCGGTGCGCAGATAAAAGGGCGTGCCAGCCCACCGCCAGTTACTGATGTGGGTTTTCAGCGCGACGAAACTTTCGGTGCGCGAGCGTGGATCCCCCACAGCGGTACGGTAACCGGGTTGTTCGGCCTCGTTGCACGGTTCTGCCTGATATTGACCGCGGGCGATGTGATGCGGCAGCACAGGGTCCAGCGCGCGGATCACCTTGAGCTTTTCATCGCGTACCGCGTCGGGGTCAAACCGCGCGGGCGGCTCCATCGCGATCAGGCACAAAAGCTGCATCAGGTGGTTTTGCACCATATCGCGCATGGCACCCGATTTGTCGTAATATTCGCCCCTGCCCCCGACGCCGACGGTTTCGGCCACGGTGATCTGGATGTGATCGACATATTGGCTGTTCCACAGCGGCTCGAACAGCATGTTGCCAAACCGCACAGCCATCAGGTTTTGTACCGTCTCTTTGCCCAGATAGTGGTCGATCCGGTAGATCTGGCTTTCGTCGAAATACTTGGCCAGCGTGGCGTTGAGCGCCTGCGCGGTTTTCAGGTCGCGGCCAAAGGGCTTTTCGACGACGATCCGGCTTTGCGCGTCCGCCATGCCCCATTGTTGCAGACGTTCCGCCAGATCACCGAACAACGCAGGCGAGACGGAGAAATAATAGGCCTCTACCCGTTCGGTCCCGGCCATGAGCTTTTGCAGCTCGGCCCAGCCGTCCTCGCCTTTGGCGTCAATCGCGACATATTCCAGCCGGTCGATAAACCCGTCCAGCTGCGCCTTCTCGTGCTCGAAGTCGCCGTTGAATTCGGCAATCGCCTCGCGGATCATCTGCTGGTAGCCCGCGCGGTCCATTTCTGTACGCGCGGCACCGATGACACGGGCGTTTTCGGGCATTTGCCCTGCACAAAAGCGCCGGAACAAGCCCGGCAGGATCTTGCGGCGCGCCAGATCGCCTGTGCCGCCGAAAATCACCAGATCAAAAGGATCGACCGGAATGACGCGTGATACCATGTGGATGCTCCTTGTCGCGAGGCTACGACGTTTGGGTGCCGAGATGTGATGTTAGCGCAAACATACTGAGATTTCCGTTTTTCACAAGTCTGTGCACCAAATGACACGGGGTTTTATTGCGCATACCATTCGCATAAACAAAGAAAAGTAATTTATACAGGTGAGGCCCGGTTTCCTATGAAAGACGTTGTCGACGCAAATATCGGTAAATTTCAGGACCCTGCCCTGACGGCCAAGGGTGAACCCCGCGCGACTGTCAGCCTGACAAACCCGCAGACGCTGTGGTTCAACACCGGCACCCTGTGCAACATTGAATGCGTGAACTGCTATATCGCGTCCAGTCCGACGAATGATGCTCTGGTGTATATCACCGCCGACGAGGTGCGCGATTATTTGGGGCAAATCACGCAGCGCAACTGGCCGGTGACAGAGATTGCCTTTACCGGCGGCGAGCCGTTCATGAACCCGCAAATGATCGAGATCACCGAAGCCTCGCTGGCCGCCGGATATGACGTGCTGATCCTGACCAACGCCATGCGCCCGATGATGCGTAAATCGGTGCAAGCGGGGCTGGTGCGCCTGAACGAAGCCTATCCCGGCAAGCTGACATTGCGCATTTCCGTCGATCACTACCGCACCGATCTGCATGACGCAGAGCGCGGCGCGGGCGCGCTGGAAAAGACAGTGACCGGCATGAAATGGCTGCGCGACAATAACATCCGCATGGCCGTTGCGGGGCGGTCGGTCTTTGGCGCGACGGACGAAGACAGCCGCGTCGGATACGGAGCATTTTACGCGGAACACAGCTTTGACATCGACCCGCAAGACCCTGGGATGACAGTGCTTTTTCCTGAGATGGATGAAACCGTCGAAGTGCCCGAAATCACCACCGCCTGCTGGGGAATCCTTGATAAATCTCCCGACGCGGTGATGTGTTCAAGCTCGCGTATGGTGGTAAAGCGCAAAGGTGCCGCGACCCCTGCCGTGCTGGCCTGCACCCTGCTGCCCTACACCGAAGAGTTCGAGCTGGGCCATTCGCTGGAAGAGGCGGAAAAAGACGTTGCCCTGAACCACCCTCATTGCGCCAAATTCTGCGTCTTGGGCGGGGCAAGCTGTTCGGCCTGACCCCGCGCCCGCACAGCACTAGGGGCGGATGATCGCGCCGACCTTGGGGTCGGCCTCCCCCCGTGCGAGGGTGGCATAGACCTCTTCCGCATCGGCCACGCCGTCATGTACCTGCACCTCCATCCAATCGGATGCGCTGGCCGCGATGCGTTTCCACGCGGCGGTGATCTGCGCCTCGATCTTGCCGGGGCCCCATTCCTCGCGCCGCTTGGCGACCTGTGAGGGCGCAAAGAAGAATTGCGGCTTGGGGCCATCCAACGGGGCTGTCGGGGTGAACTGATCCCAATGGCTCAGCCCGACAGCGGCGGAATGTTTCAACTGATTTTTCAACGTGCTGTGCAGTTTGGCTTTGACCGTACTATTGCCGGACATATCGACATAGACGGATGGGACATGGGCCAGCGCGTCGATCTGGTCGTAGGTCAGCACCGTATCGCAATGCCCCAAACCTTCGACAAACGCGCGATTGCCAGAAGACGTGAGGCCCACGACCTTGACCCCGCGCGCCTTTGCCTCGGCGAGGTAGCTGCACAGGCCCAATCCGGTCTTGGACGAGGCGCTGCCCACAATAATCTGCTTGGCACCGAAGAATTCGTTATCCAGCAGCCAGTCGTAGATCAGATACGACGTCGCCAGCAGCGGTTGCAGCAAGGCGCGCAGGTGATCCTCTGATGCGGGGGCGGTTTTGACGGGCGTGTACTGATTATAGATCAAGGGCAGTTTCGCGCGATGTGCCGCCGCATCCACCAGACCCGCCGCGCCTTTTTCAGGCGTGATCACCAGCTCGGATGCCATTGGATAAAATCCATACAACCGCGTGCCGACCTCAAGCACATCTGTGCGGCTTTCGACGACTTTTGCAGTCCCCCACACGGGCACAATCCCCCATCCGTTCTCGGATGTCGGGAAAAACTGCCAATAGCCGATATCGAAACCCGCCGCCGCATAGGTCACATTGTTCGATGTCACCGCGAAGTTTTCGATCGCAAGACGCGCCTGCCCCGGTGCCAGCGGCTCTCCCTCCGCCTCGAGCATGCGGGTTTCGGTGATTGCGTTTTGATTGACCAATATCTGTTGCACGTAGATGCCTCCCCCTCGTTTTGCTTTAGCCTACCCCAAACGCGCGGGCTTGAACCACCAATTGACATTGACGTTACGCCACAAAAATCACGCCGGATTTAGTATCATTACATTTCAACAACTTAGCCTGATGAGCAAGTGAATCCCCGCCTGCCAAGGCCGCAGGCATTGCACCCGATATGCCCCGTCTGCTATACAAAACCGCAAGATATAGAACCAGCAAGAGCTAGGCAGATTACGTGAACGACACGCCAGAAACCCCTGAAAACGATGACGAAATCCCGGCTACGCGCCCTGTGTATGATGGCCCGTCGGTCAATATCGAACACGAGATGCGGACATCCTATCTGGATTACGCCATGTCGGTCATCGTTTCGCGCGCCATTCCCGACCTGCGAGACGGGCTGAAACCGGTTCACCGCCGCATCATCTATTCGATGTATGAAAAAGGCATCACCCACGAAAAAGCCTACCGCAAGTCGGCAAAGTCCGTGGGCGACGTGATGGGTTCCTATCACCCGCATGGGGACAGCGCGATCTATGACGCTCTGGTCCGCATGGCGCAGGACTTCTCTATGTCGCTGCCGCTGATTGACGGTCAGGGTAACTTTGGGTCGATGGACGGCGATAGCGCTGCGGCAATGCGTTATACGGAATCGCGCCTTGATAAGGTCGCGTCCTTCATGACCGGCGATCTGGACAAGGAAACCGTTGATTTCATCGACAACTACGATGGCAAAGAACGCGAACCTACTGTTTTGCCTGCACGTTTCCCGAACATGCTGGTCAATGGCGCGGGCGGTATCGCCGTTGGTATGGCGACCAACATCCCGCCGCATAACCTGGGCGAAGTGATCGACGCCTGTCAGGCCCTGATCGAGAACCCCGATCTGACCTCGGAAGAGCTGATCGAATATATCCCCGGCCCCGACTTCCCCACCGGTGGGATTATGTTGGGTCGTTCGGGCGCGCGCAAAGCCTATCTTGAGGGGCGTGGCAGTGTGATTATGCGGGCCAAGACTCGTGTCGAAGAGATTCGCAAAGACCGTTTCGCCATCGTCATCGACGAGATCTGCTATCAGGTGAATAAATCCACCATGATCGAAAAGATCGCCGAGCAGGTGCGCGAGAAGAAGATCGACGGCATCGCCCATGTTCAGGACGAATCTGACCGCAACGGCGTGCGGGTTGTGATCGAGCTGAAGCGCGACGCCACCGCCGAAGTGGTGATGAACCAGCTTTACCGTTTCACCCCGATGCAGACCTATTTCGGCTGTAACATGCTGGCGCTCAACGGCGGCCGGCCCGAACAGCTGACCCTGCGCAAGTTCCTGACATCCTTCATCGATTTCCGCGAAGATGTCGTCGCCCGCCGCACCGCCTATCTGCTGCGCAAGGCGCGTGAACGCAGCCACATCCTGTGTGGTCTGGCAGTGGCAGTCACCAATATCGACGAGGTCGTCGCCACCATCCGATCCTCTGCCGATGCCGCGGAAGCACGCGAAAAGCTGATGACCCGCCGTTGGCCCGCGGAACAGATCCTGCAATATATCGCACTGATCGACGATCCGACACATACCGCCAATGACGACGGCACCTATAACCTGTCCGAAGCACAGGCCCGCGCCATTCTGGAACTGCGTTTGCAGCGTCTGACACAGATCGGGGTGAAAGAGGTCACCGACGAGCTGGAAGAACTGGCCAAGAAAATCAAGGAATACCTTGAAATTCTGGGCAGCCGCGAACGGATCATGGGCATCATCTCGGACGAGCTGGCCGAAGTGAAAGACCAGTTTGCCGTGCCGCGCCGCACAGAGATCGTCGACTGGTCCGGCGACATGGACGACGAAGACCTGATCGCGCGCGAGGATATGGTCGTGACCGTAACCTCCGGTGGCTATATCAAACGCACCCCACTGGTCGATTTCCGCAGCCAACGCCGCGGCGGCAAAGGTGTTTCAGGCATGCAAACGAAGGAAGAGGACGTCGTCACCACCCTCTTCGTTGCCAATACCCACACCCAACTGCTGTTCTTTACGACCGACGGCATGGTCTACAAGCTCAAGACCTGGCGCTTGCCCCAAGGCGGGCGCACGTCAAAAGGCAAGGCGATCGTCAATATCCTGCCCATCCCGACCGGCGTTTCCATCGCGGCGATTATGCCCGTGGACCGCGACGAAAAAGAATGGGACGATCTGCAGGTGGTCTTTGCGACATCCGCCGGTACCGTGCGCCGGAACAAGCTGTCGGATTTCACCAACGTCATGCGCAACGGCAAGATCGCCATGAAGTTCGAGGACGACCACGCCGACACCACGCTGATCAACGCACGCATCGCGTCGAATGACGATGATGTCATGCTGGTGACCAATTCGGGCCGCGCGATCCGCTTCCCTGCGACGGATGTGCGCGTCTTCAACAGCCGCGCCTCTGTCGGGGTGCGTGGGATCAAGCTGAACGGCGATGACAAGGTCGTCTCCATGTCGATCATCCGTCACTTCGACGCCAGCTCGGAAGAGCGGACGGCCTACCTCAAGATGCGGCGCGCGATGGCCGGTCTGGCCGATGATGCGGAAGGCGACGAAGACGAAGCCCCCGCCGATCCGAATTTCTCCCAAGAGCGCTACGCCGAAATGTCCGCGGCCGAGAACCTGCTGCTAACGATCACCGAAAAAGGCGCGGGCAAACTGTCCTCCAGCCACGACTATCCCGTGCGCGGGCGTGGTGGCCTGGGCGTGACCGCGATGGACAAAGCGATGCGCGGTGGCGATATCGTCGCCTCCTTCCCTGTCGAGATGGATGATCAGATCATGCTCGCGACCTCTAAAGGGCAATCGATTCGCGTCCCGGTAGAGGGTATTTCCTTCCGGTCGCGCAGTGCCGGTGGCGTCAAAGTCTTTGACACCGGCCGCGGCGAAGTTGTGGTAAGCGTTGCCTGGATTGCAGACCAAGGTGATGAAACCGGCGACGACGAGATCGCAACGCCTGAAGCGTAAGTCGCCCACCAGAATGCTCAAAGCCGCCCCTCTTCCTGAGTGGGCGGCTTTTTTCCTTTGCGCGCTACGGATTGCAAACCCATAAAAAAACGCCCCCGAGGGGGCGTTTTCGAAACTCTCAGATCGTCAGATCTGTATTGCTTACGTACCGTTGGAACCGTTTGTGCCGTTTGCGTCGTCATCGTTGCTTGCGATAACTGCAACTGCAACGATAACCGCTGCGATACCACCGGCTGCGGCGGGGCTCAGGCCCTCAAAGCCAACGCCACCAGCGGCGCTTGGATCGATGCAACGACGTGCAATGATGCCATCGATTTCGGTAGGTGCTTGGCAAGCGTAGGTAACGCCGTTTTCGCCAACAACTGTGGTTGGGTAGCCGGCAACGCCGGAATCACCACCAACAGCGGCTTGGGTTGTAACTTGGGCGGAAGCTGCGCCGGCAGTCATCAAAAGCGCGGCGGCAAATGCTGTGAAGCGTGTCATAATAATTTCTCCAGTTTGCGAAGGTCAAAAATCTTGATCCTCATATCGCATATTTCAGGCGCAATAGCAAACTTGATATTGACGCTAGGGTCATCAGATCAAGTAAATGCAATTCAATCGACCGTTTTCGGGCTCGGCCAGACTATAATGCATATAGAGTGCTGAATTTCTCCGTCAAATAGGAAAGCAAGGGGGCCTCGCTCGGCTGCTCCCCGGTGGCGCGCGTGATCAGATTCCGCGGGGCGTAAAGCCCGCCGTGGCGTTGGACATTCTCGCGCAACCAGCCCGTCGCCGCAGAGGTATCGCCCTGCGCCAATTGCGCATCCAGTTCCGGTACATCGCGGCGCAGCGCCGTATTCAGGCACCCGGCATAGACGTTGCCCAAGGAATATGTCGGGAAATAGCCGAACAAACCGACCGACCAATGCACATCCTGCAACACGCCATTCGAGGGCCGGTCAACCGCATAGCCGAAATCGGCCTCGAACCTGTCGTTCCACGCGGCTTCCAGATCACCGACCTGCAGATCACCCGCCATCAAAGCGCGTTCCAGATCAAACCGCAAAAGCACGTGCAGATTGTATTGCAGCTCGTCGGCCTCGGTCCGGATATAGCCATCAGAGACACGGTTCACGATGCGGTAGAAGGTTTCTTCATCCGCTACGCCAAAATCACCGAAGGCATCGCGCATCTGACCATACAACCAGCCGGTAAAGGCACGGCTACGTCCAAGCTGGTTTTCATAGATCCGGCTTTGACTTTCGTGGACCCCCATAGACACCCCCGCCCCAAGCGGTGTCAAAAGGTAGTCCTTGTCGATGCCCTGCTCGTAGCAGGCATGCCCGACCTCGTGGATGGTGGAATAGAAACAGTTGAACGGGTCCAGCTCGTTGGTGCGTGTGGTGATCCGCACATCAAGCCCCGACCCGCTTGAGAACGGATGCACGGCCTTGTCGACACGCCCCATAGCCATATCATAGCCGAAGGTGGTGGCGAGCTGACGTGTCAGCTTCATCTGGGTCTCCGCGTCAAAGCGGCCCTCCAGCACCGGCGGTGCTTCGGCGGCGCGCACCGCTTCGCGCAGGCGCGTCAGCTCGGGGCGCAATGCGCCGAACATCGCCTCCAGCTCGGCAGCACGTGCACCGGGTTCATAATCATCCAGCATCGCGTCATAGACATCGCCGCCAGCAGCCAGCGCCTGCCCCTCTTCGCGCTTCAACGCGATCACCTCGGCCAAGGTTGGCGCAAAGGCCGCGACATCATCGGCGGCGCGCGCCTCGGCCCAGATGCCCTGCGCTTCCGAGGTGACCCGCGCGATGCGCGCGGCAAGGGCGGCGGGCACTTTAGAGCTGCGCGCGTGACTGCGACGGATGTCACGCAGCTGCGCTTGTCCGACGGGGTTCAGCGCCGATTCGTCGATCCTGTCCAGCCATTCGGGAATGCGCGGATCAACACGGCGCGCATGAAGCACGCCTTCCATTGCCGCCATCTCCTCACCACGCTGCGGGGCGGCCCCGCGTGGCATGACGGTCTCCTGATCCCAGCCCAACCGGCCTGCGACCTGTGCCAGCGCCTCGGTTTCGCGCTGGAACGCCATCAGCTCATCAAAAGCACTCATCAGGATTTACCTCGTACAGATGTCGGAATGGGATAGGCGCTCAGGAAGCGGGCGCGCAGGATCAGCACCCACAGCACCACGGCAAGCACCTGATGGAAGATCGCGATATGTACCGGTGCGGCGTTGATCACGGTCACAATGCCCAAGGCAATCTGCCCCAGCATCGCGATCATCATCAGGTTAAACGCTTTGCGCGTATTGGGATGCGCCGACTTACGGCCCCGCAGCCAGACCACGATAGCGAAGGCAAACAGCAGATAGCCCGCCATGCGGTGCATGAACTGCACCAGCCCGGGGTTTTCAAAGAAGTTGCGCCAGACCGGCGTGATGCTGAAGGCGTCAGGCGGAAAGAACTGCCCCTGCATCAACGGCCAATCGACAAAGAACCGCCCCGCATCGATCCCTGCGACCAGCGCGCCCAACAGGATCTGCAGGAAGGCAAAATGCAACAGGCCCGTGGACATGCCGAAAAGCTTCGCCTCCTTGGCGCGTCGCGCCTGCATCAGGTCACGCTCGCTCCGGCCCAAGAGCAACGCATACCAGGTGATGAACCCGAGGATGACGAAGGCAAGCCCCAGATGCGTGGCCAAACGGTAGCTGGCGACATCCAGAACCGCCTCTCCGGTGGTGACGCCCGACGACACCATCCACCAACCGATCGCACCCTGCAGACCGCCAAGACCGCCCAAGACAAGCAAACGTCCGGACCAGCCAACGGGGATCTGGCGACGCAAGAGAAACCACAAGAACCCGACAGCCCAGACCAGACCAATCACCCGGCCCAACTGCCGGTGGCCCCATTCCCACCAGTAGATTGCTTTGAAATCAGACAGTTCCATCCAGGAGTTCTGGACCTGAAACTCGTCAATCTCTTGGTATTTGGCGAATTCCGATTGCCAGTCCGCCTCGTTCATCGGCGGCATGGCTCCGGTAAAAGGCTTCCATTCGGTGATGCTCAGGCCACTGTCGGTCAATCGGGTCAGACCGCCTACGGCGATCATCACAAAGACCAATGCGAATAGGATGAACAGCCAGATACGGATGCCACGGCGTGCCCCACCCCGCCCGCGGTCAATGCCGCCAGCCTGTGCCACGGGGCGCGTGGCCTGCGCCTCGCCTACGTCCTCGAACAGCTTTCGTTTTTCGGCCATGGTGCCTCTCGTCTGCTAGGGTTTGTGCAGAAGTAGGACACAAGCGCACAAAGGTCTAGCCGCGCTCTTTCCAACGTACCATCTGTCGCAGGGTGCCGTGCAAGGTCTGCACGTCGGCACGGGTCAGCGGCAAACGCGACCACATGTTGCGCAGGTTGATCTTCATGCTGGCGGCCTTGTGCTCGGGATAGAAAAAGCCGGCGGTGTCCAGACGGTCCTCGAAATGCCGTGCGAGATGTTCGATCTCGCTGTTGTCGGCCCAGTCGGTGCCCGCCATCTCGACTTGTTCGGCCACGACGTCGCCCTGCGCGCGCATCCACTCATAGCCCATCAACAACACACATTGCGCAAGGTTAAGCGAGGCAAAGGCAGGGTTTACCGGGACCGAGACAATCGCATTCGCGCGGCTGATATCATCATTCTCAAGCCCTGCCCGTTCCGGCCCGAACAGCACCGACACACGGCGGCCCTCGCGGATCATCTGCGCGGCTTTGGCCATAGCCGCTTCAGGACTATAAACTGGCTTGGTCAGATCTCGATCGCGCGCCGTGGTGGCAAAAACAAAGGCAGCGTCGCCCACAGCACCGGCCAGATCATCATAGATCACCGCCTCATCCAGCAACCGCCCCGCACCGGATGCCATAGCAACGGCCGAAGGGTTCGGCCAGCCGTCACGCGGCGCGACAATGCGCATGCGATCAAGGCCAAAGTTCCACATGGCCCGAGCGGCGGCACCGATGTTTTCGCCCATCTGCGGGCGCACAAGCACAAAGGCCGGGATCTGCGGGTGTTCTACTGTATCATTCATGGGCACCTCATACGCGCGCGGCGCGCACCTCGCAAGAACGACCGGGCGCTCCATCCGCCTTCCAAATGGGAAAAAATCCTCGCCGAAGGCATAAAAGTTTTTCTTTCCCCGCGTGATCCGCTAATTGACGCGCAATAACGCAAAGGACAGCAAGCCATGGATACGCCCGAACAGCCGCAGCTTTACCTGATTACCCCGCCCGAGCTTGAACTCTCCAGCTTTCCCGACCAGCTGGCGCGTGTGCTGGATGCGCATGATGTGGCCTGCGTGCGTCTGGCGCTCAGCACGCGTGACGAAGATCGCGTGATGCGCGCGGCGGATGCGCTGCGGGGGGTCACCGACGCGCGTGACATTGCGCTGGTGATTGCGGATCACACTTTGCTGGCGGAACGGTTGGGGCTTGATGGCGTGCATCTGTCGGATGCGGCACGCTCCGTGCGTCATGCGCGCAAGACCTTGGGCGATGACGCCATTGTCGGCAGCTTTTGCAACGGCTCGCGTCACGACGGCATGGCCGCAGGCGAAGCGGGTGCGGATTACATCAGCTTTGGTCCGGTGAACGCGTCCCTGCTGGACGATGGCACCCACGCCGAACAAGACCTGTTCCAATGGTGGTCCGAAGTGATCGAAGTGCCGGTCGTCGCCGAAGGCGGGCTCAACACTGATCTGATCCGCGCGCTCACCCCCGTTACCGACTTTTTCGGCATCGGGGATGAAATCTGGACCAGCGAAACACCCCAGCAGGCGCTCGCTGATCTGATTGCCGCGATGAAGTAACCGCGCAGGGCGGGTGTTACAGGAACACCCGCTCTACGAACCAATAGGCCCCGATGACCGCAATCGCGACCGACGCCGGTATGGCGACAAAGCGACGGTAGGGTGCCGCGACCTGACGGAACTGCACCGACAGGAAACACCCGGTAAAGACCAGCGCCAGCGGGATCAGGAACACCGGCACCGGTGCCTCCAGCAGCGCGGCCACGGCGGGCATCGGCACGATGCACAGCGCCAGCGCAATCACCGTCAGCGCCACATAAAGCCCCTTGGCCGCACGCGGGTCACCCTGCCCGCGCATCACCCGCAGCGCTTGCCAGACACAGAGGAACATGACGGCAATCACGGTGAGCTGCCCGATCTCTACCCCGATGTTGAACCCGATGAGCGCCGGGATGAACTGGTCTTGCGGCAAGCCGAATTCCCCCAGCACCGAGGCAAAACCAAGCCCGTGCAACAGACCAAAGCCAAAGATCACCAGCGGTCTCCACGGGCTGAGCCCTGCAAGAAAGATATTCTCGACCGCGACATAGACGATAGAGGCGGCGATCAACGGCTCGACAATGCTACCGGGGACAGACACCCAGCCAAGCGCGCCAAGCGCCAATGTCACCGTATGCGCTGCCGTAAACGCGGTAACCTGCCAGATCAGCGGGCGCAGATGTGTCGACAGGAAAAATAGGCCCAGCACGAACAGGATATGATCCAGCCCCTTGGGCAGGATGTGGTCAAACCCGACGGGAATATAGCTGGCAAACGCCTCCCACGCGGATTGCTGTCCGCCGCCCGCAAGCAAAATTTCGGGGCTTTCCGCGCCACCGTCCAGATAACCGGTATAGGGGTTTTCCACCCCTTGCTGACGCAGGACCAGCGCGCCCGATCCATCGGGCCATGACACCACCAGCCCGCGCGTGTCTTGCGGCACCATTCCTTGCAGCGACCATTCGGCGATGCGGGGCAGTTCGGGGTTCACATCTTCGGGAAGCGTCAGCGCGACTGCCTCCAGCGCCACAGGCTCCCCATCGGCGCGCAGCAGCGGTAGCGCGTTCCACTGGGCCAGCAATTCCGGCGCACGGGCCGCGACCTCATCGGCGGGCAAGGCACGCAAGCTGTCGTAATCGCTGGCATTTTCGGCATCATTCGTATCGGCCACCGCGTCCAGATCAATGCCGGACATCAGCGCTTCTAGGTTCACGCGCAGATCAAGCGTGACCTGACCGTCGCTGCTTTGCACGTCGGCGATGGTCGGCACGACTTCATGCGCCTGCGCGAGCCCTGCCATCCCACTTGACAAAACCAGCGCATAGGCCAGCTTGAGTATCAGTTTATAAAAGGTTGTTGTCATGTTTCTGTCCCGTTTCGTACTCGTACTATCATTCTTATTACCAACTTCGGCTGTCACTGCGCATGAATTCTGGTTGGACGCGCCCGCGTATCAAGTACAGACCGGCACCGAAATAACAACCGACATCCGCAACGGTGAGTTGTTTGAGGGCACACGCCTCGCCTATTTCCCGAACAGCACCGAACGGTTTGACGTGACTTTTGACGGGGAAACCACACCGGTCTCAGCGCGCATGGGCGATATCCCGGCGCTGAAGATGACCGCGCCGGATCAGGAAGGGCTGGCAATCGTCGCGCATCAGGCAAAGGCGACAATGCTGACCTATAAAGACTGGCAAACATTCGTCGGATTTACCGTGCACAAGGATTTCATGCAGGCATTGGCCGAGCACCGCTCGAAGGGCTACCCCCAAGACAAGGTCCGCGAACGCTATAGCCGCTATTCCAAGGCGCTGATCGCTGTCGGCGACGGACAAGGTGAAGACAAAGCCTTGGGGCTTGAAACCGAACTTGTCGCGCTCACCAACCCCTACACGCTTGAGGCCGATCAGCAGATGGAGGTCGCGCTGACCTACCAGCAAGAGCCGCGCCGCGATGTGCAGGTTGAAGTCTATGAACGCGACGCCGACAAGAACGTCACTGTGACCAAATACCGGACGGATGACGCGGGGCACGTCCAATTTCCGGTTACCGCGGGGATGACCTATCTGGTGGATGCCGTGGTGCTGCGCCCTGCCCCGGACGTGGAAACCACCCCCACCAGCCCCCAATGGGAGAGCCTTTGGGCATCGCTGACATTTGCCGTGCCGGAATAGGCCTTTTCGCGCCGCCGCGCCTTGCGCCCGCCATATCGGTTGGGCCATACCGGCGGCATGACACATACACCTGACATTCTCTGCATCGGTTCCGTGCTTTGGGACATTATCGGCCGTGGCGATACGGTCATGCGGCAGGGCTCTGATATGCCCGGTCGCATCTCGCGTCTGCCCGGTGGCGTTGCGCTGAATATCGCGATGGCGCTGGCCCGCTTTGGGCTGTCCCCTGCCCTCATCAGCGCCGTCGGGCGCGACCCCGAAGGGGACGAGCTGATCGCCGCGTGCAAGCTGCGCGGGCTGCATACGGATCATGTGTACCGCTCGGATGATCTGCCCACGGACCGCTATATGGCGGTCGAGGGCACCAACGGCCTGATCGCCGCCATTGCCGATGCTCATTCGCTTGAGGCTGCGGGCGATAAAATCTTGCGCCCGTTCGAAGACGGATCGCTGCCCACCCCCTACCGCGGGGCCGTTGCGTTGGATGGCAACCTGACGCTGGACCTGCTGTCGCAAATGGCCCGTAGCCCGCTGCTTGAGCATGCCGATCTGCGCGTCGCTCCTGCGTCGCCGGGCAAGGCGCAACGGCTCACACCGTTTTTGCAGGCGGAACGCGGCACGCTTTACGTCAACCTCGAAGAAGCGGGTCTGCTGTGTCAGGCGACATTCGACAATTCGCGCGATGCGGCCACGGCGCTGCTGTCGCGCGGTGCCGTGCGCGCGGTGGTCACCGATGGCGGCAATCCCGCGACGGTGGGTGCGCCAAGAGGTCTGATCACCCAGAACCCGCCGCCCGTCTCTGTCACCCGCGTCACCGGTGCCGGTGATACGTTCATGGCTGCCCATATCGCGGCTGAAATCAAAGGGGCGGCACCAGACGCGGCCCTGACCCAAGCGCTTAGTGCCGCTGCCCAATATGTTTCTGGAGAGACCAAAATATGATTCCCCTGCACCGCTCTGCCGAAGTCGCCAAAGCCCATGCGAATGGCACCCCCGTTGTTGCGCTGGAAAGCACGATCATCACCCACGGGATGCCCTATCCGCAAAACCTAGAGGTCGCGCGTCAGGTCGAGGCAGATGTACGTGAGGCCGGTGCGATCCCCGCGACCATCGCTGTGATCGACGGACGGTTGCACATCGGGCTCGAGGACGACGAGCTGACAGCATTGGCGCAGGCCAAGAATGTCGCCAAACTGTCGCGTGCCGATATGGCGGCCTGCATCGCCACAGGCGGCACCGGTGCCACCACGGTTGCCGCGACGATGATCGCCGCCCATCTGGCCGAGATCGCGGTTTTCGCCACTGGCGGTATCGGCGGCGTGCATAAGGGCGCAGAAGACAGCTTTGATATCTCTGCCGACCTGATGGAACTTGCCCAAACGCCGGTGACCGTTGTCGCCGCGGGGGCCAAGGCCATTCTGGATGTGGCCAAGACGCTGGAGGTGCTGGAAACCCAAGGTGTGCCGGTGATCACCGTCGGCCAAGACAGCTTCCCCGCCTTCTGGAGCAGCACCTCCCCGCTGAAATCGCCCCTGCGCATGGATAACGCGACTGATATCGCCGCCGCCCATAAAGTGCGCGGCCACATGGGTTTGCCCGGGGGGCAGCTGGTCGCCAACCCGATCCCGAAAGAGGATGAAATCGCCGCCGCTGATCTGGCACCCATCATCAAGGCCGCCCAAGCCGATGCCAATACCCACGGCATCAGCGGTAAGGCCGTAACCCCCTATCTGTTGCAGCGCATCTTCGAACTGACCGAAGGCCGGTCGCTGACCGCGAACATCGCATTGGTGCGTAACAACGCCCGTTTTGCGTCCAAAATTGCGGCTGCACTTATGTCAAAAGACGCATAAAGCTTAATTATTATGCGTCCTCCATTGTAGCAACGCGTGAAACGCCCTAGCTCTAACGCATTGCTGCAGTGGGATAACCTTCATTCATGAACACACCGTTTACGCCGCCCCTTCCTCCCGCACCGCGCCGGACTTTGTTCGCGCGGATCAGGGCTTCGTTCCTGACGGGGCTGGTGGTGATTGCGCCGGTCGGCCTCACGATCTGGCTGATCTGGACCGTGATCGGCTGGATCGACGGGATCGTGCTGCCGATGGTGCCGCTGGCCTATCACCCTGATCGGCTGATCCAGACGTATTTCGGGTTGGACCCCTCTGCCCAGATCAACGTGCGCGGCATCGGTGTGATCATCTTCTTGCTGTTCACGGTCATCGTCGGTTGGCTGGCCAAGGGCATTATCGGCCGGTCGTTCATCCGTTTCGCCGAAAGTCTGGTAGAGCGTACACCTGTGGTGCGGACCATCTATTCCGGAATCAAGCAGATCTCGGAGACGATTTTCGCCCAGTCAGAGCGCAGCTTTGAAACCGCCTGCATGATAGAATACCCGCGTAAAGGTATGTGGGCGCTTGGTTTTATCTCTATCCCCGCAAAGGGAGAGGTCGCCGCCGCAGGGGGTGAAGGGTCGAACCTTGTGGGGGTGTTTGTGCCGACCACGCCCAACCCCACCTCGGGCTTTTTGTTGTTCGTGCCGCAAAAGGATGTGACCGAGCTCGACATGTCGGTCGAGGACGCGGCCAAGCTGGTGATCTCTGCCGGGCTGGTCTATCCGCCAAAGAAACCGGTGCCGGTGGACCCATCCGCGACCCCGCGACCCGACCGCATTTCCCCTAGCTGAACATCTTGCGCAGATCGACTGAACTGCACTTGCCTACACTGTCGATATCGGTTTGCAAAAACCGCTCGGCCGAGGTGCGGCCCGCGGATTTAAGCGCGGTGATCACCGCCCCGTTCGGCACGCTTTTGGTAGCGGTGGACAGCTGCGACATCAGATCGTCGTCAGCGATCATGTGAATCCGCAACCGCTGCATCTGACCTTCCTCGACACGTCCCTGATCCAGCAGGTTCTGCACAAAGTGGATCGCACGAAGTTCACGTAACAAGCTGGAATTAAAGCTGATTTCATTCACTCGATTGTGGATCATCTGCGGCGTGGTGGGCAGTTCGTCCCGTTCAAGCGGGTTGATATTGATGATGACGATGTCCCCCGGCAGGTCCGAGGAATACAGCGGGAAAAGCGCCGGATTGCCGGTATAGCCCCCGTCCCAGAACGCCTCGCGCCGGCCCGATTTCGGATCCTCCATCTCGATCGCCTGAAACAGCGTCGGCAGACAGGCCGAGGCGAGGATCGCATCCGGCGTGATCTCTTCTTTCTCGAAGACGCGGATCTTGCCGTCGCGCACTTTGGTCGCGCTGACAAACAGCCGTGGTCCCGCCGCCTCGCAGATATGTTCGTAATCAAACGTCTCGACAATATCGCGCAGCGGGTTGCGATAGAGCGGGCCGTAGACATAGGGCGACACGATCTGCGTCATCGCCGTACTAAGCATGACCGGCCAGCTATAGGCCATCGCCTGACTAAGCGCACCGACGCCAAAGGGGGCCATCCAGCCGTTCAGATGCAGGTTCCCGACACCGGCGACCTTGTCCCACAGCCAATCCAGATTATCGCGCGCGGCCTGATGCCCGCCCTTGATCAGCCCCGCCTTCAACGCAGCGCCGTTCAGCGCGCCAGCCGATGTGCCGGAAATACCGCTGATCTCAAGCTCTGGCTCTTCCAGCAGCCGGTCAAGCACGCCCCAGGTATAGGCCCCATGCGCGCCGCCGCCCTGTAGGGCAAGGTTGATCTGTTTTTTCTGCATCTAGACGCTCCGCCAGTCGGCGCGCGCGAGGTATCCCCGCGCCCGCGTGTTATATTACAGGGCGGTCCAGCCACCATCGACGCTGATCGTTGTACCGGTGATCTGGTCCCCCGCCTCGGAACATAGGAAGGTCGCGGTGCCGCCCAGTTGTTCGACCGTGGCGAATTCTTTCGACGGTTGGCGCTTGAGCATGACGTTCTTGATCACCTCTTCGCGCGACATGTCGTATTCTTTCATCGTGTCGGGGATCTGCTTTTCGACGATATCGGTCAACACATAGCCCGGGCAGATGGCATTGCAGGTGATCGGGTCTTCGGCCGTTTCCAGCGCGGTGGTTTTGGACAGCCCTACGATCCCGTGCTTGGCCGCAATATAGGCGGATTTATAGGGCGAGGCTGTCAGCCCGTGCGCCGAAGCGACGTTGATCACGCGGCCCCAGCCCGCCTCGCGCATCATTGGCAGAGCCACCGCCGTGGTGTGAAACGCAGAACTGAGGTTGATGGCGATGATCGCGTCCCATTTCTCGGTCGGGAAGCTGGGGATCGGCGCGACATGCTGGATGCCCGCGTTGTTCACCAGAATATCGCAGCGCCCTGCATCGGTGATCAGCTGGCGGCATTCTTCGGCTTTCGACATATCCGCCTTGATATAGCGCGCGGTAACGCCGGTTTCGGCGGCGATGTCTTTCGCAATAGCGTGGTCTTCGTCGCTGTCGGTAAAGGAGTTCAGCACAACATCCGCCCCCGCCCGCGCCAATGCCCAAGCGATGCCAAGCCCAATACCGGAATTGGACCCCGTGATGACTGCTGTTTTTCCTGAAAGATCGATGCTGTAAGCCATGAAAATCTCCTAGCGTTTCTGCAGGTGCATCATGGCGGGCTGCGAAACGAATGGAAACGGCTAATTCCGCACCCCGGCGGAATGCCCCTGCTGCCCGGACATATGCCGGATCACGGGCAAAAAAAAACGTCCGCACGAAGCGGACGTTAAGTTATTGAGGCAGGTTTCATACAGGCAAGAAACCTATCGAGCAGTGAGTTCGTTATACGCAATTCGCCGCCGTAATCCAAGCTTAAAGTTTGAACTGTAGCTGCCGCATCGCTAAGGAATACGCTAATAAAACAAGGGCAGAGCGGGATTGTTGCTAAAATGGCGTTTAAATTTTTCCAAAGCTGTCGGGCAGTTGCAGCTGTTTCTTCACTGATTCTTCTCGGTGGATTCGCCCGCGCCGAGCCCGCACATGGTATATCTATGTATGGGGACCCTGCTCTCCCACCTGATTTTGTGTCGCTGCCCTATGCCAACCCGGACGCGCCCCAAGGCGGTGCGATCGTTCTGGGCAACACCGGCGGGTTTGACAGCCTCAATCCCTTCGTGCGCAAGGGCACCTCGCCGTGGCAGTTGCCGTTCTTTACCCATGAAAGCCTGATGGGCCGTTCGTGGGATGAACCTTTCGCGCTTTACGGGCTTTTGGCCGAATCGATTGAGGTCCCGGAGGACCGGTCATGGGTCGAATTCACCCTGCGACCCGACGCGCGCTTCTCTGATGGCAGTCCGGTCACCCCCGAGGATGTGATCTTTAGCTACGACATGCTCGGCACAGAGGGGCACCCGCGCTACCACGGGCTTTATGCCCAGATCGACAGCATCACCCAGACCGGTCCGCGCAGCGTCAAAATGGTGTTCAACACCGATAACCGAGAGCTGGCCCTGCTGGCAGGGATGCGCCCGATCCTGAGCAAGGCGCAATGGGAAGGCCGCGATTTCGCCAATGCCCCGCTGGCGGAGATACCGCTGGGCTCCGGCCCCTATGTGGTCAGCGATTATAAGGCGGGCAAACAGGTCACCCTGACGCGCAACCCTGACTACTGGGGCAAGGATGTGCCGTTTCGCAAAGGCACCCATAACATCGACGAGATAAAGCTCGACTTTTATGGCGACGCGAATGTCCTGTTCGAGGCGTTCAAGGCCGGAGAGATTTCCGCCCTGCGCGAATTCAACGCCGAAAGCTGGGCGACGCAATATGACTTCCCCGCCGTGCAGCGCGGTGATGTGGTCAAATCCACCTTCGCCCATAGCAAACCCTCGGGCATGACCGGATTGGTCATGAACACCCGCCGCGCGCCCTTTGACGACATCCGTGTGCGTGAGGCGCTGATCGCGGCCTTTAACTTCGAGTATATCAACGAGACGCTGACCGGCGGGGCGCAACCGCGCATTACCTCTTATTTCTCGAACTCTCCGCTGGCGATGCAAGACGGCCCCGCCGCCGGCCGCGTGGCCGAGTTGTTGACCCCCTTTGCTGATGACCTGCCTGCCGGCGCGCTTGACGGCTATGCGCTACCCGTGTCCGACGGATCCGCCCGCAACCGCGCGGGCATCCGCCGCGCCATGGGCGCGTTGGCCGACGCGGGATTCAGCGCCGATGGCGGCACCATGCGGGGGCCTGACGGGCAGCCTTTGTCGTTCAGCATCCTACTGTCCAAAGGTAGTAGCGAGAATATCGCCATTGCCGAGCTTTACATCCAGGCGCTGGCCCGTCTGGGCATCACCGCCCGCGTGGACGCTGTGGATGACGCGCAATTCGTCGCGCGTAACGCGGCCTTCGACTTTGACATGGCCATCTTCCGCCGCGCCCTTTCGCTGAGCCCGGGCAACGAACAACGCTATTACTGGGGGTCGGAGGCAGCCGATCAGGAAGGCAGCCGCAACCTGATGGGGGTGAAATCCCCTGCCATTGACGCGATGATCGATACGATGGTCGGGGCCAGCAGCGCCGAGGATTTCACCGCCGCCACCCGCGCGCTGGATCGCGTGCTGACCGCCGGGCGCTATGTCATCCCGTTCTGGCAGTTCACCGAAGACCGCATCGCGCATGTCGCAGCGATGAAATACCCCTCCCACGTGCCGCTTTATGGCGACGGGCCGAACTATATGCCGGAAGTCTGGTGGATTGAACCGGCCCAGTAAGCGATGCGTATCGGTATCAGGCGGCGGTGCCTGTGGCGTGGCGGCCCTTCGGGGAGAGTTTATTTGGCAAAATGAAGCGCGGGCACGTCGGTTAGGTGAGCGATGTGACCCAAAGGATCGTGGCGTCCTCATCGCTGGTAGAGACGACGTTATGCCCCATCGTCGCATCATAATAGGCGCTGTCGCCGCGGCGCATTTCGACGGGTTCGTAGAATTCGGTGTATAAGGTGATGACGCCGGTCAGCACGTAAAGGAACTCTTCCCCGTCGTGGCGCACCCAGCCGTCGAACTCATCCATCCGGCGGGCACGGATACGCGCGCGGTAGGGCAGCATCTGCTTTTTGCGCAGCGTATCGGCCAGCATCGTGTGCTCGTAGGTGGTCGTCGCCTTGGCCGCCCCCTCGCCCGATTTGGTGACCGCCATCCGCCCGTTTATCTGCCCCGCCGAGGGGGGCGTGAAGAGCTGTGGCACCGAGATTTCCAACCCCACGGCGAGCTTTTTCAGCGCCTCATAGGTGGGCGACATCTGGCCGTTCTCGATCTTGCTGAGCGTGGAACGGGCCAGTCCGGCCTGATTGGCGGCTTGCTCCAGCGTCCAGTTGCGCGCCTTGCGCAACTCGCGCACGCGCGCACCCAGATCAACAGGCGGGGCGGTTTCCGTCTCGCCGCTTTCGCGGGCGATCTGGATCATGGATTTCGGGCCATCTTGCGTCATGCGCAGGCTATAGCGCCGCGCCGGAGCGCTTGCAACGCTGCTGCGCGCGGGGTAGCGATTGGGCATGCTGTCCGTCTCTGCGTCCTCCGGCTTTGCGCCTTGCCCCGCCCCGTTCAATCTTGCCGCCCATGTTCTGGGCCGCGCCGCCGATTTGGGTGACAAGACGGCGCTTGCCATTGTCGGGCCCGATCGCGTTGAGGCGTGGCGTTTCGACCAGCTTGAGGCCGCCGTGCGCGGCACCGCGACGGGGTTGCTGGGCATGGGGCTGCGCCCGGGGGACATCGTGCTGATGCGCCTTGGCAATACTGTGGATTTCCCGCTGGCCTATCTGGGCGCGCTGGCCGCAGGCTTGGTGCCTGTCCCCACCGCCGCCGCACTGACAGAACCGGAGGTCGCCGCGATCATCGCCACCCTCGCGCCCAAGGCGATCTTGCGTGATCCCGCCGTGCCCTGCCCGCCGAATGACACCACCGTCGATCTGGCCCAGCTCAGGTCCATGCGCGATTTGCCCGCGGCCCCCTGGCATATGGGAGACCCCGACCGGCTGGGCTATATCATCTATACCTCTGGCACGTCGGGCCGGCCGAGCGCGGTGATGCACGCACATCGCGCCATCTGGGCACGGCAGATGATGGTGCGCGGCTGGTATGATCTGAAGCCCGAGGATCGGGTCATGCATGCAGGCGCGTTCAATTGGACCTATACGCTGGGGACCGGCCTGATGGACCCCTGGACCGCCGGTGCCACCGCCCTGATCCCGGCTGCGGGCGTGGTACCTGCGGATCTCCCTGCCTTGATGGCGCGGCATGACGCGAGCCTTTTTGCAGCCGCACCGGGGGTGTACCGTCAAATCCTGAAACACCACGACCAGATCAATGTGCCAAGCCTGCGCCACGGATTGAGCGCGGGGGAAAAGCTCCCCTCGGCCATTGCCCGCGCGTGGCAGGCTGCCAGTGGCACGCCGATCTTCGAGGCCTACGGTATGTCGGAGTGTTCGACCTTTCTCTCCGCCTCTCCCGACCGTCCGGCGCGGGCCGGCACATTGGGCCAGCCTCAGGACGGGCGTCGCATCGCGTTGATCGGGACGGAAGGCCCGGTAGAGATCGGCCAGGAAGGCACCATCGCGATCCACAAGAGCGACCCGGGGCTGATGCTCGGCTATCTTGGCGCGCCGGATCAAACGGCCCAGAAATATCAGGGTGACTGGTTCCTGACCGGTGATCAAGGTGTCATGGGCACCGATGGGCAGATCACCTATCTGGGGCGCAATGACGATATGATGAACGCGGGCGGTTTCCGCGTCTCGCCGATCGAGGTGGAACAAACCCTCGCCAAATTCCCCGGCATCCATGCTGTCGGCGCGGCGGAGGTCGAGGTTAAACCCGACGTGACCGTGATCGCGGCCTTCTATACCGCCGACAGCCCGCTGGACGAGGCCGCGCTGGCCCTTTATGCACAAGACAACATGGCGCGCTACAAGCAGCCGCGCCTTTTCATCCACCTGCCAGAGCTGCCGATGGGCGCGAATGGCAAACTGCTGCGCCGGTCCTTGCGTGCAGCCTATGAGGCACAACGATGACCCAGACGATCAAGCTTGATATCATGTCCGACCCGATTTGCCCTTGGTGCTATATCGGCAAGGCCCATCTGGACCGCGCACTGGAAAGCGAGCCGGACCACCCTTTCGCGATCGAATGGCACCCGTTCCAGCTTAACCCCGACATGCCTGCCGAAGGGATGGACCGCCGTGCCTATCTGGAAGGCAAGTTCGGCGGCAAGGAAGGTGCGGTGCGGGCCTATGCCCCTGTGGTGGAACATGCCGAGAAAGCCGGTCTCAAGATCAACTTCGAGGCGATGCAGCGCACCCCCAACACGCTGAACGCCCATCGGTTGATCCACTGGGCCGGGATCGAAGGGCGCCAAACCGCAGCGGTATCGGCGTTGTTCAAAGCCTATTTTGTTGATGCGCGCGATATTGGCGATGCCGAGGTGCTCGCCGATATCGCCGACGGGATCGAGATGGATGCCTCTGTTGTGACGCGTCTATTGGCGACGGATGAGGATATGGAAGACATCCGCAAACGCGATGCGCACAGCCGCGAGATGGGCATCAACTCCGTCCCGACCTTTATCGTGGGCGGGCGTCACGCGGTGCCGGGCGCGCAGCCGCCTGAGCTTTGGAAAAAAGTACTGGCCGAACTGCGCAACGAAGGCTGAGGCCACGCGCCCGCACTGGCAATATGCGGCAGAAAGGCTTTGCCTTTGTGCTGAAACCCGCCTAGAATCAATCGGATAAAGGGGCAAAGACCCCTATCCAGATCGAGCGGGCAGCATGAAATACGATATCCCCTTTCCCTCTATGAGACGCGGGCGGGCGACGGTGGTGACACCGGCGGCGCGTCCGTCCAGCATCACACCCTCCACGCCAATCACGCGGACGATCCTGACCTATGGCGGGTTCGACGGATTCCACACCGGTCACGCCGACTGGCTACGGCAGTTGGCCCGTATGGGCAGCGATCTGGTCGTCGGCTGCCAGAGCGAACAGTTCTGTCAACGTGCGGGGCGTCCGGCGCATCTGGGCTTTGCCGCCCGCCGTGCAGTGCTGGAGCGGTGCCGCTATGTCTCGCGGGTCATTCCGCTTGAGACATGGGATCAGGTGCGCAGCGATATCGTGAATTACAACGTCTCGGTATTGGCCCTGCCCGCGCATCTTCCCCTGCCGGTGTCGGGACTAGACGAGATCGTTCAAGTATTGCGTTTGCCGGTGACCACCCGCGAGACAGAGCCGCGCCAGCGCGCCCGAGCCAGCTGACGGCGCGACGCCGATTGCACTATCTGTAAGGCAGCCTTATGAACACCATAGGCTGCGCCCTGCGGCCCACCGTCACGATGGAGCCGATGGATGACCGACGACCGCCCCGACATCAACATGAGCCGCCCCGAGTTTGTGGCGCTGATTGCGATGATGTTTGCAATCATTGCTTTCTCGACCGATGCAATGCTGCCTGCCCTGCCCGAGATCGGCGCAGAGCTGTCGCCTTTGGATATGACCAAAGTCCCGTTGATTGTGACCGCCTTTATCCTGGGCATGGGGATGGGCACTTTTGTCACCGGCCCGCTGTCGGATGCTTTCGGGCGCAAGAATATCATCTACCTCGGGTCTGCGATCTATATCTCGGGGGCTGTGGTGGCATGGCTGAGCCAATCGCTTGAGGTGATGCTGATCGCGCGGGTCGTGCAGGGCGTGGGGGCTGCGGGCCCTCGGGTTGTGGCGCTTGCGGTGATCCGCGACCTTTATTCGGGTCGGCAAATGGCCAAGATCATGTCTTTCGTGATGATGATCTTTGTCGTGGTGCCCGCCTTTGCCCCTGCAATGGGGGCTGTGATCATCGCCCTGTCCGATTGGCGTGGCGTATTCTTGTCGTTCATCGTTTTCTCGGCAACCTGTGTGGTCTGGGCCATGCTCCGCCTGCCCGAAACCCTGCCCAAGCCCAAGCGTCGACCTTTGCAGATCGGCCTGCTGTGGAACGCGGTGAAAGAGATTTTCAGCAACCCGATGGTGTGTCTCTCGATCACGGTGCAGACGCTGGTGATGGGGTTCTTGTTCTCGACGCTGATGCTGGTGCAACCCATTTACGACCAAGTCTATGACCGCGCCGAAAGCTTCCCCTTCTGGTTTGGCGTCGCGGCGCTGATCTCGGGGACGTCGAGCCTGCTGAACGCGCTGCTGGTCGTCCGGCTAGGGATGCAGCGGATCGTGATCCTTGCGCTTGGGCTGCAGATCGTATTGTCGGGCCTGATGCTGGGTCTTGGTCTGGGCGATCTGCCAGAGCCCTATGGTTTTGTCTTTTTCCTGATGTGGCAGGCGTCGCTGTTCTTTCAGGTGGGGCTGGTGATGGGCAACCTCAACGCGCTGGCGATGGAGCCTTTGGGTCATATCGCCGGCATGGCGGCGTCGGTCATCGGGGCGGTGTCGACGGTGATGGCTGCCATGCTCGCCTCGCCCATCGGGTTGATGTTCAACGGCACGATCACCCCGCTGATCGGCGCGGTACTGACGCTGGCGACACTCGCCTTCGCGCTGATGCTGCTTCTGGCGCGGGTCAACCGGCAGGCGGCAGCAGGCCCCGCGGAATAGGGCTGAGCGACCACGTGTGGCTGGTGGCGCCGGTTTCGCCCTTCGGGCGAGGATTTAGAGCCATTTGGAAGCGCGGACTAAGGCGCTTTAGAGAGAGGTAACAAAAAGGGGCACCGCTGATAGCGGTGTCCCTTTTGATCGTGCGTCGGTCGCTGTGCCCCTATGCGGCGCGCTGCCCGGCTGGTTTGCGACGACGCCGCGCGGCACCGGCGGGTTTGCCCGCACCGCCGCCATTGCCACCGCCACCGTTACCGCCACCGCCACCGGGGCGACCACCGCGACCACGACCGCGTCCGCCGCGACCCTTTGGCTTGGCGGGTTCGTCAATCGCTTCCCACGGACGGCCGGAGGCCACGGGGATCGAGATTTTCATCGTCTTCTGGATATCTTTCAGCTCGCCCATTTCATCCGGCGCGCAGAAAGCGATCGCCGCCCCGTCTTTGCCCGCGCGCGCGGTCCGGCCGATACGGTGGACATAGTTGTCGGGCACATTGGGCAGCTCGTAGTTGTAGACGTGCTTCACGTCGGGAATATCCAAACCGCGGGCGGCGACATCCGTTGCCACCAGCACAGTGACCTCGCCTTTCTTGAAGGATTCGATGGCGCGGTCCCGCTGACCCTGGCTTTTGTTGCCATGGATCGATGCGGCTTTGAAACCGGCTTTGACCAGATCTTTCATCAGCTTTTCACAGCCGTGTTTGGTCCGCCCGAACACCAGGGCGCGTTCCTCGGTGTGTTTGCCAAGCAGTTCGATCAGCAGGGATTTCTTTTCCGCCTTGGCGATGAAATGCACCTCTTGGGTGATCTTATCCGCCGCCTTGCCCGGAGGCGAGACTTCGATGCGGATCGGGCTGTTGAGGTAGCTGTTGGCAATCTCGTTCATCAGTTTCGGCATGGTTGCCGAGAAGAGCATGGTCTGACGCTCTTTCGGCAGCACCGCCGCAATCTTGCGCAGATCGTGGATAAAGCCCATGTCGAGCATCTGGTCCGCTTCATCCAGCACAAGGAAAGTGGTCTTGTGCAAAAGCACCGCGCGGCGGTCCATCAGGTCCAGCAAGCGCCCGGGTGTGGCCACCAGCAGGTCGACGCCACGCTCCATCCGTTTGATCTGCGGGTTGATCGACTGGCCGCCGACAATCATCATGGTTTTCAACTGGGTCCCTTCGCAGAACCCTTTGAGGTTCTCCATGATCTGGTTGGCCAGCTCGCGGGTCGGGGCCAGCACCAGCCCGCGCACGGTGCGCGGCTCGGGGCGGGCTTCGCGTTCCAGCATCTGGGCCACCAGCGGGATACCGAAGGCGGCGGTCTTGCCGGTGCCGGTCTGTGCCAGCCCCATCACGTCGCGGCCATTCATCCCGTGGGGGATCGCCTGTTTCTGGATCGGGGTCGGATCGGTCATGCCCATGTTGGTCAAGGCTTTGACCAGACGGCGCGGCAGGCCCATCATTTCAAAATCGCTCATCGTTTTGTCGTCTTTCCGCGGGATGCGGGGCAAAGCCCCTTCCCGCCATAGCAATCACGCGGGCCCCGTCGATGCAGGGAAACCGCGAGGGACGCAAAGCAGATCGCAGGGGGCAGCCTAGTGCCAACACCCTGTCTGTTGCGCTTGGCCCCACGCGTGATTTTGGGAACATCGGCGGCCTTTTGTTCAGCTGTCATAAGACGCGACGATTTTAGGTCGACAGGTCAAGGGCTGGTCTGCTCACGCGGCAGAAGGCATCGCTTGCGCCCCAGATGGGCTGTTTGGGCGGCAAAGTCAACGGTGCTGTGAAAGATAGCCTAGCGCGGGGTGCTGCGTGCCAGCATCAGGGGCAGCACAGCGCTGAGGATGAACAGGCGCATCATGTGGCAGGCGGCGACGAAACCCGGGCTGATCCCCAGCACGCTGCCCATGGCGATCATTGTCTCGAACCCACCGGGCGCAAAGGCCACGAGGATATGCGCCAGCGGCATGCCAAGCGCCATAGCGACCGGGATCGCCCCCAACAAGGCCAACCCCACGGCAAGGCAGGTCACAGCCAGCCCCGCGGCAAGCCCCTTGGTCAGATCGTCAAGCCGCACGCCGGAGAACCGCGTGCCGATCAAGGCACCGAGCACCACATAGGCGGGCATCACCAGCCACAGGGGCAGCACACCGGGGGCGATCCCTGTCACATGCGCAAGCGATGACACCAGCATCGGCCCGATCAACATCGGCGCGGGCACCCGGATGCGCCCCAGCAGCAGCCCTGCCCCGACGGAGAGCACCGCCATCACCAGCAATGTCACCCCGCCCATAACGGTGCCGTCGGGTACGATGGACCCGCCCAGATCAACCCCCATCGCCAGCGCGACAAAGGGCACCACCAGCGTGAGCGACAACAGCCGCACCGACTGCGTGGTCGAGATACGCACCACATTATCCCCGCCATCGGCCGCCATCGCCAGCACAAAGCTGAGGTGTCCGGGGGCCGAAGCCAGCAGTGCTGCACGACGGTCAAAGCCAAAGAACCGCGCCAGCAGCCACCGACTGAGCACCAGCATCGCCCAGACCAGCACGGCCATCACTACAAAAGCCAGCGGCCAGCGCAGCATGGCATCGACCGCATTCTGGTCAAACCCCGCCCCCACCGACAGGCCAATGACGACAAAGCAGATGTTGCGCAGCGGCAGCGACACCCCCATGCGCGCGCCCGCCAGACCGGCCAGCGACACCAGCACCGCAGGCCCCAGCAGCATGTAGATCGGCGCGTTCAGCAGCCAGCCGATTCCGGCCCCCACCGCGCCGATACAGACGGTGAAAACGGTCGTAAGCGTATCAGACGGGGGGCGCGGCCATTTCATACGCTTGTGCTAGCAGTTGGTCCCTTCCGCCACCAGCCCCACCACGCGATGCGCCGCGAGGCTTGCACATCCCCCGACAAAGGGACATGCATCCTCTGACGGAATTATAGAACGATTGTATGAAGGAATAGGATATGGACAATCTGCGCGGCGCTTTGATCATGGTGCTGTCGATGTTGGGCTTTGCCATTGAGGACATGTTCATCAAGCTGATCGGGACGGATATCCCGATCGGGCAGATTATCTTTATGCTCGGGACCGGTGGCGCGCTTTGCTATGGCGCGATGGTGGTGATGAAGGGCGAGCCCTTGATGGATCGCGCGATGCTGACCCGCCCGATCCTGCTGCGCGCCTTGGGCGAGATCGTCGGCACCTTGGGGTTTGTATCGGCCATTGTGCTGACGCCGATTTCTTCTGCCTCGGCCATCTTGCAGGCGACACCGCTGGTGGTGACCCTAGGCGCGGCGCTGTTTCTGGGCGATCCCGTCGGCTGGCGCCGGTGGAGCGCTATTCTGGTTGGTATGCTGGGCGTCTTGCTGGTGATCCGCCCCGGGATGGACAGCTTTCAGGCGCTGTCCCTGCTGGCGGTTCTTGGGGTGCTGGGGCTGTCCTTGCGCGATCTGGCGACGCGGCGGGTACCGAAATCGACCTCTACGTTCCAGCTGTCGTTCCTTGCGTTTCTGGCGCTGGTCCCTGCAAGCCTGCTTTTCATGCTGGGCACGGGCACGGCTTTTGCGCCGATGTCGGGGGTGCAATGGCTGTTCATGGGGGCCGCGCTGACAACCGGCATGGTCGCCTATTACGGCATTGTCGCGGCCATGCGTATCGGCGAAATCAGCTTTGTCACACCGTTCCGCTATGCGCGCCTGCTGTTCGCGATGGTTGTGGGCATCACGATCTTTGGCGAACGCCCCGATCTGCTGACCTATGTTGGCGCAACCATCATTGTTGCCTCGGGCATCTATACGGTATGGCGTGAGCGAAAGGTCAAAGAACAGGCCTGAACACTTTCCATCCTCCCCCCGGCGCGCTAAACCGCTGCGCAATTGTCATCTGCAAAAGGATAGCCCCTTATGAGCACGATCATCGACATCCACGCCCGCGAAATCATTGACAGCCGGGGCAACCCCACGGTCGAAGTCGATGTGACGCTTGAAGACGGCACAATGGGCCGTGCGGCCGTTCCCTCTGGCGCATCCACCGGTGCCTATGAGGCGGTAGAGCGTCGCGATGGCGACAAAGATCGCTATATGGGCAAGGGCGTTCTGGAAGCCTGCGCCTCGGTCAATGGCGAGATCGCGGATGCGCTGGTCGGCATCGACGCGACAGAGCAGGTCGAGATTGACGGCACGATGATCGAGCTGGACGGTACCGACAACAAGTCGCGTCTGGGGGCCAATGCCATTCTGGGCGTCTCCCTCGCGACGGCGAAGGCCGCGGCTGATTATTGCTCGCAGCCGCTCTACCGCTATGTGGGCGGCACCTCCGCGCGCATGCTACCCGTCCCGATGATGAACATCATCAACGGGGGCGAGCACGCGGATAACCCGATCGACATTCAGGAATTCATGATCATGCCCGTCGCGGCAGAGAATATCCGCGACGCGGTGCGCATGGGCTCCGAGGTGTTCCACACGCTGAAGAAAGAGCTTTCGGCCGCAGGTCTGTCCACCGGTATCGGCGACGAAGGCGGCTTCGCACCCAACATCAGCTCCACCCGAGATGCGCTTGATTTCATTCTGAAATCCATCGAAAAAGCAGGCTACAAACCGGGCGAGGAAATCTACCTCGCGCTGGATTGTGCGGCAACGGAATACTTCAAGGACGGCAGCTATGTCCTTTCTGGAGAAGGGAAAACCCTGACCAGCGCCGAGAATGTGGATTATCTGGCGGCCCTATGCGCCGACTACCCCATCATCTCTATCGAAGACGGCATGTCCGAAGACGATTGGGATGGCTGGAAACTGCTGACCGACCGTCTGGGCGACAAGATCCAGCTGGTGGGCGACGATCTGTTCGTGACCAACCCCGAACGTCTGGCCGAAGGCATCAAACGGGGGTCTGCCAACTCCATGCTGGTCAAGGTCAACCAGATCGGCACCCTGTCCGAGACGCTGCAAGCGGTCGACATGGCGCATCGTGCGGGCTTTACCAACGTGATGTCCCACCGCTCGGGCGAGACCGAAGACGCGACGATTGCGGATCTTGCTGTTGCGACGAACTGCGGTCAGATCAAGACGGGCTCGCTTGCGCGGTCCGACCGGTTGGCGAAATACAACCAGCTGATCCGCATCGAGGAATCGCTTGGCGTGACAGCGGAATACGCCGGTCGTTCGATCCTGAAAGGTTGATCGCGGGGGGCAGTTCGCCCCGCCCGAAGATACGAAAGCGCGCCCGATCAAGGCGCGCTTTTTTTGGTGCTTGCGGTGTCGCGTCCAGTGTCAGCTTTGGATCTGACGCAACAAGCCCGACTTGGTAAAGCCCACACGGATCATATCCGTGTCACTTTTCAGCATCGGCATCTTGATTTGGATCGTCCGCGGCTGCGCGCCAAAGGCGACGTTCATCCGGATGGTGGCCACGAATTTGCCTTGCGTCGACGGGCGCACGTCTTCGATCATACCCACGACCTCGCGGTCGGTGGTCATGACCGTAGCGCCCAATGCCGCCGTGATCGGGACAGAGGCCGCGGCGCGGGACACATCGCCGCTGACACTGCGCGATACCGCGGCAGTCGTGCTGCTGGTCGTCCCGCTGTCGTCGGTCGTCGTGCCGCCGCCGCTGTTGGACCCGCCGGTGCTGCCGACACCCACGCCAACGCCCGCGACGGAACCCCCGCCAACCGAGGCCCCGACACCAGCGCCCACGCCACCGACAGAGGCACCTACGCCCGCATCCGCAACCGAACCGCCACCGACAGAGGCACCCGCCCCCACGCCGACGCTGCCTGCGCCCACACCAACACCGACATCCGCGGCGGACCCGTGGCCGACACTGGCCCCTACGCCCGCGCCAATACCGCCCACGCTGGCACCGACGCCGACATCCAGCGCAAAGGCCGACGTGGCGATGAATACCGTTGCAACCGAAGTTGCGGCGTTTTTAAGAAACATACTCGTCATGGTCATTCTCCTTTTGAAAAGGAACGGCGCAAGCAAAGCCCCCACTTTATGCGCCACCGTTCTGAGGTAGTACAATTCAAGGTAGAACCACCCCGATCCCAAGCAAGGAAACAGACTGTTTACGGAACGCCGCTGTGCAAGCAGGCAACAGCCCTTTGCAACGCCAGAAACCCGTGGCGCGTAGCTAACCTATTCGGGAAAAACGAAGAATACGCACGACCATAGCGCGAAAAGCCAACGGGCGACTCACGCCACAACACGTGCTGTCCAGCGAAAAACGCAGGTCACAAGGGCGACGATACGCTGGCGCAAAACCCATCAAAGGGCTTTATTCTAAACGCTGATCGCCTCTGTCGGCATGCTGACGGTGCCGCCCCCGACCGCAGCCCGCACCCCCGTGGTGCCGGGGCAAGAGGTCGGCAGCCCGCGCGCCACCCGCACGGCAAGATATCCGAAGGCCTGCGCCTCTAGCATATCACCGTCGAGCCCGATCTCTTCTATCGGCATGACCGGACAATCCAGACTGACACTGAGCATCTTCATCAACACAGGGTTGTGCCGCCCGCCCCCTGTGACCAGCACACGATCGGGCAGACGCGGACAATGCTGCATCGCTTCGGCCACGCCAGCGGCACACATGGCCGTCAGCGTCGCGGCGGCATCTGCGTCCGACAGTTCGGTCACCAGCGCGACCATCTCGTCAAAATCGTTCCGGTCCAGCGACTTGGGGGGCATCCGTGCGAAATAGGGCTCAGCCAGAAACAGCTCAAGCGCGCCGGTCTCTACCTGCCCGCGCGACGCGGTCTTGCCGCCCTCGTCAAAGGGCAACCCCAGACGCGCCTGCATCAGATCGTTGATGGGTGCATTGGCGGGCCCCGTGTCGAAAGCCAGCAGCGCCCCCTCCGCCTCGGGCAAGGGGATCGCCGGATCCACCCAGGTCAGGTTCCCCACCCCGCCAAGATTCAAAAAGGCCACCGGCCCCGTCAGCCCCGCATAGCGGGCGCAGGCGTGGTGAAAGAACGGCGCGAGCGGTGCGCCCTCTCCGCCCAGATGCACATCGGCGCTTCGGAAATCCCACACGACGGGCAGCCCCAGATGATCCGCCAGCGCTGCACCATCGCCCACTTGCAACGTCCCCTGCATGCGCGGTGCATGGGCCAGCGTCTGCCCGTGAAAGCCGATCAGATCGACATCGGTATACGCGCCAAGTGCATCGATATGCGCCGCCTCGACCACCTGCGTCGCCGCCGCCACCTCTGGCCCTGACCATTTGCCGAAACCGGCCGCGATAGTGCGGCGCTCCTCGGCGGAATAACTGCGGTAGCTCGATGTGCCGAAACCCATGATATCGCGGCCGTCCGTCTCGATCACCGCGACGTCCACACCGTCGAGCGAAGTGCCGCTCATCGCGCCTGCGGCCAACAGCGGGCCTGTTTTTGCGATCCGTGTCGGGGTTCTTGCCCCTTGGGCCTTATTCATGGCCTTTTCCTTTGTCTGCTCAGCACCTATAGAGTGCACCACCACCCAAGCTGAGGGCAAGCACCATGACATACCACCCCAAATCCGATTTCATCCGCATCATGATGGAGCGCGGCTTTCTCGCCGATTGTACGGACTATCAGGGCCTTGATGACGCGCTGATCAACGGGGCTGTGCCTGCCTATATCGGCTATGACGCGACAGCGAAATCCCTTCATGTGGGGCATCTGATGAATATCATGGTGCTGCGCTGGTTGCAGAAATGCGGCGGCAAACCGATCACCCTAATGGGCGGCGGCACCACCAAAGTGGGCGACCCGTCCTTCCGGTCGGATGAACGCCCCCTGCTCGACAATGCCGCCATCGAAGCCAATATCGCCGGCATGCAGCAGGTGTTCGAGAAATACCTGTCCTACGGTGACGGCGACAGCGACGCGATCATGCTGAACAATGCCGAATGGCTGGACAATCTGAACTACCTCGAATTCCTGCGCGACATCGGGCGGCATTTCAGCGTGAACCGGATGCTGTCGTTCGAAAGCGTCAAATCCCGTCTTGATCGGGAACAGTCGCTGTCCTTCCTCGAATTCAACTACATGATCTTGCAGGCCTATGACTTCCTTGAACTCAACCGCCGCTATGGCTGTTTGCTGCAGATGGGCGGCTCGGATCAATGGGGTAATATCGTCAACGGGATCGACCTGACCCGCCGCGTGCTGGATCAAGAGATTTTCGGCCTCACCACGCCTTTGCTCACCACCAGCGACGGCCGCAAAATGGGCAAATCCCAAGGCGGCGCGATCTGGCTGAACGGGGACATGCTGTCGCCTTACGAGTTCTGGCAGTTCTGGCGCAACACCACCGATGCGGACACGGGCAAGTTCCTCAAGATCTTCACCGAACTACCAGTCGAGGAATGCGACCGTCTGGGCGCACTGGAAGGCTCCGACATCAACGCGGCCAAGATCATTCTGGCGAACGAGGTCACGACCCTGCTGCACGGTGCCGAAGCCGCAAAGAATGCCGAAGCCACGGCACGCGAAGTGTTTGAAAAAGGCGGCGTCGGCGATGACCTACCCACCCTGACGCTCAGCGCTGAGGATATCGGCGACGGCATTTCTATCGTGCAGTTGATCGTGAAATCCGGTCTGGCCGGTTCGGGCAAAGAGGCAAAACGTCTGATCACCGAAAACGGTGCCCGCTATAATGACGAACCGCTGACAGACGCAGGCCTGATGGTCGATGCCGCCACGCTGGCCACACCGATCAAGCTTAGCGCGGGCAAGAAACGCCACGCGCTGGTACAACTGGGCTAAGCCCCCCACAGTATGCGAGGGGGGCGGGTCGCCCTGCCCCCTTCAGCTTTCGGCTTTTTCTTCCAGCATCAGCCACTCGGCCTCTGCGTCCTGCAGCTTTTCATTCCGCTCGACCAAGGCATCGGTCGCTTTCTGGAATTTCACCGGATTGTCGGAATAGAGCGTCGGATCGCTCATCAACTCTTCCAGTTTCGCGATTTCAGCTTCCAGTCGCGCAATCTCGGCGGGCAGCGCCTCAAGCCGGTGCTTTTCGGTAAAGCTCAGGCCCGATTGCTGCGCCGCCTTGGGCTTTTCGGATTTCGCCCCGGGCTTTGATTTGGCGACGACGCTTTGGTCAAAATCATCCTGCTGGCGCTGCGCCAGATAATCCGTCCAACCGCCCGCATAGACAGTCGCCTTGCCGTCACCCTCCATCGCAATGGTGGTCGCGGCAACACGGTCAAGGAAGTCACGGTCGTGGCTGACCAGCAGCACGGTGCCGTCATAGGTCGACAGCAGCTCCTGCATCAGATCAAGGGTTTCGACATCCAGATCGTTGGTCGGTTCATCAAGAACCAAGAGATTGCTGGAGCGCGCCATGATCTTGGCCAGCAGCAACCGCGCCTTTTCACCCCCCGACAAGGACCGCACGGGCGCACGGGCCTGCCCCTCGTCGAACAGGAATTCTTTCAGGTACCCAACCACGTGTTTCGGCTGCCCACGCACCAGAATCTGGTCCGCCTTGCCCGATACACGCATTTCCGGATCCCCGGTCAGACTGTCCCACAGCGACATATCGCCATCAAGCTGCGCGCGCGCCTGGTCGAACAGCGCGATCTCAAGGTTGGTACCCTGTTTGATCTCGCCCCCGTCGGGCTGTTCTTTCCCGATCAGCATATTCAGCAACGTCGTCTTGCCCACACCATTCGGCCCGACCAGGGCGATCCGATCCCCGCGCTGGATCGTGATGCCAAAGGGGCGTAGAATCGTCTTGTCGCCAAAGGCCTTGGTGATGCCCATAGCCTCGACCACCTTGCGGCCCGACTTCGGACCCGCTTCCAGCGCCATGGCGGCGGTGCCCTGACGTTTGATTTGGCTGGCGCGTTCGGCCCGCAGGTCTTGCAGGGCGCGCACGCGGCCCTGGTTACGCTTGCGCCGCGCCGAAATGCCTTCGACAGCCCACCGTGCCTCCGCCTTGATCTTGCGGTTCAGCTTGTGGCGCTGCATGTCCTCTTCTTCCCACATCTGGTCGCGCCAGGCTTCAAACCCGCCAAAGCCGATGTCCTGCCGGCGCACAACACCGCGGTCGACCCACAGCGTCGCACGGGTCAATTCGCGCAGGAACGCCCTATCGTGAGAGATAATCACAAAAGCGGCCCGCGTCGCTTTCAGCTCGTCTTCAAGCCAGCGGATCGCTTCGATATCCAGGTGGTTCGTCGGCTCGTCCAGCAACATCAGCTCGGGCTCGGAGGCCATCAGACGCGCCAATGCCGCGCGGCGACGTTCCCCGCCGGATGCGGTGCTGACAGGGCGCGCGGGGTCGAATTTCAACCCCTCTCCGGCGCGTTCGACCTTGTACATCTCTGACGGGTCCAGGCCATGGGCCGCGAAGTCGCCCAAAGTCTCGAATCCGGTCAGATCCGGGTCTTGCTCCATATAGCCTACCGAAACGCCGGGCCCGACGATCACGTCGCCGCTGTCGGCCTCGACCAATCCGGCCATAACCTTCATTAAGGTGGATTTACCTGACCCGTTCCGGCCCACCAGCGCCAGTCGGTCGCCGGATTGAACCACAAGGGACATGTCTTCGAATACGGGATCTCCGCCGAATGTCAGCGAGATCTCGTTAACTTGTAAAAGGGGTGCGCGTGCCATGACAGCCAGCTAGCGCCGCGCCGCGTCAGCGTCAATGACCCCTCTTCCAAATGGGCTAAAATCCTCGCCGAAGGCATGAAACTCTTAGGCGGCACCGCGCAGCAGGCGCTTACGCCCCTCGGGGATCGCCGCGATTTCAAGGCCGGTAAACACATGCAGCGTGTTCATCTGGTGGTCGATCACCGCATGATCGCTCACCCAGCCCCCCATCATCAGATAGCTCCGCAGCAGCGGCGGCAGCATTTGTAGCGCGGCTTTCTCGGCCGGTTTATCCAACGTCCGTTCCACAAAGCCCACCGTATCGGGGGCCTTGACCTGCGGCAGCCAGTGCAGTGGCGCAAGGTGGCGGCTGTGCAAAAGCGCCATGACATCGCTATAGGGTGCCGGATTTGTGCCCTTGAAGGAGGTGCAGCCAAAGAGCAACGCGACCCTATGGGCGTCCACAAACTGCGCCAGCGCGGCCCAGGCCATGCGCACGACATCCGGGTCTGTGACCCCGGGGGCCAGACAGAACCGCCCCAGCTCCATCATCGCGCCGGGGAAATATGTAAGCTTGGTCAGATCGTAGAATTGCGCGGCATAGCTTTGATCCAGCGACGCGCCCCCCATCAGCCCGATCCGGTAGCAGCACAGCAGGTCACCGCTGCCTTGATGCCGCACGAGGATATGATGTTTTTGCGCATCAAACCCGTCGATATCGCGCGGCTGAACCAGCCCAAAGGCCCGCGCGCGCAATGCTTGCGCGGCCTCGATATCCTCGGCTGTGGTGGCACAATAGGCGCGGTACGGACCGCGTAAAAGCGGCTTGATCACAGCACCCTGTGGCACCGTCACAGGCCTGCCCTAGCCAGCCAGCGCCGCAGGGTTCAAGCGGCCAATGTTGCCCAGAAGCTGGCGGATAAAGGATTTATCCGAGATCGGCGAACTGGTGACGCGGCGGTCAAGGGTGACGACATTGCCACGCTCCAGCCCGAAACGTTCGACGTTCTGCACCACACCGTTGCTGTCAAAGCTGACAGCGACAACTTCGCGCTCTGTCTCGCGCGGGGCCATGAACCACATCGCCTGACGGCGCGACCGGACATAGTAATACCCCGAATTGGTCAGCAACCCTGCCGACGCGGGCACGCCCACGGTTTCGGCCACGGTGTCGCGTGTGTCCTGGCCCACGGTGATCTTCTCAAGATCCTCTTGCGGCGGGATATAGCCGTGGTTGGAGTATTGCGGGGAGCAGGCCCCAAGCGTCAGACCAGCAGCGAGAACTGTGGCGGTCAGCAGTGTCTTTTTGACATGGCGGTCGATACGCATTCTTGGTGCCCTCTTGCCCTTGGGGATCATGGCTTTTATCTCGCATACACTAAGCACGCCCCATGGTTCAAGAAACGAAAGTACCCCTAACATGTCTCGCACGCCCCCAAGCCCCACAGCATTGCGCGTCGCAGAGCTGTCGCAGAATGCGCAAACCCCTTTCTCCCTGCGTCCCGACGCCGACAGCTTGCGGATGATCGCAGAAGAACTTGATCTTTCAGCATTACGTAAACTTTCATTCGAAGGGCGTCTCAAGGCGCTTGGTCGCAGTGATTGGGAACTCAAGGCGCGTCTGGGGGCCACCGTGGTGCAGCCCTGCGTGGTGACGCTGGAGCCAGTACAGACGCGGATCGACGTCGATGTCACACGGCTTTTCGTGCAGGATTACGAAGAACCCGAGGAAGCCGAGGTCGAGATGCCCGAGGATGATCGCACCGAACCGCTTGGCGCGTGGATTGATCCCGCGGCCATCATGATCGAAGCGCTGGCGCTTGAGATTCCCGAATATCCCCGCGCCGACGGGGCTGAACTGGGGCAAGCGGTCTATACCAAACCCGGCGACACCCCGATGACCGACGAAGACGCCCGCCCCTTTGCGGGGCTGGCCGGTCTCAAGAACCAGCTTAAGGACGATACCACCGAATAACCCTGCCGGTTTGGGTGAAAAAAGGGTTGCTTCGGCGGGTTTTCGCAGTATTTTGCGCCCTTCACCCCAATTAAGGTTGGACATCGGATAGGCTTCGGCCTAAACGCACGTCACGCCCAAACCGGGAGTTGATCTGAAACACGGTCGTCTTTGGCAGGAAGCCGATGAACGACCCCGAAGGCAAAGGCACCAGACATGGCTGTCCAACAGAATAAAGTTTCCAAATCGCGTCGCAACAACCGCCGCGCACACGATTCGCTGACTGCAGCGAACCCGAACGAATGCTCCAACTGTGGTGAGCTGAAGCGCCCGCACCACGTTTGCGCAGCATGCGGTCACTATGACGACAACGAAGTTGTTTCTCTGAACGAAGAGATCGACCTCGACGAAGACGCGGCGTAAGCTCGTCACGTCAACCGCAGTTCATAAGAGGCATCGCACCAGATGACGGCCACGTCCGATCAGCCTAGCGCGAGAACTCAGCGCACCCTTATCTCAGTTGATGCGATGGGGGGCGATCAGGGCCCGGCAATCGTTGTTGCCGGGTGCTCTGCGTCCGCGCTAAAAAATCCCGATATCAGCTTTATCCTGCACGGCCCTGCCGAAACGCTGGAACCGCTGGTGGCAAAGCGGCCCGAACTGAAAGGGCGCTGCACCATTCGGGATGCCCAAGGGGTTGTCACAATGGATGACAAGCCCAGTAATGTCGTGCGCAATGGCAAGGACACATCGATGTGGTCCGCCATCGAATCCGTGCGCGATAACGAAGCCTCGGTCGCGGTCAGCTGCGGGAACACCGGCGCGCTGATGGCGCTGTCGATGATCCGCCTGAAAAAGCTGCCGGGTGTGAACCGCCCTGCCATCGCCGTGCTCTATCCCTCCACCAACCCTCAGGGCTTCAACGTTCTGCTGGATGTGGGTGCGGATGTGCGTGCGGATGCCGATGACCTGTTGCGCTATGCGCTGATGGGCAAATCCTACGCCCGCAACGGTATGGACATCGAACGCCCGCGCATCGGGTTGCTGAATGTCGGCACCGAAGAACACAAAGGCCGGACCGAACTGAAAGAAGCCCACGAGTTGATTCGCGACGCCGCGGATGACGCGGGCTTTGAATTTGTCGGTTTCGTCGAAGGCGGCGATATCTCGGGTGATGTCGCAGATGTGATCGTCACCGATGGATTTACAGGTAATATTGCGATCAAGACCGGTGAAGGCACCGCGACGCTGATCGGCAATGGCCTGCGCCAAGCGTTCAAGAATTCGATCTGGTCCCGCGCGGCATCGCTGCTGGCCTATACCTCGCTGCGCCGCGTCAGCAAACGGTTTGACCCGCGCCGTGTGAATGGCGGTGTGTTTTTGGGGTTGAACGGCACGGTCGTTAAATCCCACGGTGCCGCTGACGCGACGGGGGTTTCCTCGGCGATCAAACTGGCCGCGCGATTAGCGGAAAGTGAATTTACAAATCGGTTGGCTGCGCGTGTTGCCGCAGCAAAGCCGACGAAAGAGACCGAAGAATGACAAAAAGAGCCGTCGTAATTGGTGCCGGACACTACCTTCCGGAACGCATTGTCGAAAACGCAGAGTTTGAAGGCAAGATCGACACCAGTGACGAATGGATCCGGTCACGCTCCGGCATTGAACGGCGTCACTTTGTCGGCGAAGGCGAAACCACGTCGACCATGGCCACCGCTGCTGCCAAGGCCGCATTGGCCGACGCGGGCAAGACAGCCGCCGATGTGGATGCCGTGATTGTCGCCACCTCTACCCCCGATCTGACTTTCCCCTCTGCCGCAACGATGGTGCAGGCGCAGCTTGAGATGGAGCGCGGCTTTGCCTTTGATGTACAGGCTGTATGCGCGGGCTTTGTCTATGCGCTGGCCAATGCCAACGCGCTGATCGTCTCGGGTCAGGCTGACCGCGTGCTGGTCATCGGCTCCGAGACGTTCTCGAAAATCATGGACTGGACCGACCGCAGCACCAGCGTGTTGTTCGGTGACGGTGCCGGCGCGATCCTGCTTGAAGCGCAAGACGGCGACGGCACCGCAGCCGACCGCGGTATCCTGTCCACCGATCTGAATTCGGACGGGCGCTACAAAGACTTGCTGTATGTCGACGGTGGCATCAGCACGGGCACGACCGGCTATCTGCGCATGCAGGGGAATCAGGTGTTCCGTCACGCGGTTGAAAAGCTCGCCGCGTCGGCAAACACCGCGATGGACCGTGCCGGTGTCAGCGCCGAGGACGTCGACTGGATCGTCCCGCATCAGGCGAATATCCGTATTATTCAAGGCACTGCCAAAAAGCTGAACCTGTCGATGGATAACGTCGTCGTGACGGTTCAAGACCACGGCAACACCTCTGCCGCGTCGATTCCGCTGGCCCTTTCCGTCGGGCAAGAGCGTGGCCAGATCAAGAAAGGCGACCTGCTGGTCACCGAGGCGATCGGCGGCGGGCTGGCCTGGGGCGCGATCGTTCTGCGCTGGTAAGCGGCTTTTCTTCGCGCGAACAGCACGTTACGCCCCATAGTTGTTGACTTGCGGAAAAATCACAGCCTATGCTGCTTAAAACACATGGGGGGAAGATATGGCCGACAAAACGTTGACCCGGATGGATTTGAGCGAAGCAGTCTTTCGTGAAGTAGGTCTTTCCCGCAATGAAAGCGCACAGCTGGTCGAAGCGGTGCTTGAACATATGTCCGACGCGCTGGTCAAAGGCGAACAGGTCAAGATTTCATCTTTCGGCACTTTCTCGGTGCGCGACAAGTCGGCCCGCGTTGGCCGGAACCCCAAAACCGGCGAAGAGGTCCCGATTAACCCGCGCCGCGTGCTCACATTCCGCCCGTCCCATCTGATGAAGGACCGGGTTGCAGACGGGAACAAGCGATAACCTAATGCCCAAGTCTCCGGACGCATTCAGAACCATCTCCGAAGTTGCAGAATGGCTTGAAATTCAGGCGCATGTCCTGCGTTTCTGGGAAAGCAAGTTCACGCAAGTCAAACCGATCAAACGCGCAGGCGGGCGGCGATATTATCGCCCCAACGATATGCTGCTGCTTGGCGGTATCAAACGCTTGCTGCATGAAGACGGGCTGACGATCAAAGGCGTCCAGAAGGTATTGCGCGAAGAAGGCATGGGCCATGTCGCGGCCCTGTCCGCGCCTCTTGACGGGGTCACGCAGGATGATCTGGATGCCGGTGGCGACACCATCGACATGCCCCCCGCGCCGATGCATGAAGACGCAGAACAGACCCACGAGGGTGTTGTTCTCCCGTTCGAGCAACGCGGGAGCAAAGCGGCCAAGCCAGCGCCTGTCGAAGCGCCCGAAACACACGTAGAAGCCGTTTCCGCGCCCGAGATGTCGGCCGAGGATACCCCACCCCTGCCTGCCGACGAACCGACCCTCGACGCGACAGAGCCGGAGCCGGAGGAGACCACCGTCGCCCCCGCCGATACCTCTGCTGAGGACGGTGCCACCCTGCCCGGCTTCCTGCGCCACCCGATGACCGACGCACCGGTGCCGCCAAGCGATAACACGCCGGACGACGCCCCTGCCGCAGCGCAAACACGCGCCCCGGATCAGGACGCGCCCGCGCCGACCATCGACAGCACGCCAGAGGCAGCGCCGGAAGACAGCACCGCCGAAACGCGAGACGTCGAAGCGCCAGAGATCAACGAGGCGCCGAAAGACCCTGTTGTTGCAAGTCCCAAGCCGCGTGTGATCGATCTGCCACCTCTGACGGCAGAAGAAGACTTCCCCGCCAAACCCTCTGTGCTTTCTGCTGCACTGCTGTGCCGCGATCTGCCCGAGGATTCGGCCCGCGATATCGCGCCTTTGCTGAGCCGTTTGGGCGAACTGCGCGATTCCATTCGGGCCGATGTGGTCCGCGGCACAAAAGTCTAAGCCGCGCGTGCGATTTGCGACAATTCCCCCTTGCACGCACGGTTTTATCAGGTATGAAACGCCTCATGTCGGGCTATGGCGCAGCCTGGTAGCGCGTCCGTCTGGGGGACGGAAGGTCGCAGGTTCGAGTCCTGCTAGCCCGACCAACCGACATAAAACAAACGCCCGTACCCTAATGGGTGCGGGTGTTTGCATTTGAAAGGCCCGGATATGATCGGCGTAGTTCCCAACCAGCATATCACCGACATGATCGTTTCGGGTCAGATCATCGGCACACCGCCTGTCGACAGCGCCCAGATCCAGCCTGCGAGCCTTGATCTTCGTCTAGGAACAGTGGCTTACCGCGTGCGTGCGTCTTTTCTTGCGGGGCATGGGGCCAAGGTCGCCGACCGTCTGGAAGAGTTCGAGATGCACCGCGTCGACCTAACGAATGGGGCGGTGCTGGAAAAGGGCTGCGTCTACGTTGTCCCGCTGATGGAAAGCCTCGCCCTGCCCCAAGGCACCTCTGCGGCGGCCAATGCCAAAAGCTCCACCGGGCGGCTGGACCTGCTCACGCGCACCATCACCGACGGCGGGACCGAATTTGATCGCATCGCGCCGGGCTATACCGGCCCGCTTTACGCAGAGATTTGTCCGCGCTCTTTTTCGGTGCTCGTACGTCCGGGCATGCGGCTGAACCAGATCCGTTTTTCCACCGGTGCCGCCACGCTTGACGATGCCGCGCTGCGCGCATTGCACGCCGATAGCCCGCTGGTGGATGGCGAGGCCGTGATCGATGATGGTCTGGGATTCTCGGTTGATCTGCGCTTGCCTGACACCACGCTGGTCGGCTACCGCGCCAAGCCGCATACGGGTGTGATCGATCTGGACAAGATCGGCCATTATGACCCCGCGCAATACTGGGAAGAGGTCCACAGCGACAACGGTCAGATCATCCTCGACCCCGGTGCATTCTACATTCTGGTCAGCCGCGAAGCCGTGACCATCCCGCCCGAATACGCCGCAGAAATGGCCCCCTATCTGGCGATGGTGGGCGAATTCCGGGTGCATTACGCGGGTTTCTTTGACCCCGGTTTCGGCCATGCCTCTGCAGGGGGTGCGGGATCACGGGGCGTACTTGAGGTCCGCTGCCACGAGGCCCCTTTTGTGCTGGAACATGGTCAGGTCGTCGGACGGTTGGTCTATGAGAAAATGACCGACGTACCGACCCAGCTTTACGGGTCGGGAATCGCGTCGAACTATCAGGGTCAGGGCCTCAAGCTCAGCAAGCATTTCAGCGCGCCGCGTTAAACTTCGCAGCGCCTGATCACGTGCGTTAGAAACGCGTCAGCTTGCGCATATTCTTAACCATATTGCGCGCCTGCTTGCCCTGCTCGCGGCTGCTTTTGTCACGACGGGCCATTTCCTCGGCGCTTGGTTGGACAGGATTGCCGTCACGGTCCACTGACGCTCGACGCCCCTTGCCCAGCTTTGACGCCTGATCAAAGCCGATATCAACGCCTTTGTTGATCAAACGCCCCATCACGCGACGCATGATCATATTAATTATCTGGTTCATGTCCTGACCTCTTTACCGCGCGTTAAACTGTGTCTGAGGCTAATATAGCACCTATTGCGGCGATTTTCAGGCCACCTGCGTGATTAATCCTCGAACAGCTCGCTCTGGCCCTCGGTCGCTTCTGGCTCTTCCTCGCTGTCGACACCCGGCATCTCGCCAAAGGCGGGACGGCTTTCCAGCAGTCCGGCAGAGCGGAGCTCTTTCAACCCCGGTAGGTCGCGGGGGCTTTCAAGACCGAAGTGGGCCAGAAATTCCTGTGTCACGACAAAGGTCACCGGACGACCGGGGGTCATTTTGCGGCGGCCAAAGCGAATCCAGTCCAGCTCAAGGAGCTGATCCAGCGTGCCTCGCGATACGGATACGCCGCGGATCTCTTCGATCTCGGCGCGGGTGGCGGGCTGGTGGTAGGCGATGATCGCCAAGGTCTCGATCGCGGCGCGCGACAGTTTGCGCGTCTCGACCGTTTCGTGCTGCATGAGATACCCCAGATCCGCCGCCGTGCGCATGGCGTAGGCATCCCCGATGCGGCACAGCTCCACACCGCGGCCGGTGTAGCGTTTGCGCAGATGCACCATCGCTTCGGCAGGGTCACAGCCATGCGGCAGACGGGCCGTGATCTCGCGCAGGGTCATCGGCTCTGCGGTGGCGAAAAGGATCGCTTCGATCATGCGCTCCTGTTCGGCCAATGGCGGGGCCTCGAACAGGCTTTCTTCTGTTTGTTCAACGGGTTCGGCCACGTCAGATATCCTTCTTGCGCAACTGGATCGGGGCAAACACGCCCTCTTGGCGGATTTCCAGATGCCCTTCCTTTACCAATTCAAGCGACGCCGCAAACGTCGATGCCGTGGCCGAGCGGCGCATTGCCGGTTCTTCGCCCCATCCATCGGGCATGTAGCTGGTCAGGTCAGACCAATCGCCCGAAAAGCCAATCAAGCCGCGCATGCGCTCCAGCGCCTGCTCCATCGTAAAGACCTTGTCACGGTCCATCACGAAGGGGCGGAAATCGTCGCGCGTACGGATACGCGCGTAGCCCTGCATCAGGTCCAGCAAGGTCGCGGTATAGGTCACGCGGCGGGTCTGGCGCATTTCCTGGGTCTGGCCGCGGGCAAAGAAGTCGCGGCCCAATTGGTCACGGGCCATCAGCTGGGCCGCCACGTCGCGCATCGCTTGAAGACGTTCCAGCTGGAACGCCAGATGCGCGGCCAGTTCCTCGCCCGAGGGGCCATCGTCCTGCGGATCAGGCGGCAGCAACAGGCGGGATTTCAGGAAGGCGAGCCACGCAGCCATGACCAGATAATCCGCCGCAAGCTCAAGCCGCAGCGCCTTGGCCTTGTCCACGAACATCAGATATTGGCGTGCCAGCTGCAGCACCGAGATTTTGCGCAAGTCGACCTTCTGGGTGCGGCTGAGGGTCAACAACAGGTCCAACGGGCCCTCGAACCCGTCGACATCCACGATAAGCGCCTCGGCCGCGAGCCGTTCAGCAACTTTCGTTTGCCCGTCTTCCAACTGCGTTTCAGCCATATACCGTCCCGCCCAAAAGCCTGTCGAGCTTTGCAGTCAGGGCAGGAATGTCAACATCATCAGGCGTCCGGCGCATGGCAAGGGCGCGCACGGCCCGTGTTTGCGCAGCCTCGGACATCTCTCCGGCAGCATCGGCAACGCGGGTGCGATCCTCAAGTGTGGCGTTGCAATATAGCACCACATCACAGCCTGCGGCCAAGGCACCGGCGGCGATGGCATCCACCTCGCCCGTCAATGCTTTCATCGAGATGTCATCCGTCATGATCAGGTTATCAAAGCCGATATCCTCGCGGATCAGCTGCATCATCACGGGCGACAGCGTGGCAGGGCGCGGATCAATCGCGTCATAGACCAGATGCGCCGTCATCCCCATCGGCAGGTCGTTCAACGCCTTGAACGGGGCGAAATCATGGGAGTCCAACGCGGCGCGCGGCGCATCAACCTGCGGCAAGTCAAAATGACTATCCATCGTGGCGCGCCCATGTCCGGGCATATGTTTGACCACGGGCAAGACGCCCCCCGCCAGCATGCCATCTGCCGCCGCACGGCCCAAAGCTGCCACCGCATCGGGCGTCGTGCCGTAACAGCGGTTGCGCAGGAAAGCGTGGGTTTGCGCCCCGGCGACATCGACCATCGGCGCGCAATTGCTGTCGATGCCCACGCGGTGCAGCTCGTCCGCGATCAGTCGAAAGCGCAGATACATTGCCTCTGCCGCGTTGGGGCCTGCCGCTTGCACGAAGTCCAGCGGTGCCGTCCAGTCGCGCCAATGTGGTGCGCGCAAACGCTGCACCCGCCCGCCTTCTTGATCCACGGTGATAACAGCCTCGTGGCCCGCCGCCTCGCGCAGTTCATCACACAGCGCGCGGACCTGATCCGGCGTGTCGATATTGCGCGCAAAGAGAATGAACCCAAAGGGCTTTACGGCGCGAAACAACGCCTTTTCCTGCGCCGTCAGCCGAAGCCCCGACGCGTCCAGTATCGTCGCCCCGTATCGCATCAGCGTGTAACGACGGGAATGCAGTCGGTGTTTTCAGCAACCAGCGCCGAACAGAAGCGTCGCGCATCCGCGATGTCCGAGAACCCATGCGCACGCAAACGGTAGAAGGTGCGCCCGCCGCTGCTGGCCTCTTGGATGATGCGGTCCTTGCCTTCCATATAGGCCCCGAAACGCGCGTTCAGACGGACCCATTGCGCCCGTGCGATCTGCGGTGAATCGAATGCGCCAAGCTGCACCAGACGCGTACCTGTGGGCAGGCTGTCGGGCGAAAGCTCTTTCACTTCGGCGGCGGCGACCGGTGCCGGTTCAAACGACGCTTTGGTCGCGACGGCACGGCCACCGGGGCGCGTTTGAGGACGCAAGGAGGCGCGCACGCCCGGCTCTTCGCCCATGGCAACGGCCACCGCGTTCGACACCGCCATCTCAAGCGGATCGACATCCATCGTGGCACTTGCGTTCATCGGCTCTGGCAGGGCGGTGCCGTCTTCTTCGTCTTCCAGTGGTTCCACCCCATCGGTGAGAGAGGCGACAAGATCGTCCACATCGCCGTTTTTCAGCGCCTCTGCCACGTCCGCCGCGGGCGATGATTGCGTTGGTGCCTGTTGCGCAGGTGCAACCATCGCGACGGGAATGGGCTGGTCTTCTTCTTCCAGATCCAGTGGCTTCGGGGCCAAAATCAGCTGTTCCGCGAATTGGTTCGCCGTCCCTTCAGAGGCCACAGCATTGACCGACAGACCCTGATTGTCCGCCAGTTGGCCGCCCGGATTTTCGGGCCGCACGCGCATATCGCCCTGGGCCGCACGCACCACCGGAATACCGGTAACATCGCGCACCAGCAGCTTGTAGCCCCAGACCCCGATGCCGACGATCAAGGTGATGGAAAGCGCCGCGCCCGCGAAATTTGCAAACTTGGTCAAGGGCTTGGCCGCAACTTGCGGTGCCATCCCTGCGTCATGTTCAAAGGAGTACCCCCCACCCTGGGAGGAGGACGTGTAATCTGCCATTTCTGCCTCACTGCCCGCGTCAGATATCACCCGCGCGGGTCTGTTTTTTGAACCTGCCTGACCAGCAATGGTGCGTTATCGCATCTCTTCCGCTGGCTTGACCCCAAGAATACCAAGACCTGACGCAATTACAATCGCTGCGGCTTGGGCCAGCGCGATTTTTGACTGGGACAGGGCCGCATCATCCTGCAGGAAACGCAGTTCAGGCACGTCGTTGCCGCGGTTCCACAGCCCGTGGAAATCGCCCGCCAGCTCGTAGAGATAAAAGGCGATCCGGTGCGGTTCGTTGCTGCGCGCCGCGGTCTCTACCATCCGGGGCCATTCGGCCAGCTTTTGCGCCAGTTTCAGCTCTGCTTCGTGGTCAAGCTGGCTCAGGTCGGCACGCTGCAAGGTTTCCATATCCGTGGCAACACCCGCCTCTGCCGCCTTGCGCAGGACAGAATGCACCCGCGCATGGGCATATTGCACGTAGAACACCGGATTCTCGCGCGACTGTTCCAGCACCTTGGCAAAGTCAAAGTCCAGCATCGCGTCATTCTTGCGGGTCAGCATGACAAAACGCGTCACATCAGGGCCTACCTGATCAACCACATCGCGCAGGGTGACAAATGTCCCTGCCCGTTTGGACATCTTGAATTCCTTGCCGTTCTTGAACAGCTTGACCAGCTGCGTCAGCTTGATGTCGAGCGGCACCGCCCCCTCGGACAGCGCCGAAACAGCGGCTTTCATCCGTTTGACATAGCCGCCGTGATCCGCGCCAAAGACGTCGATCAGCATGTCAAAGCCACGCTGCACCTTGTCGTAGTGATACGCGATATCGGGCGCGAAATAGGTCCAGCCGCCGTCGGACTTCATCACCGGACGGTCAACGTCATCGCCATGGGCGGTGGATTTGAACAGGGTCTGCTCGCGCGGCTCCCAGTCCTCGGGCTTCTTGCCTTTTGGCGGCTCAAGCACGCCCTCATAGATCAGCCCTTTGGCTTTCAGGTCATCAATCGCGGATTCGATCCGGCCCGTGCCATAAAGCGACTTTTCGGAATAAAACACATCCATCTCCACCCCGAGAGAGGCGAGATCATCGCGGATCAGCTTCATCATCTCGTCGGTGGCAAAATTGCGCACCTCTTCAAGCCAGACGGATTCATCGGCGTCGATATAGGCGTCGCCCACCTTATCTTTCAGCGCAGCCCCCACATCGATCAGATAGTCGCCGGGGTAAGTGCCTTCGGGAAAGGCGACCTCTTGGCCATGCGCTTCGAGATAACGCAGATAGACAGAGCGCGCCAAAACATCGACCTGCGCGCCGCCGTCGTTAATGTAATATTCACGCGTGACATCGAAACCCGCGAAATCCAGCAAGGACGCCAGCGCATCGCCAAAGACCGCTCCGCGGGTGTGCCCCACATGCAGCGGCCCCGTCGGGTTGGCCGAGACATACTCGACGTTGACCCGCTTGCCCTGCCCCAGATCGCCCCGGCCAAAGTCTGTGCCCTGCCCCAGAACGGCACCGACAACGCCCTGCCAGACCGCAGCACTCAGCCGCAGGTTCAAGAACCCCGGGCCCGCCACATCCGCCGCGGTGATCCGTGGATCCTCGGCCAGCTTTTCGGCCACCTTTTCAGCGATATCGCGCGGTTTCATACGGGCCGGTTTCGCCAGCACCATCGCGGCATTGGTCGCCATATCCCCATGCGCCGCATCGCGCGGCGGCTCTACGGTGATGGCGTCAAAGCTCAGCCCCTCGGGCAGAAACCCGTCGGCAACCAGCGTATCAAGGGTGGACAGCACGAGGCTGCGGATATCGGCAAATAGGTTCATAACGGGGTTCCTTCGACTTGGCCCCGTGTATCACCTGAATATGCGCCCATAATCAAGGGCGGTTCAGCCTTTAACGATCAACCGCTCATGTTCCTGCAAGGCAAAGCGATCTGTCATCCCCGAGATATAGTCGCTGACGATCCGCGCAAGCGCCGTATCGCCGTCCGCGTCCTCTACATCCTTGCGCCATTGCTTGGGCAATTGGTCCGTATGCGTGCAGAAATAGGGGAAAAGATCCTCGACCACCTGCGTCACCTGCTTGCGCATGATCACCACGGATGGCGCGCGATACATGCGGTCGAAAAGAAAGGCACGGATGACCTTGAGATCCTGGAAAACCGGATCGGAGAACTGGATCAACGTGCGCCCGGCCATGCGAATATCGGTGGCGGTTTCGGGCTTCATCTCGGCCAGACGGTGCCGCGCGACGCTGATCACGTCCTCCACCAGCACGCCAAAGAAACGGCGCAGTGCCTCGTGGCGGCGGCGGTAGTAGTTCAGACCGGGATACAGCCTGTCAACTTCGACGAAATTCTGCTTCAGGATCGGCAGCTCGGCCAGCTCGTCCGTCGAGAACAGTTCGGCCCGCAAACCGTCATGCAGGTCGTGGTGGTTATAGGCCACATCATCGGCAATCGCCGCCACCTGCGCCTCGGCACTGGCGAATGTCTCCAGCTCAAGGTCATGCTGACGCTCATAGGCCGCAAGTGCCCACGGCAGCTCTCCCGTCACCGGCCCGTTATGTTTGGCCAGCCCCTCCAGCGTGTCCCAAGTCAGGTTCAGCCCGTCGAAATCCGCGTAATGCCGCTCCAGATGGGTGACGATGCGGATGGCTTGGGCGTTGTGGTCAAACCCGCCATAGGGGGCCATCAAGGCTTCCAGCGCGTCCTCGCCCGTATGACCAAAGGGCGGATGCCCCAGATCATGGGCCAGGGCGACCGCCTCTGTCAGCTCGGCATTCAGACCCAACGCACCGGCGATCGTCCGCGCCACCTGCGCCACCTCGATCGAATGGGTCAACCGCGTGCGATAGTAATCGCCCTCATGTTCGATAAAGACCTGCGTCTTGTGCTTGAGCCGCCGGAAGGCGCTGGCGTGGATGATCCGGTCGCGGTCCCGCTGAAAGCAGGAACGAAAGGTGCTTTCCTCTTCCGGTATCAACCGTCCCCGGGTTAATGCCGGATCAGAGGCAAAAGAAGCGCGCATAGTCGGTGGTCCTTGTGGCCTGTCCTGCGGGTTTCTATATTGTAAGACAACACAGATGGAAACCGATCACACCGGAGCCCGAAAATGAACCTGCCCCCCCAAGTTACCCCGCGCGCCTTTGACCGCCTTGCCGAAATCGGTGCCGCCGCAGAGGGCAAAGCCCTGCGCGTCGCCGTAGAGGGCGGCGGCTGCTCCGGCTTTCAGTATGACATCGCGCTGGATGATCCCAAAGACGATGACCTGATCCTTGAAGGGGCCGGCCAGAAAGTTGTGGTCGACAGCATCTCCCTGCCCTTTCTTGCCAATGCCGTCATCGACTTTTCCGAGGAATTGATCGGCGCGCGGTTCGTGATCGAAAACCCCAATGCCACCAGCGCCTGCGGCTGCGGCACGTCTTTCTCGATGTAACAGGCGCCCGATACACGCGCCCGCTTCATTTTGCCAAAGTAAACTCCCGCCGGAGGCTGGCCTCATGCCCGCATGAGGCCATTCTAGTGCCGTCGCTGCACCATAGAAGCCACGGCCGGGATCGGTGCCCGCGCAAACCGCGCGAAAAACGCTTCAAATTGCGGGCAGGACGCCTCTGCCTCGGTCAGTATCTCTTGCGCCTCAGGGTCTAGCGCCCTCATGACCCGTCCACGCATAAGCGACCACTGCGCATGCCGCGTCTCTCCCATGTCAAAAAGCGCCGCCGATAGCGCCTGCAGCGCCCCATTAGGCGGGGTATAGCGGATGGCCACAGCCCCTTGTGGCACCGGTTGGCAAAATGCCGCCCCTCCGGACATCTGCGCGGCCCAGCCGGTCACCAGATAGGCGTGATACCCGTCCACCGGTCCGCCCCCCTGCTGCGGTACGATCCGGCAGGCACGCGCAGCGGACTGAACCGCATCCTCCCACAGTGCAGGTGCCGCAGCGCCTGCAAACCGGAGCGCGACACAAAGCTCGGCCAGCAGATCCATATCCTGATCAAGATACGCCAGAATACCGGCAAAATTCAGGCTTCTGATCGCTGTCGCCGGCAGTTGGGGGTCGCGCTGACCGTAGTCTGAAAGATAGAAAACGATATGTGCCAGCTCATAGGATGCTTTCTTGTTGGGCAGCGCAAAGGTTTCGGATCGCGTGAAAAACCGGCGCAAGCGGGATTGCAGGACGTCGTCGCGCGGCACGGACATCCGACGCGCCAGCAGGCGCTGCGCTTCGGCGCGTTGCAGGTCAGACAGTTCCCCATCCGCCAGCCGCATACGGGCGACCCAATGCACCAACCGCTCCCCCGCGTCGCCGGGCAAGCCCAGATCCTCAAGGTCCAGCGCGAGGGACAGGAAAAATCGGTAGTACTGCGGAAAGAAGCGGATCGTCTCTTCGATGCGGTCATAGAAGGACGCATAGGGCACCAGAGCGTCTGGCGCGACAGGCATGTCCGCGCTTGCCAGAATTCCCAGCCATTCCGCGTTTTCCTTCAACCAGAACACATCCCCCGCACGGCGTCGCTGCACCGCAAACATAAGGCTGATCGCGGCGGCATCGGCGTGTTTGCGACCGCTATTGCGCGCACGTACGGATGACAGCGGTATAACATTCGACATAGGCCCCCCTTCGGCAAGAAACCCCTGCGCCGGTTCCAGCGCAGGGTGTGTTTGGATTAGCAGCCGGTGGTAAACAAACCGGTAAGCGTCCCAGTCGCCATGCCGCCTGCGTGCGGTCCCGACTGTAGCCCTGTGGTGAACAGCCCGGTGCCGTGGCCGCAAAGGGGGTCTTGCCCTGCACGGATACAGCCGGTGGTATAAAGCGCGGTCCCCGCCCCCTGATGGAGCGATGCCGTCGCGGCGTGAACATTCGAGAAAGCAGTTTCGACGTAAGCAATAGCGGTCATGAGTTTTCCTTTTTGACGTGATTTTGAAATCGGCAACTAAACCTCAAGCTGCACTCCTTTCATCAATCACCACCTCAGGGCTTTGACCTAGGCGACAAAAAGATCGCATTTTAATGATGTAAATCATCCACATGCGCTGCGTGTTTGATCCGGTTGAAACCACGCAGCGATGCCGTGTTCTCCACAATAGCGACAATTGTAACGGAACGCTGGCAAAGCGCCCCGCGGCGGCGCAGGCACTGTCGGCTCTCCTTCGAATCGCAGGCGAAACCTGCCCAAACCGGTGCAGCCCCCTTGCCCCATATTGCGGTATGCGCGATAGCTGCGGGGACCAATGCAGGGGGCCGCCATGAAAATCGCCACGTTCAACATCAACGGGATCAAAGCGCGGATCGACGCCCTGCCTCAATGGCTCGACGAAGCGCAGCCCGATGTCGCCATTCTGCAAGAGATCAAATCCGTCGACGAGGGCTTCCCGCGCGAGCTGTTCGAGGATCGCGGCTATAACGTCGAGACCCACGGGCAGAAATCCTTTAACGGCGTCGCGATCCTGTCAAAGCTCCCGCTTGAGGATGTGACCCGTGGCCTGCCCGGGGACGACAGCGACGAACAGGCGCGCTATATCGAGGCGACGGTCGTGGGTGATCATTCATCTGTGCGGCTTTGTGGGTTGTATCTGCCCAACGGCAACCCCGCGCCGGGCCCGAAGTATGATTACAAACTGGCGTGGATGCAGCGTCTTGAAGACCGTGCGCGCACACTCTTGGCCGAGGAAACACCGTTTCTGCTGACTGGCGACTTCAACATCATCCCCCAAGCCGAAGACGCGGCAACGCCGGATGCCTGGCGTGAAGATGCGCTGTTTCGCCCTGAATCCCGCGCCGCCTGGCGACGTCTGCTGGCCCTTGGCCTGACAGAGGCGTTCCGCGCGCGGACCCAAGGGCCGGGGCATTACAGCTTTTGGGATTATCAAGCAGGCGCATGGAACCGCAACAACGGCATCCGTATCGACCATTTCCTGCTGAGCCCTGCCATCGCGGACAGCCTGCGCGACTGCCAGATCGACAAGGATGTACGCGGACGCGAGAAACCCTCCGATCACGTGCCCGTCTGGGTGGAGCTTGACCTCTAACGCGGACGCACAAGCGCGGCCCTAGATCACGCCTGAAGCTCGGCATCCCAATAAAGAAAATCCATCCAGCTATCATGCAGGTAGTTGGGCGGAAATTTCCGGCCCATATTGCGTAAATCCTCGGCTTGCGGCTGACGCGGTGGTTTGCGCAGCTGGAATCCGGTCTGGTGCAGCGCCTTGGACCCTTTTTTCAGATTGCACGGGCTACAAGCCGCAACAACGTTCTGCCAGCTTGTGATACCGCCCGCCGCACGGGGTACCACGTGGTCAAAGGTCAGATCCCCCCGTGCACCGCAGTACTGGCAGCAGAATTCGTCCCTCAGAAATAAATTAAAGCGCGTGAAGGCCACGCGCTTTTGAGGTTTGACATAATCTTTGAGAACGACCACCGACGGGATGCGAATTTGCATCGACGGGCTGTGAACATAGTCGTCATATTCAGCGACGATATCCACCCGATCCAGCCATTTGGCCTTCACCGCTTCCTGCCATGGCCACAGCGACAGCGGATAGTAGGACAAGGGCCTGTAATCCGCGTTCAGCACAAGGGCCGGTTTGTTTTTCAGCCCTGCCGGGCTTCGGGTGAATTCAGTTCTAAAGTCGCCGTCCATTGTTCGATAGCCCCTTGCCGTTCCGCGTCCGGTCCAGCGGGACAGCCCCGCTGATGCTTTCGACTATATCTCGTGGTTTGCGTCTGACAAGTCGCAAACGGGTACAAGATGTCGCAGAATGCGTAAGCTGATTACGTAACAGGCATGTGACGGAAACGGCCAATCCGGCCGGGGCCTTCCTGCGGGTCGCGCATGCGCCCGCAGGGGATGGGATCAAAGACCCAGTTTGTCGCGCATAAAGGCCAGCGCCACGCTCAGCCCGTCGGGGGCGATTCCGTGGCCTGTCCCCTTCATGATATGGGCGAAAACGTCCGTCCATCCGGCCTCTTGCAAGGTTTCGGCGGCCTGCGGCAGGGATTGCGGCGGGACAACATCATCGGCGTCGCCGTGCACCAGCAAGACCGGAGGGCGCACGACCGCTTCGTCTTTCAGGCTTTCGGGCGACAGCAAGCGGCCCGAAAACGCGACAACACCGGCCACAGCATCTTCGCGGCGCGGCGCGACATGCAGCGCCATCATCGTACCTTGGGAAAAGCCAAACAGCACGACCTGTTCGGGCAGCAGATCTTCGTCCACCATCAGCGCATCGAGAAAGGCGTTCAGGTCGTCGACCGCCTGCATCATCCCGCGTTCGGCTTCTTCCTCAGAGGAATTATCGATCCAGGGGATCGGGAACCACTGGAACCCCATGGGCGCACCGGCACAGGCTTCGGGCGCATCGGGGGCCACGAACAGCGTGTCGGGCAGATGTTCCCCCAACGGGCCGGCAAGCCCCAGCAGATCGGCACCATTCGCGCCATAGCCATGCAGGAACACGACGGCAGACCGCGTTTCCCCCGAGACCGGTTCGCGGCGCTCTGCGTTTAGTACTCGTGTCATGAAATCCCTTCCCGTTGTTTTGCCACGCGGTAGTACGAAAACAGGATGCGGGCTGCAACCGATCGCCAGGGCGACCAGTCCTGCGCCATGTCCGCAAGCTGCTTCGGCTTTGGTCGCTGGGGCAGATCAAACAGGATTTTCGCGGCCTCTTGCAAGGCCAGATCGCCCTGCGGCAGGATATCGGCGCGGCCCAGCGAAAACATCGCATAGATCTGCGCCGTCCACAGCCCCACACCTGGCACCGCGGTCAGCCTCTCGATCACCACGGCATCAGGCGCGTCCCGCAACGCGGTATAGTCGATCCCGGCCTCGGCCAACGCCAACGCATAGCGGATTTTCTGGCGGCTCAGCCCCGCCGCGCGCAGACCTTCCTCGCCCGCGGCGAGTATCGCCGTCTCATGGGTCAGTCCCGCCGCATCCATCTTGGCACGCATGGCATTTGCCGACGCGACAGAGACTTGCTGGCTGATGATCGCCCCGATCAACGCGTCAAACCCGTCCGCACGTAACCGCAGAGGCAAAGGGCCAGTCGCGGACAAGGCGGTAGCAAACTGCGGCACATGCGCAGCGAGCCAATCCGCCCCTTCGGCGACATCCGCGTCGCCAGTGATAATCCGCCCGATGCTCATCCGGTTGTGCCCCCCGTTGTCAGCGTCTCGACCCAGTGGATCGCCGCATCCGGCGCAGCGCGAACCTGCGCGCCGACGGGGGCCGCCGGACGGTCAATGGCAATCACCCGCAGACCCATCGCGCACGCTGCGTCCAGTTTGGGGCGGCTTGGCACGCCACCGACGTTGCGCAGGACCAGCGTATCGATCTGCAAGGCGCGAAACAACGCCTCCTCCGCCGCCCGAGTGAAGGGGGGCTGGCCATAGACGGCTTCGGCAAAGGGGGGCAGCTTGGTTCGGGCCTGCGCGTTGGTCTGCCGCAGATAAAGCCGCGCGCCTGCGAAGGGGGCGTAATCCTCCACCGTCCCGCGCCCCGTCGCGGCAAAGACCCGTGCTTTGGGTCGGATCATCCGTGCCGCCGCCGCGACCGACGCGGCCCGTTCCACCGGTGCCGAGATGTCCCACATGGGCCGCAGGACACGCAGATAAGGCAGCCCCAACCGCGCGGTGGCGTCATAAGCGATCTGCGAAATATCCGCGTCAAACCCGTGCCCTGCGTCCAGCACCGCGGTAAACTCATGGGCGCGCAGGTAGGCTGCCATCTCATCCACGGTGCCCGGCGACCAGATCTCGGACGGTACGGCCAGCGGGCCAAAGCTGCGCTCCGCCCGCCTTAACACGGCGCGTGCAGAGACGTCAGAGGCCGACATCGCAGCGGCGATCTCATGCGCTTCGGCGCTGCCAGCGATCAGCAGAATATGGGGGCCCCGGTTCATGGCGCGACCATCGTTGACCCCGCCGCCGGACGCAAGGCCCTTGCAGCCCCCCAAAGCCCGGTCTACGCATTCACCATGACAGTGATTGATGACACCCGCGCCAAGCGCAACGTCGCCGTGCTGGTGACCGCGCAGGCCTTTCTTGGCAGCCAGATGCCGATGTATTTTGTGGTCGGCGGATTGGCGGGGCAACAACTGTCGCCGAACGTCTGCCTCGCGACGCTGCCGATCTCTATGATCGTCTTCGGGTCGATGACCACGGCCCCGTGGCTGTCGACGGTGATGCAACGCTTTGGCCGTCGCGCGGGCTTTGTGGCGGGCGCATTTGGCGGGATGACGGGGGCCGCGCTTTGCGCCTATGCCCTGACGATCCAGAGTTTCATGACCTTCCTGCTGGGCAGCTATCTGATCGGCATCTACATGTGCTCGCAAGGGTTTTTCCGCTTTGCAGCGACGGACACCGCATCTGACGCGTTCCGGCCCAAGGCGATTTCCTATGTCATGGCGGGCGGGCTGATCTCGGCCATCATCGGGCCGCAGCTGGTAGGTTTTCTGACCGGTGCCAACGGCGATGCGACGATGATGCGGTTTTTCCCGGTCTACCTCGCCGCGATTGCGCTGAACGCTGTGGGCATGGTGCTTTTCGCCTTCCTCAACATCCCCAAGCCGCCCGTGCCTGCCGTGGATGCCCCCAAGGGCCGCAGCCGGATGGAGCTTTTGAAAACCCCGCGCATCGCCGTCGCTGTGATCTGCGGCATGGTATCCTATGCGCTGATGAACCTTGTCATGACCTCGACGCCGCTGGCGGTTGTGGGCTGCGGCTATGACATCGTGGATGCGTCCCATGTGGTCACAGGCCACGTTCTGGCGATGTATGCGCCGTCGTTTTTCACCGGCCACCTGATCGCGAAATTCGGGGTCGAAAAGATCCTCGGCCTTGGCATCGCGATCCTTGCGGGGGCCGGTGTGGTCGCGCTGCAGGGGGTGGAGCTGAACAACTTCTACATCGCGCTGATCCTGCTGGGGATCGGCTGGAACTTCGGCTTTATCGGCGCGACATCCATGCTGGCCGGTGCCCATGAACCGCACGAGCGTGGCCGCATGCAAGGTCTGAACGATCTGCTGGTGTTTGGCGGGGTGACCTTTGCGTCGCTGTCAAGCGGCGGGCTGATGAACTGCTCGGGCGGCAACCCCGTCGAAGGCTGGGCCGCCGTCAATATCGCGATGATCCCGTTTCTGGTGCTGGCAGGCGGGTCGCTGATCTGGCTGATGCTGCGGCAACGAAGCGCGCGGGTCTAGCGTTACCAACGCCCCGACAAAGCCCGCCACGACAAGGCGAAATCATTCATCGGCGGCAGTTCTGCGGCGCTGACACGCCCGGGGGCGGCGATGGCCGCGCTCAGCACCTTGTCTGCCGCGCCGACGCTATACATCGCCGGTCGCGCCGCTTTCGAGATTTTGCCACGGTTGGCCCGCGCCTGTCGCAACCGCGCCCGCGCCTTTTGGGCCAGCGCCACAACGCCAGCGTCGGTGCCGTCCAACAACGGGACACGCCCCTGCTCTACCAGCTGCGGGATCGCGTGCAGCCAAGCCGCCACCCCTGCCCCATAGGCCGCATCGCGCACCGTGGTCTCCTCCGCTGGTCCCAAAGACCGCGCGGCCACCCACATCAGATGGCCCGCGGTCTGGTCGATATAGGCGTCGAAATGCGCGGCATCTTCAAAGGCGTCGCGGTAGATATCCCACCGCCGCGCGGCGGCCAGCGTGTCCAGCAACACCGCGTCTTCGGGCGAGATAGCCAGTGCAAGGGGTGTCGCAACCTCGTGCCGCCGCACAACGCCGCGGTTCGCGATCTCGTCACAGACATCGCGCCACCACTGCAAACGCATCTCCGCAATCATGGTTTCCTGCGTCACCCAGGGCGCGCGCGCCACCTCGATATTAAAGGCATAAAGCGGGAACAACACACGGCGTGCGGCCACAGGGGCCGCCATGCTGGCGCGAAAGCGCAGCGGATCGGCACGCTCGATAATGGCCGCGCAGGCGCTTAGATCGGCATCAAATTCCATGGGTCCTATCCCTTGCGGTCGCGGATCAGCTTCCAGCGGATCGCGTCCAACAGTGCTTCGAAAGACGCATCGACGATGTTGGCCGACACACCCACAGTAGACCAGCGCCGCCCCTGCCCGTCTTCGCTGTCGATGATCACCCGCGTCACCGCCTCTGTGCCACCTTGCGTGATCCGCACCTTGAAATCCACCAGATGCATATCCTCCAGCAGCGCCGAGTACTGCCCCAGATCCTTGACCAGCGCCTTGCTGAGCGCGTTCACCGGCCCGCGGTCGCAGCCTTCGGCATCCATGCTCTCGCTCACCGACAGACGTTTCTCGCCATCCACTTTCACGACAACAACCGCTTCTGACAGGCTGACCATCTGGTCGTATTTGTTTTTGCGCCGCTCGACCGTCACACGATAGCGTTTTACCTCGAAGAGGTCCGGCATCTGCCCCAGAGCCTTCCGCGCCAGCAGCTCAAAGCTGGCCTGAGCGGTGTCATAGCTATAGCCTTCGGCCTCGCGCGCCTTCACCTCATCAAGGATCCGCCCCAAGGCCGGATCCCCCTTGGCGATGGTCAAGCCCGCACTTTCCAGACGCCGGCGCAGGTTTGACTGGCCCGCCTGGTTCGACATGGGGATGATGCGCGTGTTGCCGACCAGCGCGGGGTCGATATGTTCATAGGTGGACGGGTCTTTCAGGATCGCGCTGGCATGCAGCCCCGCCTTATGCGCAAAGGCCGACGACCCGACAAAGGCCGCCTGTTTGGTCGGCACGCGGTTCAAGATCTCGTCCAGCGCACGGCTGATCTGGGTGAGGTTCGCCAGACCATCTATCGGTATTCCCGTGTCGAACCGGCTGGCATAGGGCTCTTTCAGCAGCAAAATCGGGATCAGCGTGGTCAGGTTGGCATTACCGCAGCGTTCGCCCAAGCCGTTCAACGTGCCCTGTATCTGCCGCGCGCCCGCATCAATGGCGGCCAGCGAACAGGCGACCGCGTTCTCGGTGTCGTTATGGGTATGGATACCCAGATGATCGCCGGGGATACCTGCGGCGATGACCTCGGCTGTGATGCGCCCGACCTCGGCGGGCATGGTGCCGCCATTGGTATCACAAAGCACGATCCACCGCGCGCCCGCCTCATAGGCCGCCTTGATCGCGGTCAGCGCATAATCGGGATTGGCGCGGTAGCCGTCAAAGAAATGCTCCGCATCGAACAGCGCCTCGCGGCCCTGCGCCACCAGATGCGCGATGGATTTCGCGATATTATCCGTGTTCTCGTCCAGCGTAATCCCGAGCGCTGCCGAGACGTGAAAATCATGGGTCTTTCCCACCAAGCAGACCGTCCGCGTGCCCGCATTCATCACCGCCGCCAGCACATCATCGTTCTGCGCCGACATGCCGTTGCGCTTGGTCATGCCAAAGGCCGTCATCTTCGCCCGCGTGGTCGGTGCCGCGTCGAAAAAGGCACTGTCCGTCGGGTTCGCGCCGGGCCAGCCGCCCTCGATGTAGTCCACCCCCAGCGTATCGAGCGCGGTCGCAATCGTGATCTTTTCCGCGGTCGAGAATTGCACCCCTTGGGTTTGCTGCCCGTCGCGCAAAGTCGTGTCATACAGATAAAGGCGTTCGCGGGTCATCGCAGCGATCCCTCCTTCATTTTGCCAGATAAACTCCGGGGAGCGTGAGGGGCTGGCCCCTCACCCCCGCACGTCACACGAGCACCAGCGCTGGAGGCGACGCAGATCACTTCAACACATCCAGCTTGGCAGGGTCGAAGGTGGGGCCCGCTATAACTTCGGTTCCCTGCTTGCTTATCCTCACCTCACACCCCGCTGCCAGCAATGCAGCCTTGAGGGCGTCGACATCAGAAAAATCCTTGGTTTTCATAGCCATCTGCCGCAGCTCGTCCACGCGATTGGCCAGCTCGGTCTCGACCTCAGAGCCACCGCTCCCGAAACTTGTCGTGTAGGCGGCACGTGCTTTCGCATCATCCTCCCGCAATTTGTCGCTGAGAAACCCTAGCCATCGCGCATGATCGAGCAGTTTCTGCGGCTGCGCGGTCAGAGCGTTCAAATAGGTCAGCGCGAGATGCGTATTCAGGTCGTCGGCAAGCGCGTCGATCAGTTTCTGATCGGGCTTAAAGGCGGCAGGGTCGCAAGGCTCTAAGTCTCGCGTCAGATCCATCCACTTCCTCAACGTCTTCTCCGCTTCGTCGCGCTTCTTCTCGGTCCAGTCCATCGGCTTGCGGTAATGCGTGCTGAGCATCACAAACCGGATCACCTCTCCCGGCACGCCTTGATCCAGCAGATCGCGTACGGTGAAGAAGTTACCAAGCGATTTGGACATTTTCTTGCCCTCGACCTGCAGCATCTCGTTATGCAGCCAGTAGCGCGCCATCTCATCGGTGCCATTGGCGCAGCAGCTTTGGGCGATCTCGTCCTCGTGGTGCGGGAATTGCAGGTCCAGACCGCCGCCATGGATGTCAAAGACATGGGGCTGGCTCTTCGCCTCATCCGACAGACGGTCCTGACGCAGGGGCTCTTTCCACAGCAGCTCGTCCGCCATGGCGGAGCATTCGATGTGCCATCCGGGGCGGCCTCGGCCCCAGGGGCTGTCCCACCCCGGCGTTGCGTCGTCAGACGGTTTCCACAACACGAAGTCCATCGGGTTACGCTTGTAGGGCGCAACCTCGACCCGCGCGCCGGCAATCATATCGTCGATCGACCGGCCCGACAGCGCGCCATAGGCTTTGTAGCTTTCGACAGAGAACAGCACATGTCCCTCGGCGGCATAGGCGTGTCCCTTGGCGATCAGATCTTCGATCATCGCGACCATCTGCGGAATATAGGCGGTAGCGCGTGGCATGTGGTCGGGCTCAAGCGCGCCGACTTCGGCCATATCGTCCAGAAACCACTGGGTTGTCTCGGCGGTGATCTCTCCGATAGACCGCCCGCTTTGTGCTGCGCGCGCGTTGATCTTGTCATCCACATCCGTGAAGTTGCGCACATAGGTCACATGGGCGTCACCATAGACATGGCGCAGCAACCGGTTGAGCACGTCAAACACGATCACGGGGCGCGCATTGCCCAGATGGGCGCGGTCGTACACCGTGGGCCCACAGACATACATCCGCACGTTTTTATCATCAATCGGGGTGAAATCCTCGCGTTTGCGGGTTTTCGTGTTGTGCAGCTTGATTGTGGTCATGGCGCGTCCTTACGCAAGGATTGCGCGGGCATGGCACAGAAATCTCGGGAAGAAAACGATGTGAGCAAGCCCGCCGGAAGGTCTTAGCAGGTAATACAGCAAATAATGAGTGGCATCATCTTCATGCCGTCTGCGTAGCCCGACCCGCCACTGGCGGTCAAGCCTGATTGACAAATCAACCATGCTCTGCGCCCCTGCGTCTTCAAGTTACGAGGGAGAGACGGCATGCAACTATCATCGCGCATCACAGGGCTGCTTGGCGGCGGGTCAGACGGCTGGGGCGTTTTCCTGCGCGCCCGCCAGATGATTGAACAGGGTACGCAGGTGACAGAGCTGACGATTGGCGAACATGACATCCGCACCGCCGCACCGATCCTGCAAGATATGCACCGCGCCGCTTTGGCCGGTCACACAGGGTATGCGGCCATCCCCGGCACCACGGGTCTGCGCGATGCCGTGGCTGCGCGGTTGCAGGAACGTACCGGTGTGCCGACGACGCGCGACAATGTGCTGATCACGCCGGGCGGACAAAGCGCGCTGTTTGCCGCACATATGGCGACCTGCAACCCCGGCGATACAGCGCTTTATATCGATCCCTATTACGCCACCTACCCCGGTACGATCCGCGGTGTCAGCGCCCTGCCCCATGCGATCGCCGCCCGTGCGGAGGATGCGTTCCAGCCCCGTGCGGACGTGATTGCCGCCGCTGCGAAACAGACCAACGCGGCGTCGCTGTTGGTGAACTCGCCCAACAACCCCACCGGCGTTGTCTATTCCCGCAAGACGCTTGAAGGCATCGCGCAGGTCTGCCGCGATCACGACATGTGGCTGATCTCGGACGAGGTTTACGACACGCAGGTCTGGGAGGGCGCGCACCTCTCGCCACGCGCGCTGGACGGGATGGCGGAGCATACTCTGGTCGTGGGGTCGATGTCGAAAAGCCACGCGATGACCGGGTCGCGCTGCGGCTGGATCGTCGGGCCCGTGGATGCGATCGAGCATCTGACCAATCTGGCGACCCACACGACCTATGGCGTGCCCGGGTACATTCAGGACGCGGCGCTGTTCGCGCTGAACCAAGGCACCGGTTTCGAGACAGAGATCGCCGCGCCGTTCCAGCGCCGCCGTCTGCTGGCGCAGGATATTCTTGCGCGACAGAACGCCGTCAGCCTCGTACCCGCCCAAGGCGCGATGTATCTGATGCTGGATGTGCGCAGCACCGGCATGAGTGGCGAGGATTTCGCCTATGCGCTGCTGGAAAAACACCACATCGCGGTGATGCCCGGCGAAAGCTTCGGGACGGCAGCGGCAGGGCATATCCGCGTGGCGATGACCATCGAGGACACGCGCTTTGCCCAAGCGCTGGCGACAGTATGCGACTTCGCGGAAAGCCTCGCCGCCTGACGAAAGCGTCGCGCGGCCGCAGCTACCAACATACGAAAAAGGCCGGAGGATCATCCTCCGGCCTTTTTGACTGGCACATTCTTATTTCCTGCCGAGAGCACCGTTATGCGACACCCTCGGCAGATACACCGCCAGTTGTCAGCGTGTCAGCTTAGAAGCGGTAGGAACCACGGATGTTGAATGTGGTTACGTCCGCGTCGTCACCGGAAACACCGTTTACGTCGTCAAACTTGTGCTCAAGCAGTTCTGCGCCAACGCTGTATTGCTCGGTGATTTTGTAATCCATGCCGATACCGTAGAAGGCACCGTCTTCGTCACCCAAGGATGTGTCGGCACGAGCGTAACCGCCGGTTGCGTAGATCAGAGTGCTACCCAAGTCGTAGCCACCTTTGATTTTCGCACGAGCAACGGAGTCGATGGAACCCTGTGTTACGCCTGCAGCGTCGTCCAGATCGATGTCTGTTTTGTCGTAGTCAAGCTCACCGCCCAGTACGAAGCGACCGAAGTCGTAGTTGTAACCAGCGTGGAAACCGTAGGACCCGTTGTCACCTTCCAGACCGTTGTCGATCTCAGCGTCGGAATAGCCCAGTTGCAGACCGGTGTAGAAGCCTGTCCAGTCGCCACCCAGGTCGGGTGCAGGAACAGGTGCGGTCATCACGGGCTCAACCACTGGCTCTGCCAGGCTACCGGCGTATGTTGCGCCAGCGAATGCTGTGGATGCCAGAACGGCTGCGGATGCAAGTTTCATAGTGCGTTTCATAATCGTAACTCCTCGATCAGTTTGTACCGGAGCGGGCGCTTCCCGCTTCATCGACACAACACGGCAGCTAAGATCTGGTTTCGGGATTTCCCAATCACGGGTTGGTGATCGGAAAATTGTTGCTCAAATGCACGGCGTCTCGGCGGCCCGTCGCCGCTATTAACCCTTTTTACCAAGGCCAAAACGCGGTTCCGCGGAGATGCGCCAAAATCACCCGAAATTAAATTTTCAAGAAGATGGAACAATCTGCCCGCATGCTGCAGCAGGAATCCCGCGAAAATGGTGCAAAAAGTGGCGTTTACCCCCCTATGTGCTAGGTAGCGATGCGGCGCGGATGACAGCATGTCCGGCATAATCGAGGCGAAACGACCATGATCGAATTCTTCATTACCCATATAGAGGTCGTTGGCGTCATCCTTTTGACCCTCGGCGTGGCCTTCATCCTGCTTCAGCAGCGCCGCAGCCCACAATCAACTGCCGCCTGGATCCTGTTTCTGGTGGTGATGCCCTATGTCGCGGCGCCCTTGTTCCTGGCGCTTGGCTTTCGCAAACAGGGCAAACGTTACGAGCCGATCATATTTACCCAGAAAGAAGACCCGCAAACGCCCGTGCATGCGCTGGACGAGATGTTCCAGAGCTTCAACCTGCCCCCCGCGTTGGAAGCACAGCGACTGAACCTGCATGATACACCCCAAACCGCCTATGCCGCCGCGATGGAGGTGATCGAGAGCGCGACACAGACGATTGATGTGCTGTTCTATATCGTCTCGGACGATGACACCGGCAATCACGTGGTCGACGCCCTGACCGAAAAAGCCCGCAACGGCGTCAAGGTGCGCCTGCTGATGGACCGGCTCGGCACCCTGCGCGGCCCCTCCAAGGCGGTCAAGGCGCTGCGCAAGGCCGGCGGCGAGGTGCTGTTCTTTTCGCCGATCCTGCAACTGCCCAGCAGTGGCCACCTGAACCTGCGCAACCATCGCAAGATGATCATCGCCGATCATGCCCGTGTCTTTTCAGGCGGGATGAACATTGGCGAACACTATATGTCAGACCACCCGCACAGCGATCATTGGGTTGATCTGGCCTTCACCCTTGAAGGGCAATCGGTACAGACCTTCTGCGATGTCTTCCGCTCGGACTGGGAAGTCGCCTGTGGTGAAGACGTGGATCATATTAAAACGCCTGCCCCGACCACCGCGGGCAATGCGACGGTGCAGTTGATCCCCTCGGGCCCTGATATTATCGAAGACCCGCTGCACGACGGGATCATTCGCGCGCTGCATCTGGCGAAAACCCGTATCTGGATCGCCACCCCCTATTTCGTCCCGACCGAGCCGCTGGCCAATGCGTTGCGCATCGCGGCGCTGCGCGGCGTGGATGTGCGTATTCTGGTGCCGCAGAAGTCGAACCAGCATATCGCGGACTTCGCCCGTGGCGGCTATCTGCGCGATGCGCACACCGCAGGGGCCAAGGTCAAATACTTTGAACCTGCGATGATCCACGCGAAAGCCGCGCTGATTGATGATGTGGGGCTTGTGGGCACGGCAAACTTCGACGTGCGCAGTATGCTTTTGAACTTTGAGGCGATGTTGTTCGTTTATGATGCACGCAGCGTGTCAACCCTGTCGGACTGGTTCACGGCCCGCGAGGCCGACTGCCACGAGAATATGCCAAGCCCGCATTTGCCCCGCCGTCTGGCCGAGGGCGTCTTTCGCATAGGAGCACCGATCTTGTGACCCAAGCCCCCCTTCGCATCGCCAGCTATAACATGCGCAAGGCCATGGGCACCGACCGCAAACGGGATCCCGCCCGCATCCTGCGCGTAATCCAGACGCTCGCGGCGGATATCGTCGTGCTGCAAGAGGCCGACATGCGCCTTGGCCCCCGCCCCTCGGCATTGCCCATGGATCAGGTGACGGCGCAGACCGGTTTGATCGCGGTGCCCGTCCCCGGTGAGGTCAGCATCGGCTGGCATGGCAACGCCGTCCTGCTGCGCCCCGAGGCAGAGCTGATCGAGGTCAAACACCTGAACCTGCCGGGGATGGAGCCGCGCGGTGCGATGGTGGTGGATTTCGACCTGCGCGATGTCCCGCTGCGCATCATCGCCACCCATCTGGGGCTGATGCGCCGGTCGCGGCGCGCTCAGCTTTCCGCGCTCATTGCCCATCTGGATGCGCAGTCCAAACGTCCGACGTTGATCGCAGGCGATATGAATGAATGGTCGCTGAACGTCGGGCTCGGGCGTCTGGCGCATCACTTTGACATCTATGCACCGGGTAAAAGCTATCACGCGCGCCTGCCTTTGGCCGCACTGGATCGCATCGCGGTGGATGACGCGCTGCATGTGATTGACGGTGGCGTCTGCGAGACTGACGATGCGCGCCGCGCCTCGGACCACCTGCCCATCTGGCTGGATTTCGCGCGTTCTACAGGTCAGTAGAGCGCGCGAAATCAGCTAACTTATCAGGCGAGGATTTTAACCTAAACCACTGATACCCAATACACAAACGCCACACTTAAACCAATTTATGAAGTACCGTCAGAGCGATTTCCGCAGCCGCGCCTCCTCTGCGCGCGCCTGTTTGATCGCGGCGTGTTTCACCGGTCCATAGCCCCGAATATCCATTGGCAGCGCCAGCAGATTCTGCACCGTCTCGACCGTTGCCTCGCCGGTCTTGGCGGGCAGCTCTGCCAGCAAGGCTTCGTACCAGCGGATCAAAGCCACTTCTTCGCGACGTTCCTGAGTGTAGGAAAACACATCCAGCGTCGTGCCCCGTAGCGGACGCAGCCTCGACAGTGCGGTCAATACCGGCGTGAACCATGCACCGAACGCGCGCTTGACGGGCCGCCCCCGCGCGTCCTTGCGCAAAGACACGATCGGCGGAGCCATGTGGTAGTTGATCTTGAACCCCGGCTCGAACTCCTGCGCCAGCATCTCGGCAAAGGCAGGATCGCGGTGCAGCCGCGCGACCTCGTATTCATCCTTGAACGCCATCAGTTTGAACAGGGCCTTGGCCGCGACCTCCGTCAGCGCGTCGGCATGGGCGGCGGGCAAGGCGGCGCTGAACTGCGCAAGCCTGTCGCGGTAGCGCTGCGCGTAGCTGTCGTTTTGATAGGCCCGCAACCGGTCGGCCCGGTCCGCGATCAACGCGGCGCTGTCCAAGACTGGCTGTTCGCTCGACGGCAGGGCCAGCGCGTCAGGCGTTTCGGCCATCACGCGGCCCAGATCAAAGGCGCGATGATTCTTGTCGATAGCAACGCCATTCAGCACGACCGCCTGCCGCAGCGCGCCGTGGGATACGGGCACCAGCCCATTCTGCCACGCGAAGCCCAGCATGATCATATTGGCGAAAACCGTATCGCCCAGAAACCGTTCTGCCATCGCATTGGCATCGAAACCGGCAAGGTTTTCACCCCCCACGGTATCACGGATCACACTCTCGCGCTGGTCAGTGTGCAGCTGCGCGTCGCGGTGCAACACCAGATCGCCCGTGGGCATTTCGGCGAGGTTCAGCACCACCTTGGTCGCGGGCCCGTAGTAGACCGACGCCTGCGCGGCAGAGGAAACGACGATATCGCAGCCAATCACCGCATCCGCCGCCCCGTGATCAATGCGCACCTGATGGATCGCATCAGGGCGCGCCCCGATCCGGATAAAGCTAAGCACCGTGCCGAACTTCTGCGCAAAACCGGTGAAATCCAGCACGCTGGCCCCCTTGCCCTCCAGATGCGCGGCCATGGTGATCAGCGCGCCGACCGTGATCACGCCGGTGCCGCCCACGCCTGTGACCAACAGATCAAAGGGCGCATCAAGGCTGGGCAGTTCGGGACGCGAGATACCCGCCAGCAGCGCGTCCACATCGACCTCTGCCCCGGTTTTCTTGCGCCGCACCGCCCCTTCAAGGGTGACGAAGCTGGGGCAGAACCCGTTCAGACACGAGAAATCCTTATTGCAGCTAGACAGGTTGATCTTGCGCTTGCGGCCCAGATCCGTCTCTAGCGGCTCGATGCTCAGACAGTTGCTTTCAAGCGAGCAATCGCCGCAGCCCTCGCATACAGCGGGGTTGATCAAGGCAAAGCGTTTGGGGTCCTCCATCTGCCCGCGCTTGCGGCGGCGGCGTTTCTCGGTGGCGCAGGTCTGTTCGTAGATCAGCACCGACACGCCTTTGACCTCGCGCAGTTCGCGCTGCACGGTGTCCATCTCTTCACGCGGGTGAAAGCTGGTGCCTTGGGGGAAATCGCCGCGGTCGAATTTGTCGATCACATCCGACACCAAGGCGATGCGCTGAACCCCTTCTGCACGACAGGCCTGCGCGATTCCGGTCACGCTGATCGGCCCATCTACAGGTTGCCCGCCGGTCATGGCCACCGCGTCGTTATAGAGGATCTTATAGGTGATATTCGTCCCCGCCGCGACAGCCTGCCGAATGGCGAGCGACCCTGAATGGTACCACGTGCCCTCGCCCAAATTCTGGAACAGGTGTTTGCCGCCGTTGAACTTTGAGGCCACCACATGCGGCACACCCTCGCCGCCCATCTGCGCATAGCCACCGGTTTCGCGGTCCATCCACCCCGCCATGACGTGGCAACCGATGCCCGATGCGGCTTGCGACCCCTCGGGCAGCTTGGTCGAGGTGTTATGCGGGCATCCCGAACAGAAATATGGCGTGCGTTTTGCCCCCGGCACATTCAGCAGGACAGGAGGCTTTTCCGTCAGCGCGCGCGCTTTTTGCGGCAGGTTTTCATCAGGGAAGAACGCGTCCAACCGCTCGGCCACCACGGGCACCAGCGCCAGCGGGCTTAACTCGCCGGTCCAGGGCAGCAGCGGATCACCTGCCGCGCGGTGTTTGCCGACCATGCGACCGGGCTTGTGCCCCGGCCAGTCGTAGAAATATTCCTTGAGCTGGCTTTCGATGATGCCGCGCTTTTCCTCGATCACCAGCACTTCTTCCGTGTCGGCAACAAAGGCCAGCGCATCACGCCGCGCCAAGGGCCAGACCATGCCGACTTTGTAGATATCGATGCCAAGACGGCGGCAGGCGGCTTCGTCCAGACCCAGCAGACGCAGCGCCTCCATCAGATCCAGATGGCCCTTGCCGGTGGTGACAATGCCAAAGGTGGCATTGTCCAGATTATAGATACGCCTGTCGATCGGGTTGGCCTCGACAAAGGCTTCGACGGCGCTGAGCTTATGCTGCAACCGGGTCTCGATCTCGGGGCTTGGCATGTCAGAGCGGCGCACATGTAGCCCGCCGGGCGGTGGCGTGATCTGGGGGAGCGTAAACGCGCGGTCAGGCTGCAACGCCACCGATTGCCCGCTTTCCACCGTCTCGGAAATCGCTTTGAACCCGACCCATGTGCCGGAAAAGCGGCTCAGCGCGAGCCCATAGGCCCCGAATTCAAGAAACTCTCCCACATTCGCGGGGTTCAGCGTCGGCATCAACCAGGTCATAAAGGCGACATCCGATTGATGCGGCATGGACGACGACACACAGCCGTGATCATCCCCCGCCACAACCAGCACGCCCCCCTTGGGCGAAGAGCCATAGGCGTTGCCGTGGCGTAGCGCGTCCCCCGACCGGTCCACCCCCGGCCCCTTGCCGTACCACATGGAGAATACACCCTCGACCTCGCAATGGGGATCAAGCACAGCCTGCTGCGCCCCCAGAACCGCCGTGGCCCCCAGGTCTTCGTTTACCGCGGGCATAAAGGTGATGTTGTTATCCTTGGTCACATCCCGTGCGCGCCACAGCTCAAGATCGACCGCGCCCAAGGGCGACCCGCGATACCCCGAGATAAACCCAGCGGTGTTCAGCCCCTGCTGCTTATCGCGCCGCGCCTGATCCAACATGATCCGCACCAGCGCTTGGGTGCCGGTCAAAAACACCGTTCCTTCTGTGCGCGTGTAGCGGTCGGATAAGGCATAGGGGTAAAAATCGTGGGTTTCTTTGGTCATGATGGCAATCCTTGGCTGTCTTGACCATCAAACCACGTTTCCGTGAAATATCTGCCCCCTCTTGCGCCTGCACGCGGAATAAACGAATGTTTTATTCAGCATATAGGGGATTGATGAAATGTCTGACCAAATGCGCTTTGACGACCGCGACCGCAAGATACTGGAGCTGTTACAGCGCGACTGCCGCATCTCCAACGCCGATCTGGCAGAGCGGGCCGGCATGTCCGCCTCCGCCTGCTGGCGACGGGTGAAAGCGTTCGAGGACGCCGGCGTGATCGAACGCTACCGCGCGGATGTGTCCCCGACCAAGGCGGGCAACAGCTTTCAGGCGCTGGTGCAGGTGCAGCTTGCGCGTCACAATCAGGAAAAGCTGGCCGAGTTCATCAAAGCCATCGCGCACCGCGCCGAGGTGCTGGAATGCTATGCCACCACCGGACAGGCCGACTACCAAATGCGCGTCCTCTGCCGCGACATCGCCGCCTATAATCGCTTTCTCGAAGACTTCCTGTTCCGCCTCCCCGCCGTCGAAAGCGCGCAAACCAACGTGGTCCTGCGCGAGATCAAACGGAATACGAGCATTCCGATGTAGCCCCCAAACGAAGAAAGGGTGCCCGATGGGGCACCCTGAGTTTCGCCTGACCTTGCTCATCGTTCACCGCTCGTTTGTTTTATGCCTGCGGCAAGGCCAGCGTCAGGGGCAAGCGCACCTGCCCCATGTAGAAAGCCCCGACCGCAAGGCCGGGGCGTTTGTCTTAGCTGCAGCCCGACGTTCCGCCGCAGGTGTTGCACTTCATGCAGGTGCCGTTGCGGACCAGCGTGTAGTTGCCGCATTCCCCGCAGGCTTCGCCCTCGTAGCCCTGCATCTTTGCTTTGGTACGGGCGTCCATGCTGACCGCGCCGCTGGACACCGCTGTGGTCGACCCCATGCTTGCCGCGACCGAGGCCTGGCCTGCCTGTGGCATCACACGGTCAAGCGTCTGCGTGTCGCCGTGCCCCTGCCCGCCTTGCAGCAGCACCAGGTCCTGCGGCAGACGGTTGCGCAGATACCCGGTCGAGCTGATCTGCTTGAGCACCTCAAGCGAGCGGTTGGCGGCGGTTTCGGAGATCTCCGCCACATTGGCGACGCTTTCCTGATCGCCGCGGCCGAGGCTGTCAAAGCTGGCCCCTTCGGGTTGCACATGCGCCAGATCGGTACGGTCCAGATAGGACACGGCGAGCTCGCGGAACACATAGTCAAGGATCGAGGTCGCGTTCTTGATGCTGTCGTTGCCCTGTACCATGCCAGCGGGTTCGAACTTGGTGAAGGTGAAGGCGTCGACGAATTCCTCAAGCGGGACGCCGTATTGCAGCCCCACGGACACGGCGATGGCAAAATTGTTCATCATCGCACGGAAGCCCGCGCCTTCCTTGTGCATGTCGATAAAGATCTCGCCCAAAGAGCCGTCTTCGTATTCACCGGTGCGCAAATAGACCTTGTGCCCGCCCACATTGGCCTTTTGGGTATACCCCTTGCGGCGCTGAGGCATCTTTTCGCGGTGCGATTTGATGATCTCTTTGACGATGACCTTCTCGACGATCTTTTCGGCCAGCACGGTGGCTTTCTCGTGAGTGGTACCGCTTTCCAGCGTTTCGGCTGCCTCGTCATCATCCTCGACCAGCGCAGAAGCCAGAGGCTGCGACAGTTTTGACCCGTCGCGGTACAGCGCGTTGGCTTTGACGCCAAGCGACCACGACAGCTCGTATGCGTTCTGGCAATCCTCGATGGTGGCGTCATTTGGCATATTGATCGTCTTAGAGATCGCGCCGGAGATGAAGCTTTGCGCCGCCGCCATCATATAGATGTGGCTGTTGACGGACAGGTAGCGTTTGCCCTTCTTGCCGCAGGGGTTGGCGCAGTCGAAGATGCCGTAGTGTTCGGGCTTGAGGTGCGGCGCGCCTTCCAGCGTCATCGTACCGCAAACATGGTCGTTGGCCGCTTCGATGTCTTTCTTGGAAAAGCCCAGGGATTTCAGCAGGTCAAACGTCGGGTCGTTCAGCTTTTCGGCTGGGATGCCAAGGACTTGCGTGCAGAACTCCTCGCCCAATGTCCATTGATTGAAGACAAAGCGGATGTCGAAGGCCTGTGCCAGCGCCGCGTCGATCTTGGCCAGCTCGTTAGGGCCAAAACCGTGGCCGACCAGCGTGGTGTGGTTGATCGCAGGCGCGTTGCCGATGGTGCCGTGACCGACGGCATAGCCGACGATCTCTTCGATCTGGGCCGAGCCGTAGCCAAGCTTTTCAAGCGCTGCGGGCACCGACTGGTTGATGATCTTGAAATAGCCACCGCCTGCGAGCTTCTTGAATTTCACCAGCGCAAAGTCAGGCTCGATCCCGGTGGTGTCGCAATCCATCACCAGACCGATGGTGCCCGTCGGCGCAATCACAGAGGTTTGCGCGTTGCGGTACCCGTGCTTTTCGCCAAGCCGCAGGGCTTCGTCCCAGGTCGCGGTGGCGATGTCGATCAGGTTGGCTTGCGGGCAGTTTGCGTGATCCAGTGGCACGGGCTTGACCGATAGCGCCTTGTAGCCGTCGGTCTTGCCGTGGGCCGCATTGCGGTGGTTGCGGATGACGCGCAGCATGTGGTCGGCGTTCTTGGCGTGGCCGGGGAAGGCCCCCAACTCGCCCGCCATCTCGGCGGAGGTGGCATAGGAAACGCCGGTCATGATCGCGGTCAGCGCCCCGCAAAGCGCACGGCCCTCGTCGCTGTCGTAGCTAAAGCCCATGTTCATCAGCAGACCGCCGATGTTGGCATAGCCCAGACCCAGCGTGCGGAAATCATAGGACCGCTGCGCGATTTCCTTGGACGGGAACTGCGCCATCATCACCGAGATTTCGAGCGTAACGGTCCACAGACGCGAGGCATGCATATAGTCTTCGACCATGAACTCCCCGTCTTGCAGGAAGGTCAGCAGGTTCATCGACGCGAGGTTACAGGCCGTATCATCCAGGAACATGTATTCGGAGCACGGGTTCGACCCGCGGATCGCGCCGTCTTCGGGGCATGTGTGCCAGTCGTTTACCGTGTCGTGATACTGGATGCCGGGATCGGCGCAGGCCCAAGCCGCGTGGCCGACTTGCTCCCACAGGTCACGGGCGCGGATGGTTTTCGACACGCGCCCGGTGGTGCGGTCCAGCAGCTCCCAATCGGCGTCTTTTTCGACGGCGTGCAGGAAAGCGTTGGTCACCCGGATCGAGTTGTTGGAGTTCTGGCCCGAGACCGAGGAATAGGCTTCGGAATCCCAGTCTGTGTCATAGGTCGGGAATTCGATCGAGGTATGACCCTGCTTGGCATAATCCAGCACGCGCTTGACGTATGTCTCTGGGATCGCGCATTTTTTCGCGCTGCGGATCGCGGCCTTTAGCTGGTCGTTCTTGGCGGGGTCATAAGCGTCGGCCTCTGCGCCGTCCCATGCTTTGATCGCGGCAAACAGCTTGTTCAGCTCGCGTTCATGCATCTTCGAGCCAGCGACGATGCTCGCCACCTTTTGCTCTTCGATGACCTTCCAGTTGATGAAATCCTCGATATCGGGGTGGTCCGCATCAACGATAACCATCTTGGCCGCGCGCCGTGTGGTGCCACCCGATTTGATCGCGCCTGCCGCACGGTCACCGATTTTCAAAAAGCCCATCAAGCCAGAGGATTTTCCCCCGCCCGACAGCTTCTCGCCCGCCGCCCGCAGGCTCGAGAAGTTGGTGCCGGTGCCGGAACCGTATTTGAACAGACGCGCCTCGCGGACCCACAGGTCCATAATGCCGCCGTCACCTACCAGATCGTCAGCGACAGACTGGATGAAACAAGCGTGGGGCTGCGGATGCTCGTAAGACGATGTCGACCGCGTCAGCTTGCCGGATTTATAATCGACATAGTAATGCCCCTGCGCGGGACCATCGATGCCGTAGGCCCAATGCAGACCGGTGTTGAACCATTGCGGGCTGTTGGGCGCGCCGCGCTGGCTGGCTAGGATGTGACGCATCTCGTCATAATAGGCTTGGGCGTCTTCTTCGGTGGTGAAATAGCCACCTTTCCAACCCCAATAGGCCCAAGCGCCTGCCAGACGGTCGAACACTTGCTTCGACGACGTCTCGCCGCCCATGGTCGCGTCATCGGTCGGCACCGAGCGCCAGAGGAATTCTGGCACGCCCTTTTCCTTGACCTTCTTGGTCTCGGACGGGACGCCTGCCTTGCGGAAATATTTTTGGGCGATCACATCAGAGGCGACCTGGCTCCAGCTGGAGGGCACTTCGACGTTATCGAGGCGAAAGACCACCGACCCGTCAGGATTGCGGATTTCGGAGGCTGTGCTCACAAAGTCCAGTTCTGCGTAGGCATCCTGACCGGATCGCGTGAATTTTCTCTCGATTTTCATAAGTGCTGCCCCAAATTTTCAAACTCTCAACCAGCGGCATGATCGGGCCGCCAAACCTATCGCCGGTGTGCATCGTCCCCCGCACCCGCATCAGGTTGGTCTTGGATCAAGCCGTTTAACCGGCGCAAATGTGCGAAACCCAATTTCACCCGATCAGCACGCCACCCCGATCAATCACCAGATGTAGTGGCCCGCCCGTCGATTTACACAAACTGGCGTATGCAGCCCTATTGGGTCAACGGCTTTATTATCGAAATAAGGGAAGTTGCATCTTGACCGGATCGGCATTTTTTGAAGCTTCGGTCGGCGCGGTGATTCAGCGAAATGATATGCACAGACAGCGGATCACGAGGGTGATTTTCCACACTGCGGATAAAGTTAATAAACGCTAAGGTTTAGCGCGGCTGGCTCATGTATCGCTTGAGTTATCCACAAAATCCCAAACAGCGGGCTGGGGATAAACATGGCGGAACTGTGGATGATAAAAATTTATGCAGCCACCAGATATAGGTTCGCGAACCCGGCCATCTCACCAGATTTAGAGCGTGCATCTGTGGTAAAAAAGAACGACTGCACACAAATACAGCGTTCTGATCTGCATGAAGCAGATCAGGAACACTATATGTGGTGGTTCTTAAAGTGGTCGGGGCGAGAAGATTCGAACTTCCGACCCCCTGTACCCAAAACAGGTGCGCTACCAGGCTGCGCCACGCCCCGACTGCGGCCTACTTAGCCCCAAGCAATCGGATTGAAAAGCCCTAAGTTCACAGAAAATGATAGTTTCTGACGAACTAACAGGGCCATGCCGGATTGCGCCCTGTAAACGCGGGATGGCGCAGCTCTGTCCCCGGTGTAATGCCCATCCGCGCGCTTAACCCACCGTTGATTTCCAGCACCGCCAGCAGCGCATCACTGCCCCCCTCAAGCGGAGATTCGTCGAGCGGAATCGCATTATGGTGGATGTGCTGCACCACACCGCGGGAATCGATGAACAATAGGTCGAGGGGAATCAATGTGTTGCGCATCCAAAAGCTAAGCGGCTGCGGTTCTTCATAGATAAAGAGCATACCCGCGCTGCCCGCCAGTGAGGTGCGATGCATCAGTCCTTGGGCACGTTCACCGGCATCATCGGCAATCTCGACGCTAAAGCGCGCCTGCCCCCAGTCGCCGCGCAACGTCACGCTGGTGTCGCTGCATTTGGCAGCGGCCGCCCCCGCCATCGCCAGAGAGGCTAAGGCCAAAAGACCCGCGCGGATCAGCTTTGCGCGGTGCCAGATGAATCGAGTCGTACCGTTTCCCATGCATGTACCTCTGCCGCCATCTGGCCGCGTTCCCCGTTAATGACCCGCAGCGCCAATGCTTCGCCCGGTTGCAAATCCGACAGGCCCGACTGGCGCAACACTTCTATATGTAGAAAGATGTCATCGCTTTTGCCAAACACATTCGCGAAACCAAAGCCTTTGGATTTATCGAACCATTTGACCCGCGCGGGTTCCAGCGGTGCGGCGGCCACCAGCGCGGGATCAATGCCCACAATATCCGACAACGCCATCGCCTGAGCAGCAGCGGGCGGGTGTACCGCATGGACCTGGGTCGCCTGCACCCCACGTTCGGTCTTTTGCACCGTCAGATCAATGCGCGCACCGTCCGCGACAGAGCTTTGACCGTAATTACGTAACACATTGACGTGCAACAGGATATCAGGCCCGCCAGCGTCTGAGACAACGAAACCGAACCCCTTCGCGGGGTCGAACCATTTCACCACGCCGGAAATGGCAGAGCTATTGCTGGATACTTCTGACACAAATGTCCTTTGGTCTTCTCTAGGTCAGGCAACAGCGTGCCCGCGTACAAAATATCAGCGGCAAAAGCCGCCTTATGGGTTCAATCTCGTTACGCTCCAATCACCGTTTTGTTCGGCACGTCGCCAGACAAAACGGTCATGCAATCTATACTCTCCGTCGGCCCAGAACTCGATTTCGACCGGGGTGATCCGGTAGCCCCCCCAAAAAGGTGGACGGTCTGGGTTTGGCCCCTTTTTGGCGGTGACTTTTGCCACTTCGGCGACCAATGACGCACGGCTGGCTAAAGGGGACGATTGGTCAGAGGCCCAAGCCCCCAACCGGCTTTTGAGCGAACGCGACTTGTAATATGCGTCCGCCTGTGGGCCTTCTTCTTTGGAAACCACGCCGCGCACCCGTATCTGGCGGCGCAGGGATTTCCAATGCATCACGAAAGCAGCCTTGCCCGCGTGATCCAGCTCTTGCGCCTTGGCGCTGGTGTAGTTTGTGTAAAAGACGAATGCCGCGTCTTCGATTTCTTTTAGCAACACCATGCGCGCATTGGGCAAACCGTCGGCATCCACGGTCGATAGCGCGATGGCATTTGGGTCGTTGACCTCTGTCTGCGTTGCCTCATCCAGCCAGCGGCGCGCAATCACAAAGGGATCGTCACCGGCAAAAATGCCTTTGCGCACTTCCATGATCATGATCCCCTTCCTTGCGCATCGACGCAAACTTGCGACAATGCCTTACATCAAATGACATACTAGAACAACTAAACACACTGTCGCGCCTAAAAACCGCCAGGGCGGTCTATCACGGCGTCCTCTCAAGTGCCGCGATCACCGTGCAGCCTTGATGCCAAACTATCAATAGCATAAACCGGATAAAAGTTCAGTGACATAGTCGAAGGAAGTACAATGGCAAATGACCTGATGGCAGGCAAACGTGGGCTTATCATGGGCCTCGCCAATGACAAGTCGATTGCCTGGGGCATCGCACGCACCCTCGCGGATGCCGGTGCAGAGCTGGCATTCTCGTATCAAGGCGACGCGCTGAAAAAGCGGGTCGATCCGCTGGCGGCGCAACTGGGTAGCGATCTGGTCCTGCCCTGCGATGTGGGGTCGGAAGAGTCGATTGACGCGCTGTTTACCGCTTTGGGCGAACGTTGGGACGGGATCGACTTTATCGTCCACGCGATCGGGTTCTCTGACAAGAACGAATTGCGCGGGCGATATGTCGACACCAGCCGCGCCAATTTCGCGATGTCGATGGATATCTCTGTCTACTCCTTCACCGCGGTGATGCAGCGCGCGGAAAAGATGATGAAGTCCGGCGGCAGCGCGGTCACGCTCACCTATTACGGTGCCGAAAAAGTGATGCCGCATTATAATGTGATGGGCGTCGCCAAGGCCGCTCTGGAAGCATCGGTCAAATATCTGGCCGAGGATCTGGGCAAGGACGGCATCCGCGTCAACGCGATCAGCGCCGGCCCGATCAAGACATTGGCCGCATCCGGCATCGGCGACTTCCGCTATATCATGAAGTGGAACGAGTATAACTCGCCCCTGCGTCGCAACGTGACCATCGACGATGTGGGTAAATCCGCGCTGTTCCTGCTTAGCGATCTTGGCTCGGGCACGACGGGCGAGAATCTGCATGTGGACGCGGGCTATCACGTGGTGGGCATGAAAGCCGTCGACGCCCCAGACATGGCAAAGGAATAACGACATGAGCAAGGATGCCTCACGCCTGCCCCATGAAAAAGGGTTTCATATCAGCTGGGACCAGATCCACCGTGACAGCCGTGCGCTGGCGTGGCGTCTGGACGGCATGGGCCCCGATGACGGCGGCTGGCGTGCTGTGGTTGCGATCACCCGTGGCGGTATGGCCCCCGCGATGATCGCCGCCCGCGAGCTGGATATCCGCACCGTCGACACGATTTCGATCAAGTCCTATGACCATCAGGATCAATCGGACGCGGTCGTGCTCAAGGCCCCCGATGCAGAGCTGATGGGCGACGGCACCGGTATCCTGATCATCGACGATCTGGTGGATTCCGGTAAAACCCTTGAAGTCGTGCGCCAGCTTTACCCCAATGCGCATCTGGCCACCGTCTATGCCAAGCCCAAGGGCCGCCCGCAGGTGGATACCTTCATTACCGAAGTCAGCCAGGATACGTGGATTTTCTTCCCCTGGGATATGGCGCTGCAATATGTAGAGCCCTACCGCGGCAAAGACTAAGCGGCACCCCCGCAGATACCTGCCTTCGGCGAGGATTTAGGACCATTTGGAAGCAGCGGCCCCGCGCCGTGTCAGACTTTGCGCTGGTCCGCTCGCCGAAGCGCCCCCTCCCTCGCCCAGTCAGGAGCATTGACCATGACCCCGCGTACCGCCGCGACTTTCTCTCCTCCGGTGATGGAGGCGCGCCGCTGGTTGACGGGCGTCCATTTTGACGCCGACCGCCCCCTGATCAACGTGAGCCAAGCCGCCCCTGTCGATCCGCCCCCGCAGGCGATGCGTCAGGCCATGGCCGATGTCGCGCTGAACAACGATGATGCGCATCTTTACGGGCCGGTGCTGGGTCTGCCCGAATTGCGCGACGAGCTGGCCGCGCAGGTCAGCGCCCATTACGCTGGCGCGGTAGAGCCCGCGCAAGCGGCGATTACATCGGGCTGCAATCAGGCCTTTGCCGCTGCGATTGCCACGCTATGTGCCGAGGGAGACGAGGTGATCCTGCCGGTGCCGTGGTACTTTAACCACAAGATGTGGCTGGATATGTCGGGCGTCGCCGCCGTGCCGCTGCCGGTGGGCGATACGCTTTTGCCCGACCCGGAACAGGCTGCCGCCCTGATCACCGACCGCACCCGTGCCATCGCCTTGGTCACGCCCAACAACCCCGGCGGCGTTGAATACCCCGAAGAGCTGGTGCAGGCGTTTTTCGATCTGGCCCGTGCGCGCGGTATCGCCCTGATCCTGGACGAGACCTATCGCGACTTTGACAGTCGTTCCGGCCCGCCGCACCGTCTGTTTCAGGACCCCGACTGGCACGATACGTTGATCCATTTATATTCTTTTTCAAAGGCCTACCGTCTGACTGGTCACCGAGTGGGCGCGATTGTCGCCTCCCAGACGCGTCTCGCCGAGGTTGAGAAGTTCCTGGATACCGTTGCCATTTGCCCCGGCCAGATCGGTCAGCATGCCGCCCTTTGGGGGATGCAGAACCTTGACACATGGCTGGCCGGCGAGCGGCGCGAGATCCTGGCGCGGCGACAGGCGATTGCCGACAGTATGCACCGTTTGGACGCGAAAGGCTGGAAGCTTTTGGGGCTTGGCGGATATTTCGCCTATCTCTCGCATCCCTTTGACGAAAGCTCTGCCACATTGGCCCCGCGGCTGGTGCGCGAGGCGGCCGTGCTGACCCTGCCCGGCACCATGTTCCATCCGGCAGAGGATATCACCGGCGGGCGGCATCTGCGCCTCGCTTTTGCCAATCTGGATGTCGCAGGCATTGAGGTGCTGTTTGACCGTCTGACACAGGTCTAACGCGGCTCTTGCCCCCCTGCCGCGCACCGCATAGACAGGGCAAAACGTGCGTTTAAGGGATGACACCATGAAAGCCAAAGGCAACAGCTTTACGAAAACCGCAGTATGGGGGCTGATGGGTCTTTTGATCCTGGGGCTGGGCGGTTTTGGCGCGGTCAATCTGAACGGCAGCGCACGCACCGTCGGCGAAGTGGGCGACAAGTCTATCTCGGTTGACGATTACGCCCGCGAGCTGCAGCAGCAGATCCGCGCCATCGAAAGCCAGTCCGGCGAACAGCTTAGCTTTCAAGAAGCCCAAGCCATCGGGCTGGACCGTGCCGTGCTGCAACGTCTGGTCCGTTTGCGCGCGCTCGACAATGAGGCCGACGAGATGGGCCTGTCCATCGGCGACGCGAACCTGCGCGAACGCGTTGTGGAAATCCCGTCGTTCCAGGGCGTTGACGGGAATTTCGACCGCGAGGGCTATCGCTTTGCGCTGCAGCAGGCCGGTCTGAACGAGAATGAATTCGAACAGTCCCTGCGCGAGGAAGCGGGCCGCACCCTGTTGCAGGAAGCGATCACCGGCGGGATTGCGATGCCCGACGCCTATGCTGACACGCTTGTCTCCTATGTGGGCGAGCAGCGCAGCTTTACCTGGGCCAAACTGACGCAAGATGATCTGGATGCGCCCCTGCCCGACGCCACCGATGCGCAGCTGCAGGCCTATTACGACGAGAACGCCGACCAGTTCATTCTGCCCGCCAGCAAGACCATCAGCTATATCACGATGGGCCCGCAGGATCTGCTGGACGAAGTAGAGCTGACCGACGAAGAGCTTCAGGCCGCCTATGACGACCGCGCGGATGAATACATCCAGCCCGAACGCCGCTTGGTCGAACGTCTGGTCTTCCGCGATCAGGAGGCCGCCGATCAGGCTGCCGCCGCGCTCGAGGTTGATGGCAACACATTTGAAGGGCTGGTCGCGGACCGTGGGCTTTCCCTGTCGGATGTGGATCTTGGCGATCTGAGCCAGCAACAGTTGGGTGCCGCAGGGGACGCCGTATTTGCTGCCGAAGTGGGGGATATTGTCGGCCCGCTGCCCAGCAACCTCGGGCCTGCATTGTTCCGTGTGAACGGTGTGCTGCCGTCGTTGAACACCACCTTCGAAGAAGCCCGCCCGACGCTGGTGCAAGACCTTGCCGCGGACCGCGCGGCCCGTCTGGTTGAGGTCCGCGCCCAGGATCTGGATGACCAATTGGCCGGTGGTGCCACGCTGGAACAGATCGCCGAGGAAAGCAAAATGACCCTCAGCACCATCGAGTGGACGCAGGACAGCAGCGAAAGCATCGCCGCCTATGCCGGTTTCCGCGAGGCCGCGACACGTCTGACCGAAGGCGACTTCCCCCAGATCCAACAGCTGGATGACGGTAGCGTTTTTGCCATGCGTCTTGATGGCACCAAGGAGGAACGCCCCAACCCGTTTGACGCCGCCCGTGCTGACGTGGCCGAGGCGTGGCAGAACGAACAATTGATCACCGCCCTGCGTGCCAAGGCCGAGACCCTGCAGGCCGAGCTTGCCGATGGCGCTGATTTTGCCGAGCTGGGGCTGGAGCCCAAGACCGGGACCGACCAGACCCGCGACGCCGTGGTCAGCGCCGCACCGCAGGGGTTCATCGCCGCTGTGTTTGACGCAGCCCCCGGCGAGGTAGAACTGCTGGAAGGTGCCGATGAGGTCGCGCTAGTCCGTCTTGATAGCATCAAGGACGCGGGCGAGAATGACCGGATGACGCAGGTCAAAACCCAGATCGCCACCCAGCTGGATGACCAGCTGTCGCAAGCGCTTTTCGCCGCTTTCTCTGACGACGTGATCCGCCGCACGGCACCGCGTGTCGATCAGCAGGCGATCAACGCCGTCCACGTGAACTTCCCCTAAGTTAGGTCTCCCATGTCGTTGACACCCGATTATGACAGCTTTGCCGCAGGCTATGCGGCGGGCAAGAACCAGATCGTTTACACCCGTCTGGCTGCCGATCTGGACACGCCTGTTTCGCTGATGCTCAAGCTCACCGGTGCGGCACAAAACGCCTTTGTGCTGGAATCCGTGACCGGCGGCGAGGTCCGCGGGCGCTATTCGATTATCGGGATGAAGCCCGATCTGATCTGGCGCTGTCAGGGCACCACGTCGGCCATCAACCGTTCGGCACGCTATGACGCAGATGCCTTCGACGATGTTGCGGGGGATCCGCTGGATACTTTGCGTGCGGTGATCGCGGAGTCGAAGATCGACCTGCCCGATGACCTGCCGCAAGCCGCCGCCGGGCTGTTCGGATATCTGGGGTATGACATGATCCGGCTGGTGGAACATCTGCCGAATGTGAACCCCGATCCCATGGGGCTGCCCGATGCGATGATGGTGCGCCCCTCGGTGATTGCCGTGCTTGACGGGGTCAAGGGCGAGGTCACGATCGTATCGCCAGCTTGGGTGTCTGACGGGCAATCGGCCAAGGCCGCTTATGCCCAAGCCGCCGAACGCGTGATGGATGCGGTGCGTGATCTGGAACGGTCGATGCCCGGCACCAGCCGTGATCTGGGCGACGCCCACGAAGAATCCGCCCCCGTCAGCAATTTCACCCGCGAAGGCTATAAATCCGCCGTTGAAAAAGCGCGGGAATATATCGTGGCGGGCGACATCTTTCAGGTGGTGCCGTCGCAACGGTGGGCGCAGGGCTTCTCACAGCCGCCGTTCGCGCTGTATCGCAGTTTGCGCCGGACCAACCCGTCGCCCTTCATGTTCTATTTCAACTTCGGTGATTTCCATGTCGTCGGGGCCTCGCCCGAGATCCTTGTGCGCGTCTTCGGCAACGAGATCACGATCCGCCCCGTTGCAGGTACCCGTCGTCGCGGGGCCACGCCGGAAGAAGACCGCGCGCTGGAGGCTGATCTGCTGGCCGACCAGAAAGAGCTGGCAGAGCATCTGATGCTGCTTGATCTGGGCCGCAATGACGTGGGCCGGGTCGCCAAGATCGGCACCGTGCGCCCGACCGAGGAATTCATCGTCGAACGCTACAGCCACGTGATGCATATCGTGTCCAATGTCGTGGGCGAGCTGCGCGAGGACCGCGATGCGCTGGATGCCTTCTTTGCGGGGATGCCCGCGGGCACAGTGTCAGGTGCACCCAAGGTCCGCGCGATGGAGATTATCGACGAGCTGGAGCCCGAGAAACGCGGGCTGTACGGCGGCGGTGTTGGCTACTTTAGCGCGGGCGGCGACATGGACATGTGCATCGCCCTGCGCACGGCCGTCATCAAGGATAAAACCCTGTATATTCAGGCCGGTGGCGGTGTGGTCTATGACAGCGACGCAGAGGCAGAATATATGGAAACGGTGCATAAATCCGACGCGATCCGCCGTGCGGCGGCCGATGCAGCACGCTTCGCAGGTCAAGGGAACAGCTGAGGATGCCGACCCAAGCCCCGTTCGAGATTGCGGGTCAACATGTGGCACCCGGCACTCGGGCACAGATCGACTTGCCGATCTCGATTCTGCCGGACCACACGCCTGTCGGGCTCTCGCTTGAAGTGATCCACGGCAAGCGCCCTGGCCCCACTATGTTTGTCAGCGCCGCTGTTCACGGGGACGAGCTGATCGGGGTCGAGATCGTGCGCCGTCTGCTTCGCGCACCGCAGTTGAAATCCCTTCGGGGAACACTGCTGGTGATCCCGGTGGTGAACTCTTTCGGCTTCCTAAACCGGTCGCGTTACCTGCCGGACCGGCGCGATCTGAACCGTTGTTTTCCGGGGCACCCGTCGGGGTCTTTGGGGTCACGGCTGGCGCATATCTTTCTGAACGACGTGGTGCTGCGCTGTGATTTCGGAATCGATCTACATTCGGCCGCGATCCACCGGACCAACCTGCCGCAGGTGCGTATCTCTCCTTCAGATGCGGTGACGCGGCGCATGGCCGCCAGCTTTGCCGCACCGGTGGTGCTGACCTCGCCCCTGCGTGACGGATCGCTGCGCGCGGTCGCCGCCGCCAAGGGCACGCCGGTGCTGCTGTATGAGGCGGGCGAAGGGCTGCGCTTTGACGAAATGGCCGTGCGCGCGGGCGTTGCGGGTATCTTGCGGGTCATGCATGCCGAAGACATGCTGCCCGCCAAGGGCATCGCCCCTTCGCGCAGGCAATCCCATGTCTGCTCTAGCTCGACCTGGCTGCGCGCGCCCGTGGGTGGGCTGCTGCGTACCTTCAGGGCCGAGGGGGAGACCGTGAAACAGGGCGACGCGCTGGCGACAGTCTCTGACCCGTTCGGCAAGACCGAAGAGGATATTATCGCCCCCCATGACGGTATCCTGATCGGCCGCGCGATCCTGCCCGTGGTGAACGAGGGCGACGCGGTCTTCCACTTGGCAAAGCTGCTGCCCAAGGCCGTGGCAGACACGGTCGAAGATATGATCACGCAGCTCGAAAGCGACCCGCTGTTCGACGAAGACGAGATTATCTAGGCAGATCACATCCAGGCACGTCGAAGCCCGCGCAGCGCGCAGGTTTTGACGGCTTTACCGGTAGATCATTCAGGCGTGGCGTTTTTCAGCACGGCTGAGACAGGGGCAAGTGCAACTTGGCCGGCACGGTCCTGCAACCCCCAGACCAACAGCGCCGAGATCGTCTCGGGCCGCATCCGCCCCATCATGATCACCGACCCTTCGATCCCCGCCTTGAACGCGGCCTGATCAAGGAACCGCCGGATCACGGTGGGCGTCTGCCCCTTGCTGTCAAAGTCGCGGAACACGGGTGCTGCGGGCACGCCCTCTTTCACCGCAAGCTTGGGCATCGTGTTCAGCCCCTTGTCCTGGGTCACAAGGCCATAGCCGCCTTGCCCAAGGATCGCAGTCACCTGATCTGCTGTCGCGCGGTCGGGTTGCAGCCCGGCACCCTGCCCTTCCAACACGCCGATCACCTCGGGCATACGCGAGAAGGCGACCGCCAGCGTGGTCTCTGCATCGCTTGGCTGCGCACCCTGAGGCAGGTCGACCATCGCCAGCACCTCGAACCCTTCGTTGCGGTAGGTCTGCATGCGCTCTGCCGCGTCGGGCAGGCTGACGTCGACGGCAAAGCTCAGCGGATAGGGAAAGCTGCGCAGCGCGGCGATACCGACCTCGCCCCCTTGCAGATCACTGCCCACGTCCATCAACAGGACGCTCATCAGCGGTTTGTCATCAGGATTCGCGAAAGGCTGGCCATAACGGGTGATGGCGGGGCTTTCTGCGGTGGCTTGCACCTCGGGGGCGGTCTGTTCGCCCGATTGGGCGGTCGGCAGGCGGTTGATCGTCACGCCCGTATCCCGTTCAGAGGTGATCGCCGCAGGGGTGCCGATTGTGGGCCGCCCGTCTGTGCGTTGCTCGGGCGCGCCAAAGACAACATCGGCAGGGGCTTCTTCGGGTTGCGCGTCGGGCGCGCTTGGCGCGGTGGCGACATCGGTGTCCGGCGTGGGCGACACGGGGGTGGTGTCCGGCGTGGGCGACACGGGGGTGTCGACGCTTTCGTCGGCGGTGACGGGCGGTGCTGTCCGGGTCTCGATGCCAAGCGCATCCGGCTCGGTCGGTTCCATCGGTGCGAGCGCCATCGGATTGGGCAAAACAGGATCATCAAGCGTGATCTTCGGTGCAGCTGCATCGGGCACGGCCACGGGGGCTGTCGCGTCGATATCCTGCGCGATCTGCGGCGCGGGTTGCGGCGTTGGGGCGACCTCTGGCTCGGGCTGTGGTTCAGGCTGTGGTTCAGGCTCTACCGTCTCAGACGCTGCCGCGACGTCCGGCGCGTCCTCTGAAGGTGCATCTTGCACAGCCTCTTGCGCGACCGGTGCTTCTACTTCTGGTGCGACCTCGGCACGCGGCACAGTCTCGGGCTCTGGTTCAACGGTGGGCTCCTCGACGACAGGCTCTTCGACAACCGGCTCCGGCTCTGGCGTGATCACATCCTCGTTAGTGTCCTCAGCCGCCGTCAGGGGCGTTTCATCAGCCGCTACTACCGGGGGGGCCGCCATTTCGGGCGCGTTGGTCGCGCGCTCTTCGTCAGGCGTGTCACTTGGCACAGGCGTGTCTTGCAAGGGCGCGGGCCCCATCGGCACCATGAAGGACGCGACACCGGCGACGCCGACACTGAATACCGCACCAATGAGGATGCCGCCAATAAACCCGCGTGACATAGATGATCGCTCCTGTTTTTGTTCCGGTTCGTGCGGCTCTCCGGCCTGCTGCCCTTGACGATAGGTCTTAACCCTGAACATGTATCAGCGGACATTATACCGTGGTTTTGCGCGGTTCCTCTAGCCCTAAACCCTGCCCCAATACAAAGAATTGCTGCATGCTGCTCTTGATAGATAACTACGATAGCTTCACCTACAACCTCGTACACTATCTGGGTGACCTCGGGGCCGAAGTCGAAATCCGCCGCAACGACCAGATCGACGTGCAGGCCGCGATGGCGATGAACCCCGCGGGGATCATCCTGTCGCCCGGCCCCTGCGACCCGGATCAAGCGGGCATCTGCCTTGCGCTGACGGCAGCCGCCGCCGAAACAAGCACGCCGCTTTTGGGTGTGTGCCTTGGCCATCAGACGCTGGGTCAGGCGTTCGGCGGCAAGGTCGTGCGCGCGGGCGAGATCGTGCACGGCAAGATGGGCATGATGCACCACAAGGGTCAGGGCGTCTTTGCGGGGCTGCCATCGCCCTTTGCCGCGACACGCTATCATTCGCTGATCGTTGACCGCGCCACCCTGCCCGACTGTCTTGAGATCACGGCAGAGCTTGAGGACGGCACGATCATGGGCCTGCAGCACCGTGACCTGCCGCTGCATGGCGTGCAGTTCCACCCGGAATCGATCCGTTCGGATCACGGTCACCAGATGCTGCAAAACTTCCTGAACAACGTAAAGGTGCCCGCATGAGCGATGCTCTGAAACCTCTGATCGATGCGGCCGCCAATGGCCCGCTGACCCGGGATCAGGCCGAGACCGCGTTCCAGATCCTGTTTGAGGGCGAAGCGACTCCCAGCCAGATCGGTGGTTTCCTGATGGCCCTGCGCACCCGTGGCGAGACGGTGGATGAATATGCCGCCGCCGCCCATGTCATGCGCGCCAAATGCAACCCCGTCACCGCCCCCGAGGGCGCGATGGACATCGTGGGCACCGGCGGTGATGGCAAGGGCACGCTGAATATCTCTACCGCGACGGCCTTTGTCGTGGCCGGCGCGGGCGTCGTGGTGGCGAAACATGGCAACCGTAACCTGTCGTCCAAATCCGGCGCGGCGGATGCGCTGACGCAGATGGGGCTCAAGGTGATGGTCGGGCCCAAGGTGGTCGAGGCCGCCCTGCGCGATGCGGGCATCGGCTTTATGATGGCCCCGATGCACCATCCCGCGATTGCCCATGTCATGCCCACGCGGTCCGAACTGGGCACACGGACGATCTTCAACATCCTCGGCCCGCTAACCAACCCTGCGGGCGTCAAACGGCAGCTGACCGGTGCCTATCGCCGCGATCTGATCCGCCCGATGGCCGAAACACTTGGCGCGCTTGGCTCTGAAAAAGCGTGGCTTGTGCATGGCTCCGACGGGACGGACGAGCTGACGATCACCGGCACCAGCTGGATCGCCGCGCTGAACCCTGATGGCACCATTTCCGAATTCGAGATCACGCCCGAAGACGCGGGCCTGCCAGTCCATCCGTTCGAGGATATCATCGGCGGCACACCCGAAGAAAACGCGCGTGATTTCAACGCGCTGCTGGACGGAACCCCATCGGCCTACCGAGATGCGGTCTTGCTCAATTCGGCGGCGGCGCTGGTCGTGGCCGATGCCGCACCCGATCTGAAAGCGGGGGTAGAGATGGCACGCCACAGCATCGACAGCGGTGCGGCCCGTGACAAGATCACCCAAGTCGCGCGGATCACCCAGACCGCATGAGCCGTTTTGACCTGTCGCGCCTCGGGGCCTGGCGCGACCTTGCGTTCTTTGACGATACCCTGCCCGGCATCGCCGCCGCGCTGGCTGCGGACCCGCGCGAGACGCTGCCGCCCCGACCGCAGGTTTTCGCCGCGCTGGAACATACCCAGCCCGACGCGGTGCGCGTGGTGATCCTGGGGCAAGACCCCTATCCCACCCCCGGCCACGCCCACGGCTTTGCCTTTTCCGCGCGCGCCGATACCAAACCGCTGCCCCGTTCTCTGTCCAATATCTATAAGGAAATGGTGGATGACATCGGCGCCTGCCCACCGGATGCCGATCTGCGGTTCTGGGCGGATCAGGGCGTGCTGTTGTTAAATACTACATTGACCGTGGCCGCGGGGGACGCAGGCGGCCATGGAAAACTGGGCTGGCAGCAGCTGACCACGCAAATTCTTGGCCACTTGGCCGACCGTCCCCGCGCCTATTTGCTGTGGGGTGCGCATGCCCAAAAAGTCGCGCGGGATGTGGACGGGGGATCGAACTTCAAACTCGAAACCCCGCACCCGTCGCCCCTGTCCGCGCGGCGTGGGTTTTTCGGGTCACGCCCCTTCTCGCGCTGCAATGACTGGTTGCACGCCCAAGGCCAAGCGGCCATAAACTGGGCAACACCGGAGACATCATGACCGATACCAACACTGGCACCATCCTAGACAAGATCAAAGCCTACAAGCTGGAAGAGATCGCCGCCGACAAGGCCGCCAAACCGCTTGAGGCCGTAGAGGCAGAGGCGCGCGCCGCCTCGCCCGTGCGCCCCTTTGCCGACGCGTTGTTCGACGCCTCGCGCGAGGGGTACGGGCTGATTGCCGAGGTCAAGAAGGCAAGCCCGTCCAAAGGGTTGATCCGCGCCGATTTCGACCCCGCCACACTGGCCGCTGCCTATGCCGCCGGTGGCGCGACCTGTCTGTCGGTGCTGACAGACACGCCCAGCTTTCAGGGGGCCAAGGAATATCTTGTCGCCGCCCGCGAGGCCTGCACCCTGCCCGTGCTGCGCAAGGATTTCATGTACGACCCCTATCAGGTTGCCGAAGCCCGCGCGCTTGGGGCCGATTGTATCCTGATCATCATGGCCTCTGTCAGCGATGCTCAAGCGATCGAGCTTGAGGACGCCGCCGCACAATGGGGCATGGACGCGCTGATCGAGGTGCATGACAAGGAAGAGCTGGACCGCGCCGCCGTGCTGAAAAGCCGCATGATGGGGATCAACAACCGCAACCTCAAAACCTTCGAGACGACGCTTGATACCACGCGCCGCCTGTCGAAACATGTGGATGTGGAAAAGATGATCGTGTCTGAAAGCGGGCTGAACACGCCCGAAGATCTGGCCGATATGGCGAAATACGGATCGCGCGTGTTCCTGATCGGGGAAAGCCTGATGCGTCAGGACGATGTAGAGGTCGCAACCCGCAATCTGCTGGCCACACCGCTGCGGCCGGGGGGTATGTAATGGCGCTCACGCATTTTGACGGTAAGGGTGACGCGCATATGGTCGACGTGTCGGACAAACCCGTGACGTCGCGGGTGGCCGTTGCTGAAACCCACATCAAGATGTTGCGCGAAACCTTTGATATCATTACCGAAGGACGCGCTAAAAAGGGTGACGTCATGGGGGTGGCCCGTCTGGCGGGGATCATGGCTGCAAAGCGCACCGCCGATCTGATTCCGCTGTGCCACCCTCTGCCGATCACCAAAGTGTCGGTTGAGCTGACACCCGATGCCGACCTGCCTGGCCTGCGCATTGCCGCGACCGTCAAGACCACCGGACAGACCGGCGTCGAGATGGAGGCGCTGACCGCCGCCTCTGTCACCGCGCTGACTGTCTATGACATGGCCAAGGCCGTGGACAAAGGCATGGAGATCGGCGGCCTGCGGGTCGTGCTGAAAGACGGCGGCAAATCGGGCCGATACGAGGCAGAATGATCTCTGTCAGCGACGCCCTGTCGCATCTCTTTGATCTCGTCACCGCCACCGAAGTAGAAGTGGTCCCGCTGCGTCAGGCCGCGGGCCGTGTGCTGGCGCGCGATGGTGTTGCCACCCGCACCCAGCCGCCTTTCGCGGCCTCCTCTATGGATGGCTATGCCCTGCGCCAGACAGAGGTCGAGCCCGACGCGATGTTCAAGGTCATCGGCGAAGCGGCGGCGGGCCATCGATTTGACGGCGTGGTCAAGGCCGGTCAGGCCGTGCGCATCTTTACTGGCGCCCCAGTCCCCGAAGGCGCTGATTTCGTTGTGATCCAAGAGGATACGACCCGGCGTGGCGATCTGATCATGCTGGGCCATGACATCGGCCCCAAGACCAATATCCGCCCCGCCGGTGGGGATTTCCATGCAGGCGACACGATGGATGCGCCGCGCCTGCTGCGCCCTGCCGATATCGCGCTGCTGGCGTCGATGAATGTGGCGACGGTGCCGGTCTATGCCAAACCACGCGTCGCAATCATCGCCACCGGGGACGAGCTGGTGCAACCCGGCGAAGTGCCGAACCCCGACCAGATCATCGCCTCCAATACCTATGGTCTGGCCGCCCTGCTTGAACAGCATGGTGCGCAGTGCCGCATGATCCCGATTGCCCGCGACACGGTGCCCTCGCTGACCCAAGCCTTCACCATGGCGCAGGATGCCGATCTGATCATCACCATCGGCGGTGCCTCTGTCGGAGACCACGATCTGGTCGCCCCCGTCGCTGCGGAGATGGGGATGGCGCAGTCTTTCTACAAAGTCGCGATGCGCCCCGGCAAACCTCTTATGGCGGGGCGGCTGCGTGATGTACCGATGATCGGCCTGCCCGGCAATCCGGTGTCGGCGATGGTCTGCGGGACGGTCTTTGTCGTGCCGGTGCTGCGCAAGATGCTGGGCCTGCCCGCCGCGCCCGCCGCACGGGTCGATCTGCCGCTTGGCGTTGATCTTCCCGCCAATGGGCCACGCGAACATTATATGCGTGCGATGGTCCGTGACGGTGCCGTCCTGCCCGAAGATAATCAGGACAGTTCGCTGCTGGGTATCCTGTCGCGCGCCGATGTCCTGATGGTCCGCCCGCCCCACGATGGGGCCCGCACTGCCGGAGCGATCATAGGCTGTATTCCCCTCTGACGGTTGACACAAAACAGGAACATCCCTAGAACAAACCCCAAATAGAAACGGGGAATGTCCGGATGCTGACCAAGAAACAACTCGATCTGCTGGCCTTTATTCACAAACGTGTGCAGCGCGACGGCGTGCCGCCCAGTTTTGACGAGATGAAAGAAGCGCTTGATCTGCGGTCCAAATCCGGCATCCACCGTCTGATCACAGCGCTTGAGGAACGCGGATTCATCCGCCGCCTGGCGCATCGCGCCCGCGCGATAGAGGTGGTGAAACTGCCCGATAGCTTGGGCACACTGTCCGGTGCGGGCTTTACCCCGCGCGTGATTGACGGCGACCGCCCCGATGGGCCGCCCCCCTCTGCCGCGCAGCCGGTCAGCGCGTCATCCTTTGATGTGCCGATGATGGGCCGGATCGCCGCCGGTGTCCCGATCGAGGCGATCAGCACCATGACCCAATCTGTCGCCGTCCCCGGCGGGATGATCAGCGGCAGCGGCGAACATTACGCTTTGGAGGTGCAGGGTGATTCCATGATCGACGCAGGGATCAATGATGGCGACGTGGTGATCATCCGCGAAACCTCTGTCGCGGATGATGGGGATATCGTGGTTGCGCTGGTCGAAGACCACGAGGCGACGCTCAAGAAATTCCGCCGTCACGGCAGCTCTGTCGCACTCGAAGCCGCTAACCCCGCCTATGAAACGCGGGTTCTGCCGTCGGATAAGGTCAAGGTGCAGGGACGTCTGGTCGGGTTGATCCGCACCTACTGATGCTTGCTACCGCGGCGGCCTGTCCTTGGGCCATGCTGTCCACAACCGCGTGCCCGCCTTTTGGCGGGCCGTTTGCATAGTGACCCACCCCTTGTCGAGGGTGAGTGCGACTGCCCCCGTGGAGCGTAACCGGTCGGGGTCAAACACATCGCAGCCGCCCGTCAGCGGCGGATCGGGCACAACTGACAGCACGATGATCTGATCCGCACGGCACGCCCCGAACGCCGCCCGCGCGCGCTTGCCGGACAGGTGGATCACCTCTCGTTCCCCGATCTTTGACCTTGTGGGCCAACGCGCTGCGGCTTGGGCCTGATCGGCGCCGTCGCCGTCATTCTCCAGCCAGTTGAGCGCGACAAAGCCTGCGCCTTTTGCCTTGCTCAGCGCACGGCCCGTGGGGGTCATCACCCCCACCAGACTGCCGGTGTCCGAGATCAGCACCGTCGGACGCTCTGCACCGTGCCACAATACCCCCGCTGCAATCACGGCCCCCAAACCGGCAAATCGCAACCAACCCTGCCACAGCAACAGCCACAAAAACCCGAGCGCCAGCAGCGGCAGCACCCAAGGGCCGGGGGCGGCCACATGCCCCTGCGCCCCGTCGATCTCTGCCACGCCTTGCGCGACCAGCAAGATCCAGCGCAACCCTGCGCCCATGACCTGCAGGGGGATCCACTCTAGCCCCAGCGGAGCCATGACCAAGGCAGCCACGGCGGCCGGCATCACCAAGATCCCCATCAGCGGGACCGACAGCAGGTTCGCGACCAAGCCATACTGCGCAATCGTGTTGAAATGGGCCGCCCCGATGGGCGCGGTAAAGCCCCCCGCCACAGCCGAGGAAATCACCGTCGCCACAGCCGGTGCCAGCCACTTCGGCCCAAGCGAGACCTCGGCGTTGCGCAACCAGCCAAAGATCGCAACCAACCCCGTGGTGGCGGCAAAGGACATCTGGAACCCCGGCCCCGTCAATGCCTCTGGCCGCAGGACCAACACGACCGTGGCTGCAATCGCCACGGCCCGCAGGGTCAGCGCCCGTCGCCCGATGATCAACGCGCCAAGGGCCACGGCGACCATGATGAACGCGCGTTCGGTTGCGACATTACCCCCCGACAACAGCAGATAGCCGCTGGCCGCCACCAGCGCCCCTGCCGCTGCGATACTGCGCGTGGGCCAGTGCAGCGCGATCCACGGCACCAACGTCAGCACGATCCGCAACGCGCCAAAGACCACCGCGCTCAGCAACCCCATGTGCAAACCCGAGATCGCCAGTAGATGCGCAAGGTTGCTGGCGCGCAGATCCTGCAGCGCGTCCTGGCTGATGGCGCTGCGGTCGCCGGTGGTGATCGCCGTGGCAAACCCGCCGATATCACCCGGCAAGATCCGCTGAATCCGGGCCGAGGCCGCCATGCGCGCCCGAAAGACCGCCAGCCCGCCATGCCCCGCCTCAGCCGGTGTCGCCGCCAGTAAAGGGGTGCGACTGTACCCCACAGCGCCCAAGCCCGCGAACCATGCATGCCGCTGGAAATCAAAGCCCTCAGGCTCGACCGGGCCGCTTGGCGGCGACAGATGCCCCGTGGTCATCACCCCCAACCCCGGCGTGATATCCGCGTCAAAGCGTCTGTCGCCGTGCAAGGACACGCGCACATGTAGCGGCGTACGCGCAGCAGAGACCCGTTCCAGCACAACCCGATCCAGCGTCAGCCGCAAGGCGTCGGACTGGCTGCGATCCACCGCCACGACGCGCCCCGCGATCGGGCCGTAATAGCGCCACCCCAGCACCGGCCCGCCGACAGCATGAGCCCGCCACGCCGCCAGATCAAAACCGACCAACGCCAAGGCCGCGCCCAACAAAACAGGCCCCGCGACCTCGCCCGCCAGAAAGGCCGCAACCCCCAGCAGCGCCGCCCCGCCCGCGACCCAAAACAGAACTGTTAGCGAAGGCTCGGCCCGCAGCGCAAAATAGCTGCCGATCCCCACAGCCAGACACACCGGCACCCAGCCGATCAGATGCCCCCGCTGTGCGCGCATGCTCTGCGCCATATAGGACAACAGCCCCATACTTGCCCCCGTTCTCTGCACTGGGTAGATAGTCGGGGACGCTATCTCCAAAGGAGTTAGCAAATGATAAACGGCACCCCGAACGGGCGTTTTCCGTGAACTTCTGCTGCAAAGGATCCTCCGCTCATGACAACGCCTGTCGTTACCCGTTTCGCCCCGTCTCCTACCGGTTATCTGCACATCGGCGGCGCGCGGACGGCGCTGTTTAGTTGGCTTTATGCGCGCGGTCGGGGCGGTAAATTCCTGCTGCGCATCGAAGACACCGACCGCCAGCGCCACACCCCCGAGGCAACCGAAGCGATTCTGCAGGGCATGGCGTGGCTGGGACTGGATCACGACGGTGACGTGGTCAGCCAGTTCGAAAACGCCCCCCGTCACGCCGAGGTGGCGCTGCAGCTTCTTGCCGAAGGAAAGGCCTATAAGTGCTTTGCCTCGCAAGAAGAAATCGCCGCGTTCCGGGATCAGGCCAAGGCCGAGGGGCGCAGCACCCTCTACCAATCACCCTGGCGTGACGCCGCGCCCGAAACGCACCCCGACGCCCCCTATGTCGTACGGATCAAGGCCCCGTTGACGGGCGAAACCGTCATCCGCGACGCGGTCCAGGGCGACGTGGTGATCGGGAACGACCAGCTTGATGACATGGTGCTGTTACGTTCCGATGGTACGCCCGTCTATATGCTGGCCGTTGTTGTTGATGACCATGACATGGGCGTGACCCATGTGATCCGCGGGGATGATCACCTCAACAACGCCGCGCGCCAGATGATGATTTACAACGCTATGGGCTGGGACGTGCCGGTCTGGGCGCATATCCCGCTGATCCACGGCGCGGATGGCAAGAAACTGTCGAAACGTCACGGCGCTTTGGGCGCGCAGGAATATCAGGCAATGGGCTTTCCCGCGGCCGGTATGCGCAACTACCTCGCCCGTCTGGGGTGGAGCCATGGGGACGACGAATTCTTCACCGACGCCCAAGCGCAAGAATGGTTCGATCTGGACGGTATCCGCAAAAGCCCCGCGCAATTCGACCTCAAGAAGCTGGAAAACATCTGTGGGCAGCACATCGCCGCGGCGGATGATGCTGCATTGCGGCACGAGATCGAGGCCTATTTGACCGCTGCCGGTCTGCCCGCGCTCACAAAAGCGCAAGCTGACGGGTTGGAGCGGGCGATGTATTGCTTAAAGGATCGCGCGAAGAAATTTCCTGATCTCCTTGAAAAAGCTGAATTTATCCTCGCCGAACGCCCCATCCAACCGGACGAGAAGGCAGACAAGCACTTGGACAATGTATCCCGTGGTATGCTGACTGAATTGACGCCGCAGTTGCAGAATGTTACTTGGGACAGAGAAACGCTGGAGGAGGCGCTGAACGGCTTTGCCGCCGCGCGGGACACCAAATTCGGCAAACTGGCGGGGCCGCTGCGCGCGGCACTCGCCGGGCGGGCAGCAACCCCATCAGTTTTCGATATGATGCTGGTACTTGGGCGTGACGAAAGCCTTGCCCGTTTAAACGATGCGGCTATCTAAGATATGCAAAAGCATATTCCTGATATGCTCAACAATAACTGAGGGGCGGACCGTTTCGGTATCTCCCCAGTCGACGGCATAACGCACGTCGATAAAACGATAGGAAGGGACTTCATGGCCGAAAGTACAAAATCCGCAACGTTGACCATTGACGGGAACAGCTTTGAACTGCCGATCTATTCCCCGTCGGCGGGCCCGGATGTCATGGACATCCGCAAGCTGTTCTCTCAGGCGAATGTGTTCACATATGACCCTGGCTTCACCTCGACAGCGGCCTGTGACAGCACGATCACCTTCATTGACGGTGACGAAGGCGTGTTGCTGCACCGTGGGTATCCGATCGACCAACTGGCCAGCGAATCTCACTACCTCGAAGTGTGCTACCTGCTGCTGTATGGCGAACTGCCCTCTGCCGCGCAGCTGGAAGAGTTCGAAAATCTGGTGACCAACCACACCATGATCCACGAACAGATGATCAACTTCTTCCGTGGTTTCCGCCGTGATGCACACCCGATGGCGATCATGGTCGGCGTTGTGGGCGCGATGTCTGCCTTCTACCACGACAGCACCGACATCAACGACGCGCACCAGCGCGAAGTGGCAACGATCCGTCTGATCGCCAAGATGCCGACGATTGCCGCGATGGCCTATAAGTACACCATCGGTCAGCCGTTCATCTATCCGCGCAACGACGTAGACTATGCCGGTAACTTCCTGCGCATGTGTTTCGCCGTCCCTGCCGAGGATTATGTCGTCGACCCCATCCTTGCCCGTGCGATGGACCGCATCTTTACGCTGCACGCGGACCACGAACAGAACGCATCGACATCGACCGTGCGTCTGGCGTCCTCTTCCGGGGCGAACCCCTTTGCCTGTATCGCTGCCGGCATCGCCTGCCTTTGGGGGCCGGCGCATGGCGGGGCGAACCAGGCATGTCTGGAAATGCTGAAAGAGATCGGCACACCGGACCGCATCCCTGAATTCATCGCCCGCGCCAAGGACAAGAACGACCCGTTCCGCCTGATGGGCTTTGGTCACCGCGTCTACAAGAACCACGACCCACGCGCGACCGTGATGAAAGAAAGCGCGGACGAAGTGCTTGAGCTGCTGGGTGTCGAAAACAACCCAATCCTGCAGGTCGCGAAAGAGCTTGAAAAACAGGCGCTGGAAGATCCGTATTTTGCAGAGAAGAAGCTGTTCCCGAACGTCGATTTCTACTCGGGCATCATCCTCGAAGCGATGGGTTTCCCCACGTCGATGTTCACGCCGATCTTTGCGCTGGCACGGACCGTTGGCTGGATCTCGCAGTGGAAAGAGCAGATCAGCGATCCTCAGCTGAAAATCGGGCGTCCCCGTCAGCTGTATCTTGGCGAAACACCACGCGACTATGTGGATATCGAAAAGCGCTGAATGTCAGTACATTAGTCAAAACGCCCCGCCCTCACGGCGGGGCGTTTTGCGTTTCACGGTGTGCTACCGCTGCCTGAAACCCAGGACAAAGAGAATCACCTGAAAGCTCGCCAGAAAGCGTCCCGTGATCAAAGCGCCTCTTTCCAGCCCACTGTTTCAACTCACTTTTCCCCATTTCGAAACCATAGCGTCCGAAATATGGCAGTTTTGTGTTGTTGTTTCCAAGCTACGCATAATGGTCAAAATTGATTGACCAACCGCCCCGATCATCCCAGATTCATCGTCAATTCAGTGCAGCTTTACCCTGTGCGATGCACGGCAGAACCCAATACGCCCGCTGCCCCCCGCGGAAAGGATGACCGGATGAACGACCCTCGGCCTCGCCTGCAATGGGATAACGCGACCAGCCTAAGCTGCAAGACCGCACGGCATCACCCCGCGCCGCAGGGATCGTTCGTGCATGATATCGAACAGAAATGTGACCAGATCGCGGTGGTCTATGACAAGGGCCAGACGCCGCCGCGGATCACGGTCAAGCAAGTGTCAGGCAGCGTGCACACGGTGCTCGCCGACGGGATAGCGGTGGCTGTGGTTGCCAGCGCCTCGCGTCCGACCCTCAACCCCGATGACGTGTTGTTGGTCGAACGCTCGGTCTAGTGGGATTAGCGGCCCTCGAAGCTCGCGGGGCGTTTCTGCATAAAGGCCATCACGCCCTCTTTGAAATCACGTGATTGCCCGCATTTGCCTTGTTCCTGCGCCTCTAGCGACAACTGATCCTCCAGCGTATTGTCCCAGCTTGCGCGAATGGCGTTCTTGGCAGCGGCATAGGCTGCGGTCGGACCTTGCGCCAGATGCGCCGCCTTGGCACGCCAATGGGCGTCAAACGCGGCATCGGCCACCGCTTCCCAGATCATCCCCCAGTCATCCGCCTGACGGGCAGAGATTTTATCCGCGAACAAGGCCGCGCCCATAGCCTTGGCCGTGCCCATCTGGCGGGGCAACGTATAGGTGCCGCCCGCATCGGGCATCAGTCCAATGCGCGTAAATGCTTGCAGAAAATAGGAAGATTCCGTCGCAAAGACCACATCCGTCGCCAGTGCGAGGTTCGCCCCTGCCCCCGCCGCAGGACCATTGACCGCGGCGATCGTTGGCACCGGACAGTTTGTGATCGCCCGCAGCATGGGGCCGTATTCCTCGCGCAGGGTGCGTTCCAGATCCAGCGAGCCCTTGCTGCTGCTGTCGCTGAGATCCTGACCGGTGCAAAACGCACGACCGGCACCGGTGATGACCACACAACGCGCGTCTTTGCCCGCTTGGGTAAACGCGTGCTCGATCTCTGCCCGCATTTGCGTGGTCAGCGCGTTCATCTTGTCGGGGCGGTTCATGGTGACCACGGCCAGCCCGTCGGTCAGTTCATAGGTCAGGGTTTGATAGTCCATGGCACGGGTTCCTCATCTAGATTTCCCCCGCACCTTACCCATACGACAGGCCACCGCCAGTGAAACCCCGCGTTATCGCTTCAGAATGTCGTCCAGCCGCGCCTGTTCTTGCGCGCTGAGCGGGGCCTGTTCCGCGGACGGTGCCTTCGCACGACCGCGCAGGTAGCCAAACCCGACCCCCGCCGCGATCAATAGCATGAGGGGCCCTGCCGCCCATAACACCCAGGTCGATCCCCGCGCAGGCGGGTTCAGCAGGACATATTCACCATAGCGGTCGACGATATAAGCGACCGCCTCTTCGTCGCTATCACCGGCCACCAGACGTTCGCGCAGCAGGATACGCAGGTCGCGCGCAAGGCTGGCGTTGCTTTCGTCGATGCTTTCGTTCCGGCACACAAGGCAACGCAACCCTTTCGACAAGCTGCGCGCGCGTTGCTCAAGTGCAGGATCCGAGAGCACCTCGTCCGGCTGCACGGCCCAGGTCGGCGCAACCGATAGCACAGGTGCTACAAGCAACATTAGCGCAAGGATCAGCGCTCTCATTCTGCAGGCACCGGCTTTGATTTCGCCGCCCCTGCCGCAACGCGGTAGCGCCGGTCCGAAAGGCTTAACACGCCGCCAAGGGCCATCAGCGCGCAGCCGATCCAAATCCAGTTGGTCAGCGGCTTGACATAAGTGCGCACCACCCAGCCGCCATTTGCCTGTTCATCCCCGATCACGACATAGACATCGCGCAGCAGATTATAGTCGATCGCCGCTTCGGTCGTGGGCATCTGCGCCACGGGATAGAAGCGTTTCTCCGGTCGCAACTGCGCAATCCCTTCCCCGTCGTGGAACAATGTCACGCTGCCGGTCGTCGCCGTATAATTCGGCCCCTGGCCCTGAGTCACATCGTCCAGCTGCACGGTATAGCGCCCCACATCGTAGGAGTCCCCCAGCGGAACGGCGCGGATGTCATCAATCGACCACGCGGTCAGGCCAGCCACCCCCGCCATGGTCACCCCAAGGCCGGCGTGGGCCACCATCTTGCCCCAATCCGCACGCGGCAACCGCCCAAGCCGGCGCAGCCGGTTACTACCGCGCCCCGTGCGCCCCCACAGATCAACAACGGTGCCCATCACGATCCACGCCCCCAAGAACAACCCGAGCGGCCCCAGCAAGCTGCGCCCCGACTGCATCGCGTAGGCCAGCCCCCCAATCGCAATCGCCAATACAAAGGCGTAGCGTAGCGGCTTTAGCGCCCGCGAAATCACCGCACGCTTCCAAGGCATCGCCGACCCGATCGGTAGGATCAGCCCCAGCATAATCATGAAAGGCGTAAAGGCGGCGTTAAAAAACGGGGGGCCAACGCTCAATTTTCTGTCGAAGAACATTTCGGCCAGCAGCGGCCACATCGTGCCAATGAACACGACGAAACAGGCAACGGCGAGCAATACGTTGTTTACCAGCAAAGCCGACTCTCGGCTGACCATGCTGAACACGCCTTTCGCCTCTAACGCGCTGGCGCGCGCCGCGAACAGAACCAGCGCACCGCCCATGAAAAACGCCATGATCATCAGGATAAACACGCCGCGTTCGGGGTCATTCGCAAAGGCGTGGACCGAGGTTAGCAACCCGGACCTGACGATAAACGTCCCAATCAGCGAGAAGCCAAAAGCCAGGATCGCAAGCAGGATCGTCCAGCTTTTCAGGCTTTCTCGTTTCTCCACAACGATGGCGGAATGAAGCAGCGCCGCCGCCAGAAGCCAGGGCATAAAGCTAGCGTTTTCAACGGGATCCCAGAACCAGAACCCGCCCCAGCCAAGTTCGTAATAGGCCCACCAGGACCCGAGCGCGATGCCGATCGTCAAAAACACCCACGCCGCCAAGGTCCAAGGGCGCACCCACCGGCCCCAAGCAGCATCGATCCGCCCTTCGATCAAGGCGGCAACGGCAAAGCTGAAGGTCATCGAAAGGCCGACATACCCTAAATATAAAAACGGCGGGTGGAAGGCGAGCCCGGGGTCCTGCAGAAGCGGGTTCAAATCCTGCCCGTCAAAAGGTGGCGTCGCCAGCCGCAAGAACGGGTTGGATGTGAACAGGATGAAGGCAAAAAACGCCACACCGATTGCGGCTTGCACAGAAAGAACCCGCGCCCGCAAAGTCGGCGGTAGATTCCCCCCGAACCACGCGGCCATCGCCCCGAATAGCGAGACAATGAGCACCCACAGCAGCATTGAGCCTTCATGATTGCCCCAAGTACCGCTGATTTTATACAAAAGCGGCTTCATCGAGTGGCTGTTCAACACCACCAATCGCAGCGAGAAATCAGAGGTGACAAAGGCCCACATCAACGCCCCAAACGCCAGCAATGTCAGGGCGAATTGCGCCCCGGCGGCGGGCTCTGCCACGGCCATCCAACCGGGCCAGCGTTTATGGGCACCAATCAGGGGCACGACCATCTGAACGATGGCAACGCCGAAGGCGAGGATAAGGGCGAAATGTCCGAGCTCTGTAATCATACCCCGATCATAGAGCGGAGCACCGCCCCATACCATGCCGATTCACCGCGAAATCACACGACTGTGCGCAGCAAAGCGTCGCAGGGTCTCCCTTAGCCTGCAACCCTGCGCCAGTCCGCAAGCGCCGCGTTGTCCGATCTGTCGCGCACTGCGCTAGATACGCCTTCCAGATCCCGCAGGGCCCCTTCTTCAACACCATCAACACGTAGCGTTTCCAGCTCTTTGATATGTCGCATCACCGTTGGTGTCTGCGCAATGGTGCGCGCGATAGAGCGTTGGAACTCTTGTGTTTTTACCTGATGCCGCGCGCCAAAGTAGAAAGACACGATAACCCCCAGAAGCCACCATAACGGCTCCGGCACCAGCGACACGCCCTGCATCCGGCTGGCAAACCAGACCGGGTCAACCATCGCCGTGATGAACAAGCCCAAGGTACCAAGCGCCAGCGCTGGACGCGGAAGCCGGTTCAGCCCGTCCATGAAACGGTCAAACCGTCCCTTGCGGGGCACAGCGAATTCCGCCCCAAATTGCACCATAGCCTGTTCCCGCGCGGTTGCATCACGGCCGGCCGTCTTTTCCGCATTGGCGCGAAACACCTCGACCGTGTCGCGCACCACATTGCGGCCGTCACCAAAGACCAACGCAAGCGCGGTATCAATCATCCCCATGCCGCGACCCTTTCGTTAAAGTCACGGATGCTCAGATGGTACCGCGGCGACATGAATTCCTCAGCCCGTTTGATCCATCCTCCTTTCTTTCCGGCCCTTGTGCGGGCGTATTTGCGACTTGCGGGGCGCTGATCCGCCAGCCCAAAGTAATAGTTGCGCCGCGCCACGGCGTAGGCGTCCACCATCTGCGCAGGTGCAGCGGCATAGGCGCGCCCCGTAGCGCCAAGCGTTTGCGGTCCAAGCACCCCGTCCACGGCCACATCAAACCCCATATCTCTTAACAATCGCTGAAGAATCTTCACCGCATTCGCCCCCGCATTCACGTACATGTCGAAAACGGAGGGCTGGAGCGGACGGGGCAGCTGCGCGATCTTGGGTTTGTGGAAGTAATGGGTGATGAATATCTCGGTCGCTTGATCTTGAGTAAGCTCTTGAACATCGGCGAGATTCACTGCGCCGTCACGGTTCACATCCAGCCCCAGCCGACGCAGTGTGTGGATGGTGACGCCGTGGTTCGTTGCCCCGCCCGGATCATCGGGGTCATTCACAAAGCCCCCCTCACGCGCGACGATGGACTTTGCAATTTCCTCAACAGTTTGCATCAAATTGGCCCTTCTTGCAGGTTGCACTGCTGCAAGAATGACGTCTCAGATGTTAACGAAACCCGGCAGGCCCGTACGTATCACCCCTCGGGGGCAACATAAACGCCTTGCTCTTTCAGGGCGTCGACGACCTCTTTCGGCATGTAGGTCTCGTCATGTTTGGCAAGGATTTCAGTCGCTTCGAAGGTGCCGTTGATGTAACGCCCTGTCCCTACCATGCCTTGATTTTCCTCGAACAGATCGGGCAATACCCCGCTGTAGGTCACAGGCACAGCCGCGCCGCCATCGGTCACGGAAAAGCGGATCGTCAGACCATTCCCGCGCACAAGGCTGCCTTCTTCGACCAGGCCACCGATGCGGAAAACCTCTGTCGGGCCGGGGGGTTCGGCGATCACCTGACTGGGCGCGCGGAAAAAGTTGATCCCGTCGCGCATGGCATATCCAATCAGCGCCGTGGACAGCACAAGTGCCACGACCGCGACGCCGATGATCTGGATACGCCGTTGCTTTTTAAGACTTTTCATGCGCCCTCAGGGAAATAGCGGAGCCATCATCAGCCCCTCGACCTCGTCAATACCTAACATCAGGTTGGCGTTTTGCAACGCCTGCCCGCTGGAGCCCTTGGTCAAATTATCGAGCGCGGCAACCACAATGGCGCGGCCGTCGATCCGGTCTGCCACCACGCCGATATGACAGAAGTTCGACCCGCGAATATGGCGCGTGCTCGGGGCCTCCCCCATGGGCAGCACCTCGATAAAGGGCTCGGCATCATAGGCCGCGGCAAGGGTTTTGTGGATCACCTCGGCGTCGCCTTTGACATAGACGGTCGCCAAAATCCCGCGGTTGGCGGGCACCAGATGAGGGGTGAACTGCACCTTAACCGGACGGCCGGCAATGGCGGAAAACTCCTGATCAAACTCACCCAGATGGCGGTGCGTCCCACCAAGGGAATAGGCGTGATACCCCTCGGACAGTTCTGCATGCAGCAGGTTTTCCTTCAACGACCGCCCCGCACCGGACACGGCGCATTTGAGGTCAAGGATGATGTCGTCCAGATCAATCACGCCTTTTTCGATCAAGGGGCGCAGGGCAAACTGACCGGTGGCGGCGTTACAGCCCGTACCGGCCACAAGACGCGCGGATTTGATCTCTTCGCGGTAGAATTCGGTGAGGCCATAGACCGCCTCTTTCTGCTGCTCCAGCGCGGCATGGGGGTTGCCGTACCACTTGGCGTAAGCCTCGGGGTCGCGCAGCCGGAAATCTGCCGAAAGATCGACGATTTTCAGGTCTTTAGGCAGGTTCGCGATGACCTCTTGGCTGGTTTTATGCGGCAAGGCGCAAAAGCACAGGTCAATGTCCGAGAAATCGATCTCTTCAATGGTGACCAATGCGGGCAGGTCGAGATGGCGCAGGTGTGGAAACACCTCTGCGATGGTTTGCCCCGCCTTGGAGTTTGCCCCCAAAGCTTTGATCTGCATAGAGGAATGGCCAGCGATCAGCCGGATCAGCTCGGCTCCGGTATAGCCGGAGGCACCAAGGATGGCGATATTATGGGTCATGTCGGGTTCCGTTCGGAAAGTGTTAGCAAATACGTGTTAGGCCGCTTGAAAGGTCAACGGTCGTCGCAAGAATTGCGTGGCACGGCTGCTGACCTTTTTGGGGTCGCCCGTGGTCAGGAAAGCCGCCTCGCCCGTGCCCAGCATATTGGGGTGACGCTTTAGATAGTCGCTCAGACTATGGGCGACCAGATTGGCCTGGCTGAACACTTTGACATCGGGGCCAAGCGCGTCCTGAAAGGTTTCCTGCATCAGCGGGTAATGGGTGCAGCCCAGAATGGCCGCTTCGGGCGCGGGCATCTTGCGTTTCAGCGCGTCCACATGGCTGCGCACCAGCGCTTCGGCGAGGATGAAATCACCATCCTCGATCGCATCCACGACACCCCCACAGGCCTGCGCTTCGACATCGACGCCGATCGCCCGAAAGGCCAGCTCACGCTGGAACGCACGGCTTGCCACCGTTGCGGGCGTCGCAAACAGCGCCACGTGCTTGAGATCCACCTCGCGCGGGGGGGAATTGTCGCCCCATTGGCGTTCTGTCATCGCCTCGATCAGCGGCACAAAGACGCCCAACACGCGCTTGTCCGACGGGATCCACCCTTCCTGCATCCGGCGTAGCGCCGCGGCAGAGGCCGTGTTGCACGCCAAGATCACCAGATCGCAGCCTGCATCGAACAGACGCTGGGTTGCAGCAGTGGTCAGGTTATAAATGTCATCCGCGTTACGCACGCCGTAGGGTGCATGGGCGCTATCGGCCAAATACACGAAATCCACATCCGGTAGCTGTGCCTGCACGGCATCCCAAACGGTCAGCCCGCCTAGCCCAGAATCGAAAATACCAACTGCCATAACACCTTGCCGTCACCTGTCGGCACGATGCCGATCTTCAAATTCAAACCCCAGATCAAAGGATTTTGCCGGGTCTGGTGACAACTCATACGTCGCTTTGCGCAGGAAATCCATCATAGCTTTTGCGTCTTTTGCCATGGGGTCCAGCACGTTTCTGCCGATGGGTTCGCCGATGACCACGCGCACGGGCGTGTCGACCCGTTTGCGGAATTCCTTGATCAGCAGTCCCATGCGCAGGGTGTGATGCAGATGGCTGGCAATCTGGAACAGGCGGCTGGTGTGGCCATCAAAGTAGATCGGCACGACGGTGGCATCCGATTTCGCGATCATGCGGGCGGTAAAGCTGCGCCAGCCCGGGTCCATGGGGCGCGAAAACGGCCGTGCGCTGGTGCTGACGGTGCCCCCCGGAAAGATACCAACCGCGCCCCCCTGCCCCAGATACTCCAGCGCGGTCTTGCGCGTGCGCAGGTTCAGCGCCAGCGCGGCCTTGTCCTCGTCAAAACTGATCGGCAGCAAATGGCGGTTCAGGTCGGGCGCGCGGTTAAAGACCGAATGGGCCATGATCTTGAACCCGTCCCGGCGGCGCGACAGCATATGCCCCAGCATCAACCCGTCCAGAATACCGTAAGGATGGTTCGCCAGCGCGATGACAGGCCCCGTTTCAGGGATATTCGCCAGACTGCCCCCCACGACGTCAAGCGTCAGCCCATAGCGCTGCACCATCACGTCAAAAAACCCCATCCCGCGCGCCATGTCGTCTTCATAGCCGGTTGCGCGTTTCATCAGCCCCAACCGCCCTGTGCTATTCTCCATCAGGCGGATGAAGGCACGCGCGGGCCGCGATTTGGCGGAATAGGCATAGCTGATGTCACGCGCTGTCAGAGGCAGAAGATCGGGCTGCAGGAGGGTCAAGGTCGGTTCCTTTTCACGGGCTTTGCCTTACCCTCTAGCAGTGGATCATGACAGTCGCGTGACAGACAGCCTATTCAGCCTATTCTGCCTATTCAGCCGCGCGCGAGTTTTGCGTGCCTCCTGACCGGATGACGGCCAGCAGCTCTTCGCGCCGCTTTGCGGCCTTGGCTTCATTCGCCTGTTTTACCGGACCAAAGCCGCGGATCTGCAAGGGAAGCTCTGCCAAGGCGACAATCGCGTCATGGGTTGCGTCAGTCAGCTTGGGCAGAACGTCCTTCATGTCGGCCTCGTATTGCGTGATCAAGGACCGCTCCATCCGGCGTTCTTCGGTGCGGCCAAAGGGATCGAACGGCGTGCCGCGCAGGAATTTCATCCGCGCCAGCATGTTGAACGGCCCCTCCATCCACGCGCCAAAGGTCCGTTTCATCGGACGGCCATCCGCGCCGGTTTTCGACAGGATCGGTGGCGCAAGATTGAAGGTCAGCTTGGGATCCCCCTCAAAGGCCTCTGCCACTTTGGCACGGGTGGATTTCAACAGGCGCGCGACCTCGTATTCATCCTTATAGGACAAAAGCTTGTGGTAGCCCAAGGCCACGGCCTCTTTCAGGCGCGCGTCGGTAATGCTGTCCACCATGGTGCCATAACGCTTCGCCAGCCGCTTGCCCTGATAGGCGATCAGGTGGTCCTTGCGGAAGGCGATCCGTTCATCCAGCGTTTTCGGCAGGGCGACGACATTGGGCGTCATCACGCGCTTGGCATCTTCGGGGTGCAGCACGGCCCAACGGCCCAGTTCAAACGCACGCAGGTTCCGCTCGACCGCGGCACCGTTCAACGTGATCGCCTGTTGCAAGCTGTCCAGCGACAGCGGGATCAACCCCTGCTGCCACGCCGCGCCGAAGATCATCATGTTCGAATAGATTGAATCCCCCAGCGTCGCCTTCGCCAGATCAGAGGCATCAAACAGCGCGACGTCATCCTTGAGCCGCGCCTCAAGCGCGAGGGTGAGCCGGTCGTAGGGCATCTGGAACTCGGTATCGCGGGTAAACTCGCCCGTGATGATCTGGTGCGAATTCACAACCGCCCCCGTCCGCCCAGCGCGCGTCAGGCCAAGCGTCTTGGTCCCGGCAGAGACAACAAGATCGCCCCCGATCAACGCATCCGCTTCACCCGTTGCCACGCGAATGGCGCTGATGTCTTCGGGACGGTTCGCAATACGGCAATGGATATGTACGGCACCGCCCTTTTGGGCAAGGCCCGCCATCTCCATCATCCCAGCGCCCTTACCGTCAATCTGCGCGGCTTGCGCCAGCACGGCGCCGATAGTCACAACGCCGGTCCCACCGACACCGGTGATCACCACGTTATGCGTGCCATTGATCGCAGGCAGGGTCGGCATGGGCAGGTCGGGGATCTTGACCTCTGTCGTGGGGTCCTTGCGGATCTTGGCCCCTTCCAGCGTCACGAAGGACGGACAGAACCCTTTGACGCACGAGAAATCCTTGTTGCACGAGGATTGATCAATCGCCCGTTTGCGCCCCAGTTCTGTTTCTTCGGGCACGATCGAGACGCAGTTGGACTGCACACCACAATCCCCGCAGCCTTCGCAGACATCGGTATTGATGAACACGCGCTTGTCGGGATCAGGGAACAGCCCCCGTTTGCGACGGCGACGTTTCTCGGCGGCACAGGTCTGGATGTAGACGATGACGCTGACGCCTTTGTGTTTGGCGAAATTCTCTTGCACGGTCTGCAGGTCTGCACGCTCGTACATCGGCACGCCACCAAAGGCTTTTTCGTCTACGTCTTCTTTCTCGTCATAGACCACGGCGATATTCTTGACGCCCATGGCCTTCACCTCTGCCACGATACGCGGGGCGTCCAGATCGCCTTCGTTGTGTTGGCCACCCGTCATGGCAACGGCATCGTTATAAAGGATCTTGTAGGTGATGTTCGTCTTGGCCGCGATGGCCGCACGGATCGCCAGATTGCCCGAATGGTTGTATGTCCCGTCCCCGAGGTTCTGGAACACATGGTCGCGTGTCGAGAATTTGGATTCACCGATCCAGTTCGCGCCTTCCCCTCCCATATGGGTAAAGCCGGTTGTCTCGCGATCCATCCATTGCACCATATAGTGGCAACCGATCCCGGCGTAGGCGCGGCTCCCCTCTGGGAGCTTGGTTGACGAGTTATGCGGACAGCCCGAACAGAAATAGGGCACACGCGCGGCGATGTCTTCGGCGTTATCGGCACGTCGCGCGGTATCCAGCGCTTCCATACCCGCCTTGATGCCATCGGTGGTGCGGCCTTCCTCGATAAAGATACCGCCCAGCTTTTCGGCAATCCAGATCGGGTCCAGTGCGCCACGGGTGGGGAACAGCTCTTCGCCATGCTCCATCCCGGCACCACCGCCTTTGTGCCAGCCATAGACGCGGCGATGCGTATCCGAGAACAGCGCCTCTTTGATCTGCACCTCGATCAGCTTGCGCTTCTCTTCCACGACGATCACCAGATCGAGCCCTTCGGCCCAGGAATGGAACCCCTTCATATCCAGCGGGAAGGTCTGCCCGATCTTATACAGCGTGATCCCCAGACGTTCGGCTTCGTTCTCGTCGATGTTCAGCAAGCTCATGGCGTGGATCACATCCAGCCAGTTCTTGCCGGCTGCCGCGATGCCGATCTTGGCCCCGCGCTTGCCCCACATGCGTTTGTCCATCTTGTTGGCGTGGCTAAACGCCTCTGCGGCAAAGCGCTTATAGTCGATCATCCGCGCTTCTTGCAGATGCGGCGTGTCTTGCAGACGAATGTTCAGCCCACCGTCGGGCATATCGAACTGCGGGGTGACCAGTTTCATTCGGTTCGGGTCACCATTCACGACCGATGTCGCCTCTACGGTGTCTTTCATCGTCTTGAGCCCGACCCACAGCCCGCTAAAACGGCTCAGCGCCCAGCCATAGATACCGTAATCAAGGATCTCCTGCACACCGGCGGGGCTAACGACGGGCATATAGGCATCCACCATCGCCCATTCGGACTGGTGCAACACGGTAGAGGATTCACCCGTGTGGTCATCCCCCATGGCCATCAGAACACCACCGTTCACGGACGAGCCCGCCATATTCGCGTGGCGCATCACATCGCCAGAGCGGTCCACACCCGGGCCCTTACCGTACCACAGGCCAAACACACCGTCGTACTTCCCCTCACCGCGCAATTCTGCCTGCTGGCTGCCCCATAGGGCCGTCGCGGCAAGGTCTTCGTTCAGGCCCGGTTCGAACACGACGTTATGCGCGGCCAGCGTCTTGGCGGCGCGGTCCATCTGAAGATCAACGGCCCCCAGTGGCGATCCACGATATCCGGTCACGTATCCGGCGGTATTCAACCCTGCCGCCTTGTCCCGTGCCGCCTGCATCATCGTCAGGCGCACCAACGCCTGTGTGCCGTTCAGCAACACGGGCGATTTCTCGAGGTCATACCGGTCAGTTAGTGAAATTTTTTGCGTACCCATAGCGCGTCCTCCCCTACGTGCAATCAATAGCTATGGCATCACACTAGGTCACAAAAGCTGACCTGTCTAGCGTTGTGTCTGACCCTAGGTCATAAAGCGCCAAGGCGCGGGGCTTGATCTTTTGCACCTCCGCCCGATCTATCCGTGATAAGATAACCGCACATATACCGATGCGCCGCGTCGGAGGGTTGTTTTTAAACTGTAAAACGCGCAAAGATGACCGTTCTTGCGAACACTGCGCTCATTATAAAGGTAGTCCTCATGGATTGGGACAAGCTCAGAATATTTCACGCCGTGGCGGACGCGGGCAGCTTGACCCATGCGGGCGACAAGCTGAATTTGTCGCAATCTGCCGTCAGCCGCCAGATCCGCGGACTGGAAGAGCAGCTGAATACCAACCTTTTCCACCGCCACGCACGCGGCTTGATCCTGACCGAACAAGGCGAGCTGCTGTTCGACGCCACCGTCGCCATGTCCAAACGGCTTGATACCGCCGCTGCGCGCATCCGCGACAGCGAGGAAGAAGTCTTTGGCGAATTGCGTGTCACCACGACCACGGGCTTTGGCACCCTATGGCTGGCCCCGCGTCTGCCGAAGCTCTACGAGAAATACCCCGACCTCAAGGTCGACCTGATGCTCGAAGAACGCGTCCTTGACCTGCCCATGCGCGAAGCCGATGTCGCCATCCGCATGAAAGAGCCGTCGCAAGCCGATCTGGTGCGCAAAAAGCTGATGATGATCAAGATGTGCATGTATGCCTCGCCCGCCTATCTTGCGGCGAACGGCACGCCCCAGCGGCTTGAGGATATGTCGGACCACCGTCTGATCTGCCAGAACACCGACAGCAACCAGGTGCATGCGGGTCTGAACCTGATCCAGCAACTTATGATGCATGACGTGCGGTCGATGCTGACGGTGAACAACTACTTTGGCGTATTGCAAGCGGTGATCAACAACCTCGGGATCGGCGTACTGCCCGACTACCTCATCCAAGACTTCCCCGATCTGGTGCAAGTTCTGCCAGAGACCGAGTCGGCGGATGTGCCCGTATTCCTTGCCTACCCCGAAGAATTGCGCGCCTCCAAGCGGGTCGCGGCCTTTAAAGACTTCGTGCAGGACGAGATCATTACCCATCGCAAACTGCTGCGCGAGAAAGAGTCCCACTAGCTATGCGAAAACCGCATATCGGACATGTCATAGATTAACGATTCCATCCTTGAACCGTGCACGAACGCCACTTAATTGGGCGGTATGAAGACGGGCGGCTCCGCGCCGCTACTTCATACCTCCCTGTTGGACTCGGCCGAGCTTCGTGCTCGGCCTTTTTTTTGGCTATGGCCCTTCACGAGCCTTAGGTCTTTTCCCCGCGCTGCGCTTGATCTAAGAGGTGTGGCATATTGCTAGGGGAAAACGCGCACCATGACCGAACCAGCCATCACCCAAGACCTGATTTCCAGCCACGGCATCAATGCCGAAGAATATCAGCGTATTCTGGATATCATCGGGCGCGAACCCACCTTTACCGAACTGGGCATCTTTTCGGCCATGTGGAACGAACACTGTTCCTACAAGTCGTCAAAGAAGTGGCTGCGTACCCTGCCGACCGAGGGCCCTCAGGTGATCTGCGGACCGGGCGAGAATGCGGGCATCGTTGATATCGGCGACGGCCAAGCGCTGGTCTTCAAAATGGAAAGCCACAACCACCCGTCCTACATCGAACCCTATCAGGGTGCGGCGACTGGCGTGGGCGGCATCCTGCGAGACGTCTTCACGATGGGCGCGCGTCCGATCGCGGCGATGAACTCTCTTAGCTTCGGGTCGCCCGACCACCGCAAGACACGCCAGCTGGTGCATGGCGTGGTCGCGGGTGTGGGCGGCTACGGTAACTGCTTTGGCGTGCCCACGGTGGGCGGCGAAGTGCGCTTTGACACCGCCTATGACGGCAACTGCCTTGTGAATGCCTTTGCCGCCGGTCTGGCCGACACCGACAAGATCTTCTATTCCGCCGCTTCCGGCGTCGGCATGCCGGTCGTTTACCTTGGTGCGAAAACCGGCCGTGACGGTGTGGGCGGCGCAACGATGGCATCGGCCGAGTTCGACGACACCATCGAAGACAAACGTCCCACCGTTCAGGTCGGCGACCCCTTCACCGAAAAACGCCTGATGGAAGCCACGCTCGAACTGATGGCGACCGGTGCCGTGATCTCCATTCAGGATATGGGCGCTGCGGGTCTGACCTGTTCGGCCGTGGAAATGGGCGACAAGGGCAACCTTGGTGTACGTCTCGACCTCGAAAAGGTCCCGACCCGCGAACACGCCATGACCGCCTACGAGATGATGCTGTCGGAATCCCAGGAACGGATGCTGATGGTCCTGCGCCCCGAGCTTGAGGCAGAGGCGAAAGCCGTCTTCGACAAATGGGACCTCGATTTCGCCATCGTAGGCGAAACAATCGCCGAGGACCGTTTCTTAATCGTGCACAATGGCGAGGTCAAAGCCGACCTGCCGCTTAAAGCGCTGTCCGGCAACGCGCCCGAATACGACCGCCCCTATGTCGAGACACCAGCAGCCGAACCGCTATCGGATGTTCCCGGCATCGACCCCATCGACGGGCTGAGCGCGCTGATCTCCAGCCCGAACTACGCGTCCAAAGCGTGGGTGTTTGAACAATACGACACGATGGTCATGGGCGACAGCGCCCGCACCCCCGGTCTGGGATCGGGCATCGTGCGCGTGCATGGCACCGACAAGGCGATCGCCTTTACCTCGGATGTGACGCCCCGCTACGTCAAGGCGAACCCTGTCGAAGGCGGCAAACAGGCCGTGGCCGAAGCCTACCGCAACCTCTGTGCCGTAGGGGCACTGCCGCTGGCGACCACCGACAACCTCAACTTCGGCAACCCCGAAAAGCCCGAGATCATGGGCCAGTTCGTTGGCGCGCTGAAAGGCATCGGCGAAGCGGTTGCCGCGTTGGACATGCCCATCGTATCCGGCAACGTGTCGCTGTATAACGAAACCGACGGCAAAGGCATTCTGCCCACCCCCACCATTGGCGCGGTCGGCCTGCTTAAACATACGGACGAGATCATCGGCAAAGAGGTCCGCGAGGGCCATGTCGCTTTGGTTCTGGGGGCCACCGAAGGGCACATCGGACAATCCGCCCTGCTGCTTGAAGTGTTCAACCGCCGCGATGGCGACGCCCCCCATGTAGATCTGGCGCTGGAGAAGGCCCACGGTGAATTCATCCGCGCCAACCGCGCGTTGATCAAAGCCTGCACCGACCTGTCGGACGGCGGTCTGGCGCTGGCAGCCTTTGAACTGGCGGACGAGGCCGGCGTCGGCGTGACCCTGGATTCTGCCGATACGCAGGTTCTGTTTGGCGAGGATCAAGCGCGCTATCTGATCGCCTGTAACTTCGATCAGGCCGAAGCCCTGATGATCGCCGCGCAAAACGCCGGTCTGCATCTGGAAAGCGTCGGCAAGTTCGGCGGGGATCAAGTGAACTTTGGCGGCGTCAAAGCGCCTTTGGCTGACCTGTCGGCGACCTATCGCGGGGCTTTTGCTGAAACCTTCGCCTAAGGGGCCGCCCCCATCATCTGCATCAATCGCGTTTTCTCGCCCCGGTCATCGGGGCGGGAGATCACCTCTGCCAGTTCTTGCAACGACGCAATCGAGTGACCGGCCCGAAAGCTGTCGGTGAAGGGCAGCATCGCACGGATACCTGCCGCTTTGGGCGCGAACCCGTCCCACCGCAGCAGCGGATTTAACCAGATCAGCCGACGTGCGGACAGGTGCAACCGCTGCATCTGTCGCGCCAGATCATCGGGCGCATCGCGGTCCAGCCCATCAGTGATCAACAGCACAACCGCACCCTGCCCCATAACCCGCCGCGACCAATCGCGGTTGAACGCCTCGATACAGGCCCCGATGCGCGTGCCGCCCTCCCAATCCTGCGCCTCTGCCCCCGCCGCCTTGAGCGCTGCATCCACGTCGCGCGTCGCCAGATGGCGGGTGATATTGGTCAGCCGCGTGCCAAAGGTAAACGCATGCACCTGCGCCCACCCCGCGCCCTTGGCATTGCTCACCGCATGCAGGAAATGCAGCACCATGCGGGAATATTGGCTCATGGAACCGGAGATATCGCACAGCACCACCAGATTGGGATAGCGTGGGCGCGGGGTTTTCAGCACCAGCTTGTCCATCTCTCCGCCCCGGCGCAGCGCGGCCCGCAGGCTGCGCCCCGCGTCGATCCGCCCCCTCGGGGACGTCATGGCACGGCGTGACGGCATGGGTTTGACCGGCAGGCGCAACCGCGCCAGCATCTTCTTGGCCTCCGCCACCTCCGCGAGGCTCATCAGTTCGAAATCAAGACTGCGCAGCCGTTCTTGCGAGGACATGGTCAGGCTGGCATCGACCTCGATCTCTGTCTCGCCTTCGTCTTGCGGTTCTTCGCGGTCGCGTTCCGGCGCTTCGGCACCGTCCAGCAACGCCTCTGCCGCGCGTTTCTCGGCGGCTTGGGCGGGGCGGTCTTCCTGCACGCCACGGATCGCGGGCAGCATCGCGGCCATCATATGTTCCAGATACCGCGGGTCGCGCCAATAAAGCCGGAAGAGCTGCGCAAAGATGGTCCGGTGCTCAGGACGGTTCACAAAGCAGGCGTGCAGCGTCCAGTAGAAATCGGTTTTGTCGGTGAACCCCGCCACCTCTACCGCGCGGATCGCGTCAATCACGCGACCGGGGCCAATGGGCAGACCGGCGCGGCGCAGGGCACGGGCGAAATGGGTGATATTGCCGGCTAGTTTGGGGTTATCGGGCAGCTCCAGGGGCAGATGTTCCATCAGGTCGCCTGCCGCCGGGGGCTGTCGGCCCCCGGACCCCCGAGGATTTTAGACCATTTGGAAGCGGCAGTATCCGTCAAGGGGTCGCGTCCAGCGTGGCTTTGGCTTGATCGAGGATGCGTTTCGCCTCTGATCCTTGCAGCTTGGCGATGTCATCCTGGTATTTCAGGATCGCCCCAAGCGTATCCGCAATGGTTTCGGGGCTGAGGTTTATCACATCCAGCGCCAGCAGACATTTTGCCCAATCAATGGTTTCGGCCACGCCGGGCTTCTTGAACAGGTCCTCGGTCCGAAGGTGCTGGACAAAGGCCACGACCTCGCGGCTGAGCGCGGCTGAGGCTTCGGGGGCGCGGGCGGCCAGGATCTCCATCTCGCGGGGGAAATCGGGATAGTCGACCCAGTGATACAGACAGCGGCGTTTGAGCGCGTCATGCACCTCGCGCGTGCGGTTCGAGGTCAGGATCACAATGGGGGGCTCGGGGGCCTTGATCGTGCCGAGTTCGGGGATCGTGACCTGAAAATCGCTGAGCGCCTCAAGCAGGAAGGCTTCGAACGGGGCGTCCGTGCGGTCAAGCTCGTCGATCAACAGGATGGGGGCGCCGCGGCCGTCAGGGCGCATCGCTTCGAGCAAGGGGCGTTCGATTAGAAAGTCGTCGCTAAAGAGTTCTGTTGTGAGCTGCTGTCGCGAGCGATCGCCGGTGGCCTCAGCCGTGCGGATTGCCACCATCTGGGCAGGGAAGTTCCATTCGTAGACCGCCGTGGCGGCATCCAGCCCTTCATAGCATTGCAACCGGATCAACTTGCGGTCCAAGGCCAGCGCCAATGCTTTGGCGATCTCTGTCTTGCCGACGCCTGCCTCTCCCTCGAGGAACAGCGGCCGGCCCAAGGTCAGGCTCAGGAACACCACCGTGGCCAAAGGCCGCCCGCAGACATATCCCTGCCCCGCAAGCAGCTCTTGCACGGCGTCGATCGAAGGGGGCAGTTGCATGGCATTCTCCGGTTGTGATTGGGACGAGTGGTGCATTCTGATCCCGCGCGGTCAAGGGGTCTGCACGGGGTTCAACAGACTCTATGCCTTGGAGCGACCACAGAATGTGCTATAAATGTGCTTCAAATCTCCGCATTTTCGCCTTAATGCGCCGATACCTCAGACCAAAAGCCAGGGGTTTCCTGTGCCCAGATACGATTGAGGAAGTTTACCATGATCGATACCGCCGTAACGCTCGACACGTCTTTTGAGGACTATTCCAAAAGCGAGTGGATGGATGCTGTGAAGCAGGTCGCGCAGAATGGCGGGTTCTATGAAGCGCTCGGGTCACGACACCACGCGATGTTTCTGGAAAAATCCTCTACCCTGCTGGTCAGCTTTGAAACCATCAACGGGATGCGCGCCTTGTCATCGATGGCGCATCCTTTGGGATGGGAAATGGTGCGCAGCGAAGGTTGGTCGCATCTTTGTCTGGCGTCAGAAGGGGATACATGGTTCCGGGACGCGCCAGTTTACGCGTTTTTCGACCGGCTGATCGACGATGGCTTTTTCGACGGCTTTGACCGCGTGGTCTTTTATGGCGCGGGTCCGGGCGGCTATGCGGCTGCGGCATTCTCTGTCGCGGCACCGGGCGCAATGGTCGTTGCCATCCAGCCGCAAGCGACGCTGGACCCCAGCGTGACCGAATGGGACGATCGCTTTGTCGAGATGCGGCGCACGGATTTCACCTCCCGGTTCGGATATGCCCCCGATATGCTGGACGCGGCCGAGGCCGCTTTTGTGATCTATGACCCGACTGTGCCGCTGGACGCGATGCACGCCAGCCTCTTTACCCGCCCCAATGTGACCAAACTTCGGATGCGGCGCATGGGCACGGCGCTGCAATCGAAACTGCTGGAGCTTGACCAGTTCGAAAACCTGCTGACCCTTGCAGCCGATGGCGAGCTGACAATCGCGAGCTTTGCACGCATCGCCCGGGCGCGCCGCGATCACCGCCCCTATCTGAAGGGCCTGCTTGCCGCGCTGGAACGCGAGCAGCGCGATCCGTTGACGCTCACGCTATGCAATTTCGTGACAGGGCATATGTCGGCCCCTCGGTTTGTCCGGCGCAAAAAGCAGTTAGAGGCCGAACTGGCCCTGCGCGTCGCACAGGAAAACGGGACTGCAGAGGAACCGGATACGCCATCTCAGGATGCAGCCAAAACCACCGGCTGACGTTTGCTGCGGTCCCTTTGAGCAACCCGAGACTAGCGCGCCCGCACGCCCTGTGCTAGCGGGGAGCCCATGACACAGACCCTCACGCTTCGACGCCCCGATGATTGGCACCTGCACCTGCGCGACGGCGCGATGCTGGACGCCGTGTTGCCCCATACCGCCGCGCATTTTGCCCGCGCCATCATCATGCCCAATCTGGTGCCCCCGGTGGTGCGCGGTGCCGATGCGGCCGCCTACCGCGATCGTATCCTCGCGGCACTGCCCGAGGGCGCGGAGTTCAAACCGCTGATGACCCTTTATCTGACCGAGGATACCGATCCCGACGATGTGGCCGCCGCCCATGCCAGCGGGTTGATCACCGCGGTCAAGCTCTACCCCGCCGGTGCGACGACAAATTCAGCCAGCGGCGTGTCGAACTTTGACAATGTTGCGCCCGTGCTGGAACGCATGGCCGAGATCGGCCTGCCCCTGTGCACCCATGGCGAGGTCACCGACCCCGAGATCGACATTTTCGACCGCGAGGCCGTGTTCATCGACCGCGTGCTTGACCCGATCCGCACCCGTCATGCGGGGCTGAAAGTCGTCATAGAGCATATTACCACCGCCGACGCCGCCCAATATGTCACGGAAAGCACCGGTAATCTGGGCGCGACCATCACCACGCACCATCTGGTGATCAACCGCAACCATATCCTCGCCGGTGGGATCAAACCGCATTACTACTGCCTGCCCGTCGCCAAACGCGAGAGCCACCGTCTGGCCCTGCGCGCTGCCGCGACTTCGGGCGACGCGCGCTTCTTTCTGGGCACGGATTCCGCGCCGCATACGGACGCGAACAAGCTGCTGCCCTGCGGCTGTGCCGGCTGCTTTACCGCGCCCAATACGATGTCGATCCTGGCCGAGGTCTTTGAACAGGAAGACGCGCTGGACCAATTGGAACGGTTTACCTCGCTGAACGGGCCGGATTTCTATGGGTTGGCCCCGAACGAGGCGACGATGACGCTGACCCGCACACCGGCGACCTACCCCGATCACATCGACACGCCCGACGGGCCGGTCACCGTGTTCGATCCGATGATGCCGCTGAACTGGTCCGTCACCGACTGACGCCCCCCCCAGTACCAAAGACAGTTTGCCGGTCGCAGCAGGATGAGACCGACCACCACCGCCCTCAACGCCAAGGCCCCAAAAGGAACGCATGACATGATCCCCACCAGCTACCCCGACTCTACCGAAATGGCGCGCTTGACCGCGCGGATGTTGCTGGAGATCAAGGCCGTTCATTTCAACGCGGCAGAGCCCTTTACCCTCGCCTCCGGCCTGCCGAGCCCGACCTATATCGATTGCCGCAAGCTGATCAGCTATCCGCGCATCCGCGCCACCTTGATGGACTTCCTGACCGTCACAGTGATGCGCGAAGCGGGGTTCGAGGCGTTTGACAATATCGCGGGCGGTGAAACCGCGGGCATCCCCTTTGCCGCGATGGTGGCCGAGCGCATGGCGCTGCCCATGACCTATGTGCGCAAGAAGCCCAAAGGCTATGGCCGCAACGCCCGCATTGAAGGTGAAATGACCGAAGGCCAACGGGTTTTGCTGGTCGAGGATCTAACCACCGATGGCGGCTCGAAGATCAGCTTTGTCGACGCGATTCGCGATACCGGTGCAACCTGCGCGCATACGGCTGTGATCTTTTACTACGGTATTTTTCCGCAGACAGAAAAGACCTTGGGCGATCACGGGGTTACGTTGCACAGCCTGTGCACCTGGTGGGATGTGCTGGCCGAGGCCAAAGCGCAGAACGCGTTTGACACAGAAACCCTGACCGAAGTCGAAGCCTTCCTGAACGCGCCAGAAGCGTGGCAGGATGCGCGGAAAAAAACCTAAGAAATCCACATGATATTGTGTCGCGTGGTGTAAAATCACGCGACATATGCTACGCTAGCGCAGAGATCAGGTTATCCACAGCTTATAAAGATTGCGGGATGACGGGCGGCTCGGGTAGATAAGCCTCGGGTCATTAATCAGTGGGGCAACACGTAGCATGAACGAGATTTCAAGCATCGACGGTAACCAGCTAACGGTTCAAGCGGCCGAGACAATGCCGCATTCCATCGAAGCGGAACAGCAGTTGTTGGGCGCGATCCTGACCAACAACGATATCTACGACCGCGTGGCGTCTGTCATCGGTCCCAAGCATTTTTACGACCCCGTTCACGCCCGTATTTTCGAGATTGCCGCCGCGCGGATCGCCAAGAACAACCTTGCCTCCCCCGTGACGCTCAAGGCGTTTATGGAGGATGACGAAGGGCTGAAAGAACTGGGCGGCCCCGCCTATCTGGTGCGCCTTGCCGGTGCCGCGATCAGCGCCTTTGCCGTGCGCGACTATGCGCAGATGATCTATGATCTGGCGGTGCGTCGCGACCTGATCCAGCTGGGCCGTGACATCGCGGCCAAAGCCGCACAGGTCGATGTCGCGTCAGAGCCGCGCGAACAGATCGTCGAGGCCGAACAAAAGCTCTATAAGCTCGCAGAGCAGGGTCAGACCGAAAGCGGTTTCCAGAGCTTTCTGAAAGCCGTGACCGATGCGGTCAACGTGGCCAATGCGGCCTACCAGCGCGACGGTGGCCTATCCGGTGTCTCTACCGGTCTGATTGATATGGATAAAAAGCTGGGCGGGTTACACCCCTCTGACCTTTTGATCCTTGCCGGTCGTCCGTCGATGGGGAAAACCTCGCTTGCGACGAACATCGCCTTCAACGTCGCCAAAGCCTACCGCCGGGGCACCTTGCATGACGGCACCGAAGGCGCTGTAGATGGTGGCGTTGTCGGGTTCTACAGCCTCGAGATGAGCGCGGAACAGTTGGCCGCGCGTATCCTGTCCGAAGCGGCCGAAATCCCGTCCCACCAGATCCGGTCGGGTGATATGACAGAGACCGAATTCCGCCGTTTCGTCGATGCCGCCAAAGCGCTGGAAGCCTGCCCGTTGTATATCGACGACACGCCCGCCCTGCCGATCAGCCAGCTGGCCGCCCGTGCGCGGCGGCTCAAGCGGACCCACGGGTTGGACGTGTTGATTATCGACTATCTCCAGCTGGTGCGCGGGACGGGCAAAGGCGAAAACCGGGTGAATGAAATCTCGGAAATCACCATGGGCCTCAAGGCCATTGCGAAAGAGCTCAACATACCCGTGATCGCCCTGTCGCAGCTGTCGCGTCAGGTGGAAAACCGCGAAGATAAGCGCCCGCAGCTGTCGGACTTGCGTGAATCCGGATCGATCGAACAGGATGCCGACGTGGTGATGTTCGTGTTCCGCGAGGAATACTATAAGGAACGCGAAAAACCCGGCGATCACGAGCTGGATAAAATGGCGATCTGGCAAGAAGAGATGGAGCGTCTGCACGGTCGCGCCGAAGTGGTCATCGGCAAGCAGCGTCACGGCCCGATTGGTACTGTCGATCTCAGCTTTGAAGGGCGTTACACCCGCTTTGGTAACCTTGTGAAACCGTGGCAGAGTGAAAATGGCGGCGGCGATCAGGAGTTCTGATCGCCACACCCCTTTAATTTAATGAATACACGCTATGTGCGGAGGTCAGACAACCGCCGCGCGGGCGATCTCTGCCTCTGACAGATTGTATTTCGCGGCAAAGCGCTCCCGCGCCGCGATCAGCCTTGGGTCATTGGGTCGCATCCCCAAAGTACGAATGAATTCAATCCGTTGCTGGTGCTTTAGCGCCTCGCGGTCAATCGCCGTCCCCATCGCGCGGTCAATCACGGCCCCGCCGGGGCTGACGTGGAACCACTTGCTGAAATCACGGAAGTGATGCTGGTTGTGCAGCGTGGTCACATAACGCTCTACCCGCGTTTTGGGCACGTTCACATGGGCGGTCATGTGGAACCATTCATAGACCAGAAAGGTCAGCACCCCGCCCACTGGCACGATGGCCACGGCGATCCAGCCCGCCTGCGGCACAGCAAACAGGGCAAGAACATCCCACAGCACCCCTCCGTTCACCAGTAGCATCGGCAAAGCGATCCAGATCGGCACAAAAAACAGCTTGGTGTTGGTCGGGAAATCATGATGACCGTAGTGCGCCATGTACAGCAGGTCAAAGACCCATTGCGCCCGCGGGGGCGACAGGTGGAACACATAGCGGTGCAGGTTGTATTCATTCAGCATTTGCGCGGCGACCCCCAAGGGGATCAGCGCCCAGACCCATAGCGGCGCAAACAGCGCCAAGCCAACCAGCCCCGCCCCACAAGCGACCGCCATCACCACGACGGCCGCATGCGAGAACATGATACGCAAGCGCATCATCAGCGGTGCTCCTTACTCGGGCGACAGGGTTTCATAGCGCAACCCTTTGGCGGTGTCCTTGTCGAACCCCTTCCAATAGCTGTGATCCTCCTTCGGGGTGCCATCCTCGTTCATCGACCAGACCCCGTCGTTGGAGTTTTCGACCAGATCAAGATAGGCCCCCATCTCGGCATCGCCCTTGAGGTGCTGTGCCATCCAGACGGTGGCGAAATGCTGCGCGATGTTGTTCATGCGCACCGTGTCCCAGACCGGATCGGTATAGTGGCCCGACACGTTGAACCCCAGATCAGCGTCATCGCGAAAGGATTCCGCAGGCGCAGGCATCGGGGCCGCCGCATTATGGCCGCCGTTATCAAAGGTCAGCAAGGCGCGGTCGACGCTGCTGGCGTTTTCCCAAATGGCGCGCACGCCTTTTTCGTACAGCGATACCATATCCTCGGACCCGGCCATGAACAGCATGGGGATCTGCACGCCCTTCAAGCCTTCGGCATCCCAGAAGCCCGTGTTCATGCCCCAGGGGCCAATCGCGATGGCGGTTTTGATCCTTGGGTCGGGCAGGTTGTTATGCGTCTCGGACCCCGCCTGATGGATGCCCAAGGTGCCATGCGGCCCGCCCCAGCCATAGCCGACCGACGCTTCGGTCACGCCACCACCTGCGGTGATCACCGCGCCGTAGCCGCCCATGGAATAGCCGATCAAACCGGTGTTTTCCGCATCCACCAACCCATTGAGAAAAGAGCTTTCGTCTTGCGACAGACGCGCCATTTCATCCAGCACGAAAAGCTGGTCCAGCGAGCGGTTCACCAGCGTAGAGCCAAAGGCCGCCTGCGTGCGATAGGTCGAATCCAGGTGATCGATCGACGCCACGACATAGCCCTTCGACGCGATGTTCTCGGCCAGATGGGACATCAGGAAGCGGTTGCCGGGATACCCGTGGGAGACGATGACCAGCGGATAGGCCGCGTCGGGCTGTGCGGGGTCCGCGTCGCGCATGGCTTTGCCTTGCAAGGTGACCTCGGTCTTGCCATCGCGGATAAACGCCTTGATCGCGGTGTCGCCGGTGGCCCCGTCCGCGGCGGGGTACCAGACCTCTACAGTCAGCGGGCGATCATAGCGCGGCAGGGTTTCAGGCTTGTCCGCTGCGGGATCGATGGAGAGGATATCGATCTGGTCCTTATGCACCAGGTCAAGCTGGCGCACGCCAATTGCTTCGTCGCCGTACGCCGCCATATCAGGGGCTGTGGGCATCTGGGTATCGATCCGGTTCTCGGCCAGCGCCATAGGCGTGGCCATCGCCGTGACCACCGCCAGCACGGGCCCCGTTGTCATTGTTGAAACTCGCATTGAACTCTCTCCCGTTTTATATCCGGCTACTGCGCGCAGCCTGTCTTTTGTCAGGAACCAAGCTATCGCGTTCGCGCCACCATGCAAGCATCATGCGAAGGTTTCGTTACGTTAGGGAAATGGGCCAAACATTCCGCCCCTCTTCCCGCATGGCGAGGGATTATTGGCCGGTGGCCCTGCTCGTGGCTTGACCTTGGCGGGCATACGGTCAAAACAAATCCCATGACAACAGCCACCCTCTCTATCGACCTCAATGCGATTGCCGTCAATTGGCAGGCGCTGAACAAAATGACCGGCTGCGACACCGGTGCCGTGATCAAGGCGAATGCCTATGGTCTGGGCATTGACCGCGTGGCCCCGGTTCTCGCCGCCCAAGGCGCGCGCAAGTTCTTTGTCGCTGTCGCGGAAGAGGGCGTGGCCCTGCGTCGCGTGTTGGGGCCCGGCCCTGCGATCAACGTCTTTGCGGGGCATATGCCCGGGGACGCCGATATGATCCGGAGCGCCGCACTGACGCCGATGATCAATTCGGTCGACCAGATGATCGCCCATGTCGAAGCCTTGCCCGGCGATCGTTTCGGGGTGCAGCTGAACAGCGGCATGAACCGCCTTGGCATGGACCCGGCTGAATGGGCTGCGCTGCGCGACATCGCCCTGGCGCAGAACCCGACCTTGATCATGTCGCATTTGGCCTGCGCGGATGAACCGAACCACCCGATGAATGCCCGACAGCTCAAGACCTTCCGCGAGATGACGGATGGGTTGAACGTGCCACGATCCTTGGCCGCGACGGGGGGTATCATGCTGGGCCGTGACTACCACTTTGACCTGACCCGCCCGGGCATCGGGGTCTACGGCGGATTGCCCTTCGCCGATGCGATGCCGGTTGTGACGCTGGATGTGCCTGTCATTCAGGTGCGCGAAGTCGCCACGGGCCAGACCGTCGGCTATGGGTGCGCCTGGACGGCCCCCCGCCCGACAATGGTCGCGACGATCGCAGCGGGTTATGCCGACGGGTTGATCCGCGCCTTGGGCAACGGGGCCACTTTCACCCACGAGGGGCGCAAACTGCCCGTTGTTGGCCGTGTCTCTATGGATCTGATCACCGTCGATGTGACCAGCCTGACAGAGGTGCCAGAGCATTTGCAGCTGATCGGAAACTATCAGTCTGTTGATACGGTTGCCGGGTTTGCGGGCACCATCGGCTACGAGGTGCTGACCGCGCTTGGCGCGCGCTATGACCGGGTCTATGTGGAGTGATGGGGCACGCCCCCGCGCAGATCGCTTTGATATGGTGCTGCGCGTCGCAAACCTGTCTTTGCTGATCCTCTACCCCGTTGCATGGGCCGCACCCTTGTTGCGGGCGGGCGTGCTGCCACTGTTCGGGCTCACCGAAATCTCTGTCCTGAGCGGGCTGAAATCCCTATGGGACACCGACCTGTTTCTGGCGCTGATCGTCGCGGTTTTTGCGCTTGTCGCGCCCTATGTTAAGACAGTCGGCCTGACGCTGATTCAGTTCCGCCTGATCGGCCCGCGTGCCCTGCCCATCTTGCAGGCAATCGGCAAATTGGCGATGGCGGATGTGTTTCTGATCGCGCTTTATGTGACCCTATCAAAGGGAATCGGCATCGGGCGGATCGAGACGGCTTGGGGGCTATACCTGTTCACAGGCTGCATCCTCGCGTCGCTGTTTATCGGGCACCGCGCGCAGAAAATCGCCTAAGCAAGCTGGCGTTTTCACGCGACCAATCCACCCGCCTGGGTAGAATTACCCGAAATTTCCCAAGTAAATTCGATTCATTTACGGAAATTTCAAGATTTTCTTCGCCTTTTGCCAACATCGGCATATTCTTGCTTACAACAGCAACTCAAGCACAAGGTGAGACAGATGAACGCGTTGACGGCACTTATTCAGTATCTTTTTCAAAGACTCGCATTCGCGGTTTTCGCTGTTGCCGCCGTGGCGATCACCGTCTGTACCGTTATGGCCGTGCTTGGCCAATGGGCCTGGATTGAACTGCCACTCAACTATGACGGGCAACCCGTTGAGAATGCAGGGATGTATGCGCAGATCGGCCTGACCATTCTGGCCGTGGGCATCTGCTTTTTCATCCCCACCAACCGCCGCGTCATGCAGCTTGAGACATCGCACCGCAAATTTGCGCTGAACATGGACGACATCACCCGCGCCTACGGGGCGGTGCATGCGGCGGATCGGGGTGACGTTTTTCACATGTCTTCCGAATTCGACTCGGTCCGCGAACGGCTGGCCTATCTGCGCGATCACCCTGATCTCAGCACGCTTGAACCCGCCCTTCTGGAAGTCGCCGCGCAGATGAGCCACATCTCGAAAGAGCTGGCGACCGTCTATGCCGACGAGAAAATCGAACGTGCGCGCAATTTCCTCAAGCAGCGTCAGGAAGAAGTGAACCTGTTCAACAGCCGTCTGGATCAGGCCAAAGGCATCACATCCGAAATGAAACACTGGCTGCACGAGGTCGAGCTGGAAGAAAGCGTGGCCGCAGCACAGCTGGACCGCCTGCGCGCTGAAATGCGCGAGATCATGCCCGAATTGGGAATCGAACGTACGGTATCGGCGGATGAAATGGCCCGCGATTCACGCGTGGTAGAGCTGCCCCCCAAAGCAGCGGAGTAACCCTGCGCGGGCACCAAGGTTTTGCTTTGACGTTTCCCCTTTGTTCGGCCAGAAAGACGCATGGCTAAATCTCCCGTTACATTTTCATGCACGGCTTGCGGTGCGACCTATAACAAATGGTCCGGGCGCTGTGATGCCTGCGGCGAATGGAACACGATCCAGCAAGACAAGGGCATTTCATCCGGCCCGCCCAGCAAATCGCTTGGCACCCGTCGTGGTGCGGCGATGGTGCTGACCGACCTCACCACCAAGGACACGCCCCCGCCCCGCAGCCATTCCGGCATTGCCGAGCTGGACCGCGTTTTGGGCGGCGGGCTGGTACCGTCCTCTGCCATTCTGGTGGGCGGCGATCCGGGCATCGGGAAATCCACTCTTCTGCTGCAAGCAGCGGCCCATTTTGCCCGCAGCGGTTTGAAAACAATCTACGTCAGCGGAGAGGAAGCCTCGGCGCAGGTCCGTATGCGTGCGCAGCGTTTGGGGCTGTCCGACGCCTCGGTGCAGTTGGCCGCCGAAACCAATCTGCGCGATATCCTGACCACACTTGAAGAGGTGAAGCCCGATCTGGTCATCATCGATTCGATACAGACCATGTGGGCCGATAACGTCGATTCCGCCCCCGGGTCCGTCAGTCAGGTCCGCGCCGCCGCGCACGAGCTGACAAGCTTTGCCAAACGCCGCGGCGTTTCCGTGATTCTTGTGGGGCATGTCACCAAGGACGGGCAGATCGCGGGGCCGCGCGTGGTCGAGCATATGGTCGACACCGTGCTGTATTTCGAGGGCGAGCGCGGCCACCAGTTCCGCATCCTGCGCGCGGTCAAAAACCGCTTTGGCCCCGCCGACGAGATCGGCGTGTTCGAGATGACCGGCGAAGGGCTGGCAGAGGTCACCAACCCCTCTGCGCTGTTTCTGTCCGAACGCGGCACACCCGCCGCGGGCTCAGTGGTTTTCGCAGGTATCGAAGGCACCCGCCCTGTTTTATGCGAGCTTCAGGCCCTTGTGGCCCCGTCGCCTCATTCGCAGGCGCGGCGTACGGTCGTGGGCTGGGACGGGGGACGGCTTGCGATGATCCTCGCCGTGCTAGAGGCCCGTTGCGGCATCCCCTTTGCGGGGCTTGATGTTTACCTCAACGTGGCAGGCGGGATGAAAATCTCGGAGCCGGCGGCGGATTTGGCGGTCGCGGCCGCCTTGCTCAGCGCGCGCGAAGACGTGGCCTTGCCCGCGGAAACCGTTGTTTTCGGCGAAATCAGCCTGTCCGGTGCGCTACGCCCCGCCAGTCAAACCGAAAATAGGTTGAAAGAAGCGCAAAAACTTGGTTTTACCAGCGCCATCGCGCCCGCGGGCGGAAAACCGGTGGGCAAGAACGGCATAACGCTTAACACCATGAGCGATCTCACCGGATTTGTAGGCGAAATATTCGGGGCTGGCTAACCGCCCCTTCAAGGAAGGCAAGACGACCATGGAAGGTTTTACCATCATTGACGGGGTTGTGGCGCTTGTCATCGTTCTGTCGGCTTTGCTGGCTTATGGCCGCGGGCTTGTACGCGAATTTATGGCGATCGTGGGCTGGATTGCCGCCGCGATCCTTGCGTTTCTTTTTGCGCCGCAGGTTGAACCGCTGGTGTCAGAGATCCCTGTTGTGGGCGAATTCCTTGCCGACAGTTGTGAACTATCGATTATCGGGGCGTTTGCCATCGTCTTTGCCATCGCGCTGATTGTGGTCTCGCTGTTCACCCCGTTGTTTTCGTCGCTGGTGCAGCGGTCTGTTCTGGGTGGTCTGGATCAGGGGCTCGGGTTTCTTTTCGGCGTGGCGCGCGGCATTCTTTTGGTCGCCATCGCGTTCTTTGTGTATGACACAGTGATCACCGGCCAGACCTTCACGATGGTGGACGAAAGCCGGTCGGCACAGGTCTTCGGGCGCTTTACCGGCCAGATCGAAGAGCAGAACCCGGAAGCCGCATTGGGCTGGATCACCACCCGCTACGAGGCTTTGGTTGGGGCCTGCGGTGCCTAATCGCCGCTGACGCTGCCAAAAGTTAAACATGCGCCCCCGTTTTCGGGGGCGTTTGCGTTTCTGCCATATGTTGCATCGCAGCATATGCGGGGGCAAAATGTAACGGCGGGGTGACAAGGCCCGCCCAAAGTCCTACATAGCCCCTATCCCTTCATCGGATTCGGAGTTGCCCCGTTGTCCAAGATCATGCCCCCCGCACACCCGTTTGATTCCTCCTATCTGCGTGATGCAGATGACGGGGATAAACTCAAAGAAGAATGCGGGGTGTTCGGCGTGATCGGCGTTGCAGACGCCTCGAACTTTGTGGCCCTCGGCCTGCACGCATTGCAGCACCGTGGTCAGGAAGCCGGCGGGATCGTCAGCTATGACCCCGCTGCCGGTTTCCAGTCCGCCCGCCGCTTCGGCTATGTGCGCGACAACTTCACCTCGCAAAAGGTGATGGAGACGCTGCCCGGCGAACTGTCTATCGGGCATGTGCGTTATTCGACCTCTGGTCACAAAGGCCCAACAGCGATCCGCGATGTGCAGCCCTTCTTTGGCGAATTCGCCATGGGCGGTGCCGCGATTGCCCATAATGGCAATATCACCAACGCCAATGCCCTGCGCCGCGAGCTGATTGAACGCGGGTCGATCTTCCAGTCCTCGTCGGACAGCGAATGTATCATCCACCTGATGGCGCGGTCCCTGCAACGCAACATTCCCGAACGCATGGAAGACGCGCTGCGCCGTGTCGAAGGCGCGTTTTCGGTCGTGGCGATGACCCGCACCAAGCTGATCGGCGTGCGCGATCCTTTGGGCGTGCGCCCGCTGGTTCTGGGCAAGCTTGGCGACGGTTGGGCGCTCAGCTCCGAGACCTGCGCGCTGGACATCATCGGTGCGGAATTCGTCCGCGAGATCGAGCCCGGCGAGATGGTCGTGATCACGCCTTCGGGCGTCGAAAGCCATTTTCCCTTCCGCCGTGTCGCATCGCGTTTCTGTATCTTTGAACACGTCTATTTCAGCCGCCCCGACAGCATCCTTGGCGGTCGTTCGGTCTATGAAACCCGCGAAGCCATCGGGCGCGAGCTGGCCAAGGAATCGCCGGTAGAGGCGGATCTTGTCTGCCCCGTCCCCGACAGCGGCACGCCTGCGGCCATCGGTTTCAGCCTCGAATCGGGTATTCCCTATGCGATGGGGATTATCCGCAACCAATACATGGGCCGGACCTTCATCGAACCGACCGAGCAGATCCGCAACATGGGCGTGCGGCTAAAGCTCAACGTGAACCGCGCGCTGATCAAGGGCAAGCGGGTCATTCTGGTAGACGATTCGGTTGTGCGTGGCACCACCAGCCGCAAGATCAAAGAGATGATCCTTGATGCCGGCGCGAAAGAGGTCCACTTCCGCATTGCGTCGCCCCCCACCGCGTGGCCCTGTTTCTACGGTGTGGACACGCCGCAACGTGAAAAGCTGCTGGCGGCCACCATGTCCGAAGAGGAAATGCGCGAGCATTTGCAAGTGGATAGCCTCAAGTTCATTTCGCTCGACGGGCTTTACCGCGCCGTGGGCGAGGCAGAGGGTCGCAACAACAAGTGCCCGCAATATTGCGATGCCTGCTTCTCGGGCGATTACCCCGTCACCCCTGCCGACCAGATCAATCAAGGGTTCGAGATGAAGCCAGCCGCCGAGTAAAGCCGCCGCTTTCCGACAAGTTCCGCAAGGGCGGGCGCAGGGTTCAACCCCTCGCCCGCCCTTTTGCTATTTTGCGCCCCCGTGCCGCTGGCAAAGCTTTGCCGACGTGCAAGCCAGTCTTTGCCAGCTTCCCCCGCGCCCTCTTTCGGCGGTCAGGCAGCTTTGTTAGCCCCTCGGTCTAACCATTCTTTGCCCCCCTAAGCGCAGCAAGAGGCACCCATGTCGACTGACGAAAAAGGCACTCCGACCCCGCAGAAAACCCTTAATCTGGCAACGCAGCAGGCGTCCCTGCCCAAGCTCGCCCTGATTGGGACCTTCGGCAGCCTGACCGACCCCGGCGCGTTGATCCGCGATGGCCGCGGACGCATTCACCGCGTGACCTTGAACGACAAGATCAGCGACGGCATCGTCGCCGCCATTGGCGACGACAGCGTAGTTCTGGCGCAGCGAGGGCGCACGGTGACGCTCAAACTTCCCAAAGGGTGAAACGCCCCGCGACATGACCCCGGGTGCCGCGCCCCTCTTGACGGGGGGCGGTGGCTCAGGCAAAGCCACCCCATGACAAAAACAGCTCTTATCACTGGCGCGTCCCGCGGTCTTGGTGCCGCCCTGGCCGAAGCACTTTGCGACACGCATCACATCATTGCAGTCGCCAAAACCACCGGTGCCCTGGAAGAGCTGGACGACCGCATCCAGTCCCGCGGCGGCAGCGCGACGTTGGCCCCGATGGACATCACCAATGCCGATGCGATGGCGACCCTGTGCCGTGGCATCTATGACCGCTGGGGCAGCCTTGACCTTTGGCTGCACACCGCTGTCCATGCCGCCCCCTTGGCCCCGACCGATCACATCGACGCCAAAGACATGGCCAAATCTGTCGCCTGTAACGTCACCGCCACCTCGACCCTGATCACCTATGTGGCACCGCTGCTGGGGCAGTCGGGTCAGGCCGTGTTTTTTGACGATCCGGTTGTGGCGACCAAGTTCTTTGGCAGCTACGGGGCCACCAAGGCCGCGCAGATCGCGCTGGCCAAAAGTTGGCAGTCCGAAGCCGTGGCAATCGGCCCGCGCGTCCTCATCATGACCCCCGCCCCCATGCCCACCGCGACACGCGCGCGTTTCCACCCCGGTGAAGATCGTGAGGCGCTGAACACGCCACAGTCGCAAGCCGCTGAAATTCTGGCGCAACTGGCTGTTTCCCAGCCTTAAAACATGATGCGGTGAAGGCTCCTGCCTTGCCGCGCCGCGCCCCGTCGCCTATCAAGGCGCAAAGGGGAATTTATGCGCATTCTGATCACCAACGACGACGGTATTCACGCTCCGGGTCTGAAGACCCTGCAGGGCATTGCCACCGACCTGGCCGGACCCGATGGCGAGGTCTGGATCGTGGCCCCCGCCTATGAACAATCCGGCGTCGGGCATTGCATCAGCTACACCAAGCCGATGATGGTCGAAAAGGTCAGCGACCGGCGCTTTTCGGTCGAGGGCAGCCCGGCCGATTGTGTGATGGCCGCACTGCATGACTGTATGCTGGATGCCCGCCCTGATCTGGTGCTGTCGGGTGTGAACCGCGGCAACAACGCGGCTGAAAACACGCTCTATTCCGGCACGATCGGTGGCGCGATGGAGGCGGCGCTGCAAGGCATCCCCGCCGTGGCCCTGTCGCAATATTACGGCCCTGCCAACCGTGATCTGGATGATCCGTTCGAGGCAGCCGCCGGCCACGGGGCCGATGTGATCCGCCGTATTCTGGATGCGACACCGGCGCATGGGGATGGCTACCGTCTGTTCTATAACGTGAATTTTCCGCCCGTCGCAGCGGCAGAGGTTCAGGGCATCCGTTTGGCCCCCCAGGGGATGCGCCGCGATACCAGCTTTTCCACGATCCCGCAGTTGTCGCCCTCGGGGCGGCGGTTCTTGTGGATCAAGGGCGCGGACCAGCAGATCCCGACGGACGACGGCACCGACGCCGCGCTGAACCTTGACGGCTATATCTCGGTCACGCCCATGCGCGCCGACCTCACCGCTCATGATACATTTGACGCGCTAAAAGCCATCAATACATGAACGACGAAGAAGACATCACAGACGCGACACGCAAGATGCAGTTTCTTTACGCACTCCGTTCCAAGGGCGTCACCGATGCCCGTGTCCTGAACGCAATGGAGCAGATCGACCGTGGTCCCTTCATCCGCGGCCTTTTCGCGTCCCGCGCCTACGAGGACATGCCCCTGCCGATCGCCTGCGGTCAGACCATCAGCCAGCCTTCGGTTGTGGCGCTGATGACGCAGGCGCTGGATGTGTCATCGCGTGACAAGGTGCTCGAGGTGGGGACCGGATCAGGTTATCAGGCCGCGATCCTCAGCAAACTGGCGCGGCGCGTCTATACCATCGACCGCCACCGCAGACTGGTGGTAGAGGCCCGCCAGATCTTCGAGGATCTGGCCCTGTCCAACATCACGGCGATCATAGGCGACGGCAGCTTTGGCTTGCCCGAACAGGCCCCCTTTGACCGGATCATCGTGACCGCCGCCGCCGAAGACCCCCCCGGCCCGCTTCTGGCTCAGCTCAAGGTGGGCGGCATCATGGTCGTGCCCGTGGGCCAGTCGGACACGGTTCAACACCTCATACGTGTACGCAAAACCGAGACCGGGCTGGAATATGACGAGCTGCGCAAGGTCCGCTTTGTTCCCTTGCTTGAAGGGCTGGGAAAAGACGGCTAAATGCAGTATAGCAAGGGGAACTCCGCCCGAACGGGGACCCCAAGGCGCTGACGGCACCGAAGACGAGGACGAGCAGATGACCCAACCAAACGTGACCCGTACCCTCAGGCTGACGGTACTGGCGGGCAGCTCTGCGCTTTTGCTCGCCGCGTGTGAACAGCCCCTTGATATGGATTTGCGCGGCGGCTTTGGCGACGGTTTCACCACCGCCCACGCAGCCACCGGCCCGCTGGATGAACGCCCCGCACCGGACAACCGCGGTGTGATTTCCTACCCCAACTATCAGGTCGCCGTGGCGCGGCGTGGCGATACGCTGTCTGACGTGGCCACCCGCGTGGGTACCGATGTGGGCAGCCTGTCGCGCTACAACGGCATCGACCCCACTGTCCCCCTCCGCAAGGGAGAGATCATCGCCCTACCGACCCGCGTCGCCGAACCCTCGCCCGCGACTGGCGCGTCGGGCACCGGTCCGATCACCACTGCAGCGGTCGATATCCAGACCATCGCAGGCGGCGCGATCAACCGGGCGCCCGCCACCCCCGGCGTGCAGACCACCACCCTGCCCTCGGCGCAGACCACCACCCGCGAGAACCCCGCGAAACAGACCGGGATCGAGCCTGTGCGCCACAAGGTGGAACGTGGGGAAACCGCCTATACCATCGCGCGTCTCTATGCCGTGCCGGTTGAAACGCTGGCCGAATGGAACGGGCTTGGCGCTGATTTCTCTGTCCGCGAAGGGCAGTTCCTGCTGATCCCCGTGGCGCAGCAGGCCGCCCCGAAACGCAGCGCCGCGGTCCCTGCTGCCGCGACGGCCACTGCGCCGACAACGACCAGCTTGCCCGGCACCGGATCGCCAACGCCGACCCCGCCAAGCGCCGCGAAACCGCTACCGCCTGTAGACGAGAAGCCCGCCGCGCCAAAGCCCGAACCCGCCGCAGCCAAACCTGTCGCCGATGTGGGCAAGACGACGCAACCCGCCTCTTCGGGCCGCATGTCGCCCCCCGTACAGGGCAGCATCATCCGCGCCTATTCCAAGGGCAAGAACGAGGGCATCAACATCAAGGGCACACCGGGTGCTGCGGTCAAAGCCGCCGATAGCGGCACCGTCGCCGCGATCACCAAAAGCGCCGAGGGCGTGCCGATTGTCGTGATCCGCCACCCTGACAACCTGCTGACCGTTTATGCCAATGTCGCCAATGTGTCGGTCGCCAAAGGGGATAGCGTATCGAAAGGGGCAAGCATCGCCAAACTGCGCCCGGGCGATGATTCATTCGTACATTTCGAGGTGCGCAAAGGCTTTGACAGCGTCGATCCGACGCCCTACCTGAACTAAGCCAACTGGAAAACTGAACAGCTTTAACATGCGGCCCCTTTTCGGGGCCGCTTGCTTTTGTGCAGGCCGCTTATCGCTTACAGCGCGACGCCGCGACGCCCTGCCAGATCAACGAAGTACTGCCAGGCCACACGGCCCGACCGCGCGCCACGGGTCGCTTGCCATTCGATCGCCTCGGCGTGCAGGGTCTTGGCGTCGATATCGACCCCATAGGCATCGCAATAGCCGCGGATCATATCCAGATACTGTTTCTGGTCGCAGGGATGGAAGCCCAGCCACAGCCCGAACCGATCCGACAGCGATACTTTCTCTTCCACCGCCTCGGCAGGGTTGATGGCAGAGCCACGTTCGTTCTCGATCATGTCACGGGGCATCAGATGACGCCGGTTCGACGTGGCATAAAGCACGACATTCTCTGGCCGCCCCTCGATCCCGCCATCCAGCACCGCCTTCAGCGATTTGTAATGCGCGTCATCATGACCAAAGCTCAGATCATCGCAATACAGGATAAACCGTTGCCGCGCACCGCGCAGCAGGCTCAGCAGACGGCCCACCGATGGCAAGTCCTCGCGTTGCAGTTCCACGATGCGCAGACGGTCGTGCGTCTCGCGGACATGGGCGTGTACGGCTTTCACAAGGCTCGACTTGCCCATCCCGCGCGCGCCCCACAGCAGGGCGTTGTTGGCGGGCAGACCGGCGGCGAATTGCATCGTGTTGGCCAGCAACGTGTCGCGCGCGCGATCCACACCGACCAGCAGCGACAGATCAACCTTGCTGACCGTTTCGACCGGTGCCAGATGGTCCGGCCCTGTCTGCCAGACAAAGGCCCCCGCGACATCAAAATCCGGGGTTTTCAGCGGCGGAGGAGACATCCTCTCCAACGCCGCTGCAATACGGTCCATCGGGTCACGGTTCACTTCAGGTCGTCCTCATCCTCTTCGAACTCTGCGAGGATCGGGTCATCATATTCGTCGTCATAATACCCGTCTGCGCGCAGCTGCTCTTCTCGTTTGCGTTCAACCCGCCCTACAAGAAAGATAGAGATTTCGTAAAGCCCGTAGACCACAACAAACAGGATCCCTTGGGTGATCACATCCGGCGGCGTGACAAGTGCGGCCAGCACCAGAATACCAACCACCGCATATTTGCGCACGTTGCCAAGCCCTTCGGCGCTGACCAGACCGGCCTTGCCCATCAGGGTCAGCAATACGGGCAGCTGAAAGCACAGGCCAAAGGCCACGATGAACTTGATCGTCAGGCTTAGATACTCCTGAGCCGACCCCTGGAACGCGATGGCCGCGATTCCGCCTGCGTTATCCGTCCCCTCGCCGACAAGCGTGCCCGCCTGCTGGAACCCAAGAAAGAAATCGAAAGCCAGCGGCGTCACGACATAAAAGGCAAAGGACGCGCCCAAAAAGAACATCAGCGGGCTCGAAATCAGGAAGGGCAGAAACGCGCCCTTCTCGTTCTTGTAAAGCCCCGGTGCCACGAAGCGCCACAGCTGGTAGCTGATATAGGGAAAGCCCAAAACCAGCCCGCCCAGCAAAGAGATAGAGATGGCGACGAAAAAGCCCTCTTGCAGCTTGATCAGGATCAACCCGCAGTCTTCCTGCCCGCGCTCGGCCATAGCCGAACACAAAGGATTTGTCAGGAAGTTAAAGATCGGATTCCAAACGGTAAAACAGATCACCATGCCGATGATAAAGGCGATCACCGAATGGATCAGCCGCGTGCGCAGCTCGGCCAGATGCTCGATCAGCGGGGCGGCGCTGTCGTCAATATCGTCTGATGCACTCATGTGTCACTCTTTTTGGCCGCTGGCGCTTTGGGCGCGGCTTTCTTGGCCGCAGGTTTCGCTGCGGCAGGTTTCTTGGCGGCAGGCTTCTTGGCGGGCGTGGCTTTGGCTGGCGTTTTGGCGGCAGCTGCCTTCTTGGCTGGCGCTTTCTTGGCAGGAGCTTTCGTCGCCGGCTTCTCGATCTGCGGCGCGGCGGCGGGTGTCGCGAGTTTCGCTTCTGCCGCATCGGCCTGTGCCAGCGCTTCGGCAGCTTCACGCTGTTTGCGCTCGGCACCGGCACGGGCGGTGGCGGCCTGGATCTTCTTGACATCCTCGGCCCGCTGCGAGGCCAGTTTGCCCGTCTCGCTTTCGGGGTCGAATTTGGACAGGGATTTGGTCGCTGACTTCACTTCGTCCATCGCCGATCCCAGCGGGTTCGTCGCGGTTTTCAACGTCTTGTTCAAACTGGACGACATCTCGCGCATGCCCGTGTCATCGGCGGCATCATTCATCGCATTGCTGAACTCGCGCGCCATCCCCTTGGCCTTGCCCACAAACTGGCCGACCTTGCGAAACAGCACGGGCAGGTCCTTGGGACCCACCACAATCAGCGCGACAACGCCAACGACCAACAGCTCTGACCACCCCATATCAAACATGAGAGCTTACACCCGGTCCTTGTCGGTCTTCGTGTCGGTGACAACAACGGTGTCATCGCTCAGCTCGGCAGTGTCCTTGTCGCCGTTTTTCACGTCATCTTCGCCTTCGCTGATGCCTTTCTTAAAGCTGGTGATGCCCTTGCCGACTTCGCCCATCAGGCTGGAAATCTTGCCGCGCCCGAACAGGACCAGCACCACAACTGCAATCAGCAAAAGACCCGGAAGGCCGATATTGTTCAACATAGTCTCAACTCCATAATCCGAATGTGAGGCAGGGGGACTGCCCCCGCCGGTAAACTCTGTCTCTTTTTAGGCCCCTGCTCTGGCAGCTTGAAGGGCCAAAGCGTTTCCCTCGCCGCGCGGCCCCGCAAAATTTACGCCCTCCAACGACCGCCCCAACACTCCTGACAGTTTTTTGGCAGTTGCCTTGCACCCTGCCCGCCTGCGTGGCACATAGAAACCATGCGCCGCAGCGATCGATTGTTTTCCCTGCTCTCCCTCTTGGGCGACCACCAGCTTCACCGGGCCGAGGATATGGCGCAGGCGGCGGGCGTGTCCTTGCGCACGCTCTACCGCGACATCGCGCGGCTACAGGCGTCGGGCGTTGCGATCACCGGCACCCGTGGCGCAGGCTACCGGCTGACACCGGCGACGGTGCTGCCGCCGCTATCCCTCTCCCCCGAAGAGATTGAGGCGCTTCAACTCGCCCTCGCCGTTGTGCTTGAAACAACCGACCCCGACCTACAGGCCGCCGCGACCTCTCTGGCGCAAAAAATCGACGCGGCCTTGCCCGAAACCGCACAGCCCGCAACGCAGGACTGGCAGCGCATCGAACACCCTTTCGCCAATGCCGCGCGGGGGATGGGGCATCTGCCCGTGCTGCGCGCCGCAATTCGCGCGCGCCAGAAACTCAGGATCGTCTATAACGCCGACGATGGCACGCTCGATACGCTGGTGCTCCACCCCCACAGGCTCAGCCATGCCGCCCGCAGTTGGACCCTCTCAGGTTGGGATGAAACCAAAGGGCAAAACACGACCCTGCGGCTTGACCTGATCGAGGCGACACACCCGCTGCCCGCGCTATTCACCGCGCCGCCCGTCTTCCAAATGGATTAAATCCTCGCCGAAGGCATCCCGCGGTGCCACAGGGGCAGCCGCCAGCGGTCTACCCTGCCGCATGCACCGGAAAAACAAAACAACGATCGCGGCGCACGGTCAGCCACATGACGGCCCCGGGCTGCGGCAAGAAGACATTGGGCACGGTGGCGCGCAGGGTGCTGCCGTCATGGTCCATGACAAATTCCACGAGACTCTCATTCCCCATGAAACGCGCACGCGCAACAGTGGCGCGGGCTGCGGTGCCATCGGTCGAGGTTGGCAACGGCCCCTTGCCCGCACGGTCAAAGTCGATGCGCAAATGCTGGGGGCGGAACACGATATCCACCTGCGTCCCGTCCGGCACGCCGGGGGCCAGAAACCGGCCAAAGACCGTATGCGCCAGCGCCCCAGACACCTCGGCCCGCAGCACATTCGCGTCCGAGAAAAACGCCACCGACGCGCGGTCGACGGGACGCGTGTACACGTTATAGGGGGCCCCCTGCTGTACGATCCTGCCATCGCGCATCAAGGCGATCTCGTCTGCCATGCGCATGGCTTCCTCGGGCTCGTGGGTGACCAGCAAGACGGCGGTACCTTCCTCTTTCAGGATGCCCAAAGTCTCGTCCCGGATGTCATCGCGCAGCCGGTTATCAAGCCCCGAGAAGGGCTCGTCCATCAGCATGATCTTGGGCCGTGGGGCCAAGGCACGCGCCAGCGCCACGCGCTGTTGTTCGCCCCCTGACAGTTGATGCGGATAGCCGTCGATAAATCGCAGCAGGTCCACACGTTCAAGCAGTTCCTCGATACGGGCGCGGCGTTCGGCCTTGGTGCCGGTTTTCAAGCCAAAGCCCACGTTGTCGGCCACGCTAAGATGCGGAAACAGCGCGAAATCCTGAAACATCAACCCGATCTCGCGCCGTTCGGGGGGCACGCGGAAAACCGTGTCACAGATCAGCTTGCCATCAACGTGGATCGTACCGCTGTCCTGCATCTCGACGCCGGCGATCATCCGCAGGGTGGTCGACTTGCCACAGCCCGATGGCCCCAGAAGACAGGTCACCTGCCCCGGCATGATTTTCAGGCTGACATCATCCACGACGGCCCGCCCGCCATAGGCGCGCTGCAGGTTCTTGATTTCCAGTCTCGGGTGCACGTCAGTCACTTCAGTCATGGGCGCGGTCTAATCCGATCAATTCGCTCGGGATCGACCGCTATCAGCCCCGCCGCGCGCCCGCAAGCACCGCCGCGAAGCCTGCGACCAGAACGACCACACAAATTACCAAAAGCTGTTCGTATTTATGCCCCTCTGGCAACACCGCGGCAAAGGCGGGCCACGCGCGGGCAAAATAGGCAAAGGCCCCGATCATCGCCGCCCCGAAGGCTGCCAGATAGGCCCATAGGGCGATCTGCCGCTGCATCACCAGCCCGACCACCAGCACCGGCGTCAGGAACATCGACGCAGTACCCGACACGGCCACCGCATCGAACAGCGTCGCATTGCCCCAGAGCGTCAGCATCGTGCCTGCGGCCATAAAGCCCAGCATCACGATCCGCCCGCCGTTCAGGCTACGCGGTGCGAGCTTCAACTCTTCAACCACCAGACGCGCGGCAGACGAGAGCGCGGAATCCAGCGTGCTCAGCGCTGAGACCAGCAAAGAGATCATCAGCGCCACAAACACCCACGCAGGAAACATCGTGGCCCAGGTGCCGATCAGCTCGCCCTCGTAGGCCGCACCGACAAGGCTCGCCTGAATGCCGAAGAACCCGAAGCCGATGATACACAGGGTCGAGATCCAGAAGGCATGCAGAAAGGACCGGCGCGTCACCTCCGGGTCGGCGATAAAGCCCCGGTCCATCATCACCGGATCATGCGCGGGGTAGGAAAACACTTGCAACAGCGCCACGGCCAGCAAGACCCAGCCGTTATAGGCCCCTGCTGTCCCCGGTGCCGTGACAACCGCCCCCAGATCAAAGCCGGGCGACACGACCAGCGCCACAAAGGCGACACCGAAAACCACGAGGAACACGACCATCTGCACCACATCGGTGCGCAGCGCGGCACTTAGCCCGCCCCAAGCGGAATAGCCCAGCCCCACGAGCGCCACGATCAGGATCGCAGGCGTGCCGCTGCCCGCCAGCACGGCGTTAAAGATCAGCCCCACCACCAGCAGATTGGCAAACACCTCGGACAAGAGCCGCAGCGCGATGACCAGATTATAGCAGGCATTGCCCGCTCCGCCAAAGCGCGCGCCCAGCCAATCCTGCACCGACATGGCGCCGTTCTGGCGCAGACGCCCGACGATAAAGCCCCCGGTCAGGAAAGACCCATAGTAGGCCGCATAGGCCAGCGTGCCCGCGATGCCGTAGTAATATCCCAGGATCGCCGCGTTCATCAGGCTGCGCGCGAAAATCCATGTGGTGACCTGGCTGAGCACCAGCGTCCAAAGCCCCGGCGCACCGCCTTGGGCCGTCATCCCGCCAAAGAACCCCTCGACCGAGGCGCGGCGCGGTGCGGCCAGCAGACTTGCGGCGATGATGGCACCGAAGAGGACAAACAGAACAATAGGGGACATCCGGGAATACCTTTGAAAGGGACAGTAACGTCCATGGGTAGCCTAGCAAAAACCGCCGCGCTATCTGTTGCGCGGCGGTCTGTCGTAAACGTGATGAAATATGTCAGACGGGCGCGCGTGCCGCGCGGGCATCGCAGCGCCCGGCCCTCGCCCTTACATCGTGATATTGGTCGCCCCGCCGTCCAGCAGCAAGTTCTGCCCGACGATAAATCCCGCGTGTTGCGAGCACAGGAAAGCACAGGCCGCGCCGAATTCATGCCGCGTGCCATAGCGCCCTGCGGGAATCGTCGATGCGCGCTCGGTGCGGGCCTCTTCCAGCGTGATGCCCTTTTGTTTGACGACGCCGCCATCCAGTGCATCGGCGCGGTCGGTGGCGTGGATGCCGGGCAGCAGGTTGTTGATCGTGACACCCTTGCCCGCGACCTGACGCGAGGTGCCCGCGACATAGCCGGTCAGACCGGTACGGGCCGAGTTGCTGAGCCCCAGAACGCCGATTGGCGCACGCACGGATTGCGAGGTGATGTTGACGACGCGGCCCCAGCCACGGTCCATCATCGCGGGCACCAGCGCCTTGATCATCGCGATGGGGGCCAACATGTTCGCATCGAGCGCCTTGATGAAATCCTCGCGGTCCCAATCGCTCCACATGCCGGGGGGTGGGCCGCCTGCGTTATTGACCAGAATGTCGATCTGGCCCGCGGCCTCCAGCACCAGCTTCTGGCCATCGTCCGTGGCGATATCGGCGGCGATGGTGGTGACCTCGACGCCATAGTCCTGACGGATGCGTTCGGCGGCCGTTTCCAGATCCGCGGCACCGCGTGCGTTCATCACCAGATCCACACCCGCTTCGGCCAGCGCCTCTGCGCAGCCCAGGCCGAGGCCCTTTGACGATGCGCAAACCAATGCGCGTTTTCCCTTGATTCCCAGATCCATAGCGATCTCTCCCGGTTAGTGTTCGCGCAAGTCGTAACACTGTCTTCGCGGACAATGCCAGCAAAAGGCCAAAGGCTTGACCCGAATGGGACACAATCCTATGGCAAGGACATAAGAACCACCGGCAGTTGTGTGACTGCCGACCCCGATATCATTCATCTTTCGCGCGCAAAGGCCCGCCCCATGACCTCGCCCCGCCCTTCCCCTCCGCAAAGTGTCCCTGTCTTTCGTGCGACGCAATTCACGGCGACGGATGGTGCGAATATGGGCGACACGCTGTCTTTTGCCTCGGAACTGTTGCTGGATGATGTGTACGAGCTGTCCTACGGGGCGGAACCAGTGCGCCTGTCGATCCAGACGGCACCGGATGGCAGCCTGTCGATCGCGCCCGATACGCAAACCGGCACCAGCGGGGCCGCCCTGCATCTGGATTGCGCACTGACCTTCATGTCGCCTGACGGGCAGATCAACGATGCGATCCTGCTGGTCGAAGTGGCCGATGACGGCCATGCCGAAGCGATCTATCTCATCCCGCTCAGCGCGCTGTCGTCGAAAGTGGAATACCGGCTGGTTGGCATCGACACCGAGACGATGCGCCAGAAGTTCGCACAAGTGGCCTGTGTGTCCTTCACCCGCGGCACGCATATCACCATGGCCACCGGTGAGCAGCGCCCGATCGAGGAGCTCTGCGTCGGTGACAAGGTCCTGACCCGCGATGACGGCGTGCAGGCGATCCGCTGGATCGGACAAAGCACCGTGCGCGCGGTTGGCGAATTCGCCCCGATCTGCATCAACGCGGGCACGTTGAACAACGACAATGACCTGATCGTCAGCCCCGATCACCGCCTGTTCATCTACCAGCGCGAAGACCGTCTGGGGGCCGGCCGGTCAGAGCTGCTGGTCAAGGCCCGCCATCTGGTCAACGGCGATACGGTACGGGTGCAGGACGGCGGCTTTGTCGACTATTTCCAACTGCTGTTTGACGGGCACCAGATCATCTATGCCGAAGGCATCGCGGCGGAATCCATGCTGATCGACAGCCGCACCAAAGGCGTGCTGCCGCAAGAGCTGTCGGACGCTATGGGCGATGTCATCCCCGGCCATTCCGACCTGCCCCATGCGGGGCTAGATGTGTCGGAACCCCTGCTGGACCGCCCCGACGCGGCAGAACTGCTGCGCCGCGCCAGCATGCGCTGATCAGCCAAAGAATTCCTCGCGCACGATCTTGCCATTGGCCACGTGGTAGATGGCGACCTCTTTCATCTCCATCTCGGTGCCGCTTTCCTTTTCGCGCGCCGCAACATCAAAGAGGACAGCAAAACGGTCATCGCCATGGAGCATCGGGTCGCTGACATTCTGACGCGTCACCTCCATCGCGCTGTCCCACCACGCATGCTTGCCCTTGATGCCCTCAAGGCCCTGCGTCTCGCGCCCGTTTCCGTGGTCCATCCCCTCAACCGACACGGCGTCCTGCGCGTAAAGCCGATCAAGGTTCGCCACCTCATGGCCCTCGCGGCAGCCTTTTACCAACGCATCTGCGATCTCTTTCAATTCCATTGTCACACCCACTCTGGTTTCATCTGCCCCCATCATACCGCAGTTTCGCGCCGACCCCCAAGAAAATGCAAGCACGCGGCTGATCCAAGCAGACTTGCGCGTGTGTTCGGGCGTGGATATATGCCAATCCATGTTGGATACCCCCTCAAACCGCCCCGCTTTGCCTGCCGAAATCGCTCGGCGTCGCACCTTTGCGATCATTTCCCACCCCGATGCGGGGAAAACCACGCTGACAGAGAAATTCCTGCTGTTCGGCGGGGCGATCCAGATGGCCGGTCAGGTCCGCGCCAAGGGCGAGGCGCGACGCACCCGCTCTGACTTTATGGCGATGGAAAAGGATCGCGGCATCTCTGTCTCGGCCTCGGCCATGTCGTTCGATTTCATGAACAAGGGCACGAATTTCCGCTTTAACCTTGTGGATACGCCCGGCCACTCTGACTTTTCCGAAGATACCTACCGCACGCTGACCGCCGTTGACGCGGCCGTGATGGTAATTGACGGCGCGAAAGGCGTGGAAAGCCAGACGCAAAAGCTGTTCGAGGTCTGCCGCATGCGCGACCTGCCGATCCTGACATTCTGTAACAAGATGGACCGCGAAAGCCGCGATGTCTTCGAGATCATCGACGAAATTCAGGAAAACCTTGCCATTGATGTGACCCCTGCAAGCTGGCCCATCGGCGTGGGCCGCGACTTTATCGGCTGCTACGACATCCTGCGCGACCGGCTTGAACTGATGGACCGTGCCGACCGGAACAAGGTCGCTGAGAGCATTGCGATCGAAGGGTTGGATGACCCGAAGCTGGCCGAACACGTGCCCGCCGCCTTGCTTGAAAAACTGCGCGAAGACCTTGAAATGGTCCGCGAGCTGATGCCGCCGCTGGATGCGTCGCTGATGGCCGAAGGGTCGCTGACACCGATCTGGTTCGGCTCTGCGATCAACAGCTTTGGCGTCAAGGAACTGATGGACGGCATCGCCACCTACGGCCCTGAACCGCAGATTCAATCGGCAGAGCCAAGACAGATTTTACCTGAAGAACCAAAGGTTTCCGGCTTTGTCTTCAAAGTTCAGGCGAACATGGACCCCAAGCACCGCGACCGCGTGGCCTTTGTCCGTCTGGCGTCGGGCCATTTTACCCGTGGCATGAAACTGACCCATGTGCGGTCCAAGAAAACCATGTCTGTCACCAACCCCGTGATGTTCCTTGCCGCCGACCGCGAGCTGGCCGAGGAAGCATGGGCCGGTGACATCATCGGCATTCCCAACCACGGGCAGCTGCGCATCGGTGACACCCTGACCGAGGGCGAGGCGATCCGCGTCAGTGGCATCCCGTCCTTCGCGCCAGAGCTGTTGCAGGGCGTGCGCGCGGGCGATCCGATGAAATCGAAACACCTTGAAAAAGCGCTGATGCAATTCGCCGAAGAAGGTGCGGCGAAGGTCTTTAAACCCGCCATCGGCTCGGGCTTTGTTGTGGGCGTCGTCGGGCAGCTACAGTTCGAAGTGCTCGCCAGCCGGATCGAGCTGGAATACGGGCTGCCGGTGCGGTTCGAACAATCGCAGTTCACCTCTGCTCGTTGGGTGAACGGTGACCGGCAAGCCGTTGATAAGTTTACAGAAGCCAACAAACAGCATATCGCCCATGACCACGATGGCGACATCGTTTACCTGACGCGGCTGCAATGGGATATCGACCGTGTGGACCGCGATTACCCCGATGTGCGCCTGACCGCGACCAAGGAAATGATGGTCTGACTTGGGCTTGCCAGCCCGTCCGACGCACCGCAAACTGGCCCCATGACTGATGTGACATGGGGCATCGCCTCTACCATTCTGGCACCGACGCGCGACATATTGCAGTTCGCCGCCTTTCATCTGGCGGCGGGCGCGCAGCGGCTTTACATCTATCTGGATGCGCCCAATGACGAGGCCTTTGCCCATCTGGACGCCAATCCCAAGATCCGCGTCATCACCTGCGACTCGCGCTATTGGAAGCAGCGCAAACGTGACCGGCCAGACGCCCACCAGCAACGCCAGACGGCAAATGCGACCCATGCCTACAACCGCCGCCGCGAGGTGGACTGGCTGATCCACATGGATGCGGACGAGTATCTGGTCGCAGACCGCCCGATCGCTGACATTCTGGCCGATATCCCGCAAGCTGCGCCCGCCACCCGCATCCGCCCGATGGAGCAGCTTTCAGGCGATCCGACGGCGTTCAAGGGCTTCATCCCCGCGGGCCCCGACCGCGCGCGCATTGTGGCAGAGCTTTATCCGACCTATGGCGCTTATTTGAAGGGCGGGTTTCTCAGCCATCTTGCGGGCAAGGTATTTGTCCGCACGGGGCTGCCGAATATGCATCTGCGCATCCACAACGTCTTTCAAAAGGGCGAGATGCTGGACTGTCACGACGCTCCGCCCGACATCACGCTGGCCCATGCCCATGCGAAAACATGGGACGACTGGATCGCCGCTTACCGCTACCGCGTCACCAAGGGCAGCTACCGCCCCGAACTGCGCCCCAACCGTCCCTATGACCAAGGCGGTCTGTCGCTAAATGACCTTTTCTCGATGATAGAGAGTGAAAGCGGCGAGGACGGGTTGCGCGCGTTTTTCGACGAAGTCTGCGCAGATACACCGGAATTGCGCAGCCGCCTGCGCGACCACGGGCTGCTACGCGAGGTTGATCTGGCGCTGCCCAACCAACTGGCAACACATTTCCCCCGTTTCACAGGGCTTTAGCGCATCCATTTGACGCGACGGGGAGTCTTTGTTAATGGGTGCAGAACATGTCGCGGAGAGCCTCCGCCCCTTGGGCCATGCGGGCCGACATGAATGCTGCCGCGGGCCAAGTGTATGTCCGCTATCATCGGACACACATGACAAAATTTTCTGATCTAAACCTTAATCCTAAAGTCCTGAAAGCCATTGATGAGGCCGGGTATGAAACCCCCACGCCAATTCAGGCCGGCGCGATCCCCCCTGCCCTTGAAGGCAAGGACGTCTTGGGAATCGCCCAAACAGGCACCGGCAAAACTGCCAGCTTTACCCTGCCCATGATCACCCTGCTTGCCCGTGGCCGCGCCCGCGCCCGGATGCCGCGCAGCCTGGTGCTGTGCCCCACGCGGGAACTGGCGGCACAGGTGGCCGAGAACTTCGACACCTATACCAAGCACCTGAAACTGACCAAAGCGCTGCTGATCGGCGGTGTGTCGTTCGGAGAGCAGGACAAGCTGATCGACAAGGGCGTTGACGTTTTGATCGCCACGCCCGGCCGCCTGATCGACCACTTTGAGCGCGGCAAGCTGATCTTGTCCGACGTCAAGATCATGGTCGTAGACGAGGCCGACCGGATGCTGGATATGGGGTTCATCCCCGATATCGAACGCATCTTCCAGATGACGCCCTTTACCCGTCAGACGCTGTTCTTCTCGGCCACTATGGCCCCCGAGATCGAGCGGATTACGAACACTTTCCTCTCTGCGCCCGAGCGTATCGAAGTCGCCCGTCAGGCCACCACGAGCGAGAATATCGAGCAAGGCGTGCTGATGTTCAAAGCCTCGCGCAAGGACCGCGAAGCGACGGAGAAACGCAAAGTGCTGCGCGCGTTGATCGACGCTGAAGGCGACAAATGCACCAACGCGATCATCTTCTGCAACCGCAAGATGGATGTGGATACGGTCGCTAAGTCGTTGAAAAAATACGGCTATGACGCGGCTCCGATCCATGGGGATCTTGATCAAAGCCAGCGGACCAAAACACTGGAAGGGTTCCGCAACGGCGATCTGCGCTTCCTTGTTGCCTCTGACGTGGCGGCGCGCGGTCTTGATGTGCCGTCGGTCAGCCACGTGTATAACTACGACGTGCCCTCCCATGCCGAGGATTACGTGCACCGGATCGGCCGCACGGGTCGCGCGGGACGTGATGGCAAGGCGATCATGATCTGCGTCCCGCGGGACGAAAAGAACCTCGAGGACGTTGAACGTCTGGTACAGCGCGAGATCCCACGCCTCGACAACCCCTTGGGCGGTTCGGAGGCAAAAGCGGCCCCAGCGGCCGAGGCCAAGACAGCCGACGCCCCCGCTGCGAAATCCGATGACGCGGCCAAATCTGAGAAGCCCAAACGCACCCGCACGCGCAGCCGTAAAAAGCCTGATGTGGCTAAGGTTGACGCTGAACAAACAGAGACGGCGCAGGCGGACAGCCCCAAGGCTGACAAACCCGATGCCAAAGCAGACGCCAAATCTGATGCAAAGCCGCAAGACAAAAAGTCGGACAAACCAGCCAAGGAGTCCGCAGACAAAGCCCCTGCCCAAAAGGCAGACGCCGCTCAGGACGACAAACCCAACAACCGTCGCGGTGGCCGTGGCGGGCGCGGTGATAACAACCGCAATGACAACAACCGTCAGCAGAACAACCGCAACGACAACCGCGTCGTCGGTCTGGGCGATCACACGCCCGAGTTCATCGGCCTAAGCTTTGCCGAGCGTCGCGAATAACCCCGCGCACCAACTGACAGAAACGATTAAAGGCGCAGAGCATCCTCTGCGCCTTTTTCTTTGTGGCTACCGCTTTGCCTCGCAGCAGCTCCGACGCGCCACACCCTGCCCTACAAACGCAAAACGCCGCGCAGGGCACTGCGCGGCGTTTTCTATTTAGCGTGAGAGCGTTTTAGCTCAGGCGGCTGACCACGATGGTAACCTCGGGCTTTTTGCCGATCTCATCGTTGGCGGACTGACGCACAGTGCGCTTCAACCCATCGTGCAGCTTGTCGTCGTCGCGCAGGGTCTTGGCATTAGCACGGCCAAGGAACTGGGCCAGATCGGCTTCCAGCACGTCAACCAGCGATGTCTTGGACCGACCTTGCTCTGGCAGACCCATGGCATCGACCCAAGGATCTCCCAAGGCTTCGTCATTCTCGTCCAGGATGACGGTCACGGTGACGTGGCCGTTCAGCGCCATGCGGATACGGTCGCGCACAACGCCATCCATCGCGCCAATCTGGGTCGAGCCATCAAGGTAGGTCCGCCCGCTGTCGACATATTCAACGACCTTGGGCTCGTTGCCCGACAGGTCGATCATCATGCCGTTAACGGCCAGAACACCCTTCATCCCCTTGGCGTTGGCGATTTTGGTGTGCTCACGCAGGTGGCGGTGCTCACCGTGCATCGGGATCAGGATCTGCGGCTTGACCACGTCATGCAGCGTTTCCAGATCGGGACGGTTGGCGTGGCCTGACACGTGATACAGACCCGAGCTGTCGTCAACGATATCAACGCCCATCTCGGAGAATGCGTTGATCACCTTGATCACGCCACGTTCGTTGCCGGGAATGGTTTTGGAGGAGAACAGGAACATGTCCCCTTCCTTCATTTCCAGCCCCATGTATTTGCCGCGTGCCAGCTGTGCCGACGCCGCACGACGCTCCCCTTGCGAGCCTGTCACCAGCAACATCAGGTTCTCGCGCGGGATACCGCGGGCTTCTTCCGGGCTCACGACCGGGGGGAAGTCCTTCATCACGCCGGTTTCAAGCGAGGCTTCGACCATGCGTTTCATCGCACGTCCCAGCAGCACAACCGACCGCCCTGCCCGTTCGCCTGCATCCGCCAGCGTCTTCACACGCGCGACGTTAGAGGCAAAGGTCGTCGCGACGACCATACCCTGCGCGGTGCCGAGCAGCTTTTCAATCTCTGGCCCGACGGTCGCTTCGGACCGGCCTGCATGTTGCGAGAAGACGTTGGTACTGTCACAGATCAGCGCCTTGACGCCGTCTTTGGACACGTCGGCCCAAAGTTCGGGGTCGTAGGGTTCACCAACACCGGGTGTCATGTCGATCTTGAAGTCGCCCGAGTGGATCAGCCGATCGCCGGCCACGTCGATCACCAGCGACGACGATTCAGGGATGGAGTGGGACATGGGCAGGAAGCCCACTTTGAACGGCCCTACGGTCGTTTGCTGCGGCCAAGGGGCCACGGTGGTCACCGCATCGTCGGGGTGGCCGTATTCGTCCATCTTGCGCTTGGCGATATTGGCGGTGAATTTCCGCGTATAGATCGGCGCGCGCAGGCGGTCATAGGTATGGGCCACGGCACCGATATGGTCTTCGTGGGCGTGGGTGATGAAAATCGCCTCGATCTGGTCGCGGCGTTCTTCAAGCCAGGCGATATCGGGGATGATCAGATCCACGCCGGGGCTTGTGTCCATGTCGGGGAAGGCAACGCCAAGGTCGACAACAATCAGTCGCTCCTTACCGGGTTTCCCGTATCCATAAACATAGGCATTCATGCCAATTTCACCTGCCCCACCGAGGGGCAGATAGATCAATCTTTCGCTGCTCATATGACTAAGCGGTATCCTTGTTATAGTTATAAATCACGGTCAGGCCGTGCATCGTCAAATCATCTTGGTATGCATCAAACAGATCGACTGTCTGTTGAAAGAGCGGGGCCAGCCCGCCTGTGGCAATCACGCGCATTTCGCGGCCGCGCTCAGCCTTTATTCGGGCACATATCTCACGGACGAGGCCAACATAACCCCAAAAAATGCCCGATTGTATGCAAGAGACGGTATTTGTACCAATCACCGCCTGTGGTTTCGAGATGTCTACATGAGGTAAGGCCGCGGCGGCGTTATGCAATGCCTCAAGGCTCAGGTTTACACCGGGGGCAATCACCCCGCCGATATAGGCCCCGTCCGTATCGACCACGTCAAAGGTCGTCGCCGTTCCGAAATCGACAATGATCAGATCACCGCCATAAAGATCATGCCCCGCCACCGTGTTGACCAGACGGTCAGGGCCCACGGCGGTGCCTTCGTCAACGCGGACATCCACGGGCAGCAGGCAATCGGGTTTGCCCACCACAATGGGCCGCGTGTCAAAATAGCGGTCCGCCAGAACGCGCAGGTTGAACACCACCCGCGGCACGGTCGAGCTGATGATGACATCGGTGATATCTGCCTCGACGCCCTGAAACTTCATCAAGGTGCTGAGCCAGACGTAATATTGGTCAGAGGTACGCTGCCATTCGGTAGAGGTCCGCCACGTCCCGAGGAACCGCGCCCCGTCCCAGATCGAAAAGACTGTATTGGTGTTTCCGCAGTCAATCGCCAACAGCATGGCACATCCCTCCGCTCGCGCTTAGAAAAATACATCCGCCGCAGTGATGGGCACACGGCCTTTAGGGGTGCGCAGGATCAGGTTGCCTTGCGCGTCCACGTCTTCGAACACACCACGGGTTTCGTCCTTCATGGTGCGGGCGACGATCTCTTCGCCCAAACGCGCGGCATGGGACAACCACGCGGTACGGATGGGGGCAAAACCATAGGTCTGGAACTGGGTTTCCAGCTGCGCATATTCCGCCGCCAGCGCATCCAAAAAAACCTCGGGCGGGACTACTTTGCCGGTCTCTGCCACGACGGAAACGGGGCGCAGGGCCCCTGCTTCGACCTGATCGGCACCGGGCGCATGGGCAAGGTTCACCCCGATTCCGATGGCCAGAAAATCACCGATGCTTTCCAGCAGGATGCCCGCGACCTTACCGCCGTTCAGCAGCACGTCGTTGGGCCACTTCAGGGTAAAGGCCCCCTCGTCCCGCGTGGTGGCGACAAAGGCGCGGCGCAGGGCAAGCGAGGCGACAAAGCTGCGCAGCGCCGCGGTCGAGGGGCTTTCGGACCGGCGCATCATCAGCGTCGCGGCAAAATTGCCCCGTGGTGTGGCCCAGGACCGCCCGCGCCGACCGCGTGCGGCGGTCTGCTCCTGCGCGAGGATCCATGTGGACCCCGTCAGCTCGCTCGCTTGGCGTGCCGCCTCGCTCAGCGTGGAATCGACGCTATCGAAAACCTGCCGCCCATAGCCATCGGGCCAAGACGCGTTTTGCGCCTTGGCCCCCGTTGCTCCCGCGGTGGAAGCGCCATTGTTCACCGATGTCACCGGCAGATCAGTTGATCAGCGTCGCCGCTGCAGAGATCGCAGCAGTTTCGACGCCAAACATGTTCAGGATACCCACGACCATGATCACGGCAGAGGCAACAACGAACCCCGACAGCAGGCTGCTTTTGCCTTCGTCCAGACGGTCATCGCCTTCGGCACCGAAATACATCAGGAAAACGATACGCAGGTAATAATAGGCACCGATGGCCGAGGCGACGGCGCTGGCAACAACCAGCCAGACCAGCCCCGCATCCACACCCGCCTGCCAAACACCTAGCTTGGCGAAGAAGCCCAGCATCGGCGGCACACCAGCAAGCGAGAACAGCAGCACCAGCATCGCCAGCGCCTTACCCGGCGCGCGTTTGGAATACATGTTCAACGCCGAGATATCTGTGACCGGCTGGCCGTCTTTCTCCATCCCGAGGATGAAGGCAAAGGTGCCAATGTTCATGGTCACGTAGATCGCCAGATAGACCAGCATGGATTTGACACCCAGCTCGGTCCCGGCGGCAAGGCCGATCAGCGCATAGCCCATGTGGGCGATCGAGGAATAGGCCATCAGGCGTTTGATGTTGGTCTGACCAATCGCGGCGACGGCACCAAGGAACATGGAAAGGACCGACAGCAGCGCGACGATCTGGCTCCAGTCGGCGACAGCATTGCCGAAGGCGTCATGCAGCACGCGGGCAAACAGCGCCATCGCGGCAACCTTGGGGGCGGTGGCGAAGAATGCTGTAACCGGCGTTGGTGCGCCCTCGTAGACATCGGGCGTCCACATGTGGAAAGGTACTGCCGAGACCTTGAACGCCAGACCGGAGACGACAAAGACGATCCCGAACAACAGGCCAATCGATGTCTGCCCGGCGCTCGCAAGGCTCATGACGCCCGCGAATTGCGTGGTGCCGGCGTAGCCATAGACCAGCGACACACCGTAGAGCAGCAGACCAGAGGACAAAGCGCCCAGAACGAAATACTTCAGACCCGCTTCGGTCGATTTCACGCTGTCACGACGCAAAGACGCGACGACATAAAGCGCCAGCGATTGCAGCTCGAGGCCCATGTAAAGGGTCATCAGGTCGCCTGCGCTGACCATCATCATCATGCCGACGACGCTCAGCGCGATCAGCACCGGATATTCAAACCGCAGCAGCCCGCGCTTTTTCATATAGGCTTCGGACATCGCCAGCACCGCCGCCGCGCTGAGCAGCATGGTGACCTTGGCAAAACGGGCAAAGCTGTCTTCGACGAACAGACCGTTGAAGGCGATGCGCGTGGTGCCACCGCTGGTCATACCGATCCAGATCGCCAGCAGCGTCATCACGATTGCCGTGGCCCAGACGATCACCCCCGCGGCGGCGTCCTTGTTGGTGTAAACCGCCCCAAGCAGTGCCAGGATCGCGAAAAGCGCCAGCAGGATTTCGGGCAGGATGACATTCAGATCAGCGGAAATCATCGCGCGGTCCTTTATTCTGAGGCCGTCTGGACAGCGGCACCTGCCGCCTCCAGGGCCGTATCATAGCTATCAACAAGGGCGGCAACCGAAGGCCCGATCATGTCGAGCACCAGCGCCGGGTAGACACCCAACAGCAACGTCATTGCCACCAGCGGGGCAAAGATCCAGCGTTCGCGGCGCGACATGTCCGTGATGGTGCGCAGGCTTTCCTTGATCAGATCGCCCATCACCACGCGGCGATAGAGCCACAGCGCATAGGCCGCCGAGAAGATCACCCCGGAGGTAGCTACCGCCGCAACCCAGGTGTTCACCTGGAAGGTCCCCATCAGCGTCAGGAATTCCCCGACAAAGCCCGATGTCCCCGGCAGACCGACGTTGGCCATGGTGAAGAACATGAACACCAGCGCATAGGCAGGCATCCGGTTCACCAGACCGCCATAGGCGTCAATCTCGCGGGTGTGCATCCGGTCATAGATCACGCCCACACACAGGAACAACGCCGCCGAGATGAAGCCGTGGCTGATCATCTGGAAGATCGCGCCATCCAGCCCCTGCTGGTTAAAGGTAAAGATACCCATGGTCACGAAACCCATATGCGCGACCGAGGAATAGGCGATGAGCTTTTTCATGTCTTCCTGCACCAGCGCCACCAGCGAGGTATAGACAATCGCGATCGCCGACATCCACAGCACCAGCGGGGCCATCACATCTGCCCCCACGGGGAACATCGGCACCGAGAAGCGCAAGAAGCCGTAGCCGCCCATTTTCAGCAGGATCGCCGCCAGCACCACGGAACCGGCTGTCGGGGCCTGAACGTGTGCGTCAGGCAACCATGTGTGCACCGGCCACATCGGCATTTTCACCGCAAAGCTCGCAAAGAACGCCAGGAACATCATGGTCTGCAGCCCGCCGACCACGGTGATCCCCGCAATCGAGAAGCTGTCGGAGGCAAAGGTATGGGTCAGCAAGCTGACCTCGCATCCGCCAATACAGGTTGTGCCGGCATCCGCGTACATCATCACCATCGCCACCAGCATCAGGACGGACCCGAGGAAGGTGTAGAGGAAGAACTTGAACGAAGCGTAAATGCGGTTCGCCCCGCCCCAGATGCCGATGATCAGGAACATCGGGATCAGACCTGCTTCGAAGAAGAGATAGAAGAGCACCAGATCCAGCGCCATGAACACGCCGAGCATCAGCGTTTCCAGCAGCAGGAAGGCGATCATATATTCCTTGACCCGCGTCTCTACGTTCCAGCTGGCGGCAATGACCAGTGGCATCATAAAGGTGGTCAGCATCACGAAAAGGATCGAAATCCCGTCAACGCCCAGGCGATATTTCAGGCCCATCAGCCACTGCGCCTCGTCGACGAACTGGAACCCGGTGTTGGACGGGTCGAAGTCGAACAGGATGAACAGCGAGATCAGGAAGGTGACCGTCGTCGTAATCAGTGCGAGCCACTTTGCATTGCGCCCCGCTGCGGCGTCATCGCCCCGCAGGAACACAGCCAGAATAAGCGCCGCAAAGCTGGGCATGAAGGTAATGATGGAAAGCAAGTGATGATCCATTAGTGTGCCCCCCCGCTCATCGTCATCCAGGTCACAAGGACCGCGATGCCGATCACCATGGCAAAGGCGTAGGTAAAGATATAGCCGGACTGCGCGCGCCCTGCCAGTCGGGTGAGGAACGGGATGATCCCCATAGCGACACCGTTCAGCGTGCCGTCGATCACATTGCCGTCCCCGCGCTTCCAGAAGAAGCGACCGACGGCCATCGCGGGTTTGACGAAGATCACGTTATACAGCTCGTCGAAATACCACTTGTTCAACAAGAACAGATAAAGCGGCCGTTGGTTCGCCGCCAGACGCGACGGCAGGGTCGGGTTCCAGATGTAGAACCACAGGGCCATCACAAGGCCAAAGACCATCGCGATGAACGGGCTGACCTTGACCCATGCCGGTGCGGCGTGGGCGTCGTCCAGAACGTGGTTGTCGGGTGCGATATACAATGCCCCCTCGCCCGGTGCACCGGCGAAGGCGGGACCGTGGTGACCGGCGTCGGCACCGTGGCCGTCTTCAGCGTGGTCACCTGCGTCGGCGTGGCTGTCTTCCGCCCCTTCAACATGGGTTTCACCACCGGCGGCCATCTCGGCCATGGGGATGCCATAGAACTCGCCCACATCCTCGGCGTGGCCAAAGAAGCTGTTGTACCAGATCATACCCGCAAAGATCGCGCCAAGGCTCAGCACGCCAAGCGGCACCAGCATGACCATCGGGCTTTCATGTGCGTGGTCATGGGTATGCTTGTCGCCGCGCGCCTTGCCAAAGAAGGTCAGGAACATCAGCCGCCAGCTGTAGAAGCTTGTCATCGCAGCCGCGATCACCAGCATCCAGAAGCCATACATGGACCCGCCACCCCAAGCGCTTTCGATGATCGCATCCTTGGACAGGAAGCCCGCGAAGCCAAAATGCGTCAACGGAATACCGACACCGGTAATGGCCAGCGTACCGATCATCATCGCCCAGAACGTATAGGGGATTTTCTTACGGAGCGCGCCATAGTTACGCATGTCCTGCTCGTGGTGCATCGCGTGAATCACCGACCCCGCCCCCAAGAACAACATCGCCTTGAAGAACGCGTGGGTGAACAGGTGGAACATCGCGGCAGAATACATGCCAACGCCAGCGGCCACGAACATATACCCAAGCTGCGACATGGTCGAATAGGCGATGACGCGTTTGATGTCGTTCTGCACCAGACCGATGGTCGCGGCGACAAAGGCGGTGGTGGCCCCAAGGAAGGTGACGAATGTCATTGCCTCGGGGGCGACCTCCATCAACGGAGACATGCGGCAGACAAGGAAAACACCGGCCGTCACCATCGTCGCGGCGTGGATCAGCGCCGACACAGGCGTCGGGCCTTCCATCGCGTCGGGCAACCATGTGTGCAGGAAGAGCTGCGCCGATTTACCCATCGCACCGACGAACAGCAGGATCGCGATCAGGTTCGCGGCGTTCCAGTCCGCCCAAAGGAAACCAACGGTTGTTTCCGCCAGTTCGGGTGTTGCGGCGAAGACATCGTCGAACTTGATCGAGTCGGTCAGATAGAACAGGCCAAAGATACCAAGCGCAAAGCCGAAGTCACCGACACGGTTGACCACAAACGCCTTGATCGCTGCCGCATTCGCCGAGGGCTTCTTATAGTAGAAGCCGATCAGCAGATAGGATGCGACGCCCACGCCTTCCCAGCCAAAGAACATCTGCACAAGGTTGTTAGATGTCACGAGCATCAGCATCGCGAAGGTGAAGAATGACAGATAGGCGAAGAAACGGGCGCGATAGGGCTCCGCGTCCGAGAAATTCTCGTCGTGGGCCATGTAGCCGAAGGAATAGAGATGCACGAGGCTGGAGACCGTGGTGATCACGATCAGCATGATCGCGGTCAGACGGTCGAGGCGGATCGCCCAATCGGTCGACAGGCTGCCGCTTTCGATCCAGCGCAGGATCTGGATGTGCTGTGTTTCACCGTCAAACGAAAGGAACACGATCCAGCTGAGCAGCGCCGCGAGGAACAGTAGACCCGTTGCCACATATTGGCCGGTCTTCTCCCCGATCAGCTTCCAGCCGAAACCACAGATCAATGCACCGACAAGTGGTGCGAAAAGAATGATCGTTTCCATGATCTTAGCCCTTCATCACGTTGACATCTTCAACCGCGATCGTACCCCGATTGCGGAAGAAGCAGACCAGAATGGCCAGCCCGATTGCGGCCTCTGCCGCAGCGACGGTCAGGACGAACAGCGTGAACACCTGCCCCACCAAATCACCCAGATAATAGGAGAAGGCGACAAAGTTGATGTTCACCGCCAAGAGCATAAGCTCGATCGACATCAACATGATGATGATGTTCTTGCGGTTCAGGAATAGCCCGAAAATGCCAATGACAAACAGCGTCGCCGCTACTGTCAGGTAATGTTCAATTCCGATCATGTCGTCCCTCGGTTCTTTTGCCCGTTTCAGGCGTTCTTTAGTTCTTGTCGCGAGATGTTTCCATCCCGATCCCGTCGCACCTAGAAAATGCTGTAGCCGCCCACGACCACGATCAAAACCACGACAAGCACCACAATTGTATTACGTGACATGGATCACATCCTTGATTGGGCAGGCCGCTTAAAGGCCCTGCCCGGGTTTCACATCATTCAGTTTCATCGCCAGCTTCGGATCGCGCATCATCTGATCGACCACATTCTGGCGTTTCACATCCGCACGGTGGCGCAGCGTCAGCACAATCGCCCCGATCATCGCGACCAGCAGGATCAGACCCGACAGCTGGAACAGCAGGAAGTATTGATCATAAAGGATCAGGCCCAATGCGGCGGTATTATGCACCTCGTCGGTGATCACCTGCGTGCGCAGCCCCTCGGCGGCAGAGTTCGCATCCCACGCGCCGAACGCCATCACGAATTGCATCAGGATCACCAGACCGATCAGCAGGGCCAGCGGCATATAGCGCGCCATTTCGGCCTTCAGCTCGGCGAAATCGACATCAAGCATCATGACAACAAACAGGAACAGAACCGCGACCGCGCCGACATAGACAATGATCAGCAGCATCGCGACGAATTCGGCGTTGAGCAGCACGAAAAGCCCCGCCGCGCTGAGGAAGGACAGGATCAACCACAGCACCGAATGCACGGGGTTGCGGCTGATCACAGTGAACAGCCCGCCAGCGATCACGCTGATCGCGAAGAGGTAAAATGCGAAAACGCTCATGCGTCACCTTCCTTGTCATCCAAAACACCCTGCGCGATTTCCATTGCGCGGGTCATGGCGGGGATGCCGGCGAAAACCGCCATCTGCCCGATCGTCTCTATCACTTGCTGCTTGTGGGCCCCTGCCTCTACCGCGTGGATCACGGCCTGACGCAGCGCCACGTCATTCTGGGCACCCTGCATGGTCAGCCCCGAAATCGTCAGCAACATCCGTGTTTTGGCATCCAACCCGTTGGGGTTCATCGTATTGCCAAAAAACGTTTCCATCATGTCTTTGGGCATCTTGCCCATCATCGCCTCGAACCCTTTGGGGGAAAACGCATCCATTGCAGGAAAGGCTTTGGCCATATCCTGCATCTGACGCATCATCTCTTCAAAAGGGTTCTGGCTGTCAGTCATCGGTACGGCGCGTCCAGTTCAAGATTGCGCGCGATTTCAGCTTCCCAGCGTTCGCCGTTGTCCAGTAGCTTGGCCTTGTCATAGAACAGCTCTTCGCGGGTCTCGGTCGAGAATTCAAAGTTCGGCCCCTCGACAATCGCGTCAACCGGGCAGGCTTCCTGACAAAAACCGCAATAAATGCATTTGGTCATGTCGATGTCGTAGCGCGTGGTGCGGCGGCTGCCGTCATCGCGCGGTTCCGCGTCGATCGTGATCGCCTGTGCCGGGCACACCGCTTCGCACAGTTTGCACGCGATGCAACGCTCTTCCCCGTTGGGATAGCGGCGCAGGGCGTGCTCCCCACGGAACCGAGGGCTGAGCGGGCCCTTTTCGTGCGGGTAGTTGATCGTCGCCTTGGGCTTGAACATATACTTAATGCCCAGCTTCAAGCCTTGATAGAAATCCTGCAGCAGGAAGTATTTCGCGTGACGGGTATAGTCGGTGTTAGCCATATCAGCCCCCTACTGTCCAACGGGCATAGATACCCCAGAACCAATCGAATTTCGCGGCGAAGGATACGAAGACAACCCAGAACAGGCTGAATGGCAGGAACACTTTCCATCCCAGACGCATCAGCTGGTCATAGCGGTACCGCGGGGTGATCGCCTTAACCAACGAGAAGAAGAAGAACACCAGCCCCATTTTGGCGACCATCCAGAAGATGCCGTCCGGCAGGCCGGGGATCGGCGACAGCCAACCGCCAAAGAACATCAGCGAGATCAGCGCGCACATCAGCACCACGGCGACCAGTTCACCGATCATGAACAGCAAGAAGGGCGTGGAGGAATATTCGACCTGATACCCTGCAACCAGTTCCGATTCCGCTTCGGGAAGGTCGAACGGCGGGCGGTTGGTTTCGGCCAGCGCCGAGATGAAGAACAGGATCAGCATCGGGAAGTGCGGTAGCCAGTACCAGTTCAGCAGACCGTAGTCGCCGCTTTGCGACAGCACGATGTCCCCAAAGTTCAACGAGCCAGAGCTGATGACGACGCCGATGATGATCAGACCGATCGACACCTCGTAAGAGATCATCTGCGCGGCAGAGCGCAGCGAGCCCAGAAACGGGTATTTGGAGTTTGACGCCCACCCGCCCATGATCACGCCATAGACTTCAAGCGACGAGATCGCGAAGACATAAAGGATCGCAACGTTGATGTTCGACAGAACCCAACCGTCGTTGAACGGGATCACCGCCCAGGCAACCAGCGCCATAACCAATGTGACCATCGGGGCCATGAAGAACACGGCGCGGTCCGCACCGGCGGGCACGACCACCTCTTTGACGATGTATTTTGCGAAATCCGCAAAGGATTGCAGCAGACCGTAGATGCCTACAACGTTCGGGCCGCGGCGCAGCTGTACCGACGCCCAGATTTTCCGGTCGGCGTACATCAGGAACGCAAGGGCAAGAAGCAGGGGAATCACAACAAGGAAAATCTGGCCAATAATCAGCAGGATCGTCCCCAGCGTGGTGTTGAAAAAGAAGTCAGCCATAGGTCCTCACACCGTCGGTATGCCTTTTTCCATGCAGTTCTGCACGGTCACTTCAGCATCTATTGTCTTCAAGCCCGCAGGCAGGCTCGGCGAGATGGTGTAAACAGCATCTGCGTGCCAGACACCACCCTCGATCTCAACATTTGTACGCACGTGGCGGGCAAAACCAAAGCCCCGGATCAAAGTATAGCGCGCCGCGGCACATTCCGCGTATTCCGCTACATTCTCGGATGACTGTGCTTTGGTCATCGCCACGTCGAACTGGACAAGATCCCCGTCCAGCAGTTTGGTTTCAACACCGCGATACTCGGGAATGAAATCTTCGGCCATGGGCGCTTGCGTCTCGCAGGCACCCAGAACCAAAGGCAACATCATCCCCAAAATCCTCACTCCGCCGCCAGTGGTTTTTCGCGGCGGGCTTTGGCGTTGGCCGAAAGCTCTGCCATCAACTGGCTGGCGCGGGCGATGGGGTTGGACAGGTAAAAATCGGCAATCGCAAAGCGCAATGGGCTGTCGCCCAGATCGCCTGTGGCCACCGGCTGCCATGCGTTTTCAGCGACCTGATCGATATTTCCCAGATGCGGGACATCAGCGACCAGCGCCTTGCGCAATGCCGCAAGCGAATCGAATGGCAGCTTGGCATCCAGCTCGGCACTCAGCGCGCGCAGGATGGCCCAGTTTTCCTTGGCCTGACCGGGAGCAAAGCTGGCGCGCGCGGCAAGCTGCGGACGGCCTTCGGTATTGACGAACAAACCGCCCTCTTCCGTATAGGCGGCACCGGGCAGGATGATATCGGCACGGTGCGCGCCGCGATCCCCGTGCGAGCCTTGATAGATCACGAAGGGGCCAGCAGGAATGTCGCCCTCATCGGCGCCAAGGTTATAGATCACATCGGCGGCCAGCACATCGTTGATGCCATTTTCGGCAACGGCACCGACGTCCATCGCACCCACACGGGATGCGGCAGTGTGCAAGACCATAAAGCCGGATTGCGTCGCCTCGGCCAGCGCCATGGCAGCGGCCAGAACCTCTGCCCCGTCTTCGCGCGCCAAGGCCCCCATGCCCACAACGATGACCGAGGATTTCTCGGCAATGTCGGCGTGGTCCTTTTTCAGCAGGTCATTCAGCAGCGACGGGCTGTCGCCCAGATGATCGTAATCGTAGGTCAGATCGACCGCTGGGCCCATCAGCGCCACATCCGCGCCGCGGGTCCACGCCTTGCGGATACGGGCGTTCAGCACCGGTGCTTCCACTGCGGGGTTCGCGCCGATCAGCATCACGGCTTGCGCGTGATCCAGATCTTCGACCCTGGCGGTCCCGACATAGCCCGAACGGTTGCCCGCAGGCAGCTTCGCGCCATCGGTCCGGCATTCGACAACGCCGCCCTGCCCCTCGATCAGTTGTTTCAACGCATATGTCGCCTCGACCGAGGCAAGGTCACCGATCAGACCGGCGACTTTCTTACCCTTCATCGCAGCAGCGGCAGCGGCCAATGCTTCGGGCCAGTCAGCTTTGCGCAATTTTCCGTTTTCACGAATATAGGGCGTGTCCAGACGCTGGCGGCGCAGTCCGTCCCAGACGAAACGGGTTTTATCGGAAATCCATTCCTCGTTCACGCCATCATGGTTGCGCGGCAAGAAGCGCATGACTTCGCGGCCTTTGGTATCCACACGGATGTTCGACCCAAGCGCATCCATCACGTCGATCGATTCGGTCTTTGACAGTTCCCACGGCCGTGCGGTGAAAGCATAGGGTTTCGAGACCAGCGCCCCCACGGGGCACAGATCAATGATATTGCCCTGCAGGTTCGAATCGAGCGTCTGCCCCAGATAGGCTGTAATCTCGGCGTCTTCACCACGGCCGGTCTGGCCCATCTGGTGAATACCCGCGACCTCGGTGGTGAAGCGCACACAGCGGGTGCAGGAAATGCAGCGCGTCATATGGGTTTCGACCAATGGACCCAGATCCAGATCTTCGGTCGCGCGCTTCGGCTCGCGGTAGCGGCTGAAGTCGACGCCGTAAGCCATCGCCTGATCCTGAAGGTCACACTCGCCACCCTGATCGCAGATCGGGCAATCAAGCGGGTGGTTGATCAGCAGGAATTCCATGACCCCCTCGCGGGCCTTTTTTACCATGGGCGAATTGGTTTTGACGACAGGCGGCTGGCCCTCTGGGCCAGGACGCAAGTCACGCACCTGCATGGCGCAGGACGCCGCAGGCTTGGGTGGGCCGCCCACGACCTCCACAAGACACATCCGGCAGTTACCGGCAATCGACAGACGTTCATGGTAACAGAAACGCGGAATTTCCACCCCTGCTTCCTCGCACGCCTGAATGAGCGTCATCGCCCCTTCGACTTCGACTTCCTTGCCGTCAATGATGATCTTGCGGGTATCGCTCATATGCTTATTTCGCTCTCAGTAACGAACCGATCCGGCTCGATTTTTGGATTTCTGCACGCCCTAACGCACAATAGCTTTGCGGGTCCGAAGTATCGACCCCCTTCGCCTTTAAATATGCTGCCCCACGGGCCTTCATGCGCGCCTTTTCAGCATCGCTTTTGCGGTAGGCGTCAATTTCGTCCGACGTATAGCCCAAAGATTTCGCCGTATTGTGCACATTGTTCAAATAGCTGAGCGCGCGGATCATACGGGCCGAGATATCGGGGCATTCTTTGCGAATCCGGTCGGCCAGTCCAAGATCAAGCAGCGCATCATCAACAGCCGGTACATCACGCAGCGGCGGCTTTGCGGCGACAGGGCTGGCCATCAAGGCCACGGTTGTTACGGCGATCAATACGTTACGCATCTTACTCTCCTCATGTAGCGGGGCGGACTGCCCCTTGCTACACATGGGAACTGACCCCGATGTTATTCAATAACATCTCCGGATCAGCCATTTGCCAGCGGTATGTCGCGCAAACGGTCAGGAAGGGCAAGCCCCCTGAAACGTCAAAGCGTCGTCCACAAGGCGCAAATTCTCGGGCGGGGTGTCCGGCCCCACGACCCATTTGATATCCGAACTGCCATAGTTGGTCACACAATAAACCGTCGCTTCATAGCGCGCCGCTTCGCGGGCACCGTTGATCGACTGCGACGCATTGCGCACCCGCAGGGTAAAGACATCGCGTTGCCCGTCGACTTTGCTTAGCTTGGTGCGGAAATATTTACCATCAAAGGCCAGACGGTCTTCGCGGGCGGTACAGCCAGCCAAGACCGCGGCCGTTATACAAAATAGAACAATCTGCTTCATCTTCCCTCACTCTGCCGGTGTGGCCGGACCCGTCTTTTTGTGCAGCCCCCTGCCCGATCAACGGGTGAAAGCTATCGTTCTTCAGTCGTGCCTCAGAAGGCTGCGAAAATCGCCAGGACCGCCAAGGCCAGAATACAGACCAGCCCCAGCATAAAGAACAGCGACCGCATCGGCTGGTTGGTCGTCCCGATATGCACCACGGCCATCGCGACCCGCACCACCACGAATAGCGCCGCAAACAGGTTCACCCAGAACACAGGCGCGCCAAGCAGTACCGCCGCAAGCGTCGATGCCAGAAACGGACCCGACGCCTCTATCGCGTTCATGAACGCGCGTTCGCGGCGATAGACCACATCGTCGTAGTTCCGCTTGGGCTTGCCGCAATCGCAGCGCCCCTCTGGCGTGCGCCCCATGGTAGAGAGCGCGCCAAGGACACTGATCAGAATGGCCCAAAAAGCCAAAGCAGTCAGCGCGTGGCTATAGGCGGCAAAGCTTTCCATCAAAGCTTACTCCGCCGCGACGGCGCTGACGCGGCCGGTGCGTTTGTGCTTGATTCGATCCTCGATCTCGTCGCGGAAGTGACGGATCAGACCCTGAATGGGCCACGCCGCTGCATCCCCAAGGGCGCAGATCGTGTGGCCTTCGACCTGCTTGGTCACGTCGAGCAGCATGTCGATTTCTTCGGGCTCCGCATCGCCGCGCACCAAACGGTCCATCACGCGCATCATCCAGCCCGTGCCTTCGCGGCATGGCGTACACTGACCACAGGATTCGTGCTTGTAGAACTTCGCCAGACGCCAGATCGCCTTGATCACATCGGTGGAGTTATCCATCACGATGACCGCGGCCGTCCCCAGGCCCGAGCGTTGCTCGCGCAGGTAGTCGAAATCCATGATCGCGTCGCGCATCTGCGCACCGGGGATCATCGGCACCGACGACCCGCCGGGGATCACAGCCTTGAGGTTGTCCCACCCGCCACGGATACCGCCGCAATGCTTTTCGATCAGCTCTTCAAAGGTGATGCTCATCGCTTCTTCGACGACGCAAGGATTATTCACATGGCCCGAGATCGCAAACAGCTTGGTGCCCGCATTGTTCGGACGGCCAAAGCTTGAAAACCATTCTGGACCGCGACGCAGGATCGTTGGGACCACCGCGATGGATTCCACGTTGTTCACCGTGGTCGGGCAGCCATAAAGACCGGCCCCCGCAGGGAACGGCGGCTTCATCCGCGGCATGCCTTTTTTGCCCTCAAGGCTTTCCAGCAGCGCGGTTTCCTCGCCACAGATATAGGCACCTGCCCCGTGGTGCAGATAGATGTCGAAATCATAGCCGGATTTGCAGGCATTCTTGCCCACAAGCCCCGCGTCATAGGCCTCGTCGATCGCGGCTTGCAGCGCTTCGCGCTCGCGGATGTATTCGCCGCGGATGTAGATGTAGCAAGCATTGGCATTCATCGCGAAGCTTGCGATCAGGCAGCCCTCGATCAGCGTGTGCGGATCGTGGCGCATGATCTCGCGGTCTTTGCAGGTGCCGGGCTCGGATTCATCGGCGTTCACCACCAGATAGCTGGGGCGACCGTCGCTTTCCTTGGGCATGAAGGACCACTTGAGACCGGTGGGGAAGCCCGCACCGCCACGGCCCCGCAGCCCCGAGGCTTTCATCTGGTCGATGATCCAGTCGCGCCCGTTCTTGAGGATGCCCGCCGTGCCATCCCAATGGCCACGCGCCTGCGCGCCTTTCAGCGTGCGGTCGTGCATACCGTAGATATTGGTAAAGATGCGGTCTTGATCCTGAAGCATGAAGCTAACCTTTATGTGTCACGGCTGGCCGCGCGGGCCCGCCTCATCTGATATATATTGACCATCGCCCAGATCAGGGCTGCCAGCGCGGCAAAGTCGAACAGCAGCGCATAGCGTCCGGGCAAGCCGAACTGCGGCGCAAGCCATTGCGCCGCGATCCAAAGCAACATGGTGCCGGCAATGACAAGGCCGACCATCCGGCCCTTACGGGCCAGCGCGATTTCTACCTTATCTGTCATCACACGGCATCCATGTCAGGCTCAGGTCTTTTTACTACGAGTGGAGAATTCGGTCTCTCCACCGGAGGCGAGGGTTTTGGCCTGCGCCATCCAGTCATCACGTTGAATACGGCCTTTGAACCGCACGCGGGCATCAACCCAAGCGATTTCAGCCGCGGTCCATTTGGCGATCTGATCAAAGTGATAGATCCCCAGCTCATTCAGCGTTTGTTCAAGTTTCGGCCCTACCCCACTGATAAGCTTGAGGTTATCGGCACCGCCAGCGCGCGGCTGGTCTAGCGTTTCGGGGCTGCTTTCCACAGTACCCGCTGGAATATCCGCGATCCCCGAACGGGTCGAGGTAGCACCCTTGACGGTGGCCGGTGCCTGCGGTGTTTCAGCCGGCGTTGGTTCCGGGATAGAGGCGACAGGCTCCGCCGCCGCTTCGGGCACGGGCGCAGGAGCCGGAGCCGCCTTGGCCTTTGCAGGCTCGGCTGCGGGGGCTTCGTATTTGTAGCTGCCCTTGCGCGCAGCGAGTTCCTCTTGGCCCTTCAGTTTGGCCGTGGGCTTGATCCCCGAGAAAGCGGCGGGTTCGTCTTTGGCTGCCGGCGAGGTGCCCGCTGTCGCCTCTGACGCGGCACCGCCGACATCGGCCTTTGCCTGACCGCCGGTCGTGTCTTCGGGGCGAGTCTCTACCGTTTCGGTGGCAGCGGGTTCCGCCTCCAGCGTCGGCTCAGGCTCTACCTCGGCGTCGCTGGTTGGTGCGGCGCTGGCCGCCTGGGTTGTGGCCGCCGTTGCAGGGGCCGCAGCCGCCGCAGGAGTGCTGGCCGTCTGCATAGGCTCATCCCCAAGCGACCCGCACATGAATTTGGACAGGACCACAAAGGTCACAAGCCCCAGTATGATTCCAAGGAACAGGGAGGCGATAAAGCCCCAGCCGAAAACCAGCCAAAATAGCAACGCGAGGACAAGGCCGACCCCCGCCCCCCACCGCATGCAACCGCGTTTGCATTGCTCTTTTTGCGTCAAATCAGTCATGTCCGTCCCTTCGTTCGCCATTCAAGATGATCTATTATGTGTTATAGATACCATCTTTTGTGGCGCGCGACGAGAATTCTGTTTCTTCACCAGCAGCAAGCTTTTTCGCCTGCTCGACCCAGTTGTCGCGGGTCACGCGACCCTTGAAACCTTCGAGGTTCTGATCCACCCAAGATACCTCGTTCGGGCCCCAGTCAGCGATCTGGCTAAAGTGGTAAAAGCCCATCTTGTTCACCAGCGCTTCGAGCTTGGGACCGATGCCCTTGATCATCTTGAGGTCATCCGCCGCGCCGCCTTCGGGGGCATCCAGCGTCTTGGGCTTGGTGGCTGCCGCATCCGCATTGGCCTCTGCAGATTTTGCAACCGATGCTTTTTTGGTGCCCGCGGTCGAGGCTTTGGGCGCAGGGGCCGGATCGCCGGGTGCGACGCTGCCTGCTTCGGGTTTGCCCACAGCTTCGGTGCCGTCAGCCTCCCCCGGTGCTTCGGAGCGTTGATCCGAGGCATCGCCCACATCACGTGGTGCGTCTTCCTCTGCGGCGGTACGACCGCCTTGGGCACCGTCAGGGCCTTCGGGTGGCATATTGTCATCGCGCGCAACAGGCTGTTCCTTGTCAGAACCGGCGCTGTCTGCAGCATCTTTACCCTGCCAGGGTGCCGTCAGCGGCACTTCGGTACCATCGATGCGCTTGAGCGTGTCGCCGATGTCCACGGCCAGCTGCGCGCTGGCGTTGTATTGTGTCTTGCCGCTGTCGTGATCGGTGAGACTGGTCAACCCGGACAGCGGTTCAGAGGCATAGCGCCCGTTCTGCGGGCCGGGCACAGGCACCTGCCCCGCCGCCATCTCGTCGATCATGGCCCGGAAGCCGTCGACGGTCAGATCTTCGTAATAGTCCTTGCCGATCTGCGCCATCGGCGCGTTCGAACAGGCACCCAGACATTCGACTTCTTCCCAAGAGAATTTGCCGTCTTCACTGATCTGATGTGCCTTGGGCGCGATGCGTTCCTTGCAGACCTCGATCAGGTCTTCGGCCCCGCAGATCATGCAGGATGTCGTGCCGCAAATCTGGAAATGCGCGACCTCGCCCACAGGCTGAAGCTGGAACATAAAGTAGAATGTCGCGACCTCGAGCCCGCGGATATAGGCCATGCCCAGCATTTCAGAGACATGTTCGATCGCAGGGCGGCTCAGCCAGCCTTCCTGTTCCTGCGCACGCCACAGCAAAGGGATGATCGCGCTGGCCTGACGGCCTTCGGGGTATTTCGTGATCTGCGCTTCGGCCCAGGCCTGGTTGGCAGGGGTGAAGGCAAAGCTTGTCGGTTGGTCAGGGTGCAAACGGCGCAGCATCAGATCAGGCTTTCGTTCTTGCGGAAACGGCGGGCGCCTCCGGCGGGAGTTTATTTGGCAAAATGAAGAGGACCCGGCTCAACGGTCGACCTCTCCGAAAACGATGTCCATGGTGCCGATGATCGCCGCGACATCCGCCAGCTGGTGCCCCTTGGCGACATAGTCCATCGCTTGCAGGTGCAGGTAGCCCGGCGCGCGCAGTTTGGCACGGTAGGGTTTGTTCGATCCATCGGCCACAAGGTAGACGCCGAATTCGCCCTTTGGGGCCTCGACCGCGCAATAGACTTCGCCGGCGGGGACGTGGAACCCTTCGGTGTAGAGCTTGAAGTGGTGGATCAGGCTTTCCATGTCGGTTTTCATCGCGGTCCGGCTGGGGGGCGTGATCTTGCCCCGCGCCAAAACATCGCCCTGCCCTTCGGGCGCGCGCAGCTTCTCGATGGCTTGCTGGATGATGTAGGTGGACTGGCGCATTTCTTCCATCCGGACGAGGTAGCGGTCATAGCAATCGCCGTTCACACCGGTCGGGATCTGGAAGTCGAATTCATCGTAGCATTCATAGGGCTGCGCACGGCGCAGATCCCATGCCAGGCCAGAGCCGCGGACCATCACGCCCGAGAAGCCCCAATCCTGGATGTCCTGTTCAGACACGATGCCGATGTCAGCGTTACGCTGTTTGAAGATCCGGTTTTCTGTCAGCAGCTGATCCACGTCGACCATGAAGCCCGACAGGAACTTGTGGGTCCATGCCTCGATATCATCAAGCAGCGCGGGCGGCAGATCCTGGTGGACCCCGCCGGGGCGGAAATAGGCCGCGTGCAGACGGGCACCGCAGGCGCGTTCGTAGAAGATCATCAGATCTTCGCGTTCTTCAAAGCCCCAGAGCGGCGGTGTCAGCGCACCCACGTCCATCGCCTGCGTGGTGACGTTCAGCAGGTGTGACAGGATGCGGCCGATCTCGGAATAGAGCACGCGGATCAGCGAGGCGCGACGGGGCACTTCGACACCGGTCAGCTTTTCGATGGCCAGACACCAGGCGTGTTCCTGGTTCATCGGGGCCACGTAATCCAGCCGGTCGAAATACGGCAGGTTCTGCAGGTAGGTGCGGCTTTCCATCAGCTTTTCGGTGCCACGGTGCAGCAGGCCGATGTGCGGATCGCAACGTTCGACGATCTCGCCGTCGAGTTCGAGAACCAGACGCAGAACCCCGTGCGCCGCAGGGTGTTGCGGGCCGAAGTTGATGTTGAAGTTGCGGATCTTCTGCTCGCCGGTCAGGGCGTCTTCGAAACCTTTGGTGCCGTCCATCATTTACGCTCCAGCTCGGTCAGTTTGACGCCCATCCACCACAAAAGGGCGACGGTGCCCAAAGGCACGATACAGGCAACAGACCAGTATTTATTGATCCCGAAAAACGGCAACAGCTTGACCATCGGGATGATTGTGAGGGCAGACAGTATGAACCACCACATGCCCCCCATTATTTTGCCTCCGGCTTTTCATCGCCCGGCAGAATATATTCGGCCCCTTCCCAAGGCGACATAAAGTCGAACTGGCGATATTCCTGAACGAGGCTCACGGGTTCATAGACCACGCGCTTTTCCGTCTCGTCATAGCGGACTTCGGTATAGCCGGTGGTTGGGAAATCCTTGCGCAGCGGGTAGCCGCGGAACCCGTAGTCGGTCAGCAGGCGACGCAGGTCGGGGTGGCCGGCAAAGATGATGCCGAACATGTCAAAGACCTCGCGTTCGAACCAGTTGGCCGACGGGTGGATATCGACGATCGAGGGGACCATATCCTCTTCGCGCGCGGCGACGCGCAAGCGGATGCGCTGGTTCTGGTACATCGACAGAAAATGATAGACGACATCAAAGCGTTTGGCGCGGCCCGGGTAATCCACCGCGGTGATATCCACCAGCGAGGAGAAACGGCAGGTCGCGTCGCTTTTGATAAATTCTACTAGACCGGGCAGATTGGCCTGGGTGACATCCATGTTCAGCTCGTCAAAGGCGATGTCCCAGCCGAGGATACAGTCGGGGCGTTTCGCTTCGATATACGCGCCAAGTTCGTTCAGTTGTTCTGACATATCAGCCCCTTAGCGAACAATTGTGCCGGTGCGGCGGATTTTGCGCTGCAACTGCATGATACCATAAAGCAACGCCTCTGCCGTGGGCGGGCAGCCGGGCACATAGACATCGACAGGCACGACACGGTCACAGCCGCGCACCACGGAATAGCTGTAGTGATAATAGCCGCCGCCATTGGCGCAAGACCCCATAGAGATCACATAGCGCGGTTCCGGCATCTGGTCATAGACCTTGCGCAGGGCCGGCGCCATCTTGTTGGTCAGCGTGCCCGCAACAATCATCAGGTCGGACTGACGCGGAGACGCGCGTGGCGCGGTGCCAAAACGTTCCAGATCGTAACGCGGCATCGAGGTGTGCATCATCTCGACGGCGCAGCAGGCCAGACCAAAAGTCATCCAGTGCAGCGAGCCGGTACGGGCCCAGTTGATGATGTCTTCGGTCGAGGTCAGCAGGAAGCCTTTGTCCTGCAGTTCCTTGTTCAGGTTCTGGGTGGCCACATCGCGGTCCATCCCGGCCACATTGGCCCCGGCGGCTGCTACTGCCATTCCAGTGCTCCCTTTTTCCACTCATATGCAAAGCCGGCGGTCAGCACGGCAAGAAAGACCATCATCGACCAGAAACCGGCCATGCTCACGTCCTGAAAGGCCACGGCCCAGGGGAAGAGGAAAGCGATTTCGAGGTCGAAGATGATGAACAGGATCGACACGAGGTAGAACCGCACGTCAAATTTCATCCGGGCGTCATCAAAGGCGTTGAACCCGCATTCATAGGCCGACACTTTTTCAGGGTCCGGGTTGCGCACGGCCAGCACGACGGCGGCCAGGATCAAAACAATGCCAAGGACAATCGCCACGGCTAGAAAAAGTAGGATCGGCAGGTATTCCCGCATCATGTCGTCCAAGGGGAAGCTCCTTTTGCGTATGCGACGCGCCACGCGCCCTGTCAGCCAAACGGCACTATTGGCTTTGGTCGGTTTACTCCGCTGTCCGGTCAGGGTCAACCGAGCCCGCCATATTTGCGTCATCCTATCGTGGGGCGCGGCGCGCCCTGCCCGCGCCCGCGTGATTGGCGCTATTTTTCCAGCAGATCGCGGCTCTCGCGCCAGCTGTACTGCGGCGCGAACCCCAGCAGGTCACGCGCCTTTTCGATGCTGTAGAATGTCTCGAAATGGTCCATATCGCGGGTCTGGCGCACGTCTTTATAGTAGCGATCAATCAAGTCAGACGTTTGTGCGGCGACAGAGGTGTCCGCGTTGGCCACATTGAACACCTCGTAGCCTAAGCCGTCCACATCAAGACAGCGCTGCACCATCTGCCCCAGATCGCGGGCATCAATATAGGCGAAGATATTGCGCCGCCGTTGATCGGGGTCGTGAATGAAGCCGGGGAAAAGGCTGGCGTATTCATGCGGTTCGATCACGTTGTTGATTCTCAACCCGTAGATATCCGCCCCCGTGCGCGCCTGAAAGCTGCGCGCCGTCGCCTCGTTGCAGACCTTGGACATGGCATAGCTGTCTTCGGGCACGGTCGGGTGCTCTTCATCGACGGGGATATAGTCGGGCTTCCGCTCCCCCTGGGCAAAGCAGACGCCATAGGTCGTCTCGGATGAGGCAAAGATGATCTTGGGCACCCCCGCCTTCACGGCGGCATCAATGACATGATAGGTGCCAAGCGTATTGACCCGAAACACCTCTGTATCCGACGTGATCAGGATGCGCGGCACGGCGGCGAAATGCACAACGGCGTCAAACCCCTGCACGCCGGTGCACTCATCCAGTTCGCCCAGATTCATCAGACTATGCATCACATCATGCATCTGGCCTGCGTCGGTAATATCGGCAATGCGGTTGTCAACGCCGGGGTGATCCAGCGGCTGCTGGTCCACGTTCAACACCTGATGCCCCTGATCCAGCAGATAGGGGATCACATGCCGCCCCGCCTTGCCGCTGCCGCCGGTGAATAGAATACGCATGGGGGCCCCTTTTGCCGTTGATGTCGTGGCAAAGCCTAGAGCGTTGCCGCCGCGCTTCAACCCGTAACCCAGGCCGCCTTGCGCTTGTCGAAGAAGGCACCGATTCCCTCGGCCGCCTCTTCGGTTTCCCAGCGGTCGGCCAATGCGGCGATGGTATGGTCCACGACCTGAGCGTCGATCCGCGGCCCCAGATCCCGCGCGAGCTGTTTCGCCGCAGCCACGGCCCCCGGCGCACAGGACAGATAGGGCACGACCTCGGCCTCGATCGCAGCGTCCAGCGCATCCGTCGGCACGGCACGGGCCAGCAACCCCAGATCGACCGCCTCTGCCGCGTCAAACAGACGGGCCGACATGAACACCCGCCGCGCGCGCCCCTCGCCCATGCGGGCCAGCACATAGGGGCCGATGGTGGCCGGAATGATCCCCAGCCGCGTCTCGGTGAACCCCATCTTCAACGTATCAACCCCGATCGCCACATCACAGACCGAGGCCATGCCGACACCGCCACCAAAGGCATTCCCCTGCACCCGCCCGATCAAGGGCTTGGGCAGCGTGTTCAGCGCGCCCAGCATTGTGGCAAGCTTGCCTGCCTCGGCCGATCGTGTCGGCCCATCCATATCGCGCTGCGCCTGCATCCAGCCCAGATCACCGCCCGCGCAAAAGCTTTTGCCCGCACCGGTCAGCACCACGACCCGCACAGCGTCATCAGCGGCCAAGGCGGCGGTGGCTCCGGTCAACTCCGCTATCATCTGCGCGGACATGGCGTTGTGCTTTTCCTCGCGCGCCAACGTCAACGTCGCGACCCCGCGCGCGTCGGTCTCCAGCTTCAGTGTCTCGTACATCATCCTGCCCTCATCCGCCGCGCCATCTCGGCGGCTTCCTCGATCACCGCCTGATCCAACCCGGTGTCATAGCCAAGCGCCATCAGATGCGCGTTGACCTTTTCCGTAGCAACATTGCCCGCAGCCCCCGGCGCATAGGGGCACCCCCCCAAACCGCCGACGGCGGCATCGAACACCCGCACGCCCATGGACAGGGATGCATCGATATTGTCCATCGCCCGCCCGTTGGTGTCATGGTAATGCCCGGCCAAACGCCCCACAGGCACCACATCGCGCACCGCCAGCAACATGCGCGCAATCGTATCCGGCGTGCCCGCCCCGATGGTGTCACCAAGCGAGACCTCATAGCAGCCCATAGAGAAAAGACGATCCGCCACTTCCGCCACCTTGGATGGCGCGACCGCCCCGTCATAGGGGCATTCCACCACACACGAGACATAGCCCCGCACCGGCATATCCACATGGCGTGCCTGCTCCAGGATCGGCGCGAAACGCTCGAACGCCTCCTCGATGCTGGCGTTGATATTCTTCTGGCTGAACCCCTCGCTGGCCGAGGCGAACACCGCGATCTCTCCCGCTTTCGCCGCGACCGCATCCTCGTAGCCCCGCATATTCGGCGTCAGCGCGGCATAACGCACCCCCTCGACCCGAGCAATCCCGCCCAGAACCTCACCCGATCCGGCCATTTGCGGCACCCATTTGGGGCTGACAAAGCTCGCCACCTCGATCCGGGAAAACCCCGCACGGCTCAGCAGGTCGACCAGCGCGATCTTCTCCGACACCGGAATTTCGCGCGCCTCGTTTTGCAGCCCGTCCCGTGGACCGACCTCGAATATCTCGCAGACCCCTTTATCCATAACGCCCCCTCCCCTTCATTTTGCCAAATAAACTCACCTACGTGACGGTAGCATCACTCGACCGGCCACGGGTCATAAAACGTCCGGTCAAACAACGGCACGTCTTTGGGCAGCGACAGCTGGAACGCCTCGCGGTCGGTGATGCGCGCATACCAGGCCGCCACATTGGGGTGATTGTCGAGCTTGGCGAAATGCTGCGCCATATAGACCGCCTGCCCCACGTTCACATCCGCCGCCGTGAAACCGCTCATCAACAGATAATCCTGTGACAGTATCCCGCCACCCAAACGCGCCTCGATCGCGTCGTAACACTTCATCAAACGCGCGGCTTCTAGCTTCATCACGATGGGGCTGCGCATGGAATCATCGCGAAGCGCCACATGCTGCTGGGTCAGCGCGGCACAATGCTGCGATACCGTCTCGGCAAAGTGGATCCACACCAACCACGCCATGCGATCCGGTGCCCCCGGCATCCGCCCCAAACGGTCTGGGCTGAACCTTTCGCAAAGGTATTCCGCGATGGCACCTGTCTCGAACATACGCTCCCCGTCGATCTCGAGCGAGGGCACACGCCCCGCCGGCGAAATTGCCAGATAGCCCGGATCACGCAAGGATTTGTCGAAGGCGTGGATCGACACCTCAAAGGGCACCTCCAGCTCGTGCAGCAACCAAAGGGTGCGCATGGAACGGGTCTGTTCGACGTGGTGCAGGGTAATCATGGTGCGGTCTCCTATGCCTCGGGCTCTAGCCGCACCAGTGCTACACCCGCCTCGACCTGATCACCAGCCTGCGCCAGAACCTCGGCGACAACGCCATCGCGCGCGGCAAGCAGGCTGTGCTCCATCTTCATGGCTTCCAGCACCGCAAGGCGGTCGCCCTTGGTCACCGTCTGGCCGACCTTGGCATCCACGACACGCACCAGTCCGGGCATCGGGGCCTCGATCAGATTGCCGTCGCCGTGACCACCCGCGGCACGGGCCAGCGGGTCGATGACGTCAAACACCAGCCCATAGCCGTCAAAGACCGTCACGCGCCCCTCGGCGACAGATACAGCCGCCGCCTGTTGCCCGCCTAATGACCAACGCCCGCCGATGCGCTGCGCCACCACCTCTGTCCCGTCCACGGTCCAGATCTGGTGATCCGCCAAGACGACCTGCACCTGTAGCAGATGATCCTCTCCGCCCCAGGTCAATCCGACCGCGCGGCGCAGCGGCTGCCACAGCGTAAATCCCGCGCCCCCGGCCGGATCCAGCAACGACAGTGCCGCCATCCCGGCAAGCGCCGCATGGCGCGGCTCCACCTCTGGCGCTTGTGTCAAAGCATCAATGTCACGGGCGATCAGCCCGGTATCCACATCCCCCGCGGCAAAGCCTTCATGCGCTGCCAAAGCGCCCAGAAACGCAAGGTTCGTGACCGTCCCCGCCACCTCGCAGCCGGTCAGCGCGGCGCGCAGGCGCGACAGGGCAATCTCGCGCGTGTCGCCATGCACGATCACCTTGGCAATCATCGGATCATAGAAAGGGCTGATCGTATCGCCGGCGCGCACACCGCTGTCGGCACGGCAGGCGGGCGTGAACTGCAAATGCGTCAAGGTGCCCGTGGCGGGCAGGAAACCCTTTGGCACATCCTCCGCATAAAGCCGCGCCTCAAACGCATGTCCGTGGATCGACAATTCGTCCTGGCGCAGGGGCAGCCCCTCGCCCGCCGCCACGCGCAACTGCCAGGCCACCAGATCAACGCCGGTAATCGCCTCGGTCACGGGATGTTCCACCTGCAAACGGGTGTTCATTTCCATGAAAAAGAAGCCGTCCGTCTGCAACCCGCCAGAGCCGTCGACGATGAATTCAATCGTGCCCGCCCCGGCATAGCCAATCGCCTCGGCTGCTGTGACCGCCGCCTGCCCCATCGCTTCGCGCATTTCGGGCGTCATGCCGGGGGCCGGAGCCTCCTCGATCACCTTCTGGTGGCGCCGCTGAAGCGAGCAATCGCGTTCAAACAGATGCACGGCCTTTTTGCCGTCGCCAAAGACCTGCACTTCGATATGGCGCGGTTTGGTGACGAATTTCTCGACCAGCACATCGGCGTTGCCAAAGGCTGTCTTGGCCTCGGAGCGCGCACTCTCCAGCGCGGCCTGAAAACCGTCCGCCGCCTCCACCAGCCGCATGCCCTTGCCACCCCCACCGGCGACGGCCTTGATCAACACCGGATAGCCGATCTTACCCGCCTCTGCCGCCAGCAGCGCGTCATCCTGATCGGCCCCGTGATACCCCGGCACAACCGGCACGCCCGCCTCGACCATCAATGCCTTGGCGGCATCTTTAAGCCCCATCGCGCGAATGGCCTTGGCCGACGGGCCGATAAAGACCAGCCCCGCCGCCTCTACCGCATCCACGAAATCGGGGTTCTCGGACAAAAAGCCATAGCCCGGATGGATCGCCTGCGCGCCCGTATCCAGTGCCGCCTGAATGATCACCTCGCCGCGCAGATAGCTATCGGCAGGGGCCGAGCCGCCGATATGCACCGCGGTATCCGCCATCGCTACATGTTTCGCCGCGCGGTCCGCGTCGGAATAGACCGCCACACAGCGCACCCCCATGGCCTGCGCTGTCTCCATCACGCGGCAAGCAATCTCGCCCCGGTTCGCAATCAGGATCGTATCAAACATCACGCAGTTCCCTCACATCCATCTTATCTTCATTTTGCCCCTTAAACTCCGGGGGTCCCCGGGGGCTGGCCCCCGGCCTTATAAAAGTCTTGGGCTGGCCCCCGGCCTTATAAAAGTCTTGGGCTGGCCCCCGGCCGCATAAAGACCCGCCGCAGCCTACATCCGGAACACACCAAACTTCGTATCCTCGATCGGTGCGTTCAAACTGGCGCGTAGCGACAGCGACAGCACCTCGCGGCTGTGGCGCGGGTCGATCACGCCGTCATCCCAAAGCCGTGCGGTCGCATAAAGCGGATGCGACTGTTCCTCGAACATATCAATTGTGGGCTGCTTGAAGGCAGTCTCTTCTTCCTCGGTCCAGCTGTCGCCCGCGCGTTCAATTGCATCCCGTTTGACGGTCGCCAGAACGCCCGCCGCCTGTGCGCCGCCCATGACCGAAATGCGCGAGTTCGGCCATGTCCACATGAAGCGCGGGGAATAAGCGCGTCCCGCCATACCATAGTTACCGGCCCCGAACGACCCGCCCACCAGCATGGTGATCTTGGGCACATTGGTCGAGGCCACGGCCGTCACCATCTTGGCCCCGTGCCGCGCGATGCCTTCGTTCTCGTATTTTCGGCCGACCATGAAACCGGTGATGTTTTGCAAGAAGACCAGCGGGATCTTGCGCTGCGAGCAGAGTTCTACGAAATGCGCGCCTTTCTGGGCGGATTCCGAGAACAAGACGCCATTGTTGGCGATGATACCGACGGGGCAGCCTTTCACATGGGCGAAACCACAGACCAGCGTCTCGCCAAAGCGCGCCTTGAATTCGTCGAAGCGGCTGCCATCGACCAGCCGCATGATGACTTCGCGGATGTCATAGGGCGTGCGCAGATCGGCGGGGACAACGCCCAGCATCTCGGCCGGATCATAGGCAGGGTCTTCGGCGGGTTGCCATTGCACATTCATCGGGGCCGCGCGGTTCAGACCGGCCACGGCACGCCGGGCGAGCGCCAGCGCGTGGGCGTCATCCTCGGCCAGATAATCCGCCACACCTGACAGACGGGTATGCACATCGCCACCGCCCAGATCCTCGGCGCTGACCACCTCGCCCGTGGCGGCCTTGACCAGCGGCGGACCGGCCAAAAAGATTGTGCCCTGCTCTTTTACGATGATCGACACATCCGACATCGCGGGCACATAGGCCCCGCCCGCGGTGCACGATCCCATGACCACCGCGATCTGGGGGATGCCCTTGCCGCTCATCCGCGCCTGATTATAGAAAATCCGGCCAAAGTGGTCACGGTCGGGAAAGACCTCGTCCTGATTGGGCAGGTTCGCGCCGCCGCTATCGACCAGATAGATGCAGGGCAGATGGTTTTCCTCGGCGATCTCTTGGGCACGCAGGTGTTTTTTGACGCTCATCGGGAAATAGGTGCCGCCCTTCACCGTCGCATCATTGCACACGATCATGCAGTCGATGCCCTGCACCTTGCCGACACCCGCGATCACACCCGCCGCGGGGGCCGCCCCGCCATAAAGCCCATGCGCCGCCAGCGCACCAACCTCAAGGAACGGCGATCCGGGGTCGAGCAGATTGGCCACCCGTTCGCGGGGCAACATCTTGCCGCGGCTCACGTGGCGCGCGCGAGATTTCTCGCCGCCGCCCAGTTCCGCCGCATCCGCCGCCTCGCGGATCGTTTGCAGCGCGGCCAGATGCGCGGCCTCATTCGCCTTGAAGCTTTCGGACGAGGGCAAGGCTTGCGAAATCAGCTTCATGTCGGTCTCCTTGATCGGATGGAATGGGGGGACGTCACAGGGGGGTATTGCATTACGCAGCCCCTTCGGCAGCGGCGCGGGCTTTCAGCGCGCGGCGGATCACCTTGCCTGTGACGGTCATCGGCAAGGCATCCAGAAAGGCCACCTCGCGCGGGTAGGAATAGCTGGCAAGGCGGGTTTTCACCCAGTCTTGCAGGGTCTGCTCATCGACAGTCGCACCGGATTTGCGCACGACATAGGCTTTGACGATCTCTGTCCGCAGCGGGTCGGGCTTGCCCACCACACCGCAGGTTGCGACTTCTGGATGGGTCAGCAGGCAATCCTCGATCTCTGCCGGACCGATGCGATAGCCGCTTGAGGTGATCACATCATCCTCGCGCCCGATAAAGCGCAGGTATTCCCCGTCGAACACGCCGCGATCACCGGTCAGCATCCAGTCACCCCGGAATTTTTGTGCTGTCTCGTCGGGGCGCTGCCAATAGCCCAGCATCATCGCGGCTGATCCCTTGCGGATGGCGACATCGCCTTCGTCTGCCGTCGGCGCACCGTCATCATCCAAAACGTCGACGTCATGGCCCGGCACAGGTTTACCGATGCAACCGGGGCGCGGCGGGAACCGGCTGCCGGCGCTGGTGGCGACCATATTGCATTCGGTCTGCCCGTAGAATTCGTTGATACTCAGGCCAAAGGCGTGTTGCCCCCATGCCAGCATCTCGGCCCCCAAAGGCTCCCCCCCCGATGCGACAGAGCGTAGCCCCGCGACCGTGGCTCCCTCGGCCTTGAGCATCCGCAGCGCGGTCGGCGGGAAGAACACGTTGCGCACATCGCCCTCGCGGATGATGCGCGCACAGGCGTCGGACGAGAATTTCGCCAAGCGTGCCGCGACAGCAGGCACACCAAGCGCCAGCGCGGGCATTGCCACATCGAACAGCCCGCCGATCCACGCCCAATCCGCAGGCGTCCAAAGGCAATCGCCGTCCTGCCCCAGCACATCATGGCTAAGCGAGACGCCGGGCAGATGGCCCGTCAGCACCCGATGGCCATGCAGCGCACCCTTAGGCGACCCCGTCGTGCCCGAGGTATAGATCAGCACCGCCGGATCGTCAGGGCCGGTGTCGGCAAAGGCGACAGGATCGCCCGCCACGCCGACGCTATCTGCCATCAAGGGCGTCGCCAGCCCCCCCAGCAGATCGCGCCCTTCGGGATCGGTCAGCACCAGCGTCACGCCCGCATCACGCACCCGCGACGCGAGGGCATCATACTTGAAGAGTTTGAACAAAGGCACTGAAATCGCGCCGATTTTCCAGATCGCCAGATGGGCCGCAGCACACCACGGGCTTTGCCCCAGCAGCACGCCCACACGGTCACCTGCCTGCACCCGCTGCGCCAAGGCGCGGGCCAGTCCGTCGACCATATCGGACAGGGTGCCAAAGCTGACATCGCGCCGTGCATCGCCCGTCAGATCAATGATCGCGCGCCGCGCGGGGTCATGGGACAGACATTGCGCCGCCATGTTCAGCCGCGCCGGAATCTCCCACGCGCCCGTTGCGTCCAGACCTGGCAAGACGTCAGCCATCAGCCTTCCCACACGTCCAGCGACAAAGCCTGACGCGCGGTCTGTTGCATCAGACAGTTAATCGCCGCAGGTCCGCGCCCGGTGCCCCCCTGCCAAAGCGAGGCTTCGTAGGTGCACGCCTTGTCGCGGAACACGATCCACGCCCGCTGCATCTCGCGCAGGGCATCCGCCACGCCGGGGCTTCCCTCGGGCCCCGGGATCGCATCGGCATCCATCCGTTTGGCCTGCACCATCACCGCGGCGTAATTATCGTTCAACCGCTGGTCCCAGAATTGCAGCTCACGGTCCAGACACCCGCCCATACCATAGGTGCTGCTCCCGCCCGGAGAATCCTCCATGCATTGGTTGGCAGAGACACCGACGCAGGCCATCTCGGCTGCAAAACCATCTGCGTCGGCGAGGCAAATCTCTGTGCCGCGATCGGTATATTGCAGATCCTGCGCGGCAAGCGGTGAGGCGCAGAGCATCAAGGCAAGGGCCAGAGGTTTCACGCCATCGCTCCCATCATCTCGCGGCCCACCAGCATCCGGCGGATTTCAGAGGTGCCTGCCCCGATCTCCATCAGCTTGGCATCGCGGAAGATGCGCCCCACGGGGTTGTCAGACAAATAGCCCGCCCCGCCCATGGCCTGCACCGCCTGATGCGCCTGTTTCATCGCCTCTTCGCTGGCATAAAGACAGCAGGCCGCGGCATCCGCACGGGTGACATCACCGCGATCACAGGCCTTGGCGACCTCGTAGACATAGGCGCGGGCCGAATTCATCGCGGTGTACATATCCGCCATCTTGCCCTGCATCAGCTGGAAGTTCCCGATGGGCTGCCCGAATTGTTTACGCTCGACCATATAGGGCATGATCTCGTCCAGACAGGCGGCCATGATCCCCAGACCAATCCCCGCCAGCACCACGCGTTCGTAATCAAGCCCCGACATCAGCACCGCCACGCCGCGCCCCTCTTCCCCCAGAACGTTTTCAAACGGGACTTCGACATCGTCAAAGATCAGCTCTGCCGTGTTGGACCCGCGCATGCCAAGCTTGTCGAAATGCGGGCTGGTGGTGAAGCCTTTCATGGATTTCTCGATCAGGAAGGCGGTGATGCCCTTCGATCCGGCATCGGGGTCGGTCTTGGCATAGACCACCAGCGTGTCGGCGTCAGGGCCGTTGGTGATCCAGTATTTATTGCCCGACAGGCGGTAGTGATCGTTGCGCTTTTCGGCGCGCAGTTTCATCGACACCACGTCGCTGCCCGCAGACGGTTCGGACATCGCCAGCGCGCCCACATGTTGACCCGAGCACAGGCCCGGCAGGAATTTCGCCTTCTGCTCGGGGCTGCCGTTGAGACGGATCTGGTTGACGCAGAGGTTCGAATGCGCCCCGTAGGACAGCGAGACCGAGGCGGAAGCGCGTGCGATTTCTTCAACAGCGACGGTGTGTGCGACATAGCCCATGCCCGAGCCGCCAAATTCTTCCTCGACCGTCATGCCCAGCAGACCAAGGCTGCCCATCTCTTCCCAGAGCGCGGGCGGGAATTCGTTCTTGGTGTCGATCTCGGCGGCCATCGGTTTGACCCGTTCCTGCGCCCAACGGTGCACCATATCGCGCATCTCGTTCACGTCGTCGCCCAGATCGAATTTCATGGTGGTGTTGAACATAGACCCCTCCCCCGAGTTTATTGAACAGTTGTTCATTACACTACACTTCTCGCGGATTCGGTCAAGCAAATGTCGCAGGCTGCGCGGAACTGCACCCGCGCCGCCGATGTTACCCCCGTGACACAGGATAGAAAGGACGCCCCGATATGAGCACGTCATTGAAGAAAGAATTCTGGGACCGCGTAGACGACACCCGCATCGGGATGCTGGCCACCGATACCGCCCGCGCCATCCCCATGAGCCACTATGCCGATCACGACGCCAATTGCCTTTGGTTCATCACCGCACGGGACACCGATCTGGCGAAATCCGCCCAGACCGGTGCTGCGGCAGAATATCTGATGACCAGCAAGGACGAACACCTATACGCCCGGATCGACGGTACCGTTCAGGCTGTGACCGACCCTGCCAAACTGGACGAGCTGTGGAACGCCTTTGCCGCCGCCTGGTTCAAGGACGGGCGCAAGGATGACGACGTGCAACTTGTGCGCATGGACCTCAAACAGGCGGAGGTCTGGCTGACCGGCGGCAGCCTGTCCTTCCTGTACGAGATCGCCAAAGCCAATGTGACCAAACAGGTTCCGGATGCGGGCGAACATGGGACCATTCGCTTCTGAACGGCGGACACGCCACTATTCACATGAAGGGCGGGCCGTTGTGTCTGCCCTTTTCGCGATGCCATGCTAGGGTGCTTCCGAACACCCGCGGGCTTTGCACCAGACCCGGCCCGATACAGCCACGAACGGATGAACTGATATGAAAATCTATGTGACAAGCATCTTCGTTGACGACCAAGACAAGGCCCAGAAGTTCTACTGCGACAAGCTGGGATTTGAGGTGAAGAACGATATCCCCCTCGGGACGCACCGCTGGCTCACTGTGGTATCGCCCGAACAGCCCGACGGGACAGAGCTTTTGCTAGAGCCCAGCGATCACCGCGCCGTCGGCCCCTACAAACAGGCGCTGGTGGAAGACGGGATCGCAGCCCATTCCTTTCAGGTTGAGGATCTGGATGCCGAAGTCAAACGGCTGACCGACAGCGGTGTCGTCTTCACCCAAGACCCTATTGATGCCGGTCCCGTCCGCATGGCGGTACTGGATGACACCTGCGGGAACCTCATCCAGTTGATCCAGATGGCGACCCCCGGCGCGGCCTAGCCCTGCTGGAACACCGCCGAGACTTCCGCGCGAATGATCCGTGCGATCAGCGCGCAGTCGTCCAACGAGAATGTCAGCGGGACGCGCATGTCGATGATACTGGCGAGCACCGCATCGCTGGCGGGTAGCGCAGAGGGTTCGGCATAGCGCCATGAATCGTAGCGGCTGGTAAAGCCCACAGGCTCCGCCCCGCCGAACCACTTCAGTTCCACCCCGCGGGCGGCGCAGCGGGTCAGCACTGATACGATGGCCTCGGGGGCCCAACCAGACAGCAGGAACTGGAACGACGATCCGACAAAACGCTCCACCGCGGGGCGGTTGATGAGGGTCAGGCCGGGCGTGTCGCGCAAGCCGTCCTGAACCACATGATACCGCGCATTCCACCCGTCGATCTGTGCCTCAAGCCGCTTGAGCTGCGGCCGCAGGATCGCCGCGCGCAGGTTATCCATCCGGCCAGAGATATTCGGCGTGTCGTATTTCACCGTCTCGAAGGCTTCGGGCGGCGGCCCCGCCAAATGCCGGTCATAAAGCATATAGGACCCTGAGAGCATGATCGCCCGCGCCGCGAGTGCGGCATCATCGGTGACCAGCAATCCGCCCTCGCCCGCGTTGACGTGTTTATAGGTCTGGCAGGAATAGCACCCCACCGCCCCATGCCGCCCCGAGGGCAGGCCGTTCCAGCTTGCCCCCATGGTATGGGCGCAATCCTCTACCACGGTGACACCGGCGGCATCACACAGCGCCATCAACCGGTCCATATCGCAGATATGCCCGCGCATATGGCTTAGCAGCAGCACCCGCGCCTGACCCAGCTTGGCGGCCAAATCGTCCAGATCGATCACCAGCCCTTGGGTGACATCGACAAAGACTGGCATGGCCCCGACAGCGGCAATCGCGCCCGGCACGGGGGCCAGCGTGAAAGCATTAGACAGCACCCGATCCCCCGGCTTGACGCCAACGGCCCGCAAGGCGGTCGCGATGGCATAGCCGCCCGAGGCCACGGCAAGGCAGTAGTGCGCGCCCACCATCGCGGCGAACTCCTGCTCTAGCAGCGCGGCCTCGGCGGTTTCGCCGGGCGCGGTGTTATAGCGGTGCAACCGCCCGTGGCGCATCACGGCGACGGCGGCGTCGATGGCGTCCTCGGGGATCGGTTCTTGCTGGGTGAAGCTGCCGGAGAACACCTCTGCCGTGTCAGATACCATGTCAGACGGCACCGATCAGACGGGTGACGATGTCGGGCAGGTCGTCATAGTGGTCCAACAGGGCTTCGGGGCCAAGTGCCGCCATATCATCGCCCGAGGGACCAAAGGAGACCAACACGCAAGGCACCCCCGCCGCGCGCGCCGTCTCGCGGTCGGTATTGGTATCGCCCACAAGCAAGCACAGCGCGGGGTCGCCCCCGGCACGCCGCGCGGTTTCGAACAGATGCTCCGGATCGGGCTTGCGGATCGCCAGCGTATCGGCCCCCACCATCGCGCCGAAGGCATCGCGCACGCCAAGCTTGGTCAGCAGCGTATGGGCCAGCCCCTCGGGTTTGTTGGTGCATATCGCCACGCGGTAGCCCGCGGCTTTCAATGCCTCCACCGCCTCCATCGCGCCGGGATACAGCACGGTATGGGTGTCGATCTCGCGGCCATAGGCTTCGAGCAGCATGGGATAGTAGCGGTCGATCGTCTCGGCGTCGTCGGCGCGCCCCAAACGTTCCATGCCCAACCGCAACATCGCGCGGCCGCCTTTCAGCGCCGTGCCTGCATCGGTCTTGGCATCCAGCACATCGCCCTCGCCCATGTCGCGGAAACAGGCATTGGCCGCGGCGATCAGGTCTCCGCTGGTGTCCGCGAGCGTCCCGTCGAGGTCGAATACGACTGTTTTCATCGGCATTCCTTTGCTGAATGTGTTGCAGGCGGAAATCTTCTTTGATGACCCCTAGCCTTGCGCAAAATCGCCAACAAGGTAAAGAGAGCAGACATTAAATTGATTAAAGAGATTATACATGGAAGTTGCACTGATCCTTTTGGCCGCAGGCAAAGGTACCCGTATGCAATCGGATCTGCCCAAGGTTCTGCATGCGGTCGCCCACGCACCACTGTTAGAGCACGCCATGGCATCAGGTGCCGCACTGTCGCCTGCCCGCACGGTCGTTGTTGCTGGCCACGGGGCAGATCAGGTCCGCGCCGCTGCGCAGGCATTTGACGACGAAGCACAGGTCGTCGTGCAAGAGGAACAACTGGGCACCGCCCACGCCGTTGGTCAGGCGCGCGAGGCGCTGGCAGGCTTCGACGGCACGGCTATCGTGCTTTATGGCGATACGCCTTTCGTGCAGACCGAAACGCTTGAAAACATGTGCGCAGCGCTTGAGACGAATGATGTCGTCGTGCTGGGCTTTGACGCCGCTGATCCTGCCCGTTATGGCCGGTTGGTGATGCAGGGCGACAGCCTTGACCGCATCGTTGAATACAAAGATGCCACGGATGAAGAGCGTGCGATAACCCTTTGTAATAGCGGTGTTGTTGCGTGCAAATCCGATCTGCTGTTTGACCTGATTGATGCGGTCGGCAACGACAACGCATCGGAAGAATACTACCTCACCGATATCATCGGCATTGCACGGGAACGCGGGCTGAAAGCCACTGCCGTCACCTGTGACGAGGCCGAGACGATGGGCGTGAACTCCCGCGCGGATCTGGCCGCTGCCGACGCCGCGTTCCAGTCGCGGGCCCGTGCAGCCATGCTCGAGGACGGTATCACGCTGATGGCCCCCGAAACGGTCTATTTCGCCCGCGACACCTATATCGGCCGCGACACGGTGATCGAACCCAATGTGGTCTTTGGCCCCGGCGTGACGATTGAATCCGGTGCCACCATCCGCGCGTTCAGCCACCTTGAAGGCTGCCACGTCGCACGCGGCGGGGTCATTGGCCCCTACGCCCGCCTGCGCCCCGGTGCAGAGCTGTCCGAGGATGTGCGCATCGGCAATTTTGTCGAGGTAAAGAACGCGCAGATCGCCGAAGGGGCCAAGGTGAACCACCTGAGCTATATCGGAGACGCGACCATCGGCGCCAAAGCCAATATCGGCGCGGGCACGATCACCTGCAACTATGACGGCGTGATGAAGCACCACACCCATATCGGGGCCAATGCCTTTATCGGGTCGAACACCATGCTGGTGGCCCCCGTGCATATCGGCGACGGGGCCATGACGGGATCGGGGTCGGTCATCACCTCGGATGTGGAGGCTGACGCATTGGCGCTGGCGCGTGCGCATCAAGTCGAGAAACCGGGCATGGCGCGGAAATTGTTGGAAATGTTAAAGGCCAAGAAGGCCAAACAGCAGAGAGGCAGCTAATCATGTGTGGTATTGTCGGTATCCTTGGCCAACACGAAGTTGCGCCTACCCTTGTCGAAGCCCTGAAACGTCTGGAATATCGCGGCTATGACAGCGCCGGTATCGCGACGATTGACGCGGGCAAGCTGGACCGCCGCCGCGCGGTCGGCAAACTGGTGAACCTGTCGGATCTGCTGGTGCACGAACCGCTCGCCGGGAAGTCGGGCATCGGGCACACCCGTTGGGCGACCCATGGCGCGCCATCGGTCACCAATGCGCACCCGCATCAGGCGGGGCCCGTGGCTGTTGTGCATAATGGCATCATCGAAAACTTCCGCGAGCTGCGGGCTGAACTGGCCAAGGACGGCGTTGAATTCGTGACCGAGACGGACACGGAAACGGTCGTGTTGCTCACCCAGAAATATATGGCCGAAGGGTTGGGCCCTGTAGACGCCGCGACCAAGACCATTGCGCGGCTGCATGGGGCTTTCGCGCTGGCGTTCCTGTTTGACGGTGAAGACGATCTGATGATCGGCGCGCGCAAGGGGGCTCCGCTAGCCGTCGGCTATGGCGACAACGAGATGTATCTGGGCAGCGACGCGATTGCGCTTTCGCCCATGACGGACCGTGTTACCTATCTCGAGGAAGGCGACCGCGCCGTGCTGACCCGCACGTCGGTCAAGATTTACGACGCCAATGATGCCCCTGTTGACCGAGTGGTCAAGAAGATCAGCCTGGATACCACCCGCATCGACAAGGCCGGCCACAAGCACTTTATGGCGAAAGAGATCGCAGAGCAGCCCGCTGTCATTGGCGAGGCCCTGTCGCGCTATCTCACCGCGGACGGAGAGATCATGCTGCCCGATCCGGGGCTCGATTTCACCAAGATCGACCGTATCACCATGGTCGCCTGCGGCACGGCCTTCTACGCCTGCCTGACCGCGAAATACTGGTTCGAACAGATCGCCCGCATGCCGGTCGAGGTCGATGTCGCGTCGGAATTCCGCTACCGTGAACCGCCCATCTCGGACCGGACCATGGCGCTGTTTGTCAGCCAGTCGGGCGAAACCGCCGACACGCTGGCCGCGCTGCGCTATTGCGCGGGCAAGGCCGATCTCATCACTTCGGTGGTCAATGTGACTGAATCCTCCATCGCGCGGGAAAGCAATCTGGCGTTGCCGATCCACGCCGGTGTCGAGGTGGGCGTCGCCTCTACCAAAGCCTTCACCTGCCAGTTGACCGTCTTGTTCCTGATGGTGCTGAAAGCCGCCGTCGACCGCGGCGCGATCACCAAGGAAGAGCTGGCCGATTATGTCTCTGGTCTGCGGTCCATGCCGTCGCTGATCAACACCGCGCTCGAACAGAACGCCGCCCTGCGGGACGAAGCCTACAAGCTTTCCTCGGCCCGTGACGTGTTGTTCCTGGGGCGTGGCGCGATGTTCCCGCTTGCCCTTGAAGGCGCGCTAAAACTGAAAGAAATCAGCTATATACACGCCGAAGCTTATGCGTCAGGAGAACTTAAACACGGCCCGATCGCGCTGATCGACGAAAACGTGCCTGTGGTGGTCATGGCCCCCAACGACACGCTCTTCGACAAGACCGTCAGCAACATGCAAGAGGTCATGGCGCGCAAGGGCAAGGTTATCCTGATCTCGGATCGTGCGGGGCTGGATGAAGCCGCCGAAGGCACGTGGGGGCAGATCGAGATGCCACCCGTTGCCGATGCGCTCGCCCCCATCCTCTATGCGATCCCGGCGCAGTTGCTGGCCTATCACACCGCGATTGCCAAAGGCACCGATGTCGACCAACCGCGCAACCTGGCTAAATCGGTGACTGTGGAATGAACCTTGCCCCGTATATGGCGCAGCTGAACGAACTGGCTGATCCCGCCGCTGTCGAGAAGATGCAGGCCTATCACAAGGTGGATCGCCCCTATCTGGGCGTTGCCAATCCGCAGATCAACGATCTGACCAAAGGGTGGCGGGCCGAGCTGTCGCTGACCGACCGGATCGCGCTGGCCGATGCCCTGTGGCAGACGGATATCTTCGAGGCGCGGGTGGCGGCGGCCAAACTGTTGACCCAGGCCCGCCTGCGCCCGGATGACGAACCCGCGTGGCAGTTGATCCAAAGCTGGGTACCGGACTTCGACAGCTGGGCCATCGCGGATCATGCCTGCATGGCGGCGCAAAAACGGTTGATGGCAGACCCTCAACGTCTGGATGTGGTCGAGACCTGGACCCAATCGGGCGAACTCTGGTCGAAGCGGGCGGCGCTTGTCGCGACCCTGCCCTGGACCAAGCAGAACAACCCCAAGCCCGAAGAGCTGGACGCGCGCGAGCGTATCCTTGGTTGGGCAGCGGGGTATCTGCCGGTCAAGAACGGCATCCTGCAAAAGGCCATCGCGTGGTGGGTCCGCGACCTCAGCCGTCATGACCCTGTGCGCGCCGCCGCCTTTATCGAGGACAACCGCGCCACCCTCAAACCCTATGCGATCAAGGAAGCCGCGCGCCATATGCCGGACTTCCCGCTGGACGCCCCAGTGGCAGCGGACGTGACGGCGGAAGACGAAGCCCCCGCATCAGACAGCTGATCCCTACCGAAAACGGGCGTCCAAGGTTCCCCCCTCGGACGCCCGTTTTGTATCTTACACCATTACCGCGCGGCTTAACCGTTGGTGGACACTTCAACCTTGGTCAGATCCGTCAGCGACGCGCCAATCAGACGCAGCGCCGACAACGACATGCGGCTCCCGCCCGAGGCAGGCCCATCCAGCGGGATCAGTTCTACCGTAGAGGATTTGCCCGTCGCGGGGTTCGTCACGCGGCCCTGCATTTCCGATTTCACCAGCGGTGTTTTCATCCACAGCCCCGGCTCCGTCGCGCTGCCAAGCGAGGCGACGGTGGTGCCCAACGATTTTGCCCCTGCCGCAGCAGGTTTTGACGCCTCGGCGCGTTGTTCGGCCGTGGTGGTGTCAAGCGCATCGGCTGTGCGTGCCCCAGCAGGCGGACGGGCAGCCGCGGTGGCGGAGGACAGGGACGCCTCTGCACGCGCCTCGGCCTCGGCCGTGGGGGGGGCTGCGTCCGCCCCGCGTTTGCCCAAACCCAAACGATCCGTTACGCCCGCACATCCGGCCAGAGCAACGACAGCGACACCTAGAATAATATAATGTTTCATGGGTTAAATCTAACGCTCCCCCCCTGCCGCTTCAATCTCCTAAATGCTACTTGCCCCGGGATGGGCCGATGTTTACCTATGGGATATGAATGCACCTTTGATTGACCCGTTCGCCCGCGCCATCACCTATCTGCGCGTCTCTGTCACAGACCGCTGTGACTTTCGCTGTGTTTATTGCATGTCCGAGAATATGAATTTCCTCCCCAAGAAGGAACTTCTGACCTTGGAAGAGCTGGATCGGCTGTGCACCAACTTTGTCGATCTGGGTGTGCAAAAGCTGCGCATCACCGGCGGTGAGCCTTTGGTCCGCAAAGGTATCATGACCTTCTTCGACAGCATGACCCGCCATCTGGACGCCGGCACGCTGAAAGAGCTGACGCTGACCACCAATGGCAGCCAGTTGGAACGCTATGCCGCCGATCTTTATGCTGCGGGCGTGCGCCGTGTGAATGTCTCGCTTGATACGCTGGACGATCAGAAATTCGCCGACATCACCCGTTGGGGGCGTCTGCCGCAGGTGCTGCGCGGGATCGACGCGGCGCAGAATGCCGGGCTGCGGGTCAAGATCAACGCCGTCGCGCTGAAAGGCTTCAACGAGGCAGAACTGCCGTCGATGACCGCATGGTGTGCGGATCGCGGGATTGATCTGACCTGGATCGAGGTGATGCCCATGGGCGACTTGGGCAACGAAGACCGCTTGGGCCAGTATTGGTCGCTCAAGGACGTGCGCCGCACCTACGAGGAACACTACACCGTCACCGATCTGGCCGAGAATACGGGCGGCCCTGCCCGGTATGTCCGGCTGGAAGAGACCGGCCAGAAGATCGGCTTTATCACGCCGCTGTCCCATAATTTCTGCGAAAGTTGCAACCGCGTGCGGATCACCTGCACCGGTGAAATCTACATGTGTCTGGGGCAGGAAGATGTGGCCGACCTGCGCGCGCCCTTGCGCAATCACCCCGATGACGACGCACCCTTGAAAGACGCAATTCGCGCGGCGATCAACCTTAAGCCCAAGGGCCACGACTTTGATTATTCACGGCAAAAGCTGGATGGGCAGATGCCCCGCCACATGAGCCACACAGGCGGCTGACGCGACCGTGTCCGCGCCTTTCCTGTACCGCGCCTGGGTTCTTGCCAGCCGCTGCCTGATCCCCTTTGCCGCCAGCGCAGAGGCGCGCAAGCTGAACGCGCAAGACGTGCCCGCCGCCCGCGCGGGAGAGAAACGCGGCATCGCCACACAGCCGCGCCCAAGCGGCGCGCTCGTCTGGGTGCATGCGGCCTCCGTGGGCGAAAGCCTGTCGGTGCTGGCGCTGATCACCCGCATGGGGCACATGTTGCCCGACGCGCATTTCCTGATCACCTCGGGCACCGCGACCTCGGCCAGGCTGGTGGATCAACGTCTGCCGCCGCGCAGCCTGCACCAGTTTGCCCCGCTGGACGCCCCCGGCCCGTTAAAGCGGTTCCTGGCCCATTGGCAGCCCGACGCCGCGATATTTGTCGAAAGCGAGATCTGGCCGCAGATGTTGCGACGGACCCACGCGACCGGCGCGCCGATGGCGCTGGTCAATGCGCGCATGTCCGACAAAACGGTCGAGTTCTGGGAGAAATGGCCCCGCACTGCCCGCTACCTGTTCGATGTCTTCACGCTGATCGTGACGCAGAATGACGCGATGGCGCGCAATATGATCCGCATGCATGCCCCCGCCGATCGTGTGTCGCCGGGCGTGAACCTGAAATCCATGGCCGGCCCGCTTCCCGTCGATGCACAGGCGTTGGCGTCTGCGCGCACAGCGCTTGGCGGGCGGGCGGTCTGGGTCGCCTCCTCCACCCACGAAGGCGAGGAACGCAGCGTGCTGGACGCACATAAGAAGCTGCTGCGCGAGATCCCCGATCTGTGTCTTATCCTTGCCCCCCGCCACCCCGAACGCGGCGATGCGGTAGAGGCGCTGGTTCAGGACGCGGGGCTGACCGTGCAGCGTCGCAGCCGTGGGTACGCCCCCGGGGGTCAGGTCTATCTGGCCGACACGTTGGGGGAATTGGGCCTCTGGTACAGCCTGTCCGATGTCGTGTTTCTGGGCGGATCTCTGCTGCCCATTGGCGGGCATAACCCGTTCGAGGTGGCGCAATCGGGTGCTGCGGTGCTGTCGGGCAACCATGTTGCGGCCTTTGCGGAAACCTATGCCCAGCTCGAGGCTGAAGGCGCTGCGCGGATCGTGGCGGATGGCGATGATCTGGCCACCCGCGTTGCCGCGCTCTTGACCAAACCGGACGAGCTGGCGACGATGACCGCAGCCGCTGCCCGCTTCATCGCGGCACAAGATGACCAGCTTGATGCCATCGCCAGCCGTCTGATCACCACATTGAAGTTGGATACCCCATGACGCACCCTCTTGCCCACACCGATGTGATCGCGCCGAATTTCAAACGCAGGCTCAGCGGCGTCACGGCCACTGTGATGCGGCTGGTGCCGGTCCAATCGCGCGATATCTCTATCGCGGCAACGGGCCCCGTCGTGCCTGATGACGTGCCGCAGGTGCCGCTGGCCTCGCTTGTGACCATGTCGCGCCGCGGGCCGTCGCCGTCGGGCTGGCGGGTCTGGCACGCGCGGCGCAACGTCGAGATGCTGGGCGGGCTGGCGCTGCGCTATCTGCTGGGCAAGCGGCTCAAGCTGATGTTCACCTCGGCCAGCCAACGCGAACAGACCGGCCTGACGCGCTGGCTGATCCGGCGGATGGATGCCGTTGTGGCGACCTCGGACCGGACCAACGCCTATCTGGAAAACCCCGGCCATGTGATCATGCACGGGATCGACACCGAGGGCTTTGCCCCCTCACCCGACCGCACCGCCCTGCGCGCCGAGCTTAAGCTGCCAGTGAACGCGACGCTGGTGGGTTGCTATGGCCGTATCCGCGCACAAAAGGGCACCGATGCCTTTGTCGAGGCGATGCTGCCGATCCTGCGAGACAACCCCGATGTCGTCGCCCTTGTGATGGGACGCGCGACCGAGAAATACGAGAGCTTCGAGAAGGGCCTGAAAGACCGCGCCCGCGCCGAAGGGCTGTCGGACCGGATGCTGTTCCTGCCAGAGGTGCCTGTGGGCGATATGGCGGATTTCTACCGCGTGCTGGACCTTTACGTCGCCCCCCAACGGTGGGAGGGATTCGGCCTCACCCCGATCGAGGCGATGGCCTGCGGTGTACCCGTGGTCGCGACCCGTGTGGGGGCCTTTGAAAAGCTGGTGGTGCAAGGTACGACGGGCCTGCTGGTGGACCCCGATGACATTCCAGCGCTTGAGGCCGCGACGCGCGATGCCCTGTCCGACCGGACCCGACTGGCCGCATGGGCAGAGGCCGGGCGCAGCTATGTGATGTCGGATTTCTCTATCGCCCGCGAAGCGGCGGCGCTGGTCAAAATCTATCGCAAGCTGCTGGCGGCATAGGGCGCGGGTTTCCCCCCGCCCCATGCCTGTGTGGTCAGCCGATGGGCATGCGTTGTTCGGCGATACCCGCCCACCAGCTGCAGCCCGCAGGAATGATATCGTCGTTAAAGTTATACATCGGGTGGTGCACCATCGCGGTGTCGCCATTGCCGACCAGAATATAGGCACCGGGGCGCTCTTCGAGCATAAAGGCGAAATCCTCGCCCCCCATGACCAAAGGTGCTTCGTCGCATTGCCCCGAGATGCCGCGCGCGACATCTGCCGCGAATTCAGTCTGTTCGTCGTGGTTCACCATCACCGGATAGTTGCGCACGTATTTGACCTTTGCCGTCGCGCCAAAACTTGCCGCGATGCCTTCGCAAATCTCTGTCACGCGCTTTTCAGCCAGATCGCGCAGGTCATTGGACAGGGTGCGCACGGTGCCCAGCAGATTCACCCGCTGGGGGATCACGTTGAACGCCTTGGACGAGGATTCGATCGAGGTGATCGAGACAACGATATTGCCCACGGGGTCCGCGTTCCGGCTGACGATGGTTTGCAGCGCGGTGATGATATGTGCGGTGACAACACCGGTATCGATGGTCTCGTGTGGTTTGGCCGCGTGGCCGCCCAGACCCTCGACTTCGATTTCCAGCAGGTCGGTGGCCGCAAAGAACGGGCCGGGGCGGATGCCGAATTGTCCGGCGGGAATGCCGGGCCAGTTGTGCATGCCATAGACTTCCTGAATACCCCAGCGTTCCATCATGCCGTCCTTGCACATCTCGCGCCCGCCGCCGCCGCCCTCTTCGGCAGGCTGAAAGATCACCACAACAGTCCCGTCAAAATTCCGTGTCTCGGCCAGATACTGCGCCGCGCCCAACAGCATCGCCGTGTGGCCGTCGTGGCCGCAGGCATGCATCGCATTGGGCGTTTTGGAGGCATAGTCCAGCCCCGTCTGTTCGTGGATCGGCAGCGCGTCCATATCGGCACGCAGCCCGATGACCTTGCCCGAGGTGGTGGCATTGCCCTTGATCACGCCGACAACACCGGTACGCCCGATGCCTTCGACAACTTCGTCACAGCCGAAGGCGCGCAGTTTCTCGGCCACGGTGGCAGAGGTGCGATGCGTCTCGAACAGGATCTCGGGGTGTTCGTGCAAATCACGTCGCCATGCGGTGATGTCGGTGTGCAATTCGGCAAATCGGTTCTTAACGGGCATTTTTCGAAGTCCTTGAAGTCTGTGAAAAAAGGGAACGCGCAGCGCCCCTTTCGGGCAAAGCCGGCGGCTAGGCTGGCAATCTTGTTTCAATCATTTCCGCGAACCAGCTACAACCTGCGGGGATCGCGTCATCGTTGAAATTATACATGGGGTGGTGGACGGTGGGCCCGTCGCCATTGCCCAGCATGATATAGGCACCGGGGCGCTGGTTCAGCATATACGAGAAATCCTCTCCGGCCATGATCGGCGGCGTGTCGCGGTCCACACCGGGGGCGATATTCTCGGCCACATCAGCGGCATAGGCGGTGTTCGCGTCAGCGTTCACGGTGATGGGATAGCCGCGCGCGTAAGCGATGTCGGCAGTGCATTGGTGGGCGGCGCAGGTGTGGGTCACGACTGCCTCCAGCCGGTCCTGCACCAGATCGCGGATGCCCGCATCCAGCGTCCGGACCGTGCCGCGCAGCCGCACGGTTTGCGGCAGGACGTTGTGGCTGTCGGTATCGGACCGCAGGGTACAGACCGACACGACAGCATTCTTGATCGGATCAACGTTGCGTGCGGCGATGGATTGCAACGCGACAACGACATGCGCCGCGGCAAGGTTGGTATCGATCGCCTCGTGCGGGGCTGCGGCATGGCCGCCCTGCCCGGTGATGATGATGTCGAACTCATCCGCCGCCGCCAGCAAAGGGCCACTGCGGATCGCGAATGCACCGACGGGATGGCCGGGCATATTGTGCAGCCCGTAGACCTCGTCGATGGACCAACGCTCCATCAGGCCTTCCTCGACCATGACGTTGCCACCGCCGCCACCCTCTTCGGCGGGTTGGAAGATAAGCACCGCCCGCCCGTCAAAATTGCGCGTTTCCGCAAGATATTGCGCGGCCCCCAGCAGGATCGCGGTGTGCCCGTCATGGCCGCAGGCATGCATCTTGCCCGGCGTTTTGGAGGCATACTCAAGCCCCGTCGCCTCGGTGATGGGCAGAGCGTCCATATCCGCGCGCAAGCCGATGCTGCGCCCCGAGGCATTGGTCTTGCCCTCGATCACCGCGACGATGCCGCTTTGCGCCACGCCGGTGGTGATATCGGTGATGCCAAAGCTGCGTAGCTTCTCTTCGACGAAAGCCGCGGTCTGCGGCAGATCGAATTGCAGTTCGGGGATCGTATGCAGGTGACGCCGCCACGCGGTGATGTCGGCATGGGTTTCGGCAAAGCGGTTCTTGATCGGCATCGCGTGCGTTCCTTTATGTGTCTAGACGTTCGGGCCCAGGATCATCGGGCTGCCATCGGTGAAACGTGCAAGGCGAAAGCGGGTCAGGTCGTGCCCGGCGCTTTGCCCCGTGGCCAGACGCGCCAGAACGCGGCCCATGCCCGGCCCGATACCAAAGCCGTGCCCCGACATGCCCGTGCCGATGGTCAGCCCCGGCAGTGCTGCCACAGTATCCACGACAGGTACAATGTCAGGCATGGTGTCGATCATCCCCGCCCAGGCAGATTTCAGCTTTATCGGCCCCAGCTCGGGAAACATTGCTGAAAAATCACGCAGCAGGCGGCGGATCTTGGCCATATTGGGCGTGGGGTTAAGGATGCGCATCGCCTCGAATGGGGATGGGGTATCGGCCTGCCAGCGCCGCTTGGTCGTCCAGGCATCGGGAAAGCCCTTGGGTGCAAAAGGGTGAAGCCGTTGACCAAAGGGATCGGCGCGCAACTGGGTCAGGTAGTGGGGCAAGGCGCGAAAGGCGTCAGGGCCCACAAAAAGCTCGGGCGCGCCGGGAGGGGCCAGCGTATAGCCGCCATCCTCGCGCCGCCGGAACGCGACCCGCCCGTCCGACACCGCCCCTGCGTAAATTTCAGGCAAGCTTTCGGTCGCCGCCACATTTTCGCGTACCGACAGCTGCGGCATAGAGATACCGTGATTGCGCAGGAACAGCGCCGACCAAGCGCCACCTGCCAGCACCACCTGCGAAGACGCGATACGCCCCTGTTCCGTGATCACCCCGGCAACCCGCCCCGCCGCGATATCCAGGCAGCGCACGGCGCAATTCTCGATGATCTGAACGCCCTCTCGCGCGGCGATACCGGCGAGAGCGGGCACCGCGACCCAAGGCTCCGCCCGCATGTCCGACGGCGTGATCAGCGCGCCGATCTGAGGTGTCGCAAGGCCGGGGAACATGGCGGAGACCTCGGCCGCCGTCATCATCCGGCTGTCCGCGCCATTGGCCCGCGCATGGGGCAGCCAGTCTTCGTAGCCCGCAAGCTGTGTCGGCCTTTGCGCCAGATAGGCAATGCCGCCCTGCCGCAGCCCGATATCCACGTTCGTTTGCCCCGCAAGTTCGCGCCAGAGCGCCTGCGCCTCGGCCATGATCGGCATCTCGTCAGGGTCGCGCCCCTGTTGCCGGATCCACCCCCAGTTGCGGCTGGATTGTTCAGCGGCGATGCGACCCTTTTCCAGCAAGGTGACCGAGTGACCCTCCCGGGCGAGGAACAGCGCCGTGCAGACCCCGATGATCCCGCCGCCGATAACAACGATATCCGACGTGGCTGGCTGGGGGCCGGGATAGGTGACGGGGGTGGTCGTATGGATCGGGAAAGGCTGCATGGGTCAGACTTTATATTGCGTGGGCGTCGCGGGCAAAGCAGGCCTGGATCGGGGGCCAGCCCCCGGTGCCGCGCTGCGGCCCCTCCCCCGGGATGTGATGCCATTTGGAAGAAGGGGGCCGCTGCGCTGTGTCATTTCAAACGGTCAAGCAGGTCGCGCATGAATGTATGGCCGGCCTCGAATTGCGCGACTTCGATATATTCGTTGGGCTGGTGCGCCTGTGCGATATCGCCGGGGCCGCAGATCACCGCGCTATATCCGGCTTCCTGGAACTGTCCGGCCTCGGTCCCGTAGGAGACCTTGTGGCTGGCATTGTCGCCGGTGATCTGGCGCACGAAGGTTTCGGCCAGCCCGTCTTTTTCGGGTTGTAGTGCGGGGACGTCGAAACGGGGGGTGACCTCGATATAGGTTTCGGGGACGACCTCTTGCATCTGCTTTTCGACCTCGCGCACCTTCTCCAGATAGGCGGTGCCCCAGGCGTCTTTGTCTTCGCCCGGCACGACGCGGAAATCCATGGCGAAGTGGCAATCCTTGGCGGTGATATTATGCGCTGTCCCGCCCGAGATCACGCCCACATGGGCGGTGGTAAAGGGCGGGTTGAACATCGCGGCAAGCTCGCTGGGTTTGCGGGCCATGTTCTCGGTGTTCACCTCATTGGCCCATTCGATCAGCTTGGCCCCCGCCATGATCGCGTTGACGCCTGTGTGCAGGAGCGAGGAATGCACCTCGAAGCCGACCACATGGGTGTTGAAGCCCGTGCCGCCCTTGTGGCCTGTAACGGCCTGCATGGTCGAGGGTTCCCCCACGATCACCAGCGCCCCCTTGGGCAACACCGGTTGCATCGCCTCGATCATCGGAGGGGCACCGGTGCAGCCGATTTCCTCGTCAAAGCTGAGCGCGATCTGGAGCGGGCGTTGCACGTCGGCGTAATGTGCCTCTACCAGTGCCCAGATGGCCAGCGCATCAAAGCCCTTCATGTCGCAGCAGCCGCGCCCGTAATAGCGCCCGTCCCGTTCAACCACGGTGAAAGGGTCGCTGTCCCAGGGCTGGCCGTCCACCGGCACCACATCGGTATGCCCCGACAGGACCACCGCGCCCTCTTCCCACGGGCCCACATGGGCGAAAAGCGCATGTTTGGGTTGATCGGGGTGGATATAGCGATGGGACGCGATGCCGTGGCTTTCAAGGTAATCGGCCACCCAGTCGATCAGCGGGATATTCGTATCCCGCGACACAGTGGGAAAGCTGACGAGTTTTTCCATCAGCTCGAACGGGGTCATGCGCGCAGTCATTTATGTGGTCCTTTAGTATCCGCTATCGGTGATCAAGACCTGATGGCCGGGGGATACGGTTTTGTAAACAGAGGGTTCCGCGACATAGCTTGTCGGATGGATCGGGGACGGGATCGGCTTGAAGTTCAGCTCGCTTTCCTTTTTGCGACGCCGAGGATCGGCGATGGGGACGGCTTTCATCAGGGCCTGCGTATAGGGGTGCTGCGGGTTTTCAAACACCTGCGACCGCGTGCCCATTTCCACGATCCGGCCCAGATACATCACGCCGACGTGGTGGCTGACCCGTTCGACCACAGCCATATCGTGGCTGATGAACAGGAAGGACAGCCCCATTTCCGCTTGCAGCTCCAGCATCAGATTGACCACCTGCGCTTGTACCGACACATCTAGCGCCGACACGGCTTCATCCGCGACGATCAGCTTGGGGTTCAGCGCCAAGGCCCGCGCTATGGCGACGCGCTGGCGCTGACCGCCTGACAGCTCGTGCGGGAAGCGGCGCATGAAGCTGCGCGGCAGTTCCACACGGTCAAACAGCATCTCGATGCGCTTGGTCAGCTCGGCCCCCTTGAGCGTGCCATAATTGTGGATCGGTTCGGCCACCTGATCCGACAGCTGCATCTGCGGATTGAGCGAGGCAAACGGGTCCTGAAAGATCATCTGCATGTCCAGTCGCGCCTTGTGCAGGCCACGTGCATCCAGTGCCATGATGTCTTTGCCATCGAGGTTAACCTCGCCCGATTGGGGTTCGACCAGCCGCAGCAAGGACCGCCCCGCCGTAGATTTCCCGCAGCCGGATTCCCCCACAAGGCTTAGCGTCTGGCCCTTGTTGATGGTAAACGACAGGTCCTCGACCGCATGGACATTGGCGACGGTGCGGCGCAGGAAGCCGCCCTGCACCGGAAAGCGCGTGGTCAGGTTCTTGACCGTCAGCAGCGTTTCCTCTGTGCCCTTGATGGGTTTGATCTCTTTCTCCGCAGTTCCGAGCAGTTTCATCGGTTCGGGATAGGGTTTGCCGCGCATCTCACCCAGCTTGGGGACGGCGGCCAGCAACGCCTTGGTATAGGGGTGTTGGGGATTCTCGAAGATTTCCTCGACCGTGCCTTCTTCGACCTTGTTACCGCGGAACATGACAACGACGCGATCGGCCATCTGGGCGACAACGGCCATGTCATGGGTGATGAACATGACGGCGGTGCCGGTCTCGCGTTTCAAGCGGTCGATCAGCGCGAGGATTTCGGCCTGAATGGTCACATCCAGCGCGGTGGTGGGTTCATCCGCGATCAGCAGGCGCGGCGAACAGGCCAGCGCCATGGCGATCACCACACGCTGGCGCATCCCGCCCGACAGCTCGTGCGGGTATTGTGCAAGACGGCGGGCCGGTTCGGGGATGCGGACCTGGGTCAGAAGCTCCAGCGCGCGGGCCTCTGCCTGCGCCTTGGACATATTCTTGTGCAGGCGTAGCCCTTCGGTCAGCTGGCGACCGACGGTAAAGACCGGGTTCAGCGCTGTCATCGGTTCCTGAAAGATCATCCCGATCTCATTGCCGCGAATATCGCGCATCACATCCTGATCTGTGCGCGCCAAATCGACAGCGGGATCGTTCTGGCGCTCAAATAATAGGCGCCCACCCGCAATTTTTCCGCCGCCGAACTCGACCAGACGCATCAGCGACAGCGAGGACACCGATTTACCCGAGCCGGATTCGCCCACAACGCAGACAGTTTCACCCGCATTGATGTCAAAGCTGACGTTCTCCACACCTAGAACGGGACCGTCCTGGGTTTGAAATTCGACCCTAAGCTCTTGAATTTGCGCGATTGGTGTCGGCGTTGCCTCGTCTAGCATGGTATTTTCCAGCGCTTCTCGTTTAATCAATTTGACGACGCTAAGGCACTTCGTCATCTGGTGTCAAATCGGTCCAAGGGACCGCTAACATCCGCTGCTTTGGAGGCTTGCATTTTTTTTCAAACCTGTTTCGATGCTTCGACGTTATTGGCGTGGCTGGAAAAACGGGCGTTTTGGCGGGCATCCCTGTCTGTCGCAGCACCCTGCCCCCGGCCGTGATCAAGATTGACGTTTTTGGCATTGCCAGAAAAGACAGACCATAAAAAAAGGCACCTCAAAAAACCAACGGTGTCCAACAAGGAGTAAGCTATGAACATGAAAACCCTGTTACTGGGAGCCGCGGCTTCGGTAGCGATTGCCCCCGCCGCATTCGGCGCCGCCCACGAGGGCGAGCGTGGACGCGACGGCGAGGTGAAAGTTATCTACTGGCAAGCGCCCTCGATCATGACCCCCTATCTGTCGGGCGGCACAAAAGACCTCGAGGCGGCGAGCCTCGTGCTGGAGCCTATGGGCCGCTATGACGAAACCGGCGCGTTGGTCCCCTATCTGGCGACCGAGATTCCCACCGTTGAAAACGGCGGCGTGGCCGAAGACCTGAAATCCATCACCTGGAAGCTGAAAGAGGGCCTGGTTTGGTCCGACGGCACGCCGGTGACCTCGGCGGATCTGAAATTCACCGCTGAATACTGTATGCACCCCGAAGGCGGCTGCGCGCAGGCGTCGAAGTTCGATGGCGTTGAAAGCATCGATATCGTGGATGATCTGACGGTTACTGTTCATTTCACCGACGCCAAGCCAAACCCTTATGGCCCGTTCATGGGCGCGCAATCACCGATCATTCAGGCCGCGCAGTTCAAGGACTGCCTGGGCGCGAAAGCCCCCGAATGTACCGAAGCCAACTTTAACCCCATCGGCACCGGCCCGTTCCGCGTGACAGATTTCCGTCCCAATGACGTGATCCAGATGGAAGCCAACCCCAACTACCGTGACCCCAGCAAACCTGCGTTCGCGACACTGACCCTCAAGGGCGGTGGTGATGCGAATGCCGCGGGTCGTGCGGTGATGGAAACCGGCGAATACGACTATGCCTGGAACATGCAGCTGGCCCCTGATGTGCTGGCGAAAATGGCCGAAGGCGGCAAGGGTCAGGCGATCTCGGCATTCGGGACATTGGTCGAACGGATCGAGATGAACCTGACAGACCCATCGCCGGACCTGCCAGAGGGCGAACGCTCCACCGTGGCGCATCCGCATCCGATCCTGTCCGACTTTAAGGTCCGCAAGGCGCTGTCCATGGCGATCGACCGTCCTTTGCTGGTCGAAGTTGGCTATGGCCAGGCGGGTCGCGCGACCTGTAACCTCGTGCCCGCGCCCGAGCTGTATGCCTCCGACAATACCGAATGTCTGACGCAGGATCTGGAAGGCGCGAAAGCCCTGCTGGAAGAAGCCGGCTGGACCGACACCAATGGCGACGGCATCCGCGACAAAGACGGTGAAAAACTGTCCCTGCTGTACCAGACCTCGACCAACGCTGTCCGTCAGGATTTCCAGGCGCTGATCAAAGACTGGTGGAACCAGATCGGTGTCGAAGTCGAACTGCGCAACCTTGATGCGTCGGTCTTCTTTGGGGGCGACCCCGGTTCGCCCGATACTTTCCAAAAGTTCTATGCCGACGTCGAAATGTACGCGAACAACTTTGACGGCACCGATCCGCAGGCTTACCTGTCTGCCTATCGCTGTGGCAACGAGCCAAAGCCGTCCAGCCAGTGGCAGGGTGAGAACATCAACCGTTTCTGCAACGAAGAATATGACGCGTTGCTGGACGAACTGTCGCGCACGGGCGAGTTGGACAAGCGCGGCGAGATCGCCAAGCAGCTGAACAACATCATCACACGTGACACGATGACCATCGTTCCGCTGGTCGACCGTGGTCGGGTTTCCGCTGCGTCCAACACTCTGGGCGGCGTGATCCTGAACACATGGGATTCCGAACTGTGGAATGCCGCCGACTGGTACCGCGTGAAAGAATAATCACGCCCAAGCTCAGAGGAGCACGCAGCGCGCGTGCTCCTCATGACTTGATGCCTGTGTGAATGTGTGCGAAATCGCGCCTCCCTTCGATTTTGACATGCTTCCCCTCCCCTAGACCGACTTGCAAAGGCGCTGTGCATGCTGACCTTCACCATTCGTCGACTACTTTTGTCGATACCAACGCTTTTGTTTATCAGCCTGGTAATCTTCCTGCTGTTGCAACTGGCCCCCGGCGATCCGATGGCCCAGGTGCCGCTGACAGTCCCACCAGAGGTAAAACAGAAAATGCGCGAGGCGCTTGGCCTCGGGCAGCCGATCTATGTGCAATACTATAAATGGCTGATCCAGTTCTTCTGGGTTGAACCGCAGGTCTTCATCGACTGGGCCACCCGCGATAGCTTCCTGCTGGGCTGGCTGCCCGACACCAGCCTGTCGACCTTCATTGACCCCGACACTGGCGCTGTGCGTCCCGTACAGCGTGCGATCAGCTGGCAGACCCGCAGCCCGATCATGGATATCGTGATCCAGCGGATGCCGCAGACGCTTTGGGTGGTTGGGCTTAGCTATATCGTGGGCATCCTGATCGCGATCCCGATTGGCATCTATTCGGCCTACCGCCACTATTCTCTATTCGATCAAGCGGGCACCTTTGTCACGATGATCGGCTTTTCGATCCCGCCCTTCTTCACCGGGCCGCTGCTGATCGTGATTTTCTCGGTCTCGTTGGGGTGGTTGCCGTCGATCTATGACACGACCCATGTGGTGACCGACTGGGAGAGCTTCAAATTCCAGTTCATGCAGATGATCATGCCCGTGATGGTGCTGGCGCTGCAAACCACCGCGCAGATCAGCCGCTATATGCGCGGCGCGATGCTGGACAACCTGAACCAGGACTATGTGCGCACCGCCCGCGCCAAGGGGCTGCGCGAGAAATCGGTCGTTCTGGTCCACGTGCTGCGTAACTCGATGATCCCAGTGGTCACGGTGATTGCCCTTGGCATGCCCGCGATCTTTGGCGGCGCGATCATTACCGAGAATGTGTTCAAGGTGAATGGTATCGGGCAGCTGCTGCTGACCGCGCTTTTTGCCAACGACCTGCCGATGGTGATGACGCTGACCTTTATCTTCGCCATCCTCATCGTTCTATTCAACCTGATTGCCGATGTTCTATACGGCCTGCTTGACCCAAGGATCCGCTATGACTGAGCAAGCCACCCCCGCAAGCCCGATCGAGGCCGACATCGAACTCTATGGCGCGCTGGTCGATAAAGAGCCGCAAAAGCCGCCGCGCAGCCAGTGGATCGACGTCTGGCAGCAGTTCCGCAAGCACAAGGGCGCTGTCTTTGGCGGAGGCTTCCTGCTGTTCATCACCCTCGCGGTGTTGTTCGGCCCCTACCTTTGGGATGTCGACCCCAAGGCGTTGGATATCCGCAACAAGAACTGGCGCCCCGTGTATCAACTGCTGTTCGACAGCGAGGCCAAGGCCGGTTGGGCACATCCCTTTGGCACCGACCAGCTGGGCCGTGATATCATGGCACAGATGATCGCCGGCGGGCGTGTGTCTATGGCGGTGGGCTGGCTGGCCATGGGACTGGCGCTGGTCATCGGTTCGGCCATCGGCGTCATCTCGGGCTATTTCAAACGGCTCGATTTCTGGCTGATGCGCTTTACCGATCTGGTTCTGTCGCTGCCGATCCTGCCGCTGACGCTGCTGGCGGTGACCCTGTTCCGCCAACCGCTCAACGCACGGTTTGGCCCCGAAGGCGGGATGTTCATCCTGATCGTCGGCATCATCGGGCTAACGTCATGGATGCAGACCGCGCGGATCGTGCGCGGCGACATTCTGGCGCTGAAAGAGCGCGAGTTCATCCTCGCCGCGCGGTCCATCGGGACGCGGTCGGGCAAGATCATCCGCAAGCACCTTCTGCCCAACGTCATCTCTCCGATCATGGTTTCGGCCACGTTGGGACTGGCGACCGCCATCATAACCGAAAGCGCGCTGAGCTTTCTGGGCGTCGGCTTCCCGTCGGACTATCCGACATGGGGCAAGCTCTTGTCCGATGCCGTGTCAAGGATGCAGGAATTCCCCGAGCGGGTGATCCTGCCCGGCGTCGCGATCTCGCTGACCGTGCTGAGCGTGAACTACCTGGGCGACGGGCTACGTGACGCGCTGGACCCGCGGTTGCGCGGACGGTGATCCGGATCGGCCCGTCGCCTTTTGGGGCGTCTGTCGGGTTTGAGTATTTGAGAAAGGATGAAGGGGGGCTGCGGCCTCCCTTTGTCGTGGGGGCGCAAAAGGCTTGAACTTAGGCGGTTTCCGCGTCAGGGAACTGTCGTGCTGTCGTCAAGGGGATCACGGGGATGTTTGAACAATTCGGTTTCGAGACCACCACACCGCAACAGGCGGCTGTCTGGTTCGCGCTGGCGATTGGGGTGATCTTTGGCATCCTCGGGCAGATCACCAAATTCTGTTTTCGCCGCTCACTGATTGGCGAGGATCGGCGCGCCGCAAAAGGGGTCTGGCTGACAGCGCTGGCCTTTGCCGTGCTGGGGACGCAGGTCGCGGTCGCCATGGGCTGGATCAGCTTTGCCGAACACCGCTTTATGGTGCCGGATGTGCCCTATCTGGCGATTGGCATCGGCGGGCTGCTTTTTGGCGCGGGGATGGTGTTGACGCGGGGCTGTATCTCTCGGCTGACCATTCTGGCGGGCTCCGGCAATTTGCGCGCGGCCTTGGTCGTGGTTGTCTTTGCCGTTGTGGCCCATGCCACGTTGAAAGGCGTGCTGGCTCCGATGCGCGTGGCGCTTGGCAGTGTGACGCTTGGGCTTGGCGATTACGTCAGCCTTGCCGCCCTGCCCGGGGGGGTGATGCTGTGGGGCGGGCTGATCGTGGTGGCGGCCCTTGCCGTGGCGCTGCGATCGGGCAACCGCTGGACCCATCTGGTGATGGCGGCGATGATTGGCCTGCTGGTCCCGCTGGCCTGGGTCGGGACGGGGTTTATACTGTTTGACGCATTCGACCCTATCGCGATGGAAAGCCTGTCGTTCACCTCTCCTTCGGCCGATGCGCTGTTCTGGGTGGTGGCCAGCAGTTCGATCCCCGCGGGCTTTGGCGTCGGGCTTTTGGGGGGCGTGGCCCTGGGGGCCTGCGCGTCGAGCCTGATCTTTGGCGGCTTTGGCTGGCAAAGTTTCGAGACACCCGCCCAGACGGGCCGCTATCTGACCGGAGCAGCGCTGATGGGTGTGGGCGGTGTACTGGCGGGCGGCTGCACGCTGGGGGCCGGATTGTCCGGCGTGCCCACTCTGTCCCTTGCCGCGATCCTTGCGATTGTGATGATCGGTGTCGGCGTGCTGGCGATGCATGCCTTCCTGCGTGCCACCCCGGCGGGCAGTTGACCCTATTTGATCTTGTGGCGCAGGCGGCGCAGCAGCCCCCAGACCAGCAGCACCACCACCGGGACGGTCACTGCCGTGAGCGTGCCCTTGCTGACCCCGATACGGTCGGCCAGCGGGTAGAGCATATAGCCCACCAGCGACACCGCGTAATAGCTGATCGCGACCACGGACAGCCCTTCGACCGTGTGTTGCAAGCGCAGTTGCAGGTCAGAGCGTTTGTCCATGCTTGCCAGTATCGCCTGATTTTGCGCGGATCGTTCCACATCAACCCGTGTCCGCAACAATTCGGCCGCGCGGCTGGCGCGGGCGGACATTTTATTGAGCCGTGTTTCCGAGGATGTGACCGTACGCATCGCAGGCTCGTAGCGGCGCATCATGAATTCATCAAACCCTTGTCGCGCCATGAACCGTGTTTCGCGCAGGGCTCCGATCCGCTGTGCGACGATGGCTTGATACGCCTCTGTCGCGCCCAGACGGTAAGACGCATCCGCCGAAAGCGCCTCTAGCCCGACAGAGATATCCAGCAGCCGGTGCAGCGTGTCTTCGGCCATGGCAGAGGTGCCTGCCATACCCGCCATCAGATCATTCAGCTCTGCATCGATACGGTCCAACTGCCCAGCGAATTCGCGCACCTTGGCAAAGCCGAGCATCGACATGGATTTATAGGTCTCTATCTCGCACAGACGTTGCACGATGCGGCCCAAGCGGCGGCTGCCCGTGCCTTCGCTGGCAAAGACCGCCATGCGCATGTGGCCCGCGGGGTCGATACGGAAATCGCTGGCGATGACGGCAGCATCTTCAAGCACCGATGCCACGGCGAGGCTTTCGGGGACGAACCAGTCTTGCAACGCCTCGGCGATCTGCGCGTCCTGTTGAGGACGGGGCACCAGCCGCAGCAGAATAGAGGTGATCCGCTGCGCGTTCAGGCCCGCGCGCCAATCCTGCGGGAAGACATCAAACTCTGCCGGATCAAAGGGGCGCTGGCCGAGCTGATCCAGAAACACCGTATAGGTCACGAACTCGGTATGCTGCTCCCACTTCAGCGTGTATTTTCCCATCGGGCCGAAATAATGGGTCGCGTCCTCGGCGGGTAGCGGCGCACCATAATGGGCCAAGAGATCACGGAGCTGTTGCAGATCGACAGAGCGGTCCCGCCGCGCGGCCTCCCCCAATGGGCGCACGGCCAGATAGGCCGCAACATGGGGCGCGGTGAGCGAGGGGAACGGGCGGGCGTGCAGCTCGCTATTGAGCGTATAGCGCAGAGGGTGATCGTCGAGGGCGGGCACGATGCGGGCTTTCTACAAGGGGTCAATCAAAGCAGTCTATCGTGACCACCGCCATTCGCCTAGTGATATTTCACTTATCTTTCATAGGGTTAACCGTATACCGCGGAATACCGGACCCGTTTCAGAACCGGTTGACCGGTATCTTGAGGTAAGCGTGACCGTCATCTTCCGCCTCCGGCAAGCGCCCTGCCCGAAGGTTCATCTGCAAGACATGCAGCATCCGGTCGGGCAGCGCGAGGGTTTTGTCCCGCGCCTCGCGCTGGTCGACAAAGCTTTGCTGCGACACGCCACCGCCAATATGGGCGTTGTGCCGGCGTTGTTCGGCCACGGTGGATTCCCACTTGGGTTGGCTGCGATACTCGGTGCCATAGTCATGGCCGATGAACAGACGCGTGGCATCCGGCAGGGCAAGGATATCCTGCAGGGACTGGTAGAGTTCAGCCGCGGTGCCACCCGGGAAATCGGCGCGCGCAGTACCCACATCGGGCTGCATAAAGCTGTCATGCACAAAAGCCGCGTCAGAGCTTACAACATAGGTGATCGACCCCAACGTATGCCCCGGCGACAGCATCACCCGCACGGGCAGCTCGCCAATGGTGAATGTATCGCCATCCTCGAACAGGTGGTCGAAATCGGCGGCGGGATCAAAGGCGTCGGGCATGTTGTAATAGTCACGCCAGAGCTCTGCGATCTCTGTCACCTTTGCCCCGATGGCATTGGGCTTGTTCAACCGCTGTTTTAGCACGTGCGAGGCCATGAGATGGTCCGCATGGGGGTGGGTGTCGAGGATCCATTCGATCTCGTAGCCCGCGGCTTCCGCGTGGCGCAGGATGGTATCGACATGCTGCGTGTCAGTCGCCGCACTTTGTGGGCTGAAGCCCAGAACCACGTCGATCACCGCCGCCTTGGCGGTCGCCGGATCCGCCACCAGATATTGAATGCTGCCGGTATCGTCATCGTAAAAACCGGTCACTTCAGGGGAACCGGGGCCGGTCGAGGGGCTGGTGCGCGAAAACTTCATATTCAAATCCTCCTATATGACAATTCAACACGTGCCACCGGCTTGAGTTCCACTGCCTTCGCCCCAAAAGCAAAAGGGGCGGCGCATTGCTGCACCGCCCCTTGGTTTGTCGTCTGTCGTGTGATCAGTCGATCAGCGGCAGCAGCTTATCGAGGCTCGCCTTGGCGTCGCCGTAAAGCATCCGCGTGTTGTCCTTGAAGAACAGCGGGTTCTCGATGCCGGAATAGCCTGTCCCCTGCCCGCGTTTGGACACGATGACGTTCTTGGCCTTCCAGCATTCCAGAACCGGCATACCGGCGATGGGGCTGTTGGGGTCGTCCTGTGCGGCAGGGTTCACGATGTCATTGGACCCGATCACGATCGCCACGTCGGTTGACGGGAAATCATCGTTGATCTCGTCCATTTCCATCACGATGTCATAGGGCACTTTGGCCTCGGCCAGCAGCACGTTCATGTGACCCGGCAGACGCCCCGCAACGGGGTGAATGGCGAAACGCACGTTCTTGCCTTTTGCCCGCAGCTTCTTGACCAGCTCGCTGACTGCTTGCTGCGCCTGAGCGACCGCCATGCCGTAACCGGGGATGATGATGACGCTGTCGGCCTCGTTCAGCATGGTGGCAACACCGTCGGTGTCGATCGCAACCTGCTCGCCCTCGACCTCCATCTGCGGACCGGATGTCCCGCCGAAGCCGCCGAGGATCACGCTGACGAACGACCGGTTCATCGCTTTACACATGATGTAGGACAGGATCGCACCAGACGAGCCGACCAGCGCCCCCACGACGATCAGAAGATCGTTGCCAAGCGAGAAACCAATCGCCGCCGCAGCCCAGCCAGAGTAGCTGTTCAGCATCGACACAACCACGGGCATATCCGCGCCGCCGATACCCATGATCAGGTGGTAGCCGATAAACAGCGCCGCCAGGGTCATGATGAACAGCGGCAGGAAGCCACCGGTGTTGAAGTACCAGACCAGACACAGCAGCGACAAGCCAGCAGCCGCTGCGTTCAGGATGTGACCGCCGGGCAGTTTTGTCGCCGACGTATCCACGCGCCCCGCCAGCTTGCCATAGGCGATGACCGACCCAGTAAAGGTGATGGCACCGATGAACACACCAAGGAACAGTTCGACCCGCAGGATCGCGATCTCGACGCTGTCTTTCTTGGCCAGCAGCGCTGCGAACCCTTCGGTCGCCTTGCGGGCGGTGTCATCCATCGCCAGCACGTTGCCCAGTTCGATATGCGCGTTATAGCCGACGAAGACCGCCGCCAGACCCACAAGGCTGTGCATCGCGGCAACCAGTTCGGGCATCTGCGTCATCTGCACTTTTGTCGCCAGTTGATAGCCGATGGCACCGCCACCCGCGATCAGGATCAGCGACAGCAGCCAGAAGCCGGCCCCCGGCCCGATCAATGTCGCAGCCACGGCCAAAGCCATGCCCACGATCCCGTACCATACCGCTCGCTTGGCGCTTTCCTGCCCCGACAGCCCGCCAAGGCTGAGGATGAAGAGGATGGCGGCGACTACGTAAGCCGCTGTTGTAAAACCAAAATCCATTTACCTGAACCCTTTACGATTTTTGGAACATGGCAAGCATGCGCCGTGTCACGAGGAAGCCACCAAAGATGTTGATCCCGCACATAAAGACCGACAGCGCGGCCAGAATAATCACCAGGAACGACCCGGACCCGATCTGCATGACCGCCCCCAGAATGATGATCGACGAAATCGCATTGGTCACAGCCATCAGCGGTGTGTGCAGACTGTGTGCCACACCCCAGATCACCTGGAAGCCGATAAACACGGACAGCACGAATACGATAAAGTGCTGCATAAAGCTGGCCGGCGCGACCAGACCTACCGCCAACAGCAGCACGCCACCGATGGCCAGCAGGCCGACCTGATTGCGGGTTTGCGTCTTGAAGGCCGCCACTTCGTTGGCGCGTTTCTCTTCGGCTGTCAGCTCTTTCGGCTTGTCTTTCTTCGGAGCCGCCGCAATCGCTGCCACTTTCGGTGGCGGCGGTGGGAAGGTGACTTCCTTGTCATGGGTGATGGTCGCCCCACGGATCACGTCGTCTTCCATGTTGTGGTTGACCACACCGTCTTTTTCCGGCGTCAGATCGGTCATCAGGTGACGGATATTGGTCGCATAAAGCGTCGAGGCCTGCGTTGCCATTCGGCTGGGGAAATCGGTGTAGCCGATGATGGTCACGCCATTCTCGGTCACGATTTTCTCGTCCATCTTGGTCAACTTGCAGTTGCCGCCCTTTTCCGCCGCCAGATCGACGATCACCGACCCGGGCTTCATCGCTGCGACCATATCTTCGGTCCACAGCTCAGGCGCTTCGCGGTTGGGGATCAACGCAGTGGTGATGACGATGTCGACCTCGGGGGCCAGCTCGCGGAATTTGGCCAGCTGTGCCTCGCGGAATTCAGGCGAGGAAACAGAGGCATAGCCACCGGAGGCAGAGCCGTCCTGCTGCTCTTCCTCGAAATCGAGGTAGACAAACTCGGCCCCCATCGATTCAACCTGTTCGGCCACTTCAGGACGCACGTCAAAGGCCAGCGTGATCGCGCCAAGGGATGTGGACGTCCCGATCGCGGCCAGACCGGCAACACCGGCACCGACAACCAGAACCTTCGCCGGAGGCACCTTGCCCGCCGCCGTGATCTGGCCGGTGAAGAACCGCCCAAAGTTGTTGCCTGCCTCGATCACCGCACGGTAGCCCGCGATGTTCGCCATGGACGACAGCGCATCCATTTTCTGCGCGCGGCTGATCCGGGGGATCATCTCCATCGCGACGACAGTGGTGCCTTTCTCGGCCGCCTCTTTCATCTTGGCCTCATCGGCCACAGGGCTGAAGAAAGAGATCAGCGTCTGGTCGGACCGCAGCATCGCCATTTCTTCGGTGTTGGGTACGCGGACCTTGGCCACGACATCCGCCGTCTCCCAAAGCTCGGCCGCCGTGTCGATCACCTCTACCCCGGCTTCGACATATTTATCGTTGGAAAAACCAGCCGCCTCGCCTGCGCCAGCTTCGATCATACAGCTATGACCAAGCTTTTGCAGCTGCAACGCTGATTCCGGAGTCATCGCAACGCGATTTTCCCCTTCAAATGTTTCTTTTGGCGTCCCGATCTTCAATCCAGAGTCCCCCGTTTGTGCTTCTACGCCCAGTGTGGCGCAATAATATTACCCAGAGCGATAGCGCTTGGGTTCCTATAGTACAAGAGACGGACATAATTAGAACAGCGTTTTGCAGCGTCAATAGCGCTAACAGCCCGATTTTTAGGTTTACGACGTTGCGTGAAAACCCGCGCGCCCTTGCGCCTGCCCCCTGCTGCCGACAGCATGCCGCCCATGATGATCCATTTCATAAGGGAGAGCAGAATGGACCTACAGGGAAAACACGCGCTGATCACGGGCGGCGGCACCGGCATCGGGCTGGACATCGCGCGGGATCTGGCCGCACGGGGCGCACATGTGACCATCACAGGCCGACGCCAAGAGGTGCTGGACGAGGTCGCAGGCGATAACATGACCGGCATGGCAATGGACGTGCGCAGCGAGGAAGACGTGGTCGCCAAGATCGCCGCCGCCGTCAAAGCCCACGGTCCGATCCAGATCTGCATCCCCAACGCCGGCATCGCCGAGGGCAAGGCCGTGCATAAGACCGATATGGAATTCTGGCGCAATATGATGTCGACCAATCTCGACGGTGCTTTTCTGACCATCCGCGAATCGTTGAAAACCATGCGCGATACCGACTGGGGCCGCGTCATCGCGATCTCTTCGATGGCGGGCCTGAAGGGGCTTCCCGGGGCGGCGGCCTATTCGGCGTCGAAACACGGGATGATCGGCTTGGTCAAATCGCTGGCGGCGGATTATCTGGGGCAACCCTATACGTTCAACGCGATCTGCCCCGGCTATGTCGACACGCCCATCGTGTCGCGCAATACGGCGTCGATCTCGGAACGTGCTGGTATCTCGGAAGAAAAAGCGCGCGCGATCATGGTCAACTCTAACCCGCACAAGCGTCTGATCGAGGTGTCCGAGGTCACAGCCGCGGCCGCATGGCTCACCGGTCCGGGGTCGCAAAGCATCAATGGCCAATGCATCCAGGTCACCGGCGGCGAAATGTAATCCCCCACCGGTCATGATTTGTTAACTTTGGGGCGGCTAAGGTCGCCTCATGCACAAGATCACATACCCGATAGCCCCGCCCCCAAGCGCCGTCGCTTTTCAAAGCTGCCGCAAACGGCACCCCCAGCACGCGGGCAAACCACGCGCAGCGCAGCCAAGATCTGCCGCGCCGCCGGATTTCCTCTGGCAGAAGATCGACACGCTGACCGCCCGCTATCTAGCAAGGTCAGGCCCCTTGCATGTGCCGCGCATCACGCTGTCGGGGTAACCTGTCAGGCGGATTTCAACATTCGCTGATGCCTGCTGTCCGCCCAGGCCTGCGCCGCCGCACCAAAGCGTTCGAACAGGGGACGCGACACCGGATCATTGCCCGCGTCCCATTCGGGGTGCCACTGCACGGCAAGGGTGAACCCCGGCGCGTCCTTGATATATATCGCCTCTGGCGTGCCGTCTTCGGCAAAACCGTCGATCACCACGCGCGGCCCCGCCGCCTTGATCCCCTGCCCGTGCAAGGTATTCGTCCGCACCTTCGGGGCCCCTAAGACCTCGTGGAAGACGCCCCCTTGGGTAAAGGTCACGTCGTGGCGCAGCTCGAACTTCTGCTCCATCGTGCCATCGGGGGGCATACGGTGGTTCATACGGCCGGGCAGCTCACGGATTTCGGGGTAAAGCGTGCCACCCATGGCGACATTCACCTCTTGGAACCCCCGGCAGACACCAAAGAACGGCTGCCCGCGTTCAACGCAGGCGCGCACCAGCCCCAGGGCGATAGCGTCGCGCGCACGGTCAAAGGTGCCATGCGCCTCGGTCGCGGGTTCGCCGTATTCCTCGGGGTGCACATTGGGCCGCCCGCCCGTTAGCAAAAAGCCGTCGCAGGTCTCCAACAGCTCTTCCACCGACACAAGCGACGGGTCACTCGGGATGATCAGGGGCAAACAGCCCGATACCTGCGCCACCGCGATGGTGTTCATCGTGCCGGCGGCGTGGATCGGATATTGATCGTTCAACAGGCTGGTGTTTCCGACAATACCAACAACAGGACGCGCCATATTCAGCCTCAGAGTTTGATTTCGCTCAAAGCCTACCGCGTCCTCAATCCGACCTCAACACCCCAAAGCGGGCGTTATTCCTCGCCTTTCAGCCCTGCCGCTTCGATCCCTGCCAGCGCTGCCTTGACGTCGTTGTCCGAGGTATCCCCCGTCACGCCCAGCGCGCCAATCACCACACCGGCGTCATCGCGCAGCAGCAAGCCGCCCGGCACAGGCACCACCGCCCCGCCGTACACACCGTTCACTGCCGCCATGAAATAGGCCTGCTGTTCGGCCCGCGCCATCTGCGCGCGCCCTGCCATCCCCAGCATCACCGCACCATAGGCTTTGCCGTGGGCGATCCCGAAACGCCCCGGTGCGGCACCGTCTTCCCGCTCGAAGGCTTGCACGTGGCCGCCCGCATCAAGCACCACTGCCGACAAGGGCTTCAGCCCCAGCTCATGCCCCTTCTTGAACGTCTCGGCGATCATCGTCCGCGCCTGCTCTAATGTGACTGCCATGCTATCCTCACTATTCCTTCATTTTGCCAACTAAACTCCGGGGAGCGCGAGGGGCTGGCCCCTCGCCCTTTCCGAAACTTCAAACTCAGCCCTGCGCGGCTTTCAGTTCCAACCGGCGGGCATGCAGGACAGGTTCGGTATAACCCGACGGCTGCACGCGCCCTTTCAACACCAGATCGCTGGCCGCTTGAAAGGCGATGCCGTCAAAACCCGGTGCCATAGGCTGATACAGCGGATCGCCCGCATTCTGCCGGTCCACAACAGCGGCCATCTTCTTGAGAGCCGCCGTGACCTGCTCTTCCGAGATCACCCCGTGGTGCAGCCAGTTCGCCAGCGCCTGAGCCGAGATGCGGCAGGTCGCGCGGTCTTCCATCAGGCCGACGTCATGGATGTCTGGCACCTTCGAGCAGCCCACACCCTGATCGACCCATCGCACAACATAGCCAAGGATGCCTTGGGCGTTGTTCTCAACCTCCTGCGCGATATCCGCGTCCGACAGGTTACGCCCGTCCAGTACAGGAATGGTCAGCAAATCGGCCAGCGTGCCACGGGCCCCGCCCTGTTTGATCTCATCCTGACGCGCCAGCACGTCGATTTTGTGGTAGTGCATCGCGTGCAGTGTGGCGGCCGTGGGCGATGGCACCCAAGCGCAGTTCGCACCCGCCTTGGGGTGACCGATCTTGGCCTCCAGCATTGCCTCCATCATATCGGGCATGGCCCACATGCCCTTGCCGATCTGGGCACGTCCCTGCAGGCCGCAGGCCAGACCGATATCAACGTTGCGATCCTCATAGGCGCTGATCCAGGGGGCATTTTTCATCTCGCCCTTGGGCACCATCGGCCCTGCCTCCATAGAGGTGTGGATCTCGTCGCCGGTACGATCGAGGAAGCCAGTGTTGATAAAGGCCACGCGCGATTTGGCCGCGCGGATACACTCCGCCAGGTTGACCGAGGTGCGGCGCTCCTCATCCATGATGCCCAGCTTGACCGTATTGGCAGGCAGACCCAGCACGGTTTCCACGCGGGTAAATATCTCATCGGCAAAGGCCACTTCCTCGGGCCCGTGCATCTTGGGCTTAACCACATAAACCGATCCCGCGACCGAGTTGCGCATGCCCCCGGTCTTTTGCAGATCGTGCATCGCGATCAGCGTGGTGACCATGGCATCCATCAGCCCTTCGCCAATCTCGCGCCCGTCGCGGTCCAGAATGGCAGGGTTGGTCATCAGGTGGCCGACATTGCGCACCAGCATCAGCGACCGCCCCTTGACCGTCAGCGCGCTGCCGTCTGGCGCGGTATAGTCGCGATCCCCGTGCATCTCGCGCGTGACCTGCTGGCCGCCCTTCTCGAAGGTTTCCGACAGATCGCCTTTCATCAGCCCCAACCAATTCCCATAGGCCACGACCTTGTCTTCGGCGTCCACGGCGGCAACGCTGTCTTCACAATCCATGATCGTGGACATCGCGGATTCCAGCAGCACATCCGCCACGCCTGCCGGATCGGTCTTGCCAATGTTATGCGCGGAGTCGATCCGGATCTCGATGTGCAGCCCGTTGTTGCGCAGCAAGATCGCCTCGGGCGCGGCTGCGTCCCCACGGTAGCCGACAAACTGCGCCGGATCTTTCAACGCAGGGATCAGCGCGCCGTCAACCACGGCATACCCCGTTACATCCGCGTGACTGCCTGACGCCAGCGGCACCGCGTCATCCAGAAACGCCTTGGCCTGCGCCACAACCCGTGCACCACGGTCCGCATCGTATCCCTTGCCCTGCGGCAGATCACCCAAAGCGTCGGTGCCGTAATAGGCGTCATACAGGCTGCCCCACCGCGCATTGGCGGCGTTCAGGGCAAAGCGGGCGTTGGTGATCGGCACCACCAACTGCGGGCCAGGCACCTGTGCGATTTCAGGGTCGACGCCTTTCGTGTCAATCTCGAACGCGGGGCCTTCGGGCACCAGATACCCGATCTCGCGTAGAAAGCTTGTGTAGGCGTCCGCATCATGAGGCTGGCCGGCCCGTTCCTTGTGCCAGCTGTCGATCTTGACCTGCATGTCTGCGCGGGTCTGCAACAGCACGCGGTTCTTGGGGCCAAGGTCATGTACCAGATCGCTGAGCCCCGCCCAGAACGTTCCCGCATCGATGCCGGTGCCGGGCAGTGCTGCACCCTCGATAAAATCAACCAGTTCGGCGGCAACCTGAAGGCCGTTTTTGTCGGTACGCTGTGTCATCTCATAGCTCCTGTCGCTGGCGTGGAATTTGCTTTGCGACAAGACTTAGAAGGTATCCCCCCGTGGAGCAACATGTATTGGTAAAAACATCTTACCAATGCAGCCCCTACTGAGCGCTAGCGGCCCCCCGCGCCCTACGGCATCGGTCAGAGCAGTATTTCACCGTCTCCCAATCGCGCGCCCACTTGCGACGCCAGCTAAAGGGCAGCCCGCAGCTTTGGCATATTTTGGTCGGCAGATCTGATTTCCTGCGCATTTTCGCCATTGCGCCTTACCCCCCGGATAATCCTTATCATCATAAAAAAACGGCAGGCCTTGTTACCAAAGCCTGCCGTCCAAATCATTAAATCTTCAATCGTTAAAAGCGCTTATAAAACTCAGTTGCTTTCGTTTGTCCCCGGTGCGACGGGATCAACAGGCGCTGCGTTGGTATCGTCCGCCTGTGTTGCGCCGCTTGTGTCTTCCTCGGTCACCGCGGGGACGGTGCTGTCAGTGGTGATGGCCTGCGTGCCTTCTTCGGCAGCGGGCTGACGGTCTTCGCGACCGTTGTCGATCAGGATGAAGCCAAGAATGGCCGTAATCACGATGCCGAAAATCATCGCGCCTTTAACGCCAAGCAGCGCGGGTTTGTGCTGTTTCTCTTGTTTGTCGATATTTGTGTCGGGTGCAGACATGATGCCCTCCGATGGGTTCGGTGAAAGTTGATCTTCTCGGGTGGCGACCTTGCAGGTGCCGTGTTGCAAGACTAACTTGAGCGCTGGACATCTGGTTCCAAACAGAAGGAAAAAACATGCGCGACGCTGCCCCCCAGACGATATATCTGGCCGACTACACGCCTTATGGCTTTATCATCGACGATGTCGCGCTGCATTTCGATCTGGACCCGCGCAAGACCCGCGTCAAAAGCCGTATCTCCTTTCGCCCCAACCCCGATGCAAGCGACAAGTCGTTCTTTCTGCACGGGGAGAACCTGTCGCTTGTCTCGGCCATGATTGATGGCACGCCCGTCTCGCCCGAGGTGACGCCCCAGGGGCTGACGTGTGACGTGCCGGACGCGCCCTTCGTCTGGGAAGCGGAGGTAGAGATCGACCCGATGGGCAACACCGCTCTTGAGGGGCTTTATATGTCGAACGGCATGTATTGCACCCAATGCGAGGCGGAAGGCTTTCGCAAGATCACCTATTACCCCGACCGCCCCGATGTGATGGCGGTGTTTACCGTGACCATCAACGGACCACATCCGGTATTGCTGTCCAACGGCAACCCCGTCAGCAGCGGCAAGGATACCGCCGAATGGCATGATCCCTGGCCCAAGCCTGCCTACCTGTTTGCTCTGGTCGCGGGCGATCTGGTCGCACACCCCGGCAGCTTCACCACGAAATCAGGCCGCAAGGTTGACCTGAACCTCTATGTGCGCCCCGGTGACGAAGGCAAATGCGCCTTTGGCATGCAGGCGCTGAAAGACAGTATGAAATGGGACGAGGACGTTTATGGCCGTGAATACGATCTTGATCTGTTCAACATCGTTGCCGTGGATGACTTCAACATGGGCGCGATGGAGAATAAGGGGTTGAACATCTTCAACTCCTCCGCCGTTCTCGCGTCGCCCGAAACCTCGACCGATATGAACTTTGAACGGATCGAGGCGATCATCGCACATGAGTATTTCCACAACTGGACCGGCAACCGCATCACCTGCCGTGATTGGTTTCAGCTTTGCCTGAAGGAAGGGCTGACGGTCTATCGCGACAGCCAGTTTACCTCTGACATGCGCTCTGCCGCGGTGAAGCGGATCGGTGACGTGATCGACCTGCGCGCCCGCCAGTTCCCCGAGGACCAAGGCCCGCTGGCCCACCCCGTGCGCCCCGAGAGCTTTCAGGAAATCAACAACTTCTACACCGCCACGGTCTATGAAAAAGGGGCCGAGGTGATTGGCATGCTCAAGCTGCTGGTCGGGGACGCGGCGTATTCAAAAGCGCTTGACCTCTATTTCGATCGCCACGACGGGCAGGCTTGTACCATCGAAGACTGGCTACAGGTGTTCGAGGACACCACAGGCCGCGATCTGGGGCAGTTCAAGCGCTGGTATTCCCAAGCGGGCACGCCGCAGCTGTCGGTCACGGAAAGCTGGGACCACGGCACATTGACGTTGCATTTCAAGCAGCACACCCCCGCCAGCGCGGCCACCGCCGACCCGCAGCCCTATGTGCTGCCGATCGCTGTCGGGCTGATCGGTCAGGACGGGGACGAGGTGCACGAGACCACGGTGCTGGAAATGACGCAGGCCGAACAAAGCTTTGTCTTTGACGATCTGGGGACGCGCCCTGTGGCATCCGTGCTGCGCGGCTTTTCGGCACCGGTGGTGCTGACCCAAGACCTGTCGGACGCAGACCGCGCGCATCTGCTGGCCCATGACACCGATCCGTTCAACCGTTGGGAACAGGGGCGCATGCTGGCCTATGGCTCGCTGCTTGGGATGATCCGCGAGGGCAAGGCCCCGAACAAGGATTGGCTGGCCGGTATCCGCGCGGTGATCGGGGATGAAACCCTTGATCCGGCGTATCGCGCGCTGATGCTGGGGCTGCCGTCGCAATCCGATCTGGCGCGCGCGCTGTCAGAGGCAGGCGACACCCCAGACCCCGACATCATCTATGCGGCGACCGAGGCGACCCGCGCCGCGATGGCCGACGCCTTTGCCGATCTGTTGCCGACGCTTTATCGCCGCCACACCGTCGACGCCCCGTTCGAGCCTAACGCGAAACAGGCGGGCAAGCGCGCCTTGTCCAATGCCGCCCTGTCCCTGCTGACGCGCAATGACGACGGCGTGCTCGCGCAAGAGCAATATGACGCGGCCGACAATATGACCCAGCAGCTTTCCGCGTTGGCCAATCTGGTCCGCGCCGGTCGCGGCAACAAGGCTGTGGAGGCCTTCGAGGCACAGTGGAAAGCGGACCGTCTGGTCATGGACAAATGGTTCGGCCTGCAGGTGATGGAAGCCGACCCCGAAGACGCCCACGAGGTGGTCGAGACGCTGACCAAACACCCTGACTTCAACTGGAAGAACCCCAACCGCTTCCGTGCTGTGCTGGGGGCCTTTGCGGCGCATCACGCAGGCTTCCACCATGCTTCGGGGGCGGGCTATCGTCTGCTTGCCGATTGGCTGATCCAGCTTGATCCGGTGAACCCGCAGACCACTGCGCGGATGTGTTCGGCCTTCCAGACATGGAAACGCTATGACACTGACCGTCAGAACATGATCAAGGGAGAGCTGGACCGCATCCTGTCGCAACCCGGCCTGTCGCGTGACACGACCGAAATGCTGACACGTATCCGCGGTGCATGATGCCGCCGAAGGTGTCCCGTCGCGGGGCACCTTCCACCACCGGCGTGCGGGTCGCAGCCTTTGGACGGCTTTGGTGGTCGCGGCTGTCTGGCTGGCGCTGGTCACGGCCTATGTCGTGATTGACGCGTCCCCGGTGATACTGGCGATCGTCGCCCTCTTCACCCTGCCCGCGCTATGGGAACTTGCGACGAACCCCATCGCTTGGCTGAGCCTCACCCCGCAAGCGCTGGTCTGGCAGCGGCGCAAGGATAAGGTCACGATCCCGCTCGACACAATCGACCACATCCGCCTTGATACGCGGCTGGACCTCTCTGTCCGCGCGACGGTGGTGCTGCACTCGGGGCAGCGGTTGCGTGTTCCCCCCGATACCATGCCCCCGCACCGCCCGTTCGAGCACGCGCTGCACGCCGCTGACGTCCCCACGCAGCGACACCACTTTAGCCTGCGCGGCTAGGCCGGCCACGGGCGGCGCGTTCAGGGTCTCGCTCAGGGGCGCGGCTTGGGGCGCGTCGCATCCAGTGGTTTGCAATAGGCTTGCTGCTTCAGCCAGCGCGACATGTCCCGACGTTTCGCAGGGCTGCGCAACGGGCCCCAATCCGCCGCGACACCACGCCCGCCGCGACCATAGATCACCCCGTCACGGGGCACGGTGACCGCCATGATCCGCACAGCACAGCTCAGGTTCGCGGCCCCGTTCTGCAACCCCGCGCCCGTGCCGACGTTGCAGCCATAGCCGCGCGCGGTGGCAGGCAGGATCTGAAGCAACCCGTACCACAGACCGCCCCCCCCGACCGCGCGGGCCTTATAAGTACTCTCATGTTTCGCCAGCGCCGACATGAACCCGACCCAGAACGCCCTGCGGTCCGCGTCCGAGGCGGTGGGATAGGCCGGGCACCAGTCGTCGATGTCGGCGGGCACCATATCAACCAGGGGCTTGCCGTGGGACTTGAGCGCGGACAGCGCCGTGCGCGTCCAGACCGCATGCCCGCGCCGGTGCTGCCACCTTGTGCGCGGGATCACCCCGTTGCGCGCAGGCGGCGAGACCTCGTAAAGATTGATCGGCGCGGCGGTCGCAAGGTCGGGGCCCGCTGTGGCCCCCTCTCCGGGCACGGCGGGCGCGGGTTCAATCGGCGCGGCGGCGGTCGGCGGCGTGGTGTCAGGATCAGGGACCGCGCTGCGGGCCACAGGGCGCAGGACATTCACCGTCTCGGCCGCCAACGGCAGTGCCACGCCACCGGACAGTAGCGCGACCATCACCGGCGCGAGAATCACCCGCCCCAGACCACCGCGCCGCATGCCGCTGCGGCGTGCTGTTATCTTTGCTGACATTCCTACTCCCCCAGTCGTATTCGCGCACAACATAGCGTGTTCCGCGCCATCGTCGCCGGTCTTTGAACAATCAGGCATTATTCAGCCTTAAAGCCGCGTTCAGACGCTTGGCAAATCCCAGACTAACCATCGCGATGCCATCTTGGTGCCTAATTATCCCGCCATTTTCAGTGGCAGAAGACGGGTTCATATAGGACTGGACAAACGATGCGGCACCTCAAGAATTTATTCAAACGCAAAAGCGTTCCGACGCTGCTGTTGGATTCTGACGATCTTGGCCAAACGCCGCGCAAGCAAGAACCCCGCCCGCAGCCTCAGAAAACCGCGCAAACCGCCGTGCCGCGCCCTGATGCTGTGCCGCCTTCGCCCCATGAAATGCTCAGCATCGACTGCCCTGATCCCACCGCCGAGGACCGTCTTTGCGATGAAAACCACCAGTTGGGCCAAGGCTTGGTGCGGCAAGAGAACTGGGCGCCCCTGTCAAAGGTGATCCGCGCGGCAGACGCTGATAGCACGCTCACCCCCGGGTCCATGCCTGTGGCCGAGCTGATCGCCTATGGTGCCCGCGCCGATGTGGTGATGGCGACAGAGCACGCGATCGAGGACGTGGACAGCGGATTTGCCAAGGCCTTGCTGAGCGGGATCGAGGATTTCGAACATGTGCTGGACGAGCACCAAGACGATTACGTCGTCGCCTGCGTCGTGGCCCAGGCGCATATCGACATCGGCTGGGCGTGGCGCGGCAAAGGCGAAAGCAACGTGCTGCCGCAACGCAACCGCGACGCCTGCATCGCCCATTTCGAACGCGCCGGAGAGATCATCGCCCCCTTCATTGCCCAGCATCCCACCAGCGCGCTTGTCGCGGCCACCTGCTGCGCTCATGCGAGCGGGCCGTTCAACCACCAAGGCGGGCTGCGCGAAAGCTACGAAAAGCTGATCATGCTCAACCCGCTGAACCCGCGCCCCATGCGCGCTTTGGGCAACCATCTGCTGCCGCGCCATCACGGCGGCTATTCAGAGCTTGAGCTTGAAGCCCGACGCACCGCCGCGCGGGTACAGAATGTCTGGGGGGCCGGTGGCTATACCTGGGTGATGTTTGACGCGATCTGCTCTGATGATACGGCCTGTGCCAATCTGGACGTTGACTATTTCATCGACGGCTTGCGCGACATCCTTGCGCATCACTCCACCGCCTATTTCGCGAACCTGCTGGCGGCCTATTGCGCCAATATGACCAGCTTTGGCGGCGGCGGAAACGAACGCGCCGACAGCATTCGCGCCCGTATCGGTGCCTGCACCGAATGGATCATCCGTGCACATCTGACAGAATTGCACCCGATGATCTGGGCCCATGCCGCCCACGGCTTTGACAACAACCTGCGCATCCGGTCGCCGCATAAATTCGCCGCGTCCGGCCGCGAGGATGCGATGCAGGTGATGACCAGCCTATTCCGGTCCGAGCTCGCCTCGGGGCAGCGGATCGTGTTCACCAGCAAGGGGCCACAGGCCACGCCTGCCTAAGATCGCCTTTGGGCAGCACCTCTTGGCCGGTCCGGCGCGCATTGGCGCGGCCTGCCTCTTGCAGCACCCCGCCCCCTGTCTTATGACCAAGGCGTTCTGTTTCTGACGCCAAAGGTGCCCCCATGCTTGACCTGACCTATGACACCCCCAAAGTGCGCACCATTGCGGGTGCCAAACATGACTGGGAACTGGTCATCGGGATGGAGGTGCACGCGCAGGTTCTGTCGAACGCAAAGCTCTTTTCCGCCGCCTCGACCAAATTCGGGGCCGAGCCGAACAATAACGTCGCTTTCGTTGACGCGGCCATGCCCGGCATGCTGCCCACCATCAACGAATACTGTGTCGAACAGGCCGTGCGCACGGGTCTGGGCCTGAAGGCCGAGATCAACCTGCACAGCGCCTTTGACCGCAAGAACTATTTCTACCCCGACCTGCCACAGGGCTATCAGATCTCGCAGCTTTATCACCCCATTGTGGGCGAAGGTGAAGTGCTGGTGGAACTGGGCGACGGCACGGCGCGACTGGTGCGCGTTGAACGCATCCACCTTGAACAGGACGCAGGCAAATCGATCCACGACATGGACCCGAACATGTCCTTCGTCGACCTGAACCGCACCGGTGTTGCGCTGATGGAGATCGTGAGCCGCCCCGACATCCGCGGCCCCGAAGAGGCAGCCGCCTATCTGACCAAACTGCGCCAGATCCTGCGCTATCTGGGGACCTGCAACGGCGACATGCAATCCGGTGCCATGCGCGCGGATGTGAACGTGTCGATCTGTCTGCCCGGTCAGTACGAAAAATATCAGGAAACGCAGGATTTCAGCCATCTGGGCACGCGCTGCGAGATCAAGAACATGAACTCCATGCGGTTCATCCAGCAAGCGATCGAGGTCGAGGCAAAACGCCAGATTGCCATCGTCGAGGCCGGTGGCGAAGTGGTGCAGGAAACCCGCCTGTTCGATCCGGACAAGCAGGAAACCCGCTCCATGCGCTCAAAGGAAGAGGCGCATGACTATCGCTATTTCCCCGACCCCGATCTGTTGCCTTTGGTGATCGAACAGGCGTGGGTGGACGACATTGGTGCCAACCTGCCCGAATTGCCTGACGCCAAGAAAGCACGTTTCATCAACGACTTCGGCCTCAGCGATTATGACGCCTCGGTGCTGACCTCGGATCTGGACAGCGCAGGCTATTTCGAGGCGACCGCACAGGGTCGCGACGGCAAGATGGCGGCGAACTGGGTGATTAACGAACTGTTTGGCCGCCTCAAGAAAGACGAGAAAGCCATCACCGACAGCCCCGTCAGCCCTGCTCAGCTTGGTGGTGTGATTGATCTGATCGCCTCTGACGCGATTTCGGGCAAGATCGCCAAGGATCTGTTTGAAATCGTCTATACCGAAGGCGGCGATCCTGCGGTGATCGTTGAAGAACGCGGGATGAAGCAGGTCACAGACACCAGCGCGATCGAGGCCGCCGTGGACGAGATCATCGCCGCGAACCCCGATCAGGTCGCCAAAGCGCGCGAGAATCCAAAGCTCGCCGGTTGGTTCGTCGGTCAGACGATGAAGGCCACGGGCGGCAAGGCGAACCCCAAAGCGGTCAACCAGATCGTCGCGCAAAAACTGAACGGCTAAGACATCGGGCCGGGGTTCACCAAAACCCCGGCCCTTTTCTTGCCACGCTCCCCCATCTGACATCCTGTGAAAGGTCATTTATGGACACGCCCTTCCGGTCATCGCCGCGCATCGTTCAGCCCGAATGGATCGACTTTAACGGTCACCTGAACATGGCCTATTATTCGGTGCTGATGGATAACGCCGTCGATGATGCCTATCACCAGATCGGGTTTGGGCCAGAGTATCAGAAGACCGGCCACACCACCTATGTCGCCGAATTCCACATCTGCTATCTGCGCGAGCTGCACGAAGGGGCGTCGACCTACTGCACCTTCCAGCTGCTCGACTTTGATGAAAAACGTTTCCATTCCTTCACGCAGCTTTGGCACGAAGACGGATGGCTTGCCGCCACGGGCGAGGCGCTGACGCTGCACATTGACCAGTCCGGCCCCCGCGTGGCCCCCATGCCCGCCGACCTCATGGCGCGGCTTGAGGCGATGAAGACAGCCCATGCCAGCTTGCCTTATCCTGAACAGGCGGGCCGCAAGATTGGTCTGAAACGCTGAGTGTACCCCGTTGCCCACCCCCGTATTGATTTGAAAGCCAGCCGTCATGCCACGCTATGAATACAAAGTTGTGCCCGCCCCGACCAAAGGGTTGAAAGCCAAGAACGTCAAAGGGGCAGAAGCGCGTTTTTCCCATGCGTTACAAGAGCTTATGAACGGTCTTTCAGGGTATGGATGGGAATATCAACGGGCCGAGACCCTGCCGTCGATCGAACGCGCGGGCCTGACCGGCAGCACGACAGAGTGGCGCAATGTGCTGGTGTTTCGCCGCCTCCGCGAGGCCGAGCCCGAGGACGAAGCCGTCACTACAGAGCTGCTTCCCCCGCCGCAGCCCGACCCGCCCGACACGCCCAAGCCCGAAGCTGAAACCGCCCAAGCAGAGGACACAGGCGACGCGCCCTATTTCGAGGATGAGCATGGCGAAACGAAAGACGACGGCAAGACCGCCGTGGTGGCCCCATCCCTGCTGAACGCGCTGGCGTCGCGCCGCAAATCAACCACCGTGAAAACGCCCGCCAAGCCAAGCGCCACCGCCGCAGAGACCGCCCCGAAGACCGAGGCAGACACCACGGCCCCCGAAACGGAAACGGCAAAGACGGATAAGACGGCAGGCTAGCCGCAAACCGTGACGCAGGGCTCAAACGTCGAGATCCAGCGCCAGCGCGTGAATACGGCCAATCAGATCGGGGCCAAGCGCGCCATGCACGGCACGATGCCGCGCAACACGGTTCAGCCCCTTGAAATGGGCCGACCGGATTTTCACATTAAAATGACTTTCGCCGCCCTCGCGATAGCCCCCGTGGCCGCGATGGCTTTCACTATCGTCAACGACGCTTAATTCCGACGGGGCAAACGCCTCTTCCAGCCGGTCGGCAATTTCTTGTGTCACTGACATTTTTTAGCTCAGCCCCCCTTCAATCTCACAGCCCAAGGTCTAAACTGACCGGCCTGAGTCGGAAAGGTCCATATCATGCCCAAAAGTGATCCCTTTGGATTCGACATGTCCGTGTCGTCTTCGAAAAAGAAAAATCCCCGTGGCCGTCGCGGGATGTCCGGTGCGTCCGAGACATCGCAACGCGTCTGTTCGCACGAAGGCTGCGAAGAACCGGGCAAGTACCGCGCCCCCAAAGCACCGGACGTGCTGGATGATTATTTCTGGTTCTGCCAGAAACACGTGCGCGAATATAACCTAAAGTGGAACTTCTTTGACGGCACCACAGAAGCCGAATTGAACGCCCAACAGTCCAAGGACAAAGTGTGGGAGCGCACGACCAAGCCCCTTGGCGACCCCGAAGCACGGGCCTGGGCGCGTTTGGGCATCGAGGACCCGCATCAGGTTCTGGGCAAGAACGCGACGCAGAACCCCGGCAAAGGGCCTGCCGCAGGTCGCCGCCTGCCCCCCACGGAACGCCGCGCGCTCGAAATTCTGGAAGCCAAGGACACCTGGACCAAACCCGAAGTGCGCAAGGCCTATAAGGCGCTCATCAAGGTGCTCCACCCCGATATGAACGGCGGGGACCGCAGCCAGGAAGAGCAGCTTCAGCTCGTCGTCTGGGCCTGGGACCAGCTGAAGGGCAGCCGCAACTTCAAGGACTGACGCCGCGGCATTGCGGTGGGCCGAGGGCATCGGCAACCGCCTGTGATGGGGCAGAAAAGCCATAGGGATGGGGCGGTGCAGACAAATGCGCCGCCCCTTTTCCATGTGACACAGGGATTCGCGGTTTTGCCGCAGGTGCGAATTGCCCCTTTCCCTCGCGCTCAGGAAAGATATGTTGCCGTGGACGCCACCCTTGATCCGCAAGCGGTGCGCAAGACAGAAGCATGAAGGACGTACAGAATATGGCCGAGACCTCATTGGACCTCACAACCAAACCCACCAAAGAGATCTCCGTTCGCGAAGTCTTTGGCATCGACACCGACATGGTGGTGCATGGCTTTGAAGAACGTACAAGCCGCGTTCCCGATCTGGACAGCACCTATAAATTCGATCCCGACACCACGATGGCGATCCTTGCGGGGTTCAACCATAACCGCCGCGTGATGGTTCAGGGCTACCACGGGACGGGTAAGTCCACTCACATCGAACAGGTGGCAAGCCTGCTGAACTGGCCCTGTGTCCGCGTCAACCTTGATAGTCACATCAGCCGGATCGACCTGATCGGAAAAGACGCGATCAAGCTGAAAGACGGCAAGCAGGTCACGGATTTTCAGGAAGGCATCCTGCCTTGGGCCCTGCGCAACCCCACAGCAATCGTGTTTGATGAATATGACGCAGGCCGCGCCGATGTGATGTTCGTGATCCAGCGCGTGCTGGAAGTCGACGGCAAGCTGACGCTTCTGGACCAGAACCAAGTGATCGAACCCCACCCCTATTTCCGCATCTTCGCGACCGCGAACACGGTGGGTCTGGGCGACACCACGGGTCTTTACCACGGCACGCAGCAGATCAACCAAGGCCAGATGGACCGTTGGTCGCTGGTGGCTACATTGAACTATCTGAGCATCGACGCCGAAACCCAGATCGTTCTGTCGAAGAACCCGCATTACAACACCGAAAAAGGCCGCAAGACGATCAAACAGATGGTCACCGTCGCCGATCTGACGCGCACCGCCTTCATGAATGGCGAACTCTCGACCGTTATGTCGCCGCGGACCGTGATTGCCTGGGCCCAGAACGCCGAGATTTTCCGCGACGTGGGCTATGCCTTCCGCCTGTCGTTCCTCAACAAATGTGATGAACTTGAACGCCAGACCGTGGCCGAATTCTATCAGCGTCTGTTCGACGAAGAGCTACCGGAATCCGCCGCCAGCCTGAGCCTTGGCTAAGCTACGATCCACCCCGTGCCCGCGTTGGCAGGGATGAAGAACAAGACGTCCACCGGCAGCTTGATCGGTGGACGACAGTCTGACCGCAGTGCCCCGTTTCGTGTGGCCGCGGTGACCAAAGCCGCAGGTCGGCCGCACTCGGATGGGAGAATGACATGAGCAAACAATCAGATAACCCCGCCGACGCGTTCAAAAAGGCTTTGGCCGAAGCGACCAAGGTCATGTCGAACGATCCTGATCTCACGGTCAGCTATTCCGTTGATCCCTCGGGGCTAAGCGGGGATTCCATGCGCCTGCCACAGGTCAGCCGTCGCATGACCCGCGAGGAAGTCCTGCTGGCCCGCGGCACCGCCGACGCGCTGGCGCTGAACCGGCGCTATCACAACGGCCAGACCCACGCGAAATACATGCCCGCCGGTGACATGGCACGCGATCTTTATGAAGCGATGGAGACCGCCCGCTGCGAAGCCGTAGGTGCCCGCGACATGCCCGGCACCGCGGGCAATATCGACGCGAAGATCAAATACGACTCCCTGCGCAAGGGCTATGATCAGGCCAAGCAGCCCTCGGACGTGCCTTTGGCGACGGCGGCAGGCTATCTGGTGCGCCATCTGGCGACGGGGCGTGACATGCCCGCCGGGGCCGCCAACGCAATGGACCTGTGGCGCGGCTATATCGAGGATCAGGCCGGTGGCACGCTCGAGACGTTGAACGACACGCTGGATGATCAGGCCGCCTTTGCCCGCTTTGCGCGCAAGATGATCGTTGATCTGGGCTATGGCGATCAGCTGGGCGATGACCCCGACCAAGGCGACGACGACCAAGACAGCGCCGAGGAAGAAGGCACCGAAGAAGAGCAAGAGCCCGATAGCACCGGTCAGGACGATCAGGACGACGACGAGGCAGAAGCCTCGCCCGAGCAGTCGCAAGAGCAGCAGCAGGATGAATCGCAGGCGCAGGTGTCGATGGATGACACCGCCGATCAGGAGCTTGGCGAAGAGGCCGAGATGCCCGATGGCGATGCCCCGATGGAGCCGCCCGCCCCGCCGCAAGCCTCGGACGCGGACCCGAATTATCTGGTGTACCAGACCGATCATGACGAGGTGATCGGGGCCGAAGACCTTGCCGAACCGGCAGAGCTTGAACGCCTGCGCGCCTATCTGGATCAGCAGCTCGAACCGCTGAAAGGCGCGGTCAGCCGTCTGGCCAACAAGCTGCAACGTCGCTTGCAGGCGCAGCAGAACCGGTCGTGGGAATTCGACCTAGAGGAAGGCACACTGGATGCCGGCCGTCTGGCCCGTGTCGTGGCCAACCCCACAACCCCGCTGTCGTTCAAGGTCGAACAGGACACCGAATTCCGCGACACCTGTGTCACCTTGCTGCTTGATAACTCCGGCTCGATGCGCGGGCGGCCGATCTCCATCGCCGCGATCTGCGCCGATGTTCTGGCCCGCACGCTGGAGCGTTGCAACGTCAAGGTCGAGATCCTGGGCTTTACCACCCGCGCCTGGAAAGGCGGCCAAGCCCGCGAGGCCTGGTTGAACGACGGCCGTCCGGTCCAGCCGGGCCGTCTGAATGACCTGCGCCACATCATCTATAAATCCGCCGACGCCCCCTGGCGGCGCACGCGGCCCAATCTGGGGCTGATGATGAAGGAAGGCTTGCTGAAAGAGAACATCGACGGGGAGGCGCTGGAATGGGCGCACCGCCGGATGATCGCCCGCCACGAGGCGCGCAAGATCCTGATGGTGATCAGCGATGGTGCGCCTGTGGACGACAGCACCCTATCGGTGAACCCTGCGAATTATCTGGAAAAACACCTGCGCGACGTGATCGCCATGGTCGAGAAACGCAAGGCAGTGGAACTGCTGGCCATCGGCATCGGCCACGACGTCACCCGCTATTATGACCGCGCCGTCACGATCACCGATGTGGACCAGCTGGCCGGTGCGATGACCGAACAGCTGGCGGCGCTGTTTGATACCGATCCCCGCGCGCGGGCCCGTGTCATGGGCATGCGCCGCGCAAGCTGAGGGTCAGGGACGCTCCGCGGGGAGTTTTAAGAGCAAAATGAAGAATGGGGTGGGGATATGTTTCAATCGTTCGAGGTAACCTCGCGGCCGGAACAAGGGCCGCCACGGCTGGCGGCGCTGCGCAAAGGGCTGCAGGCAGAGGCGCTTGACGGGTTTCTTGTGCCCCGCGCCGACGCGCATCAAGGGGAATATGTTGCCCCCCGTGACGATCGCTTGAAATGGCTCACAGGGTTCACCGGATCGGCCGGTTTCTGTGCCGCTTTGCGCGATGTGGCGGGCGTGTTCATCGACGGGCGCTATCGCACGCAGGTCAAGGCGCAGGTAGCGGATGTCTATACGCCCGTGGCCTGGCCCGAAGTCTCGTTGGCCGAATGGCTGCGCGCACAGCTGCCTCAGGGTGGCGTGATCGGCTTTGATCCGTGGCTGCATGCCGCCGGACAGATCGCCCAGCTTGAGGACGCCTTGGACGGCAGCGGCATCACGCTGCGCCGCACCGATAATCTGGTCGACCGCATCTGGGAGGACCAGCCCGCCCCGCCCATGAACCCCGCCAAGGTCCACCCGATCGGCTATGCGGGCGAGGCCCATGGCGATAAGATCGCGCGGCTGGCCGAAGAGCTGCGCGACAAGGGCCGTGGGGCCGCGGTGATCACCCTGCCCGACAGTCTGTGTTGGCTGCTGAACATCCGCGGGTCCGATATTGCGCGCAATCCGGTCGTGCATGGCTTTGCCGTGCTGCACAGCGCGGGTCACGTGGACGCGTTCGTCGCCCCATCCAAGCTGGAGGGGCTAGAGTCGCATTTGGGCGCGCATGTGACCCTGCATGCGCCAGAGGCGTTTTTGGATGCTCTTGGCAACCTGTCGGGCCCCGTGCTGGTCGAGAAGGCCACCGTGCCTGTGGCTGTTTGGGACGCTTTGGGCGACAGGATCGTCTGGGGCGACGACCCCTGCGCCCTGCCCAAAGCCTGCAAGAACGCGGCGGAGATCGAAGGCTCTGTCGCGGCGCATTTGCGCGACGGGGCGGCCTTGGTCGAGGTGCTGGCCTGGCTGGATGCGCAGCCTGCGGGCAGCGTGACGGAGACACAGGTGGTGACCCAGCTGGAGACCGCGCGCCGCCGTGATCCGGCCTTGCAAGAGATCAGCTTTGAGACCATTGCCGGGACCGGCCCCAATGGTGCGATCATGCATTACCGCGTGTCCGAGGACACCGATAGCCTTTTGCAAGACGGGCACCTGCTGGTGCTGGATTCGGGCGGGCAATATCTGGATGGCACCACCGACATCACCCGCACCATCGCCATCGGCACGCCGCCGGTCGAGGCAAAAGAGGCGTTTACCCGTGTGCTGAACGGTTTGATCGCCATGAGCCGTCTGCGCTGGCCCCAAGGGCTGGCCGGGCGGGATATCGAGGCTGTGGGGCGTTTGCCGCTCTGGATGGCGGGGCAGGATTTCGATCACGGGCTTGGCCATGGCGTCGGGGCCTATCTTAGCGTGCACGAAGGGCCGCAACGTCTGAGCAAGCTGAGCACGGTGCCCCTGTCCGAAGGGATGATCCTGAGCATCGAGCCCGGCTATTACCGCGAGGGGGCCTTTGGCATCCGGCTCGAAAACCTTGCCGTGGTGCGGTCTGCGCCTGATCTGCCTGGCGGGGACGCGCATCGTGCCATGCTGTCATGGGAGACGCTGAGCTTTGCGCCCATCGACACGCGGCTGATCGTGCCACAGATGCTGAGCCAAGATGCGCGAGACTGGCTGAACGCCTATCATCGCGACGTTGCGGAAAAGATCGGGCCGCGGCTATCACCGGTTGCGAAACTGTGGTTGGATGCGGCAACAGCGCCGGTTTGAGCGCGATATATTTCAGTTCATTCAGGGAGGACGGTCAGCAATGGCAGACCATATCAAGATATTGAAGTCGAACGGAACATGGACGGTGCGCGCAGGGGGCGCGGTACTGGCCGAAACACGTAATGCGCTTGAGCTGCGCGAAGGCGACCACGACGCGGTGATCTATATCCCCCGTTCGGATATCGCCATGGCGTTTCTGGACAAGACCGACAAGACCACCCACTGCCCGCACAAGGGCGATGCGCATTATTTCTCGGTCGTGACCAAAAGCCGGACGTTGGAAAACGTGGCATGGTCCTACGAGGACCCCAGCGAGGATGTCGCCGAGATCAAGGGCCATCTGGCCTTCTACCAATTGCCCGAGGTTGCGGTAGAACAAATCTAGGGCCCCCGAAAGGGCCCTGGAAATTCACGATTGAAGCAAAGGGGGGCTGCGGCCCCTCTTATGCGTTCAGCAGCCAGCTTGTGTCCGCGCTGAGATCGGCGGCGCTGGTGTTTTGCACGATCACCACGACATTGCCGTTGACCACAAGTTCACTGTCGGTGCCATTGGCCGCGGCGCGGATTTCGAACATCCCGTCACCGGGGGCAAATTGAGCAGGCGAGCCTTGGGTTTCCTGCAGGTACAGCCCGTCTTCGGCGAGATTAAAGTCGGTCACGATGACCGGGGCTTTGCCCACTTGATCATAGCCGATGGCATTGATCACATCGGCCCCTTCGCCCCCTGTCACAGTATCGCCGTCGTTGGCGCTGATGGTGTCGTTGCCATCGCCCCCCAGCACGACGTCTGCCATCGTATCGGTATCGCCCGACACATTGCCGTTGAGGTTGAAGTCGAACGCGCGGATCACATCGTCACCGGCACCGCCGTCAATACTGTCGGTCCCCAGCCCCGAGATCAAAAAGTCATTCCCCGCCCCGCCGTTCAACGTGTCGTCGCCCATACCGCCGAACAGCGCGTCATTGCCAGCGTCGCCATCAATCAGGTCGTCGCCCCTGTTGCCCGCCAGCTTGTCCGGCCCCTCGCCGCCTGACAGCGTGTCATTGCCGGGGCCCGCGTTGATCGTATCGGCACCTGCGTCGCCAGACAGCGCATCATTGCCACTGCCGCCGTTGATCAGATCGCTTTGGGTGCCGCCGCTGATCACATCGTCGCCGCCATTGCCATTCAGCGTGTCGTTCAACCCGCCCCCCATCAACGTGTCATTCCCGGTGTTGCCGTTCAGCAGGTCGTTGCCGCCCTGCCCGTCGAGCATATCATCGCCCGCCAACCCGCTCAGCGTATCGCTGCCAACCCCGCCCATCAGGGTGTCATTGCCCTGCCCGCCACTGAGCCCGTCGTTGCCTTCGTTGCCCATCAGGATGTCGTCGCCGTCGTTCCCTTCGATGTAGTCAAAGCCTTCGCCACCGCTTAGCGTGTCATTGCCGCGCCCCCCCAGCACGGTATCCGCGCCAAAGTTGCCCATGGCGTCGTCATCGCCCGACCCGCCGTTGACCAGATCGTTGTTGGTGCCACCGCGCAGCACGTCATCGCCGGAACCGCCAAAGAGCGTGTCCATCAGCCCGCCGCCCAAAAGCGTATCATTATCGGCCCCGCCATCCAGATTGTCGGACCCGAGCCCGCCCACGAGGGAATCCGCGCCGCCAAAACCGCCAAGGCTATCGTCGCCGCTGCCGCCGATCAGGGTGTCATTATCGGCACCGCCATCAAGCGTATCGCTGCCGTTGTTCCCATTGAGCAGATCATCACCCAGACCACCGCGCAGCATATCGCTGCCCTGCCCGCCGGACAGGTCATCGGTGCCCCCGAAGCCTGAAAGACTGTCGGCACCGTTCCCGCCCAGCAATGTGTCGGCACCCGGCCCGCCGTTGACGGTATCGCGACCCTCTTCGCCATTGCCAAGATTGTCGCCACCGCCAAGGTTCAGCAGGTCATTGCCCGCGCCACCCTGCACCGTGTCATCGCCGCCAAAGCCGTTTACCGTGTCGTCACCGCCAAACGCGTCGATGTCATCATCCGCGCCCGTGCCCGTGACCAGATCAGGGCCGTTGGTGCCCTGCTGCGTGGCGATCTGCGGGTCTGTCACCTCGGGCTCTACCACGTCTTGCATGTCGTCATTGGTATCGTCGTCATCGCTGCTGCTATCAATCAATCCCGCAAATCCCAAAAGCGCGAGCACTGGTAGTAAAGTCAATCCAAGCATGTTCAAATCCCCCTAAGCTATACCCAGAGTGTAGCTTACGCTGAGGAACGCAAGAAAGACAAATTACCGCCGCATTTCAGACACATTTCAATATTTAGGACAGTTCAGCCCCGCTGCGTCTACTGTCGCGTATGAAGCGACAATCAGGAGTGTTCCTCGGCCGCTGTCTCGGCCAGGGCGCGGTTATAGGCCTTAAGCGCATCCACATGGAACAGCGCGCCCAGCAGTTCGGGCGGCGATTCGGGCTTGAGCGTGACCACGGGAATAAACGCCGCGCCGGTCTGCTCGAAAATCGGCATCGCGGCCTCTAGCGTGGCGGTACCGTCGATATAGGTACCCTCGCCGATCAGATCCCAGCAGGTTTCTTCGTTCGCAGCGCGCAGGTCGTCGGGGCGGCGCATGATGCGGCCGACCATGAACATGCCCAGCAGATAGGCCTGAGGGCCGGCGGCTAGATGGATACCACGGCGTTCCATCTGCGTCAGGAAAAAGCTGCGGTGCACCAGACGCGAGGCAAGCGCGGTCGACATGCTCACAGCAACCATCACCGCCAGACCCGTCTGCCAGTCTCCGGTCAGTTCGAATACAATCAAGGTGGTAGAGATCGGCGCCCCCAGAACGGCAGCTGCCACCGCGCCCATGCCCGCCAGCGCATAAAGCGACGTGGCCCCCGACATCGTGGGAAAGACGCCCGTGGCGATCAAGCCGAAGGCCAGCCCCGTCAGCGCCCCCAACATCAGCGAGGGCGAAAACACCCCGCCGCCCATCCGCCCGCCAAGGGTGATCGACACCGCGATGATCTTGAGCACGGCAAAGACAACGGCTTCGTGCAGGATCATATCACCGCTTAACGCACGGGTTGTCGTCTCGTAACCGACGCCGATGATATGCGGGAACCACAGCGCAATCACGCCAAGGATTGCCCCTGCCACGGCAGGGCGCAAGTAACGCGGCAGCTTGCTGCGGGCCTGTATGAAGTTGCCGAAATCCTCGGCCCAGAAGATACCGCGCATCAGAAAGACCGCCACCACACCGCAGGTCAGACCCAGCAGCAGGAAGGCGGGCAGCTCGGCATAGAAGGACATATCGCCCACGGTGGGCAGGGCAAATTCGGTCAGCCCGCCGAATTCCAACCGGTTGATCACAGTGCCGGCGGCCGACGCGATCACGATGGGGGCAAAGGCGTGCACCGCAAAGTGGCGCAACACGATCTCGAGCGCGAAAAGCGCGCCTGCGATCGGGGCATTAAAGCTGGCAGAGACGGCCGCCGCAACGGCGCAGCCCAGCAGGTCACGACCGGTAATACCGCTGGCATTGATCCGGCGGCTCACCAGGGTCGAGATCACGCCCGCAAGGTGGACCACCGGCCCTTCTCGCCCTGACGATCCGCCGGTGCTCAGCGTGATCAGCGACGCCAGCGCCGACGCAATACCAGCCCGTGTTTCCACCCGACCTTCGTGCAATGCCGCGCCAAGGATCACATCGCCGACGCTGCGCACACGGGCGTCTCGGGTGAAATTATGCAAGATCAGCCCCACGGTCAGCCCGCCGATGGTAGGGATCAGAACAACCCAATACCAATCAAGGCTTCCGATAAAACTATGCAGGTGCTGCACATCTTCGGTGCCGTAAAGAAACGCCTGTAATGCGTTGATCCCTTTGCGAAAAAACAGCGCAGCAAAGCCTGCCGAGATGCCGATTGCAAGCGCGATGAACCAGAAGGTGACCTTGCCCGGCCCTTTTTCACGCAACACATCCCAACCCAAACGCGCATGGTTGCACAACGTGTCATACTGCTGGTTCAGAAAGGGGCGCGGTTTCAAAGGCATGGCGGCTTTGCTGTCAGGGTTTACCCATGTCTAGGACAGAGCCGCCTGCGTTAAAACCCCTGCAATCAAGACTGTGCCGCTAGCTGGCGAATTCTTCGCCCAAAAGCTCGCGCGCGGCGGCGCGTGCGGCCTCGGTAATCGTATCCCCAGCCAGCATCCGCGCGACCTCGTCCACGCGTTCCGGCGCTGACAGTGGCGTGACGGTCGATAGGGTCATGCCCTTGGACACGGTCTTGGACACGCGCCAGTGATGCGCGCCCAAAGCGGCAACCTGGGGGGAGTGGGTGACAACAAGCACCTGCCCGCCCTGCGACAGCGCCGCCAGACGACGCCCCACCGCATCGGCAGTCGCACCGCCGACACCCCGGTCGATTTCGTCAAAGATCATCGTCAGGCCGGTTTGCCCCTTGGCCAGACAGACCTTAAGCGCGAGCAGAAAGCGGCTTAGCTCCCCGCCCGATGCGATCTTGCCCAGAGGGCCCGCAGGCGCGCCGGGATTGGTGGCCACGGTAAAGGACACTGCATCGCGGCCTTCCGGTCCGGGCGTTTCCTCGGTGATCTGCGTGGCAAAAACCGCGCGCTCCATCTTGAGCGGAGCAAGCTCTGCCGCGACGGCCTTGTCCAACTTGCCCGCTTTCTTGCGGCGCGCGTCGGTCAGGGCGTCGGCTGCGGCATCATAGGCGGCTTGGGCGTCGCGCACGGCTTTCTCCAACCCCGCCTGTGCGGCCTCGCCTGCGTCCAGCGCGTCCAGCTTGCCGCGCAACGTCTCGGCAAAGCCCGCCAGATCATCGGCCAGCACCTCGTGCTTGCGGGCCATGGCGCGGATCGCAAAGAGGCGCTCTTCGGTTTCTTCCAGCTCGATCGGGTTGAACGACATGGTGTCGATGGCGGCGACCACGCCTTCCATCGCCTCGTCCAATTCGACCATCGCACGCGAAAGCGCGGCCATCGGGGCCTCTAGCGCGCCGTCGGCTTTATGGGCCACCCCGTCGAGCCAGCGCAAGGCGTCGCCCAGCTGTGTCTCTGCCCCGCCCTGCCCCATCATCTCGTAGGCGTTGACCACATCGCTGCGGATCTTTTCGGCGCTTTGCATCAGGCGGCGGCGCGCGTCGAGCTGTTCTTCCTCGCCCGCTTGCGGGTCCAGCTTGTCCAGCTCTGCCACGGCGTGGCGCAGGTATTCTTCTTCGGCGGCAATGGCCTCGCGCTCGGCGGCGGCCTGTTTGGCAGCCTTGCGCGCCGCAGCCAAGGCAGACCACGCCTGACGCACCTTGTCGCGCAGCGGGGCGGTGCCCGCGAATTCATCCAGAATGGCACGGTGGCCCTTGGGGTCAAGCAGCCCGCGGTCGTCATGCTGGCCGTGCAATTCGACCAGCGTTTCCGACAGCGCGCGCAGCACCTCGCCCGAGCAGCGGCGGTCATTGACCCAAGCCGTTTTGCGCCCGTCAGACCCGTTGATACGGCGCAAGATCAGCTCTCCCCCGCCGGGCAGGCCCGCCTCTTCCAGCACCACGTGGGCGGCGTGACCTTCGGGCAGGTCGAACCATGCCGTGACCTCGCCCTGAGACGCGCCCTGACGCACCAGATCGGCGCGCCCGCGCCAGCCCAGCACGAACCCGAGACTATCAAGCAAGATCGATTTACCCGCCCCGGTTTCGCCGGTCAGAACGTTCAAACCCGGCTGAAACGCAAGTTCCAGCCGGTCGATGATCAGCATATCCGAAATATCTAGGCCGCGTAGCATGGGTCACTATCCGTGTGGGCCGTCAAAAGGCGCTTGGGTCAGATCCATTCGCCCTTGATCGTTTGGCGGTAGATCGCGGTCAACCAGTTATCGCCGAAGGACTTCATTTCAAGCCCCTGACCGGTCAGCAGCTTATAGCTTGCCTCGTACCATTCGGTGGACTGGTAGTTGTGCCCCAGTATGGCGCCTGCGGTCTGCGCCTCGTCCGTGAGACCCAGCGACAGATACGCCTCTACCAGACGGTGCAGCGCCTCGGCGGTGTGGGTGGTTGTCTGGAAATCCTCGACCACGACGCGGAAGCGGTTGATCGACGCGGTATAGTGTTTGCGGCGCAGATAATAGCGCCCCACTTCCATTTCCTTGCCCGCCAGATGGTCAAACGCCAGGTCGAATTTCAGCACGGAAGACCGCGCATATTCGCTGTCTGGATAATCCTCGATCACGCGACGCAGCGCTTGCAGCGCCTGAAAGGTCAGCCCTTGGTCGCGGCCAACTTCGTCGATCTGGTCATAATAGCTTAGCGCCAGAAGGTAGCTTGCATAGGACGCGTCATCATCATCGGGGAAGAAATCAATATAGCGCTGCGCGGCAGAGCGGCTGTTGGGGTAATCCTGATCCTGATGATAGGCGAAAGCCTGCATGATCAGCGCCCGCTTGGCCCATTCGGAATAGGGGTACAGGCGTTCAATCTCGGAGAAATATTCAGCCGCTTCGGCAGGGCGTTTGCGGTTCAGTTCAAATTCGCCACGCTCGTAAATCTGCTCGGCCGAGTACGTTTCAAGCGGAATTTCCTGAGGGTTGAAGAAGCTGTTGGTCGTCCGACCCGTGTCCTGAGCACCACCGCACGCGCCAAGAACGCCCGCCAAAAGCACCGCACCGACCACCCGCTTGCGCGACATCGTACCCGTCATGCGTTTCACCCTCGCTTTAAACTCTGCGTCACGTTTCACGATACGCCTTTGCCCGTGACTAGCACAAGGTTTCGCGCAACAAAACGACCATTCGGCAGTCCCCTGCAAGGGCGGCTGTCGACGGGCCAAATCGTAAACAAAGGATTACCCAAGCCCCACCGGAGTTTCAACCGTCGTTAACGCCCTGCCCTGCGACATCGCGTTACCGCTTTCAGGCAACGGCGGGGATTTCGTCCCACTCAAGACCAAAGCCGGGCAGCCGCGACGCCATTTGCGCGTCACATTCAACCATGCGCACGGCACCGGGGGTCGCGAACAGCGCCCGCAGCAGCGTGTTGGTCAGGCTGTGGCCGGCGCGCACGCCGGTGTAATGGCCGATCAGCGGTGCACCGGCCAGCGCCAGATCACCCAAAGCATCCAGCATCTTGTGGCGTACGGGTTCGTCCGCGTGGCGCAGACCACCGGGGCTCAGCACTTGGTCGCCGTCAAAGACGACAGCATTTTCACCAGCGTGACCGCCCAATGCCAGACCGTTCGCCTGCATCGCGTCTACATCCGCCTGACGGCAGAAGGTCCGGCTGTCGCAAAGTTCGCGGGCGAAGCTGCCGTTGTTCATGACCAGCGACTTTTCCTGATGGCCAATGGCGGCATCGGCGAAATCGATGACAAAGTCGATCTTCAGGGTGTCTGCCGGTGCGATAGTGGCCGAGGCTTCGCCATCCGTCACGGTGACCGTTTTCAGTACTTCGAAAGCGCGCACAGGGGCCGCAAGAACGCGAACGCCGCGCTGCATGATACCCCGCACGAAGGGCGCGGCAGAGCCGTCGAGGATCGGCACTTCGGGGCCGTCAATCTCGACCAGCGCGTTGTGGATGCCACAACCGGCCAGTGCGGCCATCAGGTGTTCAACAGTAGAGATTTGCAGGCCCGCCGCATTTTCCAGCTTGGTGCAGAGAGGCGAGCGATTCACCGCGTCCCAACGGGCGGGGATCAGGCGATCGCCAACATCCACGTCACTGCGCGAGAACCAGATACCGTGATGCGCGCCAGCCGGACGGATCGTCACAGTTGCAGGACGGCCGGAATGAAGGCCGGTGCCGCTAAAGCTGATCGCTGTCTTAATGGTTGTCTGCACGGTCAATACTCACTGTCCAAAGATCATCTGTCTAAGTTGAACTCTGTCCTAACGGGGCCGTTCCTAATGCTCAATTCAATCATTGCTACCGTCTGAAACATCACTGTCACAATTGGGCGTTAACGTGCGCATACCCCCAATAAGCCATTGTTATATATATATTTCAGGCTCCCGATCGTCCCTGAAATGCCTGCGAAGCGTGAACATATAACAGCAATATTTCAACGAATGTTACTGGCTTGCGTCCATCAATTGCTGCACCGCAGCACGCTTAAAGTTGTGGCGCTAACGAAAAAGACCACCCCTAAGGGTGGCCTTTCGGACGTTTACGAGGACGTCTTAGGTAAGCTTAGTTCGCCTGACGACGCAGGAAGGCGGGGATTTCGATCCGCTCTTGATCTTCGTCCTGAACGTCGCGCGGCTGTGGCGCGGCAGAGGTCGCGCGGGTCTGAACCGGCGGCTGCTGACGTGCGGGACGCTGCTGCTGTGTTTCCGCCTCACCGTGACCGGTCATGCGGTTGATCAACGAGTTGATGCCAAAGCGCTTCTCGCCCTGCTCCGCGGCGGGTTGTTGACGCTGCTGCTGCGGCTGCGCTTGTGGCTGACGCTGTTGCTGCTGACTTGGCGACGCTTTTTGCGCGGCGGCGCGCAGACGGGCCAGTGCTTCGGGCGATGGGGTGCCGGGTGCAGGGGCGCGTGGCGCGACAAACGCCTCTTGCTCTTGCGCGTCGACATTCACCTCTTCGCGGCGCGGCTGGAAGGACGCAACCTCGGGACGGTAGGCGGGGGGGGGCAGATCATCTGCGTCCGACGCTTCGTCTTCATAGGATGTGTCAGAGAAACCGCTGTGGTTGACCGCGGCTTCTTCCTTGAACAGCTGCTGCTGTGGCTCTTCTTCGTACTCGGCCTGTGCGGCAACGGGTGCAGGTGCTTCGGCGGCTGGGGCTTGTTCAACCTCTGGCGCTTTGGCAGGCAATGGCTGCGACATGGAACGGCGCGGCACGGGCATCTCGGTGTTGACGTCAACCGCATCGATCCCAGTGGCAACAACGCTCACGCGCATCACGCCACCCAGTTCGGTGTCGAGCGTGGAACCAACAATGATATTCGCGTCTGGGTCGACTTCTTCGCGGATACGGTTCGCCGCTTCGTCCAGTTCGAACAGGGTCAGGTCGTGACCGCCGGTGATGTTGATCAGAACGCCCTTGGCACCGCGCAGGCTGATTTCGTCCAGCAGCGGGTTCGCGATGGCCTTCTCGGCGGCCTGGATGGCGCGATCTTCGCCCTCTGCCTCGCCGGTGCCCATCATCGCTTTGCCCATCTCGTCCATCACGGCGCGCACGTCCGCAAAGTCGAGGTTGATCAGGCCGGGGCGGACCATCAGATCCGTGACGCCTTTGACACCTTGGTACAGCACGTCATCCGCCATGGAGAATGCTTCGGTAAAGGTGGTTTTTTCATTCGCCAGACGGAACAGGTTCTGGTTGGGAATGATGATCAGTGTATCGACGACCTTTTGCAGCGCCTCAATACCGTCTTCAGCCTGACGCATCCGCTTGATGCCTTCAAACTGGAACGGCTTGGTCACAACACCAACGGTCAGAACACCCAGTTCACGCGCAGCCTGCGCGATGATCGGCGCAGCCCCTGTCCCGGTACCCCCGCCCATACCGGCGGTGATAAAGCACATGTGCGCGCCGGCCAGGTGGTCAACAATTTGTTCAATGCTTTCTTCGGCAGCGGCAGCACCGACAGAGGCCCGCGCGCCCGCACCCAGACCTTCGGTCACTTTGATGCCCAGCTGAACGCGGCTTTCCGCTTTGGCTTGCTGCAACGCTTGCGCGTCTGTGTTGGCAACCACGAAATCAACACCGTCGAGCTCTTTCTCGATCATGTTGTTCACGGCGTTGCCGCCTGCCCCGCCAACACCAAACACTGTGATGCGGGGTTTCAGGTCGCCCTGTCCGGGCATTGAAAGATTAAGGGTCATGAGCCATCCGCCTGTATTGTTTAGCTCGCTTACGGAGCATTTTTTGTGCAATCCCCCTTATTGTATAGGGAGAACGCCCATGCGTCACCTAGAAAACACGGTTTTGACACATTATATGGGCGTTTTTTTGCCGGTTTTCTCATGATTTCGACGCGCGCACCGCATCTGGGGGTTACCAGTTGTCGCGGAACCACTTGACAGCGCGCTTCAACGACCGGGATGGGTAGCGGTCGGCGGGAATGTCAAAGTCCCACCACTCGTCTTGCGGGTGCGCGGCGAAAAGCGCCAACCCTACGGCAGAGGCGAAACCCGGACCGGTTGCGGCTTGTGGCAGGCCATGCACGCGCAGCGGGCGGCCCAAACGGACCTGTTGGCCCAAAATCTTGCTTGCCAGACCATCAAGGCCAGGAATCTGACTGCCGCCGCCGGTCAGCACGATCTGCTGGCTTGGCAGGTGGTCAAAGCCCGCGGCATCCAGACGGGCGCGGACTTCTTCCAGAATTTCTTCGACACGGGGGCGCATGATGCCGATCAGCTCGGCGCGGCTCACGGTGCGACGGTCGTGCTCGTAATCACCGGTGTCGCCACCGATATCAATCATCTCGCGGTCGTCCATGCCTGTCGCATGCACCCCGCCATAGAAGGTCTTGATCCGTTCAGCATTGGCCGTCGGCACCTGCAACCCCATAGAGATGTCAGAGGTGATGTGATCCCCGCCCATGCGCACGCTGTCGGCATAGATCATGTGTTTGCGAATGAAGATCGAAACAGAGGTCGACCCGCCGCCAAGATCAATACAGGCGGCGCCAAGTTCCTGCTCGTCCTCGACCAGCGACGAAATCCCCGAAACATAGGCCGAAGACGCAACGCCCGCCAGTTCGAGGTCACAGCGTTTGATGCAATGGGCAAGGTGTTGAACCGCCGCCGCGTCCACGGTCAGCATATGCATATCGACCGACAGGGTATTACCCAATTGACCGCGCGGATCGGACAGGCCCGACCGGTTATCCAGCGCAAAGTTCACCGGCTGGGCATGCAGCACTTCACGGCCCTCGCCGTATTCGGGCACGTCGCAATTGGCCAGAACCTGCGCGACATCCTGCTCGGACACGACCTGCCCTTCCAGATCCAGCGCCGCATCCAGACCGTAGCTGCGCGGTTCAGCCCCCGAGAAACAGGCGATCACGTGATCCACACGGATGTTCGCCATTTTCTGCGCCGCCTGCAGCGCGGTACGCACAGCGCGTTCGGTTTCCTGCATGGCGCAGATCTCGCCAAAGCGGACCCCGCGCGACCGTGTGGTCGCAGCCCCGATCACACGAAAACCGGATTGCCCCGCAAGCGATCCGATCTCGCCCTCCTCAGAGACGCGGCCCGTGCCGTCAAACCGCAGCACCAGGCAGGCGATCTTTGACGTGCCCACATCCAGAATAGCCACCACGCCGCGTTGCATCGCAAGCTTACGCATGTGGCGCATGGATCGCTGACTATCGTATAGGTCCATCATCTTTTCACTGTCCCGAAATCTGCCTGATGCGCCACAATTCTTGTGTGGCGTCCTTGTTCATTTGCACGGTGGGCCGTTGGGCCAACCGCATGTCTACCCGCGCGACGTCGCGGGCCAGCACATCCTGTGCGCCTTCCAGCGCGATCACCCGCTCCAGCGCCTGAACGGCCTGGGTTTCGGGCAGCAAGATACGCTGTTCACGGTCAAGAACGACGTCCCATCGCCGCTCTCCCATGCGTACCAAACCGCGCAACCGCTCCCCCAACGGAGCCGCCGTGCGGATCAATTCAAGCGCTTCGCTCACGCGCTGGTTCGCCGCCTCGCCTACCACAAGGGGCAGGTCCGTGCGATCGCCTCGCGATGCAAGCTGGCCGATGGGGCTTCCCTCGGCGTCGATCAGCAGCAGCCCGTCCTGGCTGCGCCAAACGGCGACCGGCACCCGTGGCTGTACCGACACCTGCAACACGCCGCCCGGCTTCACCCGCAGCGACGCCTGCTTGACGCCGGGAAGATCGGTGATCGCCTGCCGCAATGCAGGCAGATCAAGATCAAAGGAACTGGTTGGAAATTCGACAGGCACAGCAGCACGCACGTCGGCGGCCAAAACGCCTTCGACACCATCAATCGCCATCAGCTTGACCATGAATTCGGGGCGCTGCTGGATGCTGGTGCGGGCATTGGCATAGACATCGGCCAACTGGCCGCGCCTTGCTTCGTCCGACAGATAGATTGTCCCCGCTGCCAACGCCAAGCAGAACGGCACCCCGACGCGCAGCCCGAAACGGAACGTCGGCGTCAGCATCAAACGCTGCATGCGCCACGCCCAACGTGACGGTGCGGGATCTGCCTTGGCCGGCTTGGCGGGTTTGACGCGTTTGATCAACGATTGCATGACGCGTCCTCGACCATCCAGGCGCAGAGCTCGCCAAAGGAAATGCCAACCGCCTGCGCCTGTTCGGGCGACAGCGACGTGGGGGTCATGCCGGGCTGGGTGTTGGTTTCCAGCAGGAACAGCCCCGCTGCCCCCTTGCTTTCATCCCAACGAAAATCCGTGCGGCTGACACCGCGACAGCCAAGCGCGTTATGCGCCCGCAGGGCGTAATCCATGCAGAGCTCAAAAATCTCGTGCGGGATATCGGCAGGGACCACATGGGTCGACCCGCCCGCCTTGTATTTGGCGTCGTAATCATACCAGCCCGTCGTGTGGATGTCGGTCACAGTCAGCGCACGTTCGCCCATCACGGTGGTGGTCAGTTCGCGACCGGGGATGAATTTCTCGACCATGACCTCGGCAGGCATGGCATCATCCAACTGTGGCGGGCCGTTGTTTTCAATCTCGACAAGGTAAACACCGACGGATGACCCTTCGTTGTTCGGCTTGACCACATAGGGCGGGTCCATCACATGGGATCCCCGCACCGTCGCCGCCGATACGATCAAGCTTTCCACGACAGGCAAACCCGCGGCACGAAAAACTTCCTTGCTGCGCTGTTTGTCCATCGCAAGGGCAGAGGCCAGCACGCCGGAGTGTGTGTAGGGCAGGCCCATCCATTCCAGCAAGCCCTGAACGCAGCCGTCTTCGCCCCAGCGGCCATGTAAACAATTCAGAACGACATCGGGTTGAGCAGCGCCCAGATCGGCACAAAGGTCGGGGCTGCAATCGACCTCGATGACTTCGAAACTCCGGTCCCGCAAAGCCGCTGCGCAGGCGCGCCCTGTTGACAGAGACACCTCGCGTTCCGCCGAGGGGCCACCCAACAATACTGCAACTCTCGGGGGTGTCCTGCTCGACAATCCCACTCAATCTGCCTTTTTAAACGGGCCTGTTGCGACCCTTATTCATTCTGTTCCGGGCCTTTTGTCGGCCCTAAATCATGACGCTCGAACGTTTATTTTTCGCCGATCCGCATAATTTCCCACTCTAGCGTAATCCCGCTGGAATCGTAAACCTTTTTTCGCACCATTTCACCCAATGCTTCAAGGTCTGCTGCCGTCGCGGAACCCGTATTGATCAGGAAGTTGGGGTGTTTCGGGCTCATCTGCGCGCCACCCAAGGTGGCACCGCGCAAACCGGCGTCGTCAATGACCTTCCACGCCTTCAGATCGTGGCGGTCATCCGCCTGCCCCGTGCTGGAAAACCCCGCCGGATTGCGGAACGTCGACCCCGCGCTGCGTTCCTTGGTGGGTTGGGTTTCGTCACGTTTGCGCAGCTGGTCCTCCATCCGCGCGTGCAGCGCTTGCGCCTCGCCTTTGGGGGGCGCGAAACGGGCAGCGGTGATGACATATCCCTCTGGCAAAGCGGTCTGGCGATAGGCAAATTGCAGATCGTCCGGCCCAAGCGTGACCTTTTCGCCTGTGCGGGTGATCGCGTCTGCGCTGATGAAATAATCAGCAGTATAGGCACCATAGCAGCCCGCATTCATCCGTACCGCGCCGCCAATGCTACCCGGGATTGTGCGCAGGAAGGTCAGGTCCAGCCCCGCATCCGCTGCCTTGCGCGCGACATGGGCGTCCAGCGCCGCGGCACCTGCGGTGACGATTCCGTCTTCGCAACTGATGGTGTTGAACCCGCGCCCCAGCCGGATCACCATAGCGCGCAAGCCGCCGTCGCGCACGATCACATTCGACCCGACCCCCATCGGCATGACCACGACATCGGCGGGCAGCGCCTTCATGAAAGCCGCCAGATCATCGGCATCGGCAGGCTGGTAGAAATAGTCAGCAGGGCCGCCCACGCGCAGCCAGGTCAGATCAGCCAAGGCTCGGTTTTGCGTCAGCTTACCGCGCATGTCGGGAAAGGAAATATCTGTCATGCCCATCGCCTAGCCCGCTTTGGGAGGGAGGTCAATTTTCCAGATGTGCCCGAAGCGCGCCATAAACCGCCCAATCAATCAGGTCGGTTCGCCCGCAGCTCGCGCGTGATACGTCCGGCCAGCCATCCTGCAAGAAACGCGCAAACCGCATAGCCCGTGGCAGCGGCTTGCGCCATGAACACCGGACGCTCCAGCGGTTTCGCGCCAAGGCCCCAGATCATCCACGCCCAGTTCAGCGCGAGCCCCGCCAGCAGGACCAGCACAAAGCCGCCATACCGGCGCATCAGACCGCACCAGCCCGCGGCAAGCATCCACACCACGAGGATGCTGATCAGGATCACCAGCGTCAGGTTCACTTTGCGGCATTCCGCACAGCGGCGCCGCGCAGCCAGCGCATCAGATAGATCACCGGCCAGCGCAACACCGAACACCCGCCCGCGAACACCAGCATCCCGACCCAAGGGCCATGCTGCATTGTGACAAACCCCAGGACGGGTATGCCGACGGCAATCAGCACATAGGCGCTGCGCCAATGCTGGTCAGAACTGGGCGTCATGGCCAACACATTGGCAACGACCGCCCAAAAACAGGCAAGAACCAGTGATATACTCATTTTGGAACCTCCGGGTTTTGTCCGCGCAGCTTGGCCAGCAAAAAGCGCAAGGGATTGCGGAACATGGACACAAAGGCAGCAAGAGCAAGCAGGCTATAGAGCCAGCCCACCTGAAGACCGATCAGGATGATCAGCACCGGTGCGACAATCAGCAGGATCACACCGGGAATATATTGCAGACGCATGGGCAGCGTCGCCACCGTGGCCGAGCAAAAGACCCACAGGATGCAAGCCCAAAGCAAGGTCATGACCGGCCCCCGTATGATGGGGTCCGCGCCATTCAGACGGCTTCCTTCTTCAAGGATTCAAGCGCGGCAGGCAAGGCGTTGGCCCAGGTGCTGATTGTCCCTGCCCCAAGGCAGACAACCATATCCCCCGGCCCTGCCTGTTCGCGGACCAGCCGCGCCAGATCATCCTCGCTTTGGACGGCGCGGGCGTGGCGGTGACCATGACGGATCAACCCTGCGACCAGATCATCGCGCCCTGCGCCCTCGATCGGGGCCTCACCCGCGGCATAGACCTCGGCGATGCCAACAACATCGGCATCGTTGAAACAGGCGCAAAATTCCTCGAAATGGTGGTGCAAACGGCTGTAGCGGTGGGGCTGGTGGACCGCGATCACGCGCCCTTCGGTGGCCTGACGTGCGGCTTTCAGCACGGCGGTAATCTCGACCGGGTGGTGACCGTAGTCGTCGATGATCGTCACGCCATCCACTTCGCCCACTTTGGTAAAGCGACGGTTCACGCCGCCGAACCCGGCAAGCGCGGCACGGATTTCTTCGGTTTTCATGCCAAGGTGGCGCGACACGGCGACCGCCGCCATCGCGTTTGACACGTTGTGATCCCCGGGCATCGGCAGGCTGCAATCCTTGATCGTGATGCCTTCGGTCTGGAACATGATATCGAAATGCGCCACGCCCGCCTTGTAGTGCAGGTTGACTGCCCGCACGTCGGCCTGGGTGTTGAAGCCATAGGTCATGACACGGCGGTCGGTGATCTTGCCGACCAAAGCCTGCACCTCGGGGTGGTCAATGCAGCAGACCGCCAGCCCGTAGAAAGGAATATTCGAGACGAAATCCAGAAACCCTTTGCGCAGGGTATCGAAGTCGCCCCAATGCTCCATATGCTCGGGGTCGATATTGGTCACGATGGCAATGGTCGCGGGCAGACGGTTGAAGGTGCCGTCGGATTCATCCGCCTCGACCACCATCCACTCGCCCTGCCCCATCCGTGCGTTCGACCCGTAAGCATGGATGATCCCACCGTTCACAACCGTCGGATCGATCCCGCCGTTGACCAGCAGTTCGGCCACCATCGTCGTTGTGGTGGTCTTGCCGTGTGTTCCGGCCACCGCGATGTTGGATTTCAGGCGCATCAGCTCTGCCAGCATCTCGGCGCGGCGCACGATAGGAAGGCCCGCCACCCGTGCGGCATCCAGTTCAGGGTTGCCCGGCTTGATCGCCGAAGAGATCACGACAACCGCGGCCCCTTCGATATTCGCGGCCTCCTGCCCTTCGAACACCGTCGCGCCAAGGTCCACCAGACGGTCAGTGATCTTGGTCGATTTCAGGTCCGACCCCTGCACGCGGTAGCCGTGGTTCAACAACACTTCAGCAATGCCGGACATGCCGATACCGCCAATACCCACGAAATGGATCGGGCCCACATCGGTGGGGAGTTTCGTGGCTGCGTTCATCGTTTCTTTCCTTCGGTTGCCAGGGTTTCCACCATCTGGGCGAGCTCTTCTGCGGCGTCCGGCTTGGCGACAGACAGGGCGGCGCGCGCCATCTGCTGCGCGCCCTCTGCGTGGGTCAGCACCATTTCGATCTGAGCCCGCAGACTGTCAGGGTTGGCCATGTTTTCGGGCACCATGATCGCGGCACCGGCGTCCACCAATCCACGGGCATTGGCTGTCTGATGATCGCCCGTCGCCGCCGCAAAGGGGATCAGGATCGAGGGCCGCCCGATGATAGAGATATCGGCAACGCTGGACGCGCCAGCGCGGCTGATCACCAGTTGGGCTTCGGACATGCGCCGCGGCACGTCATGGAAAAACGGTTGCACATCGGCATTGATCCCGTTTTCGGCGTAAAAGGTAGCGACCCGCTGGCCGTCCTCGTCCCGCGCCTGATGGCTGACGCGGATATTGCGCAGCAGCTCCATCGGCAGATCGGCGATGGCGGGGGGGATCACCTCGCTCAAGATGCGCGCGCCCTGGCTGCCGCCCATCACCAACAGCTCCATCGGGTAGTCACCCGGCGCGATATAGCCCGCGCCCGCACGCTCCAACACCGCGGCACGCACCGGATTGCCGGTGTGTTCGGCGCTGACACCATCGGGCAATGTGGTCGGCCATGTGCCGCAAGCCACGGCATCGACATGTTTCGAAAACAGATCATTGACCCGACCGAGCACGCCGTTTTGTTCGTGGATCATCCGGGGCTTGCGCAGCACCCAGGCCGCTGTCAGCGCGGGGATCGACGGATACCCGCCAAAGCCGACAACCACATCGGGCTTGTCGCGCAGCATACCGAAAATGCCGCCAAGCACACCGCCCAGAATACGAAACGGCGCGATGGCCTTGGCCACCAGACCGCCGCGCGCGAAAGTGGCGCTGCTGACCTGCTGAATCTCGACCGCCTCGGGGAAACCGCCGGTATAGCGCGCCCCCCGCGCGTCGGTGGACAGCTTTACCCGCCAGCCCCGCGCCAGCATGACTTCGGCAAGCGCTTGGGCGGGAAACATATGCCCGCCTGTCCCTCCTGCGGCGATGACCAGCAGCGGCGCCGTCATCGGGCACGGCTCCGGCCCAATAGATCAGAGATCTGGCCCTGTGGTCGGGTCCGGGTAAACGCCAGCAACATGCCCACGGCGATGCCAGAGGCAATCACCGACGACCCGCCGTAGCTGACAAAAGGCAGCGTCATACCCTTTGCGGGCAGCAGCCGCACAGCCACGCCCATGTTGATCATCGCCTGCACGCCGAACATGCAGGCCAGCCCGGTGCCCGCCAGACGGATAAAGGGATCCCGCTCGCGCACCAGACGCAGCAGCGACCGCACCACGATCACGGCGTAAAGCGCGATCACACACATCACGAGGATCAGGCCGTATTCTTCGGCAGCAACGGCGATGATGAAATCGGTATGCGCATCGGGCAGCGACCATTTCACCTGCCCCTCGCCCACGCCGACCCCGAACAGACCGCCTTCGCGGATCGCATCGGTGGCATAGCCAAGCTGCGTGCGCGGATCGATGTCGGGCGACAGGAACCCATCAATCCGCCGGGCAAAGTGTTCAGAGTTGGAATAGGCAAATGTCCCCGCCAAGACGACCAGCCCGGCCATGCCCACCAGCAGCACCAGCGGCGCACCGGCGACGAAATACATGACCCCCCAGCCGAACAGGACCAGACAGGCCTGACCAAAGTCGGGCTGCAACGCCAGCATCAGGACGATGGAAATACACAGCGCAAAGGACCACGTTTTGCCCGGAGGGCCGTTGATCTCGAGCGCGGCCGCCATCATCCACGCCGCAACAACGACAAAACCGGGCTTGAGGAACTCTGACGGCTGGAAGGACGCAAAGCCCATGGAATACCAGCGCACAGCACCTTTGCCAAAGTCGGTGCCAAAGAACGGCAGCAAGGCCAGCGCCACAAAGGACACCAGAAAGCCGACAATCGCCAGACGCCGCACCATCACCGGCGTCATCATCGATGTTAGCACCATGGCAATCACGGCAAGCACACCGAAAATAGCCTGTCGCTGCACATAGTGAAAAGAGTCAAAGCCGTTTTTCGCGGCCAACGGCGGGGAGGCCGCCAGCCCCAGCAACATGCCCACGGCAAACAGCAGGAGGATGCAGGACATCGCCCATTTGTCGATCGTACGCCACCATTTGGGAAGAATCGGTTCGCCATCCCGAACGGGAACCGCGCCATAGACCATTTCTGTCATGGGACCTGCCTTACACTGCCTCGTTCCGCCCCTTTTCGGGGTCTATCTTGCAGTGTAGCGCGAAAGGTCACGCGGGGCTAGTCTGTTTTAATCAGCCCCGCGCAAAGCTGCCTATGCCCCTGCGTGCGTGCCGCGGATCGGATAGTCGTTGTCACGCACAAACTTGATCCCGTTCAGCAGCCCCTCCAGATCAGGCCGCGCGAAGGGCGCGTTCGAGATGTCGAGGATCTGGATATTGCCGTCGCCATTCACCACGAAAACGCCGGGCTCTGCGAAAGGCTGATCGGTTTCTTGCGGGCTGCGCGGGTCAGAGACATAGAGCCCCAGTTCGCGCATCTGTGCGATGCTCATGTCATAGCCGATGGTTAGGGATAGATCCTGCTCTTGCGCCATCTCGCGCGCCTTGTCTTTCGGGTCACCCGACACGGCAACAACGTCCACACCTGCCTTGTTGAAATCCGCGACCAGCCCGTCCAGCGTCGACAGGTACTTTTTGCAGATCGGGCAATGCAGACCGCGATAGACGACCACCAGCTGCCAGTCATGATCGCCCCGCGGGGTGCCAAGGGTCAGCATGCCGCCTTGCAGCTCTGCCACGGTCAGTTTCGGGAATGCGTTACCTGCGTCCAATACGTTCATCGGGTCTCTCCTTTAATTGCTTCGTCTCTCACGGAATTAGTCTTCATGCGCCGGGTTACCACCCCGCTCACGGCCACTTGACCGGCTTGCGTGGCGGGGGCTATGGCGGGGCCATGCAATATGACACGGTAATTTTAGGCGCAGGGGCCGCAGGCATGATGTGCGCGGCCCACGTGGGCGGATCGGTGCTGGTCGTGGATCACGCCAAAGCACCGGGCGAGAAAATCCGCATTTCGGGCGGCGGGCGCTGCAATTTCACCAATATGCACTGCACGCCCGATGCCTTCATCTGCGCCAACCCCCATTTCGCCAAATCGGCGCTGGCACGTTATACGCAGTGGGATTTCATCGAACTGGTAGACGCGCATGGGATCGCGTGGCACGAAAAGACCCTCGGCCAGCTCTTCTGCGACACTTCCGCCAAAGAGATCGTCGCCTTGCTGCGCGGCCTGATGCAAAAAGCCGGTGTTGACCTGCGGCTGCACAGCACGCTGACCGATATCGCCGCGCGTGATGCCGGATATAGCATGACCTTGCACACGCCCGACGGCACCACGCCGATCACCACGCGCAACTTTGTCGTTGCCTCTGGCGGGAAATCCATCCCCAAGATGGGGGCGACGGGGCGCGCCTATGAGATCGCCGCGCAGATGGGCATCCCCGTCACCGACATACGGGCGGGGCTGGTGCCCTTCACCTTTACCGACGCCCGTTTCGCGCCCATATCGGGCACCGCAACGCCCGCGCGGGTGACTGCTCAAGGCCCCTCCTTTGACGAAGCCTTGCTGTTCACCCACCGTGGCCTCTCGGGCCCTGCCGTGCTGCAAGCTTCAAGCTACTGGACCGAAGGCGCGCCGATCACGGTGAACCTGCTGCCAGACAGTGATCTGCTGACCAAGCTACGTAGCCAACGCCAGACCTATGGCCGCCGCAACCTGACGACAGAGCTTTCCCACCACCTGCCCGCGCGGCTGGTGGATCATCTGTCGGGGATCATGGACCTTGGCGGCAACCTCGCCGATTGGTCGGATGCAAAACTCGGCACCCTGATCGACACGCTGTCGCATTGGGTGATGACCCCTTCTGGCACCGAAGGCTACCGCACCGCCGAAGTCACCCTCGGCGGGATCGACACCGACGCGCTGTCCTCCAAAACACTGGAGGCCAAGACACGCCCCGGTCTCTACTTCATTGGCGAGGCCGTCGACGTGACCGGATGGCTGGGCGGCTATAACTTCCAATGGGCCTGGTCCTCCGCCATGGCCTGCGCCGCAGATATCGCACAGAAGGAATAGCTTCCAAATGGCCCTAAATCCCGGGGGAGCCGCCATAGGCGGCGGGGGCAGCGCCCCTAGCCCGACACCAACGACCCAAAGCTGTCATCGACAGCATGGAAGCGACCCCGCAATGCAGCTTCCCCAATGCAGACATGCGCCACACTATCGGTAAATTCAGAAAGGAAGACCATGCGTGACCCAGAAACCGACAAGGCCAACGTCATCGCCTTTTACGAAATGATGTTCAATGATTGCCGCCCCGCCGACGCCATAGCGCGCTACGCCGGAGCGCAGTACATTCAGCACAATCCCCATGTGGCGGACGGCAAGGCGGCCTTCGTTGACTATTTCGAACGGATGGCCCGCGAGCATCCGGGCAAACATGTCGAGGTCAAGCGGTCATTCGTGGACGGCAATCATGTGATCCTGCACTGCCATCAGCTATGGCCCAACGGTCCCGATTATGCAGGGATGGACATTTTCCGTCTCGATGATCAAGGCAAGATCGTCGAGCATTGGGACGTGCTTCAGGAAATGCCTGTACAGAGTAACAACGACAACGGGATGTTTTGATGCAATGAATGCCGTGCGAGCACAGCAATGAAAGGCCAAAGCTATGCGTTGGCATTTTTGCCCAGGGCCGTGCCGCAAGCCCTTTAACAGCGTCGACAATCAACGTGCCGCCAACCCCAACAAGCGTCGCAGTTATAAGAACTTGTGACGCAGGCATGTTAAGTTCTTCCTTGAGGTTGGCGGTACGTTGCAGTTTTTGAGACAATATTGGCACCGCCCTATAAGCGTCGCGCCGCTTGCCAGACCAATGGCGCAAGCACGATGGCGATAAAGGGAAACATCAAGAGATTGATGAGATGCCATCCCGACGCCTGCATCAACGCGCCGGAAAAGAACGAAAGCGCCGCGACTGTGCCGAAGACGGCGAAATCATTAAGTCCTTGGGCACGCCCGCGCTCGGCCTCTGTATGCGCGGCAGCTACCATCGCAGTCGCTCCGATGAAGCCAAAGTTCCACCCGATCCCAAGCAGGATGAGAGAGATAAAGAAATGCCTCAGATCCAGACCGGTCAGCGCAACAGCACCTGAAATGCCGATGATGATCAGGCCAGCGGCGGTGACCTTTTCCTTGCCGAACCGGGCGATCAGCTTGCCCGTCACAAGGCTTGGCGCGAACATCGCCAGCACATGCCACTGAATACCCCAGGCTGCGTGGTCAATCGAATGCCCGCACCCGACCATCGCCAGCGGTGCGGCCGTCATGATAAATGACATAAGCCCGTAAGACACCACGCCAGCGGCGACCCCAAGCATGTATTTAGGCGACGCCAGAAGTTGGAGCACGGTGCGCCCCCCGTCATCGGAAGACGTTTGGGCTGTCGCTGCGGGTTGGCGGCCCCTTAACCGGGTCAGAACAAAAAACGCGATGAGCGCCAGCGCCGCTTGGCTCAGGAAACTGCCCGCAAAGGGCACGCCCGGCACAGCGTCGCGCGTGGCAATGACCAGTTGCGGGCCGATAATGGCAGCGATCAGCCCGCCGACCATGACCCATGAAATGGCGCGCCCCCTGTCTGCCCCTTCGCGCCCGTCGGCAGCTGCGAAACGGTAAGACTGTACATAGGACGCATAGAGCCCCGCCAGAAACGTTCCCAAACAGAAGAATATGAACGCCCCAAAGGATATCGCACCAGCGGCGACCAATCCCGACAACACGCCGATCATCGCGCCCAGAAGATAACCGCTGCGCCGCCCGTATTGTCGCATGATCCAAGCGGCAGGCACCGTTCCAAGGGCAAGCCCAAGATTATAGATGCTGACCGGCAGGGTCGCCAAAGCAGGGTCAGTCGCGAGATCCTGACCAACCAATCCCCCCAGCGAGATCACAATCGGTCCGCTGGCAGCCCCTAAAGATTGGGCGAGGATCAGCACCGTCAGGTTGCGGCGGAACCCGGCGGTTTCAGTCCGGTCTATTGTCCGAGTCATTATATGTCATCCGTATGGCCACCATGCCCGTTGGATTGGCTTGGCGCGGCGTGTTTTCATTTTTCTATTGAATGCCCAAAGTCATGCGGGCGGGTTGTGATCAGGTCTGCATGGGGTCGTGCAGCGCCAGCGTGCTTGCCGCATGTTCGGCCGCCTCTAATGCGCCCTCCAGAAAGCCTCCGAATTCCGGGGCGGTTTCGGTCGACGCAAATATCATCCCGCGTGCTGACAGGGCATGCAGGTTGGACGGCAAACCATAGCGGGGGTGGCTTCGGACCGGCTGTCGATCCTGTGGGCGCGCGATGTGGGGAATGGTCGCCCAGTCTTGCAAAACAAGGTGCATCGGGTTGGCCATTTCCGGACCGAACAGCGCCGTAAGCTGCGTCACCGCAAGGCGCATCATCTCATCTTTGTGCTGGACACGCGCATCCGCAGGAACCCCGACAAAACCGAAGAGCGCATAGGGACCGCCCAGCCTTGGCGAAGCATCGTGGATTTCGACCATCGGCCCCTGCTGGCTCATGGCGTCGCCGGACAGCCCGGCATGTCGCCAATGAGGCTGATCGTAAACCGCGACGATCTTGGCCTGACCAGCCATCCAGGTCGGCAGGTTTTGCAAAGCCTGCGTTTGGGCCGCATCCAGCGCGGGGTCAAAGGAGACGGTATCGGCAATGACCCGAGGCGGCATGGCCATCACGATCCAGTTGGCCTTGATGATCTGCGCTGTGCCGTTTTGATCAACCTGCGCCGTGATGTTGCCCGCCGAATGGTCGACCGACGTCAGTCGCGTGCTGGTCACGATCTTCGCCGGATCCAACCCTTTGGCCAAAGCATCGACCACAGAGCCGATCCCACCGGCCAAGCGGTAGGCCCCCTCCATAGAGGCATAGCCGCGCCCGCGCTGCACGGTGCCGTTTTGCTCTTGATAGACCAAGTCACCAGTTGAAAACTGCCCGAACACCGGGATCTGAAAACGTTCCGCGAGAGCTGCCATGCGCGGCTGGCCCGGCCAGAACCACGCAGGCCCAAGGTCGAAGGCACCGCCCGAAAACTCCTGTGTAAGGATGCGCCCGCCAAGGCGGTCCTGCGCTTCAACCAGCAAGAAATCGCGGCGTTGGCGGGCCAGATGGTCGGCAAGCGCAAGACCCGACAGGCCGCCGCCCACAATCAGAACATCGGTCTGCATCAGAACGCCTCTCCCATCGGCCTGAGGTCCAACTCATGCGTCCAGGCGGACCGAGGTTGATCCGCCAGCGCCAGATAGGTGCGGGCAATATCGGCTGGTTTCATCATCCGTGCGGGGTCCATTCTGTGCAGGGCGCGGTTAGCAAGACCGGCACCCGCCCCGCCAATGATTGCAAGTGGGTCTGCCATCTCAGCCCCCGACATTCGGGGCTGTTGGCGTTTCCGCAAGATGGCCGGATTTGACCCAAAGCCGCGCGCCCTCGGGCCCGGAAACGGCGCTCAGCGGCGTGTGGGGCGGTAGGCGCAGCCAGGAATTGACCCCGAAGACCTCATCCCCTTCGATAAAGCTTCCTTCGACCACAAGGGCTTCGAACCCGCTGTGGCCGGCCTGTGTCACTGCCACGTTGGGCTCCCAAAGCTCGATCCGCACCCGTTCGTGCGCATCCGCGAACAGCGGGATTTCTGAAACACCCGCACGCACCGGCTGCGGGGTCTGGGTGGTGGTGTCTATGGTGATCTGCTGACGGTCATCCATGTCGAACTGCCACAGCTTGACGAAAATCACCGCCCCCTCGGCAGAGCTTGGGGTGTGCGAAGACGTCGGCGGGTTGCGCACATATGTGCCGACCGGAAAGTCACCGTGTTCATCCTGAAACACGCCCTCAAGCACCAGAAATTCTTCGCCGCCCGTATGGGTATGCGCCGAAAACGCGCTGCCCGGCGCATAGCGGACGATGGTCGTCGCCCGCGCGACCTCATCCCCGATCCGGTCCAGCATCCGCCGGTCCACGCCTTTCATCGGAGATGCGACCCACGGCTGGCTGTCCGAATGCACAACAGCGCGTTCATCAAAATTTGCGTTCAGGTCCATGGTACATCCTTCCGGTTCAGCGCGCAGCGGCGCTACATAGCTACCTATCAGTTGATAGGCTTCCAGCTAGATATTGCCCTCCTCGCTGTCAACACCTATCTACCACATGATAGACAGGAGCCCCAAATGCCGCAGACAATGAAAGACAAAATCCTCGACGCCGCTGAAAAGCGTGTCCGCGGTGCCGGTTTCTCGGCGATGAGCTTTCGCGACCTGGCAAGCGATGTCGGCATCAAAAGCGCAAGCGTTCACTATCACTTTCCGACCAAACCCGATCTGGGCGAAGCTTTGGTGGATCGCTACACCAGCCAGTTCAAAGAGCACCTTGAACAGATCGATACGGCCAGCTTGCAAACGGCGTTGGACAGCTACGTCGCGCTTTACTCTCAAGCGCTGGTCTTGGACGAAACCATCTGCCTTTGCGCGATCATGGGCGCAGAAGCGATCGGGCTGCCCAAGAATGTTAACCAGAAAACAAAGGCATTCTTCAAAATGAACAGGATGTGGCTGCTTGACCTGTTCCAACGCAATGGCGTCGAAAACCCCGAGGACACGTCCTGCCTCATCGTCGCGGCGCTGGAAGGCGGCATGATCGTTGCGTCATCCTCCGACGATCGTGCGATGTTCGACCAGATTGCCAAGGCCGCTATCCGAAGTATCGCCAAGATTTGACGTCGATACGGCAGCGCTCGAAAAATTCTAGGGCGCTATATTTCTCTATATTTCTGTTGAATAAAAACGACGGAAAGTTGGCACGCGTCCGTTTAAGACCTAGCTTCGGCTTGGCAGCGCCTCGACCCGAAGTTGGAAGTATAGATACCGACATCTCATGGGAGATCAGAAAATCATGTCCAAGAAAACTCTCTATGGGACAGCCGCCGCATCGGTTGTGCTGGCCGCCGCATCCCTAATCTATTCGCCTTCATCGGCTCAGAATGTGAAACAGTCGAATGACACTGCGGCGGTCGTTCAAGCGGCAAATTGGGCAGATCATGTCAAGATCACGGTCGATGCTGACGCAAAAACCTTCCGCTTCCAATCCAACGGCATCCCGGACCACGGTTTCGCGGAACAATATCTGATTCCAAGCGATCCCAACGATCAACCCTTTGCCGACAAGCCACTGGAATTCTTTGATGTGCAGAACTCTGCCGACTACTTCAAAGAGACCGAGATCGACGCGACAATCACAACGCAGCCGGTCTATTCGGATACATCAACGGACACCTCGCTGGGGAGAATTGGCGTGGCCTTGAGCGGCGCACAGATTTTCAACGACTATGAGAACCCCGACCGCTCCGTCGTTGCGATTGACGATCAGGTTGTTCATGATCACGTGGCATTTCTGGACAACTGCAACGGGCACACGCTCGTGGACGGGACGAATTACCACTATCATGGCATCCCTGTTTGTATTGCCGAGGCCGCGGCGCAGGCCGGGCAACATTCGCGGATGATCGGTGTTTTGGCCGACGGCTTTCCTGTCTATGGCAACAATGATGTCGGTGGCATTGTCGTGGTGAATGACGATCTGGATGCGTGCAGCGGCCACTCCGGCCCGACACCTGAATTCCCGGAAGGGATTTACCACTACCACCTCACGGCAGATGAAGCGCCCTATATGATCGACTGCTACCATGGTGAGGTCGACGTGGCCGCGAACAATGGCCCCGGTGGCGGTGGTGCCGCACCGGATTTTGCCGCAGTTGCCGATCAACTGGGCATCACAGAGGCTGAGTTGGTCGGGGCACTTGGTGACACGCGCCCGCCGGACTTTGCCGCGGCGGCTCAGGCACTTGGCGTCAGCGAAGACGACCTGCGCGCAGCTATGCCCGCACCTGGCCAGTAAAGACCGGATCTGGTGGAAAAACTCGCCTATGCCATAATCGGGGCGTCGATGGCTGTCGTAGTCATGACGCTTTTTCCGATGTCGCGCGCCCCCATGTCACCTGACATCGGCAAGGCAACGATGGATATGGCTAGCGCGCCCGGCGCGGTGCCAGCGCACCGGCATCCTCCGCGCGACGTCTCTGCCGAACTGCCACAGCCAAGCGTCACGCATCTGGTATTTCCGGACGTGATGGGCGGGTATAATGTTCAGATACTGCCCGTTCATTTCAAGTTCACACCCGCAGCGATCAATCACGCACCGAAAGACAACGAAGGCCATGCCCATATCTATGTGAATGGCTCGAAAATAGCGCGGGTCTACTCCAACTGGTATCATCTGTCGGGCACCTCACTGGTGCCTGGCGAGAATGAAGTCAGAGTGACATTGAACGCAAATGATCACAGCGCGTGGTCGGTGAACGGCGTTCCAATTTCATCAACCGTCAAGGTTTTCATCCCCGAGGCCAACCCATAGGTCGTCCCTCGAAAGAACGCCGAGCCTCTTGTCGCGCACGCCCGATACGCCGCAAGTAAATCTCGTCGGTTCTCGGCCGCAGACGATTAGGATCAAGACCTTTTTCTTCGATAGACGGCCTCGAAATCTGCATCCCCGAACAAGCCATCAATTATCCGATGACCCCGATCAAACAATCAGTCACGCGCCACAATCTGGACCGGAGCAGACCGAAACACCGCAATCATTACCCATTCGGCGCTCCTTCCCCATAAACGCAGTTACGTGTCCGTCAGATGCTTCTGGACCTGCGCGACAAAGTCCTCTCCGCGGCGCTCGAAACTGTCGTATTGGTCAAAGCTCGCCGCCGCAGGGGCCAGCAGAACGACGTCCCCCGCCTCGGCGTCCTCGACCGCGCGCGCGACCGCGACATCCATCGTGCCACAGACCTCGGCCTCGACCCCCAGTTTCATGGCGAACTGCGCCGCCTCGCGCCCGATCACATAGGCTTTGCGCACTGTCTCCAGCGGTTCTGACAAACTGCCCAAACCGCCATCTTTCTCAAGCCCGCCGCAGATCCAGCGGATGTTCCTGAACGCCGCCAGTGCCTTGACCGCGCTGTCCACATTGGTCGCCTTGCTGTCATTGACGAAGCGCACGCCGCCCGCCTCGCCCACGGTCTGGCTGCGGTGCGGCAGGCCGCCAAAGGAATGGAACGCCGCTTCGATGATCTTGGGCGCGAACCCCAGTGTGCGACAGGCGGCATAGGCGGCACAGGCGTTCTGGTGGTTATGCGCGCCGGGCAAGCCGGTAATGCTGCGCAGATCGATGGACCCGATCTGCTTGCCGCCGCGATATTCCGACAAGAAGCCTTTGCGCGCGAAGACCTGCCAACCAAGACCTGTAAGCTTGCGGTCCACCGACACGCGGATCACCCGGTCGTCGGCCGCCCCTTCGCTGAGCTGTCCCGCCAGAAAACGCCCTTCGGGTTCATCCACGCCAATGACGGCACGATCCGGCCCGCCTTCAGCAAAGAGCCGCCGTTTGGCCGCGAAATAGCCGCCCATGCCCGCATGGCGATCCAGATGATCGGGGCTAAGGTTGGTGAAGACGGCGACATCCGGCGTCAGATTGCGCGCCAGATCGGTCTGGTAGCTAGACAGCTCCAGCACCACGACCTCGCCGTCAATGGCAGGCTCTATGTCCAGCACGCCGCGACCGATGTTTCCCGCCAGCTGCGTCGGGCGGCCTGCGTGTTTGAGAATGTGATGCACCAACGCCGAGGTGGTGGATTTCCCGTTCGACCCGGTGATCGCGATGATCTTGGGCACCACCTCAAAATTATCCCAGGCCAGCGTCGCGAAGCTTTGAAAGAACAGACCGATGTCATTGTCCACCGGCACACCTGCGTCCTGCGCGGCGACGATCACCGGGTTCGGTGCCGGATAAAGATGCGGGATGCCGGGCGATACGATCAGCCGCGTGATATCATCAAAGACGCCGGCTTTGCCCAGATCCGCACAATCGAACCCTTCGGCCTGCGCGGCGGCGCGGGCGGCGGGGTTGTCATCCCAACAGATAGGCACAGCGCCCCCGGCGGCCAGCGCACGGGCCGCAGATAGCCCCGACCGCCCGAGCCCCAGAATGGCGACCTTTGCGCCGGTCAAACCTTGAACTGGTATCATGCCTGCTCTCCTGTTAGCGATGACCCTGAAACTTTCGGAGCCCCTTATGCCCCATCTGCCAGAGATTTTAGCCCAGCTCAACGCCGACATGCGCGCCACGGATGACTGGGGAGACGTGGCAGCCTATATCCCGCAGCTGGCCTCTGTCGATCCTGCACAATTCGGTATCGCGATCACCACCGCGGACGGCGAGGTCTTTACTGCCGGGGATGCCGATACGCCGTTTTCCGTGCAATCCATCACCAAGGTCTTCACCCTTGCCATCGCCCTTGGACGGTCAGGCGACCAGCTGTGGAAGCGCGTGGGCCGCGAGCCATCGGGGCGTGCGTTCAATTCCATCGTGCAGCTTGAGGCCGAACAGGGCCGCCCGCGCAATCCGTTCATCAACGCCGGTGCCATTGTCACCACGGACGAGGTGCTCACGGGCCGCGAACCGCGCGAGACCCTTGCCGAAATCCTGCAATTCGTGCGCGCCGCTGCCAGTGACGACGACATCCACATCAACGAAACCGTCGCGGCCTCTGAAACCGCCCATGGCCACCGCAACTTTGCCTTGGCGCATTTTCTGGCCTCCTGCGGAAACCTGAACAACCCGCCGGAGAAGACGCTCGGCACTTATTTTCACCACTGCGCCATCGACATGTCCGCGCGGCAACTGGCCATGGCCGGACGGTTCCTGATCGAAACCGACAAGCTGCCCCGCATGATCCTGCCGCCCCGCATCCGGCGCCTCAATGCGCTGATGCTCACCTGCGGGCATTATGATGGGTCGGGCGATTTTGCCTACCGCGTAGGGCTTCCGGCGAAATCCGGTGTGGGCGGCGGTATCCTTGCCATCGTCCCCGGCCGCGCCAGCATCGCCGTCTGGTCCCCTGGCCTGAACCGCTATGGCAACTCGAAGAAAGGCACCCAGGCCATGGCTCGCCTCGCGCGCGAAATGGGCTGGTCGATCTTCTGACGCCACCCGCGTCCAGCCTCCGCCGCCCTTCATTTTGCCAAATAAACTCCGGGGGACGCGGCCCCTTGGCCGCGCGGGGGCTGGCCCCCGTCCGCCATAAAAAAAGCGCGCCACATCCCTGCAGCGCGCCCTCTTGTTTCTTTCCGCTTTGATAAACGGCTCAGCGGACCTTCAGCGTCGCCAGCCCGATCATCGCGAGGATCAAAGAGATGATCCAGAAGCGGATGACGATCTGCGGCTCGGCCCAGCCTTTCTTTTCATAATGGTGGTGGATCGGTGCCATCAGGAAGACCCGTTTGCCCGTGCGTTTGAAATAGAGCACCTGAATGATCACCGACAGCGCCTCGACCACAAACAGGCCGCCAACGATGGCCAGCACCAATTCGTGCTTGGTGGCAACCGCGATGGCCCCCAAGGCCCCGCCAAGGGCCAGCGATCCGGTGTCGCCCATAAAGACCGCGGCGGGGGGCGCGTTATACCACAAAAAGCCCAGGCCACCGCCAAAGATACCGGCGGTAAAGACCAGAATCTCGCCCGTCCCCGGCACATAGTGCACGTCCAGATATTCGGTGAAATCGACGCGGCCGACGGCATAGGCGATCACGCCAAGCGCCCCGGCGGCGATCATCACGGGCATGATCGCCAGCCCGTCCAGCCCGTCCGTCAGGTTCACCGCATTCGCCGCCCCCACGATCACGATGATCGAGAAGGGCACGAACAGATACCCAAGGTTGATCAGCGTGTTCTTGAACACGGGCAGCGCCAGTTGGTTCTGCAGCTCTGCGGGGTGGAACTGCGCCGCCCAATAGGCCGCGCTGCCCGCGATGATAAAGCCCAGCAACAGACGCATTCTGCTGGAAACACCAGCGGTCGTTTGCTTGCTGACCTTGGCGTAGTCATCGGCAAACCCGATGGCGGCAAATGCCATTGTTACCAGCAGCACCATCCAGACAAACGGGTTGTCCAGCCGCGCCCACAGCAGGGTAGAGGTCAGCAAGGCCCCCACAATCAGCAGCCCACCCATGGTCGGCGTCCCCGCCTTGACAAAATGCCCCTCGGGACCGTCATCCCGGATCGGTTGGCCCTTACCCTGCCGCTTGCGCAGCACGGCGATCAGCGGCTTGCCGAACAGAAAGCCAAACACCAGCGCTGTCAGGAAGGCCCCACCGGCGCGGAAGGTGATGTAGCGGAAAAGGTTAAAGAAATCGCCGCCATCTGACAGGAGGGTCAACCAATAGAGCATCGTACGCGTCCTAACTCAAAATCTTGTGGGCTTAGCCCTGTCGTTCATTCGGGACCGGATGGCCCATTTTGCGGATCGCGTCAACGATCAGCCCCAGTTTCATGGACAAGGAGCCTTTGGCGAGCACAACATCGCCACTGTCCAGATGCGACGAAAGCGCGGGCAGCAGGTCGGCGGCAGTTTCGGCCCATTCCCCGCGTTGATGCGCCGGCAGCAGGTCATAGAGCGACTTCATCAGCGGGCCAACACAGTGGATCACATCCAGCTTTTTGGTGGCGTCGAGATGCGCGAGCCCTGCGTGCAGGGCGATCTCGTCCGGTCCCAGTTCCTTCATGTCGCCCAGATAGGCGATGCGCCGCCCCTTGCTGACGCGGCCGATATCATGGGTCACCTCGGCAGCGGCCAGCACCTCTAGGGCGGCGGCCATCGACGTGGGGTTCGCGTTATAGCTGTCATCAATCAGGTTCAACGTCAGATGGGTGTCGACCACGTCGAGATGGATAACCTCTCGCACGCCGCGCCCCTTATACGGTGTCCAGCGTCCCAAGGAGGCAGCAGCCAGCGCCAGATCCGCGCCCATGGCTTGTGCAGAGGCCAAGGCCCCCAAGGCGTTCATCGCGAAATGCCGCCCCGGCGTCCCGATCTTGAACAGCAGTGGTGTGCCGTCCGCGTCGGCGCGCACGACGGTGGTGTCGCCCTGCACCTGCACGTCCAGCAGTTTGTACTGATAGCCATGCTCGCCAAATTCGACCTCGCGCAGACGGCGATCCACGGCCTTGGCCATCAGGATCGCGGCGTGTTCGATGTCAGCGTTGATCACCGCCACGCCCCCCGGTTGCAGCCCATCAAAAACGGCGGCTTTCTCGACCGCGATTTCCGCGACATTGGCAAAGGCTTCCAGATGCACGGCGGCGACGGTGGTGACCATCGCGACATCCGGCTTGGCCATCTGCGCCAGCGGAGAGATCTCTCCGGGGTGGTTCATGCCGATCTCGATCACGGCATATTCTGTATCCGCAGGCATCCGCGCCAGCGTCAGCGGCACCCCCCAGTGGTTGTTATAGCTGTCGACAGAGGCATGCGCCCGCCCCTGGTCGGCAAAGATCGCAAGCAGCATTTCCTTGGTCGAGGTCTTGCCGACGCTGCCCGTCACCGCGACGACCTTGGCCTGCGTTCGGGCCCGCGCGGCGGCACCAAGCGCCTCAAGGCCCTTGAGCACATCCTCGACGATCAGCAGCGGAGCATCCTCGGCCACGCCCTCGGGGACATGGGTGACCAGCGCAGCCCCCGCCCCTTTTTCCAGCGCCATGGCGACAAAATCATGCCCGTCGCGCACGTCTTTCAGCGCGACGAACAGATCCCCCGGTGCAAGGGTACGGGTATCAATCGACACGCCGTCACAGGCCCAGTCCCCGATGGCGCGGCCACCGGTGGCGCTTTCGGCCTCTTTTGCTGTCCACAAGCTCATGCCAATCTCCCATCCAGCGCCGCGACGGCGACGCTGGCCTGTTCCACATCATCAAAGGGTAGCACATCGTCACCGATGGTCTGTCCGGTTTCATGGCCCTTGCCCGCGATCAGCAGCGCGTCGCCCGTGCCGATGGCGTCGATGCCCCGCAGGATCGCCTCGGCACGGTCGCCCACCTCGGTCGCTTCTGGCGCGCCCTCCATGACGGCGGCACGGATGGTCGCCGGATCTTCGGAGCGCGGGTTGTCATCGGTCACGAACACCAGATCCGCATGGGCCGCCGCCGCCTGTCCCATCAGCGGGCGTTTGGCGCGGTCACGGTCACCGCCTGCGCCCACGATAGCGACCAGCCGGCCCATGACATGGGGGCGCATCGCTTGCAGCGCGGTGGCAATGGCGTCGGGGGTATGGGCGTAATCCACAAACACCGCCCCGCCATTGTCCCGTGTGGCGGCAAGCTGCATGCGGCCGCGCACGGTGGTCAGATGAGGCAGCGTGTCGAACACATGGGCGGGGTCCGCCCCGCAGGCAATCACCAGCCCCGCCGCGAGCAACACGTTGTCCGCCTGAAACCCGCCAATGAGGTTCAGACGTTTCTGGTAGGTCTTGCCACGATAGCTGAACCGCAGGTCCTGCCCCGTCGCATCAAAGCGCTGGCCGGTCAGATGCAGATCGCCGCCGTCGCGCCCCACGGTGATCACCTCGCAGCCGCGGGCGCGTGCGATGGCGACAATATCGACCCCCTTGGGATCATCGATATTGATCACCGCCGTGCCGTCCTCGGGCAGCACCCGCGAGAACAGTCCGGCCTTGGCGTCGAAATAGGCGTCGAAGGTCTCGTGGTAGTCGAGATGGTCTTGGGTAAAATTCGTGAACCCCGCCGCCTTGAGCGTCACGCCATCCAGCCGCCGCTGGTCCAGCCCGTGGCTTGACGCCTCCATCGCGGCATGGGTGATACCGTTGGCAGAGGCCTCGGCAAGGGTGCGGTGCAGGGTGATGGGCTCGGGCGTGGTATGCGCCAGCGGTGCGGTCCATGCGCCTTCGACGCCAGTGGTGCCAAGGTTGACAGCCGCCACCCCCATCTCGATCCAGATTTGCCGCACAAAGGTGCTGACAGAGGTTTTGCCATTGGTGCCGGTGACGGCAATCATCGTCTGCGGCTGCGCGCCGTACCATAAGGCTGCCGCGCGCGACAGCGCCTCGCGGGGGGCATCGGTGACGACAAGGGCCGCGTCAGCCTGTGCCAGCGCGTTAGCGGCCAGCGTGGCCCCCTCGGCGTCGGTCAACACCGCCACCGCGCCCATGCGCAGCGCATATTGGATAAACTCGGCCCCATGGACCTTGCTGCCGGGCATGGCGGCGAACAGGGTGCCGGGCTGGACCTGACGGCTGTCGACGCTGATACCTGTAATGGGCGGGTTGCCCCCCCCTTTCGCGGTCAGACCAAGGGAGGATAACGGGACGGCCTGTGTGCCCATGGGGACGCTCTTTATATTAGTTGCTGCTGGAGAGCGTTATATCAGCGAGGCTGTCCGGTTCAACAGTCGGTCGCAGACCCAGCAGAGGCGCGACGCGACGGACCATTTCCGCGGCGACGGGCACAGCTGTCCAACCAGCCGTGCGGCGTGGTTTGTCGCCCGAGGTCTCGACAGGTTCGTCCAGTGTGACGATCAGCACGTATTTGGGATCATGCGCCGGGAACATGCTGGCAAAGGTCGCGATGACCGTATCCTCAAGATAGCCACCACGGGGGCCGGGTTTATCCGCCGTACCGGTCTTGCCGCCGATCTGGTAGCCGGGCACTTCGGCAAAGCTGGCCGTGCCTTCGGTCACCACCGCACGCAACATTGCGCGGGCATCCGCCGCCGCGCGTTCAGACATCACACGAGGGCCGACCACGGGGCCGGATTGCTTGCGCAACGTCGGGGTGACCTTGTGCCCGCCATTGGCGATAGCAGAATAGCCCGCCGCCAGATGCATCGGGCTGGAGGACAGACCGTGGCCATAGGAGACGGTTACGGTGCTCAACTCTTGCCAGCGCTGCGGCAGCAAGGGCTTGCCGCCAGAGGCTTCGACGATCTCGAAGGGGGTTGGCTCAAAGAACCCGAGGTTTTTCAGGAATTCCTGCTGACGCTCCGCGCCGATCTCAAGCGCAAGCCGCCCTGTCCCGCGGTTGGAACTGTGCACGATGATCCCCGTCACCGTCTGCTTGCCATAGTTCTTGCCGTGGAATTCGCCGATGCGGAAGCCGCCGACCTTCATCGGGCCAGAGGTGTCGATCACCGTATCCGCAGTGGCAATGCCAAGGTCGATCGCCTGTGCCGCGGTGAAAATCTTGAAGACAGAGCCAAGCTCGTAGACGCCTTGCACCGACCGGTTGAACAGCGGGCTGTCGGACGCATCGCCCGTGACGGCGGCATGGGGCCGGTCGTTGGGGTCGAAAGAGGGCAAGGATACGGCGCTGATCACCTCGCCCGTGTGGACATCCATCAGGACCGAGGTCGCCCCCTTGGCGTTCATCAGCTTCATGCCGCCATAAAGAATACGCTCGGACGCGGCCTGTACGGTCATGTCGATCGACAGTTCCAGCGGTTTGTTCCCATTGGCCGGATCGCGCAGATAATCGTCAAAGTATTTCTCTGCTCCCGCGACGCCGATCACCTCGGCGGCATGGACGCCCTCGCGGCCATAGCTGGCCCCGCCCATGATATGCGCGGCAAGCGACCCGTTGGGGTAAAGGCGCATGTCACGCGGTGCAAACAGCAAGCCCGGCTCGCCGATATCATGCACGGCCTGCATCTGCTCGGGGCTAATTTTCTTCTTGATCCACAAGAACTTGCGCTTGCCGGTAAAGTCGCGCAGCAGGCGTTCCTCGTTCAGGTCGGGGAACACGGCCATCAGCTTTTTCACGGCCCCCTGCGGGTCGATCATGTGGTGCGGCTGCGCATAAAGCGCATGTGTCTCAAAGTTGGTCGCCAGCAGATTGCCGTTGCGATCCACAATATCGGCGCGGGTGGCCGAGATCACGGAACCGGGTGCCGCCGCGCGCGGCTCTGTCGGGTCGGTGGTCGCCATGACCCCCATACGCGCACCCACAACGGTGAAGGCGCAGAAGAAGAAGACACCCAGAACCAGCAAACGCCCCTCGGCGCGCTGCCGCGAGGCGTCGCGCATCTGCTCGTGGCGGATACGCTTGTTCTCGCGCTCGATCGCATCGGGGTTTTCGCCCTTTTGACGGGCTTCAAGAATACGGGCCAGCGGGCGCAGCGGGGTGCGGATCATTCGGGGGCCTCCATCGAGGATACGTCAACGCCGTCGGTGATCTCGAACAGCGGCAGTTCTGGCAGCGGCGGGTAGCTCACCTGATCGATAGATCCGAACTGGTCGGGATGCAGCGGCAAGAGGTTCAGCCGGTCAAAGTTCAGCTCTGCCAGGTCGCGCAGACGGTCGGGGCGGTTCTGATAGGCCCATTCCGCCTTGAGCACGGCCAGACGGCTGTAGGCTTCGCGGATTTCATAGCGCAGGTCATCGGCATCACTCAGGGCTTGCTGGGTCGCGTAATTCTCGCGGTAAGCCCAGAAGGCCAGCCCGATCACCGAAAAGGTGGTTAGGATGTAAAGCACGGTTCTCATACGGTTAATCCCCTGACCATAGGCATGCCGAGTGCCTTGGCATCGATGCTGCCCGCAGGCGCATCAGTGCGAATTGCGACGCGCAGCTTGGCCGAGCGGCTGCGCGGGTTCTCTTCCAGCTCTTGCGCATCCGGCCCGATGGCCTTGCGCTTGAGGATCTTGAATTGCGGCGCTTCTGTTTCAATTTCGGGCGCAAAGCGATTGGCGTTGCCCCCTGCCCCCGCACGCGCCGTCAGGAAGCGTTTGACCATACGGTCTTCGACCGAGTGGAAGGTCACAACGGCCAGCTGGCCACCCGGTTTCAACGCGCGTTCCGCCGCCATCAACCCGTTGAACAGCTCGCCATATTCATTGTTCACCGCAATGCGCAGCGCCTGAAAACTGCGGGTCGCGGGATGCGACTGGCCGGGTTTCGAACGCGGCAAACAGCCTTCGACCAAGCCTGCAAGCGCCAGCGTTGTGGTGATCGGGGCTTCTTCGCGGGCACGTACGATCGCTTTGGCGATGCGGCGGCTGGCACGTTCTTCACCGTATTGGAACAGGATATTGGCAATCACCTCTTCCTCGGCCTCGTTGACGATATCCGCCGCCGAGGGGCCGTCCTGGCTCATCCGCATATCAAGCGGCCCGTCACGCATGAAAGAGAACCCGCGCTCTGCCAGATCAAGCTGCATGGAGGACACGCCCAGATCCAACACGATCCCGTCCAGATCCTGCGCATAATCGTCCATCTTGGAAAAGACGCCGCGCTGCATGACGATCCGGTCGCCATAGTCGCCGGCCCAGGCCTGCGCCATTTCAAACGCAAGCGGGTCACGGTCCACCGCCACCACCTGCGCAGCACCCGCGTCCAGCAGGCCACGGGTATAGCCGCCCGCGCCAAAGGTGCCATCCAGCCAACGCCCCGACACAGGGGCCACCGCCGCCAGCAAGGGGCGCAGCAGAACCGGTGTGTGCGGGGCGGAGGGGGTATCGCTGGGTCCGCTCATATCGATCAAGCCTCCGGCTTGCCGTCCAGGAAGGCCATCGGATCAAAGTCTTCTGGCAGATCGTCCAGCCACTCCTCTTCGCGGGCCTTTTCCTCGGTCTCGTAGGTTTCGGGCTTCCAGATCTGGAAGGTATCACCGGCGGCGATAAAGAATGCTTCGTTTTCCAGGTCGATCTTGTTGCGCAGCTTCGCTGGCAGAACCAGGCGGCCCGTTTCATCGACCGATGTGGGAAAGGACTGACCGTGGAACAGGCGCTGCAGCATCTTGCGTTCCATTGACCCGCGCGGCAGCGCGTCGATCTTGTCGTCCACCTCTTCGATGGCCTGCATGGTATAGCATTCAAGATAGCTGCGGCGGCTGTCGCCATAGACGATCACCAGCTCGGGCGTGCCACCGTTTTGCCAATTCGGGTCACCGGCTTCCAACACACGACGAAAAGAGGCTGGGATAGACACCCGCCCCTTCGTATCGACCTTGTGTTGGCTTTCGCCTCTGAACCTGCGGCTCACGTGTTTGTCCCTGCCTGCGACGCTTGTGCGCCCTAAAATCATGCCCCCGGCGGTAGATGTAGAAACGGCGGGCTGATCTGCTGCCACTGATCAACCCGCCGCCCGTCCCGCCTTGGCGGGGAAGTCCGACTGCGCGCGCCACCTGGGGGGATGTCTGCTCGCTCGCGCGCCGGATCTCTTGGTCTGATGAAAGCGAGGTGCCTGTATGAACCTGCTAGAGTTTTATTTGGTCGTTGGGGTCGTTTGGTGCCCCGTGTCTCGTTCTCATCCGATGTACTAGGGATGCCATGGGAATTGATGGGCGTCTATAAGTTTTTTGGGAAATACACACCAAATTTGGTTTTGCACAGGGTTGTAAATCAACATGTGGGAAAGAAATATCGGCCGTTTTTAGCTTATGTCGGCTAAATGCTAAATTCAGACACAACATATTGAGGTTAAAAACGCGTGCTGAAATTTCCCACAATTTCCCAACAATTTTAGACCACAGAGTTATCCACAACCTGTGTTCGCGGCTTGTTCCCCGATCGCAACACCAATTGCAACTGTTTTATCGCGCAAACTGAGGATTCCGCGCCTCAGACAGCCATTTTCCGCCGAATCACCTTGCCAATCCGGCAGGGTCCAGCCGGCGATCTCCCATGTTTTCCCATGAGGTTTTCCCATGGGATCCCATAGGCACGTCCACACGACGCCGAGGAACGCGAAACGCCGCGCAGGGGGCTGCGCGGCGTTGAGTATAGATAGGATGGTGAAGGAGGTTGCCCCTTAGGCCATCCCACCCTTGATCAAACCTTCGGCGATGCGGGCATAGGCCTGAGCCATCGGCCCGTCCCCCGCGGCCACCGGCGTGCCACCATCGCCGGAAAGCCGGGTATCAAGATCGATGGGTAAACTGCCGAGCAAAGGCACCTCCATCGTCGCAGCTTCGGCCGCAACCCCGCCATGACCAAAGATTTCATGTTCGGACCCACAATCAGGACAGACAAACAGCGACATATTCTCGATCAATCCCAACACGGGCGTCTTCAACGTATTGAACATATCAATCGCCTTGCGTGCATCGATCAGCGCCACGTCCTGCGGCGTTGACACCACGATCGCGCCGGACAATTCGGATTTGGTACATAGTGTCAGTTGCACATCGCCCGTGCCCGGCGGCAGATCGACAAGCAACACGTCCAGCTCGCCCCATTCTACCTGCCCCAGCATCTGCTGCAGCGCGCCCATCAACATCGGGCCACGCCAGACCACCGCCTTCCCCTCCTCCATCATAAAGCCGATGGACATCAGGGTCACACCATGGGCGTGCAGCGGGATGATCGTTTTACCATCCGGCGAGGCGGGCCGCTTGTTCACCCCCATCATACGCGGCTGACTGGGACCATATATATCGGCATCCAGCAAACCGACCTTGCGACCTGCCCGCGCCAACGCCACGGCGAGGTTTGAGCTCACGGTCGATTTGCCCACGCCCCCCTTGCCCGACCCAATGGCGAGAATGCGCTGCACGCCAGCCGGTTTCATCGGGCCATCCTGCGCCTTCGGGTGCCCGCCAATCTTGAGGCTTGGGGCCGATTGCTTTGGCGCGGGGCCATGGGCCGTCAGGGCGACTGTTACGCTGGCAACGCCATCAACCTCGCGCACCACGGCCTCTGCCGCGTCGCGCAGCGGGGCCATCTGCGCGGCGATCTGCGCATTGGGGGCTTCTATAACAAAGCGCACCACATCGCCCTCGACCGTCAAAGCGCGGATCAGATCGTGATCAAGGATAGATTTCCCATCCGGCAGCATCACCCGGGCCAGAGCAGATTCGACGTCGGATTTAGAGAGCGGCATGACATATTCCTTTCGAGACTGCTTTTGACATGGCAGTTTCTGGCCAAATCGCAACCCTACGTTCGCATGCCGCACAGCACCAAGGCAAAACGAACATTTAGCGCCCAAAAATTACGCAAAACCCCTATGTTTTCGCTGCATGGCAGCAATGCACAATTTGAGAATTGTGCAAACGCAGCAAATAGGTCAAAAAGGTTTCAGGAACGCAGACACTGCGAGCCAAGAATAAGACCAAACTCATCCATCCTCCTCCCGGATGTGTTTGTTTTCGGCGGCGATACCCTCCTCCTCCCTGGTATCGTCGCCATTTTTTTCATACCATTCCTCCTGACTGCAAAAGCGTTTGCGCTAGGGTTATTTTGTTCCCGATCAAGACGTTACGTCATCTTTTGCCCATGCATTTTCTGCATAGCAGCATTGACGATCTGACTATTGTGCAGATGCAGCATTTTACTACATAACCAACACAAGACGAATGATAACGAACACAGACGAAACAAGACGAGGTATCCGATGGCCTACTTGAACGCTACAACCGCACCGACCCTGGCAGACCGCTTTGCCGCGCTGATGTCCACACTCGAGACTCGCCGCAAGCAACGCCGCGTATACCGCTCCACTTTCAACGAGCTGAGTTCCTTGTCCAACCGCGAGCTGAACGACCTGGGCATGGGCCGCTCGCAAATCCGCGGCATCGCGCTGGAAACAGCACGCAACGCTGCATAAATCATACTGGATCGGGCACACGCACCCTCCCTGTTGTGTGCCTGTAGAAAGCTTCGGGTCTCCTCCTCCTCCCTGAGACCGGCGGCTTTCATAAACGTCCCCTTCCCCCTTTCCTCCCGATTGGATTGGGGACGTAGATAAAGACGGCGGTGCTTTCCTCCCAAAGCACCGCCGTTCTTGCATCTAATTCTTGATATTTCGTAAAACTCATGACGCCCGTTCAGAACGGAACGTCACCCGATGCGCTCAGATAGCGCGACACGACCTTCTTGACCCCGGCCTTGTCAAAGCTGATCTCAAGCTTATCCCCTTCGATTCCAACAACTTCGCCATAGCCAAATTTCTGGTGGAACACCCGTTCTCCCATCGCAAAACTGCTGACCGCGGACATGTCGATCGTCACATTTCGGGCTTCCGAAGGCTGGCTCACGCTGCGCGCTTGGCTGCGCGTCTGCAATCTTCGCCACCCCGGAGAATTATATACATTCGCTTCAGCGGCTTTTTCATGCAGATTCGATTTGGGCATCGCAGCGCCATACCCGCCACCATAAAGGCCCGGCGGGGTCAGCACATCCACATGAGCTTCGGGAAGTTCGTCGATAAACCGTGACGGCATGGCGCTTTGCCACTGACCAAACACGCGGCGGTTGGCCGCAAAGGAGATCGTGCAAAGCTGCTCGGCCCGTGTGATTCCGACATAGGCAAGCCGCCGCTCTTCCTCCAGCCCCTTCAGGCCAGATTCGTCCATCGATCGCTGCGACGGAAACAGCCCATCCTCCCAGCCGGGAAGAAACACCGCCGGAAACTCAAGCCCCTTGGCCGCGTGCAACGTCATGATCGACACTTTAGCGCCACCATCGTCGCTTTCATTATCCATGATCAAGCTGACGTGTTCCAGAAAACCTTGAAGATTCTCGAACTGCTCCAACGCTTTAACCAGCTCCTTCAGGTTCTCAAGCCGCCCCGGAGCTTCCGGCGTTTTGTCGTTCTGCCAAAAACCAGTATATCCGCTTTCATCCAAAATAATCTGCGCCAATTCCACATGGCTGACCTCGGGCGGGCCATATTCCTCGTGAAACAGCGGCGCACCTTCATCGATGACGCTATCGTCATCAACCACAGTCTGTAGGCGCGGGCCCCGCGCCAGTTCGGACCAGCGCTGAATCCCGTCGATGAGCAGACGCAACTGCGCCGCCCCACGACCGCCAATCCCGCCATTCGCCAACAAGATCCGCGCCCCCTCCACCAGGTTCACACCGTTTTCGCGCGCGGTTTTCTGTATATTTTGTTGCGCTTTATCGCCTAAACCACGCTTGGGCGTGTTAACGATTCTCTCAAAAGCAAGATCGTCATCAGGCGAGGTAACCACCCTGAAATAGGCCATGGCGTCGCGAATTTCTAACCGTTCATAGAAACGCGGTCCACCGATCACGCGGTACGGTAGGCCAATGGTCAGGAATCGATCCTCGAACGCGCGCATCTGGTGTGATGCCCGTACAAGAATCGCCATATCGTCCAATGTGTATGGATCAAGCTCGCGTGTGCCGCGCTGCAACGCTTCGATTTCGTCGCCGATCCAGCGCGCCTCTTCCTCGCCATCCCAATGGCCGATGAGACGCAGCTTTTCACCCTCACGGGATTCCGTCCACAAGGTCTTGCCCAAACGCCCCTCGTTTCCTGCGATCACGCCCGAAGCGGCCGCCAGGATGTGCGGTGTTGACCGGTAATTCTGTTCCAACCGCACCACATGAGCGCCGGGAAAATCTTTTTCGAACCGCAGGATGTTGCCAACCTCGGCCCCTCGCCAGCCGTAGATCGACTGGTCGTCATCCCCGACACAGCAGATATTTTTGTGACCAGAGGCCAGCAGACGGAGCCACAAATACTGTGCCACGTTTGTATCCTGATACTCATCCACCAGAATATATTTGAACCACCGCTGATATTGCCCCAGCACGTCTTCGTGCTGCTGGAAGATGGTGACCATATGCAGCAGCAAATCACCGAAGTCGCAGGCGTTCAGATCTTTAAGCCGCGCTTGATACTGCGCATAAAGCTCCGCCCCGCGGTGGTTATAGGCCCCCGCATCGGCCGTAGGAATTTTGTCGGGCGTCAATGCGCGGTTTTTCCAGCCATCAATAACGCCTGACAGCAAACGCGCGGGCCAACGTTTGTCATCAATCCCTTCCGCTTTGATCAACTGCTTGAGCAGGCGCAGCTGGTCATCCGTGTCCAGAATGGTGAAGTTCGACTTTAGCCCGACCAATTCAGCATGGCGGCGCAACAGCTTGACGCAAATCGCATGAAACGTACCCAGCCAAGGCATCCCTTCAATGCTCTGCCCCAGCATATGCCCCACACGGTTTTTCATCTCGCGCGCGGCCTTATTGGTGAAGGTTACCGCGAGAATCTCGTTCGGGCGGGCGCGCCCGGTGTTCATCAGATGCACGATCCGCGCCGTCAAAGCCTTGGTCTTGCCCGTGCCTGCCCCCGCGAGCATCAAGACAGGGCCATCCATCTGCTCCACCGCGGCACGCTGGGCCGGATTCAGCCCATCAAGATAGGGTTGCGGACGCGCAGCCATAGCGCGCAATGATAGGGAAGCGCCCTCAAAGGCGGCCATTTCGTCGAAATCACTCATGCGGCCAATCTATCCTGCGCACGCACCAAATAAAAGACACGTTCGCAAAATGTTCCCGCCGCATTTTCTATAAAGCGGCGGCGGTTTGCTAGCCGTCTAGCGTCAAAGCCGCAGGAATTATTGCTATCTGTTCCTCCTTATTACTCATGTCATTGCATAGGTACGATCGCGCCCTCGACTCGACGTAGCACCCCATCTCTTTCCAAATGGTTAAAAATCCCCCGCGGAGCGCAAAAAAACTTCTACTTGCACACCGTGTCAAACAGACGCAACAATGCCGCAGCGCAGCGTTAGCGCGTGCTCTAGACGCTTGAAAATTAAGATTTCTCGCCAGCAGGAAGGCCTAGCTATGACCGACTTTAAGAAAATTCTAATCGCAAACCGCGGCGAGATCGCCATTCGAATTATGCGCGCGGCCAACGAGATGGGAAAAAAGACGGTCGCCGTTTTCGCCGAGGAAGATAAGCTGGGCCTACACCGTTTCAAGGCCGATGAAGCCTATCGGATCGGGGCCGGTTTGGGGCCTGTCGCCGCCTATTTAAACATCGATGAAATCATCCGCGTGGCCAAAGCCTCGGGCGCGGATGCGATCCACCCGGGCTATGGGCTACTGTCAGAAAATCCCGACTTTGTAGATGCTTGCGCGCAGAACGGTATTACTTTTATCGGGCCGCGTGCGGAAACAATGCGCGCCTTGGGCGACAAGGCCAGCGCGCGACGCGTAGCGATGGAGGCCGGCGTGCCGGTAGTCCCCGCGACAGACGTTCTAGGCGATGATATGGAGGTCGTCCGCAAGCAGGCGGCAGAGGTTGGCTACCCGCTGATGCTCAAGGCCTCCTGGGGCGGCGGGGGTCGTGGCATGCGCCCCATCGCGAATGAAGACGAACTTAAAGAAAAAGTGATGGAAGGCCGGCGCGAGGCAGAAGCGGCCTTTGGCAATGGCGAAGGCTATCTGGAAAAGATGATCCTGAAGGCGCGCCATGTCGAGGTGCAGATTTTGGGCGACAGCCACGGCGAAATCTACCATCTATTTGAAAGAGATTGTTCCGTTCAGCGTCGCAACCAAAAGGTCGTCGAACGCGCACCTGCCCCCTATCTTACCGAAGAACAGCGCGCCGAGATTTGCGAATTGGGCCGCAAAATCTGTGCACATGTTAACTATGAATGTGCCGGTACGGTCGAATTCCTGATGGATATGGACGACGGCAAATTTTATTTTATCGAGGTAAATCCAAGGGTTCAGGTCGAACACACGGTCACCGAAGAGGTCACCGGCATCGATATCGTCCAGGCGCAAATCTTAATTGCCGAAGGCAAGACCATCGCCGAGGCGACAGGCAAGGCCACGCAGGCAGATGTGCAGCTGAACGGCCATGCGTTGCAGACTCGGATCACCACCGAAGACCCCCAAAACAACTTCATTCCTGATTATGGCCGCATCACCGCCTTTCGCGAGGCCACCGGCATGGGCATCCGCTTGGACGGCGGTACCGCCTATTCAGGTGGGGTGATCACGCGCTATTATGACAGCCTTTTGGTCAAGGTGACGGCGAAAGCGCAAACGCCCGAGCAAGCGATCGCCCGCATGGACCGCGCCCTGCGCGAGTTCCGCATCCGGGGCGTGTCGACAAACATCGCCTTTGTCGAAAATTTGCTGAAACACCCGACCTTCCTCGATAATAGTTACCACACCAAGTTTATCGACCAGACGCCCGAGCTTTTTACCTTTGAAAAGCGCCGCGATCGGGCGACCAAAGTATTAACATATATCGCTGATATTACGGTGAACGGGCACCCTGAAACCAAAGGGTTCGACCGCCCTGCGGCGGCCGTCCGCGCGCCGCAGCCGCCCGCCGCCCGAGCCGAGCCGATGATGGGCACCCGGAACCTGCTTGAACAAAAAGGGCCGCAGGCTGTTGCCGATTGGATGGGGCAACAGCGGCAGCTGTTGATCACCGACACCACCATGCGTGACGGCCACCAGTCATTGCTTGCGACGCGGATGCGCAGCCATGACATGATCAAGGTCGCCCCGGCCTATGCCGCTAATCTTCCACAACTTTTCTCGATGGAGTGCTGGGGCGGTGCGACCTTTGATGTGGCCTACCGGTTCTTGCAAGAATGTCCGTGGCAACGCCTGCGCGACCTACGCGCTGCCCTGCCAAACGTGATGACGCAAATGCTGCTGCGTGGGTCGAATGGCGTGGGCTACACCAATTATCCGGACAATGTGGTGCAAGAATTCGTCCGCGTGGCCGCGACCGAGGGTGTCGATGTTTTCCGCGTGTTTGACAGCCTGAACTGGGTTGAAAACATGCGTGTCGCGATGGATGCGGTGATTGAAAACGGTAAGATCTGCGAAGGTACCGTTTGCTATACCGGCGACATTTTTGATCCGGACCGATCGAAATACGACCTGAAATATTATGTTGCCATGGGCAAGGAACTAAAAGCGGCCGGAGCCCATGTTCTGGGCCTGAAAGACATGGCCGGCGTGCTCAAGCCGAATGCAGCCAAAGTATTGATCAAAGCGCTGAAATCCGAAGTCGGTCTGCCGATCCATTTCCACACGCATGACACCGCAGGCACGGCGACCGCGACGATCATGGCGGCCTCCGAGGCGGGCGTGGACGCGGTAGATTGCGCCATGGACGCGCTATCGGGCAACACGTCTCAGGCGACGCTCGGGTCCGTGGTCGAAGCGCTGAAACACACGGATCGCGACACGGGCCTGTCGATGGACGCGGTGCGCGAAATCTCTAACTACTGGGAAGACGTGCGTGGCGAATATGCCGCGTTCGAGACCGGCATGCAGGCCCCTTCCTCCGAAGTCTATCTGCACGAGATGCCCGGCGGGCAGTTCACCAACCTCAAGGCGCAGGCCGCGTCGATGGGGCTGGATGATCGTTGGCCCGAGGTCGCCAAGACCTATGCCGAGGTGAACCAGATGTTTGGTGATATCGTCAAGGTGACGCCGTCGTCCAAAGTGGTCGGCGACATGGCTCTGATGATGGTATCCCAAGGGTTAACCCGCGCGCAGGTCGAAGACCCGAAGGCAGAAATGTCCTTTCCTGACAGCGTGATCGACATGATGCGCGGCAATCTAGGCCAGCCTCCGGGCGGGTTCCCTGACGCGATTGTCGACAAAATCCTGAAAGGCGAAAAACCGAACACGGAACGCCCCGGTGCCCATCTGCCCCCTGCCGATCTTGAAGCGACACGCAAGGAACTGCGCGACCTTCTGGAAGGGGCTCAGGTTGAAGACGATGACCTGTCGGGGTACCTCATGTACCCCAAGGTTTTCCTGGATTACATGGGCCGTCACCGGACCTACGGCCCTGTCCGTGTATTGCCGACGCGCACCTTCTTCTACGGGATGGAACCGGGCGAAGAGATCACCGCGGAAATCGACCCGGGCAAGACGCTGGAAATTCGTCTGCAAGCCCTGAGCGAGACCAATGAAGACGGCGACGTTAAGGTCTTTTTTGAACTGAATGGTCAGCCGCGCGTGGTGCGCGTGCCCAACCGGATGGTCAAAGCGACGACTGCACAGCGTCCCAAGGCAGAGATTGGTAACGTCAATCACATCGGAGCACCGATGCCGGGGGTTGTTGCCTCGGTCGGGGCGACGGTGGGTCAAAAGGTCAAATCCGGCGACCTGCTTCTGACCATCGAGGCGATGAAAATGGAAACCGGTATCCACGCGGACCGCGATGCTGTGGTCAAAGCGGTTCATGTCACGCCGGGTGGCCAGATCGACGCCAAGGATCTGCTGGTCGAGCTGGAGTGATCCTATGCGCCTTTCTGCCCTGACTTTGATCGTTCCCAGCTACGACGAAGGAATATCCTTTTACTGTGGCACGATGGGGTTCGAGCTGACACAGGACGAGGACCAGGGGCATAAACGCTGGGTGCGCGTCACCCCTTCGGGTGGCGGCACCGCCTTTATCCTCGCCGAACCGGGCGACGATACTCAGCGTGCAGCGATTGGGAACCAAGGTGCGGGCCGGGTCTGGTTGTTTCTAGAGACCGAGGATTTTGCCCGCGACCATGCCCGACTTTTGGCTGGGGGCGTGACATTCGAAGAAGCCCCCCGCCATGAACCCTATGGCACTGTCGCCGTGTTCCGCGACGTTTTCGGCCATCGCTGGGATCTGATTGAACCGCGCACGACCCCCTAGAAAAAACATCGGCCCTGACACTTGGGGCCGGATGCATTCTGCCGCATTGATCAGGCCCGTTCTGCTGCTACGTTCAGGCTTGGCACGACAGATGGACACCCCGCATGCCCTACGAATGGAAAACACGACCCGACGCCTCGACGCAGGTTCTTTGCCTGCGGCCGCACCAATCCCTGCCGGCAAAGGGATTCGCCAGTTTTATCCTTGTCACGTTCGTCCTAATTCTGATCCCCGTTCTACCACTGTTGGGGACTGTTTTGCTGTGGGGGCTTCTTCCTTTCATGCTGGCCGCCGTCGCGGCGATGTATTGGGCGCTACAGCGCAACCATAAGGCCAGACAGATTGAAGAAGTGTTTACGCTCGACCACAATACAGCACATTTATCCCATCGCACCGCGCGCGGAGAGGTCAAAGAATGGCAGTGCAACCGGCATTGGGCCGTCGTGACGAAATATGAAAAAGACGGCCCCGTACCCCATTACGTGACCCTGCGCGGCATGGGCCGCGAGGTCGAAATCGGGACCTTCCTGAGCGAAGAAGAACGGATCGCCCTTTATGACGAGCTGAACCGTTCGCTGATGCGCTGAGCCTTAGCTCAGCCGCTCTTTCACTTTGGGGCCAACCGCGCCAAAATCCATTTGCCCCGTGTACTTACCTTTAAGCAGGCCGATCACCTTGCCCATGTCACGGATCGATGTCGCACCCACTTCGGCAATGGCGGCATCGACGGCCTTGGCGGTTTCTTCTTCGGTCAGCTGACGGGGCAGAAACTCTTCGATCACGGCGATCTCTTCACGCTCGCGATCCGCAAGATCAAGCCGCCCGCCCTCTTCATAGGCGCGTACGGATTCCATACGTTGTTTCGCCATTTTACCTAAAATCGCGAGCACTTCGGCATCGCCAACACCCGTGTCGCCTTCATCGGCACGCGCCGCGATGTCTTTATCCTTGATCGCCGCATTGATCAGCCGCAGGGTCGACAGCCGGTCCGCCGCCTTGTCTTTCATTGCCTGTTTCAGTGCATCCGAGATGCGAGTGCGCAGTACCATTACCATCGTCCTTTTGACCCTAGGGGGTATTAAGCCGTGCAACATAGAGATATTGCGCGGCGCAGGCAATGCCACAACCCTCGCGCAACCCACTGGAAATTAACGATATTTCATTTTCAACCTGCTATTGACCCCGACGAACTGCGGCTTTAGGTTGCCACCGTTTAGCTCCATATACCTGCCGCTGGAGGCCCCCGACATGACCGCGACCACATCACCTCGTCCGACTGCCTGCCTGGCGCTAGCGGACGGATCGATTTTCTACGGCATGGGCTTTGGCGCAACGGGAGAGACCGTGGCCGAGCTTTGCTTTAATACAGCGATGACGGGCTATCAGGAAATCATGACCGACCCGTCCTACGCGGGGCAGATCGTGACCTTTACCTTCCCCCACATCGGCAACACCGGCACCAACCCCGAAGATGACGAAACCGGCGATCCGGTCGCAGCGGGGATGGTTGTCAAATGGATGCCCACCGACCCGAGCAACTGGCGTTCGGTCCAGCCGTTGTCCGAATGGCTGGCATCGCGCGGGCGCATCGCGATTGGTGGTATTGATACACGCCGCCTGACCCGCGCCATCCGGCAGCAAGGGGCCCCTCACGCGGCATTGGCGCATAATCCTGACGGCGTTTTCGACGTCGAAGCGCTGGTCGCTGCGGCACGCGGTTTCGCGGGCCTGGAAGGCATGGATCTGGCGAAAGATGTCAGCTGCAAACAATCCTACCGCTGGAATGAAATGCGGTGGGCATGGCCCGACGGCTATACTGCGCAGGAAAACGCACCTCATAAAGTGGTCGCGATCGACTACGGTGCCAAGCGCAACATCCTGCGCTGCCTTGCCTCGGCCGGCTGCGATGTCACGGTGCTGCCCGCCTCTGCCACGTATGAAGATGTGATGGCGCATAATCCTGACGGTGTTTTCCTGTCGAACGGCCCCGGCGATCCGGCGGCGACCGGCGTGTATGCCGTGCCGATGATCAAGGATGTCATCGAAAAGACAGAGCTTCCGGTTTTCGGCATTTGCCTTGGCCACCAGATGCTTGCGCTGGCTCTTGGGGGGCAGACGGTCAAGATGGGTCACGGTCACCACGGTGCGAACCACCCCGTTAAGGACATTGATACCGGCAAGGTCGAAATCACCTCGATGAACCATGGTTTTGCCGTCGATGCGCAAAGCCTGCCAAGCGGAGTGGTTGAAACGCATCAGTCGCTGTTTGACGGCTCCAACTGCGGCATCCGGATGGAGGGGCGGCCCGTCTGGTCCGTTCAGCACCACCCCGAAGCGAGCCCCGGCCCGCAAGACAGTTTCTATCTGTTTGAACGCTTTGCCGCGGCGATGGCAGAGCGGGCCAGCTAAACCTGATAATTGCGGGCGTTCTCTTCATTCGCAATTAACGTCCCATTAAGGCATCTCTCCCAAGGTGGTCCTATTCCGACAGGAAGGGATTCGCCCGTTGAGCAACCTTGGATTAGAGCTGAAAGCACCCAGTCCCGCGCGTGTGCGCGGGCGCTATCGTCCCTTGGGGCGCATATTGGTCGACGCAGGGTTGATCGATCAGGCCGATCTCGTGCACGCGCTTGAAGCGCAGCGCGGTCTGAATGCACCGCTTGGGGAAATCTTTCTGGCTCAAGGGCTTGTCTCGCGCAGTGAGGTGACCAAAGCACTGGCGCTGCAACATCAGATCCAGCAGGTCGACCTTAACGCAGACCCGCCCAAACCGATGCTTGCGCGCCATCTGTCTGCCGAAGCCAGCTTGCACCATAAGATTGTGCCGTGGCGGCGGATGAGACAAACGCTGTTTGTAGCTACCAGCCGGCCGGATACCCTTCATACCCTTACCCGCGACGCCTTCGGTACTAGCGATCTGGACATCGTACCGGTGCTGGCAGAACCCGCGCAGATCAACCGTCAGATCACCGCACTTTACGGGTCCGAGCTGGCCAAACGCGCGGCGGAGCGTGTGCCCTCTCATGAAAGCTGCCGAACATGGCGGGTTGCCGGTCCGCGTCGGCGTATTTGGGCCGCCGGTGTCATTTTTGTCGCGGGCATGCTGTTCGCGTTACTCCCCGCGGTGACGTTTACGGCGTTTGTTCTATGGGCATTATTCTGCAGTACTATGATCATGACGCTACGATTATCGGCCTTTCTGGCGCGCTGCCTGTGGGGGAACACACCACTTCCTTCAGACCCCGCCGCGCCATCGCCCCCGACACGATGGCCAAAGGTATCGGTTCTTGTCCCGCTTCTCCACGAGGAGGAGATTGCCAGCGCCTTGATCGCACGCCTGTCGCAGCTCAGCTATCCCAAGGCGCTGCTGCAGGTCGTGCTGGTACTGGAGGAAGGCGATCAAATGACCCGTGACACCATCGCGCGAACCGAACTGCCCTTTTGGTTCGACGTGATCGAAGTACCGCAAGCAGGCAAACTGCGCACCAAACCCCGTGCCCTGAACTATGCGCTGGAATTTTGCAGCGGCAGTATTATCGGCGTGTGGGATGCCGAGGACGCGCCGGAGGCCGACCAGATCAACCGCGTTGTACAACACTTTGATCAGGCGCACAAAAACGTCGCTTGTGTGCAAGGCGTTCTGGATTTTTATAATGCGCGCACCAACTGGATCTCGCGCTGTTTCACACTGGAATATGCGACTTGGTGGCGCGTGATCCTACCCGGTGTCGCGCATCTGGGGCTGATCATTCCCCTCGGCGGCACCACATTATTTTTCCGCCGCGCCGCTTTGGAGAAACTGCGGGGCTGGGATTCCCATAACGTCACCGAAGATGCAGATCTTGGCGTCCGCCTCGCACGGCATGGGTATAAAACCGACCTGCTGCCGACTGTCACTTACGAAGAGGCCAATTTCCGTGCGTGGCCGTGGATCAAACAAAGGTCACGATGGCTGAAAGGCTTCTTGATCACATGGGTCGTGCACAGCCGTGCCCCCCTCCGGCTGATCCGTGATGTCGGGCTTATTCGGTTTTTGGGCGTGCAGGTATTGTTCCTCGCGACGTTCTGCCAGTTCATCTTTGCCCCCCTGCTCTGGTCTTTCTGCCTACCGCTGTTCGGCGCAGCACATCCTGTCCAGACAACACTGGGCGCTGACGTGTTCTACGGGCTTTTCGGATATTTCCTCTTCGCGGAAATCCTCAATATATCTGTCGCGATGACGGCGGTTTCGGGTCCGCTGCATCGCCACCTTATACCCTGGGCGATCACCCTGCCGTTTTACTTTATTCTCGGCTCTTTCGCGGCCTATAAGGCGCTATACGAATTCGTGGTCACGCCGTTCTATTGGGACAAGACCGAACATGGCGTACCACATAAATCCAGCCCCATCGGTTCTAAGGTGCCACCACTTCGTCCACCCTAGCCTTCGTCTTTGCGCTGTGCCGCTTCTTGCTTGAGCCGCGTCATGAAGGCGACAGAAATATGCGTGCGCAATGCTTCATCCGCACCATCTTCGTCACGCTGTTCGATCATCTGAACAATGCGGTCATGTTCATCCTGCGCGATCGCACCGCGCCCATCCACGGCCAACGACGATGTCGCCATCAGCGCCATGGACCGGTGTACCAGATCAAGTTGCTGCACCAGATACCGGTTGTGGGACGCGAGATGAATTTGTTTGTGAAATCGGCGGTTCGCACGCGCCAGCGCCGCTGGATTGTCGCGAAATGCGTCGTCTTCCTCGACCATTTCGCGCAATACACGGACTTCTTCAGCGGTGGCGTGACGGGCGGCAAGCCGCGCGGCCAACCCCTCCAACTCGCCGCGTACAACGTAAAGTTCGGCCACCTGATTGTGGTCCAACGATGCAACGATCAGGCTCCGCCCGTCCCGCGCGAGCAAAGATTGCGTCTCAAGCCGTTGTAATGCTTCACGAACCGGCGTTCTTGAGACACCGAAGCGTTCGGCCAATTCGCTTTCCACCAACCGATCACCGGGGCGATAGGTGCCCACGTCAATCGCGTCCAGGATCATGGAATAGGCGTCTGTGGGTCCGGAGCGTGGCGTCGTCATTGGTTCTCTTTCAAAAGGCTCCGGCACCTTAGCCCCCGCGTCCAATTGCGCAACCCCGTGATCTTGCGCAGATCATCTGGTCAGCGTAGCAAGTCCCCATGCCACACGCCTCTTTTTCTCATGTGAATACTTGGGTCTTTGACCTTGATAACACATTATACCCGCCATCAGCCCGCCTGTTCGACCAGATTGAACAGCGGATGACGCACTGGGTGATGACCGCCTTGAACGTCGATGAGCAGCGCGCGGATTATCTGCGCAGACATTACTGGCACACCTATGGCACCACGCTGGCCGGGCTGATGCGCGAACACGACCTTGATCCCGGCCCCTATCTGCACGAGGTGCACGAGATCTCCTTTGACGCGCTGATCCCGGATCCTCTGCTTGCCGCGCGCATCGCCGCCCTGCCGGGGCGCCGGATCATCTATACCAACGGCACTGCCCCCTACGCCGAAAAAGTCATTGCCGCACGGGGGCTTTCAGGCCTGTTCGATGCCATCTACGGCGTTGAACACGCGTCATTTTTACCCAAACCCGAACGCGCGGCCTACGACCTGATATTTGCCGCCGACGCATTGACGCCAACCACCGCCGTGATGTTCGAGGACGACCCCCGCAACCTAATCGCCCCGCATGACATGGGGATGGGCACCGTCCATGTGGCCGAGCACCCCGCCCCCGCGCCGCATATCCATTTCCACACCGCTGATCTTTCGGCTTTTCTTGCACAGATCACGGGCTAACTGACGGGCATGACCATGGCATGTGATATCTTGATTTCGGGCGGCGGTATTGCCGGTTTGACGGCGGCAGCGGCTTTCGGCACCACGGGTTTCAACGTGGTCTGCGTCGACCCCACGCCCCCCGTCACCGATGGTGCGGCGAAAGGGGCCGACATGCGCTCTACCGCGATGCTGCAACCGGCGCGCCGCGTGCTTGAGGCAGCGGGCATCTGGGCCCATCTGGAAGAACATGCCGCACCTTTGCAGGTGATGCGTATTGTGGATGCGGGCGGTGACGGCGATGCACCGGTGACCAGCCGCGCTTTTGATGCTGCCGATATCTCGGACCAACCTTTCGGCTGGAACTTCCCGAACTGGCTGCTAAGGCGCGCGCTTCTGGAGCGGTTAGAGGCTTTGCCGAACGTCGATTTCCGCCCCGGCACCGCAACCACCAGCTTGTTCACCCGCACCACCGGCGCACGCGTAAGCCTCAGCGATGGCACGAAAATTTCGGCAAAGCTCGTGATTGCCGCAGACGGGCGCGACAGCCCCATGCGCGACGCCGCCGGCATTGAGGTTACCCGCCAAAGCTATGGCCAAAAGGCGCTTGCCTTTGCCGTGACACACCCGATCCCGCATGAAAACGTGTCGACCGAGGTGCACCGCAGCGGGGGCCCCTTCACCCTTGTACCCCTGCCCGATCGCGACGGTCTGCCCTGCTCTGCCGTGGTGTGGATGGATGACGGCGCGTCCTGCCTTGCGCGGATGGCGCTTGACGCAGATGCGTTTTCCCAAGCCGCGACCGACCGCAGTGCCCATGTGCTCGGCCCGTTGACGCTGGCCTCCGAACGGGCGATCTGGCCGATCATCAGCCAGCATGCCGCGCGTCTCTCTGCCGAACGCATCGCCCTGATTGCAGAAGCCGCCCATGTGATGCCCCCCATCGGCGCGCAGGGGTTGAACATGTCGCTGCAAGACATCGCAACGCTGCTGGAACTGGCGCAAAAGCACGGCGCTGATCTGGGCAGCCAGCCCATGCTGGACGCCTACCACAAGGCGCGTTTTGGCGATATTCAGCTGCGCTTGCGCGGCATCGACCTCTTGAACCGCGCCAGTCAGGCGACAACGCCACTGGCCCGCGATGCCCGTGCCAAAGGGCTCAGCGCGCTATATGCCCTGCCCCCCGTACGGCGCATGTTGATGGAGATGGGCTTGGGCATGCGGCAGGGCTGACCTGCCGCGCGCCTTTATTTACAGTACCTTATCGACCACGGCTGCCAACCGCGCCAGCGTGGCATCGACGTCGTAAAGCTTATCCAGACCGAACAGCCCCAGACGGAAGGTCTGGAAATCCTCCGGCTCGTCACACATCAAGGGCACGCCAGCGGCGATCTGCATCCCTTCGGCAGCAAAGGCCTTGCCGTTTTGCACGGAGGGATCCGCAGTATAGCTCACCACCACCCCCGGCGCGCCAAAACCTTCCGCCGCGACAGAGGTAACGCCCCTCTCCGCCAACATCTTGCGCACGGAATCCCCCAGACGCCACTGCGCCTCTTTCAGACGGTCAAAGCCGTAGGATTTCGTCTCAAGCATGGTATCGCGGAATTGCCGTAGCGCATCGGTCGGCATGGTCGCGTGATAGGCGTGGCCACCATCTTCATAGGCTCTCATAATGCTATGCCACTTGGCCAGATCGATGGCAAAACTGTCCGATGTCGTCTCTCCCATGCGTGCAACAGCGCGGTCCGACATCATGACCAGCCCAGCAGAGGGCGATGCGCTCCAGCCCTTTTGCGGCGCTGAAAGCAATACGTCGACGCCAAGCGCCTTCATATCCACCCATGCGCAGCCCGACGCGATGCAATCCAGCACCACCAGCGCGCCGACGGCATGGGCCGCGTCTGCCATCTGCTTGATATAGTCATCGGGCAGGATCACCCCCGCACTGGTCTCCACATGAGGTGCGAAAACCACCTGCGGCTTATGCGTCTCGATTGCTTTGACAACGTCATCAATCGGGCTCGGGGCAAAGGGCGCGGGCGTGCTGTTGCCCTGCATCTGCGCCTTCATGACGGTGGCATTGCCGGTCAGATCGCCGCTCTCGATGATCTGGCTCCACCGATAGGAAAACCAGCCGTTGCGCACGACCAGCACCTCGGCCCCCCGTGCGAACTGACGGGCGACTGCCTCCATCCCGTAGGTGCCGCCCCCGGGGACGACAGCCACGGCATCGGCCTTGTATACGTCTTTGAGCAGAGTGCTGATGTCGCGCATGACCTCTTGGAACACGGCGCTCATATGGTTCAAGGACCGGTCGGTGAACACGACCGAAAACTCTTCAAGCCCTTCCGGGTCAACTGAATTTAGCAAAGCGGGCATGATATCCTCCTGATGGTTTCGCGCGAACATAGCCGCTCGCGTGGTAAAGTCACAGGCCCAATGGTCCGGTCAGTCGTTCCTCGCTTAGAAGCACATTTGCCTCGACGGCCCCCGCCCCTGGCAGGGTCATGATCCGCCGCCGCAGCACCCGTTCGAAATCCGCCAGATCCCGCGCAACAACCCGTAAACGGTAGTCATATAGCCCCAGAACATGCTCCACCGTTTGGACCTCGGGGATGGCACTGACGGCGCGTTCGAAATCCTCCAGGCTAACCCGCCCTTTGGTCGCAAGCTTGACGCCAAGAAAGACGGTGACGCCGAACCCCAATGCCTCCCGGTTCAAGCGCAACCTCTTGCCGCGCAGGATGCCTGCCTCCTCCAACCGTTTGATCCGCCGCCAAGTGGCAGGCTGCGACAGCCCCAGATGACGCCCCAGGGCACCGGCGCTTTGTGTGGCATCCCGGGCAAGCGACCGGATCAGCCGGTGGTCCACCTCATCGAGCGTGATCATAGCGGCAACGCCTCATCTGACTTGATCCGCGCCACATGCATCAGCGCCTCGATATCGGCAATATGCGGCAAGGTCAGAATACCCTCCCGGTAAATCTGCTGATAATGCGCCATATCCCGTGCAATTACCGATAGGCGCACATCCACCCGCCCTAGAAAGGTCTGGAGCTCGATCACCTCAGGCAGTTGGCGTGCCTCTTCAAGAAAGCGGTCAAAGGCATTGCCCTGCGTCTTGTCCAAGGTGATCCGCAAGGACACTTCGACCGTGTAGCCCAATGCCGCCCAATCGACGACAGCCGCCACCCCCTGAACGATACCGGCTTCCTGCATGCGCGTGATCCGCCGCGACACCTTACCCGCTGTCAGCCCCGTAAGGTCGGCCAGCTCCGCCGGCGACAACCCCGCATCCGCTTGCCAGTGGCGCAGAAGTCGTCGATCCATATCATCAAGCATGATTTTTCCATTTTTACTGCATACCGCGCATTACCATCTTCATTTTGCCAAATAAACTCACAATTCCGCAATAGCATCTCGCACTAGCTTCGATATGGTCTCCCTAGATTTTAACGAACCCGAAAGGACGCCCCAATGCGCGTTTATTACGACCGTGACTGCGATGTGAACCTGATCAAGGACAAGAAAGTTGCCATCCTCGGCTATGGCTCCCAGGGCCACGCCCACGCGCTGAACCTGCGTGATTCCGGTGCGAAAAACCTCGTCGTTGCGCTGCGCGAAGGCTCCGCTTCGAAAGCGAAAGCTGAAGGCGAAGGCCTGAAAGTCATGGAAATCGCCGAAGCTGCGGCTTGGGCCGATGTGATCATGTTCACCATGCCCGACGAATTGCAGGCTGAAACCTACAAGAAATACGTGCACGATAACATCCGCGAAGGCGCTGCAATCGCATTCGCCCACGGCCTGAACGTCCACTTTGGCCTGATCGAACCCAAACCCGGCGTTGATGTGATCATGATGGCCCCCAAAGGCCCGGGCCACACTGTGCGCGGCGAATACACCAAAGGCGGCGGCGTGCCTTGCCTGGTTGCGGTAGACACCGACGCCACCGGCAAAGCGCTGGAAATCGGCCTGTCCTACTGCTCCGCCATCGGTGGCGGCCGGTCCGGCATCATCGAAACCAACTTCCGCGAAGAATGTGAAACCGATCTGTTCGGCGAACAGGCTGTTCTGTGCGGCGGTATCGTTGAACTGATCCGCTGCGGCTTCGAAACACTGGTCGAAGCTGGCTACGAGCCCGAAATGGCCTATTTCGAATGCCTGCACGAAACCAAGCTGATCGTTGACCTGATCTATGAAGGCGGCATCGCCAACATGGACTACTCGATCTCGAACACAGCGGAATACGGCCAATACGTCTCCGGCCCGCGCATCCTGCCCTACGACGAGACCAAAGCGCGCATGAAAGCCGTTCTCAGCGACATCCAGTCGGGCAAATTCGTGCGTGACTTCATGCTGGAAAACTCCGTCGGTCAGCCCACGCTGAAATCCTCGCGTCGCGCCAATGACGAACATCAGATCGAAGTCGTCGGCGGCAAGCTTCGCGAAATGATGCCCTGGATCTCTGCCGGCAAGATGGTCGACAAATCCAAGAACTGATCGCCATTGCAGCGATGTGGAAAGGCCCGGTTCTGCACCGGGCCTTTTCTTTTGCGCAACCGGCTGTCACATCTGGCGGGCCGAGTTTTCCCACAGGATATGTCATGCCGGACGCGCCCCAGATCACCAAATCCAGCTGGCTGATGATCCTGCTGCTTGCCTTCATCTGGGGAGGCACGTTTCTGGTGACCGAAATCGCCCTGACTGAAATGCCACCCTTCTGGATCGCAGCCACACGTGTCGGGTTCGCGGCCACCGTGATGGTGGTTATCTGGGGTCTGCGCGGGTTTCGGCTATTTACCCAATCCCCCACTCGCGGCGATATTGCGGCCGTGATCTTTATCGGTGCCGCCAGCTCTGCCGTGCCGTTCAGCCTGCTCGCATGGGGTCAGCAATATGTCACCTCGGGATTCGCGGGGGTGACCATGGCGGCGACGGCGCTGATCATCCTGCCGCTCGCCCATTTCTTCGTGCCGGGCGAAGCGATGAGCCCACGCAAGGTGATCGGGTTTGCCTTGGGCTTTGTCGGCGTTGTCATCCTGATCGGCGCGCAAGCCTTTGAAAGCACCGGCACCGCGCTTGAAACCCAGGGGCGTCTGGCCTGCCTGGGTGCGGCGGGATGCTACGCCACCAGCTCGATCATCATGCGCCGCCTGCCCGCGGTGGATGCGATCGGCCTTGCGACCATCCTGCTGATCATAGCCACCTGCATCACCATTCCCATGGCGATCATCATCGAAGGTCTACCGCCCCGCCCCTCGCCGTCCATCTTCGCGGCGCTGGCGTTTCTGGGCCTGATCCCCACCGCCGCCGCAAACTTCCTGCGCGTGCTGGTGATCCGCAGTGCTGGCCCGGTGTTTATGTCACTGGTGAACTACCAAGTCCCCGTCTGGTCCGTCTGCCTCGGCGCGCTCTTGCTGAATGAACCGCTGCCGCCATCCCTGCTCTACGCGATGGGGCTGATCCTCTCGGGCGTCGCACTCAGCCAGTATGGCGCGTTCCGCCGGCTGTTCACCCGCACGCGCGCCTAGCTTCCAAATGGCCCTAAATCCTCGCCGAAGGCATCCCACAGCCACCGCAGGCGGCGCGTCCCGCGAGGGCAAGGCAGGGCCGCCGCGCAGGACATCCCCGCCAGCAGCCCTGCGATCAGCTTAAGGTGCGACAGCCGCTGTGACCGCATCCACGACGGAATCGACCGCGCGTTCCATCAGCTGCGCGTCTTCATGTTCTGCCATCACACGCACCAGCGGCTCGGTGCCGGATTTGCGGATCAGCAAACGCCCCTGACCAGCCAGATCGGCTTCGGCCTGTGCAATGGCCCCTTGCACCTGCGCGTCTTCCAACGGCACCTGACCGGCAGAAAACCTTACGTTCTTAAGCAGTTGCGGCACGGGTTCAAAGTTGTTTAGCAGCTCGGACGAGGTCTTTTCCGACCGGATCATCTCTGCCAGAAACTGCAGCCCCGCCATCAAACCGTCACCCGTGGTGGCGTGGTCGGTCATGACGATATGGCCCGATTGCTCGCCGCCCAGATTGAAGCCGCCTTCGCGCATCCGCTCGACCACATAGCGGTCGCCGACGGACGTCCGCTCAAGCCGTAGCCCCTTGCCCTGCAAGAAGTGTTCAAGGCCAAGGTTGCTCATCACGGTGGCAACCAAGGCGCCATTGGCCAGCCGGTCTTCGGCCGCCCAACGGGACGCCATAAGGGCCATGAATTGATCCCCGTCACCGACCTTGCCGGTTTCGTCAATCAGGATCACGCGGTCCGCGTCGCCATCCAGACAAATGCCCACATGGGCACCGTGCTCTACCACCGCCGCTGCGGCGCGTTCGGGGTGGGTCGAGCCGCAATTCTCGTTGATGTTGAAGCCGTTCGGCGACACGCCAATCTCGATCACCTCGGCCCCGAGCTCCCACAGGGTTTCGGGAGCGACGCGGTGTGCGGCCCCATTGGCACAGTCGATCACGACCTTCAGCCCATCCAGACGCATCTGGCGCGGGAACGATGACTTCACCCGCTCGACATAGCGGAACCGCCCGTCATCGATCCGCTTGGCACGGCCGATCTTGTCGGCGGGGTTCAACTCCACGCCGCCTTCGATCAACGCCTCGATCTCGGCCTCCACAGCGTCGCTCAGCTTGAACCCGTCGGGGCCGAAGAACTTGATGCCATTGTCCGTCGCCGGATTGTGGCTGGCCGAGATCATGACCCCCAGATCAGCCCGCATCGACCGCGTCAGCAGCCCGACCGCAGGTGTGGGCACCGGCCCCAGCAGCAGCACATTCATCCCCGAGGACGTCAGCCCCGCCGTCAGCGCGTTTTCGAACATATAGCCCGACAACCGCGTGTCCTTACCAATCACCACACGGTGCACACCATCACGACCCGCGCTAAAATAGCGCCCCACAGCGGCCCCGATTTTCAGGGCGACCTCGGCTGTCATCGGATGCACATTGGCCTTTCCGCGAATACCGTCTGTTCCAAATAATTTTGTCATAAAATGCTCCCAAAATATGCGGCATGCCACAGAGCGACCGCTTGGCGGGTGTCGTCCACGTCATGCACACGGATCATTTGCACACCCTGCCCCAATCCTGCAAGCGCCACGGCGATCGACCCCGGCGCGCGGTCCTGTGCCTGCGGCGCGTTGCCGATCGTTCCGATAAACCGTTTGCGCGAAACGCCTAGCAGAATAGGCGTCCCCAAAGCGTGAAACAGGCTCAGCCGCGCCAGCAGAGCCAGATTGTGATCCTGCGTCTTGCCAAACCCGATACCCGGGTCCGCCAGAATGGCCCCCCGCGGGATGCCTGATGCCTCCAGCATGCTGATCTGCCGCTCCAGCGCGTCAAAAACATCAAGCAGCACGTTATCATACTGTGGGTCCAGATGCATGATCGCGGGATCGCCTTGGGCATGCATAACGCAAACCGGCAGCGCCAGTTTTTGACACAGGGGCCCGAGGGCGGGATCAAAGGTGAACCCCGACACGTCGTTTACCAGATTGGCACCAGCGCTGACCGCGGCCTCGGCAACGGCGGCCTTGCGGGTATCGATAGAGATCGGCGTGTGCAGCCCCGCACCCCGCAGTGCGGCAATGACGGGAGCGGTGCGCGTGATCTCTTCGGAAACGGGCACAAAATCCGCGCCGGGGCGCGTGGACTCGCCGCCAATGTCCAGAATATCCGCGCCGGCTGTCACCATCTCTTGTGCGACGCGCAGCGCATCGGGCACGGCATTATGCTGCCCCCCGTCCGAGAAACTATCGGGCGTCGTGTTCAGAATGCCCATGATGCGCGGGCGGTCCAGCGTCAGCCCTGCCATCGCGGGTCTGGGCGCGGTCAGCCGTGCCATCACGCTTGCCGGGATATCGGCCGCGGGCACAAAACGGGGCGGCGCGTAACGCGACAAGACCTCGGCATGGGTGAACCAGCCCCACCCCCCCGCGAGAGGCAGCGCAGTATCAGGCCGCGCGGGGCCGATCTGGACGAGAGGTCGAAAATAATCGGTCATGACTCACAGCCTGTCCTGGTCCACCGCTACGGCGCGCAGCGGAACAGAGGCGTCAGCCGGCAGGTCCGCCCCGATCACCAACATCTCTGTCGCGTCGAAGCTGGCGGCGAACCACGCGGCCAAGGCCACGGCATCGCGCGGTTGCGCCGACGGGGTATCAACGCTATCAAGCACGATCTTCGACGGGGCCCAAACGCTCGTCTGGCCGTTCTTCATTGCCCAATCCAGCTCTGTCCGCGTCGCCACCACAACGCAGCGATCATCCTTTGCGGCCAGCACCCAAGCGTTCTGTTCAATCGCCAGCAGATCAATGCGACGCTGCGCCATTTTATGCCCGACCTGCGGCGCGGCGGTGTCCGATGCGCCGACACAGAGGATCAGGGGCCGCCCCATCTGGTGCAACTGGTCCAGCCACCCCGCCAGATGCGGCGAGGCGATGGCATCATTGCTCAGATAGACCAGCTCGGGGTGTGGCACCTCGCGCGCTTCGGCCTGACTGTCGGGGGTATCATCACGGGCGCGCACGATCTCGACGCCCAAAGCACCGGGGCCACGGTCCAGCTTTTCAATGCGCACAAACACCCGCATCGCCTGCCGTTCCAGCAGGATACGATCCGCGACCCGTTCGGCCAGCGTCTCGAGCAGGTTCAGCCGTTCGTCCGACAGCTCATAGGCGATGGCCTCGGTCACGCGGTCGTAGGACAGGATACGGTCCACATCGTCATCCACGGGGCCGGTCAGCGGCTGCACCTCGACGACGACATTGAAACAGATGCGCTGCGTTACACCACGTTCGGCCTGAAAGGCGCCGATCTCGACCTCAACGATATGATCGCGCAGGGAAATTCGGTCCAGAGGTTCAGGCCCCGCCGTCGCTGCAGCGCGTTCGGACGGGTGCGCAAAGGCAAGCCGCGTGTCACTTGTCATGGGTTTGGGCCTTTGCTTGTCTCACTCGCAAACGATCCTAGACCGTTTGCGCGGATGTACCAAAGCCAGACACGGCTGGCCAGCCGTCAAAGACGACAGAAACGCCGCTTAGTTCGACGCGGTCTGAACGCCGTCGCGATAGAACATGTGCACGCCGATCTTGGTGGTGCGGGTAAAGACGCGCGACCAGCGGGGGCTCACGGCGGTGGTATGATAATACGTCGCCCCCCCTGTCAGCGATGGTGCCTTGCCGTCCAGCACCGCCCGCGCGACCTTGCCGACCTGCGCATAGGCGCGCGGCTCTGATATCACTTCGGCATTGCCGTCGCAGGTGTAGGTGAACTGGCACTGGTACTTGCGACCTGTTCCCTGATTGATCACGCTGCACAAAGACCCGGGAAACTGCGCGGATTTCACACGGTTCATGATCACTTCGGCCACAGCGAACTGGCCCTTGACCGTCTCGCCGCGCGCTTCAAAGTACAGCGCCTCTGCCAGACAGCGCCATTGTTCGCCGCCCGATGCTTTCGGCTGTTCAGCCAGCCATGCGCGGGTGAACTCCACCTCGCTTGCGTTGTTCGATGCGATCATGCTTTCCAGACGTTCCGACCCGACAGAGCGCAGCCCTTTGGCTTCGATGTCAGCCAGTGCTTTGGCCTGTTGCGGGCTGGCGGTCGCCACGGCAGGAGCAAGCAAAGACAGCGCCAGCAGGGCGCAGGACGAGAATTTCTGAAAAGAACGCATTGAGCGCCTCGCAAGTAGTTTCGGACAGCGCCCCCTACCCAAACTGGCCCCAAGCGTAAACCCTGCCGAAACCGCCTGCGCGGGAACCCGCACAGGAAAACAACATCTAGGCGATCAGCCGCGCAAAACTACCCGATCTTGTCCGCGATTGCGAGTTGAGCCGCCGCCAATCTGGCGACCGGAACACGGAAAGGTGAGCAAGAAACGTAGTCAAATCCCGCTGCACGGCAAAAAGCAATCGATTCGGGGTTGCCGCCGTGCTCTCCGCAGATCGACAAGGTAATCCCAGGTTGTGCTTCCCGCCCCCGCGCGGCACCAAGCTGAAGCAGCTCTCCGACGCCATCACGGTCCAGCATATGGAACGGATCTTCGGGGAAAACGCCCTGCTGCACGTAGGTCGACATGAACCGTCCCGCGTCATCTCGGCTCAACCCATAGGTCATCTGCGTCAGGTCGTTTGTCCCGAAACTGAGGAAGGAACAATGGGGCGAAATCTCTCCGGCGCGCAGGGCGGCACGGGGTGTTTCGACCATCACGCCCAAACGGTAGGTAAAGCTCGCGCCGCGTTCGGATTTCACCGCCGTTGCGATCTTGTCGACGCTGGCTTTGATCAGTTCAACCTCGCGTTTGGCCGAAACAAGCGGGATCATGATCTCGGGCACCACGGGGTCGCCATCGCGGCTGGCTTCGATCGTAGCCTCGAAGATCGCACGGGCCTGCATCTCGTAGATTTCGGGCACCGTCACGCCAAGACGCACGCCGCGCAGGCCGAGCATCGGGTTATATTCGGTCATCGCCTCGATCCGGCGGGTCACATTGGACAGCGGCAAATCCAGCGCCTCGGCCAGATCACGTTGACCAGTGCGGGTCGAGGGCAGGAATTCGTGCAAGGGCGGATCGAACAGACGGATGCACACGGGCTGACCCTGCATGATGCGGAAAAGCTGTATGAAATCATCGCGTTGCATAGGAAGCAACCGCTCTAGCACGGCGCGGCGGCCTTCGCTGGTATCGGCAAAGATCATCTCGCGCATCACGGTCAGGCGGCTGGGGTCAAAAAACATATGCTCTGTCCGGCACAGGCCGATCCCCTGCGCGTCGAAATTGCGCGCGGTTTGCGCGTCGGCAGGGGTGTCAGCGTTGGCACGTATCCCGATGTCGGCAGCGTCTTCGGCCCAGGACATGAGCTTTTGGAAGGTCGCGTCCAGCAGCGGCTCAAGCATATCCGCGGCCCCGCACAGCACCTCTCCCGAGGTGCCGTCGAGGGTGATTTCATCGCCTGCCTTGAACATCCGCCCGTCAGGGGCCGTGATCACCCCCTTGACGAGATCGAACCGCATCGACGAGGCACCGACGACGCAGGGCAAGCCCATGCCCCGCCCAATCACCGCGGCGTGGCTGGTGATGCCACCGCGTTCGGTCAGCACGGCTTGGGCGGCATGCATCCCGCGAATATCCTCGGGCGAGGTTTCGCGGCGCACCAGAATACATTTCTCGCCCCGTGCGGCACTGGCTTGCGCGTCATTCGCGTTGAACACGATCCGGCCGGTGGCGGCACCGGGGCTGGCGGCAATGCCGCGCCCGATCACATCGCGTTTCACCCGTGGATCAACCTGTCGGTGCAACAGCTCTGTCAGGGTGCGGGGCTGGACACGCATCAGCGCCTCTTCGCGGGGGATGATCCCTTCGTCCGCCAGCGCCACCGCGATACGCACCGCCGCCCGCGAGGACCGCGACACGCGCACGCCATCAAGGATAAACAACTCTCCGTCAGAGATGACGAATTCCACCTGCATCTCGGCGCGCAGCCGCACCCGCATCAGCGCCGCGTGCTGTTTGAGCATCTCGAAAGCTTCGGGGGCGTGCTCCTCAAGCGACGGGCCGCGTGGATCGCGCGTCAGGTAAAGCGCATCGGCCGTGTCCTGCAAGGCGTCGCGCCCCTGCGACTGGCTCAGGTACCGCCCGGTGATCTGTGGCAAGCCGGTGGTGCTGTCCACCAGCTGCAGCACGCCCGAGCCGCAAATCCCCGTGCCCACACCGAACACCATCTGCTGCACGATCAGGCCCAGCCCCGCATCCGCAGGTGCCCCCTTGGCCTGGCGTAACAGCCGCGCCGAGGTACCCTCCCACGCCCGCGCCATGGAACTGAGCACGGCGGTCAACTGGGTCACACGGTCCTGGGGGAAGCTTTCTTCGGTCTCAAGCTCGTAGGCGCGTAAGGATTGCAGCAGCGCCTCGCGCCCGTCACCTTCGACGTCGTCGAACATATCGGGGTCCAAACGCGCCACATTGACGGCATAGGATTGCACGAAACGGGTATAAAGCGCCGATGCGGGCCCCTCGCCCATGCGTTCGCAATAATCGGCATAGCGGTCATCGTTCATGCCGATGTTCATCACCGCCCCCGGCCCGCCCCAATCCGGGTCCTGGCTAGAGGGGCGCACGCATAGCAGCGCGTCGTGGGGGAATTCATCAGCGACCGCTTGCAGATCGGGGATCTGCCCCTGCGCGATCTCGAGCACGACATCAAAGGGCAGCGCCACGGTGCGCGGCACCGGCAGATCAAGACGGACCAGACGTTGCAGACATTTCGCACGCCCTCCATGCGTATCATTCGCGATGGGGGCGGTTTGGGTCACAAGGGTTGTCATGGCGGTTTTCTGCACTGCGGCACCTTTTGGTTCCTGCGCAGCATAGGCTTTCGCCGTGGTGTGGCAAGGCGTGATCGCCTTGCCCACGTGTCGGGTCTGCTGCGTTACCCGTCGATTTTTGTCAGATCCGCGACCGAGCTACAGATCGTGCGGATACGGCTGAGCAGGTTCAACCGGTTGCGCCGGACCGTCGCATTGTCCGCGTTCACCTGCACCGCATCAAAGAACGCATCAATCGGGCCGCGCAAGGACGCCATCGCGGACATGGCTGTGCCGAAATCCTGTGCCTCCATCGCCGGTTTGATCTGCGCCTCTGCGGTATCAAGGGCGGCAAACAACGCGCGCTCTTCTTCCGTCTCGGCAAATTTGATATCCGCCCCGAAAGAGTATTCCACCCCATCCGCATCCTCGGCCTGACTGAGAATATTGTTGGCGCGCTTGAACCCCTGGATCAGGTTTTCCCCATCGTCGGTTTTCAGCGTCTCGCTCAGCGCCTTGGCGCGTTTGACCAGCAGGGTCAGGTCGTCGTTGCCGTCCGTCGCACCAGCAGGTGCGCCATCAGAAGAACTGATGCAAGCGTCGATGATGTCATGACGGACGCCTTGGTCTTTGAGGTAGACCTTAAGGCGATCATGGAGGAAGGAGAGGAGGTTTTCTGCCGTCTCTTCGGCGCTTCCAGCAGCCGGTGCAGGGGCTTGAGACAAATGCTCAAGGATGGTGTCATGCAGTTTCATTGACACATCATTCTCGACCAATATCCGAATAACGCCCAAGGCCGCGCGTCGCAGCGCGAACGGGTCTTTGCTCCCGGTCGGTTTTTCGTCAATCGCCCAGAAGCCGGTCAGCTTGTCGATTTTCTCTGCCAGCGCCACGGCGATGGACACGGGCGCGGTTGGCACGTCGTCGGATGGCCCCAGCGGCGCATAGTGGTCTTGGGCGGCGGCGGCAATGGCCTCGGACTTGCCGGCGGCTTTGGCATAGTAGCTGCCCATAAGGCCCTGAAGCTCGGGGAACTCATAGACCATTTCGGACGACAGATCGGCCTTGGCGAAACGGGCGGCGGCGCGGGCCTCTTCTGCGTCGGCCCCGACCATCGGGGCGAGTTCCCCAGCCAGCGCCTCCATGCGCGAGATCAGCTCGGCCTGTGTGCCCAGCTTGTTGTGGAAGGTCACGTTGGACAGGCGGTCCACCCAGGTCTGCATCCCGGCCTCCGATTGCGCGATGCGCAGATCGTTTTCCCAGAAGAATTTAGCATCCGACAGGCGCGCAGAAAGCACTTTTTCATTGCCCGCCAGAATGGTCGCGCCATCGTCGGCGGTGGTGCGGTTGGCGACGGTGACAAAGCGTTCGATGCGGCCTGTCTTGGGGTTGCGCACGGAAAAGAACTTCTGGTGCTCTTTCATCGAGGTTTGCAGCACCTCGGGCGGCAGGCCAAGGAAGTCATCGCCAATCTGCCCCATCAGCACGACGGGATATTCCACCAGCCCTGCGACCTCTGCCAGCAGGCCCGCATCCTCGACCACCTCAAGCCCATTGGCAAAGGCCATATTGGTCGCGTCGTTCCAGATCGTATCGCGCCGCTCTGCCGGGTCGAGCACGACAAAGGCGCGTTTCAGCTTGGCGCTGTAGTCGTCAAAGCTGCTGACGGTGATTGTATCGGGGGCCAGAAAGCGGTGCCCGCGCGTGGTGTCGCCTGCGGTGATCCCGTCGATGGTCAAGGGCACAGTCTGCGCGCCATCCTCGGCCGACAGGATGCACAGGATCGAATGCAGCGGGCGCACCCACCGCAAGCTGCCACTGCCCCACCGCATGGATTTGGGCCAAGGGAAATTGCGAATGGTGGTTTCCAGCACTTCTGCCACGATCTCGGCTGCGGGGCGGCCCGGCTTGTTGATCATGGCAAACAGGATCTTGCCCTTGGGCGTGTCGCGTTCTTCCAGCTGGTCGCGGGTCAGCCCCGCACCGCGCAGAAACCCTTCGATGGCTTTTTCCGGCGCGTCGGCCTTGGGGCCTTTGCGTTCCTCGACCAGCGACGGGCTGGCGTCCAGCATCCCCTCGATCGTCAGGGTCAGGCGACGCGGCGTCGAAAAGGCCGCGGCAGAGGCATAGGTCAGCCCCGCATCCACCAGACCGTTCGTCACCAGTTTCTTTAGATCATCCGCCGCGCGCGCTTGCATGCGGGCGGGAATTTCTTCCGAGAAAAGCTCTATCAGGAGGTCGGGCATGGGTTCGTACCTTTCGGGGCCGCGTGTCGCTTGGGTGCGGTTAAATATGTGTCGCGCAAACAGCGCTTATGTCAAAGGGCCGGTCGATCCGGGGCGGATCAATCGGCGGGGCGTTCCGGGCAAGCTTCGCCCACCACGGTGCCATCATAGGCTTTGTCGCCACAATCGTTCAGCTCGTGCCAGACATAGCCGCGCCCGTCCGAAGTGATCGCAACGATACGGTCAACGCCGAAATGCACGTTCTTCTGCCCCAGAAAGGTCAGCGCCGTGCCTGCCTCGATCTCTTCTGCGATGGCCTTGGCGTCGAAACAGTCGAACCAGCCCGGTGCATTGCGCGGCGTGACCTCGTCGCTGACGACATAGGTTTCGGACAGCATGGCGAGGCTAAGCGAGGTGTCGAAACATGCGCGGTAGCGGATGGGCGAGCTGTCGGCGTCGATGGCGCGGAAATTGTCGGTCAGGATCGGCTCGGACGCATTGCTCGAGATCGACACCAGCGAGACGCCCTCATCCGGTGCCGGTGCCTCGTGATAGTAGCCGTAGACCTGTAGATAATAAAGCGCGAGACCCGCAATGGCTGCTGCAACCAAGATGACGCCTCCTACAATTTTACCGTTCATGCCGCGTCTTCCGACCAACCGCCGGCCCGTGTCTGAACAAAGGCGTCAGCGCAGGCTTTGGCAAGGGTGCGCACCCGCCCGATATAGGCCTGACGCTCTGTCACCGAGATGACACCGCGTGCGTCCAGCAGGTTGAAGATGTGGCTCGCCTTGATGCATTGGTCATAGGCGGGGTGCGCCATCACGATGCGCTTGCCAGTCTTGGGGTCCAAGGCATCTTGCGCAAGGATCGCCTTGCACTCGTTCTCTGCCTCGACAAAGTGGTCCAGCAGCACGTCGGTATTGGCGACATCAAAGTTCCAGCGGGCGTATTCTTCCTCGGTCTGTTTGAACACATCACCATAGGTCAGCGGGATCGGCGCGTCGGGGCTATTAAAGGGCATGTCCATCACGTGATCGACGCCCAGAACATACATCGCCAAACGCTCGAGCCCGTAGGTCAGCTCGCCCGATACAGGATGGCAATCATGGCCGCCGACCTGCTGGAAATAGGTGAACTGCGACACTTCCATGCCGTCACACCAGACTTCCCAGCCCAGTCCCCATGCGCCCAAAGTGGGGCTTTCCCAGTCATCCTCGACAAAGCGGATGTCATGCAGCGCCATATCGATCCCGATCGCCTCAAGCGATCCGAGGTAAAGCTCTTGCAGGTTGGGCGGGCTGGGTTTGATCAGCGCCTGAAACTGGTAGTAATGCTGCAGACGGTTGGGGTTTTCCCCATAGCGCCCGTCGGTCGGGCGGCGCGAGGGCTGCACATAGGCGGCGGCCCAAGGGTTGGTGCCAAGCGCGCGCAGGGTCGTGGCCGGGTGGAACGTACCCGCACCGACTTCCATGTCGTAGGGCTGCAGGACCGCACAGCCCTGACGTGCCCAATAGGACTGTAGGGCGAGGATGATTTCCTGAAATGAACGGGGGCGCTGGACCGGGTCGGACATAAGATTTTGCCTTTGCTGCTGCGCGCCTTTCCTAAGGTGCTGTCGCGGTAGGGTCAATTGGCAGCTTTGTGATGATTTGCGCTGTCTCAAGCATGGTATTTTGCACAGGTTCCTGCTTATCTACTGCAAGTTTAAATCCTTGAGAGCACCCATACCTATGACGCGACTGTTTGCGGCCCTGATCGCCGCCTTGTTTATTGCCCCGTTTGCCTTTGCACAGTCTGCCGATGATGTGGTTTGGATACAGGTCGAAGCCCAGCCCAATCTGGCCGCGGCGACAGATCGCGCACGTGCCTATAGCGCCAATCTTGAGGATGTGAACGGCTTTGCCTTGGGCGGCAGCTGGTATGGAATCGCGGTCGGTCCCTATCGTCGTGATGACGCAGAGCTGTTGTTGCGCCGCTACCGCCGCGACGGGGTGATTCCGCGCGACAGCTTTATCCAGCTTTCTGAAAGGTTCCAGCAGCAGTTCTGGCCCGTGGGCGCGAACGTCCTGAACATTCCGCTGATCGCACCGGTTGACCCTGCATCCCCCACCGATACGCAGACAGACAGTGAGATCACGCAAACCACCCTGCCCCCCGCCAGCGAAGCGCTGGAGCAAGAGAACACCGCCACCTTAGAGGCAGAAACCACGCAAGTCCCCGTCCTGCCCGAACCACCACGTGACGAAACCCTGGCCGAAGCGCGCGCCAGCGAACGGGAGCTTGACCGCGAGGCGCGCGAACAGCTGCAGGTCGCGCTGAAGTGGGCCGGGTTTTACAATGCCTCTATCGACGGTGCCTTCGGGCGGGGTACGCGGGGGTCTATGGCCGATTGGCAAGGGGCCAACGGCTATGACGCCACCGGCGTGCTGACAACGCTGCAACGCGCCGCCCTTCTGAAACAATATAACGCCGTGCTCGAAGGTCTGGGCCTGCAGGTCGTGCGCAACGCCGACGCCGGGATCGAGATGGTGATGCCGACCAAGATCGTGGGGTTTGACCGGTTCGAGCCCCCCTTCGCCCATTACAATGGCACCGGCGACATCGACGCGCGGGTTCTGCTGATCAGTCAGGCGGGCGATCAGGATACGCTCTTTGGCCTGTATGACATCATGCAGACCCTTGAAATCGTCCCCGAAGAAGGCCCGCGCGAGCGGAAATCCGACAGTTTCGAGCTGATCGGCGAGAACGGCCGCATCGTCAGCCAGACGCAGGTGTCGCTGCAGAATGGCGAGATCAAGGGCTTCACCCTCATCTGGCCCGCCGGGGACGAAGACCGCCGCCGCCGCGTGATTGCCGAGATGACGAAATCCTTCACCCGCCTGCCCGGTACGCTGGATGCCGCAGCGGGGGGGGGCGACCGTCAGGCTGTCGATCTGGTGTCGGGTTTGCAAATCCGGTCGCCGAAAATCTCGCGCTCGGGCTTCTTCATTGATGGGCGCGGTACTGTTGCCACCACATCCGAGGCGGTGCAAAGCTGTGGTCGGCTGACGCTGGACGACGAGACAGAGCTTGATGTGGTTGTTGATGATGCGGCCAGCGGGATCAGCCTGCTGAAACCCCGCGCAGCGCTTTCGCCATTGGATGTGGCGGCGTTCAACACCGTGCCCCCCCGTTTGCAATCCGAAATCGCGGTTGCGGGCTTCCCCTATGAAGGCGTGCTTGGATCTGCAACCGTGACCTATGGCACGCTGGCCGATGTGCGTGGGCTGCAAGGCGAAGAGAACATCGCCCGCCTTGCGCTAGAAGCCCGCAGCGGTGACGCGGGTGGTCCGATTCTGGATCGTGACGGGCGGGTCTTGGGCATGTTGCTGCCCCGTGCCAATGGCGCACGCGAATTGCCCGAAGATGTCGCGTTTGCGGTTGAATCCAAGGTCATCGCAGAGCTTGCGCAAAAGGCCGGTGTCACCGTGGATACCACGGCCAGCAGCACCACGATCAAGCCGCAGGACCTGCGTGAAAAAGCCAAGGGCATGACCGTACTGGTCAGCTGTTGGGAATAAAGAAAACCCCCGATCTCCCGTTTAACGGGGGATCGGGGTCAGTCGTTTGAACCGCTTCGGGCAGCGCCCTTGATCAGACTGCGGTCTGGGGTGTCAGATAGATCAACGTCGGGCGGTCGGCCTTGAAGGCTTGCGCCAAGACCTCTGGCAGCTCCTCCAGCGATTTCGGTGCCGCGGCATAGGCTCCATAGGCTTCGGCCAGTTTGCAAAAATCGGGATTGTGAGCGATGACCGCATTTGGCGCGATCTGCGCGCGGGTCATGCTGTCTTCGATTTCGCCCAGTTTGCCATTGTCCCACAGGATGATCGGCAGGGGCAGCCCCAGCTCTACAGCAGCCCCCAGTTCCTGCACTGTGTACTGAAAGCCATAATCCCCGATGATCGCCATGGTCGGCAGTCCGGGGCGGCCAATGGCCCCACCAATCGCAGCAGGTGTTGCGTAGCCAAGCGTGCCGAACCCGTAAGGATGATGCCAATATCCGGGGCGGTCCATCTCCCAGACCTCTGTCGCGGCATAGGCGAATTGGGTCATGTCCGAGTAGATCATCGTGCCTTCGGGCGTCGCAGCCTTGACCGCCTCCACCACGGCAAGGATGCCCGGACGTTCCATATCCACCTCAGACCGCCAGCGTTTGCGCCAGCCTGCCACCTCGGCCGCATTCCAACCCGCTGCTGTGCGTTCGTCCGGCAAGGCAGCGTCAAGCGCGGTCATTACCTGTACCGCATCCCCAAGGATGGCAAACGGTGCTGCCTGCGGGTCCGCCAGAACCGACGGATCAATATCAACGCGCACCAGCTCGCCTGAATGGCCCAGATGATCGCGCCAGAGGTCCACCTCTGCCAGCTCGGTCCCGACGGCGATCACAAGATCCGCCTGCGCGATCACATCCACGCTGCTTTCCCGCGCGAGATAGGCCCCGAAATGCAGCGGCGCTCCGGGCGAGACGATGCCGCGTCCGGCATAAGTCGTCAGGCTCGCCGCCTGCCAGCGGGCCAGCAGGGCGTCAACGTTTTGAATGCCAACGGCACCGCCGCCAAAGATGAACAGCGGCTTTTGCGCTGCGGCCAGCTTTTGCGCCAGAAGGTCGATCTGCGCAGAGGGCACCGCCGGCAAGGTCGCGCTGACGGCAAGGGCCTGCGCGGGGGCGGCCTCTGCCTCCAGCAGGTGAATGGGAACAGAAATATGCTTGGACCGCGGGCGGCTGGTGGAAAATTCGGTCAGGGCACGGTCGATCAGCTGGTAGGCCGCCGGCGCCGTCAGCGCCATTTCGGACCAATCGCACACGGTTTCGGCCGCCGCGCGCTGATCGTTCATCTGGTGCAGCTGCCCCTTACGCGCCGCCGTTTCATCCAGACAGGAGGACAACACCAGCACCGGCACGGAATCGCTGTAGGCCTGTCCCATCGGCGTCATCACATTGCACAACCCCGGGCCGGTGATCACATAGGCGACCCCCGGCTTGCCTGTTGCCCGGGCATAGCCATCTGCCATAAAGCCCGCCCCCTGTTCGTGCCGCGCCAGCACATGGGTCAGCCCTGCTTCCTCGATCCCGCGGTACATCTCTTGGTTATGCACGCCGGGGATGCCAAAGATCACCTCTACCCCGCGAGACTTGAGCATATGAGAAATCTGTGCCCCCAAAGGACGGGTTTGTACTGCGCTCATTATGCTCTCCAGAATTTGAATGTCAGAATGACGTATACCGCCATAAGCTCCAGCCGCCCGACCAGCATTGCGGCGGTCAGGATCCATTTGGCTGTGTCGTTAAGGGTGCTGAAATTACCCGCCGGCCCGATGATCTTGCCCAGACCCGGCCCGATGTTCCCCAGGGCCGCCCCCGCCCCCGAGATCGAGGTCACGAAATCCAGCCCCGTCATGCTGAGCGCCACGGCCACCAGCCCTAGTGTCAGCGTGAAGAACATAAAAAACGACATGACCGAGATCATGACATCGCCGCTGATCGGGCGTCCGTCATAGCGCGGGGTAAAGATGCCGTGGGGTGACCGGATTCGCTGCAACTGCGCACGAATGGATGCGAACAACAGCTGATAGCGGAAGATCTTGATCGAACAGGCGGTGGACCCCGCGCAGCCGCCAATCAGCCCCGTAAAGAAAAACAGCGCCACGGGAAACGGCCCCCAGGTCATATAATCGACCGAGGCAAAGCCCGTGCCCGAAATGATTGAAGTGATGTTGAACAGCGCCTCGCGCAGGGATTGCTCCCAATGATGCGGAAAGACCGACTGGATAGAGATAAAGATCAGGCCCACCAGCACCGCAATCGTCAGCAAGAAACCCTTTACCTGCGGATCACGATGCAGGGCCAAAGGGTTGCCGTTCAGCAGTTGCACGTAGCGCACGAAAGGCAGCGCCGCGAGCACCATGAAGATCGACGCTGCATATTCCGCATTGCCGCTAAAGGTCCCGAAAGAGGCGTCATAGTTTGAAAACCCGCCCGTAGACACGGTGGTCAGCGCGTGGACCGTCGCGTCAAAGACGTTCATTCCCAAGGTCAGATAGGTCAGCGCGCAGGCAAAGGTCAGCCAGACATATATGACCGAGATCTGGCTGGCGATCTGCCCGGCCCGCGGCAGGATTTTACCAAAGGTATCAAAAGCTTCCGACTTGAAAATCTGCATACCACCGACGCGCAGCTCGGGCAGGAACACCATCGCCACAACAATGATACCGATGCCGCCCAGCCACTGCAGGATCGCACGCCACAACAATAGCCCCTTGGGCAGATCATCAAGCCCGGAAAACACCGTTGATCCGGTGGTGGTCATGCCCGACATGGCCTCGAACACCGCATCGACGAAACGCGCCTCTGTCGCGCCCAGCATGAACGGCAGCGCGCCGAACAACGGCAGCATCAGCCACACGGCCGTCGTCAACAAAAAGGTCTGCTGGATCGTCAGCCCTTCCCTGACCCCGTTGGCACAGGCCAGCGCGATCATGCTGCCCCCCAGCATGGTGATCAGCCCGGCCTCGACGAAGACGGGCCAATGGCCGCGCCCTTCGGCAATATCGACCAACATTGGCACAATCATCGCAATGCCAAGCACCGACACCAACAGGCCGATGACATATCCAACTGGGCGCAAATCCAACATCTGCGCAGCGTTGGCGCGGCGGCGCGCCGGTGTCAAGGACGCGCCCTGCGGTAAAACGCAAAACGGCCCGGGCAAGACACACCCGGGCCGTCAATACTCAACCTGTGAACCGATCAGACGTAATATGTGTCGCGGAAAACATGGTGCACGATGTCATCACGTTTGATACCCATCGCGGCCAGCTCTTCGTCGGTCTTGGACTGCAGGAATGTCACCTGACGCATCCGGCCCGAATTCGCACCCGCTGCGATCAAACCGTTCCAGATGGCAGCAAAAAACCCGCCGATGACGGCGAAGGGGGCTTTGATGGTGGGGACGTTGCTTTGCGAAATTGTGCTGTTGTAAGCCATAATAAACTCTCGATTTATCTTGGCATTTCTGCCGGTTACCTTGTTCTGCCTCTTAATATAACGAAGCAATCCGCAATGAGAACCGACGTTTCTGCATAGCAGCATCCCGAAGATGCCGCATCGCAGCATGGCTTTGTGCATGTTTCAAGCAAGCACCACAAACCTCCGCGCAATAAATACGCAGAATGAAAACATGTCAGAGTAACTGCCCTAAAACCGTGCGAAGATCAGCCGACGTGAAACAGCGTGCTGAACAGTCTGGGGTCGATGCTTTGAGCCGCAAAGGTATCGCCCTGCGTCAGAACAGAGATCGCATCATGACTGTGCAGACTTTCCTGGTGGCTGGCCACAACGCGAAAATCGCGCACCCGCGGTTCGGCTTGCAACTGCTCGCAGAACAGCCGCGCCGCGTCTTCGACAAAGATCGGGTTAGCGGCGTTCAGCTCGGCAAACGCCTGTTCGTCCTCGCGTTTGACCATCACCTGGGTCTCTGTTGGCACCGCGCGCCGCGCCGCGTCGATCAGGTCTTCGAACCACAGGCAGCTTTCCTCGCAGTTCACCTCGACCGAGATCCGCGCGACAGAGCGTTGCGAATGCGGCGTGGCAAGCTGCCCCCGTGTCGCACGGGCATGCTCGGACAGCTCCAGCGAACAGGGACAGGTAGAGGAATAGACGTAATCAAGGTGGATGATCTTCTTGCGCGCGCCTTCGGCCTCGACCAGCTCAAGCGCAATGTCGTAATACTGGTAGCCCGACAGGCCCGACCGAAGGCTATCAATCTGCACCGGAAAGGAAAACCGCATCTGGATGCGGGCATCATAGCTTTCGAGGTCGGACTTATAATCATCCAGCGCAGCTTCCATCACCTCGAAGCTGAACACCTCATCCGCATGTTTATAGAAACTGCGCATGATGCGGGACATGTTGATGCCCTTCTTATCCGCCTCAAGGCTGACCGATCCGGTGACCGATGTCTCGAGCGTCAGATCGCTGCCCTCTCGGGTGTGAAACCGCATGGGCAACCGGAAGTTCGATATCCCCACATGCTGGATCTGCTGTTTCGCACCACGGATCAGGCTCGACGGGCCGTTTTGCAGATCGGGTAGCGTGGCCTTGTAATTGTCACCCACGGCGAAATCACTGGGGTAATCGCGGCTGAACTGGGGGTAGCTTTCGGCGCTTTGCAGCAGACGGGCCAGCGACGGGTCCAGCGTCTCAATCTCGGCGGTGCTGGCCTTGCGCGCCCAGGCCCGCAACGTATCAAGTGCGGCAACCGCGTCATCACGGTCCGGTATCACTGTCGCGGCGATATTCATAGCAAGGCCCTTTCGCAAGTTGCCCCCTATATAGGCGATATCGGGGGCTTTACCAATGCTCCGTCCAGCCAAGCAGGCAAAGCCCCCGAGTGATCACTTCAATGTGTCCAGCGCCTGACGGATATCGGCAATCAGATCATCCACGTCCTCAAGCCCCGCAGACAAGCGCACAAGGCCGGGGCTGATCCCCAGCGTGGCCTTCTGGTCATCCGGCAAACGCTGGTGCGTGGTGGTCGCCGGATGGGTCGCGATGGATTTCGCATCGGCAAAGTTGTTCGAGATGGTGATAATCTCGAGCGCATTAAGGAATGCAAAACACGCGTCCTTACCGCCCTTGACCTCTACCGCCAAGACGGTCCCCGCCGACGGCGCATGAGACGTGGCGAGCGCGTGCTGCGGATGGCTGGGGTGCGTCGGATAGCGCACAGCGCTCAGCTTGGGGTGCCCGTTCAGCGCATCAGCGATCTTATAGGCGGCATCCGCTTGGGCACGCACACGCAGGTCGATGGTTTCAAGCGCCTTGAGGTGGGTCCAGGCGGTAAACGGGTTCATCGCGCCGCCGGTGTGTTTCATATAGGCTTCGACGGGTCCGCGGATCAGCTCTTTGGGGCCGCAAATCGCACCGCCCAGCATACGCCCCTGCCCGTCCACATGTTTCGTGGTCGAGATAATGGCGATATCCGCACCACATTCCTTGGCATAGGAAAATACCGGCGTCGCCATCGCGTCATCCGCCAGCACCAGCGCGCCGACGGCATGGGCCGCTTTCACCACATGGCGCATGTCAACGACTTCCAGGGTGGGGTTCGAAATGCTCTCGAAGAAGACCATGGTCGTGTCAGGGCGAATGGCCGCATCCCAGGCCGCGTTATCCGTGCCGTCGATCAAGGTCACCTCGACCCCGAAACGCGCCAGGATATCCTCCAGCACATATAGGCACGACCCGAAAAGGGCGCGCGCGGCGACCACGTGATCGCCTGCTTTCAGCAGCGATGTCAGCGCGCCGCTGACCGCCGCCATACCAGAGGTACAGGCGAAACAATCCTCATACCCCAAAAGGCCCGAGATCCGGTCCTCGAACATGCGCACCGTGGGGTTGCCATAGCGGGCATAGATAAACTCGTCATCCCCCAGCGACTGGAACCGCGCCTCGGCCTGTTCGGCGCTGTCATAGACAAAACCCTGTGTCAGGAACACGGCCTCGGACACTTCGTTATACTGGCTGCGGCGGGTGCCACTGTGAACAGCCTTGGTCCGTGGTTTCCAATCAACGCTCATTCTCTCATCCTTCCTGTCCCGCCGTGCAGCGGGCGTAAAAAAACCCCAGACGCGGTCAAGCGAAAGGGGGCTTTCATCCTGACCTTTTAGCGGAATTTGGCAGGTTACTCTGCCCGTGGCCCGCAATCCGGTATCAAATCGCCACATGTCATCTGCTACGCCCCTCGCCCGCTCGCGTCAACTCTAACAGAAAGCCGCCTTCCAAATGGCCGTAAATCCCGGGGGTGCTGCCCCATACGGGGCAGCGGGGGCTGGCCCCCGTCCTAGTTTTCGTCTTTTTCCAAACCATAGGTCTGGAACAGCCGCCCTTGCGTCATGAAAAACACAAACACCGCCGCCGTCAGCCCGAATGTCTTGAAATACACCCAAGTCTCGGTGCTGGCAAAGCGCCAGATCAGCTCGTTCGCGAGCGCCAGACCGAAAAAGCACAGCATCAGCCGTTTGGTCAGGATCATCCAGCCGGCGTCATTCAGAGGCATCATCTCCTCCATCACGAACTTGAGATAGGATTGCCCCCGCGCCAGACCGATCGCGAGCAGCACTGCAAACAAAAGGTAGATGGCGGTCGGCTTCATTTTAAAGAACCTCTCGTCATTCAGCCAAACCGACAGGCCCCCGAACAATGTCACCAGAATGACTGTGGCAACCTGCATGCGGCTGATCTTGCCCGTCAGCGCCCACAGCGCGCCCGTCGAGAGGATCAACAGCGGCACAAAGGCCGCCGTGACCACGATAAAGCCGCTGTAGTCAGTGCCCCACAGGGTGAAGGTCTCGTCCTTGAAGCGCAGATAGGCGACAAAGAATATCAGCACCGGCCCGTATTCCAGCGCCGATTTGACGAAAGGGTTTATCTCGCGTGTCGTGCTCATCTTGCTCTCCAGTTATCCGCCCATTTCGACGATCACCGCGCCAAGCGCGATCAGCGCCATCAGGGCAATACGGCGCGGGCCTACGGTTTCTTTCAGCACCAACCATCCGATCAGCGCCGCAAACACGGTCGAGGTTTCACGCAGCACCGCGGCCTCGCCCACTTTGTCCAGACGGGTCGCCAGCATGATCGAGCCAAAGCTGAAAAAGGCGACAAAGCCACCGGCCACGCCACGGGTCATCAACGGGCCAAGCTCGGGGCGATCCTCCATCCGCAGCCAGCGGCGCGCGGCGATCACGGGCATGACCAACCCGTCGATCATGAAAAACCACGCCAGAAAGGTAAACGGGTTGTCCGTCGCGCGGATGCCATAGGCGTCGAACGTGGTATAAAGCGCCACGAAAAGCCCCGTCAGCACCGCCAGCCCAAGGGCCGCGTTCAGCGTATCGCGTTCGGACACGAGGTAGACAAAGTTATACAGCGCCAGCCCGAAGATGCCGGCCACCAGCACCGCAACGCCCAACCATTGCACGCCCGAAAAGCTCTCTCCAAAAATGAGGTAGGCGCCGATCACGGTGAACAAGGGCCCCGTGCCGCGCACCACAGGGTAGACGACCGTATAGGCCCCCTTGGTGTAGGCCCAGGCCTGTAACAGCTTGTACACAATATGGATCGCCCAAGCCCCGGCAAAAATGACCCACATATGGGGCTCGGGCCACGGCACGACAAACAGTGCAAAGGGGGCTGCCATCAGGCAATAGGAAAAGTCGATCGCCCCGCGGGTCAACCACGGATCATGCCGCCCTTTCTGAAGCGCGCCAAAAACGGCGTGCAGAAAAGCCGCGGCCAGCGCAAGCCAAAGCGCCGCTTGGTGCCCCGCTGCGGTGCCTTCAATCTGGCTGATCCATTCGGTCATGTCGCCGAACCTTTATGCTGCGTCACTGCGGGTCCAGCCCCATCAAGGCATCCGCAAACTCCTGCGGGTCAAAGGGCTGCAGATCGTCGATCTGCTCGCCCACGCCGATGGCATGGATCGGCAGCCCGAACTTATCCGCAAGCGCCACCAGCACACCGCCCTTGGCCGTGCCGTCCAGCTTGGTCATGACCAGACCGGAAACATCTGAAATTTCCTGAAAAACCTTCACTTGGTTGAGCGCATTCTGCCCTGTCGTCGCATCCAGCACCAACAGAGTATTATGCGGCGCGCTTGGGTCTTTCTTGCGAATGACCCGCACGATCTTGGCCAGTTCTTCCATCAGGTCGCCGCGGTTCTGCAATCGCCCGGCCGTGTCAATCAGCAGCAGATCAGCGCAGTCACGCTCCGCCTGTGTCATCGCGTCAAACGCAAGGCTCGCCGGGTCAGACCCCTGCCCTGCGGTCAATACCGGCACGTCGGCACGGTCGCCCCAGACCTGCAATTGTTCAACAGCGGCGGCGCGAAATGTGTCACCGGCGGCGATCACGACGTTCTTGCCCGCGGCTTTGAACTGGCTGGCCAGCTTGCCGATTGTGGTCGTCTTGCCCGACCCGTTTACCCCCACTACAAGCACCACCTGCGGTGTCTTGGCATAGATCGGCAAGGGCTTGGCAATCGGGTCCATGATCCGCGCGACCTCTGTCGCCATGAGGCGCTTGATCTCGTCCACAGACAGACGCTTGCCAAAGCGCCCCTCAGCCATATTCGCGGTGACGCGCAGGGCCGTATCCACGCCCATATCGGTCGAGATCAGCAGCTCTTCGAGCTGTTCGAGCATCTCGTCATCCAGCACACGCCGCACAACAGGGGCCGCGGCGCTGCGTCCCATCAAGCGGCCCATCAGACCGGGCTTGGCCGGTGCAGGCTCAGGGGTTGCGGGCACCAGATCGGGGGCCACGGGGGTCATCGTCTCGCGCAGCGGCACGGGCGCGGGCGTATCCTCTTCATCCGCGGGCATCGGTGCGGGTTCATCATCCACCGCTTCGGGCAATGCTTGGGCCGCGGCCTGCGGCGCATCCATCACCTGATCGACGGGAACTTCATCCACCGTTTCAGGGGTATCCGTCGCCCCGCCATCTTCGACAATCGCCTCAAGCCCCTCGTCGATCTTGGACGAGGATTTGAACATTTTGGATTTCAGCTTTTGAAAAAAGGCCAAGCGCGCTCTCCGAATTGTCAGGCGTTTTCTATGATCTATAGGCTCGACCCGCGGGATGGAAGGGCGACAAGAGCAATTGACAGCAAGGTGCCCGTCGCGCACCAAGTCTGCATGCGGTTTTTATGGGTGCTCTGGGTGATACTGATGGCTGGGGCGGCGCAGGCCGAGCCGGACCAGCGTTACTGTTCCAGCACCAAATGGGGCCATGCCCACTGCATCCGCCCTGCGCATTTCGTGTATGACACGTGCAACGCGACCAAGGTCTTTTCCGAGCGGCACGGGCTGGACAGCGGATTTTTCGCGCGGCTCATCTGGCAAGAAAGCCGGTTTGACCAAAACGCCTTGAGCCACGCCAATGCGCGCGGCATTGCGCAGTTTATCCCCTCCACCGCCGCGTTGCGCGGGCTGAAAGACCCGTATAATCCAGCTGACGCACTGGAACACTCTGCCCAGTATCTGGCTGAAATGACGCAGAAATACGGGAACGAAGGGCTGGCCGCGATCGGCTACAATGGCGGCGAACGACGTGCAGAGGGGTTTCTGGACGGCAAGGGGCTCGCCCCCGAGACGGTCGCCTATGTCCCCATCATCACCGGTCTGGACGCCGAGCAATGGCGCGATGCGCCGCCCAAAACGCCCGATTTCCGGCTATCGAAAACGCAACCTTTCCTTTCCGCCTGCTACGAGATGGCACGCAATCGTCGGGTGACCGCCCTAAAGGTGACACCCCCTGCCCCGGTGATCAAACCCTGGGGGGTTCAGGTATCCTTCGGGACCAGCAAGGACCGCGCGCGGGATAAAGCCAATGCCCAGACAGCAAGCTGTCGCAGCGCGGTGAAAGGACGGCGTCTGGATTTCCTGTTCAAGAAAAACCGCGTGTCGCGCCGCAAGGGATTCTACTTTGGGCAATACGGCAGCAACACCCGCACCGACGCCCAGCGCCTGTGCGACAGCATGCGCGCAACCGGGTGCACCTGTTTGGTGGTGCAGAACTAATTCCCCCTCTGGCGCGGTGGCTATCCCGTTCTAAACCTCGTCCGCGAAGTGTTTGATCACTAGGCGGATCGGGTTCGGCGCTGCCTGCCCCAGCCCGCAGATAGAGGCATCGACCATAGCGGTCGAGAGCTCTTCCAGCAGGGATTTATCCCAGCGGTCCGCCTGCATCAGCTTGACGGCCTTTTCGCAGCCCACGCGACAGGGGGTGCATTGCCCGCAGCTTTCATACTCAAAAAAACGTAGCATATTCAACGCTGCGGCTTTGGCGCTGTCTTGGTCCGACAGCACCACGACAGCTGCAGAGCCGATGAAAGACCCGTGCGGCTGCAATGTATCAAAGTCGAGTGGTATATCATCCATCGCAGCGGGCAGCAGCCCCGAGGATGGCCCACCCGGTTGATAGGCTTTGAACCGGTGCCCGTCGGCCATGCCACCCGCAGCCTCGATGACATCGGTGATCGTGGATCCCGCAGGCAGTTCATACATCCCCGGTTTGGCAACGCGCCCGGATACCGAATAGCTGCGCAGGCCCTTACGCCCGTTCTTTTCCGTGCTGCTCAGCACCTCGGGCCCTTCGCGGCAGATGCGCGCCACCCAATGCAGGGTTTCAACGTTATGCACCAAGGTGGGCCGACCAAAGATACCCACCTGCGCCACATAGGGGGGACGGTGCCGCGGCAGCCCACGCTTGCCCTCGATGCTTTCAATCATCGCGGATTCTTCACCGCAGATATAAGCCCCCGCACCGCGCCGCAGATCAATGTATCCTGCGGGAACAATGCCTGCAGCCTCGAGCGCCGCAATCTCTGTCCGAAGGAGCGCGAGCACCTGCGGGTATTCGTCCCGCATATAGAGGAACACTTTCTCTGCCTCTACGGCCCAGGCAGCGATCAGCATCCCCTCTAGGAAAAGATGTGGGACGCGTTCCAGGTACCAGCGATCCTTGAAGGTGCCGGGCTCCCCCTCATCGCCGTTGACCGCCATATAGCGCGGGCCCGCATTATCCCGCACGAACCCCCATTTCTTGCCCGACGGGAAACCAGCGCCGCCAAGGCCCCGCAAACCAGCGTCGAGCAGGTTTTGCTGCACGTCCTCCCAATCGCCGTCACGGCGCAGTTTCTTGAGCGCCTCATACCCCCCGCCAGCGACATAGGCGTCGAAAGCTTCGTAGTCGGGCACATGCACATGGGTATCGCCTGCCGCGATGACCTGCTTCACCTTTTCCAACGTTGCGTGGTCGACAAAGTTATGCCCGATCTCAAGCGCCGGTGCCGTATCACAACGCCCCATACAAGGCGCACGCACGACACGCACCTCTGACGCGTCCAACCCATCTTCCAGTGCGGTTTTCAACGCCTGCGCACCGGCCAATTCGCAGGACAGAGAATCGCAAATCCGTATGGTCAACGCGGGCGGTGGTGTTTCCCCCTCTTTCACCACGTCAAAATGGGCATAGAACGTTGCGACTTCGTAAACTTCGGCCATGCTCATGCGCATTTCTTCGGCCAAAGCGCGTAGGTGCGCCGCAGAAAGATGCCCGAATTTATCTTGAATAAGATGCAAATGCTCAATCAGCAGATCGGCGCGTCGCGGTTTATCCGCCAATAGGGCGCGCACCTCATCCCACGCGTCCTCTTGCAGCTGGCGCCCCTTGGTGTGGCTACGCCCCTTACCCTTGCCGGATTTCCACACACCTTTGCGCGGTGCGTTTGCATCTGAGGTATCATGATTATCCAACGCCATCGGGCTGCCCTTTTGTATCGCTTTCGCATCACGCTATCAAAGCCGCATCAGCTTGCGCAGAGTAAAAGCGACCAATCCGCAGCACTTTACGCGGTACCTGCGGCGACCTAGGCCCTTTTCCACGCGCCGTTTCGCGTATAAGAAACACGGGTCCCCAGCGGAGCCGCCCTATGTTCTGGTACAGCATCGCCAGCCTGACCCCAGCGATATTTCTGTTTCTCGCCTGTCTACGCGGCGGCCCCTGGCCCCTGATCGCGCTGCTGTCGATCACTGTGGTCGTGTTTTGCCTTGATAGGCTATCTCGCCGACTGCCAGTGCGAAACTCTTCGGGTCGTGTTCTAAGCCTGACACTGGGCGCTGTGCATTTCACGCTTTTACCCCTTGGGGTCTGGGCGCTGGGCGCAAGCGACGCGTTGAAGGTGACCGACAAGCTGTTGATTTATATCGGGCTTGGTCTGTTTCTTGGCCAGATCTCGAACTCCAACGCGCATGAGCTGATCCACGCCGCATCGAAATGGCCCCGACGGATCGGCACCGCAATTTATTGCAGCCTTTTGCACGGCCATCACGTGTCGGCCCACCTGCGCGTGCATCACATCTACGTCGCAACGGAGCATGATCCGAATTCGGCCAGATTGGGCGAAGGCTTCTATACCTATGCCCTGCGCGCCCTAAAAGGCGAGTTTATGGCCGGGCTACGGGCTGATACGCGGCAGCGGCGTGGAAAACGGCACCTGCTGTCACACCCTTATGTCACCTATGTCGCCGGTGCGTTGATCACCCTCGCCGCCAGCTTTGCAGTGGCCGGAGCACGCGGGGTCGTTGCGATGCTGGCGCTGGCGGTCTATGCGCAAATGCAGCTGTTGCTTTCCGACTATGTGCAACACTATGGCCTGCGCCGCAAAATATCCGAAAATGGCAAGCCCGAGCCCGTGGGCCCGCAGCATAGTTGGAATGCGCCTGCGTGGTATTCCTCGGCGATGATGCTGAATGCGCCGCGCCATTCGGACCATCACATGCGCCCCTCGCGCGCCTTTCCGGCGCTAAAGCTGACACCTGGCACCATGCCGATGCTACCACGATCCCTGCCGGTGATGGCAGTGCTGGCGCTGGTCCCACCGCTGTGGCGTCGGGTGATGGACCGCCGTGTTGCGCGTTGGCAGCCGGTTCGCGATCAAGACTAGATCACGCCTCGGGTTTCTGGCACGCTGCGGCTATGAAACAGCTTGCCCTGATCCTCGCCCTGACACAGGCCGCCCCTCTGGCCGCGCAATCCATGATGTCGGCGGCAGAATTTGACGCCTATACACGGGGCAAAACCCTGTTCTACGCCCAAAACGGAGAGACCTACGGTGCGGAGCGGTATCTGAGCAACCGGCGCGTCGAATGGTCCTTTCTGGACGGTGAATGCAAGTCAGGCAGCTGGTACGAAGATACGGGAAAGATTTGCTTTACCTATGACGAGAACCCGACACCCCAGTGTTGGCGCTTTCGCGAAGGGGCGTCCGGGTTGATCGCGCAGTTCGAAAACGACCCGACCACCACCGAGCTTTACGAGGCGCAAGACAGCGGTCAGGATTTCACCTGCCTCGGCCCGAAAGTAGGGGTCTAAGACCTAGAAGAGGCTGCCTTGTTCGGGCGCTTTCTTGGGGGTCTTTTTGGGCGCCGCCCCGCCGCCGATCTTCATCTTGCCGTCGATAAATTCAATCTCGAGCGCCGAAGCATCCTGCGCCGCCTGCTTGGTTGTCACCACGCCCCCGTCGCCGCGCACCACGGCGTACCCCCGTGCCAACGTCGATTTATAGCTCAGCATTTCATGCAGACGGTCAAGCCCTGCAATCTGTTTGTGCCAGCCTTGGGTCTGCCGTTGCCCGGCATCTGAAAGTCGCCGCGCAAGCGATTGAAAGGCTTCCTCTTTCCGCTTGCGGTCCTGCTCAAACGCGTCGGGGCGGAAACGGGCGATCAAACCCTCAAGACGGCGCTTTTGCTCGCGGCCCAATGCCTCGGGGCGGAAGCGATCGGCCAGGGCGGCCAGCCTGCGTTGCTCTGCCTGAATACTGCGGCGCAGGGTGGCAGGGCGCAACGCGCCAGAGATGTCAGAGAGATGCACCTTGCGTTTCTGCACACCCGCGGTCAGCGCCGGACCCAGACGGGCGCCGCGCATATCGAGCCGTTGGCGCGGACCATCAAGCAGGCTGTCGGGCCGAGGCAACGCGCGCGCCATGTCGCGCAACCGCTGGTCGCGGCGCGCAAGGCCCTGGCTGAGCGCTTGGGTCATCCGTGCCTCCTGCCCATCAAGCAGGGCGACAAGTTCATGGCGCACAGGCACCGCAAGTTCGGCCGCCGCCGTCGGTGTCGGCGCGCGCTTGTCAGAGACATAGTCGATCAGCGTGGTATCGGTTTCATGCCCCACCGCCGAAATCAGCGGAATGTCGGATGCTGCGGCTGCCCGAGCGACGATCTCTTCGTTGAACCCCCATAGATCCTCGACCGAACCGCCGCCGCGCGCCACAATCAACAGATCAGGCCGTGGAAGGGCACCCCCCGGGGTCAGCGCGTTGAACCCCACAATGGCCCGCGCGACTTCTGGCGCGCATTTCGCCCCCTGCACGGCGACGGGCCAGATCAGCACCTTGCGCGGAAACCGGTCGCGCAGACGGTGCAGGATATCGCGGATCACCGCCCCCGAGGGCGAGGTCACGACGCCGATCACCTCTGGCAGGTAGGGCAGCGGGCGTTTGCGTTCAGGGGCGAACAGCCCCTCGGCCGCCAGCGCCGCCTTGCGTTTTTCCAGCAACGCCATCAGCGCGCCCATGCCCGCGGGTTTGATATCCTCGATCACGATCTGGTATTTCGACTGCCCGCCAAAGGTGGTGATGCGCCCCGTGGCAATCACCTCCATCCCCTCTTCAGGTTGGGTTTCAAGCCGTGCTGACACGCCTTTCCAGATCACACCGGAAATAACCGAACTGTCGTCCTTGAGGTCCAGATAGATATGCCCCGAACGTGGCCGGCTGACACGCCCCACCTCGCCGCGAATCCGCACATGGCCAAATTCGCCCTCGATCACCCGTTTGATCGCGCCCGAAAGCTCGGTCACGGTGAATTCGGGGCTGTTCTGCCCCTCGCGCGGGTCGTCGATCAGATCCATCAGCGGTGTCTTTCCGTGTTTATCTTGTGTCGGGCTCAGTCCCAGCTTAGAACGCGCAGCAACCAAGGCCAAGGGAGTGCAACCATGAACATCCTCATTCTGGGCAGCGGCGGGCGCGAACACAGCCTGGCCTGGGCCGTATTGCAAAATCCTAAATGCGACAAGCTGATCGTGGCACCGGGCAATGCCGGAATCGCCGCCATCGCGGATTGCGCCAGTTTCGACATCAACGACGGGGCGGCGGTGGTCGGTTTTGTCGATGAAAACAACATCGATTTCGTCATCATCGGGCCAGAAGCCCCCCTTGCCGCAGGCGTTGGCGATGATCTGCGCGCTGCCGGCGTATTGGTGTTTGGCCCGTCAAAAGCGGCCGCGGCGCTGGAAGCCTCCAAAGCCTTTACGAAAGAGATTTGCGACGCCGCAAACGCCCCCACTGCCGCCTATGGGCATTTCACCGACGCAGAGGCTGCGCGGGCCTATCTGGCCGACCACCCTGCTCCGATCGTGATCAAGGCCGACGGCCTTGCAGCGGGCAAAGGCGTAATCATCGCCGAAACCGATGCGGAGGCGCTGGCCGCCGTCGATACGATGTTCGACGGCACCTTCGGCGACGCGGGCGCAGAGGTGGTGATCGAAGAGTTTATGGACGGCGAAGAAGCGTCCTTTTTTGTTTTATGTGACGGCGACACCGTACTGCCGATCGGCACAGCCCAAGACCACAAACGTGTCGGCGACGGCGATACCGGCCCTAACACCGGCGGCATGGGGGCCTATTCGCCCGCGCCGGTGCTGACCGACGAGATCGCCGAACGTGCGTTGGCAGAAATAATCCGCCCGACCATGGCCGAAATGGCCAAGCGCGGCACGCCCTACCAAGGGGTGCTTTATGCCGGTTTGATGATCAAGGACGGTGCCCCCCGTCTGGTCGAATACAACGCCCGTTTTGGCGACCCTGAGTGTCAGGTCCTGATGATGCGTCTTGGCGCGCAGGCTTTTGACCTGATGCATGCCGCCGCCGAAGGGCGGCTGAACGAGGCCCGCGTGAACTGGGCCGACGATCACGCTGTCACCATCGTTATGGCCGCGCAAGGCTATCCCGGAAGCTATGACAAGGGCAGCGTTATCAAAGGGTTGGATGCCCTCCCCGAAGACAGCCGCAACATGGTGTTCCATGCGGGCACCGCCAAGAAAGACGGGGCGATAACGGCCATCGGCGGACGGGTACTGAACGTCACGGCGCGCGGCGACACCCTGGCCGAGGCACAGGCACGCGCCTATGAGATGGTCGAGGCAATTGACTGGCCGGGCGGGTTCTACCGCCGCGATATCGGCTGGCGTGCGCTGTCCTGAGGGCGCGGCCTGCTGGTTTGACGCGACGGACCGGGGGCTCGCCCCCGGACCCCCAGGATTTTTAACCATTTGGAAGCAGGTCTGTGCTTAGTTTGGGCTGAGCGTACAGGCTTGGGCGGCGGCGATATTGCCGGCGGTGAAGGGCACGTCGAAGCTTCGCGGGCTTAGCGTTTTGCCGTCAAGCTGAAGGGCCACCATTTGCGATGGCGCACTGTGCTGCCACGGCATCTGCGCAAGGATCAATTCGGGGTGTGGGCCGCATGTGCGGATTCCCCCCGCGATTTCCGGATCACCGATGCGGTGGTTGGTGAACCCCTCTGCCGTAGCAATGACGGTGAGGCCGCTGTTATCGTAAGCGAGCAGCTGCACCGAACCGGACAGATGCGGGGTGACGACGATCGCGATCTCGAGCCGCCCATTGCCGGTGAAGTCCGCAGCACCAATCGGGGCAAGCCAGCGGTTTTTCCGCCCGATAAAAGGCGTCTGCGCGATGCGCCCGGACGCGCCATAGACCGCAAGCCGCGCACCTTTGGACTGATGGCTTTCAACCACGATCACTTCGGGTTGGCCATCACCATCCAGATCCGCAATCCGGGGCGATGTGTCTTCGAATACAAGGACTTGGGGCAAGATTATGCGGCGGCTGGTGCCGTCAGCCAAGCCCAGCGTCAGGCTGCCCCATTCGACCGCATCGCCCAATACGCCGTGATCATAGCGTGTGGTCGGATCACCAAAGCTAGCGCGGGCGATGTCTTGCGCAGAAGCGGGCAGCGCATTGATCACGCATGCCGCAACGATCGGCAAAAGGCGCGACGAGATATGTCGCGCCAGCCGTCGCATCAGATTTGCTTTTCGGGCATTTTCACGCGCAGGCCGTCCAGCGCGTCTGTGACCTTGATCTGGCAGGTCAGGCGGGACGTGGCGGGATCGGGCTCGAACGCGAAGTCGAGCATATCTTCTTCCATGTCGTCCTTGGCGGGCACTTTTTCGACCCAGTCGGGATCCACATAGACGTGGCAGGTGGAGCATGCGCAGGCACCGCCGCAGTCGGCCTCGATCCCGGGGATGTTATTGTCACGGGCCCCTTCCATGACGGTCAGGCCATTGGCCACATCGACGACATGTTCGGTGCCATTGTGTTCTACATAAGTGATCTTGGCCATCTGAATGCCCCTTCGAATTTAGAATTTCGACATATGTAAACAGCAGCCCGCGGCTTCGCCAGCCCCTTTTCACGGCTCAGGCAAGGGGATGGCATTATTCACATCCCTATGGGCCTATGATCTAGGCATTGCTGCGAAAAGCCGCTAGCCTGCGACGGACCCTTTGACCCGCAAGGCCCGGCTGTGCAGTATTTCTCCCGATCACATTTAGTTCAATTTGCCTGCGCATTTACGGTTCTCGTCTCGCTCGGAGCGTGTAATGCCGCCTCCCAAGACGCAGAGTCACCCGAGCCTGGCGTTCGCGAGGCGACAACCAAGGGCCCGGCAGGGGCTGCACCGGGCAGCTGTTGGGGGCGGACCGTATCACCTGCAGTGATCGAAACGGTGACGGAGCAGGTACAGGTGCAGCCGGCGCAGATCAGCTCTACCGGCGAGATCCAGTCGCTGCCGATCTACCGCACGGAAACACGGCAAAAGATCGTCTCCCCCCGTGTGGACAATTGGTTCGAGACCCCCTGCACCAGCGCGCTTACGCCCGACGTGATCGCAACGCTGCAACGCGCGTTAGAGGCGCGAGGGTTCTATGGCGGGGCCATTAATTCTGAGCTCGACGACGCGACACGGCGGGCAATGCGGGCGTATCAGATCAGCACTGGCGGGCCCGATAGCCCCGTTCTTGCACTGGCCACCGCGCGATCATTGGGTGTCATCGCAGTGGACATCCCCGGTGTTTCTCGGGACAGCAGCAGTTAAGAAACGACCTCAAGCGGTTGGAAAACAAACCCTTTTTCGGTGACTTCACTGAACGCAGTAATGCCAAAGACGGCTTTGACAATCTCTGTCGTCAGCGCCACCTGTGGCACGTCGTCTGCGACAACTGCGCCGTTGTGCAACACGATCAACCTTGTGCAATGCCGCGCTGCCAATCCCAGATCATGAAGCGAGACGAGCACCCCACGCCCTTGGCCCGCTGCTTTGGAAAAGCTTTCCATCGCGGCGATTTGATGGGCGGGGTCTAGCCCGGCGGTGGGCTCGTCTGCGATCAGCAAGGGTGCCTCTTGCGCGAGGCTACGGGCGATCAGCACGCGCGCCTGCTCCCCACCCGATAGCTGCGTGGCGGGACGATTGCGGAAGGTGTCCAAACCCATCTGCGCAATGGCACGATCTACGGCAGCCTGATCTTCTGCCTGTATTTTCTCCCCGCCCCGTAGATGGGGTGTGCGGCCCAGTCGGATGATCGTTTCAACCGTGACCGGCCATGCAATCTCGCGCGATTGGGGCATCCACGCGGCGGCGCGCCCGCGCATGCGCGGGGCAAGTGCGGCGATTGAACTTTGGCCCTCAGCGGGGATCAGTCCCAGTGCCGCGCGCATCAAGGTGGTCTTGCCGGCACCATTCGGCCCGACCAGGCCTACGACCTCGCCTTCACGTATGGTAAGGTTGATGTCGGATAAAACGGTTTTCCGCCCCCGATGAACAGAGAGGTTTTGCAGTGATAGCAGGGTCATAACCCTTCCCTCCGCGTGCGATAGATCAGGTGGAGAAACAGCGGCGCGCCCACCAATGCCGTCACAACCCCAAGCTTGAGATCACGGTCGGGCACCACAAGGCGCACAAGGATATCCGATGCGAGGATCATCGCCGCGCCGCCAAGTGTCGCGGCCCATAGCAGCGCCCCCGGTCGCGCGCCAACAAAGCCACGTAGCAGGTGCGGTATGACCAGCCCCACAAACCCGATCGCCCCCGCCACGGCGGTAGAGGCACCAACGACCGCCGCCGTACCGATAATGACCGTGAGGCGAAGCCGGAATAGGTTGATCCCCATCGCCTCTGCCGCGTCTTCGCCCAAGGTCAGCGCGTCAAGCCCGCGCCCGAGGGTCGCCAACAGGACACCGCCCCCAAGCAGAAAGGGCATCGCGATCCAGACATGGGTCATGGACCGGTCCGCCAGGGAGCCCATCATCCAGAATACGATCTCATTCGCCGCATAGGGGTTCGGCGACAGGTTCAGCACCAGCGAGGTCAATGCCGCAGCAAAGGCCGATATTGCGATACCAGCGAGGATCAGCGCCAGTGACGTGCCCCGAGGGCCTGCCAACAGCAGCACCAACAACACCCCCAGCAGCGCACCGCCAAGCGCCATTGCGGGAAGCGCGAGCGCTGCAAGCGCGGCCAGTCCGGTCTGTATCGCCAGCACAGCCCCCAACGCTGCAGAGCCCGAGACCCCGATCAACCCCGGATCCGCCAAGGGGTTGCGCAGATAGCCCTGCATCGCAGCCCCGGAAAGCCCCAAGGCACCGCCGATCATCACGCCCAATAGCGCACGCGGGAGCCGTATCTCGCGCATGACGGTGGCCAGCGAGCCGCCCTGCCCGGTGACCAACGCGTTCAAACTGTCGCCCACGGAAGCGCTGGACGGGCCAATCAACAGCGACCCGACAAATAACACACCCACAAGGCTGCCGAGACCAAGCGCCAGGACCGCTGACCGCCCCATCAGCAAGCGCCCCGGGCACTTAGGCACTTCATTTGCCCCACTGCATAGGGCGCAACACTTAACATTGGGTGAATGGATATGCTCATCGTTCCGCTCATAATTTATACCCGACCCTCCTAGTCTCATCACAGTTCCGCGCAACCCTCGAGGGGCGTTTGGATACTGCCCGAATATAAGCTCACACACCCGTGAACTTTTCCACGCGCTACGGCGTTGAGGTTTAAATCCTTCAGCTGCTGGAGCCATATTTGGAACATCTGCCCTCAATCCGGCGCTCGCTTCAGTTGCTGGTCCTGATTTCCTTTTTCGTCACCGCGTATTTCGCCAAGGACTTGATATTGCCCATTGTTCTGGGCTTTTTGCTTGCCCTGACCCTGTCGCCCGTGGGCCGTGCGCTTTATCGCATCGGCGTGCCGCATCCTGTGTCGGCCTTTTTGCTGGTGACCGCGACGAGCTTGGTGATTGCTGCCGTGGTTTTACTGTCCGCCGGCACCGTGGCGATCTGGAGCGACGAGATCCCGGAAATGGGCCGCGAGATCCAGATAAAGCTGAGCGGCGTGAGCAATGCGGTCGAAACGATGCGATCTGCCTCGGAAGAGGTAGAGAAACTGGGCACCGAAACCGGCGGCAAACCGCAAGAGGTCGTCGTGCGCCAACCTGGATTGCTCGATACCGCGATGGATACGGTGAGCAAAACAGGGGCGTCGCTGGCGGTGATCCTGATTCTGGCGCTGTTCCTACTTGGCTCCGGCGAGCTGTTCTACTTAAAACTTGTGCAATCCATGCCGACGTTAACGGAAAAGAAACGTGCGCTGCATACGGTCTATGACGTGGAGAAGCGGGTGTCGCGCTACCTGCTGACGATTGCCACGATCAATGCCGTGCTCGGCATATTAGTCGGGACCTATCTGACAGTGCTGGGCTTGCCGTCGGCCTATATCTGGGGGATCGCGGCGTTCATGCTGAACTTCCTGCCCTATATCGGCGGGTTTGCGGGGGTGCTCTTGGTCGCGGGATTCTCTCTCGTGACGTTTGATACCATCGGTTATGCGATGCTGGCCCCGATCGGTTACCTGACGCTGACTCTTTTAGAGGGGCAGATTATCACCCCGTGGCTGGTCGGGCGCCGGTTAGAAATGAATACCGTTGCGGTATTTCTAACGGTCGTGTTTTGGGGCTGGCTATGGGGCATCCCCGGCGCATTGGTCGCGGTGCCCTTTCTTGTGGTGTTCAAAGTCGTTTGCGAGAACTTTGAACCGCTTCATACCATCGGGAATTTCCTGTCCGCAGAGCAGGTTAAACCCGATGATATGAAGGATCAGGAAGTCATGTCAGCCAGCGAGTGATGGCAGCCACAACACGATGGACGGGAAGGCCACCAACAGCGCGATTGTAACGGCATCCGCGATAAAGAACGGTGTCACGCCCTTGAACACGTCCTGAACGCTCAGGTCAGGGCGTACCCCTGCAACCACAAAGCAGTTGAGGCCAATGGGAGGCGTGATCAGACAGAACTCTGCCATCTTCACCACCAAGATACCGAACCAGATCGCACACATCGGCCCCGACATGCCAAAGGCGCTATCCGCGGCAGAGACGAACTCGCCCCCGTTCAGCGCCATGACGGCAGGATAGACGACCGGAAGTGTCAGAAGCAGCATGCCAATCGCATCCATGAACATCCCCAGCACCGCATAGGCCAGCAGGATGCACACGAGGATCAGGATCGGCGAGGCCTCAAGCCCCGAAATCCAGTCGGCGAACGCGCCCGGCAGATCGGCAAAGCCCAGGAACCGAACATAAATCAGCACGCCCCAAATGATGGTAAAGATCATCACCGTCAGCTTCGCGGTTTCAAGCAGCGCGTCCTTGAGCTCGGCCCACCGCATGCCGCGATAAAGCGCCATCAGGAACACGATAAACGCGCCCACGGCCCCGCCCTCGGTCGGGGTGCCCCATGCGTCGCCGAAGGGATTGTAAACAAAGAAAATAATGATGATCACAACCGCAAAGATCGGCATGGCGGCAGGGAGAGACGCGAACCGTTGCTTCCAGGTAAAGCCGCTTACAGGGGGGCCGACGCTTTTCCAGATGGTCGCAATGCCCACGATCAGGACGGCATAGACGATGGCCGAAAACGCACCGGGGATAAAGCCCGCCAGAAGCAGCTTGCCCACGTCTTGTTCAACGATGATCGCATAGATGACAAGAATCGCTGACGGCGGGATCAACGAGGCCAAAGTGCCCCCGGCCGCCACGACGCCCGCCGCGAATTTCTTGTTGTACCCAATCGCCAGCATCTCGGGGATGGCGATACGGGCAAAAACCGCTGCCGTCGCGACCGAAGCACCGGAAACCGCTGCAAAGCCCGCGGTTGCAAAGACGGTCGACACAGCAAGACCACCGGGCAGCCACGCAATCCAGCGTTTTGCGGCCTCGAACAAGGCGCGGGTCAGACCGGCGTAATAGGCAAGAAAGCCGATCAGAATGAAGGTGGGAATCAAGCTTAGCGTCTGGCTCGACACTTTGGAGTGTGGCACCTGCCCCGCGGTCTTGATCGCGACCGTCAGCGCCCAGTCCAGTTCGGACCACTGCATGCCTTTCTTGGACCAAAAGATCCAGATCAGGCCGACCAGACCCGCCATTGCCGCGGCGAAAGCCACGCGCATACCGAGCACCACCATAAGCAGCAGCCCGCCCGAGACCCATAGGCCAATTTCAATAGGATCCATAATCAGTCCCGCCCGTCTAGATGTTCAGCTTCCGCCATCGCCTGTTCGGCCGCGGATTGTACCAAGGGTACAGCAACGGGGTTTTCCAACCCCAATACGAAGGCCCGCCCATAGCCCCAGATCTGCAGCAGCAACCGCAGAGCCAGCACCGTAAAGGCCATTGGCACGATCAGTTTCGCAGGCCAGATCGGCAGACCGATATCGATGGAGCTGTCACGGCTCCACATCGGGGCGGCGAAGTCAAAGCTGCGCTGGAAATGCGCCCAAGAGCCCCAGATCAGCGCCAGCATAAGGATAAAGATCAGCACGACCGAGAATGTCTCGGCGGCCCATAGCGCGCGGCCTTTGAGCTGGCCGATCAGGATGTCCATGCGCACATGGCCGCCGTTCCGCTGGGTATAGGAAATCCCCATGATCGCGATCAGCGGCATGGCGAATTCAATCCAGTCCACATACCCTGCCAGCGGCGTGCCAAAGAACTTGCGGCCGCCAACGGACCAGACGGCAAGCACCATCAGCATGAAAACGGCAATACCAGAGACCAGAGCAAACACGGTTTCAAGGCGTAAAAGCCCTTTGTCGATACGGCTAAGCAGACTGCCGTCTTCGAGCACGGCGGAGGAACCGGCCATGATGCTTTCCTTTCAAATGAGTGGGAGGGAGATCGTACAAACAAAGGGGGCCTGCATCGGCAAGCCCCCTCCCCGCGCCAATTAGTTGGACGCGCGTTTTTCTTCAAGCGTTTTGACGACCAGGTCATAAAGCTCTTGGCCAGGGATGCCTTGGGCTTCCATATCCTTGATCCAGGCTTCACGCGCGGGGTCAGCTGCCTTGGATTTGAACTCGGCCAGAACTTCGGGCGTGAACATCACTTTTTCAACGCCTTTTTCTTCCAGCACGGCGTCCCAGCGGTTCAGCAGCTCGCCATAGTTCGCCAGATAGTGATCCAGCGCCTCGTCGACAGAACCGTCCAGCGCTTCTTTTTCCGCGTCCGACAGGGCCTCATAGGCATCGATGTTCACCACAACAGGGCAGTTCACCGTGCCGGGGTTGAGGTTCGCGGTCCACCAATCGGCCTTGTTGATCGTACCAAAGCTCAAGTGTGCGTGCTGCGCGAAAGCCACGGTATCCACAACACCGGATTCCATTGCGTTATATGCCTCGGAGGAGGTCACGGAGGTCGGCACAGCGCCCACGGTTTCGAAGGCTTTGCCCAGACCACCTGTCGCACGCACGCGCATGCCGTCAAAGGATTCCAGCGTATCACGAGGCTCGCCCGTGCCAACAAGATTGTACTGCGGCATTGGCGAGGTCATCAGCATCTTGGCGTTCCACTGTGCCATCTCTTTGGCCACGGCGGGGTGTGCATACACAGCGCGGGATACGGCGACTTCTTCTTCAAGGTTCTGAACCCCGAGGAAGGGCAGTTCTAGCACGGTGATCGCGCGGTTCTTGTCGGCGTGGTAACCAGCACAGAATTGCGCCATCTCGAAGGCACCGATGGAAATACCATCGAGGTTGTCAGAGTTCTTGGAAAGACCGCCATAGCTGACATTGATGGTGAATTCGCCATTGGTCTTTTCGGACACAAGCTCGGCAATCTTTTCGACATGCTCTGTGAAGGCACGACGTTTACCCCAGACAGAGGCGTTCCATTCCGTTGCGGCCGCTTGCGAGGCAAAAGCGAAAGTCAAAGCGCAGACAGCTGCGCCGTTCAGTAGATTGTTCATTGATATCTCCCTTATGCGGGCTGTTTGGGGCCCGCTTGGGCGAAATACTATCCTTAGGGCAACTTGCTGCCAACCCCTGAACATATCTCTTGATTGCCCCTGTGGGAGCCTTCGGCGAGGATTTTTCACCATTTGGAACCATGCCCCGCGCGCGATCAGCCCCGTTAACAGGCAATCGGTGCTGTTTCCTAGGGTTTTGGCAGGGTTGTCAGTGAAATTTACTAGTCCGCGCAGCAGACGGAAAAATATTTACAGACAAACCGCGTGTTTCCATATGCTTATTTCCTTCTTTTCACTTCCCGTTATGATCTGCCAAGGGAGAGCCGCCACGCCCATGCGTCCGAGCGGCAGAAAACGAACAGAGTTCTGAGGGAGGAACCATGTCCAACGTCGCCACACAGACCTATCCGCCATCCGACGACATGGCGGCCAATGCCCATGTGAACGCCGCGAAATACGACGCGATGTATCATGCCTCTATCGCGGACCCCGAAGGGTTCTGGCTGGAGCAGGCGCAGCGCATCGACTGGATGAAGCCGTTTACCAAGGTCAAGGACGTCGATTTCACTTTCGGTCAGGTCAAGATCAACTGGTTTGCCGACGGTGCGCTGAACGTCAGCGCCAATTGCATCGACCGTCATCTTGAGACGCGCGGCGACCAGACCGCGATCATCTGGGAGCCGGACAGCCCGGACGAAGACGCGCAGCACATCAGCTATCGCGCCCTGCATGCCAAGACTTGTAAAATGGCCAATATCCTGCGCGATATCGGCGTCGGCAAAGGCGACCGGGTTATCATCTACATGCCGATGATCCCCGAAGCCGCCTATGCCATGCTGGCCTGCGCACGCATCGGTGCGATCCATTCGATCGTCTTCGCCGGGTTCTCTCCGGATGCGCTGGCGGCACGGGTACAGGGGTCGGACGCCAAGGTTGTGATCACCGCAGATTATGCGCCCCGCGGGGGCAAGGCGACACCGTTGAAGGCCAATGCGGACAAGGCTTTGGCAGGCTGCGATCCATCGGTCAAATGTCTGGTGGTGCGGCGCACTGGCGGTGATGTGGCATGGAATGATGCGCGCGACGTGGATTATACCGCGCTTGAAAAAGAGGCTTCTGACACTTGCGCGCCGGAAGTGATGAACGCCGAGGATCCGCTGTTCATCCTCTATACCTCTGGCTCGACCGGTCAGCCCAAAGGGGTCGTGCATACGTCGGGTGGCTATCTGGTCTATGCCGCGCTGACCCACGAGGTCACGTTTGATTACCACGATGGCGATGTCTATTGGTGCACGGCCGATGTGGGCTGGGTGACGGGCCACAGCTATATCGTCTACGGTCCTCTTGCCAACGGGGCGACAACGCTCATGTTCGAAGGCGTGCCCACCTACCCCGACGCCAGCCGCTTTTGGCAGATATGTGAAAAACACAAGGTAAATCAGTTCTACACCGCCCCGACCGCCATTCGCGCGCTGATGGGCAAAGGGCGCGCCTTTGTTGACGGTTGCGATCTGAGCAGCCTGAAACTGCTTGGCACCGTGGGCGAGCCGATCAACCCCGAAGCCTGGAATTGGTACAATGACGTTGTGGGCAAAGGGAACTGCCCCATCGTGGACACATGGTGGCAGACGGAAACCGGCGGTCACCTGATGACGCCGCTACCCGGTGCCCACGCCACCAAACCCGGCGCCGCGATGAAGCCCTTCTTTGGGATCAAACCGGTCGTACTTGAACCCACCACCGGTGCCGAGATCGAGGGCAATGACGTCGAGGGGGTTCTGTGTATCGCTGACAGCTGGCCAGGCCAGATGCGCACGGTCTGGGGCGATCACGAGCGGTTCGAGCAGACCTATTTCAGCGACTACAAGGGCTACTACTTCACCGGGGACGGGTGCCGCCGGGACGCGGATGGCGATTACTGGATTACGGGCCGCGTGGATGACGTGATCAACGTCTCCGGTCACCGGATGGGCACGGCCGAAGTCGAAAGCGCTTTGGTCGCGCACCCTAAGGTGGCAGAGGCCGCGGTCGTCGGGTTCCCCCATGATATCAAGGGACAGGGTATCTATTGCTATGTCTCTTTGATGAGCGGCGAAAGCCCGAGCGAGGACCTGCGGGCCGAGCTACGCAACTGGGTCCGCTCGGAGATTGGCCCGATCGCTTCGCCCGATATGATCCAATGGGCCCCCGGCTTGCCCAAAACCCGTTCAGGCAAGATCATGCGCCGCATCCTGCGCAAGATCGCAGAGAACGACTATGGCACGCTTGGTGATACATCTACCCTGGCAGAGCCCGAGGTTGTCGACGATCTGATCGCGAACCGGATGAACCGCTGACCACATAACGCGAAAGGGGCACCAAATGGTGCCCCTTTTGCATATCGATCTATTGGCCTGAATTAGCCTTCGACGCGTTGCAGTGTAATTTCACCCACGCCAATGGCAAAGTTTACGCCGTTCTGCGTGTTGACGCTCACCGGTTGCAGCGCCAGCGTGTCTTCCGAACCGCCGACCATGACATTGGCACCTAGGCCAACACCAACAGTGGCTTCAGCAGAAACACCCTGATAGTCGCCGTTCAACCCGCCTTCGTAATATTCAGATTCAGTTGGTGCCAGCACCAACCAGGACATCTGACCATTCTGGGTCTTACCGATATCAATACCGTAGCGTTTGATGTCGCCGATGTATGTCTCGTCAGCCAGACCCTCTTGCACAGGATTGAAGGTGCAGGTCAGTTCACGGGTAGACCCGAAGATAAAGCCCGTGCCATCACCAACGTCACAGCTCAGCGAGCCGACCTCGGTGTGGTCCACAGTCTCGCCGTCGTCGGCCAGTGCAGGCGTGGACAAAGCAGCACCGGTGACAAGGGCTGCGACAGTCAGCTTGATGGGGGCAAAACGATTCAGTGTCATAGTTAATCCTTCCGGCGGGAAACCCGCCAATAACAGTCGTGAGCGTCGGCATTCGGGTGCCTGTTGGCGGTAGCTGGAACCTCATATCCCAACACCCCTTCTCCGACAGGCAGTCCGAAATTTCGCGGTCATGCCTCTCAGTGGGGGAACAACACGGCAGGCGCTATTCGGTTCCACACAGCATTATTTAGCGACCACCATCGCCACCCGCAGAGGGCGTGCCGCAACGGGCCGGGGTTTGCTGTCTGGACAAATCCGGCTCCCCGTGGCACCGCTGCGGCATGGCTGATCCTTTGCACCACTTCATTCCCCTGCCCGATGCCACAGTCGAGCTTCGCCGCGCCTTTGGCCGTTTTGGCACAGGGGTCACGATTGTGACGGTGCAGACCGCGAATGGCCCATTGGGGATGACTGCGAACTCCTTTTCCTCGGTTTCGCTGGACCCGCCCTTGGTGCAGTGGTCCCCTGCGCTCAGTTCCAAACGTCATGACGCATTTACCAACGCGGCGCAGTTCGCTGTGCATATTCTGGGTAGCGGTCAGCGGGCACTGGCAGATGCCTTTGCTGTCTCTGGCGACGCGTTTGACCAATTCGACTGGACGATTGGCCCCAATGGCGCGCCGACACTGGCAGGCTGCCTCGCCAGCTTCCACTGTGACACCTACGGCGTGCATCCGGCGGGTGACCATTCCATTGTCCTCGGGCAGGTCACGCACGCCGCTTATGACCCAGATGACAGCGTTGCGGGCCTGATGTATGACCAAGGCCGCTATGGCCGTTTTACACCGCTAACGGAATAGCCCGTAAGCCTTTCCAGATGGTCAAAATCCCGGGGGTGTCCCGGCATCGCCGGGACGGGGGCTGGCCCCCATCCTAGCTGAACCGCAGAACAAAGCGCTTAATGGCGGATCAATAGTCCTTCTCAAAGAAGATACCGATCCCGGTGTTCCCATCGGACCCTACCGTCCCCTTCGCCGTCAGGTTCTTGGTCAGATCAAGGTTGATAGACACATCCGCTGTCCCGTCAGAGGCGGCGGTCACATCGGTGTAGACATTCTCGGAAATGTACTTACCCGCGCGGACAGCCGTGGCACCGCTGTCGGTGGTGGTCACATCCAGATCGTCCAGCCCGAACCCCGTGCGCAGATTAGAGATCACCCCCGCACCACCGCGTCCTGCAAGTGTCGCCACCGCGCTGGCGAGTTGCAGCGCCTGAAACGCCGAGATTTCAGAGATGTTTCGCCCAAACAGAAGCTGCGCCAGCACCTCGTCCTGCGGTGCATCGGGGGTCGATTCAAAGGAAACCTCGGGCGATGTGGCTTTGCCTTCTATCACGATACGAACCTCGCCTGTGTTGGTGGTCGTCGAGGTTACAAACCTCAGGTAGGGCACCAGATCGCCTTGGAAGCGCACGGCCCCTTCGTCCAGCTCGAACCGTTTGCCAAGAATATCCAGACGACCACGGATCAGGTCGAAGCGACCGGCAGAGATGATGCGATTGGTCGATCCCGTCAGCAAAAGGCTACCGCCCAGTTCCGCATCCAGACCACGGCCGCGCACGAAAATCCGCCGTGGCGCATTGATGCGAACATTCAGGCCAAACCCCGGCCCGCTGTCGCCACTTGCCGCGGGATCCGTGCCCGCGTCGGCACCGGTCAAACCGGCCTTGCGACGGGTCGCTACAACATCTGCTGGCGCGCCGATGAAATCGATCTGTGGAATATCACCGATGCTGGTCATACCGGTTGACGGCACGCTTACCTCGGTCTCGCCCACGTCGATCTGACCGCTGATATTCGCCCCCCCCGAAAGCGGTCCCGCAAGACGCAGGGTGCCATCAAGCGACGTGCGATACAGCGATGGATCGATCAGCACGAGGTTGTTCAATCCGATCTGGATATCGGCGGGCAGTGATCCGGTCAGGGTCACCGCCCCGCCCGCCTTGATCTGCCCCCCGTCCGCGCTGCGCGCAGATAGGTCGATTTGCGCGCGATTATTGGCCAGCCGGATATCCGCTGCGATGTCCTGAAGTGTCACCCGAAGGTTGGGGGCGGACAGCGACGCGTTAGAGGTTTGAATGCTCCCGTTGACCGACCCAAGTGCCGGCGGGCCGTTCACCGTCAAATCGAACCGTGCCTGACCTTGCAAGCTCCGCGGCGCAATGAACGGGGCGGACAGCCCCAATGGCGCGTTCCCGTTCACGTCAAGGTTCAGATTGCCATCGCTGCCCACAAGCCCCGCGATCGTGGCACGGGTGCCCGCTGGTCCGGTGGCGTTCGTATTGACCCGCCAGCCAGCGCTTTCCTGCTGTGCGGTACCGGTCACATTCAGCGGGCCGGACAGTTTTGGCACCACGGCCCCCAGATTGGGGATCGTGACATCATAATTCAGCGCGGGCGCATCCCCCGTGACAACGCCCTGCACAGACGCCCGGGCGGCATAGGGGCCCGTCGCGTTTGTATCTACGGCGATGCCGGCGGGCGTTTGCCGCACCGATCCTTTTGCCGCCAGCGGGCCGGACACGCCCGGCACCAGCGGCTGTACATTTGGCACCGACACGTCAAACGTCAGCGACATATCGGGGCCAGTGGCCAAGCCTTCCACCATCGCGCGCGCGCCATATGGGCCTGTCGCGTTGGTATCGACGAAGAACCCCTTTTCCGTCTGACGCACGGTCCCTGTCGCCGCAAGTGGCCCGTTCACCTGTGGCACCACCGCCTGAAGATTCGGGACCGATGCGTCGAAAGAGATATCGACCATAGGTGTTAACATCCCCTGAACGGCAACCTGCGCGGCGTAGGGGCCACTGGCTTTCGCGTCGATCTGGAACCCTTCTTCCAACTGCTTGAGGTTGCCCGACGCCTCTACCGCGCCGGTCACCTGAGGTGCAAAAGCCTCTACCCGCGGGATCGAGGCGCTAAAGTCCAGATCCAGCGGCGTCAGCAGCCCCTGGACAGAGGCGGTCACATCTTCGGGGGCGGAGGCTTTGGTGTCGACCAGCCACCCGCCCGGCGTCTGGCGGAGCACGCCATCCAACGCGATAGGGCCCTCGACCGGCGCGTCGGGCACAAAGTCACGCAGTTCGGGCACATCGGCGGTGAAGTTGAGCACCGCATTCTCGCCCGTTGCCAGCCCTTTGGCGGTCAGCGCGGCACCGTAGGGGCCGTCTGTCACGGCATCAACAGTCCAGCCACGGGTGTTCTGCTCGGCCTCGGCCTTGATTGTGATGGGACCGGAATATTGCGGCAGCACGGTCGCGATGTCGTTCAGCTTTGCATCAAACCGCGCTTGCGAATTATTGCTGCGCAGCTCGACGCCACCGCTGGCGGTCAATGCGTCATTTTCCAGCAGCAGGTCACGCACGAAGGTGCCCGTCTCGTCACGCGATGCGCCAAGGCTTAGCGTCGTGTCGCCGGCCAGCAATGCGTCCGCCTGTTCGATCCCCACTTTCAAATCCTGCGTCAGGCCAGAAATATTCAGGTCGAATGTCCCGTCCAGTGGCGTGATCTGCCCCGCGATCTCTACATTCGCGGCCCCGTCCATCTCGCGTCCGGCAAGAGCGGAAAAGCGGCTGATGTCAGTGGCTTCAAGGCGGGCTTTCAACTGGGTAAGAAAGCTATCGGCTGGCCCGCTAATCGTGACATCCCCGGTCAGACCATAATCCGCGCCAGAAAGATCAAGCCCCGTGATCTGAACCGGTGTGCCTTCGGTATAGGCGATGGTTGTACGCCCCTTGATGGACCGGCCGACCGCTTCGGAAACCGCGGCGTTGGTCAGCGTCAGCCCGTCAGCCGAGAATGCCAGATCGCCCATGAATTCGCCGACGGTCCCTGCCGCACCTTGCAACGTCCCATTCAACTTCAGTTGTGTCGCGTCAATCGCCAGCGCGTCTGTGGCCAGTTCGGTCACGTCGAAGGTGGCGTCAATCGCATCGCCATCTTGCGCGTTATAGTTCACATCAAGCCCGACGCGCCGCACGTAAGTATCGCCTCCGGCCACTGGCAGCAAAACGCGAGTGCCATCGGCACTGGCGACAGTGCCCGTGATGTCGATCAGGCTGGGCCAATTGTCGCTGTTCAGTGTGACCTTGCCCTGCAGTTCCGCGGATTGCGCCTTGAGGGCAAAATCGCTGACCTCGACACCGCCTTCAGCCTGTACCAAAGCATCCACGGTCAGCGCGACATCGGGGCCAAAAAATTCGCGGTATTGCGACAGGATCAGCGCAGTCACGTCGCCGTTCAGATCGGCCTGAATACGGCGGTTGGGCGCGGCGCTATCGCCTTGGGCGGCAACGATAACCTGACCGGCGAGCCGTTGTTCCCCGTCGGTCGACAGGTTGATATCCGTCGCGAAATCCGAAAGCGGCCCCTGCCCGGCAATCACCAGATCGACGGACGGCTCATTAGGCAGTTTCAACGTACGCGAGATGATGCCCTTGGCTTCCTCGGAAAGGGTTACAGCCATGTCCAGCAGGCTGTCATTGCGATCCAGATCAGCGGTGATTTTGAACTCGCCCTTCTTGCCATCGGTGCGCGCGGCCAGAATATCGACCGTCGCCGTATCGTCATTCAACAGCGCCGTGGCTTGAACGGTCAGTGTGGCCGCTTCGCCCAGAATTGGCGCGCCCAGATTGATCTCTTCGACCGAAAAGTCAGCCACGTCGATGGCGACGGGCAGATCGGGGATCGCCGGGAAGGTAAAGGGTTTCGCCTCGGGATCGGGGAGCGTTTCTTCCTGCGCCACGGGCAATCGCGGCACGCTCAGCCGCTTTGCGGTCAGGGCCTGCACCTCCAGCCGACCGCGCAACAGTGCGGATCGGTTCCAGTCCAGCTCCACCTCTTCCAGCGTCAGCCAGACCCCTTGGTCGTCGGCGATGGTCATCCGGTCGAACCGCGCGCGCGAGCTGAGCGCACCAGCGAAACCGTCAATACTGACCGTGCGGCCCGCGCCGCTCAGGGCGTCTTGGATCGTGCGGGTCAGGAAGCCTTTGTCATCCTCTTGGGCCGAAGCGACAGAGCCGACAAAGATCAGGGCGAAAACCAGAAAGCTGCGCATGAAGTGGATCAAAACGATTGTCCAATACCGATATAAACTTGAAAATTCTCATCTGTTTCGGGGCCTGACACAGGCACCGCGAGGTCCACGCGGATGGGGCCGATGCCCGTGGCATAGCGCAGACCAAGCCCTGCACCTGACTGCCAAGTGCCTGACCCGTCGTAGAATTCCTCGGCACCGATGTAGCCCGCGTCGGCAAAGGCCACGACGCCGATCTTGTCGCGTACCTGCCAACGCGCCTCTGCGGACAGGCCAGCAAAGCTGCGACCGCCTACTGTATCGCCACTGGCCAGATCAACGCCAAGCGATTGGTAGGGTTGCCCGCGCACGGTGCCGCCGCCGCCGGAATAGAACAGATAGTCCGCGGGCGATTCAGCCAGTGTCGGGCCATAGACCGACCCAAGCTGTCCCCGCAGGGCAAAGGTGACGGGCCGCGTGGTGCCAAAGGTTTTATAGCCGCGCACGTCGATGTAGGTGCGCACGCCGTTATCCGACCCCGACAGCGCCACAAAAGGCGTCACGCTGGCCTTGGCATAATAGCCGTCTTTCGCATCAAGCCGATTGTCGCGGTAATCATGTTCCGCGCTTAGGGGCAGCGTCAGCAAGGTATATTTGTTCTCGCCAAAAGCGTCGCGGGTTTCAGCGGTACGCAAACCGACGCCAAGCGTATAGGTCCGTTCCTCGCTGGCGATGCGTTCGATCCCGGCCTCAAGGTCGAGCTGACGCGAGAAATAGTTCACCTCGTCAAGCTGTTCGATCTCGGCCAGCGCGTAGAAATTCGTGTCGGCATTAAAGGTCGCAGGGCGTTCAAAACGGGTGCCAAGGCGATAATCCGTGCCGCCGGACTCGCCGCCGATCCCCGACACCTCGCCTTCGACGCGTAAGCTTTCGGCCCCGCCCAGCAGGTTACGGTGCAGCCAGTAGGTGCTGACGCTGAGCCCTTCAAGCGACGACAGTTCCCCGCCGAAACCAAAGCGCCGCTTGGGCGCGTCAGTGATCTGCGCTGTAATCGGCAGAACATCGGGCGCGGTGATCTGTTCGGCCTCGATCATCGCGACAGAGCTGAAAGCGCCCGTGCGCCGCAACCGTGTGGCGGCCAGATCAAGTTGCTCTTGTGAATAGACCTCTCCGGTGGGCAGGCCGGCGATTTTGACGATCCGGCGCAGGCGCACATCGCTTTTTCCCTTTACCGTCAACTCTCCGAAACGCAGGCGCGGTCCCGGGCGCAGACGCAGGGTTGCCGCCAGCGTGGCATCGGGCACGCGGGCGGTCAGCTGCTGGTCGGCCAGTTCGGCTTTGGCGTGGCCCTGATCGCGCCAGCCTTCGATACCGGCGGCGACGGCCTCTTTCATGACGCCGAGACTTGCGGTTTCACCTGCGGCGAATTCATCGGGCAGCTCGGTTTCGGGGGCGACAGGGGCGATTTCGGCTTTGGAAAAGCTGAACTTGCGACCGGTTTCGATATTGATCACAGCGCGGTTGATCTGGCGCGGCGGGGCGACCGGCGCGATGGCAGAGGCGTCTACACCGTCGATGGTAATCTTGATGACCGCAGCAAAATACCCTTCGTCATAGAGCACGGCCAGAAGGCGGGCATAATCGGCCTGCGCGGCGGCCAAAAGCTCTTGCGTGGTGGGGTCTGCATCTTCGTCTGTTTGTTCGCGCAGAAGCGATCCGCCGAGCACCGTCTCGTATAGATCAGAGTCCTTATCGATGCCGGTGATGTCGAGCGTCGCCGCAAAACCCGCCGTGCATCCTCCCCAGACCAAAGCTGCCGCGGCCGTAGACGCCCGCAAGAACTTTGCAAAACTGTCTGATTGAAAATGCCCCATGCGGTGCTCCCTGTACTCATAGAACGACGTGCCGTTGGGTGAGACATAGAGCGCGCGACCGCAACGTCAGCAAACTTGTTTATTATTCCCTTGTGCATAGCGGAAAGCGCCTGCCATCGGCAAACAGTCTGTTGGCCAAAATCGCGATTGTGAACCGCAAAACACATCCGGTTATGTCATTTTACGCAAGCAGGCGGAAGTTTGCCGTGAAAATGGGGGCGTGTATGCAAAACGCCCGCCAGGGGGAACCTGACGGACGTTCTTTTCAAGGCCGTGCGAAACGGCCAGTGGCCGGTGGTTAGGCCGATTTCGCGAGGTTGCGCAGCACGTAGTGCAGAACGCCACCGTGTTCGATGTATTCAATCTCGATCGCGGTATCGATCCGGCATTTGATCATGATCTCTTTGACCGAGCCATCTGCCATTGTGATCGTGCAAGGCACTTCTTGCAGCGGCTTGATGGTGTCCAGACCACTGATCGAAACGGTTTCCTCGCCGGTCAGGCCCAAGCTCTTGCGGGTGTCGCCGTTGGTGAATTCGAACGGGATAACCCCCATGCCAACCAGGTTGGAGCGGTGGATACGTTCAAAGTTCTCGGCGATGACCGCCTTGACGCCCAGCAACGCCGTGCCTTTGGCCGCCCAGTCACGGGACGAACCCGCGCCGTATTGTTCACCACCGAAGATGACCAGCGGCGTGCCGTTTTCCTGATGCGCCATAGCCGCGTCAAAGATCGAGGTCTGTTCGCCATCGGGGCCTTTGGTATAGCCGCCCTCAACACCGTCCAGCATTTCGTTCTTGATACGGATGTTGGCAAATGTGCCGCGCATCATGACCTCGTGGTTACCACGACGGCTACCGTACGAGTTGAATTCACGCACAGGCACCTGACGTTCCACCAGATACTGACCCGCTGGCGTGGTTTCCTTGAAGGAACCGGCAGGCGAGATGTGGTCGGTCGTGATCATGTCACCCAGAACGGCAAGCACTTTGGCGTTCTCGATGTTGGTGATCACACCCGGCTCTGGCGACATGCCCTGGAAGTAGGGCGGGTTCTGCACATAGGTCGAGGTTGGTGGCCAGTCATAGGTCTTGGCGTCGGTGGTTTCGACGGACTGCCACTTTTCATCGCCCTTGAAGACGTCGGCATATTTTTCCTGGAAGGCTTCGCGGGTCACGGTCTGCTCGACCAGATCAGCGACTTCCTTGGATGTTGGCCAGATGTCTTTCAGATAGACGTCATTGCCGTCCTTGTCCTGACCCAGCGGGCTGTTGGCCAGATCGACGTTCATGTCACCGACCAGCGCGTATGCCACGACCAAGGGAGGCGACGCCAGATAGTTGGCGCGCACGTCAGGCGAAATCCGCCCTTCAAAGTTCCGGTTACCCGAGAGGATCGATGTCCCGATCAGGTCGTAGTCGTTGATCGCCTTGCTGATCGGTGCTTCGAGCGGGCCGGAGTTACCGATACAGGTGGTGCAGCCATACCCGACGAGGTTGAAGCCGATGGCGTCCAGATCCTCTTGCAGGTTTGCGGCCTCAAGATAGGCGGACACAACCTGGCTACCGGGCGCGAGCGACGTCTTGACCCAAGGCTTGCGTGTCAGGCCCAAGGCACGGGCTTTACGCGCCACAAGACCCGCACCGATCATCACATAGGGGTTGGATGTGTTGGTGCAGGATGTGATCGAGGCAATGACGATAGACCCGTCATGCAGCTGGTAGTTGCCATCTTCGGTCTGGACGTAGCCACGCTTGTGGTTGCCCTCGTCACCGGGGATGTCGCGTGGCTCGGGCTGGCCGCCCTCACCTTCCCAACGAACTTCGGCGTTGGCTGTGGTGTCTTTACCTTCGCGCACGCCCTTCACGTATTCTGCAAATGCAGTGTGTGCCGAGGTCAGTGCGATGTAGTCTTGCGGACGCTTCGGACCCGAGATCGCAGGCACGATGGTGCCCATGTCGAGCGACAGTGTGTCGGTGTAAACCGGCGCATAGTCATCGCCACGCCACATGCCGTTTTCCTTGGCATAGGCTTCGACCAGCGCGATGCGGTCTTCATCACGGCCGGTGGTGCGCATGTAACGCAGGGTTTCGGCATCGATCGGGAAGAAACCACAGGTCGCACCGTATTCGGGGGCCATGTTGGCGATTGTCGCGCGGTCCGCCAGAGGCAGGCTATCAAGGCCAGCACCGTAGAATTCAACGAATTTACCAACCACGCCCTTTTCGCGCAGCATTTCGACCACTTTCAGTACCAGATCGGTCCCGGTGGTGCCTTCCATCATGGCACCGGTCAGTTCAAAGCCGATCACCTCGGGGATCAACATCGAAATCGGCTGACCCAGCATCGCGGCTTCGGCCTCGATCCCGCCAACGCCCCAGCCCAGAACGGCCATGCCGTTTACCATTGTGGTGTGGCTGTCGGTCCCGACGAGCGTGTCAGGATATGCGACTTCGACGCCGTCTTGGTCTTTGTCGGTCCAAACGGTCTGCGCCAGATATTCAAGGTTCACCTGGTGGCAGATGCCGGTGCCGGGGGGTACAACGCGGAAGTTGTTAAACGCCTTCTGACCCCATTTCAGGAAGGTATAGCGTTCGATGTTGCGCTCGTATTCGCGGTCAACGTTCATCTGGAACGCGCGCGGGTTGCCGAACTCGTCGATCATGACCGAGTGGTCGATGACAAGATCAACAGGGTTCAGCGGGTTAATCTTGTCGGCATCGCCACCCAAGGCAACCAGCCCGTCGCGCATCGCCGCAAGGTCGACAACTGCGGGAACACCGGTGAAATCCTGCATCAACACGCGTGCGGGACGGTAAGCGATCTCGCGCGGGTTCTGGCCGCCCTTTGCACCCCATTCGGCGAAGGCCTTGATGTCATCGACGGTGACAGTTTTGCCATCTTCGAAACGCAGCATGTTCTCAAGCACCACCTTAAGCGCGGCTGGCAAATTGGAGAAATCACCCAGACCGGCTTCCTGCGCTGCAGGAATCGAATAATAAGCGATGGATTGGCTGCCCGAAGATAGAGTTTTGCGGGTTTTGGCGGTGTCCTGGCCAACGAAGATGGTCATGGATGGCTCCCTTTATGGGTTAAAAAAGGTCGGTGACTTGGGGTCTAAATGCCTTATTGCGCGGGTCGTTTCAACTGCAAACACGCGCTTCTGGCGCTTTTGTATACCGTTGTGTACTGGATTGAGGCATTTCATACGCAATCCCGTGACGTTACAGCGCCTCAACAAAGGTTGAGTGGTAATTACAACGGGTGCAGTCTACGAATTGTGCATCCAAACCGAAAGTACCCTGCGATGCCCCGCCTGTTTACGTCCCTGATCGCCGCTGGCCTGCTGTCCATAGCGCCCGCCTTTGCTCAGGATCGCCCCGTTGTCGTCGAACTCTATACCTCGCAAGGGTGCTCTTCCTGCCCTCCTGCTGACGAGATGTTTGCCGAGCTGTCCAAACGGGACGACGTGATCGCGCTGGCGCTGCATGTGGATTATTGGGACTATATCGGCTGGCAAGACCCCTTTGGTGCGCCTGAGCACGCCGAACGCCAGCGCGCCTATGCGCTGACTGGTGGGCGGACGTCGATTTACACGCCCGAGATGATCGTCAACGGCCAGTCCGATGTGGTCGGTGCCAAACCCATGAAGCTGATGGAGGCGATCAACAAGCACAAAGAAGACGCCCCGCAGGTCGACCTATCTATCGCACGCGACGGGGAAACCCTGCGCATTAACGCACATACCGTATCGGGTGCCGCCGGACCGTTTGACGTGCACATGTTGCGCTATCACCCGATGGCGGTCACGCAGGTCAAACGCGGCGAAAACGCGGGCCACACGTTCGAGAATTATAACATCGTCGAAGGCTGGCAGACGGTTGATCAGTGGGACGGGCAAGCGCCGCTATCACTCTCTGCCGCCATCACCGGCGATATGCCGGTGGTTGTGCTGGTGCAGCGCAGCAATGCAGGGCCGATCGTGGCAGCGGCGCGGATCAAGTAGTCACTCAAAACACCTAGATGTTTAGGCATTAATTGTCGTGGATGCGCCAGCGACGATGGACCCAGAACCATTGCTCGGGATCCGCTTTGACCCGTGCGGTAAGACTGTCATTCAAAGCCTGGGTCATCGTGACAGCATCGCTGTGTGGCACAGGTGCCTCCAGCACCGTGTCGAATGACACCCCATCAGCTTGCCGAATGCCGTAGAACGGGATCAACAGCGCATCATAGCGCAGTGCCAGCTCGGCGGCAGAAAGCGCCGTATTGGCAGGTTGCCCCAAGAAATCGAGCGCCGGCGCGCCAAAGACGTGTTGATCAAACAGCAGTACCAGCTGCCCGCCCTCTTTTAGATGCCGTACGAAACCCGCCGTGCCGCGTCGGCCTTGCGGGAAGACAGGGCCGCCGAAAGCCTCCATCGTTTGGACGTAATGCGCGTTGAAATAAGGGTTTTTCATGTTGCGGTAGAGCCCGCCGATGTCATACCCTCGCGCCACAAGACAGGCACGCATCGCTTCGTAGTTGCCATAGTGGCCCGTCACCAGAATGACCGGTTTGCCTTGTTCTGCCGCTTTTTCCAGCGCCGCGACGCCTGCGCCGGTCGGCGTATTCTTTGCCATACGCTTGGGGAAGTCGCGCGCTGAATAGTTTTCGATAAAGCTGCGCCCCACGTTGTTAAGGCACTTTGAAGCAATTTCTGCGCGCCGTTCTTGCGGCATCTGCGGCCAAATCATCGCAAGATTTTCAAGCGCCCGCGCCCGATATCCCGCTACCGGCCCGATCACATGTTGAACAACCCAGCCGACGAACGCTATGCGCGTTTTATAGGGCAGCACCAAGGCCAGTCGAATAAGGCCGACGATAAAGGCATTGGTCAGGTAGTGCCCTGCACGTCGGCTAAATCGAACGTTCTTGGGATATTTGGGACTGGCCATGCGCATCTGCCTGCAAGGAAAAGCGCCCCTACGGGGCGGGGCCTGCCGTTCATACCGCGCAGGGCCCCGCGCAACAAGCGTGTTTCACCCAGGCGGCAATGCGCCACCGGGTGCAACAGCGGCTGGTTAATAGCTAAACGTCTGACCGGTTGCGATCGCTGTCCGCAAGGAGGTTTCGGCCCATGTCCCTGCCCCGCCATGCGCGCGAATGGCACGAAGTTCGGCCAAAGCTTCGGGGATATCGCCCTGCTCTACCAAAGCTTGCCCGCGATAGGACCGCGCGAGAACATTCGCAGGGTTGACTGCCAGCGCACGCGCATAGAACGCCATTCCGCCAGCTTGGTCGCCCATTTTGCGCGACGTGAACCCCATGTAGGTCAATCGACGATCGTCCTGCTCAGGCATAGCGGCAAGTACGATCTGCGCATCCGAGTATTCGCCTGCATAGGCCAGTTCACGAACAGTTTGATAAAGGTCATCCGGTGTTAACCGGCTATCCTTTGCATCGATACAGGTCTTTGACTTCTTGTCATACACCTGCCCGTCTTCGCATTTCACAACGGGCTTCGGTGGGGACGTATCATTGGAGCCAGCGGCAAAGGCCGCGAAAGGAATAGCCAATGACAGGATGGACGCAAACACAACACGCATACTCAAACACTCCTGAACTAAATACACGGCTGATGTTAGACGATCCACGCCATAGGTAAAGCACTAGGTTCAAACCTACCGTCTCGATGTAGCGCGAGATAGGGCCGGAATACGCAGCTTTTGAATCAAAAAGGCTGCACCGCCGTCAAGCGATGCAGCCCTGAATGCCTGCGCGTGTATCAGTCCTTGAAGACGCGCTTAAAGATCGTATCAACATGTTTGGTGTGGTAACCCAGATCGAATTTTTCTTCGATCTCTTCTGCACTTAGTGCGGCCAGAACCTCTTCGTCAGCGAGCAGCTCGGTCTTGAAATCCTTGCCGTCTTCCCAGACCTTCATGGCGTTGCGCTGAACCAGCTTGTAGCTGTCTTCGCGGCTCACGCCGGCCTGCGTGAGCGCGAGCAAAACACGTTGCGACATCACAAGACCGCTAAACTTGTTCATATTTGCCAGCATGTTGTCAGGATAAATCAGCATATTGTCGATGACGCCGGTCAAACGATGCAGCGCGAAGTCAAGGGTGATGGTGGTGTCGGGGCCGATCGCACGCTCAACGCTGGAGTGGGAGATATCGCGTTCATGCCACATGGTGACGTTTTCCATCGCTGGAATCACAGCCATGCGAATTGTACGGGCCAAGCCGGTCAGGTTCTCGGTCAGCACAGGGTTTTTCTTGTGCGGCATCGCCGAAGACCCCTTCTGACCTGCCGAGAAAAACTCAGCCCCTTCCAAGACTTCGGTCCTTTGCATGTGCCGCACTTCGGTCGCAACGTTCTCGATAGAGCTGGCGATCACACCAAGTGCTGCGAAGAATGCCGCGTGACGGTCACGGGGGATGATCTGCGTGCTCACGGGTTCGGGCGACAGGCCCAGTTTTTCGCAGACATGTTCCTCGACCCGCGGATCGATATTCGCAAATGTCCCCACAGCGCCGGAAATCGCACCGGTAGCAATCTCGGAGCGTGCTGTTTTCAGCCGCGTCAGGTTGCGGTCCATCTCTGCATAAAAGCGCGCAAAGGTAAGGCCCATCGTTGTGGGTTCAGCGTGGATCCCGTGGCTGCGCCCCACGCGCACAGTATTTTTATGTTCCATGGCACGGCGTTTCAGCGCGGCCAGCAGCAACCCCATGTCTTCGATCAGAATATCCGCTGCGCGGGTTAATTGCACGTTAAAGCAGGTGTCCAATACGTCAGAAGAGGTCATCCCCTGGTGCACAAAACGCGCCTCGTCGCTACCCACATGCTCTGCCAGATGCGTCAAGAACGCGATAACGTCATGTTTTGTAACGGCTTCAATCTCGTCAATCCGCGCGACGTCGAACTCGACATCTTTGGCTTTCCAAACCGCCTCCGCATTCTCGCGCGGGATCACCCCAAGGTCGGCCATAGCGTCACAGGCATGCGCCTCGATCTCGTACCAGATGCGGAACTTGGTTTCGGGGGACCAGATCGCAACCATCTCGGGGCGGGAATAACGGGGAATCATGTGGTGATACCTTTGTTTTGGGGTGTTTTGATGTACGCGCGGGATAGACCGCGGGGGGGTAAAGAACAAGTCTGAACCCTTGCGCCACCAAGGCAGGGACGCTTGCTGCCTCGCCGATAGGCACCTCCGGCGGGAGTTTTCAGAGCAAAATGAAGAAGGGGCGGGTTTGTCCCATTCAGGTCTGGCAGTTTACCTTCGGACAGGCAAAGGTGCCGCAAATTGAATATATTACGCCATTAGGGAATCGCTAAGAAATGTCTGATACGTCTCGCTTAAGCCCCGCTACGATTGCTGCCCAAGCAGCGGGAGCGGTTGATGCGCAAACCGGCGGGGTGGTCCCGGCGCTGCCTATGGCCACGACCTATCTGCGGGATGAAGCATACCAACCGCTGCGTGCAGACAACATCTATCTGCGCGATCAGAGCGATATTGTACGCGTTGCAGAAAAAGTGCTCTCTCAACTGGAGGGGGCGAAAGAATCGCTGCTGTTCCCGTCAGGCATGGCAGCGCTTGCCGCCGTCTTCCGTACCGTCCCAAATGGCGGGCGCGTGCTGGTGCAAAGCCAGATTTACTGGGGCACCACCAAGTGGATTCGAGATTTCTGCACCCGGCGTGACATTGAACTGCGAGAGGTCGAAGCCTCTGACATGGCGGCGTTTGCCGCCGCCTGCGAGAGCTTTAGACCAACCTTGGCGCTCATCGAAACACCATCAAACCCGTGGCTTCGCGTGGTCGATATCCAAGCTGCGGCTGATGCGGTGCATAGCGCGGGTGGGTTGCTCGTGGTGGATAGCACGGCCGCGACGCCGATTCTGCAACAGCCGCTTAAACACGGTGCCGACGTTGTAATGCATTCTGCCACAAAGGGCATTAATGGACATTCGGACGTATTGGCGGGCGTTCTGGCGACCAATGACGTCACGGGCCGCGTGTGGGAAGATATCAAAGCGGACCGGCATGATGCAGGCGCGGTTATCGGCCCGTTTGAAGCATGGTTGCTGGTCCGCGGGATGCGCACCCTGCCCCTGCGCGCCAAGCAAATGTCGTGCAACGCCATGGAATTGGCAGAACTTTTGCAAAATCACCCGAAGATTGAAAAGGTTCTCTATCCGGGTCTTGCCTCACATACAGGCCACGAATTGGCGACGCGGCAAATGTCAGGAGGGTTTGGGTCGCTTTTGTCGTGCATTGTAAAGGGTGGCGGCGCAGCGGCGCTGGAGGTTGTCGGCAAGCTGGAAGTTTTCCATCGCGCAACGTCTTTGGGCGGGGTCGAAAGCCTTGTCGAACACCGCCACACGATCGAACCCCACACCGGGATTCCCGAAGGGTTGCTGCGTTTATCGGTGGGGATTGAAGATATCGAAGATCTAAAACGCGACTTGAGCCAAGCGCTTGATGCGTAAAGATACTTCGGGGCGCTCGCGCCCCGGGACCCCATGTCTTTCGAAGATGATTTGAAGGATACAACCAGTGGTGCGGTCGGAGAGACTCGAACTCTCACGGGTGTTACCCCACAGCGACCTCAACGCTGCGCGTCTACCATTCCGCCACGACCGCACGCCATGGTTGGTGAGGGTCGTTTAGACAAACTCTTTCACAAAGTGAAGAGCAAAATTGCGCAGATTAAGTCGTTGTTCAGATTCGTGTGATTTATCATTCAATCGGGCGGGGTGGCTTGAAAAACAGTGCGAAGACGTAAACTTAAAGGAGGATATGAATCGAGGAACAATATGACCCAAGCGCCCATAGATCCCCCTGCCCTGCAGATCGACATCGTTTCTGACGTAATGTGCCCTTGGTGTATTGTCGGGTACCGCCAGCTAGAGCAGGCGTTAGCCGCCTTGAATATCGGCGCGTTCATCCGCTGGCACCCTTTCGAGCTTAACCCCCAAATGGGCCCCGAAGGACAGAACCTGACCGAACATATTGCCGAAAAATATGGTGCATCGCCTGAGCAATCGGCGCAAAACCGCGCGCATCTTGTGCAGCTTGGCACTGAACTTGGAATCGACTTCAATTTCAACGCCGATAGCCGCATCGTCAACAGCTTTGCTGCACACCAATTGCTGGATTGGGCTCAAGATCAGAACCTGCAGCACCCACTTAAGCTTGCTTTGTTTGAAGCACATTTTACGAAGGGATTGGATGTTTCAGACCAAAGTGTTCTTGTTGATGTCGCTGCAGATGTCGGATTGGATCGTAGTTCTGCGCAGGACGTTCTCGACAGCGGCAGCCATGTAGAACGTGTTCGCGAACGCCAATCGGTTTGGACATCGCAGGGAATTTCTGGTGTGCCTTCCATGATCTTCGCAGGCAAATACCTTGTGACTGGTGCGCAGGGTGTCGATAACTATGTGCAAATTATCCAAAAAGTAATTCAAGAGGTAAGCGCCGCGGAATGACTGTTTCGTTTACCTCGGCTCAACGGTGCGCACAGAATGGTTGAATGGATCACCTCCAAGGGGCTTGTCGATTACCGGGAAGCCGAAGCATGGATGGAGGAACGCGCGTCCCTTATCGCCGCGGGGAATGCCGATGAATGCGTCTGGCTTGTAGAGCATGCTCCGCTATATTCTGCCGGCACCTCAGCAAAATCGGAAGATTTGACCGACCCCAATCGGTTTCCGGTATATGAAACGCGCCGCGGCGGACAATACACATACCATGGGCCGGGGCAGCGGGTTGTTTATGTAATGCTGGACGTCGGTAAACGAGGCCGGGACGTCAGACGTTTTGTTCAAGACCTTGAACATTGGGTGATTGCGACCCTTGCAAGCTTTACCATCAAAGGCGAGATCAAGGAGGGGCGCGTCGGCGTCTGGGTGGAACGTCCCGAGAAACCGCTCGCGGCGCAAGGCGGCATTCGCGAAGATAAAATCGCGGCGATCGGTATCCGGCTTAGAAAATGGGTCAGCTTTCACGGAATCAGCATAAATGTTGATCCAAATCTTGAGCATTTTTCCGGGATCGTCCCCTGTGGGATCCAAGAACATGGCGTTACGTCTTTAGTTGACCTTGGCATACCAGTTACGATGGAAGACGTTGATATCGCCCTGAAAGCGCAGTTCGACACGGTTTTCCCTCCGCTGTCTGAATACGCGCCCAAAGACGGATAATGTACCTCGCCGCTCAAACGTTTCACTGCGCCTGTGCTATTTCCGCCGCTGCTTTACGGTTTCTTCATCGCTAGAGGCGTATGTCACTCAGCATGATGATCCTGATGAGCACTTCTGACACCTCTTACCCCCGTCACTACGAGGCTGTGCACCTCCGACACAGTTTGATAAATGATCTGTCTTTTTTCGTGCCCTGCGTCAAAGGCGGCCATTGCCCATATTGGCAAGCCGCACTAGAACGAACCTTAATTCAATGCGCGCCCCCTGTCGGGGCGTGAGTTGACAACCCAATCTCAGGAGGCACCGCATGGCAGACGCAGCCATTCACGGGCAAGACCATCACGACGAGCGCGGATTTTTCACGCGCTGGTTCATGTCCACAAACCACAAAGACATCGGGCTATTGTACCTGATCGTTTCGGCCCTCGTTGGCTTCATCTCTGTATGCTTCACCATATATATGCGCTTGGAGCTTATGCACCCAGGCGTGCAATATATGTGTATGGAAGGCGCGCGGTTTATCGCTGATAGCGCAGCGACCTGTACGCCAAACGGCCACCTGTGGAACGTTCTGATTACCGCGCACGGCATCTTGATGATGTTCTTCGTGGTTATTCCCGCTTTGTTCGGTGGTTTCGGTAACTATTTGATGCCATTGCAAATTGGCGCGCCTGACATGGCGTTCCCGCGGATGAACAACCTCTCTTTCTGGCTATATGTCGGCGGCACAACGCTTGCAGTCTGCTCCGTGCTGACACCCGGCGGCAGCGGCCAGCTTGGGTCAGGTGTGGGCTGGGTTCTCTATCCGCCGCTCTCTGTTCGTGAAGGCGGCATGTCGATGGATTTCGCGATTTTCGCTGTGCACGTATCCGGCGCATCGTCGATCCTGGGTGCGATCAACATGATCACAACATTCCTCAACATGCGCGCCCCTGGCATGACGTTGTTCAAAGTGCCGCTGTTCAGCTGGTCCATCTTTGTTACAAGCTGGTTGATCCTTCTGTCCCTGCCCGTTTTGGCCGGTGCCATCACCATGCTTTTGATGGATCGCAACTTCGGATTCGCATTCTTTGACCCAGCAGGCGGTGGTGATCCGGTTCTGTATCAGCACATTCTGTGGTTTTTTGGTCACCCCGAAGTGTATATCATTATTCTTCCAGGCTTCGGCATCATCAGCCACGTCATCGCGACCTTCAGCCGCAAGCCTATCTTCGGATATCTTCCGATGGTTTGGGCGATCATCGCGATTGGCGCATTGGGCTTCGTCGTTTGGGCGCACCACATGTACACCGTTGGTATGTCTCTGAACCAACAAGCTTACTTCATGTTGGCCACCATGGTTATCGCGGTGCCGACGGGCGTTAAGGTATTCAGCTGGATTGCGACCATGTGGGGTGGTTCGGTTGAATTCAAAACACCTATGCTGTGGGCCTTCGGCTTCCTGTTTCTTTTCACCGTTGGCGGTGTGACAGGTATCGTTCTCTCGCAGGCAGCTGTGGACCGCTACTACCACGACACATACTATGTGGTTGCGCACTTCCACTATGTGATGAGCCTTGGTGCCGTCTTCGCGATCTTCGCCGGTATTTATTTCTACCTGCCGAAGTTCACGGGCCGCATGTATCCTGAATGGGCTGGCAAGCTGCACTTCTGGGCGATGTTCATTGGCGCGAACCTGACGTTCTTCCCACAGCACTTCCTAGGCCGTCAGGGCATGCCGCGTCGCTATATCGATTACCCTGATGCGTTTGCATATTGGAACCTGTGGTCGTCGATCGGCGCGTTCCTCAGCTTTGCGTCCTTTATCTTCTTCTTCGGTGTTATGTTCTACACGTTGACACGTGGGGCCCGCAGCCCAGCTGCGAACCCTTGGAACGAATATGCGGACACTCTGGAATGGACGCTGGCAAGCCCCCCACCAGAGCATACGTTCGAAATTCTTCCCAAGCAGGAAGAATGGGACAAACAGCCTAGCCACTAAGCTAGCACAACATTGAAATGAGAGGCTCCAACGGCGGTTGGGGCCTTTTTTCGTTCTACCCGGGCTCTCGGTACAGTTTCATAAAGACGAATGTTTATCGGCGGTTAGCCAAAATCTTACCGCGTCCCCCAGTAAAATAAGGGCTTCCCAAAATTGTCTGAAATTAATTTCGAAAAATGTTATTTTTCCTCTTGCGGCTCACCGCCGCTATGGGTATTCCACGCCCTACCAGAGGATGCGGGCGTAGCTCAGGGGTAGAGCATAACCTTGCCAAGGTTAGGGTCGGGCGTTCGAATCGCCTCGCCCGCTCCAACTGGTTCTCTGCTTACCCAGCAGGACAGCAAGGCCACCTTCGGGTGGCCTTTTGCTGTTCCGGGCCCCTAAAACAATGAAACTGCTCACAGGCCTACAAAGGGCCAGCACACTTACCAGTTCGGACAACGGTCCGTTCATTGGTGCCCAGTCTAGAACTCCGATCAGGGTTGAAGCAAGCACGGCTACGGCGCAAAATATACTGTCGCCACAATGATACGCCCAAGCGGCACGTGACAAAGCTTTCACCGCTGAATGCCCTCACTCTGCGGCCTACAAGGGTTCCCTAGGCCACTCTCTGAGGGCAGCAGCACAACAGGCCCGATACCCCTCCCCCGTTGCTACGAGAGCACCTGAGGTGTCTCAGGCCTGTACCAACGAAGCTGGGACAAGTGGATATTCGCGAGGCTCTACGCGCTCTGCTGTCCTTGTGGATCATCGCTGATGAGTTGGATCAAACGCCCCAGGCGCGTGCGCCAGAGCCAAACACAGAGCACGTTTCTATATGGCACCCAACGAGTTTCTGCCGACGCCTAGCGTCAGTCAAAGACCGCTGTTATCAAAAGAAAAAAGCGGGCGCTGAAAGCACCCGCCTGCGCCGGCTTATACCCGTTCGAATGATGGCACTACGAACACGACCGCCATGCAGCAAACGCCGGTGACGCAATTATTGTCTGTTCAAAGAAGAGATATCGTCGATCGTGCTGATAGGGTTTCACGTTCCATCTGTTCGATGGCGCGAATGTGCCACTCCAAACCGGTTTGACCCTGATCGGCCGCTTCGGCCAAGTTGTTCTGCGCCAGCTTCGCCTGGTCGGCCGACAGAACCAACGCCTCGGCGACCTCTGCGCGGCTGGTGCGTATATCGGCAAGTTGCGCGTCATAAGCATCCTCCGAAATCGCCCCTGAGGCCTTGAGCTGTTTCAACGTCGCCACATCTTCTTGCTGCTGTGCGAGCATCTGGGGAAGATGTGTCGTGATATCATCCAGCTGGTCATTGGACTTGCGGATACTGCGCACGAGGTCATTCGCGGAAACCAGCTCCATCCGTTGGGCGACTTCTCGTTTTCCGGCGAGATTCCCGCTCACCGCACCAACAACGCCACCGGCCGTAGCGGCTCGCAGGCAGCCCGAGGCATCGGATGCGGCAAGCACCGAGATACCGCAGCCCACCGCGGCACCAACCGCGGCATGCTTGATTGTGGAGTTGCGGACAATATCGCGCATCAACGCGTCAAGCGCGGCGGTTTGCTCCACCATACCGGCGTCATTCTCACGGTTTTCCTTGAAGCTTAGCTTGCCGGACGAAGGGCCGAATTGCGCAGCGCGATCGGCAGTGGGCGCAGCACATCCTGAAACAAGAACGGCAGCGGCGAGGGAAATCGTTAGAACAGTGGTTTTCATTACATGGATCCGTTGAGCTAGGCGTATTCGCGACCAATAGACGAAAATTATGCCGATTTTACGGCATGTTCGCCATGAAGTTTTCCGACGTTAACGTTTATCTATTCACCTTCGTGCCACAAATGCCCATAGTTCCCGCACAGCGTGAATTTTTTAAAAAGTCATATTGTTGCCGGTTTTGTTCACTATCGTTTAGGGAGTTCGACATAGGTTGCCTCGGAGCCCCGAAGCAAATCTTGGAAGGAGACCACATTGAAAATTCTAGCAGTCGACGATGATCCATTCATTCTAGAACTCCTTCCCGCGATGTTTGAACAGGCAGACCTGAACGATCTGCACACGGCCCCTTCGGGTCCGGCTGCTCTCGACATGATCAAAGCTCAGAAGGTGCCATTCGATTGCATGCTGCTGGACGTCGATATGCCGGAAATGGACGGGATCGAGCTTTGCCGAAGAATCCGCACTGTCCCCGGGTATGAGGACAAACCGATATTAATGCTGACGGCGAAGACAGATTCGATCTCTATCGAGAAAGCGTTTGCCGCCGGTGCGAATGACTACATCGCCAAGCCATTTAACCTGAAGGACATCTACAACCGCATTCGCGTGGCCGAACGCCTGTTGGTGTCGTCCAAGACCATCAAGCGCATCGACGCGAGCGACCTGTCCAAAGAAGGCACACAGGTAGCTGAAGATATCACACTGGCCGACAAGGTCTTTTTGGCGAATGTCGGCAGGCTGATCCTGTCATTCTCCCTTGGGAACTACATTACGCAGCTCGATCGGAGCGAACTGGACAACTATCAGGTTTTCGGCGTGTCCATTGATGATGCGGAACGTATTTTCGAAGAAACGTCACAACAGGGGTTCCTTCATATCCTCACCAGCGTGGCTGAGACCCTGACCGACCTTATCACTTGCCCCCATCTGCTGATGTCCTACGAAGGCAACGGTGCCTTCCTGTGTATCACGCGCGACCCGAACCTGCCCGAATGGGACCGGATGGAGGCTGGCCTACAGGCCAAGCTGGATGCGCTGGACTTGCTGAGCGATGATCTGAAGCAAGAGAGCATCAGCCTGTCAGTCGGCACGCCCATTGCGCCGAATGCGAACCGGACGCAACGGGTGAAAAAGACCTTCGAACGGGCGCTATCGCGGGCTGAAATGCGCTATGCGAGCAAATGCGCCGCCGCCTGATCCTAGTTGATCGGGAATTGCACCAGACACTGCGCCGCATGTTTGCGGTAATCCTCTAGCGTCTGATCGATCGAGCGGCGGTCGCGCATTTTTCCCATGGCCGATTTCTTTTGCGCCCGTGTGCCGCTCACATGGCGTTCTAGGATCAGGACCGTTACGCCCAGCATGATGGTCTTCTCATCCTCACCGATCATGTCCGCACGCGCCAAGGTCACCGCCGTATAGGCGATCATATTGGCGCAGCGCAGCGCCGCAGCCTCTTCCCCTTCATAGGTAAGCGCATGCGCTGGCCCCCAAAGAACAGATCCGCAAAGAAGCGCAGAAAGCAGGAGCCTCAAAACGCTTTGAACGTCATCGTTGTAAGCGAACGTTCAATCCCTTCGATGTCCAGAAGGTTATCGTTGATGTAAACGCCAATATCTTTTCCCGAAGGAATATAAAGCTTCATCAAAAGATCGTAATCACCAGAGGTTGAATACAGCTCGGAGTGTATTTCCCGCAGCGCGACCTCTTCGGCAACGCGATACGTACTGCCGGGCCGGCACCGGATCTGGATAAAAACGCAGGTAGACATGGACAGGCCTTAGGCTGGTTACAACACGTCCAAGCTGACATAAGGGGGCAACAGCCGCAATCGCTGATTGGGACCGATCGGCAGCGAAACGCTTTGTCTTGGCGCGACGGCCTGCCCTGCTATAAGAGCCCGAAAGACGGAGATATTCATATGCGCCAGACCACCATCAATCGCTCGACCGCAGAGACCGAGATCAGCGTCGAAATCAACCTCGACGGGACAGGGTCCTACGCCAACCACACGGGCATCGGGTTCTTCGATCACATGCTGGATCAATTGGCGCGTCATTCGCTGATCGATATGAAAATCAGCGCAAACGGCGATCTTCACATTGATGATCACCACACCGTCGAGGACGTAGGCATCACGCTGGGCCAAGCGCTAAGCACCGCATTGGGCGACAAACGCGGCATTCGCCGATACGGCGCGTGCCTGCTCCCAATGGACGATGCCTTGGTGCGTACCGCGCTTGATCTGTCGGCGCGGCCCTTCTTGATCTGGAATGTGGACCTGCCGACTGCAAAAATCGGGAAGTTCGACAGCGAATTGGTACGGGAGTTTTTCCAGGCGCTCAGCACGCATGGCGGGATCACCTTGCACATTGATATGCTGCATGGCCTGAACAGCCACCACATCGCCGAGGCCGTCTTTAAGTCTGTCGCCCGCGCCCTGCGCGAAGCGGTAGAAACCGACCCTCGGAAATCTTCTGATATCCCCTCGACCAAGGGTGCGCTGTAACGATGTTAACTGCGATTATCGATTACGAATCGGGCAACCTTCATTCGGCGCATAAGGCGTTCGAACGGATGGCGCGTGAGTGTAATGCTGGCGATGTAGTTGTCACCGCTGACGCCGATGTCGTGGCGCGCGCCGACCGCCTTGTCCTGCCTGGCGACGGCGCATTCCCCTCCTGCATGGCCGCTCTGAAAGGCCAAAGCGGCATATACGCAGCCATGGTTGAATCCGCCGTCGACAAGGGCCGCCCCTTCCTCGGGATCTGTGTGGGCATGCAGTTGATGGCATCCATGGGGCGCGAGTATGAAGACACAGCAGGCCTGGGCTGGATCAGTGGCGAAGTGACCAAGATCACGCCACGCGACCCATCCCTAAAAGTACCGCATATGGGATGGAACGACCTTGTCATAGACCACCCTCACCCCGTTTTCGACGGAATCGAAACCGGGGATCACACGTATTTTGTCCATAGTTTCCATATGGATGTACAGGACGAGTCCGAGCGGTTGGCGCATGTCGATTATGCTGGTGACGTCACTGCTGTTATCGGCCGTGACACCATGATCGGCATGCAATTCCACCCGGAAAAAAGCCAGACAACCGGCCTTCGTATGATTGCGAACTTTCTGAACTGGCGCCCCTGAACCGGGCACCGCCTTCTACCGAAGGCGGGTCCAGATCATTTCGTCGCAAGCATTTCCTGTGCAGGTCTGTAACCGCATCGCATTGCCGTCGACCAACATCTTCGCCTTATATTTCTTCGATGCAGAAGGCTCCAGCAACGTGCCGACATAGCTCCCGTCAGGTTGCGGCTTCATATCCCAGAAGACCCGTTTGCCAACCGCTGTAGAGCGTTTGTCATATCCACGCCGATCCTTGGCACGCTCGACGGTGCCGCATAACGCAGGCCCGCAGGGCTTCGCCCGTACGTGAACAACCAATCCGTTAACATCCGGCGCAGATTTCCAGACACCTTCAACTACATCAGCAAATACAGTCGTCGAAGAAGCTGCAAAAATAGCAGCATAGAAAATATATTTTGTTAAAAACATCGTATCACTCCCCCAAGCGACACATGCCTTACAGCTTTTTAGCAACGCACCAAAAAACCAAGGCGCGGGCATATTCTACACCCGCGTCCCGATTCGCGCAAATCCCACTCATTTGGGATGGAAATGAAGGTTACTGGACCCGCTGCCAGTCCTGCTTTGAACACAGCAACCCGCCCGCGACACAGCCCGACAGTTTCAGGCTGTTACCGGCGACGGTCATCTTGCCGATGTAGATTTTGTTGTTTGAAGGTCGCCAAACCTTACCTGCATATTTGCCGCTCCCGTCAGGTTTCATGTCGATGACCAACTGCTTTCCGATATTTTCGGACTTATATTCGCCCGACGCGTTGAACGTCCGCTGAATCGTACCGCAGATCGCCCCACCACAGGGGGTCATTTTGACATGCGCATAAGCCCCGTCATCCGGTTGCGTTTTCCAAACGCCAACCGCCGGGTCAGCAGCCATGGCTGTTCCTGCAAAACCAATGCCAACGATGGCCGCAATAATCGTTCTTTTCATGATATATCCTCCCGATATGCTCTCAGATTGAAGCGAATACGACGATTCAGGCAAGCTTGACGTAGGGGACACCTCTGCCGCGTTGCAAAAACCCGCCCGCCGTGGCAATTGAAACCAACTCCCCCAATGCCAAGGGCAACACTATGATCCTCTACCCCGCTATTGACCTTAAAGACGGCCAAGCCGTCCGTCTTGTGCACGGCGACATGGAAAAATCCACTGTTTTCAACGATGACCCCGCGGCGCAGGCCCGTGAGTTTGTGGATGCGGGCTGCACTTGGCTTCACTTGGTGGACTTGAACGGTGCCTTCGCAGGGACGCCGGTCAATGCCTCCCCGGTGGAAGCGATTTTGAAGTCTTGCAACGTCCCCGCCCAGTTGGGAGGCGGCATTCGCGATATGGCGACGATCGAAGCTTGGCTGGACAAGGGTCTCGCACGCGTCATTCTGGGCACTGTCGCGGTCGAAAATCCCGCTTTGGTGCGTGAAGCAGCGCGAGCTTTTCCAGGCAAGGTCGCGGTCGGCATTGACGCCAGAAATGGTCGCGTGGCAACCAAGGGATGGGCTGAGGAAACCGACGTAATGGTTACAGATCTCGCTAAATCTTTCGAAGATGCAGGTGTCGCGGCGCTGATCTACACCGATATCATGCGAGACGGGGCCATGGGCGGTCCAAACATTGACGCCACCGCCGCTTTGGCGCGTGCCGTCAATATTCCTGTCATCGCCTCCGGGGGCGTCAGCTCCCTTGCTGACCTTGAGGCGTTGAAAGAAACTGGCGTGATATCCGGTGCCATTTCCGGCCGGGCGCTTTATGATGGCGCGATCGACCTGAGCGAAGCTTTGAAGGCCCTCGCCTGAGTTTCCAAATGGTTTCAAATCCTCGGGTGGTTTGGAGGGCAGACAGCCCTCCAACGGGTTTTTCCGCTGCCCCGTCGCGAGAAAGAAGACATGCTTAAGACCCGTATTATTCCCTGCCTCGATGTCGCCGATGGTCGCGTTGTCAAAGGCGTTAATTTTGTTGGCTTGCGCGATGCCGGTGACCCGGTTGACGCAGCGATCGCATATGACGCTGCAGGGGCGGACGAGCTCTGTTTTCTTGATATCCACGCCACACACGAAAACCGTGGTACCATGTTCGACCTGGTCACACGCACAGCCGAACACTGCTATATCCCGCTTACTGTAGGTGGCGGTGTACGCACCGTTGCAGATGTTCGCGCCCTGCTTTTGGCTGGCGCCGACAAGGTCAGCTTTAACTCTGCCGCGGTGGCAAATCCGGACATTATTGCGCAGGCAGCAGACCAATTCGGCAGCCAGTGCATCGTCTGTGCCATCGATGCGAAAACCGTCGCCCCCGGGAAATGGGAGATTTTTACCCACGGTGGCCGCAAACCCACGGGCATAGATGCCGTCGAATTCGCAAAGACGGTGACAGAGAAAGGCGCGGGAGAGATTCTGCTTACCTCCATGGATCGTGACGGTACCAAGCAAGGGTTTAACATTCCGCTAACGCGCGCGATTTCCGACGCGGTTTCTGTGCCTGTCATCGCCTCTGGCGGTGTCGGAACGCTGGATCATCTTGTCGATGGCGTCGTTCAGGGCGGCGCTTCAGCGGTGCTCGCAGCCTCGATCTTTCACTTCGGCGAATTTACGGTCGCTCAGGCGAAACAACACATGGCTGATGCCGGTATCCCAATGAGGCTCTCATGACGCTCGACGATCTATTTGAAACAATCCAATCAAGAAAAAATGCCGATCCATCAAGCAGTTGGACGGCGCAGCTTTTGGCAAAAGGTCCCGAAAAATGCGCCGAAAAATTCGGTGAAGAAGCGGTCGAAGCGATCATTGAGGCCGTGAAGGACGATAAAGCTGGTCTTACATCGGAAGCCGCAGATGTGCTGTACCACCTGCTTGTCATGCTCGCATCCCGCGACGTCGCGCTGTCAGATGTACTGGGTGAACTGAGCCGCCGACAGGCGCAAAGTGGCCTCGCTGAAAAAGCCGCCCGCTAACATGGGGCGCGTTTACCACAGTATATTTCGTGATGCGTAGCAAACTGGGGTCAAAGCTTGCTAGAGATTATTCCCGTTGCAAAGCCTCCCATGCGCAATTCGCCGAAAAGGCGCTGATATTCAATCTTTGGGCATCTGTTTTGAATAACGGTCACGCCCTTTGCTTCCGCTTTTTCGGCAGCTTCAAGATGCTGCACCCCGATTTGCATCCAGATCGTCGCCAGATCAGGAAACACCTGTAATGCCTCGTCAACGATTTCTGGCACAGTCTCTGACCGTCTAAAAATATCGACCATGTCAATGCCACCTTCGATGTCTGACAGCTGCGAAACCACCGTTACCCCCAATAGCGTCTTCCCCGCATGCACCGGATTTACCGGAACAATATCGTAGCCCTTGGTCTTCAAATATCGCGTGACGTAATAGCTTGGCCGAACCGGGTTCAACGAAGCCCCCACGACCGCGATCCGCTTCGTCTGCGTCAGAATATTTTTCAATTGGGTATCGGTGTAGGTCATGCTTCTTACTAAACCTCTAACGGTTCAAAAAAAAGCGCCCTCGACGATAAACGTGAGGGCGCAAAGGTATGGAACGAGGGACAGTTAGGTGATCGGCGAGAGTTCCAAACTCGCCGTCATACACGATAGGTAGGAACGATTTGCTCCATTCAAAGAGCATGTGACAAATCCGTGAAGAAACGATGAATGCGCCAGCCATTTTCCGCCGAATCTCGCTTCTGACAGCGTAAACTAGTCAAATATATCGTCGATCACATCCGCGACCTCACTCGCGATCTTTGTGATCCAGGTTTTCTTTTTCTTCACTTTTCGATGCTTAGGCTTGCGAATAGCAGCTGTCGCTTGGGCATGTGCAAATTTCCGCAGCCCCGCCGCAGGCCTGCCGCTGGTATTGGGCTTTTCAGAATCGCGAGGGAGCGGAATTTGTTTCAGATCATGCAATGGTGCGCCGCATTGTGCGCAAGCCAGCTCGTGCCGCCCTGCCCCCAATGTCAGCGCTGCCTTGCTGCCGCAAAAACAGCATGTCGCGATTTTTGTCGGGTAATTCATGCAATTATGCTCAGCTGTGATCCCGCGACGCATATAGCGCGATTGCCGCTGCATTTGACACGTTTAGCGAACCGAACCCACCCCCTGCGTCGATTCGGACCAGCGCATCGACGGTTTCTTTGGTTTTTTCACGCAGACCTGGCCCTTCGGCCCCCAGCACAAGCGCCACCGGACGGTCGCGCTTCCCCTCCAGTGCAGATTCGACGGTCATATCGGCTTCGCCGTCCAGACCAAGAACAAGATACCCCATCGATTGCAGCTCCTTGATCGCGTCGGCTAGGTTCCGGACACGCAAATACGGCTGCCGCTCCAGCGCGCCGCTCGCTGTTTTCGCAAGCGCCCCGGTCTCGGGCGCAGCGTGATGACGCATGCCCACAACCGCCGATGCGCCTAATACCTCTGCGGACCGCAGAATTGCACCAACGTTATGGGGGTCTGTCACCCGATCCAGCAGCAACACGCGTGGTGCTTCAGCCCCGATGCAGACATCCTTGAGCGCCCCCCAACTCAGAGGTTTGACCTCTAGTACGGCTCCTTGATGCACCGACCCGGGGTCCAGCGGCGGGCGGAATTTTCGCGGATCAACGACCTCTGGTTCAATGCCGGCTTTGGCAATCGCCTCTTCCAGCTTGATCTGAGCATTCGGCGTCACCATCAGCTTAATCTTTTCACGCGCGGGATTTTCCAGCGCGTCGCGCACCGCATGAAGGCCAAACAACCAAACTGTTTGGTTCGCATCCGCCTTCTTTTCCTGCTCTTTTTGCACAACCCACTTAGGTTTTTTCATCGCCGAACCTTCTATCTTTCATCGCAAGGTAAAATTCCCTGCATTTCGCGCCGGTTTTCGCCTTGACGCCTATACTGCCCGCTTGTAATCACGCCTTCACATCCGGTGCAATGCACAGGGTGAAAGTGGGCGACAGGCCGCAAGGTGTGGCAGGGGACTGTAACTCCCTCGCGGAGACGCACGCCTGGTTCGATTCCAGGGTCGCCCACCACTTTCCCCTTTTCGACTATCCTCAAGTATAGCGGCACAGCCGTTTGATACATTGTGTTCCGATGTGAATTTGTGACACATCTTATGCATTTAGAACGCATACGAAATGATAGGGGTGACCCGTGTCCCATGCTTCCCGGCCGGATCAGGCTTTCAACATCGCGATCGTCGGGCAACACGGGCGGCTGGCTTATGAGGCTTTGTTGTTTGCCGCATCGCTGCGCCACCACAGCCCCCATTTTTCGGGCAACCTCTATGTGATGGAGCCTCAGCCCGGCCCGCTTTGGTCGCATGATCCACGAATCAAGAACCCCGATGTTATCAGCGCGCTCCACAACCTTGGCGCAGAGGTGATCCCGTTTGACACAAAGCACTTCGGCGAGAGCTATCCATATGGAAATAAAATCGAAATGCTCAATGCGCTTCCAAAAGCTGAGCCCTTCGTTTTCTTCGATACGGACACGTTGATCACTGGCGACCTGATGTCGGTTCCCTTCGACTTTGACCGCCCGATGGCATCCATGCGGCGGACAAACACATGGCCTGTTCCCCAGCTGTACGGACCACAATACGCCGGTCTGTGGAAATCCCTTTATGACAAGTTTGACCTAGATTTTGACAGCAGCCTCGACCTGTCTCAACCCGACGATTATTGGCAACGGTATCTGTATTTCAACGCGGGCTTCTTTTTCTATCGCTGCCCTCACGAATTTGGTGAAAAGTTTTTACACTATGCGCTGGCGATCCGCGATGACGCGCCGGAAGAGCTGTGCGCGCAGTCTTTTGACCCTTGGCTTGACCAAGTCGCGTTGCCGCTGGTTATTCATGCGCTTGGTGGGGGGCGCGATACCTTGCCCGACGGGCTGATTGACGGGTCTGTTAGCTGCCACTATCGCCTGCTGCCGTTGCTTTACGCACGCGAACCGGACCACGTCGTTGACACTTTAGAAACGATTGCAGCACCAAATAAACTGAAGAAAGTTTTAAAGGGTTCGGAGCCGATCAAGCGGATGGTCTATCAAGGCCGCGGTCGCAAGGCGCGGGCTCTCTTTGATCAGGACAACTTGCCGCGCAAAGAGCAGGCTATTCGGAATCGTTTGAAATCAAACGGCTACTGGATGCGGTAGCGTCGACCGCATTTCATCCGAGTCGGTAAACAACCTCCTAAGCGTGACAGAAGCGACCTACAGCTTGTGCGTTCACATCGGTTCACCTAACCATATTGAAGACAATTTTAGGGAGAACAACGATGACAGATAGCCCCAACTATGGTTTTGATACCCTGCAGATACACGCAGGGGCCAAACCTGATCCGGCGACCGGTGCGCGGCAGACGCCGATCTACCAGACCACGGCCTATGTGTTTCGCGATGCGGACCACGCGGCGGCGTTGTTCAACCTGCAAGAGGTGGGGTTCATCTATTCCCGCCTGACGAACCCGACCGTTGCTGTCTTGCAGGAACGCATCGCCACGCTTGAGGGGGGCGTTGGTGCCGTGTGTTGCTCTTCCGGGCACGCGGCACAGATCATGGCATTGTTCCCGCTGATGGGGCCGGGCAAAAATATTATCGCCTCTACCCGTCTATATGGGGGCACGGTGACGCAGTTCAGCCAAACGATCAAACGTTTCGGTTGGTCTTGCAAGTTTGTCGACTTTGACGACGTTGATGCCGTGAAAGCAGCGGTTGACGACGATACCCGTGCGATCTTTGGCGAAGCCATTGCCAATCCTGGCGGCTACATCATGGACGTGCGTGCCATTGCCGACGTGGCGGATGCGGCAGGCGTTCCGCTGATCATCGACAACACAACCGCGACACCCTACCTGTGCCGCCCAATCGAACTTGGCGCGACTCTGGTGGTACATTCGACGACGAAATACCTGACCGGCAACGGCACGGTAACAGGCGGCTGTATTGTGGATTCAGGCAAGTTCGATTGGTCCGCGAATGATAAATTCCCGTCGCTGAGCCAACCGGAACCTGCTTACCACGGTCTTAACTTTCACGAGACCTTTGGCGGCTTGGCCTTTACCTTCCACGGCATCGCCATCGGTTTGCGGGATCTTGGCATGACGATGAACCCGCAGGCTGCGCATTACACGCTGATGGGGACAGAGACACTTTCGCTGCGCATGGAACGCCACGTAGAAAACGCCCAGAAAATCGCGGCTTGGCTCGAGAATGATGACCGCGTCGACTATGTCACCTATGCGGGGCTGGAATCCTCGCCCTATTTCGAGCGTGCGAAAAGCGTTTGCCCCAAAGGGGCCGGCGGGTTGTTCACCTTTGCGGTGAAGGGCGGATACGACGCCTGCGTCAAATTGGTAAATGCGTTGGAGATTTTCAGCCATGTCGCAAATCTTGGCGACACCCGGTCGCTGATCATCCACTCTGCCTCCACCACGCACCGTCAGCTTAGCCCCGAGCAGCAAGAAGCCGCGGGCGCCGGCGCGAATGTTGTGCGCGTTTCCATCGGGACAGAGGATGCCGCCGACCTGATCGCCGATCTAGATCAAGCGCTGTCCAAAGCGACGGCTTAAGCTACGACCTATAAAGGACCCCCGCCAAAGCAACCCTTCGGCGGGGGTATGTTTACCCATTCAAACCTTCAAATGCCGCGAGGCAGCAGAGGGTTAGTCAGCCTCGGCGATTTCGAACTGCAGCGTGACTTGCGCGCTGATGTCGATCTCTCCGGTCTCTATGGGCATATCCATAGTTTTCATCTGGGCACCCCGCATTTCCATCGGGCGGAAACCCTGACTCGATTCGGACATGCTGGTGAGTTTACCAAGCTTAACGCCAGCGGCATCAGCAAGCTGCTGCGCACGCGCCATCGCATCCTCAACGGCCCTCTCTCGGGCCTTGGCCAGCGCCGCTGCATTATCCTGCAATCCGAATTGCAAGCCGTTGAAATCATTCGCGCCCTCGGCCACGACCGCGTCCAGAAGTTGCCCAAGTTTGCTCAGATCGCGAACCGTCACACTGACGGTGTTGCCCGCCTCATAGCCCGATACTTCCACCGGGGACGCATCTTCGCGGGGGCGATTGTCATAGACGGGCCGCAGATAAAGCCCGCTGGTCTGACGGTCGAGGCCCGCGATCTTCAATGTGTCCAATTGGTCTAGAATGCCGCGCACTTTTTCAGACGTCTGCGCCATTGCGTCCGAGGCAGAGGCCGCCCGCTCGCTCACGCCCAAGCGGATCGTCGCGGTATCAGGGGCAAGCGATACAATGCCCTCGCCATTCACGGTGATCCCCTGCGGCGTTTGTTGCGCCAACGCCCCTGACGCGAAACCGGCGCAGACGATCGCGGCAATTTTCAACATTCGCATATTCATGACCTTTTTTTACTGTGATATTCCTTGGCAACATATGTGACCTCCCGCCTAAGTTGCCGCAAGCCTCCTCTGCGCTCCACTCTTTTCATGAGCAAACTACTGCTCTATTCTTTTGCTGTGAACGGGCGCTCTGTTTTGCAGGCGATCCGCATGGTATTGGCAATCTGCTGCCGTCCGAATGTCCCACCGTCCCAATGCCTCTAGTCAAAAGCGTTCCAATGAAGCCCAATTTTGCACTGTCTCTCTCCTTCGAAGGTATTCGCCTACTGCACCGCGCCCCTGATGGATGGCGGCAGGTGGGCGAAGTGGCCGTCGACGCCGAGGATATGGCCGCCCAACTAGCCGCCTTGCGCAGCACCGCCACCGCGCTAGAGCCGAGCGGCCTGCGCAGTAAGCTGCTGATTCCGAACGATCAAATCAAATACATGACGATCGACACCGCGGGGCTTAGCGATCAGGCGCGGCGCGAACAGGCCGAGGTGGCGCTTGATGGCGCGACGCCCTATGCCGTCGAAGATCTGGTCTTTGACATCAGCAATGACGGCCCCCGCACGCATATCGCCGCCGTCGCCCGCGAAACACTGGCCGAGGCCGAAGCCTTCGCGACCGAGCATCGTTTTCACCCCGTCAGCTTTGCCGCCCAGTCCGACGATCATGATTTTACCGGCGAGGCGTTTTTCGGCCCAACAGACTCCGCCCCCAAGTGGTTGGAGCCGGGCGATTCTGTGGAGCGTGACAAAGGGCCTTTCGTTATCCTGGGCGATGTGGAGCTGCCGCCGGAGGATACTTCGCCCCCGAAAGATGATACGGCTGCTGAGACGGAAAGCCCCGGGAAGGCCGATGATGTGACGGCGGATGCGTCGCAGGAGGGTGACAGCACGTTGGATGCTCCGGCGGCTGATGCTGCAAAGCCGGAAGCAAAGACGGCTGATGCGCCTCAGCCTGCAAGCCAGAAACCAGCAGACGCCCCCGCGCCCAAAGCGGTAAAGCTTGACGCCCCTCGCGTTGCACCCGCGTCCCCATCGGTGACGCCCCCGCCAAGCAAGGCGTCGGCCCCCGCCCGCGCCAAAACGCCCGAAGCGTCAGCTGGAAAGGCATCGGCCCCCGCGGTACAGAAACCAGCCGCCCCATCTGTTGAAAAAAATGCGGCAGCGGCACCCAAGCCCGCGCCCGCCGTCTCCAAAGCCCCGCCCGCGGCACCTGCCGCACCGAAAGCCCCCGCGGATTTTTCCAGCCGACGCAGCGCGCCCATCGTTACGGGTGCCGCCGCGCGCGGTAGCGTGCAGCCCTTGTCGCACACGGGCGGGCCGGTCCCCGATAGCAGTTCGTTAACCGGTGCCAAACACACACAACCTGCCAAGTCGTCGCCTTTCGGCTTTCTGAAACGCCGCAAGCCCCGCGCGACACCACCTCCGCCCAAACCAATTGCCGCAAAAGCGGCCCCCATTCCCGGCAAGGCCCTTGCCACGGGGGCCAGCGAAGTCGACCAGATGACCGTTTTCGGGGCCCGCAAAGAGCAGTCCATCGGAGGCAAGCCGCGCTTTTTGGGGCTGGTTCTGACCGCAGCTTTGCTGGTGTTCCTCGCGGGCGTCGCAGCTTGGGCGTCTGTCTTCCTTGATGATGGGTTAGCGCTTTCGCGGCTTTTTGGCAGTCGTGACACCACGCAGACCGCTTCTGCCCCACCGGAGCCGGTGGTCAAACAGCAGGTGGAAAGCCGCGAGGACCCCATCGTACCGCAGACCCCGCCCGAGAACACGGCTGACACCACTGTCGCCGCGCTTGATCCCACGCTCAGCGATGAGGACGGTGCGGTTTTGGACGCGATGCGCGTGCCACAGCAGCTGCAACCACGCGAGCTGACCGCGCAGGAAATCGAAGCGAAATACGCGACAACCGGCATCTGGGCCATCGCGCCAAAGACACCAAAAGCGCCGTCGATGGTGACGCTGGATGATCTGTTCATGACCAGCATCGATCCCGTCAGCACCTCGAATGACGCTGTTGCACTGCCGACGCTCGCGTCCTTTGGCGGGGATACGGTCGATATCAGTTCGGCCCCTCCGGCGGCGGCGGGCACGTCGTTCACGCTGGATGATCGTGGTCTGGTTGTTCCAAGTCCGAATGGCACGTTGAACGCGGATGGGGTTTTGGTTTTCGCCGGGCAACCGGCCCGTGTGCCCCCGGCGACCCTCGCCCGCCCCGGTGCGGTCGAAGAGGAAGAGGTTGAGGATACGGTTGTTGCCGCCCTGCTCGGCTTTCGCCCCAAGCTGCGCCCCGAGGATCTGCCCGAACAGAACGAGCGCGCCAATCTGGGCGGGGTGACCCGCAACGAGCTTGCCGCGTTCCGCCCGACCCTGCGCAGCGCCGACGTCATCAAGGCTGCCGCTGCAGCCAAACAAGCCGAGGTTGACGCCGCAGCAGAGGCCGCAGCCGCCGCGATCAAAGCCGCCTTGCCGCAAGAGCCCGTGAACAACGCGACGCAATACGCGACAGAAGTGTCCAAGCGACCAGACACGCGCCCCGGTAACTTTTCGCGCATCGTACGTCGGGCCGAACGGGCGCAGCCTGCGCCTGTGACGGTCGCCAGTGCGCCGGCTGCGGTCACGCCACAGGTGGTACAGCCTTCGGTGCCGTCGAAAGCCTCCGTATCGAAGCAGGCAACTGTGAAAAATGCGATCAAACTGCGTCAAATCAATCTGATCGGGGTCTACGGCAAACCCTCAAGCCGCCGCGCCTTGATCCGGCTGAGCAACGGGCGGTACCAAAAGGTTGCCGTCGGGGATCGTCTGGATGGCGGCCGCGTCTCCGCGATTGGCGAGGCCGAATTGCGGTATAACCGCCGCGGGCGCGATGTCGTGCTTAAGATGCCCCGCGGCTAAGCCCCGCAAGATCTGACTGCTCGCTACATGAAAAAGCCGCATCCGAAGATGCGGCTTTCTGTCGTTTCAGGCTTCGCTCAGCTCGCCACTGTCGATTTGTTCTTGCTCGATGCTCTCGAACAGCGCCTTGAAGTTCCCTTCGCCAAAACCGTCGTCCCCTTTCCGCTCGATAAACTCGAAGAAGATCGGCCCGATGACAGTTTTCGAGAATATCTGAAGCAAAATGCGGGTTTCGCCGCCATCGACGACCCCTTCCCCGTCAATAAGGATGCCGTGTTTTTTCATCCGATCAAGCGGCTCTTGGTGGCCGGTGACGCGATCCTTGCTCATCTTATAGTAGGTCTCGGGCGGGCCGGGCATGAATTTCAACCCGTTGTCCGCAATGGCATCTGTCGCATCATAGATGTTCCGCGCGCCCACGGCGATGTGCTGGATCCCCTCGCCGTTGTATTTCTTGAGATAGGCCACGATCTGCCCCTTCTCGTCGCGATCCTCGTTGATCGGGATACGGATGCGGCCGCAGGGAGATGTCAGCGCACGCGAGGTAAGGCCGGTAAACTTGCCTTCAATATCGAAAAACCGGATCTCGCGAAAATTGAACAGATCGCCGTAGAACTTGAACCAGACGTCCATGTTCCCCTTAAAGACATTATGCGTCAGGTGATCGAGATAGTAGAAACCGACGCCAGCGGGTTTGGATTGCGCGATCCAGTCGTATTCCTCGTTATAGGGCGACGTGTCGTAATACTGATCCACAAAGTAGATTAACGACCCGCCGATCCCCTTGATCGCGGGCACATCCAGCACCTTGCCTGCGCCTGTATATTCCTCCGCCCCTTTGGCAACAGCGTGATCCAGCGCCTTTTGCGCATCCACAACCCGCCAGCCCATCGACGGCGCACAGGGGCCATGCTCGGCCACAAAGCCTGCGGCAAAGCTGTCAGGGTCGGCGTTCAGCACATATGTGATGTCCCCCTGCTGCCAGAGTTCGATTTTCTGCGTTTTGTGGTTCGCCACATGGGCATACCCCATACGGGTAAATAGATCGCGAAGCTCCTGCGGGTCGGCGCTGGCGAACTCGACGAATTCGAACCCGTCGGTGCCGGCCGGGTTTTCATCGGTGATTTTGGATTTTTCGGCGTCATGCGGAAACGGACCCATAAGATGCTCCTTTGATAGCGTTCGTGCGCAGTCTATCGCCGGAACCACGCTATCTTTGCGCAAACATACAAGTGTGACTAGCTATTCGCGCGGGGTTGACGCATGGTTTTATCATTCTATGTGAGAATACCGCATGACATTAGATGATATCGATAAACGCCTGCTGGCGGCGCTGCAAAAGAACGCGCATCTCACTGCTCAAGAGTTGGGAGAGAAGCTGCACCTATCCCCGTCCCAAGCAGGTCGGCGGCGGCAACGACTTGAAACCGAAGGGTATATTCAAGGCTATACGGCCCGGCTCAACCCCGAACGGTTGGGGCTGACGGTACAGGGATTTGTGCAGGTCCATCTGGGTACCCACGGGCCCGAACATTCCGCCAGTTTTGCGCGGCTTTTGGCCACCCGCCCCGAAATCGTTAGCGCGTGGACGATGACGGGGGATGCGGATTATTTGCTGCGCGTCTATTGTGCAGACCTGCCCAGCCTGAACCGCCTCATCCATGATGTGCTGCTCCCCCATGGTGCTGTCGCAAAAGTGCATAGCCAGATCGTTATGGATCAGCTTAAACGAGACGGGCCCTTGCCCACCTGATTGACCCGCTCGGGGCCTGCCCGACACAAAGAAAGTATGCCCCTTATGGAAGGTTTCCTGTTTCAAGCCTCGATCTATCTCGCTGCGGCGGTGATTGCGGTTCCCATCGCATCGCGTCTGGGGCTGGGGTCGGTGCTGGGATATCTCGCCGCGGGGATCCTGATCGGGCCGGCCTTCGGGCTGGTCGGATCGGAAACCAAGGATTTGCAGCACTTCGCCGAATTTGGTGTGGTGATGATGCTGTTCCTCATCGGGCTAGAGCTTGAACCCCGCGCCCTGTGGAACATGCGCCACCGGCTGCTGGGGCTTGGCGGGATGCAAGTCGTGCTCAGCGCTGCGGCGCTGATGGGCATCGCGATGGCCTATGACCAGCCGATGGGTGTGGCGATTGCGATCGGTCTCACGCTGTCGCTGTCATCCACCGCGATCGTGCTGCAAACCCTTTCAGAAAAGGGTTTGATGCAAACAGCGGGCGGACGGTCCGTCTTTTCGGTGCTGCTGACGCAGGATATCGCGGTGATCCCGATCCTCGCGTTCCTGCCGCTGCTTGTGGCGCAGCTGCCCGCGCAAATGCGGCCCGACGGATCGATCTCGGTGAACCCCGAGGATGCCGCCCACGGGGCAGAAGCAGCCTCGGGGCATGGTCCTGCGGCGGCGGGTCATGGTGCGGAAACCGCGCAGGCGGCGATTTCACTGGTGCAGGGTCTGCCGGGCTGGGCCATAACGCTGGTCACCTTGGGTGCCATTGCCGGGATCATCATCACCGGCGTGTTTTTCACCCGCCCCGTTTTCCGGTTTATCCACGCTGCCAAGCTGCGCGAGATGTATACCGCTTTGGCCCTGCTGATCGTCGTCGGGATTTCCTTTCTGATGATGCTGGTGGGCCTGTCGCCCGCGCTTGGGGCCTTCCTTGCGGGCGTGGTGCTGGCCAGCAGCGAATTCCGGCACGAACTGGAAACCGACCTCGAGCCGTTCAAAGGGCTGCTGCTGGGGCTGTTCTTCATCACCGTGGGGGCGGGTATCAACTTTGACCTGCTGTTCGCCGATACGATCATCATCGTCGGGATGGCGCTGCTGGTCATTCTGGTGAAGGGCCTGATCCTTTACGGGCTTGGCACCCTGTTCAAGCTGCAAGGGCGCGACCGCTGGCTCTTTGCGCTTGGTCTGGCGCAGGCGGGTGAATTCGGCTTTGTGCTGGTCAGCTTCTCGGTCGCCACGGGGGTCATGCCCAATGACGTGGCCGAGACATTGTTGCTGGTCGTCGCCCTATCGATGCTGATCACACCGCTGCTGTTCATCACCTATGACCAGATCAGCAAACGGATGGATACGAAATCCGGCCCCATCGTTGCGGACGAGATTGACGAGCAGGGCACCGTGATCATCGCGGGTGTCGGGCGCTTCGGGCAGATTGTGAACCGTCTGGTGCAAGCCAGTGGCTTTCGCACCGTCGTTCTTGACCACAACCCCGAAACCATCGCCGTTATGCGCCGCTTTGGCTTCAAGGCGTTTCTGGGCGATCCGACCCGCGCTGATATTCTGCGCAAGGCCGGTCTGCGCGATGCCAAGGTTCTGGTTGTCGCGCTGGATGATCCCAAGTCGGCCTTGCAGCTTATCGCCTATGCCCGCAAGGAACGGCCCGACCTGCATATCGTAACCCGTGCCCATGACCGAACGGATGTGTACCAACAATACCAGGCCGGCGCGAATGACATCGTGCGCGAAATGTTCGACAGCTCGCTTCGGGCGGGGCGCTATGTTTTGGAAAACCTCGGGCTCTCTGACTACGAGGCGGCAGAGGCGCAGCGGATGTTCTATTCGCACGACCGTGCGTCTGTGCGCGAGCTGGCGGCCCTGTGGCGCCCTGACATCCCGCCAAGCGAGAACAAAGCCTATGTGGCGCGCGCGAAAGAGCTGCAAAAGGATCTGGAAACCGCGTTCCTGAACCGGATTGACCAAGAGGATAAGACCCAAGGGTCGTAGCCCCCCTCGCCCTTCAGACACCAAAAAGCCGCGCCCGATATGATATCAGGCGCGGCTTTTCTAAATTTAACAGTTGCGATCAGGCCGCGGCGACGCGGCTTTCCAACACATCACCGACCTGCTTGGAGGCCGCCAGTTCGTCCCCACCGGCGACGGCGGCAACTTCACGGGTCAGACGCTCAAGCGCGGCTTCATACAGCTGACGCTCGGAATAGCTTTGCTCGCGCTGGTCGTCGGTGCGGTGCAGGTCGCGTACGACTTCGGCGATGGCGATCAGATCACCGGAGTTGATCTTTTGCTCATATTCCTGCGCACGGCGCGACCACATGGCGCGTTTGACCTTGGCCTTACCCTTCAGGGTTTTCATCGCATGGCTGATCACGTCAGGGCTGCTGAGCGCGCGCATGCCAATTTCTGTCGCCTTATGGGTGGGCACCCGCAGCGTCATCTTGTCTTTCTCGAACGCGATCACGAACAGCTCCAGCGAGATGCCCGCGACTTCCTGCTCTTCGACCGAGATGATCTGACCAACGCCATGCGCCGGATAAACAACGAATTCATTCGGGCGGAAATCTAGCTTCTTCGACTTGCTCATACAGTGGCTCCTTGGGCGCGGGGACGGCCCGCATGGGTAAATATGCTGTCACAACGACAAAGGCCGACCGGCCCAAAGAGCCGTCAGCCTCATTTCATAACTTCAGATGTTCTGGTTCAACCTGTACAAAACGGTTGAGATTTGGCGCGTAGGTATCATCATTTGCGACAAGGTATATCACAAAATTAGCCCCCCCGAAAGCGGGGGGCCGCATAGATTCGATCAAATACGTGTTAATCGAATAAATAAAGGGGATCACGTGGCGTCACGCGCAGTGATGACCCCATGCATCCAAGTGCGAATCGCTTAGCCGCCTTCGCCGGGTGCTTCAGAGAAATACTTCTCGAGCTTGCCTTCTTCACCATCGCGTTCCTCTGCCTCGGGCAGCGGGTCCTTCTTGGTGATGATCACGGGCCACAGTTCGGAGTATTTGCGGTTGAATTCAACCCACTTCTCCATGTCCGGCTCTGTATCGGGGCGGATCGCGTCGGCGGGGCATTCAGGTTCGCAAACGCCGCAGTCGATGCATTCATCTGGATGAATGACCAACATGTTTTCGCCCTCATAGAAGCAATCCACCGGACATACTTCAACGCAGTCAGTGTATTTGCAGGCGATACAGGCATCGTTAACGATATAGGTCATAACATCATCTTTTATGGCAGGTTTAACGCAGGAGATACGTCAGCACAGCGTATCATTCAAGGTGGCGCGCCCGAGAAAGATCAAGCACGCGGCGATCACGCTTACTGGGGCGCCCTTTTCCCTCAAATGCCGGATTTTCAGGTTGTTTTTTCTCGGATCGGGGGACCGGCGGGGACAGATCGGTGTAAAGCGTTTGCGCCTCGGGGGCCGGACCACGGCGGGTGCCGATGCCCTCTATCTGGATCACCCGCACATCGTCGCCCATGGCAAAGGTCAGCACGTCGCCAACCACAACCAGTGTCGCACGCTTTTGCGCGACGCTGCCGTTGACCCTGACGGCCCCCGCTTGCACGCGGGCAGCCGCCAGAGAACGCGTTTTATAAAACCGCGCATGCCACAGCCATTTATCAAGCCGCAGCTTTGTCGGCGCTTCGGACAATTACTTGTTGTCTTTCAGCCCCATCAGCGCAGCGGCGAATGGGTTGTCGGGGTCGATCGGCTTTTCGGCACGGGCGGGCTTGCTGCTGAACTTCTGCGCTTTGCCGCCCTTGTCACCACGCGGTGCACCCTTCTTGCCACGCGGTCCGGGTTTCCCCTTCCCTTGTGGACGATCCCCGCCGCCGCGTCGCTGGCCTTGGGCATTGCCACGGGGCGTGCGCCCCCAGGTAAAGACATAATATGTCTCAAGCTCGGCACCCGCGATATCGGCGTCAGGCGCTGTGCCTTGGGGGTTTTCCTCGGCAGGGGTGTCGGGGATGTGGTCGTCGACCTCTGGTGTCTCGGCCAGTTCCTCGACCATCGGGGCGATCCCGTCGTCGGGCATATCGGCAGTTGCGGGCACGATGTCATCCGCCTGAGCAGCCGCCGGATCTTCGACGATACCACCGGCTGGTTGCTTGTCCGCTACATCCATCACGGGCGTCTCGGCATCTGCGCCTTTGTCGGCAGCCATCGGTGCACCATCGTGAGGCACGACGGTATCAACGGCTTTCACCTTGGTGCGCTCGGCCTTTTCGGCCTTATAGCCCAGACCTTCCATCAACGTGGCGAATTGTTCAAGCGTCATGCCCGTGATCGACAGCATATCGGCCTTCGCCTCGAACCCGCCGCGCGAATCTTCGGAGCGCAGCATATCGGCCAGACGTTCCAGCATATCGATACGGATCGCGCGCTCACCCGCGTTGCGGTACCCAGCCATCGTCGCAGCACCTTCAGGCGCGCTGGTGTCTACGGGGATGGTGACCAGACCGGGGGGCGGCGATTCAGGGAATTCGTTCAGCCCCTTGGAAATCGACCACAGCACCAGACGCAAACGGGTCGGCGCGGGCTTGAGCAACAACGGCATAAAGATGGTGAATTGACCAAAACGCAAACCATGCTTGCGCAGCGCGCCACGGGCGTCCTGATCCAGGGCTTTCACCTCGTCCGCCACATCAGCGCGGGGCAAAATACCAAGGTTTTCAACCATGCGGAAGGCAAAGCCACGGGCCAGACCAGTCAGCGCCTCATCCTTTGACAGGGCGATCAGTGGCTCGAACAGGGCTGCGACCTTGCGATCGATGAAATGCTGCAAACGGCGCTGCACTTTTTGCGCGACCTCGGGGCCCGCAACGTCATCGACGAAGACCTCGACACCGGGCTTCAGCGGATCGGAGCCCGCAACCAATTTACCCACGGCAGAGCTGCCCCACATGAGGCCGCCCTGCTCTGTGAAATCAATCTCTGTATCAGGCGCGTTGTAGAAACGATCCGCCCGCAAATGGAACTGAGGAGCCAGCGCCTGCAACGATGCAGCTTTGATCGTTTTATCTTCGGCAACGCCTGCGCCTTTGTCTTGGCGAAAGCGGAACCCGTCCAGCTTGCCAACAAATTCGCCTTCAACGGTTACTTCACCGGTCTCGTTTACTTCGGCCACCATGGCTTCCTTCTGTCCTAGCCGGCGCAAAAGCACGGATGTGCGCCGATCTACAAATCTTTGGGTCAGACGCTCGTGCAGCGCATCCGACAGTCTGTCTTCTACGACACGCGCCTCGTGTCGCCAATGGCTTTCGTCACCTGTCCAGCCTTTGCGCTGTGTCACGTAGGTCCAGGTGCGAATAAACGCCAATCGTTTGGATAACGCATCAATGTCGCCATCGGTTCGATCTATGCGTTTAATTTGCCGCGCCAGCCAGTCGTCGGGGATGGAACCGCGCTGATGCAAAAAGTTGAAAATCTGCTCCAGCAGGCTGGCATGCTCTGCATGGCTTATACCACGAAAGTCGGGAATCCGGCAGACATCCCACAATAGGCGCACCGATGGCCCATCGGTACAGCGCGCCGCGATCTCGGCATCAACGGCGAGATTCTTGAGCGCCCGCAGATCATCCGCCTCGCGCGCTTTGAACAACCGCTCATTGTCCGGCGACATTTCAAGCGTCTGGATCAGCCGGTCAATGGACCCGAACTGCAGCGCGGGGTTGCGCCAGTTGAGCTTGTTCTGCGGTGTGAACTGATGATCCATAATGGCCCGCGCGACACCATCATCAAGCGGAGACGCATCGCCCGTGACACCGAATGTACCGCTCTTGAACCCGCGCCCTGCCCGTCCGGCAATCTGCGCCAGTTCGTTCGGGGCCAAGGGTCGCATCCGACGCCCGTCAAACTTGCTGAGTGCCGAGAAAGCGACGTGGTCCACATCAAGGTTCAACCCCATCCCGATGGCATCCGTAGCCACCAGATAGTCGACCTCGCCATTTTGATACATGGCGACCTGCGCGTTGCGTGTGCGCGGGCTGAGCGCGCCCATAACCACCGCCGCACCGCCCTTTTGACGCCGGATCAGCTCTGCAATCGCATATACATTCTCAACCGAAAACCCGACGATCGCACTGCGCGGACGCATCCGGCTTATCTTTTTCTGACCAGAATAGATCAATTCGGACATTCTCTCACGCCGGATGAACTGCGCCTCTGGCACCAGCGCCGCGATTGAGCCGCGCATGGTGTCGGACCCCATGAAAAGCGTCTCGTGTTGACCGCGCGCACGCAAAAGACGGTCGGTAAAGACATGCCCCCTCTCTGGATCCGCACAAAGCTGGATTTCATCGACCGCAACCAGATCAGCGCCCATGCCTTCGGGCATCGCCTCGACGGTGCAGACCCAATATTGGGTGCGTGGCGGCACGATCCGTTCCTCGCCCGTGACCAGTGCCACGATGGACGGGCCACGCAGGGCAACGATGCGGTCATAGACCTCGCGCGCCAGCAAACGCAGCGGCAGCCCGATCACCCCCGTGCGATGCGCCAACATCCGTTCGATTGCATAGGTCGTCTTGCCTGTATTGGTCGGGCCCAAAACGGCCACGACCCTGCTGTCACCTGCCACCAGAAATTCCTTAGATCGTTAAAGCGTGCGCCCGATGCCGTCGCGCCGCAGCCCGTCGAGCGCCCTTTGCGCGTTATCATGGTGAGGGTTAATGCTTAACACTCGGCGATAGAGATCGGCAGCCGCCCGCAGATCGCCAAACTCCTGCAGGATCGCCCCCAGACCGAAGATGGCGTTATACTGCTGCGGGTTCAAGGCAAGCGTCGTTTCCAGATCATCGATTGCAGGGCCATAGAGACCTGCGGCGAAATAGGCCTGTGCACGGGCATGATAGCCTTCGGCAAAATCAGGGGCGTGATCCGTCAGAGCTGTCAGATGGGCGATCGCCAAGGTGGTGTCCCCCTCTGACATGGCATCGCGGCCACGGGAATACAGCAAATCCATCGCGGCCGAGCCGGACCGCGCCCAAGCGCGCTGCACATCACGTTCGATTCGCGCCGCCTCTGCCGCGGGGGCATCGCGTAAATCCTGCAGCAATTCCGCCGCCGCGGGGGGCGACACTTGCGCGAAACTTATACCCCCAAGCAACACCCAGAGACCAAGTGCCGCGACGGTATGTTTGAGGTTGACGATGCGGTTGCCCATAACAAGAGTGAATGTAACAGGCTGCCGCCACAATTCCAGACGTGTCGGCACCATTTGCCAAGAAAAGGGCCTATGATGAGCGATATTGTGAACCAAGCTGTAACAGTGCTGAACGAAAAACTGGCGGGGGCCGACTTTGACGGCACAGCCAAGTTCGACATCGAAGACGAAGGCACTGTCATGATGGATTCGACCGGCGCACGCGCCGCGGATGAAGAAGCGGATGTAACCCTTTCTGCTGACGCAGAAACTTTCCAGGCGATCCTGTCCGGCGACACCAACCCGACCGGTGCCTTCATGAGCGGCAAGCTCAAGATTGACGGCGACATGGGCATGGCGATGAAGCTGGCGTCCGTCCTCTCCTAATATGCTGGAAACCGCGCCCTTTTTCACCGACATTGCGCCGCTGCCCGAAACGGGTCAGGCGCATTGGGCCGAGACATCGGATGGTAAAAAGCTGCGCGTCGCGCATTGGCCGCTGGACGGGGCAAAGGGCACCGTGCTGCTTTTCCCCGGCCGCACCGAATACGTGGAAAAATATGCGATGACCGCAAGCGCCTTTGCGAAAAAGGGGCTGGCGGTCATGGCGATCGATTGGCGGGGGCAAGGTCTGTCGGACCGGTTGATCCCCGACCGTAACATCGGCCATGTCGATGTCTTCTCTGACTATCAAAAAGACGTGGCGGCCATGATGCGGACAGCCCGCGCCTTGCAACTGCCGCGCCCGTATTTCCTGCTGGCGCACTCCATGGGCGGGGCCATCGGCCTGCGCGCCTGTATGGAGGGTCTGTCGGTGCAGGCCGCCGCCTTTACCGCGCCGATGTGGGGGATCCATATCGCGCCGCATATGCGTCTGGTGGCCGCGGGGCTGTCCAACCTGATGCCGCGCATCGGTCAGGGCTACAAGCTGCCCATGGGCACGCAGGCGGCATCCTATATCTCGACCGCGCCGTTCGAGAACAACATGCTCACCACCGACCCCGAGATGTACGAGATGATGCGCACGCAACTGGCGGCCCATCCCGACCTGTCTTTGGGCGGGCCCAGCTTTATCTGGCTGCGCGAGGCTTTATCCGAGACCAAGCATCTGTCCCTGCGCGCTGCCCCTAGCCTGCCCTGCGCCACATTCCTCGGGTCCAACGAACGTATCGTGCACAAGGGCCGCATCCACGCCCGTATGGAGACTTGGAAAGGCGGCAAGCTGCATATCATTGACGGCGCAGAGCACGAAGTGCTGATGGAAATCCCCGCCACCCGCGACAAAGCGGTGGATGAGATGGCGGCCCTGTTCTTTGGAAACGCCAAAAAGTAGCGCGGATCGCGAGATGAACTTCCGCGTACAACCTACTGTTATTTAAGCGTAAAACCTGGCATCCGCGAGGATTTTCTTGCTCACCCTGTTCAAACGCGCGCGCCCCGCTAGCTTATGCGCATGGCCAAGCAACCTGTTCTGACATTCAACGAAAACGGCATTTATTGCCCCGCGGGTGATTTCTATATCGACCCGTGGCGGCCTGTGGACCGCGCTCTGATCACCCACGGGCATTCCGATCACGCCCGCTGGGGCATGAACCGTTACCTTGCCACCGACATCGCCCTGCCCGTCATGCGCCATCGTTTGGGCGATATTACCGCTGACGGCATCGCATATGGCGAGGTGCGGCAGATCGGCGGGGCGCAGGTATCGTTTCACCCCGCCGGCCACGTCCCCGGCTCCGCCCAGATACGCGTTGAGGTCGACGGCGAGGTCTGGGTTGCCTCGGGCGATTACAAGGTGGTCGATGACGGGCTGTCCGACCCGTTCGAGCCGGTGAGGTGTCATCACTTCATCACCGAAAGCACCTTTGGCCTGCCGGTGTTTCGCTGGGCCGAGCAAACTGCCGTGGCGGCAGAGATCAACGCATGGTGGGCAGGCTGCGCGGCGCAGGGCAAAACGGCGTTTCTAGGGGCTTATGCCTTGGGTAAGGCACAACGTTTGCTATCGATGCTCGACCCCGACATCGGCCCGATCCTGACCCACACGGCGACCGAGAACACCAACCGCGTCATGCGTGATCAGGGGATCACCCTGCCCGACACGATCCTCGCCGATGCGGATCTGAAGCCCAAGGATCACCCCGGCGCGATTGTGCTGGCCCCACCCGGTGCCTTGGGCAGTGCATGGTCCAAGAAATTCGGCCCGCAGGAAACCGCCTTTGCCAGCGGATGGATGGCCGTGCGAGGTGTACGTCGACGCCGTGCGGGTGATCGCGGCTTTATCATCTCGGACCATGCGGACTGGGATGGGCTGCTGTCCGCGATCAGAGCAACCGAAGCCGAAAACATATATGTGACACATGGTTACACCGATGTCTTCAGCCGGTTTCTGGCCGATAGCGGTTGGCAAGCGCAGGTCGTTCCCACCCAGTTCGAAGGAGAATCCCTGGATAAGGACGCAAGCGAATGAAACGGTTTGCCGCGCTGTTCAACGCCATCGACCAAAGCACCAAGACGACAGTGAAAGTCGCCGCACTGGCCGATTATTTTAGCGCGGCACCGGATGACGACCGGCTATGGACCATCGCCCTGTTTTCCGGCCGCCGCCCCAAACGCGCCGTCACCACCACCAAGCTGCGCGAATGGGCCGCCGAGCGCGCGAACATCCCCCTGTGGCTGTTCGAGGAAAGCTACAGCATCGTTGGCGATCTGGCCGAGACGATCACGCTCGTTCTGCCCCCCAACCCGACGCAGGATGATCAACCGCTTGCCGCGTGGATAGCGGCACTGCGCGAGATTTACACGCAGGATGAAGAGGCCCGAAAAGCCTTTGTCCTTGACGCATGGGCGACGCTTGGCGGGACCGAACGATTTATCTTCAACAAGCTGATCACCGGCGGGTTTCGGGTGGGCGTCAGCCAAAAGCTGATGACCCGCGCCCTGTCTCGTGCCACGGGCAAACCCGAACCCGAGCTTGCGCATCGCCTCATGGGCAACTGGCACCCCGACGATACCACATGGCATGGGCTGGTAGAGGCAGAGGATGCCTCTGCCGACGCATCGCGCCCCTATCCCTTCTATCTGGCCTATGGGCTGGAAGCCGGGCCGCAAGAGCTGGGGGATCCGCAAGACTGGCGTGCCGAATGGAAATGGGACGGCATCCGCGGCCAGTTGATCCTGCGGGACGGTGCCTATTTCGTCTGGTCGCGCGGTGAAGAGTTGATGACCGACCGCTTCCCCGAGCTCGCCCGTGCAGTGGACTTCATGCCCGACGGCACAGTTCTGGACGGCGAGCTGCTGGTCTGGCCTGACGGACAGCCTGCGCCATCCTCCTTCAATGCGCTGCAAGCCCGCATTGGCCGCAAGACCGTGCCGAAGAAACTGCTGGCCGAAGCCCCGGTGGTGCTGCACGCCTACGACCTGCTGGAATGGCAGGGCGAAGATATTCGCTCCCGCCCCTTCGCCGAGCGCCGTGCGCTGCTGGAACAGGCCTGCGCCGCCCTGCCCGACGATGCGCCGATCCGCCTGTCGCCGCAACTGACCTTCCCCACATGGGATGCGCTGGCCGACCAACGCGCCACGGCACGCGACGCGCAGGCCGAAGGGGTCATGCTGAAACGTGCCGACAGCCCCTATCTGGCGGGGCGTAAGAAGGGCGATTGGTGGAAATGGAAGCTGGACCCGCTGACCATCGATGCGGTGATGATCTATGCCCAATCCGGATCAGGACGACGCGCCAACCTGTTCACAGACTTCACCTTTGCGGTCTGGAACGGCAATGATCTGGTGCCCTTTACCAAAGCCTATAGCGGCCTGACGGATGCCGAGTTTCGCAAGATCACGGCTTGGGTGCGTAAGAATACGCTCGAACGGTTTGGTCCCGTGCGCAAGGTCACCCCGCATCATGTGTTCGAGATCGCCTTCGAAGGCATCCAGCGCAGCACGCGGCATAAATCAGGCGTCGCCTTGCGCTTTCCGCGGATGCTGCGCTGGCGGCAGGACAAGCCCCTGCAAGACGCCAACACATTGGCCGATCTTGAAGAAATGCTGCGGATTTACGGCTAATCCGCGCTGCCATCGCCTTGCTTTGCCGCGGACCCGTGCTTAGGTAGATTTAACGTCAAAAAGAGGTTTTTCATGTTTCAACTGCCCGTCCCCGTCCTTGATGCCAACGCCGGTTCCGGGGCCTCTGCCTTCGGCAAGCTGCCTGAGTGGAATCTTGACGATCTGTACACCGGTGAAGACGCCCCCGAGCTCAAGCGCGATCTGGACTGGCTTGAAGAGGCCTGCCGCAGCTTTGCCGAAGATTACGAAGGCAAACTGGCCGAACTGGATGCGAACGAATTGCTGGACTGTGTGCTGCGCAATGAGAAGATCAACCAGATCGCCGGGCGCATCATGTCTTACGCGGGGCTGCGCTATTACCAGCTGACCACCGATTCCGGCCGTGCAAAATTCATGTCGGACGCGCAGGAGAAGATCACCAACTTTACCACGCCGCTGGTGTTCTTCACGCTGGAGCTGAACCGGCTGGAGGATGATCACCTTGCCAACCTGCTGAGCCAAAAAGCGGATCTGGCGCGGTATAAGCCGGTGTTCGACCGTATCCGCGCGATGAAAGATTACCAGCTTTCCGACGAGATGGAAAAGTTCCTGCATGATCTGGGCGTCGTCGGCGACGCATGGGAACGTCTGTTTGACGAGACCATCGCCGGCCTGGAATTCGAGGTAAACGACGAGCCGCTGAACATCGAAGGCGTGCTGAACCTGCTGACCGACCCGTCGCGTGATCTGCGCGAAGCCGCGGCGCGCGAATTGGCAGATGTGTTTCAGGCCAATATCCGGACCTTTGCCCGCGTGCATAACACGCAAGCCAAGGAAAAAGAGGTCATCGACCGCTGGCGCGGGATGCCCACACCGCAAACCGGCCGCCACCTGTCAAACCACGTTGAGCCCGAGGTGGTCGAAGCATTGCGCGATGCGGTGGTCAACGCCTACCCCAAGCTCAGCCACCGCTACTACGAGCTGAAACGCAAATGGCTGGGCCTCGACACCATGCAGGTCTGGGACCGCAACGCCCCCCTACCGATGGAAGATCCCAAAACCGTCAGCTGGGAACAGGCCGAAAAGACCGTCATGGACGCCTATAACGCCTTCGATCCCCGTATGGGCGAAATCGCGGCCCCCTTCTTTACCGAAGGATGGATCGATGCAGGCGTCAAACCGGGTAAAGCCCCCGGTGCCTTTGCCCACCCCACCGTGACCGACGTGCACCCTTATGTGATGCTTAACTACTTGGGCAAACCGCGCGACGTGATGACGCTGGCGCATGAGCTGGGCCACGGCGTGCATCAGGTGCTGGCCGCAGGTCAGGGCGAGATGTTATCTTCCACACCGCTGACCTTGGCCGAAACCGCCTCTGTCTTTGGCGAGATGCTGACCTTCCGCAAGATGCTGGACGGCGCCAAAACTAATGCCGAGCGCAAAGTGCTGCTGGCCGGCAAGGTCGAGGATATGATCAACACGGTCGTGCGCCAGATCGCCTTTTATGATTTCGAATGCAAACTGCACGACGCCCGCCGTGGTGGAGAGTTGACACCAGACGATATCAACGCGCTGTGGATGTCGGTGCAGGGCGAGAGCCTTGGGCCAGCGTTTGAATTCATGGACGGCTACGAGACCTTCTGGGCCTATATCCCCCACTTCGTCCATTCGCCCTTTTATGTCTATGCCTACGCCTTCGGCGACGGCTTGGTAAACGCGCTGTATGCGGTCTACGAAGAAGGCGAGCCGGGTTTTGAGGACAAGTATTTCGATATGCTGAAAGCGGGCGGATCAAAGCACCACAAGGAGCTTCTGGCCCCCTTCGGGCTTGATGCCTCTGACCCCGCGTTCTGGGATAAGGGCCTGTCGATGATTTCGGGTTTCATTGATGAACTGGAAGCGATGGAGGATTGATCCGGCGTGAAGGCGTAAGAGTTTAATGCCTTCGGCGAGGATTTAAGACCATTTGGAAATTGGTCGGGGCGGTGCAGATGCAGCGCCCCGTTTTGCTTTTGGCTATTTCAGCTGGCTATCTTTGCTGCCGCGCCGGTTGATGCCACCGCGGGCCTGCGCCAGACCGTCCCGTTCGCGCACGCAATCAATGCAGAGCTTTACGCCCGGCAAGGCTTGCCGGCGCGCCTCGGGGATCGGTTCTTCGCATTCGGCGCAATGGGTGCGGCTTTCGCCCTGAGGGGCCTTGCGCGCCTTGAGGCGGGCCAGCTCATCGTTGATCGACGCTTCGATCTGTTCACTGACAGCGCCGTCTTTCGCCCATCCTCCGGCCATGATCATCCCCCTTGAGTGTTACCCCTTATAGGTAGGTCGCAAGTGCCAAGGCTCAACCCCCGGCGGCAAAGGCCATATCCGTCATGCGTTGGGTGCCGCGGCTGAACTCAAGCGGACAGGGATAGCCCGCGCCCTCGGTCACTGACGCGCCAAAGTTTTCGACCTGCTGCACATAATGGTTGACGCCGGGGAAGCGTTCGACGGTGGTGCTGTTCTGTGCGGTCTCAAGATGCAGCTCGGCTTGGGAATAGACCGTCGGGTTGAACGGGCAGGTCAGACGCAGGATACCTTTTTCGCCGTGAATAACGACCTGCTGAAACGGGAACATGCGCATGGACACGGTTGCGGAAAGGTCAAACCCGTCGAAGCGGGCCGCGACCTGCGCGAAGACATCGACATCGTTTTCATAGTCGATCTTGGCATGGGAGATCGCGGTCGGTTCTTGCCCCGTGACGAAACGGGTGCAGCCGAAGGCATAGGTACCGATGTCCGGCAGCCCGCCCCCACCGGCCTTGGGGTCGTTGCGGATGTTGCCGGTATCGTCGTTGAAGAACGAGAAGTTGACCGCCACGTGGCGCAGACGGCCCAGGCTGCCCGATTGCACGATCTCTCGGGCGCGTATCCATTGGGGGTGATGGACGATCATGAAGGCTTCGGCCGCCAGCAGGCCCGTGGAATCGCGTGCGGAGATCAACTGCTCATAGTCTTGCGCCTGCATCGCCATCGGCTTTTCACATAAGACATGTTTGCCCGCCTTCAGCGCCTTGAGCGTCCATTCCACATGCAAATGGTTGGGCAGCGGGATATAGACCGCGTCGATATCTGGATCGGCAAGCAGCGCCTCGTAGCTGTTGTGCACGGCAAGCTGCGGGGCAAATGCCTGAAAGGGCGCGGCTTTGTCAGGATGAGATGTGGCGAGGGCAACCAGTTCGGCCCCTTTCGCCGCGTGGATAGCCGGGGCCATCTGTTCTTGTGCGAATTGGGCAGCCCCGAGGATGCCCCAGCGTAGCGTTTTCATCGTGATCCCCTGATGTTTGGTGTCGCGCGACTGTAGGGGGAGCCGCGGCAGATCATCAAGGGGCGCATAAAAAATCCCCGCAAAGCGACGCGCCTTGCGGGGATCGATGTTCAAAACCGTGGCTGGCGATCAGGCGGTGCCCATCAGACCCTTTTCACGGGCCAGATCACGCATGCGTTTTTGCAGTTTTTCAAAGGCACGCACCTCGATCTGGCGGATACGCTCGCGGCTGACGTCATACTGGCTGCTCAGATCTTCGAGCGTGACCGTTTGGTCCGACAGGCGACGTTGGGTCAGGATGTCTTTCTCGCGGTCATTGAGCACATCCAGCGCCTCCGCCAGCATCTCGCGGCGGGTTTCCAGCTCGTCCCGTTCCTCGTAATCGGTGGCCTGGTCGGCGTCTTCGTCTTCCAGCCAGTCCTGCCACTGCATCGTCCCCTCGCCTTCGGAGCCGACAGTGGCGTTCAAGGACGCATCACCGCCCGACATACGGCGGTTCATAGAGATGACTTCGGTTTCGGTCACGCCAAGGTCCGTCGCGATACGTTTGACGTTATCGGGGTGCAGGTCGCCTTCTTCCAGCGCGCCGATGCGGTTCTTGGCCTTGCGCAGATTGAAGAACAGTTTCTTCTGGCCCGAGGTCGTGCCCAGCTTCACCAGCGACCAGGATCGCAGGATATATTCCTGGATCGAGGCGCGGATCCACCACATGGCGTAGGTCGCCAGACGAAAGCCTTTTTCGGGGTCGAAGCGTTTGACCGCCTGCATCAGGCCGACGTTGGCTTCTGAAATCACCTCTGCCTGCGGCAAACCGTAGCCGCGGTAGCCCATGGCGATCTTGGCCGCCAAACGCAGGTGCGAGGTGACCATGCGATGCGCGGCTTCGGTGTCTTGTTCTTCGACCCACCGTTTGGCGAGCATGTATTCTTCTTCCGGCTCCAACAGGGGAAACTTGCGGATTTCCTGCATATAGCGGTTCAATCCGCCTTCCGGTGTTGGCGCTGGCAGATTTGCGTAATTAGCCATCTTTGTCCCTTTCCCCAATTTCCGGGGCCCATGTTATTTGGATTAACATAGATATGGAGAGGGCCCCGCTCCGTTTCAAGTGCCCAGCCTAACGCATGGGACGGTGAATTGGGCCCAATAATCCTTAAAAAACCGTTTTACTACAGGTCGATCACACAACTGTGCACTAGGCCAGGTCGTAGCCTAAGGCCTCGAGCAGGTCGGTCATGTCACCGGGCAGCGGCGCTTCGAAGCGAACGTAGTCGCCCGTGACCGGATGGTCGAACCCCAATACTGCCGCATGGAGGGCCTGGCGCGGAAAGCTACGCACCGCTTCGGCGGCGGCGTCCGAGACCGCGCCTTTTGCTAGTTTACGTTTGCCACCGTAGGTCGGGTCGCCCACCAATGCGTGACCGGCATGGGCCATATGCACCCTGATCTGATGGGTACGGCCGGTTTCAAGCCAGCATTCCATCAGCGCCAGAACCTCTGGATTGCCAAGCCGCGCAACGGTGCGCGCACGGGTCACGGCGTGGCGGCCGCCCTGAAAGAACACGGCCTGACGCTGACGGTCGGTACGGTGACGCGCCAGCTGCGTGGTGAGCTTGAGGATATTGCCCGGCTCGAAGCTGGCCCCCTTCACCCCCCGTAAGCGCGGATCGTTGGCATCCGGCACGCCGTAGACCAAGGCCTGATAATAGCGTTCAACGGTGTGTTTCTCGAACTGTTTGGCCAGCCCGTGGTGGGCTGCGTCAGACTTGGCGACAACCAGCAGACCCGAGGTATCCTTGTCGATCCGGTGCACGATGCCTGGACGTTTCATGCCGCCCACCCCCGACAGGTCATCGCCGCAATGCGCTAGCAGCGCATTGACCAACGTCCCCGACGGGCTGCCCGGCGCAGGGTGAACCACCATGCCTGCGGGCTTGTTGATCACGATCAAATCCGCGTCTTCAAAGACGACCTCCAACGGGATTTCCTCGGCGAGGATATGACTGTCTTCGGCCTCTTCCACATCGACGGTGATCTGCTGCCCCGCTTCGGCGCGACTGCGGGGATCGGTTACCACTGCCCCGTCGACACGCACGGCACCTTGTTCCAGCAAACGCCCCAGCCGTGTACGCGACAGGTTCGCATCCTCTGGCACATCGCGCGCAAGCGCCTTATCAAGGCGAGGTGGCGGGCTGTCCGCGATGGTAAACGTAATTTGACGGTGCGACATGACTGATCCTTCCGAGCCCCCGAACATCAAATTCCTGCGGCGGCTGGTGACGGTGCTGACCGCCACAATGATTTTCGGCCTTCTAGTCGTGATCGGGCTACTTGTCATCCGCTTCTCGAACAAGAGCCCCGATTTACCGGCCTCTATCACCCTGCCCGACGGCGAAAAAGCGGTGACCTTCACCCAAGGCCCCGACTGGTATGCTGTGGTGACACAGGAAGATGTGATTCTGATCTTTGACCGGATGACAGGCGAGCTGCGGCAGCGCGTTACGATCGAGTAACGCGCGCAGCCTATGCGCCACAGTGCCGAGACACGGCGCACGAAAACATCACGCCCATCAGACATGTGGTCTTTTTTCGGGGGGGGGAGTGGTACCACCTCCTGGTCTCGAACCAGGGACCTCCTGATCCACAATCAGGCGCTCTAACCAACTGAGCTAAGGCGGCACTGCGGTCGATCTAGCGTTCATGAAAAAGGAATGCAAGCACATATCCGTCGCAAACTTCGATTTGTCCTGTCGCAGGTGAGAATGGCAAAACTTGCCATTTCCACCGCCGCAGGGTACGGGACCTGACACAGTTTCGGAGAAACCTCATGGGCATCGACACAGAACGCGACATTGAAGCCAACCTGCAAATCGGGCCAACCGATAAGGGCATGGTCCGGCTGTTCATCGAAGCGGAAGGCGGGATCGAGATCCCGATGGATTTCACCACGGATGAAGCCGTTGAAATCGCGGAAGAGATTATGGCCGCCGCCCATCGTGCGGGCAAAGCTGGCAAGAACAAGCGATAACGCATGTTGCCCGGTCGGGATGGGGGCCAGCCCCCGCCGCGCCTTTGCGCGGCACCCCCGGGATATTTTCCATTTGGAATACTGATGTACCCTAGCCCCACTGCGGCATGGCATGCGGGTCGCGCAACATATGCAGCCTGCGCGCGGCATGGGTGGCAAAGAGATGGGTCATTTTTTTACGGCGCGCGGCAGCCAGTCGGGTTTCCGGTCCCATGCGCACCAGCTCTGCCCCGTAGCTGTCGCCGACAAACAGGCCGGTGTCCTCGGGCAGCAGGTCGACGTCGAAATCCGCATCCACCGCCCAAAAGAACCTGTCGGCCCATTCGAGGTACCCTTCCCACTTGCTGTCGGACATGAAATCGGCGCGGCTGGATTTGCATTCGACGATCCAGATCTCCCCCTTGGGGCCAAGCGCCATCACATCTACCCGCAGGCCGCGCGTGGGCACCAGTTCCTCAACGCTCGCGAAACCGAGTGCGGCAAGCTGGCGGGTCACACCACGGGCAATCAACTGTCCGGGTTGCAAGGTCGGGGCGGTCATCAGGTCGGTCTGGGTCATGGGAGCAATATGAACAATTCATGAACATCAGGCAAGCGCTTGGTAATCCGCAGCGCGCAACCTATCTAGTTCAAAAGAAAACAGGGTGGGCATATGGCGCGCGACGGCGAAAACTCGACACATCAACAGCGCGGCATCCGCTATGCGCGCGAACTTGAAGGGCATCTAGGCTGGCTCGATACGTTTTCGGGCACAGCGCTTGGGGTGCTGGCGGTGGCGTCGGGCATCTACACCTATCTTGGGGTGTCGTCCTTGCTGGATGACAACGGGGCGATGTCGGCCTTTGCCGCGATCGCCTATTCCGCTGCTGTTTCCGTGGGCATCTTTGTGTTCTGGTCCTATATGCTGCGCCTGTTTCCAGCGGTGCGCAGCGCCCGTGCGCGGGTCGGGCTGTTGGGGGCCATGTCGCTGGGAAGCGTCGCGATCATCGCGATGTCGAGCTGGCTGAACGCCGCCGCCCTTGCCGGATCTGCAGCGGTGGAACAGCATCTGGCCGAGACCGTGCAGGATTACCAAGGCTCCTTGGAGCGCGCGCATGAGATCACCCTTTCCGCCCAAGGGCTGGAGCGGGACGTTGCCCGTGTGCGTCAAAGCTTCGAGGATCTGAGCGAACAGGAGGCCACGGGCGGGCTGTCGGGCTTGGCGGGGCGTGGCGCCGTGTTCCGCGTGCTGCGACAGAAATCGGCAGAGCTATCGGGGCTGGAGGCGCAGATCGCCACCCAGACCCCGCTGGTCAACGACGCCTTTGTCGAGGGCAACCAGATCCTTAGCCGGATGCGCGCGCTGACGGTCGAGCCCGGTCCGGTGGAAGCGCGATCGGTCGAATTTTCCGAACAGGCGGTACGGCTTGCCGGGTTGATCACGCGCTTGCGGCAACTGTCGGTCGCCCCGCTGGTCGAACGCGCCGCGCAGGATCTGTCGGCCTCTGTCGTGCTGCCCGAACTGGATGGCAGCAGTGTCGAGGTGCGGGGCAATCAGGCCTCGACCATCAGTGCCGTGCTTGAGGTTCTGGCCCAACGTGCCGCCACACTGGAGCGTGCGGCCCAAGACGTGCTGGCCATGGCCCCGCCAACAGAGACGACCTACACCCCGATTTCCAGCGCCGATGCGGTGATCAAATACGCGCGCAACTTCGTGCCCTCCTGGGCTGGCGCGATTGCCATTGATCTGTTGCCCGCCGTGCTGGTCTTCATTCTCGCCATCACCCAAGGGGCGATCCGCGAAGGCCGCGAGGGCAGCGCGATCGAGGAAACACTCACCCTTGCCGAACTGCGGGCCGCGGTGCTGGCAATGCGTGACATGGATGCGGCGATGAAGGGCACATCTGTTGATGAGGACGCGCATAATGACCGCGATGAAAGCGCGCCCCATGATATCGTGACCGAGAATCCTGCCCTTAGCACGCCTTCGAAAACCACATGAAACTGCGACGTGATCCTTCCAAACGCCCTCCCGTGGCACGGGTTCTGGGCGGCGTTCTGATCTTTCAGCTGGGATTGGCGGGGCTGCTTTTCTGGGGTGATCTGGACGAGGGGCTGCGCCTGCCCGGCTTTGGCCCGCGTGCCCCGGGGCTTACCGAACCCACGCGCCCCGGCGACCAGACCCGCCGGTTTCAACCCGACCGCGCCCGCCCCGGCGGTCGCCCCATGCCGGATACACCCCTGCCCGAACGGCTGACCCTGACCGTTGTCGAAGGTGGCACGCGCGTGCTGCTGGAAGGGGGCATCATGGCGGGTGATGCCGAACGCATCGAGAAACAGATCACCGCGCTTGATCCCCAACCCGAGGGCGTGATCCTGAATTCGCCCGGTGGGTCGGTCAGCGACGCGCTGCGTCTGGGGCGGTATCTGCGGGATGCTGAGCTCACGACCGCCTTGCGCAGCGGCGATATCTGCTATTCCGCCTGCCCCTATCTATTGGCCGCAGGCACCAGCCGCGACGTGCCGGAGGATGCCTCTGTCGGGGTGCACCAGCATTTTTTCGGTGAAAGCACCCTGCTCCCCGCCTTTGTCGCGGTGGAGGACATCCAGCGCGGCCAAGGCGAGGTCATGACCTATCTGGATCAGATGGGCATCGACCCGCTGGTCATGCAGCACGCGCTGGTCACGCCGCCCGATGAAATCTATCTGCTGCTGCCCGAAGAGCTGACCCGCTACCGCTTTGTCGAAAACACCGAGCCAAGCTAGAATACCCCTTGTCGCAGGCTATTGTCGCGCCTACTTAACGGGGGTGACGGGTTCTGCCCTGTTTGTAAAAGTTACATTCCAGTGGCCTTAAGCAAATCCGAGGGAGCTGGCTCTGTTCGAGCCCTGGTTCGTTTATCTGGCGCCCACCTGTACATACAGGTCCTCGGGAATATAGAACAGAACGGCAGCGGTGGTCCCGTCACACTTCCCCGAAAATATCCGGTTTTTCGCTGGTCTGTCGCTGTCGGCCAAAGACGATGAGCTGAGCCTTTTCGGATCAGAACTCTTCCGGACGGGCTTCGCGGGCCATATGATCCAGAACGGCGTTCACGAACTTCGGCTCGTCGCCCCCCTCAAAGAAGGCACGGGCCACGTCGACATATTCGTTGATCACAACCCGCGGCGGCGTTTCCTGCGCGCGCAGCTCGGCACCGGCAGCGCGGAACAAGGCACGCAAAGTAGGGTCGATCCGCGCGATGGCCCATTTAGCCACCAGCGCACGGTCGGTCATCTGGTCAATCGCGGCCTGATAGTTCACCGCCGTCTCAAGCAGGTCTGCAAAATGCCGGATGTCACCATCGATCATTTCCTGACCGTCGTAGCTCGCACCAAAGCGGTGCTCAAGGAACTCCTTGCGCACGGTGTCAAAGCTTTGCGAGGAATGCTCCATCTGGAACAGGGCCTGCACGGCATAAAGCCGCGAAGCTGATTTCATCTTGCGTTTTTGATTGCCCGAAAGGCCGGCGGAGGATGTCATGCTGTCTTGGGTCCGTCATTGTCGCCCGCCATCAGATATTCATCCGAGCGCGGCTTGAAACCGATGTCTTTGCGAATGTCGCCCCACTTACGGCTCAGCGCGATCAGATGCAAGGCCGCAGCTGCCGCACCGCCGCCCTTGTTTTGCCCCTCCGGATCGGCGCGCACGGCGGCTTGTTCGCGGTTCTCGACGGTCAGGATGCCGTTGCCGATACAGACGCCCTGCAACCCCATCAACTGCAAGGCGCGGCTGCTGTCGTTGCACACGGTCTCGTAATGGGTGGTCTCACCGCGGATGACACAGCCAAGCGCCACGTAGCCGTCGAAATTGCTCTTGCGGTCAGAGATACCGATGGCGGTCGGGATTTCCAGCGCGCCGGGCATTTCTACCACGTCCCATTCAGCCCCGGCGGCCTCGAGCTCTGCCTTGGCGCCTTTCAGCAAGCCCTCGGCGATGTCCGAGTAATAGGGCGAAATGACGATCAGAACCTTAACCGGCGTGTCAAAACGCGGTGTGGTCAGCGTCGTATGATTTCCAGCAGCCATTGCATTTACTCCTGCGTGATGGGGCGCGTGCCCACGATGCTAAGGTCATAGGCGTCCAGCCCCAGATAGCGCGTATCGGGGTTATCCGTCAGCAAGATCAGCTTGTGCAACCCAAGGCTCGCCATGATCTGCGACCCAAGGCCGGTGCGTTTGACGGTACGGGGGCGATCATCCTCTTCGTCCTCGAAACGCAACCGCGGGTCGGGATCGCGGAACAACAGCACCGCGCCACGGCCTTCGTCCGCGATGATCTGCATCGCGCGTGGCAATTCGTCGGCGGGGCTTGGCCCGAGGCCGAGGATATCCTCAAGCGCGTTGATCGCATGGGTGCGAACCAGAACCGGAGCCTCTGTGGCAATATCGCCCTTGGACAGGACCACATGATCGGTGCCGCTGATCTCGTCGGTGAAAATCTGCATCTTCCAATCGCCCCCATAGGCAGAGGTCACGGTGCGGCTGTCGCGCTCCACCAGCAGGTTGTCATGCTTGTGGCGATAGGCGATCAGATCGCTGATTGTACCGATCTTCATGTCGTGCTGCTGACAGAATGCAACCAGATCCGGCAGGCGGGCCATGGTGCCGTCTTCCTTCATGATCTCGCAAATCACACCCGACGGATGCAGCCCCGCAAGGCGCGAGATATCGACGGCAGCCTCGGTGTGGCCCGCGCGGACCAGGACACCGCCATCGCGTGCGCGCAGCGGAAACACATGCCCCGGCGTGGCGATATCCACCGCGCCTTTATCCTCGTCGATGGCGACCTTGACGGTCAGCGCACGGTCGGCGGCGGAAATACCGGTGGTCACCCCCTCGCGTGCTTCGATCGATACGGTAAAGGCTGTTTCATGGCGGGCAGAGTTATTCACCGCCATCATCGGCAGACCCAGCGTGTTGACCCGTTCCTCGGTCATCGGCAGACAGATCAGCCCGCGCCCGTGGGTGGCCATAAAATTGATCGCATCCGCATCCGCAAATTGCGCAGGGATTACCAGATCGCCTTCGTTCTCGCGGTCTTCGTGGTCGACCAGCACGAACATGCGACCCTGCCGGGCCTCTTCGATGATCTCTTCGATGGGCGCGATGGCATCCGCCAATTCAGCCTCGACCGGTCCGGGCGTTTCAAATTGCATGGGGTCACCTCACTCTTTGCTGCTCTGGCACATACCCCACCCCACGCGCCTTTGCCAGAGCAGGGCCGCCCCCCTCCCTGCTTCATTTTGCCAAATAAACTCAATTCCGCACCGTCACCGCGCGCGGCGGTCCGCGTTAAGCGCCAAAATAGCGCGCGGCCTCCACATAGCCCGCCGCCTTGCTTGCAGTGGCCCAGTCCCGTTCCAATCCGGTGTCGCCGATGATCAGCACCTGATCGCCGACCAGCTTGCGCCCTTGAACCACCTGCCCCAGATGATCGCGCATCGCGCTCCAGCTGTCGGTGAACTTGGGGGCCTCGGCCACGTGATCCAGCGCGGGATTCGCCTGTGCCACACTGTCGGGCCGCAGCGGGCGATGTACCAGCGCCAGCTTTTGGGCGCGCTGCACCTTGTCCAGCACCTCGGCCTCGCGCAGGGGGATATGCGGTGCCCCCGCACGGACCACCCGCAGCGCATTGGACGAGAACAGCAGCGCCAGAATATCGCGCCCGGTGGCCTGACGGATCGCGGCATAGGCCTTGTAGTCCAACCCCAGCTCGCGGGCGCGCGCCACGCGCATCTTGACGACCATCAGCGGGATCGCTGAAGGCATCGCCGCCTCGCGTGCCTTTTGCCACTGGAAAGCGCGCCACTTCTGGCCGCGCTCAAGGCTGGGGCCCTGATTATGTCCGATCCCCGCGATCATGACATTTCCGCCAGCCGCGCAACATAGCGGGCCAATGTGTCGATCTCCAGGTTGATGCGGTCCCCGACAGCGACATCACCCCATGTGGTCACCTCTTTGGTGTGGGGGATAAAGTTGATGCCGAAGTCGCAGCCGTCGACCTCGTTCACGGTCAGCGAGGTGCCGTTCAGCGCGACAGAGCCTTTGGGGGCAATGAAACGCGCCAAGTCTTCGGGCGCGCGCAGGGTCACGCGGGTGCTGTCGCCCTCGTCGCGCAGCGCCACCACTTCGGCCACGCCATCGACATGGCCCGACACGATGTGCCCGCCCAATTCGTCCCCGACCTTCAGCGCGCGTTCAAGGTTCAGACGGCGTCCGACCTCCCATGCGCCAAGGTTGGTCTTGGCCACGGTCTCGGCGCTGATCTGCACCTCGTACCAATCGGCCCCCAGATCCACCACGGTCAGGCACACGCCATCACTGGCGATAGACGCCCCCATGTCGATGCCGCTGGTATCATAGCCCGTTTCGATCCGCGCGCGCAGGTCGCCTTGCTGTTCAAGCTTGGTGATCTTTCCGATGTCCGTGATAATGCCTGTAAACATGCGCCTGCCTCTTCTATACTGGTCGCTACCGAAGTAGACCTCTGCCCGCAGCATGACAAGTCCACAGACACGCCACATTTTCGCCGGTATCCGGTGTTTGTCTGCCCGATGACCAAGATAAACCGAAAGCAACCGATGAACGCCGCAGCACCCCGTGAACGGGTCTTCCTTTTCCTGCAAGGGCCGCATGGCCCCTTCTTCAACCGTCTGGGCAAGATGCTCCGTCTGGCGAGGGCGCAGGTCTGGCGTGTGGGGTTCAACGCAGGCGATCGGGCCTTCTGGTTCCACCCGCGCAGCTATATCCCGTTTCGCGGAACAGCTGACACGTGGAAAGACACCTTTGTTGCGCTGCTCGCCGACAAGGGTGTCACAGATATCGTGCTTTATGGCGACACCCGCCCGATCCACGCCCAAGCCGTGGCCGAGGCCAAGGCTCGCGGGCTGACCGTGCATGTCTTTGAAGAAGGCTACATGCGCCCCTATTGGGTCACCTATGAACGCGGCGGGTCCAACGGCAATTCCCGGCTGATGGACATGACCATCGAACAGATGCAGGCAGCACTGGCCAATTCGGATATGGAGGCCCCCCTCCCCCCCGGTCATTGGGGTGATATGCGCCAGCATGTGTTCTATGGCGCGCTCTATCACTGGTTTGTGCTCTTCCGGAACGGCGACTACCGCAACTTCCGCCCGCATCGGAGCTTGCCGGTGACCAAGGAGTTCAAGCTGTACCTCAAGCGGCTGCTGCTGATGCCCGCGCTGGCGCTGGACCGGCTGATCGCAACGCTGCGTATCCGGCTCGGCGGCTTCCCCTACCATCTGGCGCTGCTGCAACTAGAGCACGACAGCTCGTTCCAGGAACACTCCCCCTTCGAGACGATGACCGATTTCCTGACCGTGGTGCTGGAAGGCTTCGCCAAGGGCGCGCCGCGCCACCATCATCTAGTTGTGAAGGCCCACCCGCTGGAAGACGGCCGCGCACCTCTGCGCCGCGTGGTCAAACAGGTGGCGCGGGATCTGGGTGTCGCGGACCGGGTGCATTTCGTGCGCGGCGGCAAGCTGGCGCAGCTGCTCAACGATGCCCGCACCGCCGTTACCGTGAACTCCACCGCCGGTCAGCAGGTGCTGTGGCGCGGAATTCCGCTCAAGGTGTTTGGCAGCGCCGTCTATGCGAAACCCGAATTCGTCTCGGACCAGCCGCTGGCGCAATTCTTTGCCGCCGCCTCGCGCCCCGATAACAAGGCCTACAAGGATTATCGCCGGTATTTGCTGGAAACCTCGCAGGTGCCGGGCGGATTTTATGCGGCACGCGCGCGCACGCAGTTGATGCGGCAAGTGGTCGATATGATGCTTGCCCCCGAAGACCCCTACGACGCGCTAGAGCTGGGAACCGCGGCACCAAGGCAACAGTTGCGGGCCGTCACCTGAGCGTTTTTCGCCCAGACAGTAGCTTTTCGATCCAATCTGCGCTAAGCCGATGATAATTACGCCGAAAAAATCGGCGAATTCGAGGCAGAACAAGAACAGGTCGAGGAGACCGGGCAGTGAAATCCGTACCCTTCCGGTGGGCGCGTCCCATCGCATTACTTGCGGCTATGGCCGTGGTATCTTCATGTGGCCTTCCGCAGGTTGGCCCGAACAAACGTCAGATCTTTGCCGGATCGGTCCAGAAGGAAGGCGACGCATTTGTTGTCGCCGTCAACGACCGTGTAACCCGCGCCACCGCCGTCGCCCCCGCGCTTGGCTTTAGCCCGGGGTTCATCAACGCCGGTCAGCTTGGGTCGGATACGATCAACCCCGGTGATACGCTGGGGCTGACGATCTGGGAAAACGTCGATGATGGCTTGCTGGCCGCCCAAGGGGCCAACGCCACCGTGCTGGAAGAAGTGCAGGTCGACGGATCGGGGTTCATCTTTGTGCCCTACGCGGGCCGGATCAAGGCCGCTGGCAATTCCCCCGAAGCGATCCGTCGCATCATCACCAACAAACTGTCCGAACAAACGCCGGACCCGCAGGTTCAGGTGCGCCGTCTGGCCGGTGACGGGGCGACCGTGTCGCTTGTCGGCTCTGTCGGTGCACAGGGTGTCTATGCGATTGAACGCCCCACGCGCACGCTTGCCACCATGCTGGCGCGTGCCGGTGGTGTGACCATCACCCCCCAGATCGCGCAGGTCACCGTGCTGCGTGGCAATCAGCGGGGCAAAATCTGGCTTGAAGATCTTTACAGCCACCCAGAGCTCGACATCGCCCTGCGCGGCGGGGATCGCATCCTGATCGAGGAAGACACACGGTCCTTTGTGGCCCTTGGTGCCACCGGCGCGCAGCAGAAAGTCCCGTTCGAGACCAAGAACCTGTCGGCGCTTGAAGGCATCGCACAGGTGGGCGGCCTGAACGCGGGCACCGCTGACCCGACAGGTGTTTTCGTCTTCCGCAACGAACCCGAAGCGGTCGTGGCACAGGTTCTGGGCCGCAATGACCTGCAAGGCGCACAGCGCATGGTCTATGTGCTTGACCTGACCAAGCCCAACGGCATGTTCATGGCCCGCGATTTCGTGATCCGTGATGGTGATACGCTCTACGTCACCGAAGCCCCCTTCACCCAGTGGAGCAAGGTCATCTCCTCGATCACGGGGTCGGCCAGCTCGGTCAACAACCTGTCGTCGCTCGCGTCGAGCAACTGATCTGGGCCGATGGCTTTAGGGCCGGAAATATACGACACACCCGCCGCCGGTTCCCCACGGGACCGGCGGCTTTTTGTGTTTAACGGCGGCTTCATCACCAACCGGCGGGTGCGGCGCATCTTGCAGCTGTCGGGCTATAGCCTGCATCTGGGCATGCCGAGCGACGGGGATGCCATCGCTGTCTGGGGCAATGCTGGCACCGCGCATCGTGGGCTGGCCGTCGCATCCAAAAAAGGGCTACCCGTTGTCCGCGTCGAAGACGCGATGCTGCGGTCGCTGTTTCCCGGTCGCGCAGGCGAGCCGCCGCTGGGGCTGCTGGTCGATCACAAGGGGCTGCATTTCGACCCGACACAGCCCTCCGAGCTTGAGGACATCCTGACCAGCCACCCGCTGGATGACACGGCTTTGCTGGACCGTGCGCGCGGTGCCATCCACCGCATCACCGAGGCGCATCTGACCAAATACAGCGGGTTCGACACCGCGCACCCCGCGCCGGATCCCGGCTATGTGTTGGTGATCGACCAGACCTTGGGTGATGCGTCGGTCGCGGCCTCGGGCGCGGACCGGTCGCGGTTCCTTGAGATGCTGGTCTTTGCCCAGCAAGAGAACCCCGGCGCGCGGATCATCATCAAGACCCATCCGGAAACCGCAAAGGGCTATCGCAGCGGTCATTTCGGGCCTGAGGACGCCAACGGCCGCATCACCCTGCTGACCGCCCCCATCAGCCCCTGGACCCTGTTTGAAGGGGCTGTGCGTGTCTATACCGTGTCTTCGCAAATGGGGTTCGAGGCGATCTTTGCAGGCCACAAGCCCCGGGTCTTCGGGCAGCCCTTCTATGCGGGATGGGGCCTGACCGAAGACGAATTCCCCGTGCAGCGGCGCCAACGTGTGCTGACCCGTGCGCAGCTTTTTGCGGGGGCGATGATCCTTTATCCAAAATGGTACGATCCGCACCGTGACTGCCTGTGTGATCTGGAAACCGTGATAGAGGCGATGGCCGCGCAGACCCGGGCCTGGCGCGAAGACCACCGGGGCTGGGTCGCCTCTGACATGCGCCTGTGGAAACGTCAGCCCTTGCAGCGTTTCTTTGGCCGCTGGTCGCCGGTGACCTACCAGAATGATCCAAAAGCCGCCCGCGCCACAGGCAAGCCCTGGATGGTCTGGGCCTCGAAAGCGACGCAGGCCCATGCCGGTGCCCTGCGGGTCGAGGACGGTTTCCTGCGCTCGCGCGGATTGGGGGCCGATCTGGTGCCGCCCCTGTCGCTGGTCTGCGATGATCTGGGTATCTACTATGACCCGCGCAGCCCCAGCCGGCTGGAACAGTTGATCACGTCGCGCGCCAAAATGCGCCCCGACCAGTCGCGCCGCGCGGCACGGTTGATTGCGGTGCTGCGCGACGCGGGGCTGAGCAAGTATAACCTTGGCGGCGGTGGCGATCTGGACGCCCTGCCCGCCGGACGGCGCATTCTGGTACCGGGTCAGGTGGAGGACGACGCCTCCATCCGTGCGGGCACCGATGCGGTATCCACCAATCTGGCGCTGCTACAAGCCGCGCGCGCCGCGCATCCCGACGCCGTGATCCTGTACAAGCCCCATCCCGACGTAGAGGCCGGGCTGCGCCTTGGCGCGATTGACGCAGGCGGGCTGGCGGACCGAGTGCTGACCGATGCCGACCCCATCGCCCTGCTGGCGCATGTGGATGAGGTTTGGACCATGACATCGCTGCTGGGGTTCGAGGCCCTGCTGCGCGGCGTCAAGGTGGTGACCTTAGGTGCCCCCTTCTACGCGGGCTGGGGGCTGACGGAAGACCGCGGCGATATCCCGGCGCGTCGCAGCGCGGAGGTATCTATCGAAGGTTTGGCCCATGCCGCCCTGATCGATTATCCGCGCTACTTTGATCCGCGCAGCGGTACCGCCTGCCCGGTCGAGGTGGTGGTGGAGCGGTTGGCCTCGGGTGATCTGCCGCGGCGCGGGGTGGCGAACCGGGTGCTGGCGAAGCTGCAGGGGGTGTTTGCCACACAGGCGCATTTGTGGCGGCGGCGATAGCACAGCGGGGCCAGCCCATGTGCAGATCAGAGGCGGGGGCCAGCCCCCGCGCCCCCGGGATTTTAAGCCATTTGGAAGGGGTTAGGTGGGCGTGTTGCTGCGAGCCCAGATGTGGAGGAGGTCGGGGCCGATGCGCGAAGTTTCGGTCAGGGTGAAGCGCGGGGCCTGTGCCAGACGTGGAAGCTGCAGCGGCGCGATGGCGGGCAAGCCGTCCGCGCCAAGGGCCAGACCCGCCGTAAACCCGACGAGTTGATCCACGAGATCCGCCTTTAGCAGCGTCGCAGCCAGTCCGCCGCCCCCCTCGCAGAAGATGCGTGTCAGACCGTGGCGGCCAAGCTGCTGGAGCATGTCATCGGCGTCGATCTGGCCCATCTTTGGTGCGCAAGAGATCAGCGTCGCGCCAAGGCTTTCCCACGTCTCGATCAGCTCTGCCGGGGCCTTGGGGCCGTGGCAAAGGATCAGGGGGATGTCATTGGCGGTTCTGGCGAGCGTGCCATTCAGGGGGATGTCCAGCCCGTTCGACACAGCGATCCGTGTCGGCTGGCGCGTGGTGCCAAGGTCGCGCACGGTCAGGCTGGGGTCATCCTGCCGCGCCGTGCCACCGCCCACCATGACCGCGTCATGGCGGCTGCGCATGGCATGGACCACGCGGCGGGCGGGCGGGGCTGTGATCCACTGGCTTTCGCCCGACGCGGTCGCAATGCGACCGTCAAAGCTGTTCGCGAGCTTGAGCGTCACCATCGGGCGGCCTTCGTCGACACGCAGGAAAAAGCCCAGATGATCCGCGCGGGCTTCATCTTCGAGCACGCCCACGTCAACGATAATGCCCGCCGCACGGAGGATCGCAATGCCCTTGCCGCTGACGCGTGGATCACTGTCGGTGCAGGCGATCACCACGCGCGCAGGCTTGGCGGCGACAAGCGCATCGGCGCAGGGCGGCGTCTTGCCGGTATGGGCGCAGGGTTCGAGGGTGACATAGACCGTCGCCCCCTGTGCCGCAGGTCCGGCCTGACGCAGCGCTTGGGGTTCTGCATGGGGCCTGCCGCCCGGCTGGGTCCAGCCGCGCCCGACAATGCGGCCTTGTTGCACGATGACGCAGCCCACGGCGGGATTGGGCCAGACAGCCCCCTGCCCGCGCCGGCCCAGCGACAAGGCCAGCGCCATAAAGCGCGCGTCGTCAGACATACTTATTCGTCCGCAGGGGTGTCGGGCCGCAGTTCCTGCACGAATTTATCGAAATCATCTGCCGCCTGAAAGTTCTTGTAGACGCTGGCAAAGCGGACGTAGGCGACGGTGTCGATGCGGGCCAGCGCCTCCATCACGATCTCGCCGATCTGTTTCGATCCGACATCGGTTTCGCCCATGCTTTCCAAACGGCGCACGATGCCGCTGATCATCTGATCGATCCGTTCGGGATCAATCGGGCGTTTCTGCATCGAGATCCGGATGGAGCGTTCCAGCTTGTCACGGTCGAAATCCTCGCGCTTGCCCGAGGTTTTGACGACAACCAGATCGCGCAATTGCACCCGTTCGTAGGTGGTAAACCGGCCCCCGCAGGCGGGACAGAAACGACGGCGGCGGATCGAAACGTGATCCTCGGCCGGGCGGCTGTCTTTAACTTGGGTGTCGATATTTCCGCAAAACGGGCAGCGCATGGCCGGTCCCCTTATCTTAAACCTGCTCAATAGGGGGTGAAACACCCCCATTCCCCAAAACTATAGGACCAACGCGAGGTTTTGGGTAGGGGCGAAATGCCCATCTATATGTTGTAGCGGGGAAAACTGCCCTGAACTTTGCCTGATACCATGCGTTGTCCCTGCAAGACGACTGATCTGAAAGGAATTCACTATGACCAAGACGCTTTTCATCACCGGAGCCTCAAGCGGGATCGGCGCAGCCACCGCCCGCGCTGCTGCCAAGGCCGGCTGGAACGTCGGGCTGTTCGCCCGCAGCGAAGACAAGCTGAAAGATCTCGCGCGCGAGATCGGGGATCAGGCGCTGGTGCTGACCGGAGATGCCACGCAATACGATGACCAAGAACAGGCCATGAGCCGCCTTGCGCAGAAGTTCGGGCAAATCGATGCTGTCTTTGCCAATGCAGGACGGGGGACATCGCCGGGCGGCACCGAAAAGGGTGACCCGGACGACTGGAAATCGATGATCGATCTGAACGTGATGGGCGCGCTGTATACGGCCCATGCCGCGATGCCATATCTGCGCAAGACCACGGGGCAGTATGTTGTGACCGGTTCCGCCGCAGGACGCCGCCACATCAAGGGGTCGATCTACGGCGCGACCAAGTTCTTTATCCACGGCTTTGCGGGCAACCTCGCCGACGAAATGGCGGAATGGGGCGGGCGCTGTATGGTTGTCTCCCCCGGGATGGTGGACACGGCGTTCTTTGACGAAGCCAAGCCCGACAAGCTGAAACCAGAAGACGTGGCATCGGCCGTGATGCACGCGCTAGAGGCACCGGCCCACGCAGCCGTGCGCGAGATCCACCTGATGCCGGTGGATTGAGGTCAGGCGAAATGCACCGCGATGCGTCTGCTATGGGGCGCGTCGCGGTGTTCGAACAGATAGATGCCTTGCCATGTGCCCAACACCATGCGGCCTGCAACCACGGGGATGCTGAGCGTAACGGGCAGCACTGCCGCCTTGATGTGCGCGGGCATGTCATCTGGTCCTTCCAGCGTATGCCGGAGGTAGGACATTGACGGGTCATCCGCAGGCGGCACCAGACGCGAGAAATAGGCCAGCAGATCGCGCTGCACATCCGGGTCCGCGTTTTCCTGAATAAGCAGCGAGGCGGAGGTATGGCGCAGAAACAGCGTCACCAACCCGTCAGAACGGTGCCCCGATAGCGCCCGATGCACCTGATCCGTCACCTCGTAGAGCCCCTGCCCGCCGGTCTTGACCGTAAACTCGCTATTCATTCCGCCCGCCTTGTGCTGATGGGTCAGGCTAGCCTCAACGCCCGGGCGATTGCAAACCACCGCAGAGCGTGATCCCGTGGCTGATGGTCATGGCCGACCCGGCCTTGGTCAAGGATCCGCCCAGGATAACGACGGGCGATGGGGTCAGCCCCGCGGGATCCAGCGTGAAGGTGACACCACCATCGCCGCCAAAACCACGCGCGCGCGGCTCGCTTACATACAGCTTTTGGCTGTCCTGCGCGCCCATTTCCCGCAGCGCATAATCCGCCGCGGCGCACCAATGCCCGCGCGCACCAAAGCCGGTGCTGCCGCTGATATGCACGCCGCCCTCGGTCGGTGTGAAAGTCAGACGGTCATTCGGCACATAGGCCTGTGCGAAGGCCGGGGTCGTTGCCAATGCGGCCAGTACGAAAGCGGTGGTCAGGGTTTTCATCGTGGTATTCCTAATTTTCAAAAGTCTTTAAGTTCAAGGATGTAGTCCTTGCAGAACTGGATCGCGTGGCCCACGGGCAGGGCCTGCCCCGCGTTGCGCACCGATACCGAATAGGATTTGAACGCAGGCTCTGACAGCTCTGCATCATTCAAGGTAAAGGCGACGCCCGTGCGCCCTACCCCGCTGACAGATGGCCCGCGCGGCGACTTGACGTAGATCTCAGCAGCGCTTGGCGTGCCCAGCCTTTCCTCGGCAAATTCGGCGGCGGCACACCACATGCCCCTGGCTCCTTCGCCATGATCCTCGATCACCTCGAAGGATGCGCCCGACAGCGGGATGACCTGCAGCTCGTTTACCGCGGTAAAGGATTGCGCAAACGCGGCGAGCGGGGCGGCAGAGAGAATGGCGGCAAGGGCAAGACGTTTCATGGCGGCTCCTGTTTGGTGCGTGGTTCACAGATAGGCTGCGCGGCGGGATTTTAAATTCACAGCTTCGAGATCGTCGCTTCAGCCATGAAAAAAGGCGGGTGCCTGAACACCCGCCTTTCAAAACTCTCGCGATCACGCGCTTACTGATCGAGGAACGACCGCAGCTTGCGCGACCGGCTTGGGTGCTTGAGCTTGCGCAGTGCCTTCGCCTCGATCTGACGGATACGTTCGCGGGTCACGCTGAACTGCTGGCCGACTTCTTCCAGCGTGTGGTCGGTGTTCATGCCGATGCCGAAGCGCATCCGCAGCACACGTTCCTCGCGCGGGGTGAGGCTGGCCAGAACCCGTGTCGTGGTCTCCTTGAGGTTTTCCTGAATGGCGCTGTCGAGCGGCAGCACAGCATTCTTATCCTCGATGAAATCACCAAGCTGGCTGTCTTCCTCGTCGCCAATAGGCGTTTCGAGGGAGATCGGCTCCTTGGCGATCTTCATCACCTTGCGCACTTTCTCAAGCGGCATCTGCAGCTTCTCGGCCAGCTCTTCCGGCGTCGGCTCGCGGCCAATCTCGTGCAGCATCTGACGGCCGGTCCGAACCAGCTTGTTGATCGTCTCGATCATGTGGACCGGAATACGGATGGTGCGCGCCTGATCCGCGATGGAACGGGTGATTGCCTGACGGATCCACCATGTCGCATAGGTCGAGAATTTATAGCCGCGACGGTATTCGAACTTGTCGACGGCCTTCATCAGACCGATGTTCCCTTCCTGAATAAGATCAAGGAATTGCAGGCCACGGTTGGTGTATTTCTTGGCGATCGAGATCACGAGACGCAGGTTCGCCTCGACCATTTCTTTCTTGGCCTGACGGGCCTCTTTCTCGCCCTTCTGAACCTGCTGCACGATGCGGCGGAATTCAGAGATATCAAGACCGACGTATTGCCCCACCTGCGCCATATCGGCCCGCAGCTCGTCCACCTTGTCAGAGGACCGTTCGATGAACATCTGCCAGCCGCGACCGGACTTCTCGGCCATCCGCTCCATCCAGTTGGGGTCCAGCTCATAGCCGCGATAGGCGTCGACGAATTCCTTGCGGTTGATGCGCGCTTGGTCGGCAAGCTTCACCATCGCAGAGTCGATCTGCATGATGCGGCGGTTGATGCCGTAAAGCTGGTCGATCAGCGCTTCGATACGGTTGTTGTGCAGGTGCAGGTCGTTGACCAAAGCCACGATCTCGGAGCGGACGCGCTGGTACTCTTCCTCATCGGTCTTCGAAAAGGTGCCGTCCTCGTTCAGGGTGGCCGAAATCCGGCTGTCCTGAATTTGGCTCAGCTTGACGTAGTCATCGGCAATGATGTCGAGCGCTTCCAGCACTTGCGGCTTCAGCGCGGCTTCCATCGCGGCCAGCGACATGTTGGCCTGTTCGTCGTCATCCTCGTCGTCGTCATCGTTCGAGATCGGGTTGCCGTCGGCGTCAACTTCGCTTGTGCTTTCGGCGGGCTTTGTCTCGGTGCCCGCGGTTGGCACGACCGGAGTCGTTTCCTCTTCGTCGCCCATCTGGGTGCCGAATGTCGCCTCGAGGTCGATGACATCGCGCAGCAAAATGTCTTCGGACAAAAGTTCGTCGCGCCAGATCGTGATCGCCTGGAAGGTCAGCGGGCTTTCACACAGCCCCGCGATCATCGTGTTGCGCCCTGCCTCGATCCGCTTGGCGATGGCAATCTCGCCCTCGCGGCTCAGCAGTTCAACCGATCCCATCTCGCGCAGATACATGCGAACGGGGTCATCCGTGCGGTCCAGCTTTTCGGACGTGCCAGAGGACAGCGCCACATCACGGTTGCTTTCCGTGGTCGCAATTTCGGTCCCGCCCTTGGCGTCTTCTTCTTCGGCTTCTTCGTCTTCGATCACGTTGATGCCCATTTCGGACAGCATCGACATCACATCCTCGATCTGCTCCGAGCTGACTTGGTCAGGGGGCAGAACGGTGTTCAGCTGATCGTAGGTGATATAGCCCTTTTCACGGGCTTCGCCGATCATCTTTTTGACGGCGGCTTGGCTCATATCAAGCGAATGGCCGGCATCCTGGTCGTCAGACTTCGCGTCTTCGTTCGTGTCTTTGGCGGCCATGAAATTTCCTCCAGCGAATGGGTGCGAATCACGTGACGTGATTCGGTTGTTCGAATCATGCGGGGTTCTGGGTGATTCTTAAACCCGTTACCCTGTATTTTGTTAAACATCCCGGCGAAAAAGCCACGCCGGGTTCATTTTTTGTCTTTCGCATCACCCTTCAGGATCGACCCCAGCAATGCGTCAAAAGCGCTGCGTTCGTCCCGGCTGATGTGGGCACCGTTCTCGGCAATGTCGTATTCTGCGGTATCTTCCTGCCCGCTGCGCTGTGCGCGATCAGCGTTGCGTGCCGCTTCGCCCAACCGCCATGTCAGCCCTTCATCCGCGGTGCCGGTCAGATCTTCGACCGCATCGGCAATCTCTTCGTCCAGCCCGCGCACGGCTTCCAGCTTGCCCAGTTCTTCGGCGACAGTCATGCGCGTCTTTTCCAGGTTGCCAGGGCTTCGGATGCAGGGCGTGATGGCTACGTGGCGCTGCGACAGCATGTTTTCAAGGGTGTACTCCCCCACTGCGTCATAAATCTTTTCGCGCAACACCGCCGGATCGTGATGCACATGGCGCAACATCAAATCGCGGATACGTCCGTGATCCGGGTCCTGACAGCGCATCGCGGCCAGCCCGTTCTCGAACTCTTCCACCAGCTGCGGACAGCCCAGCAGGGCCATCAGGATCACCGCCTCGCGCAGATGCTCCGTCGCTCCCAGCCCGGCTGCGGTCACCAGAATAGAGGATTTCGCACTCGGGGACGGCCCCTGCGGCGCGGGGGCCCATTTGCCACCACCGGAAGCGCGCGCGACGGGGCTAAAATCTCTCTTGGCCTTTTGCGGACGGAAGAGCTGCCAGCGCAGATCCTTGATTTCCTGACCATAATGGCTGCGGATCGACGGGTCTTTGATCATCATGATCTTTTCGCGCAGCGCCTTGTCCAACCCTGCCTTACGCTCGGGGCTGTCGAAAACGCGGCCGTCGGTCTCGCGCTGCCAGAGCAGACGCACCATCGGCATCGCGTTATCCAGTAACTTTTGCAACGCCGGCGCCCCGTGCGCGCGGAGCAGATCATCCGGATCCTGACCGTCAGGCATCACGGCAAAACGCAAGGATTGCCCCGCCTCAAGCAGCGGCAGCGCCAGATCGATCAAGCGCATGGCCGCACGTTGACCCGCCGCATCCCCGTCCAGCGTGATGATCGGCTCGGGCGAGATGCGCCACAACATCTGTAGCTGGCTCTCGGTGATCGCCGTGCCCAAGGGGGCCACCGCCGCGCCGAAACCGGCCTGCACCAATGCAATCACATCCATATAGCCTTCGGCCACGATCAACGGCTTGCCCTGCCCTGCCGCTGTCCGCGCATCACGCACATTGTAGAGGCTGCGGCCTTTGTCAAAAAGCTCCGTCTCGGGGGAGTTCAGATATTTGGCGTTGTCATTCGGGTCCATTGCCCGCCCGCCAAAGGCAATCGCCCGCCCCCGCGCATCCCGGATCGGATACATGATCCGGCCCCGGAATGTATCATAAGGCCGCCCGCCCTTGGACGAAGGCTTGGCCAGCCCCGCCCCAAGGATCAACGCATCCTCGACATTCTTGGCCTTGAGGTGATCCCAAAGCCCTTGCCACTGGTCCGGCGCGAAGCCGATTTCCCATTGTTCCAAGGCCTGCGGCGTCAGCCCGCGCCCGGCAAGATAGTCGCGCGCGGCCCCTGCCGCAGCGGTGCGCAGTTGCAGCCGGAAGTACTGCACCGCCAGTTCCATCACCTCGGCCAGTTGCGTGCGCTTATCCGCCTTCTCCTGCGCGCGCGGGTCTTGTTTTGGCATGGGCATCCCAGCCTCACGCGCCAGAATCTCTACCGCTTCCATAAAGCTGACATTCTCGGTCTCTCGCACGAAAGAGATCGCGTCCCCCTTAGCGTGACACCCGAAACAATAGTAGAATCCCTTGCGGTCATCGACGTGGAAGCTGGCGGATTTTTCCTGATGGAACGGGCACGGAGCCCACATATCGCCCTTGCCCTGATTGGACTTGCGCGGATCCCACATCACTTTGCGCCCCACCACCTGTGACAGGCTGGCACGGCTGCGCAGTTCATCCAAAAATCCAGGGGGCAGGCTCATACTGTTTTATATTGGGTCGGCAGGGCCAAAGTCCAGCACCCAAAGCCTGCGCGACGGGCTTCATTTTGCCGGATAAACTCCGGGGGGATCGTCCGTCAGGGCGATGGGGGCTGGCCCCCGTCCTACCGCCCCGACAGAGATTACGGCACGATCAAACGACGCGCGCGGGCGTCATTGGCCCAAACACATTTCGTTCCAGGCGGCAGAAAGGTCGTTGCCCTTCACGTCGCGCATTTTCATTTCATAGACCCAAGGGGCGACCAGCGGGACAACCGCGTCATAGCGATCGGGCCATTCTGGGTTCTTGGAGGCGATGTGATCCGGCACGTCACGCTCTTTCACGCGGTCGATGCGCGCTTGCCGGACGGCCTGCACGACATCTGCCTGATACTGGCAATCGGTTTCAGCGCTGGTGGCGGCGAAGACAGGCGCGCTGGACGTGGCCAGTGCTGCGGCAATCATGAGTTTACCAAATTTCATCGTCACATCTCCTAAATGTTTCTTTGCAAGCCCGCCGCCCTTCCACTGCCTGCGCCGTTTAAAGTTAAAGGCTGCAGAGGACACCAGAGCGGGTGCTCATGGCGCAGGAACCTAGCCAACCCCCGTTGGAATACAAGTGACAGAGCGGTTTTCCGCAGTACGCGCTTGGCGGTTTGGCGCGTCTTTGCCGAAAGCCGCTATCACAGCGGCTTTCGGGGAACTTTTCAGGGGCGCAGCATAGGGCCCGCGCGAGGTTACAGCCCCTTTGCGCGGTAGCTGGCGGCGACCTTGCCGATGCTCACCAGATAGGCGGCGGTGCGCAGGTCTTCGACATCGTCGCGGCTGTGCCAGACTTCCGCCATGGATCGGTAGGCGTCGCTCATCGTGTCGTAAAGACCGGAGCGGACCAGCTCAAGCTCCCCGGCACCCCGCAGGTATTTATCCTTGAAGTTCGGGCTTAGCTGCCAGCCGACACCGCTATCGGCGCTCAGACGTTCCAGCTCGTCCACCAACAGCTGGTGGCGGCTTTCCTCGTTGCGGCGCTGCATACGGCCAAAACGGATGTGGCTCAGGTTCTTGACCCATTCGAAATATGACACCGTCACACCGCCGGCGTTGGCATACATGTCAGGGATGATCACGACGCCTTTTGCGCGCAGGATATCATCGGCACCGGCGGTTACGGGGCCGTTGGCGGCTTCGACGATCAGCGGGGCCTTGATGTTATGCGCGTTGGTCAGGTTAATCACCCCTTCCAGCGCCGCAGGGATCAGGATGTCACAGTCCGCTTCCAGCAGCTTAGCACCGTCTTCTTCAAGGGGCGCATCGGGATAGCCCTTGATCGTGCCATGCATGGAAATCCAGCGGTGTACCTCTTCCACATCAAGACCACGGTCATCAAACAAAGCGCCGTCGCGTTCAATGATCGCGGTGATCTTGCAGCCATCCTCTTCGCTCAGGAACTTGGCGGCGTGGTAGCCCACATTGCCCAAGCCCTGCACCACGACGCGTTTACCGTCCAGCTCGCCGCCCAGACCAGCCTTTTCCATCCCCTTGGTGTCGCGGAAGAACGCGTGCAGCGCATATTGCACACCGCGGCCCGTCGCTTCGGTGCGGCCATGGATGCCGCCCGCGTTGATCGGCTTGCCCGTCACACAGGCAACCCCGTTGATGTCCGTGGTGTTCATGCGCTTGTACTGATCCGCGATCCAGGCCATCTCGCGCTCGCCCGTGCCCATGTCGGGGGCGGGAACGTTTTGCGCGGGGTTGATCATATCGCGCTTGATCAGCTCGTAAGCGAAACGGCGGGTGATCAATTCCAGCTCGTGTTCATCATAGTCGCGCGGATCAATACACAGCCCGCCTTTGGAGCCCCCGAACGGCGCTTCGACCAGTGCGCATTTATAGGTCATCAACGCCGCCAGCGCCTCTACCTCATTCTGGTTCACGCCGGGGCTGTACCGGATGCCGCCCTTGACCGGCTCCATGTGTTCGGAATGGACCGAGCGATAGCCGGTGAAGGTCTGGATACCGCCGCGCAGGCGCACGCCGAAACGCACCGTGTAGGTCGCGTTGCACACGCGAATCTTCTCTTCCAGACCCGGCGACAGGTCCATCAGGGCCACCGCCCGGTTAAACATGATGTCGACGCTATCGCGAAAGCTCGGTTCGGTTCCGGGGTTCATTCTACGCTCCTAAATTGGCTCTGCGACCCTGATGCGGGCCGGTTCATCGCCTCGCCTTTTGAACATGGCACCTGCGTCAAGCAAAGCTGTAAATCACCATATTTCGAAGTTTTCGCACAAATTTTAATCAGTTTAAAAACTTATCGCCCAAAGCGAGTAGTCACGGCACACAAGACAAGTCCTGCGCGAAGTTTCCTGACAGGGGACAGTCCGGCTGCTCCGGCGGGATCTGCCCCAAAAACGGTCTGAGTATACACTTTTTTAAACGTATTTCGCCCTATTTCGGCCAACTTCACCCCGCATATCTGCTGGCAACGCCGATCCGCCCGAAATGCGTCTGTCGCATGGGTCGCACGAATAAGGACATGGAAATGCCGGTGAACGATACAGTGAGTAAATGGGTAACCCTCCCCCTGCGCAAGCGGCTGACGCGGTTCGCCCGTGAAGACGACGGGTTGGTGACGATCCTCGCGCTTTTCATGATCATGATGATGATCGCCGTGGGTGGCATCCAGCTAGATTTCATGCGCCACGAGATGGAACGCTCGCGTCTGCAAGCTGTGTCGGACCGTGCCGTTCTGGCCGCAGCCGATCTGGATCAGATGCGTGACCCCAAAACGGTGGTGGAAGACTACTTTGCCAAATCGGGCATGACCGAGTTTCTGTCGAATGTCGTGGTGGATGACGGTCTGAACTTTCGCACCGTGACGGTCGACGCAAGCAAGGACATGGACACCCAGTTTATTGGCCGCTTTGGTTTCCCCACGCTCGAAGTGCCCGCCCATAGTCAGGCGGAAGAACGCGTTGCAAAGGTCGAAATTTCGCTCGTGCTCGATATCTCGGGTTCGATGGCCACCAATAACCGTCTGGGCGAAGTACAGAATGCCGCCGATATCTTTTTGGACACCGTGCTGAAGGACGAGAACGAAGACCTGATTTCAGTCTCCCTGGTCCCCTACTCGGAACAAGTGAACGCGGGCCCGCTGATCATGGACCGTATGAACGTGAACAGAAAGCACGACTATTCCCACTGCATCGATTTCGACAATGGTGACTTTGATTCGATCGCGATGAATAGCAGCACACGGTATAACCAGATGCAGCACTTCCAGTGGAACTACGACGGCCGCAACAACTACCGTGACGATACGGTTTGCCCGCGCTACGATTACGAGCGTATTACCCCGTTTTCACAAAACAAACGCACGTTGAAGAACCAGATTGATGATCTTGTACCGCGCGCTGGTACGTCGATCTTCCTTGGCATGAAATGGGCCGCGGCGATGCTTGATCCGGCGTTCCGGGACATCAACAACTCGCTGGTGAATGCCGGTCATGTCGACCGTGAATTCTATAACCGCCCCGCGAGCTATACCGATTCAGAAACGCTTAAGACTGTTATCCTTATGACAGATGGCGCGAATGATAACTCGTTCCGCATCAGCAATACGTACTACAACGAAGATAGCGAGTATGTTCACTGGAATAGGTACAACCTTTGGTGGTATCTACGCCGCGAGGTAAACTCGCGCTACTGGGGCTACTTCTATTATCAGAAGTACAACAAATCGCTGGGCAACACCTTGCTGTCGAATATCTGCGACGCCGCCAAAGCCAAGCGGATCGTGATCTGGTCCATCGGGTTCGAGGTCGATGACGAGGACGTGCCCGCGATGCAGGATTGCGCCTCCTCGCCCAGCCACTTCTTCCGTGTCGAAGGCGTCGAGCTTTCCGAAGCCTTCCGCGCCATCGCCCGCCAGATCAACCAGTTGAGATTGACCCAATGATCGCCCGCATTTCACAAGCGCTGCGCCGGTTCCGCCGGGGTGAGGATGGCGCAGTTGTCCTGATCGAGTTCGTGATCCTCTTTCCGGTCATCTTCGGCATGTTCCTCGCGTCGGTCGAGGTCAGCCTTTATTCCCTGCGGCAGTTCCACCTGAACCGCGGGCTGGAAACGGCAGTACGGTATATCCGGCTGAACACACGCACGACGATCACCCACGACATGATCAAAACGATGATCTGTGACAACGTGGGCTATATCGGCGACTGCAAGGATACCCTGCGCCTTGAGATGGTGCTGGTGAACCCGCGCAACTTCGCCGCGATGAACGCCTCGCCCGACTGCGTGGACAAATCCCTGCCCGTCAAACAGGAACGCGGTTTTACCCTTGGGGCGCAGCACCAGCTGATGCTGCTGCGGGCCTGCGTCAAGTTCGATCCGATGCTGCCGGGCAGCGCTATGGGCTTCAAGTTCGAAACTGATGGCGCGGGACAGGGCAGCATGTACGCCGTATCCTCCTTTGTGCAGGAGCCAAGCTAATGGTTATCACTTATCTCAAACGCCGTGTACTGGCGCGCTTTCTGCGCGATCAGGACGGCAGCGCCTCGATCGAAGCGGTGATCATGATGCCGATGGTCTTCTGGGTCTATCTGGCGATGTTTACATTCTTCCAGACCTATCAGGAATATTACACCAACCAGAAAGCGGCCTATACCATCGGCGATATGATCTCGCGCGAGACGCTGCCAATGGACACCGAATATATGGACGGCATTCAGGATCTACTGGATTATATGACCCGTTCCTCGGGTGAAACGACAGTGCGCATCACCTCGGCGAAATACGATCAGAAGAACAAACGGTTCCTGCTGCATTGGTCCCGCGCCCGCGGCAGCCTGAGCGACGCGACCCAAGCGGATGTGACCGGCTGGACGGATAAAATCCCGGAACTGGAGGATGGTGAATATATCACCGTCACCGAGACATGGACGTCATTCTCCCCGCCCTTCAACATCGGGCTGCCGGTGCAAGAGGTGAAGAACTTCGTCTTTACCCGCCCGCGCTACGCCCCTTGGGTGCTGTACTCGGACGGCGCGTAAAAGCTGACGATCACGATAAACAGAAAAGGCCCGCGGCGATCTGCCTGCGGGCCTTTTGCTTAGGATCGTTCTGCCATCATGGCAGAGATGATCTCGGACATGAACTTGGTCTGACTGCCGGGGGTCATGCCGCCGACACCGATGCGCCGGCCAATCCGCCACCACAGGCCCGGGCGCCAGATGCGGTCACCGCCTGTACCCGGCTTGGTGCGCAGTAGAAAACCGTTAGACGGCTTGAACGCAAAAACGCCGCGATCCAGCCCGATGATGTCTTCGACCCGTGCAATCACCGTACCGTCGCTGTCGCGTAATTCGGTGGCGGTCAGCTCGATCGCGCCCGCGGTTGCGCGGCGCATCTTGTCAGCCATCCAAAGCGCCAGCCCCCCCATTGCCAGCAAGAACACCTGCCAGCCCAGACCGGGCGACGAGGTGAACGCGACGTAGATCAGGAACAGCCCCAATATCCCAAGCGCCGTCAGCCCGATGGCCCGCCGCCCAGAGGAGGCACGCGTGGTGGCAAGAACTTCGTTTGGATCGTTGAATTCAGGGAGCATGGGGCGCGACTTTCGTTAAGGTCGCTTTGCCTACCGCGCCGGGCGCGCATTTGGCAAGCCCGCGCCGCGCAATCCCGCACGGCAGGCCCTGACCGCTTGGGCCAGTTGCCAGCCTATTGACCGGCTTTCGGAGGCTTTGCGCCGTCGCGTTTGCCCTTTTTGCCGCGCTTGAGCATTTCCTCGACACGGTCGGCATAGGCTGCACGCTCGGTCGCCGACATCTCGGCCAACTCGGCCAGCCACGCGTTTTGAACGGTCTGCTGAACGGTCAGCGTGGCGTCGCGTTGCAGGTCTAGCACACGGCGGGCCTCTGCGGGGTCGAAGGGCTCCGCGCGGATGGCGGTCAGCGCCTCTTGATACAATGCGCGGCGTGCGGCACGGCTGACGGATTTATCCTCGCGCCCCTTGCGCGCATCGGCAAAGACGGCGCGGCGGCGTTCTTCGGGCAGCGCCATGACGTAGGGCGTGCCATAGTCGCGCATGTGCCGCATCGCGCCACCATGCGGCCCGTCAAAGCGATAGACCGCCCCCGCAATCAGCCCCAGCACCAGAAGATTCACCCCCAGCGACAGCCCCAAGGCCCACCGCAGTGTCTTCGTGCTTTTGAATGCAAAGCCTGCCATTTTCTATCCCTCGTCCAAGTCCCAGCCGAACGCCGTCAGATCTGACGTATAGGTGTCCAGCGATGTCGCATCGGCGACGATGTAATCGTCGCCGCCGGTGATGATCTGCGTCGCGACATCCGGCAAGCCGCTTGGCGGGGCGACCCCGATCCAGAACCCGACAGCCGTTGCCGTGATCAGCCCGCCCAAGGCAGGTGCGCCGCCGATGGCGCGCCAGAACCCACGCCAGCCCCCTATCGCAGGGGCGGGCTGTGCCGCCAGCGCATCGGCGATCAACCGGTCCATCATGCCCGCAGGCATCTGCGGCGGGGTCGCCCGCGCCTGTTCGAAATGCGCCTCTAGCGTATCTGTTTCACGTTTTGTCATCATCGTATCCCAAGGCGTCACGTCTTGCGCCCAAAAGTTTCGCCAAAGCCCTTTTGCCCCGTGCGGTCAGGCTTTCAACCGCTTCGACCCCGACATCCAGAATGGTGGCGATCTCGGGGTTCGCCAACCCGTCTATGTGGCGCAGCACCACCGCCTGCCGCTGCCGCTCGGGCAATCTGTCCAGCGCCGCTTGCAAGGCATCCTCGCGCGCCGTGCGCTGCAGCCGAGCCTCGGCGCTCTCCGCCGGATCGGTGGGTTCCGCGATGTCCTCAAGCGGGACACCACGGCCGCGTTTGCGCAGGCGGTCGGTGCACAGGTTGGCGGTCACACGGTACAGCCAGGTGGTCACCTTCGCTTCGCCATCGCGCCAGTCCGGAGCGATCTTCCACAGGCGCATCAGCGCGTCTTGCGTCACGTCTTCAGCCTCGGCCGCGTTGCCCAGAATGCGGAAGGCGTGACCAAAGATGCGCGGTGTCAATTGGAGCGTCAACAGCCGTGCCGCCGCCGCATCCCCCTGCACATAGCGGTGCAGCAAGGCGCGTTCGGGGTCATCCACCCCGTCGGCATCCGTCGTATCGTGCATATCCATCAAACCGGAGGTAGCCTTTGCGGGCGCGCCGTTCAAGCGCGCCCGCATGCTTGCCTTATTCCGTTGCAGCCGCGTCGCCGTCATCGGACTTGTCGTGCTTCATGTGTTTGCCGGGTTTGCCGTGCCCGTCCTTGCCGTCATGACCACCGCGTTTGCCGTGATGCTTGCCACCCATACGGGCTTTAGCGAACTCTTCCGCGCTCAGCGATCCGTTCTTGTCGGTGTCCAGCTTCTCGATCATCTGCTCGGGGCTGTGACGCCCGGCCATTTCTTCCATCGACAGCTTGCCGTCTTCATTGGCATCCATGCGTTTCATCATCTTGTCGTGGCGCTTGGCCATCCGGTCGCCTTTGCCTTTGCCCATGGCTTCAAGCTCGGTCGCGGAAAGCGATCCGTTGCCGTCGGTGTCCAGCTTCTCCAGCATGCGCTGGCTGCGCTCGGCGTGGCGTGCCTTGGCTGCGGCGGCCAGTTCATCCTGTGTCAGGAAGCCGTCTCCATCCGCGTCAGCAGTAGCGAAACGTGCCGCGGCATGGGCTTTCATTTCTTCGGCAGTGACTTCACCGTTCATATCGGTGTCCAACTGGACAAAGTGGCTTTGCTTGCCGCCCTCTGCCTTATCCGCATTCTGCGCGACCAGTGTCGTGCCGCCCAATGCGATCAACCCGCTCAAGAGTGCGATCTGAAGATTTGCTCGTTTTGTCATCTGTTTCTTCCTTAGGTGATCTATCTAACGCCCGCCGTTTTCAGCGTGGCGATACCGGTTCAAACGACAGCCACCCGTCATTCCGTCGCAAAAAATGTGAAAAAGTTTTGGGCACCCCCGCGCGGGCTTTGCGACATGGCGACGCAACTGCCCCGAGATCCCTTTATTTCGCGGCGTTTTGGCCGCATGTAGGATGGGAACAAGGAAGCCCAGATGACTGACCAGACCGTAAATATGCCTCACGTAGACACAGATGAACGCAGCATGAGGAAATCCCTGCTGCGCGGCTGGCGGCGTAAATGCCCCAACTGCGGGGCCGGTCCGATGCTGAAAAGCTATCTGAAGGTCAATGATACCTGCACCGTCTGCGGCCAAGAACTGTTCCACCACCGCGCCGATGATGGTCCGGCCTATCTGACGATCCTGCTTGTCGGGCACCTGCTGGCCCCGGGGCTGCACATCGCCTTTGTGGTCTGGCGACCCGAGCCGCTGACGTTGTTTACAATCTTTTCGGTTGGCTGCGTCGGATTGTCCCTCTACCTTCTGCCCAGACTGAAAGGAGCCATGATCGGCTTCCAATGGGCAAAGCGCATGGGCGGGTTCGGCAGCACCAGCTGACCGGCACCCCAAAAGCCCCGCTAGAACAACAGGATATGGGGCAAGGCGATGACCATCGACAAAAGTAAAATCCGCAACGCAGCCACGGTGATCGTGATCCGCGACCGGCATACCGCGCCGCGGATCCTGATGGGGCAACGTGGCGCGACAGCGGCCTTCATGCCCAATAAATTCGTCTTTCCGGGCGGCGCGGTCGATCTGGGCGATGCGCAGGTGCCGCTGGCCAGCATGGTCGATGAAACCTGCCAGAACCGTCTGGCCGAAGACGCCGATGGCAGCCTTGCACATGCCCTGGTGGTAGCCGCGATCCGCGAGCTTTGGGAAGAGACCGGCCTGATCCTTGGCCAGAAAGGCGCATGGGAGGGCACGCCCCCTGCCGATTGGCTGACCTTTGCACAGCGCGGCTATCTCCCCCACGCGGCCCCGCTGCAATTCGTTTTCCGCGCGCTGACGCCTCCTGGCCGTCCGCGCCGCTTTGACGCGCGTTTCTTTCTGGTCGATGCCGAGGATATCGCCACCGATCTCGACAATTTCGACGACGCCTGTGACGAGCTTTCGCATCTGCAATGGGTGGCCCTGTCGGACGCGCGCAAATTCGACATGCCCTTCATCACCGAGGTGGTGCTGGCCGAAGTCGAGGCCCGCGCGCGGCAGCTTGACCCGCCCGCCTCGGTTCCGTTCTTCAAGAATAACGACGAAGAAAGCCTGTTCCTGCGTTTGCGCGGGCGCCCGATGCCAAGCTAGGCGACCATCACCAGCATCAGGATCGACGCGATCAGCACCGCCATGCCTGCCGCCTCACGGGGGCTGATTTTCTCGCGGAAGAACAGGGTGGAGGCGGCGACGCTCAGGATCAGCTCTACCTGACCAAGGGCTTTGACATAGGCTGCGTTCTGCAAGGTGAAGGCGATGAACCAGCACAGCGATCCGCCCATCGAGGTCAGCCCGATCCAGAGCGCGACCCGGCGCGCGCGCCAGACATCGCGGATCTGCCCCGGTTCGCGCAACCGCAGATACACCGCCATGATCAACGATTGCATCGTCACCACCGCCGCGAGGGTCACGCCTGCGCGCAGCACCGGCAGATCGGTCTCCACCGCCAGCGACGCCCCGCGGTAGGACACGGCTGACACCGCGAAAAGCGCGCCTGACGCAATCCCCAGCCCCGCCGCGCGATTGCGCAGGTCGCGCAGGTGAAACCCCTTGGCCTCTGCCCCGCCGGACAGCAGCAACAACCCGATCACGCCAAGGGCAATCGCGGCGAAACCGGTGGCGCTGACGCCCTCGCCCAGAATGATCCAACCCACCAGCACCGTCAGGATGACTTCGGTCTTCTTGAAGGTGATGCCCACGGCAAAGTTGCGCTGTTTGAACAGTAGCACCACACAGACCGTCGCAAGGATCTGCGCCGTGCCTCCGACCACCCCATGCGCCCAGAACCCCGGCCCAAGCGGCGGCAGGGGGGTCGCGCTGAGCGCCAGATAAGCCGCGAGCCCCAGTAGAATGAAGGGCGCGGAATACAGAAACCGCGAGAATGTCGCCCCCGCCGCCGACAGGGTCGCGGTCGCGAGGTATTTTTGCAGCATGAACCGTCCGGTCTGAAAGACCGCCGCGGCCAGCGTCACGAGGATCCACAGATCCGGCAGCGTGTCAGCCATGGGCGCGGACCCCGATCACCGCGGCGCGCCCACAAAGCGGCCCACGCCCTCGGGCATCGGCAAGGCCGCATGGGCTTGGGCAAAGCGCGTCAACGCCGCCGCGATCTCCGGAGACGGATCAGAGGGTTTGCGGGTTTCAAGGCTGACATGCAGCAAAAAGTGTTCCCCCGTGGCGAGCAGCCGGTCGCCTTCGTACATCTCGTGCCACAGATGCATTTTCTTTCCCGCTCCCAGCAGCACACGGGTGCGTATGTCGATCACCGCGCCTGCATGCACTTCGTCCACGTGGCGGATATGGGTTTCAGCAGTGAAAAAGCTCCCGCCCGAGGCAATATACGCCGCGTCGCAGCCGATCAGCTCCATGAAACGGTCGGTCGCGTCGGCAAAGGCCTGAAGGTATTTCGCCTCGGTCATGTGGCCGTTGTAATCGGTCCAGTCCAGCGGCACGGCACGATGGACGGTGGGCACCGGCTGGAACGGATCGTCGATATCCGCCGCTCTCGCCTCAAGCACGGTGCCTGCGCGCAAGGCCGCCTCGTGCTGTTTCATCAACCGTCCTGCGCCCCAATCCTGCTGTTTCAACGCCCGCATCATCGCGACCAGATTATTGTCGCGGATGCGTTCAAGGTCGCGGATGCCATAGGCCCCCGACTGCGCGTCCGATTGCCCCGCGATCAGATCAACAAGGGTCTCGTCAAAATCGGGCACATCCATCAGCTTGGTCCAGGGCCATTTCAATGCCGGACCGAACTGCGACATGAAATGCTTCATCCCCGCTTCGCCACCGGCAACGCGATACGTCTCGAACAGGCCCATCTGCGCCCACCGGATGCCAAAGCCATAGCGGATGGCGTCGTCGATCTCTTCCGTGGTGGCGATGCCGTCCTTGACCAGCCAGAGCGACTCGCGCCAGACAGCTTCGAGCAAACGGTCTGCCACATGGGCGTCGATCTCTTTGCGCAGATGCAGCGGGTACATCCCAAGCCCCGTCAGCAGTTCCTTGGCGCGGTCTACCAGCGGGCCGTCCTGCCCCTCGGCCGGGACCAGCTCGACCAGCGGCATTAGGTAGACGGGGTTGAAGGGATGGGCGACCATGATCTGATCGGGGCGCGTACTGCCCGCGCGCAGTTCTGACGGTTTGAACCCCGATGTCGACGATCCGATCACCGCCTGTGCATCACAGGCGGCCTGGATTTCGGCGAGCGTGCTGTGTTTGACCTCAAGCCGTTCGGGCACGCTTTCCTGTATCCACACGGCCCCCTCCACCGCCTCGGCGATGCTGGTGCAAAACCGGAGCCCCCCTTCGGCGGGCAGGGCGACATCGGTCAGACCGGGCATGGAGCGGCGGGCGTTTGCCAGAACTTCGGCCACCTTGCGTTCGGCCTGCGGGTCGGGGTCGAACACCTGTACCTGCCAGCCATTCAGCGCAAAACGCGCGGCCCATCCGCCGCCGATCACACCACCGCCGATGATTGCTGCGATTTTGGTCATTGTCGTATCCTCAGCTGGTCCGTGTCATAGCCGTTAAAGTCCAATATCTCGCGCGCGGCCGCGATCCGGTCCGCGCCGCCGCTGGCGCTGCGGTCAAGGATCCAGCCAAAGTCGCCGGCGGGATTGCCGACCACCGCGGTGCGGAACCCTTCGTCGACCCAAAGCACCCAAAGCGTGCGCGTGCTGCCATCGGGGCGCGACAGCGCATAGCGCCCCTGCCCCTGCTGCTGCGCCAACCACAGCGTCCCCCCGTCGCCACAGCCGACCTGTGTGCACAACTGGAACGCGGGGCCCTGCGTCGTCTCGACCAAGGCCACCTGCGCCACGCCGTCGCCAAAGCTGTCGCGGACCAGCCACGGTCCTTTGAAGCGCGCCGCGTCATAGCGGCTGGTCGCGCCAATCAGCGCTTTGCTATCCCGCAGGCCCTGCGCGGTATCGAGGGCCTGAGCCCCGCATCCGGCCAGAAGCACCAGCGCTAGCAGCGCGCGCTTCATGCGGCGGCCCGTTTGGTCAGGCCAAGCTGTTCGCGCACCTGCGCCGGGCCGATGACCCGTGCGCCCATATTCTCTATGATCGTTCCGGCGCGTTCGACCAGCTGCCAGTTTTCCGCCAGAACGCCCTTGTCGAGCCAGAGGTTATCCTCGAGCCCCACGCGCACATTGCCCCCCGCCAAAACGCTGGCGGCGACATAGGCCATCTGGTGACGCCCCAGCCCGAAGGCGCTGAAGGTCCAATCGTCCGGCACGTTGTTCACCATCGCCATAAAGGTGTTCAGATCATCGGGGGCGCCCCAAGGCACGCCCATGCATAGCTGCACCAACGCAGGGCTATCCAGCACACCGTCCTTGACCAGCTGTTTGGCGTACCACAGATGGCCCGTATCGAAGGCCTCGATCTCGGGCTTCACGCCAAGCTCGGTCATCATCCGGCCCATGGCGGTCAGCATACCGGGGGTGTTGGTCATCACGTAATCGGCTTCGGCAAAGTTCATCGTGCCGCAATCAAGGGTGCAAATCTCGGGCAGGCATTCCTTGATATGCTGCACCCGTTCCGCCGCGCCGATCATATCGGTCCCGGCCACAGGGGGCAGTGGCTGCTCGGTCGAGCCAAAGACGATGTCGCCGCCCATCCCCGCTGTGAGGTTCAGGATCACGTCCACCTCTGCCTCGCGGATGCGCTGCGTCACCTCGCGGTACAGATCAAGCCGACGGCTCGGCGCGCCTGTTTCGGGGTCGCGTACGTGGCAATGGACCACCGCAGCCCCCGCCTTGGCCGCCGCAATCGCGCTGTCGGCGATCTGTGCGGGCGACCGTGGCACATGGGGGCTGCGGTCCTGACTGCCCCCCGACCCCGTGACCGCACAGGTGATAAATACGTCCTTGTTCATGGTGAGAGGCATCTAAATCTCCTTGGGTTCAGGGCCGGCGTGGCGTTTGAAGGGTCAGAACGGCATCGGATGCGCTTTATGCGCGGCATCCAGATCGGCCATCACCTCGTCATCCAGATGCAGGTCGATCCCGCCGAGGATCACCTCGAGCTGGTCAAGCGAGGTCGCGCCAAAGATCACCGAGGTCATGAAGGGCCGTTGGCGCGTGAAGGCCAAGGACATCTGCACCGGATCCAGCCCGTGTTTCTGCGCGATCTGCAGATAGGCGTCCACCGCATCGAACGCGCGGTCCGTCTTGCGCCCGCCCAGATCCCCGTTGATCGCCATGCGAGATCCTTCGGGCAGCGCGCCGTTCTGGTATTTGCCGGTCAGCAGCCCCGCCGCCAGCGGAGAATACGACAGCATCCCGATATCTTCGTTGTGGCATGTTTCGGCCACGTCGGTATCAGCGATGCGTGCCAGCAGCGAATATTCGTTCTGGACAGAAACGGCACGTGGGCCGCCCGTGCGTTCGGCGGCATTCACCCATTGGGTCAGCCCCCAAGCGCTTTCGTTGCTCAACCCGAAGGCACGGATGGTGCCGCGGGTCACCTCGTCTTCCAGCGCGCCAAGGCAGTCTTCCATATGCGCCATCGTCTCGGCACGGTTCTGCGACGAGGGGTCATATTCCCAGTTCTTGCGGAACATGTAGCTGCCGCGATTGGGCCAGTGGAACTGGTAGAGGTCCACATAATCGGTGTTGAGCCGCTTCAGCGATCCTTCAAGCGTGCTGCGGATCGTATCGGGCGAAATCCCCGCGCCGTCACGCACCGGAGCCCCCGCGCCTGAGTGCTTCGTCGCCAACACAAAGTCGTCGCGCCGTCCGGTCTTGGCGATCCACTGACCGATGATCTCTTCAGTGCGGCCAATGGTTTCCGCCTTGATCGGGTTAACCGGATACATCTCGGCGGTGTCGATAAAGTTGATCCCCGCATCAAGGGCGCGTTCAATCTGCGCATGGCCTTCCTCTGGGGTGTTTTGCGTGCCCCAAGTCATTGAGCCCAGACAGAAATCAGTCACTTCGATACCTGTGTGACCCAGCGTGTTCTTTTGCATTGGAATTCCTCGTTTAGATTTGCGCCTACCCTTTCTGTTCCGCCACGTCACCGCAAGCGCATTTTCCGGGCAGCCGTGCCGTGCAAAAGCCGAAGGGTAAAAATTTTCGCGTGACTGTCGCTTTGGCCATTGGTCTTGCCCGAAAATGGGCACAGAGTACCACGATATGCGCCTTCTCATTTCCTTCGCCGCCCTGTTTCTTTCCGTCATTCTGCTGCAACTGTCGTCAGGCGGTGTGGGGCCGTTGGACGTGTTGTCGGGCACGCAACTGGGGTTCACCAACCAGCAGATCGGTCTTTTGGGCTCGGCGCATTTCGTCGGCTTTTTTCTGGGCTGCTGGGGCGCGCCGCGCCTTTTGGGCACTGTCGGGCACAGCCGCGCCTTCGCCGCCTTTACCGCTGCGGGCGCGATTGGGCTGCTGTCGCATATGATGGTGCTGGATCCCTATGCCTGGGCTCTCATGCGGGTCGCGTCCGGGTTCTGCGTCGCCGGATGCTATACGGTGGTCGAAGCATGGTTGCAGGCCAAGGTCACGAACGAGACGCGGGGCCGCACCATGGGGGCCTACCGTGTGGTTGATACCAGCGGGTCATTGGCAGCGCAGATGATCATCGGCGTGCTCGCGCCTGCGTCCTACGTGTCCTACAACCTGTTGGCGATCCTGTGCTGTGCCGCGCTGATCCCGCTGGTGCTGACCCGCCTGCCCCAACCCGAAACCCCCGAAAAAGGGCGGCTGCGCCCCAAGCTCGCGATTGATCGATCCCCGCTGGCCGTCGCCGCCGTGGTTGTCGCGGCCCTGTCCAGCGCGTCCTTCCGGATGGTCGGGCCGATCTATGGGCAAGAGGTCGGGCTGACCGCCGGTCAGATCGCGTGGTTCCTGTCGGCTTTCGTGCTGGGGGGCGCGCTGGCGCAGTTCCCCGTGGGCTGGCTGGCCGATAAATTCGACCGCCGCTGGGTGCTGATCTGGCTGTCGGCTGCATCAATGCTTAGCTGTGCGGTCACCGTGATGTCGGCGGGCATGGGCACGCAGGCGATCTTCCTCGCCGCGACCTTCTTTGGCCTCACGACCTTTCCGATCTATTCCGTGGCGGCGTCCCACGCCCATGACTTTGCCAGCAGCTCGGAACGGGTAGAGCTTTCGGCGGCGCTGATGTTCTGGTTCGCGGTCGGGGCGATCTTTGCACCCTACATCGCCTCGGTGCTGATCGAAGGCTTTGGCCCCGCGGCGCTGTTTACCATGATCTCGGTCGGGCACGGGGTGCTGGTGCTTTTTGGGCTGACGCGGATGCGCGCCCGTCCTACGGCGACAAAACGCACCCCCTATGTCTATGCGCCGCGCACATCCTTTACCATTGGCCGACTGATGCGCCGCAGCCGCGAACGCGACGCCCCCTAGCCCTTGCCCCGCCGCTGCGCTAGAGACGTGCAAAAGCAGTTTCGGGGTCCAAGTCATGACGCGCCACCTTATCACCTCCGCCATTCCGTACATCAACGGGATCAAACATCTGGGCAACCTTGTGGGCAGCCAGCTGCCCGCCGATCTATACGCCCGCTATCAGCGCGGGCGCGGCCAGGAGGTATTGTTTCTCTGCGCGACGGATGAACATGGTACGCCCGCTGAACTGGCTGCTGCCAAAGCAGGTAAACCGGTGGCGGAATACTGCGCCGAGATGCACGAGGTTCAGGCCCGCATCGCGGAAGGGTTTGGCCTGTCCTTCGATCACTTTGGCCGATCCTCCAGTGCGCAGAACAAGGCGCTGACCCAACATTTTGCCGCAGCGCTTTATGAGCAGGGCCTGATCGAGGAAGTGGAACAGCGCCAGATCTACTCCGAGACTGACGGGCGGTTCCTGCCCGACCGCTATGTCGAAGGCACCTGCCCTAACTGCGGGTTCGAGGATGCCCGCGGCGACCAATGTGACAACTGCACCAAACAGCTAGACCCCGAAGACCTGATCAACCCGCGATCAACCGTTTCCGGTGCTACCGACCTCGAGATGCGCGCGACCAAGCATCTGTTCCTGCGTCAATCGCAGATGAAGGACAAGCTGGACGAATGGATCAACAGCAAGGCCGATTGGCCAGTGCTGACCACCTCTATTGCAAAGAAATGGCTGCATGACGGTGACGGTCTGCAGGACCGTGGTATCACGCGCGATCTGGACTGGGGTGTGCCTGTCAAACGCGGCGACGCCGATTGGCCGGGGATGGAGGGCAAGGTCTTTTATGTCTGGTTCGATGCCCCCATCGAATATATCGCCTGCGCGCAGGAATGGGTCGATGCGGGCAAGGGATCGGACTGGGAAAGCTGGTGGCGCACCGACAAAGGCGCCGAAGATGTGCGCTATACCCAGTTCATGGGCAAGGACAACGTCCCCTTCCACACGCTCAGCTTCCCTGCAACGATCATGGGTTCGCAAGAGCCGTGGAAGTTGGTCGATTACATCAAATCGTTCAACTATCTGAACTATGACGGCGGCCAGTTCTCGACCTCGCGCGGGCGTGGGGTATTCATGGATCAGGCGCTGGAAATCCTGCCGGCGGACTACTGGCGCTGGTGGCTGCTGTCCCATGCGCCCGAAACCTCGGATGCGGAGTTCACGTGGGAGAATTTCCAGTCCTCCGTGAACAAGGATCTGGCGGATGTCTTGGGCAACTTTATCAGCCGCATCACCAAATTCTGCCGCTCGAAATTCAGCGAAGACGTGCCAGCGGCGGGCGAATACGGGCCCGAAGAACACGCGCTGATCGCGGATCTGACTGAACGGGTAGCCCGCTATCAAACCGCGATGGAGGCGATGGAAGTCCGCAAATCCGCCGCCGAACTGCGGGCGATCTGGGCTGCGGGTAACGAATACCTGCAAGCACAGGCCCCTTGGACGACCTTCAAGACAGACCCCGACAAAGCCGCGGCTCAGGTGCGTTTGGCGCTGAACCTAATCCCGCTTTACGCGGTCTTGTCTGCACCATTCATCCCGACGGCCGCCGCCAGCATGCTTGACAGTATGAAGGTTGAAAACGCCGCATGGCCGGATGATGTGCCTGCCGCCTTGGCCCAACTGGCCCCCGGTCACACCTTCGAGGTGCCAGAGGTGCTGTTCGCGAAAATCACCGACGACCAGCGCGACGAATGGGCCGAAAAATTCGCAGGCGGGCGCAGCTGATCTGCCAAGGCTCCGCCGTCTGACCACTCCGAAAACGATCAAAGGCCTGCGCATCGCGCTGGCCTTTGATTTAGTCCCACCAGAGAACCCTGAACGGCGTTCAGGCCGCCAGCAACGGCACACGGAACGCAAATGTGGTAAGACCGTCATCGCAGGTCACGTCGATCTGACCGCCATGCGCCACCGCGATCGAGGATGCGATATGCAGGCCAAGCCCTAGCCCCTCGCCCTTGGTCTGGTCGCCACGTTGGTAGGGTTGGAACAGCTTTTGCTTCAGGCTTTCGGGGATCGGCGCGCCGCGGTTGGCAACGGAAATCACGGCCTCCGCCCCGCTGACGCGCCCGCGCACCGTGACCTCGCTGCCGTCATCGGCATAGCGCACGGCGTTCGATAACAGATTCGACACCGCCTGCGCCACGCGCGCGGCATCGCAGCTCACGGGGCGGTCAAAGTCCAGATCGACGGTGATCTTGTGATCGGGTGCTGCGGCGCGCACCTCTTCCACCACGTGGTTCAACGCATCCTCCAGCCCCGCGTCCGGCGTGGCCGAGATGCGGATACCGCCGCCCAACCGCGATTTAGCGTGCAGCATGATATTGTCGATAAGCTCGCTCATCCGGTGGATAGAGGTCCCCATCAGCGGCAGAATTTTCCGCGCCTTGTCTGACAGCGGCTCCTTGTCGAGCTGGCGCACACCCGCGTTCAGCGCGGCGACCGAATTGCGCAGGTCGTGGCCCAAGACGGCGACGAACTCCTCTTGCACCGCGCCCATCTGGCGTTCGTGCTCTACCAGTCGCTCCTGCGCCTCAAGCCGTTCTTCGGTTTCCAGACTGCGCCCGATGATATCGGCAAACATCTCGAGCATGGCAACAACGCGGGGATGTTTGACGTCGCGCGGTTCGGTATCGATGGCGCAGAGGGTGCCAAAGAACGACCCGTTGCTGCGGAAGATCGGGATGGAGGCATAGCTGACGATGCCGAATTGCGCGGCAATCGGATGATTACGATAGACATCATCCGTGGCGACATCGTTGAACATCACCTTCTCGGAGGTCTCGCGCACCGATTGGCAGAAGGTCTGGTCGATCCCGATCTCGTCGCCTTCGGACAAGCCAAAGTTCACCTCGTCCACCGTGCGACAGGCGACCCAGCGATCGGTCGTCACCCGCGCCACAGCAGCAAAGCGCATATCTGTCGCCAGCATTACCGTTTCCAGCAACGTCCCCACAGTTTCGCTTGCCGCGAGCATTTCGATATCTGACTGGAAATCATGCGCACCGGCCAGGTAGGCCTCATGATCCTGAATGATCGCGCGCATGTTCGTTTTGTCGTCCACCCGATATCCCCCATTTGTTTCGCATCCGCTACCATATGCACAGCCACGAGCAACGACAATGCCATGATAACCGGCCTGTCACGCTTTTCGGAGACTGGATTTAAGTGGAGGGATGAGTGGTGCGGGCGGTGGGACTCGAACCCACACGGGCACAAGGCCCAACAGATTTTAAGTCTGGTATGTCTACCATTCCATCACGCCCGCAGTGCCGCGCACAATAGCTAGGTTGCGGGCGGTGTAAATGGTCAGATGCAGGGCAGCCGGCATCAAAATCACGAATGGCCCCGCGCGCCTTCGCGGCTTACGCCATGTCCGCGAGCATGATTTCCTTGACCGCTTCCATCGCCACATAGGTAGAGGTGTTGGCGACATAGGGCAGCGTGGTCACCGTTTCGCCCAGAAAACGACGGTAGGCAGCCATGTCACGGGTGCGCACCTTAAGCAGGTAATCAAAGTTCCCTGCGATCATATGGGCCTGTTCAATTTCAGGCACACGGGACACGGCCTCGTTAAAGGCGCGCAGGGCGACCTCGCGGGTGTCTTCCAAACGGACCTCTACGAAAGCCACGTGATCCAGCCCCAGACGGATCGGGTCCAGCAGGGCGCGATAGCCCAGAATGACGCCGCTATCCTCAAGCCGTCTTAGCCGCGCTTGGGTGGGGGATTTGGACAGCCCGATCCGTTTGGCGAGGTCAGTGATGCTGATGCGCCCGTCTTCGGCCAGTACCGTCAGAATCGCCGCATCGAAGCGGTCCATTTTAAAGTCGTCGTTTGTCACGCAAGAGGCCCAATAATAAAGCGGTTTACCCACCAAACTGGCCGGAATCAGGAACTAATACTACTATTCCCGAGCTATTCTAGCGCAATTATCAGTTGGAGTACCTCATGGCACGCGATTCTTCCCCTATTTTGCGCCACCAGATTGACGCAGGCACCTACACCGACCAAGACAACGTCTTGCGTGAACTGGTGCGCAATGCGCATCTGTCGCCAGAGGAACGGGTCAAGATCACGCAAGACGCGGCGCAGATCGTGCGCGATATCCGCGGCCATACCTCCCCCGGTATCATGGAAGTGTTTCTGGCCGAATACGGTCTGTCCACCGACGAAGGCGTCGCGCTGATGTGCCTTGCCGAAGCGCTGCTGCGTGTGCCTGACGCCGAGACCATCGACGCCTTGATCGAGGACAAGATCGCGCCCTCTGACTGGGGCCGCCATATGGGGCACTCCACCTCGCCGCTGGTGAACGCGTCCACATGGGCCCTGATGCTGACCGGTCGCGTGTTGGACGATGACCAACCCGGCCCCGTGCGCCACCTGCGCGCAGCCATCAAACGTCTGGGCGAACCGGTGATCCGCACCGCCGTCAGCCGCGCGATGAAGGAAATGGGCCGCCAGTTTGTTCTGGGCGAGAACATCAACGCCGCGATGGAACGCGCCAAGGGCATGGAGAAGAAGGGCTATACCTATAGCTATGACATGCTGGGCGAAGCCGCGCGCACCGAAAGCGATGCCAAACGCTATCACCTAAGCTACAGCCGCGCGATCTCTGCCATCGCGACGGCCTGCGTGCACAAGGACAGCCGCAAGAACCCCGGCATCTCGGTCAAGCTGTCGGCCCTGCATCCGCGTTATGAGGTCGCGCAAGAAGCATCCGTCATGCGTGATCTGGTGCCGCGTCTGCGGGCGCTTGCCTTGCTGGCGAAATCCGCCGGCATGGGGCTGAACGTCGACGCCGAGGAAGCCGACCGTCTGGGCCTGTCGCTGGATGTCATCGAAAAAGTGCTCTCTGAACCTGCGCTGTCCGGTTGGGATGGTTTCGGCATCGTGGTGCAGGCCTATGGCCCCCGCGCTGGTGTGGTGATCGATGCGCTGTATGACATGGCGATCCGTCATGATCGCAAGATAATGGTCCGCTTGGTGAAAGGCGCCTACTGGGACACCGAGATCAAACGCGCACAGGTCAAAGGTGTCGAAGGTTTCCCCGTCTTCACCCAAAAAGCCGCGACCGATGTGTCCTATATCGCCAACGCGCGCAAACTGCTGAACATGACCGACCGGATCTATCCGCAGTTCGCCACACATAACGCGCATACGGTCGCCGCCGTACTGCATATGGCCGAGGATAAAGAGAAGTTCGAATTCCAACGTCTGCACGGCATGGGCGAAACCCTTCATAACATCGTGATGGACAAGCACGGCACCCATTGTCGCGTTTACGCCCCCGTGGGCGCACATGCCGATCTGCTGGCTTATCTTGTGCGACGCCTGTTGGAAAACGGCGCGAACTCAAGCTTTGTGAACCAGATCGTCGACGAAGACGTCGCACCCGAGGTCGTTGCTGCCGACCCCTTCGATAGCCTCGCGGAAAGCGGTTTGCACATCCCCACCGGGCCCGAGCTTTATGCCCCTGCGCGCGTGAACTCGATGGGATTCGATCTGATGCATACGCCGACGCTGGACGTGATCGAATCCGCCCGCGCGCCGTGGAAAGCCCACCGTTGGGCCGCCGTGCCACTGTTGAACGGCGAGGCAAAGCCCAAGAAATCGGCACGCCTGATGAACCCTGCTGCCTCTGGCCGCAGCCCCGGCACCGTGCGCAATGCGTCCGAGGCTGATGTCGCCAAAGCGTTGGACAATGCCGCCGTCTGGGACGCCCCGCTAGAGGAACGCCGCGAGGTCCTGTTGCGCGCAGCCGATATGCTGGAATCGCACTACGGCGAGATTTTCGCCCTGCTGTCGCGCGAGGCCGGCAAAGGCCTGCCCGACTGCGTGGCAGAATTGCGCGAGGCGGTGGACTTCCTGCGCTACTACGCACAGCAGGCGACCAACACGCCCCCCGCTGGCATTTTTACCTGCATCTCGCCGTGGAACTTCCCGCTGGCGATCTTCTGCGGGCAGGTCAGCGCGGCACTGGCTGCGGGCAATGCGGTGCTGGCCAAGCCGGCGGAACAGACCCCGCTGATCGCCTTCCTTGCCGTGACCTTGCTGCATGATGCGGGCGTGCCCCGTCACGCGTTGCAATTGCTGCCCGGCGGTGGCGAGGTCGGCGCGGCGCTGACCTCGGACAAACGGATCAACGGCGTGGCCTTCACCGGATCTACCGCCACAGCGCTGCGCATCCGGTCCGCGATGGCTGAACATTGTGACCCCGGTGCGATCCTGATCGCGGAAACCGGGGGGCTGAACGCCATGATCGTTGACAGCACCGCCCTGCCCGAACAGGCCGTGCAATCGGTTGTCGAAAGCGCCTTCCAATCTGCCGGGCAACGCTGCTCTGCCCTGCGCTGCCTCTATATCCAGGAAGACATCGCCGAAGATGTGATCGAGATGCTGGAAGGCGCGATGGACGCTCTGGTCATGGGCAACCCTTGGGACATCTCGACCGACGTGGGCCCCGTGATCGACGAGACCGCGCAAAAAGGCATCGCCGAGCATATCGAGACCGCCCGCGCCGAGGGCCGGATCATCGCCGAGCTGACCGCCCCAACCGTCGGCACTTTCATCGCGCCGACCATGATCCGCGTGAACGGGATCGCGGATCTGGAGCGCGAGATTTTCGGCCCCGTCCTGCACATCGCCACGTTCAAGGCGACCGAGCTCGACAAGGTCATCGACGCGATCAATGCCACGGGCTACGGGCTGACCTTCGGGCTGCACACCCGCATCGATGACCGGGTGCAGCATGTCTCTGAACGGATCGAGGCGGGCAACATATACGTCAACCGCAACCAGATCGGCGCGATTGTCGGCAGCCAGCCCTTCGGCGGCGAAGGCCTGTCGGGTACAGGTCCGAAAGCGGGCGGTCCGAACTACCTCCCGCGTTTCAGCGCGCCTGACCTCAAGGTGGTGGAAGACACATGGGACAGCACGCAGAAAGACCTGCCCAAGCTGCCCGGCCACAGTGGGGCCTTCCTTGAAACCATCACGCTGCCGGGGCCCACGGGCGAATCCAACCGGCTCAGCACCCTGCCGCGTCCGGCGCTCTTGTGCATGGGGCCGGGCAAGGACACCGCAGCCGAGCAAGCCCGCGCGGTTACGGCCCTTGGCGGGAATGCGGTGGAGCTGTCGGGCAGCATCGACGCGACCGCGCTGACCGATGGGCCAGCCTATGGTGGTGTGCTCTGGTGGGGTGACGAGGCGACCGCGCGCAAACTGGAACAAGCCCTATCTGAACGCGACGGGCCGATCATCCCGCTGCTGCGCGGGCTTCCAGATACCGCCCGCGTCCGCGCCGAACGCCATGTCTGCGTTGACACCACCGCCTCTGGCGGGAATGCGCAGCTGCTGGGGGCTGCCGGCTGATCTGCCACATGGGCGGGCGTTCCGACGCCCGCCCTTGACCACACCCGCGCAATGGCTAAGGGTCAGCCCATGTTCCCCATTCGCGATCACAACCCGTCCGGCCGCACGCCCTATGTCACCTATCTGCTGATGGCGGTGAATATCGGCGTTTTCCTCAGCTATGTCGGGCTTTTCAGCGACGACCGCGCGCTCAATATCTTCTTCTTCGACTGGGCGCTCATCCCCGGCCGCGTCACCACGGGGGATGGCTATACCGGCATCCTCACCTCGATGTTCCTGCATGGCGGCTGGATGCATCTCGCGGGTAACATGCTGTTTCTCTACATCTTTGGCGACAATATAGAGGACGAGATGGGCCACGGCTGCTATCTGCTGTTCTATCTCGCCTGCGGGCTGCTCTCGGCGCTGGCCCATGTGATCTCTGCCCCCTATTCGCCGGTCCCGACAGTCGGGGCATCGGGCGCGATTGCGGGGGTGATGGGCGGCTATCTGTTGCTTTACCCCAAAGCCAAGGTCGACATCCTGATCATCTTTATCGTGTTCTTCCGCATCTTCCCGATCCCCGCATGGATCATGCTGGGCTTGTGGCTGGGGATGCAGTTTATCGGTGGCGTCGGGGCGGACCCGACCGTGGGCGGCGTCGCCTATTGGGCGCACGCGGGCGGGTTTATCGTAGGCATGGTACTGACCATTCCACTGTGGCTGCGCTTGGGCGGGCCGCGCTTCTGGTCGGCCACGGATGGCCACCCGCCGCACCCGCAAGCGACCTACCCCACCTCCGCCAGCCGGATCCCAAAAGTGAAACGAAAATGACCGCCAGCACCCATAGCGCGACCTGTCACTGCGGCAGCGTCACCCTGACCGCCACCCTGCCGGAGGGGCTCTCCTCTGCCACACGCTGCACCTGTTCCTTTTGCCGCCGCCGCGCGGCACCGGCGGTGACGGCGCTCACCAGCACGCTCAAGGTGACCAAAGGGGCCGAGCATCTGACGCTCTACACCTGGGGCACCCATACGGCGAAACATTATTTCTGCAGGATCTGTGGCATCTACATGTACCACCAGCGTCGTTCAGACCCCGCGCAATGCGGCGTCAATCTGGGGTGTATCGACGGGGCCGCGCCCTGGACACAGGAACCGATCCCCTACACCGACGGGATCAACCACCCGTCAGACAAATAGCCGACGGGCGCTTCCAAATGGTTTAAATCCTCGCCGAAGGCATCCCGCCCTCGGCCACAGGATCACCCGCGTGCGATTTTTGAAAATCCGCTGAACAACGCCTCATTGGCGCAGACGATCTCGCCATCGTCCAGAATGTTGCCTTCGGGGTTCAGTGGCTCGACCATGCCGCCTGCTTCGCGCACGATCAACATGCCCGCTGCCAGATCCCATTTGTTCAACCGGCGCTCCCAGTAGCCGTCATAGCGACCGGCGGCCACATAGGCCAGATCCAGCGCGGCAGAGCCCCAGCGACGCACACCGGCGCAGACAGGCAGGATGCGGCCCAGATCACGCAGGGTGTCCGGCAAATCTCCGCGACCGCCAAAGGGCAGACCGGTGGCAAAAACCGATTCAATCATCCGCGAACGGCCCGAGACGCGCAAACGGCCTTCGTTCATCCAGGCACCCGTGCCTTTTTCGGCAAAGAACATCTCGTCCTTGGCGGGATCAAAGACGACGCCCGCAACGATCTGGCCTTTATGCTCCAGCGCGATGGAGACCGCCCAGTGGGGCAGACCGTGCAAAAAGTTTGTTGTCCCGTCCAGCGGATCGACGATCCAGCGGCGTGTGGGGTCTTGCCCCTCTTCCTCGCCACCCTCTTCGGCCAGCCAGCCATAGGTCGGGCGTGCGCCCATTAGTTCTGCCTTGAGCGTCTTTTCCGCCTGAATATCGGCGCGGCTGACAAAGTCGCCGGCTCCCTTCATGGACACCTGAAGGTTCTCGACCTCACGGAAATCCTTGACCAACCCGCGTCCCGCCCGGCGGGCCGCCTTGATCATGATGTTTAGATTTGCACTGCCAACCATATTTCCGTGTCCTTTGATGGATCAGGCCGTGCGTATAAGCCCCCATGCCGCATTTGCCAAGGGGGCAGCGGCATCTGACGCAACGTGGCGCGCGCGGTTGCCTTGCTTGCCTTCGATTTCCATATAACGTGCCAGAAACATTGCTAAGGAGGAAAGCAAAATGTCCGACCAGATGAAACGAATTGTGCTTGCGTCGCGCCCTGACGGGGCCCCGACCGCCGATAACTTCCGCCTTGAAGAAGGGCCCGTACCCACCCCCGGCGACGGCGAAGTGCTGGTCCGTGTGAAATACATGTCGCTTGACCCCTACATGCGTGGCCGCATGGACGACGCGAAATCCTATGCGGCCCCGGTGCCTGTCGGCGGCACGATGGAGGGCGGTTCGGTCGGGGAGGTCATCGCCTCCAACAGCCCCGACTTCAAACCCGGCGATCATGCCTTCGGGATGTTGGGCTGGGCCACACATGGCGTGCTGCCAGCGAACCAACTGCGCAAGGTCGATCCGGATCAGGTGTCGATCACCACGTCGCTTGGTGTTCTGGGCATGCCCGGATTTACCGGCTGGCAAGGTTTGATGGAATATGGTCGCCCGAAGGAGGGTGAAACACTCGTCGTCGCGGCGGCAACGGGTCCGGTCGGCTCGATGGTCGGCCAGATCGCCAAGTCACACGGGCTGCGCGTCGTGGGCATTGCAGGCGGCGCGGACAAATGCGCCATGGCCAAGGAACACTTTGGCTTTGACGAATGCATCGACCACCGCGCTTATGACGACGCGAAATCCCTGCGCGCCGCGTTGAAAGACGCCTGCCCCAAGGGGATCGACATCTATTTTGAAAACGTCGGTGGCAAAGTGCTTGAAGCCGTGATCCCGATGATGAACCCGCATGGGCGTATCCCGATCTGCGGTATGATCGCTTGGTATAACGCCGGTGGTCTGGGTGCTGGTGCCGCCGAAGAGGCGCTGACCGCGCCGAAGCTCTGGCGCACGATCCTTGTGAACTTCCTCAGCGTGAACGGCTTCATCATCTCGAACCACTGGAACAACTTCCCCAAGTTCCTCAAGGAAGTCGCCCCCAAGGTCGCCGACGGCACCATCGCGGTGAAAGAGGACATTACCGAGGGTCTGGAAAACGCGCCACAAGCGTTCATGGACCTGTTGACCGGTGGCAACCAAGGCAAGGCCATCGTCAAGGTTGGCTAACACCCTACCGGCGGGGGCGTGCGCGCCCCTGCCCTTCATCGCATGAATGCGAGCCTCCCCCCGCCCCTTGAAAAACATCGCGACACGTGTCATATATTTGACGACACATGACGAAAAGGAGTTCAGCCATGGGTGCGACGGCCTTTCAATCCGACAGCAGTGCTATCCCCCTGATCGACGTGGATGCAGAGGACGCCGTGCGTGCCTTTCATCTGCTGGGCGGGCGCAAGGTGATCAACCAGACGGTGCGCAACTCGCTTGATGCGCATGATGTGATCGTCAAAGGCATTTCCTCGAAAGCGCTGCTGCATCTGGTCGATACCGTGTCGGTGTTGTCCTCGGGCGATGCGCTGAACAAGGCGATCGGGATGAGCCTGCGCACGCTTCAGCGCAAGAAAGCCGACAAGGGCAAGGACCGCCTGTCCCCCGAACAAAGCAGCCGTGCGTGGCGCTTTGCCGAGCTGCTGGCACAGGCGACGGATGTCTTGGGCGATCAGGACGCCGCAGAGGCATGGATGCTGGCCCCTGCCATCGGCCTTGATAACCGCCGTCCAATTGACCTGCTGTCGTCGGCAGCGGGGGCGGAAGCCGTTGAAAACGCGCTCACCCGGATGGAGTACGGGGTCTACGCTTGACCCCTTTGCCCCCGCCGCTTGGGACGGGCGAGCTGCGGTTTTGGCGGCTGGATCAGCGGCAGCATGCGCCCACATGGCACAGCGGCGAAGGGGCTTACCGCGTCGGTGGACGCTGGAACAGCAGCGGTGTGCGGGCGGTCTATACCGCGCTCGACCCTGCCACCGCGATCCTCGAGGTTGCGGTGCATAAGGGGTTCAAGGCGCTGGACACCGCACATCACGTGCTGACATCGGGCCGTGTGATCGACCCGACGACGGTGCATATGGTGCAAGCCGCGGATGTCCCCAACCCGAACTGGCTGGTGCCCGGTGCCCATGGTGCGGGGCAAAAGGGATTTGGCGACGCGCTGCTGCGCGATCACCTGTTTGTGCTGATCCCGTCAACGGTATCGCGGCACAGCTGGAACCTGATCTTTGACGCCCAAAAGGCAGCCGATCACTACGACGATGTGGTACAGGAAGACTTCGCGCTCGACCCGCGGCTGCACCGCTAAGGGCAGCAGCGATCAGGCCCGCTGCAGTTTGCGCGCCTCTTCCCCTGCCAACCCCAAGAGCTTGGTCATAAACGGTTTCTCCAGATCATCCTCGCGCACCGCCGCATAAAGCCTGCGGGTGATGCCGTTCTCGGTCAGCGGACGGGTGACGTAATCATTGCTGTATTTCACCTCGCGCACGACCCAATCGGGCAGCACCGACACGCCCCTGTTCGACGCGACCAGCAGCAGGATCACCGCCGTAAGCTCCACCTGCCGGATCGCCAGCGGTTCGACCTTGGCGGGGATCAAGAGCTGGCTGAACACATCCAGACGGGTCCGTTCCACCGGATAGGTGATCAGCGTCTCGCCCCTGAAATCCGCCGCTTCAACAAAGGGCTTCTGCGCCAAGGGATGCGTGCTGGAGGCGACAAAGACCGCCTTGTAATCAAACAGCTCGACGAATTTTACGCCCGGCAGCTCTTCGGGGTCGGAAGACACCACCAGATCGACCTCTTCGCGCAGCAAGGCAGGTAAGGCGTCAAAGGCCAGACCGGGGCGGATATCCACATCCACATCGGGCCAGCTTTTGCGGAATTGTTCGAGCACGGGGAACAGCCATTCAAAACAGGCGTGACATTCGATCGCGATATGCATGCGCCCTGTGCTGCCCGCGCGCAGCCCCATGAATTCGGCCTGCGCTGCTTCAAGCTGCGGCAAGACCTGCTGCGCCAGCTTGAGCAGCCGCAACCCGGCGGGCGACAGCTTCAGCGGCTTGGACCGGCGCACGAACAGTTCCACGCCGGCCTGATCCTCCAACCCCTTTACCTGATGGGACAGGGCTGATTGGGTGATGTTCATCGTCTCTGCCGCGCGGGCCAGCCCGCCTGCTTCGTGGATCGCCTGAATGGTGCGCAGGTGACGGAACTCGATATGCATATGAGGCGTTCCTCATGTTGAAAATGAAAGTTATGAGTTTGTTTCACAACCGCATCTGTGCGACAAGAGACGAAAGCTAAAAACAGGATCGTAAAAATGACCAGTCCCGCCGTTTCATTCGAAGTCTTCCCGCCCAAATCCGTGGACGCGTCGTTCCGTCTTTGGGACACGGCGCAGGCCCTGGCACCGCTGGCCCCACGTTTCTTTTCCGTGACCTACGGCGCGGGCGGGTCTACCCGCGACCTGACCCATGATTCTGCTCATGTGCTGCGCCGCACCTCTGGCCTGCCGGTTGCCGCGCATCTGACCTGCGTGGGGGCCAGCAAGGCCGAGACGCTTGAGGTCGCCGACAGCTTTGCCGAGATCGGGGTGACCGATATTGTCGCCCTGCGCGGGGATCCCGAAAACGGTGCGCCGACCTTTACGCCCCACGCGGACGGCTTTGCCGACAGTGTCGAGCTGATCGAGGCGCTGGCAAAGACCGGCAAGTTCACCCTGCGCGTCGGGGCCTACCCCGAACCGCACCCTGAATCCCATGATCAGGCGCAGAACGTCGAATGGCTGAAACGCAAATTCGACGCTGGCGCGGACGAGGCGATCACCCAGTTCTTCTTTGAGACCGAAACATTCCTGCGCTTCCGTGACGCCTGTGCCGCGGCGGGGATCACCAAGACGATCACCCCGGGCATCATGCCGGTGACAAACTGGAAATCGGCGCGCAACTTTGCCACCCGCTGCGGGGCCAGCGTGCCTGCAGCACTGGACGAAGCCTATGCCGCCGCGATCCGCGATGACCGCCACGATCTGCTGTCCACCGCGCTCTGCACCGAAATGTGCAGCGAGCTGGTGTCGGAAGGTGTCGAGAACCTGCACTTCTACACGCTCAACCGGCCCGAGCTGACCCGCGCCGTCTGTCGTGCCCTTGGGGTGACGGCGCAAACATCGTTGTCCGACGTGGCGTAAAACCACCGCACAACTTGCCCTTGGGTCAAGAACAGAACAGTCTTCTCCGGCATTCAACTGCCGGAGATTTTTTATGCCACGCCTCGCCGAAACACCCGAAGATTTGCTGAGCCAGTCCGAAGCGCTCTCTCTCAGCGGGTTGGAATTCATGCAAAAGATTCTGGACGGCACCAACCCCGGCCCGCCCATTGGCGGCACCTTGGGCTATGCGCTGCATGACGTGTCCGAGGGCCGCGCGGTATTTCGCGGCACGCCCGAGTTCAACGTGACCAACCCGATGGGGACCGTGCATGGGGGCTGGTACGGCACCTTGCTCGATTCCGCGATGGCCTGCGCCGTGATGACCAAAGTCCCGCGCGGGTCGGTTTATACGACCCTAGAATACAAGATTAACATTCTGCGTTCGATCCCCTTGGGCATGCAGATCGACTGCATCGGCACGACCGATCACGTGGGTCGTTCTACCGGTGTCGCACATGGCGAGATTCGCGGGGTCGAGGATGGCAAGCTGTATGCCACCGGCTCAACCACCTGCATCGTGATGAAGATCGCGGGCTAACCCCCTGTCTCGGGGCGGGTGATGCGCCCCGAGACATGCCAAACTCACTCTGCCGCGATGGCGCTGTCGTTCAGCAAGGCCCAGACTTTATGCGGCGTGAACGGCATGTCGGCCTGACGCACGCCACGCTCCCACAGGGCATCCTGTACCGCGTTCGACACGGCCGCCAGTGCGCCCACGGTTCCCGCCTCGCCACAGCCCTTCATCCCCATCAGGTTCGCCGTAGATGGCACGGGTTCGGAGTTGAAGGACACGAACGGCACATCCGCCGCGCGCGGGATCGCGTAATCCATGAAAGAGGCCGTCAGCAGCTGGCCGTCTTCGTCATAGACCACATGCTCCTGAATAGCTTGGCCGATGCCCTGCACCACCCCGCCATGCACCTGACCTTCGGCCAGCATCGGGTTGATCAGATTGCCAAAATCATCCACCACCGTATAGCGATCAACGGTCACAACGCCTGTTTCGGGGTCGATCACAACTTCTGACACATGCGCCCCGTTGGGATAGCTGCGCCCCGGTAGGGTTGCCCGTTCGTGGTGCACCAGCAGATCGTCGCGGCCTTTCTGGCGGGCCATCTCGGCGACCTCCAGCATGGTGGGGGTCATGTTCGACCCGTCCGCGCGGAAGCGTTCGTCGTCAAAGCTGATCTGCGCCGCAGGCACGCCCATTTCGTCAGACAGAAAGGCGGTGAAAGCTTCGGTCATCTTGGCCACCGTCGCCAGCGTTGCCGTGCTTTGCGTGGTGACAGAGCGCGAGCCGCCGGTCCCGCCGCCCTGTTTGATCAGATCGCTATCGCCTTGAATGACATGGATCAATTCAGCCGGGATCCCGGTCTGATCCGACAGGAATTGCGCATAGACGGTTTCATGCCCCTGCCCGTTCGATTGAGTGCCAACATAGATGAACACGGTGCCGTCTTCGTTGAACGCGACCTTGGCCCCCTCTGCCGGATCGCCAAGGATGCTTTCGATGTAATAGCAAAGCCCCTGCCCGCGCAGCAGCCCCTTGGCCGCATCCGCCGCCTTGCGCGCTGCAAAGCCATCATGATCCGCCTCGACGGCGACGCGGGTCAGCAAGCGGTTGAATTCGCCCACATCGTAAAGCTCGCCTGTGGCAGAGGTATAGGGAAACTGCTCGGGCTTGATAAAGTTGATCCGGCGCAGCTCCCACGGGTCGATGCCCAACTCGCGCGCGGCGCGGTCCATCAAGCGCTCCAGCACATAGATCGCCTCGGGTCGGCCGGCACCACGATAGGCATCGGTCTGCACCGTGTTGGTGTAGTAGCCTTCGACCTGCAGCCACGTGGTCTGCACATCATAGACACCCATCAAGACCTTGCTGAACAGCAGCGCCTGGATGGGCTGGCCGAACTGGCTGTTATAGGCCCCGAGGTTGCATTTGGTGCGGACGCGGTAGGCCGTGATCTTGTTGTTTTCGTCAAAGGCGAATTCCGCAAGCGACGTCAGATCGCGCCCGCCATTGTCGCTGAGCATGGCTTCGGTCCGGTCCGACATCCAGCGCACCGGACGCCCCAAGGCCCGCGCCGCCTGCGCGACCGAGAAATATTCGGGATAGGCCGCTGCCTTCATGCCGAAACCGCCGCCTGTGTCCGGGTTTGTGACCTGCACATGGTCATCATCCAGCCCGAAAACGCGCTTGAGGTTGCCCTTGTGCACCCAGACGCCCTGCCCGTTGTTCGCAAGATGCACCTTGCCGTCGTTCCATTCCGCATAGCAGCCGCGCGGCTCCATCGCGTTGACGATGATACGGTTGTCGCCCACGTTAAGGCTGACGGTTTTCGCTGCGGCATCAAATGCCTTTTGCGTCGCCGCCTCGTCGCCCATGCCCCAGTCGAACGCCATGTTGTCCGGCGCTTCGGGGTGCAGCATCTCTCCGCCCCGTTCCAACGTCATATGGGTGGGCAGATCGTCAACGTCGAATGCGATCAGCTCCGCCGCGTCGCGCGCCTGGTTCAATGTCTCGGCAATCACCACCGCGACGGGCTCCCCCACGAAGCGCACGCGCCCCTTGGCGAGCATCGGGCGCAAGGGCTTGGCCCCTTCCGTGCCATCGCGGTTCTGCAACACGGTCGCCGCCATAGAGATATCCATCCCCGCCGCTTCCAGATCCTCGATCGTGAGCACCGCATGCACGCCCTCTGCCTCGGCCGCATCTGTGACATCCAGCGTCGTGATCACCCCATGTGCGACGGGCGAGCGGAAGAAATAGGCATGCAGCGCGTCGGTTGGCGCGATGTCATCCACATAGCGCCCCTCGCCGGTCAGAAACCGCACATCCTCGACCCGTTTGACAGGTTGGCTTTTCCCGAATTTTTCCATCTGGCGGCATCCTTTGATCATCATCTTGGTGTTGCGCCCGACCTTAAGCGCCAAACCGGCGATGTCCATACGATGCGGGGCGAAAGCTGGCGCTGCTACGCCAAGTTTTCGGCACCCCAGCCTTCCCCTTTACGCCCCGCTCGGCTAGATCATCCCAAAGCTCAAAGCGCTACGTGAATAGAAGGACGCTGATCATGGCCCTCGACAAGAATTTTGACGCCGCCCAGGCCGAAGCCCGCCTCTATGCCGCATGGGAAGAGTCCGGTGCCTTCAAGGCCGGTGCCAATGCCTCGCGCAAGGAAACCTTTTCGGTCATGATCCCGCCGCCCAACGTGACAGGATCGCTGCACATGGGCCATGCGTTCAACAATACATTGCAGGATATTCTGGTACGCTGGCACCGGATGCGCGGCTTTGACACGCTCTGGCAACCCGGTCAGGACCACGCCGGTATCGCGACGCAGATGGTGGTGGAACGCGAACTTGCCAAAGACGGCAAACGCCGCACCGATTTCACCCGCGAGGATTTCACCGCCAAAGTGTGGGAGCAAAAGCAGAAGTCCGGCGGCACGATCATCGGCCAGCTCAAACGCCTTGGCACCTCGCTTGATTGGTCGCGCAACGCCTTTACCATGTCCGGTGCCCCCGGCGCGCCGGCGGGCGAGGAAGGCAACTTCCACGACGCCGTGATCAAGGTCTTCGTGGATATGTACAACAAGGGCCTGATCTATCGCGGCAAGCGTCTGGTCAACTGGGACCCGCATTTCGAGACCGCGATTTCCGACCTCGAAGTCGAATCCACCGAAGTCGACGGGCACATGTGGCACTTCAAATACCCGCTGGCCGATGGCGCGACCTATACCTATGTCGAGAAAGACGAAGACGGTAACGTGACGCTTTCCGAGGAACGCGACTATATCTCTATCGCGACGACCCGCCCTGAAACGATGCTGGGCGATGGCGCGGTCGCGGTTCACACCTCTGACGAGCGCTATGCGCCGATCGTTGGCAAGCTGTGTGAAATCCCCGTCGGCCCTAAGGCGCAGCGCCGCCGTATCCCGATCATCACAGACGAATACCCCGACAAGAATTTCGGCTCGGGCGCGGTCAAGATCACCGGCGCGCATGACTTCAACGACTACGGCGTCGCCAAACGTAATAATATCCCGCTCTACGCGCTGATGGACACCCGCGGTGCCATGCGCGCCGACGGCCTGCCCTATGACGCCGCCGCCGCACGCGCGGCCGCCATCGCTGAAGGCCGCGAAGACGCGCCCGCGGACGCGACAGAAATCAACCTCGTCCCCGACGCATACCGCGGCCTCGACCGGTTCGAGGCGCGCACCAAGGTCATTGCCGACATCACCGCCGAAGGATTGGCCGTCATGGTGCCGCCAACCGATCCACGCCTTGGCAAACCCGTCAAAGCCCCCCTCGCCCCCGAAGAAGGCGGCGAAGAGCGGGACGAGACGCTGGTCCCACTGGTCGAGCCCAAAAAGATCATGCAACCTTTCGGCGACCGGTCGAAAGTGGTGATCGAACCGATGCTGACCGATCAATGGTTTGTCGAGACCTCGAAGATCGTGCAACCCGCCATCGACGCCGTGCGCAACGGCGAGGTACAGATCCTGCCCGAACAGGACCGCAAGGTGTATTTCAACTGGCTGGAAAACATCGAACCCTGGTGCATCTCGCGCCAATTATGGTGGGGGCACCAGATCCCTGTGTGGTTCGACGACGAGGGCAAGGAATACTGCGCGGCAACCGAATCCGAAGCGCAGGCGATGGCCCCCGGCAAGACGCTCACCCGCGACCCTGATGTTCTCGACACGTGGTTCTCCTCGGGCCTTTGGCCCATCGGCACGCTCGGCTGGCCCGAACAGACGGATGAGCTGGCGAAATACTTCCCCACTTCAGTGCTGATCACCGGCTTTGACATTATCTTTTTCTGGGTCGCCCGGATGATGATGATGCAATACGCCGTGGTCGATCAAAAGCCGTTTGATACAGTCTATGTCCACGCGCTGGTGCGCGACGAGAAGGGCAAAAAGATGTCCAAATCGCTTGGCAACGTGCTGGACCCACTGGACCTGATCGATGAATACGGCGCGGATGCGGTGCGCTTTACCCTGACGGCAATGGCCGCCATGGGGCGCGACCTGAAACTGTCGACCGCACGCATCGCCGGCTACCGCAACTTCGGCACCAAACTGTGGAACGCCCACCGTTTCGCCGAGATGAACGGCGTGTTCGAGGACAGCGTCGCGGCAGTGACCTATACCAGCCACACCCAAGTCTATCACACGCTGAACAAATGGATCATCGGCGAAACCGCCCGCGTCCGCGAAGAGGTCGACGCCGCATTGGACAACTACCGTTTCAACGACGCGGCCAATGCGCTTTATGCCTTTGTCTGGGGCAAGGTCTGCGACTGGTACGTTGAACTCTCCAAACCCCTGCTGCAAGACGACGCGCCAGAGGCCGCCGAGACTCGCCAGACGCTGAATTGGGTGCTGGATCAATGCCTTGTGCTGCTCCACCCGATCATGCCCTACATCACCGAAGAACTGTGGCAGACCACGGCGACCCGTTCCAAGATGCTGGTGCATGGCGACTGGCCGACCTACAGCACCGCCGAGATGCTGGATGCCGATGCCGACCGCGAACTCAACTGGGTGATCGGCCTGATCGAATCCATCCGTTCGGCACGGGCACAGATGCATGTGCCTGCGGGGCTCAAAGTGCCTATGCTTTATACCGATATGGACGACGCCGGCCAAACCGCATGGGACCGCAACGAGGCGATGATCAAACGTCTGGCGCGGGTCGAAACCCTTGAGAAGACAGAGAGCTTCCCCAAAGGCACCGTCTCCATCGCCGCACCGGGCGCGAGCTTCGGCCTCCCGCTTGCGGGGCTGATCGACATCGACACGGAAAAAGCCCGTCTGCAAAAGTCGCTCGACAAGCTGGGTAAAGAAATCGGTGGTCTGAAGGGGCGTCTGAACAACCCCAAATTCGCCGCCTCCGCCCCGGCGGAGGTCGTCGCCGAAGCCCAAAGCAACCTTGATGCGCGTCAGGAAGAAGCAGACCAGCTTCAGGCCGCTCTGAACCGTTTGGCCGAGCTGGGATAATCAGCACCGCTTCCAAATGGCTTTAAATCCTCGCCGAAGGCAAAAATCTCTTTTGACGCTCCAAAAGATGCCTTCGGCGAGGATTTTTTTACCATTTGGAAACGAATACCGGCGCAAGATACGCCTGCGGTCCTCGCTGGGAAGCAAAGATCGTCCATTTGGAAGGCCCCGTCTGAGCGATCAGGCGGGGCTGACTTTTTTGCGGCGCTAGTCTTTGAAGACCGCGGGGCGTTTGCCGAACTCGGCGGCGATGACTTCCATTTGGTGCGGGCGTCCCAGCAGCGCCGCCTGTTCACGGGATTCCGCGCGCAAAACCTTTGTTTCGGTTCCCGTCTCTGCCAAGGCGGTCAGACGTTTGGCGGCCTTGATGGCGCTTGGGCTTTTGCCCGCGATGGTGGTGGCAAGCGCCATCGCGGCGGCCAGCGGGTCTTCGGCGATCTGGGTGATTAGCCCCCAGCGTTCGGCTTGCTCTGCCCCGATGGGTTGGGCGGTATAGGTCATCAGGCGAAGCACGTCGCCGCGCACCAGTTTGGGCAGCAGGACCATGCCGCCCATGTCCGGGACGATGCCCCATTTCATCTCCATTACCGCCATTTCGGTATCAGGGGCCGCGATGCGGATATCGGCCCCGAGCGCGAGCTGCAGGCCCGCGCCGTAGGTCTTGCCATGCAGCGCCGCGATCACTGGCACGCCGACGCGGGTCCAGACCATCGCGACCTCTTGCCACTGGTTGGTGGTGCCGTCGCCATGGGTGCGCGTCATCATCCGTTCCGTCGGGTCGCCGCCCGCCAGCGCCCCCATATTGCCGATGTCGATGCCTGCACAGAACGCCCGGCCCTCGCCCGAGATCACGACGGCACGCGCGTTCGATGCAGCGACCTCGTTCCCGGCGGCGATTACGGCGTCGATCATATCCTGATCAACGGCGTTCATTTTATCGGCGCGGGTCAGGCGCACATGGGCGATGTGATTGTCATAGGTAACGGAAACGCGGCTCATTGGGTCCTCCTTGAATTTTCGTGAGTTTGGGCACGAAGCCCGCGTGTTGCAAAGCGAAACGCTACGGCACCCAAAACCGCGCGCGGGCATGCTGATGTCACTTGCCCGAAGCATGGCAGATGCAGTAGCTGATCCCCATGACACAGTATCGCCTCACCCCGCTTGCCGACGCCCTGCCCTCTACCGTGCCCTTTGTCGGCCCCGAAACGCAGGAGCGCGCCATGGGGCGCGCCTTTGATGCGCGGTTGGGGGCGAACGAGAACGTCTTTGGCCCCTCTCCCCGCGCGATAGAGGCGATGGCGCAGGCCCAGCAGTGGATGTACGGCGACCCGGAAAGCCACGACCTGCGTGCAGCACTTGCGGCGCATCATGGTATCTCGCCCGCCAACATCATCGTGGGCGAAGGGATCGACGGGTTGCTGGGCTATCTGGTGCGGCTCATGGTGACGGAGGGGGACGCGGTCGTGACCTCGGACGGGGCCTATCCGACATTCAATTATCACGTGGCAGGCTTTGGCGGTGTGCTGCATAAGGTGCCCTATGCCGGTGATCACGAGGATCCTGCGGCCCTATTTGCCAAAGCTGCCGAGGTAGATGCCAAGCTGGTCTATCTGGCGAATCCCGACAACCCCATGGGCAGCTGGCATGAAGGGCCCGTCATTTCCAGCGCGCTAGAGGCATTGCCGAAGGGCTGTCTGCTGGTGCTGGACGAGGCCTATATCGATTGCGCCCCCGAGGGCACCGCCCCCGATCTTGTCGCCGATGACCCGCGTCTGATCCGGATGCGGACCTTCTCCAAGGCCCATGGTCTGGCGGGGGCGCGGGTCGGCTATGCCATCGGCGCACCGGATCTGATCACAGCCTTTGGGAAGGTGCGCAACCATTTCGGGATGAACCGCGCGGCCCAGGCCGGGGCGCTTGCGGCCTTGCAGGACAGCGACTGGCTGGCCCATGTGCAGGCTCGAATCGCTGAGGCGCGGGACCGGATTGCGCAGATCGCTGCGGATAACGGGTTGATCGCCCTTCCCTCTGCCGCGAATTTCGTGGCGATTGATTGCGGGGCGGACGGCAGCTTTGCCAAGGCGGTGCTGGACGGTTTGGTGGCGCGCGGCGTCTTTGTGCGCATGCCCTTCGCTGCGCCGCAGAACCGCTGTATTCGTGTCAGCTGCGGCACGGCAGAAAACCTTGATGCCTTTGCCGCGGCGTTGCCGGGTGCCCTTGAGGATGCGAAAAAAGGCTGACGTAGCGCATATCCCGCCTATGCTGGGCCATGATCCAGTTGCGAGGTGGCATCATGCGCTCTTCCGACCGCGGCCAATCGGCCCCTAACTATACCAGCGCCTGTGTCGTGATGTTCGGCGTCAATATCCTGTGGCTATTCGTTGTGATCTGGGCGCTATGGGGCTTGTTGGCGGTGGTGCTGTCGGGCTGGGCCGTCAATGCCATGATCGATCGCATAGCCGCGCGACGGGGCTAGGCCCCGCCGATCACCTTCGCCGCCGCCTCTAGCGCGCCGGAGCCGCGTTTGATCCCGAGTGCGGACATCCCGGCCTCTATCCCGCCGAGCATCCCCATGATCATCTGACCGTTCACGTGCCCCATGTGGCCCAGACGGAAGAAACCGTGGCTTTCGGGGCTGCCCTTGGGGGCCATGCCCAGACCGATGCCGAGGGTCAGGCCGATGTTGCCTTCGACCCAGTCGCGCAGCTCTGTCGCTTGTGGGGCCTTGAGCCGCAGCGCTGTCACCGCATGGCTGCGCAAAGCGGGATCGGCGATGTTCAGGGAAAGATCGCCCTCTGCCCCCCACGCGTCACAGGCCGCCCACACCGCGTGCGCCAAGGTCTCGTGACGCTGCCAGACGGCCTCCAGCCCCTCGTCGTGGATCATATCCAGCGCCGCGCGCAGGCCGTAGATATGGTGCGTGGGGGCCGTGCCGCAGTGGTACTGGTAGAACTCCTCGGGATTGGCGCGCGGGATCCAGTCCCAGAAACGGCTGACCCGTGGCATCGCATCGCGCACCGCAGCCGCACGGTCGTTGAAAAAGACAAAGCTCACGCCGGGCGGGACCATCAGCCCCTTCTGGCAGGCGGTGACCATGACATCGCCCCCCCAATTGTCCATCTCGAAGCGGTCACAGGCGAAGGACGCGATACAATCCACCATCAGCAGCGCGGGGTGATCCGCCGCATCCAGCGCCGCGCGCAGACCGGCGATGTCATTGACCACCGAGGTCGAGGTATCCACATGCACAGCCAGCACGGCTTTGATCTCGTGGTTGGTGTCCGCCTCAAGACGATCGGCGATCCGGTCGATGTCCATTGTGGATTGCAGGCCGAAATCCATCACCTCGACGTCTGCCCCGATCCCCGTGGCGGCATCGCCCCAGCCGTGACCGAACCGTCCTGTCGCGGGCACCAGCACCTTGTCACCGGGGGCTACGACATTGCTAAGCGATGCCTCCCAGGCGGCGTGGCCGTTGCCAATATACATCGCCACATGATGCTGCGTGCCCGCGATACGGCGCAGATCTTCCATCAACGGCGGCATCATATCGACGATCTCACCGGCATAGATATTGGGGGCCGGACGGTGCATCGCGTTCAACACAGCCTCGGGCATGACCGACGGACCGGGGATCGCGAGGTAGCCGCGCCCTTGTGACAGGTTGGGAAGTTTCGGCATGACACGGGGGCCCTTCAGCAGGAAAAATCTCTTGCAACTTATCCGCAGCCAGCGCCGCGTCAATCACACAAAGCGCGCAGGCAGCTTGCCCTGCCCCCAAGGGCTGCGTAAACCCGTAGCTGTATATGCCCAAAGGAACCGGCCTTTATATGAGTGATGTGACCTATACCTCGCGCGAACTGCTGACCTGGCTTTGGCGCGACTATCTGAAAAAGCATATGTGGGTGTTGCTTGTCGCGATCATCTTCATGTCGATCGAGGCCTCGACCATGGGCGGGTTGGCAAAGCTGATGCAGCCGATGTTCGATCAGGTCTTCGTCGCTGGTGAGAAAGGCGCATTGCTGTGGGTTGGTCTGATGCTGGTGGGCATTTTCGTCCTGCGCGCCGTGTCGGGTGTGGTGCAAAAGGTGCTGCTGACACGCATCAAGCAGAAGTCGGCGGCTGATATGCGGATCGATCTGCTGGACCGGATGATGGTGCAAGACGGGGCCTTTCACCAACAAAACCCCCCGGGTTTTCTGATCCAGCGCGTGCAATCGGATGTGAATGCCATCGGGTCGGTATGGCAGGCGGTGATCACCGGTGCCGGTCGCGACTTGATCGGGCTGATCGTGTTGCTCGGCGTCGCGATCTCTATCGACCCGGTCTGGGCGCTGCTGGCCTGCATTGGCTTGCCCCTGATGGTCATGCCCGCAGCATTGGCGCAGCGCTTTGTGCGCGCGCGGTCGCGCGAGGCACGGGATCTGGGCGCGACCCTGTCGACACGGCTGGACGAGGTTTTCCACGGCATCGTGCAAATTAAGCTCAACGCGCTTGAGAAGTATCAGGCCAAGCAATACCGCGACCTGACCAGAACCTATATCCGTACCGAGGTACGTGCCTCTTTCGGGAACTCGGCCATTCCGGGGATGATCGACATCATCTCGGGCCTCGGGTTCATGGCCGTGATCCTTTATGGCGGCAACGAAATCATCGAGGGCGAGAAAACCATCGGTCAGTTCATGACCTTCTTTACCGCGATGGGGTTCACCTTTAACCCGCTGCGCCGTCTGGGGGCGATCAGCGGGTTGTGGCAGACGGCTGCTGCCGCGCTGGAACGTCTGAAAGAGCTGATGGACGAGCCGGTACACCTCACCTCGCCCGCCAAACCCACGCCTGTGCCCACCACCCCACCGCATATCGCGCTTGAAGGGGTGAGCCTGTCTTACGGGGATGCCAAGGTGCTGGACAATCTCACGCTGCATGCGGCGGCAGGCGAGACGACGGCGCTCGTCGGCGCATCTGGCGCGGGGAAATCGACGATATTCAACCTGCTGACCCGTCTGATCGACCCGCAAGAGGGCAACGTCAGCATCGCGGGCGTCCCCCTGACAGAGATGGACATCCCCGCGCTGCGCGGCTTGTTCTCTGTCGTGACGCAAGAGGCGCTTTTGTTTGATGAAACCCTGCGCGAGAATATCGTATTGGGCCGCGAGAATGTATCTGACGAAGAGCTGCAGCGCGCGCTGGATGCGGCGCATGTGTCGGACTTTTTGCCCAAACTTGAACGCGGGCTTGAAACCCGCGTCGGCCCGCGCGGCTCTGCCCTGTCGGGGGGGCAGCGCCAACGTGTCGTGATCGCCCGCGCCCTGCTGCGCAACACGCCGATCCTGCTGTTGGACGAAGCCACCAGCGCGCTGGACGCGCAGTCAGAGAAAGTCGTGCAGCAAGCGCTGGACCGTCTCTCGCAGGGGCGCACCACCTTGGTCATCGCCCACCGTCTGTCTACCATCCGCGGCGCGGATAAGATCGTTGTGATGGACCGTGGTCGCGTCATGGACGAAGGCAAACACGAAGACCTTCTGGCCCGTGGCGGCATTTATGCCGATCTCTATCGGCTTCAGTTCGAGGATGGAAAAACCGTCAGCGACGGGCGCAATCTAGCGGCGATGCGGCGCATGGAACGCGGCCTCAAACCTGTCGAGCCGAACCTGCTGCAACGTATCGGGCTCCGGCTGTTCGGCAACTAGGCCAACACCCGGCACGCGGGTCACTTGGCATAGCCCTCGGCCAGCTTGGCCGGGGCCACCCCTGCGAAATAGCGGATCAATGTCCATAGGTTACGCGCCCCGCGACGCAACCAGCCCTGCCGCGCGTATTTGTCGGCCGACGTCACCGCGGTGACCTCCAGCCCCAGCAGATGGCCGCGCAGGGCACGCGCCAGCGCTACATCCTCCATCAGCGGCTGATCAGGATACCCACCAACCGATTGATACAGCGCACGTGGCAGCAGCAGCCCCTGATCCCCATAGGGAAGCCCCAAACGGCTACGCAGGTTCGCCCAAGCGGCCACCGCTTTGCCGGCCATGCCGCCTTGGTCAAATTGAAGCTGGCACCAGCCCGCTTTCTGCCCCTGCAGATGCGCGGTGACGGGCCCCGTCCACCCCGGTGCCAGCCGCGTATCGGCGTGTAATACCAGCAGCCAGTCGGATTGCGCTTTCGCACAGCCGCGCCGCAACTGTCCGCCCCGCGATGCCGGACCGCTGACGATCTCTGCGCCCCATGCTTCTGCCAATGTCAGGGTCATGTCGGTTGATCCCCCGTCGCTGATGATCAGCTCGCGGATGAGCCCCGCCTCCAGCCCCTCCATCAGGGCGGTTAGGCAACCGGTCAGGGGCGCTTCGGCATTCAAGGTCGGAATGACAACAGATATAGGCGCGCGCATGGTTGCCCCTTTCAGCTTCGAACTGCGCTGCTATATGTCATGTTAACCATTGAAAGGACAAGCGATATGACCAGCCGCCGCATCCTCAGACTGTCAGGCCCCGACACCCGCGAGTTTCTGCAGGGCCTTGTGACCAACGATATCCGCAAGCTGGATCAGGCCCCGATCTATGCCGCGATCCTGACGCCCCAAGGCAAATTCATCACCGATTTCTTCCTGTCCGCCGACGGGGACAGCGTTTTGCTGGACGTGGCCGAGGCGGATGCCGACGCGCTGGTGCAACGTCTGACCATGTACAAGCTGCGGGCTGATGTCACGATAGACGCGACCGGCCTGCATCTGCACCGCGGGCTAGAGAGCGCACCGGACGATGCCTATAGCGACCCCCGCGATGCCCGCATGGGCTGGCGCGCCTATCGCAACACGCCGCAAACCGATGACACCACCGATTGGGACGCGCTGCGGGTGACCTATATGATCCCCGAAACCGGGGCAGAGCTTACCCCGGACAGCTTCATCCTCGAAATGGGGTTCGAGCGGCTGAACGGCGTGGATTTTCGCAAGGGCTGCTATGTCGGACAAGAGGTAACGGCCCGCATGAAGCACAAGACCGAACTGCGCAAAGGCTTGGCCCAGGTCGAGATCAGTGCGCCGGTAGAACCCGGCACGGACATCACCGCCGATGGCAAACCTGCTGGTACGATCTTTACCCGCACCGGCACCCATGCACTGGCCTATCTGCGGTATGACCGCGCCAAGGCGGCGATGCAGGCGGGGGATGCCACGGTGACCATGGTGACGGACGGCTAAGGCCCCGCAACGGCCCTGCGCAAATATTAGGCAGGCCAAGATGACAGCGTGCGCAGCCCGTCGGAAAAGTTGCATATCGGCAACAAATACCCGTGATTGGGGAGTTTTGAGGCTCCCAAATCCGATACCCCGCAGCCCCGCAACGCAAAAGAGCCCCGGCATTCACCGGGGCTCTGCACTGCAGCGAAGCTATGACGTAGCGTCACACCACAGCTTACGCGCGTTCGGAATATTCCATCGTTTCGGTGTTCACGATGATCTCTTCGTCCTGTCCGACGAAGGGCGGCACCATCACTTTGACGCCGTTATCAAGCACCGCTGGCTTGAAGGAATTCGCCGCTGTCTGGCCTTTGACGACCGGTTCAGTTTCGACAATTTTACAGGTTACTTTTTGTGGCAAGGACGCGTTCAGCGCCTCTTCTTCGTGATACTCGACCACGACCATCATACCGTCCTGCAAGAAGGGGCGACGCTCTCCCAGAAGCTCGGCTGAAAGCTGCACTTGCTCGTATGTTTCGGTGTCCATCAGAACCAGCATACCTGCGTCTTCATACAGGAATTGTTGGTCTTTTTGCTCTAGCCGGACCTTTTCAACCTTGTCGGCGCTGCGGAAGCGTTCGTTCAGTTTCGACCCGTTGCGCAGGTTGCGCATTTCGACCTGAGCAAAGGCGCCGCCCTTGCCCGGTTTGACATGATCGACCTTGACCGCTGCCCAGAGACCACCGTTATGCTCGAGCACATTTCCTGGCCGAATTTCGTTCCCGTTAATCTTTGGCATGTATCAGCACCATAGCAATGAAGTTGAAGAGAGATTGGACCGACCTATATATATCAACGTCGACCCCCGCAAGACAGCGCACCCGATGCTGCAACCGCGAAAGCCATGCAGTAAATGCATGAGTGTTATGCAATAAAGGTGTATCCGAATCGAGCTCTTTCGGTCATAAGGAACCCCACGCCTAAATGACAAGAGCAAGAATAATAGAAAGGACGACGAGATGAAAGATTTCGTTGATGGCACTGCCTTTAACAATGAACAAGGTAACCGTGCCCGCAAACTTTTCGCAGCTGTGGTACTGGCTGCATTGGACGATGCGATTGCCGATGACAAGAAATACGGCAACGGTCCTGAACAGATTGCCCGTTGGGCCCGCTCCCGCGATGGCCGCGAAGTATTGAGCTGCGCGGGCATCGACCCCAACGAGCGTGTTGTCGAAGGTCTGATGGACTTTGTTGGCAAAGGTGTCCGTACCTCTGTCGCCCTGTCCCGCGAAGAGTCCGAGCGTCGCCACGCTGCACAACAGGCTGAAGCTGCCTGAAGACTGCCAAAAGTTTGAACAAAAAGACGCGGCTCACGGGCCGCGTTTTTTTTGGCTAAATGCGATTGTGTTCTGCCGGAAAGCGTTTCGCCCGCTTGATGCGATAAAGGGCAAGGTGTGACACCCGAGCCCCCTACCTGATGCGTTGCGCCGAAACGGTAAAGCCCCGATAGTGGCGGATTTCTGCGAGAGTGCTGGGTTCTTGAATCTAGGTTGTAGCGACGAAGCTGGCGTTCGCTGAGGGTGCGCGATCAGGAAAAGTGCTCGCGCTGCTTTCCAAAAAAGCTGGGTAGTAGAATTTATCTGCGCATGAACTTCTGGCGAGCTTCACGAGCGATATTGTATCGCAGTTCAAGGCGAGCGAGTTCAGCCATCGCTTCCTTCCGTTCAGGCCCGTTCGCAAGCGTGGCAAGATGGCTCTGATGCGCAGCCATCTTCTTTTTGAGTTCGATTTCTTCGGGCACGACACCGGCTTGAGCCATAATCCGGAACCCCGCAGCTTCTCCCGCATCCACAAAAGCATCTGCTGAGCGATCAGGCAGTGGTTTGCCTTCGCCTTCAAGACCTTTAAGCTGACCTTGTAGCTTCGCCTTCTGTATCTGGCGCTCGATGAGTCTCTGAAGATTTCGGATCATGCTGACCAATAGCACAGTGTTAAGGTAACGGATACTACGGGCTCGAAGCGGACGTTGCGGCGGCGGCGTCTTGGCCTGATCTGCAACACATCTGGCAAGGGGCTTGCGTGACGCCCTGCCCCTTTATCCACTAAGATGCGCGTTCGCGCCAAAAGCTCTTTATTCCAGATCTTGCGACGTCAGGGCGCGGTGAATTTCACGGCGCACCAGTTTGCGGACGTTGCGGGTGATCCGTTCACCCAAGGCCCCCTGCAGCTCTGTGCGGACGATTTCGGACACCAGATCACGCAACATCTCTTCGTCCAGATATTCATCCGGCCCGAAACCAAGCGTCGCATCATCATCCTGCGCCGTTTCGGCAGGGGCGTCGGTGGTATCGGTCACAGTCGCATCTGCTGCGGTCACACGGGTGGCAAAGGGGCCGTCCACAACACGATCTTGGGGTTCGGCACGCTCTTGGGGTGCATGGGACTTGACAGCATCGTGCCACCCCAAATCCTTGTCCAGCAGGGCCTCTTCCGCATCGTTTTGGGTGACATCGGACACAGGCGCGCCGGTGGCGTCGAATTCAACGTCGTCTTCCCAGGCCATCGCGGGGTCTTCGCTGCCGGAGTAATCGCTTTTGCCGGGCTCGTCAGGTTCCCAGTTTTCGGGAATGCGGCTGATCGCTGTTTCGAGGGCAGCGATTTTCGCGCTCAACCGGTCCGGCGTCGGTGGCACGTCATCGACCAGCTCGGAAGAGCCAAGGTTGAGCATATCGGTGGAGTATGCCGCGGCACGTGGCGCGCTAAAGGCCAACTTGCGCGGCGGCTCGGTCGTATCCTGCGGCTTGCCATCCCCTGCGGGCGTAGCAAACTGGGCGCGAAAACGCGGTTCGCGGCCGGAAATAAACTTAAAATCTTCGGCAACTTGATTGCGATCCGAGGCGGACAAATCCGCCGCCTCGCCCGTCTCAACGTCCGCATCCATGTCCTGCATCGCATCCTGATAGGACGCCGACCGGGGCTGAACCGCCTCTGGCGTCGCCTCTTTCCGAGGGGCGGCCACAGGCGCGTCATTCGACACGCGCAAGGACGGCGTCAGCACAAGTTTCTCTTCAATCGCAGGCGCTTCCGACGGCTTCTGCGCCGGTTTGCGATCCTCTGAGACCAGACGGCGGATCGAAGACAGAACGTCTTCGACCTCTGCATTTGTGACGGTTTCGGACATATTTAATCACCACTCGTTCTTCGCGAATAGTCTAACCCGAAGGTTGGCTTCTCACAATGGGGGTGGTGAAAATGTCAGTCTTTTTGCAGCGCCTTCAGCACACGATCCAACTGCTTCCCCTCTTTGGAGTATTTTGTCGGGCCGTCCTTGACCATATTGTAATAGGCGGATGGGTCATAGATCTGCACCGGCAGTTTCAGGTCCTGCGCGGTCAGCTGACCCGTCGCGGAGAGCACGGAATAGGCCGCAACATAAAGCTGCGATTGCGCTGACACACGGGCAGAACGGGCGTCGAGCAAGGATTGCTCTGCGTCCAGCACATCAAGTGTAGTGCGCGCGCCAAGGCTGGCTTCCTCGCGGATACCGTCAAAGGCGATCTGTGCGGCGCGAACCTGACGCTGGGAGGCTTCGATCTGCGCCCGGGCGGAGGCAAGCCCCGCATAGGCATCGCTGACCGCGCGTTCCACGTCTTTAACCACAACATGCAGATTGCCGCGCTGTGCGTCGCGCTGCGCCTGGCTTTTGCGAACACCGGCCGACAAGGCTCCGCCTTGATAGATCGTTTGCCCGACCTGAAAGCCGATCGACCCGCTGCGTGTCGAGGCTTGGGAATCAAACGTCTCGGTCAGACCGTAAGACCCCTGCACCGAGACATTGGGCTTCAGCGCGGTTTCGTTGCTGCGTACCAGCAGATCGGCAGCCGCGACCTGGTGCTGGACGGTCAGGATATCGGGATGCTGCCGCACCGCCAGTGCTTTGGCGGTCGCGATGCTGTTGGACAGCTTCGGCAGGCTTGGTGGCGGGCTTAGACGACCGGGCTCACGCCCCACGGCCACCTTGTAATAGGCTTTCGCGCTGATGAAGTCGCCCTGCGCACCGGCAAGATTGCTGCGTGCGGCGGCAAGTTCTGCTTCAGCCAGCGATACGTCGGTGCGGGTCACCTCCCCCACTTCAAAACGGTCACGGGCGGCGCGCAACTCCTGCGTCAGAACCCGCACGTTATTCTCCGCCAGAGAGACAAGCTGCTGCGTCTGGATCACGGTCATATAGGCATCAACAGCGCGCAGCAGAATCTGCTGTTCGGCGCTGACCAGCGTTTCGCGCGTGGCAAGCACGGTTTCTTTTGCCGCCTCGATCGAATAGCGCGACGACCCGAAGTCATAGACCAACAGCGACGCCACAAGGTTCACCGATGTCGTCAGTGAATCGGTAGAGCTTCTGAAACCCGCCGGGATAGTGCTGGTGCCCCCGCTGACCGACCGGTTATAGGATTGTGTCAGGTTTCCCGTCCACTGTAGCACCGGCTTGAGCGCGGATTTCGCGATCGCCACATCTTCGTCTGCGGCACGCAACACGGCGCGGTTCTGGTCCAGCAGGCCCGAGTTGTTATAGGCCCCGACCAGCGCATCGGCCAATGTCTCTGCCTGTGTGGCCATCGGTGCCAGCAGCCCCAAACCGACGCAGGACGCCGCGATCATGCTGCGGACGGACCGCATCTTGCCCGTATTCATCATATTTCACACTCCATCGGTGTCACTGCATCTGCCGTCATCTGCAGCAGTTCTGATAGCTTAAAGCTGGAATTCTTTCGCGCGGGTAAACCCGTCCAGGACAGGTGCGGCGGCGTTGAAACTTTTGCGCCAGCTGATGCCACGTTCGCTCTTGTAGCCCAAACGCACCTCGCCCAGGGGGCCGTCCATGAACAGGCAAGCGATCCGCCCGCCATCCTTGAGCTGCGCCAACAGCGCTTCGGGCACGTCAGCCACGCCGCCTTGCACGATTACTACATCATAGGGCCCATGTTGCTGCGCCCCTTCGGCAAGCGGGCCGTGGTGCACGATGACATTGTCGATATCCGCGTTGATCAGGGTTTCCTGCGCTTCTTTCGCCATCTGCTCGTCATCCTCGACGGCGACGACCGCTTCGGCCATATGTGCGATCACGGCAGAGGAATAGCCGTAGCCACAGCCGATATCGAGCACCAGCTCGTCATTCTCGACCCCAAGATCGTCCAGCATCTTGGCCAGCGTCCGCGGCTCAAGCAGCACGCGCCCTTCGCCCAAGCTGATGTTTTCGCCCAGATAAGCTGCCTCGCGGCGGGCCACCGGCACAAAATCCTCGCGCGCCACCTTGAGCATCGCATCAATGATCGGGAACTTGGTAACATCCGAAGGGCGCACCTGAGTATCAACCATCATGGTGCGGCGGGCTGTGAAATCTGTCATCAGCTAAACTCTTTCGTTCAGTTATTTGTCTCGTGAGATGCCACATCACCGCCCGCCGGGCAACGGCCAGTCGGGTCAATAGGCGCAATTTTCCGTGTTTGGCGGATAATACGGTTAAAACATAGAGGATGCCATAGCCACGACGCATGCCACGCGCGACCAGCCTGTGAGAAACGTAATTTAGAGAGGGAAATATAGTGGAGGCGAGTAGGAGAATCGAACTCCTGTACACGGATTTGCAATCCGCTGCGTAACCACTCCGCCAACTCGCCTCGGCCGCGATGACGCGGCTGGCACATGGGCCGCTGGCCCCTATGCGTTTGGCGCTTATCCCGATTTTCTCGGGAAATGTCTAGCCCAGTTTAAAGCAAAACGGCGGGAAAAATATCTCCCGCCGTGAAATGGACAATTACAGGGAAATGACGGGCTTGTCGTCTTCTTCGGGCGCGTCGAGCTGCAGGTGGTGATCTTCGAGGATCAGGATGTTTTCCGCCCCCACAACCGCGCTTTTGGTTTTGTAGCCGATGACGTCTTCGATCTCCATCTCGGGGTTACGCGCCATCAGGATCGTCTCTTCGGACGAGAAGTTGGTCAGCCCGCGGGCGAACTCGTTCCCCTGCTCGTCATAGACGTGCAATACGTCACCTTTGGAGAATTCGCCTTGGATCGACACCAGATCATCACGCTGTAAGCCGCGCTCCTTGGCTGTGATCGCGCGAACAGCCTCGTCCGTGACGACCAGCGTTCCGGCAACCTGCAAACGGTTGCTTAGCCAGATCATCAGCGGCGACGCGGCCTTGCCCGACGCCAGACAACGGGTGTGGCGGCGTTCGTTGTTCAGTACCGAGGAAATCGGGCGTTCGATGATACCGTCGGCGATGATCGTCTCGACACCGGCGTTCTGTGCCATATTGGCCGCCAGCATCTTGGTCAGCATGCCGCCGCTGCCCAATTCGCTGATGCTTTTGGTGGATTCGAGGTGTTCGGACACATCTTCGATTTCCTCGATGAACTGGGCACCGGGTTCGGAGGGGTCACGGTCATACAGACCTTCGACGCTGGTCAGGATGATCAGGTGATCGGCCTCGACCATCTGGGCCACCTTGGCGGAGAGACGGTCATTGTCGCCCACTTTCAGGTCGCGTGTGGCGATGGAATCGTTCTCATTGATGATGGGCAAGATCTGGTTTTCAAACAGCCGCAGCATGGTGTTCTTGATGTTCAGAAAGCGGCGACGCTCTTCCATGTCTTCGACGGTCACCAGCATTTGCGCCACGTCAAAATTGTATTCATTCGCAACCTGACGGTAGGCGTTCATCAGCAGGGGCTGACCACAGGCCGCCGCCGCTTGCTTGTCCAGAATACCGGCCTCTTCGGGGCGTTTCCCGATCATGTTCAGGCCAAGCGCGACCGAGCCTGACGAGGTCAGGATGATCTCGTATCCCTGGTCCTGAAGGTCCCCCAAATCCGCCATGAGACCGTTCATGAAAGCATAGCGCAATGTCAGCTTTTCTTCATTGGCCAACAGGCTGGATCCGATTTTAACGACGATACGTTTCTTCTTGGACACGGGGAGATTTCTCCGGTTTATTGTTAAATTTCAACGCGTCATCCCGCGCGACACAGAATGCCGCAACGCAGAAAAACGCTGTGATTCGGGGATGTATAACATGTGGACACCAAGCATTTGCAACCGCCAAGCTAGGGCGCGCGGGATTACGCCACGCTCAGGCCGTGGTTTTCAGCCCTTCTAGCGCGGTACGGGTCGCGGTGGGAATCTCGGTCGGGCGGTGGTCGTCGCGGTTCACATAGACATGCACAAAGAACCCTTCGGCAGAGGCGTTTTCCTCGTCGTTCCGGAACAGGCCCAGCTCCATCCGGACGGAGCTTTTGCCAAGCTGCGCCACCCGCAGCCCCGCTGTCACGCGGTCGGGGAAGGCCATCTCTCCGAAATAGCGGCAACCGGTTTCCACGACGAGCCCGAAGGCGGGGCTGGTCTGCGGGTCCAGCAGCCCCCGTTCGATCAGCCAGCCGTTTACGGCCGTGTCAAACAGCGCATAGTGCACGACGTTGTTCATATGCCCATAGGTGTCATTGTCGTTCCATCGCGTCTGCAATGGATAGAAATCCGCGAAATCGGCACGGGTGGCGGCAGGTGCGCGGGCGGCCATTACCAAGCCGCCTCGTAGATTGCCTGAGCATCGGCCTGTGTCACCTCGCGCGGGTTGTTCACAAGCAGACGGGCCTGCACCATCGCGTCTTCGGCCATCTTGGGGATCGCGGACCGGGGGATATCGACATCGCGCAGGCGGGGCGGCAACCCAAGCCGCCTGGACAGATCCGTCAGCGCATCAACGAAGGCGGCGGTGCGGGCCTGACCGCCTTCGACCTCTGCCAGTTCGGGGAAGGCATCGGCAGCGATCTCGGCATAGACACTGCCCGCTTGGGGCGCGTTGAAGCGCAGCACGTGGGGCAGCACCAGCGCGTTGGACAGCCCGTGCGGGATATGGAAGGTGCCACCGATGGGATAGGCCAGCGCGTGTACCGCCGCGACGGGGGCATTGGCAAAGGCTTGCCCCGCCAGCATCGACCCCAGCAACATCGCGCCGCGGGCCTCAAGGTTGCTGCCATCTGCGACAACGGTTTCGATATTGGCCCCCAGCAGGCGCAGCGCCTCGCGGGCAAGTAGCTTGGACACAGGGTTGTTGTTGGCATTGACCGAGGCATAGGATTCGATCGCGTGCACCATCGCGTCAACGCCTGTGGCCGCAGTGATCGACGCGGGCAGACCGACGGTGAGGGAGGCGTCCAGAATGGCCATGTCAGGCAGGATCACGGGCGAGGATACGCCGCGCTTTTCCTCTGCCCCGACGGTGATGATCGACACAGGCGTGACCTCTGACCCGGTGCCAGCGGTGGTAGGAACCAACACCAGCGGCAGGCGCGGCCCCTTGGCCTGCCCTACCCCCCAAGCGGCATCCAGATCCTCGTCAGAGCCAAGCAAAAGCGCCACAAGCTTGGCCACGTCCTGCGATGACCCGCCGCCAAAGCCGATGACTCCGGTCGCACCCGCGCTGCGCCCTGCCTCTACCGCGCGCATCAATGTCTCGCGCGAGGGGTCGGCCTCTACATCATCGAAGACGGTGACCTGATGACCGGCTTTCTCAAGCGCATCGATGCAAGGGTCGCACAGGCTCAGTTTGCGCAAACCGGGGTCGGTGATCAACAGGCACGCCTTGCCCAGCAACCCGCCTGCCAGCGCGGCGATACGCTCGGCGGCCCCGTTTTCGAATACGACGGATTTTGTGGTGTTGAATACAAAAGGGTTCATATGCCCGCGCCTCTCCCATAGCTGGCTGCAGCGTTCCTCCGCGCTGCGACTTGGGGGCATTAAAGGGAATTATCCTGCACGCGCATAGCCGTTATTTCGGTTACTTTTTTCGCTCTGCGAAACTGAGGTAAGAGCTTGGCCCGCTACGCAACCTATGTGCATAACCGCCCTGCGCGATTGGCTTTTTCAACGCGGCATCCAGCGCCCACGTGGATAAATCGGGCGCGTTTGACAAATCAGACAAGCCGTCGGGCCCTTCAGGGCAAGCGGCGGACTTCGTTGGTCTGACTGCGCAGATACTCCATCACCGCGGGGCGAACAGATTGATCCCCGCGATCACGTGCGGCGTGGATCACCTCGCGGATTTCCCCCAGATCAGAGCGGTGCAACATGCTTTTGACCGGCCCGATGGACGCGGGACGCATGGACAGCGTCGTGATCCCGATGGCAGCAAAGCACAGCGCCTCTATGGGGCGGCCCGCATCCTCGCCACAGAATGACAGTGGCGTACCGGTTTCGCGGCAACGGTCCACGATATTCTCTAGGAAGGTCAGGAAACTGACGTTCAACGTGTCATAGCGGCGGCGCACCAGCTCGTTCTCGCGGTCGGCGGCAAAGAAGAACTGCTTCAGATCGTTGCCCCCGATCGACAGGAATTCGACCTCTTCGAAAAACTTCGTCGGGGCAAAGGCCAGCGATGGGGTCTCCAGCATCGCGCCCACTTCGATTTGCGACGGCAGCACATGGCCCAAGCGCGCCTCGCGGGCGAGCGTCTTGTCCATCTCGGCACGGGCGGCGCGGTATTCTTCGAACTGCGCGACAAAGGGGAACATCACCGACAGGGGGCGCCCGTTCGCCGCACGGATCAACGCCTGCAATTGCATCCGCATCATGCCCGGCTTGTCCAGCCCGACACGGATCGCACGCCAGCCCAAAGCGGGGTTGGGTTCGTCGTTGGGCTTCATATAGGGCAGCACCTTGTCCGACCCGATATCCAACGTCCGGAACACCACACGTTTACCCGACGCGGCATCCAACACACGGCTATAAAGCGCGGACAGCTCCGACCGTTTCGGCATTTGGCTGCGCACAAGGAACTGAAGCTCCGTGCGGAACAGCCCCACCCCTTCGGCCCCAGACCCGTCAAGCGAGGGGAGATCCGCCATGAGACCCGCGTTCATATGCAGCCCGACCCGCGTGCCGCATTTGGTGATCGCCGGTTTGTCGCGGATCGACGCATAGCGTTCCTGCGCCTCGGCCTGCATCGCGATTTTGTCGCGGAAGGCAGAGGCAACGGTTTCCTCGGGACGCAGATGCACCACACCCTGTTCGCCGTCCACCATGATCCGGTCGCCGTTCAGCGCATCATTGGTCACGCGGCTGGCGTGCACGATCAGCGGGATCGCCAGCGCCCGTGCGACAATCGCGGCATGGCTGCCAACCGACCCGCCCTCCAGCACGATACCGCGCAGAGAGCGGCCGTATTCCAACAGCTCAGCCGGTCCGATGTTGCGCGCCACCAGAATAGGGTCGGTGGGCATCTCGGCCCCCGTGTTCGACCCCTGCCCTGTCAGGATGCGCAGCAAGCGATTGCTGAGGTCATCGAGATCGGACAGACGTTCGCGCAGATAGGCGTCGGCGGCCTGCCCCATACGGGCGCGCGCCAGAGACTGCTCTTTCTCGACAGCCGCTTCGGCAGACAGGCCACGGCCGATGTCTTCCTCCATCCGGCGCAACCAGCCTTTGGAGTTGGCGAACATCCGATAGGCTTCAAGCACCTGTTGCTGGTCCTTGTCCCCCCCCGCCATCGCCATCATCTGATCCACGCTGACGCGCAAATCATCGACCGCCTCGTTCAGGCGTGCGGTTTCACTGGCAGGGTCATCGGCGACAAGCTTTGACACAACAACGCGCGGCTCGTGCAGCCAGACGTGGCCTTCGGCAACGCCCTCTTGCGCCACGGTGCCGCGGATCAGAACCGCCTGACTGTGCCGCGCCGACATCGCGGCACCCTCACCGACAAAGGCCCCCAGCTCGGTCATTTCGGCCAGTACCATGGCGACCACTTCCAGCGCATAGACCTCGTCAGCCGAGAATTCCCGCGCGGCCTTGGATTGCACCACCAGAACGCCCAGCATCTCGCCCAAGCGCTGCACCGGTATACCCAAAAAGCTTGAATACAGTTCTTCGCCCGTTTCCGGCATAAAGCGGAAACCGGGGGCCTGCGGGGCATTGGGCGTGTTGATAATGCGTTTGCGTTTGGCGACGCGCCCGACCAGCCCCTCGCCCATCTTCATGCGCGTCTCGTGGACCGCATCGGCCTTCAGCCCCTCGGTCGCGCAAAGCTCTAGCGTGTCTTCATCGCGGAACAGGTAGATAGAGCAGACCTCGCAGCCCATAGAGGACGCGATCAGATGCGTGATCTTGTCCAGCCGCGCCTGCCCTGCATCATCACTGGCCATGGCATCGCGTAAGCGACCCAACAGCTTGCGGCTTTCTGTCTCTATCCCATCAGCCATGTGATCATTTCCCCCCGGCGATGCCAGCTTAGATCACAGGCGTCCCAAAATTGAAACGCCTGATATCATTGACATCTATCATCTGCTCCCCGAGGCTGGAAGATGCGTTTTCCCCTGTTGCGGGAAAACGCTGTGATCTTCGCAGGTGGGGTGCCCGGGAATTAGGCGGGTTTGTCCAGCTCGAACGCGTCATGCAGCGCCTGAACGGCCAGCTCCATGTATTTGCGGTCGATCAGAACGGAGATCTTGATCTCGGAGGTGGTGATGACCTTGATGTTCACACCCTCGTTCGACAACACCTGAAACATCTTCGCCGCAACGCCGGTGTGGCTGCGCATGCCGATCCCCACGACCGACACTTTCGCCACATCTGTGTCCGCGATCAGATCGTCGAAATTCAGCTCGCCCGATTTTTTCGCGGCATCAATCGCGACTTCCGCGCGTTTGATCTGATCGACGGGGCAGGACCACGTCATATCGGTGCGCCCCTCTTCCGAGATGTTCTGAACGATCATATCGACGTTCACGCCACCATCGCTGAGCGCGGTGAAGATCGCGGCGGCAATGCCGGGGCGATCCGCGACCGATACCAGCGTCATCTTTGCTTCGTCACGCGAAAACGCGATACCGGATACTACATTGCTTTCCATAATTTCCTCCTCGGCGCAGACCAGCGTTCCAGCCTCGTCTGATTGTTCCTCAAAACTGCTCAGCACGCGCAGCTTGACCTTGTACCGCATGGCCAGTTCGACCGACCGGGTTTGCAGGACCTTGGCCCCCAGCGACGCCAGTTCCAGCATCTCTTCAAAGGCGATCTTGTCGAGCTTGCGCGCCTTGGCGCTGACCCGCGGGTCGGTGGTGTAGACCCCGTCCACATCGGTGTAGATATCGCAACGCTCTGCATCAAAGGCAGCGGCAAACGCAACGGCGGTGGTGTCCGACCCGCCACGCCCCAGCGTGGTGATCCGGCCCTCGGGGGAGACGCCCTGAAAGCCCGCGACAACCGCGACGCGCATGCCTTCGCCGAATTTCGCCATGATGTTTGCAGGCGGAATTTCCTCGATCCGGGCCGAGGAATGCGCGGAGGTCGTCTTGACCGGCACTTGCCAGCCTTGCCAACTGCGCGCCGGTACGTCCATTTCCTGCAAGGTCAGCGCCATCAGACCCGCGGTGACATTCTCCCCCGAGGAGACGACAGCGTCATATTCGCGCGCGTCATATAGCGGAGAGGTTTCGTTCACCCAGCCGACCAGCTCGTTCGTCTTTCCCGACATGGCGGAAACGATGACGATCACGTCATAGCCCTTGGCCACTTCAACGCCCACGCGTTTGGCCGCGCGGCGGATACGGTCCAAGGTGGCCACCGACGTGCCACCAAACTTCATCACCAGAACAGGCATATGTCCCCCGTTGCAAAACTCCGGCGCGGTGTACGCGCAAGCGCCGCCCTTAGCAAGCCCGCAGGCCGCTGTCGTAACGCAAAGAAATTATGTATGAACCGTAAGTTGCAAGGTGACGCGGCGCGGTATCCGCCCGCCCAGGGTCGCCTGCGACCCGCCGTCTATGACGTGGTGCGCTTGGCCCGAAACGGCAGCGGCGTCAGCGGGATACCCTCTTCGATCAGGGCGACGGCTTCGTCCAGACTCGCCTCGCCATAGATCGAGCGGTCGGGTGCATCCCCGATGTGGATGGCACGGGCTTCACGCACGAAATCATCGCCCACATATTCCGAGGAGGTTTCGAGCTCTTTGCGCAGCGCTTTCAGCGCCTCTTCCAACGCGCTTTGAGGTTTCGATAGCACCGGTACTGCGGCGTCCGGCTTTTGACCATCCTCACCGCGGTTCTCGCGGCGCTCGCCGGTTGTGACACGGGGGGCCATCATGCCCTTGGTCACCTTGGTCGACCCACACAGCGCGCAGGTCAGATGCCCCGCCTGCGCCAGCGCATCAAAAGCGGCGGCAGATTTGAACCAGCTTTCAAACTGGTGGTCCTGATCACATTTCAGCGAAAACTTGATCATCGCGCCCGCAGGCATCCTCTCGTCGTTAAGATATGTTAAAAATGGGGGCGCAAGCCGGTCCCGTCAAGCGGCTCAACTCCGCCCGCGCGGATCGAAGTCCCGGATCATACGCGCCAGCTCGGGCTCTGACACCATTTTGGCGGCCTTCTTGCGCGACATCCACTTGCGGCGCCGCTGGCCGGCTTCGGGGTATTTATCGGCGGTGATCTTGACCTCTACGGGATAGAGCATGGCCACCACCGGCAACATCTCTCCACCGTCCATTTCCTTTGTGTAGGAATAGACGCCAAGGCAGCCGCCCGTGACCCGCCCGCGCACGCCCGCTTCTTCCCATGCCTCGCGCGCAGCGGCGGCACCGGGGGTTTTGGCATCCATCGGCCAGCCTTTCGGCACAATCCAGCGTTTCGCCCCCCGAGACGTGATCAACAGCACCTGCACCTTGCCTTGGCGCACGCGGTAACACAGCGCGGCGAACTGTGTTCGCACCTCTCCCTTGCGGGCACCTTGCAGTGATATGGGCAGCTGTTTCATGCGGGGCATTCTGTCTCCGGGGTGGTACGGCAACAAAAGCCTACCCGTGCCGTGATGACAAGACCAGTCGCCCTTGCACGCCCCTACGGCATGGCGGATACTGCGGCAATGAAACGTTTTTTGCCGCTCATTTTTGCAGCGCTGCTGCCCCCCCTCGCGCTGGCAGAGCAGCCTTCGGTGACGGTCTTTGCGGCCGCCAGCCTGCGCGGTGCCCTGGACGAGGTCGCGCGCGGCTACGGCGGCGATGTGGCGCTGTCCTTTGGCGGGTCCGGCACGATGGCACGGCAAATCGATGCGGGTGCCCCTGCCGATGTGGTCTTGCTGGCCGCACCGGTCTGGATGACATGGCTGCGGGATCGAGGCGCGATCGAGGCTGACGCGGTGGTTGATCTGCTGGGCAATTCGCTTGTGGTGATCGCCCCCGCCGACAGCAATATCGCCCCGGACCCCGCCGATCTGGCGGGTGCCCTTGGCGATGCGCGGTTAGCGACGGGTCAACGGGACGCCGTGCCCGCCGGTATCTATGCGCGCGAATGGCTTGAGGTTACCGGACAATGGGAGGCGATCGCCCCGCATCTGGCAGAGACGGATAACGTGCGCAGCGCCCTGGCTTTGGTCGCACGGGCAGAGACGCCTTTGGGCGTGGTTTACCGCACCGATGCTTTGGCCGAACCACAGGTCCGCATCCTTTACGATATCCCGCAGGAGACACACAGCCCGATCACCTACCCCGCCGCCGCGCTTACTGACAGCGGCGCGGCCTTCATGGCGCATCTGCAGTCCCACGACGCCCGCGCGGTCTTTGCCCGCCACGGCTTCAAGCCGCTGCCCGAATGACCGCAGACGCCGCCGCCTGGGACGCGCTGCGTCTGTCGCTTTGGGTTGCAGTTTGGGCGACGCTGCTGGCGATCCCGCTGGCGCTTTGGGTGGCGTGGCTGCTGGCGCGGCGGGATTTCTGGGGCAAGGCGCTGCTGAATGCCGCCGTGCATCTGCCGCTGGTTTTGCCGCCTGTGGTCACGGGATATCTGCTGCTGATGGCATTCGGGCGGAACGCGCCCTTGGGCCGCGCACTGGACGCCATCGGATTGCAACTGGCGTTCCACTGGTCCGGCGCGGTGCTGGCGGCGATCATCATGGGCTTCCCCTTGATGGTCCGCGCCATGCGCCTCGCGATAGAGGCGGTGGACCCCAAGCTTGAAGACGCCGCTGCCACGCTCGGTGCCCCCCGCGCGGCGGTTTTCGCCCGTGTCACCCTGCCCCTGATCTTGCCCGGTGTGCTGGCGGGGACCGTGATGGGCTTTGCCAAAGCCATGGGCGAATTTGGCGCCACGATCACCTTTGTCGCCAATATCCCCGGCCAGACGCAAACCCTGCCAAGCGCCATCTGGGCCGCCTTGCAGATACCCGGTGGCGAGGGTCAGGCGGTGGCGATGGTGCTTATGTCTTCGGCCATCGCGGTCAGCGCCGTGCTTCTGTCCGAGCTGCTCGCCCGCCGCGTTGCCAAAAGGATCGCGGGCACATGACGCTTTCCCTGTCCCTGTCGCACCGCTTTGACGGCTTCGCGCTGGACCTCGCGCTTGAGGCCGGGCCCGGCATCACCGCGCTGTTTGGCCGGTCGGGGGCCGGAAAATCCACCGTGATCAACGCCGTTGGTGGCTTGCTCCACCCCGACCGCGGGCGCGTCGTGATCGAGGACGAGGTGCTGCTGGATACCGAAGGCGGCATCTACGTCCCCCCGCACAAGCGCCGCCTTGGCACCGTGTTTCAGGACGCGCGGCTGTTCCCGCATCTCAGCGTGGCGCAAAACCTGATGTTCGGTGCCCGCTATGCGCCGCGGGGCAGCAGCGGCCCGTCTCAACGCGACGTGGTGGCACTGCTTGGGCTAGAGACATTGCTTGACCGCGCGCCTGCCACGCTATCAGGCGGCCAAAAGCAGCGCGTCGCCTTGGGCCGCGCCTTGCTGAGCCACCCGCGCATGTTGCTGATGGATGAACCGCTCGCCAGTCTGGACGGGCCCCGCAAGCAAGAGATTTTGCCCTTTCTCGAACGGCTGCGCGACGGGCCGCTGGGGCTGCCGATCCTGTATGTCAGCCACGCAGTGGACGAGATCGCGCGGCTGGCCGATACGCTGGTACTGATCCAGAACGGAAAGGTTCAGGCGCAGGGCCCGCTGTTCGATGTCATGGCCGATCCCGCCGCCGTGCCCCTGCTTGGTGTCCGCGAGGCGGGTGCCGTGATCGAGGCGGATGTCCTCGAGCATGGGAATGACGGGATCACGACCCTGCGGATCAGCGCCGGAGAGCTTGAGCTGCCCGGCGTGCACGCCGATGCCGGTGCCCGCGTGCGGCTGCGGGTGCTGGCCCAAGATGTGATCCTGTCCCTGACCCGCCCCGAGGGGCTAAGCTCGGTCAACGTGCTGCCCGTCACGGTCGAGGCGGTTCATCCCGGCGACGGTCCGGGCGCGGCCATTGCCCTGCGTGCGGGGCGTGACCGTTTGCTCAGCCGTGTGACGGCCCGCGCTGTCGCCGAGCTTGGTCTGACACCGGGCATGACCTGCTATGCGATCCTCAAGGCCACCACGGTCGCGCCGGGCAGTATCGGGCGCTAGGCGATCTTGCGCAGCCCGACCTTGGCGCGCAGCCGCTCGACCAGTTCTTCGTGGGGGACATCCGCATCAATCGCCAGCTTGCGCAGCCCGAAATGCACATGGGCCATATCTTCGTAATAGCTGGTATAGGCATAGTTGGTCGCCGCACCGGCCACCGCCCCCAGCACCGGCACCGCCTGCGCGGCCAGCTTCTGCCCCAAGACCAGCGCCAGACGCGGAGCCACTTTGGCAATCACCGCCTGCATGGCGCGCCCGCTTAACGCGACCCGCGCCGACAGAAACGCCAGATCGGCCCCGTCATCTTCTGACAAGGGCCCCGCGGCGCTGAACACCTGCACGCAATCGAACTGCACATTCTCGGCATGGGCATCAAAGCCGTGTTCCACTGCTACCCCCTGAATAACGCGGAGCAACAAGGTCGTCGTCACCGGCAGTTCTGCCAGTGCCGTGGGCAGGCCACCTGCGCCGCCCGCCGCCCCCATCGCCGCGCTGACCGCCTGGTTCAGCCAGCTTTTCTGGTCCGGCACCATCGACCGCGTCGACGTCGCTGCCTTCATCGCCTGGCCCAATGCCTTGACGGTGGCGCTTTCGAGATTGCGGCGCACGGGCGAGGGAAGCTTGTCGATCAACCCCTCGGCGCTGCCGCCGATGACGTTCAACACATTGATACCCACACCGCCCGCGCTTTTGTAGCGCTTGGCGATCTGGTCCAGCCGTGCCTCTACGTCAATGGTGCTGGGTAGGTTGCTTTCAATCTGCATGGGGTGGGGCCTCCGCCTGTTTGGCTAGAATGTGGGCCATCCCGCCGCCGCTTTCAATGTGGCCAAGCGGTGACATCGCCCGCGATGCCTTCCCACGCGCCATCGACCAGCGCACGGCCCAACACCCGTTCAGGGTTCGTTGGCGGCGGCATCACCACATCGGTCAGCAAGGTAAAGCCGAAGCGGTTATAGTAAGGCGCATCCCCCACCAGCATCACGCGCGACCACCCCAGCGGGGCCGCTTGCGCCAGACTGCCCTCGATCAGCAAGGCACCCAAGCCTTCGCCCTGCCGCGTCGGGTGCACGGCAACGGGGCCCAACAACAGCGCGGCATGGGCACCGATACAGATCGGCCAATAGCGTATGGCCCCGGCAAGGATACCGCCCGCGTCACGTGCCACATGGTTCAGCCCTGCCACCGGCGGCACTCCATCGCGCAGGCGGTAGGACGACAACGCCTCGCGTCCCGGCGCAAAGCAGGTATCGTATAACGCTTCGACTTCCCAGTGATCGGCAGCCGTCTCGGGGGTAATATGATACAAGGCGTGGCCCTCTGGACGGTTTTCCTGTGGCGCTGCCTTTATCATGGCGCTAGCCATAGGTGCAAACCATGAGGAGAGTTTGATGTTCTACCGCCCGCAAGACGGCCACCCCCTGCCCCATAACCCGTTCAACGCGATTGTCACCCCACGCCCGATCGGATGGATTTCCACCCGAGACGCGGACGGGAACGACAATCTGGCCCCCTATTCGTTTTTCAACGGGGTCGCCTATACGCCGCCGCAGGTGATGTTTGCCTCTACCGGGACCAAGGCCGATGTGGACGGGACCAAGGACAGCATGGCCAACATCCGCGAGACCGGCGTCTTCTGCGTGAACATTGTCGAGTACGCGATGCGCGACGCGATGAACGCCTCCTCTGCGACGCTGCCCCATGGCGCGGATGAATTCGGCCACGCTGGCATCGAAAAAGCGAACTGCGACCAGATCAACTGCGCCCGTGTGGCGACCGCCCCTGCCAGCCTGGAATGCCGCATGACCCAGATGGTCAAGATCGAGGGAGAGAATAACTTTGTCGTCTTCGGCGAGGTCGTCGGCGTCCATATGCGCGACGATTGCATCAAGGACGGGCGGTTCGACGTGACGACCTACCAACCGCTGTCCCGCTTGGGCTACCGTGATTACGCCCGCGTGACCGACGTGTTCGAGATCATCCGCCCCGACGATTGATCCCGCCCCATCCCGAAAAGCAAAAAGCCCCCGATGCGGACTGCATCGGGGGCTTTTTCGTGTCAGTCGGTCGGGCGGTTTAGTGACCGCCAAGAATGCCGGTACGGACCTGATAGTTCGCCGCGATCTCGTAATCGGGATCATCGTCGCTATCGATCATCAGGTGCCCGGCCTTCTTCAGCAAACGGTGACAATCGCGGCTGAGGTGGCGCAGCTGGATGCGCTTGCCCGCGCCTTCGTATTTCGCGGCAATCGTCTCGATCGCTTGCAGGGCCGATTGATCCACAACGCGGCTGTCCTCGAAATCGACGATCACCTCGCTGGGGTCGGCCTTGACGTTAAAGAGCTCGGCGAAACCTTCGGACGACCCAAAGAACAGCGGCCCCTGAATCTGGTAGACCTTGGCCCCTTCAGGTGTGGTGTATGTCTTGGCGTGGATGCGACGCGCATTGTTCCACGCATAGGCCAGCGCCGACACGATCACACCGACGACCACCGCGACCGCAAGGTCTTCGTAGACGGTGACGACGGTAACCAGCAGGATCACGAAGGCATCGGTCAGGGGCACTTTGCGCAGGATCCCAAAGGAGTTCCACGCGAAGGTGCCGATCACGACCATGAACATCACCCCGACCAGTGCTGCCAGCGGGATCTGTTCGATCAGCGGCGCGCCGACCAGAATGAACAGCAGCAAAAACACCGCAGCCGCAATCCCCGCAACCCGCGTGCGCCCGCCGGATTTCACGTTGATCATGGACTGACCGATCATGGCGCAGCCGCCCATACCGCCAAAGAAGCCGGTCACGGTATTGGCCACGCCCTGCGCGATACATTCCTGGCTGGCCCCGCCGCGGGTGTTGGTCAAGTCGCTGACAAGGTTCAACGTCAGCAGCGATTCAATCAGGCCGATGGCCGCAAGAATCACCGCATAGGGCAGGATGATATACAGCGTCTCGAGCGTGAAGGGTGCCAAGGCGGTGCCGTACAGGCCGACACCTTCGCCAAACGGCATGTGGAACGTCGGAAAGCCGCCCTCGATCGAGGCCAGATCGCCGACCCGTGGCACATCCATGCCCGTCGCGATCACCAGAATGGCGATGATACCGATGCCTGCCAGCGGTGCGGGGATCAGCTTGGTGATGCGTGGCATGACCCAGATGATCGCCATCGTCGCGGCGACAAGCGCCAGCATCAGGTAAAGCGGCCCACCCGACAGCCATTCGCCACCCGACATGCCGTGACCTGTATCAACCATCGTGCCCGGCACTTTGAACTGGCCCATCTGGGCAAGGAAGATCACGATGGCCAGACCGTTCACAAACCCCAGCATAACAGGGTGCGGCACCAGCCGCATGAACTTGCCCCATTGCATGACACCCGCGAAAATCTGGATCAGCCCCATGAGCACGACCGTGGCGAAAAGATATTCAACACCGTGCTGCGCGACCAATGCGACCATCACAACCGCCAAAGCACCCGTCGCCCCCGAGATCATCCCCGGACGCCCGCCGATCAGCGCGGTGATCAACCCCACCAGAAAGGCCGCATAGAGACCCACCAACGGGTGGACCCCCGCGACAAAGGCAAAGGCAACCGCTTCGGGCACAAGGGCCAGGGCGACGGTCAGCCCCGACAGCAATTCGATGCGCAGCCGCGACGGAGAGAACCCCTCTCCCGGCATCCATCTCAGGTCGGTCACATCAAGATTTTTGGTAAAACTACGGAACGTGGTACGCGCCATCGGGCATCCTTCGGGTCAAATCGCATCAATAAGTCGGAAAGGTCTTTGCGGCCTCCTAGCTGAAACGTGAACAAAATGGAAGGCACGCGACGGCGCGGGCCGGATTCAAGGCTTTTCCTATGGGCCAAGCTTGATACTCTGCGCACAACTCAATCCAAGGGCGACTTCATGACTCAGACGAAAATTGCCGTGATCGGCGGCTCCGGCATCTATGACATCAACGGGCTGGAGGGGGCCGAATGGCTTACCGTGGAAAGCCCCTGGGGCCCGCCCTCCGATGCGATCCTGACCGGGACGCTCGACGGGGTAGAGATGGCCTTTCTGCCGCGCCACGGGCGCGGACATGTGCATGCGCCCTCTACCGTTCCCTACCGTGCCAATATCGATGCGCTGAAACGGCTCGGCTGCACGGATGTGATCAGCGTCTCGGCCTGCGGGTCGTTCCGCGATGAAATGGCACCGGGAGATTTCGTGATCGTGGACCAGTTCATCGACCGCACCATCGCGCGGGAGAAATCTTTCTTCGGCACCGGCTGCGTGGCCCATGTCAGCGTGGCGCACCCCACCTGCCCGCGTTTGGGCGACGCCTGCGAAACCGCTGCGCGCGACGCGGGCATTAACGTGCACCGCGGCGGCACCTACCTTGCGATGGAGGGGCCGCAGTTCAGCACATTGGCGGAATCCAAGATGTACCGCGAAAGCTGGGGCGCGGATGTGATCGGCATGACCAATATGCCCGAAGCGAAATTGGCCCGCGAGGCAGAGCTTTGCTATGCCTCGGTCGCGATGATCACGGATTACGACAGCTGGCATCCGGACCACGGCGAGGTCGATGTGACCAAGATCATCGAGACCTTGATGGGCAATGCCGACAAGGGCCGTCAACTGGTCGCGCGCCTGCCCAAACTGCTAGGAGCCGACCGCGCCCCCTGCCCGCATGGCTGCGACCGTGCGTTGGAATATGCGATCATGACCCAGCCAGAAATGCGCGACGCGGCACTGGTGGCCAAGCTGGATGCCGTCGCGGGGCGCGTGCTTTAGGCGCACTGCAAACGCTGACGCAGCGCCCGTGGCGGATGCTGTGGCAGGTGAGTTTATTTGGCAAAATGAAGCGGGGCCTTGCGGTTTTGATGTGATGCCCCGCGGGGCCGCGCTGTGGAAGATGCTTGCTGACAGGGGGCGGGTCGCTTAACGCTGTGGCGCGGTTGTTGCGCTGGTGTGGCGACCGACCAAAGCCCAACGACCGGAGCACTGCATGAAACAGGTTCAAGATTACATCCGTACCATTGTCGATTTCCCCCACGAAGGGATCATGTTTCGCGATGTGACCACGCTTTTCGCCGACCCGCGCGGGTTCCGTATGGCCATCGACCAGATGCTGCACCCCTATGCCGGCATCGACATCGACAAGGTCGTCGGACTTGAGGCGCGCGGCTTTATTCTGGGGGGCGCGATCGCGCATCAGCTGTCCGTCGGCTTTGTGCCGATCCGCAAGAAGGGCAAGTTGCCCGGTCGCACCATCTCTCAGGATTACAAGCTGGAATACGGCGAGGCGATTGTGGAGCTGCACGACGACGCGATCCAGCCCGGTGAGAAGGTGTTGGTTGTCGACGATCTCCTGGCCACCGGTGGCACCGCCGAGGCGGGGATCAAGCTGATCCAGCGTTTGGGCGGCGAGATCGTGTCCTGCGCCTTTATCATCGACCTGCCGGAACTTGGCGGGCGCAAGCGGCTGGAAGCGATGGGGATGGAGGTCAACGCGCTTTGTGCCTTTGACGGCGCATAAACCGCGTTGCCGAGACTTTATTCCGGCGCGGGGAACATCGCGCCGGGGTTCATGATCCCGTTCGGATCCAGCGCCGCCTTGATCGCGCGCAACGCAGAGAGCTTCGCCGGATCGCTATAACGTTCGAGGTCTTTGACCTTGAGCCGCCCGATCCCGTGCTCCGCACTGACAGAGCCGCCGAGCTCGTGCACCAGATCATGGATCGCCGTCTTGATGGGCAAGCGATCCTCCAGATGATCCTCGCGGCTTCGGCCCTGCACGGGGAAAACGTTGTAGTGCAGGTTGCCGTCGCCCACATGGCCGAAACAATTGATCCTGAAATCGCCCAGCGCGCCGATTTTTTCCCCCGCGCGGATGATAAATTCGGGCAGCGCGCCCAAGGGGACCGAGATATCGTGGCTGGAGATCGACCCGATCTGGCGGTTGGCGTGGGGCATCATCTCGCGGACGGCCCAGAAATCTTCGGACTGCTGCTGACTTTGCGCGATAAGCCCGTCTGTCACCAGATCCGCCTCGAAGGCGGCGGCAAACAGCGTCTCGAGCGCCGCCATCGGGTCCAGATCACCGCTGAGGCCCAATTCGATCAGCACGCTCCATTCTGGCGGGGTGTCGAAGGGCTGGCGGAGTTCGGGCATCTTTTCGGTGAGGAAATCCAGCCCGACGCCGTTCATGATCTCGAACGCGCTGATCATCTCGCCCAATTGACTGCGCGCGAGCGACAGCAGCTTCAGCGCCGCCGCCGGAGAGTTCACGACCAGCAGCGCGGTCCCCGTCTTGGCGGGCCGCGGGAAGAGCTTGAGCGCCGCGGCGGTGATAACGCCAAGCGTGCCCTCGGCACCGACCAGCAGGTGACGCAGATCATAGCCGGTGTTGTTCTTGCGCAGCCGTGTCAGGCCGTTCCATATCTGGCCATCGGGCAGCACGGCCTCTAGCCCCAGACAGAGATCGCGGGCGTTGCCATAGCGCAGCACGCCGGTGCCGCCCGCATTTGTCGCGAGGTTCCCCCCAATTCGGGCAGAACCCTGTGCCGCGAGGGTCAGGGGAAACAGGCGATCCGCCGCCTCGGCGGCGTCTTGCACGTCGGACAGGATCATCCCCGCTTCGGCCACCAGCACGTTTTCATCGGGGTAGACGGCGCGAAGTTTGTTCATGCGTTCCAGCGACAGGATCAGCGGAGCGGGGCCAGAGTCTGCCACCTGGCCGCCCACAAGTCCGGTACCACCGCCATAGGGGATTACGCCGACCCGTGCTGCATTGGCATGGCGGATCAGTATCGCGACCTCTTCGACCGTGCGTGGCAGGGCCAGCACGGCCGATTTTCCGGCATAAAGCCCGCGGGGTTCTTCCAGATATCGGGGTTCGACCGCGCGAAAGACGTCGGGCGACAGATCGGCACGCAGCGCGGCCTCGAATGCGGGATCGGCGGGGTTCAATGTCATGGCCTATTGATCGCGCCAAGCGGGGCGGGATGCAAGCGGCTTTGGTCCTCGCTAATGCAGGATCGGCGGCTTTGACGGGTCAGAGCCGGGGGCCTCCATCCGCGGGGTTTTTTCCAGCGGGTCCATCTGGGGCAGATCAAAACGCAGCCCGACTTTCGACAGTTTTTCAACCGTCGGATCAGAGGGCGCGAAGAAGCCCACATCCATCGCCCCCGCATCGATACCCGAGAATGTCAGCGCCTCGGAAGCGGCACGAACCAGCGCGTCTTGTGCGCGCGGGATGGCCCCGACAAAGCCCAGCAGATGCCCGCGCCCGCCGCCGGCATATTCAACCCCGACCAGCCACGCCCCTGCCGCCATGCCTGTGGCGGTCGCCAGCTTGGCATCAATCGCGGCAATCAGCGTTTCGGGCAGGCCCTTGGGCGGCAGAACACGGTCGATGCGCGCCTCGACCTCTCCGGCTTCATGGGCGAGTGTGTCGCGCAGCCAAGCCACGGCGCTGTCGGGCAGCAGGATCGCCGAAGGTGCGACATCTAGGTTCACCGCCATGCCAAGCGGTTGGCCATCCAGCATCCCCGCAATCGCGCGCCCCGACAGTGCCACATAGGGCGCAGGCTGCCCGACATAGGCCGCAAGCCGTTCGATCCGGTCAAAGACCAGCACATAGGCGTCCTCAAGCAGGACAGGGCTGACCTGATCGGCGTCCGGTTCGGCTTCGAGCAGCAGGAAAAGCTCCACATCGGCCATGCGTTCATAGAACCGCAGGCGGGCAGCGTCATCGCTTTCATCGGCCATCATGGCGGCATGGGCGATGTCCAGGGGCGTCGCTTCAGTCATCCAGTACATTCCTTACAGCAGCGCGGAGCCGGGGAAGCACGTCCTCCTCGAACCACGGATTTTTCTTGAGCCAACCGGTATTGCGCCACGAGGGATGAGGCAAGGCAAAGACGCCCTTGGGGTGGTTTTGCCAATCGGCGGCGGCGCGGGTGACTGTGGTGAACCCGGGCAGGTGATAGCGCATGGCATAGGCCCCGATCAACACGGTCAGCCGGACATCGGGCACGGTATCCAGCGCCCGGGCCCGCCATGTTTTCGCACAGATCGGCGGAGGCGGCAGATCGCTGCCCTTGGCGTCATAGCCCGGAAAGCAGAAGGCCATGGGGATGATCGCCACGCGGCTGCGGTCGTAAAAGGTCGTCTCGTCCACGCCCAACCAGTCGCGCAGCCGTTTGCCCGAGGCATCCCAGAAGGGGGTGTTCGCCTCGTGCACTTTCAACCCCGGCGCTTGCGAGGCGATCAGCAGCCGCGCGCTCGGTTGGAACCAGACCACCGGATTGGGCCGGTGCCCCGTCGCCGTAGCCGCAAAGCGGTCGGCGCAGAGGGTGCATTGGCTGAGTTCGGGGCGGATGTCGGTCATGGGGGTAGACCTAAGCGGTGGCGCGCCGGTTTCAAAGGGGGCGGTGACGCGGTGGTGTCCAGCACTCATTTCGAAACCTTTCGAAATGAGCTTGACGCAGCTAATCATTTCTATATTTCTAAAAACATGAAAATGAATCCCGCCTCCCCCCATGACCTTGCCTTGGCTGCTGCGCGCTTTGCCGCGCTCGGGTCAGAGCAACGGTTGCAAGTTCTCCGTTTGCTGGTGCGCGCGGGCCCTGACGGGCTGACCATTGGCACGCTGGGTGATCGCGCGGGCATCACCGGGTCCACGCTGACCCATCATCTGAAACTGCTTGTAGCCGCGGGGCTGGTGCGCCAGCAGCGGCAGGGGCGCAGCATCATCTGCGCGGCGGTATCCCATGATGCGGTACAGGATCTATCCGAGTTCCTGATGACAGAGTGTTGCGCCGACGCCGCGGTCCCCTGCCCTGATCATCCTCACAGTTCACACCACAGATAGCGAAAGCCGCCCATGTCACACGGTCACCACCATCACGTCGATCCCGACAGCGGCGACGGCAAGATTGCCCTCGCGGTGGCGATCAACCTCGGCCTCACGGTCGCGCAGGTCATCGGCGGGATCGTCGCGGGCAGCCTGTCGCTGATCGCCGATGCGCTGCATAACTTCAGCGACGCCATCGCGCTGATCATCGCCTTTGCCGCACGCAAGATCGCCCGCCGTCCGGCCAATGCAGATATGACCTTTGGTTACGGCCGGATCGAGGCGGTCGCGGCGCTGATCAACTATACCACCTTGATCGTGATCGGCCTGTATCTGGTCTATGAGGCCGCGATGCGCTTTGCCAATCCCGAACCCGTGGCGGGCTGGATCGTGGTGATCGTCGCTGGCATCGCCTTGCTGGTGGATCTGGGCACCGCCGCGTTGACCTTTCGCGCATCGAAATCCAGCGTGAACATCCGCGCGGCCTTTTTGCACAATGTGGCCGATGCCTTGGGGTCGGTTGCCGTGATCGTGGCGGGGACGCTGATGATACTGTTCGGCTGGGCTTGGGTGGACCCATTGGCCACGCTGCTGATTGCAGGATACATCCTTTGGCAATCCGCGACCGAACTGCCGCAGGTGGCGCGGATCTTGATGCTTGCCTCGCCCGATGCGCTGCGCACCGAAGACGTGATCGCGGCACTGCGCGACCAGCCTGGCGTTACAGACGTTCATCATGTCCACCTGTGGCTGATGGAGGAACACGGCGCTGCCTTTGACGCCCATATCGTCGCCGAACTAGGCACCGACCCAAGCGCCCTGCGTCAAGCCTTGAAATCCTACCTGAAGTCCGAGTTCGATCTGAACCACGTCACGCTGGAGCTTGAGACCCAGGATGCCCATTGCCACGATGCCAAGGTGATCGGTCACTAACACCCGCACCCCTCGACCTTTCGTATAGCGCGCCCTGCAAACCATCGCCGATGGCACCGCCTTCGGGCGCGTGGGTCGTTTTGGCTCCTTGTAAATTCGGCCTCAACTACGACATAATATAGTCAAAATAGAGGGCTAGACACCGCCCAAGGCTCGGGAAACAGGGCGCGACATACCCGCAACAGCACCAATCGGAGCAGGCATGCTGGAATTCGACAACGTCTCCAAGTCCTTTTGGACTGGCACGCAACACAAGGTCATTCTCGACCATGTGTCATTTCGTGTGGATTTGGGGCATTCCCTTGGCATCCTCGCCCCGAACGGCACCGGCAAGACGACCCTTATCAATATGATGGCAGGGCTGGAAAAGCCGGACGAAGGTGAAATCAGGCGCGGCTGCAACATCAGCTTCCCGCTGGGGTTCATGGGCGGTGTCGTCAACAAGGTTTCCGCGGTAGAGAATGCCCGTTATATTGCCCGTCTCTATGGGCTGGACCCTGACTACGTCGAAAGCTTTTGTCGCTGGCTGTGTGGGTTGGGGGAATATTTTGACCAGCCCGTCGGGACATATTCGGCCGGGATGAAATCACGGTTTTCGTTTTCACTGCTGCTTGCGCTTGATTTCGACATCTATTTGATCGACGAAGGCATGCCGAGCACCACAGATGTGGAGTTCAACCGCAAGGCGGGCGAAATTCTGCAAGAACGGCTGCGCACGACGACGATCATCATCGTTTCGCACCAAGCCGAGACGTTGGAACAATTCGCGCGGTCCGCTGCTGTCTTGCTTGGCGGAAAGCTACATATCTTCGACACCTTGGAAGAGGCCAAACAGCTTTATGACTACGAAACCCAAGGCTAGAAAATTCCGCATCAAACGTGCGACCCCCGCTGCGGCCCCCAAGGGGAACGATGCGGTCGAACGTGATGCCCCCGCGTCAGCCACGCCAAAGCCGCAGGCCCCTGACGCCCCACGCGCTGCGGCTGCATCGCGCGGCGAAGCACCGAGAGCTGCAGCGCCCAGCCAAGCTGCCGCTGCCTCCGCTGCGCGCCCGACCCCGCCCTCCGACGCCCGCAGCGGCGAGGTGTCATCGGCGACCGAAGTCAGCGGAGAGCAGGACATCGACGCGATCCGCCGCGAAGGGCTGACCGGCCGCCAATTGCGCATGGCCCGTCGCGTGGCGCAAAAACACGGGCTTGCCCCGACCTCTGACTTCGATGCGGTGCGGTTGCTGCGCGCCGAAGGGATCGACCCGTTCCAACGTTCCAACATGCTGGAACTGGTCGTTCCTCAGGACAAGCAATCCACCGGCACGGCACTGCAGAAAGGGCGCATCCAGCTTCCCCAGACAGTCCCTGCCGGGGGGCGCAATCTGCCCTCGACCGACGTTAATCCGATGGAACGCCGCATGCGCGAGATCTCGGACATCCAGCGCGACATCACCAAGCGCCGCCGTCGCAAGATGGGGCTGCTTATGGTGCGTCTGGCCTTCTTTGTCGGGCTACCCACAATCATGGGCGGGTATTATTTCTACAACATCGCCACGCCGATGTATGCGACAGACAGCCAGTTCCTGATTATCCAGAACGAAGGCACAGGCGGGCTTGGCCCCCTTGGCGGGCTGCTGCCGACGCAATTTGCCAACTCCGCCGATAGTATCGCGACACAAAGCTACCTCCAGTCAAAAGACGCGATGCTGCGGCTGGACCGTGATGTCGGCTTTATGAAGCATTTCTCGGACCCCGCGATCGACCCGATCCAGCGGATGAACCCTGACGCGTCGAACGAGGAAGCGTATAAACACTATAAGGACAACGTCAAAATCGGCTACGACCCGACCGAAGGCATGATCCGGATGGAGGTGATTGCCGCCGATCCCGAGGTCGCGAAAGACTTTTCCGAACACCTGCTGGAATATGCCGAAGAACGCGTGAACGCCCTGTCGCAGCAAAAGCGCGAAGACGGCATGCGCGACGCCCGCGAAGCCTATGAGCAGACGGTCGCCAAACGCCGCGAGGCGCAGGAAGCGCTGATCAAGCTGCAGGTCGACAACGGGGTGGACCCGCAGGCAGTCATCGCGTCGATCCGCGGGCAGATCACCAATTATGAAACCTTGCTGCTGGAAAAAGAGCTTGAACTTGCCGCCCTGCTCGACAACCCGCGCCCGAACCGCGCCAAGGTGGACGGTGCCCAAGGCGACGTGCGCCGGCTTAGCGCGCAGCTGGACAAGCTGAACGAACGCATGAACAGCGCGACCGAGGGCACCAACTCGCTTGCACAACAAGCGGTCAGCTTGCAACTGGCGCAGGCCGATCTGGCCGCGGCAGATGCCGCCTTGCAGGCGTCCCAGACCCAGATGGAACAAGCCCGCACAGAGGCCAGCCGTCAGGTCCGATATCTGACCGTCGCGGTGCGTCCGGTGGCGTCGCAAAGCGCCTCATACCCACGCAAGTTCGAGAACACGATTTTGACATTCCTGATCTTTGCGGGCATCTACCTCATGCTATCGCTGACCTCCTCCATTCTGAAAGAACAGGTAACAAAATGACCCAAGTCACCGTTGGAAATGTCGTCATCGGGAATGATCGCCCGCTGACGGTGATCGCAGGCCCCTGCCAGCTGGAAAGCGAAACCCACGCCCAGATGATCGCCGGCCAGATGAAAGAGGCATGCGATGCCGTGGGCGCCCAGTTCGTGTTCAAGGCGAGCTATGACAAAGCCAACCGCACTTCCCTTGGTGGCAAACGCGGGCTTGGCATCGACGAAGGTCTGGCTGTGCTGCAATCGGTGGGCAAATCCATCGGCGTGCCCGTCCTGACCGACGTGCATACCGAAGCGCAATGCGCCATCGCGGCCGAGGCTGTCGACATCCTGCAAATCCCCGCCTTCCTGTGCCGCCAGACCGATATGCTGCTGGCCGCGGGCAATACGGGCAAGGTTGTGAACGTCAAAAAGGGTCAGTTTCTGGCCCCGTGGGATATGCCCAATGTCGTCGCCAAGATCGAATCCACCGGCAACAAGCGTATCCTGCTGACCGAACGCGGCACCTCCTTTGGCTACAACACGCTGGTCGCTGACATGCGCAGCCTGCCGCAGATGGCGCAAACCGGATACCCTGTCGTGATGGACGCGACCCATTCAGTCCAGCAGCCCGGCGGGCAAGGTGGCTCCAGCGGCGGACAGCGCGAGTTCGCCCCCGTCATGGCCCGTGCAGCGGTCGCGATTGGCGTGGGCGCGGTCTTTATCGAGACCCACGAAGACCCGGACAACGCACCGTCGGACGGGCCGAACATGATCTATCTGGATCAGATGCCTGCACTGGTTGCGTCGTTGATGAAATTCGACGCGCTGGCCAAGGAATACCCCCTCACCTTCTAAGGGGCCATCCTGCCAATACTAGACCTTCGCGGCGTTTCCGAATGCCGCGATCAGCCCTGCGTCCTTTACACCCGGCGCGCTTTCCACACCGGAAGAGACATCTACCTGCCGTGCGCCGGTCATACGGGCGGCCTGAGCCACATTGTCGGGGGTCAGCCCCCCTGCCAGCATCCACGGCTTGTCCCATGTGCGATCTGCGATCAGGCGCCAGTCAAACGACAATCCATTGCCACCGGGCAGCGCTGCCCCTTTGGGCGGTTTCGCATCGATCAGGATCTGGTCCGCCACGGCCATATAGGCATCAATCTGTGGCAGGTCATCTGCATCGGCCACACCGACTGCTTTCATCACCGGCAGCCCATAGCGCGCCTTGACCTCGGCGACACGCTTGGGCGTTTCCTTGCCGTGTAGCTGCAGCATATCAATAGGCACAGCCGCCGTCAGCGCATCCAGAAAGGCGTCATCCGCGTTGACCGTCAACGCGACCTTACACAGCCCCGTTGGCACCTCTATGGCCAGTTCAGCGGCTTGATCAATCGTGACGTGCCGGGGGGATTTTTCAAAGAAGACAAAGCCGACATAGCGCGCACCGGCCGCAGCGGCCGCCGCAATATCCTGCGTGCTGCGCAATCCGCAGAATTTCACGTGCAAATTTTGGGTCATCGGATGGTTCCTGCGCTAAGGGGCATAGGCCCGCTTAGCTTGCTTGATCCAGCAGCGCCAGAACCTCGTCCTGGTCCTGATATTTCTCGCCCTTCAGGCGTGCGACTTCACGTTCCAGACGGCGCATTTCGCGGGCCTGACGTGCGGCTTCGGCACGCTGGCCGTATTCGCGGATCCATTCCCAGACGAAACCCACCAGCAGACCGGCGATGATGCTGCCCAGAATAACAAGGAACAGCGGCACCTGGATTTCAGGGTTCAACGCGAACCAGCCCGATACCTCGGTCGGTAGCAACTTCAGCGACACCATAGACCGGTTGGCCAAGGCAACCGCGATCAGTGCAATGGCGAAGATTGCGATGCAGAGGTAGCGAACATAACGCATTAGGAATTCCCGTTTAAACGATCTCTAAGCAGTTTACCGGTCTTGAAGAACGGCACGTGCTTTTCTTCTACATGAACCGTTTCCCCAGTGCGAGGGTTCCGGCCCACACGGGCGTCACGTTTTTTCACTGAAAAGGCACCAAAGCCGCGCAGCTCTACCCGATCACCGTCGGACATCGCGCCGGTGATCTCTTCGAAGATGGTATTTACGATCCGTTCCACGTCGCGCTGATAGAGATGGGGATTGTCGTCGGCAATCTTCTGGATCAGTTCTGACCGGATCATTTAACGTCCTCCGAGGTGCGCAATTAATGTCTTAACTAGATGGGACTATAGCAAACCAAACGCGTTCGTGAAGTCATGCATATTTCTATTATTGCGATTAAGTAGCGGGAAGTCGCTGTTTTCCAGTCATTTTTTAGTCACATTTCACGCAGCCACCCGGAACAGCGCCGCCAGCCGCCCTTCCCTGCCCCTCGCCACAGATTGCGATTCGCAACGAAAAAGGGCCCCGCAGTCTGCACTGCGAGGCCCCTGATCTGTGCAACAAGCGCTAAGGCTTATTCGTCGCCTTTCAGAGCGGCACCCAGGATATCACCCAAGGATGCGCCGGAGTCAGAGGAGCCATACTGCTCGACTGCTTCTTTCTCTTCTGCGATTTCGCGTGCTTTGATCGACACGCCCAGACGGTGCGCTTTCGCGTCAACGTTGGTGATGCGTACGTCAACCTTGTCACCGACCGAGAAACGCTCGGGGCGCTGTTCGGCGCGGTCACGCGACAGATCGGAGCGACGGATGAAGGCTTTCATGCCTTCGTATTCGACTTCGATGCCACCGTCTTCGATGGAGGTCACGGTCACAGTCACAACGGAACCGCGCTTCACGCCGCCCACTGCTTCTGCGAACTTGTCGCCGCCCACACCTTTGATCGACAGGCTGATGCGTTCTTTTTCCACGTCAACTTCGGAAACAACGGCCTGAACCGTGTCACCTTTGCGGTAGTCCTGGATCGCTTCTTCGCCGCGCTGGTCCCAGCTCAGGTCAGAGAGGTGAACCATGCCGTCGATGTCGCCTGGCAGGCCAACAAACAGACCGAATTCGGTGATGTTTTTGACTTCGCCTTCGACTTCGGTGCCTTCTGGGTGTGTTTCAGCAAACACTTCCCATGGGTTGCGCATGGTCTGTTTCAGACCAAGGGAAACGCGACGCTTGGCGCCATCGATTTCCAGAACCATGACTTCGACTTCTTGGCTGGTGGAAACGATCTTGCCGGGGTGTACGTTCTTCTTTGTCCAGGACATTTCGGAAACGTGAACCAGACCTTCAACGCCTGGCTCCAGCTCAACAAATGCACCGTAATCGGTGATGTTGGTGACGCGGCCAGTGTGCGTGGATTCCAGCGGGTACTTGGCTTGAACCAGATCCCATGGATCTTCTTGCAGCTGTTTCATACCCAAGGAGATGCGGTGCGTCTCTTTGTTGATCTTGATGACCTGAACCTTGATGGTTTCGCCGATCGACAGGATCTCGGATGGGTGGTTCACACGGCGCCATGCCATGTCTGTGACGTGCAGCAGGCCGTCAACACCGCCCAGATCAACGAAGGCACCGTATTCGGTGATGTTCTTGACCACACCGTCAACTTCCTGACCTTCGGTCAGGTTGCCGATCACTTCGGCACGCTGTTCGGCACGGGATTCTTCAAGGATTGCACGACGCGATACAACGATGTTGCCACGACGACGGTCCATTTTCAGAACTTGGAACGGCTGCTTCAGACCCATCAGAGGGCCGGCATCGCGCACGGGGCGCACGTCGACTTGAGAACCGGGAAGGAAGGCAACTGCGCCGCCCAGATCAACGGTAAAGCCACCTTTAACGCGGCCAAAGATCGCGCCTTCAACGCGCTCTTCTGCGGCATAGGCTTTTTCCAGACGGTCCCAGGCTTCTTCGCGACGGGCCATCTCGCGCGAGATGACAGCTTCACCACGGGAGTTTTCGACCTGACGCAGGAATACTTCGACTTCGTCGCCGACTTCCACTTTGGGTGCTTCGCCAGGCTCGGCAAATTCTTTCAGTTCAACGCGGCCTTCCATCTTGTAGCCTACGTCGATAATAGCTTGGCCCGCTTCGATCGCGATAACCTTGCCTTTGACAACAGAGCCCTCTTCGGGCGTGTCCATTTCAAAGCTTTCTTCCAAAAGTGCTTCGAAGTCTTCCATTGAGTTCATAGCCATGTAGCTTGATTTTCCTTTAGCATTTGGTTTCTGGCCGCGCGGTTGTCTCCGCCGGTCTGTGGTTAAAATTGTCATCCGCGATGGGATTCGATCCGCAAAACAAAGAGGGCCGGATGAAACCGACCCTGCCTGATATCTCGCGCCCGAAACGTGTATCCGCCCCTTAGACAGTCGCGCGTATAGCCCTGTTTCGGGGCAAAGGCAAGGGCTGGCACAGGTGATCCCCTGTTCATACAGGTTCATACAGGGCGATGTCAGCAAAAAGGGCAGACCGCAGCCTGCCCTTGTCCATTCCGTCATCCGCGCAATGTGGTATCAGCTTTCAGTCGGGCCGCCCGCCTCTTTCCAGCCGGGAAAACCGCCGATGTTGGTGACATTCGTATAGCCCATGTCGTGCAGCGTCTTACCCGACAGCGCGGCCTGACCGCCCGCGCCGCAGATCAGGTAAATCTCTGCGTCTTTTTCGAAGATCGGGTTATACATCTCTTCCTTGTTGGGGTCGGCGCGGAATTCGATCATGCCGCGCGGCACACGATGCGCGCCCTTGATGGTCCCGCTTTTAGCGATGTCGCCGGAATCGCGCACGTCGATAAAGACGCCCTTGCCTTCGGCATGTTTCGCAATCGCGTCCTTGGCGTCCATCTTGGGGACAACGGCATTCGCATCGTCGAGATAGTCTTGAGCGGTCTTCATAGTCAGCACCTCTTGTTTATTCCTATCGTGCCCAGCCTATCGCCAGACACGTCCCAGACCAACGTCAGGCAGCGACATTCGTTCCGCCGCGTTTAGTCACGTCGACGTGCGGCCACCAGTTCGATGGCGCGGGCCACGGCTGTTTCGATATCCATGGTCGAGGTATCCATCAGCTCTGCATCCTCGGCGGGCTTCAACGGTGCCTCGGCGCGGGTGCTGTCGCGGGCATCGCGGGCCTGCACATCGGCCAGCACCCCTTCCAGCGTGACCTCGGCCCCCTTGGCGCTAAGCTCGGCAAAGCGGCGCTGTGCACGGACCTCGGGCGTGGCGGTAATGAACAGCTTGACCGGCGCATCGGGGCAGATCACCGTGCCAATGTCGCGCCCGTCCAGCACCGCGCCCCCTGCCCGCATGGCAAAGCTGCGCTGGAAATCGACCAAGGCGGCCCGCACAGCGGGGATCGCAGCCGCGCGGCTCGCGGCCTCTGCCACGGCGTTGGTGCGCAGCTGGTCATTCTCAAGATCATCGGCTTGCAGGGTCAGGGCGGCCTCTTCGGCGGTCATGCCCTCCAGCACTTTCGCCCCTACGGCGCGATAGAGCAGGCCGGTGTCCAGATGCGCAAAGCCGAAATGCGCCGCAACTGCGCGCCCGACAGTGCCCTTGCCCGCCGCAGCCGGCCCGTCAATCGCAACGGTAAAGCCCAGCATCACGCACCCCCCCGCGTCACATCCGCGCCAAGGCGTTTCATCAGCGGCTCGAAGATCGGGAAGGACGTGGTGATCGGCGACCCGTCGTCCACACTGACAGGCGAGGTTGCGGCCATGCCAAGGATCATAAAGGACATCGCGATGCGGTGGTCCAGCTGGCTGGCGCAGGTGGCCCCGCCCGGCACGTTCCCGTGCCCCCGTCCGGTGACCGCCCACCAATCGGGGCCCTCGTCCACTTCGATCCCATTGGCGCGCAGCCCCTTGGCCATCGCGTCGATCCGATCGCTTTCTTTGACCCGCAGCTCTTTCACGCCGCGCATCATGGTCTGGCCCTGCGCAAAGGCGGCCACGACAGAAAGCACCGGATATTCGTCGATCATCGACGCCGCACGCGCTGGCGGCACCTCGATCCCTTTGAGGTCGGGCGAGAATTTGGCGCGCAGGTCGGCGACGGGCTCGCCGCCCTCGATCCGCTCATTCTCATAGGTCAGATTGGCCCCCATCTCGCGCAGCGTGGTGAACAGCCCCGCCCGTGTCGGGTTCAGCCCGATCCCCGGCACCAGCACGTCGGATCCCGGCACGATCAGGGCAGCACAGACCGGAAACGCAGCCGAGGACGGATCGCGCGGCACATCCACATGCTGGGCCTGTAGCTCCGGCTGGCCGGTCAGAGTGATCACACGGCCCTCATCCGTGTCTTCCACCGAGATCTCGGCACCGAAGCCCGCCAACATCCGCTCCGTATGGTCGCGCGTGGCCTCGGCCTCGATCACGACGGTCTTGCCGGGGGCGTTCAGCCCTGCCAGCAACACGGCGGATTTCACCTGTGCGGACGGCACTGGCACCGTGTAGCGCACGGGCACAGGGTCAGCCGCCCCCACGATGGTCATGGGCAGGCGTCCGCCCTTGCGCCCGACAGATTGCGTGCCGAACAAGGCCAGCGGATCGGTGACCCGTGCCATGGGGCGGCCGTTCAGGCTGGCGTCGCCGGTGAATGTCGCGGTGATGGGGGAGGTCGCCATTGACCCCATGATCAAGCGCACCCCCGTGCCCGAGTTTCCGCAGTCGATCACCCCGTCCGGTTCTGCGAAACCGCCCACGCCCACACCGCGCACAGACCAGTTGCCGCCGCCCATATTGGTGACTTCCGCGCCAAAGGCCTGCATCGCCTTGGCCGTGTCCAGCACGTCGTCGCCTTCAAGCAATCCGCTGATGGTGGTTTCGCCGATGCACATCGCGCCCAAAATCAAGGACCGGTGCGAGATCGACTTGTCCCCCGGCACCTCGGCCACGCCGGACAGCGGGCCGCAAGCGGTAGAGGTCATCGGGACGGGCGTGGCGTGGCTGGACATGGATAACCCTCAAAAAAACTTCCTGAAAGCCCGTCTTAAACCAGCGATCCCGCCCCGTCCATTGCCAGCGTTCTTGGCCCGCGCCCGCCCGCTTAGGTCTTGCGGAAAGTCAGATAGTGCGGCACGCGCCCCTCGCGCAGGGCTTTTTGTTCGTAGCGGGTAGAAATCCAATCGCCCCAGGGTTCTTTCCAGTCGCCGGGGCGTTCCGCCAGCCATTCGAACCCGTGGCGTGGCACCTGCTCAAGCGTCTGGCGCACATAGTCTTCGATGTCCGTGGCAACGCGAAAGATCGCGCCGGGCTTGAGCACCTTGGCCAGCGGCTCAAGGTGTTCCGGCGTCACAAAGCGACGACGGTGGTGGCGCGTTTTCGGCCACGGATCGGGGTACAGCAGGAAAGCGCGGTCAATCGACGCCTCTGGCAGCACGTCAAAGATATCGCGTGCATCGCCCGGATGGATCGCCACGTTATCGACACCCGCGCGGCGGATCTTGCCCAACAGCATCGCGACCCCGTTGATGTAAGGTTCGCAGCCGATGATGCCCACGTCAGGGTTTTGCGCCGCCTGATGCACCATATGTTCGCCGCCGCCAAAACCGACCTCCAGCCAGACGGGCTTGCCGCCAAACAGCGTCGGCAGGTCCAGCGGTGTACGGTCGGGGTTCGCGTCCCAATCGACAGGACCGGGCGACAGCGCCTCTAGATCCTCTTCGATATAGCCTTTCTGGCTTTGCTTAAGCGATTTGCCTTTAAGGCGACCGTAGAAATTGCGGCGGGGGCGTTCAGGATGTGTCATGGCGCTGGCTTTAGCCTGCGCGGGGCACGGGCGCAACATTTCGCGTAACCCTGCGCCGCAAAAGCCCACGCGCCCCATGCGCAACGGCGGTGCCGCCCCTGTGAAGCGCAGCAAAACCGGAACGATCACGGGGACTTTACGTTGAGCTACAGGGTTCTACCTGACCAAGAACCGATCATAATGCAGCGGAGGACATGCGAATGCGGGAACTGGCAAGCCGACTAGGACTACGAACGGATCCTACGATATTCTTTGTTTCCGCCCTGTGTACCGCCCTATTTGTACTGGCTCTTGTCCTTGCCCCTGAACCGATCGGGGATGCTTTCGCCGCAGGCCGCGCCTGGATCGTATCGCATCTGGGCTGGTTCTTTATTCTTGGCGTCAACGTCTGGCTGGGCTTTCTGATCTGGGCCGCGATGAGCCGTCACGGCCATATCCGCCTTGGCCCGCGCGACAGCCGGCCCGAGTATACAAACCTGTCGTGGTTCACCATGCTTTTCGCGGGCGGCATCGGCACCGTGCTGATGTTCTGGGGCGTGGCCGAACCGATCAGTCATTTTTCGGACCCGCCCCTGCCCGGCGTTGAACCTTTCACGGAACAGGCCGCACAAGACGCCATCTCTATCGCCACATACCACCTTGCGCTGCACACCTGGACGATCTTCGCGCTGCCCGGTCTGGCCTTTGCCTATTTCATCAACCGCTATGATCTACCCGTGCGGGTCAGTTCGGTCTTTTACCCGCTGTTGAAAGAGCGCATCCACGGCCCTTGGGGCAAGGCGATCGACATTGCGTCGATCCTCGGCACGCTGTTCGGCGTCGCGGTCTCGCTTGGGCTGGGGTCATCGCAGATCGCAGCGGGTCTGTCGGCGCTGTTTGGGTGGAACGACGGCGTGCCGCTGCAGGTCGGCATCCTGACCGCGCTGACCGCCGTTGCCGTGGTGTCTATCGTGGCGGGGCTGGATAAGGGGGTAAAGCTGCTGTCCAACCTCAATATCGGCATGGCCGTGGCGTTGATGGTCTTTGTGCTGGTGACCGGTTCGACCCTGTTCCTGCTGCGCGGCATGGTCGAGACCTTTGGCCTGTACCTAAGCAACCTGCCACGGCTCGCCTTCTGGAATGATATGCTTGCCGATACCAATCCCGCGAATGGGGATTGGGGCTGGCAAGGCAGCTGGACGGTGTTCTACTGGGCCTGGACGGTCACATGGTCGCCCTTCATCGGGCTTTTCGTCGCGCGGATTTCGCGGGGGCGCACGATACGGGAGTTCGTCTTTGGCGTGCTGCTGGCCCCGTCGCTGTTCACGTTGATCTGGTTCTCTATCTTCGGCTGGCAAGCGATGGAGATTGACGGCATCGGCACCGCCGCGCGCACGGCTCTTGGCGCGCAGGCCGGTTCGCTGAGCGTCGCAGTGGCTGACTCAGTCCCGCTTGCCATGTTCGCGTTTTTCGAAAGCTTCCCTTTCGCCGATATCGTGCAGGGTATCGCCGTGCTGGTGGTGGCGATCTTCTTTGCAACATCTTCGGATTCCGCGTCGCTGGTTGTCGACATGCTATGCACCGGTTCGCCCGAACCCGGCCCCACCCGCCAGCGGGTGTTCTGGGGCGTGTCCGAAGGGCTGGTCGCCGCGATGCTGCTGATCCTTGCAGGCGATCTGGGGCTGACCGCCTTGCAACAGGTGATCACGGTCGTCGGCTTGCCGATCTTCCTGCTGGTCTTTGCGATGATCCCTTCGCTGATCAAGGGGTTCCGGACCGAAGATATCGACCACGTCTCTATCGGCAAACGCCCCGGCCTAGGGGATCTATAGCAGCCCCCATCAACGCAAAAGGGCAGCCCATCGGGGCTGCCCTTTGTTGTACCAAGAAGCAGTGTTTACAGCGCGGCCTTCAGCGCATCGACCAGATCGGTCTTTTCCCAGCTAAAGCCGCCATCCGCTTCGGGCGCCCGACCAAAGTGACCGTAGGCCGCGGTGCGTTCAAAGATGGGGCGGTTCAACTGCAGATGCTCGCGGATGCCGCGCGGTGTCAGGTCGATGATCTGGCGGATCGCCTTTTCAATCGCCGCATCCGTGACATCCGCGTCGCCCCCATAGGTATCGCAGTAGATCGACAGGGGTTTGGACACGCCGATGGCATAACTCAGCTGGATCGTACACTTTTCGGCCAGACCGGCAGCCACGACGTTTTTCGCCAGATAGCGCGCCACATAGGCGGCAGAGCGGTCAACCTTCGTCGGGTCTTTCCCCGAGAACGCGCCGCCCCCATGCGGTGCCGCGCCGCCATAAGTATCCACAATGATCTTGCGCCCGGTCAGGCCCGCGTCGCCGTCAGGGCCGCCGATGACAAAGGTCCCCGTCGGGTTCACCCACCATTCGGTGTCGGGGGTGATCCAGCCTTCGGGCAGAACCTGTGTGATATAGGGTTCGACGATGTCGCGGATGTCGGCACTGGTCTGGCCTGCATCGGCGTGTTGCGTCGACAAGACGATAGAGGACACGCCAACAGGCTTGCCGTCTTCATAGCGCACGGAAAGCTGGCTTTTGGCGTCGGGGCGCAATGTCGGCTCTGTCCCGTCTTTGCGCACTTCGGCTAGACGGCGCAGGATCGCATGGGCATAGTGGATCGGCGCCGGCATCAGCTCTGGCGTCTCGTTAGTGGCGAAACCGAACATGATGCCCTGATCGCCTGCGCCTTCTTCCTTGTCGCCTGAGGCATCCACGCCTTGCGCGATATGCGCCGACTGCGGGTGCAGCAAGTTGGTGATCTCGCAGGTGGCGTGGTGGAATTCATCCTGCTCGTAGCCGATGTCCTTGATGCAGGCGCGGGCGATGCCGTCGATCTTGCCAAGGTATTCATCCAGCTTGTCCTTGTTCGACAGGCCAACCTCGCCGCCGATGACCACGCGATTGGTGGTGGCAAAGGTCTCCGCTGCGACACGCGCTTCGGGTTCTTCGGTCAGAAAGGCATCAAGTACGGCGTCGGAAATCCGGTCGCAGACCTTATCCGGGTGGCCCTCGGAAACGGATTCCGAAGTGAACGTGTAGTTTTTGCGGGACATTTAGTGCTCCAATAGATTTCTTAGCCACGTCAGGAAGCCGTTGTGGCCGATTAACGGGGCTTAGCTTTGCCTGCCCCTTTGGTCAAACTTTAAGTTGCGTCGTCGGCGCAGGATAACAAGGGCAAACCCCGCCAAAGTGATGAAAAGAAACGGCCATTCGCCCCATCTGCTATAGGGTGTCGCAGGGCGTGGTGCGGGCAAAGGGGCATCCAGAAAGCCTGCCTCGTTCAGGGCCAGACTCTTTGTGACGCGGCCCCAGGGGTCGATCATCGCCGAAACGCCCGTGTTGGCGACGCGTGCCATGGGCAGGCCTTGCTCTATCGCGCGCATCCGGGCCTGAGCCAGATGCTGCAACGGCCCCTGCCCCTTGCCGAACCACGCGTCATTCGTGAGTTGCATCAAGAACGCGGGCCGCGCAGGTGCAGCGTTGACGTCCCGCGCAAAGACGGCCTCGTAGCAGATCAGGGGCAGCGCCTGGCCCAAGGGCCCCAGATCCATCAGATCTGCCCCCGGACCCGAGGAAAACCCACTGCCAAACTGCGCCGCCATGCCGCGCAGACCGATACGGCCCAACAGATCGCCAAAGGGGATATATTCGCCAAAGGGCACGAGGTGGTGCTTGTCATAGGTCTGCACAACCTCGGCGTCCGGCCCCAGCAACACGGCCGAGTTGTAATAGGCCATGTCGTCGCGCCGCTGCACCCCCAGAACCACAGGCGTACCGGCTGCGGCTTCGCTGATATAGGTCAGCGCGCCATGGGCCAAATCAAGCGGCCACGCGATGGCGGTTTCGGACCAGAGGATCAGATCAGGCGCCGCATCCCCCTGCGCAGGCGGCGCAGCGGTCAGCGCCAGCTGACGATCAAAGAATTCGGGGATTTTGACGGGGTCCCATTTGTCTTTCTGCGCCGCATTCGGCTGCACCATACGGATCATATGGTCGGTAACCGGAGCGTCGCCCCCCCAAAAGGGTACCGTCAACGCCGCCACGCCCAAGACCCGCGCGCCCCAGACAGCGCCCTGCCGCACCAATGTGCCCCGCGCGCGCTGTACCACCGCCACAGCCAGCGCTACAAAGGCAAGGGTCATGCCGTAGGGCCCCACCAGCGCAAGCCCCTGCCCCGGCCAATGGTTGACCAAAGACTGAGAGAACATCCCCCACGGGAAGCCGGTGAACAGATAACCGCGCAGCATTTCGGCGGCGGGCAGGACGAAGATCAGCGGCCAGACCTGTGCCGACAACCGGCGGGACACGTAGAACGCCAAAGCCCAATACAAGGCCAAACCGCCCGTCAGCCCCGCCACAGCAAAAGGTGCCATCCAGGCATAGCGTTCGGGGTCGACCATGAAGGGCGATATCAGCCACGACCACCCATGCAAGAAATAGCCAAAGCCAAAGCCCCAGCCGAGGGCTGCGGCCTGCCGGGGCGTTGCAGCAGCGCGGTAGATCAACAGAACAGCCGCAAGTGCAGCCATCAAGACCAGCGGCAAATCATAGGGTGCCTGCCCAAAGGCCGCGACAACGCCCGCAAGCACCGCGGCCCCGAACCGCATCCAAGCGGCACTGCGCAAAGTCATCAGTGAGATCCGGCCATACGCACGCGCAAACGCTTGATCCGGCGCGGATCAGCGTCGATCACCTCGAACTCGGGGCCATCGGGATGCACGACCACTTCGCCACGTGCCGGCACCCGTCCCGACAGCATGAAGACCAACCCGCCAAGGGTGTCGATCTCTTCTTCGTCAACATCATCGTGGTCGGTCAGCGAATGGCCAATCTCGGCCTCGAAGTCATCCAAGGGTGTCTTGGCCAGCGCGAGGTAGCAGCCGGGTTTTTCGACCGTCCAATATTTGCCTTCGTCCACGTCGTGTTCGTCTTCGATCTCGCCGATGACCTGTTCGATCAGATCCTCGATTGTGACCAGCCCGTCGACCCCGCCGTATTCGTCAATCACCAGCGCCATATGGCGCCGTTCGGCCTGCATCTTGGTCAGCAAGACGCCGATGGTCATGGACGGCGGCACGAACAGCAAGGGACGCAGCATCGCCTGAAGGTCAAATTCGGTGTTTCGGCCGTTAAAGCCGTGGGTCAGCGCCAGATCCTTGAGGTGGGCCATGCCAACGGGGGTATCGAGCGTGCCGTCATATACCGGCAGGCGCGTCAGACCGCTGTCCTTGAACACGCCGACCAGCTCATCCAGCGTCGAGGTCACCGGCACCGCGGTGATATCCGCCTTGGGCACCGCCACATCATCCACCCGCATCCGGCGCAGGTTCATCATGCCGCGGGTCGACAGCCTGTCAGCCTGTGCCGCGGTGATCTCCTCCTCTTCCTCGTTGTCCGACGCGCTAAGTGCGCCCATGACCCGGGAAAAGAAGCCACCGGATTTCGGGGTGTCTTCGGTTTCTTCGGCCTCGGAGGCCGGTATGATGTCTTCCAACTGCGCGCTCTGCGCCGCCTCAGATGATCCGTCTGTGTCGCCCATCGGGTCCTGTCTTTATGTGTTTAGGCAGGCGGTTGCACTGCGTCGTCTCTATATGGGTCATCCAACCCCAATTTGCCAAGTATTTCTACCTCTAACCGTTCCATCAGGGTCGCATCCCCGTCCCGTTCGTGGTCATACCCCAACAGGTGAAGCAGCCCGTGCACGATCAAATGGGTCACGTGATCGGCCATCGGGCGGCCTGCGGCCTCTGCCTCGGCGTGGCAGGTGTCATATGAAATTGCGATGTCGCCCAGTTCCAGCATATTGTCGAACCCCGGCGTGACCGGCAGCGGAAGTTCGCCGTCGCGCGCGGCTCCGCGTTCGTCGGCGGGCCAGCTGAGCACATTTGTCGGCGTGGGCTTGTCGCGGAAATCTGCGTTCAACGTGGCGATATGCGCATCGTCGCAGGCCAGCACCGTCACCTCGGCGGTGTCGGCATCCAGCGACAGATGCGCCAATGTGGCGCGCATCGCGCGGGGGCATAGGGTATCAAGGTCCAGACCGGCCCAACGGGGGTCTTCCTCTATCACGTCAAGCGCCTGCATCAGCGCCCCACCGGGGGCCAGCCCCCGGCCCCCCGGAGTTTATCTGGCAAAATGAAGCAGCCGGCCATCACGCGTGGCCTGCATCTGCTTCATAGGCTTCGATGATCGCGGCCACGAGCGGGTGGCGCACCACGTCTTTCGAGGTGAAGTAGTTAAAGCTGATCTTGGGGATCGTCTTGAGCAGCCGTTCCGCGTCTTGCAAGCCCGATGGCACGCCGCGTGGCAAGTCGATCTGGGTCCGGTCACCGGTGATCACCATCCGCGAGCCTTCGCCCAGACGCGTCAGGAACATCTTCATCTGCATCGAGGTCGCGTTCTGCGCCTCGTCCAGCACAACAAAGGCGTTGGACAGGGTCCGCCCGCGCATGAAGGCCAGCGGCGCGATCTCGATCTTTTTCTCTTCGATCAGCTTGGCCAGTTGTTTACCGGGCAAGAAGTCATTCAGCGCGTCATAAAGGGGCTGCATGTAGGGATCGACCTTGTCTTTCATGTCACCGGGCAGGTAGCCCAGCTTCTCCCCCGCCTCCACGGCAGGGCGCGACAGAATGATGCGGTCCACGTGGCCCCCGATGAACATCGACACGCCGACGGCCACCGCAAGATAGGTTTTACCCGTACCGGCAGGGCCGATGCCGAAGGCCAGTTCGTTGTCGAACAGTGATTGCACATAGGCTTTCTGCGCGGCCGTGCGGGGTTCGACGCGTTTCTTGCGGGTCTGGATTTCGACGCCGCCCAAATTCGGCATCTCGATCTGGTCGCCCGGGCGCACCCCCGTCCCAGCCGCTGAATCGCCCATGCGTAGCAAACTGGTGACATCGGCGGGCTCCACACTGCGCCCGCCTTCCAGTCGGGCGTAAAGCCCTTCGAGCACAGAGGCCGCGCGGGTGGTCGCGTCTTCCTCTCCCATCACCGACAGGTGGTTGCCCCGGCGCACGATCTGGACCTCAAGCGCCGTCTCTACGGCGGTCAGGTTGGCGTCATAGGGGCCGCAGAGATCGATCAGAAGCCGGTTGTCCGGAAATTCAAGCTGCTGCGCATGAGAAGCGGGAGGCGTCATTGTGTCACTAGATGGCAAAGCGTTTTCCTAATTGGAGGTGTCTTTGGATTAATATGGGTCCCATATTCAAACTATGTACCCCTTTGAGCCGACAAAAACGGGCCGGAGCGTAAAACGCGCCGGCCCGATCCTATGTGCAGGAGTGGTCGCAAGATCAGTTGGGATCTCGGACGCGCGAGCCGCCTTTGAAGTCGCCCGCCGTATATGTGGGCTGGGCCACGCCAGAGCAGACCGGCTTGCCGTATTTGTCCAGTCGCTGGCTCAGGTAGCCTTCGACGCCGTCGTCGATGATCCAGTGGTCGCAGCCATTGGGATCGACCCAGATGCCGGCCTGAAGCTGGCTCAGGTGCTTTTTGTCAAAGCCACGGTCGACGGTTTTATCGGCGGGATAGCCCCGGCCTTCGTAGTCAGCGCAGGCACCCAGTGTCAGGGCGCAGGCGGTGACCATCATAATCTTAGCTTTCATCACGTTACTGTCCCCTTAGCGAATGCAGATGATTTCGACGCGGCGGTTCTTGGCCATACCGCCCGCTGTGCCATTGGACGCCGCTGGCATCCGTTCGCCATAGCCGCGGACATCCGCAATGCGGGCCCCCGATTGCTGGGCGATGCTGGCAACCGCATTGGCACGGTTCAGCGACAGCTTCATGTTATAGGCATCCGACGCGCGGCTGTCTGTGTGCCCGCTGATGATATAGGACACGGCACCCGTAGTCTTGAAGAATTCAGCCAGACGGGCGCGGCCCTGCGGGTGCACACGGTAGCTGTCGGTGTTGAAGAACTGGTCCGTATTCATCACGCCGCAGACGTTACCCCGGCGGCAGACCGGAATACCCTGACGGGTGACATGCGGTGTCATATAGCCTTCGGCACCGTCATCCATGACCCAATGTTCACACCCATCGGGGTCAACCCAGATCGTTGGAATATACTGGCCCTTGTCACGGCCCTGTTGAGATCTTGTTTGTGCATCGGCAGCAGATGCCTGAAGCACGAATGTTGCGGCAATCATCGTGCCCGCAAACAGCCGTAGCCCCTTGGAAATTGTATTAAACACAGCCCTCGTCCTTTTCTTACTGTCCCCCAGTCGGAAGACCCACAGATACCCCAGGCACCACGGTCGTCCGCTATATGTTGTGAGATTAAGAGGTAAACGCGCTTCTGTGAAGCGCGAATGCGGCCATATTTACTATATTACTGCCACACTTACGCCATTTTCCGGCCATTGCAGTCGTTTTGGTCTACAATCATTGCGGGCAAATCGCGACCGGTGACACCTAAATCTGACGTGCCGTCAGCGAATTGGTTTTGGCATCAACGATTCTGACGCGAACAACGTCGCCAATTTCGGCCTGCGCCTCGTCGATATGCACAGAGTGGAGGTATTCGGATTTCCCCACCATCTGCCCCGCCTCGCGGCCCGCTTTTTCGACAAGAACAGAAACATCGCGCCCCACCATGCTGTTCTGGATCTCGCGCTGTTGACCGGTGATCAGCCCTTGCAAGCGCTGCAGGCGTTCGTCGGCTATGGCGGGCTCTACCTGCGGGCGTTCGGCGGCGGGGGTGCCGGGACGGGTCGAGTATTTGAACGAATAAGCGTAGCCGTATTTCACCTCGCGGACGAGCTCCATCGTGGCTTCGAAATCCGCGTCGGTTTCTTCGGGGAAGCCGACGATGAAATCACCCGACATCACGATATCGGGGCGCGCGGCGCGGATGCGTTCGATCAGCCGCAGATAGCTTTCGGCGGTGTGGCTGCGGTTCATCCGCTTGAGGATACGGTCCGAGCCGGATTGCACGGGCAGGTGCAGATAGGGCATCAGCTTGTCGATCTCGCCATGGGCGGCGATCAGCGCGTCGTCCATATCGTTGGGGTGGCTGGTGGTGTAGCGGATACGCTCTAGCCCGTCGATCTTGGCCAACTCCTTGATCAGGCGGGCAAGCGTGTAATCCGCCCCCTCTTCCCCCACGCCGTGATAGGCGTTGACGTTCTGACCCAGCAGGGTGACTTCGCGCACGCCGCGTTCTACCAGTTCGCGCGCTTCGGTCAGCACGCGGGTCGCGGGGCGCGAGACTTCGGCCCCGCGGGTATAGGGCACCACGCAGAAGGCGCAGAATTTGTCGCAGCCTTCCTGCACGGTCAGAAACGCAGAAGGCGCACGCGTCGCTTTGCCGCGGCCTTTCAGCTTTTCGAATTTATCCTCTTCGGGGAAATCCGTATCAAGCGCGGTTTTGCCAGAGCGCACGCGCGCCTCCATCGCGGGAAGGCGGTGATAGGATTGCGGCCCCACGACCAGATCAACGGCCGGCTGACGGCGCATGATCTCTGCCCCTTCGGCCTGCGCCACGCAGCCTGCGACGCCAATCTTCAGATCGGGGTTCAGTTCCTTAAGAGGCTTCAGGCGGCCCAGTTCGGAATAGACTTTTTCTGCTGCCTTTTCACGGATATGACAGGTGTTCAGCAGGATCATATCGGCGTCAGCTGCGGTCTTTGTCTCGACGTAGTTGTCGCCCAGAGACTCGGCCATACGTTCACTGTCGTAGACATTCATCTGGCAGCCGTAGGTCTTGATGAACAGCTTTTTTGGCGCGGTCATGGCAGGGTCCGTTGATCAAAGGTGCAAAAGCGCGGTCTAACAGCGCCAGCGTTCTCTTGCAATGCGTCCCGATTTGACAGATTTAAGGCACAGTACAAATAGAGCCGAGGTGTCATGCAGTACCGCAGTCTTCACCATTTTATCAGTGACAGCAAAGCGGTGCTGAGCAAGGGGCCCATTGCCCTCATCATGGTCGAGGACGCGATAGAGATCGAGACGACGCTGCGCCACCACCAGCAGCTTGGCTTTGCCACCGCTGTCGCGTTTATGCCCGCCAGCTTCGCGCTGGCCCGTGATGTCGCCGAAAGCAAAGGCGTGCTGCGCGTGGACTACGACATGGACCGCGAGGGCGCGCTGGAAAATGCCGTAAACGCCGTGATCGAGGCCGCACCGGGGCAATGGCTTTATACCTGCTACAACGCCGAATATCTGTTCTACCCTTTCTGCGAAACGCGCACCGTGGGGGAGTTGCTGGCCTTTCACACGGAAGAGCGCCGCGATGCGATGCTCACCTATGTCGTTGATCTTTATGCAGATGATCTAGGTGCCGCCCCGAACGCGGTATCGCTGGACAACGCCTTTCTGGACCGGTCCGGCTATTACGCGCTGGCGCGGCCTGACGGCACGCCGGACAACCACCCCAAAGAACGGCAGCTTGATTTCTTTGGCGGATTGCGTTGGCGGTTCGAGGAACATGTGCCCGCCGCGCGGCGCAAGATCGACCGTATCTCGCTGTTCCGCGCCAAGCCCGGCTTGCGGATGCGGGACGATCACACCTTCACGGTTGAAGAATACAACACCTACGCCTGCCCGTGGCACCACAATATCACGGCGTCGATCTGTTCTTTCCGCACGGCCAAGGCGCTCAAGTCCAACCCGGGCAGCAGGGATAGTATCGCCAGCTTCAAATGGCACAACTCCGCGCCGTTTGAATGGCATTCTCGCCAACTGCTGGATCTGGGGTTGATGGAACCGGGGCAGTGGTTCTGAACGCAGGGGACCGGAAAAAACCGTGCCCCAGACCGAACAACCCTAGCCCTTGCGGCGCAGACGGATCACCACATCGACCGAGGCGATCTCGGCCCCTTCGGGTGCGTCGGGCAACTGCGCGATCACCAACTGGTCAGAGGGCGCATCAGACAGGCGTGCCTCGTCCTCCCAGAAAAAATGGGGGTGATCATGGGTGTTGGTATCGAAGTAGCTTTTGGACCCGTCAACCGTGACTTCCTGCATCAGCCCCGCGTCGCAAAAGGCGCGCAGTGTGTTGTAGACGGTTGCCAGCGACACGGCATCGCCCTGCCCCTTGGCCGCGTCAAACAGGCTTTCGGCGGTGACATGGCGGTGCTGACCGTCGCCCACCAACAGATGCGCCAGCGTCATGCGCTGCCGCGTGGGGCGCAGGCCCGCCTTGGCAAGCCACTCAGAACTGATCTGCTGTGTTGTTTGGGTCATTGGCTATAAGTACCTCTCATGTGCTATATATAAGGGGCAATGGGGGCGGTTTTCAAACGGAAATCCGGAAACTCTTGCCAGCGCCGCCTTTCGCCGTCGCGTAAATGTCGTGTGCCTGCGCCCTTGCGGGCCTGCGGCGCGCAATGCTAAACCTGCCGGGATTTGAAATTCAGCCCTCAGGAGCCGCGATATTATGGCCGACTACCCCACCAGCTTTGACAAAGAAGCCCTGCTCAAATGCGCCCGTGGCGAGCTTTTCGGCGAAGGCAACGCGCAGCTGCCCGCCCCGCCGATGCTGATGATGGACCGGATCACAGACGTCTCCGCCGATGGCGGTGCCCATGGCAAAGGCCACATCACGGCCGAATTCGACATCACGCCCGACCTGTGGTTCTTTGACTGCCACTTCCCCGGCAACCCGATCATGCCCGGTTGCCTTGGCCTGGATGGTCTGTGGCAGCTGACCGGCTTTAACCTTGGCTGGCGCGGCTGGCAGGGGCGCGGCTATGCGCTTGGCGTGAGCGAAGTGAAGCTGACCGGCATGGTACGCCCTGACCGCAAGATGCTGACCTACAAGATCGACTTTACAAAAGCGATCCAGACCCGCCGCCTGACCATGGGCGTTGCCGATGGCATCGTCGAAGCCGACGGCGAGGTGATCTATCAGGTCAAGGACATGAAGGTCGCGCTGAGCGAGAGCTAAGCCCACCCGTCAGATCATCGCTCGGATCACCTTGCTGATCATCCAGACAGACTGATGGCTTGATTTGTCGCCCCATAGGCGGCAAACGGGAAACGAACGTGCGGCCCCGCGACAAGCGTGCGGGCCGCGCAGCATCAAGAGGGCACCCGCCCCACACAGATCAAGGGAGTGCAGCCCATGCGCCGCGTCGTCGTCACAGGATTGGGAATTGTCTCGTCCATCGGAAACAATGCAGAAGAAGTTCTGGCATCGCTGAAAGACGGGACCAGCGGCATCGTCGCCAGCCCCGAAATGACAGAGCACGGCTTTCGCAGCCGCGTTGCAGGGACGCTCAAGATTGATGTGGCCGACCACATCGACAAACGCGCGCTGCGTTTCATGGGCGGCGGTGCGGCTTATGCCTATATCGCCATGCAGCAGGCCATCGCGGATGCGGGCCTGAGCGAAGACCAGATCAGCAACCCGCGCACCGGCCTTGTGGCGGGCTCTGGCGGGCCGTCGACATCGGCGCTGTTCACTGCGCATAACGTGGTGCGCGACACCGGCGCGACCAAGCGGATCGGACCGTTTGCCGTGCCGAAATGCATGTCCTCCACCGTCAGCGCGAACCTGTCCACCGCCTTCAAGATCAAGGGCATCAACTATTCCATCACCTCGGCCTGCTCTACCTCGCTGCATTGCATCGGCAACGCGGCGGAACAGATCATGCTGGGCAAACAGGACGTGATGTTCGCTGGCGGCGGCGAAGAGCTTGACTGGACGCTGTCCTGCCTGTTCGACGCCATGGGCGCGATGAGCAGCAAATACAACGACGCCCCCGAAACCGCGAGCCGCGCCTTTGACGCCAACCGCGACGGGTTCGTCATCTCGGGCGGCGGCGGCATGCTGGTGCTCGAAGAGCTAGAGCACGCCAAGGCGCGCGGTGCCACGATCTATGCCGAAGTCACTGGCTATGCGGCGACATCGGACGGTCACGACATGGTGGCCCCGTCCGGCGAGGGCGGCGAACGCGCCATGCGCTTGGCACTGGAAACCCTGCCCGAGGGCCGCAAGGTCGGCTATATCAACGCGCATGGTACCTCCACACCTGTCGGCGACGTGGGCGAGATCGAAGCGGTCCGTCGCGTTTTTGGCCAGGGCACCACGCCCCCCGTCAGCTCGACCAAGTCGATGACCGGCCACGCCCAAGGCGCTGCCGGCGCGCTCGAGGCGATCTTCTGCCTGCTGATGCTCAAGAATGACTTTATCGCCAAATCCATCAACGTCGTTGATCTGGACCCGAAACTGGACCCGTCCGAAATCGCTCTGGAACGTGTGGACAATGCCGGTCTGGATTCGGTGATGACCAACTCCTTCGGGTTCGGCGGCACCAACGGATCGATGATCCTTTCCAAATTCCAAGAGTAAGGGCAGCAGATGTCAGACATGCTTAAAGGAAAACGCGGCCTGATCATGGGTGTCGCGAACGAACGCTCCATCGCTTGGGGCATTGCCAAGGCGATGGCCGAAGCCGGTGCGGAACTGGCATTCACCTATCAGGGCGAGGCCTTTGGGAAGCGTCTCGAACCTCTGGCGCAGAGTGTCGGGTCGGACTTCATGGTCGATGTCGATGTCACCGACGACGCCTCGCTTGATGCCGCGTTCGAGCAGTTGGGCGCGCGTTGGCCCACGATCGATTTCGTCGTCCACGCCATCGCCTTTTCCGACAAGTCCGAGCTGACTGGCCGCTTCCTGAACACCAGCCGCGCGAACTTCAAGAACTCGATGGATATCTCGGCCTATTCCTTCATCGAGATCGCCCGCCGTGCGCATCCGCTGATGGTCGAGAATGGCGGCACCCTGCTGACGCTGACCTATATGGGATCAAACCGCGTGACGCCCAACTACAACGTCATGGGCGTGGCAAAGGCCGCACTGGAAAGCGCCACCCGCTATCTGGCGAATGATCTGGGCCCAGAAGGCATTCGCGTCAACGCGATCAGCCCCGGCCCGATGAAAACGCTTGCCGGTGCCGCGATTGGCGGGGCGCGCAAGACCTATAAACACACCGACACAAACGCCCCCATGCGCGCCAATGCGACACTGGAAGCGGTTGGCGGGACCGCGGTCTATCTGGCCTCGGATGCCGGTGCTTGCACAACGGGCGAGATTATCCGCGTGGATGGCGGGTTCCATGTGCTGGGGATGCCGCAGGCGGAGAACCTTTAACGGTACTGGCGGACCGGGGCGCTGCCACAAAGTTCTATTTACGGGGCTCTGCCCCGGACCCCGGGATTTCAGACCATTTGGAAATGGCGCGGCGCGTCTGGAAAGGGCCGTCGCGTTTAGCGTAGGGGCGAGGTTTGGTAGAGCCAGACCTTCATGCCGCCGTGGGCGATGGCGGGACCTTGGGGTTTCCACGGCAGGCCGGTGGCTTTGGCCAAGGGCGGCTCGGACGTGACAAGGCCGACGCGCCAGCCTTTAAAGCGGGTCAGCAGCGTTTGCCCGAGCGTACCATAAAGCGGATAAAGCAGTTTCTTGTTGCCGATGCGCCCGCCGTAGGGCGGGTTCACCATGACAAGGCCGGGGGGGCCATCGGGCGGGGACAGCTCCCCCGCGGCGTGGTTTTCGAAGGTTACGGCATCGGCCACCCCTGCCCGTTCGGCATTCATACGGCTCATCCGGACGGCACCCGCGTCACGGTCAGAACCATAGAAACGCAGTGGCGTGGATGTGGTGGGGGTGTCGCGCATGGCACCCCATTGGGCAGCGTCAAAGCTCGCGAGGTCTTCGAAAGCGAAATGGCGCGAGCGGCCGGGGTTGAGGCCCATGGCGATCTCGGCCGCCTCGATCACGAAGGTCCCTGAGCCGCACATGGGATCGACCACCGTCTCGGTGCCCGTGTACCCCGCCTGACGCAGCATCAAATAGGCCAGGTTTTCGCGCATCGGCGCTTTGCCCACGGCTTCCTTGTGGCCGCGTTTGTGCAGCGCATCGCCCGAGGTATCGAGGCTGATGGTCACCACATTGTCGTCGATCCGGACCTTGAGCACGAGAGCCGCCTCGGGCGAGATCGTAACCCCGAGGCTTTCGCGCAAGGCGGTTTCAATCCGCTGGGTCGCGGCACCGGCGTGATAGATTTTAGAGGCTTTCGTGGTCACCTGCACCCGCAGCGGCACATCGGCGCGCAGCACATCGCCCCAGGGGAACTTGCGCGCGCGTTTGTCCAGCTGCGCCAGATGGAACGCCATGAAGGACCCGATCCGCGCCAGCACGCGCGAGGCTCCGCGCAGTTGCAGGTTCGCGCGCCAGACCTCGGGCCATCCGCCCTGCACCGTGATCCCGCCGGGCGAGGCCACAGGATTGGCAAAGCCTTTTTCTGTCACCTCGGCGAGAAGCATGTCTTCCAGACCGGGGGTGGCCACGATAAAAATGTCGAAGGTGTTTTGACTGTCCATAACCGCTGCTTACTGCGCGGCGCGCGAGGTTTCGAGCGGTTTCTTGGAGCAAGACAGTCCGGCGCGATCAAAAGCGCCGGACTGTATGGGCCTGGTTCAGGCGATTTTTACCAGTTCGATGTCGAACTGCAGGTCTTTGCCCGCCAGCGGGTGGTTGGCGTCAAGGGTCACAGTGGCGTCGTCAACCTCGACAACCATCACCGGCATCGCCTGCCCGTCCGGGGTTTGCATCTGCAGCTGCGTGCCAATTTCCAGCGGGATATCCGCAGGGATGCCTTCGCGTGGCACAGCCTGACGCATCTCGGGGTTCACATCGCCGTAGGCCTCTGCGCTGCCGATCTTGACGACTTTCTTGTCGCCGACTTCCATGCCGGGCATCGCGCTGTCGAGGCCGGGGATGATCTGGCCGGACCCGACCGTGAACTCCAAAGGCTCGCGCCCTTCCGAGCTGTCGAAGGTGCTGCCGTCAAGCAGGGTACCAGTGTAGTGAATAGCAACAGTATCGCCGGATTTAACCTGCGTCATAGAAAGCTCCGATCCATAAAGGGAAAATACAGGAGGCCGCGTATCTGCGCGGGTGCTCCGGGTTCGGCGCGCAGTGTTTCAAGCCTGCGTCCCGTCGTAAACCCCCATGAGGCCAGTTTTTCGGCCTTTTCTGTCGTGACGGGTCGTGACAGTCTTGCGGAAGAAATATTCAGGGGGGAAATCATGGCGATTACAACATGCGTGTTCGACGCATATGGCACCTTGTTCGATGTGGCCGCCGCCGCACGGCAAGCCGCGTCAGAGCCGGATTTTGCAGCGATAAAAGACAGCTGGCCGCAGGTCGCCGAACATTGGCGGCAAAAGCAGCTTGGCTATTCCTGGCTGCGCGCTGTCACCGGGGCCCACGACGATTTCTGGCAGGTCACCCAAGAGGGTCTGGACTGGGCACTGGAAAAGACCGGAAACGACAACGACCCCGCCCTGCGCGAACGCCTGCTGGCGCTTTACTGGGAACTTCAGGCCTTCCCCGAAGTACCCAAGATGCTGAAAACGCTAAAGGAAGCTGGGCTGAATACCGCGATCTTGTCGAACGGATCACCAGCCATGCTGGACGGTGCGGTTTCCTCCGCCGGTCTGGGTGACACGCTGGATACGGTGCTGTCGGTGGAGAGCGTCGGCGTCTTCAAACCACATGCGAAAGTCTATGAACTGGTCGGACAGCGCTTTGCCTGCGCGACCTCCGAGGTGTTGTTTGTCTCGTCCAACGGATGGGATGCAGCAGCGGCGACAGGCTTTGGCTTTACCACCGCTTGGGTCAACCGCGCGGGAGAGCCGATGGACCGGCTGCCGTGGCAACCGGCCCATGTGCTGCAGGACCTCAACGGCATCCCAGAACTGGCAGGCGTATAATGGCTCATTTCACCACATCCGACGGGCTATCGCTCTATTTCACCGACGAAGGGGCGGGTCTGCCGATTCTCTGTCTTGCAGGATTGACGCGGACCACAGCGGATTTCGACTATGTCACCCCCCATCTGGAAGACGTGCGTCTGATCAAGATGGACTATCGCGGGCGCGGGCGCTCTGACTTCGACCCTGACTGGTCACACTATTCCCCCCCTATTGAATGTCGTGATGCGCTGGAGCTGCTGGATCATCTGGGCATCGACAAGGCCGCCGTGCTTGGCACCTCGCGCGGGGGGCTGAATGCATTGGGGCTGGCCAAAGGGGCCAAGGATAGGTTGCTGGGCGTCGCCTTTAACGACGTTGGCCCGCATATTGACCCGCAGGGGCTGGATTTCATCATGGGCTATATCGGCCGCAATCCTGCTGCCAAGACCCATGCCGAGGCCGCCGCCGCCATGCCGCGTGTGTTTCCCGAATTTGACGACGTGCCCGACAGCCGTTGGATGGAAGAAGCGCAAAAGCATTACACCCAGACCGAAAGCGGCTTGCAGATCACGTATGACAAGCACCTGCGCGATGCGGTGGCCAAGGCGTTCTCTGCCCCCTCCCCCGACCTGTGGCCGTTCTTTGACGCGCTTGACGGGCTGCCAATTGCCTGCATCCGTGGCATGGCGTCCAATCTGCTGAGCGAGGAAACCTTGCAAGAGATGGAACGCCGCCGCCCCGATATGGTGGTCGCGCGGGTGCCGGGACGTGGGCATATTCCGTTTCTGGACGAACCTGAGGCGGTTGCGGCCTTGAACGAATGGATCGGGAAGATGCAATGAATATCGACATGATCCGCGCGGCAGCGCGGCGGCTGGAGGGGCACGTGCGGCGCACGCCTTTGCTGAACTCTCCGTTTCTGGATGACATCGCGGGGCGGCGCGTTTGGGTCAAGCCCGAGTGCCTGCAACACACCGGCAGCTTCAAGTTTCGCGGCGGCTGGTCGGCGGTGTCGGCACTGGAGCCCTCCGTGCGCGCCAAGGGGGTCATCGCCTTTTCCAGTGGCAACCACGCCCAAGGTGTTGCCTATGCGGCCAAGCTGCACGGGGTGCCTGCGGTGATCATTATGCCCGCCGACGCCCCCCGTCTGAAGATCGCCAACACCCGCGCGCTTGGGGCCGAAGTCGTACTTTATGACCGCATGACGGAGGACCGCGACGCCATCGGCGCGGCTATGGCGGAGGAACGCGAATTGACGTTGATCAAGCCTTTTGACGACCCGCTGGTGATCGCCGGTCAGGGGACAACGGGGCTCGAGATCGCGCAGCAGGCCGCCGACGCGGGGATCGCCCGTGCCGATGTAATTGCCTGCTGTGGTGGTGGGGGGCTGACCTCTGGCATCGCGCTGGCGCTTGAAGCCGAGGCACCGGGGCTGCGTGCGCGTACCGCCGAGCCCGAAGGCTTTGACGATGCCGCGCGGTCGCTCGCCGCAGGAGAGATCACGCGCAACGCCGCCCTTGGCGGGTCGATCTGCGATGCCATCGTCACGCCGCAACCGGGCGATCTGACCTTTCCGATCCTCAAGCGGCTTTGCGGCCCCGGCCTTGTGGTCAGCGACACCGAAGCGCTACGGGCGATTGGCCATGCGTTCAACCGTCTCAAACTTGTGGCCGAACCCGGCGGGGCTGTGGCCCTTGCCGCCGCGCTGTTCCGGCAAGACGAGATCGACGGCGACGATGTGATCGTCACCATCTCGGGCGGGAATGTAGACAGTGATATTTTCTCGCGGGCGCTTGCCACGCTTGACTGACGCCCCACAGGAGGTTCTGACATGAAGATTTTCGATACTGGCGACGTGCGTCTGCATTACCGTGTGGATGGCCCCGAGGATGGTGCGCCTGTGGTCTTTGCCAATTCACTGGGGACTGATCTGCGCCTGTGGGATCCGATCCTGCCGCTGCTGCCCAAGGGTCTGCGCATCATTCGTTTTGACAAACGCGGGCATGGGCTGTCGTCCTGCCCACCTGCGCCCTATGCGATGGGGGCGCTGATTGGTGATACGGAAAAGCTGCTGGATCATCTGGGCGTAAAGGGCTGCGTCTTTGTCGGGCTGTCCATCGGCGGGATGATCGCCCAAGGGCTCGCCACCAAGCGGCTGGACCTGATCCGCGCCATGGTGCTGTCCAATACCGCCGCCAAGATCGGCACCAAGGATATGTGGGCAGACCGGGTGCGCGCCGTGCAAGACAGCGGGATCGAACCGATGGCGGATACCATCATGGAACGCTGGTTCGCCGCCCCCTTCCGCGCCACGCCTGAGCTTGATCTTTGGCGCAATATGGTCGTACGCCAACCGGCCGAAGGCTATGCCGGTTGCTCTGCCGCGATTTCGGGGACGGATTTCTACACGCCCACGGCGGCGCTGCGCCTGCCTGTGCTGGGGATTGCGGGCTCCGAAGACGGGTCCACGCCCCCTGATCTGGTGCGCGAGACCATCGACCTGATCCCGGGATCTAAGTTCAAGATCATCCGCAAGGCCGGCCACCTGCCCTGCGTCGAACACCCGCAGGAATATGCAGCGCTGCTGACCGAATTTTTGCAAAGCGTTGGCCATGTCTGACATCCTTTTGGTCCACGGCTCGTGCCACGGCGCGTGGTGCTGGCGTGATCTGATCCCTGCGTTGCAAGAATTGGGCCACAGCCCCCGTGCGATTGACCTGCCCAGCCACGGCGACGACACGACGCCGGTCAACGCGGTCACGCTCGACAGCTATGCCGATGCGGTGCTTGCGGCCTCTACCCCCGATACGGTGGTGGTGGGTCATTCGATGGGCGGTTTTGCCATCGGGGCGGCGGCACAGAAAGATCCAAGCGCCATGGCGCGGCTGATCTATCTATGTGCCTACGTCCCTGCGGCGGGGCTATCGCTGGCCGAGATGCGCAAACAAGCCCCGTCGCAACCGCTGATGCCCGCTGTGCGCCTCGCCCCGGATGGCAAAAGCTTTACCCTTGATCCCGCGATGACAGAGGCGCTGTTCTATCACGACTGCCCGCCGGATGTCGCAGGTTTTGCCGCACCGCGCCTCTGCGCGCAGGCCGTGGCCCCGACGATCAAGCCTCTGCCAGATACTGCCCGTGCGGACGCCATGCCGCGCAGCTATATCCGCTGTATGGACGACCGCACCATCCCGCCCGCCTATCAGGTCACGATGACGAAAGACTGGCCAAGCGCGGATGTTCATGAGATGGCCTGCGGGCATTCACCCTTCTTTACCGATCCCGCCGGTCTGGCGCGGATCATTGACGACATTATCCCGAGGTAACCCATGGCCGCCAGCGTCTTTGACAGCCCCCTGTTCGCACAGCTTTTCAACACCGGTGACGCAGGCCGCCTGTTCTCGGACAGCGCTGCGATCCGCGCGATGCTGCTGGTCGAAGGGGCGCTGGCCAAGGTGCAGGGCAGCCTTGGTATCATCCCCGAGATGAGCGCCGCCGCGATCCACCGCGCCTCTCTCGAGATTCAGGTCGACCCCGGGGCGATTGCCGCCTCTACCGGAGAAAACGGCGTGTCCGTGCCGGGGCTTCTGGCGCAGTTCCGCGCCGAGATGCAGGCACCGGAATTTGCCCAGCACGTGCATTGGGGCGCGACCAGTCAGGACATCATCGATACCGCGCTGATGCTGCGCCTGCGTCAGGCGCTCAAGCTGGCGGAAACCGATCTGCGCGAGATCATCGCGGCCCTTGCGGCAGGGGCCGAACAGCACCAATCCCTGCCGATGCCTGCCCGCACCTATGGCCAGCACGCCACCCCCACCAGCTGGGGCGCGGTGCTGGCGGAATGGGGCATGCCACTGTGCGATGCGCTCGACCAGCTTGAGGCGCTACGCGAAGGGTCGTTGTTCGTGTCCCTGTCAGGGGCGGCGGGGACGGGCTCTGCCCTTGGCCCCAAGGCTGCCGAGACCCGCGCGCAGCTCGCCCAAGCGCTTGGGCTGCACGACCCCGGGCGCAGCTGGCATGTGGACCGCGGCCCCGTGCTGCGCATCGCCGATTGGCAGGGCCGCGTGATGGCAGCGCTGGCGCATATCGCGCAAAGCACGCTGGCGCTGACCATGACCGAAACCGCCGAGCTTGCCCTTGGGGCGGCAGGCGCGTCGTCGACCATGCCGCAAAAACAGAACCCCGTGGGGCCCTCGGCGATTGTCGCCCTCGGGCACCAGTTCACCGGCCAGCGCGCCACGCTACAGGCCGCCGCGGCGCATCAGCATCAGCGTGATGGCGGCGCGTGGTTCGCGGAATGGATGGCTGTGCCTCAGCTGGCACTGAGCCTTGCCGCCGCGCTGAACCACACAAAAAGCCTTGTCGCGGGGCTGACGCCGCACCCTGTGAAAATGCGCAGCGCGCTGACAGACGGGCTGGGCCTGATCCACGCCGAAGCGCTGAGCTTTGCCCTAGCCGAAACGATGCCCCGCCCCGAGGCCCAGAAGATCACCAAACAGCTTTGTCAGGATGCGCTGGCCAAACAGGTGCCGCTGGCCGATCTGGTCCACGCGGATTACCCCGACTTGGCCGAGACCCTCTTTGACCCGTCAACCCAGATGGGACAGGCCCCCGCAGATGCAGCCGCTTTTGTGGCCCGTGCGCGTGCGCTGTAACCGCGCAACCGGCGCGCAATAGCCCATGCGTCCGGCGGTCATATTTATCATCCTGACCGTCATGATCGATGCCATGGGCATTGGTCTGATCATCCCTGTGATGCCGGACCTGATCGCGCAGGTCCAATCCGCCGATCTGTCACGCGCCGCGCTGTGGGGCGGTGTGTTGGCGACGACATTCGCGGTGATGCAATTCCTGTTCAGCCCGCTGGTGGGCAGCCTGTCCGACCGCTTCGGGCGCAGGCCGGTGCTGCTGACCTCGCTGAGCGTGATGGCGCTGGACTATGTTCTGATGGCGCTGGCGGGGTCGATCTGGCTGCTGCTTTTGGGGCGGGTGATCGGTGGTATCTCGGCAGCCACGGGGGCCACAGCCAGCGCCTATATGGCCGACATCACCAGACCCGAGAAACGCGCCGCCGCCTTCGGCATGATCGGCGCGGGTTTCGGGGCCGGGTTCGTGCTGGGCCCTGTAGCAGGCGGTTTTTTGGCCGAGTTTGGCACACGTGCCCCCTTTTGGGCGGCGGCGGTGCTGGCGGCGGGGAATGTGATCTTTGGCTGGATCGTCCTGCGCGAAACCGTAAACACCCGCAGCGCTGCGCCCCTGTCATGGCGGCGCGCGAACCCCTTGGGGGCGCTGCGGGCCTTGGGCGATCTGCCCGGGGTGTCGCGCCTGCTGCTTGTCTATTTCCTCTATCACCTTGCGTTTGCCGTCTACCCGTCGGTCTGGAGCTATTTCGGCAAGGCGCAATTCGGCTGGTCCCCTGCGATGATTGGCGGGTCGCTGGCATTGTTCGGCGCGGCGATGGCCGTGGTTCAGGGGGGGCTGATCCGGCCCGTGCTGCACCGCTTTGCCGAACGCGGCACCGTGCTGATCGGCTTTGCCTGCTCCATCACCACTTTCGGGCTGATCGCAACAGTCACATGGGGCAGCGCGATCCTGATCCTGACCCCGCTTGCCGCACTCGCGGGCGTGATCCCGCCTGCGCTACAGGCACTGATGTCAGCCCGCGTCACCCCCGAGCGGCAAGGCGCGTTGCAAGGGCTGCTCACCTCGGCATCGGCGCTGGCGATGGTGGTCGCCCCCTTGGTTATGACATCCGTCTTTGCCGCCTTCACCAGCGCTTCGACCCCTGTCTATTTTGCGGGCGCGCCTTTTGTGCTGTCGATGATCCTGTCGGTGGTCGCCTTGGTGCTCTTCCGGCGCGTGCGTATAAATCCCGCGCATGTGGACTGACATAACGTAAGCCTGACGCAGCGCGGCGCATATAGGCTTGCGGGACGGGGCAGAGCTTGCCACCCTTCCCTAAATTCACGCGCCCGGAAGGACCCGTTATGCCGTTGATCAAAGCCGCCGTTTGCCATGAATTTGGTGCTCCCCTGAAAATCGAAGACGTAGAACTCCGCGCCCCCGAGGGGGCCGAGGTCGAGGTGACGCTGGATGCCGTAGCGATCTGCCATTCGGACATTTCCTTTGCCAGTGGGGGCTGGGGCGGATCGCTGCCCGCGGTCTATGGTCACGAGGCCGCGGGACGGGTGACCGCTGTGGGCGACAGGGTAAGCGGCGTCTCGGTCGGGGATAGCGTCGTGGTCACGCTGATCCGCGCTTGCGGCAGCTGCCCCAACTGCGCCAGCGGTCGACCTGTGATCTGCGAAACCCCCTATGACGGCGACACCGGCCCGCTGAAAACCAAGGACGGCGGCAAGCTGCATCAGGCCATGGCATCCGGTGCCTTTGCCGAAAAAGTCGTTGTGGATCAGGCGCAGGTCGTCAGGATCAGCGCCGATATTCCCAAGGATGCCGCCAGCCTGATCGCCTGCGGGGTGATCACCGGCGTCGGTGCCGTGGTCAATGCTGCGCAGTTACGGGCCGGTCAGGACGTCGTGGTCATCGGTGCCGGTGGCGTCGGGCTGAACGCCATTCAGGGCGCGCGCATCGCCGGGGCCCGCCGCATCGTCGCCGTGGATATGAGCGCGGAGAAGCTGGAGATCGCCAAGGAGTTCGGGGCCACCGATGGTATCCTTGGCACCGAAGACAAACCCTGGGGGCAGTTGGAACAGGCGATTGGCCGCAAGGGCGTGGATGCGGTGATCGTGACCGTTGGGGCGATCCCTGCCTATAATGACGCGCCGAAATACCTTGCCGCGGGCGGGCGTGTGGTCATGGTCGGCATGCCTCATATCGGCGACGGCGCGACCTATGACCCCGGCACATTCGCCGCAATGGGTCAGGGCACGGTCGGCTCCAAAATGGGCGATGTGGTGATCCAGCGCGATATTCCGTGGATGGTCGATCTATATGCCCAAGGACGGCTGAAACTGGACGAGCTGATCTCGGGGCGGTGGTCGCTGGAGCAGATCAACGACGCAATCGAGGATACCAAGACCGGTGCCGCGCGGCGCAATGTCATCCTGTTTGACCACTAGCGCCACGGGGGCCAGCCCCCGTACCCCCGGGATTTTGAACCATTTGGAAAAGAGGATCACGCGATGAAATTGCAAGATCTTGAGGTTATCGTCACAGCGCCCCCTGCCCCCGGTTGGGGCGGGCGCTATTGGATATTGGTCAAGCTGACCACGGATACCGGCATTGTGGGATGGGGCGAATGTTATGCGGCGTCGGTTGGGCCGCAGGCCATGCGCGCGGTGATCGAGGATGTTTTTGCACGGCATATGCAGGGCGAGAATCCCGAAAATATCGAGCTGATGTACCGCCGCGCCTATTCATCAGGCTTTACCCAGCGACCCGATTTGACCGTCATGGGCGCATTTTCGGGTCTGGAAATCGCCTGCTGGGATATTCTGGGCAAGGATCGGGATCGTCCGGTCTATGCCTTGATCGGCGGCAGGATGAACGAACGCGTGCGGGGCTATACCTATCTATACCCGCTGCCGCATCACGATATGACCGCTTTCTGGACCTCGCCCGAGATGGCGGCGGAATCGGCGCTGGACTGTGTGGCGCGGGGCTATACCGCGATCAAGTTCGATCCGGCAGGGCCCTATACCATGCGCGGCGGGCATATGCCGGCGATGACCGACATCTCGCAATCTGTCGCCTTTTGCAAAGCGATCCGCGCGGCCGTTGGCGACAAGGCCGATCTGCTGTTCGGCACCCACGGGCAATTCACCACCGCAGGCGCAATCCGTTTGGGGAACGCCATCGCGCCCTATAGCCCGCTGTGGTATGAAGAGCCAATCCCGCCAGATGCCGTGGAGCAGATGGCCGCCGTGGCGCGGGCCGTGCCGATCCCTGTCGCGACCGGAGAGCGGCTGACCACCAAGGCCGAGTTCGCGCCGGTGCTGCGGTCTGGGGCAGCCGCGATCCTGCAGCCTGCCTTGGGCCGTGTCGGTGGCATCTGGGAAGCCAAGAAGATCGCCGCCATGGCAGAGGTCTATAACGCGCAAATTGCGCCGCATCTTTATGCGGGCCCGGTGGAATGGGCGGCCAACATCCATCTGGCCACGTCGATCCCCAATATCCTGATGTGCGAATGTATCGAGACGCCCTTCCACGACCAGTTGATCAAAAGCACGATCAAGGTGGAGGACGGGTTCATCACAGCCCCCACCGCAGCCGGTTTGGGCATAGAGGTGGACGAGGCATTGGCCCGCGCGCATCCGTATACCGGCAACGGGCTGCACCTGGAAATGCAGGAAGCGCCTTGTGATTACGTCAACGGGAATGCGTTTGAAGGGGGGGCACCGTCGGTCAAATCCTGACGGGTCCGGTGGTATGAGGGGGCCGAAGCCCCCTCTGCCAGAGATTTAGAAGAACGCCTGCAGGCCGGTCTGGGCGCGGCCCAGGATCAGCGCGTGCACGTCGTGCGTGCCTTCATAGGTGTTCACCGTCTCAAGGTTCATCATGTGGCGGATCACCTGGAATTCGCCGCTGATGCCGTTGCCGCCGTGCATGTCGCGGGACATGCGGGCGATGTCCAGCGCCTTGCCGCAGTTGTTGCGCTTGACGATAGAGATCATTTCCGGTGCGGCGTTGGCGTTGTCCATCAGACGGCCCACTTGCAACGAAGCCTGCAGGCCAAGCGCGATTTCGGTCTGCATGTCGGCAAGTTTCTTTTGGAACAGCTGCGTCTGCGCCAGCGGCTTGTTGAACTGTTTGCGGTCCAGACCGTATTGACGCGAGGCGTGCCAGCAGAATTCAGCCGCCCCCAGTGCACCCCAGCTGATGCCATAGCGGGCGCGGTTAAGACAGCCGAACGGGCCTTTCAGACCTTCGACATGGGGCAGCAGGGCATCTTCGCCGACTTCGACGTTGTCCATCACGATCTCGCCTGTGATCGAGGCACGCAGCGACAGTTTGTTGCCGATTTTTGGCGCGGACAGACCCTTCATGCCTTTTTCGAGGATGAAGCCGCGGATCTTGCCGCCGTGCTCTTCGGACTTGGCCCAGACCACGAAGACATCCGCGATCGGCGCGTTCGAAATCCACATTTTGGAGCCGGTCAGCTTGTAGCCGTTGGCGGTTTTCACCGCACGGGTTTTCATGCCCGCAGGGTCAGAGCCCGCATCAGGTTCTGTCAGGCCAAAGCAGCCGATGAATTCGCCGCTGGACAGTTTGGGCAGATACTTCATCCGCTGCTCTTCAGAGCCATAGGCGTAGATCGGGTACATGACGAGGCTGGACTGCACGGACATCATCGACCGATAGCCGCTGTCCACACGTTCCACTTCGCGCGCGACCAGACCGTAAGAGACATAGTTGCCGCCCAAGCCGCCGTATTGTTCGGGCACGGTGACACCCAGAAGGCCCATGTCGCCCATCTCGCGGAAGATCGCGGGGTCGGTGGTTTCATTGGCGAAAGCGTCGATCACGCGGGGCTGCAGCTTTTCCTGCGCATAGGCGCGCGCGCTCTCCTGGATCATGCGTTCGTCTTCGGTCAGCTGTTCGTTCAGGCGGAACGCATCCGCCCAATCAAAGCTGCCCATGTCGGGGGCGTCTTTGGCTTTCAATACGGGCAATTCGGTGCTCATGGTATGTCCTCCTCGGGGTTCGGATTTGGGCGCAGTATTGCAAAGCCCGGCAGCAATGACTATCGCTGGTTACTCCTGAACCTATGAGTCAAAGTCATATGATCGCCCCGCGTCGCTTCCTTCCGTCGGTCAACGCCCTGCTCGCATTCGAGGCAGTGGCACGCCTGGGCAGCGCCACATTGGCGGCGCAGGAACTGTCCCTGACGCAAAGCGCGATCAGCCGGCAGCTCAAGACGCTAGAGGCGCAGTTGAATGTGGCGCTGCTGGATCGCCAGGGGCGTCAGCTGGTACTGACAGAGGCGGGAAAAAGCTATGTAATTCAGGTGCGTGACGTGTTGAACAGGCTGGCTCAGGCCTCCATCACCGCGCGCACGAACCCGATTGCGGGGGCGCTGAACCTTGCCATTCTGCCGGGGTTCGGGATGCATTGGCTGGCCCCGCGGCTGCGCGACTTTGCCCAGTCCCACCCGGAGGTGACGGTGAACCTCAGCACGCGGCTACATCCGTTTTCCTTCCAGAACAGCCCCTTTGACGCTGCAATACATTTTGGCAAGGAAGACTGGCCCGGTGTGCGCTATTTGCCGCTGATGCCCGAGACGGTGGTCCCCGTCTGCGCGCCCGAGCTGCTCACCGAACCGCTGGAGGATCCCAGCCAGATCCTGCGCTATGCGCTGCTGCATCTGGATACCCGCCCGCGCGGCTGGTCGCGGTGGCTGAGCGCGCTTGGTGTCACGCAAGAACCCCCAGCCGGCATGATGTTCGACCAGTTCTCAACCATGGCGCAGGCGGCGGTGCACGGATTAGGCGTGGCGCTGCTTCCTACCTTTTCCGCCGAGCCCTATCTGCGCGACGGGCAGCTTGTGCTGGCATCAACGCAGACGACACAGAGCATCGGGAATTACTACCTCGTCTGGCCCGAGGACCGTGCCGAAACCGCGGCCTTGCAGTCGTTCAAGACGTGGCTCGACGGGCAAACGGGTCAGGTTCTTTAGCATAGGCCAAGGTTCTGAGGCATATCCGCCCTATTTCCGCCGCAATCCTGCATTAGCACACCCTTCATCAGTTTTAGGGGGGGGCCCCTTTTGAAAGGGAGCATGGATATGCCAATTTCACTTACCAAACTCATTTCTGCGGGCGCGACAGCGGTCACACTTGCGGCTGCCACCGCAGCGACCGCGCAAACCCACGACGTCGTGATCTTTGACGACGCCTTCTTTCCTGCCGTGATCTATGTCGACGCCGGGGACGAACTGCGTTTTGTCAACAACGCCAGCGCCGCGCGCAACGTCAGCGCGGGCGACGGATCGTGGTCATCCGGCACGCTGGAAACCGGCAGCAGCTTTAGCCAAACGGTAGAGGCAAACAGCCAAGTGACCTTTATCGGCACGTCGCTTGGGGAAAACCCCAAAAGCTACTCCGGCGAGATCAGCTTTGACCCCGCACCGCTGAGCGAGTGATCGGGTCCATCCCTGCGCTTGTCGCAGGTGCTTGAAATAAAAACGGCGCGCCCCTGTTTCCAGCGGCGCGCCGTTTCGCGTTAATATGGCGATGTGGCTTACTTCACCGTGATGCGGCCATCGGTATAGGGCGTATAGGCCCCGTTGGCGGCGATGAATTCAGCCGTCACATCCGCCAGATCGGGACCGTAGTCATAGGCGTTCTGCGCAGAGGTAAACGGCGCATAGCCGTCGCCGCCATTGCGCACGTAGTTGTTGGACACGACGCCATAGGTCTTTTCGGGATCAAGCGGCATGCCGGATACGGTGACATCGCTGATGCGGCTGCCCGGTTCGGCGCTGGTGTCCACGGTAAAGGTCATCCCCGCCACTTGCGGGAAACGACCTGCGACCTCTTCGATCTGGCTCACGCCATTTTCCAGCGCCTCTACCAATGCCGCACCGGTGACCTGAAAGGTCGACAGGGTGTTCTGGAACGGCAGCACTGCCAGCACTTCGCCCATGGTCACCTCTCCGGCGTCGATGGAAGAGCGCAAGCCGCCGCTGTTCTGGATCGCGACCTCGATCCCCTGATCCGCCACACGGGCCAGCATCGCATCGGCGACGAGGTTGCCCATCTGACATTCCTGCACGCGGCAGACCGACCGGTCGCCCTCGATCGGCTCGGTGGTTTCGGCGACGACCTTGCTGCGCAGTTCTTCCAACGGTTGGGCCAGCTCGCCGATACGGGCGACGGTGGTTTCATCCTCTGCGACGCCTGCGTCGATCAGGATCGGATCGCCCGAGGCTTCCTTGATCTTACCCTCGTCATCGAAGGTCACGTTCAGCTCGCCCAGATATTTACCGTAGGCATAGGCCTGCACGATCGCCGTATCCTTGACCATCGTCGGATAGGCCCCTTCGGCTTTTTCATCGGTATTGGACAGCAGCGTATTGGTGTGCCCCCCGACGATCACATCAACGCCTGTGGTATTCTCGGCGACCATCTGGTCGACCCCATAGCCCGAGTGGCTGAGCACGATGATCTTGTTGATACCCTGCGCGGTCAGCAGATCGACCTCGCCCTGTACGGCAGCCACGGAATCGGTAAAGACAACGTTGTCTCCGGGGCTCGACAGTTCGTGGGTGTCTTCGGTGGTCAGTCCGATCAGGCCGATCTTTTCACCGCCACGCTCGATCACGGCAGATTTCGCCAGCTTGTCCGCCAGCAGCGGTTCGGCAGAGACATCGGCATTCGACATCAGGATGGGAAAGTCGATCGCTTCCATGAAACCGGCAAGCACTTCGGGGCCATCGTCGAATTCGTGGTTGCCCACAGTCATGCCGTCATAGCCCAGCATGTTCATCATCTCGGCTGCCATCTTGCCCTTGTAGTGGGTGTAGAACAGCGAGCCCTGGAATTGGTCCCCACCGTCGACCAGCACATAGTTGTTGGTGCGGGCCTTGGCATCCTTGATCGCGTTGACCAGCCGCGCGGTGCCCCCGAAACATTCACCGGCGGTATTGTCCTCGGCGGAACAAGGGCCATCGTATTTGCTGATCGGTTCAAACCGCGCGTGGAAATCATTGGTGTGCAGGATGGTCAGACTATAATCCGCCGCTGCCATGCCCGAGGTCAGCGCAAGCGCTGCCGTGGCTGTCAGGAATCGTTTCATGATGGGTCCCCCCTTTGGGTTGAATTATGCACCTATGGTGACCCCCAGTTTGCCCCCTTGTCAAAGACCATCTGAGCGCAAACCCGCCCTTCCCCAAGGTCACCGCCCTACACTGCCGCAAAGCGCACAGCCCTTGACCGTTTGCACCGACCAAGGCATCACAGCGGCTATGTTGATTTACAAAATTTTCCGCTCCGATGAATGGCAGGCCCTGCGCCGCGACGGCTCTACCACGGGCGCGCCGGTTGATGTCGCCGATGGCTATGTGCATTTCTCGACCTCTGAACAAGCGGCTGAAACGGCTGCGAAACACTTTGCCGGTGAGGCAGACCTGTTTCTTCTGGCCGTAGAGACCGACCGCCTTGGTGATGCACTGAAATGGGAGGTGTCGCGCGGCGGCGCCGAGTTCCCGCATCTGTACCGCATGCTTATGCTAGAGGATGTGGTTTGGGCCCAGCCCCTGCCCTTGCTGAACGGGGCGCATGATTTTCCCGCTGGCTTTAAGGAAGCTCAATGATGACAGGATATATCGACCCGGATCGCGCACAGTTCGACGCCTTCAAGGGGCTGGACCGCGACACGCCGCTGAATATGGTGAACCTTGTCAAACTACGCGACAAGGCCGCCTACCCCGACGATCACGCGCTGGCCGCCAAGGCGCTGACAGGGGCGCAAGCCTATAAGAACTACGGTGCCGAAAGCGGTCCGGTGCTGGCGGATGTCGGCGGATCGATCCTGTGGCGCGGCCAGTTCGAGGTGACGCTGATCGGCCCCTCGGACGAGGATTGGGATGTGATGTTCATCGCGCAATACCCCAACGCCCACGCCTTTTTGCAGATGATCTCGGACCCGCGGTACAAACAGGCGGTGGTGCACCGTCAGGCCGCGGTTGTGACATCGCGCCTGATCCGCAGCGCACCGCTGCCCCTGACGGATGAATTTGCATGAAGCGCATGGCCGAGCAGCTGGGGCTGCGCGCCCTGCATCAGGTTGACCCCGAAACGGCCCATGGTCTGGCGATCACCGCACTGCGGCTTGGCTTGGCCCCTACACCCGGTCCGGTCACATCGAAACGGCTGAAAACCTCGCTTGCCGGGATGAGCCTGCCCAACCCTGTCGGCCTTGCCGCAGGGTTTGACAAGAACGCTACCGCCGTCGCGCCGCTGTCCAACGCGGGTTTCGGCTTTATCGAGGTCGGGGCCGCCACGCCCCTGCCCCAACCCGGCAATGACAAACCCCGATTGTTCCGCCTGACCGAGGACCGCGCGGCGATCAACCGCTTTGGCTTCAACAACGAAGGCATGCAGGCGATCTGCACGCGTCTGGCGCGCCGTGGCGCGGGCGTGCCCGTGGGGCTCAACCTTGGGGCCAACAAGACCAGCACCGACCGCGCCGCCGATTTCGCCCGCGTGATGGAGCTTGCCCGCGATCACGTGGATTTCGCCACGGTCAATGTATCCTCGCCCAATACCGAAAAGCTGCGTGATCTGCAGGGCAAGGCCGCCCTCGCAGCACTTCTGGCCGGCGTGATGGAGGTGCGCGGCGATACGCCCGTGTTCCTGAAAATCGCCCCCGATCTCACCGAGGCGGAAATCGCCGATGTGGCCGAGGTCGCCAATGACGCAGATGTGGCCGCGATCATTGCCACGAATACAACGCTGGACCGCGCCGGCCTGAAAAGCGCGCAGCGTGACCAGACGGGCGGGCTGTCGGGCGCGCCCCTGTTCGAAAAATCCACGCGCGTGCTGGCGCGACTGTCGACGCTTACCGATATTCCGCTGGTGGGCGTCGGGGGCATCAGCTCGGCCGAGGATGCCTATGCCAAAATCTGCGCAGGCGCTTCGGCGGTGCAGCTTTATACGGCGCTCGTCTATGGCGGGCTGTCACTGGCAGCGGATATCGCCAAGGGGCTCGACAAACTGCTGAAGCAGGACGGCTTCGATACCGTGGCCGATGCCGTGGGCAGCAACCGCAGCTCTTGGCTTTGACAGGACGCCCCGGCGCAGATCGGGGCGCGATCCGCGCGACTTCACCCCGACCTTGCGCGCGCGGGGCCTATCCCGCCGCACGCTCCAACGCGGGGTAGCGCAGCGCCAGCGTGACCCCACGCGCGACAAAGGACACCAATAGCGAAATCCACAGCCCGTGGTTGCCCAGCCACGGCACCAGCAGCGCCGCGCTTGCACAGTAGATCACAAAAGACACCGCCATCATGTTGCGCATGTCCCGCGACCGCGTGGCCCCGATAAAGATCCCGTCCAGCATCCATGACGCCCACCCCAGCAGCGGGGCCGCGACCATATAGGGCAAGAACACCCGCGCCTCTGCGCGCACAAGCGGGGCCGTGGTCATGAGGTCGATGATCATGCCCCCGCCCCACGCGAAGCCCACGGTCATCAAGGCACAGGCCAGCAGACCCCAGCCGCTGGTCAGCACCGCGCCGCGCCGCAGGACATCACGCTGCTTGCCGCCCATGGCCCGCCCGACCAGCGCCTCGGCCGCAAAGGCGAAACCGTCAAGCGCAAAGGCCGTGATCATCAGAAATTGCAGCAGCACCTGGTTGGCGGCGAGTTTCACGTCCCCCAACCCCGATCCCAGAAACAGGAACGAGACGAACACCGCCTGCAACAGAAGCGACCGCACAAGGATATCGCCGTTGACCTTCATCATGTTGATCCAGCGCGGCCCGTCGAACACCTGCGCCCAGTCCCGCCATGCGGGCACTCCAAACGCCGCACGGCAGAACCACAGCCCAAGCGCCGCACCCGACCATTCAGCCAGAAAGGTCGCGATGGCGACGCCCTGGATACCCCAGCCGAGCCCCAGCACGAACCACAGATCCAGCGCGATATTCAGCCCGTTCATCCACAGTTGCACCACCAGCACCGCACGGGTGCGTTCCTGCGCGATCAGCCAGCCGGTGATCGCGTATATCGCAATCGCCGCCGGGGCGGACCAGACGCGGATCCCCATATAGGACCGGGCGAGGTTTTCGACCTCTGCGCTGGCCGGAGAAACCTGAAACGCCGCCCAGAACAGCGGTATCTGCAGCATCACCAGCGCAAGGCCCGCCAGCCCGCCGATCAGCAGCCCGCGTGTCAGCAGTGCCGCGACCTCTGCCGCGTCGTTGTTGCCTGCCGCCTGCGCGGTCAGCCCGACGGTGCCCATCCGCAGAAATCCGAATACCCAGTAAAGCGATGACAGGATGATCGCGCCGATGCCCACGGCTCCGATCGGGGCCGCCAACCCGATCTGCCCGACGACGCCGGTATCCACCGCGCCCAAGATGGGCACGGTGGCGTTGGAGATAACAATCGGGATGGCGATATTCAGCACGCGGCGGTGGGTCACCACCTCTTTCGCGGATAGTTTGCCTTGGGCGACGGCGCTGACTTCGCCCTTGGGGATCGCGTCAGTCACGGCGTTGGGGCATCAGAAAATGGCCCGTTGCCTGCGCGAAAAGCTTGCTGCGGTTGTCCTGCCATGCCTCGACATGCACCGAGGCATAGCGCCGCCCCGACCGGTTGATCCGCGCGCGCGCATAGGCATCGCGCGGCAGGCCCGAGCGCAGGTAATCGACGGTAAAGTCGATGGTCTTGGGCAGCCGTGGCAAATGCGTCGCATCCATCTTGTCGACGGCCAGCGCACCGGATTCAAGATCCTCCCACAGGTATTCCCAGCTGAGCGTGATGATCGACGTTACCTCAAGGAACGAGGCCGTGACCCCACCGTGCAGCGCCTGCAACAGCGGGTTGCCGATCAGCTTGTCGGAAAACGGCAGAACGCCGGTCAACTCGTCGCCACGGCGGTCGAACTCGATCCCCAGAAAGCTGATGTAGGGCACCCCGTCCACCAGCGCGCGCAGCGCCGCATCGCGACGCTTTTTGACGACCTGTACCGCCTCGGGTTTGCTCCGTGTGCTCATCGTTTGCCCTCCACCGTGAAACTGCCGGTGGCGGTGGCGACCGGGCTGCCGTCTTCTTCGTCCTGTGCCGTGGCGCGCACAAAGGCGACATTCCGCGTCACGTGATAACATTCCGCCCGCGCCGTGATCCGTTGACCGGGGACAGCCGCGCGCAGATATTCGATGCGCAAATCAATCGTCGCCGTCCCACCAGGATTGCTGGGGTGGCTCATCACCGCGGCCCCGCAGCAGGTATCCATCAACGCCGACACGGCCCCGCCATGCAAGACACCTGTGCGCGGATCGCCGATCAGCCGTTCATCATACGGCATGTCGATCACGGCGACGCCGCCGTCCAGCTCTTGCAGTTCCATCCCCAGGGCACCGCTGTAAGGCAGCGCCGCGATGAACTGCTTGGCGATGCGAAGTTTGTCTGACATTTTTTACTTCCTTGGCGTTATTCCCTCCATATCAACCGAGCGGCCAAGCAAGAGCAACCCCAGTGTTGCGCTTGGAAAGTGAACCGCATAGTTTCCGAACTTGAGGAGACCAAGATGACAGACAAACGCCTGAACTTTAAAGAAATGTGTGCGGAGTTTGACGTCACGCCGCGCACGTTGCGCTATTACGAGTACATTGAACTGCTCCACCCCGAACGCGAAGGCCGATCGCGCAGCTATGGCGCGCGGGAAATCGCCCGCATGAAGCTGATCATGCGGGGACGCAAGTTCGGGTATTCGCTGGAAGGCATCCGCCAGTGGCTGCTGATCTATGAAAACGAAGGCACCGAAGCGCAAATGCGGGCGTGGGTCGTGAGCGCGGACCGCCAGTTGGGAGAGCTGGCAGAACAGCGCAAGCAGTTGGACGAAGCCATCGAAGAGCTGCAAAAATCGCGCGACGATACAGAGGCCGCATTGGCCAAGCGCGACTGATATTTGCGTAGCGCCTTGGGTTTACGGGGCGCTACCACAACTGACAACCGCTGGCTGGATGACGCCGTCGTTGGCAGCGTCGAGCGATGGTATGAGAAACCGATGCGATGCGGGCCGGCTTACGCCTGCCGCGCGGCCATCCGACCCATCACATCGGAAAGACGGGTAAGATCTGCGGCTGTCACAATCAGCTCCGACAGTGAATCAGCGTCGAGACAGGCAGCAAATTCATACGCCACGTCTTCAACAAGCTTGGCCGCATCCTTGAGCCCCCGCGATGCAGAAGACGCGGAAATCACCGGCCCTTGTGCAAGATCATAGGTATTCGGTGTTGTTGAGGGTTTCGGGGGTTTGTTCTGCGCCACGGCCTGTCCACTTACAGTTGAGAATTCGCCACGACTATGCGTCCGACAGGTGATGCGCACGTCCCGTAAGTGCGCGACATCCGGTCACGTTCCCTGCATTACGACAGGTTATCCAGCGACGGGTCGATCAGGCCAAAGGCCAGGCCCCGCACCGCCGCGCGAGTCCGGTCGGTCACGTCCAGTTTGCCAAACAGACGCCGCATGATCGTATCGACCGTGTGCCGCGACACCCCCATGATCTGCGCGATCGAGGTGTTGCTCTTGCCGCGCGCGATCCAACGGAGCAATTCAAGCTCGCGCGGGGACAAGCGCCGATTGGGTGCAGCAGGGCCTGCCACAAGCGCGCAAAACCGCATATGGGCAAACTGGCTGGCGACGTGCAGGTCCAGAACCTCTGCATCTGTCGGGCGCGGCCTGCCGTGGTGGAAGCCGATACTGACCAAAGCATTGCGCGCCTGTGGCCCAAAGACCTGACAGACCAGGCCATCGGCAAAGCCGAATTCTCTCGCTCTGTTCAGATAGGCTTTCTGCTTTTCGGTCAAGGTGGTCAGCTGCGGCAGGTCACGCCAGAAGAACGGGGTGATCTGTGAGGCCGCGAAGGGGGGAAAGGGATCGTCCAGATACAGGTGCTCTTCGGTATACATCCGGTGAAACTCTGCCGGGATACCGATCGCGACAGCCCCAAAGCTGGAGTCACCAAGCGATTGCACATCAATACTGTGATATGTGACCGTGCGAAAATCCTGCGCTTTGGCAAAGCGTTGCACCAGCAGCCATAGCGCCGAAACGCTGCTGACCTCGCGCAGACACTCTGTGAATAATCGCGGATCCATATCCTCGGACATATCACCTCCCCCCGGCCGATAAAACTTGCTCCCCCACACCACTTAGTCGGCGCGAGATACCGATCAATGACCGTCTTGGGAAAATCCCCGCGGGGTTACGCAGATTTACTCAACGTAAAGCAAATGTTTGACGTAGCGTCCAAGTTACGTAAGCTTGTTTCTGGGTTATACCGCTCCCAGTTTAGGTGAAGTTGACCGTTCTACAGCAGTGATAGAATAGCGAGTAACTGATATGTCCAACACTACGATGACCATCCGCGAGATGTGCACCGCCTTCGATGTGACCCCGCGCACCTTGCGGTTCTACGAAGCGAAAGAACTGCTTTTCCCCGAACGTCAGGGACAAAAGCGCCTGTTTACCAAACGGGACCGTGCGCGGCTGAAACTGATCCTGCGTGGCAAGCGCTTTGGCTTCAGCCTCGAAGAAATCCGCCAGTTGCTGGACCTGTACCACATGGGCGATCAGCAGCAGACCCAATTGGCGCGCACCTATGACATCGCGCGCGAACGTCTGGCCGACCTCGAAGCACAGCGCGAGGATCTGAACAACGCCATCGACGACCTGCAAAACCAGTTGAAATGGGGAGAGAAAATGATCGCCTCCATCAACAGCGCCCGCAACGCGGCAGAATAGGCCCGCAGTCCGGCGCACCCGAACACCTGATACACCGACCTAGATATACTGACCAAACGACGGCCAGATGGCCAAGGGAGAACACCACATGCCGAGCTACACCGCCCCGATCAAGGATATGCAATTCGTCCTGCACGACGTGCTGAACGTCACCGCGTCGTCCACCCCCGGTTACGACGAGCTTGAGGCGGATTTCACCTCTGCCATTCTGGAAGAAGCAGGCAAGCTGACCTCCGAAGTTCTCGCTCCGCTGAACGCGGTGGGTGATCAGGAAGGCTGCCGTCTGGAGAACGGCGTCGTCTACACCCCCAAAGGGTTCAAGGACGCCTTTGCGAAGGTCAAGGAAGGCGGCTGGACCGGTCTGGACATGCCAGAGCAATACGGCGGCCAGAACATGCCCTATATCCTCGGCACCGCCGTGGGCGAGATGTTCTCGGCGTCCAACCAGGCGTTCACCATGTATCAGGGCCTGACCCACGGTGCGGCCTCGGCGATCCTCGCCCACGGCTCTGACGCCCAAAAGGATACATATCTGCCCAACATGGTGTCCTGCGAATGGACCGGCACCATGAACCTGACAGAGCCCCACTGCGGCACCGATCTGGGCCTGATGCGCACCAAGGCAGCGCCACAGGAAGACGGCAGCTATAAGATCACCGGCCAGAAGATCTTTATCTCGTCCGGTGAACACGACATGGCCGGTAACATCATCCATCTGGTGCTGGCCAAGATCGAAGGCGGCCCCGAAGGCATCAAGGGCGTATCGCTCTTCATCGTGCCCAAGTTCATGGTCAAGGAAGACGGCTCGCTTGGCGAACGCAACGCGGTGTCCGTCGGCTCCATCGAAGAGAAGATGGGCATCCACGGCAACTCTACCTGTGTGATGAACTATGATGGCGCGGTCGGCTACCTGCTGGGTGACGAACACAAAGGCATGCGCGCGATGTTCACCATGATGAACGAAGCCCGCGTGGGCGTCGGCATGCAGGGTCTGGCGCAGGCCGATGTGGCCTATCAGAACGCGCTGGCCTACGCCAAGGACCGCCTGCAAGGCCGTGCCGTCACCGGGACAGAGCACCCCGACAAGCCTGCCGATCCGTTGATCGTCCACCCCGATATCCGTCGCAGCCTGATGGAGCAGAAATCCTTTGTCGAAGGGGCCCGGGCGTTCATCCTCTGGGGAGCCAGCCTGATCGACGCGGCACACCGCGCGGATGACAAGGATGCCGACGGGCTTGTCTCGCTGATGACCCCCGTCATCAAAGGCTTCCTGACCGACATCGGCTATGACATGACGGTCAAGGCGCAGCAGGTCTATGGCGGCCACGGCTATATCGAGGAATGGGGCATGTCCCAGTTCACCCGCGACGCCCGTATCGCCATGATCTACGAAGGGGCCAATGGCGTTCAGGCGCTGGACCTCGTGGGCCGCAAACTGGCGCAGGACGGTGGCAAACACGTCATGGCCTTCTTTGATATGGTCAAGACCTTCATCAAGGAAAACGCAGGCCAGGACGCCGAATTCGACGCCAGTTTTATGGAGCCGCTGAAGGCTGCCAGCAAAGATCTGCAATCGGCGGGCATGTACTTCATGCAGAACGGCATGAAGAACCCCAACAACGCGCTCTCGGGGTCGAATGACTTCATGCATATGTTCGGGCATGTCTGTCTGGGCCTGATGTGGGCGAAAATGGGTCTGGCCGCGAAGAGGGCGTTGAAAGATGGCACCGGCGACGCGTCCTTCTACGAGACCAAGCTGGCAACCGGCCGTTTCTACATGGCCCGTCAACTGCCCGCGACGGCGCTGCACCTCAAGCGGATCGAAACCGGCGCGGATACTGTGATGGCGCTGGACGCGGCAAACTTCTAGGTTGCACCGGGGTGGGGACATCCCCCACCCCGATGCTGACTGAAAGGACGCCCGATGCCCAAACGTTTCCGCCTGACCCGCCGCTTCCCTGTCGCCATGACCGAAGACGGCTACCGCCGCCTGAAGAAATTCGCGGCAGAGGCCGGATTGGATGAAGGCGAAGCGCTGTCGTTTCTCTTCGAGAACTTCAACAGCGTGATCGACGAAGAGAACCTGACCGCGCGACTGCGGCTGTTCAACGCGGAACTGGACGGACGAAAGAGGTAGCACACCACCACACCCCGAACGCCCTGCCGAACCCGACCCTTCGGGGAGAGTTTAAGGGGCAAAATGAAGCGCAAACACCCTGCCCTGATCCTGCGACCCGCACGACCAGAGCAGGGCTTCACTTTGCACGCGGCTCAGCTCTCCAGCCTGCCGCGCGGGGGTTGAATACGACAGGATGATTAGTAACTGATTAACGCAAACCCGCGCATCTTCATTTTGCCGGATAAACTCCACGGGGGTGTGGGGGTGTGAACCCCCCACGGGACGACCATCGACACACAGGACTTGAGGGAGGGTTCAGATGACCATCAAACTGCATTGCTTCGGCGAAAGCGGAAACGCCTATAAGGCGGCGCTTGCGCTGCAGCTGTCGGGGCTCGACTGGGAGCCGGTGAAAGTTGATTTCTTCGGCGGCGAAACCCGCACGCAGGATTACCGCACGACGATCAATAACATGGGCGAAGCGCCAGTGATGATTGATGGTGACATCCGTCTGACCCAATCCGGCGTGATCCAGGATTATGTCTCGGAGCAATCCGGCAAATTCGGCGGGGGCAATCCCGAAGAGCGCCGAGAGATCCTGCGGTGGGTGCTGTGGGACAACCACAAGCTCAGCTCGAACGCCGGTATGACGCGTTTTTTGATGAACTTCCTGCCCGAAGACAAGCAGCCCAAAGAAGTCATCGGCTTTATGCAGGGGCGTTTGTCTGCTGCCTATGCCGTGCTGAACGACCATCTGAACGGCCGCGACTGGATTGTCGGCGACGGGATCACCAACGCCGATCTGAGTTGCTGCGGCTATCTGTATTACCCCGAGCCTTTCGGCTTTGTCCGCAAGGACTGGCCCCATATCGACGCGTGGCTCACGCGTCTGAGCGACACACCGGGCTGGAAAGCCCCCTACGACCTGATGCCCGGCAGCCCTGCTGACCGCGCCTGACCCAAAGGGAGACACCACATGACCGAAGCATATATCTACGACGCCCTGCGCACCCCGCGTGGCAAGGGTCGCAAAGACGGCGCCCTGCACGAGCTGACTTCGTTGCGCCTGTCCGCGCTGACGCTCAATGCGATGAAAGAGCGCAACAACCTTGAAGGCCACGCCGTCGAGGACGTGATCTGGGGGAACGTGACCCAGGTGATGGAACAGGGCGGCTGTCTGGCGCGCTCTGCCGTGCTCGCATCTGATCTGGATGAACGCATCCCCGGCCTTGCCATCAACCGTTTCTGCGCCTCTGGCATGGAAGCTGTGAACCTTGCCGCCAACCAAGTGCGCGGCGGCGCGGGCATGGGCTATATCGCCGGTGGCGTTGAAATGATGGGCCGCGTGGCCATGGGCAGCGACGGTGCTGCGATTGCCGTTGACCCTTCGCTCGCGATGGAGCGGTATTTCGTGCCGCAGGGCATCTCGGCTGACATCATCGCGACCGAATACGGCTTTACGCGTGACGAGGCAGACAAGCTGGCGATGCAGTCGCAGCAGCGTGCCAAGAAAGCCTGGGACGAAGGGCGCTTTGATAAATCCGTGATCGAGATCAAGGACCAGAACGGTCTGTCGATCCTCAGCCATGACGAATACATGCGCCCCCAGACCGACATGCAGTCGCTTGGGTCGCTGACCCCTGCGTTCCAGCAAATGGGCGAGGTCATGCCGGGTTTTGATAAGGTCGCGCTGATGAAATATCCGCACCTCGAGAAGATCAACCACATCCACCACGCGGGGAACTCCTCGGGCATCGTGGACGGTGCGGCGGCTGTCCTTATCGGGAACAAGGAATTCGGCGAGAAATACGGTCTCAAGCCACGCGCGCGCATCCGTGCAACCGCCAAGATCGGGACCGACCCGACCATCATGCTGACCGGCCCTGTTCCTGTGACCGAAAAGATCCTTGCCGACAATGGCATGAACATCAACGACATCGATCTGTTCGAGGTCAACGAGGCCTTTGCCGCCGTGGTCATGCGCTTCATGCAGGCGTTCGACGTTGATGAAAGCAAGGTCAACGTGAACGGCGGGTCGATCGCCATGGGTCACCCCTTGGGGGCCACCGGCGCGATGATCATCGGCACGCTGCTGGACGAGCTTGAGCGTTCGGACAAGGAAGTCGGGATGGCCACGCTTTGTATCGCCTCCGGCATGGGTGCCGCCACCATCATCGAGCGCGTTTGATGGGCGACCAGCCGCATCCTTTCCACGCCGTGGCCGATCTGGCAGCGCGGCGTGGGTTGAGGGACCTTAAGCTCGCAGAAGAACGCGGGGGGCAATATGTGCGCCTGTATCAGGCCACGCCGCCGCTGTTCTTCAAGCATCGCAACGATCCAAGCGACAGCTATGACCGCGAGCGCTTTAAGGACTTCAAACGGATACTGCTAAGCGAGGAAGACTGCGACAAAGGCCCCGAAGCCACCATCGCCTTGATCCGCTCACTGCTTGAAAAATTCGCTGACTATACGCCTCAGCGCTCGTAACACACTCCAAATCAGGGAGAGATTTAAATGACCGATTTCACCATGAAGACAGACGCCGACGGCGTCGCCATCATCACCTGGGACGTGCCCGGAAAATCCATGAACGTCATGTCGATCGAGGGCCTGTCCGAGCTGGACAGCATCATCGAAACGGTCCTGTCCGACGACGCCATCAAGGGGGCCGTGATCACCTCTGGCAAGGACGGGTCCTTTGCCGGTGGTATGGACCTGAACCTGCTCGCCAAGATGCGCGAAGACGCGGGCGATGACCCCGCACAGGGGCTGTTTGACGGCACGATGAAAATGCACGCCCTGCTGCGCAAGATCGAACGCGCGGGCATGGACGCCAAGACCAACAAGGGCGGCAAGCCGATTGCCTCTGCCCTGCCCGGCACTGCCGCGGGCATCGGGCTTGAACTGCCGCTGGCCACGCACCGCATCTTTGTCGCAGACAACCCCAAGGCCCGTATCGGTCTGCCCGAGATCATGGTCGGTATCTTCCCCGGCGCGGGCGGCACCACCCGTCTGGCGCGCAAACTCGGCGCGATGGCCGCATCGCCCTTCTTGCTGGAAGGCAAGATGGTTGCCCCTGCTGCCGCGAAATCTGCCGGTCTGATCGACGAAGTTGTCGCTGATCCGGTTGCCGCCGCGAAAGAATGGGTGCTGAATGCCAAGGATGCGGACATTCTGAAACCCTGGGACGCCAAGGGCTACAAGATGCCCGGTGGTGCCCCCTATCACCCTGCGGGCTTCATGACCTTCGTCGGGGCCAATGCGATGGTCAACGGCAAGACCCAAGGTGCCTTCCCTGCGGCCAAGGCCCTGCTGAGCGCCGTTTACGAAGGCTCGCTTGTGCCGTTTGATACCGCGCTGAAGATCGAGGCGCGCTGGTTCACCAACATCCTGCTGAACCCGTCCTCCTCTGCCATGATCCGGTCGCTGTTCCTGAACAAGGAAGCGCTGGAAAAAGGCGCGGTACGTCCCGAAGGCATTGCCGACCAGCGCGTCAAGAAACTGGGCGTTCTGGGGGCTGGCATGATGGGTGCGGGCATCACGCTTGTTTCCGTGCAAGCCGGGATCGAGGTCGTGTTGATCGACCAGACCCAAGAAGCCGCCGACAAGGGCAAAGCCTACTCCGCCAGCTTCTTTGACAAAGGCATCGCGCGCAAGAAATCCACCGAGGAAAAGAAAGCCGCCGCCCTTGATCTGATCACTGCAACCACCGATCTGGACGCGCTGAAAGGCTGTGACCTGATCATCGAAGCCGTCTTCGAAGACCCTGCCGTCAAGGCCGAGATGACCAAAAAGGTCGAAGCCGTGATCCCCGAGGATTGCATCTTTGCCTCCAACACCTCGACCCTGCCGATCACCGAGCTGGCCAAAGCCTCCAGCCGGGCGGATCAGTTCATCGGCATCCACTTCTTCTCGCCCGTCGAGAAAATGGCGCTGGTCGAGATCATCAAGGGGGCCGAGACTGGCGACCGTGCGGTGGCCAAATCGCTCGACTATGTGCGTCAGATCCGCAAGACGCCGATCGTGGTCAACGACGCGCGGTTCTTCTATGCCAACCGCTGCATCATCCCCTATGCCAACGAAGGCGCGCGGATGATCACCGAAGGGGCTGCACCGCAACTGGTCGATCACGCGGCACAGCTTCTGGGCTTCCCTGTGGGGCCGGTGCAGCTGACCGATGAGACCTCGATCGATCTGGGGGCCAAGATTGCCCGCGCGACCAAGGCGGCCATGGGCAATGCCTATCCTGCCAGCCAAGCGGATGATCTGATTTTCTGGATGGAAGATCTGGGTCGTCTGGGCCGCAAGGCGAACGCGGGCTTCTTTGACTATGACGAAAAGGGCAAGCGTCAGGGCTATTGGAAGGGGATGCACGACAAATTCCCGCTGGCCGAGGAACAGCCAGACCTGCGCGATGTGCAGGACCGTCTGATGTTCGTTCAGGTGCTCGAAGCGGTACGTGCGCTGGAAGAAGGCGTGCTGGAAGACATCCGCGAAGGCGACGTGGGCGCGATCCTTGGCTGGGGCTTTGCGCCTTGGTCCGGCGGCCCGTTCAGCTGGCTCGACATCATCGGCACGCCCTATGCCGCGGAACGGTGTGACCAGCTGGAAGCGCAGTTCGGCGAGCGGTTCAAATGCCCTGACCTGCTGCGCGAAATGGCCGAGAAGAACCAGACCTTCTATGGTCGCTTCGGGCCGGACGCCAAAGCCGCCTAAGACGGCAACGCCCGATAGAGAAAACGGAAACGGCCAGCAGTTCTTGCTGGCCGTTTTGCTTTGCTGGATGATGTACCGCCCGCGCGCTCAGCCGTCGAAACTGTAGCCGAAACGCGCGATATCCTCGGCGCAGGTCGTGGCGATCAGGTCGCGGGTTTGGGGGGTGTAGTAGTCCCGATAGCCCGCCGCGCGGTCAGACGCATTCGCATGCGGCAACGTCAGATCAAAGCCCAGATGGTCAAACAGCGGCTGCGCGTCCTGCGCGAAATGCTCGATCCGGATGAACAGGTTGCTTTGATCCTCGCCCGCCCCGTCACGCAGATATGACCCATAGGGAGAGGCCAGAAGGCTGCCCTGCACGGTAGGCGTCTGCACGAAGGCGTCAAACGCCAGCGACTTGGCAAGCCCCACGACGGGATGATCGAACCCCTGCGCGCGCAGCCAATGGTAATAGCTGACCATCCGGTCCCACGGGTTACGCACAAGCGCAAAGGTGAACATCCGGGCAATCTCTTGGCGGGTGACCACGCCTTCGATATCGGCGAGGGTCGCGTGTTTCCAAAGCCGTCCTGCCGACGCCGCCCCTGACAGACGCTTGCGCCGCTTGACCGCCTTGGGCGTGTCGCCCAGCATCAGATCGTCCTTCATCGCCCGCGCTTCCAGCGCGAGCGCAAGGGACGTGCCTCCGGTCTTGGGGATATGCACAAAGATGTAGTTGCGCCCGCGGCTGATGATCATGACCGCCCCGCCGCATCTGTGATTGGCCGCTTTACGCTCGTGCCCATATCCTGCCTCTGCACTGCTTTTATCATCCTTCCCAAAACGGGGGATGCTGCGCAATAGTAACCGGGACAAAGCGAAAAAAGACAGGGTGCGCCATGGGCTGGATGACGAACGAAGACGGGTTGGACAAATGCGCCGCGAATTACGTGCCGCTCACGCCGCTATCGCACCTGAAACGCGCGGCCCATGTCTTTGCCGATGTGACGGCGGTGATCTACGGCGCGCATCGGGTGACCTATGCGCAGTATCACGCACGCTGTTCACAGCTTGCTTCGGCCTTGGTGGCCGCGGGGGTTGAACCGGGTCAGGTTGTGGCGACGATCCTGCCCAATATCCCCGCGCAGGCAGAGGCGCATTTCGGCGTGCCCGCCTGCGGCGCCGTGCTTAACACCATCAACACGCGGCTGGATGTGGATACGGTGTGCTACATCCTCGACCACGGCGAAGCGCGGGTGCTGCTGGTCGATACGCAGTTCGTCGATCTGGCCGAGGCGGCCTGTGCAACGCTCGACGGCCCGCCGCCGCTGCTGATCGAAGTGCCTGACCCTGCGGCGGGGTTTCCGGCAACGGGTCGCCACACCACATACGATGATTTCATCGCCACCGGCGACCCTGCGTTCAACTGGATCATGCCGCAGGACGAATGGGAAAGCCTTGCGCTCAACTATACCTCTGGCACGACGGGGCGGCCCAAGGGCGTGGTCTATCACCATCGCGGGGCCTATCTGATGACCATGGGCACGGTGGTCAGCTGGCGTATGGTGATGCGGCCCGTGTTCATGCAGATCGTACCGCTGTTTCACTGCAACGGCTGGAACCACACGTGGATGATGCCGCTTTTGGGGGGCACACTGGTCTGCTGCCGCGACATCACTGCCGCTGCGATCTATGACGCCATCGCCGACGAAGGCGTGACCCATTTTGGCGGTGCCCCCATCGTGCTGAACATGGTGGTGAACGCGACGGAAGCGGAACGCCGCGCCTTTGATCATCAGGTGGAGGTCTTTACCGCCGGTGCGCCCCCTGCCCCTGCCACCCTGTCCAAGATCGAAGCCTTGGGGTTCAACGTCACGCAGGTCTACGGGCTGACCGAGACCTACGGCCACGTCACCGAATGTCTGTGGGATCCCGCATGGGACAGCGCCCAAGGGGCCGAGCGCGCCGCGATCAAGGCCCGTCAGGGCGTCGCCATGCCGATGATGGAAGAGATCACCGTCATGGACAGCGAAATGGCCCAAGTCCCGCTGGACGCTGCCACACAGGGACAGATCATGATCCGCGGCAATTCGGTGATGAAGGGATACTTCAAGAACCCCGCCGCCACGCGCGCGGCCTTTGCGGGCGGGTATTTCCATTCGGGCGATCTGGCGGTGCAGCATCCGAACGGACATATGCAGATCGCAGATCGCGCCAAGGACATCATCATCTCGGGCGGCGAGAACATCTCGTCCGTCGAGGTCGAAGGCGTATTGATGGGCCATCCGGATGTGAACCTCGCCGCCGTTGTCGCGCAACCGGACGAGAAATGGGGCGAAGTGCCCTGCGCTTTTGTCGAGCTGAAACCGGGCCGGAGCGGAGACGAAGCCGCCCTGATCGCCTTTGCGCGCGACACGCTTGCGGGGTTCAAAGTACCCAAACGCGTGGTGTTTCAAGAGCTGCCGAAAACCTCGACCGGGAAGATCCAGAAATTCGAACTGCGCGCGCAGGCCGCCAGGCTTTAGTGCGGTCTACATCGCGCGCTGTGTGACAACCGGATCGGCGACGATCACCGCCTCTGCCTGCTCTTGCGGGCCGAGCCGTTTTTCATACCGCCAGACGTCGATCTGCAACGGCCCCTCGCCGGTTTCGACCTCGTAGGGGATCGTGCCTGCCTGCACCCAACCGCAGGCCTCATAGAACCGCGCGGCGCGGGTGTTGCCAACCGAACAGGCCAACCATTTCAGCCCATGTCCCAGTTCTGCTTCGGTCGCCGCCATCATCTGCTGCGCCAGACCGCTGCCCTGAAAGGCTTCACTGACATAGAACTGGTAGATCTCGTCATGGTCCACCATGAAGAACCCCGCGATCTGCCCTTCGACCCAGACCACCTGCGTATGCTTAAGGTGCACACGCATCCGCATCGTGAACTCTTCGAAACTGCGCAGGGCGGTCAAGGCGGGCGGCACGACATCGGCATGGGCCTGATGCCAACCATGATACCATATCTCGACAAGTCTGGCGGCATCATCGGGATGTGCGGGCTTGATCTGCATGAGACGCTCCTTTCGAATTCTCCTATGCTGTCTTAAGTCCACCCATTGCTCAACCCGTGTCAGGTGGTAAACTATCCAAAACAGTTAGGCACTATACTTCAGGATATGACAGCCCTTTCCAAATACGCCCGGTTGGAAGCAACCGGACTATGGCGTTCGGCCCCCGATGCCCAACGTCGCGAGGTCATCGTGTCGATCGGCGATGCGACACTGGTGATTTCCGACCTCAAGGATCAGGCGCTGACCCATTGGTCACTGGCGGCTTTGGCGCGGTCAAACCCTGGCACCCGCCCTGCGATTTTCCACCCCGACGGCGACCCCAGTGAAACGCTGGAAATCCCCGACAGCGAGGGAGAGATGATCGACGCCATCGAAACCCTGCGCCGCGTGGTCGAACGCCGTCGCCCCCGCCCGGGGCGGCTGCGGTTTGCCGGGGTGCTGACCTCGGCGCTGGTGGTGGCGGCGGTGGCGCTGTTCTGGCTGCCGGGCGCGCTACAAGATCACACGCTGCGGGTGGTGCCCAAGGTCAAACGCGCCTCCATCGGGGCGGCGCTGCTGAAAAAGATCGAACGGGTGTCCGGCCCCGCCTGTACCAACGCCCGCGGGCGCACGGCGCTGGCAAAGCTCGGCGCGCGGCTGTCGTCTGATCCGATGGTGGTGCTGCCCGCCATGACCCGCCCCAGCCTGCACCTGCCCGGCGGGCTGATCGTGCTGAACAAGACCCTGTTCGAGGATTACGAGTCCCCCGATATCGCAGGCGGCTATATTCTGGCGGAGCAAGCGAAACGCGCCGTCACGGACCCGCTTGAACATATGCTCGCCACCATCGGCATCCGCGAAAACTTCCGCCTGCTGACCACCGGCGATGTGTCGGATGCGGCCCTCACACGCTACGCCGAACATCTGATGGCCGAACCCGCGCCGGAACCGCCCGTTGACGCCCTGCTTGCCCGTTTCGAAAAACAGCGCCTGCACAGCACCCCTTACGCGCAAGCCCGCGACATCACCGGAGAGACGGTGCTGCCCCTGATCGAAGGCGATCCGATGAACGGCAAGGAAACCGACCCACTGCTGAATGATGCCGACTGGCTACGGCTGCAAAATATCTGCGGCGGCTAAGGCAGAGATACACACTCCGACCTTCAACGCAAAAGGCCAGCCGGATCGCCCCGACTGGCCTTTTGTCTGTACTGTCGTGCGGTTGCGTCAGCGGATGTAGGCATCCCCGTAACCGGCACCGCGCAACTTACCCAAAGCCGCTGGGGCCGCGGACGCGCCAAAGGGCCCCGCCTGCACCGACAGATAGGTCTTGCCGCCGCGGGTGGACTTACCGATGCGCGCGCCCATACCCATCCGCGCGATACGTTGTGCCGCACGCTGCGCGTTCGCGCTGTCCCCATAGACGCCGATCTGCACATAGGTCTTGCCCGCGGCACGCGGGGTCGCTGGGGCTGTGGCGACTGGCTTGGGGGTCGAACGGCTGGAGTAGACCGGCTTGCGCGCGGCAGGCGCTGCGTTCTTGTTACGTACGATACGTTTCACCAGCTGGCCGTTGCGCTTGGCAAAACTCACCTCGCCCAACTCACGGCGCTGCTGCTCGACCGAGGTATAGGGGTAGACCAGCGGCAAACGCGCGGTCATGTCCCGCCCTGTGCTTTGGTTGACCAGACGGCGCGGCACAGTGTTGGTCCAGATCAACAACATCTTGGACCGCCCCTCAAGGTTCTGTTCAGCCCGCTTGGGGTTCAGACGGTCGTCTTCCCACACGGGGCGGTATCCTTTGGGCACCGAGACGTTGGCATAGGTGTTCTGGCGGTTAATCGCGACATGTTTCGGCACGATACGCGTATGCGCATGCGCCGCTGCGGGTCTCGCCGTGGTTGTGACGCTGCCTGTGGCTGCCCCATAGGACGGCGCAGACGCCACGGCCCCGACCTGCGCGGTGGAGGGCAGGATCGGCGCGGTTTGCGGGCCGCAACGCACGGCGAGCCCCTTGGTCCGCGACCCGGAGTATTGCTGGCTGATGGCAGAGCGTCCGGCACAGGTGGTCGGCACCTGCGCCACCGCCACCGGCGCTTGCGCGCGCGGTGCGGCCGGCACGTCGACCGAGCGTGGCACCGGCTGGCGCACCGGCTTGGGTGCTTTCTGGCGTACAACAACCGGCTTGGCCTTGCGCTGTGGCAGAGGGCGTGCCGCAACCGTGGGCTGTTTGGCCGCGGCGGGCGCGTTGTTCACGGTGATCTGCACCGGCGCATCAGCACCACCGGCAGGCGCGCTGGCCGCTGTCTGCACATTGGTCGGCTTGAAGCCGCAGACACCCTGACGCTTGCGCGACACGCGCGGCACCCAGGTCACATTGCCGTCGATACCGGCCCGAATAAACACACAGCCTTTGCTGTCAACATATTGCTTGCCCTTATACGAGGCCGATGGGAATTCCGCCGGTTGATCGCGAAAGCTCTGCGCTTGGGAAATACCTGCCCCAAACGTCGTCATCAATGCCGCAACTGCCACAATACTAGTAAATTTCATCTGCGCCCCCACACAATGTAGTAAATAAACCATGCGCGATCCCGGTTTCAGAGTAAAGCACCCTGATCACCGGATCGCCCATTTTGCGCCTTACTTGGTCCCGAACATCCGGTCACCGGCGTCACCAAGCCCGGGAATGATATACCCCTGCTCGTTCAGCTTCTCGTCGACCGCCGCGGTGACGATCGGCACATCGGGATGCGCCTCTTTCATGCGGGCCACGCCTTCGGGGGCCGCCAGCAGACACAGGAAGCGGATATTGGTCGCACCGGCTTTCTTCAGCATGTCGATCGCAGCCACGGATGAATTACCGGTGGCGAGCATCGGGTCCACGGCGATCACCAGACGGTCGTCCATACCCTCGGGCACCTTGAAATAGTATTCCACCGGCTGCAACGTTTCCTCGTCACGATACAGGCCAACAAAGCCTACCCGTGCCGACGGGATCAGCTCAAGCACGCCATCCATCAACCCGTTGCCCGCCCGCAGGATAGAGATCAGCGCGAGCTTCTTGCCGTCCAGCGTAGGTGCGTCCATCGGCTGCATCGGCGTGTCGATCCGCTTGGTCGTCATCGGCAAGCCGCGGGTCACCTCATAGGCCAGAAGCTGGCTGATCTCGCGCAGCAACTGGCGGAACGCCGCGGTCGATGTGGATTTATCCCGCATGATTGTCAGCTTGTGCTGCACCAGCGGATGATTAACGACGGTCAGGTGTTCAACGATATCGGACATCGGGGCGCTCTCCATATTACTTGGCTGAACTCATGCCCCGAAAAGCCGTGCCCCGCAACCATCGCATCTTCGCCAGCTTCATTTTGCCAGTCAAACTCCGGGGGGATCGCGGCCCCGCCGCGATGGGGGCTGGCCCCCACCCGACCGATACGCCGCCGAACAGAGTTTAGTCGGGCACCGCAACCCCAAGATGCCGCGCCACCAGCCCAGCGACATCGCGAAAACCGATCTGCCCCAAGCTGCCAGCGCCCTGCCCTGCCACCAGAACCGGAGCCCGTTCGCGGGTGTGGTCGGTGCCCACCCATGTCGGGTCGTTCCCGTGATCTGCAGTCAGCACCAGCAGATCCCCGTCCCGCAGTTGCCCCAGCAGCTTACCAATCTCGGCATCAAACCACTCAAGCGCGCGGGCATAGCCCGACACATCGCGCCGATGCCCATAAAGACTGTCAAACTCCACAAAGTTCGCAAACGTCAGACTGCCGTCCTTGGCGCTTTCAACCAGATCACCAAGATGGCCCATCAACGTCTCGTCAGACCCTTTGCGCACCTCGTCAAAACCGGTCATCGAAAAAATGTCGCCGATCTTTCCAACGGCATAAACACGGGCACCACTGTCCTGCACCCAGTTGCTCAGCACCGGCGCGGGTGGCTTGATCGCAAAATCACGACGGTTGGTGGTGCGGGTAAAACCGCTTTGCGCATCCCCGATGAAGGGACGCGCGATCACCCGTCCGACTTTCATCTCATGCGCGATCGGGGCCATGTTTTCGCATAGGTCCAACAGCCGTTGCAGGCCGAAACTCTCTTCATGCGCGGCGATCTGTAACACGCTGTCAGCCGAGGTATAGCAGATCGGGAAACCGGTCTTGATATGCTGCGCGCCGAACTCCTCGATAATGGCGGTGCCGGGGGCGTGGCAATTCCCCAAAATCTCATCCGTGCCGGCAAAGGCCGCAAGCTGCGCGACCAGCGCGGGCGGAAAGGACTTCGACACATCGGTAAAGTAATGCCACTCCCACGGGACCGGCAAACCGGCCAATTCCCAATGACCCGAGGGCGTATCCTTGCCGCGCGAAATTTCTGTCGCCGCGCCCCATGTGCCGCTGACGGCGTCATCAAGGCTTGCGATATGCAGCCCGCTGGCCAGTTCAATCGCGGGGCCAAGCCCCAGCGACGCCATATGCGGCACGTTCAAAGGGCCGCTGCGCCCGTCTTCTGCACGGCCTTCGGCACAGGCCTGCGCGATATGACCAAGGGTATTCGCGCCGGTGTCCGGCACACGCCCGTTAAAGAAGGTGTCCGCATCGGGGGCACCGCCGATACCGACTGAATCCATCACAACCAGAAAAGCACGCGCCATCAGCCGACCCTCTCTACAATCAAATCCGGCACGGCGACCGGCTTCGGGCCGATGGTGATCGCACCGCGCACCGCCTGTGCGGCCCGCTCTGCGTCACCGGCGCGGGCGGCATGGACCACCGCCAGTGGCCCCTTGGACGATACTTTCGCGCCTAGGCGGACGACATCCGAAATCCCCACGGCCGGGTTGATCTGGTCCGTCTCGACCGCGCGCCCGCCGCCCAAAGCGACGACGGCAAGGCCCAACGCCTCCCCATCAATCGCGGTCACATATCCGGTTTTCGGTGCGGGGACCTCGCCGATGATCGTCGCCTCGGGCAGGAACCGCGTCCAGTTTTCGACAAACTTCGCAGGCCCGCCCATGGCCGCGATCATCACGCCAAAGCGTTCCGCCGCGCGGCCCGACCGGATCGCCTGCACGATCATATCCGCCCCGACCTGCACATCGCCCGCCAGCCCTGCATTGGCCAGCAACACCCCCCCAAGAGCCGCACAGACCGAGACAATCGGCCCCTTGTTGTGCCCCGTCAGCACGCGCATCACCTCGGCCACTTCCAGCGCGTTCCCAAGGCTCGGCACCAGGGGCTGGCTCATATCGCTAATCACCGCCGTCGTCCGGCATCCACTCGCATTCGCAGTCTTGGTCAACGCCGTCGCCAGCGCCTGCGCCTGCGCCAAATCTTTCATGAAGGCACCGCTGCCGACCTTGACGTCCAACACCAAACCATCCAGCCCCGCCGCCAGCTTCTTCGACAGGATCGACGCGGTGATCAGATCGAGGCTGTCCACGGTCGATGACACATCGCGCACGGCATAAAGCCGCTTGTCCGCGGGGGCGATACCGTCGGTCGCACTGACAATCGCACAGCCTGCCTTGGCCACCACGGCGCGAAACTGCGCCTCGTCCAATGTGGTATTCACACCCGGAATGGCCTCGAGCTTGTCCAGTGTCCCGCCGGTATGCCCCAGCCCACGCCCCGAGATCATCGGCACATAGGCCCCGCAGGCGGCCAAGGCAGGGGCCAACACAAGGCTAACGCAATCGCCCACACCGCCCGTCGAATGTTTATCCAATACCGGCCCGTTCAGATCCCAGTCGAACACCCGCCCGCTGTCGCGCATGGCAAGCGTCAGGGCCACGCGGCCCACATCGCTCAGCCCGACCTGACAGACCCCCATCGCAAAGGCCCCCGCCTGCGCATCACTGACCCGCCCATCGGCAAGGGCCATCGCGAACCAGACAAGCTCTTCTCGGTTCAGCGACCGCCGGTGCCGCAGTTTGGACAGGATCGCGCGGGCATCCATGGCTTAGCCCTCCATATGCGCGCGGCCAAAGGCACCGGGCAACAGCTCGGCCATGGTCATCACCTCTTCAACGCCCGACAAGGTCGCCATCGTCACCCGCGCGTCCCCCTGACCGAATTCCGCCAGTTTCTGACGGCAGCCGCCACAGGGCGTGACGGGCGTGGGGCTGCCCGCAATCACATAAGCCTCTACAAAAGCCGTCTCGCCCGCCGCGATCATGGCGGCGATGGCACCGGCCTCGGCACAGGTGCCTTCCGGGTAGGCGACGTTTTCCACGTTGCAGCCTACAAACACCGCACCCGAGGCCGTACGCAACGCGGCCCCCACCTTGAAGTTGGAATAGGGCGCATAGGCATTTTCCTGCACGGCGATGGCGTGCTGTCGCAAATCACTGGTCATAATTCCCCCAAGTTTCACAAAACTATAAAAACCTTTCGCCAAAGTTGCGATGCCAAAAGCGGAAAAATGCCATGCTTCATTTTGCCAGACAAACTCCGGGGGAATCGTGGCCTGCCACGATGGGGGCTGGCCCCCTTCCCGCCCCATAATCTGCGCCGCATGGGCGGTGACACGCCCCGCTCCAAAAGTCGTGTTGGCGCGGCTGGCAAAATAGTTTAACGCTAAACTACTCTCTTAAAGGACCGCCAAAACATGACCGATGCGCCCAATCTGCGCCAAGCCGCACTTGACTATCACGCTTTCCCCAAGCCCGGAAAACTCGAAGTGCGCGCGACCAAACCACTGGCGAACGGCCGCGATCTGGCGCGCGCCTATTCCCCCGGCGTGGCCGAAGCCTGCCTTGAGATCAAGGCCGACCCGACCACAGCCGCGCATTACACAACCCGCGCGAACCTTGTGGGTGTGGTGACCAATGGCACGGCGGTTCTGGGGCTTGGCAACATCGGCGCGCTGGCCTCCAAACCGGTGATGGAGGGCAAGGCCGTCCTTTTCAAGAAATTCGCCAATATCGATTGCTTCGACATCGAGCTGGACCAGAACGACCCCGAAAAGCTCGCTGAACTGGTCTGCGCGCTAGAGCCGACCTTCGGCGCGATCAACCTCGAAGACATCAAGGCACCCGATTGCTTTACCGTCGAACGCATCTGCCGCGAGCGGATGAACATTCCGGTTTTCCACGACGACCAGCACGGCACCGCGATTGTCGTTGGGGCCGCCGTGAAGAACGCGCTTTTCGTGGCGGGCAAGAAGTTCGAGGACATCAAGATCGTATCCACAGGCGGCGGCGCGGCGGGCATTGCTTGTCTGAACATGCTGCTGAAACTTGGCGTGAAGCGCGAGAACGTCTGGCTTTGTGACATTCACGGTCTGGTCTACGAGGGCCGCGAGATCGACATGAACCCGATCAAATCGGAATACGCGCAGAAATCCGACCTGCGTGATCTGGCCGATGTGATACATGACGCTGATCTGTTTCTCGGCCTATCTGGTCCCGGTGTCCTGAGCCCCGAAATGGTGCAGAAAATGGCACCGCAGCCGATCATCTTTGCGCTGGCCAACCCCACGCCGGAAATCATGCCCGATCTGGCCCGTGCGGTGGCCCCTGATGCGATTATCGCAACGGGCCGGTCGGATTTTCCCAATCAGGTCAACAACGTATTGTGCTTTCCCTTTATCTTCCGCGGTGCGCTGGATGTGGGGGCAACCACCATCAATGACGAGATGAAGATCGCCTGTATCGACGGGATTGCCGCGCTTGCCCGTGCCACCACCTCGGCCGAGGCTGCCGCCGCCTATCAGGGCGAACAGTTGACCTTTGGCCCCGACTACCTGATCCCCAAACCCTTTGACCCGCGCCTGATCGGGGTCGTCTCTACCGCCGTCGCGAAAGCCGCGATGGACACCGGCGTCGCCACCCGCCCGATCGAGGATCTGGCCGCCTATCGCCACAAGCTGGACAGCTCGGTCTTCAAGTCGTCCATGCTGATGCGTCCCGTGTTCGAGGCCGCGCGCGTGGCCCCGCGCCGGATCGTCTTTGCCGAAGGCGAAGACGAACGCGTGCTGCGCGCCGCCCAAGCCATGGTGGAGGAAACCAAGGAACGCCCGATCCTGATCGGCCGCCCCGAGGTGATCGAACGGCGCATCGAAAAGGCTGGTCTGACAATCAAGCTGGGCGAGACGGTGGATCTGGTGAACCCCGAAAACGACCCGCGCTACCGCGACTATTGGGAGACCTATCACAACCTGATGGCCCGCCGCGGCGTGTCACCTGATATCGCGCGCGCCATCATGCGCACCAATACCACCGCCATCGGCGCGGTGATGGTGCACCGCGAAGAGGCCGACAGTCTGATCTGCGGCACCTTCGGGGAATTCCGCTGGCATATGAATTATATTGAACAGGTTCTCGGTCGCGACGGGCGGCGCCCCCACGGGGCACTGTCGCTGATGATCTTGGAAGATGGGCCGCTGTTTATCGCGGATACGCAGGTGCATCTGCACCCCACCCCCGAACAGATCGCCGAGATCGCCATCGGTGCCGCGCGCCATGTGCAACGTTTCGGCATCGAGCCCAAGATCGCCCTGTGTTCGCAAAGCCAGTTCGGCAATCAGGGCGAAGGGTCGGGCAAACGTCTGCGCGCGGCGCTGCGGCTGCTGGATGCGGGCAACCACGATTTCTGCTATGAGGGCGAGATGAACATCGATGCCGCACTCGACCCCGAGCTGCGCAGCCGTCTGCTGCCCTCGAACCGGATGGAAGGTGCTGCGAATGTTCTTGTCTTTGCCCATGCGGATGCGGCATCGGGCGTGCGCAACATTCTGAAGATGAAAGGAGGGGGGCTTGAGGTTGGGCCGATCCTGATGGGGATGGGCAACCGTGCTCACATCGTCTCTCCGTCGATCACCGCGCGCGGGCTGCTGAACGTCGGTGCGATCGCCGGTACGCCGGTCGCCGAATACGGCTGACGCCCCGCGTTAAAACGCCGCCCTTATACGGGGCGGCGCATGGACCGGAACCGGCCGGAATTACTTGGCCGGTTTGGTGCCCTTGGCCGCAAAGGGTGCCTTGATGTCAGACACGCTGCTTGGCATCGGCTTGGCAGGCCGTGCGTCTGCTTTGGCCTTTTTCTTCTTGTTGGCGAGCTTATCACCCATTGTTCTGAACCTTTGTTCAAAGACGAAGGGCGGCGACATGCCGTCCCTATCCGCGATGCTGCGCCCCTTTGCGCGATTGATCTGATCCAAATTCGACGCGGTGGGTCATATTCGACATGAGCTGCGCGAAATTCTGTGCGCTACCGGAAATAGGCCGAAACGCGCTTGTAAATTTTGACACCGCGTGCGGGGAAGCGGCTGTAAACTTTGTTGCCGGATGGCCGCGATATAGGCGCAAGCTCTTGCTCTTTCCCGCGGCCGTGGCCTACCAAATGGTATTCGCGTTCACGGGAGGGAGCCGCATATGGGATATCACGACATTTACAAAAGCTGTCAGGACAACCCTGAAGCCTACTGGCTAGAGCAGTCCAAAGCCATCGATTGGGAGGAAGCGCCCCGTCAGGCGTTGTTCGACAAGGGCAATGATCTGTACGAATGGTTCGCCGACGCCAAAGTAAATGCGTGCTATAATGCCGTTGACCGCCATGTGGAAAACGGCCGTGCCGATCAGGTGGCGATCATCCATGACAGCCCGATCACCGGCACCCAGACCAAGATCACCTTTGCCGAGCTGCAAACCCGCGTCGCCGCTGTCGCCGGTGCGCTACAGGCCAATGGCGTGGGCAAAGGCGACCGCGTGATCATCTATATGCCGATGGTCCCCGAAGCGCTTGAGGCGATGCTCGCCTGTGCGCGGATCGGGGCGGTACATTCGGTCGTGTTCGGCGGCTTTGCCTCGAACGAACTGGCCGTGCGGATCAACGACTGCACCCCCAAAGCGATCATCGCCGCATCCTGCGGGTTGGAACCGGCACGTGTGGTGGCCTATAAGCCGCTGCTTGACGGGGCCATTGAACAGGCCGACCACAAACCCGATTTCTGCCTGATCCTGCAACGCGAACAGGCCCCCTGCGATCTGACACCGGGGCGCGATCTGGATTGGCACGCCGCGCAAAAAGGCACCACCCCCGCGCCCTGCGTCGCGGTGGAGGGAAACCACCCCGCCTATATTCTTTACACCTCGGGCACGACCGGCGCGCCCAAGGGCGTGGTGCGCCAAACCGCGGGGCATCTGGTGGCGCTGAACTGGACGATGAAGAACATCTACAATGTCGATCCGGGCGATGTCTTCTGGGCCGCCTCCGATGTGGGCTGGGTCGTGGGGCACAGCTACATTTGCTATGGCCCGCTGGTGCATGGCAACACCACCGTTGTGTTCGAAGGCAAGCCCGTGGGCACACCCGATGCGGGCACCTTCTGGCGCGTCATTTCCGAACACAATGTCCGCAGCTTCTTTACCGCCCCCACCGCGATCCGCGCCGTCAAACGCGAAGATCCCAAGGGCGAGGAGATTGGCAAATACGACATTTCCTGCCTGCGCGCGCTGTATCTCGCGGGCGAGCGCGCCGACCCAGACACCGTGATCTGGGCGCAGGAAAAGCTGGGCATACCCGTCTATGACCATTGGTGGCAGACCGAAACCGGCTATACCATCGTCGGCAACCCCGCCGGACTAGAGGCGCTGCCGGTCAAAGTCGGCTCCCCCACGGTGCCGATGCCGGGCTATGACGTGCAAATCCTGAACGAGGCGGGCGAGCCGCAACCCGCTGGCACTTTGGGGTCTATCGCGATCAAGCTGCCCCTGCCCCCCGGCACGCTGCCCACCCTGTGGAATGCCGAAGATCGCTTCCGCAAAAGTTACCTCACGACCTATCCCGGATACTACGAAACGGGCGATGCGGGCAGGATCGACGAGGATGGATATCTTTATATCATGGCGCGCACCGATGACGTGATCAACGTCGCCGGTCACCGCTTGTCCACCGGCGCGATGGAGGAGGTTCTGGCCGGCCACCCCGATGTGGCTGAATGTGCCGTGATCGGCGTCAGCGATCCGCTGAAGGGCCAAGCCCCGATGGGGTTTGTGTGCCTGTCCAAAGGGGTCGACCGCCCCCATGCCGAGATTGCAGCCGAATGCCAGCAACGGGTGCGTGACCAGATCGGGCCAGTGGCAGCCTATAAGATGACGCTGGTGGTGGATCGTTTGCCCAAGACGCGTTCAGGCAAGATCCTGCGGGCAACGATGGTCAAGCTGGCCGATGCAGAGCCGTTCAAACTGCCCGCCACGATCGACGATCCGGCCATTCTGGACGAGATAAAGTCGGCGCTGCAAACCATCGGCTACGCCAAGGACACCTGATAGATCCGGCTTCCCAGAACGCGAAAAAGGCGGCTGTAACAGCCGCCTTTTCTAATCGATATCTAGGCCAGTTAGTGTTTGGCCACGAAGCTGTCTACCTGACGCTCCGCCTCGTCTTTGGCAACGCCGTAGCGCGCCTGAATCTTGCCGACCAGCTGGTCGCGTTCGCCGGCGGCTTCTGTCAGGTCATCGTCGGTCAGATCACCCCATTCTTCTTTGACCTTACCGGTCATCTGGCTCCAGTTACCTTTGATTGTATCCCAATTCATGTCAGGTCTCCTTTTGCTAAAATTCCAAACGATGAAAGCACCTGAACGGCCTCTCATGCGTCTCGGAATATCAACGCGCCAAAGGCACCGCGGTTCCGTCTGAAACGCGGATTAGTTGAACTGCTCGCTGATCAGCCGTTCTTCCAGACCGTGGCCCGGATCGAACAGGATACGGTGCTTGATCAACGGGTCCGAGGTGATCTCGACCGCGACGACATCGCGGTAGGAATTCCCGTCGGCGTCGGCCATCACAGGGCGTTTGGCGGGCTCTAACACATCAAAGCGCACGGTCACCGTTTTCGGCAGTAAGGCCCCGCGCCAGCGCCGTGGCCGAAACGCCGCCATCGCCGTCAGGGCCAGCACATCCGCGCCAATCGGCAGGATCGGGCCGTGCGCGGAGTAATTATAGGCGGTGGACCCGGCAGGCGTCGCCACCAGTGCGCCATCGCAGACCAGCTCCTCCATCCGCACGCGCCCGTCGACGCTGATCCGCAGCTTGGCGGCCTGCGGTCCTTCGCGCAGCAAGGCGACCTCGTTCAAGGCCAGCGCCTTGGAAGTCTCGCCATTCGCATGTGTGGCGACCATCACCAGCGGGTTGATCACCGCCTCTTCTGCTGCGCGCAGACGATCCACCAGATCCTCTTCGGCATAGGCGTTCATCAAGAACCCGATGGTGCCGCGGTTCATGCCATAGACCGGCGTCGACAGCTCTTGCGAGTCGTGCAGCGCCTGCAGCATGAACCCGTCCCCCCCGAGGGCGACGATAACCTCTGCCTCCTCGCGCGTGACATTGCCGTATCGTGCGCTCAGCGCCGTCAACGCATCCTGTGCAACATCAGAGCGGCTGGCGATAAAAGCGATCTTCATGGGCGGATGTTTCCAATGAGGGATATTCACAGTCAAAAGAACCACATATCGCGCCGACCTACCAGCTTTGCCGCATATGACGGTGCGACCGGCGCATTACGACCTTCACCCCCGTGCCGGATTAAGCTAGATAGCCCGCAACCCGCACACGTAGTCAAAGGAACCACGCCCATGTCCGGTTTTTTCACCACCCCCCTGTCCGAAGCCGATCCCGAAATCTTCGGGTCCATTACAGACGAGCTGGGTCGCCAGCGTAACGAGATCGAACTGATCGCCTCCGAAAACATCGTGTCTGCGGCTGTCATGGCGGCGCAGGGGTCGGTGATGACCAACAAATACGCCGAAGGCTACCCGGGCCGCCGCTATTATGGCGGGTGTGATTTTGTCGATGTGGCGGAAAACCTGGCGATTGAACGCGCGTGCAAATTGTTCAACTGCGATTTCGCCAACGTGCAGCCGAATTCGGGCAGCCAAGCCAACCAAGGCGTGTTCACCGCGCTGCTGCAACCCGGTGACACCATTCTGGGCATGAGCCTCGACGCGGGCGGCCACCTGACCCACGGGGCCAAGCCGAACCAATCCGGCAAATGGTTCAACGCCATCCAGTACGGCGTGCGCAAACAAGACAACCAGCTTGACTATGACCAGGTCGAAGCGCTCGCGAAGGAACACCAGCCCAAGCTGATCATCGCCGGTGGTTCCGCCATCCCGCGCCAGATCGACTTCAAGCGGATGCGCGAGATTGCCGATATGGTCGGTGCCTACCTGCAGGTGGACATGGCCCATTTTGCCGGTCTGGTCGCTGCGGGCGAACACCCCTCCCCCTTCCCCCATGCGCATGTGGCGACAACCACCACACATAAAACCCTGCGCGGTCCGCGCGGCGGCATGATCCTGACCAACGACGAAGCGCTGGCGAAAAAGTTCAACTCGGCCATCTTCCCCGGTATTCAGGGTGGCCCGCTGATGCATGTGATCGCCGCCAAGGCCGTGGCCTTTGGTGAAGCGCTCAAACCCGAGTTCAAGACCTACATCCAACAGGTCATCAAGAACGCCCAAGCACTCAGCGACCAGCTGATCAAAGGCGGGCTCGACACGATCACACACGGCACCGACACCCACCTGCTGCTGGTCGACCTGCGCCCCAAAGGCGTTAAAGGGAACGACACCGAAAAAGCCTTGGGCCGCGCGCATATCACCTGCAACAAGAACGGTGTGCCGTTTGACCCTGAAAAGCCCATGGTCACCTCCGGCATCCGTTTGGGATCGCCGGCGGCAACAACACGCGGGTTTGGTGAGGATGAATTCCGTCAGATCGCCGACTGGATCATCGAGGTTGTCGACGGGCTGGCCGCCAATGGTGCCGATGGCAACGCCGAGGTCGAAGCCAAGGTCAAAGCCGAAGTCGAAGCGCTCTGCGCCCGCTTCCCGATCTATCCCGACCTCTAAAGCCCCAACCTCTAAAGCGATGTGCCCCGGGCCCTTCCAAATGGATTAAATCCCGGGGGGCCCGCAAGGGCGGGGCAGCGCCACAAACCACGCCTCGAAACAAAGCCCCGCTTGCAGGTCCGCAGCGGGGCTTTTGCGTATTTGATCGTAACAGCAGCGCCCGTCAGACGTAGCCGCGCCACCACAGAAACGTGATGAACGCCACCGCAACGCAAATCAGGTTGAACGCCACGCTGGCCGCAAGACCAAGCCAGCGGTCCTTGCGCCGTTCGGCCACGTCGATCCCGGCAAGATGCTCCATCACGCGGTCATAGGCGGACTGCACCGTCGCGCCCTCGAGCCTGCGTGCCATCTTGGGGTTGCGCGCCAAAAAAGCCGCCTGTGCAATGACCTTGCCCTCACGCCGCACCCGCGCGGGCAGACGTCGCCCTGCGCGCGCCAACGCATGAGAGACATCGCGCCCCTGCACACCCAGCTTTGCCTGCAAGCCGCGCTGCATTTCACGTGCCTTGGCCTCTAGGTCTTTTTGATCCAGCATGTTTCAACCCTAAACGGTCTGGCACATCGGCTGCAATGGCCCTACATCATGGGCATGTTGAATTACACTGAATATGGCACCACAGGCGACGCCCCTGCCCTGCTGATCGTGCATGGTCTTTTCGGGTCAGGCCGCAATTGGGGCGTGATCGCCAAACGGATGTCCGACCAGCGCCGCGTGGTGACCGTCGACATGCGCAACCACGGGGACAGCCCGCGCGCGCAGGCGCAAAGCTACCCAGAGATGGCCGCCGATCTGGCAGAGGTCATCACCCATCTTGGCGCGCCAATGGACGTCTGCGGGCATTCGATGGGCGGTAAGGCGGCCATGATGCTGGCGCTGAACCATCCCGAAGTTGTGAACCGTCTGGTGGTCGCCGATATCGCTCCTGTCGCTTATGGCCACAGCCAGCAAGAGTTTATCGATGCGATGCGCACGGTTGATCTGGGTACGCTCACCCGCCGCTCCGACGCCTCTGACCAATTGGCGGCTGCGGGGGTCGAGCCCGCATTGCAAAGCTTTTTCACCCAGTCTCTGGATGTGCCCAACAAGGTGTGGAAGCTGAACCTTGATGTGCTTGAGGCAGAGATGTCCAAGATCGTCGGCTGGCCCGATGGGGTCGATGGACAATACGAGGGGGAGGTGCTGTTCCTGTCCGGCGGCAACTCAACCTATGTCAAACCCGAAGACCGCCCCGTGATCAAGGCGCTGTTCCCGCAGGCGCGCTTTGCCAAGCTGCCGGACACAGGCCATTGGCTGCACGCCGAAAAGCCGCGCGACTTCGAGGCGTCTTTGCGGGCCTTCCTGACGCTCGGGTAAGGCAAAGCGGCACCGCATCGGGCGGTGCTGCGCCCCTGCCACATGGGTGTTGCCTGAAAACACGCCCCATATCCCGACATGCCCCCTTGCACCTCTCCCCCCAAAGCCTATAACGCGGAGAATTTGCAAACATCCGGGGGCCTGAGCCATGCCAAAAAGAACCGATATCCAGTCGATCATGATCATTGGAGCGGGGCCCATTGTCATCGGTCAGGCGTGCGAGTTCGACTACTCCGGCGCGCAGGCCTGTAAGGCCCTGAAAGAGGAAGGCTACCGCGTCATCCTCGTGAACTCCAACCCTGCGACGATCATGACCGATCCGGGGCTGGCGGATGCCACCTACATCGAACCCATCACCCCTGAAATCGTCGCCAAGATCATCGAGAAAGAACGCCCCGACGCGCTGCTGCCAACGATGGGCGGTCAGACCGGGCTGAACACCTCGCTCGCGCTCGAAGAGATGGGCGTGCTCGAGAAATTCAACGTCGAGATGATCGGCGCGAAACGCGAAGCCATTGAAATGGCAGAGGATCGCAAGCTCTTCCGCGAGGCGATGGACCGTTTGGGCATCGAAAATCCCAAGGCGACCATCGTCACCGCGCCCGTTGCCGCCAGCGGTAAAAAAGACCTTGCGGCGGGCGTGCAGCTTGCGCTCGACGCGCTGGAATATGTCGGCCTGCCCGCGATCATCCGCCCTGCCTTCACCATGGGCGGCACCGGCGGTGGCGTGGCCTATAACCGCGACGATTACGAGTTCTACTGCCGCTCGGGGATGGACGCGTCGCCGATGGGGCAGATCCTGATTGATGAAAGCCTGCTTGGCTGGAAAGAATACGAGATGGAAGTGGTGCGCGACACTGCTGACAATGCGATCATCGTCTGCTCGATCGAGAACGTCGACCCGATGGGCGTGCACACAGGCGATTCGATCACCGTGGCCCCTGCCCTGACGCTGACCGACAAAGAATACCAGATCATGCGTAACCACTCGATCGCCGTGCTGCGCGAAATCGGCGTGGAAACAGGCGGATCGAACGTGCAGTGGGCCGTGAACCCCGAAGATGGCCGCATGGTCGTGATCGAGATGAACCCCCGTGTATCGCGCTCCTCTGCGCTGGCGTCCAAGGCGACGGGCTTCCCCATCGCCAAGATCGCGGCCAAGCTGGCGGTGGGCTTTACCCTAGACGAGCTGGACAACGACATCACCGGCGTGACGCCTGCGTCCTTCGAGCCGACAATCGATTATGTCGTCACCAAGATCCCGAAATTCGCGTTCGAGAAATTTCCCGGCTCCGAACCCTATCTGACGACCGCGATGAAGTCTGTCGGCGAAGCGATGGCGATTGGCCGCACGATCCACGAGTCGCTGCAAAAAGCGCTGGCGTCGATGGAATCCGGGCTGACCGGCTTTGACGAAATCGACATCCCCGGTCTGGACAGTGACCTGCCCGCCGACGCACCACAGAACGAAGCCGCGCTGATTGCCGCGATCAGCAAGCAGACCCCCGACCGGATGCGCACCATTGCTCAGGCGATGCGTCACGGTATGTCCGACGTGGATATCCACGGTGTGACCATGTTCGACCCGTGGTTCCTTGCCCGCATCCGCGAGATCGTCGACGCCGAGGCGCAGGTCCGCAAAGACGGGCTGCCGCTGACCGAAGACGGGATGCGCAAGCTCAAGATGATGGGCTTTACCGACGCGCGCCTTGGCACGCTGACCGGTCGCGACGAAGACAACGTACGCCGCGCGCGTCTGAACCTTGGCGTCAAGGCCGTGTTCAAACGGATCGACACCTGCGCCGCCGAATTCGAAGCGCAAACGCCCTACATGTATTCTACCTACGAGGCCCCCGCCTTTGACGAAGTTGAATGCGAAGCCCGCCCCAGCGACCGTCAGAAAGTCGTCATTCTGGGCGGTGGACCGAACCGGATTGGTCAAGGGATCGAGTTCGACTATTGCTGTTGTCACGCCTGCTATGCGCTGACCGACGCGGGCTACGAGACGATCATGGTCAACTGTAACCCCGAAACCGTCTCGACCGACTATGACACCTCGGACCGGCTGTATTTCGAACCCGTCACCTTTGAACACGTGATGGAAATCCTGCGGGTCGAACAGGAAAACGGCACGCTGCACGGCGTCATCGTGCAGTTCGGCGGCCAGACACCGCTGAAGATCGCGCAAGCGCTGCAAGAGGCGGGCATCCCGATCCTTGGCACCACGCCCGACATGATCGACCTTGCCGAAGACCGCGAACGGTTCCAGCAGCTGGTGCAATCGCTGGGCCTGAAACAGCCGCATAACGGTATCGCCCACTCCGACGCCGAAGCGCTTGAGATCGCAGCAGACATCGGCTTTCCGCTGGTGATCCGCCCGTCTTACGTTCTGGGCGGCCGCGCGATGGAGATCGTGCGCGATCAGGCCAGCCTCGAACGCTATATCCGCGACGCGGTGGTCGTATCGGGCAAAAGCCCCGTGCTGTTGGACCACTACCTCTCGGGCGCGGTAGAGCTGGACGTCGACGCGCTGTCAGACGGCACGGATGTCCACGTTGCGGGCATCATGCAGCACATCGAAGAGGCCGGCGTTCATTCGGGCGATAGCGCCTGTTCGTTGCCCCCCTATTCGCTGAGCCGCGAGATCATTGCCGAGGTCGAAAAACAGACCAAGGCGCTGGCGCTGGCGTTGAATGTAGTGGGCCTGATGAACATCCAGTTCGCGGTCAAGGACGGCGAGATCTACCTGATCGAAGTCAACCCCCGCGCCTCGCGCACCGTGCCCTTTGTCGCCAAAGCGACGGACAGCGCGATTGCGTCAATCGCTGCGCGGATCATGGCGGGCGAAAAGCTGTCGGCCTTCCCGCAACGCGCGCCCTACCGTGAGGATGCCGCCTATGACGACGTGCTGCCTTTGGGTGATCCGATGACACTGGCGGACCCGAACATGCCTTGGTTCTCGGTCAAGGAAGCCGTGCTGCCCTTCGCCCGCTTCCCCGGTGTCGACACGCTGCTTGGCCCTGAAATGCGGTCAACGGGCGAGGTTATGGGCTGGGACCGCGATTTCCCGCGTGCCTTCCTCAAGGCGCAGATGGGCGCGGGCAACCCGCTGCCGCGCAACGGCTGTGTATTCTTCTCGATCAAGGATATGGACAAGTCGGATGACATGCTGACCGCCGCGCGTATCCTGCTTGAGCAAGGCTTCACCCTGCGCGCCACCCGTGGCACCGCCGCATGGCTGACAGAGCATGACATCGCCTGCGAGATCGTGAACAAGGTCTACGAGGGTCGCCCGAACATCACCGACATGATGAAGGACGAAGCGATCCAACTGGTGATGAACACCACCGAAGGCGCGCAGGCGGTCGAGGACAGCAAATCCATCCGCTCTATCGCGCTGTATGACAAGATCCCGTATTTCACCACGGCCGCCGGTGCCTATGCCGCAGCGTTGGCCATCAAGGCACAAGCCGAAGACGAGATCGGCGTTAAATCGCTTCAGGGCTAACCTGCCCTTTCTGACCTGCGCCGCGTCTTTTACGCGTGGCGCAGGTCTTTCCCCTTTCCTCCCCTCTCTCATTGTCCGTCGCCCTTGCATGCCAGCCCCCGCTGGACTTGACCCCGCAGCCGTTTCTTGGCCTACTCGGACAACGCTGAAAAAGGTTTACCCATGTACACACCCGCCATTACTGGTAGCGGCATCTTTACGCCGGAACAGGTCATCACCAACGCCGAGCTGGTCAAGGCGTTCAACGCCTATGCCGATCTGTACAATGCCGAACACGCCGCTGAGATCGACGCCGGAGAGTTGCCAGCCAAGGAACACTCGTCAGAGGAGTTCATCGTCAAGGCGTCGGGCATCGAACAGCGCTATGTCATGGATAAGACGGGTATTTTGGATCCCAAGGTGATGCACCCCCTGCTGCGCCAACGGTCCGACGACGAACCCGGCCTGATGGCCGAGATGGCGCTGGATGCGGCGCAAAAGGCGTTGCAGGCGGCGGGGAAAACCGCGGCTGATGTTGATGCCGTCATCTGCGCGGCGTCGAACCTTGAACGCGCCTATCCGGCCGTTGCGATCGAAATCCAGCAGTTGCTGGATATCAACGGCTTTGCCTTCGATATGAACGTCGCCTGTTCGTCCGCGACCTTCGGCATCCAAGCGGCGGCGGATATGATCCGCTCCGGCTCAATCCGCTCTGCGCTGGTGGTCTGCCCCGAGATATGCTCGGCGCATCTGGAATGGCGCGACCGTGACTGCCACTTTATCTTTGGGGACGTGGCCACCGCCGTGCTGATCGAACGCGCCGAAGACGCAGCCGGTGCTTATTTCGAGATCAAATCGACCCGTTGCGCGACTGAGTTCTCGAACAACATCCGCAACAACAATGGCTTTTTACGCCGGTCCCGCCCCGATGGCGTCGCGGACCGCCGCGACATGCAGTTCATGCAGAACGGGCGCAAGGTGTTCAAGGAAGTGCTGCCGATGGTTGCCGAACACATCGCGGGCCACATGGCTGACGAAGGCGTTGAGGCCGCTGATCTGAAACGCCTGTGGCTGCATCAGGCGAATAAATCGATGAATGACTTCATCGGTCGCAAAGTGCTGGGTCGCGCGCCCGAAGCGGGCGAGCAGCCCAACATCCTGCAAGACTACGCCAACACCTCCTCTGCCGGGTCGATCATCGCGTTTTCGAAATACTCCGACGATCTGACCGATGGAGACACCGGGCTGATCTGTTCCTTCGGGGCCGGATATTCCGTGGGGTCTGTGCTGGTACAGCGCCACGGCTAGGCCCGGCGGCACAGAACCACTTCAACACCTGTGACATGTGGGGCGCGGTCTGCGACAGACGCGCCCACGCGGCCCTCCCCCCACCTTGAACGCCAAGGTCGCCTGACGCTAAAGAGGGCCATGGCAAAGCTTTACTTTCATTATTCGACCATGAACGCGGGCAAATCGACCGTGCTTCTGCAGGCGGCTCATAACTATGTCGAACGCGGCATGGTCCCCTATCTGATGACCGCGAAATTCGACAACCGCGCCGGACACGGGCGGATCGCATCGCGTATCGGGATCGGGCACGAGGCCGACACTTTCGAGACAGACGAAGACCTTCTGGCGAAGATCGAAAAGCGTTTGGCTGAAGGCCCTTGCGCCTGCATCTTCATCGACGAGGCGCAGTTCCTCAGCCCTGATCAGGTCTGGCAATTGGCCCGTGCGGTGGATGACCTGCGGGTGCCTATCATGTGCTATGGGCTGCGCGTGGACTTCCGTGGTCTGCTTTTCCCCGGGTCGGCCACGCTGCTCGCACTGGCGGATGAAATGCGCGAGGTTCGCACGATCTGCCACTGCGGCAAGAAGGCGACGATGGTGGTGCGGCAGGATGCGGAAGGCAAAGCGATCCGCGAAGGGGCGCAGGTGCAGATCGGCGGCAACGAGACCTATATCTCATTGTGCCGCCGACATTGGCGCGAGGCCGTGGGCCGTTAAACGAGGTTCGGGGGCGTTTCGCCCTCGACGCCCGCTTTCAAATTCTCAACCGCCATCATCCACATATCCACACGCACCTCCCGGGAGGACGTGCCTAGATGCGGCAATAGCACCACGTTATCCAGATCCCGCAGGGCTTGCGGCACCTCTGGTTCGAACTCATACACATCCAGCCCTGCGCCGCCGATGGTGCCCGCTTGCAGCGCCTCGATCAAAGCGGCTTCCTCGACGATATTGCCGCGCGCGATGTTGATCAGGAAGGCATGGGGCTGCATCGCTGCCAGCACATCCGCATTGATCAGATGCTGCGTGTCATCCCCGCCCGGCACGGCGATAACAACCACATCAACAGCGGCGACCAACTGTTTGAGATCACTGATATGTTCCGCCGGATAGGCGACACTTTTCGCGCTGCGGCTAAAGTATTTCACATCCATCGAAAAGCCGTAGTGACAGCGCCGCGCGACGGCTTGACCAATACGCCCCATCCCGACGATCCCGACGGTCTTGCCCGTCAGATGCATGCCCAAAAGCTGCGAAGGCTCCCATCCGGACCATTGACCTGACCGCACCAGCCGTTCGCCTTCTCCCGCACGCCGTGCGGCCATCAGCATCAGCGTCATGGCGATATCGGCGGTGGCATCGGTCACAGCACCGGGCGTGTTAGAGACCTGAAGCCCCGCCGCCTTTGCCGCCTCGACATCGATGTGGTTATAGCCCACCCCGAAATTGGCAAGCATCTTGCACCGTGGCATGCCGACCTTGCCGAAGACATCCGCGGTAAAGCGGTCGCCCAAGGTGGCCAGCACCCCGTCATAGTCGCGCAGGGCGTCCTGCATCTCGTCCTCGGACAAGGGCGCGCTGTCCTCGCGATAGGTAACGTCAAAGCCTTGCAGGGCCTCGTGCACTTCGGGGGGCGCAGGGCGGGCGATCAGTAGTTTCGTCAATGCAGACGTCCTCCGTTCGGGGTGGGTTGCGTGGGGCGCATCAGCACAATCGCCCCGTCCTCGTCCGGCACCCCAAGCACCAAAACTTCGGACATGAACGGCCCGATCTGACGCGGCGGGAAGTTGACCACCCCCATCACCTGCGTGCCGATCAGCGTCTCGGGCGTGTAATGCACCGTCACCTGGGCCGAGGTTTTACGCTCACCGATATCGGGACCAAAGTCGATCCACATCTTGATCGCGGGCTTGCGCGCCTCGGGGAAGGGTTCGGCACGGGTGACCGTCCCGACCCTGATGTCGACTTTCATGAAGTCGTCAAAGCTGATCTCAGCCATTCGAAAGCTCGCGCGATCGATCGGCGGCCGCCGCCACAGCGCGTTTGAGCAAAACCGGAAAACCGTCTTGCTCGTTCATCAGCACGTCCAGCGCGGCCTGTGTGGTGCCGTTGGGGCTGGTCACGTTGATGCGCAGCTGGTCCGGGCCTTCGTCGGCGGATTTCGCCAGCGCCCCTGCCCCTGCGACCGTGGCCGTGGCGAGCTTTAGCGCGAGCTCGGGGCTGAGCCCCTGCGCGATCCCGCCCGCGGCCATGGTTTCGATCATGTGGAAAACATAGGCCGGACCCGAGCCGCTGACCCCTGTGACCGCGTCGATCTGGGATTCCTCCTCCAGCCGGACAACGTCGCCCACGGCCGACAGCAGCTCTTCGGCTTCGTCCATGCCTTTGGCGTCGACGTGGTCGTTGCCGACGATGGCGGTGATGCCTTGGCTGATGGCGGCGGGTGTGTTGGGCATGGCGCGCACGATCGGCGTCTGTTCCCCCAGCGTTTTCTCAAACGTCGCGATGGTGGTGCCGGCGGCGACGCTGACAAAAACCGTCTTGCAGTTGCCCATGGCCTGCAACGTGGGCAGCGCGTCACCCATCATCTGCGGCTTCACCGCCACAAGAACCACAGCGGGCTCCTTGGGCAGATCGACGTTCAACTGCACGCCCTGCTCTTTCAACCAATCAGAGGGTTTCGGATCGATGACATATACCGAAGATGTCGGAAGCCCGCGTGCCAGCCAGCCCGCCAGCATCGCGGATCCCATCTTGCCACAGCCCAGTAGAACCAAACCGTCTTTGGCGATGCGCGTATCTTTCATATCTGTACCCCTAAATTAACATTCGGGGATACACCTATGCGTGGCCGTACGCCTCTGCAATGGCAACCTGAAGGGCTTGTCGGGGCGTCTGGTCGCCCCAAACCGCCAGTTGCACCGCGGGATAATACCGCTCTGCGTTGCTCACGGCGGCGTTGATCATGGTATCAATCTGCTGCGCAGAGGCATCCTGCCCCCCGGCAAGAACCAGCCCATAGCGATAAACCATCAGCTTTTGTTCCGGCCAATAGGTGAAGGCACCGGTCCAGCATTGATCGTTCACATCGTTGAGCAAGTGATAGAGCACCGGCAGTTTTTCCGCGGGCGGATCCATTTCGAAGGTGCAGACAAGGCGCAGGGTTTCGTCAAAGGGCGACCACGCGAGGGTGATGGAATAGGTCCGCCACTGCCCTTCGACGGCCATCGCGATCTGTTCGTCCGATATACGGTCGAAGTCCCAGTCGTGATACGCCGCGAGATTTTCTACGATGTCGATGGGGTGAATGTCTTCTTCAAGATACTGCTCTGTCAGGGCCATGTGGTCACCTCTTTGGATCCGGGTATTCATATGCGCAGGCACATCAATACATGGGTGCATCTACCATAAATCGCCGAAGTTATTAGCGACCTATACCAAATATGGTGCGCGCAACGCGGCCCTGAGGCAAGTCTTTTTCTGGGGGTAACCACGAAAGATAGGGGATAACCTCAGTATCTTGTGGATAAAAGCAGCATAACCCCCAATCTATAGAGCACTGACCCCGACAGACAGCATTAGAGGCGAAGGTGCCACCCCAAAAACGAACACACCCGCCAAAAGGCGGGTGCGGATCACATCGTACAAAGTTCGCCGAGGATGTGCGCGGCGATCAGACCTTGCTGTCCATCGCATCAAGCCGCGCCTTCAGCGCTTCATTCTCTTCGCGGGCTTTTTGCGCCATGGCGCGCACCGCGTCGAATTCTTCGCGTGTCACAAAATCACGGTCTGCCAGCCAACGGTCCAGCATGCCCTTCATCGCGGTCTCTGCTTCGGTCTTGGCCCCTTGGGCCACGCCCATGGCATTGGTCATCATCTGCGAGATGTCGTCGAAAATCTTGTTGCGCGTTTGCATGGTCATTCTCTCCTGATCGGCTGTTGCTCACTATATGGTGTGCAAAGCGGGTTCTCGCAAGGTTGACTTCCGTTTACGGTCAGGCTCAATCAGCGCATGAATGCAATGCTCCCCTTCCCCGACCTATCGCCCGAGATTTTCTCGTTCACATTGTTTGGCATGACCGTCGCCCTGCGCTGGTATGCGCTGGCCTATATCGTCGGCATCCTCGTTGGCTGGCGCATCGTTGTGCGCGCCGTTGAACGGCCCAAGCTTTGGGCGGGCAATACCCCCGTCATGACCAAACAGCAGGTCGAGGATCTGCTTTTCTGGGTCATTCTCGGCGTCATTCTGGGCGGGCGTCTGGGATATGTACTATTCTATCAACCGGGCTATTACCTCAGCAATCCCGCGCAGATCCTGCGGATCTGGGAGGGGGGCATGTCGTTCCACGGCGGCGCGCTTGGGGTGATCTTTGCGGGTATCGCCTATACCAAACGTCATGGCATCAGCACAATCTCTACCGGTGATGTCGTCTGTCTGGGGCTGGCACCCGGCCTGTTTCTGGGGCGTCTGGCGAATTTCATCAATGCAGAGCTTTGGGGCCGCCCCACCGATCTGCCCTGGGGCGTGGCCTTTCCCACGGTAGCCGCACAGGACTGCCCGGACATTGCGACGATCTGTGCGCGGCATCCCTCGCAGCTATATGAGGCGCTGCTTGAGGGGCTGATCCTTGGGGCCCTGCTGATCTATCTGGCATGGCGGCGCGGCGGGCTGAAATCGGAGGGGCTGATCGGCGGCGTCTTTCTGGCCGGCTACGGGGCCGCGCGTTTCATCGTCGAATTCGTACGCCAACCGGATGCGCAATTTGTCAGCGCCAACAACCCGCTGGGGCTGGCGTGGCATGTAAACGGCTGGGGGCTGACCATGGGCCAACTGCTGAGCCTGCCGATGATTGCCATCGGGGTGTTCCTGATCTTGCGGGCGACGCGCAAGGCATGACCACACTGCGCGACATTCTACACAGCCGCATCGCGTCCAACGGGCCGATGCGGATCGACGAATATATGGCCACCTGCCTGCTGCATCCGACGCAGGGCTATTATACCACCCGTGACCCCTTTGGCACCCAAGGCGATTTTACCACTGCCCCCGAGATCAGCCAGATGTTCGGAGAGCTGTTGGGCCTGTGTCTCGCGCAGAGCTGGCTCGCCCAAGACGCGCCCTCGGCCTTCACCTTGGCCGAGCTTGGCCCCGGCCGCGGCACCCTGATGGCCGATATCCTGCGCGCGACCCGTAACGTGCCCGGCTTTATCGAGGCGGCGCAAATTACGCTGGTAGAGGCGTCCCCGACGCTGCGCGATGTGCAGGCCAAGACCCTTGCGGGGCATCAGGTGATCTGGGCCGACGGGACCGACGCGCTGCCCGACCAACCGCTTTTTCTGGTGGCGAATGAATTTTTCGACGCGCTGCCGATCCGCCAGTTCGTCCGTGGCGAAACATCGTGGCACGAACGGCAGGTTGGGCTGGCGGACGGCGCGTTGAGCTTTGGGCTGGGGCCCGAACTGCCGCAACCCGCGCTGGCCGACCGGCTGGCCGATACCAAGCCCGGCGATCTGGTCGAGGATTGCACTCAGCTTGCGCCGATCCTCCACCCTGTGTCGGAACGGATCGCGACCCACGGCGGCGCCGCGCTGATCGTGGATTATGGCGACTGGCACAGTCTGGGCGATACCTTGCAGGCGCTGCGGGGGCATGAAAAAGCCGATCCGCTGGCCGCCCCCGGCCAAGCCGATTTGACAGCACACGTCGATTTTGAAAAGCTTGCCCTCGCGGCCGCACCGGCCAGCCACACTCGCATCACCCCGCAGGGCGTCTTCCTTGAACGCCTCGGGATCACTCAACGCGCACAGACCCTTGCCAAGGGCATGACCGAGGACGCGCTGAACGCCCATGTCGCCGCACATAGACGCTTGACGCATCCGTCAGAAATGGGAAATTTGTTTAAAGTGATGGGGATTTATCCTCCGCACCATAGCCCGCCCCCAGGATTGGAACCATGACGCTGGAAATACTCACCTCCGATAGTCTTGGCGACGTGCGCCACGGGTTCTTTACGCGCCGCGGCGGTGCCTCCTCTGGCGTGTTTGCCGGGCTGAATTGCGGGGTTGGCAGTTCCGACCAGCGCGAGGTCGTAGAGATCAATCGTGCCCGTGTCGCCGATGCAATGGACGTGGCACCGGACCATCTGGTTGGCGTGCATCAGATCCATTCCGCCACCGTCATTAGCGTCGATGGCCCCCTGCACGAGAAACCCCGCGCCGATGCACTGGTCACCGCGACACCGGGGCTGGCCTTGTCGATCCTGACCGCCGATTGCCAGCCTGTGCTGTTCCACGACGCAGAGGCCGGCGTGATCGGGGCGGCGCATGCCGGTTGGCGCGGCGCGCTTGACGGGGTGCTGACCGCCACAGTCGAGGCGATGGAAGACCTTGGGGCCACACGCGATAATATCACAGCGGTGATCGGCCCCTGCATCAGCCAGCGCGCCTATGAGGTCGGGCCAGAGTTCATCGATGCCTTCCTAGCAGAAGATCCGACATTCGCCCGCTATTTTGCAAACGGTACCGATGACCGGATGCAGTTCGACCTTGCGGGCTTTGGCCTGAACCGCCTGCGCGCGGCGGGTGTGGGCCATGCGGAATGGACGCGCCACTGCACCTATAGCGATGCGGATCGTTTCTATAGCTACCGTCGCAGCACCCACGCGAAAGAGGCTGACTATGGCCGGCTGATCGCTGCGATTGTGCTATAGAAGCGTGAATTTAGGCAGCAATGCGACAGGCACCTGCCCAGATTTCGCCCCATAGCCGGCCAGCAGCCTGTTTGAATGGCGGCGCATTTTCTACCACAGGTCATAAATTCAAGGGTGTTTCGCGCTTTTGAGCGCGTGCCACAAACCGCGCCCAGGTCTGCTCGAATTATCTGTATTTTTTCGCGAAATGCCCCATCGGTGCCCGAAAGCATTTGCATAGTGATCCTCGACGAAAGGGCATTGCCCATAGACAATAGGATACAGAGCATGAAAACCAACGCACGCTTCATCAAATCGGTTATCGACGCTTCCAACAAGGAAGGCGTGAACCTGCCTTGGTCCCGTGGCACACGCCGCGCCGCGTTTATCGCGAAACGCGCTGCCCTGACGTCCCAGCAAAAAGCCGCCTGAAGAGGGTCGGCTTATGGCCCGGGGGTTCTCGGGCCAGCCGGTGACCCTGCGCGCGACGGGCGGGTGCCTGTCCGCACAGATGGTTTGAGACCGATCACAAACATTCTCTGCGCGCGAGCCTCTCTCGCGCGGATTAATCCGGATCGCAGGTGTTTCAGCGGGGGCTAGGCACGTGGGATCGACCATATAAAGGTCACGCTATGACATTGCATACTGCCCCTGATTTCATCCCCTCCCCTACACATACGGCGCAATCAGCAGCCTCCCGTTCGGTTCTGCGGGAAGCGCGTGCCAGATCTACCGGACGCACCCGCGCGTATGAGATTGCGGTGCTGCGTCAGGACGGCTCCGTCTTTGTGACCGAAGGCTACGCCCCTGCCACACCGTTGTTCGAAGAGCCGTTTTCCGCTTTCGCCCATGGTACGTTGATCCGCACGACCCAAGGGGAAATCCCAGTCGAAGACCTTTGCCCCGGTGACCGGATCGTACAGGCCGACGGGCTGCACACTCCGCTTCTCTGGGTTGGATCAAGCAAGTTCGTCCCTGCGGATATCGGCCATCGCACGCCGCTTGTACGGGTCATGGCGGACAGTCTGGGGCTGGCGCGCCCCTCTGGTTTCCTGACCTTCGGCCCCGCTGCGCGCATCCTGCATACGCCTCAAAGTCTTCGCGGCGCAGAGCAGACGCGCAAGGTCTTTACCCTGATGCGAGATCTGGTGGACGGGGTGAATATAATCGAAATTCAGCCTCCGACGCCGGTGCGGCTCTATCACTTGGGTCTCGCCCGTCATGCCGCGATCAGCGTCAGCGGTCTGGAGATGGAGACATTTCACCCCGGCCCGTCGACAATCGCAGCCCTGCCGCTGCATCAACGTGACGCGTTTTTATCAATGTTTCCGCATATCAGTAGTGCCAAGGATTTTGGCCCGCTGTGTCACCCCCGCGCGTCAGAACGGTCAGACCCGATCTACGCTGCGCAATAGCCTTTAGGGTTCGCTTTTCAGACGGCTTTCCAGCACATCAAAAGGCACGCCCGGTTCATCTTTGGCCGGGCGGATCACAAGGCTGGTTTTGACGCTTTCCACATTGGGCGTCGTCAGCAATTGTCCGGTCAGAAAGCTCTGGAAGCTCGACAGATCGGGGGCGACGCATTTCAGCAGGAAATCCACCTCGCCGTTGAGCATGTGACATTCGCGGACCAGCGGCCAGTTGCGGCACTTCTCTTCAAAGGCGGTGAGGTCGGATTCAGCCTGGCTGGCCAGACCGACCATCGCGAAGACCTGTACCTCGAAACCCAGCTCGCGCGCGTTAACATTCGCGTGGTAGCCGCGGATATACCCGCTTTCCTCAAGGGTCCGGACCCGGCGCAGACACGGCGGCGCAGAGATGCCTACACGTTTGGCCAACTCAACGTTGGTCATGCGCCCGTCCGCCTGCAATTCGGCTAAAATTTTCCGATCAATCGGATCAAGCCGCGTCCCTGCCATAATACCCCCATAGGATTTTCAATTGTTATAGCACCAACATCGTTGGACGCAATAATCTTTCGCCGGTGCGCAATGTTCTGAATTCAAGCAAAAATCAACCGCATTTTCGATGACGGCGATCTTTGCAGGGCGGATATGCAAACTTGGGGTTTAAGGCAACCCGAGGGGCGTCTATATCGGTTGGAACGCAACAAATTATACATTCTGGGGTTCTTTATCATGGCCGAAACTCGCGAAACCAAGCTTTTGATCATCGGCTCCGGCCCTGCCGGATATACTGCCGGTGTCTATGCCAGCCGCGCGATGCTGAACCCGATCCTTGTACAAGGCATCGAACCGGGCGGGCAGTTGACCACCACGACCGAGGTTGAAAACTGGCCCGGCGACAGCGAGGTCCAGGGCCCCGATCTGATGATCCGTATGCAGGACCACGCCAAGGCGATGGGGACCGAGATCATCGGCGACATCATCACCGATCTGGACCTGTCCAGCCGCCCCTTCCACGCCAAGGGCGACAGCGGCACGACCTATGTGGCCGACGCCGTGATCCTTGCAACAGGCGCACGGGCAAAATGGCTGGGGCTTGAGACCGAAGAGAAGTTCAAAGGCTTCGGCGTTTCGGCCTGTGCCACCTGCGACGGCTTCTTCTATCGCAATCAGGAAATCGTGGTCATCGGGGGTGGCAACACCGCCGTGGAAGAAGCGCTGTTCCTGACCAACTTCGCCTCCAAGGTCACCTTGATCCACCGCCGGGACGAGCTGCGCGCCGAGAAGATCCTGATCGACCGGCTGATGAAAAATCCAAAGATCGAACCGCTGTGGTTCCACCAACTGGATGAAGTCTATGGGACCGATGCGCCGCTTGGCGTCGAAGGGGTCAAGGTCAAGCATGTCGAAACCGGCGAGATCACCGATATTCCGTGCAAAGGTGTCTTCGTCGCCATCGGCCACGCGCCCGCGAATGAATTGGTCAAGGATACGCTGGAAACGCATATGGGCGGCTATGTCGTCACCAAGCCGGACAGCACCGAAACCTCTGTCCCCGGTGTATTCGCGGCGGGCGACCTGACCGACCACAAATACCGTCAGGCCGTGACCAGCGCCGGCATGGGCTGCATGGCCGCGCTAGAGGCTGAACGATTCCTTGCGGAAGTTGGCGATGACGAAGGCAAAGACACATCGCTGCCGCTTGGCTATGGAGCCGAGGTAAAAGACGACGCATAACGTTCGCCTAGGATGGCATTTGCTGGGATAAGATTGCCTTTTCCCAGCAAAAAACACGTCGCTGTCCGTAATTCGCCGCAAAGCGGCTACAAAGGTTGCCTAGCCCAATCGGTGCGGTCTATCAGCCCGAATATTCGAATTTGAACCTAAAATATTGCGAGACGCCCATGCAAACGCCCAACCTTGCTCCGATCCCTGAACTCTATGTCTCTTACGACTCGGCGCAGAAGCTGAAGGTGGAAGCTGGCGATCTGGTCAGCCATGACCTGACGCCGCGCCAGATCTGCGATCTAGAGCTGCTGATGAACGGTGGCTTCAACCCTCTTAAGGGTTTCTTGACCGAAGAAGACTATGACGGTGTTGTCGAAAACATGCGTCTGGCAGATGGGTCGCTGTGGCCGATGCCGATCAACCTCGATGTGTCGGAAAAGTTTGCCGAAGGGCTCGAGATCGGGCAGGACATTGCGCTGCGCGATCAGGAAGGCGTGATTTTGGCGGTCATGACCGTCACCGACCGTTGGGTTCCAAACAAGGCCCGCGAGGCAGAGAAAGTCTTTGGCGCGGATGACAGCGCGCATCCGGCGGTGAACTATCTGCACAACACCGCGGGCAACGTCTATCTGGGCGGCCCTGTGACGGGCATCCAGCAGCCCGTCCACTATGATTTCAAGGCGCGTCGCGACACGCCGAACGAGCTGCGTGCCTATTTCCGCAAGATGGGCTGGCGCAAGGTTGTGGCCTTCCAGACCCGCAACCCCCTGCACCGCGCGCACCAGGAACTGACCTTCCGCGCCGCGCGTGAAGCGCAGGCGAACCTGCTGATCCACCCCGTTGTCGGCCTGACCAAGCCCGGCGATGTGGACCACTTTACCCGCGTGCGCTGCTACGAGGCCGTGCTGAACAAATACCCCGCCGCCACCACCGCAATGAGCCTGCTGAACCTCGCCATGCGCATGGCCGGCCCCCGCGAGGCCGTGTGGCACGGTCTGATCCGCAAGAACCACGGCTGCACCCATTTCATCGTGGGCCGCGACCATGCGGGCCCCGGCAAGAACTCTGCCGGTGATGATTTCTATGGCCCCTATGACGCGCAGGATCTGTTCCGCGCCCACGAGGAAGAAATGGGCATCGAAATGGTCGACTTCAAACATATGGTTTGGGTCGCCGAGCGCGCGCAATACGAGGCAATTGACGAAATCGAGGACAAGGATGACATCACCATCCTCAACATCTCGGGCACCGAGTTGCGTCGCCGTCTGCAGGAAGGGCTGGAAATCCCCGAATGGTTCTCCTTCCCCGAGGTGGTTGAAGAGCTGCGCCGCACCAAGCCGCCGCGCAACAAGCAGGGCTTTACCGTCTTCTTCACCGGTTTCTCCGGCTCGGGGAAATCGACAATCGCCAATGCTTTGATGGTGAAGTTGATGGAGATGGGCGGCCGTCCCGTCACGCTGCTGGATGGGGACATTGTCCGCAAGAACCTGTCGTCGGAACTGGGCTTTAGCAAAGAGCACCGCGATCTGAACATCCGCCGCATCGGCTATGTCGCCTCCGAGATCACCAAGAACGGCGGCATCGCCATCTGCGCGCCGATCGCGCCTTACGCCACCACCCGCCGCGCCGTGCGCGAGGACGTGGAAAGCTTTGGTGCCTTCGTCGAGGTCCACGTCGCCACCTCCATCGAGGAATGCGAACGCCGCGACCGCAAGGGTTTGTACAAGCTGGCGCGTGAAGGCAAGATCAAGGAATTCACAGGTATCTCAGACCCCTATGACGTTCCCGCCGACCCCGAGCTGCGCGTCGAGACAGAAAATGTCGACGTCGACAACTGCGCCCATCAAGTGCTGCTCAAGCTGGAAAGCATGGGGCTGATCAAGGGGTAACCCTTTCGCCAAGTCGAACACAGAAAGGCCGGCCTTCATAGGCTGGCCTTTTTCGTGCGTGTTGTTGGACCTCGTGCACAAAAAAGGGCCGCAAAATCGCGACCCTTTTTGTTTAATTTTCGATGTTAGGACTTAATGCACCATCACTGGCGCATAGTCATGATCGCGCGCGAGGCTAAAGGCGAGCTTGCGGTCACCGACCAGCGCCAGCTGCTGCCCTTCGGCGTCATGCACGGCGTATAGCTGTTTTAGCCCTTCCGCCTGCTCGCGCACTTCGAGGGGAAGGTCGGACACGGCAATCATCTTGACGTAGACGGTACGGTCCTGAACATGCGTTTCTTCGTTATGCATTTTATTCCCCTTTTCTGATCTTGATGGTCTGAACGACCTTTTCGGGCTTCGCGCGGGTGAGATCGACGTGTAGTAGGCCGTTTTCAATCAGCGCTTCGCCAACGTCTACACCGTCGGCCAGTACGAAGGATCGTTGGAACTGGCGTGCGGCGATCCCGCGGTGCAAAAAGATTCGGTCTTCTTGCGTGTCGACCTGACGGCCACGGATCACAAGTTGTCTATCCTCAACGGTTATAGAGAGATCTTGTTCCGCAAAACCTGCGACCGCAAGCGTAATGCGGTAGCTATAGTCCGATGTTTGTTCAATGTTGAACGGTGGATATCCTTCGTTTCCGGCCTTCGCCGTACGTTCCATCACCCGTTCCAACTGCTCGAAACCCAGCATATGCGGGTAGGAAGCCAGCGTTAATTTCGTCATAAGACACGTCCTTTAAGATAAGCGACAGTCAGTCATCCGGCCCCGTATTCGGCGACCTGCATCAAATATGGGGGCCATGGGGGCAGGACGCAAGGGCTATGCCTTTGAATTGCAACCGCCTATATTCGCAGGCCTAGATATAGCAAGAATCAGCCAAACCTATGAATCCTCCCTCCGACCTGTCGATGAAGAATGACGATGTCCTGCGTGTCGAGCTTGAGGTGTTTCGCCGCGAGCATCGCGATCTGGACGATGCCATTCAGGCGCTGGTCGACAAGGGGACGGGCGATCAGCTGACGCTGCAGCGACTGAAGAAACGCAAGCTGCGCCTGAAAGACCTGATTGCCCAGATCGAAGACCGGCTGACCCCCGATATTACCGCCTGACAGCGCCCGCCAGCGGATTGCCACGCGGGCGATCATGGCTATAGTGCGCGCTTCTTATACGCTCTAGCAAAGGCCCTTTTTCATGGAAAATCCACCTGTCGGCATCATCATGGGCTCGCAGTCCGATTGGGCCACGATGCGCGAGGCAGCGACGCTGCTGGATGAACTTGGTATCGCTTACGAGGCCAAGATCGTATCGGCACACCGCACCCCCGACCGGTTGTGGAGCTATGGGAAAACCGCCGCAGACCGTGGCCTGCAGGTGATCATCGCCGGTGCGGGTGGTGCTGCGCATTTGCCCGGCATGATGGCGTCCAAGACCCGCGTGCCGGTGATCGGCGTGCCGGTGCAAACCAAGGCGCTGTCGGGCGTGGATTCGCTTTATTCTATTGTGCAGATGCCCCGGGGCTTTCCGGTCGCGACGATGGCGATCGGTGCGGCAGGTGCTGCGAATGCCGCGTTGATGGCGGCGGGCATTCTGGCCCTCCAAGACCCTACCCTTGCCACCCGTCTTGACGCTTGGCGCGATGCGCTCAGCGCGTCTATCCCAGAGGAGCCTTCGGATGACTGAAGCATTGAAGACAGGGGCCACCATCGGGATTTTGGGCGGCGGGCAATTGGGGCGCATGCTGTCCGTTGCCGCCGCACGTCTGGGGTTTCGCACGCATATCTTTGAACCCGGTGCCAACCCGCCTGCAGGTGATGTCGCCCATGCGCTGACCACCGCTGGCTATGATGACGTCGACGCGCTGACCGCCTTTGCCAAGTCGGTTGATATCGTCACCTTCGAGTTTGAAAACATCCCGACAGATGCGCTGGATGTGATCGAAAACATCACCCCCATCCGTCCCAACCGCGAGGCGCTGCGCACCAGTCAGGACCGTCTGGTGGAGAAACAGTTCCTCGAAGGTTTGGGCCTGACTGTCGCCCCTTTTGCCGATATCGCCAATGCCGCCGATCTGGAGGCTGCCATGACAACCATCGGCGCGCCGTCGATCCTGAAAACCCGTCGCTTCGGCTATGACGGAAAGGGGCAGTCGCGCCTGCGCAGCGCGGATGATGCGGCGGGGGCCTTGGCAGATATGGCTGGCAATCCTGCGGTGCTGGAAGGCTTTGTGAACTTCACCGCCGAAGTGTCCGTGATCGCCGCGCGCAGCCCCTCGGGCGAGGTTGCCTGTTTCGATCCCGGTGAGAATGTGCACCGCGATGGCATCCTGCACACCACCACCGTCCCTGCCCGGCTAAGCGCCGCACAGCGCATGGATGCGGTCCTGCTGGCCGCCAATATCCTGAATGCACTGGATTATGTCGGCGTACTGGGGGTCGAGCTTTTCGTCACGCCGCAAGGTTTCATCGTGAACGAGATCGCGCCACGGGTGCATAACTCGGGCCATTGGACGCAGAACGGCTGTGCGGTGGACCAGTTCGAACAGCACATCCGTGCCGTGGCGGGATGGCCCTTGGGCGACGGCAGCCGCTATGCAGATGTGGTGATGGAGAACTTGATCGGCGACGATATGGACCGCGTGCCCGAGCTGGCGAAACAGCGCGACACGGCGCTGCATCTGTATGGCAAGGCCGAAGTCAAACCGGGCCGTAAGATGGGCCATGTGAACATCGTCAAACGGCCCAGCTAGGGCACTATCCGCGCGGGCCTAGCGAAGGAACCGCGCGGCAATATCACCGGACATATAGCTGACGCGCCCGCCCGACATCGTCAGGGCCACACGGCGCGTCTGCGCGTCGAGCACTAGTAGATCAGCCCGCTTTCCGGTGGCGATCACGCCCCGATCCGACAGCCCCAACACCGCCGCGGGCCCTGCCGACACCAAGTGCCACGCCTGCGCCAAGGGCAATACGCCACGATCCGCCAGCATGAAGGCCGCGCGCCGTGGCGACGGGTAATGGTAGTCAGAGGCAAGCGCCCCGCCGATCCCCATCGAAATCAGGTCAAGCGCGGAAACATTGCCGTTGTGCGACCCGCCGCGCACCACATTCGGCGACCCCAGCACCACATAATCCCCCGCCGCCGCTGCGGCTTCGGCTGCCTCCTGCGTCTCGGGGAACTCGGCGACGCGCACGCCACGCTTGCGCCATAGGGCGCGCCCTTCGGCGGTGGTGTCATCATGGCTGCCCATCTGGATACCCCGCGCCGCCAGCACCTTGCACAGCCAGTCCAGCGCGCCGGGAACATCCGCGCTTTGGGCGTGCAGGTCTTGCATCATCCGCAGATGGTCGTCCGGATTGCGCCCTGCCTTCAGCGCTTGCCCTACCATGCGTTTGGGCACCTGCCCTTTCGCCAGCCGGTCGTGCGGCAGATGGTCGTTGAACACGACATAGGACAGCCCCCAGTCCTGCATGCGCTGCGGCAGATCGGCGTAGAGGTCCAGCAGATGCGTCTCGAGCCGGAGCTGTCCGCGCAGGTCCGTAACCAACGTATCCGACACCTGCTGGATCGCGCCAAAGACCTGTTCGGCAAATTCATAGCCGCGCAAGCCGCCTTCCCAGCTGATGAACTGCGCCAGCACGGCGGTGGTGATGCCATTGGCGGCCAGCTCTGCCTCGGCGGCGACCAGACCCTCTTGCATGGTTTTCATCGCACCGCGGCGGGGGGCGAGGTGCCGTTCGAACCCGTCCCCATGGACATCGACGATCCCCGGCACGATCATGTAACCATCAAGATCAACGCGCGTGGTTTGCGCCACATCGGTAATCAACCCCTGCGCAACCGCCAGCGGGCGGGGTTCAAGCGCATCCGCGCCCAAGACGTGCGCCCCCGTAAATTCAACGTTCAGCATCGTTAGCCTTTTGTCCCGGCAAGCAGGCCCCATCGGGGCAGCCGATTGAATCCAGCACCGCGTCCACGAACCCCAGCGACCGGTCGAATTTCCCTGTGTCCAGATAGGTCATCGTCTGCGCAATCACCGTCGGGTTCATCATCATGAACGTATGCGTCACCGGCAGCATCAAAAAATCTCGCATCCCGTCGACCCGCGCGGATTGGACGGACACTTTGCCATCATCGCGCCCCGGCAGCAGCGACGAAAAATAGGGGTTCAGCGATTGCGTCCCCGCGATCACACCCAGATCAAAGGTAACCGGAGGCAACCGCAGGGGAAGAGAGTTTTCACCCGTCCCCATCTGCGCCCCTGCGGGACCGTTCATCCAGTCAAAGGCGGCAAGATCACCCAGCGTGTCCACGACCTCGCTGCCGTGATTGGGCGGGGCCAGCATGACGACGCGGCCGATACGCGCATCGCCCGTTTCGGCAACCCATTGCCGCAGAAGGATACCGCCCATGGAATGGGTCACAAAATCCACCTTTTGCGTCCCGCAGGCCGCAACTGCGTCGGGCAAGGTGCGGCGGGTCAGCTCTTCGACGGGGGCGGTGGTTGACGGGTAGCCGGGGCGCACCACGGTGTAGCCCTCGGTCTCGAGCGCGGCCTCCATCACGGCAAAGGAGGTCTCTGTTCGGGCGAGCCCGTGCAACAGCACCACGCAGCGCCCGTTTCCGGCGGTGGAAAGCGACGCTTGCGCCTGTGCCATGCCCGACAGCACGCCTAGCGAGAAAGTGATTGTGACCAGTGTTTTCATAGCTAGGGTCAAATAGACTGAAAACGCCGCATGTGAAATGCTTTGACGCATGCGCCGCGAGATTGAGGGTAAGATGGCGGAAAATAGCCCGCGTTTGGCAGTTCGTGCCGTGTTGGTCCATGAAGGCCGCTTGCTGCTGGTCAACGGCTATCCCGATGGCAAAAGCGACCTGATGTGCGCGCCCGGTGGCGGGGTAGAACGCGGCAGCGCCCTGCCCGACAATCTGGTCCGCGAGGTTTTCGAGGAAACCGGCCTGCAGATCGCCGTGGGGGTGCCCTGCTTGGTGAATGAATTCCACGACCCCGCGGGGGATTTCCATCAGGTGGATATATACTTTCGCTGCACGGTGACCGGCTCTGCCGATGTGGACCCCGCGTGGCAGGACGCCGAAAGGATCGTGACCGACCGCCGCTGGGTCACCCCCGACGAGATGCGCGGTCTGCGGGTCAAGCCGGACAGTCTGGCGCAGGTCGCCTTTGGCAACGACCCGATCAGCTACGACCCGCTGGAGCCGATCGTGCGCTGACCGCCAGCCCGATCCCGCCAAGCACCAACGCGGTGGCAATGATCACCTTTGCGCCCAAAGGCTCTGCCAGCAAAAGCGCACCGGCAAGGATCGCGATGACCGGCACTGACAGTTGCACCACCGCCGCCGTCGCCTGCGCCAGCCTTGGCAGCACCGCATACCACAGCGCGTATCCGAGGCCCGAGGTGACGGCCCCGCAGACCACGCCAAGAGCAATGCCCGTGGGGGTATAGAATGTCGGCTGCACCAGAAGCAGGATAGCGACCAAGGGCGTACAGATCACGAAGTTCCCCGCGCTGCCTGCCAGCGGGTCGGAGGCACCTCGGCCAATGATCGTATAGGCGGCCCAGCCGAGCCCTGCGGCGATCATCAATACGGCTCCCAATGGGTCAACCGCCACGCCTTGCGATGGCCAGAGCACCAGCACCAATCCGGCAAAGGCCACCCCCGCCCCTAACAGCTTGCGCGGTGTCGGTGACACGCCGAACAGCGCACCATGTGCGAACATCGCGATCTGAACCACACCGAACAGGATCAACGCGCCCAAGCCTGCGTCCAGCGTGAGATAGGCGAGCGAGAAACCGATGATATAGATTGCCAGCGTGACCGCCCCCAGCCCCTGTTGACGTCGCAGCAAGGGCATCCGCCCGCCGCGCAGCACGACCAGCAGCGCCAAGAGCACCGCCCCTGACAACACCCGCACAACGGCAAATCCGGTGGGGTCAATATGCCCGCCCGCGATGGCAAAGCGGGTCAGGACAGAGTTGGCCGCGAAGGCGACCATCACAAGGGCGGTGAGGAAGAAAATACGCATGGCGACTGCTTAGGCTACCGACGCGCGACGTACCACGAAAAAGGGGCGCATCTGGTGATGCGCCCCTTCATTCTGTCAGCACAAGGGCGTAATCGCCCCCGCGGCGTGATTTACATCATGCCGCCCATGCCGCCCATGCCGCCCATGTCGGGCATGCCGCCGGCTGCGCCGCCGTCTTTCGACGGCTTGTCGGCAACCATGGCTTCGGTTGTGATCAGCAGACCAGCAACGGATGCCGCGTCTTGCAGCGCTGTACGCACAACTTTGGCAGGGTCGATAACACCGAATTTGAACATGTCGCCATATTCTTCGGTCTGAGCGTTGAAGCCGAACTTCAGGTCGTCGCTTTCGCGGATTTTGCCGGCCACTACGGAACCGTCAACACCAGCGTTTTCAGCGATCTGACGCAGAGGCGCTTCGAGCGCTTTGCGGACGATGCCGATACCAACGTTCTGGTCTGCGTTGTCGCCTGTCAGCCCTTCGAGCTTTTTGCCCGCTTGGACCAGTGCAACACCACCACCAACAACGATACCTTCTTGAACAGCGGCACGTGTCGCGTTCAGGGCATCATCAACGCGGTCTTTGCGCTCTTTGACTTCAACTTCGGACATGCCGCCAACGCGGATCACGGCAACACCGCCTGCCAGTTTGGCAACGCGTTCTTGCAGCTTTTCTTTGTCGTAGTCGGATGTGGTTTCTTCGATCTGGTTACGGATCTGAGCAACGCGTGCTTCGATCTCTGCCTTCTCGCCAGCGCCGTCAACGATTGTTGTTTCGTCTTTGGTGATGGTGACTTTCTTTGCCGAACCCAGCATGTCCATTGTAACGGACTCGAGCTTCATGCCCAGATCTTCGGAGATCACTTGACCACCTGTCAGGATCGCAAGGTCTTGCAGCATGGCTTTGCGGCGATCGCCGAAACCAGGTGCTTTGACCGCTGCGATTTTCAGGCCGCCGCGCAGTTTGTTGACAACCAGAGTTGCCAGCGCTTCGCCTTCAACATCTTCGGAGATGATCAGCAGTGGTTTTTGCGACTGGATCACTTGCTCAAGCAGGGGAACCATTGGCTGCAGCGAGGACAGTTTTTTCTCGTGCAGCAGGATGATCGCGTCTTCCAGCTCGACAGTCATCTTGTCGGAGTTGGTGACGAAGTAAGGGGACAGGTAACCGCGGTCAAACTGCATGCCTTCAACAACATCGGTCTCTGTTTCCAGACCTTTGTTCTCTTCGACGGTGATCACACCTTCGTTGCCGACTTTCTGCATCGCGTCCGCGATCTGACGGCCGATTTCTTTCTCGCCGTTTGCAGAGATGGTGCCGACTTGGGCAACTTCGTCGCTGTCGTTGACAGGGCGCGCTGCTGCTTTGATCGCTTCGACGACAGTGGTGGTCGCCATGTCGATGCCGCGCTTCAGGTCCATCGGGTTCATGCCAGCGGCAACCGATTTCATGCCTTCTTTAACGATGGCTTGGGCCAGAACGGTTGCGGTTGTTGTACCGTCACCCGCTTCGTCGTTGGTCCGGGAAGCAACTTCCTTGACCATCTGTGCGCCCATGTTTTCGAACTTGTCTTCCAGTTCGATTTCTTTCGCTACGGATACACCGTCTTTGGTGATGCGAGGCGCGCCAAAGGATTTGTCCAGCACAACGTTGCGGCCTTTGGGGCCCAGTGTGACTTTGACGGCATCGGCAAGGATGTTTACACCCTTAAGCATCTTGTTACGGGCGTCGGTCCCGAATTTTACGTCCTTAGCAGACATAGTGTCTCTCCTAAAATCTTGGGTTGATGTCAGCGTATCTTGGGTGAGGCGCTAGGCCCCGGTCTGCCTGAGCTCAGGACAGGATCCCCATGATGTCGCTTTCTTTCATCATCAGCAGTTCTTCGCCGTCCAGGGTGACTTCTGTGCCGGACCATTTGCCGAACAGAACCTTGTCGCCGGCTTTTACAGCCATTGCGATCAGCTCACCGCTGTCCTTGCGCGCGCCTTCGCCACAAGAAACGACTTCACCCTCGGAGGGTTTTTCTTTTGCGGAATCAGGGATGATCAAGCCACCCTTGGTTTTTTCTTCGCTTTCGGTGCGGCGCACCAGCACACGGTCATGCAGCGGTTTAAATGCCATCTTTCAGCTCCTTAAGGCTCAAAGTTATTCTCCCAAGCCGCCCCTCCGGTCGAGGGGTGCAGCCATTAGCACTCGGCCCTGCCGAGTGCTAATGAGGGATAGCTAAGGATGTGCACGGCCCTAGTCAACCACGGTAATTTGAAAAATTTTAGCCAACTTGCCCCGTGGCCCGAGCAGGCTAGTCCGACCCGAGCACCCGCCCCGCGGCGGAAACGGCTTCGGCACCTGTCGGGGTCAGGCCGTATATGCCTGTCTCGATCTTTTCAAACCATCCGTAGTGATTGTCGCGCATCGTGGCGGTTGCCCGCTGAACCTGGGTTTCGCGCGCGACATGGGCACCTTTGCTGGCCCCTGCCTCGAACAGGTACATCGCGAGCTTCAGAGCATCCTGCCGGTACGCAGTGACCAGCCCTGCCCGCGTCTGCCCGCCGTCATTCGGGTCGCCCTGACGCTGTGCGAATTCGCGCAGCAGCCGTGCCTGCCGCTTGGCGCTTTTGCGCGGCGCATAGGGGCCCGGATCGCAATGCACCTCGACCAGACCATCCTGCAGCCGCACGGTGATCAACCCCAACCCCAAACGCCGCGCCATTGCCGTGTTATCCTTGACCGCCTTGGCAAAACGTTTGCCCGGCTGACGGGCGACCGCCAGGTAGACATCATCGCTGACCGACAGACGCGCGATACATTGATGAAACAGCGCGAGGCTAAAGCCCAGCTTCAGCTCGACCACCACCGGCGGCTCTGCCCCGCGAACAGCCACGACATCGGCAGCCCCCACCTCTGACTTCACGACATAGCCCTGATCCTCGAGAAAGGATTTAATCGGCGGGTAAAGGTCGGTTTCGCGCGGGTTTGTCATGGGTGCAGTGCTACCAGCTTTGCCCCGCTGCTGAGAACCCCAAAGGCGCGGCTATCAGGCAGGTGGTGACAACTGCGCCAACCAACCATATAAGGCGCGCAAATCAACACTCTCCCACTGCAGGACATTCCTATGACAACGCTTGTTTTTGGCCATAAATCCCCCGACACAGACAGCACCGGCAGCCCGATCATCTGGGCATGGTACCTGAATGAAATCAAAGGCGTCGACGCCGCCCCCGCCCTGCTGGGCGAGCCCAACACCGAAGCGCTGTTCATGCTGGACCACTGGAAGCTGGACAAGCCACAGATCATCGACGACGTGCAAGCCGACCAGCCCGTTGTGATCGTTGACACCAACAACCCTGCCGAGCTGCCCGCCAGCATCAATGACGCGGACATCACCGCCATCATCGACCACCACCGCCTGGTGGGCGGGCTTGAAACCAAAGGCCCCGTCAACATCGTGATGGAGACGCTCGCCTGCACCGCGACGATCATGTACAAGATGATCGGTGATGACATGGCGCAGATGCCCACCAATATCAAAGGCGCGATGCTGACCTGCATCCTGTCCGACACGCTGGAATTCCGCAGCCCGACCACAACGCAAGAAGACACCGCCATCGCCCACGCGCTGGCCAAGGATCTGGGTGTCGACATCGCTGAATATGCGGCGCAGATGTTTGCGGCGAAATCCGACGTATCGTCCTTCTCCGAGGCAGAGCTGCTGCGCATGGATTCGAAAGAATACGAAGTCGACGGCAAGAAATTCCGCGTCTCCGTTCTGGAAACCACATCGCCCGCAGCCGTGCTGAACCGTAAAGACGCGCTGATGGCCGCAATGCCCGGCGTTGCCACAGAAGACGGGGCCGATCAGGTGTTGCTCTTCGTTGTCGACATCCTGAACGAAGAAGCCACCATGCTGATCCCCAACGACTTTACCAAGTCTGTGGCAGAGAAAAGCTTTGGCGCGACCGTCACCGGTGACAGCGTTGTCCTGCCCGGTGTGATGAGCCGTAAGAAGCAGATCATCCCGAACATCAAAGTCTAAACGGACCTATCCGGCCCCCTGCTTGGCGGGGGCACAAACGCAAAAGCCCCCCTGAGATCAGGGGGGCTTTTGTCATTTCAGCGCCGCGCCGAAGCGCGAGGGGCTTATACCTTCAATGGGGTATCGCCGCGTTCCCATGCCAGCGGCTTGAACACGTCGTCGACGGGTGTCTGTGCGACGTGGTTCACGTAGTTGGAGATGGTTTTCTGCGCCATCCCAAGGATCACATCCAGCACCGCACGGTGGCCATAACCCGCGTCAAAGAACGCTTTCATCTGATCGTCAGACACGTTGCCGCGCTGGCGGAACATCTGGACGGTAAAGGTGCGCAGGGCTTCCAGCTTGGGTGTCGGCAGCGCGGTTTCGTTGCGTAGCGCGTCAGAGATTTCGTCCGATACCTTCATCATCTTGGCGATACCTGTGTGCGCGGGGACGCAGTAGTGGCATTCGTTCTCGACGTTGATCGCCTGCCAGACCACAGTCAGCTCTTCCGCATCAAAATCGGTTTCGGTGAACAGCTTGTGCAGCACCTGATAGCCTTCGTAAGCCTGTGGGCTTTCGGCCAGAACCTTGTGCAAACCGGGCAGACGGCCAAAGGCCTTTTGCGACTGCTCAAGCAGCGGCTTGGAGGCTTCGGGTGCGGTATCAAGATCGTGAGAGGGGAAGGACATGGAAAAGCTCCTGTAAATGTTTCGCTAAAGTACATTTAGGGTTTATTGAGCGATCACTCAAGTATATAATTGAGCAATCATTCAAGAAAAGGTGATCCCATGCCCCGCAAACCCAGCTATGACCGTGAAGATCTGATCGAACGCGCCCGCGATCTGTTCTGGCAACGCGGTTGGGCGGGCACGTCGCTGAAGGACCTGGAGGCGAGCCTCAAGATGAAGCCGGGCAGCTTCTATGCAGCGTTCGGGTCAAAGGATGCGCTGTTCGAACTGGCGCTTGATCGCTACGCCGCTGACGGGTCAGAGCGGATGAAAACGCTTGCCCGTAACGAAGGCCCCCTGCCCGCGCTACAAAAATTTCCCCGCATGGTGATTTCGAATGACACCGCACCGGCCAAAGCCTGCATGCTGTCGAAAACCCTGCTTGAACTGCAAGCCCACCGTCATCCGCTGGCGCAAAAGGCAAACGCCCATCTGCGGAAGATGGAGCAGATGTTCGCAGAGCTGTTTTCCCAAGCCCAAGCCGCGGGTGACATCCGCACCGATCACGATCCGCGCAGTCTGGCGCGGCGCTACCAGTCCGATGTGCTGGGGCTGCGCGTCTCTGCGGAACGTGAGGGGGTGGATGCCGCCGCCATCGCGGGCGAAATCGCGGACGGGTTGGCGCGGCTCTGACACGCATCACGGCGCGGGCCTGTTGCGCTGCCCAGTTGCCCCGCGGGGGGATGTGTGCTTTCTGCGGTGCAAAGCTCTTGCAGATTGGAAAGCGGCCCATGACCCAGATTATCAATAACCTTTTCGAAATCTCTGACCGCTATGACGCCTTGTTCGTCGACCTTTGGGGCTGCGTCCACGACGGGGTCAAGGCGCTGCCGGATGCGGTCACCGCGCTGCAAGCCTATCGCAACGGCGGCGGCAAGGTCGTGCTTGTCACAAACTCCCCCCGCCCCCGCGACGGCGTGATCAAACAGCTGGCACATTTCGGGGTACCGGATGATGCGTGGGACGATATTGCCACCTCGGGCGATTCTGCGCGTACGGCGATGTATCGCGGCATGGTGGGCACGCAGGTCTGGCACCTTGGCCCGCCCACGGACAAGCACTTCTTTGATCCCAGCGACGTGCTTGATGATCCTGTCGATATCCAGCTGGTTGATCTGGAAGACGCCGAAGGCATCGTCTGCACCGGCCCTTTCGATCCGTCCGAAGACCCCTCAGTGCTGCGCCCGCAACTGCTTTATGCCAAGCAAAAGGGGCTCAAGCTGCTTTGCGCGAACCCCGATATCGTGGTGGACCGTGGCGATGTGCGCGAATGGTGCGCTGGTGCCATCGCGGCGCTTTATACCGAGATGGGCGGGGAAAGCCTGTATTTCGGCAAGCCGCACCCGCCGATTTATGATCTGGCCCGCCGCAAGCTCTACGCATTGGACAAGGACATCACCGACAATGGCATTCTCGCCATCGGCGACGGCATCCATACCGATGTCAAAGGGGCCATGGGCGAGGATATCGATTCGCTTTTCATCTCTGGCGGTCTGGCCGCGCGGGAAACCGAAACGCAGACCCAGCCCGATCCCGAGGCGCTAACCCGTTATTTGGAAAAGGAAACATCGGCTCCGACCTACACAATTGGACACCTACGCTGACCTACTTTTTCCTTGCGTTTCTGCGCTTGCAAAGTAATTAAGTTTCACACTGGATAAAACTGGCGTCACTTTATTACTGAAAGGGCTGGCATGTTGGATAATCTGCCCCGTGGAACGATCTGTATTGAAGATATCGAAATCGGCATGACGCGCTATCTGCGCAAGGTCATCACCGACGAAGACATCGAGATGTTCGCGCAAGTGTCCACTGATCGCAATCCGGTACATCTGGACGACGCCTATGCGCAGGACACGATCTTTGAGGGGCGGATCGCCCACGGCATGCTGACTGCGGGCCTGATCTCTGCCGTGATCGGAGAGCAGTTGCCGGGGCACGGCACCGTCTACATGGCGCAGTCGCTCAAGTTCCTGGCCCCCGTGCGCCCCGGCGATCTGGTCTATGCCGAGGTGAAAGTTACAAATATCGAATTCGACAAGCGCCGTGTGAAACTGGATTGCCACTGTGCGATTGACGGCAAAAAGGTCCTGATTGGCGAAGCAACCGTTCTGGCCCCGTCGCGCAAGTTCGATTGACGATAGCCCTCCCGCCAGCGCCCGCCCCACGACGCTGCGGTTTTTCGGCACCGTGACCCGCCCCGCTGCTTGTCAGCACCGGCAGAGGGGGCTACCACCAAGCGCATGGAAATCATTCGCGACTATCAATTTGTATCCGCTTCCGATCAGGGGGCGACCGCCGCTATTGGCAATTTCGACGGGGTGCATCTGGGGCATCGGTCGGTCATCGATATGGCCCGCGCCGCCCTGCCCGACGCGCCCTTGGGCGTGGTCACATTCGAGCCACACCCCCGCGAATATTTCGCCCCCGACGCCCCGCCCTTCCGCCTGATGGGCGCAGAGGCGCGCGCGCACCAGTTGCAAAAGATCGGCGTCGACAAGCTGTATGAGCTGGGGTTCGATGCAGCCCTATCCGGCCTCAGCCCCCGCGCCTTTGCGCAAGAGGTGATCGTTGATGGGCTGGGCCTGCGCCATGTGGTCGTGGGTGCGGACTTCCGCTTTGGCAAGGCGCGCGCGGGCACCGCTGAACAGCTGCAGGCCTTCGGTGCCGAGATGGGGTTCGGCGTGACCATCGCGCCGCTGATGGCGAAGGGGCCCGACACCGTGTCCTCGACCGCAATACGCAACGCACTGACAGAGGCACGCCCCCGCGACGCCGCCGCGATGCTGGGCCATTGGCACCGCGTTGAAGGCCCGATCCTGCACGGTGAAAAGCGCGGGCGCGAACTGGGCTACCCGACGGCGAATATGTCGATCGACGGGCTGCACCCGCCAGCCTTTGGTGTCTATGCGGTGCTTGTCGATGTACTTGAAGGACCGCAGGCAGGGCGCTACCACGGCGTTGCCAGCCTTGGCGTGCGCCCGATGTTCGGCGAGAACAAGGCCAACCTCGAGACATTCATCTTCGACTTCAAAGGCGATCTCTACGGCAAGCATGTCTCGGTCGCGCTGGTCGACCACCTGCGCGGCGAGGAAAAATTCGACAGTCTTGACGCCCTGATCACCCAGATGGATGCGGACAGCGCACAGGCCCGCAGCATTCTGGCCGCGCTATGACCGATCCGATTGCCGCCAAAGGTCTTGCCAAACGGTTCTGGGAAAAGAAGCCGCTCACCAAGATGTCGCAAGACGAATGGGAAGCGCTGTGTGACGGTTGCGGAAAATGCTGCCTGAACAAGCTTGAAGACGAAGACACCGAAGAAGTCGCCCTGACCCGCGTGGCCTGCCGCCTGCTAGATGATGCGACCTGCCGGTGCAGCCACTACGAGAACCGGCACCAATTCGTGCCCGACTGCATCGTTCTGAAGCCCGACAATCTGGATACCCACGCCTATTGGATGCCGCTCACCTGCGCCTATCGGCTGCTGTGGCAGGGCAAGCCGCTGTATGACTGGCACCCGCTGATAAGCGGTGACCCTGATAGCGTGCATCGCGCGGGAATCTCGGTGCAGCATAATACCGTCTCGGAATTCGACACCCCGTTCGAGGAATGGGAAGACCACATCATCGAGGAGCCAACCTGATGTTTTTTGCCTCTGACAACGCGGGCCCTGTTCACCCCCAGATCATGAACCGTCTGGCTCAGGCAAACACCGGACACGCGATGCCCTATGGCAATGATCCCATCATGGACGAAGTCCGCGGCGCGATCCGCACCGCGTTCGAGGCACCCGAGGCCGCGGTCTATCTGGTCGCAACCGGCACCGCGGCCAATGCGCTCGCGCTGGCGTGCTACACCCAGCCGTGGCAGACGATCTTTTGCTCCGTCACCTCGCATATCCACGAAGACGAATGTAACGCGCCCGAGTTCTATGCCGGTGCCGCCAAGCTGACTGTGGTTGAAACCGACGACAAGATGACGCCAGAGGCGCTGACAAAGGCGATCGAGAAACACTCCGAGGGCAATGTACATGGCGCGCAGCGCGGGCCGGTGTCGATTACCCAAGTGACCGAACGGGGCTCGGTCCACACGCTGGAAGAGCTGAACGCCCTCACCGCTGTTGCCAAAAGCTATGACCTGCCGGTGCATCTGGACGGGGCGCGCTTTGCCAATGCGCTGGTTGCCTTGGGCTGCACCCCGGCAGAGATGACGTGGAAAGCGGGCGTCGATGTCGTCAGCTTTGGCGGCACCAAGAACGGTTGCATGGGTGTCGAGGCGGTGATTTTCTTCGACCCCGCCAAGGCTTGGGAGTTCGAGCTGCGGCGCAAACGAGGGGCGCATCTGTTTTCCAAGCACCGGTTCCTGTCTGCGCAGATGGCGGGCTATATGCAGGATGATTTGTGGAAGACGACCGCTGCCCGGGCCAATGACAACGCACGCCATCTGGCGGATGGTTTGCGCGCCGCAGGGGCAACGTTGCTGCATAAACCCGACGCCAATATGATCTTTGCCAAATGGCCCCGCCGCATCCACCAGAAGCTGCATGATGCGGGGGCGAAATACTATGTCATGGACGGCCCGCTAGAGGGCGACGACCCGAATGAGCCTTTATCCGCGCGGCTGGTCTGTGACTGGTCGATCGGCACAGAGGCGATCGACCAGTTCCTATCGTATTTCTGACGGCTATACCGTTTCGAGAAAGCTGCGGATTTCAGCGGCGACGGCCTGCGGGTGCGTGATCGGAGCCATGTGCCCCGCCCCCTCGATCGCCTTGCGTGTCACGTTCGGCAAACGGCGGGCGATGGACGTGCTGATCGCATCTACCATATCCGCCGATGTACCCCCGTCTATCAACAGCACCGGCATCGCGGCGCGGGCGAACTTGCCCGGTTCTAGCAGCCCGGCATTGTCGTCCCGCAAGAACGGCTGGCTGGCGGGCACATAATGGATACGGTCAGCCATATACTGGCGCAGCTTTTCCGGCGTCTGTTCCCATCCGCTACCGTCACCCCAGCCGGTGTTGAAGATGCGCGCGGCCTCCATCCGGTCGCCCGCGTCATAAGCCGCATCGAACCCGCCGGAGTTGCGATCCGCGGCCGCCACCCGTGCCGGATCGTCAGCCAGGGCCGCCGCAAAATAGACCGGTTCGATCATCGTCAGGCTGCGCACCAATTCGGGGTTCTCGATGGCAATCCGCAAGCCGATCGTCGCGCCAAAAGAATGGCCGATAATATCAATCGGTTCGGTCACCAGTTCCCGCACCAGATCGGTTGAGTATGCATGGATATCCCCCTGCCCGTCCCAATCGGCGGATTTCCCGTGGGAGGGCAGATCGGGACAGAGCAGCGTCAGTTCATCCGCCAACGCCTCACCCACGCCGCGCCACGCGCCGGAATGGGCAAGCGTGCAGTGAACAGCCAGCGCGTGCCGCGGACCATGCCCGAATTGCCGTGTATATAAACCTGAACTCACAGTTTACCTGCCATCACGAGGTCAAGATCTTCAAGCCGGTCCTGGCCCCAGAACTTGTGGCTGTCGTCCAGAATATAGAATGGCGCGCCAAAGACGCCCTTTTCGACCGCCTCTTCCAGATTGCGCGCGTAGGTATCAGCCCCCTGCAGCAAGCCTTTGTCGGCCAGCGCGGGGTCAAATCCGGCTTTTTCAAGACAGTCGCGCACGACCGCATCTTCGGCAATATCGCGTTCCTCGGCCCAGACGGCGGTCATGATCAGCTGGCACAGCTTGCCTACGTTGCCGCCTTCGTTCTGCGCTGCAATAATGGCGTACGAAGACGGCGCACCGTTGGTGGGCCAATGCGCGGGTTTGAGGTTGAACGGCATCCCCAGCTTCTTGGCCTGACGCGGCAGTTCAATCGCGCGATACTCTTGCCGCGACGGATGCCGATCTTTCGGGGGCTGCCCGCCCGTGCGCCCGAAAGCGGTAATCAGATCGAAAGGTTTATAGGTGATCGTCGCCCCGTGTTTGGCGGCGATTTCCTCAAGCCGGTTTCCCGCCAGATAGGCATATGGTGAAAGTGTCGCAAAAAAATAGTCGATATGGGGCATTTGGGGTCTCCGATCAGGGCTGTGCAGCTTTGCCAGACCGTAAGGCCATGCTAAGCGGTGTCAACGTCACGATTCTGTCACATGTTCTGCATCCAGGGACCCTTTGCACATGGCTCAAACCACCGAACCCAAACTGATCTCAGGTAACGCGAACATGCCGTTGGCCAAAGCCATCGCACGGCGGATGTCGCTGCATCGGGGGGTCAACGTAGGGCTGGTCGACGCACGGGTCGAACGGTTCAATGACGGCGAAATCTTTGTGGAGGTTTACGAGAACGTCCGCGGCGAGGATATGTTCATCATCCAGCCAACGTCGAACCCCGCCAATGACAACCTGATGGAACTGCTGGTCATGGCCGACGCGCTGCGCCGGTCCTCTGCGGCGCGTGTCACGGCTGTTCTGCCCTATTTCGGGTATGCCCGTCAGGACCGCCGCACCAAGGCACGGACACCGATCACCGCCAAGATGGTCGCGAATATGATGGTCGGCAGTGGCATCGAGCGTATCCTGACGATGGACCTGCACGCCGCACAGATCCAGGGTTTCTTCGATATCCCTGTCGACAACCTCTATGCCTCCCCCGTTTTTGCGCTGGACATCCAAAACGAATTCAAGGGCCGCATGGACGAGCTGATGGTCATCTCTCCGGATGTGGGCGGCGTGGCCCGCGCACGCGAACTGGCGAAGCGCATCAACTCCCCCCTCGCCATCGTGGACAAGCGCCGCGAAAAACCCGGCGAGATTGCAGAGATGACCGTGATCGGCGATGTGACCGACAAAGTCTGCCTGATTGTGGACGACATCTGTGACACCGCCGGCACCCTGTGCAAAGCGGCCGAAGTGCTGATGGAAAACGGCGCGAAGGAAGTCCACTCCTACATCAGCCACGGCGTTATGTCCGGCCCTGCGGTCGAACGCGTTAGCAATTCGGTGATGAAATCGCTGGTCATCACGGACAGCATCGCGCCGACGCCCGCCGTCAAGCAAGCTACAAACATCCGGATCGTGCCCACAGCGCCGATCTTTGCGCAGGCGATCCTGAACATCTGGAACGGCACTTCGGTCTCGTCCCTGTTTGACGCCGACACGCTAGAGCCGATCTACGACGGCATGTACAAACCCGGCTAAGCGCCCCTGAAACAACGGCTGGGGGCGCTGCTTAAAGCTCCCAGTCGTCTTGCTGCGGCAACGGCCCGATGGCCATCCAAGACGCCCTGACGCGCGCAATACGCGTATCGCCCCAGGTGCGGAACACCAGTTCAAATCCCTCTTTCGTCACATTTTCTGATCGCAGATCCGCGCGCATGACCGTGGCGTTATCCACGTCCCACAGCGCAAGCGAGGCGTGTACCGTGGGGATATCGCGGTACGGCGTGGAGAAGGTGATATGGTTGCGCCGCTCGCGCTGGCCCTTCCCCGTCCACATCTCGCCACCATCCTGAAAATCGGAGAACAACACCGTCTCTCCGCTATCGATACCAACGCTGCTTGCGTTCATTCTTTTCATCGTGATGGCCTGCCCCAACTCGTCCTACCGCTACAATCTGACAACCATAAGTTAAGGTTAACAAATAGAAAAGGCCCCGCGGATGCAGGGCCTTTTCATCAAAACGGGCAAGGAAACGTCAGAGGCTGGGTTGCTTGCTCGACAAGCCGATTTCGTCCCCCATGGCAACCATGTCGGACAGCAGCTTGGCTGCGTCGTCTACGGGGCCAGGTTCATTCGCGAAACCCTCTTTTGCCGTTGTGTACATGGCTTTGGCTTCGGCGATCATTTCGTCCAGATGCTCTTGGGTCATATCACCCTTGGACACCGCGCGTTCGGCCAGAACCGATACGCCTTCGGAAGAAATCTCGGCAAAGCCGCCGGTTACCACATACTCAGCAGTGCCTTCCGGGCCTTCAACACGCAGCACACCGGGGCGCAGCGTGGTGATGGTGGGGGCATGATCAGGCATTGCTGTCATGTCCCCGTCCGCACCCGGAATCTGAACGGCCGTCACCTGCATCGAGGCCAGCCGCCGCTCAGGCGAAACGAGGTCGAATTGCATTGTGTCTGCCATTTTCAGCGCTCCTTAAGCGGCGTCTGCCGCCATTTTTTCAGCTTTCGCTTTCACTTCTTCGATGCCGCCAACCATGTAGAAGGCACCTTCGGGCAGGTGATCGTATTCACCGGCAACAACCGCCTTGAAGGAGGTGATTGTCTCTTCCAGTGGAACCTGCTTACCGTCGGAGCCGGTGAACACTTTCGCAACGTCGAAAGGCTGGCTCAGGAAGCGTTCGATCTTACGCGCACGGGCAACGGTCAGTTTGTCGTCTTCCGACAGTTCGTCCATGCCGAGAATCGCGATGATGTCCTGCAGCGACTTGTAGCGTTGCAGGATACCCTGAACGTCACGGGCCACGTTGTAGTGCTCTTCGCCAACGATGGATGGGTCCATCAGACGCGATGTGGAGCCGAGCGGATCAACAGCAGGGTAGATACCCTTTTCCGAGATCGAACGGTCCAGAACGGTTGTCGCGTCAAGGTGCGCAAAGGATGTCGCGGGCGCAGGGTCGGTAAGGTCATCCGCAGGAACGTAAACGGCCTGAACCGATGTAATCGAACCGGATTTGGTCGATGTAATACGTTCTTGCATCGCACCCATGTCGGTCGCCAGTGTTGGCTGGTAGCCCACGGCCGAAGGAATACGACCCAGCAGAGCCGAAACCTCGGAACCGGCTTGGGTAAAGCGGAAGATGTTGTCGACGAAGAACAGAACGTCGGTACCGGATTGGTCGCGGAACTGTTCGGCCAGTGTCAGACCGGTCAGCGCAACACGCATACGCGCTCCGGGAGGCTCGTTCATCTGGCCGTACACCAGCGCAACCTGCGATTTTTCCAGATCATCAGGGTTGATAACGTTGGATTCGATCATCTCGTGGTACAGGTCGTTCCCTTCACGGGTACGTTCACCAACGCCCGCGAAAACCGAATAACCGGAGTGCACTTTGGCGATGTTGTTGATCAGTTCCATGATCAGAACGGTTTTACCAACACCGGCACCACCGAACAGACCAATTTTACCACCCTTGGCGTAAGGCGCCAGAAGGTCGATAACCTTGATGCCTGTTTCCAGCACTTCGGATGTGGTCGACTGTTCCGCGAATTCGGGCGCATCCGCGTGGATCGAGCGACGCTCGGCCGATTGGATGTCGCCTTTTTCGTCGATGGCTTCGCCAACAACGTTCATGATGCGGCCCAATGTGGCGTTACCCACTGGGATCGAGATTGGCGCGCCTGTGTCTTCGACGCGCTGGCCGCGCACCAGACCTTCGGTCGCGTCCATCGCGATGGTACGCACGGTGTTTTCGCCAAGGTGCTGAGCCACTTCGAGGATCAGTTTCTTGCCGTGGTTTTCAGTTACAACAGCGTTGAGGATCTCTGGCAGGTGATCCTCGAACTGCACATCGACGACGGCGCCGATGACTTGTGTGATTTTGCCGACTGCATTTGCCATGTCGTTTCTCCGATTTGTCCTACAGCGCTTCCGCGCCGGAAATGATTTCGATCAGCTCGTTGGTGATGACGGCCTGACGCGAACGGTTATACTCGATGGTCAGATCTTCGATCATGTCACCGGCGTTCCGTGTCGCGTTGTCCATTGCCGACATCCGGGCACCCTGTTCAGAGGCCGCGTTTTCCAGCAGAGCCGAGAAGATCGCCGTTGCAACGCCGCGCGGCAGCAGGTCGGCCAGGATGGCCTCTTCGCTGGGCTCGTAGTCGAACAGTGTCGTCGCCTCGTCCGCGCCTTCGGTCTCTTCGAAGGTCGCCGGGATGATCTGCTGTGCCGTCGGGATCTGGCTGACGACGTTCACGAACTTCGCATAGAAGATCGTGGCGATGTCATATTCACCCGCGTCAAAACGGCCAAGTACGTCCTTGGCGATCCCCTGCGCATCGGCATAGCCAAGGCGCTTGACGTCGCTGAGGTCAACGTGACCGACCAAAAGGTCGCCAAAGTCACGACGGATGCTGTCGCGGCCTTTCTTGCCAACGGTCAAAATTTTGACCTCCTTACCCTTGGCGATAAGGCCACGAGCATGGGCTTTGGCAAGCTTGGCGATGTTGGCGTTAAAGCCACCGCACAGGCCACGTTCAGCGGTCATGACAACCAACAGGTGAACCTGATCCGACCCTGTGCCGCTCAGCAGCTTGGGGGCGGTGTCAGACCCACCTACCGATGCAGCCAACCGCGACATCACAGCGTTAAAACGCTCTGTGTAGGGGCGGGACTGCTCGGCAGCTTCCTGCGCGCGGCGAAGCTTCGCCGCGGCAACCATTTGCATGGCTTTCGTGATCTTGCGGGTCGATTTGACCGACGCGATCCGGTTTTTTAGGTCCTTGAGGTTTGGCATGTGCCCTCCCTCCCTTAAGCGAAGTCAGCGGCGAAAGAATCGATGGCAGCTTTGATCTTGTCTTCCAGCTCACCCTTCACCTTGCGGTCGTTGTTGGTGATGTCAGCCATCAGGTCGGCGTGCTTGCTGCGCAGGTGCGCCAGCAGGCCCGCTTCAAAGCGGCCAACTTCATTGACGTCGATCTTGTCGAGGTAGCCGTTTGTACCCGCATAGATCACGCAGACGATTTCCGCGTTGGTCAGGGGGGAGTACTGAGGCTGCTTCATCAGTTCTGTCAGGCGCGCACCACGGTTCAGCAGCTGCTGAGTGGAGGCATCAAGGTCGGAACCGAACTGAGCAAAGGCCGCCATTTCGCGGTACTGAGCCAAGGACAGCTTAACCGGACCGGCAACAGAAGACATCGCTTTGGTCTGAGCCGAGGATCCAACGCGCGAAACCGACAGACCGGTGTTCACAGCAGGACGGATACCTTGGTAGAACAATTCGGTTTCCAGGAAGATCTGACCGTCGGTGATCGAGATCACGTTGGTTGGAATAAACGCGGAAACGTCACCACCTTGGGTTTCGATGATCGGCAGAGCTGTCAAAGAGCCGTTGCCTGCGTCATCACCCAATTTCGCCGAACGCTCGAGCAGACGGGAGTGAAGATAGAAAACGTCACCTGGGTAAGCTTCACGCCCGGGCGGACGACGCAGCAGCAGGGACATCTGGCGGTAGGACACGGCTTGCTTGGAAAGGTCATCATAGATGATCAGCGCGTGACGGCCGTTGTCGCGGAAGAATTCCGCCATAGCTGTTGCGGAGTATGGTGCGAGGTACTGCATTGGCGCAGGCTCGGACGCGGTGGCGGCAACAACGATGGAATAGTCAATCGCGCCTGTTTCTTCGAGCTTTTTAACCAGCTGGGCAACAGTCGAACGTTTTTGGCCGATCGCAACGTACACGCAGTACATTTTCTTGCTCTCGTCGTCGCCTGCGGCGTCGTTGATCTGCTGTTGGTTCAGGATCGCGTCCAGAGCAACGGCAGTTTTACCGGTCTGACGGTCACCAATGATCAGCTCACGCTGGCCACGGCCAACGGGGATCATCGCGTCAACGGATTTCAGGCCAGTCGCCATTGGCTCGTGTACCGATTTCCGTGGGATAATGCCGGGGGCTTTAACGTCCGCGAGGCCACGCTCGGTGGATTCGATGGGGCCTTTGCCGTCGATAGGGTTACCCAGACCGTCAACAACACGACCCAGCAGACCGTTGCCGATTGGCACGTCCACGATGGAGTTGGTGCGCTTGACGGTGTCGCCTTCTTTGATGTCGCGGTCGGAACCGAAGATAACAACACCGACGTTGTCTGTCTCGAGGTTCAGGGCCATGCCCATGATGCCGCCGGGGAATTCGACCATCTCGCCAGCCTGGACGTTGTCCAGACCATACACGCGAGCGATACCATCACCAACGGACAGAACGCGGCCAACTTCGGCAACTTCTGCTTCTTGACCAAAGTTCTTGATCTGGTCCTTCAGGATCGCAGAAATCTCTGCAGCTTGGATACCCATTTATCCGACCTCTTTCATTACATTCTGGAGGGAATTGAGCTTTGCGCGGATCGACGTGTCGATCATCTTAGAGCCCACTTTTACGATAAGACCGCCAATGAGGGAGTCATCAACGGTCGCATTCAACGTTACTTTTTTGCCTGTGGTCGCGGCGAGCGACTTGGACAGTTTTTCGGATTGCGCTTTGGTCAGCGCCTTGGCCGAAATCACATCAGCAGTCACTTCGCCTTTTTCGACGGCGATGATGTCACGCAGGTTCTGGACCAGCTGCGGCAGGACGAACAGACGGCGCTTGTTGGCCATCAGTTCCAGCGTGCTGGCGAGCGTCTGGGACAGGTCCATCTTTTTGGCGATGGCACTGATCGACGCGGCTTGCTGTTCGCGCGTGTAGATCGGCGAATTGATCAGATCGCGGAAATCTTCGCTTTCGGCCAGTGCGGCTTGCAGCGCATCAAGATCTTTCTCGATCTGGGGAAGGGCTTTGGCCTCTTGGGCCAGCTCGTACACGGCGGTCGCATAGCGTTGTGCGATACCTGTAGAGATTGATGCTGTTTCGGACACGTCCATCCTCTCATACGTCAGGGCCGGATAAGCGAATACATCGCGTCACCGGGGTGTTGGCGCGACTTGAAATTACCCAAGACGTCTAAATCAGGGCGGATGTAGCAGACGGACCCGCATCCCGCAACACAGTATAGTGAGGTTGCCACAGGAAAGCGCCCCTTATTCTTAACGCAATGCACCCCTGCGACGCTTTGACCTGATCAACCTGCCTAAAAATCAATAGACATCCGGCAATTTCGGGTGTGGCAGCGATTCTTGCCGCCGTGGCGCGGGGGTCACATAGGCTGTGGCAGGACCGCCTGAACTGCCGAAGGTGTCACCGCGCCGACCCCTTCCAGAACGCGGATCGACCGGCGCGCTGGCGTGCGTGCAACCTTGCCCTTGGGCGGGTACACCAGCTTGGTCACCTCGACCATAAACGCCCCGCCCGCCATGATCGTCGGCATGTGCCGCCCGACTTTTTCAAACAGCGGCCCCGCGCGCCGGAACGTCCGTCTGGTCGAGGGCATCAGATACAGCGCACCCAACTGGCGCTCTGGCAGGAACTGGTGTTTGCGCAGTTGCGTTTCGAGCTGACCCAGCGAATAGGGCCGCCCGTATCCGAAGGGCGTGATATCGCTACGCGCCCAGAACCCTGCACGGTTGGGCACGATGAACAGTGCCCTGCCCCCCGGCCCCAACACGCGCCAGCATTCCTCCAGCAGGTCGCCCTGCCGGTCAGACGTTTCAAGCCCGTGCATCAGAACCAGCCGGTCGACATGTCCGGTTTCGATCGGCCAGAGCGTTTCTTCGGTCAGCACAGAGGTATTGGGCATGCCCGCGGGCCAAGGCATGACCCCCTGCGGCCCCGGCATCAGCGTCATCACCCGCCGCGCATCCGCCAGATAGGGGCGCAGCAAGGGGGCCGCGAAACCAAAGCCCACAACGGTCTGCCCCTTGGCCTCGGGCCAAAGCTCAAGCATGCGGGTACGCAAGGAATGCTGCGCCGCGCGGCCAAGGGCACTGCGATAGTAAAAGTTGCGCAGGTCTTGGACATCAAGGTGCATGGCAAAGGGCCTTGTTGGGTGGATCGCCCCGACCCTAGACCAAAGCCACGCGCCGCAAAAGAGCGGACTGCGCGAAACCCGTTTGCAGCACCGCCCCGCCCGCGCTAGCGTGGTGATCCGCATCCCGAAACCCCGACCGGAGCCGTTGCCATGTCCTTTGATCTTGTGACCATCCCCTGCCTGTCCGACAACTACGCATTCCTGCTGCGCGACCAGACCAGCGGCAAGGTCGCCTTGATCGACGTACCCGAGGCCGCGCCGATCGCTGCCAAGCTGGGCGAGTTGGGCTGGACCCTCACGGAGATCTGGCTGACCCATCACCACCCCGACCACATTCAGGGCGTGCCCGCGCTGATTGCCGACCACCCTGCCCGCGTGATCGGTGCCAAGGCTGATGCCGAACGCCTGCCCCCGCTGGACGCGGCCTATGACGACGGACAATCCTTCACCTTCGGCGCGCATACGGTCGATGTGATCGATGTGTCGGGCCATACCGTCGGGCATATCGCCTTTCACGTCCCCGCGGCCAAATGCGTCTTTACCGCCGACAGCCTGATGGCGCTTGGTTGCGGTCGCCTGTTCGAAGGCACGCCCGCGCAGATGTGGGACAGCCTGCAAAAGCTGATGCGCCTGCCAGCCGATACCACCGTATGTTCGGGTCACGAATACACGCAGTCGAACGCAAAATTTGCCCTGACGGTTGATCCGGAAAACGCGGCACTTATATCTCGTGCAAGAGAGATCGATCAGGCCCGTGCTGATGGCGAGCCGACAGTTCCCTCGACGCTTTCAACGGAACTTGAAACCAACCCCTTCCTGCGCCCGTCCGATCCGGGCATCCGTGCGCAACTGGGGATGGTCAACGCCACCGACACCGATGTGTTTGCCGAAATTCGCGCGCGCAAAGACCGTTTCTGACCGCCGCAATCATGGTCTAAAATCGACGTTCACGATAAATGTGACAGCGATATTGCAGAAAAACCTTGAAGCTGCGCCGTGATCAACCAAACTCTAATACTATGAGGCCATGCTCGGTTGCGGCGCGTCCTGTTTCTGACGCCCCCTCCGACACAGATCGAAAAGGAGCACGCCTGTGCCTTCATTCTCGTCTACCCTAGAACAAGCCATTCACGCCGCGCTGGCCCTTGCCAATGCGCGCAAACATGAATTCGCTACGCTTGAACATCTTCTTTTGGCCCTGATCGACGAACCCGACGCCGTGCAGGTGATGAAAGCCTGTTCTGTCGATATGACCGAACTGCGCGAAACGCTGGTCGAATTTGTCGATGAAGACCTGAACAATCTGGTCACCGATGTTGACGGCTCCGAAGCGGTGCCAACGGCAGCGTTCCAGCGGGTGATCCAGCGCGCGGCGATCCATGTGCAATCCTCTGGCCGGACCGAAGTGACCGGCGCGAACGTGCTGGTCGCGATCTTTGCAGAACGCGAAAGCAACGCCGCCTACTTCCTGCAAGAACAGGATATGACGCGCTATGATGCGGTCAATTACATCGCGCATGGCGTCGCCAAAGATCCGGCTTTCGGTGAACCACGCCCCGTGTCCGGTGCGCCGGATCACGAGGAAGAAGCCCAAGGCGTCACCGATGGCGACAAGAAAGAATCCGCGCTGGCGAAATACACCGTTGATCTGAACGCGAAATCCCGCGAAGGCGACGTTGATCCGCTGATCGGCCGGTCGGACGAGGTGGAACGCTGCATTCAGGTGCTGTGCCGCCGCCGCAAGAACAACCCGCTGCTGGTAGGTGACCCCGGCGTCGGGAAAACCGCCATCGCCGAAGGGCTGGCGCGCAAGATCGTTGCCGGTGAAACGCCCGAGGTCTTGGCCGAAACCACGATCTACTCGCTCGACATGGGCGCGTTGCTGGCCGGCACCCGCTACCGCGGTGATTTCGAAGAACGTCTGAAAGCCGTCGTGACCGAGCTGGAAGAACATGACAACGCCGTCCTGTTCATCGACGAGATCCACACCGTTATCGGTGCCGGTGCCACATCCGGCGGCGCGATGGATGCCTCCAACCTGCTGAAACCCGCGCTTGCGGGCGGCAAGCTGCGCACCATGGGGTCGACCACCTACAAGGAATTCCGCCAGCATTTCGAAAAAGACCGTGCCCTTGCGCGTCGTTTCCAAAAGATCGATGTGAACGAGCCTTCGGTCGAGGATGCGGTGAAAATCCTGCGGGGCATCAAACCCTACTTCGAGGATCACCACTCGGTCAAATATACCTCTGACGCGATCCGGACCTCGGTTGAACTGGCGCACCGCTATATCAACGACCGCAAACTGCCTGACTCCGCCATCGATGTGATCGACGAAGCGGGCGCGGCGCAGCATCTGCTGGCGGCCTCGAAACGGCGCAAGACCATCGGCACCAAAGAGGTCGAAGCCGTGGTCGCCAAGATCGCGCGCATCCCGCCCAAGAACGTGTCCAAGGATGATGTGATTGTGCTCAAGGATCTTGAGGCATCGCTGAAACGCGTTGTCTTCGGTCAGGACAAGGCGATCGAAGCCCTGTCTTCCGCGATCAAACTGGCCCGCGCTGGCCTGCGCGAGCCCGAAAAACCCATCGGCAACTACCTGTTCGCAGGGCCGACAGGTGTGGGTAAGACCGAGGTGGCGAAACAGCTGGCCGACACGCTTGGTGTGGAACTGCTGCGTTTCGACATGTCTGAATACATGGAGAAACACGCCGTTTCCCGCCTGATCGGTGCCCCTCCCGGCTATGTCGGGTTTGATCAGGGCGGCATGTTGACCGATGGCGTTGACCAGCACCCGCACTGCGTTCTGCTGCTCGACGAGATGGAGAAAGCCCACCCGGACGTCTACAATATCCTGTTGCAGGTGATGGATCACGGCAAGCTGACGGACCATAACGGCCGGACAGTGGATTTCCGCAATGTCGTGCTGATCATGACGTCGAACGCAGGCGCGTCCGAGCAGGCGAAAGAAGCGATCGGCTTTGGCCGTGACCGTCGCACCGGCGAGGATACCGCCGCGATCGAACGGACCTTCACGCCCGAATTCCGCAACCGTCTGGACGCGGTGATCAGCTTTGCGCCGCTTCCGAAAGACGTGATCTTGCGGGTGGTCGAGAAGTTCGTGCTGCAGCTTGAAGCTCAGCTGATGGACCGCAACGTGACGATTGAACTGTCCACCAAAGCCGCCGAATGGCTGGGCGACAAAGGCTATGATGCACGAATGGGTGCGCGCCCCCTTGGACGCGTCATCCAAGAGCACATCAAAAAGCCCCTCGCCGAAGAGCTGCTGTTCGGCAAGCTGGCGAAAGGTGGTGTGGTCAAGGTCAACGTCAAGAAGGGCGAGCTGGACCTGACGATCCTCGGGTCGGAAAACCCCAAGCTGACAGGCAACAAGCCACCGTTGCTGACAGCTGAATGATACCACGCAGCGCCGTATTTGCGCTTGCCCTGCCCTTTGCCAGCCCCGTGCTGGCAGAGGGTTTTCTTATCTCCCCGCCCCTTGACTGCGACCTTGGCACAGACTGCTTCATCCAGCAGTATGTAGATAGCGACCCGTCGTCTGATGCGATGGATTTCACCTGTGCCGCCTTAAGCTATGACGGGCACAAAGGCACGGATTTCGCACTACCCAGCCGGGCCCATATCGCCGACAACATCCCCGTCCTTGCCAGCGCCGCAGGCCGTGTCACCGGTATGCGCGACGGTATGGCTGACAGCGGTTATACCAGCGAAAACGCTGCCGATATCGACGGTAAGGAATGTGGCAACGGCGTCGTGCTTGACCACGGGAACGGTTGGGAAACGCAGTACTGCCACCTCAAACAAGGCTCCGTCAGCGTCACCACGGGGCAAGAGGTCGCTTTGGGCGACACCATCGGCTTTGTCGGGCAGTCGGGAAAGGCCGCCTTCCCCCATGTGCATCTGTCGGTGCGCAAAGACGGGGACGTCGTTGATCCCTTCGATCCCGATGGGACCACCAGCTGCGACGCGCCCGGTGATAGCAATCTTTGGGCTGAACGACCCGACTACCGCGCCGGTGGGTTGATCAGCGTTGGTTTTGCCGATGCGGTCCCCGCCTATGACGCCATCAAACAAGGCGAGGCAGCGGCGGCGTCCCTGCCCGTGGACGCGGATGCGCTGGTTGTCTGGGGCTATATGTTTGGCACGCGGGCAGATGACATCGTGAACCTGTCCATCACCGGCCCTGACGGCATGGTGATCGCGGATGATGTGACGTTGACCAAAACCCAGGCCCAAGCCTTTCGCGCCATCGGCAAACGTGGCCGCGTGGACTGGCCCGCGGGCATCTATACCGGCACGGTGACGATGATCCGCGGCCTGCAGATCATCAGCCAACGCAGCACGGAAATCGAGGTCAAATAACGCTACCTCTCGGTCAGCTTCAGCTCGATCCGGCGGTTTTGCGCGCGCGCGGCTTCGGTATTCCCACTGGCAACGGGCTGATATTGACCAAAGCCGTTCGCGGCCAGCCGTTCCGGTGCGATCCCGAGGAAGTTGATCATATATTTGACCACTGACAGGGCGCGCGCCTGACTAAGCTCCCAGTTATCCGCAAATTCGCCCAACCCCGACAGCGGCTGATTGTCGGTATGCCCGTCTACGCGAATGACCCAGTCGATTTCAGGCGGGATATCGGCTGCGATGTTGCGCAGGATACCGGCGACCTTGGCGATCTCTCCACGACCATCGGCGGACAGCGTGGCGGCCCCCGGGGGGAACAACACCTCGGAAGAGAAGACGAAACGGTCCCCCTCGATGCGCACACCCTCCTGATTGCCCAGAAGCGCGCGCAGACGGCCAAAGAACTCGGACCGGTATTGTTCGAGGTTCTTTGTCTCGGCCTCAAGCCGCGCACGTTCAGCCGTTTCAAGCTCGGCGCGGCGGCGTTCTTCGGCGGCGACCCGTGCGAGGGCGGTGTTCAGATCTGACCCCAACGATTGCAACTGCACCTCTTTCGCGGCATCGCGTGCGACGGCATCATCCAGCAGGGATTGCAGCTCTCCCAACTGGCCGCGCAGGGCGGCGACCTGCTGGTTCAATAGTTCTGTCTGGCGCTGCGCGGCGGCAGTCGCCGCTTCTTCCTGCGCCAGCTCGGACCGGGCGGCATCCAGCAAAGCGGCCTGTTTCTCTGCATCCGACAGCTCTGCCTCGGCGCGGTTCTCAGCGGCAAGCTTTGCCGCAAGCGCATCCGCCAGTTTGGCGCGCAGCTCTGCCCGATCGGCCTGAGTTGCTTCAAGAGTTTCGGTTTCCGCCAGCGCAGCGGCAAGTTCTGCATCCAGCGTTTCCTTGGCAGCGCGGGCGGCGGCCAGCAGGGTCAGCGTATCCTCGGCCTCTTTGCGCTGCTTCTCTAGCGCCAGCGTCATTGCGGTCAGCTCTGCATCGGCATTTTCCAGCTTTTCGCGCAAGCGTTCGGCGGCGGCAGCTTCGGCCAAACGAGCGGCTTCGGCCTCTGACAGCGCGGCGGCATTCTGCGCGGCGGCGGTTTCCAAAGCGGTCTGCGCATCCTGATTTTGCGCTCGCAGATCATCCACCAGCGCTGTCAGCGCATCACGGCGGGCGGCGGCAAGGCGGGCGGCTTCGGCCTGGGCATTCGTTTCTGACCGCGCCTGCGCCAAGGCAAGGTTCAACGCCTCTTGCGCGCTCAGCAGTTCTTCTTGTCGCGTCTCAAGCGCTTCTCCACGGGCGACCGCCGCATCCCGCTGGGACAGCAGACTTGCCACCTGCGCCTCGAAACCGGAGATCTTGGCCTCTGCCGCGTCAAGCTGTGCGGCCTGCGCATCGCGTGTCGCGGTCAAGGAGGCGATCATCTCCGCCTGCTCTGCCGCCTGATCGCGTGCAGCGGTGAGGGATGTGTTCAGCGTCCCCAGTTCGGCCTCAAGCTCGGCCGTGGTTTGCCGTTCCATCCCAAGCGCTTGCGCCAGTGCCGCGACTTCGCCCGACAGTGAATTCAGTTCGTTCTCTTGCCCATTGATCCGCTGGGTCTGTACGGCTTGCAGCACCATAAAGATGGTCAGCACGAACATCAGCACCAGCAAAAGACCCGTCATCGCATCCACGAATCCCGGCCAGATCGAGCCCTGAAACCGTGCCCCAGTGCGTCGGGAAAGCGCCATGATCAGCTGCCCTCGGTGTCGGTACGGTCAGGGGTGCGCAAGCGGCGCGGCTCAGCGCCACGCGGGGCCGACAGCGCCTTGGCCAGCAAGGATATATCCTTGCGCAACTCGGCCATCGTCTCCTGCCGTCCGGCTGAAATCTCTTCGAGAATACGCAGCATCTGCACGTCGATCGACCGCAGGCGCATCCGGCTTTCCGCATCCGCGCGTTCGTGTTCACCCTGCCCTTCAAGCACGGCGACCATACGCTCCTGCCCCTTGGCGATCCGGTCAAGGCTTTCAGCCGGCGTATCGGTCTGTGCGGCCCGCGCCGACAATTCCTCCATCGTGGCGGCCAGCGCGCCGATCTTGCTGTTCAGCGCGGTCTGGCTTTCCGCCGATTGTCCGATCAACTGACGCAGGCTGTCCATCTGTTCGGCCATGTGATCCAGCACACCAGCCACCGCGTTTTGATCCGACGCCCCGTCCTCGCCCGAGGAAAAACCAACGCGGGTGATCGAGCTGAGCCAATCTTCAAGCTCCTGATAAAAGCGGTTCTGCCCGTGACCGGCAAAGAGTTCAAGCAAGCCAACCACCAGCGATCCCGCCAGCCCCAAAAGGGACGACCCGAACGCCACCCCCATACCGCCAAGCTGCGATTCCAGCCCTGTCATCAGGCGCGCGAACATATCAGTGCTGCCGTCCCCTTCTTGCGGGGCGAGGCTGCGGATGGTTTCAACAACCGCCGGTACGGTCGTCGCCAAGCCGTAGAACGTGCCCAGAAGCCCGAGGAAGATCAGCATGTTGACGATATATCGCGTAATCTCGCGCGCTTCGTCGATGCGGGTGGCGACGGAATCCAGGATAGATCGGGTAGAGGTCGCGTTCACCTGCATCCGCGCGCCGCGTGTGCGCAGCAGCGATGCCAGCGGTGCCAGCAGCTGCGGGGCGACGGCATCGGCATTGGGCGCGTCAGAGGCAAAATTCTCGATCCAGCGGACAGAGCCGATCAGCTGCACCACCTGATAAAAGCAGGCGATCACACCGATGAAGAAGACGACAATAATGACCCCGTTCAAATAGGGGTTCGCCGCAAAAATAGGCAAAACGCTTGGCAGCGCCAGAAAAGCCCCGATGCAGGTCAGCCCGAGGGCGATCAGCATCAGCGTGATCTGCCGCACCGGCTGGGAAAACTGTGGTTTGGATTCGCGATCTGACTGCGCCATGCCTCGTGGCTCCTGACACTTTTGTGCTTCTGTTGCCGCAGCCTACACTTAATCCCGACGGTTATGCCACGGATTTATGCGGATAAAGTCTTTACGCGGTCGTGCAGCCACGCCAGCGACGGATCATGCAGCCCGATCTGCGTCAGATGCGCTGCGGTGTTGAACAGATATTCGGTATTCGGCCCCATGCCGCCAACCGCGCCCGAGATGATCTGCGCCTGCTCTTCCAGCGGCAAGCCGCCGCAGTATTGGTCATGTTCCGCGTCAATCACATAGACCAAAGCCGCAACCGTGCGCCCGTCCTCTAGCTGCACATCCAGCGTTTTCTCTACATAAGCCGACGACACAAGCTCGCGTTCGCGCAAATAGGCCAGCGTCGCCTCTTCGGTGCCCGGTGCCACGCGCAGCGCCATGCCATCGCAGGCCGTGCCGGTATCCGCATCCAGCGCCAGCACAAGCCCCGGACGTTCGACCGAGCCACGGTGGTGGATGGAGCGCATGCAGAAAGACCGCGCATACCCGGGCAACCGCCCGATCACGCTTTCCGCGACGTCAAACCCCGGTTTCCACAATAAGCTGCCGTAACCGAACACCCACATTGCCATGTCTCTGGTCCTTTATCATTGGCTTGTTTAAAGCTGCGCTATCGCAGGCGTTAATAAGGTGTTGGGTAAAATGGGCAAGGTCGTGTTGGTTATTGTCGTTCTGGCGGCGGTTTGGTGCGGATGGTGGGTCGCTGCCTCGTCCGGATTGCAGCGGGGCATCGCGAAACTGATCGAAACGCGCCGCGCAGCCGGGTGGCAGGCAGACGTGGGCGAAATGAAAAAGCAGGGCTTCCCCACGCGGTTGCACACCCGTCTGACCGATGTGACCCTGACCCCGCCGGCCCAAAATGCCGGGCGCGGGATCGCCAGCGCCGTCGCGGCAAAGCGCATCGACATCTCTACCCCCGCATACTGGCCCGGATATGTCACCGTTGCCTCGCCCTATATCGAACTTGGCCTGTCCGGCCCCAACTTGCGCGCCATGTTGTCGGCCGAGGACGTGACCACCGATCTGCGCCTGCGCCCCAGTGTTTCCGGCCAGCTGGACCGGTTGACGCTGGACGGCGGTGCCTGGGTGCTTGACCTGCCCGTCACCGGCCCTGTCGAGGGGCGCGGCCTGAACGTTAGCGCTGTGCAACAAACCGTCGGCCAGCCGATCTACGATCTGGCGCTAGACGCGCAGAATGTCACCCCCAGTGCCGCACTGCGCGGCCTGTTCGGCCTGCCCGACGATTGGGCAGAGGCGTTTGACACCGTCACCGCCAAAGCGACCATCACCTTTGACCGGCTGTGGGATCGTAAGGCCCTTGGCCGGACCCGCCCCCAGCCCCGCGTGATCGACCTGCGTCATGCCGAGCTTGCCTGGGGCGACATCGCCCTGTCCCTGCGCGGTACAATTGCGGTCGCCGAAGATGGTCTGGCGACAGGGACATTGTCGGTCGCGGCACAAGACTGGCCGACGATGCTGACCATGGTTGAGAGCGCGGGATACATTCCCCCCAACTTCCGCCCCCAAGCGGAACAAATGCTGAAGGGGTTGGCGCAAATGTCGGGAAACACCGATGCGCTGGATCTGGACATCACCGTGAAGGACGGAAAAATGTCTATGGGTTTCATCCCCTTGGGCCGAGCACCCAAGATTATCTTGCGCTGAATTGCGTTAAATCAACGACAGTAGGTCCCCTTGCGATACCGCGCCGTGTCGAAATGAAAGTGATCCAGATGGAAGCGGTTCGCTTTCGGGCCAAGCACGGTGCCAAACGGCCCGCAGGCCCCCTTGTGCACCCGACGCATGGCCTTACGGCTGGCGGGGGCATTCCAGCCCTTCAACACACTGACCTCGGCACCGCTGTGCATCTGGAAACCCGAGATATCGATCGCCCGCCCGCGCCCGTGTTCTGATATCTTGCCACCCGGCTGGTTGTTGCGCGTCCGGCAGGCGTAATGGGCGGCGACACGCAGCCCGCGCAGGCCACCCTGACCGGCAAAAGCGGGCTTTGCCGATTGATCAATCCATGTTTTCAATGCTTTGGCAGTCTTGCAATCCATAACCGCCGCTTGGCTCAACCGTACGCCCGACACCGACTGGATCTGCACCGCATCGCTGACACCACATCCCTTGAGCTTGGGTTGCACCCGTCCGATCGCTTTGCCCTGAATGGAAATATCCCCGCATACCGCACCCTTGGCCAGCAGGCGGCGTTTGGCTTTGGCCGCTTGCTCTGCCTTACGGCTGCGCAGGCTGGGCCGTAGCGAGGAGGCGATCCCGCCCGTGGCCGCTATCGCGCGTTTGGCCCCCGCATTGCGCGGCGGCGTGGCAATCGACCCTTGGGGCGTCAGCGCAGCACCCCCGGCCAAAGCGGGCGGGCGCAAAGAGGTATCGGGTCCGGCCAGTGCGGCACCGGAAAGCAGCGCGTATATCAGCGCCGCCCGGATCATTTATTGCCGGGTTGGCGACCAAAGTTCGGCGCGTCCGTGTCCTGCCCCGCTTCGATAATCCCACGACGGATCGCGCGGGTACGGGTGAAGTAATCATGTAGATGATCGCCATCCCCCATACGGATCGCGCGCTGCAACGCGAAAAGTTCTTCGGTAAAGCGGCCCAGAATCTCGAGCGTGGCCTCCTTGTTGGTCAGGAACACATCGCGCCACATGGTCGGATCGCTTGCCGCGATGCGGGTAAAGTCGCGAAAACCCGCAGCGGAATATTTGATCACTTCGCTATCGGTCACGCGGCGCAAATCATCGGCCACGCCCACCATCGTATACGCGATCAAATGCGGCGCATGGCTGGTCACCGCAAGCACCAGATCGTGATGCTCCGCATCCATTTCCTCGACATTGGCACCCATACCATCCCAGAGGTTCCGCAACCGCGAGATCGCATTGGCGTTGGTGTCGGGCACAGGCACCAGCAGGCACCAGCGGTTGTCAAAAAGCTCTGCAAAGCCGCTGCGTGGGCCAGAGTGTTCGGTCCCCGCCAAAGGGTGTGCGGGGATGAAATGCACCCCGTCGGGCAGCAGTGGGCCCACTTGCGCGATCACATCCGCCTTGACCGACCCCACATCCGTCACCGTGCAGCCGGGCTTGAGATGCCCGGCCATCTCGGCCGCGACCGACCCCATGACGCCAACGGGTACACAAAGCACCACAAGATCCGCGTCTTTCACCGTCTTGGCAATGGAATCGCAGACCTCGTCGCACAGTCCAATCTCGCGGGCGGTGTCGCGGGTTTCGGCGCTGCGTGCAAAGCCCGACACATGGCCCGCAAGCCCGCCGCGCTTCATCGCCCAGAACATCGAAGAGGCGATCAGCCCCAAGCCGATCAGCGCGACTTTCTCATAAATTACGGGCATATCAGTCGCCTTTAAACTGTCGGATCGCATGCACCACGCGGCGACATGCGCTTTCGTCGCCCACGGTGATCCGCAAGCAGGTCGGCAGCTGGTAGCCCGCCACGCGCCGCACGATCAACCCTTGGGTCTTGAGGTATTCATCACAGGCCTCGGCCTCGTCCTGCGACTTGAACCGCGCGAGGATGAAGTTCGCGCAAGACACATCAGACGGCACGCCGATCTCTGCCAGCGCATCAGCCATCCAGCTGCGCCATTTGGCGTTCTCGCTCCGGCAATGGGCGGCGTAGCCGGTATCCTTGATCGCCGCCGTCGCCGCATTCAGCGCGGCTTGGGACAGGTTGAACGGCCCGCGCACACGATTCAGCACGTCGATAATATGCGCCGGTGCATAGCCCCAACCGATCCGCAGCCCGCCCAGACCGTAAAGCTTCGAGAACGTCCGCGTCATCACGATATTATCGTGGCTATCCACCAAAGCCGCGCCGCCGTCATAGCCTTCGACATATTCGGCATAGGCCCCGTCGAGCACCAGAATTGCCTGTTTGGGGATACCGGCGGCAAGACGTTCAATCTCGCTCAGCCCGATCATGGTGCCGGTGGGGTTGTTCGGGTTCGCAATGAACACCAGCCGCGTTTTGTCGGTGCATCCCGCGAGCAGCGCATCCACATCCGTGACCCGTTCGTTTTCGGGCACCTCGACCGGGGTCGCGCCGTTGGCCAGCGCGGAGATCCGGTACATGCCAAAGCCGTGCACCGTGTGCAGCACCTCTGTCCCCTCGCCCGAGAACGCTTGGCACAAAAAGGCGATGATCTCGTCCGACCCGGCCCCGCAAATAATGCGGTCAGCGTCCAGCCCGTGCACCTGCGCGATCGCCTGACGCAGCGCGGTATGATCAGAGGACGGATAGCGATGCAGATCATAGGACGCATCGCGGAACGCTTTGACGGCCGCGTCGGACGGGCCAAGCGGGTTCTCGTTCGAGCTGAGCTTGATCACATTATCAAGCCCCGCCACATGGGACGCCCCGCCTTGATACAGCGCGATGTCCATAATGCCGGGTTGCGGGCGAATAGCGGTTGTCATCTGTCATGTCTCCTGTCGGGCGGACCATAAACGCGCGCCGTCGCCAGCGCCACTACGATCTTGTCCCAGCGTCATATGGCCCCGCGCTAAAGGCGCGTCACCAAACGCAAAAAGGGCCACGCCGGTCTTTCCAGCGTGGCCCCTTCGGCATTGATATGCGAGGAACCTTAGTTCTTCGCGTAGAATTCGACCACGAGGTTCGGTTCCATCATGACAGGGTATGGCACGTCGCCCAAAGCGGGGGTGCGCACGAATGTCGCTGTCATCTTGGAGTGATCCGCCTCGATGTAGTCAGGCACGTCACGCTCTGCCAGTTGCGTCGCTTCGAGCAGGGCAACCATTTGCTTGGAACGGTCACGCACTTCGATCACGTCGCCTTCTTTGACGCGGTAGGAAGGAATGTTAACCTTCTTGCCGTTCACTTTGACGTGCCCGTGGTTCACGAACTGGCGCGCAGCGAAAACGGTCGCGACGAATTTGGCGCGGTATACAACGGCGTCCAGACGACGCTCCAGCAGACCGATCAGGTTTTCACCTGTGTCGCCTTTTACACGCTCGGCTTCACCGTAGATGCGGCGGAATTGCTTTTCGGTCAGATCGCCGTAGTAGCCTTTCAGCTTCTGCTTGGCGCGCAGCTGAATGCCGAAGTCGGACATTTTGCCCTTGCGGCGCTGACCGTGCTGGCCGGGGCCGTATTCACGACGGTTCACTGGGGACTTAGGACGGCCCCAGATGTTTTCGCCCATACGGCGGTCAATTTTGTGCTTGGCAGCTGTACGCTTAGTCACGGCTGTTCTCCTTTTTGAGGCCCCCGCAGGATTGCGACGGGCGGTAAAGGGCGTTGTCCTCTGGCCGAAGCCTGACAGGGTTCCCCTTGCGGGGTCCACCAACACCAATCAAGCGGCGCTTATACGGTGCTGCGGGTTGGAGTCAATGCACGAACTTGGCCCAATTAGCCTCAAATCGTAGCTTATTAGGCAGCAGCGGCCGGGAAGTCCGTGAAAATGCGCATTTCGATGAACGCTCCGCCGCCCTACGTCATGTGACCCGCTGAACGTTGCCTTAAAATCGCCAAAATCGTTAACAAAAGGTTAAAGCGAGCACTATTAAGTTGAAAAGTTAACGATTGTCACGCAGCATCAAGGTGTTGAACGGTTTGAGGGGGCTAGTGTGACGCATAACATGGGCTATCGCGGCGGATACCGTTGGCATCCAATGCACTTCATCGGAACTCGTAATGCAGTTGTGGTGCATCGCGTCGAAAGACCACGCACATGAGGATCTTGGCCGTCGAGGACAATCAAGATCTGCGTAATTTGCTAGAAGAATATCTTCGGACGCAAGATCACGAATATGTCCGCACGGCCGCCTCCGGCAAGGAAGCGCTTGAAATCATCCATAGCGCGCCTGTTGTTTTCGACTGCCTACTGCTCGACATCCAGATGCCGGAAATGTCCGGCGTAGAGCTGATCCCCCACATCCGACAAATCGACGGGTACGAATTTGTGCCCATCATCATGCTCACCGGCGTGAAGAACAGCGAAAGCATCGCGAAATCCTTCGTGGCGGGCGCGTGGGACTATATCATCAAACCCTTCGAGTTTTTCGATCTTGAGGCACGCATTCATGGTGCGGAAATGCGCAACGCCGAATTTGTCCGGCACCTGAAACGCCCGCATGAATCCCCCAACCAAGAGAATTTCGACGTTCTGAAAGAGCTCGCGCTCGACCGTCCGATGTCGCCGTCCGAGCTTTCCGAGAGCGGCCTTGTCCCGCAGGACGCCTTTGAAAACTGCATTATGCGCATGCAATCCGAGTTTGGTGGCGGCATGCAGATCGCTGTGATCGTGCTGCAGAACTTTGCGGATGTGCTTTCGCAGGTTCCGCAAGACCAGCGCGTCGAGTTTTCCGTCGGATTGGCACGCAGGTTGACCGATGCGCTCAGCAGCGTGAACCTTATCGTGACATATCGATCAAACGGCACCTTCGCCGCGCTCTCGCCCGCGCTTAAAACGCAATCCACGCTCAATATTGCTGACGTGGTGAAGAACGCGGTCCAGACCTCGCCAGAGGCAGCATGTCATCGCGATATCGTGGTCAACGTCGACTACTGCCGCACCAAGGCATTCTCGACCAGCGGCGACACGATTGTGATGCTTGACCAACTCGCAAAGCGCCTAAGTTCCGTTACCGCCTAACACGGTCAAAGTGACCTAGCCGGCGTCCCAGTCATGTTTGGGCCTTTGCGCCACAGCCTGATGACGGGGACAGCACGTCAAATGGTCATTCACCATGCCCACAGCCTCCATGAACGCATAGACGATTGTCGGGCCGCAGAACTTAAACCCCCGTTTTTTCAAGTCAGCCGATATCTGCTTTGAAAGCGGCGTCCATGCGGGAACATCCGACTGACGCTCAAACCGGTTTTGCAGTGGCTCGAACCCCACGTATTTCCATAAATACCGATCAAATCCCTCCTTCTTTTCAATCTCTTGCCAAACGCGTGCATTTGTAATCGCCGCCTCGATCTTTCCGCGGTGGCGGATAATGCCGGGGTTGGCGAGCAAGCGTTCAACCTCGGCTTCACCCCATGTGGCAATGACATTAGGGTCAAAACCGGCAAAAGCCTCGCGGAAATTCTCTCGCTTTTTAAGTATCGTGATCCAACTCAGCCCTGCCTGAAAGCCATCAAGGATCAGTTTTTCCCAAAGCGCGCGGCTGTCATACTCCGGCACACCCCAGTCAGTGTCATGATAATCCAGATAAATTTGCTCTGGCCCCGCCCAATCACACCGCTGCATCCGCATCCCCTTCTCCGACGGATCTGGCCGGATAGCTAAAATTTGTACTGCATTGCCGCGTTAACCCGGCGTTACAAGTTTCCGCGCCAAGGTGACATGAGTACAGCGATAAATGGAAGCGCCACTTTGGAAGATATATCACCACACCCGCTCGCCGATCTGCCCGAGGGGACGAAAAACCCGCTCGACTACGCGCTGACCCAACGCGACGGCAGCACATTGGCCATGGTCAGGGCTGCTGTCGCGCATAATCAGACATTGATGGCATACCAGCCTGTCATGCGGGACGCGGACGACCCAAAAATCGCCTTTTACGAAGGTTTCATTCGTATTCTGGATCCCACTGGTCGCGTCATCCCCGCCCGCGAATTCATGCCCGTGGTCGAGAAGACCCAGCTTGGCCGCGAGATTGATGTGCTGTCGCTCCATGCGGGGCTTGCCGCGCTGAGCGAAAACAAAGGGTTGCGCCTCTCGATCAACATGTCCGCGCGCTCTATCGGGTATGCGGGATGGACGACCCTTTTGAACCGGTGGCTGTCGCGCGACGGCACCATTGGCGAGCGTCTCATCCTGGAAATTAGCGAAAAATCGGCGATGCAAATGCCCGAACTCGTCGCCAGCTTTATGGACCAGCTCCAGACACGGGGCGTTTGCTTTGCATTGGATAACTTTGGCTCTGACTACATCGCCATCCGCTATTTGAAAGAGATGTTCTTTGACATTCTGAAGATCGACGGGCAGTTCGCCCGCGGCGTAAGCGACCACCCCGACAATCGTGCAATCGTGTCGATCATGGTGTCGATCGCGCGCAACTTCGACATGATAACCGTCGCTGAACAGGTGGAAAATCAAGACGATGCATCCCTGCTTCTCGCGCTTGGGGTCGATTGCCAACAGGGTTTTCTGTATGGCGCACCAACCACCCAACCCTACTGGCAGAGCACGCCAGAAGAGCGCAAAAATGCGTAAGCGAACATGGCGCGATTGCCGCATGTGCAGCAATGGGATATGTCCAAACCATAGAAGACGGGGGAACGGGGAAACGCCGTATTATATTACCCCACGTCAGTAGTTCAGGGGAAGAACACATATGACCAACGTTGTCATCGCATCCGCAGCGCGCACGCCTGTCGGCAGCTTCAGCGGATCCTTTGCAAATACACCCGCGCACGATCTGGGCGCCGCGGTACTGAAAGAGATCGTCGCACGTGCAGGCATCGACCCTTCCGAGGTCAATGAAACAATTCTGGGTCAGGTTCTGACCGCCGCTCAGGGGCAAAACCCTGCCCGTCAGGCACATGTGAATGCGGGTCTGCCTATCGAAAGTGCTGCATGGTCGATCAACCAGGTCTGCGGCTCTGGTCTACGCGCGGTCGCTTTGGCAGCGCAGCACATCCAATTGGGCGACGCCGATATTGTGGCAGCCGGTGGTCAGGAAAACATGTCGATGAGCCCCCACGCACAAAATCTGCGTCCGGGTCAGAAAATGGGCGACATGCAACTTATCGATACGATGATCCGCGACGGTCTGTGGGATGCGTTCCACGGTTACCATATGGGCCAAACAGCTGAAAACGTTGCCGCTAAATGGGATATCAGTCGCGACGCCCAAGACGCATTCGCGGTGGCCTCGCAGAACAAAGCCGAAGCCGCCCAGAAGGCCGGTAAATTCCAGGACGAAATCGTGCCTTTCACCGTCAAAACCCGCAAGGGCGAGGTGGTTGTCGATCAAGATGAATACATCCGCCACGGTGCCACGATGGAAGCGATGCAGAAACTGCGCCCCGCCTTCACCAAAGACGGTTCCGTCACAGCAGCCAATGCGTCCGGCCTGAACGACGGGGCCGCTGGCGCATTGCTGATGTCCGCAGACAACGCCGAAAAGCGCGGCATCACACCTTTGGCGCGCATCGCGTCCTATGCGACCGTTGGCTTGGACCCGACGATCATGGGGGCCGGCCCGATCTATGCATCGCGTAAAGCGCTTGAGAAAGCGGGTTGGAAGGCCGAGGATCTAGACCTTGTCGAAGCCAACGAAGCCTTCGCGGCGCAGGCCTGCGCGGTCAACAAGGACATGGGGTGGGATCCATCGATCGTGAACGTGAACGGCGGTGCCATCGCAATCGGCCACCCCATCGGTGCCTCCGGCGCCCGCATCCTGAACACCCTTTTGTTCGAGATGCAGCGACGCGGCGCGAAAAAAGGCCTCGCGACCCTGTGCATCGGCGGTGGCATGGGCGTGGCCATGTGTCTTGAGCGCCCATAACGCTGTATAATCGATCAAGCGTGGCGCGTGTTCGGCAAGAACGCGCGCCACGCGAAAAACATCTGCTTTTTCCCTGCGTAAACTGTTGCAATGAATTTCAAGCCTGACTACAAATTCCCCACGTAATTAAATTACGAAATTAACAAGGCAAACGAAACAACATTGCCTTAAGGGGAGAGATTTATGTCACGTGTTGCACTTGTAACAGGGGGAAGCCGCGGGATCGGGGCGGCTATTTCCACAGCTTTGAAAGACGCCGGATACACCGTCGCGGCAACATATGCCGGGAACGACGAGGCAGCCGCGCAGTTTACAGAAACCACGGGCATCAAAACCTACAAGTGGAACGTCGCCGACTATGACGACTCCAAAGCCGGGATTGCCAAAGTCGAAGAAGATTTAGGCCCGATCGACGTGGTCGTAGCAAACGCAGGCATCACCCGCGACGCACCTTTCCACAAGATGACGCCCGACCAGTGGAACGAAGTGGTTGGCACCAATTTAACGGGTGTTTTCAATACGATCCACCCGGTTTGGCCTGGCATGCGCGAACGCAAGTTCGGTCGGATCGTCGTCATCAGCTCGATCAACGGGCAGAAAGGTCAGTTCGCCCAGGTGAACTATGCCGCGACCAAAGCAGGCGATCTGGGCATTGTGAAATCACTCGCTCAGGAAGGCGCGCGTGCCAATATTACCGCGAATGCGATCTGCCCCGGCTATATTGCGACGGATATGGTGATGGCGGTGCCCGAGAAGGTGCGCGACTCTATCGTGGCGCAAATCCCGACCGGCCGCTTGGGCGAACCCGAAGAAATCGCCCGCGCGGTTGTATTCCTCGTCAGTGATGATGCGGGCTTTATCAACGGGTCCACGATCACCGCAAATGGTGCGCAGCATCTGGTCTAAACGGCCGGCATGAACGCAAAAGGCCAGCGCATTTCGCGCTGGCCTTTTTGTCGGCGGCCCAATGGGCACGCCAACGAAATTATAATCTATCAGGCGGAAAGCCGGGTAATTTCCTCTTTCAAGCGCAGCTTTTCCTTTTTCATATTCGCAACCTTTAGCCCGTCCATACTCGGCGATCGTTGGGCCTGTTCTACAGCGTCACTCATTGCCAAATGCTTCCGTTTCAGAGCATCCAGATGTGCGTCAAAAGCCATGTAACTCTCCTTAGGTTATGTTGCGTAGAATGATTGAAGCACGAAATATTCCACCTGTCACGCGGCAGCGCAGCAAAACTATCGACAAGTTGAGATATCGGCGAGAGGCTGCTTAGAATGGCAGCGCTGCGCCCTCGCGCAGGACCGCTCGTATTTCGGGCACATAGCTGTCGCCGTCGCTTAAATGTTGTGCGCCTTCGTGCATGATAAGGGGCGCGTTCAAGCGAAACGCCCCCCGCCCGCTTTTGCGCGCACGCAGGATGACCAGTTCAGCCATGCGACCAATGCGCGGTGCGATCGGCAGCACCTCTATGCTGCCCATATCATGGGGTAGCGCGCGGATCAGATCGGGCAGGCGTTCCGCCCGATGGATAAAATGCGCCTGCCCTTTCGGGGCAAGGCGTTTGGCCGCGATCTTGACCCAGGTTTCCAAAGGGGTCGCTTCACCCAAGGCGGTTTCACGACCGGTATTCGTCGCAGCGATAGAGGCGTGGCGATCAAAATACGGCGGGTTGGCAAGAACGTGGTCAAATTGTCGCTGCCGCAGGGCCAGCGGCATGGCATCAATGTCGGCCTCAACCACTTCAAATGTTGGATTATTGCGCCGTGCAAGCGCGGCATAGGCAGGCTGGATCTCGACCCCCGTCAGTTGCAAGCCCGGCACCCGCGCGCCCAGACAAAGCGACGCCGCCCCTACCCCGCAGCCCAGCTCTAGCACGCGCTGACCGGCCTGCGCCGGAACCGTTGCAGCCAATAAAACAGGGTCGACGCCCGCACGGTAGCCTTTACGCGGCTGCCACAAATGCAGCTTGCCGCCCAGAAACGCATCCCGCGTGAGCGCGTCGGGGTCAAAGACGTCCACAGCGGTTATTTGGGCAGCCCGGTGGGGATGTCGTTGTCGCGCAACACCCGCGTTGCGGCGGTGTGATCGTCGTCGTGCACCATCAAGCGGCGGGGGAAAATGCCGATCCCGCCTTCAAGCACGCTCATGTTTACGTCCAGCGGAAAGCAGTCTATATCCTCGCCCTGAAGAAGGGCGCTGGCAAAGGCGATTATTGTCGGATCGGTTGTGCGCAAAAGTTCCTTCATAACAGAGATGTAAGGGCAATCGACGTTGATTGTCGAGCCTTCCAATTAGGGTCGTGTAAATGACGAGCGAAAACACCCAGAAACCACATGACCGGATGGCGGCCTATCTCAACGCGGATATGACCGCGGTGAACGATCTGATCCGCGACCGCATGGCGTCAGAACATGCGCCGCGCATCCCCGAGGTCACGGCCCATCTGGTAGAGGCAGGCGGCAAGCGGCTGCGCCCGATGCTGACCCTCGCTGCGGCGCGTTTGTGTGGCTATGACGGCCCCTACCACGTGCACCTTGCCGCCACGGTAGAATTCATTCACACCGCGACCCTGCTGCACGACGATGTGGTTGATGAAAGCGCGCAACGTCGTGGGCGGCCGACGGCCAACTTGCTGTGGGACAACAAATCTTCGGTGCTGGTGGGCGATTACCTTTTCGCGCGCAGCTTCCAGCTGATGACCGAGACGAATAACATGCGCGTGCTGGCGATCCTTGCCAATGCCTCCGCCACGATTGCCGAGGGCGAGGTACTGCAACTGACCGCCGCGCAGAATCTGGCCACGGATGAAGGCATCTACCTACAGGTCGTGCGCGGGAAGACAGCGGCGCTGTTTTCGGCGGCGACGCAGGTGGGCGGGGTGATTGCCGCGGCCCCTGACGCACAGGTTCAGGCCCTGTTTGACTATGGTGATGCCTTGGGGATCGCGTTCCAGATCGTTGATGACCTGCTGGACTACCAAGGCGACCCGAATGCTACCGGCAAGAACATCGGCGATGACTTCCGTGAGCGTAAGCTGACCCTGCCCGTGATCAAGGCGATCGCCAAAGGCGACGCGGCCGAACGTGACTTCTGGACCCGCACCATCGAGAAGGGCAAGCAGGAGGACGGCGATCTTGAACACGCTCTGTCGCTGCTGAATGCACATGGCACTCTGGATGAAACCAAGGCAGAGGCGCTGGCATGGGCGGAACAGGCCAAGACTGCGCTGAACACCCTGCCTGATCATGATCTGACGCAGATGCTGCGCGATCTGGCCGACTACGTCGTCGCGCGTATTAGCTAGTCGTCCCCCCATTGGGGCGCGTCGAAGCTACCCCAGCATCGGTGCGGCGGTGACCCACCAACCGGGCTGTGCCGCGGCAATACGCGTGACGGCGCGCTGCGCCAGTGCCTCGGTCTCGTAAAGGCCAAAGCAGGTCGCACCAGAGCCCGACATACGCGCCAGCAGCGCGTCCTGTAGGCTGCCCAGACAATCTGCCACCTCTGGCACCACCTGGATCGCCGGTGCCTCCAGATCGTTGCGCTGTGTGGCCAGCCAGGCGGCGAACGCAGGCGCGCTGGTGAATGCGGGCAGCTCTTTGGGCATGGGCGCGTTGGCGCGGGACTCGAGCCGCGAGAAGACCTCGGGCGTGGCGGCGGATTTATTCGGGTTGATCAGCACCAGCCAGCAGGGCGGCAGCTTGGGCGAGGGCGTCAATCGCTCGCCGATCCCCTCCATCCGTTGGGGGGTGTCATGCAGGCAAACCGGAACATCGGCACCCAGTCGCGCCACGTCCTCGGGCACCGGCAGCCCCCAATGCGCCGAGAGCAAGCGCAGCGCCGTGGCCGCATCCGCTGATCCTCCGCCGATCCCTGCCGCGGCGGGGAGGTTTTTCGTCAGATGCAACCGCGCCCCCCTGCCCGCGCCCGCGTCCAGCAGCCTTGCCCCACGCACCACGAGGTTGCGATCATCATGGGGGGCGGCACCGCCATAGGGACCATCGATAAACAGCTCAAGCTGGTCAGAGGGAGATACCGCGATCCGGTCGCCCACGCCGGCGCGCACCACAAGACTATCCAGCAGATGGTAGCCATCGCTGCGCTGCCCAGTGACATGCAGGGTCAGGTTCACCTTGGCCCAGGCGAAACCCGCGTTGGCAACACCGAGGGCAGCGGCTTGGGTCGTCATTTCTCGGCAGAGGCTTTGCTAAGCGGCTCGGCCCCTTCTTCGGCCAATACCGCGTCCAGTCCCACCTCGAGTTTGCGGCGCATGCGGTCGGGATCGGCCTCGCTGTCTTTGTCTTCTGGATCCACAAACGATAGCGCCCGACGCCATTGGAATTCAGCCTCGCGTTGACGGCCAACGGACCAGTAAACGTCACCCAGATGGTCGTTGACCACCGGATCGACGGCGACCAGTTCAACGGCCCTTTCCATCTGGTCGACGGACTCTTCGTAGCGGCCCAAACGATACAAGACCCAGCCCAGTGAATCGACGATATAGCCTGATTCAGGGCTCGCCGCGACGGCGCGTTCGATCATGTTCAACGCTTCGTCCAGATTGCGCCCCTGTTCCACCAGCGAATAGCCGAGGTAGTTCAGCACCTGCGGCTGATCGGGGTTAATCTTGAGAGCGGCGCGAAAATCGCGTTCGGATGCCTCGCCATTGCCAGAGCGTTCTTCGGCAATGCCGCGGGCGTAATACAGCACCCAGCGTTGCGGATTGCTGTCGGGTGTCAGCTCTATCGCGCGGTCATAGGATTTGATTGCGGCCTTGAAGTTGTCCTGCGCCCGCAACGCATCGCCCAAGGCGGAATGGACCGACGGCAATGTGCCGTGGCTGCGGGTCAACTGTTGCAGAACCTCGATCGCCTGTTCCGGTTTGTTCGACCGTCGCAGCGCCGCCGCACGCCCGAGTTCGGCTGCGTGATAGGCGGGGTTGTCGGCGGGTACGTCCTGCAGTTCCTCGATCGCAAGCTCGTACTGGCCGATGTTTTCCAGCAGATCCGCGGTCAGCAACAGGTCGTCGATATGATCGGGGCGCAGGTAACGCGCAATGCGCGAATAAAGCAGCACATAGTAGTCACCGGCACTTTCATTGCGCAGCACGGCCGCGAAGGTAAAGAAGACTTCGGCAATGCCTGCCTTGGCATCGGGGATCTGGGTAAAAGCGACCTGCCCCTCCCCCTGCAAGGCGGCGACCAAGCCGTCAAGTTCGGGGTCGCTGCTGGCCCCGAAACTATCGGTCAGCAGCGCAAGAGCCTGTTCATTCCGCCCGAGCTGGCCAAGGATTTCCGCCCGCGCGATCACACCGCGCCGTGTCTGCCCTGCCGATCCCGCTTGGTTCGAAGCAAAGATCGCCTCTGCTCCTTCGTAGTCGCCGACGGACGCCAGTGCCAAAGCCTTGTGATACAACACGAACCCCTGCATGCCGGCTTCTTTGCTCAGATCGTCAAACTGGGTGATGGCAGCGGTCATGTCGCCCACGCCCACATGCGCCCAGGCCTTGACCAAACCGTCCACCCAAGGGCCGATCCCGCCCTCGTCTGCGGATTGTTCGATCAGGCCCGCATAGTTTTCTTCCTGTGCCATGCCAGCGGTTGTCACCAGATAGGCGATCTGCCCGGGCTGGTCCGACGCGGCCATGATGCGCGCCAAAGGCAGGGCGCGGTCGATATCCCCTAGCGAGAGCAGCGCCAGAACCGTGCTTTCAAGGAATTCGGGGTTCTTGGGATCAAGCGCCAGCGCCTCGCCATAATACTTGGCAGATTCCGCAAAATCACTGCGCACCGCAGCATGCCGACCGGCAAGATAGGCCCCCGCCGCCGATTGCGCCTGTACGGGCATTGCAACGGCTCCGGTCAGCGCCAAAACGCTTGCGGTCAACAGAAGGTTACGGATCATACTGGCACGCCTCGTTTGTATTTGGCGCAAGGCTAACAGGTTCACGACCAAGCGCAATGCCGCCTATCCAAAGGGACATCCCGCTTATCCTCTATCGGCGGAACCTTGCATGAAAAAAGGCGCGCCGCAGCACGCCTTTGATCGATTTCATCCAGTAAGTGATGCTTACACGTCAGGCCCGCAAGCGACGCTTACAGATTAGGCCCGTAAGCGACGCTTACATATTGGGATAGTTCGGGCCATCCCCACCCTGCGGCGTGGTCCAGACGATATTCTGCGTCGGATCCTTGATGTCGCAGGTCTTGCAGTGCACGCAGTTCTGGAAGTTGATGACAAAGCGCGGATCCTTGCCGTCTTCCTCGACGAATTCATACACGCCCGCAGGGCAATACCGCGCCGAGGGGCCAGCGTATTCCGGCAGGTTGATGTTCACCGGCACCGACGGGTCCTTCAGCGTCAAATGCGCGGGCTGGCTTTCGTCGTGGTTGGTGAATGAAAACGCCACGTTGGTCAGACGGTCAAAGCTGAGCTTGCCATCGGGCTTGGGGTAATCGATCTTCTTGTGCTTGTCGGCCTTTTCGGTCGCTTCAGCATCGGATTTACCATGCCCCAGAGTCCCCAGCAGCGAGAAGCCGAAAGTATTGGTCCACATGTCGAACCCACCCACGGCGAGCGAGGTCACAAGGCCGTACTTGCTCCACAACGGTTTGACGTTGCGCACTTTTTTCAGGTCTTTGCCGATCTCGCCGCTGCGGACATCTTCCTCATAGGCGGTCAGCTCGTCACCGGCGCGGCCCGCCTGGATCGCGTCATAGGCCGCTTCGGCGGCAGCTTTACCCGACAGCATCGCGTTGTGGTTGCCCTTGATGCGCGGCACGTTGACCATGCCCACCGAACAGCCCAGCAACGCCACACCGGGTGCGACCATCTTGGGCATCGACTGGTAGCCGCCTTCGGTGATGGCGCGCGCGCCGTAGGCCACGCGCTTGCCGCCTTTCAGCAGCTCGGCAACCATCGGGTGGTGCTTGAAGCGCTGGAATTCCATGTAGGGGAACACATGCGGGTTTTTGTAGCCAAGGTGGACAACGAAACCGACGTACACCTGGTTGTTTTCGATGTGATAGATGAACGACCCGCCACCCGCGTTGCTGTTCAAAGGCCAGCCCATCGTGTGGGTCACGGTGCCCTCTTTGTGCTTGGCGGGGTCGATCTCCCAGATTTCTTTCATGCCAAGGCCGTATTTCTGCGGCTCTTTTCCGGCGTCCAGATCGTATTTCGCAATCACCTGCTTGGACAGGCTGCCGCGCACGCCTTCGGACAGGAAGACGTATTTGCCGTGCAGCTCCATGCCGGGCTCATAGCCGTCGCCCTTGGTGCCATCGGCGCTGATGCCGAATTCACCCGCCACAACGCCTTTGATCTCGCCATTGTCGCCATAGACAAGCTCTGAGCACGCCATACCGGGGAAAATCTCTACCCCCAACTCTTCGGCCTGTTCTGCCATCCAGCGGCAGACATTGGCCATGGAAACGATGTAGTTCCCGTGGTTGTTCATCAGCGGCGGCATGGGGAAGTTCGGCACCCGGATTTTACCCGCCTCGCCCAGCATGTAAAAGTTGTCTTCCTCGACCTTGGTCTTGATCGGCGCGCCTTTTTCCTTCCAGTCGGGCATCAGGGCGTCCAGACCGATCGGGTCCAGAACCGCACCCGACAGGATATGCGCCCCCACCTCGGAGCCCTTTTCCAGCACGACCACATTGCAGTCGGCGTCGAGTTGTTTCAGACGGATCGCGGCGGATAGACCGGCAGGGCCCGCACCGACGATAACGACGTCATATTCCATTGCTTCGCGTTCAACTTCGGCCATTTGGGGCTCCTCTTCGGGCAGAAAACGGTTTGGATTTCGCTAAACCAGCACGGTCGCTATTGCAATCGCAACACAGCGTAAATTAGCGCACCCACGACAGTTTGCATCTTAAATGTTGCAGGTGCAGCAATATTGTTTCGCATCGCAAAATGCTAGCTGCGCGGATCTCCCATTAGATAGCGCGGCCCCTGCCCTTTCTCCCCCGCGCGGTCTTGAGGGTTATAAAGCGCACAGGCCTGCAGGCTCAGGCAGCCGCATCCGATACATCCACCTAGGTCGTCACGCAGGCGGGTCAACGTCGCGATCCGTTCGTCCAGCGTTGTACGAAACGCTTGACTGATACGCGCCCAGTCCTCTTTGGTGGGGGTGCGCCCATCTGGCAGGCGATCCAGCTCTTGCTTGATCTGCGGCAAGGTAAAGCCGAATTGCTGCGCGATCATCACAAAGCTCAGCCGCCGCAGATCGGCACGCTCGAACCGCCGCTGCCCGCCGTTGTTGCGCCACGGTTTGATCAACCCTTGCGCCTCGTAATAGCGGATGGCGGACACCGCCAAGCCTGTGCGCCGCGCCAAAGCGCCAATCGACAACCCATCATTCACCGCCATAGACATTCCCCGAAATAATCCTTGACCTAAAGTTAGGTTTAGAAATTACACACCATAGGGTCAACGTCACAAACACGAAAGGAAGACCCGACAATGCCAGCACAATTGGAACATGCAAACATCACCGTAACCGACCCGCAAGCCACTGCCGCCTGGATGACGCAGATCTTTGGCTGGCGTATCCGCTGGCAAGGCGATGCGATAGCGGGCGGACATACTATTCACATCGGAACCGACAGCTCATACGTGGCGCTTTACACACCGAAAAAGACGCCGGCCACGGGCACCAGCAGCTATGACACCACCGGCGCGCTGAACCATATCGGGGTGACCGTCGATGATCTGGACGCCGCCGAAACCTTGGTCAAAGCGCAGGGGTTCACGCCGGTGAACCACGCCGATTACGAACCCGGGCGGCGCTTCTATTTTCGCGATCACGACGGTGTTGAATACGAGCTGGTCCAATACGATGACTAAGCGCGGATTGCCGCGGACGGGCTGACTCTGCTCTTGCAATCGCGGGGCAGTTTGGGTCAGGTAAGGATCAATTCAAATCGGTTGCACCCTCGGACGACAGTTCGGGGGCTGTGACCCTCATTGCGTGGACGCCCCCTGATGGAAAAAATCCCCATGACCCGCGCCGGTCACACGGCTTTGGAAACCGAACTCAAGCATCTGAAGTCGGTTGAACGCCCTGCCATCATCAAAGCCATCGCCGAAGCCCGCGAACACGGCGACCTGTCCGAGAACGCCGAATACCATTCCGCCAAGGAAAAGCAGTCCTTCATCGAAGGCCGCATCAAAGAGCTCGAAGGCGTGATCTCCCTTGCGGATGTGATTGACCCGGCCAAGATGTCCGGCGCGATCAAGTTCGGCGCGACCGTGACCCTCGTGGACGAGGACACCGACGAAGAGAAGACCTACCAGATCGTTGGTGAATACGAGGCCAACATCGAAAAAGGTCTGCTGAACATCAAATCCCCTATCGCCCGCGCCCTGATTGGCAAGGAAGAAGGCGACAGCGTCGAGGTGCGGACACCCGGGGGGGACAAATCCTATGAGGTTCTCAAAATCGTCTACGCATAAGCCGGGGACAAAGAGATGACCGACAAACCGCAGCTGACACCGAACGCGCCGCGCCAATCCGCGCGGTCTACCCCCTTTGGCGTCTATTCGCGCCCGAACGACGGCGGGATCTCGAACATCGAACTCATCGCCGCAGTGCTAAGTGCTGTGTGGTTGCTGGGGTCCGCGATCTTTTTCTTGATGCTGCCGTCGGATCAGCAACCCGATACGGGCGGTGCCGGCTTGCGGTTCCTGATGACGATGCTGGCGATCTTCATGCCCGTTGGCATGATCTGGGTCGCCGCCACAGCGGCCCGCGCCAGCCGTGTCATGCGCGAGGAAAGCAAACGCTTGCAGGCCGCGATCGACGCGATCCGGCAGGCGTATATCGCGCAACAGCAAGGGCAGAACCTTGGCGCAGACGCGACCGTCGCACGCAAGCTGGATGAAATTGCCGCCGCCGCCCGCAAGACCGAAAGCACGCTGGCCACCTTCCAAAGCCGCCGCGACGCCAGCACCCGCCTTGCGCCTCTCAAGCCTGCGGTGGTCGATGACCAGCCTGCGCTGGCGCTTGGCACCTCGGCCGCGGATATGACCCCGCCGCTGTCGCATGAAGATTTCATTCGCGCGCTGAATTTCCCCGAAACCGCAGAGGATACCGAAGGCTTTTCGGCGCTGCGCAAGGCGTTGAAAGACCGCAATGCATCCCAGCTGGTGCAGGCGTCGCAGGACGTGCTGACGCTGCTTAGTCAGGACGGTATCTATATGGATGACCTGCGCCCCGACCGTGCACGCCCCGAAATCTGGCGCCAATTTGCCCAAGGGGCCCGAGGCCGTCCGATCGCAGCTTTGGGCGGTATCCGTGACCGGTCCTCGCTGGCGCTGACCAGTGCCCGCATGAAACAAGACCCGATCTTCCGCGATGCCGCGCATCACTTCCTGCGCCGTTTCGACCGCGCCTTCGCCGCCTTTGAAGCCGAGGCCTCTGACGCCGACATCTCGGCACTGACCGACACGCGCACCGTGCGGGCCTTCATGTTGCTGGGCCGCGTGGCGGGGACGTTCGACTAGCGGTCAGGTGACCCCGAAAGACCCATAGGGAATATAGCGCACCAGATCGCCCGGCTGGATGTCGGCCGCGGCGTCCGGGAGTTCCACCAATCCTTCGGCCCAAGCCAGCCCGCTGATCCGCCCCGACCCTTCAGAGGCAAAGACCTGCACCCGCCCGTCGCGCATCCGCGCGCGCAGATACTCGCGCCGCCCCGGTTTCTTGCGTTTGCTGAAATCTGCGGGCACGTCGAACCCCTGCGGTTCAGGCCAGTCCTGCCCCGCCAGCCGCGCCAACGCAGGGCGCGCGAAAATCAGGGTGCAGACCATAGCCGCCACGGGGTTGCCCGGCAGACCAAAAACCGGCGCGCCTTGCCACATGCCAAGCGCTAAGGGCCGCCCCGGTTTGACCGCGATGCGCCACAGGTCAAGCGCCCCTGCCTCGGACAAAAGGGCCGACACGTGGTCTTCATCCCCCGCCGACGCACCACCGCTGGTCAGGATCGCGTCGACACGTCCCTGCGTCTCATCCAGCCGCCTGCGCAAAGCTGCGCGATCGTCACCCACATGCCCCAGATCCACGCCCTGATGGCCGAACTGCGATACCAACCCCAGCAACATCGGACGGTTCGCATCGAATATCTGCCCGTCGGCCGCGGTTTGACCGGCCTCGACGATCTCGTCCCCTGTCGATAGCACGCCAACGCGCAACGGCCGATGGGTCGACACAGACGCCGTCCCCGTGGCCGCGAGCAAGGCGATATCCGCCGCTGTGATCCGTCGTCCCGCACGCAGGGTCACGGCACCCGCTGTCACGTCCTCCCCCGCTTTGCGGGTATTGGCACCCTGTTTCACCGGACCGTTAAACCGCAGTGTGCGCCCATCGATGGTCACGTCTTCTTGTAGCACCACGGTATCGACGCCTTCTGGCAGCGCGGCCCCCGTCAGCACGCGCATCGCCTGCCCTTCGGCAAGCGCCCCCGGCGCGTCGCCTGCCGCCGCGCGTCCCTCGGCCAGCGGCATCACATGGGCCCCGGCCGCGCGCCCGCCGGCAAAGCCATAGCCATCAACAGCCGTATTGGGCAGCGGCGGATTGGCGCGGCGTGCCAGCACATCCGCTGCGGCGATGCGCCCCAAGGCAGCAGCCAAAGGCACGTCTTCGACAGGGGTCACCGGATGCAGCCGTGCCCGCAGCTGCGCCAGCGCCTCGTCCACCGGCGTCCAATGCACGCCCGGCGGCAGGGCAAAACAGTCGTTGCGCAGCGGTGGCGGGGCCTTGAGCAGATGTTCGAACCCCAGACCGAAAATCCAACCCTCCTCCGCTGCCTCGACATCCAGCATCTGCGCCAGATCGGCGGCGGTGACGGCGGCCAGCTGCCGCGCAAGCTCCTGCACCTGCCACGCATCCTTGACCCTGTTGTCAGGGGCGGGCCCCACGGTGAGCGACGGCCATATCTCGGCAAAGACCACCTGCGCATCCAACCTTTCAAACGGCCAGACCGCAACATGATCGGCAAAACGAGCACGCAGGCGTGACAGCACAGGCAGCCCCATGACCACCTGCGACCCGACAGCCCCTGCCCCCGCCATTTGCCAGCAGGTGAAACTGCCCTTGGCACGCTGTTCCGCCGCGCGCTTGTCGGGGAACGGGTTGGCGTAGCCTGCTTTGGTGCGCGGCAGCCCTGCGATATCGCGGTTGGGCAGACCGTTGGCCCAGAAAGGGCCGCTGCCATCGCCCAGACCCAGATTGATCTCTGCCACCAGATCGAAACGGTTGTTACGGTCTGGCGCGTCTTCGACCCGCGCCTCGAACCACTCCCACAGGGCGAAGGGATCCTCGCTGCCCGTCAGGGCCTCGGCAAAACCGCTGGGGTAGGCAAAGGGGAAATCGAATCCGATGAACAGGCGGCGATCCTGCGCCAGCTCTGCTTCGATCAACGCGGCGATCCAAGCCTCTGCCTCGGACCGGTTGCGCAGATAGACAGGCGGGTCCGAGATGCCTCCCCGCGACACCCCTGCCCAAATCGCATCTTTGCGCGGGGTTGGTCCGGTGTCATTACCGCCGGACCAATCGACCACAACAAACGTGTCGAAATGGCTCACAAGCCCACCTCGGCCAGAATGAAATCGGCGATGGTGCTGGTATCATTCAGATCGAACACGGGGCGATCCAACGTCATGGGGGTGTCGCTGGCAATCGCCTTGATCGTCGGATCCTCCGGCGCGATCAGCGCGTTGCCGGTTTCGGCCCGATGCGCTTCGACCTTGGCGTGACCGTCGCGCTTGTAGCCTTCGACCAGCACCAGATCGACGGGCGCAAGCTTGGCCAGCAGCGCGTCGAGCGTCGGTTCATCCTCGCCCTGCAGCTCATGCATGAGGGCAAAGCGGTTGCGCGAGGCCAACAGCACCTCGCGCGCGCCAGCGACACGGTGGCGGTGGCTGTCCTTGCCCGGATGATCCACATCAAAACTGTGGTGCGCATGTTTCACGGTAGACACTGAAAACCCGCGGCCCGTGATTTCGGTCACGAGGCGTTCCATCAGCCCCGTTTTGCCTGCGTTTTTCCAGCCGACAACGCCGTAAACTCTCATATCATCTCCTGTGCGCGGGCCAGATCTTGGGGGGTGTTGATGTTAAAGAACGCGTCCTCATGGGGGAACAGCGCTTCGCGACCCTCATGGGTTTGGGTCCACATTACGACCTTGCGCAGCCCCCCTTGCAAGGCGTCGCGCAGATCGTCGCGCAGTGCCACGGGCCAGAGGCCAAAGGTCGGATGCCGCGCGGTGCCGCGTTTGGCATCCGGCGTGGCGGCAAGCACCAGCGGATGGGTCATCCCCTCGCTTGCCAGCAACAGCTGCGGCACCAGATCACCGGGGAAGAACGGCGTGTCTGCCGCCGCCGTGACGATGGTATCCGCGCCTTGTTCAGCGGCCCAATCCAGTCCGGCCAGCACGCCCGCAAGGGGACCGGCGAACCCGTCGATACTATCGGGCAACACCGGCAGCTTCAGCCCCGCAAACCGCGCGGCATCACCATTGGCATTCAACGCGACGCGATCCACCTGCGGGGTCAGCCGTTCAATCACATGACCCAGCACGCTTTGACCGCCAAGCTGCAACAGCCCCTTGTCGCCGCCGCCCATCCGCGTCGCCTGCCCACCGGCAAGGATCACCCCAAGTGGCTGTTTCATGCGCTGCCCTTTCGCCCAGATCGTTTCGGTTCATCCGCGATTCCGTCGGGGTCCGCGTCACGGATCAGACGGTCCTCGCCCGCCAGACACATAAAGCGTTTGCCCTTCATCCGGCCGATCAGCGTCAGCCCGACCTGCTGCGCGATCTCTACCCCCCAGGCGGTAAAGCCGGAGCGTGAGACCAGCGCGGGGATGCCCATCATCGCGGTCTTGATCACCATCTCGGACGTTAGCCGCCCCGTGGTATAGAGGATCTTATCCTCGGCCGAGACCTTTTCAGAAAGCATCCAGCCCGCGATCTTGTCGACCGCGTTGTGACGACCCACGTCTTCCATATAGACCAGCGGGCGATTGCCCTGACATAGCACCGTGCCGTGAATCGCCCCGGCTTCCAGGTACAGGCTCGGCGTGCGGTTGATCTGCGCGCTAAGGTCATACAGCCACGAGGTCCGCAGCGGGGTCGTGGGCAGGATCACGCCCTCCAGCCCCTCCATCATATCGCCGAAAACCGTACCGACCGCACAGCCGGAGGTACGGGTCTTTTTGCGCATCTTGTCTTCGTAATCGGTTTTGCGGGCGGTGCGGACCACGACGACCTCAAGCTCTTCGTCATAGTCGACGCCAGTGATATCCTCACCGTCGCGCAGCATGCCCTGATTGCGCAAGAACCCAAGCGCGAGGTATTCGGGGTAATCGCCGATCGTCATCGCGGTGACGATTTCCTGCGCGTTCAGATAGATCGTCAGCGGGCGTTCCTCGACCACATTGATCGTTGTTTCTGCCCCTGTTTGGTCGCGCCCGGTCACAGCACGGGTCAGCCGCGGCAAACCCGGTTGCGGTGCGATCAAATAAGCATCGGTGTCTGTCTTGACGGACAATTGCATCCCCCCAAAGCGGCAGTTAAGCATGTCCCGGCAATCTAGGGGGAACGCATGGCCATCACCACCACGAAATCGGCCTTTCGAAAAGGTCTTGCCGACGCCGCACCCTTTGTTCTGGTGATCATTCCCTTTGCGTCGCTGTTTGGCATCCTCGCCACCGAGGCGGGATTGAACGTATTTGAAACGCTCGCCTTTTCGGTTGTGGTCATTGCGGGGGCAGCACAGTTCACGGCGTTGCAACTGATGCAGGAACATGCCCCGACGGCGATCGTGCTGGCCTCTGCGCTGGCGGTGAACCTGCGGATGGCGATGTATTCCGCGTCGCTGACCCCTTACATCGGCTCCGCCCCGCTGTGGCAGCGCGCGCTGGCGGCTTATCTAACGGTCGATCAATCCTATGTCTGCGCGATGGCGCAGTACGAAAAACAGCCCGATATGACGATTCCGCAGCGGATGGCGTATTTCTTTGGCTGTGTGACCCCGATTGTGCCGCTGTGGTATTTGTTCACGCTGGTGGGGGCGATGGTGGGCGCACAGATCCCCGAAAGCTGGGCGCTGGACTTTGCGCTGCCGATCACCTTTCTGGCCATGATCGCGCCGATGTTCCGCACGCCGGCCCATGTGGTCGCGGCGCTGGTCGCCTCTGTCGCGGGGCTGCTGACGGCGGGTGTGCCCTATTCGCTGGGGCTGATCATCGCGGGGCTTGCGGGGATGATGGCCGGTGCGCAGACAGAGCTTTGGCTGGAACGGCGCCAGCCCCAACACCCTGAACAGGACGCGGTATAATGGATCATATCAACACCGGCACACTTTGGTTCGTGATCATCGCCCTTGGCATCGGCAGCTTCGGGCTGCGCTTTGTCTTTACCGGATTGGTTGGCGACCGCGAGATGCCCGCATGGCTGCTGCGGCACCTGCGCTACACGGCGGTGGCGATCCTGCCCGCGCTGGTGGCCCCGCAGGTGATCTGGCCCGCAGCCACGGACGGGCAGCTTGATCTGCCGCGCATGGCGGCAGCGGCTGCGGCCCTGACAATCGGAGTGATCACCAAAAACGTGCTGCTCGCCATCATCAGCGGTGCAGCAACGCTTTACAGTCTGCTTTGGTTACTGGGCTAGAAGCGACGCCTGCACCGCGTCGATCACATCGCCATCGTCATTCTCGTAGTATTGTGTCGTCGTGACACCGGGCAAGCTGGCGAACTGTTCGCTGAGCTTGGCCGGATAGAAGGTCTTGGAGATGCTTTCGAACCCTTGGACCTGCGACAGAATGCCCGAGGTCGCATTGGCGCAGAACGCCCCTGCTACCGTGCCGTTCGACATCACAAGCTGCAAGATCTGTTCCGCCTGCGCGTCCGTCACCTGAAGTTCCTGGCTGACAACATGGTAGGTGCTGCGTGCGTGCGAGGATTTGTAGCCTTGAATCCACTTGGGCGTCATACCGTAAAGCACGTCGCCGCGTTCGATCACGCGCGGATCGCGGAAGGAACCGGCGGGGTCAAAGATCACCTGCTGCGAGCCATTGACCACCAGCGCCGTATGGCCGCCGCTGCCGGTGCGGTTGTTGATCATCGTCATCAACGTGATGGATCGTGGCCCCGGTGCCACATAGGCGGCCGCCGCGACTTCTGCCGGTGTGTTATCAATCCCGGTATCATTCGCACAGGCCGCAAGCAGCCCGACGCAGGCCAAAGCCATCCAAACACGCATAGAAATATCCTGTCGGTTAGGTTTGCCCGCCTTAGCGCGCGAAGATCGCCATAAAGACCAGAATGGCAATAATCACGATGCACGACCATTTGACGAAGTTCATGAAGCTGTCAAAAGTCTTCTCGTGCGTGCTGGTGTCCATCGAGCCGTGTTCATGTTTGGCCATTTGCGCGATCCTTGTCTTAACGTGCGTATGATTTGAACTGGGGAATACTGTATTCATCTGCCTATGTCACGGCATCAAAATGCGCGGGATCAGGTGTTTTCGCCTGTCTGTGCCGGCTCTTGCGTTTCAAGGTCTTGCGCCAAGCGGAAACCGATACGATTCGCGGGGGCTTCCTGCACCGCTTTGGGCAGCGCACGCAGGGCGACATTCAACTGGGTGACATGCTGCACCAGCTGCATCCGTGCCCCGGCGTTGTCCTTGCCGTAAAAGGTCACGATGTCCGGATCGAAATAGCCCATACCCTCGATCCGCAGCACACCGGCGTCACCGCCTGCGAACCCCATCGCGACCTCGTGATCGCCATCCAGCTGCTCTTCGAAATTTCTAAGGTAAAGCACGACCCGCTCGTAGGCCCATTGCGCTGGTGATTTCTGCGCGGCGGGTTTTTGGGTCATCCCCTTGGGCACCGGCTGGTCAGAGGCATTGCGTCTGTCGGGGTCCGAATGCACCTCGTAGAGGCGCGGCAGCGCGTCGGCCTCGATCGCCTCGGCCGCTGTCTTGATCTCATTATCCATCGGTCAGCCCTTTGATTGATACACCCAAGCCCCGTCCAGCGCCCGCAAGCTGCGTGTGGCACGGCCCGTTTGGTAAAGATGGCTGAGATGGGCGACCGCTTCAACCAGCGCCAGACCGTATTCGCCTTCGCCGATGTTGCGCTTGAACAGGGTCGAGAAACATTCAGACGCCGATTTCGGCTCTGCAATCGCCTTTTCCAGACGGCGCAGGGCGCTGTGGTGATTCTCGATCAACTGGCGCATGCGGGTGGGCAGACCGGTGAAGGGCAGCTTGTGCCCGCCAAGCACCAGATGATCCTCGCGCGCCAGCAATGACAGACGGTCACAGGCCTCGATCCATTCGCCGATGGGGTCGGCCATGGGTTCGGTGGCATAGACGCCGACGTTAGGGCTGATGGACGACAGGATCTGATCGCCTGCAATCACCAGATTGTCATCACGGCTCCAGAAGGTGGCGTGTTCGGGGGCGTGGCCATTGCCCATATGCACGTCAAACACACGCCCCCCGATGGTGATCTCGTCGCCCTGTTTGATCCGCGTAAAGCCAAGCGGCAGAGGCGAGACGATGTCGGCAAAGTTGAACGGCCGCTCGGAGGCGCGTTTCTCGTACAGCGCGGCATCCATCCCCGAAAGTTTGTAGAAAGCCAGCGTCTCGGCTGGCGGTGCTTCTTGCGGGTCAAGGGTCAGCATCCGCGCGGTCAACCACGCGGTGCGCGTCGTCACCAGCTCTGCCCCGTGTTCGGTCTGGAACCAGCCCGCCAACCCGATGTGATCGGGGTGGTGGTGGGTCACGATCACCCGCGACACCGGCTTGCCGCCCAAGGGCCCCGCGATCAGATCCGTCCACAGCGCCTTGGACTTTTTCGACGCGAACCCCGTGTCGATGATCGTCCAGCTGTCGCCTTCGTCAAAGGCATAGACGTTGACGTGATCCAGCTTCATCGGCAGCGGCAGACGCAACCAAAGCACGCCGGGGGCGACCTCTATCGCCGCATCATGGGCGGGCGGCGTCTCCCAGGGGAAACGCAAACCGGTGGGTGCGGTATCAGGCATCAGGCGGCCAGTTCGTCAGCAGAAAGCGCGAAAAGATCAGCCTCGCCCGCTTGGGCATGGGCCAGCAGGCCAACATGTTCCGGCAGCAGACGCAGGATGTAGAAGCGCGCCAGCTTTTCGCGCGGCCCGCCCTTATCGGCCAGCGCCGCCTTGAGGTGCATATGCGCGCCAAGCACCCGTGCAAAGGCGCGCAGATACGGCACCGCTCCGGCAAAGCGCGTGTCCATGTTCGATTGCTCGGTCAGCCAGTCGGTCGCCTCGCGCAGGGTTTCCGAGGCTTGCCACAGGGCGTCCGTCATATTCGGAAAAACGTCGCGGGCGGCTTCGGCGTCTGCCTCGATCTCGTCCAGCAAACGGTTCGCGGCCTCGCCCCCGTCCATCATCTTGCGCGCGACCAGATCCATCGCCTGAATGCCATTGGTGCCTTCGTAAATGGCGGTCACCCGCACATCGCGGCTGTACTGCGCGGCACCGGTTTCTTCGATAAAGCCCATGCCACCGTGGACCTGAACGCCCATTTCAGCGACGGCCATGCCGGTGTCGGTGCCAAACGCCTTGGCGATCGGGGTGAGGAAGGCCGCGCGGGCTTTCCACTCGGCCTGACCGGTGGCGTTCGTCATGTCGATGGCCTTGGCACAGCACAGCGCGATGGCGCGGGCGGCAAAGGTTTCGGCCTTCATCGTCATCAGCATGCGGCGCACATCGGCGTGGTCCACGATGGTGCCGGTGCCGTCAGGGCGCGATGTCTTGCCCTGTTTACGGTCCAGCGCATAGGCCAGCGCGTGCTGATAGGCCGCTTCGGCGATGCCGATGCCCTGCCCGCCGACGCCAAGCCGCGCGTTGTTCATCATCGTGAACATCGCCGCCATGCCGCCCTGCTCGGGCCCGACCAGCCAGCCGGTCGCCTTGTCGTATTGCATCACGCATGTCGGAGACCCGTGAATCCCCAGCTTGTGCTCAAGGCTCACCACCTTGAGGCTATTGGCATTGCCAAGGCTGCCGTCGTCATTGGGCAGGTATTTCGGCACGAGGAATAGGCTGATGCCTTTGGTGCCCGCAGGCGCACCGGGCAGACGCGCCAGGACAAGGTGGCAGATGTTGCCGCCAAAGTCGTTGTCGCCCCAGGTGATATAGACCTTCTGACCCGAGATCGCATAGGTGCCGTCGCCATTGTCTTCGGCCTTGGTCGCCAGTGCCCCCACGTCCGACCCCGCTTGCGGTTCAGTCAGGTTCATCGTGCCGGTCCATTCGCCGCTGATCAGCTTGGGCAGGTACAGCTCCTTGATCGCGTCGCTGGCGTGATGCTCAAGCGCTTCGATCTGACCCTGGCTCATCAAGGGGGCAAGTTGCAGCGACAGGCAGGCGCCGCTCATCATTTCGTTGACGGCGGTCGTGAGGGTCATGGGCAGGCCCATGCCGCCGAATTCGGGGTCGGCGGACATGCCGATCCAGCCGCCTTCGGCCACGGCCTTGAACCCGTCCGCGAAACCGGGCGAGGTACGCACGACGCCGTTTTCAAGCTTGGCGGGGGTCTGGTCGCCGGCGCGTTGCAGCGGGGCCAGAACGTCATTGGTCATCTTACCCGCCTCTTCGAGGATCGCGCGGGTGACGTCTTCGCTGGCGTCCTCGAAGCGGTCGGTCTGACGCACAGCGTCCAGCCCTACGACATGATCAAACAGAAAGGCAAAATCTTCGACAGGGGCGCGATAGGGCATAGTTTTCCTCCATTAACGCGTTCGTCTGCTTGGCAAACCGAACAGCGACCTGATAAGCCCAAGGCGATACTCCGGGCTGTTGCGGCGAGAATGTCGCTCAAGCCTGCACACCGCAACCCAAAACGCGGCGTCATCCCCCGTGAGAGAAGCCAATGACCGAGATTCTTCCAGCCGACCCTTCCGGCATTTCCCGCGCCGCCACCCTGCTGCAGCAAGGCGCATTGGTCGCGCTGCCGACTGAAACGGTCTATGGTCTGGGGGCGGATGCGCGAAACGGGACGGCGGTGGCGGGCATCTACGAGGCCAAGGGGCGGCCCAGCTTCAACCCGCTGATCATCCATGTCGCCGATGTGGACCAAGCGCGGCGCTACGGGCGCTGGTCCGACACCGTCGAGATTTTGGCAAGCGCCTTCTGGCCCGGTCCGATGACACTCGTGCTGCCTTTGGCCGACGGGCACGGGCTATCGTCGCTGGTGACGGCGGGGCTGGACAGCGTCGGCATCCGCGTGCCCGCGCACCCCACGGCCCGCGCCATTCTGCGTGCGCTTGGCGGTCCGGTGGCGGCCCCCTCGGCCAACCCCTCGGGCAAGATCAGCGCCACGACGGCGCAACATGTTCTGTCGGGGCTGGAAGGGCGGATCGCCGCTGTGGTTGATGACGGCCCCTGCACGGTGGGCCTGGAAAGCACCATCATCGGCCTGAACCAGCCCCGCCCCACGTTGCTGCGCGCAGGCGGGCTGCCGTCGGAGGCGATAGAGGCCGCTCTTGGCGCACCGCTGGATGTGGCCGACGGGGCAGAGATTATCGCCCCCGGTCAGCTCGCCTCTCACTACGCGCCCCATGCCAGCGTGCGTCTGAACGCCCAAGCGGCGACGGATGGAGAGGTTTACCTTGGCTTTGGCGCGGCAAGCGGGAGCGGGCCGGATGACCTGACCCTATCGGCCAGTGGCGATCTGGTGGAAGCGGCGGCGCATCTGTTTGACCGGCTGCACGCGCTTGACCGGCTGCGAAAGCCGATTGCGGTGGCCCCGATCCCTGAAACCGGTCTGGGCCGTGCCATCAATGACCGTTTGCGCCGAGCGGCGGCACCGCGTTAGGGCTTTTGCCCCGCAGATCCTCGCAAGTCAGGCGCGCCCTGCTGTCGCGCTGAGCCCCAGAGGGTCCACCCCGATAGAGGTCAGCGCCGCTTCCCATTTGCGCGCATCGGGCAGATCGAAGAGGATAGCGCTATCGCCTTGGCAGGTCAGCCAACCGTTCTGGGCAATCTCAGCCTCTAGCTGGCCCGCGGCCCAACCGGCATAGCCCAGCATCAACATCGCCCGACGCGGCCCCTTGCCGCGGGCTATGTCTTCAAGGATGTCCAGCGTCGCGGTCATCGCCACCCCGTCCGCGATATCCGTCGTCTGCATCACGGACCGGTATTCGGCGCTGTGCAGGACAAAGCCGCGCTCTGTCTCGACGGGGCCGCCCACATGCACCCCCAGACCGGACACATCGTCCATGTCCACATCGCTGAGCCGGTCAAGCACATCGCCAAGCTTCAGATCAGCGGCAGGTTTATTGACGATCAACCCCATCGCGCCTTCGTCATCATGCGAGCAGATAAAGATCACCGAATGATCAAACCGAGGATCCCCCATGCCGGGCATCGCCACCAAAAGCTGGCCGGTCAGATCCATTTTCATGCTGTCGTCCTTATGCGTCATTACAATAGCATGACCTGCGCCCCTGCGGCTTTCAACCCCCGCGACTGCAACACATCATAATGCAAACGTGACTTGGCAAACCGGGGGCAGATGGCCCATGAAAGCGCCATGACCAGAAAAATTCTTGGCCTGATGGCCGCTGCCCTTATCGCCCCGCTGCCCGCTTCTGCAATGGAAGTGATCCACGGGGAAATCCTCCAAGGCTGGGTGCTGCCCGATGGCAACCGCATGGCCGCGATCCGCATGACGGTGGAGCCGGGCTGGAAGACCTACTGGCGCGCGCCCGGTGACATGGGTATCCCGCCCAGCTTCGACTGGTCCGGCTCGCGCAACCTGTCGGCGGTGGCCGTGGAATGGCCTGCGCCTACGGTGTTCCGCGAACCCAATCTGACCACCATCGGGTATAAGGATCAGGTCGTGTTGCCGCTGCGGATCAGCGTACCCGACAAAGGGGCCCCCGTCACGGTCCAGACCACCATTGATCTGGGCGTGTGCAGTGACATCTGCGTGCCCGCCTCGCTTGAGCTGAGCGGCGTGATCGACACCACCACAACCCGCGCCGATCCAGCGATTGCCGCCTCATTGGCGCAGCGCCCGTTTTCGGCGAAAGAGGCCCGTGTGAAAGACGTGACCTGCACCATCGGTATGGCAGGCGCGGACCTGACACTGGACGCCGCGATCACCCTCCCGCCCGCGGGCGGGCAAGAGCTGGTGGTGATCGAAACCGGCAACCCTGATCTCTGGGTCAGCGAGGCAGATACCACCCGCAAGGGCAACGTCCTACATGCGCGGGTGGACGTGGGTCACGTCAGCGGCGGCCCCGTGGCACTGAACCGGTCGCATATCCGCATGACGGTATTGGGCAGCAAGCAGGCCGTCGACATTGTGGGATGCAACGCGGGCTGATCACATGGCCCGTTTGCGCCGCGACAGCAGCAACGCCACCGCACCGACGATATAGCCCGCAAGCGCGATCAAAGCGGCCCCGGCCAGGAACAGCAGCAGCGCCGCGCTGCGCGGGGTCATCGCCCCGAGCTCAGGCAGCAGCTCGACCAGTGCGGTATGCAGTCCGCCCGTCACCGCGACCCACCCCAGCGTGGCCCCACCCCACAGCACCACCAGCACCCAAAGCGCCAGAATGCCGAGGCGCAGCCCCCCTGCCCGTGCCCGCATGGCCCGACGCATCGCCCGGATCTGGCGACCGATATCATGCTGCGCCGCGACCAGCGCAGGCACGACCAGCAACACCAGAAACATGCCAAAACCCAAACCATAGACCAGCGTGATCACCGTGGGCTTCAGGAACTGCGCCTGCTGGCTTTGCTCATAGAGCAGCGGCGCCATGCCAAGGACCGTTGTCAGCGTGGTCAGCATCACCGGCCGCAACCGATCCGCCGCACCATCGATGATCGACGGGATCACCCCACGGGTGGCTCCGTATTCGTCAATCGTACCCACCAGAACAATGGAATCGTTGATGATGATCCCTGTCATCCCCAACAGGCCCACGACCGTGAACATGCTCAGCGGCACCTCCCACAGGGCGTGCCCGTAGATTGTGCCGACCAGACCAAAGGGGATCACCGCCATCACCACCATGGGCCGCGTCCAACTGCCAAAAACCCAAGCGAGAACAAGGTAGATGCCCGTCAGCACAAGGATCAGACCGGTCAGCGCATCCGACAGAAACGTGCCTTCCTGCTCGCTCAACCCGCCGATGCGGAAATCCACCTGCCGTTCAGAGGCGATGCGCGGCAGGATATCCTCGCGCAGGGCCGTCGTGATCTCGCTCGCGCGGGCGGGGTCATCCTCTGATATGTCGCCCGTGACCGAAATCAGACGGATGCCATTCTCGCGCCGGACCGTGCTGAAGCCGGTGCGTCGGTCCACGCTGACGATATCGGCCAGCGGCACATATTGCCCGTCCGGCGTGCGCATCTGCGTCCGTTCAAGGAAATCCGCGGTGAGCTCTCCCTCGGGCAGTTCAACCCGGATTGTCGCCGATCGTGGACCGTCGGGATAGGTCGCCGCCTCGATCCCGCCCAGACGGTGGCGCAGCACCCGCCCCAAGGTATCAATCGTGAACCCAAGCGCCTGTCCTTGCGGCGTCAGATCAAGGATCAGCTCTTCCTTGTCGTAGGCCAGGTTATCCTGCACCGCGCTGACTTCGGGATATTGCCGCAGGGCATCTTGCAGATCCTGCGATGCGGCTTTCAACACCTGCGTGTCAGCGCCGTAGAACTGCACATCCAGCGCGTCCCCCCCGGGACCCGACCGCCAGCCGCGAAAGCTGACGGTTTCGGCAAGGGGATGATTGACCACCGCGTCTTGCAGTTCAGCGACAAAGGCGAAGCTGGAATAGGGGCGCAGATCGGCGTCGATCAGCTCGATCGAGATGCCGCCCAGCAGATCGGCGTCCTTGCTGTCGGCCCCGTCCAGACCGCGCCCCGCATTGCCCCCGATCTGCGCGATCACATAGTCGATGGGGTTGGTGCCGTATTCCTCGGCGTATTGCGCGCCCAGCGCCTCTGTCGCGCGTTGCATTTCGCGCATCATCGCCAGCGTATCGGCGCGGGTGGCCCCTTCGGCCATGGCAAAATTACCCGTCACCGACCCGCGTTCCGGCGCATTGAAGAACCGCCATTGCACGTCACCCCGGATGAACAGCGCCACCTGCGAGGCCAGCACAGCGACCACACCGGCAAGCACCACATAGCGCGCGCGGATCACCCCCGCCATGAAGGGGCGGAACAGCCGTTCGCGCACCCAGAGAAACCCGCGATTGACCACTCGGCTGGGCAGGTCATACCACCGTTGCTTGGCCCCTGCTGCCATCGCATGGGCCATATGGTTCGGCAGGATCAGAAAACATTCAACCAGTGACGCGGCCAGCACGGCAATCACTGTAAGGGGGATATCCGCGATCAGACTGCCAAAGCGCCCGCCCACGGCAAGCAGACCGAAAAAAGCAATGATCGTTGTCATCGTTGCGGCAAAGACCGGCATCGCCATCCGCCGCGCCGCATTCTCTGCCGCTTGCATGGGGGGCTCGCCCAGCTCCTTGTGGCGATAGTCCGCGTGTTCGCCCACAACGATCGCATCATCAACCACAATGCCAAGCGTGATGATCAACCCGAACAAAGAGATCATATTGATCGTGATCCCTCCCGCATACATCAGCGCAATCGCCGCGGCCATCGACGCAGGTATGCCCGCGGCCACCCAAAAGGCCGTGCGCGCATTAAGAAAGAGGAACAGCAACCCCACCACCAGTGCGAGCCCCATCAGCCCGTTATCAATCAGCAGGTCCAACCGCCCGGTGATCGCCTCCGCCCGCGTGCGGATCAGCTCTATCGTCACGCCCTTGGGCAGCATCACAGCCATATCCGCCGCGACGCTTTCGACGCTATGCTGGATACCGATGGCATCCCCCCCGTCAGAGCGGTCAATACGCACAGAGATCGCGGGATCATCCCCCACGAAATACCCTACCTCGCGGTCGGAGCCCTGCTCGATCACCCTTGCCACATCCCCGACCAGCAATGACGACCCGTCCGCATTGCTGCGCAACACGACGCGAGACAGGGCATCCGCGCTACGCTTCGCGGTGCCGGTACGCACGCGCGCATTGGCGCCTGTCACATCACCGGCGGGGTTGGCGTCCACCTCGGCCGCGATCACAGCGGCGATTTCGGCCATGGTGATGTCGTGGCGGATCAGTCTGGTCGACGGCACCTCGATCAGGGTTTGCGGCGCCGCGACCCCCTGAATGGTGCTGCGCGTTACACCCGCCGCGAACAGCCGCGTGACGAATTCATCCGCGAAACGTCCCAGCTGTTCCGCGCTGATCGGGCCGGTGATCACCACATCGGTCACACGGTCGCGCCAGATACCACGCCGGACCACCGGATCTTCGGCATCTTCTGGCAGTGTGGTAACCGAATCCACCGCCGTTTGCACATCCGTCGCGGCGCGGGCCATGTCCCAATTGGGCTCGAACTCGAGCGAGACGGTCCCGCTGCCCTCGCGCGAGGCAGCGGTGGAGCTTTCGACCCCTTCGACCGCCAGCAAGACCGGTTCAAGCACCTGAACGATGGCACTGTCCACATCGTCGGCCCCCGCCCCCTCCCAAACGGTAGTGACCGACACGCTGTCGATGATCACATCAGGAAAGAACTGCGCCCGCATATTCGGCGCAGCGGCCGCCCCGCAGACCAGCAGCACCACAAGCAGCAGGTTGGCGGCCGTCCGGTGACGGGTGAAATACGACAGGATTCCCCCTGCACGACCGGACATGCTGCGCGCCATCTCCCTAGCCTCCCATCCGGCTTTCAAGGCGTTCGATCATGCGCGCCGGCACCTGCGGCTCGGCCAGCTGCGCCAGCACGCGCGCCTTCGCCTCTTGGGGCATGCGGCTATTCCCCTCGATAAAGGCCACAAGCTTTGCGCGACGCTCCTCTGTCAGGGCGATCATGCTGGGGACATCTCCCTGCGCGGTCTCATCCGCCCCCGGACGCAACGGCTTTACCGCGATACCGGCCCCCAGCAGGGGCGACCGCGCCTCGACCACGTCGCGACCTTCGACGGGACCACGGACCAACACGTCGTCGCCCACGCGGCGCAGAACAGAGACCTGAATGCTTTCCAATCGGTTCTCCGCATCCAGCACCAAGACCGCTCCCGTGGCATCAAGGGCAGAGCTTGGCAGGCGGATCACATCGTCCAGCGCAGGTTCACGCACATGTACCGTCGTGAAGTCCCCCGGTTTGAACCCCGGTGCCTGCGTCAACGAGGCAAAGATCAGACGCCCGCTGGCCCCCTCGCCCGCAGCGGCCCCCGCGCGGGTGATCTGGCCGCGGGCCTCAAGGTCCACGCCCGCGACATCAAGGCGCGCGGTGATCTCTGCCTTGATCAACCGGCCCTGCGCATCCAGCAGCCGCGCGTATTGCGCGGTCGAGATGCGGAAGGAAATCTCAAGATCATCCGGCGCGATCAGCTCTGCCAGCCTCTCGTTCGCAGAGACCAAGCGCCCCTCGACGACCGAGGTTTCGCTCAGCGCCCCATCAAACGGCGCGGTGATCGTGGTTTCCTTTAACGCACGCTGCGCATCCTCCAACGCGATTTGAGCGTTGGACAACAAGCGTACCGCGTTATCCACGCGCGCTTCTGTCTGGGTCACCACCTGTCGACGTGCAAGAACGGCCTGTCGCGCGCTTGAGGCAGCAAGCTCTGCCGTTTCCGTCGCCGTCGCGGTGCCGACACCGCGTTCGCCCAGATCACGCTGGCGGTCAAACGCGCGGGTGCGCAGCGCGGCCTGCTCTTCGGCGGCGGCAAGCTCGTCCAGTCCCAAAGCCAGCGCGCGGTCCGCATCGCGCCCCTCTGCCTCTGCATCGCGTACGGCACTTTGCGCCCGCGCGACCTCGGCCAAAGCATCCGACCGGTCAAGGCGCACCAGAACCTGACCCGCTGTGACCTGCCCGCCCTCTTCGAATTCCGGAGCCAGCTCGACCACGCGCCCGCCCACGGCCGCACGCAACTCTAGCGTGCGGCGGCTTTGCACCGCGCCGAAACTTTGCAGCACCGGCACTTCGGTCCCAGACTGCGCACGCACCACATTGACCGAGAATACCCGCTCACGCGGGGCGCGCTCGGGCGGCGTGTCGGTCAGACGCTGCTGAACCGCCCCGCCAATGAGGTCCGCCGCAAGCACCAGAAACCCCAATGTCGCCGCTGCCAGAAACAACCCGATCATGCTTTGCCGTAGAAAACGCATCTTGCCCCGATCCTATTTCGTCCGTGCCAGCTTACCCCGCAGGCCTGCAGAACAAAATCACAGTTGTGACAGCCACGCACGGCTTATCAGGCGCATCGCAAAGCAGGGCGGGGGAATTGGATCAAATTCATCGCCCCAGCTGCTATTTCCGGCGTTGGTGTTCATCCAGACGCGGCATGATCTCAACGAAGTTGCAGGGCTTGTGCCGATAGTCGAGCTGCTTGATCAAAATCTCGTCCCACGCATCCTTGCACGCCCCCGGAGACCCGGGCAGCGCGAAGAGATACGTCCCCTGGGCGACGCCAGCGGTGGCCCGGCTTTGCACCGCCGAGGTGCCGATCTTCTGCATGGATACGATCGTGAACACTGTGCCGAATGCATCGATCTCTTTCTCGTAGATATCGCGATGTGCCTCGACTGTAACATCGCGCCCCGTCAGCCCTGTGCCCCCCGTGCTGATCACCACGTCAATCTCAGGGTCGGCACACCAGTCGCGCAACTGGTCGGCAATCTCGCCGCGCTCATCGCGGATGATGCTGCGTGCCGCGAGGAAATGCCCCGCTTCGGCGATGCGCGCGACCAATACATCGCCTGACCTGTCTTCGGCCAAACCGCGGGTATCGGATACCGTCAGCACCGCGATACGCACGGGGATAAAGTCAATCGTCTCGTCAATCCGGCTCATGTCCGCTCCAATACTGCAAGGCGTGCGGCGAGGGCCACGAAAATACCGCTGCTGATCCAGCGCAGCGCCTGCCCGCCCCCCACCATCCGGCGGCCGAGGCCACTGGCAAACACACCGACCAAGGCGTTGATGATCAACCCGCCAAGCGACAGTACGGACCCCAGCATCAGAAACTGCAGCAAAACCGGCCCCGCTTCTGGCACAACGAACTGCGGGACAAAGGCCAGCACGAAAAGGATCACCTTGGGGTTCGTCAGGTTCACGATCAAACCGCTGCGAAACGCGGATTTCGGCGCAGGCACGGGTGTTGCGGCCGCGCCGCTGCTACGCCAGGTCTGCACGGCCAGCCACAAAAGATAGCCAACCCCGATCCAGCGGATCACATCAAACGCCCACGGCAGCGCCGCCACCACCGCACCAAGGCCAAGCCCCGCCAAGGTCACATGCACCATACCGCCAAGGGCGACCCCCGCACTGGCCGCAACCGAGGCGCGCGGACCAAAGCGCATGCCCTGCCCCAGACAAAACATCATATCCGCACCCGGTGTCAGGTTCAGCGCCAGGGCGGCGGGCACAAAGGCCAGCAATGTGAGGGGATCAACCATGCGTCAATTTCGCCTTCAGTGAGAGTAAATCGGCCCAGGCCTCGCGTTTGAACTCGGGGCTGCGCAGCAGATAGGCGGGGTGGAACATGGGCAACGCGGGCAACCCCTCGGCTTGCGTCCACTGACCGCGCAAGCGGGTGATGCCGCGTTTGCCCAGCAACGCCTGCGCGGACCAATTGCCAACGATGACCAATACCTCGGGCTTGGCCAAAGCGATATGCCGCGCCAGAAACGGTTTCATCATCGCGATTTCGTCCGGCTTCGGGTCGCGGTTCTGCGGCGGCCGCCAGGGCAAGACATTGGTGATATAGACAGGCGACGTCTGATGATGACGCCCCATGTCGATGGCCGCGAGCATCTTGTCCAGCAACACGCCAGCACGCCCGACAAAGGGGCGGCCCTCGCGGTCTTCGTGTCGTCCCGGAGCCTCGCCCACGATCATCACCCGGGCCCCCGGCGTCCCGTCCGAGAAAACCATTTTGCGCGCGCCGCGTTTCAGCTCGCAATGCTCGAAGGCGGCCATGGCGGCACGCAATTCATCCAGCGTCGCAGCCCCAGCCGCGGCCTGAGTCGCCTCTGCCACCACGTCCGGCCCTTGGGCGGCCAAAGGCACCGGTCCGCTCTTGCCCTTTTGCGCCTTCGGCTTCTCGACCGCGGCGGGCACCTCGTAGCGGTTCACCGGCGCATCGCAAATCGCCTCGGTCGCGCCAAGTTCGATCTGCCAATGCAAAAGCGCAAGCGCCTGATGATAATCCACTGATTCCATGCGCCCAACTTACGCGCTGGTGTCGGCAATAAAAATGCCAACTTCCAAATGGTCTTAAATCCAACGCGGCCCCCACGGCCGGATGCCCCCGCCCGACGACTTGCCCCGCCCTGCGCCGCCGCCTATAACGCCAAAAATAACGTGGGGTCCCCCGTCATGAGTTTCGCACACCGCCATCTTCTGGGCATTGAACACCTGTCCCAGGACGACATCACCACCCTGCTTGATCTGGCCGACAGCTATGCCGATCTGAACCGCCAGCCCCATAAACACAGCGACGCGCTGAGCGGGCTGACACAGATCAATATGTTCTTCGAAAACTCCACCCGGACGCAGGCGAGCTTCGAGATCGCGGGCAAGCGGTTGGGGGCGGATGTGATGAATATGGCGATGCAGGCGTCCTCGATCAAAAAGGGCGAAACCCTGATTGATACGGCGATGACCTTGAACGCCATGCACCCCGATCTGCTGGTGGTCCGCCATCCACAATCCGGTGCCGTCGATCTTCTGGCACAGAAGGTGAACTGCGCGGTGCTCAATGCGGGCGACGGGCGGCATGAGCACCCTACGCAAGCACTGCTGGACGCGCTGACGATCCGCCGCGCCAAGGGCCGCTTGCATCGCCTGTCCATCGCCATCTGCGGCGACATTGCCCATAGTCGCGTGGCACGGTCCAACATCATGCTGCTTGGCAAGATGGAGAACCGCATCCGCCTCATCGCGCCGCCGACGCTGATGCCCGCGCAAATCGGTGAATTCGGCGTCGAAGTCTTCGATGACATGGAAGAAGGGCTGAAAGACGTTGATGTTGTGATGATGCTCCGCTTGCAAAAAGAACGCATGGATGGCGGCTTTATCCCCAGCGAACGCGAGTATTATCACAGATATGGGCTGGACGCCGAAAAACTGGCCCATGCCAAGCCCGATGCCATCGTGATGCACCCCGGCCCGATGAACCGGGGGGTCGAGATCGACGGAACGCTCGCCGATGACATCAACCGCAGCGTCATTCAGGATCAGGTAGAGATGGGCGTCGCCGTGCGCATGGCCGCGATGGACCTGCTGGCGCGCAACCTTGTCGACAGCCGCAAGGCCACCGCATGACCGCAGCCCCGCCCGAAGAACAGGACCTGCTGCACTGGCGTATCTCGCCGCGGGCGTTCTTTTGGCGGTGCGTGGCGCTGGCGGTGCTGACCATGTTGTTTACGCTGCCCTTGCTCATCTGGCTGGACCCGATCACCTGGCTGCTGGCCTCGGTCCTGATTGCGGTCTTCTACATGTGGGTGTTTGAGGAATTCCAGATCTGGTACAGCAACCGCAATACCGTCTGGCGGCTGACCAACCGTGCGCTCTACATCAACTCCCCCGATACGGCAGAGCCGCTGGTCCTGCCGTTGACCGACATCCGGTCGATCGGGAAACTGTCCTTGTGGTCGATCAGTCTTGGCCTGCCTGACGGCCAGCGGATCACCTTGCCGCTGGTGCCGAACCGGGCAGAGACCAAGGCCCGCCTTGCCCAAGCGATAGAGGCGGCATCATGAGCGATCGTTTTTGGCAAGACCTGCTTGAACCCGAGGAAGAGCTGCTCTGGACGGGGCGCCCCCGCCCCAAGCTGTCGCTGCGCAATTTTCAGCTCTTCGGCCCCTTTGTCGGGGCCATTGGCACCGTGGTCGCGGGGGCATTTGTGCTGCGGGGCAACACCCTGCCCGTGTCGCAATCGGTCGTGGTGGCGGTGATCGTCGCGCTGGTGGCGCTGTCGTTGCTGCGCGGGATGAAACGTCTGACCGACCTGCGCCGCACCCGCTATGCGCTGACCAACCACCGCGCCCTGTTTTTCAAACTGACCCGCGACGGCACCCGTGCCAAAGCTTTTCCCCGCAGCGCCGAGACGAAACCCGATCTGCGCCCGACCAGCCCGCCGTCGGTTTTCTTTATCCGGCATGAACAGCTGGGCAATCCGGCACGCGCCGCGCATCTAGGATTTGAATATGTCGAAGACAGCGACAGATTAAGTGCATTGATGGTAACCCCGTACAAAGGTGCAACACGATGACACAACTCGAAATCCCCAAGGGCGAGATCGGCCAGATCCGCCTGTTTGCCGTGAACCGCCCGATTGACGAATTGGCCCGCGACCTGCGCAACGACAGTAAAGAGGCGCTGATTGCTGATCTGCTGGGCCGCCCTATGCCCGAAGGCGCGGCCGAACTGTTCCCCGTGTCCGATCTGACCGGCGTGGGTCTCGCCTCCTATCTGGGTGATGGCTATGCGGTGCCTCGTGAACAGATCAGCCGCGACCGCGCGCGGTTGGATGCGCTGGACGGCTATGTATTGCTGCTGTTCTCCTCGGCCTTTGACGGGCAGGAAGCGACGCTGGACCTTGGCCCCGAACTGACGATGATCGGCACCTATGGCGAGGCGCAGCCCGATATGTCCGTCACCCCGCTTGAGGCTGAATCCGCGCAGCCCTACACCGGTGCCGCGGATATGACCCCGAAATCCCCGCCCAAGGGCGGCGCCGGCGGTATGATCGTGCTTTTGGCGGTGATCGTGCTGATCGGTCTTATTCTATGGTGGCTGCTGTGAAAGAACCCAAACCCGATCCCAAGATGTCCGGCCGTATCGCCATGATTGCCCTGCTCGTCGCCTTTGGCGTGGCGGGCATGCTGGTGTGGATCGGGTCCTGACCTTTCTGATTGCCCCTGCGGCACCCCTGTTTTCCTAACGACGAAGGCCCCTCCATGACCCTGCATTTTATCAACGCGCAGCTGATCGACCCCGAAGCAGGCACAGTCACCCGCGGCACGCTTCGGGTCGAGGATGGCATGATCGCGGCGGTACTCGACGATACCGCACCGATCCCCGGGGATGCGCAGGTCGTGGATTGCCGTGGGAAATACCTGGCCCCCGGTATCGTCGATCTGGGCGTCAAGGTTTGTGAACCCGGAGAGCGGCACAAGGAAAGCTTCCGCTCCGCCGGGTTGGCAGCGGCTGCGGGTGGGGTCACGACAATGGTCACCCGCCCCGACACCGACCCCACCATCGACAGCCCCGAAGTGCTTGAATTCGTCACCCGCCGTGCGAACGAGGCCGCGCCGGTCAACGTCGTGCCCATGGCTGCGCTGACCAAGGGCCGCGAAGGCCGCGAGATGACAGAGATCGGGTTTCTCATGGATGCCGGTGCCGTGGGCTTTACCGATTGTGATCGCGTGGTGACGGATACCAAAGTGTTCTCCCGCGCGCTGACCTATGCCCGTAGCCTTGGCGCGCTTGTCATCGCTCACCCACAGGAACCCATCCTGAGCAAGGGGGCGGCGGTGACCTCTGGTAAATTCGCGTCGCTGCGCGGGCTGCCTGCCGTCTCGCCCATGGCGGAACGCATGGGGCTGGACCGCGACATCGCCCTGATCGAAATGACGGGTGCCCGCTATCACGCCGACCAGATCACCACCGCCCGCGCCCTGCCCGCGCTGGAGCGTGCAAAGAAGAACGGTCTGGATATCACCGCCGGGGTCGGCATCCACCACCTGACGCTGAATGCGCTGGATGTGGCCGACTATCGCACCTTCTTCAAGCTCAAGCCCCCCCTGCGCGACGAAGAGGATCGCATCGCCGTGATAGAGGCCGTGGCCTCTGGCCTGATCGATATCATTTGTTCCATGCACACCCCGCAGGACGAGGAATCCAAACGGCTCCCCTTCGAGGAAGCCGCATCGGGGGCCGTCGCATTGGAAACCCTGCTGCCCGCAGCCTTGCGACTGGTCCACTCCGAGATGATCGATATTGCCACATTGTGGCGTGCGCTGTCGTTCAACCCTGCGAAACGTCTGGGGCTGCCCGGGGGGCGGATGTCCGTCGGTGCCCCCGCCGATCTGGTGCTGTTTGATGATGGCGCGCCTTTCGTGATGAACCGCGAGGTTTTGCGGTCGAAATCGCGCAACACCCCCTTTGACGGGATGCGCATGCAAGGTAAGGTCTTGGAAACTTACGTTTCCGGCACCTGCATCTATAAGGCCTCCTGAATATGCCCCTGATCGACTCTTCCCTATTCGTGCTCCTGTTCTGGGCCGTTGCGGCCTATCTGATCGGGTCGGTCCCCTTTGGCATGGTGCTGACCCGCGCGATGAATCTGGGCGATCTGCGCAGCATCGGGTCGGGCAATATCGGTGCCACCAATGTGCTGCGCACAGGTTCCAAAAAAGCGGCGGCGCTGACGTTGATCCTGGATGGGGGCAAAGGGGCCGTTGCAGTGCTGCTGGCACGGCTCTTCGCGGGCGAGGACGCGGCCCAAATTGCCGCATTGGCCGCGATGCTGGGTCATTGCTATCCGGTCTGGCTGGGGTTCAAGGGTGGCAAGGGTGTCGCGACATTCCTTGGTGTGTTGCTGGCCCTTGCATGGCCCGTCGGCCTCGCCTGCTGTCTGGCGTGGCTGATCGCCATGGCCGTCACCCGCACCTCGTCCATCGGGGGGCTGGCATCCGCCGCGGCATCGACCTTTTTCATGATCTTCCTGGGCTACGGCAGCGCCCTGTTTCTGGGCATTCTGCTGACCCTGCTGGTGTTCTGGCGCCACCGCGAGAACATCAAACGCATCCGCGCGGGCACCGAGCCCAAAATCGGTGCCAAGAAAGACTGACCCTGTGACGGCTACCGTAGACGCGCGTTTTTTGGACGCGTTCCACGCGCTGCCCGACGGCACTCACACCGGCAGATATCAAACCCGCCGCTATGTTTGGTCAAAAAGCACCTTCAACACAGGTAAAAGCTGGAAACTGGTTGCCGAGGAATTGGGCGGCTCGGACTATATCAGCCTGAACCTCTATGCGCTTGCCAGCGGCGCACGTCTTTATCCCTGCGAAATGCCCGCGGCCAAGGTTATCGCCTTTGTCCGCGGGCTGATCATCGAGGATCAGTAAGAATAATCGGCGTAGATCCGGCTGAGGTCACCCTTCCACTTGCCGTTGTAATCCTCCAGCAGCTCGTCCGCAGGGACCTTGCCGGTCTCGATGCTTTCCTTCAGCGCGTTCAGGAAATGCGTCTCGTCCGGGACCATACCGCCCGCACCGCTGCGCGCCCGTGCTTTCAGACCTTGTTCGGACAGGGCCACGGCCTCGCGCGCGATGTCATGCATGCGCACGCCGCCCACCTTGGCCTGCAACCCGTCGACAGAGGCCGCGACCCGCAGCGCCTCGCGCGTTTCCGCGTCCCAGCCTTTAACAAGATCCCAAGCACCATCCAGCGCCTGTTGGTCATAAGTCAGCCCGACCCAAAACGCGGGCAAGGCACATAGACGACGCCACGGCCCGCCATCAGCACCGCGCATTTCGATGAATTTCTTGATCCGCGCCTCGGGGAAGGCGGTGGTCAGGTGGTCCGCCCAATCGCTCAGCGTCGGCATTTCCCCGGGCAGCGCAGGCAGCTTGCCTTTCAGAAAGTCGCGGAAAGATTGCCCCAGGGCATCGATATATTTTCCATCGCGGTAAACAAAATACATCGGCACATCGAGCGCATATTCCACCCAACGCTCAAAGCCCATGCCGTCTTCAAACACCCAGGGCAACATGCCCGTACGCGCCGCATCCAGATCACGCCACACGCGGCTGCGCCATGATTTATGGCCGTTGGGCTTGCCTTCGAAAAACGGCGAATTCGCAAACAGCGCCGTCGCGACAGGTTGCAAGGCCAGTGCCACGCGCAGCTTTTGCACCATGTCCGCCTCGGACCCGAAATCAAGGTTCACCTGCACCGTGCAGGTCCGGCGCATCATGACCCGGCCCATCGTGCCGACCTTGGTCATATATTCGTTCATCAACTCGTACCGGCCCTTGGGCATCAGATCCATCTGGTCGTGGGACCATTCCGGTGCCGCGCCCAAGCCAATGAACCCCGCGCCGATCCGGTCCGCCACATCGCGCACTTCGCGCAGATGGGTATTCACCTCGTCGCAGGTCTCGTGGATGGTTTCGACAGGCGCGCCCGACAGCTCCAACTGACCGCCCGGCTCGAGCGAGATATTGGCCCCGTCCTTGACCAACCCGATCAGCTTGCCGCCCTCTTCCACAGGATCCCAGCCATGGCCGTCGCGCAGCCCTTCCAACATGGCGCGGATCGAACAATCGCCCTCATAGGGCAAAGGCAGCAGCGTCTCTTTGTTGTAGCCGAATTTCTCGTGCTCGGTGCCAATGCGCCAATCTTCCTTGGGCTTGCACCCGTCCGCGAGGTAGTTGACCAGCTGGTCGTAACTTTCGATCGGGCCGCCGCCGGATTGAGGGATAGACATGTGGGGTGGCTCCGAGTTCAATTTCTGTGGTCTAAGGGATGGTGCGATTTGGACGGGGTGTCAATGCAACAGGGTCGAGGCCGGCCGCATCGAACGCCGCTCCCAAATCACGACGGACAGGGTCTTGTCATCGGCCAATTCGGCCAACATTCTTTCGGTACGCAGCCCCGGAAGTGCGGCAAAAGCGTCAAAAAGCGCGTCCGCCCCCGCGGCATCCACGGGGATCATCACGGGATTTTGTCCAGGCTGTTCCAGTTTCCAATGCGCCGGATAGGCCCCGCGCTCAAGGCTCAGACGCTCCATCTCCCGTAGGGCGATGACGCCGCCAGTCAGGGGACCGAAATAGGCGATCTGCCCCTCATCCACCTGCACCGCTCCGGCCCCGAGTCCGGTCTTGCGAAACCGCACACGCTGTCCTCCAATCCAGACAAAGATCACCCCCGCAAGGATCAGCGCATAGCCCGGTATCGCCAACAGCAACCCCGGCCCCGCCACCAGCCAAAGCCCGATCAAAGCGACCGCGATTCCGCCCAGAACCTCGCGCCAACGCCACAGTTCAGCCTTCGCCTCAGGTCGCAGAAAACTCATCGTGCTCTCCTAGTGCAGGTTTCATTTTGCCAGATAAACTCCACGGGGGCGTGGGGGTGTGAAACCCCCACTCCGACGCGCGTGCCAGAAACCCCGTTCACGCCCAATCTCCCAATGTCTTTTGCCACAGGGTCATGGCCGCCACTGCCGCCGTATCCGCACGCAAGATGCGCGGCCCCAAGGCGACGGGGCGCGACCAGTCCAACCCGCGCAAACGCACGCGCTCACTGTCGGAAAACCCGCCCTCCGGTCCAATCAGGATGGCCCAAGGACCGGGCCGCGCGGACGCGAGCCCCTCTTCCTCGCCCGCCAGCGCCTCGTCGCAGAACATCAAGGACCGCTCGGGCTCCCAACGATCGATCAGACGGTCCAGCCGGACCATATCGGCCACCTCTGGAACGAAAGTCCCGCCGCATTGCTCCGCTGCCTCGACCGCGTGGGCTTGCAGACGATCGCGCTGCACGCGGCCGGCGTTGGTAAATTCACTTTGCACCGGCACAATGCGCCGCGCCCCCATTTCGGCAGCTTTCTCGACAATGAAATCCGTGCGCGCCTTTTTGATCGGCGCAAAGATCAGCCACAGGTCGGGCGGCATTTGCAGCGCTTTCGTCTGCTCGGCACAGACCAGCACACCGCCGCGTTTACCCGCCTCGGCGACCTCGGCGCGCCATTCGCCATCAATGCCATTAAACAAAAGAACCGACGCGCCCACCGATTGGCGCATCACGCCAAAGAGATAATGCGCCTGCGCCTTATCCAAAGGAACGGATTGCCCCTGCCCCAACGGATGATCTACATAAAGTCTGATTTTCGCGTTCATGGGCACAGATATATGTACGACACCTCGCCGACACCAGATGGCAATGATGCGACACGCGTGGTCGATGCCCCTGCGGACAATTGGGTCGACCGTTTTGCGCCGCGTTTCACCCGCCCCTACCTGCGGCTCAGCCGAGCCGACCGCCCTATTGGCACCTGGCTTTTGCTGCTGCCCTGCTGGTGGGGGCTGACACTGGCGATGCTGTTTGACCAGCAACCGCGCTGGTTCGACCTGTGGATCTTCATCGGCTGCGGTGCCGGTGCCTGGCTGATGCGCGGCGCGGGGTGCACGTGGAACGACATCACCGACCGGCATATCGATGGCAAGGTCGCCCGTACGCGGTCACGCCCCATCCCCTCGGGTCAGGTCAGCGTCAAAGGCGCGCTGGCATGGATGATCGCCCAGATGCTGATCGCGCTTGGCATTTTGCTGACCTTCAACGGGGCTGCCATTGCCCTTGGTGTACTGGCCCTGCTGCCTGTCGCCGTTTACCCTTTTGCCAAACGTTTCACGTGGTGGCCGCAGGTTTTCCTTGGCATCGCATTTAACTGGGGCGCGCTGCTGGCCTGGACCGCCCATACCGGCAGCCTCGGCGCGCCTGCGGTGGTGCTCTATGCTGCTGGCATCGCGTGGACGCTTTTTTATGACACGATCTATGCCCATCAGGACAAGGAAGATGACGCCCTGATCGGGGTCAAATCCACAGCCCGCCTGTTCGGAGACAATACCGGCCATTGGCTGCGGCGCTTCCTGATCGCCACCGTGGGCCTGATGGGGCTGGCGGTGATCTTTGCCCTGCGCGATTCCGCATCCTTTCTGGCGATGGTCATCGCCCTTGGCGGTCCTTGGGCAATGGGGTGGCATATGGCGTGGCAGCTGCGTGGTATCGACATCAACGACAACGACAAGCTTTTGCGCCTGTTTCGTGTGAACCGCGATACCGGCATGATCCCGCTGGTGTTTTTTGCCGCAGCCCTGCTGGCGTGATTGCACCCCTGTCCCCTCGGGCGTATCAAAGGCTCCAACGTTAACGGTTTCAGAAACGAGCTTATGCGCCTATCTGCACTCCTGATCATCGCGATGACCTTTACCGCTGCTGCGACCGTCTCATTGGTGGCTGCGAACTTTTCGGTAACCCTGATCGAGGAAAACTCCGAAATCGGCGTGCGTGATGCGCTTGATGCAAAAGAGATGACATGGGCCGAAGTGCAGGCAGACGGGTTGCAGGTCACCCTGTCGGGCACCGCGCCGGACGAAGTCGCGCGGTTCAATGCGCTAAGCACCGCAGGCACCATCGTCGATGCTGCCCGCGTGATTGACCAGATGGATGTGACCGCGCAGGCCGCAATCGCCGCGCCGAAATTCTCGGTCGAGATTTTGCGCAATGATTCCGGCGTCTCGATCATCGGGCTGATTCCCACGACCACCGACCGCGATGCGGCCATCGACCGTTTCCAATCCATCGCCGGTCAAGATCATGTCGCGGACCTACTGGAATCAGCGAATTACCCTGCCCCCGACGGATGGGAAGACGCCTTTGGTTTCGCCATTTCCGCGATGGAGAAACTGCCCCGTGCCAAAGTCTCTGCCGAAGCGGGGCGTGTGGCGATCACGGCCATTTCCGACAGCGCAGAAGCCAAGGCACGGCTGGAAAACCAGCTGAAACGTGCGGCCCCTCCCGGGCTGGTGGTGACACTGGAGATCGCCGCGCCGCGCCCGGTGATCACGCCCTTTACCCTGCGCTTCCAGATCGAGGAAGACAGCACCGGCTTTGACGCCTGCAGCGCGGATACCGAACAGGCCAGCGCCCGGATCCTCAAGGCGGCCGTTGCGGCTGGCGCACCGGGGTCGGCACGCTGCACGGTGGGTCTTGGCGTGCCAAGCCCGCGGTGGTCGGAAGCCGTGGAGAAAGCCATCGGCGCGTTGTCCAAGATCGGTGGCGGCTCCGTCAGCTTTGCCGATGCCGATATCAGCCTGATCGCCGCCGAAGGCACCGAACGCGCCGTCTTTGACCGCGTCGTCGGAGAGCTGGAAAACGCCCTGCCTGACGTCTTTGCTTTGAATGCCCGCCTGCCCCAAACTGTCGACCCTGACGCCGGCCCGCCCGAATTTGTCGCCACGCTCTCGCCCGAAGGTCAGGTGCAGCTGCGCGGCCGTCTGACAGACGACGCGCTGCGCGAATTGGCCGATAGCTACGCCAAGGCGAGCTTTGGCTCGGACAAGGTCTATACCGCCGCGCGGATTGTCGATGATCTGCCCGCCGATTGGCCGACGCGTGTGTTGTCGGCGCTCGACGCGCTGTCCAAGCTCGCCAACGGGACGGTCATCGTGACCCCCGATAGCGTCAGCGTCGCGGGCAACACCGGTAACCCCGATGCCAGCACGCAGATCGCAACCTTGTTGGCAGGCAAACTGGGCGAAGGCAAAGACTATGAGGTCAAAGTCGCCTATCAAGAAAAGCTCGACCCCGTTCTGGGCCTGCCCACCCCGCAGGAATGCGAAGCCGAGATCGGCAAAGTTGTGGCCAAGGGCAAGATCAACTTCGAACCCGGCAGCGCCACCATTGACGCCTCGGCGCTTGGTACGATGGATCAAATTGCCGAAATCCTGCAAGACTGCCGCGACATAGCACTTGAGGTACAGGGCTATACTGACAGCCAAGGCCGCGAGGAAATGAACCTCGCGCTCAGCCAGTCGCGGGCCCAATCGGTGCTGAACGAACTGCGCGCCCGCCGCGTAATCACCGGCTCCTTCGTGGCCAAGGGCTATGGCGAAGAATCGCCCGTTGCCTCCAACGACACCGAAGAAGGCCGCGAGGCGAACCGCCGGATCGAATTTAAGCTGATCAATGAAGGCCCGTCGGAAGATTCTGACGAAACAGCGCTGGAAAATGGCGCGGATACAGGCGATACAGACACACCATCCGACCAGACCCAAGAAGGCAACTAACATGAGCAGAACCGAATTTGTCATCGCGACAGCGATTATCCTATTCGTCGCCTTCTGCCTTGGATGGTTTGCCAACTGGCTGCTGCACCGCTTTACCCGCGTGGCGGCCGACGATGTCGCCCAGCTTGACCGGATGAGCCAGGAATTGCACGAAGCGGAAGAAACCCGCGATCAGGCGATCACCTATCTGCAACAGCGCGAGGCAGAGCTGACGAACCAGCTCAACCAGACCGAGGCAGAGCTGCGCGCGGCGATGGACGGGTTGCGCGATGCACGTCACGAAGCCGAAGAAATGCGCGCCTATATCGATCGTCAACAGGCCAGCTGAAAGACCGAGGTGCCGCTTACCAGCGGGCCAGCGCGTCTTCGTCTTCTGCCTTTGATGCAACCCAATCCGCCCCTTTGGCAGTGATCTCGCGCTTCCAGAAGGGTGCGCGCGACTTCAGGTAATCCATCAGGAATTCAGCCGCTTCAAACGCATCCTTGCGGTGGCGCGCAGCGGTGGCGACCATCATGATCATCTCGCCCGGCAGCAGTCGGCCAAAGCGGTGAATGACCAGCGCATCCCCCAGCGAAAACCGCGCCATCGCGGTTTCAGCCATCTCGGTCAGGGCAGATTCGGTCATGCCGGGGTAGTGTTCAATCTCCATCGCCTGCAACGGATCATCGGGCAGATCGCGCACGATGCCGGTGAAGGTCACAATGGCTCCCATATCCCGATGGCCGGCAGCAAAATCCTGGCTTTCCTGCCCCAGATCAAAACCCGCTTCCTGAACCGAGATCTTCATCTCAACCCCCTGTCATCGGCGGGAAAAACGCCACTTCGCGCACCCCTTCCAACGAGGCATCGAAATCGGCAAGTTCCTGATCCACGGCGACACGCAGGCCGGACAGATCGGAAAAGGCGACAGCATAGCGTTCTTCGCGTGCGCGCAGTTCCTCTACAAGGTCCAGAACAGTGCGCGCCGACGTCTCGACCTTCTCACGAGGAAGCCCGATACGTTCGCGAACCCATGCAAAATACAAGATATTCATCAGCGTGGCTCCACCAGATGGGGCATGGATTTGCGCAGATAATCATAGCCGGTGATCGCCGTCAGCGCCGCCGCAATCCAAAGCAGCACCAACCCGATCCGGCCGGCCCAGATCATCCCGTGGAACTTCCAGGTGAGCCCTAGAACGTCCTCTTCCTCACCAGAGAGTATGGCACCGACCAAGGCGTTATCCATGCCGAAAATCGACATGCCAAAGTAGTGTTCAAACAGCCCCTGCCCGAACAGCACGGCAATCGCGACCATCTGCGCGGTTGTCTTCCACTTGGCCAGCGCCGTGACCTTCAAGGTGCCGGACACATCCCCCAGAAACTCCCGCAGGCCCGAAACAAAGACTTCGCGAAACAGGATGACGGTGGCAGGGAGCACCAGCCATGGCGACCAGCTTGAAAACGCGACGATCACCATCAGCGCAATCACCACCATCGCCTTGTCGGCAATCGGGTCCAGCATGGTCCCCAGCTTGGTTTCCTGCCCCCATGCGCGCGCAAGATAGCCGTCAAACCAATCGGTGACCGCTGCGGCGATGAACAGGAACATCGCCAAAGCGTCCGCATAGGGACGCGTAAAATACAAGAACATCACAGCCACACCCGGGGCCGCGACAAGACGCAAGAGCGTCAGGATATTGGGGATATTCCACTTCATAGCGTTACCCTACAGTGGCAAGACGACAGGGGAAAGTGCCAAGACATCGCCTTCATTTTGCAAAATAAACTCCCCGCGGAGCGTCCTGCCCCCACCACGTGCCCGAAGGCTGAAATTTTGGGCTATCCGCGTTCATGGAAAAACGCATAAATCCGTTCGGCCAAAGCAACCGACACCCCGTCGACCGCCTTCAAGTCGCTCAAGTTCGCGCGACCAACGGCCTTGGCTGACCCGAAATGGGCCAACAGCGCGCGCTTGCGGGCGGCCCCGACGCCGGGCACGTCATCAAGGGGCGTCGCCCCCACGGCCTTGGCACGTTTGGCGCGGTGGGTGCCGATGGCGAAACGGTGGGCTTCGTCGCGCAAACGCTGGATGAAATACAAAACCGGATCATTATGCCGCAAGGCCATCGGGCGCTTGCCAACGCGGTAAAACTCCTCTTTGCCCGCATCACGATCCACACCTTTGGCCACGCCGACCATCGGAATATCCTCGACCCCGTATTCGCGCATGATGGACGCCACTGCGCTGACCTGCCCTGCACCACCGTCGATCAACAGCAGGTCAGGCCACATGCCAAGCTTGCGGTCCGGGTCTTCCTTGAGCAACCGTTTGAAACGGCGGGTCAGCACCTCTTTCATCATGCCAAAGTCATCCCCCGGCGTCAGGTCATCGCCGCGAATGTTGAACTTGCGGTACTGGTTTTTCATCATCCCGTCGGGGCCGGCGACAATCATACCGCCAACCGCGTTCGTCCCCTGGATGTGGGAGTTATCGTAGACCTCGATCCGTTGCGGCGGCGCAGGCAGATCAAAGGCGTCAGCGATACCTTTAAGAAGGTTCGTCTGGGTCGCTGTCTCTGCCAGTTTACGCGCCAGAGATTCGCGCGCGTTGCGCAGCGCCCCATCGACCAGCTCTGCTTTTTCGCCACGTTTGGGGACCACGATGTCAACTTTACGCCCCAGCTTCCCCGACAGCGCCTCGACCATCAGATCGGGGCTTTCGATGTCGTTCGACAGGATCAGCTGACGCGGTGGTTCGCGGGTGTCATAGAACTGACCAATAAAAGCCTCCAGCACCTCGGCGGCATCCACATCGGGGCCCACACGGGGATAGTAGTCGCGGTTCCCCCAGTTCTGGTTGGCGCGGATAAAGAAGACCTGCACGCAAGCCTGCCCCTGATCCAGGTGCAGCGCGATAATATCCGCTTCCGCAACGCCTTGCGGGTTGATCCCCTGTGCCGTTTGTACCTGCGTCAGCGCCTTGATCCGGTCGCGCAGGGCGGCGGCGCGTTCAAACTCCATCGCCTCTGACGCCTCGGCCATCTCGGTCGCCAGCCTGCCCTGAATATCGGTGGACTTACCGTTGAGGAATTTCTCTGCGTCCTGCACCGTCTTGCGATATTCCTCGGGCGAGATCTTACCCACACAGGGGGCAGAGCAGCGCTTGATCTGATGCTGCAAACAGGGGCGCGAGCGGCTTTCGAACATCGCGTCAGAGCAATCGCGTAGCAGGAACACCCGTTGCAGCTGGTTCAGCGTACGGTTCACCGCACCGGCGCTGGCGAAGGGCCCGTAGTAATTGCCCTTTTCCTTTTTGGCCCCACGGTGCTTTTTGATCTGCGGATAATCATGCGTGGCCGTTACCAGAATATTGGGAAAGCTCTTGTCATCGCGCAGCAGCACGTTGAATTTCGGCTTGAGCTGTTTGATCAGGTTCTGTTCAAGCAGCAACGCCTCGGTCTCTGTTTTCGTGGTCAGAAACATCATCGACGCGGTGTTTGATATCATCCGCGCGATCCGGCCCGAATGACCTGACGGCCGCGCGTAGTTGCTTACCCGCGCCCGCAGATTCCGCGCCTTGCCCACGTAAAGGACACGGCTTTCCGAATCGAGCATCCGGTACACACCAGGAGAGCCATCAATCGTTTTCAGGTACGATTGAATCACCTCATGGCCGGTTTTGGGTTTTTCGTTAGCGTCTGACATTGATTCGAGCGTTCGGACCTTTTGGCTGCAACAGTGTTAGCGGTAGGACAAGATTAAACATACCCACGACTCTTGTGGATAACCTTGCAGATAACTTTCAAACAGCGCGGATTTTCCCATGTATTAATGGGGCTTCCGGTGTTTGCCTAATTTTTAGGCATATGTGCAAGCCATTGATTTTAGACGTTATTTTTATTAACACTTTCCAACCCACTGAAAACACGCCCCTTTTTGTAACGGTTTTGTTACCAATGTGACCGCGGTGCACAACTTGCGTGGAAAGCCTATTCTAGGCCTTGCGCGTCGGGGGTTTTCCAGCCTAGGTGCTGCCCCCCGTCCGTGCAGATCAACTGCCCCGTGACCGACGGCGCATCAAGGAAATAGCCCAATGCAGCAGTAATATCGCGGGGATTCGCCCCCCGTTCGAGAATCACCTTGGACCGCTGCCGCGCAAAGTGTTCGTCGGTCTGCTTGGCCCCCTTCAGGGTCGGCCCCGGACCGATTGCATTGACCCGTATCGCCGGTGCCAGTGCTTGGGAAGATGTCTGGGTCAGCGCCCACAACCCCATTTTTCCGATGGTATATGTCATGAACTCCGGCGTGAGCTTGCGCACACGCTGGTCCAGCATATTGATGATCAGCCCCACGGCGACGGGCTCGTCCTGCGCGTCAGTCTCCGGAGCCAAGCCTTGCGCGGCCATGGCCTGCGTCAGAATGAAAGGTGCCCGCAGGTTGCTGCCGATATGGCGGTGCCAGCTTTCCTCTGTCGCGGTAGAAATGTTGTCGTATTCAAAAATCGACGCGTTGTTCACAAGGCAGGTGATCGGCCCGCCAAGCGCCCCTGCCGCGCGTGGCAGCAGATCATGCGTTGCGGTCTCGTCCAGCAGATCGGCTTGCAGGGCGACAGCCTGCCGCCCCTTTGCCTTCAACTCGGACACAACCTCGTCGGCACCGTCGGACGAGCTGTTGTAATGCACCGCAACGTCATACCCGCGATCCCCGAGATATAGCGCCATGGCACGCCCCAAGCGGGCTCCGGCTCCGGTTACCAACGCGTGTTTCATACCGCACCTCTTTTAGATCAGAACAGCCGCCATATAGCCCGCATAGACAGCACATAGAACGATGCCCCAGATACGGTTGATGTCACGCCCCAGATACACAAAGGGGATCAACAGCAGCGACGCCCCCAGCATGACCCACAGATCGAACCGCAGGAATTCCGGATCAACACGGATCGGCCCTACAAGGCTCGCGATACCGATAATGCCCAGCAGGTTGAATAGGTTGGACCCGATCACATTACCTAAGGCGACATCAGCCTGACGACGCAGCGCAGCCATGACAGTCGTAGCGAGTTCGGGCATCGAGGTTCCGATTGCCACCAGCGTCAGCCCGATGACCGTGTCGCTAACCCCGTAGGCGCGCGCGATCATGGACGCATTATCCACCAGCAGCCCCGCCCCGAGGGGCAAACCCACCAACCCGAGCACAAGGAATACCGCAATGCGCCAGCCCGGCATATCGGGATCGGCCCCTTCGGGCTCTTCCAGGTCCGCGGCGGCAGCGTTTTTACATTCGCGGCGATGCTCTTTGCCGTCGCGGTACATGTCGTACAGCACATAGGCCAAGGCCCCCAGCAACACGAAACCCGCCCAGAAATCGAAAACGCCACGATACGCCAGCCCGATGAACAAAACCGAAGCGGCAATCATCATGTTGAACGTCTTGCGCGTGCTACACTCTGACGTGTGCATCGTCGCCAGCAAGGCGGGCACCCCGAGCACCAGCAGGATGTTGGCGGTGTTCGACCCCACGACATTGCCCAATGCGATCCCCGGTGAATCGTCCAGCACCGCCTTGATCGACACCAGCAATTCGGGCGCAGACGTCCCGAACGCCACAATCGTCAGGCTGACGATCAAAGCGGGCACGCCGAGGCGCAAGGACAGGTTGACCGCCCCCTTAACCAACGCATCCCCGGCCAGCAACAAAATTACCAGCCCCAAAACACTTAGAACCCAAGGCATAATCATCCGCGTTTACCCCCGCATCCGCAGGGAGATTTCCCAATGCGATAGCGTCCACAATTATTACATTTCTTCTGGCTCAGGCGCTTACCGCCCAACCAGTGCATCTTTCCAAACCATGCGAGCGTGCCCATGGCGACCAGAAACAATAAGACAATCTTAAAGACCATGCGTCAGAGCCCGAACCGCGCATAGGCCGCGCGCTCTTCAATACTGTCGACCGCGTCGCCGATAATCTGCGCACCAAAGCGGGACAGCAGCCCTTTTTTGGTGCCGTAGCGGTTGAACTTCACCTTGTCGCCAAAGCGTTGCTTGATCATCGGGCGCAGGTGGCCGATGCCGTCGATCAGCCCCAGCTCGGTGGCGCGTTTCGCCAGCCAGACCTCTCCGGTGAACAGGTCAGTGTCAGAGGAGAGCTTGCTCCCGCGGCGTGATGTGACGTGATCGATAAAGTTTCCGTGGATATCCTCCAGCAGTTGCTTCAACCGCGCGACATCTTCGGGCTTTTCAGGGCGGAACGGGTCGAGCATGGATTTGGACTGGCCTGCGGTATAAACCCGCCGCTCTACCCCGTGGCGTTGGATAAATTCATCCGCACCAAAAGACGCCGAGATCACACCGATGGACCCCAGAACGGAACTGGGATCGGCATAGATCTCATCCGCAGCCGCGGCCAGCCAATATCCGCCAGAGGCCGCGACATCTTCGACAAAGGCGATGACGGGGATGTTCTTTTCCTCAGCCAGACGCCGGATGCGCGCGCCGATCAACGACGATTGCACCGGGCTACCGCCGGGACTGCTGATTTCCAAAACCACAGCCGCGGGTTTGCCGCGGTTGAATGCCTTGTCGATGGCGGGGCCAATGCCGCTGTCGTTCAGGCCACCACGGGTGCGGCCCCCGATCACGCCGGACAGTCGCACCACGGAAACCGTCGGACGGGAGGCCAAAAAGGGAAGGTATTTTCTCATACCTTCCCATGTAGAGTGCACCATACCTGCAAACAAGGAGGGCACCCGATACTTACTGCCTAATCCGCCAGCCGGTACGGAAAATCCAACCGATCACCGCAAGACACAGCGCCGTAAAGCCCGCGATGGCCAAAAGGCTGGTTACAATCGGCACATCCGCCGATCCGAAGAAGGCCCAGCGGAAGCCCGAGATCAGATACACCACCGGGTTAAAGTGAGAGATCACCTGCCACACCGGCGGCAGCATAGAGATCGAATAGAACGATCCCCCAAGGAAGACCAAGGGCGTCACAATCAACAGCGGCACAAGCTGCAACTGTTCAAAGTTGCCCGCCCAAATCCCGATGATGAAGCCCATCAGCGAAAAGCTGATGCAGGTCAGTACCAGAAAGGCCACCATCCAGATCGGATGTTGAATGGTGATGTCCACAAAGAAGAACGCCGTGAGCAGGATGATCACCCCGATAAACAGAGCTTTGGTCGCCGCAGCCCCGACATAGCCACAGACAATTTCGATAAAGTTAACCGGCGCGGATAAAAGTTCGAACACGGTGCCGATGAACTTGGGGAAATAGATGCCAAAGGACGCGTTCGAGATCGACTGCGTGATCACGCTAAGCATGATCAGCCCCGGTACAATGAACGCGCCATAGCTGATGCCTTCTACCTCTTGGATACGGCTGCCGATCGCCGCGCCGAACACTACGAAATACAGCGACGTCGACAACACCGGAGAGATCAGACTCTGCGTGATGGTGCGAAAGAAGCGCGCCATTTCAAACGTGTAGATGGATTTGACAGCGATCCAGTTCATGCCGCGTCCTCCTTGACCAGATCGACAAAAATATCCTCAAGACTGCTTTGCGACGTCTCAAGATCAGACAGCACAAGCCCCGCGGCCGCGACATCGGACAAGAGCTTGGTGATGCCCGTCCGCTCTGCCCGCGTGTCATAGGAATAGATCAACGCGTGCCCGTCGTCGGACAGTGTCAGCGCGTCAGAGACAAGACTGTCGGGGATCGCGTCAATCGGTTGGGTCAGCTGCACCACCAACTGCTTTTTCCCCATGCGTGACATCAACGTGTCTTTATCCTCGACCAGCAGCAGCTCGCCATGGGCGATCACACCAATCCGGTCGGCAATCGCCTCGGCTTCCTCGATATAGTGGGTGGTGAGGATGATGGTCACGCCGCTGGCTTTCAGATCCGCGACGATATTCCACATATCGCGGCGCAGTTCTACGTCGACGCCGGCGGTGGGTTCGTCCAAGAACAGGACGCGGGGCTCGTGCGCCAATGCCTTGGCAATCAAGACACGACGTTTCATCCCGCCCGACAAGGCGCGGATCTGGCTGTCTTTCTTGTCCCACAGCGATAGCTGCCGCAGGATCTTTTCAACTGCTGCATCATCCTTGGGCTTCCCAAACAACCCGCGCGAGAAACGCACAGTGCTGATGACTTTTTCAAAGGGTTCAAGGTTGATCTCTTGCGGTACCAGCCCGATCATCGACCGCGCACCACGGTAGTCGTCTACCGTGTCGAAACCGCCCACAGTGACGCTACCGCCTGTGCCGGTCGTGATCCCGCAAATGGTTGAAATAAGTGTTGTTTTCCCTGCGCCATTAGGGCCAAGCAGGGCAAGGATTTCGCCCTCTCGGATGTTCAGCGACACGCCTTTCAGCGCCTCGAACCCATCCGCATAGGCCTTGCGCAGGTCGGTGATCTTTACGATGTCAGGCATGGGCGTCTCCGGTGTTGTTGGCCGGAAACTAGACTGATTATTCCAAAGTGAACAGGCCCTACCCGTCAGCTTTTGCTGCGGCCGAACCAGCCCTTTTTCTCGGCTGGTGCATCCGCTGCCTCTGCCGCTTCCGCCGGCGCATCCTCGGCTGGGCCCTCAAGCGTTTCTTGCAGGTTGTTAAAGAACTGGTCCGCCATCTTTTTGGCAAACCCGTCGATGATCCGGCTGCCAAGCTGCGCAAGCTTGCCGCCGACCTTGGCCTCGACGTCATAGGAAAGCTCGGTCCCGCCATCGACAGCAGCCAGCGTCACGTCCGCCTCGCCCTTGGCAAAGCCCGCAGCACCGCCTTTGCCTTCGCCGCTGATCTTGATCGACTGGTCAGGCACCATATCGGTCATGGTGACCTGCCCCTTGAACGTGGCTTTGACGGGGCCGACCTTCTGCACCACGGTCGCCTCGAACCCTTCTTCCGGCGAACCGGTCACCTCGGTCGCGCCGGGGACGCATTTGATCAGCATGTCAGGGTCCAGCAGCGCGGCATATACCTCTGCCGGGCTGGCTGCGATCTGGCGGGTCTCTGACATTTTCATGGGGGCTCTCCGTTGATGGCTTTGCGACAACCTAGCGCACATCAATTGGCGACGCCAAGGTCAAACGCGCGGGTCCGGCTTTTGCGATAGGGCCGCAAAAGACCTCAACAGTCGCCAAATCTCCAAATAAAACGCAGACCCTAGCTGACCCGTACGATGACCTTGCCCGTCGCCTTGCGCGTGCGCAGCAGATCCAGCGCTTCGTTCGCTTGATCCAGCGGCAGCACGTGGCTTACATGGGGTTTCAGCTTGCCGGCGCTATACCAGTCAATCAGCACCTTGAAGCTGTCTGTCAGCACCTGCGGTTTGAAATTCTTGTAGCCGCCCCAGAAAAAACCCAGCACGTCGATGTTCTTGACCAGCAGGATATTGGCAGGGATCTGCGGCACCTCGCCCGAGGCAAACCCAAGCGGCAGGATGCGGGCCTCGGGGTTGCAGGCCCGCAGCGCCGCCTTGAACTGGTCGCCGCCGATCGGGTCGTAGACGACATCCGCCCCGCCCAAGGATTTCACCACCTCGCGGATGTCATCGGTTTCTGAATCGATCAGATGGTCGGCCCCGGCAGCGCGGCAAATCTCCAGCTTGGCCGCACCACGGGCGCAGGCGATGACCTCTGCCCCCATGAGCTTGCCCAGCTCCACCGCGGTCAGCCCGACCCCGCCTGATGCCCCCAGCACCAGCAGACGTTCCCCCGGTTGCAGCCGCGCCTTGTAGTCCAGCGCCACATGGCTGGTGCCATAGGCCACAAGAAAGGCCGCGGCATCCTCGGCCGGCATATCGTCGGGGATCGGCACGCAGACATTGGCGGGAATGGCGGCATATTCGGCCAGCCCCAGCAGACCGCTATAGGCTGCGATCCGTTGACCAACGGCCAGATCGGTCACGCCCTCACCTACGGCGGCGACGCTGCCCGAAAGCTCCATCCCCAGCGTGAAGGGCAGATCCGGCTTTTGCTGATATGTCCCCTTGATCATCAGCAGGTCACCAAAGTTCAACCCGCAGGCATCGACCTTGATCAACACTTCGCCAGCGGCGGGGACGGGCATTTCCAGCTCTTGTTCGGACACAGGCTGGTCATAGGCGGTGACTTGCATGGCGCGCATCGGGGGATCCTTTTGCTATTTCACGCAAAAGGGCCAGAGCATTGGCGGCTTTGCAACCCCCTTGCCCCGGCCCTTGTGAAATTACCCAACGGCAGATGCCTGGCCCCGCCATGCTCCCCCTCAGGGCATGATCATCAATCGGATCCCATAGGCCACCAGCCCAAGCGCAGCGACGCTCAGCACCCAGATCAGGACAAACCACCCGGTGCGTGTCATCCAGTTGCGTCGCATCAGTGGTAGCCCTCTTCGGGGTCGATCTTCCCGCGGAACACCCAATAGGTATAGATCGTGTAAGACAGGATCATCGGCAGCAGGACCAAGGTGCCGACCAAGGCGAACTTGAGGCTGCTGTCTGGTGCGGCGGCCTCGACGATGGTCAGCGAGGAAGGCACGATATAGGGATAAAAGCTGATCCCGATCCCGATAAAGCCCAGCACGAACAGCGCCAGCGCGCAGAGGAACGGCGTCACATCCCAATGACGTTGCAGCCCGTGGAACAGCCCATAGACGGCCGCGGCCACCAAGGCAGGCACCAGAAAGCTGAAGATCGCGGTCGGAAAGGCGAACCAGCGGCCAAAGAAAGCGTCATTCAGGAAGGGCGTCCAAAGGCTGACGAGCCCCATGAACACCAGTGTCGCAATGGCAAAGGGCCAGGCCAGCCGCCGCATATGCGCCTGAATACGCCCCTCGAGCTTCATGTTCAGCCAGGTCGCGCCCAGCATCGCATAGCCGACGGTCACCGCGAAACCGGTCAGGACAGAGAATGGCGTCAGCCAGTCCCACCAGCCGCCGGCATAGGCGCGGTTCTCGATCTCGATCCCCTGCACCAGCGCGCCAAGCGCGATCCCCTGACACATGGAGGCCACCAGCGAGCCCCCGAAGAACGAGATATCCCACAGATGTTTGCCCCGCACCGTGCGCCAGCGGTATTCGAAAGCGACGCCACGAAAGACCAGCCCCAGCAGCATCAGGATGATCGGCATATAAAGCGCGGGCATCACCGTGGCATAGGCCAGCGGGAAAACGGCGAACAAACCGCCGCCGCCCAGAACCAGCCACGTTTCATTGCCGTCCCAGATCGGCGCGACAGAGTTCATCATCACATCGCGTTCGCCCTCGTCCTTGGACAACGGGAACAATAGCCCGACCCCAAGGTCGAATCCGTCGAGAATGACATAGATCAGCACCGCAAGCGCGATGATGCCGGCCCAGATAAACGAAAGCTCTAATCCAAACATCTGCTGTCTCCTACTCTGACGCTGCTATGTCTTGGGTCTTGTCCTGCGCCACCGGAGTCGTCCCCGCCGCCCGCACCGGCCCGTCGGTGAGCTCTTCCTGCGCGCCCACATGGGGGCGTTTGCGCATCAGCCCGAGGATATAGAACACCCCCGCCCCGAAGACGAAGAAATAGACCACGATGAACGAGATCAACGATGCACCAACCGCAGGCGCGCTGACTGGCGCAAGGCTGTCACTGGTGCGCAGCAGCCCGTAGACGGTAAAGGGCTGACGCCCGACCTCGGTCGTGATCCACCCGGCCAGCACGGCGACAAAGCCCATCGGCCCCATGACGATCGCCGCCCGATGCAACCAGCGCGAGCTGTGCAGCGTCCCGCGCCAGCGCGCGATCCCGCCCCAGAGGCCAAAGCCCAGCATGGCAAAACCAAGCCCCACCATCACCCGGAACGAGAAAAAGACGATGGCAACCGGCGGCTCGTCCTCGTCAGGGATCGTGTCCAGCCCGGCCAGCGGCGCGTTCAGGTCATGCTTGAGGATCAGCGACGACAGTTTCGGCACCTCGATGGCGTAATCGACCCGTTTTTCTGCCTGATTAGGAATACCGAACAGGATCAGCGGCGCGCCGTCGGGGTGGCTGTCGAAATGCCCCTCCATCGCCATGACCTTGGCGGGCTGATGCTCTAGCGTGTTGATGCCGTGGAAATCCCCTGCCGCGATCTGCAAGGGGGTGACCAGCAGCAGCATCCACATCGCCATAGAGAACATGCGCCGCGACGCAGGCCCCTGATTGTCCTTCAGCAAGTGCCACGCACCCACAGCGCCCACAACCAGCGCCGTCGTCAGATAAGCCGCCAGCACCATATGCAGCAAACGGTAGGGGAAGGACGGGTTGAAGACGATCTTCCACCAATCCAGCGGAATGAACTGCTCCACGTCGTTAAAGCCATAGCCCGCGGGGGTCTGCATCCAGCTGTTCACCGACAAGATCCAAGTGGCGGAAAGCAACGTGCCAAAGGCAACCATCGCTGTGGCAAACATATGCAGCCCCGGCCCGACCCGTTTCAGACCAAACAGCATGATGCCCAGAAAGCCGGCCTCGAGGAAGAAGGCCGACAGCACCTCATAGGCCATCAGCGGCCCGACCACCGGCCCCGCCTTGTCAGAGAAGACCGACCAGTTGGTCCCGAATTGATAGGACATCACAATGCCCGACACGACGCCCATGCCAAAGGCCACGGCAAATATCTTTTTCCAGTAGTCGAAAAGCACCCTGTAGGTTTCGTCCTTGGTCCAAAGCCAAAGCGCATTCACCACAGCCAGAAAGCTGGCCAACCCGATCGAGAACGCCGGAAAAATAATGTGAAACGAAACGGTAAAGGCGAATTGGACCCGTGCCAGAACCTCGGCGGAAAACCCATCAAGCATGTCGTACCTCGTAGTGAATGGCCAAAAACAACGGGTTTCGGCCCTTACACCCTAGATAGCGCTGCACCCCCCATAAGTCACATGCTCAAATCGCCGCAGAAGACGGGCGTGCTATAGGGTGATGCGCACAAGAAGCCCCGGCGCGTTGTCCAGCAGCGCGATCTGCCCGCCGTGCAGCTTTACCACCCCCTCCACAAGGCTGAGCCCCAGCCCGTTGCCCGGCGTGTGGCGACTGGCATCCAATCGATACAAGCGGCGCAGCACTTTGTCGCGCGCGTCTTCGGGGATGCCGGGGCCATTGTCAGCCACCTCGATCACAGGCTGACCCTGCGCATGGGAAAGCGTCAGGGTGATCTCGCTGCCCTCGGGCGTGTGGCGCATGGCGTTTTCCAGCAGGTTCGACATCATCTGCCCCAACAGGTTCTTATCGCCCGAGACGGTGATTTGCGCGTCGGGCACGACGCTGTGCAACCGCTGCTGCTTGGCCGCGGCGGCGGGCTCGTACACTTCGGTGAGGGTCTCGCAAAGCTGGTTCAGATCGACAGAGGCGAAATGCGTCTTGGGCGACCCTGCCTCGACCGAAGCGATCTGTAGCAGCGATTGAAAGACCGATGCGATGCCCGCGACCTCCTCCTGCGCTTTGGCCAGCAAGATGCCTTCGTCCGTGTCTTCGGGCAGGCTGCGCGCCAGATCGTCCAGATGCACCGCGACGCGCTGGATCGGTGTCTTGAGGTCATGCGCAATGTCCGACGATACCTGCCGCAGCATCTGGGTCTGCGCCTCTTGTGCGCCTGCCATCTGGTTCACTTTGCTGCCGATACGTTGCAGATCATCCGCCCACCCCGGCGACACGGTCACCCGCGCAGCAAGATCGCCGGTCGTCAGGTCATCCAGCGTGCGCCCGATGACATCCACATGCCGCTTGCTGCGCCGCGCCAGATAAAGCCCGCCCGACAAAGCGACCAGCACCGTGGGCAGCAGGCTGATCAGCAGGATATTCAGGAACACCGTGCGCAACCCTTCGATCTGCGCGCGGCTGCGGGCGACGGTCAACTGCCCGCCATACAGCGGCGTTGTCAGCGACAGGTAGACCCCGTCATATTCGGCCCGTCCCTCGGCCAGCGACACGATATGATAGCCTTCGTCATCTCGCGCGATGGCCCCGTTACCATAGATACGCCCCGACGGGGTGATATAGCTAAGCACTACGCGGCTGGGATCGGCGTCGCGCGATTCAGCGTCCACCAGCAGGGCCACAGCGCGGGCATTGGGGGCCGCGCGAAAGCCCGCGATATCCTGTTCAAGATCCGCACGGATCGCGGTTTCAAATGAATTCTGCGTCACCGCATAGCTGGCCGCCAACCCCATCAGGCTGACGGTCGAGAAGAGCAAGACCAGCAGCAGCGCCAACCGCACCGGCATGGACCGCCATAGCTGCGCCAGACGCGCGGTCATCCGTCGATCCGGTAGCCGGCACCGCGCACGGTCTGGATCAGCTCGCGGTCAAAGGGTTTGTCCACCTTGGCCCGCAAACGGCTGATGTGGGTTTCGACAACGTTGGTCATCGGGTCAAAGCTGATGTCCCAGACCGCCTCAAGCAACATGGTCCGGGTCTGCACCCTGCCCTTGCGACGCAGCAGATGTTCAAGCAGAGCAAATTCACGAGGCAGCAGGTCGATCTCCTGTCCGGCGCGGGTCACCTTGCGGGTGATCAGTTGCATTTCAAGATCGCCTGCACGCAGCACGGTTTCCTGCTCCATCGCTTGGGGGCGCCGTGCGAGAGCGGTGACACGCGCCGAAAGCTCGCCAAAGGCGAAGGGTTTGACAAGATAGTCGTCGCCGCCTGCGTTCAATCCGCTGATACGGTCATCGACGCTGCCCATGGCGGTCAGAAACAGCACCGGCGTCAGGTTACCCGCACCGCGCAAGGTCTTGACCAGGGTCAGCCCGTCGATCTCTGGCAGCATCCGGTCGACGATCAGCACGTCGTAAGCACCCGAGGTCGCCTGTATCAGCCCCTCGCGCCCTTCAGCGACAAGATCAACGGTATGCCCTTCTTCGCGCAACCCCCGCGCGATATAGGTTCCGGTGGTTGCATCATCTTCGACGACAAGCAGTTTCATATACAATGGTCCATTGAGGCTTTGATCCTTCGATACCTGATATAGGGCGTGCTGCCACCTGCGAGAGACAAGTTTACACATTTGTATAGCCCGCAAAAACCCGCTGTTAGAATGGGCTGCCATTTGGGTGTCATCCCTGAAGACGAAGGAACCACCCATGACAACTCTTTTCTCCTCCCCTCGCCGCGCCGCACCCTTTGTGCTCGCAGCGGCCCTCGCCTCTACCTCGGCCATGACGCTTGCCCCGACGGCGGCTCTGGCGGTGCCCGCCGGCGGCTATGCCGATCTGGTAGAACAAATCTCACCCGCTGTTGTCTTCATCGAGGTGACCGGCACGGCAGAGCAGGCCAGCGCGCAGGTGCAACTGCCCGAAGGCATGCCAGAGGAGCTGCGCAAACGTTTTGAACAACTGATGCCACAAGGACCGGCTGGCGCACAGCCGATGCACGGGCTTGGGTCGGGCTTTATCGTGTCCAAGGACGGAATGATCGTAACGAACAACCACGTTGTCACCGGTGCCGACACGGTCAAGGTCAAGCTGGCCGATGGCCGCAGCTTTGACGCCAAGGTGGTCGGCAGCGATGTGCTGACAGATATTGCCGTTCTCAAGGTCGAAGCGGATGTGGACCTTCCAGCGGTGAAATTCGGGTCTTCCGATGACATGCGCGTCGGCGACGAGGTGGTCGCCATGGGCAACCCCTTTGGTCTGGGTGGCACGGTCACCACCGGCATCATCTCGGCCAAGTCGCGTAATATCAACGCAGGCCCCTATGATGACTTTATCCAGACCGATGCGGCGATCAACCGTGGCAACTCCGGCGGGCCGCTGTTCAATAACGCGGGCGAAGTGATTGGCGTGAACACCGCGATCCTGTCGCCTGATGGCGGCTCTGTCGGGATCGGCTTTTCCGTACCATCCGATCTGGTGCAGGACATCGTGGCCGACCTGTCCGACGACGGGGAAATCACCCGCGGCTGGCTTGGCGTACAAATCCGTCCGATGACGGCAGAGGTCGCGCAAGTGCTGGGGCTGGACGCGCCGAAAGGGGCGGTGATCGAAGCCATCGGCGATGACAGCCCGGCCAAGAAAGCGGGTCTTGAGAAAGGTGATATCATCCTGTCGTTCAACGACACAGAGATCAAGGAACTGCGCGATCTGACCCGCGCTGTGGCCGAAACCGATCCGGAAGCCAAAGCCGAGGTCATGGTCCTGCACAAGGGCAAAGAGGTCACGCGGACGGTCACCATCGGCACATTGGCCGATCAAAAAGCGTAAGCGTCTTCCAGCGGGCTTACCTCGTTCCCTGCTGGATTTGCCCGACCGCGTTCCCCAACGCGGCGGGCCCCACCGCCCGTCCCCCCGGTGCGGCAGACCACCTCCGACGCAGACCGTCGGGGGTGGTTTTCTTTTGGGCCCTCTGCGGAAGTTTAGATTGTCGCCTCGAACAGCTTGCGCAGGTTTTCGGTGGTCAATGTCACGGGGTTGCCACCGCAAGACGGATCTTCAAGCGCCATCGCGACGAGATCGTCGATCCGGTCTGCGCTTACGCCCATGTCCGACAGTTTGCGCGGGATACCGAAGCTGTCGTTGAACTCCTGCACGAAGGCACGGAAGCCGTCATAGCCGCCGTCGATCCCCAGATACCCTGCCGCGCGGTCAAAGCGTTCGCGGATTTCAGGCTCGTTCAGGTCCAGCACCGCGGGCATGCAGACCGCATTGGTGGTGCCGTGGTGCGTGTTAAACACCGCGCCGATCGGGTGGCTCATGGCGTGGATCGCGCCCAGACCCTTCTGGAACGCCGTCGCCCCCATCGCCGCCGCCGACATCAGCTGCGCGCGCGCTTCGATGTCGTTGCCGTCTGCATAGGCGCGCGGCAGATAGTCGATGACCAGCCGCATGCCCTCCAGCGCGATACCTTGCGACATGGGGTGGTAATGCGGGCTGCTGAACGCCTCGACGCAATGGGCAAAGGCATCAAGGCCGGTGCCTGCGGTGATATGTTTGGGCATCCCTACCGTCAGTTCGGGGTCGCAGATCACGATGCTGGGCAGCACCTTGGGGTGGAAAATGATCTTTTTCACATGGGTTTCAGAGTTGGTCAGCACCGACGCGCGCCCCACTTCGGACCCGGTGCCCGCCGTGGTGGGCACCGCGATGATCGGCGCGATGGCGTCGGCATCGGCGCGGGTCCACCAATCGCCCACATCCTCGTAATCCCACACAGGCCGCGACTGTCCCGCCATGAAGGCGACCATCTTGCCCAGATCAAGACCAGAGCCACCGCCAAAGGCGATCACACCATCATGCCCGCCCTCGCGGTAGACCTTCAGCCCCGCCTCGAGGTTCAGCTCGGTCGGGTTTGCGTCCACTTCCGAGAACATCGCGCGGCCAAAGCCTGCGCCGTCCAGCAGGTCCAGCGTGCGGGTCGTGATCTCCATCGAGGCAAGACCCTTGTCCGTCACCAGCAAGGGGTTTTTCATCCCCGTGGCCACGCAGGCCTCTCCGATTTCAGAAATACGGCCCGCGCCAAAGCGGATGGCGGTGGGGTAGGACCAGTTGTTTTGCAGTGCCATACGGATCAAGCCTTTTTCAGGTGGTAAGATTTGGGGCGCGTCAGCGACTGATAGCCAAGCTCGGACAGGCCCGCGCCCTGCCCTGTGTCCTTGCAGCCGGTCCAGCACAGGGCCGGATCAAGGTAATCGCAGCGGTTCATGAACACGGTGCCGGTTTCCAGCTGCGCGCCGATCACATCGGCGGCATCCGCATCCTTGGTAAAGATCGCGGCGGTCAGGCCGAACTGGCAGTCGTTCATCAGCGCAATCGCTTCGGCGTCGTCCTTGACGGGCATGATGCCGACGACGGGGCCAAAGCTTTCGTCGCGCATCACGCGCATGTCGTGGGTGACGTTGGTCAGGATCTGCGGTGTGAGATACGCACCGCCGTCATCCGCCTCAAAGGTATCGATCAGCGCGGTGGCACCGGCGGCGACGGCCTCGGATATCTGGGCGCGGACCTCGGCGGCGAAACGGACGTTCGCCATGGGGCCGATATCGGTATCCGCCTCAAGCGGGTTGCCAAGCTTGAGCGCATTGACCCAAGCCACGGCCTTTTCGACAAAGGCATCATACAGGCTTTCGTGCACATAAATCCGTTCGATCCCGCAGCAGCACTGCCCCGCGTTGAACATCGCCCCATCCATCAGCCCGTCAACAGCGGCGTCGACATCCGCGTCGGCGCGCACATAGCCGGGGTCTTTGCCCCCCAGTTCCGTCGCAACCGGGGTGAAGGTGCCTGCGGCTGCAATCTCCATCGCCTTGCCGCCCCCGACCGAGCCGGTGAAGTTCACGAAACCGAACTGCCGTTCGGCGATCAGCGCCGAGGTGGTGTCGTGATCAAGAAAGACGTTCTGGAAGACATCGTCGGGGATGCCGGCGGCGTGGAAAGCTTCGGCCAGACGTTCACCCACTTGCAGGGTTTGGGTGGCGTGTTTCAGCACAACGGTATTGCCCGCGATCAGCGCTGGCGCGACCGTGTTGATCGCCGTCATATAGGGGTAGTTCCACGGGGCCACGACCAGCACAACGCCGCGCGCCTCGCGGGTGATCTTGCGGGTAGCCTTGTCGCTGTCTTCGACAATCGTCGGGGCCAGCGCCTTTTCGGCGATATCTGCCATATAGTTGCCGCGCTCGGCAAAGCCGCCGAACTCGCCGCCATAGCGCACGGGACGGCCCATCTGATGCGCCAGTTCCTGCGCCATACGATCGGTGGTTTTGCCCACCTCGGCAATGGCATCGCGCACCAGTTGGACACGTTCGGACAAGGGGCGCGCGGCCCATGCGCCTTGTGCTGCCTTGGCGCGGGCGCAGACATCGCGTGCCGCATCCAGCGACAGGACAGGGCGTTCAAGGTAAACCGATCCGTCAATCGGTGAGATACATTTCAAAGTGTTTGTCATGGCTTATGCTCGCTCAAATCCGCGGTTGATTTCCCAGTCGGTCACGACCTTGTCGTATTCCTCCTGCTCCCATTCGGCTGCGCGGGTGTAGTGGTCAACCACGTCGTCGCCAAGGGCCTCGCGCAGCATGGCAGAGTTGCGCAGCGTTTGGGTCGCGGCACGCAGGGTGCGGGGGATTTCGGTGACGTTGGCGTCTTCGTAGACATCGCCCATCGTCGGCTCTTGCAGGGGCAGCTTTTCCTCGATCCCCTTGAGGCCCGCCGCCAGCAACACAGCCTGCGCCAGATAGGGGTTCAGGTCAGACCCGCCGATGCGACATTCAACGCGAATCCCCTTGGTGCCATCGCCACACAGCCGGAAGCCCGCGGTGCGGTTATCGACAGACCAGACGGTTTTCGTAGGCGCAAAGGTGCCTTTGGCAAAGCGTTTGTAGCTGTTGATATAGGGCGCGAAGAAATAAGTGATATCAGGGGCATAGGCGATCAGACCCGCCATGAAATGCTGCATCATCTGCGACATGCCCAGCTTGGCGTCCTTGTCATAGAATGCAGGCGTGCCGTCTTTCCACAGCGACATATGCACGTGGCTGGACGACCCCACCTTATCCGCCGACCACTTGGGCAGGAAAGAGGCCGAGAACCCCTGCTGATAGGCGATCTCTTTCACCGCTTGTTTCGAAATCGTGTGATGATCGGCACAGGCCAGCGCATCGGCATAGCGGATGTTAAGCTCTTGCTGGCCGACCTCGGCCTCGCCCTTGGTGCATTCGACCGGAATCCCCGCCCCCACCAGATGGTTGCGCAGCGGCTGGAGGAAGCTTTCCTCTTTCGTGGTCTGGAACAGGCAGTAGTCTTCGTTGTGGCCGTTCAGGGGCACGAGGTTGGCGTATTTTTCTTTCTGCAAGGTGCGGTAGTCGCCCTCGAACAGAAAGAACTCAAGCTCGGTCGCCATCATCGCGTCAAAGCCAAGCGCATCCAGACGGGCGATCTGCTTTTTCAGCATGGCGCGCGGCGAATGGGAGACAGGTTCGTGGGTGTGGTGATCCAGCACATCGCCAAGCACCAGCACGGTTTTATCCAGCCACGGCACATGGCGCATGGTCGACAGATCAGGCCGCAGCACATAGTCGCCATAGCCGGTTTCCCAGCTGGTCGAGGCAAAGCCCTCGGGCGTGGACATCACCAGATCGGTTGCCAGCAGATAGTTGCAGCAATGCGTCTCCGCGTGGGAATGATCGATGAAATTCGTGACGTGAAAACGCTTGCCCATCAGGCGGCCCTGCATGTCCACCAGTGCCACCAGCACCGTGTCCACCTCGCCTTTGGCGGCCAGGTCCTTGAGCGTGTCGAAAGTAAGGTTGCCCATCTGCAAACGTCCCTTTTGATGTGAGGAGGCGGCACAGATGCGCCGCCCCGATGGTCATGATGTCAAAGCCGGATCAGCCGAAAGTATAGGGCGGGCCCGCTTTCGAGATGACGTTGTTATAGTCGCGGAAAATCTGCACGATCTTGGCGGCGGTTTCGCCTTCTTCCGCCATCTCGTCCCAGAATTTCACTGCCGCTTCCTCGACCACTTTCCATTCGTCCTGCGGTACGGATGTCAGCTCCAGCTTCTCGCCCGATGCACGCAGACGCGCCTCGCCGCCCCAGTACCATTGGTTGCGGTAGGTGTGGCTCGCCTCGATCGCGGAGTTCACGATCTGCTTGAGGTGGTCCGGCAGCTCTGCCCATTTCTCGGCGTTGACGAAGAACGATCCGATCCACGCCCCCGAGATGTTGTTGGTGCAGAAGTAGTTGGTCACATCGGCCCAGCCGACGGTGTAGTCTTCGGTGATGCCCGACCACGCCATACCGTCCAGCTCGCCCGTCTGCACCGCGACTTCAGCGTCCTCGTAAGGGATGTTAACCGGCACAACGCCGAATTGCGACAGGAAGCGACCCGCCGTCGGGAAGGTATAAAGTTTGAGCCCGTCCATGTCGGCCAGCGATTTGATCGGCTTGACGGTGTTGAAGTTACACGGATCTTGCCCCGCCGCAGACAGCCAATGCACGCCAACCTTGGCGTATTCCTCGCGCCAGATGTCGGCCAGACCGTATTGGTTAAACAGCACCGGCACGTCGAGCGCGTGTTTCGTCGCCAGCGGGAAATACCCGCCGAAGGACCGCACAGGCGTGGGCGACGCCATGGAGTCATCATCCGAGTGCACGCCGTCGATGGTGCCGCGTTGCAGCGCTTGGAAAAGCTCGCCCGTGGGGACGATCTGGTCGGCGTAGAACAGCTCGATTTCCAGCTCACCTTGGGCAGCGGCGTTGATTGCGTCGATGGCCGGTTTCGTCACCTCTTCGCCTAGTGCAGACCCCGCATAGGTCTGGAAACGCCAGCGGATCGGCTCTTGGGCGTGCAGGATCGATGGTGCGGCAAGGGTTGCCGGACCGGCAACGGCGGCACCTTTCAGGAACTTACGTCTTGTTGTCATGTCTCATACTCCTTGTTGGGGTTGGGATGAAAAGGGCCAGTTGCTCTGACCGCTTGGTTGTTAATGCTTATTTTCCATAGACATAGTCCGGCAGCCAAAGCGCGATCTGCGGGAAGATCATGACCACCGCGAGCGCCAGCACCATCACCCCGACAAAGGGGATGATCGACCGGTAGATATCGCGGATCGTGATCTCTGGCGGGGCCATGGCGCGCATCAGGAACAGGTTATAACCAAAGGGCGGCGTCATATAGGCGATCTGGCAGGTGATCGTATAAAGCACACCATACCACACCAGATCGAACCCGAGCGCGCCCACCAGCGGCACATAGAGCGGGGCCACGATGACCAGCATCGCCGTGTCGTCAAGAAACGTCCCCATGACCAGAAACGAAAGCTGCATCAGGATCAGGATCACCCAAGGGTTCAGACCCCATTGTTCGGTAAACAGGTTTTCAATCGCCTTGACCGCCCCAAGCCCGTCAAACACCGCACCAAAGGCCAGCGCGGCGAGGATGATCCACATGAACATGCACGTGATCGCAAGGGTCTGGCGCACCGAAGTCTCGAACACCGCCCGCGTCATCCGCCCCTTGAGCACCGCAGCCAGAAAGGCCGCAATCGCACCAATGGCAGAGCTTTCGACAAGCGAGGTCCAGCCGTTCACAAAGGGCACCATCATCACGGCAAAGATCACAACCGGCAGCAGGCCCGCGCGCAGCAAGCGCAGCTTTTCGGGCCAACCCACATCGCGTTCCTCGGCGGAAAGGGCGGGGCCCAGATCGGGGTTCAGGCGGCAGCGGATGGCGATATAGATGATGAACATCGTGGCCATCATCAGCCCCGGGATCGCGCCCGCCAGCCACAATTGCCCCACTGGTTGCCGCGCAATCATCGCATACAGCACCAGCACGACCGACGGCGGCACAAGGATGCCAAGGCTGGACCCCGCCTGAATGACCCCTGTCACCATCAGCTTGTCATAGTTGCGTTTCAAAAGCTCGGGCAGCGCAATCGTGGCCCCAATCGCCATGCCCGCCACCGACAGGCCGTTCATAGCAGAGATCAGCACCATCAGCCCGATCGTCCCGATGGCCAGCCCGCCGCGCAAACCGCCCATCCACACGTGAAACATTTTATATAGATCGTCGGCAATTTTACTTTCCGACAGCACGTAGCCCATGAAGATGAACATCGGCAGGGTCAGCAGCGGATACCAACGCATCAGCTTGATCGCGGCAGAGAACCCGATGTCATAGCCGCCGCGATCCCCCCAAAGAAACAGCGCCGCAATCACCGCGACAAAGCCGATGGCCCCGAACACGCGCTGTCCGGTCAGCAGCATCAGCATCATGGTCGAAAACATCAGGATGGCGATCAACTCATAGGGCATCGCGGGTCTCCTCTGCCGATTTGAGGAAAAGGATGTCCTTGAACAGTTCAGAGACAGCTTGAAGCAGCATCAGGGTGATGCCGATGCACATGGTCACTTTGACCGGCCACATATAGGGACGCCACGCGGTCGGGCTGCGCTCCCCCCCGTATTTGAACGAATACATCGTGGATTCGATACCGCCCCATAGCAGGATCACCAGATAGATCAGCAGGAAAAAGACGGTGATACAGTCCGTCCAGGCCTTCTTGCGCGGGGTCAATTCGGCATAGAACAGGTCCATCCGCACGTTCGCGCCCATCTGCAAAGCATAAGGCCCGCCAAGGATGTAGTAGCCCACCATCACGAACTGCGCCATTTCCAGCGTCCAGATCTGGGGCGAGGCGAATGTCTTGTTATAGGACGACCACAGCAGGATCCCCATGAGCACAAAAATCCCGTACATCATGATCCGGCCAAGGCCATAGTTAAAGCCATCGACCACCCGGATATATCTGCGCATCGCGTTCATTCTGCGGCCTCGCTGTCGGGGATGGGAAAGGCTTGGGTCAGGCTTTCGGCCAGATGCCGCGCCATGGACTGCGCTTTTTCGGGTGTATCGATCAGATCATTGCGAATCTCGATCATCACGGCGGGCAGCGCCTGCGCCTCGCCATGTTCTTCAAGCGTATAGGTCACGCCGTCCGTCGCGGCATAGGGTTCGTTCAGCGCCGAAGCATATCGCCCCCGCGCCTGTTCGACCGCCAGCAATGCCTGCGCGGCGGCGGGCTGCGCGTGATAGAGAAAGCCGAGTTCAACCGCGCGGGTCGCCCCGTTATAGACAGGCGTAAAGCTGTGGATCGTGACCAGCACCGGTGCGGCTTGGGCGGGCTGCCAGCTTTCGCGAACACGCGCGACCGCATCGTGAAATGGCGTATGCACCTGATCAAAACGCTGCTGCCGTCCGGCATCGTCCAAAGCGGCATTTCCGGGGATGTCATAGATCTCGCTGCGCGCCGGAATACAGTCCGGGGCCGCAAGCGGGCGGTTGCAATCATAGACCAGACGGGAGATGTCACCGGCCACCAAAGGCGCGTCCAGAGCATCTGACAGCGCGTGCGCCACATCCAGCGCGCCGATGTCCCACGCGGCGTGCGAACAGCTTGCCGCAGGGGACAACCCCAACCCGTCCAACGCATCGGGTATCCGGCGCGAGGCGTGTTCACACACCAACAGCCAGCCCCCCTGCCCCTGCGGGTTCACGATGTTTACGGCATTCCAGTCAGTATTGGTCACGGCGCCCCTATCGTCTTGTTGCCTCACAATCACTACAGAATTTTCTAGCCTGTCAAGATTTTTTCTGTAATCTTTGCTTCACACTGATCTGCGCTGTACCGAAAGGAACATGAGTTGCACAAAAAAGCACTGGTCCGCGATCTGCTGAAAGAAAAGCAGACCGAGCTAACGGCGGCAGAGCGTAAACTGTCGGCTGTTCTGCTGGACGACCAGTTGCTCACGGGGCTGCAATCCATTACACGGCTGGCCGAGCTGGCCGAGGTGTCATCGCCCACCATCATCCGACTGGCGCGCAAGCTGGGGTTCGACGGTTTCTCGGATATGCAGGACGCCATCCGCGATGAAATCGGCGCACGGATGAAAAAGCCGCTGGCCAAGCTCGACACCCCCGGTGACAGCAGCGATCACATGGTGTCGCGCTTTATTCAGGCGGTATCGGGCAATGTGAACCGCACGCTTGAACGGCTTGATCTGGCTGAATTCGACGAGGTTGCGGCGCTGCTGTCCGATCCGTCGCACAGGCTCTATCTGCTGGGTGGGCGGATCACGCGGTCTAACGCGCATTACTTTTTCAACCACCTGCAGATCATCCGGCCGCAGGTCACCCTGCTCGATTCCTCCCCCAGTGCATGGCCGCAATCCTTGCTGGATATGGACGCGGGTTCGGTGCTGATCGTCTTTGACATCCGCCGCTATGAAAAAGAGCTGGAAAAGCTCGCCGATCTTGCGGTCAAGCAAGGCGCGACCATCGTGCTGTTCACCGATGCCTGGGGGTCGCCTATCGAAAAACACGCCCGCCACTGTTTCCGCGCCATGGTCGAGGTGCCGTCGAGCTGGGACTCAACGCTGGCGATTAACTTTCTGATCGAAGCGCTGGTCGCCGACGTGCAATCGCGCAGCTCCGACCAAAGCGCGGAACGGATCGCGGCGCTGGAACAGATGATCGGCGAGTCGCGCATTTTTCGCAGCAACTAAGCCCCAGCCGCCCCCCGCACGCCGGCACGGCGTCCTCCGTTCGTGGCACATCAGAGTTTGCGTTGAACGGCAACATCCCCTAATCGGAACGCGCACCGCGTCTGCGTCGTTTTGTAAAGGATCTGCCATGAAGACCCCGTATTATCTGATCGACAAATCCCGCCTTCAGGCCAACATGGAAAAGATCGCCTGGCTGCGCGAGGCATCCGGCGCGAAATCCTTGCTGGCGTTGAAATGCTTTGCCACATGGTCGGTCTTTGACTTCATGGCGCAGTATATGGATGGGTCCACGTCCTCCTCGCTCTATGAGGTCAAACTGGGGTACGAGAAATTCGGCGGCGAAACCCACGCCTATTCAGTGGCCTATGACGATGACGAGATCGCCGAGGTGCTGGCCAATAGCGACAAGATCATCTTCAATTCCATCGGCCAGCTGGACCGTTTCGATGTGGCATCGGCAGGGCATACGCGCGGGCTGCGGGTGAACCCCGGTGTGTCGACATCGGAATTCGATCTGGCCGACCCCGCCCGCCCCTTCAGCCGTTTGGGCGAACATGATCCGGCGCAGATCGCCGCCGTGGCCGACCGCATCACCGGGCTCATGTTCCACAACAACTGCGAAAATGACGATTATGACCGCTTCGCTGACATGCTGACGTTGATCGAGGACCGCTTTGGCGACACGATCCACCGGATGGACTGGATCAGCCTTGGTGGTGGCATCCATTTCACCGGCGAAGGCTACCCGCTGGACCGTCTGGCAGCGCGATTGAAAACCCTGTCGGATACCTATGGCGTGCAGGTCTACCTCGAACCGGGCGAAGCCGCGATTACCGGTGCCGCCACGCTAGAGACGACCGTGCTCGACACGCTGCACAACGGCAAGAACCTTGCCATCGTCGACAGCTCCATCGAGGCGCATATGCTTGATCTGCTGATCTACCGCGAGCCCGCCAAAGTGGCCCCGAACACCGGTGACCACGACTGGATGATCTGCGGCAAATCCTGCCTTGCGGGCGACATCTTTGGCGAGTTCAAGTTCGACGCCCCGCTTAAACCCGGTGACCGCATTTCGTTTCAGGACGCTGCGGGCTATACTATGGTCAAGAAGAACTGGTTCAACGGCGTCAAGATGCCCGGCATCGCCATTCGTGAACTTGATGGAACGATCACATCGGTCCGGTCATTCGACTACGAGGATTTCAAATCCGCCCTCTCCTAACCCTTCCCTTACAAGAGGTGTACTGAATACATGAAACGTAACGTTCTTATCATCGGCGCCGGTGGCGTGGCTCAGGTCGTGGCGCATAAATGCGCGCAAAATAATGACGTGTTGGGCGATCTGCATATCGCCAGCCGCACCGTGTCAAAATGCGAAGCGATCATTGAAAGCGTGCATGCCAAAGGCGCGATGAAACAGGACGGCGTATTCAAGGCCCATGCGGTCGACGGGATGGACAGCGACGCGGTAGAGGCGCTGATCAACGACCTCGGCGTGCAGATCCTGATCAATGTCGGCTCGCCCTTCGTGAACATGACCGTGCTCGAAGCCTGCATCCGCACCGGTGTCGCCTATATCGACACGGCCATTCACGAAGACCCGACCAAAATCTGCGAAACGCCGCCTTGGTACGGCAACTACGAATGGAAACGCCGCGAGGATTGCGCCAAGGCCAACACCACCGCCATTCTGGGGGCAGGCTTCGATCCCGGTATGGTTAACGCCTTCGCCCGTTTCGCCGTGGACGAATTCATGGACGAGGTGAAATCCATCGACATCGTCGACATCAACGCAGGCAATCACGGCAAGTATTTCTCGACCAACTTCGACCCCGAGATCAACTTCCGCGAATTCACCGGCACGGTCTACAGCTGGCAGGACGGCGCGTGGCAAGAGAACAAGATGTTCGAGGTCGGCCGCGAATGGGATCTGCCCGTCGTTGGCAAGCAAAAGGCCTATATGTCCGGCCATGACGAGGTGCATTCGCTCGCCGCGAACTATCCGGAGGCCGACGTGCGCTTCTGGATGGGCTTTGGTGATCACTACATCAATGTCTTCACCGTGCTGCAGAACCTTGGCCTGCTGTCTGAACAGCCCGTTGTGACCGCAGAGGGGCTCGAGGTCGTGCCGCTGAAGGTGGTCAAAGCCGTGCTACCCGACCCATCGACCCTTGCCCCGAACTATACTGGCAAGACCTGCATTGGCGATCTGGTCAAAGGCACCAAGGACGGCAAGGATGTAGAGGTGTTTGTCTACAACGTCGCCGACCACAAGGACGCCTATAACGAGGTCGGCAGCCAGGGCATTTCCTATACCGCTGGCGTGCCCCCCGTGGCGATGGCGATGCTGATTGCCGATGGCACCTACGACACCGGCACGATGGTGAACGTCGAAGAGCTGGACCCAAAGCCGCTGTTCGCCCTGCTCGACACCATCGGTCTGCCGACCCGTGTCAAACTGGCGGATCAGGACACCGGCTGGGACGAGGCCATCGCCTAAGCCTGCCGCCTGAGGCACCCACACCAACAACCCGCGCGCCCTTGCACCCGCGCGGGTTACCTCGCCCCGAGGGGCCATACCCCCATAAAATCAAACGATTAAACACAAACAGCCCAGCGCGCGATCATGCGTGCAGGGTTATCAATTTGATTATGAAAATTGCGGACGGTTGTGCCGCCAAGTTCAAAATCTAACGATGTTTGAAAGTGGCGGACCGAGGAGGATTCGAACCCCCGACCCCCTGATTCGTAGTCAGGTACTCTATCCAGCTGAGCTATCGGTCCGTTAAGGCGGGGTTTAGTTCTGGGCGCGGGGGTTTGCAACCCCTTCTTTTGCCTAACGTGAATTTTCTTCAAACAAATTAGAAAGACCCGTCGCCCTTGGGCAATGTCACGATGAAAACCGTGCCCGACGCGCTTGTCTCTGACAGTTTGAGCGTCCCACCGTGACCGCGTACCAGCTCTGCCGCGATGGCAAGGCCCAGACCGGAGCCCCCCTTGCGCGCACCGCCCTTGAACGCAGTAAACAGATGCTCCCGCGCCTTGGGGGGAAGGCCGGGGCCGTTGTCGCTGACGCGGATCACCCAGTCGCCGGCCTGTTCACTGGCAGCAACGATGATTTCGCCGGATTTACCCGTGGCGATGATCGCCTGTCGGGCGTTGCGCACAAGATTCGCCAAGACCCTAAACAAATGTTCCGGATCGGCGCGCACGTGCAAATCTTGCGGCACGTCGCAGGTGAACGTCAGGTCCGCCCCGTTGATCGCCAGCCGCTCGCTATCAACGACGTCATCCACGATGCGCAACAGTGGCGTGACCGTCAGCGTCGGACTTGGCTCTTCCGCGCGGCCAAAGGCAAGCGTGGATTCGCACAGGTGCACGGCGCGGGTGATTGAGCTGACCAGCTTGGGGGCCATGCGTTTGACCGTCGGATCCTCGGACATTTCGATCCGGTCGGTAAACAACTGTGCCGATGTCAGTATGTTACGCAGATCGTGGCTGATCTTGCTCACCGCCTGCCCCAGCTGCGCCAGACGCTCTTTCTGGCGCAGGGCTTGGGTCAGTTCGGTTTCAAGCTTCATCAAAGCTTCCTCGGCCTCTCGCACCTCTGTCACACCAGCAGAAGGTGAAATGATTCGTCGCGCATCCTCGGGGGCAAGAGCGTAGTTCTGCATATGCCCGACCACACCCTTGATCGGTTTCAGCAAAAACGCCCGCATGGTCAGAAACAGCAAAAACGCCGTGATCATCGAGATGGCGGCAGAAAGCGCCAGTATGCGAATACCATAGTCGATCATGGCCGTCCGTAAGGAGCCCGCCTCCATCGTGATTTCGATCAGCAGGCCCGCATCCTGCACCGGGGCACCGATCACGCGGATCACCCCCGGCTCTGTTTCGGCGAGCTGATGGAACGCATCGCGAATCAACACCCATGCGGAGGCATCGCGCAGATCGTATGTTTCTTTGATCGTCTGCGACATCGGGGACGACAGTGCCAATTGCCGTATGCGGTCCCGCCGCAGCACCACATTAAACACCTGCGCGGTGCGCAACAGCTCTGCCTCAAGCTCGGGGTCGATCATATCGCTTGCGAGCAGGGTCAGCGACGCGATCTGCGCCCTCTCCAGCCGGTTCATCATGTATTCTTCGCGAAAGCGGGCGATAGAGGGCACAAAGATCAACACTTCTGCCAGCATCACAAAGATGGTGGTCAGAATAAGAAGCCTGCCAGAGAGGGATTTGAGCATAGGCGCGCGCTTTATGGAATGAACCGCTGCACCAGTCGAACGACAGTCTTGACCAAATCGCTTTCGAACAGACGCGGGCTGAAATACGCCCCCGCCGCACGTTTGTTGATTTCGCCGATGGTGGGATAAGGTGCAACCATAGACGCAATCTGGCTCATTTTCATGTTATTTGCCAGCGCCAAAGCCCACAGGTTAATCAACTCTCCTGCCTGGTAACCGACGATGCTTGCGCCCACGGGGCGCCCCTTGACCACCATGACCTTGATCAAACCTTTGGTTTTACGCTCCGCGATGGCGCGATCATTGTGGTTATAGTGAAAGCGCACGACCTCCAGCTTGTCACCGTGTTTCTCTTTGGCTTGCGCCTCGGTCAGGCCGACTTGCGACAGTTCTGGGTCGGTGTAGGTGGCCCACGGGATATGCGCCGTCTTCGCCTTGGCAGGCAGCGCGAACATCAGCGACCGGATCACGACGCCGCCGTGATAGCCCGCAACATGGGTAAATTGCATCCCGCCTGCGACGTCGCCAATGGCATAGACCTTGCGGTTGGTGGTGCGCAGGGAATCGTCAACCTTGATCCCGTTCTTGATCGGTTCGATCCCCGCTTTTTCCAGGTCCAGACGATCCGTGTTTGCCTTGCGGCCGACGGCCACCAGAAGATGCGAGCCTTTGAACACGCGTCCGTCTTTTGCTTCCACCTCTATCGCGCCGACATCCCCACGGATTTCAGCAGCTTGCGCACCTTCTGCAATCTCGATGCCTTCGTCCTTGAGCGTTTGCAAAACGATGGCGGCAAGTTCGGGGTCATCCTTTGAAAGCGCTTTATCTCCCTCGATCACGGTAACCTTGCACCCCATGCGTATATGGGCCTGCGCCATTTCCATCCCGATCGGCCCGCCACCGATGATCAGCAGATGCTCGGGCTTTTCGCGCAGATTGAACATGGTCTCGTTCGTCTCGTATGGCGTTTTATCCAGACCTGTAATCGGGGGTACCAGCGGCGATGATCCCGTCGCGATGACGATGCGCCGCGCCTTGATCACCGTATCTCCGGCCTGCACTTCGTCTTCGGAGATGAAGCGCCCGTACTCGCGGATCACGTTGACCCCGAAGCCTTCGAAGCGTTCCTGGCTGTCAACGGGCGCGATCTGCGCAATCACGTCCGCCACATGATCTTTTGCAGCGGCGTAATCTACCTCGCCCGCCGCATTGGCCACGCCATATTCCGCGCTGTGCCGCTGCCCGTAGGCCGCCTTGCCCGTAGCAATCAGCGCCTTCGACGGCACGCAGCCAAAGTTCAGGCAGTCGCCGCCCATCTTGTGCCCTTCAAGCAGCACAACATCCGCCCCCATTTGTGACGCCCCCGCCGCGACGGACAACCCGCCGGAGCCTGCGCCAATGATCAACAGGTCAGTTTTGATGCGGTTCATTTCAAAAGTTCCTTTTTGCCGGTGACAGCTTTCAACACGACGGGCAGCACCGACAAAGCGCAAAGCCCCAGAATGGGAAGCAGGATGTGAGGTTCGAATATAATGCCGAAGTCTGGCGTTTCACCCCGTGCAAAAACGGAACCCAGCCCAGCACCGATTGAGGTGAACACAAGCGACCCGGGAATGATCCCTAGAAAGGTAGAGATCACAAAGCGATAAAGAGGCACGCCCAGAAAGGCAGGAATAAGGTTGGCCACAAAGAAGGGCACCACGGGCACCAATCGTATGAAGAAAAGCATCGACCACTGGTTTTCGTCAATGCCCGCTTTGACCTTCCGCACAAGCCCCTCCGACGCGTCCATGCGCGCCTTCAATGTCTCTCCGAGACCCATACGCGCGGCAAGAAAGATCACGACCGCCCCCAGTGTCGCGCCGGTGACATTTGCCAGAACGCCGAACACTGTCCCGAATAGAAAACCGCCAGTGATTGTTGCCACACTCGCCCCTGGAAGGGAAAACCCCACAATCATGATATAAATGCCCAGAAAAACGAGGATCGTCAGCGCGTAGTGCTGGTCACGAAAAGCGATCAGCGCCTCGCGGTTGTCGCGCAGCGTCTCGAAGGTAAGGTAATCGCGCAGGGCGAAATAGCCGATCACCGCGACCGCCAAGATGACCACAAAGGGCAAGTAGCGAAACCACGAAGGCTTTTCAGAGGCTTGTGCGGACATATTGTCGGGTCACTTTCAAAAGGGTATAAGTTGCTCCTTATTAGATGGGTCAAATATCGCCAGTCAGATAGGGTGCTCACGTGTGGTTGATGTGAAGGCGGCTTTTATGACGATGTCACGGCAATTCCCAAGAAAACTGTAACATTGCGCAGATAAGCTGGCTTAATTTGTTGCAAAGGCCGAAATAACGGCACCAAGGGTTTGACTTGCCCGTGCTGCAGCTTTAGGAGCAGGGCTTGAAATGACAGTGACGCGCCGAATCTGGTCGCGTGCTAAAGTATAAAGTGGAGTCGGAGCGATGAAACGCACCTATCAACCTTCAAACCTTGTGCGCAAACGGCGCCACGGTTTCCGCGCACGCATGGCAACCAAAGCGGGTCGCAAGATCATCAACGCGCGCCGTGCACAAGGCCGGAAGGAACTGAGCGCGTAATACGCGACCTCGGTTTCAAAAAGATATGACACCGTCGGAGGCACCTATGGATGGCAGCATCGCCACACCAGAGGAAACGCTTCCGGCGGTTTCTTTACGTGTGCAAACGCTCAAAAATCGCCCCGACTTTCAACGGGCATCCCGTGCCCCTCGGGTCGCCATGCCCGGTTTCATCCTGCAGATGCGTAAACGCGCAGCGGGCGAAGCCGATGGCATACGGGTTGGGTTCACCTGCTCTAAAAAAGTGGGCAACGCCGTCGCGCGCAATCGGGCCAAACGACGTCTACGCGAAGTCGCACGCCTGACGCTCCCTCACGAGGGACGCGACGGTATGGATTATGTCCTCGTAGGTCGCAGCAATGCCACGGCATCCCTCCCTTTTGACAAATTGCAGTCGGATTTCACCAAAGCCTTGGGGATCCTGCACGGCAAGCAACGCTCTGGTTCAAAAAAGTGACCCCTTTGGCGCGCGTTTTGGCACTGCCTGTGAAAGGGTATCGCCTCGTCTTCAGCCCCTGGGTTGGCCACAACTGCCGATACCACCCGACATGCAGCGCATATGCGCTGGAAGCACTTACTAAACATGGCGGCATCCAGGGCGGCTGGCTCACCCTGCGGCGCATCGCTCGCTGCCACCCTTGGGGCGATAGCGGCATTGACAACGTACCCGACTAGCCCTTCCGCTTCTCTCCTTTCTCTACATCACCAATCGCCGCCATACACATGCACTGGCGCTTGATCGGCAAACTCAGTTGCACTAAGCCAAGCCCATGCTTGATCAACCCGAAGATATTCACCCGCTCTTCAACGGTGCCCCCCAAAGCACCGAATTTCGCAAACTGCGCAAACGTCTTGTGCGACAAACGCGCGAGGCGATTGAGCAATACGGGATGATCGAACCCGGCGGCAAATGGCTGGTTTGCATGTCCGGGGGCAAAGATAGCTACACCCTGCTGGCCATCTTGCACGAGCTCCAATGGCGCGGTCTTCTGCCCGTCGAACTGGTCGCTTGCAACCTTGATCAAGGCCAGCCCAATTTCCCCGCCACGGTCTTGCCCGCGTTTCTTGAAAAGATGGGTGTCAAACACCGAATCGAATACCAAGATACCTATTCCATCGTCATGGATAAAATACCCGCGGGCCGCACATTCTGTGCGTTGTGCAGTAGGCTTCGTCGGGGGCACCTCTATCGCATCGCACGCGAAGAAGGATGTACCGCTGTTGTCCTAGGCCACCACCGTGACGATATCCTAGAGACGTTTTTCATGAACCTGTTTCATGGCGGGCGCTTGGCGACCATGCCGCCAAAACTCGTGAACGAAGAAGGCGATCTGTTCCTATACCGCCCCCTCGCCCATGTCGCGGAGGTCGATTGCGAAAAATTCTCTACTGCCATGAATTATCCAATCATTCCGTGTGATTTGTGCGGCTCGCAAGACGGTCTGCAACGCCAGCAGGTAAAATCGATTCTAGACGGCTGGGAGGCGAATAGCCCCGGACGCCGTCAGGTGATGTTCCGCGCGCTGATGAACGCACGCCCTTCGCATCTGTTGGATCCGAACCTGTTTGATTTTGCAGGCCTCACTCGGGACAAGTAAACCCTCGAAAAGCTGAGGGTTTAATTCAAATCCTTTAGATCAAAGGCAGAACATTAATCTTTTGGTCAGAGGCAAGGGCTATCGGTATGGCGGTAACACTGTCAGCCGAGGCTTCATTTGCAACACGACCTTCAATCTAGTCGTTCCCAGCGTAGCACAACCCGTCGCCATCTACCCGCTGGCCTCGTGCTCTTGCTTGGGTTTGCGCTGTCCGTATTTTGGTTCGGCTGGCAGGGGTTGATTATCATCGGCTTTGTCGCTCCCCCTCTGCTGTATTTGGCTTCAGATAGCTGGCGCAGTACACCATCAGGACCAACGCACCCGCGCCCGCTGGAAAGGACGGCCACTGCCCGACCAAGCGGCGGCACCGATCCTACACCTCGGGAACCGATGCAGCACGCTCGAACTCTATTTCAGCCTCAGATATCCACCCATTCCGGCATGATCACCGGATTTTCTGCAGTTCCGGCCTGCCACACTAGCATGAACACCGACATGGCCGCGCCGGTCAGCACCTCGGAAATTGCAGAGGATGAAACCCTTTTCAGTCATTTCAGCAGTCTGACCCACGCGCTGCACAGGGCCAAAACCCTGCAACGAGCGTCTCACTTTCCTATTCGCATCACATGCAGCCTTTCTACCGAGCAAGTCGAGGACGTGCAGCTGGCGGCAAAACTGGAATGGGAACTTGATCGTCTTGACGTCAAACCCGGTACTTTGCGACTAGCCCTACCGCAACACCTTTGCCAGCATACGCCTTCTCACCCACTGATTTACACATGCCGTGACCTTCGTACGCTAGGATGCGGTATCGCGCTTAACGGTTTTGGCAGCGGTCCGCACTGCGTTGAGATTATTCAAAAATGCGGCGTTGACCTCGCTATTATCGACCCGTCTCTCACTAATGACGTTGATAAACACCCCAACCGTCGCCGCATCCTGTCAGCGGTAGTTGCGATGGCTCATGATTTAGGCGTCGAAACCCTGGCCTGTGATATACGAACCGCCGGAGAGCATAGCTTATTGTCTCAACTGGGCTGCGACCATGTTCAAGGCGACGGCATGGCGCCGCCCATGCAGATACACGAAGCGACCACTTGGATGCATACACATAGCCAAAAACTGACACGTCTGCCCGGTGTGGTAGGTGGCATTCGTTGATGTTTGGCTTCGGCAGATCAGTGTGCACCAAAGGGGAAAAGGCGAATCTACTTGACCTTTGGTGCCTTACTCTGTTGAACCCACGCTGATATTACAGGCATCAGGTGACGGTCACATGGACGATCAAAACAAGAATCTCATTTTCGCGACGGTTCTAAGTTTCATAGTCATCCTAGGATGGTTCATGTTGTTTCCGCCTCCGGAAACCGAAACCATCACCGACCCGGCTGCCACACAGCAAGTGACGGACGCAACATCGACAGAAGCTGTTGTCCCTTCAAGTGCCGGTGCCGCCGACAATGTGACCGACGCATCGGACGAGGCAACGGCAGCTCTCGAAGAAGCGCCGCGTATTCCCGTTGAAACGGCGCGCATTTCCGGCTCAATCTCACTGCTAGGGGGGCGGGTCGACGACCTTCATTTGAAGGATTACAACACAACTATCGAAGAAGATGCTCCTATCGTAAGCTTGCTATCACCTGCAGGCACACCCGACGCCTACTATGCGCTTTACGGCTGGGCTCCAGGTGCGGGGATTGCCCCTGAACAGGTTCCAGGACCAAACACCCTTTGGACACTTAGCCAAGGTGAAACGCTGTCAGTCGAAACCCCTGTCACGCTCACTTGGGACAACGACGCCGGTCAGCTTTTCTCACGCACCATCTCAATCGACGAAAACTATATGTTCAAGATCGAACAGAAGGTTGAGAACACTTCCGACAACTCGGTTTCGCTTGCACCTTACGGGCTAATTGCACGCCACGGTATTCCAAGCGACGCGCAGAATTTCTTCATTCTGCACGAGGGCCTTGTCGCCATGAACAATGGTGAACTGCTTGAGACCGCTTGGGATGACATTCCCGAGCTGGATGTCGTGAACGGCGTGCCATCCAAACGTATTGACGGTGTAACCAACGGCTGGATCGGCTTCACCGGGCATTATTTCATGACCAACCTGATCCCGGATCCGGCACAGCCAACGCGCTTATCAGTCAAGTACCTGCCACGCACTGAGATTTTTCAAACCGAATCCGTGATGCCGACGCAAACTGTCGCAAGCGGGCAGACAGCAACGGTCACCACACAGTTGTTCGCCGGTGCCAAAGAATGGGAAATTTTGCGCGACTATGAGGCGCAAGGCGTGTACAAGTTTATCGACTCCATCGATTGGGGCTGGTTCTTTTTCTTGACCAAACCGATCTTTTGGGTACTTCACCATCTAAACCTGCTGATCGGCAACATGGGTGTCGCGATCATCGGCCTGACATTGCTGATCAAAGCTCTGCTCTTCCCACTTGCGTATAAATCCTACGTTTCGATGGCGAAGATGAAAGAGCTTCAGCCACAGATGGAGAAGCTGAAAAAGGATGCAGGCGACGACCGTCAAAAGCTTCAACAGGGCATGATGGAGCTATATAAACGCGAGAAAGTGAACCCAGCCGCCGGCTGTCTGCCGATTTTGATGCAGATCCCGATTTTCTTTTCCCTCTACAAAGTGATCTTCGTCACGTTGGAGCTGCGCCACGCACCCTTCTTTGGCCCGTTTCAGGATTTGAGCGCCCCAGACCCGACATCTATCTTCAACTTCTATGGACTGCTGCCATGGGCTGCGCCCGAAGCAGGGACCGTTCTTGCATTGGTCTTTATCGGGATCCTACCGCTGCTGCTGGGTATTTCGATGTTCCTGCAGCAGAAACTGAACCCGGCCCCTACGGACCCCACGCAGCAGATGATCTTTGCATGGATGCCATGGGTCTTTATGTTCATGCTTGGCGGTTTCGCATCTGGCCTCGTCGTCTACTGGATCGCAAACAACACGATTACCTTTACGCAGCAGTACCTGATCATGCGCAGCCAGGGCTATAAGCCTGATATCCTAGGGAATATTAAAGGCAGCATGAAATTCGGACGGAAGGGTGATCCGAAATAATGACAACGGTGACCCAGCTCTATCGCCACCCGCTCAAAAGCAATGGTCGCGAAGAGCTGGATCATACAGCGCCCTCCACGGGGCAGCCGATGCCGTGGAACCAGACCTGGGCGGTGGCGCATGGCGCGGCGCGTCTAGATGGGAACGAATGGTCGCATTGTGCAAATTTGAGCACCGGGTCAAAAGCACCATTGGTTTGATGCCGCAACACCATGAAGCGATCTTGATTGAGTCGGGAACGACGTGTCACTTGGCGAAACTGTCCTACGCATACGGGACCGCACCAAACGGTGCCAAGCTACCACCGCGAATCGACACAACGGCGAGCGCGACATCGACATATTGCGCGTATTGAGCACTTGGGGTCACCAAGATTTCCGCGTATACGCTGAGGTCATTCACACGGGCTCCGTCGCAATTAGCGACCAGGTAAAGGTACTTTAACTCATGCAAGTCCAATTTAGCATCGCCGAAGAGCCTGATGCCTATGCAGCCGAAAAGGGCCGCATGCTATTTGCAGGCGAAACGCTGTTTGTGAAAGGCGTTGTCGCGATGGACGGCCTGCCACCCGCCGACCGGATGGAGGTGTGTTTTGCAGGGCGATCAAATGTTGGTAAATCGAGTTTGATCAATGCCTTGACGGGTACAAAAGCGCTGGCGAGAGCGTCCAACACGCCGGGGCGCACTCAAGAGATCAACTATTTTACCGCGGCCCACGATCACTACCTCGTCGATTTGCCCGGGTATGGCTATGCAAACGCCCCTCTACCCGTCGTCGAAAAATGGCAACGGTTGCTGAAACAGTACCTTTCAGGTCGGCAAACGCTCCGCCGTGCGTTTGTGCTGATCGACGCGCGGCATGGTGTGAAGAAGGTCGACGACGAAATCATGTCCTTGTTGGACAGCTCAGCCGTGACTTTTCAATGTGTCCTCACGAAAGCCGACAAGGTTAAAGAAGTAGAGCGTCAGAAAGTTCTGGATCAGGTCCGTGGTGCGCTTGCCAAGCACCCAGCCGCCTACCCCGAAATCGTGGTTACGTCTTCTGAAAAGGGCTGGGGCATCCCTACGCTCCGTGCCATTATCGCGACGTTGGAGTGACGAGCACTTCGGCGTTTACCGAGGCAGAGAATGAGAAAACAAGACATGAATCGCGATTGGATCGCCACCGCACGCACCCTGAGCCAAGCGCTCCCCTACTTGCAGCGTTACGCTGACGCGACCGTTGTTATCAAGCTGGGCGGTCACGCCATGGGCAGCGACGATGCGATGGAAGAGTTCGCGCGCGACGTAGCACTTATGCGCCAGGTCGGCGTGAACCCCGTCATCATTCACGGCGGCGGCCCGATGATCAACGACATGCTCGGCCGGCTGAACATCAAGTCCGAATTCGTAAACGGCAAACGGGTGACCGACGCTGCCACGATGGAAATCGTTGAAATGGTTCTGTCGGGCCTTGTGAACGCCCGCATCGTGCAAGCGATCACGGCACAGGGTGGGCGTTGCGTCGGTGTGTCTGGCAAGGATAGCGGCCTTATTATCTGTGACCAAGAGGACCCAGAGCTGGGGTTGGTTGGCGCACCGACCGAAGTAAACCCTCGTTTGCTCCGCGATCTAGCCGACAAAGGGATTATCCCGGTGATTGCGCCCCTTGGCATGGGCCGCAACGGCGAAACATTTAACATCAACGGCGATACTGCGGCGGGCGCGATTGCAGCTGCGCTGAAGGCAGACCGCTTGCTGCTGCTTACTGACGTTGCAGGCGTGAAGAATGCCGAAGGCGACGTGCTGACGGAGCTAACAGCGAGCCAGATACGCGAGATGGTGGCAGACGGAACGATTGCCGGTGGTATGATACCCAAAACGCAAACTGCGCTTGATGCGATCGACGGTGGCGTGCGCGCAGCGGTGATTTTGGACGGGAGAGCCCCTAACGCCTGCTTGTTGGAGCTTTTCACCGAACATGGTGCAGGCAGCATTATCCGCGGCCAGTAACAACCACTTTATAAATTACTGCATATTGCACCCTCCCCTGTTTCCGGCTGTCTGAGCTTCTCGTTTATGCGGCCGATACATTAAGGAAACGTTGATGAGACGCCTTATTCTGATGCGCCATGCAAAAGCAGGTTGGCCGGCGGGGATCGCAATGGACTTTGACCGGCCTTTGGATGACAAAGGTCGGCAAGACGCACATGCAATCGGGCAATGGCTCGACGCCGAAGACTACAGACCTGATCTTGTGCTATGCTCTGCATCTCGGCGAACGTCGGAAACGCTCGAATTTTTGGAAATTCCCTCCGCTGTTAAACGAATCTTCACAGACCGTCTTTATCTAGCAGATACAGAACGGCTGATGGCGGCCATACAGGGCGCTGAAGGGTCCACAGTTTTAGTTCTTGCGCATAACCCCGGCGTGGCAGAGATGGCGCACCTCCTGCCCCGTGTGGGTGCCACAGCTCATCTTGCAGCCGGAACCCCACCGGGTGCGACAATGGTGATGTCATTCGAAGTGGACGACTGGAGGGGTGTGCACTGGCACAGCGGCGACGTACAGGCGTACATGACGCCACGGATGCTTGCCCAATAAAAAAGGGCGGGGAAATCCCCGCCCTTGAAACTTAGTGGCCCAAAATCTGACTGAGGAAGAGCTTGGTCCTCGGGCTTTGGGGGTTGTTAAAGAACTCTTCAGGTTCGTTCTGTTCGACGATCTGGCCTTCATCCATAAAGATGACGCGGTTGGCCACCTGACGGGCAAAGCCCATCTCGTGCGTCACGCAGAGCATCGTCATGCCTTCCTCGGCCAGTTCGACCATCGTGTCCAGAACCTCTTTGATCATCTCCGGGTCCAGGGCTGAGGTTGGTTCGTCAAACAACATGATACGCGGACGCATACACAGGCTGCGCGCGATCGCCACGCGTTGCTGCTGACCACCAGAAAGCTGACCTGGGTACTTGTCCGCCTGATCCGGGATCTTAACCTTCTCAAGGAAATGCATCGCGATTTCTTCGGCTTCCTTCTTAGGTGTTTTTCGTACCCAGATCGGAGCAAGCGTGCAGTTTTCGAGGATCGTCAAGTGCGGGAAAAGGTTGAAGTGCTGGAAACACATCCCGACTTCGGAGCGGATTTTGTCGATGTTTTTAACGTCCGAAGACAGCACTGTACCGTCGACTTCGATCCGGCCTTTCTGATGCTCTTCCAAGGCATTGATACAGCGGATCAGAGTTGACTTCCCCGAGCCCGACGGTCCGGCAATAACGATACGTTCACCACGGTAAACGGTCAGATCAATATCCCGCAGCACGTGAAACGTGCCGTACCACTTGTTCATGTTCTCGATGCTGATCGCGACCTCGTTCGAGACTTTCAGCGCTTGTGCTTGTTCAGCCATAATAACAGCCTTTCCTTAATGGTGGTCGGTCTGGAGTTGACGTTCCAGCCATTGTGAATATTGCGAGATGCCGTAGCAGACGACGAAGAAGAGCAAGGCGGCAAAGCCCCACAGTTCCCAGTAAACGCCGTTCCAGTCAGTCGACGCTAGGATCGGCCCGCGGATCATCCCAACCAGGTCGAACATCGAAATAATCGACACCAGCGTAGTATCCTTGAACAGCCCGACGGCCACGTTAACGATCCCTGGGATCGAGATTTTCAAGGCTTGGGGCAAAATAATCAGGCGCATGGCCTGCGCATAATCAAGGCCCAAGCTGTCTGCGGCCTCGTATTGACCACGTGGCAAGGCTGCCAACCCGCCCCGGATCACCTCGGCAATATAGGCCGACGCGAACATGGTGATCATGATGATAACACGCAGGATCAGGTCGAAGTTTGTGCCCGGTGGCAGGAAGTACGCCAGGACCACGTTGGCAACAAAAAGCAACGTAATCAGAGGCACCCCTCGGATAAACTCAATGAAAACAACGCAGATTAGTTTGATGATCGGCAAGCTCGATTGACGACCCAGCGCAAGCAGAATGCCCATCGGCAAGGACAAAGACACACAGATCACGCCCAAGATCATGTTGAGCATAAAGCCCCCCATGTTCCGCGAGGCGACCGGTTCCAGCGCGAGCACGCCCGATAGGCTTGGCGTAATGAAGCCGCAGATAAACCACGTCACGATGCCTGCGATGAGACCCGCAAAAAGTCCGCCTGCAAAGCTTGTCTTAACGATTCTGCTGTAGACCACATAGCCAACCACAACGGCCAGCAACGCCGACAATGGCACCAAAAGGGAACCGCCCCAGATCAACCAAAAGGCGATGAAAGGGTAGATGACGGTAAAAAGGATGAGCCCACGTGGCAGATTGCTAAACAGCACCGGTGACACAGCGACGAACAGGAGCACGAATGCCAATGTCGGGCGCCAGTAGCCGTCCTGCGGATAGGCGATACCAAACAACAGTTGGTTCCAGCGTTCTGTCAGCACCGAGAAACAGCCGGCTTGGACACCGTCCAATACTTCGCGACACTCGCGAATGTTGGATGTCGTCCAAACGCCGCCCAGCAACCAAGGAAGGAAGCCGGAAAGGATCAGGTAGATAACGTACAGCGCTGCGAGCGTGAGAATGGTGTAAGGGATCGACGAAAACAGGCTTTCGCGGACCCATTTTACAGGCCCCTGCGCGGTTGGCGGGGGCGCGTGCTGTGGCAACATGGTGTCCCGCACATAAGGGACGGAGGCGGCGTGTGTATCTGACATCTTACCGCTCCTTCAAGCTGACAGAGTTGTTGTAAACGTTCATGATCGCAGAGATCGACAGCGAGATCGTGAGATAGAACAGCATCAGCAAAAGCACGCATTCGATCGCGCGGCCGGTTTGGTTCAAGGTGATCCCCCCCAGTGTCGCAGTGATATCGGCATACCCGACGGCAATCGCGAGCGACGAGTTCTTCGTGATGTTGAGGTATTGCGAAATCAGCGGCGGAATGATCACACGCAACGCCTGCGGCAGAACCACAAGGTTCATAACCCGCTTCGGGCGCAAGCCCAGCGACGAAGCAGCTTCGGTCTGCCCTTTTGAGATCGCCTGAATACCTGCACGCACGTTTTCGGCGATGAAGGCACCGGTGTATACGGACAAAGCCAACCACAATGCGATCAGCGGCGCGCCGATCTGCAGACCACCACGGAAGTTAAAGCCCTTAAGCTCGGGGTAATCCAATGCGATGGGGCTGCCCATGATGAAGAACATCACAATCGTCGGCACCAGCAAGATCGCGACAGTGGGCCATCCCATAGGCAGCAGCTTGCCCGTACGGAACAGAAGGCTAACCGCATACCGGCGATAGATAATCGCGGCGATGATCGACAGCACAAAGGTCGCAACCACGATCATAGACCCCGGGCCCCAAACCGGTGCGGGGATGTAGATACCGCGGTTGGTGAAGGCGAAGGCGTCGAAAAGCATGCTCGACGTGGCGTTGTCACCGCGGAACTTGTTGGGCGCGGGCAATACGGCCGTCATCAAGGTGTAGATCATCAGGATCCAGATCAGCACCGGAATATTCCGGAAAATCTCGACGTAGACCGACATCAGTTTGGACACGAGCCAGTTCTTGGACAGGCGCGCCACACCTGCGATCACACCCAGAATTGTCGCAGTGACACAGGCCAGAAACGCAACAAGAAGTGTGTTGATGATACCGACCATTGCGGCACGCAGATTCGATGACTGGCTGTTATAATCGATTAAGGATTGGTTGATATCGTAGCCGGCTGGCACGTTCAAAAACCCGTAGGAGATGTTCAATCCGGCCTCTGCCAGATTTCGTACCAGGTTAATGCCCAGAAACGACATCAGTGCGATAAGCAGTATCAGCGCGATAAACTGGAAAGTGTAGGATCTATAGCGGGTGTCGTTAAGCAACATCGACAGCCGGAACGAGCCCTGTTGAGGGTCGGACATTGTCGTCATCAGATTTTCCCTGTGTGCCGGACCTGTTTTTCACGCACCATTCGGTGTCGCGGGCCGGGTTTTATTTTTGCGTCGTATAGGCGCAAAGGGCGCGGAATTGCTCCGCGCCCCTCGACGGATGTGTTTAGCGGAAAGGAGGCGCGTACATCAGGCCGCCGTCTGTCCACTGAGCGTTCAGGCCACGGGCCAGACCGATTGGTGTTTCTTCGCCGATGTTCTTGGCAAAGATTTCGCCGTAGTTACCTTGCGACGCGATGGCTTTTTTCGCCCAGTCAGCTTCCAGACCCAGCATTTCACCCAAAGTACCTTCGGTGCCAAGCAGACGGGCAACTTCTGGGTTTGTGGTGTTTGTTGTCATCTCTTCGACGTTTGCCGATGTGACACCCAGCTCTTCAGCTGCGATCAGAGCGTAGAGAACCCAGCGGGTTACGTCGCCCCAGTCGTTGTCGCCATGGCGAACAAGCGGGCCCAGAGGCTCTTTGGAGATGATTTCGGGCAGGATGATGTGCTCACCTGGGTTTTCAAAGGTCGCGCGTGTCGCGGCCAGACCGGATGCGTCGGTAGTATAGGTGTCGCACGCACCGGCCAGATACTGCTGTTGGCCTTCGGCGTTTGTTTCAACGGGCACGGGCTCGTAGCTGATGTTGTTGTTGCGGAAGAAGTCCGCGAGGTTCAGCTCGGTCGTGGTACCGGTTTGGATGCAGACAGTCGCGCCATCCAGATCCTTGGCAGAGGAAACGCCAAGCTCTTTCGGAACCATGAAGCCCTGACCGTCATAGTAGTTCACGCCGATGAAGTCGAACTTGAGGTCGACATCGCGGCTGAAGGTCCATGTGGTGTTACGTGCAAGGAAATCGATCTCGCCCGAAGCCAGCGCGGTGAAGCGTGTTTTGCCGGTTGTGGGGATGAATTCGACAGCTGCGGGGTCGCCCAGTACAGCAGCGGCAACGGCGCGGCATACCGCCACGTCAAAGCCTTCCCATTCACCATTGGCGTTAGGGGCCGCAAAGCCAGCCAGACCGGTGGTAACGCCGCAGTTCAGCTTGCCGCGCGCTTTGACATCGTCAAGCGTGGACGCAGCAGCTGCGCCAGCCGCAAGGCCGGCTACTGTTAGCGCACCAAAAAATACGGATTTGTTCATTTTAACCTCTTCCTGATTTTCCGCCACGTTTTAGGGCGGTTCACCCGGCACCTTTTCGGACCGGAGATGTTTTGGCGGGGTTATCCCCGTCAGTGGAAGGGAGTTTGGGCGAATTTACGCCGGAACGTCAAGTCAGTGTGCTTAAAAAATGCCCTCAATCCTATGTATTGGGGTCACCGTGAAACCTATTCGGGCACGCTCAGGTCAAACATCAACTTAGCGTGTAAGAAACTAGTCTTTTTCACTGCGGCCAAGGCGTCTGCTTCGTCATCATTGCCCCACTGCTCGGCCTGCCAAATCTCGTCCAGACGCGAGATTTCCCAAATCGATTCCGCTTCCTTTGCGTCAAGCGCCGCCGCAAAGCCCAAGATCAACGAGCCAGACAGGCTCACAAGGTCGTGGAAGGCAGCGAGTTGAAAGTTGCTTAACGCATGGGTGCGCGCCGACAGGCGTGCGACATCCGCAGGTGACTGGGGTTCGTGCATGATCCCCACTCGGGTCTGCAAGCTCACGCCCAAGGCTTCGCGGGCCCACTCCAGCATGGGGTCCCATTGTTCGGCCTGCCGCGCGACCAGCTCAGCCGGGCTATCCGCGCGATAGCACAGCAGATCACAGTCGCCGTAGGCCGCCAACATATCCGCAACCTCGGCATGTTGCAGCGCAACCTTGTCGGTCGCTGCATTGGCGGTTTTGGTAGCGGGCATGGTGTCGGGGTTGATCACCCCGTCCTGTGCCTGCCACTCAGCGGCGATTTTCTGCGCCATAGCGCGGGTTGGCACCACCAGTGCACGTTTGGCCGGCGTCTTGATCCCGCGCCCGTCAAGCTCGACAGTATAGCCACCCTCCGCCTCGACAACGGCCGCATCTTTCCAGAAACGTTTCGCTTTCCAATCGCTCACCCCCAATCCTCCTCGAACGGGTCAGCAGGCACGTCGGAGGGTGCCCACTGAAACGTGTCCCAGGTGCGCGCCATGTGGTCCGGCAGCGGGGCCGTGAGGTTCAGCCGCGCCTTGGTGACAGGATGCTCCAGCGTCAGGGATCGTGCATGCAAGTGCAGCTTCTTAGAGATATCACCCCCCAGTTGCGCACCCCATCCGTCGCCCATGTTCTCCTGACCTGAACCGCCATATTTTCCATCTCCGACAATGGGATGCCCGATTTCAGCCATATGTGCGCGCAGCTGGTGCGTCCGGCCCGTCACAGGGATCAGCGCCATCCAGCAGGTCCGCTTACCGGCTTGTGCGAGGGTCGCATAATCGGTGGTCGCGCGCTTGGCGCCTTCGGTTGTTTCCATGTCTTTCGGGTGGACGCAGTACATCTTTTCGCCCTCACCACGGGCCCCGTGACCGAAGGCTTTGACCAGCCCGAATTTGATCGTCCCGTTGCGCGGATGCGGGACGCCCGCGACCGCAGCCCAGTAGATCTTGCGGGTTTCGCGATGCCGGAACGACGCTGTCAGCGCGGCGGCAATTGACCGTGTCCGCGCCATGATCAGCACGCCAGAGGTGTCTTTGTCCAACCGGTGCACAAGGCGCGGCTTTTCATCAAGCTCGAACATCAAAGCATCGGCAAGCGCGTCGACATGGCGGTCCGATTGACCAGACCCGCCCTGCACCGGCAGCCCCGGCGGTTTGTTTAGCGCGATGATGTGATCGTCGCGATAGATCACACAGGATCGGATAAACTTGGTATCCGCCTCTGATATCCGCGTGCGCTTAGGCGGCGGCGGGGCCTTTTCATCAGGCAGCGGCGGGATACGTACGGTCTGCCCAACCTCAAGCCGAGTAGAGGCTTTGACCCGCCCCCCATCAACACGGATGTCACCTTTACGGCACATCTTTTCGATCAGCCCTTGGCCAATCAGCGGAAAGGTCCGTTTGAACCAACGGTCCAACCGTTGATCCCCGTCGCCTTCTTCTACGACCAGATGTTGAACCCGGCTCATGCAAATACCCCTCTGGCCACGAAAAGGCCCAGCATTAATCCTAGCACCGATAGCCCGACGGACAGTGCCACATATATCCCTGCCGCCCCGATCTGGCCGCGCTCCATCAACGTGACCGTCTCGAGCGAGAAGGACGAGAACGTTGTAAAGCCGCCAAGCACGCCGGTCATCACAAACGGGCTGATCTGCGTCAGCCCTTTTTGTGCGGCACACACCACAAAGAGGCCCATCAAGAACGACCCGATGATGTTGACCGTCAACACCGCGATCGGAAAATCCGACAGCCCGGCCAGCCGCGTCACGGCGACACCAAACAGATACCGCAAGGAGGCACCGATCGCGCCGCCCATAGCGACAAGGGACAGGGTTGAAATCATCTGCGGTCTCTCACGGTTCACGCCCCGAATGTCAAGTTTTCCGCGTTGCCCGCAGCTTTTCGAAATAATCGACCCGTTTTTTCAGGTCACGTTCAAAGCCTCGTTCGACAGGTTGATAGAATTGCGGTCGCTCCATCCCGTCGGGAAAGTAGTTCTGGCCGGAAAACCCGTCTTCGGCATCATGGTCATAGGCATACCCCGCGCCGTAGCCCTGTTCTTTCATCATCTTGGTGGGCGCGTTCATGATGTGCTTGGGCGGCAAAGAGGACCCGGTTTGCTTGGCCGCACGCCGCGCAGCCTTATAGGCCACGTAGGCCGCGTTCGACTTCGGGGCCAGCGCGAGATAGGTCAACGCCTGCGCAATCGCCAGTTCCCCTTCGGGCGAACCGAGCCGCTCGTAGGTCTCCCACGATTGCAGGCAAACAGACTGAGCTTGCGGATCGGCAAGCCCGATATCCTCGACCGCCATGCGCGTGATCCGGCGCATCAGATACCGCGGGTCTTCGCCTCCCTCCAGCATCCGCGCCAACCAGTACAGCGCCGCGTCAGGGTCAGAGCCGCGCACGGATTTATGCAGCGCTGAGATGAGGTTATAATGCGCGTCCCCCCCTTTATCGTATTGCGCCGCGCGCCGCATCAACCGCGCCGACAGGGCCTTGCCGTCCAGCTTGCCCTCGACCTTCCAAGCGGCGACTTGCTCTATCAGGTTGAGCAACGCACGCCCGTCGCCATCAGCCATCTCAAGCAGGTTTTCACGTGCAGGCCCGTCCAGTGGCAGGCCACGACCCAGTTCCTTTTCGGCCCTTTGGGCCAGCCGTTCCAGATCAGACAGCGGCAAGCGCTCCAACACCAGAACCTGCGACCGGCTCAGCACAGCGGCGTTCAGCTCGAACGATGGATTCTCGGTCGTGGCCCCGACCAGCAGGATCGTTCCATCCTCCATATGAGGCAGGAAGCCGTCCTGCTGCGCCTTGTTAAAGCGGTGGATCTCGTCCACGAACAGCAGTGTCCCCTGCCCGTTCTGTCGCCGGATTTTCGCCGCATCAAAGACCTTGCGGAGCTCAGGCACACCGCTGAAAATCGCGCTGATCTGCACGAAATGCAGGTCCGTCTCATCTGCCAGCAGTCGCGCGATCGTCGTTTTGCCAACGCCGGGCGGGCCCCAGAAAATCAGCGACCCCAACGACCCAGACTGCAGCATGACCGTCAGCGGCGCGTCCGGCCCCAGCACCTGTGACTGACCGATGACCTCGCCCAAGCTCCGCGGGCGCAGCCGGTCCGCCAACGGGCGGTGCCCGCTTTCCACAGCCGGCGCGTCCGATCCAAATAGGTCCGCCATCGCGCTAGACCCGGAATTGCAGCGACAGACGCTGCACGCCACGCTGCACCACCATCGACACCTGACGGCTGCCCGCCATCTGGTCGCTGACGTCCGACGGTGTTTGCACCTCGGCCCCGTTCACGGCCAAGATCACATCCCCCTGCCGCAACCCCACGCGCGCACCATAGGGCCCGGTATCCATCACCGCCACACCCGCTACCTCAAGCGGGAGGTTCAATTCAGCCATCACAGCAGGATTGATCCGCGCCAACGCCAACCCTGGTAGCAAGCTGCTTTCATCCAGCGTGAGCGCGGCACGCGATGGCTCTTCCGGTGCGGCGATCAGGGCGACCTCAACCTCTTCCACCTTGCCATCGCGCAGCCGCGTGATCCGCGCTTGCGCCCGCATCCCGGCTACGCTCATGCGGTAGATCATCTCGGCGGGTGTATGTACCTCTTGCCCATCGACCGCCGTGATCACATCGCCGACTGCAACACCGGCCTTCAGAAACGGGCTGGCAGGGTGCATCCCAGACACGATGATGCCACCAGGCCGGTCCAGCCCCAGCGGGCCCGCCATATCCGCGTCCACCGGCTGCCCGCTCATCCCCGCCCAAGGTCGGGTAAATTCAACGGCCCCGTCGCGCGCCTGCGCCATGAACGCCGCGATCAAATTGGCAGGTATCGCAAAGCCGATCCCGTTTGACCCGCCCGAGCGTGTTAAGATCGAGGTGTTGATCCCGATCAACCGCCCCTCTACGTCGATCAACGCACCGCCAGAGTTGCCCGGGTTGATCGGTGCATCCGTCTGGATGAAGTATCCCTGCCCGCCACCGTTCATCCCGCCAGACCGCGCAAGCCCTGACACGATCCCGCTGCTCACCGTTTGCCCGACCCCAAAGGGGTTGCCGATGGCCAGCGTCAACTCGCCGACCTCGACGGTATCGCTATCGCGCAACGACAAAGGGGTAAGCCCGTCGACGTCATCGATTTTCAGGATAGCCAGATCGCTCTCTGCATCGCTCAGCAGCACACGGGCGGAAAACTCGCGACGGTCCGACAGGACGATCCGAATGTCCGTCGACATCCCGACCACATGATAATTCGACACGACGATCCCGTCCTCCGACAGGATCACGCCGGACCCGAGCGAGTTCTGAACCCGTGGGCGGCCGGCGTCTGGCCGTCGAAAGAAACGTTCAAAGAAGGGATCAGCCTGCAGCGGCGTGCGGCTTTGTTCGACGATGGTGCGGGCGTAGATGTTCACCACGGCGGGCGCGGCCTCGCGGACCAGCGGCGCAAAGCTCAACTGGATCTGCGCGGCAGAGCTTGGCACCGTTTGCGCAGCGGCAGGGAAAGACAGAACGGTCAGCAGGATCAGAAGTATTTTCATGCCCCCAGATATGCGCAGCCATAGGCCCTTGCGCAACACCCGAGTTCCAAATGGATTTAAATCCTCGCCGAAGGCATAAAAGCAAAAAGCCCCTGCGTTGGCAGGGGCTTTCAGAATTCTTAACAAAAGCAGGTCGCTTTAGTCTTCGGCAACCTCATAGGCCGCGACGCGCGCCTTGTCGTTTGCACCCTTCGCGTCGCGGTCGCGATCTACGAATTCGATAATGGCCATAGGTGCCATGTCGCCATAACGGAAGCCCGCTTTCAGAACGCGGACATAGCCACCCTGACGGTCTTTGTAACGTGGGCCCAGGATGTCGAACAGCTTCGCGACATACTGGTCTTGCTTCAGCTTGCTTGCAGCCTGACGACGCGCGTGCAGGTCGCCGCGCTTTGCCAATGTGATCATCTTTTCGATGATTGGCTTCAATTCTTTGGCTTTTGGCAATGTTGTTTTGATTTGCTCATGTTCGATGAGCGAGCCTGCCATGTTCGAGAACAACGCCTTGCGGTGCTCATGTGTACGGTTCAGGCGGCGGTAACCACGTGCGTGACGCATTTTCTAGTCTCCAATTTAATGCCCTCTACGGGCGGTTTTGCTTTGTCTGGTTGGCGTGCGTAGCGCCAACTCTCCTTGGGGCCGATGCCCGGTCGTATTGTCGGGCGGGGAAGCCCAACCCGACAAATCTCTTAGAACGAATCCTCGAACTTTTTCGCGAGGTCTTCGATGTTGTCTGGTGGCCAGTCCTCGACGTCCATACCAAGGTGCAGGCCCATGCCCGACAGCACTTCCTTGATCTCGTTCAAGGATTTGCGGCCAAAGTTCGGCGTGCGCAGCATTTCGGCTTCGGTCTTCTGAATCAGATCGCCGATGTAGACGATGTTGTCGTTCTTCAGGCAGTTTGCCGAACGGACGGACAGTTCCAGCTCGTCCACTTTCTTCAGCAGCAGCGGGTTGAATTCCAGACCGTCGTCGTCGTCCTGACGCGATGCGGATTCAGGCTCGTCGAAGTTGACGAAGATACCCAGCTGATCCTGCAGAATACGCGCAGCAAAAGCCACGGCATCGTCAGGAGAGATGGAGCCGTCTGTTTCGACTTTCATCGTCAGCTTATCATAATCCAGCACCTGACCTTCGCGGGTCGGCTGCACGTCATAGGACACTTTCTTGACCGGCGAATAGATCGCGTCGATCGGGATAAGACCGATAGGCGCATCTTCTGGCTTGTTCTTGTCTGCCGCCACATAGCCCTTGCCGGTGTTGACCGTCAGTTCCATGTAAACGTCAGCGTTGTCATCCAGGTGGCAGATCACGTGATCGCGGTTCAGAATTTCGATACCAGCGCTTTCGGAGATATCACCAGCTGTGACAACACCCGGTCCCTTGGCAGAAATCGACAGGCGCTTGGGCCCTTCGACTTCCATGCGCAGGGAAACGCCTTTGAGGTTCAGAACGATGTCGGTGACATCTTCGCGAACACCCGCAACGCTCGAAAATTCGTGCAAAACATTATCGATTTGTACAGATGTGATGGCGGCACCTTGCAGCGACGACATCAGAACGCGGCGCAGCGCGTTGCCCATTGTCAAACCAAAGCCACGCTCCAGCGGCTCGGCGATGACAGTAGCCTGACGTGCAGGGTCATTGCCCGGCTTGACGTCCAACTGCTGTGGCTTGATCAATTCAGCCCAATTTTTGTGGATCATACGTCCCTCCATTCCTGTTCTGCGCCCCATGTCCAAATGGCGAAGAACTCCCGAGGTTTCAACAAAGCAGTAAGAGGCCGTGCGCAAAGGCGCGGCCCCTTTTGTAACTTATACTCTTAGACGCGGCGGCGTTTCGGAGGGCGGCAGCCGTTGTGCGCCATTGGGGTCACGTCACGGATCGATGTGATGTTGAACCCGGCAGCTGCCAGCGCGCGCAGGGCGCTTTCACGGCCGGAGCCGGGGCCTTGCACTTCGACTTCCAGCGTTTTCACGCCGTGGTCCTGGGCTTTTTTACCTGCATCTTCAGCAGCCATCTGAGCCGCGTAAGGTGTCGATTTACGCGACCCTTTAAAGCCCATGGTGCCTGCGGAGGACCAGGAAATTGCGTTACCCTGAACGTCAGAGATCAGGATCTTTGTGTTGTTGAAGCTGGAGTTAACATGCGCCACACCTGCGGCGATGTTCTTGGAAACCTTACGCTTCGTCTTTGTCTTTTCGCGTGCCATTGATCAGACCCTCCCTTACTTCTTCTTACCGGCAATGGCCTTTGCAGGGCCTTTGCGCGTACGAGCGTTGGTGTGGGTACGCTGACCACGAACCGGCAGGTTACGACGGTGGCGCAGGCCACGGTAGCAACCAAGGTCCATCAGACGCTTGATGTTCATCTGCGTGTCGCGACGCAGGTCACCTTCGACGGTGTAGTTTTCGTCGATATACTCACGGATTTTCAGGATTTCAGCATCCGAAAGTTCGTTGATACGACGTGTGGAATCGATGCCAACAGCTTCGCAGATTGCAGCTGCGGAAGAGTTACCGATACCGGTGATATATGTGAGGGCGATTGGAACCCGCTTTGCAGTCGGGATGTTTACGCCGGCAATACGTGCCACGTGTGTGCTTCCTTTTCGTTGCGGGTCCGTCATGCCAGACCCTTTTTTCACAACGTGAAGCCCGAGGCGAATGTGCCGTCGGGCTCCAGCTGATCAGGTGTTCATGCGCAGGGCGTGATCGGTGCCCGTTGCAATTCGATTCTCTTACGAGATACGGCTGGTTATGAGGAATTGACCGGCGCGTCAACCCATAGCGGCGGTCCGCCGTATGGATATCCCTTTCAATCCGAAAGCACCCCGCCCTGCCCCATATAATCGCAAAACGGCGCGCCTAGAAAAGCGCGCCGTTGCCTGTCGGTCGTAAGGTTGGATTAAGCGTCCAGAACCTTGGCGATGCTGTCCTGCACCTCTTTGATGTCTGCCAAACCGTCAACGCGCGTGAGCATGTTGTGGGCGTAGTAATAGCCCAACAGCGGCGAGGTCTTCTTGTAGTATTCCATCAAACGATTGCGGAGGCTTTCCTCGTTATCGTCTGCGCGGCGCTTGAAGTCCGACGCGCCGCATTTCTCGCACTTGCCGTCTGCTGGCTGCGGCTTTGTCACGTCGTGATAGACTTCGCCACAGTTGCCGCAGGTGGACCGACCGGAGATACGCGTAACCAGCGCCTCATCATCCACGCCCAACTGGATCACGTGATCCAATGGCTTGCCTGTCGCCTCCAGCAGCTCACCGAGCGCAGTGGCCTGCGCCAGCGTGCGTGGGAAACCGTCAAAGATGAAACCGCCGTGGTCAGTGGTGTCTTCCAGCTTTTCGCGGATCAGGCCGATCACGATCTCGTCGGTCACCAGATCACCGCGCGCCATGACATCGGCAACCATGTTGCCCATCTCTGTCCCGCTGTCTTTGGCTTCACGCAGCATGTCACCAGTGGAAAGCTGTACCATATTGCGTGTCTCAACCAGATGACGCGCTTGTGTACCTTTACCCGCTCCGGGTGGTCCTAAGAGAATAATGTTCATCGACGTACCGGGCTCCGTTTTTTCCGTGGTTTGCCAGACTTACCGCGCAACTGGGAACGTTCAAGCAGACCTTCATACTGATGTGCAAGCAGATGGCTTTGTACCTGCTGGATCGTGTCCATGGTCACGGACACAACAATCAGCACCGATGTACCGCCAAAGTAGAACGGGATCGCAAACTGGCCACGCAGGATTTCGGGCAGAATACAAACAGCCGCTAGGTAAAGCGACCCGAGCACCAGAATGCGGTTCACAACATATTCCAGATACTCGGCGGTTTTCTTACCGGGGCGGATGCCGGGGACGAAACCGTTCTGGTTCTTCAGGTTGTCCGCAACCTCGTCAGGTTTGAAGCTGACGTTGAACGTGTAGAAATATGCAAAGAAGACGATCATCGCGACAAAGAACAGCAGGTACAGCGGCTGGCCGGGGCCGAAGTTGGCCAGCAGAACCGACATCACCGGACCGGTAGAATTGCCCGAGAACGTGCTGATCGTGACCGGCAGCAGCAGCAAAGAGCTGGCAAAGATCGCAGGGATAACACCGGCGGGGTTTACCTTGACCGGCAGGTGCGAAGAACCGCCATCGTACATCTTTTGCCCAACCTGACGGCGCGGGTACTGGATGTGGATCTTGCGCAAGGCGCGTTCCATAAAGACGACGAACATGATCGTCGCGATAACCATAACCAGCACGCCAACGATAATCGCGGGGCTGATCGCACCAGAACGACCCGAAGAGAAGAACTGCGCAATCGCGGCAGGAACCTCGGCGATGATGCCAACAAAGATGATCAGCGAGATACCGTTACCGATGCCGCGTGCGGTGATCTGCTCACCCAGCCACATCAGGAACATCGTGCCACCGACCAGCGTGATCATACAAGCGATGCGGAAATACATGCCCGGATCAGCGGCGATATCGCCAGCCTCAAGGGAGACAGCCAGGCCATAGGCCTGCAGCGTCGCCAGAGCCACCGTACCGAAGCGGGTGTATTGGTTGATCTTCTTGCGCCCCTGCTCGCCCTCTTTCTTGAGCTGCTCTAGCGCGGGCACCATCGAGGTCATCAGCTGAACGATGATCGATGCAGAGATGTAGGGCATGATACCCAAGGCAAAGATCCCCATACGGCCAAGTGCGCCGCCGGTGAACATGGAAACCATGCCGCCGATGCCTTGACCCGCGCTTTCCATAAACTGGCGCAGGGCGGTGCCGTCGATCCCGGGAACCGGAATGAACGTGCCAAGGCGATAAACGATCAACAACCCCAGAGTGAATAGAATCCGGTTGCGCAGGTCTGTCGCCTTGCCCAACGCGGACCAACTGGTGTTGGCGGCCATGCTTTCGACGGCTGATACCATGATATAGGGCTCTTTCTTTGCAAAAACGCCGCCCAAGCCGTTTTCCGGCGGGCGGCATTTGGGAAAACTCGATTGACTATGTAAGCGGGACGCGTCCCGCTCACAAGGCAAAAGGTCGGGTTACGCGTCTGCGTTTGCCGCGGCAGGTGCTGTGACGGTCAGTTTGCCGCCCGCTTTTTCTACGGCTTCAACCGCGGATTTGGATGCACCGGATACTTGCAGTTCAACCTTGGCGTTGAAATCGCCTTTGGCCAAAACGCGGATACCGTCCAACTTGCGACGAACCAGACCGGAGGAAATCAGGGCGTCCTCGGTGATCGCAGCGGAGGCGTCGATCTTTTTGGCGTCGATGAATTTCTGGATCAGGCCCAGGTTCACAACGGCATAGGACTTCCGGTTTGGCTTGGTGAAGCCGCGCTTTGGAAGACGTTGGTACAAGGGCATTTGACCGCCTTCGTAACCGTTGATCGATACACCCGAACGGGATTTCTGACCTTTGATACCACGGCCACCCATTTTACCGGTGCCGGAACCAGGACCACGGCCGACGCGCTTGCGTTTCTTGGTGGCGCCTTCGTTGTCAGACAGTTCATGAAGTTTCATGTCGCTTCTCCTTTTGCCGGATGTGGCCCCCAGCGACGGGAGCGGCCAAACGCGGCGTTGCATGATTCTTGTGGCGGATTGGTGGCCACTGGGGGCGTATAGACGGGAGGCTTGAAGGTTTCAAGCCCTGCCCCAACTCCCAGGTGCCCGAGACAAATGAAAACGCCCCGTAGTTTCCCACGGGGCGTCGATACCGAGCAGCAAGACCATTATAAAGTCTCTAGCTTTCTAGGAAAGCGTTCAGCCTTTTTCTTCGATGATCTCAACCATGTGAGAAATCTTGCGGATCATGCCGCGAACGGAAGGTGTGTCTTCCAGTTCACGCACACGGTGCATTTTGTTCAGACCCAGACCAATCAACGTAGCGCGCTGGTCGGCGGGGCGGCGGATTGGCGAGCCAACCTGCTTGATTACGATCGTCTTAGCCATGCTTATGCCTCCTCAGCGACTTGTGCGGACGATTCAACATTGTCCTCACGCTTGGGCAGAATGTCTGCAACTTTCTTGCCGCGACGCTGAGCAACAGCACGTGGCGAAGATTCTTTTTTCAGGCCGTCCATGGTGGCGCGGATCATGTTGTAAGGGTTCTGGGTCCCGATGGACTTCGATACAACGTCCTTAACACCCAGCATTTCGAATACGGCACGCATTGGACCACCGGCAATGATCCCGGTACCTTCTGGTGCTGTGCGCATTACAACGCGACCGGCGCCGTGACGGCCTTCCATGTCGTGGTGCAAAGTGCGGCCTTCGCGCAGCTGAACGCGGATCATTTGGCGCTTAGCTTGCTCGGTGGCTTTGCGAATGGCTTCTGGAACCTCTTTCGCTTTACCTTTGCCGAAGCCTACGCGGCCCTTTTGGTCGCCAACAACGACAAGTGCAGCGAAGCCAAAGCGCTTACCACCCTTAACGGTTTTGGAAACGCGGTTGATCGCCACTAGGCGGTCGGCGAATTCGGGTGTCTCGTCGCGTTGGTTGCGGCGGTTGCCACCCCGGTTGTCATCTCTTGCCATGCGGCATCATCCTTTTGGTGCTGCGCTTGCGCGCGTCATAGAGTCAATCCAAGTGGGCAAAGCCCCCGGATCATCGAGGCGGCGCGAGACCCGCGCCGCCTACGTTCGCTTAGATTTTCAGACCGCCTTCACGGGCTGCATCGGCCAAAGCTTTGATCTTGCCGTGGAACAGGAAACCGCCACGGTCAAAATATGCTTCGCTTACACCGGCCTTCTTGGCACGCTCGGCGATTGCCGAACCAACCTTGGTCGCTGCTTCGATGTTGTTCTTGCCAACAACGCCCAAGTCTTTTTCCATTGAGGACGCGGAAGCCAATGTGACCCCGTTTACGTCGTCGATCAGCTGGGCGCTGATGTTTTTGTTCGAGCGGTGAACGGAGAGGCGAAGACGCCCTGCGTTGACCCGGCGAAGTTTGTTCCGAACGCGCAGGCGGCGTTTCAGAAACAGTTGTCTTTTGCTGTTTGCCATCTGTGCGATCCTTACTTCTTCTTGCCTTCTTTGCGGAAGACGAACTCACCCTTATAGCGGATGCCTTTGCCCTTGTAGGGCTCGGGCTTGCGCCATGCGCGGATGTTCGCAGCGACCTGACCAACAAGCTGTTCGTCAATGCCTTCTACCACAATCTCGGTCTGTTTCGGGGCTGTGACTGTCACACCTTCGGGTGCCACATAGTCAACATCGTGGGACAGGCCCAGGTTCAGTTTCAGCGTGTTGCCGTTCATGGCAGCACGATAACCAACACCCTGGATCTCAAGCTCTTTTTTGAAGCCTTCGGTGACGCCGGCAACCAGGTTGCTTACCATTGTGCGGCTCATGCCCCACTGCTGGCGTGCGCGCTTGGATTTGCCGCGTGGTGTGATGGTGACCACGTTGTCTTCGACAGCCAATGTAACGTCGTCAGTTGCCTTGAAGGAACGTGTTCCCTTGGGGCCTTTGACTTCGATGGTCTGGCCGCTCACGGATGCTGTAACACCGCTTGGCAGGTCGACCGGTTTTTTACCAATACGAGACATTTTGCTCTCCTTAGAATACGGTGCAGAGCACTTCGCCGCCAACATTCTGGCTGCGTGCATTCTGATCCGACATCACACCCTTGGGGGTGGAGACAATCGACACACCAAGGCCCTGACGGACAACGGGAATGTCATTGACGCCCATGTAGACGCGGCGACCGGGCTTGGAAACCCGCTTCAGCTCACGAATAACAGGTTCGCCCTCGTAGTACTTGAGGCTGATTTCAATCGCGGGGTGGCCATCGGCGCCCGTTTTTGCTTCGTAGCCACGGATGTAGCCTTCGTCTGCAAGCACGTCCAGAACCCATGCACGCAGCTTGGAAGCTGGTGTCATGACGGTGGATTTGCCGCGCAGCGAAGAGTTACGGATGCGTGTCAGCATATCTGCGATAGGATCGTTCATCTGATGCGCTCCTTACCAGCTCGACTTGACCATGCCGGGGATTTGGCCCGAAGAGCCAAGGTCCCGCAGCGCGATCCGCGAAATTTTCAGTTTACGGTAGTAAGCGTGTGGACGGCCTGTCAGCTGGCAGCGGTTGTGCAGACGCACAGCGCTGGAGTTGCGAGGCAGTTTTGCCAGCTTCAGGGAGGCGCGGAAACGCTCTTCCATCGGCTTGGATTCGTCGCTTACGATCTCTTTCAAGGCAGCGCGCTTGGCAGCGTACTTCTTGACCAGTGCTTCGCGCTTCTTTTCGCGCTCGATCATGGATTTCTTAGCCATATCTAAATCCTCCCCGCGCTTACGATGTGAAGGGCATGTTGAACGCTTTCAACAGTGCCTTCGCTTCAGCGTCGGTTTTCGCCGTGGTGGCGATCACGATGTCCATTCCCCAAGTTTCATCAACTTTATCAAAGTCGATTTCAGGGAACACGATGTGCTCTTTCAAGCCCATGGCGTAGTTGCCACGGCCGTCAAAGCTGTTGCCGTTGATGCCGCGGAAGTCGCGGATACGAGGCATTGCGATCGTGATCAGACGATCCAGGAATTCGTACATACGCTCGCCACGCAGGGTCACTTTCGCACCCAAAGGCATGTCTTCACGTACGCGGAAACCAGCGATGGATTTCTTGGCAACAGTTGTCAGCGCTTTTTGGCCGGCGATTGTTGTCAGGTCTTCCTGTGCGGATTTGGCTTTCTTGCTGTCACGAACAGCTTCTGCACCACAGCCGATGTTCAGAACGATTTTATCCAGACGCGGGATCTGCATTTCGTTCTTGTAACCGAACTCTTCCTTCAGAGCAGCGCGGATTTTGTCCGCGTATTCGCCCTTCAGGCGGGGTGTGTATGTTGCGTTATCAAGCATCGATCACGTCCCCCGTGGTTTTTGCAAAGCGCACTTTCTTGTCGCCTTCGATTTTAAAGCCAACGCGGGTTGCTTTGCCGTTGGCATCAACCAGCGCCAGGTTGCTCAGATCGATGGGCATCGCTTTGGGAATACGGCCGCCTTGCGACGTCTGGGACTGACGCGTGGCGCGGATTGCCATGTTGATACCATCTACGATTGCTTTGTTGGCCTTTGGGTCAACGGACGAGATGGAACCCGTCTTGCCCTTGTCCTTGCCAGCAAGCACGATGACTTTGTCACCTTTGCGAAGTTTAGCAGCCATTACAGCACCTCCGGCGCAAGCGAGATAATCTTCATGAAGTTTTTGGCGCGCAGCTCACGAACAACTGGCCCGAAGATACGTGTACCTACAGGCTCATTCGAGTTGTTCAGGATGACGGCGGCGTTACGATCGAAACGGATGGCTGTGCCATCTTCACGACGAACTTCCTTGGCAGTGCGAACGACGACGGCTTTACGCACGTCACCTTTTTTCACACGACCGCGAGGGATGGCTTCCTTGACCGACACGACAATGATGTCGCCGACGGATGCGTATTTACGCTTGGAACCACCCAATACCTTGATGCACTGAACACGGCGCGCGCCGCTGTTGTCAGCAACATCCAGGTTGGTCTGCATCTGGATCATTTGGTTTCTCCCGACCTTCTGGGGGGCGATGCGTGCCCTAACCCCAGGGTTTCGATTATATTGGTCCGCCCGAAATGGGCATCTCGCTCGTGCCTTTGGGCCTTGCCGCCCTCAGAGTCAAGGGAAACAAGGACCTCAGGCCCGAGCGAGCAGCACCTTAAGCCTCAGCGGCTTGCAGCACTTCCCAACGTTTGGTTTTCGACTTTGGTGCACATTCGATGATGCGAACAGCGTCGCCCACTTTGAATGTGTTGTTCTCATCGTGCGCCCGGTATTTTTTGGACTTACGGATGGTTTTCTTCAGAACCGGGTGCGTAAAGCGACGCTCTACGGAAACGGTTACTGTCTGTGCGTTGGCATCGCTTGTCACGGTGCCTGTCAGGATACGTTTGGGCATACTCTCAGGCTCCTATTATTCAGCAGATGCCGCGGCAGCGGCTTTCTGGTTCAGAACGGTTTTGACACGTGCGACGTCACGCTTAACGGTCTTCAAACGTGCGGAGTTTTCCAGCTGGCCTGTGGCTTGCTGAAAACGCAGGTTGAAGGATTCTTTTTTCAGGTTAACAAGCTCATCGCGGAGTTGATCCGGCGTCTTGTCGTGCAGTTCTTTGGCGTTCATCGCCTCTTCCTTTCGACATCACCAGTAGGCCCCTTATGGGTGACCATGATTCTGGTGGAGTTCATGTGAAAGGTTCCTCTACAGGCCCTACCCCTGTTTGGCAAGCAAGCTTTCTATAAAACCGTATCGCCACCCAGAACGGGCTGATATAGAATGGCCCTATGTCACAGATCGAATCCCTTTTCGTCACCCGTCTTTACCGCGCCGCCCTGTCCGAGCACGGTCAACCCGTTGATCCGGCCGAGCTGGAGGCCGCGTGCCTGTCCATCGCCGAGGATGACGAGGCCGGGCAGGAATGGTGCGAGGAACATGATTTCCCGGGCTACACCAGCTATGCATCGCTCACCGATCTGCCGTGGCGGTTCCCGATCTTCAAGACGGTGAAGAAAGCGCTGGATAAACACGTCAAAGCTTTTGCAAAGGAACTGGCGTTTGATCTGGACGGGCGCAAGCTCAAGCTTGAAGACCTCTGGATTAACATCCTACCCGAAGGCGGCATCCATACGGCACATATCCATCCCCATTCGGTGATCTCCGGCACGACCTATGTGGCGATGCCCGAAGGCACGAGCGCGCTGAAGCTCGAAGATCCGCGGCTGCCGATGATGATGGCTGCCCCCGGTCGCAAGAAAGACGCCCCGCGGGAACTGCGCCAGTTCGTCTATGCACAACCCGTCGTCGGTGACGTGCTGCTTTGGGAAAGCTGGCTGCGACACGAAGTGCCGATGAACATGTCCGAAGACGATCGCATCTCGGTCTCGTTCAACTACGCCTGGGGTTAACCACGTTTGGGCGGCGTTGCCTTGCGCGCCGCCTCTTGCTCTTTGATCGCGGCCTTTTCCTCTTTGGTCAGCTTATTGCCCCACTGATTATTGCTAAGCCCCAGATCATCCGGCATCGGCTTGGTCTTGCCCTTTTTGATCGTACCCCCCTTCTCAAGAAACGCTTTGATCAGGTCTTCGTCGGTGGTGGGCTTGGGCACATGTTTCATGTCAGCTCCTATAGGCAGGTTAGCCCGAGCCTATGCGCCACGCCTTGCGCTGGCTAGACCCTGCCGCCGCTTATTCATCGTGCATTAATGTTTCAAAAATCGCGGGCTGGATCACGTCACCGCGGGTTCAGCAGCTTGTGACTAGGATTGCATGTGTCCCGGTGCCATCTCGACCCCGTTACCGTAAACGATGCGCACATAAGGAAGCCCCACGTGGATACCCCAAACCAAAGCCCCCTGCCCGCCCTTGCCCTTGCCGGTCTGGTCGGCGAACTCACATTCGAGGCCTACGCATGGCTCGCCTCTCCCGTCCTGTTCGGCGTCAAGCTAGAACCCGCGAACCTGGTCATCGGGCTAAGCAAAAGGCTTTTAGGCCTGGACCTGACTTACGGCGCGGCCTTTGCCGTCCACTTCCTGATTGGCGCGTTAGGATTTGCAGCGGTGGTCTATCTGACCAAGCGGATGACACAGTTCGGCTATATTGGCGCGGGTGCCCTGGCCGGCGTCATCTTGTGGTTTGTCGCCCAAGGCATTTTGGCACCGCTGATGGGGCGTAGCTTCATGATGGGTTTTGGCACCTACACGCAGTCATCCTTCGTGGGGCACGTGGGCATGACCGTTGTCATCTCGATGGTCTGGCAAAAACTGGCACGCCGCCGCGCCAAGCTGTTTACCTAACCCTCACAGGGAGCGACAAAAAAAGCCCCCGCTGATATCTCAGCGGGGGCTTTTCTATTCATTCTCCGACAGATGTCGAAGCGAAGGTCTTACCAATCTTCGCGTACAACGACGCGGGTTTTGATAGGCAGCTTCATCGCGGCAAGACGCAGAGCTTCTTGTGCAACGTCCTCGGCGACACCGTCGATTTCGAACATAACACGGCCTGGCTTGACCTTGCAGACCCAACGATCCACGGAACCTTTACCTTTACCCATACGAACTTCGATGGGCTTTGCGGTGACAGGTACATCTGGGAAAATACGGATCCAGACACGGCCTTGACGCTTCATGTGACGCGTCATAGCACGACGAGCAGCTTCGATCTGACGTGCAGTTACACGCTCGGGCTCGAGAGCCTTCAGACCGTAGGTACCAAAGTTCAGGTCAGACCCGCCCTTTGCCACACCTTTGATACGGCCTTTGTGCTGCTTGCGGAATTTAGTACGCTTTGGTTGTAGCATCTTTCATTCCCCCTTAGCGACGACCGCCGGCACCGCGTGGTGCTGGGCCGTCTTGCATTTCTTGTGCCTTGCGGTCACGCGCAGCCGGGTCATGTTCCATGATCTCGCCTTTGAAGATCCAGGTTTTGATCCCGATGATGCCGTAAGCGGTCGACGCTTCAACATGCGCGTAATCGATGTCGGCACGCAGAGTGTGGAGCGGCACGCGGCCTTCACGGTACCATTCGGTACGCGCGATTTCTGCACCACCCAGACGACCAGCAACGTTCACACGGATACCCAGGGCACCCATACGCATGGCGTTCTGTACCGCACGCTTCATGGCGCGACGGAAAGAGACCCGGCGTTCCAGCTGCTGTGCGATGGATTCACCAACAAGGGCTGCGTCCAGCTCTGGCTTGCGCACTTCAACGATGTTGAGGTGCAGGTCAGATTTGGTGATCTTGGCGATTTTCTGACGCAGACCTTCGATGTCTGCACCTTTCTTGCCGATGATCACACCGGGGCGCGCTGTGTGGATCGTGACGCGGCACTTCTTGTGTGGGCGTTCGATGATCACACGGGCGATACCGGCCTGTGCACATTCTTTCTTGATGAAGTCACGGATGGCGAGGTCTTCGAGCAGAAGATCACCATAGTCCTTCGTATCGGCGTACCAGCGGCTGTCCCAGGTGCGGTTGACCTGAAGACGCATACCGATCGGATTTACTTTGTTACCCATCAGGCTTGCTCCTCAACTTGACGCACGACAATCGTGATTTCCGAAAACGGCTTGATGATCTTGCCGAAACGGCCACGCGCACGTGGACGACCACGCTTCATGATCAGGTTCTTGCCGACATATGCTTCGGCAACGACCAGTTCATCCACGTCAAGGTTGTGGTTGTTTTCACCGTTCGCGATGGCGGACTGAAGGCATTTCTTCACGTCCTGTGCGATCCGCTTTTTCGAGAAGGTCAGGTCCGTCAGGGCCTTGTCTACCTTCTTGCCACGGATCATCGCGGCGACGAGGTTCAGTTTCTGCGGGCTTGTGCGAAGCATGCGCAGTTTTGCACGGGCTTCGTTGTCAGCCACGCGGCGGGGATTTTTATCCTTGCTCATGGCTTATTTCCGCTTCGCTTTTTTGTCAGCTGCGTGACCATAATAGGTGCGAGTTGGCGAATACTCACCAAACTTCTGACCGATCATTTCTTCGCTGACGTTTACTGGGATATGCTTGTGACCGTTGTACACGCCGAACGTCAGGCCAACAAACTGTGGCAGGATCGTGGAACGGCGCGACCAGATTTTGATCACTTCGCTGCGACCGCTTTCGCGGGAGGCTTCGGCCTTCTTGAGGACATAAGAGTCAACAAAAGGACCTTTCCATACTGAACGAGACATCTATTAACGCCCCTTCTTCTTGGCGTGGCGCGAGCGTAGGATAAGCTTGCTGGACGCTTTGTTCTTGTTGCGGGTTTTTGCACCCTTTGTGGGCTTGCCCCAAGGCGTAACAGGGTGACGACCACCCGATGTACGGCCTTCACCACCACCGTGAGGGTGGTCGATCGGGTTCATAACAACACCACGTACCGAAGGGCGGATACCCTTGTGACGCATGCGGCCCGCTTTACCGTAGTTCTGGTTGGAGTTGTCAGGGTTGGACACGGCACCAACGGTGGCCATGCATTCCTGACGCACCAGACGCAGTTCGCCCGAGGACAAACGGATCTGAGCGTATCCACCATCACGGCCTACGAACTGTGCGTAGGTACCGGCGGCGCGTGCGATCTGGCCGCCTTTGCCTGGCTTCATTTCGATGTTGTGAACGATTGTACCGATTGGCATGCCCGAAAATGGCATAGCGTTCCCAGGCTTGATGTCGGCCTTGGCCGAGGAAATCACCTTGTCGCCAACAGCGATACGCTGTGGGGCCAGGATGTAAGCCTGTTCGCCGTCTTCGTACTGGATCAGTGCGATGAATGCGGTCCGGTTAGGGTCATATTCGATACGTGCGACAACCGCGGACATGTCCAGCTTGTTGCGCTTGAAATCGACGATACGGTAAAGGCGCTTTGCCCCACCGCCTGTGCGACGCATTGTGATCCGTCCGGTGTTGTTCCGACCGCCAGATTTGGTCAAACCCTGTGTAAGGGATTTGACCGGGCGGCCTTTCCAAAGCTCCGAACGGTCGATCAGTACCAGCCCACGCTGGCCTGGCGTCGTCGGTTTGTACGACTTGAGTGCCATGTTCTCTGTCTTCCGTTTTGCTTGTCCCCGGCCCCGTCGTGCTGGTGCCGAGATGGTTGTAGGGCCCCGAAGGTCCCCAATTTGAAATGCCGGACAAAGAACCCCTTTGCCCAACCTCGCGCATGGCTAGAACTCACCTATGCGCAAAACGACACAGCCCCGGACGAATCCGGGGCACTGCCGATGGGGTCGTTTAGGGGAGGATCAGCCGAGGGTCAAGGGAGCGTTCGGGAATAGTCTCGAAAACCCGACGTAGACCTACGCGGTGCCCGTCAGGACGCCATTGCCTTGACCTTGCGCGCGACGCTTTCAACCGACGGGTCGGCAGCCTTCGGTACAATACGGTAGACCGCATTCACAAAGCAGAACAGCGAAAACATCAGCAATCCGGCACAGAGAAGCCCAACCAGCACCCGCCCGTAGGCCTGCTGGTGCAACCACTCAAACGCCGCATCGATGCCGCCTGCACTCGACGCATTGGCACTTATCGCGGCATAGGCGATCAAACCGCCGATGATCAGCACCACCACGCCCTGCGCAGCCACGCCGATACGCAATAGCGGGTTCCAATGCAGGGTAAAGTGGTTGGCCTCCAGATGCTCGCGATACGACTGCGACGCTGCTTTGTAGAAATAGTAGAACCCCGTGCCCATCGTCGCCAGACCGATCCCGCCCACGACCCACACGCCCGCTGTGGTCTGCAGGAACTGGTTCAGCAACTCCTTGCTGCTAGAGCCAGACGACGCCACCCCCAGCACCGTCACAGCCAGCGCACCGATGGCACCGTGGATCAGGCCTGTGACCAGCATCCCGAACCGCGCAACGATGCCCTTGGCACCGCTGCCATATGCCTCAAGGTCCCAAAAGCTATCAACCGCGCGCCAGGTCGCATAGGCGAACATGCCCGTGGCGATCGCGAAGATCACTGCAAACCCCGTCGCTCCGTCTAATGACTGCAGCGTCGACTTAGTGCCCTCGGCCTGACCGCCAGATACAACGGACCAGAGCGACAGCCCGGCCACGACAAGGTAAACCAATCCGCGCCCTGCATACCCCGTCCGCATGATCGGCACGGCCCAGGCGAAATCGTCGGGGTCATTATGAGACAGGATCTCTGATCGGGTGGACTGGACGGAGTTGGTCGACATAGTGGCGCTATCCCTTCGGGCAAAGCCGGCCACCATTCAGCGGGGCCATTCCTTTGACGTGATGTGCAAGGTCAACGCACCGTCGGTCGGCAAGTTCCCGCGCGACATGCGCTGCGGGTATCATGCAGGCACTACCGCCCTCAAAACGGAAAAGGCCCCCCGCCTTGCAGCGAGGGGCCCTTTAACTTTTACGTCCAGGCTGACTTACAGACCGGTGGATACGTCGATGGAGTTACCTTCTTCGAGCGTAACGTAAGCCTTTTTCACGTCTTTCCGGCGACCCATCTGGCCGCGGAAACGCTTTGCCTTGCCTTTGGTGATGGTCGTGTTCACGGCCTTCACCTTGACACCAAAGAGAGCTTCAACAGCTTCTTTGATCATTGGCTTGTTGCTGTCGATCGCAACTTCGAAAACGACTGCATTGTGCTCGGAAGCCATTGTCGCTTTTTCAGTGATGATCGGCTTGCGGATCACATCGTAATGTTCGTGCTTGGCGCTCATTTCAAACGGGCCTCCAGTGCTTCGATCCCCGCTTTGGTGATCACGAGAGTGTCACGCTTGAGGATGTCATAGACGTTTGCACCCATCGTCGGCAGGATATCCAGACCTTCGATGTTGCGCGCGGCTTGCAAGAAGTTCTCATTTACCGAGGCACCGTCGATGATCAACGCGCGCTTCCAGCCCAGGTTCTTAACCTGTTTGGCCAAAGCAGCTGTTTTCCCATCGGATGTGGCATCGTCGATGATGACCAGGTTGCCGGTTTTTGCCTTGGAAGACAAAGCGTGGCGCAGACCCAGTTTGCGGAACTTCTTGGTCAGGTCGTGGCCGTGGCTACGAGGGGTTGGACCCTTGTAGATACCACCCGAACGGAAGATCGGTGCAGAACGTGCGCCGTGGCGTGCGCCGCCGGTGCCTTTCTGACGATAGATCTTCTTGGTCGAATAGCTGACCTCGGACCGTGTCTTGACCTTGTGCGTACCCTGCTGCGCGTTGTTACGCTGCCAGCGGACAACACGGTGCAGAATGTCGGCGCGTGGCTCAAGACCGAACAGGGCCTCGTCCAAGTCTACCGAACCGGCTGCGCCGCCGTCGAGTTTGATGACATCAAGTTTCATTCGTCACCTTCCTTCTTGTCCGACTCAATGGATGCTTCGGCTTCGGCAAGTGCGGCAGCTTCGGTCGCTGCTTGCTCTTCTGCCAAGCGTGCTGCTTCTGCTTCGGCCTCTGCAGCGGCTGCTGCGGCGGCTTCTTCAGCGGCTTTCGCGGCTTCGTCAGCGGCGGATTTCAAAGCGGCAGGCAGGATCGCGTCTGCTGGGAACGGCTTTTTCACCGCGTCCTTAACAGTCACCCAACCACCTTTGGAGCCTGGTACGGCGCCTTTGACCATGATCAGACCGCGTGCGCTGTCGGTTTTGACAACTTCGAGGTTCTGCGTGGTAACACGGGCAGCACCCATGTGACCGGCCATTTTCTTGCCTTTGAAAACCTTGCCTGGATCCTGACACTGACCTGTCGAACCATGCGAACGGTGAGAGATCGAAACACCGTGTGTCGCACGCAGACCGCCAAAGTTGTGGCGTTTCATCGCACCGGCAAACCCTTTACCGATGGAGGTGCCTGCAACGTCAACATACTGACCAGCAAAGTAGTGATCGGCGATGATTTCTTCGCCAACGTTCAACATGGCTTCGGGGTCCACACGGAACTCCGCAACCTTACGCTTGGGTTCAACCTTTGCCGCAGCAAAGTGACCACGCATGGCCTGCGACGTCCGCTTGGCCTTGGCTGTACCTGCGCCAAGCTGAACAGCTGTGTAGCCGTCCTTCTCGGGGGTACGCTGAGCAACAACCTGCAGTTTGTCGAGCTGAAGAACGGTCACAGGGATCTGCTTGCCGTCTTCCATGAACAAACGGGTCATGCCCATCTTTTTTGCAATAACGCCTGAGCGCAACATATTATTACCCTCCTACGCTTATGACTGCAGCTTGATCTCGACGTCCACACCAGCGGCCAGGTCGAGCTTCATCAGCGCGTCCACGGTCTGGGGGGTCGGATCAACGATATCCAGCAGACGCTTGTGCGTGCGGATTTCGAACTGGTCACGGGATTTCTTGTCAACGTGTGGGCCACGCAGAACTGTGAATTTTTCGATCTTGTTCGGCAGCGGGATTGGGCCGCGAACAGATGCACCGGTACGCTTGGCGGTGTTAACGATTTCCTGTGTGGACGCATCCAGCACGCGGTAATCGAACGCCTTCAAACGGATGCGGATATTTTGGCTTTGTGCCATATGTCATCATCCCTCATTGGGAGTAGAAACGAAGAGGAAGAGACGCCTCATCACGGCCCTTCATTGCGTTTTGTCGTAAATCAAACGGGGCGCGTAAAAACGCACCCCGCTGAGACTTGCGCTCTATAGGTCGAGTCGCGCCATGTGGCAAGGGGGGAATCCGAGGTTTCGCTCAAATCCGCCCAGTGCGACAGCAATCATCGGTCAAAGCGGTAGTGTCACAGCCAGCACCGCCCGCCCCCAAGCCACGAAAAAGGCCGCCCCGATTGGGAGCGGCCTTCGCGTTAATGCCGGTGCGCGGGGTGACCCGCGGGTTGGCTTACTCGGTGATTTTGGAAACCACGCCCGCGCCAACGGTACGACCGCCTTCGCGGATCGCGAAGCGCAGACCGTCTTCCATCGCGATGGGGGCGATCAGCTCCACGTCGAACTGCAGGTTGTCGCCAGGCATAACCATTTCAGTGCCTTCTGGCAGCTGAACGGTACCTGTAACGTCTGTGGTCCGGAAGTAGAACTGTGGACGGTAGTTCGCGAAGAACGGCGTGTGACGGCCACCCTCTTCTTTGGTGAGGATATAGGCTTCGGCTGTGAACTTGGTGTGCGGCTTAACCGAACCTGGCTTACACAGAACCTGACCACGCTCAACGCCTTCACGGTCGATACCGCGCAGCAGGGCGCCGATGTTGTCGCCAGCTTCCCCACGGTCCAGCAGTTTGCGGAACATTTCAACGCCGGTACATGTGGTTTTCTTGGTGTCGCGGATGCCAACGATTTCGATTTCGTCACCAACGTTGATCACGCCACGCTCAACACGGCCGGTCACAACTGTACCACGACCGGAGATCGAGAAGACGTCTTCCACAGGCATCAGGAACGGCTGGTCAACAGCGCGCTCTGGTGTCGGGATGTAGTTGTCGACTTCTTCCATCAGCTTGCGGATGGAGTTCTCGCCGATGTTCTCGTCACGGCCTTCCATCGCCGCCAGAGCGGAACCGGGGATCACAGGGATGTCGTCGCCTGGGTAGTCGTAGGAAGACAGCAGTTCGCGGATTTCCATTTCAACCAGTTCCAGCAGCTCTTCATCGTCCACCTGGTCTACTTTGTTCATGTAGACAACCATGGCGGGGATGCCGACCTGACGGCCCAGCAGAATGTGCTCGCGGGTCTGTGGCATGGGGCCATCAGCTGCGTTCACAACCAGGATCGCGCCGTCCATCTGCGCCGCACCGGTGATCATGTTTTTCACATAGTCAGCGTGGCCTGGGCAGTCGACGTGGGCGTAGTGACGGCCTTCGGTCTCATACTCAACGTGTGCGGTCGAGATGGTGATGCCGCGTGCTTTTTCTTCGGGCGCGCCGTCAATCTGGTCATAGGCGCGGAAGTCGCCGAAGTACTTGGTGATCGCCGCGGTCAACGTGGTTTTGCCGTGGTCAACGTGACCAATGGTACCGATGTTAACGTGTGGTTTATTACGTTCAAACTTTGCCTTAGCCATGGTGGCCTCCTTGGTTTTCAAATTGGGCGGTGGGTTGAACACCCACCCTACGGTTTGGGTAGGGCGGGGTTATCCCCGCCGTCCCAGTTATTGCAACGCGCCAGTTACGCGAATTTCGCTTGGATCTCGTCAGAGATGTTCTGCGGAACAGGTTCGTAGTGCGAGAACTGCATGGTGAAGTTCGCACGACCCGACGACATCGAACGCAGCGTGTTGATGTAGCCGAACATGTTGGCCAGCGGCACCTGTGCGTCGATCGCGATTGCGTTCCCGCGTGTGTCCTGACCCTGAACCTGACCGCGACGCGATGTCAGATCGCCGATGATCCCGCCTGTGTAATCCTCAGGAGTGATAACTTCGACTTTCATGATCGGTTCGAGCAGTTTCGCACCCGCTTTGCGCATGCCTTCGCGCATACCCATACGGGCCGCGATTTCAAACGCCAGAACGCTAGAGTCAACGTCGTGGAATTTACCGTCGATCAGAGCAACCTTGAAGTCGATGACCGGGAAGCCCGCCAAAGGACCGGAGTCCATGACCGAGTTGATCCCTTTTTCGACGCCCGGGATGTATTCTTTCGGAACGGCACCACCAACGATGCGGCTCTCGAAGGAATAGCCTTCGCCTGGCTCGGTTGGCATCAGGATCATCTTCACCTCAGCGAACTGACCGGAACCACCGGACTGTTTCTTGTGGGTATAGGTGATTTCTGCTTCGCGCGAGATGGTCTCGCGGTAGGCAACCTGAGGCGCACCGATGTTCGCTTCAACTTTGAATTCACGACGCAGACGGTCCACCAGAATGTCGAGGTGAAGTTCGCCCATGCCCTTCATGATGGTCTGGCCGGATTCCAGATCCGTTTCAACGCGGAAGGAGGGGTCTTCTGCAGCCAGACGCGCCAGACCGGTGGACATCTTCTCTTGGTCAGCCTTGGTTTTAGGCTCAACCGCGATTTCGATAACCGGATCGGGGAAGGTCATTGTTTCAAGAACAACAGGATCGTTGACGGCGCAAAGCGTGTCACCGGTTGTTGTGTCTTTCAGACCTGCCAGCGCGATGATGTCGCCCGCGAACGCTTCTTGAATTTCTTCACGATCGTTGGAGTGCATCATCATCATACGACCGACGCGCTCTTTCTTACCTTTGGTGGAGTTCAAGAGCGTGTCGCCCTTGTTCAGCACACCGGAGTAGATGCGGGTAAAGGTCAGCGAGCCAACAAAGGGGTCGTTCATGATTTTGAACGCCAGACCGGAGAACGCCATGTCGTCATCCGCACGGCGTGGGATGTTACGTGTCTCTGTCTCGTCGCCTGGTTTGAAGCCCATGTAGTCAACAACGTCCATCGGGGATGGCAGATAGTCGATTACAGCGTTCAACAGAGGCTGAACACCTTTGTTTTTGAACGCGGAGCCGCAGAGTACGGGGATGAACTTGATCGCCAGTGTCCCTTTACGGATCAGACCGCGCAGGGTGTCGACGTCAGGCTCTGCGCCGTCCATCAGGTAGTTTTCCATGGCTTCGTCATCCATCTCGACCGCAGTCTCGATCAGATGCGCGCGCCATTCGTCGGCCAGGTCTTTCAACTCGGCACGGATTTCGCGTTGTTCCCAGCTCGCGCCAAGATCTTCACCGGCCCAGACCCATTCTTTCATGGTGACCAGATCGATCATGCCTTCCAGCTCGGTTTCGGCACCGATCGGAATTTGGATCGGCGCAGGTGTCGCACCGGTACGGTCTTTGATCATCTTCACGCAGTTGAAGAAGTCAGCGCCGATTTTGTCCATTTTGTTGACGAAAACGATGCGCGGAACCTTGTAGCGGTCCGCTTGGCGCCAAACGGTTTCGGTCTGGGGCTCAACACCGGCGTTGGCGTCAAGAACAGCAACGGCGCCGTCAAGAACGGCCAGCGAACGTTCAACTTCGATGGTGAAGTCAACGTGGCCGGGGGTGTCGATGATGTTCATCCGGTACTTGGTGTCGGATGTCGCGTCGGCTGTTGGCTCTTCCTGGCGCTGCCAGAAAGTTGTCGTCGCAGCGGAGGTAATTGTAATACCGCGTTCCTGCTCCTGCTCCATCCAGTCCATCGTGGCGGCACCGTCGTGCACTTCGCCGATGTTGTGGGACTTACCAGTGTAAAACAGGATCCGTTCGGAGCAGGTTGTTTTGCCTGCGTCGATGTGGGCCATGATGCCGAAATTGCGGTAGCGTGAGAGCGGATAGTCGCGTGCCATTGGGCTGCTTCCTCGAATATATCTGAAACGGATAAATCGCGCCCCGGGGTGGGACGCGACGGGAACGGCTTATGCCGCCCGAATTACCAGCGGTAGTGGCTGAACGCTTTGTTCGCGTCGGCCATCTTGTGGGTGTCTTCGCGCTTCTTAACAGCAGTACCGCGCGATTGAACAGCGTCCAGAAGCTCACCGGCAAGGCGCTCTTCCATGGTGTTCTCGTTGCGGGCGCGGGACGCTTTGATCAACCAGCGGATCGCCAGTGCTTCGCGACGCTCGGGGCGCACTTCGACAGGAACCTGATAGGTGGCACCACCAACGCGGCGCGAACGCACTTCGACGGACGGCTTGATGTTGTCCAGCGCTTCGTGGAAGACTTCGATGGGCGCGCGTTTGATTTTGTCTTCAACACGGTTCATCGCGTTGTAAACGATACGCTCCGCAACCGACTTCTTACCGTCGATCATCAGGTTGTTCATGAATTTGGTGAGAACCAGATCACCGTACTTGGCGTCTGGCAGTACTTCGCGTTTTTCAGCGGCGTGACGACGTGACATTTAAAGCTCCTAATTGTCAGTTGCCGAGGCAGGTTTGGTCCAGTGCGTCTGGTGCATATTGCACCCCGATCGTCCGGCGCTCAGTCTTACTCGGCTCACTCCCTTACGGGAAAACATGGCGGGCGGCGGGATCCGGCATCGTGTATCTGCGATGCGCGCCCCCAAACCGACCCAAATTACTTTGGCTTCTTTGCACCATATTTGGAGCGACGCTGCTTACGGTCTTTAACGCCTTGCGTATCGAGAACACCGCGCAGGATGTGGTAGCGCACACCGGGAAGGTCTTTTACACGGCCGCCGCGGATCAGAACAACGGAGTGTTCTTGCAGGTTGTGCGATTCACCCGGGATGTAGCTGATGACTTCGAAACCGTTGGTCAGGCGCACTTTGGCAACCTTACGCATGGCCGAGTTCGGCTTCTTAGGTGTGGTAGTGTAAACACGTGTACAAACGCCGCGCTTTTGCGGGCATTCTTGCAGGTGCATGGATTTCGAACGTTTGATTTTAGGCTGGCGCGGTTTGCGGATCAGCTGTTGGATCGTTGGCATTCCGGTTTTATCCCCGTTTAGCTCACATAAGTGGTGCAGCGGGGCGGACCCCAGTGCGGTTTCAAATTCGGTCACTTCGCACGTCCACGAAGCCTATCTTTCGCCCTACACCACTGGCGCAAAGCAAAATCACCGCAGCGTTCCCGTACCGAGGAAAACGAAGCGGTGGGGTAACAGAGGATCGAGTCAGCAGTAGACCGGATCGTGACCACAGTAGATATGATGTCGGCAAAGCAGGGCGACCCCCGCATCCGAGATAAGGGGCGTATAGGCAGAGTCGTCCACGCTGTCAACAGCCCCCGCCCCCAAGCCGCCCATGGCACGCCAAACGGGTATTCCGCCTTGCAAGATACCCCGGCTACCGCGCATATTTATGCCACATTATTCGGACAGGGCGGATCACGATGCAGGTACTTGGGCTATGCCGCTTTTCCTATCCGGCGCTTGGCGGGTTTCAGGTCGGGCATGAAACCACCGCTGATCGTATCGCCTACCTTTATGATCCCGCGCGGCTTGAGGAAAGGTTCCGCCTGTTCGAAACCGTCGCCCTGCCCTGCCTGAGGGCGCAAACAGACCCCGATTTCGAAATGATCGTGCTGGTCGGCGATCGCTTTCCCCCTGTCCATCTGGAACGGCTCACGGCCCTGCTCGCCCCCCTGCCCCAAGCGCGGATTGTGGTAGAGCCGCCGCGCCCTCACCGCGAGGTGATGAAAGAGATTCTGAACAAGGCCCGTCACGCGCGCTCTGAACCCTGTGTGCAATTCCGCTTTGATGACGACGACGCGATTGCGGTCGATTTCGTGGCCAAGCTGCGTAAAGCTGTTGATGACGCCGCCCCGCTCCTGGTCCAGCACAAATCCGTCGCGCTTGACTGGAACAAGGGCTACGTGGCCGAGTTCGGCGCGGATGGTATCGCGGCGACCCCGTCGTTCCGGCCGTTCTACACCGCGGCCTTGGCAATGTTCGTGAACGCGGGGTGTCCGCTTACGATCATGAACTTTGCCCATGACAAGCTGCCCCGCTTCATGCCTGCGCTGAGCTTTCCCGACCCTGCAATGTATGTCCGCGGCCACAATGGATTTAACGATTCACGCCAAAAGAATGCACGGGCGGTCGACCTATCCCCCCTCAGCACCGAGGAAGAGATCCTGTTCAAGGACCGCTTTGCCATCGACATCGACACTGTGCGCCGCGTCTTTGCCAAAGGTTAAAGCGGCGGCAACGGGCGGGTGGTGATGCGTTCGCGGTAGAGCGTGAACAGCCCCGTCGCAGCGACGATAGATGCCCCAGCGAGCGTTGACGGCACCGGCCAGTCGCCGAACACCAACCATCCGAGAATAAGCGCCCAGATCAGCCCCGTATAGCGGAACGGCGCGATGAACGATACGTCGCCCACCCGCATCGTCTGCACGCTGAAATAATACCCCATCAGCACAAAGACCGCGGCCGCCGTAATGGCGATCCAATGCGCGGAAGAGACCGGAGCCCACGGCGTGGTGAACTGCGCGAAGGTCGAAAACCCCGTCACGGCCAGCACAGCGGCGAAGGTCACGGTCATCGACGGCACCTCTTTCGACAGGCGGCGGGTGCTGAGGTCGCGCACGGTGACAAAGAACACCGCGATCAGCGCGTAGATCGACCAGATGTTGAATCCGTCCGTGCCCGGTTTGACGATCAGCATCACGCCGAAGAACCCCACAAGGATCGCAGAGAAGCGCCGCCAGCCGACCTTTTCGCGATAGACCAGCGCCGCGCCCAAAGTCACCGTCAGCGGCAGGGATTGCAGAATGGCGCTGAGGTTCGCCAAGGGCATATTGAACAAGGCGGTCACGAAGAAAAAGCTCGCCCCGACTTCGGCACCAGACCGGATTGCGACCAGTTTCCAATCGCGCCGGCTAAGACGCAGGTGCATCGGGCCGAGCCGCCCCCATAGCATCACGATCAACGAGATAGAGATCACACCGCGCAAGAACAGCAGCTGGAACAAGGGCACCGCCCCGCCGGTCGTCTTGGTCATCGTGTCGTTCAACACAAAGGCCGCCATGGAGCCCATCATGAAAAGTGCTCCGGCAAGGTTTGGCGACATCGGGTGGCTTTCCGTTTGTTAGGTTGGCTTATCATTGGCGCAAGCCGCAGTGGAAAACCAGCCCACCTGCGCAAATTTTCGACGCTATTTCATCCCCCCGCCCTACAACGAAAAACCCCCGCCGAGAGATCGGCGGGGGCTCTGTTCGTCAGCTATCAAGCCTAGGCTTAGCTGCGGCTTTCGTCGTCGCTGGGAACGTTGTCGAAGACATCGCCACCAACAACATCGTCGGCTGTAGGCTCTGGCGCGGCCAGACGTGCTGCGGCTTCGGCTTCTTCGCGACGGGCCTCGATGACCACGTTGTCACGATCCGTCGCAACCTTGCGCATCTGCTGCGTTGCACCACCGGTACCGGCTGGGATCAGACGACCCACGATGACGTTCTCTTTCAGGCCAACCAGCTTGTCGCGCTTACCCTGAACCGATGCTTCGGTCAGAACGCGTGTGGTTTCCTGGAAGGACGCCGCCGAGATGAAGCTGCGGGTTTGCAGCGACGCCTTGGTGATCCCCAGCAGGATCGGTTCGCCCTGCGCAGGACGCCCGCCTTTGGACAGCGCTTTGGCACAGGCCTGGTCGAACTCTTGCTTGTCGACGTGTTCGCCTTTCAACAGGGTGGTATCACCGCTGTCCTGGACTTCCCACTTCTGCAACATCTGACGCACGATCACTTCGATATGCTTATCGTTGATCTTAACGCCCTGCAGACGATAAACATCCTGCACTTCGTCGATCATGTAGTCAGCCAGCGCTTCGACACCCATAATCGCGAGGATGTCATGCGGCGCAGGGTTGCCGTCCATGATGTAGTCGCCCTTCTGGACAAAGTCACCTTCCGCAACGGGAATGTGCTTACCCTTAGGCACCATGTATTCGACCTTGTGATCCGGATCCTCGGACGACTCGATCGAGATACGACGCTTGTTTTTGTAGTCCTTGCCGTAGCGGACGTAGCCGTCGATCTCGGCGATGATCGCGTGGTCTTTGGGGCGACGTGCCTCAAAGAGTTCCGCAACACGTGGCAGACCACCGGTAATATCCTTGGTCTTGGCACCTTCACGCGGGATACGCGCGACGATGTCACCGGCCTTGATTTCAGTCTGGTCCTCAACGGACAGAATGGCATCAACGGACATTGGGTAGGTCACCGGGTTGCCCGCATCGTTGCGGACCGGCTCGCCATCGGCATCCACCAGAATGATTTCAGGCTTCAGCTCATTGCCTTTGGGTGCTGCACGCCAGTCGATCACGATCTTCTGTGTCATACCGGTTGCATCATCGGTTTCATCCTTGACCGCGATCCCCGACGTCAGGTCGACGAACTTGGTCATACCGGATTTCTCCGCGATGATCGGCAGCGTGTAGGGGTCCCATTCGAACAGCTTGTCGCCGCGCAGGATCGACTGACCCTCCTTGACGAACAGCTTGGTCCCGTAGCCAACCTTGTGGCTGGCACGCTCGTCGCCGTTATCATCAACGATGGCAAGCTTCATGTTCCGGCCCATTACCATGATCTCGCCTGCGGCGTTCTCAAGGGTTTGAGCGTTCTCGAACACAACCTTACCGGACTGCGATGCCTCGAGGAAGGACTGCTGGCCACCCTGCGCAACACCACCAATGTGGAATGTACGCATGGTCAGCTGCGTGCCGGGTTCACCGATCGACTGAGCAGCGATAATGCCGACAGCTTCACCTTGGTTCACCAGCGTACCGCGTGCAAGGTCACGACCATAGCACATGGCGCAGACGCCCTCTTCGGCCTCACAGGTCAGCGGGCTGCGGATCCGTGCGGATTGAACAGCCGCTTCATCGATGATGTCAGCCAGACGTTCGTCGATCACAGTCTGCGCAGGCACCAACACTTCGTCGGTCCCGGGGCGCAGGATGTCATCCGCCGCAACGCGACCCAGCAAACGTTCCGCCAGCGAAGAGACAACCTCACCATCATTCACAGCCGCTTCGGCCGTGATCGCGGTTTCGGTGCCACAGTCATGCATACGCACGATACAGTCCTGTGCCACGTCCACCAGACGACGGGTCAGGTAACCCGAGTTCGCTGTTTTCAAAGCGGTATCCGACAGACCCTTACGGGCACCGTGGGTGGAGTTAAAGTACTCCAGAACGGTCAGACCTTCTTTAAAGTTCGAGATAATCGGAGTCTCGATGATGTCGCCGTTCGGCTTCGCCATCAGACCGCGCATCCCGCCCAGCTGTTTCATCTGTGTGACCGAGCCACGCGCACCGGAGTGCGCCATCATGTAGACCGAGTTCGGCTCCATCACCGCGCCGTTATCGTTGCGACGTTCGGCCGAAATGGCCCCCATCATCGCGTCGGTGACCTTGTCGTTACACTTGGACCAGGCGTCGACGACTTTGTTGTACTTTTCGCCCTGAGTGATCAGGCCGTCCATGTACTGCTGTTCAAAGTCTTTAACCTGCTCGCGCGTTTCGTCCACCAAGGTCCACTTGGTTTCCGGGATCAGCATGTCGTCCTTGCCGAAGGAAATGCCGGCACGGAAAGCTTCACGGAAGCCCATGGTCATGATCTGGTCACAGAAGATAACGGATTCTTTCTGACCACAGTAGCGGTAGACCGTATCGATGACCTGCTGCACTTCTTTCTTACGCAGCAGACGGTTCACCAGATCGAACGGCGCTTTGGCGTTCAGCGGCAGCAGCGCGCCAAGGCGGATACGGCCCGGCGTGGTGTCGTAACGCTTCATCACCTCGTTGCCTTCGGCATCGATCTGTTTGATCCGCGCCTTGATCTTGGAGTGCAGGTGGATCGCACCGGCACCAAGCGCGTGCTCGACTTCCTCGACAGAGCCGAACACCATGCCTTCGCCCGGCATGCCTTCGCGTTCCAGGGTCGTGTAGTACAGACCCAAGATCATATCCTGCGACGGAACAATGATCGGCGCGCCGTTTGCAGGCGACAGAACGTTGTTCGTCGACATCATCAGGACGCGTGCTTCCAGCTGTGCTTCCAGCGAAAGCGGCACGTGCACAGCCATTTGGTCGCCGTCAAAGTCAGCGTTAAAGGCGGAACAGACCAGCGGGTGAAGCTGGATCGCTTTACCTTCGATCAGAACCGGCTCGAACGCCTGAATGCCCAAACGGTGCAAGGTAGGCGCACGGTTCAGCATGACAGGGTGTTCGCGGATCACTTCGTCGAGGATGTCCCACACTTCGGGACGCTCTTTTTCCACCAACTTCTTAGCTTGCTTCACAGTGGAAGACAGACCTTTGGCTTCAAGACGCGAATAGATGAACGGCTTGAACAGCTCGAGCGCCATCTTCTTGGGCAGACCGCACTGGTGCAGCTTCAGCTCGGGGCCGGTCACAATGACCGAACGACCGGAGAAGTCGACGCGCTTACCCAAAAGGTTCTGACGGAAGCGACCTTGCTTACCTTTCAGCATGTCGGACAGCGACTTCAGAGGGCGCTTGTTGGCACCAGTGATGACGCGGCCGCGACGGCCGTTGTCGAACAAGGCATCGACGGATTCCTGCAACATCCGCTTTTCGTTGCGGACGATGATGTCAGGCGCGCGCAGTTCGATCAGACGCTTCAAGCGGTTGTTCCGGTTGATCACGCGGCGATACAGGTCGTTCAGATCCGACGTCGCGAAACGGCCACCGTCCAGCGGCACCAGCGGGCGCAGCTCTGGCGGGATCACCGGAATGACGGTCATGATCATCCACTCGGGCCGGTTGCCGGACTCGAGGAAGGATTCAACGACTTTCAGACGCTTGATGATCTTCTTGGGCTTCAGTTCGCCGGTCGCCTCTTTCAGATCGGCACGCAGCTGGTCTGCTTCGGCTTCCAGATCGATGGCGGCCAGCATTTCGCGGATCGCTTCGGCACCGATATTGGCGGTGAACGCGTCCATGCCATAGGCATCCTGCGCGTCCATATACTCTTCCTCGGTCATCATCTGACCATAGGTGAGGTCCGTCAGACCGGGTTCGATCACAACGTAGTTTTCAAAGTAAAGAACACGTTCCAGGTCGCGCAGGGTCATATCCAGCATCAGGCCGATGCGCGATGGCAGCGACTTGAGGAACCAGATGTGCGCAACAGGCGACGCCAGCTCGATGTGGCCCATACGCTCGCGACGGACCTTTTGCAGCGTGACTTCGACGCCACATTTCTCGCAGACAACGCCGCGATACTTCATGCGCTTATATTTACCGCACAGGCATTCGTAGTCTTTGATCGGGCCAAAGATACGCGCGCAGAACAGGCCGTCACGCTCTGGTTTGAACGTCCGGTAGTTGATGGTTTCTGGTTTCTTGATTTCACCGAACGACCACGACAGGATCCGCTCTGGCGATGCCAGAGAGACCTTGATTTCGTCGAACGTCTTCATCGGCGCGACGGGGTTGAACGGGTTGTTTGTCAGTTCCTGGTTCATCTTAAATCCTTAGATAAGTCTCGAAAGCGGAGGGAGAGAGGTGTTTCCTGCTTCAGGAAACGGTCCGGGGTTTATGAAAACCCCGGCGCGTGCCTCACTCGTCTTCCTCCGCATCCAGGAGTTCCATGTTCAGGCCAAGACCGCGTACCTCTTTCACAAGTACGTTGAACGATTCCGGAATACCGGCTTCGAAGTTGTCTTCGCCTTTGACGATGCTTTCATAGACCTTGGTCCGTCCGGCCACGTCATCCGATTTCACAGTCAGCATCTCCTGCAGGGTGTATGCAGCGCCGTAAGCTTCCAGAGCCCAGACCTCCATCTCACCGAAGCGCTGACCACCGAACTGCGCTTTACCGCCCAATGGCTGCTGGGTGACCAGCGAGTATGGACCAGTTGAACGCGCGTGGATTTTATCGTCCACAAGGTGGTGCAGTTTCAGCAGGTATTTCACGCCGACGGTCACCGGACGCGCAAACTGCTCGCCCGTGCGGCCGTCAAACAGTACCGACTGACCGGAGCTGTCGAAACCGGCCCGTGTCAGGCTGTCGTTCACATCCGCTTCCTTGGCACCATCGAAAACCGGCGTGGCGATTGGGACACCGCGCGCGACGTTCTTGGCGGCGTCCAGCAATGTTTCCTCGTCCATACCCGAGATGCCTTCTTCGTAGACATCGTCGCCATAGGCGTGGTGCATTGCTTCGCGCACAGGTGTCAGATCGCCGGAGCGTTTGTATTCCTGCAGCGCCTCGTCGATGTTGATGCCCAGGCCACGTGCGGCCCAACCCATGTGGGTTTCAAGGATCTGACCGACGTTCATACGCGACGGAACACCCAGCGGGTTCAAACAGAAGTCAACCGGCGTACCATCCGCGAGGAACGGCATGTCTTCCATCGGTACAACCTTGGAAATAACACCTTTGTTGCCGTGACGACCGGCCATCTTATCGCCCGGTTGCAGCTTGCGCTTCACCGCGACGAAAACCTTGACCATCTTCATCACGCCCGGGGGCAGATCGTCACCACGACGGACTTTTTCGACTTTGTCCTCGAAACGTGCATCCAAGGTCCGTTTCTGGATCTCGTACTGCTCGTTCAGGGCCTCGACGATCTTGGCATCATCTTCGTCGGCCAAAGCCAACTGCCACCACTGACCGCGCGACAAGGATGCCAGCAGGTCTTCGGTGATTTCAGAGTTTGCCTTGACGCCTTTCGGGCCTTTGACAGCCGTCTTGCCGATGATCATCGACTGCAGACGCGCGTAGATGTTGCGGTCAAGAATGCCAAGTTCGTCGTCCCGGTCACGGGCCAGACGTTCGACTTCTTCACGTTCGATCTGCAGCGCACGTTCGTCTTTTTCAACGCCGTGACGGTTGAACACGCGGACTTCAACAACGGTACCGAAATCACCGGGCTTCACACGCAGCGACGTATCGCGCACGTCCGAGGCTTTCTCACCAAAGATGGCGCGCAGCAGTTTTTCTTCTGGCGTCATCGGGCTTTCGCCCTTGGGAGTGATCTTGCCGACGAGAATGTCACCGGGTTCAACATCCGCACCGATGTACACGATGCCCGCCTCGTCGAGGTTGCGCAGCGCTTCTTCACCGACGTTCGGAATATCGCGTGTGATTTCCTCTGGCCCCAGCTTTGTGTCACGGGCGGCGACTTCGAATTCCTCGATGTGGATCGAGGTAAACACGTCGTCACGCGATACACGTTCAGAGATCAGGATGGAGTCTTCGTAGTTGTAGCCGTTCCAGGGCATGAACGCGACGACCACGTTCTTACCAAGCGCCAGTTCACCCATGTCGGTCGATGGACCGTCCGCGATAACCTGACCCTTTTGAACCGTCTCGCCCACTTTCACCAGCGGACGCTGGTTGATGCAGGTGTTCTGGTTCGAACGCTGGAACTTGCGCATGCGGTAGATGTCTACGCCCGCGTCGCCCAGTTCAAGGTCTTCGGTGGCGCGGATAACGATACGGCTGGCGTCGACTTGGTCGATGATACCACCGCGTTTCGCCATATAGGCAGCACCGGAATCCCGTGCGACGACTTCTTCGATACCCGTGCCCACCAGTGGTGCTTCGGCTTGAAGCAAAGGCACCGCCTGACGTTGCATGTTCGAGCCCATCAAGGCCCTGTTCGCATCGTCGTTTTCAAGGAACGGGATCAAGGACGCAGCGACCGAGACCAACTGTTTTGGCGAAACGTCGATCAGATCGACATTCTCGGAAGGCGACAGCGTGTAGTCACCGGATTTCCGTGTCGACACCAGATCGTTGACGAACTTCATGTTCTCATCAAGGTTCGCGTTCGCCTGCGCCACGGTGTGACGCATTTCTTCGGTCGCGGACATGTACTGCACGTCATCGGAAACAACACCGTTCGTTACTTTACGGTAGGGTGTTTCGATAAAGCCGTATTTGTTGACGCGGGCGAATGTTGCCAACGAGTTGATCAAACCAATGTTCGGACCTTCGGGCGTTTCAATCGGACACATACGGCCGTAGTGGGTCGCGTGAACGTCACGCACCTCAAAGCCGGCACGTTCGCGTGTCAGACCACCTGGCCCAAGCGCGGACAGACGACGCTTGTGCGTCACCTCGGACAGTGGGTTGGTTTGGTCCATGAACTGCGACAGTTGGCTGGAGCCGAAGAATTCACGTACCGCAGCAGCCGCTGGTTTCGCGTTGATCAGGTCTTGTGGCATGACAGTGTCGATCTCGACCGAGGACATACGTTCCTTGATCGCGCGCTCCATACGAAGCAGGCCGACGCGGTACTGGTTTTCCATCAGCTCACCAACGGAGCGTACACGACGGTTCCCAAGGTGGTCGATGTCGTCGATGTCGCCACGGCCGTCACGCAGATCAACCAGCGCCTTGATACAGGCAACGATGTCGTCACGGTCCAGCGTGCGCTGCGTGTCTTCTTTGTCGAGCGCAAGACGCATGTTCATCTTCACGCGGCCAACCGCGGAAAGGTCGTAGCGGTCCGCATCAAAGAACAGCGTGTCGAACAGGTTCGACGCGGCTTCGACTGTGGGCGGCTCGCCCGGGCGCATCACACGGTAGATGTCCATGAGCGCGGTGTCGCGGTTCATGTTCTTATCCGCCGCCATGGTGTTACGCATGTAGGGGCCGACGTTGATGTTGTCGATGTCGAGAAGTGGGATCTCGGTGATGCCCGCGTCGATCAGCTCTTTCGCTGTACCGCCGATGAGCGTGCCGTCTTTGTCGTGCTCGAGCGTCAGCTCGTCGCCCGCTTCGACATAGATCGCGCCGGTTTCTTCGTTGATGATGTCACGCGCGGCGAATTTGCCAGCGATGTGACCGAAGGGCAGCAGCAGTTCTGTCACTTTGCCTTCGTCGATCAACTGCTTCACGGCACGAGGCGTAACCTTCTTGCCCTTCTCGAACAGGATCTCGCCTGTTGCGGCGTCAACCAGATCATACGATGGACGTGTGCCCCGCACACGGTCAGGGAAGAAAGGTGCAACCCAGCCTTCGCCGTCTTTCAGCGTATAGTTCACGGTGTTGTAATACGCGTTCATGATCGCTTCTTGGTCAAGGCCAAGCGCGTAGAGCAGCGTTGTTACAGGCAGCTTACGACGACGGTCGATGCGCGCGAACACGATGTCTTTGGCGTCGAATTCGAAGTCGAGCCACGACCCGCGGTATGGGATGATGCGGCAAGCAAACAGCAGCTTACCCGAAGAGTGGGTTTTGCCTTTGTCGTGGTCAAAGAAAACGCCGGGCGAACGGTGCATCTGGGATACGATAACACGCTCTGTACCGTTCACAACAAAGGTACCGTTTGGCGTCATCAGGGGCATGTCGCCCATGAACACGTCTTGTTCTTTGATGTCTTTTACCGATTTCGCACCGGTGTCCTCATCCACATCAAATACGATGAGGCGCAGCGTCACCTTCAAAGGCGCGCTGTAGGTCATGTCGCGTTGCTGACATTCCTCGACATCGTATTTGGGCTTCTCGAGCTCGTACTTGACGTATTCAAGCACCGACGTCTCGTTGAAGTCCTTGATCGGGAAAACCGACTGGAACACGCCTTGGATGCCGTCACCGTCTGTCGGTGTTTCCGCATCGCCGGAGCGCAGGAACAAATCATAAGAGGATTTCTGAACCTCGATCAGGTTCGGCATCTCCAGCACTTCGCGGATTTTGCCATAGTATTTACGTAGACGTTTCTGGCCAAGGAAGGTTTGCGCCATGTGTCTGTCACCTTTCGTATCTCTTGCCGAGCTCGCCATCACCGGGGCCGTGATGCGCGCCCATAAGAGCGGTAAATCCTGATCAATTCTTGAGGCACGTCCCACCGTACCTCTTCCGACCACTAGGACCTATCCAGAGAAGCATTTCGCGCGAAATACTTTTCAAAACAGATCAGGCTGGACAGGGAATTCCCCGTCCAGCCTTAATTTTTATGGGCTTGCCCAAAGCTTTACAAACTTCGGTCTGCTTTCATCAAGCAAAAACAGCACCCAGATCTAATGGCTTAGGCCAGTTCGATCTCTGCGCCAGCTGCTTCCAGCTTGGCTTTGATGTCTTCGGCTTCGGCTTTGTCGATGCCTTCTTTGATCTTGCCGCCAGCTTCAACCAGATCTTTGGCTTCTTTCAGGCCCAGACCGGTGATGCCGCGAACTTCTTTGATCACGTTGATTTTGGATGCGCCGGCGTTCTTCAGAACGACGTCGAATTCAGTTTTCTCTTCAGCAGCCGCGCCTGCATCGGCAGGGCCAGCCATCATCACTGCGCCGCCAGCTGCGGGCTCGATGCCATACTCGTCTTTGAGGATGGTTTTCAGTTCTTGTGCTTCCAGCAGTGTCAGACCAACGATGTCTTCTGCCAGTTTTTTCAGATCAGCCATGTTTAGCTCTTTCCGTTAACGATATGTGTGTTCCAACGCGAGTGTTCAACCCTGCGCCAGCTTGACGATATTGCTTTACGCAGCCGCCTTGTCCTCGATGGTGGACAAGATGGAAGCGATGTTGCTTGCAGGTGCGCCAATGGCCCCGGCGATGTTGGAAGCAGGTGCGCCCAGCATACCCGCGATGGTGGAGATAAGCTCCTCCCGCGAAGGCATCTTGGACACGGCTTCAACACCGGCGACATCCAGTGCGTTCTCACCCATTGCGCCGCCGAGAATGACAAACTTTTGATTCTCTTTAGCGAATTCCTGAGCGACCTTGGCAGCTGCCACGGGGTCTTCGGAATAGGTCAGAACGGTCATACCCGTCAGGAGATCTGCAATGCTTTCGCATGGCTTTCCGTCTAGGGCAATTTTGGCGAGCCTGTTTTTGGCAACACGCACGGCCCCGCCCGCAGCGCGAGCGCGCGCACGAAGGTCCTGCATATCAGCAACTGTCAGGCCGACGTAGTGGCTTACCACAACGACGCCAGAGCTTTCGAAGATTTGGCCGAGCTCTTCGACCAACTGTTCTTTCTGGGCTCTATCCACAGTTTCACTCCAAATCTGGGGGTTACCCCCCGGCTCAATTAAGTCCGCTTACGCGAACAGTCTTGGTCCATTTTACGGGAATAAGCCAAAATAGCCCCACGCTTACGCGAACGGTAATTCTTGCATCTCCCATCTCAGAAAGGAATTAAGGCTTGCGCCACCCTTCGTCTCGGACAGAAGACTCACCATGCGATGCACAGTGAATCGAGGGCTTCTTAGGGAATGCAGCGCGGAATGCCAAGGGGAAACTCGACTTTCTTGCGCCGAGTTTAGGCTAATCTGTTTCAAACGCCGTCAGACCGGGTTTCTCTGGCCGGTTTGCGCATAAAAAATCCCCGCATCGGATGACCAATGCGGGGATCTGATAGCAGGCGCAGGACTGCGCCTATCGCTGGACCTTACTCGGTTACAGCGTTGTCGACCTCTACAGTCACACCTGGGCCCATTGTGGAGCTCAGCGCGATCTTTTTCATGTAGGCACCCTTGGAGCCGGTAGGCTTGGCTTTGGACACAGCGCCAACAAAGGCACGTACGTTTTCAACCAGCTTGGCTTCGTCGAAGGACAGTTTGCCGATGCCAGCATGCACAACGCCGCCTTTTTCAGCTTTGAACTGAACCTGACCGCCTTTAGCAGCTTCAACAGCTTCTTTGATGTCCATTGTAACTGTGCCGACTTTTGGGTTTGGCATCAGGTTACGTGGGCCGAGAACCTTACCAAGACGACCAACGATGGGCATCATGTCAGGTGTCGCGATGCAGCGATCAAAGTCGATCTTGCCGCCTTGGACAGCTTCCATCAGGTCTTCGGCACCAACGATGTCGGCACCCGCTGCTTGTGCTTCGTCAGCCTTGGGGCCACGGGCGAATACAGCAACGCGAACGGATTTGCCGGTGCCGTTTGGCAGGCCGACAACACCGCGAACCATTTGGTCGGCGTGACGGGGGTCAACACCGAGGTTCATCGCGATTTCGATGGTTTCGTCAAATTTCGCGGTTGCGTTGGCTTTGATCAGTGCGACTGCTTCTTCAACGGTCAGATCTTCTTTGCCTACGAATGCTTCGCGTGCGGCGCGGGTGCGTTTTCCGAGTTTTGCCATCTTACTTAACCTCGATGCCCATGGAGCGGGCAGAGCCCAGAATGATTTTCATCGCGGATTCGACATCCACAGCGCTCAGGTCGGCCATTTTGGCTTCTGCGATTTCGCGCAGTTGCTTGGTGGTCACGGTGCCGACGGTCTCGCGGCTTGGTGTTTTCGCGCCGGAGTTAACCTTGGCAGCTTTCTTCAGGTAGTAGGACGCAGGAGGCGTCTTGATGTCCATGGTGAAGGACTTGTCCTGATAGTAGCTGATCACGGTCGGGCAAGGGGCACCTGGCTCCATGTCCGCTGTCTTGGCGTTGAACGCCTTACAGAATTCCATGATGTTGATCCCGCGCTGACCCAATGCGGGGCCGACGGGTGGGGATGGGTTCGCTTGACCCGCTTTAACTTGCAACTTCATCGTACCGACGAGTTTCTTGGCCATTGGCCTTCTCCTTTTAATGTCGGTGAACTTTCGTTCACCCTATACAACCACATCGCGATGTGGCCGCTTGCTAGCGTGGTGCGGTTGGGCGGCGCGCCGCTATCCCCTCCCACAAACGAACGGTGTTGCCACCGTATAGCGGGTCGCCCCGCCGATCGCTCAGACCTGTTTGTTGACCTGAGTGAATTCCAATTCGACCGGAGTTTCCCGGCCAAAGATCGACACAGACACCTTGAGGCGCTGGTTCTCGTCGTCGACCTCTTCGATCATACCGTCGAAGTCCTCGAACGGGCCGTCCGCCACTTTGACCTTCTCACCCACTTCGAAGTGGATCAGCGTGCGTGGTGCTTCTTCGCCCTCTTGAACGCGGCCCAGGATCGCGGTGACCTCGGCGTCACGCATCGGCATCGGACGGCCCTGCGGGCCCAGGAAACCGGTGACGCGGTTGATCGAGTTGATCAGGTGATACCCGCGATCGGACATCTCCATATGAACCAGCACATAGCCGGGCATAAAGCGACGCTCTGTCGTTACTTTCTTGCCGCGCCGGACCTCGATCACCTCTTCGGTGGGGACCAGCACTTCGTCGATTTGGTCCTCAAGCTCTTGCTCGGCGACCGTGGTGCGGATTTGCTCGGCAATCTTCTTTTCGAAGTTCGACAAAACACTGACCGAATACCATCTTTTCGCCATCTGAACTTGGTCCCTGTCTTGTGATGCAGCAACGGCCACATCTAATTCTCGTAAAAACCAGCCTGTCGCAACATGCCGGCGGTGAACAAAAAATCGGCGCGCAACACGAATCGCCGCACGCCCCTCTTGATCAGGTCTGCGGGATAGCCCGCAATCGCACATGTTTCAAGAGGGCCACGGCGTTTTAAGGTGCCGCGCCCCTGGATCAGCCGAAGGCGGCCAGGATGTACTGCAACCCGCCACGGATGAGGATATCGACGATCGCAAAGAACACCGCTGTCAACGCGGCAAGGATGAACACCATAACCGTGGTGAGCATGACCTCGCGACGGGTGGGCCAGACGACCTTGGATACTTCGGAACGCACTTGCTGGATGAACTGAAGCGGGTTGACTGTGGCCATGTCGGTTTTCCTGTATACGAACGATTGTGGGGATGTATCTGTCAAAAGCGCTGAATTCAAGGCTTCATATCAAGCTCGCCTACTGGCGAAGCTGGTACACCAAAGTGCGCGTTCTCACATGTGTTGAGATTGGCAGGGGCTGAGGGACTCGAACCCACGACCCTCGGTTTTGGAGACCGATGCTCTACCAACTGAGCTAAACCCCTATGCCGAGTGGTGAGGTAGTCGATATTCGCTGGGGGATCAAGGGCAGATAGACGCATTGCGCAGGAATAATGTCGCCCGCCCCCACACAACAAAAAAGGCCGCCCCGATTGGGAGCGGCCTTCGTCTTGTCGCCGGTGCGCGGGATGACCCGCGGGTTGGCTTACTCGGTGATTTTGGAAACCACGCCCGCGCCAACGGTACGACCGCCTTCGCGGATCGCGAAGCGCAGACCGTCTTCCATCGCGATGGGGGCGATCAGCTCCACGTCGAACTGCAGGTTGTCGCCAGGCATAACCATTTCAGTGCCTTCTGGCAGCTGAACGGTACCTGTAACGTCTGTGGTCCGGAAGTAGAACTGTGGACGGTAGTTCGCGAAGAACGGCGTGTGACGGCCACCCTCTTCTTTGGTGAGGATATAGGCTTCGGCTGTGAACTTGGTGTGCGGCTTAACCGAACCTGGCTTACACAGAACCTGACCACGCTCAACGCCTTCACGGTCGATACCGCGCAGCAGGGCGCCGATGTTGTCGCCAGCTTCCCCACGGTCCAGCAGTTTGCGGAACATTTCAACGCCGGTACATGTGGTTTTCTTGGTGTCGCGGATGCCAACGATTTCGATTTCGTCACCAACGTTGATCACGCCACGCTCAACACGGCCGGTCACAACTGTACCACGACCGGAGATCGAGAAGACGTCTTCCACAGGCATCAGGAACGGCTGGTCAACAGCGCGCTCTGGTGTCGGGATGTAGTTGTCGACTTCTTCCATCAGCTTGCGGATGGAGTTCTCGCCGATGTTCTCGTCACGGCCTTCCATCGCCGCCAGAGCGGAACCGGGGATCACAGGGATGTCGTCGCCTGGGTAGTCGTAGGAAGACAGCAGTTCGCGGATTTCCATTTCAACCAGTTCCAGCAGCTCTTCATCGTCCACCTGGTCTACTTTGTTCATGTAGACAACCATGGCGGGGATGCCGACCTGACGGCCCAGCAGAATGTGCTCGCGGGTCTGTGGCATGGGGCCATCAGCTGCGTTCACAACCAGGATCGCGCCGTCCATCTGCGCCGCACCGGTGATCATGTTTTTCACATAGTCAGCGTGGCCTGGGCAGTCGACGTGGGCGTAGTGACGGCCTTCGGTCTCATACTCAACGTGTGCGGTCGAGATGGTGATGCCGCGTGCTTTTTCTTCGGGCGCGCCGTCAATCTGGTCATAGGCGCGGAAGTCGCCGAAGTACTTGGTGATCGCCGCGGTCAACGTGGTTTTGCCGTGGTCAACGTGACCAATGGTACCGATGTTAACGTGTGGTTTATTACGTTCAAACTTTGCCTTAGCCATGGAGCAGCCCTTTATATTAATGAGGGCCTGAACCCAGACCCAAACCTATCTGGCGGGCGATGTATTGGGTCTGGCGCATAAAATCAAGCACCTGTTCGCCTCACACCGCCGCAGAATTCATGTAAATGCGCACTAGTTCGCTGTTACCGCCGGCGCAGAGGGGATTTCTGCGCGCTCGATGACCGCGTCCGCCGGGCGTTCGAACCAGCCTTCGGCCTTATTTTGCTTGACCAAATAGGTCTCGATCGACTTTGCCGCATTCTGGCTGAGGTTCTTAAGCTGTTCTTCAGCAGTCTTGGTGTAGCCAGACCCGACGATAGGCCCCTGATCAAGGGATTCGAACACGGTGATCTGGTGCGGTTCGTCCGTAAGCTTCTTACCCGCGGCGTCGTCCCAAACGGTAAGGTTCAGGATCATGATCGACTTGGGCGCAAGCACAAGCGGAATACCCGGAGGGGCAAGAACGTAGCCTTCGACACTGACGCCAAAGTGGTAATTGCGCGCGCCTTCATAGCGGTCAAAACGTTCGGCAATGGCGTCTTTGACAGCCGTCGTCAGCACCTCTTCACTGACTTCACGGCTGATCGGCAGTTTCTGTACCTTCGGCGCGACAACGATGTTGTGGTATAGATTAAAGTCACCCAAAGGCACCGCCGGCTTGTCGAGGTCGGATGCCCCGTTACACGCAGAAAGGACCACGATACTGATCAAAGCTGATAAAATTCGAACCATTTCATGCCTCCTCGGCGCATTTATGCCCTTTGCGATACCCTAAGGCTGAATAGGGTGCAACGTTTGCTAAAGTGGCACGCACGGGGTGGCGTGCTACCCTATATCCGTCTGATGAAGGATAATTGCCATGGATCGCCCCCTGCCCGCCCGCGTGGCCTTGGTTAACCAACCCCTAGGCCTGTTTCGCAGCCTCGCTATGGCGCGACGTAATGTGCTTAGCATTATTCCTGAAATAGCTGTCAAACAGCCGATGGTCTCTGGTAAAATGGGCAAGCGTTGGCACATGGTTATGGACCCGACTGCCATCCGCGAGATTCTGTTGGATCGGGTTGACGACTACCCTAAATCCTTGGTGACAAAAAACCTTTTGCGCCCCGCGATCGGAGACTCCCTTTTCATTGCGGAGGGTGCGCATTGGCGCTGGCAACGCCGCGCGGTGGCACCGGCCTTTTCACACCGCAATATGCTGAACCTGTCGCCCATCATGACCGCAGCAGCGCAAAGGTCAGCCGACCGGATCGCCGCCGCTGGCCCGCGGGCCATCAATATGCTGGACGAGATGGTCACGTCGACATTCGACGTCATCTCGGATGTCACATTCTCGGGCGGCGATGGATTTGACCGCGACGCCGTGCACCGCGCCATTGACGACTATATTGCAGAAGCCGGGAAACTGAGCCTTTTCGATATTCTTGGCCTGCCAGACTGGCTTCCGCGCCCAGGACGGGCGATGTCGGGCCGTGCCCTTAAAGACATGAAACGCATTGCCGACGGCGCGATAGATGCGCGGGCCGAACGGGGGCCCAGCGATACGCCGGACCTCCTGGATCTTCTCCTTGATGGCACCGACCCCAAGACCAAGCGTCAGATGAATACGGCCGAGCTACGGGACAATCTGTTAACCTTCATCGTCGCAGGGCATGAGACGACGGCCCTTACCCTGTCTTGGGCGCTCTATCTGATGGGCTTTGATCAGGCCGTGCAGCAGAAAGCCCGCGCCGAGGCGCAAACCGTGCTGCAGGGGCGCGCGGCGACGGGTGCAGACGTCGAAAACCTACCATACATCCGCCAAATTATCGACGAAACCCTGCGCCTGTACCCGCCAGCGGGGGTGATTTCACGCACCGCGCAGAGAAATGACACCTTATGCGGCAGGGAAGTTCGGCCCGGCGATACTGTCATGGTGCCGATTTATGCGCTTGGCCGCCATCAGCAGCTTTGGGATCAGCCCGACGTTTTCGATCCCGACCGTTTCAAAGATCGCAAAGCGATCGACCGATACGCCTACCTGCCCTTTGGCGATGGCCCGCGTATCTGCATCGGCGCGTCCTTTGCGCAGCAAGAAGCGGTGATCATCCTTGCGACCTTGCTTTCGCGGTTTCGTTTCACACCGGTCGCCGGGAAAAGCCCTGAACCGGTTATGATCCTGACCCTTCGCCCCGAAGGCGGAGTATGGTTAACCGCAACGCCTGCCTAGTCGCAAATCCGCCGCAAGTCGCCCCAGGCGTCCGCGTCGACAATAGTTGAGTATTCAGACTGCGCGCGCGCCGCATTTTGCGCTGCGGCGATACGGTCATCGAAGGATGGATGGCTCAGGAAATGGGCCATCAACGGGTTCGCTTCGCCTTGGGTCTGGCGCATGCGCTCGAACATGGACCCCATCGCTTTCGGAGACACGCCCGCAGTCGCCAGAAGTTTATGCCCGAATGCGTCTGCCTCTGTTTCAGCCTGCTGGGTATAGTTCGCGCTGATCAAACGCTCTGCCAGAAACAACACCACGGCACCGCCTGCGAAGTCACCGAACAAAAGCCCCAACACGCCGATCGATCCGGCGGATCGCAACGCGTGGCGTGTCGGGTCACGACTGACAACGTGACCAATTTCATGCGCCAACACAGCGGCGACCTCATCCGGGGACTGGGCTTGTTGGATCAGTCCGTCGAACAGCACGACAATCCCGCCGGGCAGCGCAAAAGCGTTAACCATCGGGTGGTCCAGCACCAGGACATTCAAATCCTGCACTGCCCCCTCGCCCGCGTTAAGCGCGGTGATCATGCTGGTGAGCGCCGCTTCGCCCGCCGAGCCGTCGCAAATGGCGAGGGGCTGCATGCCGCTTTCGTCCAAGGCCCTGCGGATTTGACCCAATGTCGCCTCACCCAAGGCGGCCTCTCCTGCTGGTGGGATGAAATTCGCCAAACGGTCCGCCAAAAAAGGCACCAGCGCTGTAATCTGAAGCACAACGGCCGCGACAGCTGCGATTGCCCAAGCGAACAACCTGCGTCGCCCTCGGGCCGGCGCAGGGCGGCGAGCGGCAGGAAGATGTCGTAGCAGCGTCTTATCCGCAACGATAAGCCGCGCCACCGGATCTGTAACTGAGCGCAGGGTATAGTCTTTCCCACGCGACTGATCGGACACCAACCGAATATCGCCAAGCCGCCAGAAAATAATATCTTCGCTATCCAGTCCAATCTGCAGATTATCGTTCGCAATATGCAGGCTGACATCTTCGGCAACCGGACGATCACCATCAAAGTATGCCGCCCCCATGCCGTTAAATCCGACGCTCATATCGCGGCTCCCAGGTCCAACGCCTCTGCAAACCCTTCGGCTTCGGCGAAGTCATCCCGCCCCGATTGGCTGATGCTTTGCAAACCGTCATACCGCGGAAGCGCACAGGTTTTGGCCATGTGACGCATTAACGGAAAGGTGACGAATGTGTTGTAGCAAACGTTCCACATCAAAAAGACCGAGAGGTAAAAGCCCGCCAACACCACGATCGCCAAAGCCCGCGGGATCGGAAGCGTTTCAATGTCGATCCCCAAATCAAACCCCATAAAGGCGCTTGGTCCAATCACGACAAATGCCCCTAACACTAGCAAAATCACCCCCAGAACGAGGACCGAATATGCGATAAAGCTGCCGAAAACGTAGATAAACGCGATACGCGGTGCGCTTAGCCTCGACGTTATGGCGATACCATTCGCTGACTTGTGGTTTGCCATTAGCCTTTTCGAAACAAATCGATAGTGCACTGCACCGTAGACCATGCCTAGCAGGCTCACGGGGAAAAGGAGCAACCACCAAGCGCCTTGCATAGAAAATGGTGCGCCTTGCCCGTCAGCCAGCGTTTCGAGCATCTTCGAGGCAAAGCCAGATGTGTCGAAAGTCTGGGACGCGGCAGATATGTACGCGTGGGCCACGCTACCAAGAAGCAGCAAGGTGAACAAAGCAAACGGAATCGCGGCACGATAGAGCATGCCCCAACGCCCCCCTTGATGCAGCTGTGCCGATCCGAAATAGGTGCGGTCCGTCGTGTATTTCTCAAGGTGGAAAGTCATACGTGGCCAAAGCAGCCCTAGCGAGAAAATGGTGACCAACCAATGCAGCATAGCGCGCCAGACATACCCCCATGCGCCTTTATCAAGGCCAAACCGCACCCCGCGCCATCGCGTCCGTCCCAAGACGTACCGTCGCGCACGATATCGGGCATAGAACCACAAAGGAACAACCCCGAATCCCGCTGCGAAGTACCCTAAGGTCGCGCTCGAAAACACCGAGAAGCTGACGAACATCAGAATCAGATTAATGATTCCGATGTAGAAGGTGAGGATCACAACGGCGATGAAGAAGCCCAATAGCTTTTCAATCGGATCGCCGACGTATTCCATCGGATGCCCGCCCGGCCGGATTGCGGACCAATACCATCGCCGCAAACGGGTCTTCATCCAGAACCGGTAAAAACCCAGCGTAATAATCGTGAGAAAACCGGTTTTGAACGCCAACCAAAAGAGCGCGCCGCGCCCCCCGACGAATTGAACCGACATCGCGGGTGCCGAACCACTGGGGTATGACAGCTCGGCGTCACTCACGTCGTTTGCGATCAACCGAAGCGGTTGTCACGCGGGAACCCACGCGGTGCCATGCGCCCCGCTGTCGCGCGCTTGCCAGTCCATTCGGTCAGGTCAGCTTCTGTGCGTGTCCGTCCCGCGGGATCCAGCCAGCTTAGCCCGTTCTCGCGGCTAAACGTGATCGCATCAGACATGCCCCCGTCTTTGTACTTTTGCAGCCGCACACCTTTGCCGCGTCCCATTTCGGGAAGCTCGTCCAAGCCGAACACCAAGACTTTGCGATTCTCACCCACAACGGCAACGGCATCGCCGGTCACCGGAGCGCAAATCATTGCTTTCGCGTCGCCGCGCACGTTCAGCACCTGTTTACCGCTGCGTGTCTGCGCCAGAACATCATCCTCCGGCACGATAAATCCATCCCCGGCCGAGGAGGCCACCAAGAGCTTGCGCCCCGCCTTGTGGATCAAAATATCGACAATTTGAACTTCGTTGGGCAGATCCACCATCAATCGCAATGGCTCCCCCATGCCGCGCCCGCCAGGCAAGGTCGATGCAGACACCGTGTAAAAGCGCCCGTTCGACCCGAAGACCAACAGCCTGTCTGTTGTCTCTGCATGGAAAATAAAGCGGGGTCCGTCCCCATCCTTGAACTTCAACTCGCGGTTCAGATCGATATGTCCCGTCATCGCACGGATCCAGCCCATCTGCGAACAGACAACTGTAATCGGTTCGCGGTCGATCATCGCCTCCAGCGGGACTTCCTCGATCACGCCGGCTTCGGAAAAGCTCGTTCTACGACGACCGATGTTCTTACCGTCCAGCGACCAGTCCTTGCCGAACTGCTTTTTCGTCTCGCGCAGCTGGTCGATGATCGTATCCCATTGGGTACCTTCATTTTCCAGCAGATGTTCGAGGCCCGAGCGCTCCTCCATCAAGGCGGCTTGCTCGCGCAGCAATTCGATTTCTTCCAACCGGCGCAACGACCGCAGGCGCATGTTCAAAATCGCGTCGGCTTGGACTTCGGATAGCGAGTTCTCAGCGGAGGGCGCTGGCGGTACATAGCTTGCCTCGTCCATCGCGCGCACGTGATCCTTACCCCAATCCTCGGCCATCAACGCCGATTTCGGGTCCTCATCATAGCGAATGATATCAATCACGCGATCAAGGTTAAGAAACGCGACGATAAAACCTTCCAAGACCTCTAGGCGGTGGTCGATCTTCTCCATCCGGTGGGTCGAGCGCCGCTGAAGCACCTCGCGCCGGTGATCAAGAAATGCGCGCAGCACTTCCTTCATCGAACATACTTTAGGCGTCACCCCGTCGATCAAGACGTTCATGTTCAACGAGAATCGCACCTCAAGATCAGAGCTGCGATACAGCATCCCCATCAGGACCTCGGGATCAACGTTCTTGGAACGCGGCTCTATGATCAGGCGAATATCATCGGCCGATTCGTCGCGTACATCGCCCAGAATCGGAATCTTCTTGGTCTGAATAAGCTCTGCGATCTTTTCGATCAGCTTGGATTTCTGCACCTGATAGGGAATTTCAGTGATGACAATTTGCCAAGCACCGCGCCCCAGATCCTCTGTTTCCCACCGACAGCGCAGACGGAAACCGCCCTTACCCGTACGATAGGCATTCGCAATGTTTTCAGGGGGTTCAACGATAATACCGCCGGTCGGAAAATCGGGACCGGGAACGTATTTGAGCAAGGTATCGTCGCGGGCATCGGGCGTTTTGATCAGGTGGATACAGGCGTCCACTAGTTCCGAGATATTATGCGGCGGGATGTTGGTGGCCATGCCAACAGCGATACCCGACGACCCGTTTGCCAGAAGGTTCGGGAACTGCGCGGGCAGAACGGCAGGCTCGGTCAGTGTGCCGTCGTAATTCTCTCTAAAATCGACAGCATTTTCATTCAGACCTTCCAGCATGGCCTCGGCCACGGCGGTCATGCGCGCTTCGGTATATCGGCTCGCAGCGGGGTTATCCCCGTCGATGTTGCCAAAGTTCCCCTGCCCGTCAACCAACGGATAACGCACGTTAAAATCTTGCGCGAGACGCGCCATCGCATCGTAAATCGCAGCGTCGCCATGCGGGTGATAGTTCCCCATCACGTCGCCAGAAATTTTCGCAGACTTCCGGAATCCCCCGGTGCTGTTAAGCCTCAGTTCACGCATCGCGAATAGAATCCGACGGTGAACGGGCTTTAACCCGTCGCGCGCATCGGGCAGCGCGCGGTGCATAATGGTAGACAGCGCATAGGTCAGGTACCGGTCGCCCAATGCACGGCGCAAAGGCTCTGACGAATTGCGAGAATCTGGATCGGCGGGGGTGGTTACATCTGACATCTTCATTGTTTAGCCAAGGCCGCGAGACGCGGCAAGCGACTGTTTGGGGCGCAGCGCCCCAGCAGGGCGTGCGGTGTCTCTGTCATGCAACTTTGCAAACATATTGGAACGATTAGGCAGCATTTTATGTTATACTTGATAATACAGCCTTGGGGAGACCTGCTGCGGGTCTAGGCTGTCTGCTATTTCGAGGAATGTTTGATGAAGCGGTTTATTTTGTTGACCTTCGGGTTTCTTGGTTGGGCATTCTACGAGATGAGCGGCGGGGCCGATTTTCAACCCGCGAGCGCTCAGATGGCTGCGAATGCAGACCAAATGCCAGCACAGGAGAACGAAATCACCGCTGAAACCTCAAACGAACCAGTCGAGACGGCAAAGGTCATCCCGGCGGTCGCGACGGCTCCGGTTGATACGACCCCGCCGGGTTTTGAAAGCACCGCGCAAGCTGATGATGCCGAACGCGTTTCTGTCACCCTCACCACCGCATTGAATACCGCGGACACTGGTGCTGCGACTGACGTATCGTATGTGCCTGTCGCCCAGAATATCGCGGCGAACGGGGCGGACACGCCCGCAATTATTCCCAGCCTGATCGTTCCGAACGACAGCGGTGCCGCGATCGTAGAAGCCCGTGCTGAAACGAACCTGAGCAGCGAAGCGGATATTCGTTCTGTATCCGGCAACCGTGTGAATGTCCGTGGTGGCCCGGGCACCGAGTTTCAGGTCGTGACCAAGCTAGGTCGCGGCGATTCGGTCGAGATCATTCAGGATAACGGCGATGGATGGGTAAAGATGCGCCCCGTGGACGGCGGGCCAGAGGGCTGGATGGCCGATTTCCTGTTGTCGAACGGGTAAACTACTCAACAACTCCCGAGACAACAGTTAATGCAACAACGTACAATTTTAATTACCGGCTGCTCCTCCGGGATCGGCTACGCGGCTGCGCATACGCTGCGCGAACGCGGCTGGAGGGTTTTCGCTTCGTGCCGCCAAACACGCGATTGCGAGAGGCTAGCCGCCGAAGGATTTGATGCGCCCCAGCTCGACTATACGGGTGCCAATAGCATCGCCACTGCGCTGGATCATGTACTTGAGCAAACCGGTGGCACGCTCGATGCCCTTTATAACAACGGTGCCCATGCGACACCCGGTGCCGTCGAAGATCTCCCCACAGACGCGCTGCGCGAGATATTCGAAAGCAATTTCTTCGGCTGGCACGAGCTTACGCGCAAGATCATCCCTGTGATGCGGGCACAGGGTCACGGACGCATTATCCAATGCTCGTCCGTCCTGGGTCTTGTCACAATGCCGTGGCGTGGCGCTTACAATTCTACGAAATTCGCGCTGGAAGGCTTAACGGACACGCTTCGTATTGAGCTGCGCGACACCCCCATCCACGTGACCCTGATCGAGCCCGGGCCCATTACATCCAACATCCGCGCGAACTCTATCCCGCACTTCGAGCGTTGGATCGATTGGAAAAGCTCTGCCCGAAAGGCGCAATACGAAAGCGCGTTGTTAGATAGGCTTTACACTGCGAGAGGGCCCGACAGGTTCGAGCTTCCGCCACAAGCAGTCGTTGACAGGCTTATCCATGCGCTGGAGGCCGACCGCCCACGGCCGCGGTATTATGTCACGACGCCGACGCGTATCTCGGGCATTTTAAAGCGTATTTTACCAACACGTGCCCTAGACTGGGTGCTCTCTCGATAAATTCGGGTTGCGCTACTGCATGACCCCGCTACATCTTTCAGCAACACAAAGGATGCTTATGTTCGCTGATCCGTTATATATCCTGACCGTCGTTGCCGTGATTGCGGTGGTTATCGTATTGATTTTTGGGCTTGGGGGCTTCGCTGGTGGCGGAGAATTCAATAAGCGCAATTCAAATAAACTTATGCGCATGCGCATCATCGCACAGTTCATCGCTGTCGTTCTCATCGTCATATATGTGTACCTGCGAAAGGACGCTGGCTGATGGTTGTTCTTAATAAAATCTACACCCGCACCGGCGACAAAGGCGAAACCGCGTTGGGGAACGGGGACCGTGTGGCCAAACACGACCTCCGGGTCGAGGCATATGGCACATCCGACGAATTGAACTGTTTTGTTGGTGTCGCGCGGCTTGAGGCGAAAGGCGAAACCGACGCCGCACTGTCGCGTATCCAGAACGACCTGTTCGACCTGGGCGCTGACCTGTGCCGCCCCGATATGGAAGCGGATGCAGATGCCGAATACCCGCCTCTGCGCCTCGCGGCGGCGCAGGTCGACAGGCTTGAACGTGAGATCGACGTGATGAACGCTGATCTGTCCCCGCTGAGAAGCTTTATTCTACCCGGCGGCACCGCACTTGCCGCGCATTTGCACGTGTGCCGGACAGTTGCGCGCCGCGCCGAACGGCTTGCGGTGCATTTGGCAGACAGGGATTCTATCAATCCGGCCACCGTCAAATATCTGAACCGGCTAAGCGATTGGTTTTTCGTCGCGGCGAGGGCTTCAAATAACGGCGGTAAGGACGATGTATTATGGGTGCCCGGGGCAAATCGCTAAGGCCGTCAGTCAGAAACGCCGCGTCGAAAGACAATAAATTACTATTTTTGACTGTTTTGCATTCGATTGCTTCGTTACACCGACGAAGAGTTCACATGATCGGGGCCGAACCGGCCCGGATCGTCAACTGAGGAGAGAGAACGCTCATGAAGGTACTGGTACCTGTAAAGCGCGTGATCGACTACAACGTGAAAGTACGCGTCAAAGCGGACGGCACGGGTGTTGATCTTGCCAACGTAAAGATGTCGATGAACCCGTTTGACGAGATTTCCGTCGAACAAGCGATCCGCATGAAAGAGGCCGGCCAGGTCGAAGAAGTTGTGGTCGTCTCTATCGGCGTAAAACAGGCGCAGGAAACACTGCGCACAGCGCTGGCAATGGGCGCCGACCGCGCGATTCTGATCGTGGCGGCCGACGATGTGCACAACGATATCGAGCCTTTGACCGTTGCCAAAATTCTGAAAGGCGTCGTCGAAGAAGAGAAGCCCGACCTTGTTCTTTGCGGTAAGCAGGCGATCGACAACGACATGAACGCCACTGGCCAGATGCTGTCCGCTCTGCTGGGGTGGTCGCAAGCGACCTTCGCCTCCAAAGTCGACATCGATGGCGACAGCGCTGTTGTTACACGTGAAGTCGACGGTGGTTTGCAGACTATTAAGGTTTCCATGCCTACAGTCGTGACTGTGGATCTGCGCCTGAACGAACCACGCTATGCGTCGCTACCCAACATCATGAAGGCAAAGAAAAAGCCTTTGGATGAGAAGACACCTGCCGATTATGGCGTCGAGGTTTCCAACCGTTTGGAAATCATCAAGACGGCTGAGCCAGCAGAACGTGCTGCGGGCATCAAGGTCGAGTCGGTCGATGAACTGGTTGCGAAACTTAAAGAAGCGGGGGCTGTGTAATGGCTGTTCTACTCCTTGCAGAAGTAACTGATGGCGAACTGGCACTTGACGCAACATCCAAAGCCGTTGCTGCGGCCAAGATGCTTGGCGATGTTACTGTTCTCTGCGCTGGTGGTTCCGCCGCTGCGGCGGGCGAAGCGGCGGCGAAAATCAACGGTGTTTCCAAAGTTCTGGTCGCCGAGGATGAGACCCTTGGCCACCGCCTCGCGGAATCCACGGCTGCGTTGATCGTATCGCTCGCCGGTGATTACGACCACATCACCGCACCAGCGACCACAGACGCTAAAAACGTGATGCCACGTGTTGCTGCGTTGCTTGACGTCATGTTGCTGTCCGATGTGTCCGGTGTTGTCGACGCCGACACGTTCGAGCGTCCCATCTATGCGGGCAACGCGATCCAGACGGTCAAATCCTCGGACGCGAAAAAGGTCATCACCTTCCGCACCACGACGTTTGACGCCGCGGGCGACGGTGGCTCCGCCTCTGTAGAGACGGTATCCGCTGCGGCCGATCCCGGCCTGTCTTCCTGGGTTGAAGACCACGTTGCAGAAAGCGATCGCCCCGAGCTGACATCGGCTGGCGTGGTTGTTTCCGGCGGCCGTGGCGTTGGCTCCGAAGAAGACTTCGCCTTGATCGAAAAGCTGGCTGACAAGCTGGGTGCCGCTGTTGGCGCTTCGCGCGCTGCCGTTGATTCGGGCTATGCTCCGAACGACTGGCAAGTTGGTCAGACCGGTAAGGTTGTCGCGCCCGAGCTTTATGTGGCGGTTGGTATCTCCGGTGCGATCCAGCACTTGGCCGGCATGAAAGACAGCAAGATCATCGTCGCCATCAACAAAGACGAAGAAGCGCCGATCTTCCAGGTTGCGGACTATGGTCTGGTGGCCGATCTGTTCGAAGCCGTTCCCGAGCTGATCGAGAAACTGTAAGCCTTTAAGGTTTTCACGGATAAGGCCCGCAATCACCTGCGGGCCTTTTTCTATTTCAGGTGTTCAATCGCCTGCGCGACCGCCTTCGCAATCTCTTGATGTGCCCGAACGCCGGGGAGCTGTAACGCCCGCTCTTTTTCTATTGCAGGGAACACCATCCCCTCCGTCCCCTCGGAAATGGCCGCGTGTGACGGTGTCAGATATACCATCCCGGCCGCCAGACGACTTACCTGAGCAACCATAGCTTTGGTCACGAACAGAGGCCCCGCACGAGCCCGCGCCCCCATGTCCCGCGTGGGCTTTTCGGGACTAAGGTGAAGCAGCACGCATGGCCCCGTCATCCGGCCAAGCAGCAGGGTCATCCGTGCGATCCAAGCCTGTTGAAGCTCATGCACCACCATTGCGAACCGAGTGGGCGAGACTTGCTTGAGCGCTTCCAATAGGTGGCGTGTGAAATGAAACTCCGCAAAATCAACCTCGGGGTAGATGGAGCAAAGCAGTTTCGACGGAGCGATAAATCTGTCGTTTCGACGCGGGTGCACTGAGTAGTAACGATTCGACATATTATGTGCCCCCAACACTTGCACCACGGTCACATGCGCCCCTGCGGCAATTTTCATGACTTCGGCATCATGTAGAAACACATCTAGACCCGCGTTTTGTAACCCGAAATTGATGCAAGGCACCCCGCTAGACAGTTCTACCAACGCAGGGAACGGAGTTTCGACATAGCGGCCAAACGTCTGGGTCCCGCCAACAAAAACCACATAAGGCGCGGAAGTTCCCCGAAAGGGTCCGCGAAACAGTAGTTTCGACGTGCCATAGCGCCACAACGCGTAGTCCAACCGCCGCCTGCCATCATCCGTAGCGCCCATACCGTTCACCCTGTTCCACCGCTTTACGGACGCAGAATCGCCCTAAGTATTTTCGATTTCCTTAATGTTCGGATTTGAGAAAAGCTGTCGTGAATTCCGACCCTTGCGGCTGCTACCCCGCCCGCTTTATGCTGCGGCGAAACAAAAGGGGACAGCGCATGGATATCCAGACAATCGGCATCGTTGGCGCAGGCCAAATGGGCAACGGCATCGCCCATGTTATGGCTTTGGCGGGCTACGACGTGCTGTTGAACGATGTAAGCGCTGAAGCACTGCAAAAGGCGGTTGATACCATTACCGGCAACCTCGACCGTCAGGTTGGCCGCGGTAAGGTAACCGAAGCAGACCGTGACGCTACGCTCAAAAGAATCGTTACAACCCAAACACTTGCAGAGTTGGGCCAAAGCGATCTGGTGATCGAGGCGGCGACTGAACGCGAGACCGTCAAGCAAGCGATTTTTGAAGATCTGATCCCCCACCTCAAACCGACCACGATCCTGACGTCGAACACGTCGTCAATTTCGATTACACGGCTCGCCAGCCGAACCGATCGCCCTGAAAAATTTATGGGGTTCCACTTCATGAACCCGGTGCCCGTGATGCAGCTGGTGGAGCTGATCCGCGGGATTGCGACGGATAAGGAAACTTTTGAGGCCTGCCGCGGCGTCGTTGATAAACTGGGCAAAACTGCGGCCTCTGCCGAAGACTTCCCAGCCTTTATCGTAAATCGTATCTTGATGCCGATGATCAACGAGGCTGTCTATACACTCTATGAAGGTGTGGGCTCTGTCGAATCCATCGATAGTTCACTCAAGCTGGGGGCCAACCACCCGATGGGTCCGCTGGAGCTTGCAGATTTCATCGGTCTAGACACCTGCCTGGCGATTATGAACGTGTTGCATGACGGGCTGGCCGATACGAAATATCGTCCCTGCCCGCTTCTGACAAAATACGTCGAAGCGGGCTGGCTGGGGCGTAAATCTCAGCGGGGTTTCTATGACTACCGCGGCGATGTGCCTGTCCCCACGCGATAAATTTGCAGCAAACAGCGGGGGCCAGCCCCCGCGCCCCCGGGATTTATTCCATTTGGAAGATAGCGTTAGTCTTTAAGCGCAAGTGTATGCGCCCGTAGCCACGCCATGAAACCGCGTGGATCGTCCGCATGAGCGGCCATCTGCTCTGGCGAAAGCGGCGCGCCTACGATCGGGCCCTGCGGCTTGTCGCATGCGTGCACAATCTCGTGGAGCAGAAGCCCCTGCCGCAAGATGGGCGAGATTTTATTCGCAATTTGATAGGCTCTGCTATTTTGCCCTGGAAAGCGCATTGGCACAACTTGCGCGCCCGAGCGCCGGATCATTTTAGCGGTGAAAACGTTCCACTCCGCCTCTATGGCAGGGCCGAACATGGTATCCGAAGCCGCTACGACCCCAGAGGGGAACAGCGCGACAACACCGCCATCCTTCAGATGCGCCATCGCTTTGCTCCGCATTTCGACACCCTTGCGCTGCGCATCGGGATCGTGAGGAAACGGCACGGGGATCATATAGCTGCCCGCGACCTCATCGATAGAGGTCAACAAGGAGCGCGTCAGAATCCGATAATCAGGGCGTACCCGTCCGATCAGATCGGCGAAAATCATACCATCGACCATCCCGTGCGGGTGGTTCGCAACAACGACCACTGGACCCGTTTTCGGAATGCGATCCAGCTGTTCCTGCGGGGTCGTCAGGTCGATACCCATCGTATCAAGTGCCGCGCGCCAAAAGCCCTGCCCTGTGGGCGCGCCCTGTTTCTCGAACTGTCGGATCAGGCGCAGAACCTTGAGCTTGCCGGTGAAAAGTTCGATAGCGCTGATGATCCCCGATTTGACAGGATGATCAAACGTGGATGCATAGGACAGGCTGCGGCGGTCATACTTCGTGAAGGTCACCGGTTCGCCGCTGCCATCGTTCAGCAGGGGCGCAGGGCCGGTTGGCGCATTCTCCGTCATGTGGTTAACCCTTTACGCATCACAGTGACCACCGGCCGCATTGCAAACACCGCCGTTACTGGCCTTCGCCGAACTTGTCAGCCACCAAGGCTGTTAACGCATCGGCCAATGCGTCCTGATCCGGGCCGGAGGTCTGTACATCAATCGTACACCCTTTGGACGCCGCCAGCATCAGCAGCCCCATAATGCTGTCACCAGAGGCGGACATCCCGTCCTTGCTGACTTCGGCGCGCGCATCAAAAGCCTCGACGACCTCAACCAGCTTGGCGGAGGCGCGGGCATGCAGGCCTTTTTCGTTTACGATTTTCAATGAAACTTGGGTCATACAATAGGGGCCTTGCTATTCCGCACTAACATTCTGGCTATCAATATATTTTCTGCCGGCCGCCAGGGCGGCGCGCACCGCCTCGGGCACTTCAAGATCACGTGACTTTGCCAGCTTGATCAACATAGGAAGGTTTGCGCCGTAAAGGATCCGACGGTTTTCAGGACGGCATGCAAGCAAACTGAGGTTCGACGGAGACCCACCGAAAAGGTCCGTAACGACGACAACACCATTGCCCGTATCCACGGCATCGGCAGCCTCGCAGATTTCCCGCTGCTTTTCGGTACGATCATGGTCTGCATGGATCGCAATAGCGCGCACGCCGTTTTGCGACCCAACAACATGTTCGATCGCAGCCAAATATTCTTTGGCCAATCCGCCGTGTGCAACAATCACAATACCAATCAACGCGATGTCTCTTCCCGTTTACTACGATCCAGTTCGCGGTGTCTGATGGACACCTGCCAGCCGTCGTTCGAAAGTTTGAACGCCAGATGTTCGGCCAAAGTTACGGAACGGTGTTGCCCCCCTGTGCAGCCAAACGCAAGAGAGATATGCGATTTACCTTCAGTCTTGCAGGCTGGCAGGATCAATTGACACAGAGAGTTTACCTGTGCGGCAAAGCTTTCGAACAGCGGGTCGGCATGCACGTAATCGGCGACCTCTTTCTGTGTGCCGTTCATACCACGCAGCGAGGGTTCCCAATAGGGATTGCGCAAAAACCGGCAGTCAAACACCATATCCGCACTGCGGGGTAAACCGCGCTTATACGAGAAAGACTGTACGGATACGCTGAGGTGATGCTCCCCATCAAGCGCGAACCAGCGCTCCACTTCCGCACGCAACTGGTGTACATTCAGCTCGGACGTGTCGATCAGGACATCCGCCAGCGCCAGCACCGGTTCAAGCAGCTCTTTCTCGCGCACGATCCCCTCGACTGGTGTAGCGGTGGCCGCCATGGGATGGCGCCGGCGTGTTTCGGAGAAGCGCCGAAGCAGGACGTTGGTCGCACAATCCAAATATAGCAATTCAATATCTACATCGGGACGAGACCGCATGTCCGACATCAGTTCGATCACGCGATCGGTCGAAAAATCGCGGTTCCGCAAATCGACACCAAGAGCCATCGGACGCAGTTGGCCCGGCGCTTCGAGCAAAGCGCGCAGCATCCGCATGGGAATATTGTCGATCGCTTCAAAGCCTGCATCCTCCAACACATTGAGCGTCGAAGATCGCCCTGCCCCCGCGGGGCCGGTCACCAGCACCATACGCCGGTTGGGTGTTACATCATCAGTCATTTGCTGTGTATTTCATCATCTTTGCCATCAAGTAAACAGAGGCAGCAAAATGAGGCCCGTCGCATCGTTTCAGGCATCGGATTTGGATGCCCATCACGTTTTGGTATGTGATTTCGGGAAGACGGTCGGGCTCATCTTGGTCAAGGTCTACGATAAGAAAGATCGGTATCGCACTGCGATGTTTCAAGGTCAGCAAGCCGACGCCGCGCGCCTCGATCAACCCTTTGATCGCGGCGGGTGGGTGCGCGATAACCTGGGCATCCTGAACGATCAAATCCGTGCGGTCATCGGCAACCAGCTCGGCCCCCATCGCAATCATCTGCAACGCCAGCGCGGACTTGCCTTTACCCGAGCCCCCCCTGATCATCACGCCACGCCCATCAATCGCGACGGTGGTGCCGTGGATCGTGCTTTTGGTCATGGCCGGATCAGGTGGGCAGGCCGACAACAAAGCGCGCGCCAAGGGGATCAGAGGAGATATCGGCATCCGTGGGCCGGATATTTTCTGCCCAGATCACGCCGCCATGTGCTTCGACAATCTGCTTCGAGATCGCCAGCCCGAGGCCGGAGTTATTGCCAAAATGCTCTTCCGGGCGCTGCGAATAAAAACGCTTAAAGATTTTCGACAGAGCTTGCTCTGGAATGCCGGGCCCCGTGTCCTCGACGACCACAAGAACGCGATTTTCACGTTTACGCGCCCAGACCCGAATGGCATCGCCATCTTCGCAGAACGAGACGGCGTTGCTGATCAGGTTCACAAAAACCTGTGCCAAGCGTGCTTCCAACCCGTGCACGATGATCGGTTGTTCGGGCAGATCGGTGATAAAATCGATGCCACGTTTGCGCGCATCTTCGCCAAGATACTGACCCAGATTGCTGATCATCATCAGCAGATCAAACGGCTCTTCCTCTTCCTTGACCAATTCGCTGTCCAGACGGGACGCATTCGAAATATCACTCACCAAACGATCCAACCGGCGAACGTCATGATCGATGACATCCAGCAGTTTTTCGCGCTGGTCCTCACGCTTGATCAGACGCAGCGTGCCTACCGCAGAACGGAGCGACGCAAGCGGGTTCTTGATCTCATGCGCGACATCGGCGGCAAACTGTTCGTTTCCGTCAATGCGGTTGTATAATGCGGAAACCATCCCGCGCAGTGCGCCCGACAAGCGCCCTATTTCATCAGGACGCGCCGTCAAATCAGGGATACGAATGCGGCCCGGGTTCATCTTTCGCGCATCTTTATCACGCCCAAGCTCTGCCGCGGCAGCAAGATCGGACAACGGATTTGCAATGGTCGAGGCCAGCACGAGGCTCAACCCGATCGAAACCAGCGTCGCGATCACGAACATCTGGAGCACCCTCTCCCGTTCGCCGCGAACCAGTTTGTCAATTTCACCCGCAGCCGAGGTGACGGCGACAACGCCGACTGGCAATCCGTTCTGCACGATCGGCGTAGCAACGGAGAAAAGCGTGCCGCCAGTGCCGACAAGATCGTTCCGCACCTTGGTCCCGCCTACCAATGCACCCGAGACCAACGGCTGCAACTGTTCCGCCAACGGAGCAGGATCTGCCGTGGCGGCGCTTTCGAAGGGTCGGGAGAGCAGCCCCCAAAGCCAGCTCAACCCATCGGAAATCAGCGCCGTGTCATCTTCGGCACCGACGTTATTTCGCGCGGCGGCACCCGCGTTCTGCGCAACAAGGCTTTCGGTAGAATCGAATACAAACACCTCGATCCCGCTGCGCAAATCAAGCCGGCCAAGGCTTGCATCCACATCTATCGCGTCGCTCAGGCTGTCAGGCGTACCCGCCGTTGCCAACTGCGCCTCAAAAACGTCAGCGATCAGTTCAGCTTCCGAAACCAGTGACGCACCACGCTGCACGGCCAGGCTATCGCGAGAAGAGTTAAGATAAAGAATACCGGCGGCCAAAACATTCAACGCAATCAAGTTAAATGTGATGATCTTGCGCGTCAGCGGCGACGCACGCAGAGAGAAGAGCCCCCGCCGCGCGCGTTTGCTGCGCAATTCATCTGTCGCGGTTTTGTCCGGAGCAACCCAATCGTCGCCCAATACAACATCACCGTCCCGATAAGGTGTGGTCATGTCTCGCACAAAATTCCTTTCGACAATGGCCATGGCTCAGGTCACTCTTCGTTGTATCTGTAGCCGATGCCATAGAGTGTTTCGATCGCGGAAAACTCGTCATCCGCAGTCCGCATTTTTTTGCGCAACCGTTTGATATGACTATCGATTGTACGGTCGTCGACGTACACTTGATCATCATATGCCACGTCCATCAACTGGTCACGCGACTTCACAAAGCCGGGGCGCTGTGCAAGCGCTTGCAGCAGCAGGAATTCTGTCACCGTCAGGGATACGTCCTTACCCTTCCAGCTGACTGCATGGCGCAACGGATCCATGCGCAAATCACCACGTTCGATCACTTTGGTTTCTTCGGTGTCGCCGACCTCATTGGTTTCCACCGCATCCTGCCGGCGCAACAGCGCACGGATACGTTCAACCAAAAGCCGCTGACTAAAGGGTTTTTTCACGTAGTCATCAGCCCCCATCCGCAGGCCGAGCACTTCATCAATCTCGTCATCTTTGGATGTCAGAAAGATCACGGGCATCGCGGTTTTCTGGCGAAGCCTTTGCAGCAAATCCATGCCATCCATGCGAGGCATCTTGATGTCCAACACCGCCATGTCGGGCAGCTTTTTGTTGAACGCATCCAACGCGGCTTGCCCGTCATTATATGTCTCGACTTCGAAACCTTCGGCTTCCAACGTCATTGAAACCGACGTCAGGATATTCCTGTCGTCATCCACCAATGCAATTTTAGACATTGCCTGTTCCTTTTATATGCTGCTCAACTGCCATAATATTTTTTCTTTCATTGATCATCAATTTACGCGGCCGAATCAATCGGAAACTGCGAATCGCTCCTCATCTTGGCCATAATCACGCCACAATTTGCTAATGAATGGCTAAATTGCCGCACATACAGGGTGCAGACGCCACGTTACCCCATAGCAGTTTACGTTCAATTAACGACAGTTTCCGCAAACAGTTACATGGTGGCGCTAACTGCGACTAACCTACCTGTTCATACTGTAAATCAACGTGCTAAGAGGCGGACACGACCCCTTGGGTCGAGCCATTTGTGCAAGAATTGGCACCTTTTCTCGGTGCAGCTACAGGAGACATCACATGACGTTAGGCCGCGTAAATCCGCAATTCCGCCTCGAAGACCAAGGCATAAGCGGGCTTGGTGATGTCTATTACAACATGATCGAACCCGCGCTGGTCGAAGCCGCGCTGAAACGGGAAGAGGGCACGTTAGGCAAGGGCGGCGCGTTTCTTGTGACGACGGGCAAATTCACCGGACGCTCCCCCAAGGATAAACATGTCGTAAAAACCGACAGCGTTGCCGATAAAATCTGGTGGGAAAACAACGCCGAGATGTCGCCTGAAGGCTTTGATGCGCTTCACAAGGACATGTTGGCGCATATGCAGGGGCGTGATTACTTCGTCCAGGATCTGGTCGGTGGGGCCGATCCGAAACACGCGATCAACGTGCGTATGGTGACCGAACTGGCTTGGCACGGTCTGTTCATTCGCCACATGCTGCGCCGCCCCGAGCGCGACGCGCTGGATGATTTCATCGCGGACTTCACCGTGATCAACTGCCCGAGCTTTTCGGCTGATCCAGCCAAACACGATTGCCGCTCGGAAACCGTCATTGCGATGAACTTCGACAAGAAGATGATCTTGATCGGCGGCACAGAATACGCAGGTGAGAACAAGAAATCTGTATTCACCCTGCTGAACTACCTGTTGCCGGAAAAAGGGATCATGCCGATGCACTGCTCGGCCAACCATGCTACCGGCAATCCCGTTGATACCGCTGTATTCTTCGGTCTGTCAGGCACAGGAAAGACCACGCTATCCGCCGATCCGGGCCGCACATTGATTGGTGACGATGAACACGGCTGGTCGGATAACGGGACATTCAATTTCGAAGGTGGCTGCTACGCCAAGACGATCAACCTCAGCCGAGAGGCAGAGCCCGAGATTTATGCCACGACCGAAAAATTCGGCACCGTGATCGAGAACATGATCTTTGATGAAGACACCAAAGAGCTTGATTTCGACGATGACAGCCTCACCGCCAACATGCGTTGCGCTTACCCGCTCCACTACATTTCTAACGCCTCGGCAAAAGCGACGGGTGGGCACCCCAAGAATATCATCATGCTAACCTGTGATGCCTTCGGCGTTCTTCCCCCTATCGCGCGCTTGACCCCGGCGCAGGCCATGTACCACTTCCTGTCTGGCTTCACCTCCAAGGTTGCCGGTACCGAACGTGGTGTGACTGAACCCGAGCCTACATTCTCGACCTGCTTTGGTGCGCCCTTCATGCCGCGCCGCCCCGAAGTTTACGGGAACCTTCTTCGCGAGAAGATCGCGGCGCATGGCGCAACCTGCTGGCTGGTAAACACCGGCTGGACTGGGGGCGCTTATGGCACAGGCAGCCGCATGCCGATCAAAGCAACGCGCGCGTTGCTGACCGCAGCATTGGAAGGGTCGCTCGCCGGGGTAGAGTACCGCAAAGATCCAAACTTCGGCTTTGACGTTCCCGTGGCGGTTACGGGTGTTGCTGACATCCTGCTGGATCCACGCCGGACATGGGACAACCCTGAATCCTACGATCGTCAGGCTGACAAGCTGGTCAAGATGTTTGCAGAAAACTTCGAACAATACCTCCCTTATATTGATGACGACGTGAAAGCGGCCGCCATCGGCTAAAGCTTACTAGAGCCGCGCCAATGCGCGGCTCTTTTTCCATGCGCAGACTATGCTGCTTTCGAAGCTCGGTCCGAGAGCGGCATATCCAGAATAAAGCGCAAATCATCGCGCCCCATATAGGCCATGAACCCCTCGACCGGCGCATCCATTCCGTTGATGAACCACCGCAACGTGCCTGGCTCCGTATGCATATAGCCATGCCGCGCTGGAAAGCCCTTATACACGACCGAGTTGGTCATAAACGCGATGACATGGTCAGGATCCCAATGCTGCATCGCCTGCCAGAATGCATAGCGCCCCAGCACAGAAGATAGACCTGCGTTTCTGAACTCTCGCGGCGTTGTGCCCACCCAGAACTCCCCATGATAGCACACGTCGCCAGCGATGCGCTGCGCACCCGGCCCCGCCCGATACCGTGATCGAAGAAAATCGATGTCAACGCCGGGCGGCGGAAACTCGACAAATGACCGACGAAGATATTCGGCTAGCTTGGCTCCTTTCAAATCCAGCATACGCATTGCCTGCGTATGCATAACATCGCCTTTGGCATTTCGGCCGACAATCCAAAAGGCATTGGTTTCGTTCAGGTCGTGCGTTTCAGGGTCAAACGGCAGCCCTAGCAAGTGATCCGGACGCGCGTCCTGCAATATCGTCTTATACTCAGCAAAATCATAACCGACCGTTAATGTGATCCCGGCCTCCTGCAAAAGTGCGGAACTGCTGGCGATAAACCGTTCGCCGTCTTGAAAACTCAACAACGTCATACTGAACTCTCCTTTGATGCAAGCTGATCAAAGGGTAGCTTATTTATCGGGAATTTTCTTCGATTTTTAGGTAACCGGCTAGAAGCCGACGATTGCATCCTCGGGCATGCCAACCATCACGTCTTGATCCAATCCTGAGATGGTGACGTGACGTGATCTATCTACCGCGGATATCAATGCAAAGCTTCCGTCAGGGAAACGGCTCGCCATCAAAAGTCGTTTATAGGCCAATGGGATAAGCTCGCCGCCTGCCGTGTTCCTCGGCATTTGCGTCACAACCTCGTCAAGGCGGACCCCGCCATTCGCCTGAACCTCCCGAAAGGGGAAATCCAGCATCGCCTCAAACTCGGGACCGCCCGGAAAATTGCCGAGAGGGCGGCCAATACTGCTGCGCGCATTCTCCCAACCCCACCAACTTGTGTAAAATGATTCTTGTCCGACTTCGATACAGATCCAACCACTGGGTGAGTCGCGATACACTAGGACATAGGGGCGAATTTGTTGAAAATTCTCATGCTCCAACCGGCCCTCGCTCTGCACCCAGGCCAAGAATGCCTCCTTGATCATTTCAGATTCACCGTCCCAAATCTGGGTAAGTGGCCGTTGCTGCTGATAAAAATTCCATCCGTTGGGTGTTTCGTGGGACAACCGTAAAAGCCCACCCGTGCTCCGCGTGTTGCCCTTGATCCAGACCTTGCCCCGCGCAAGAAACTCACGCGCTTCTGGCAAAGCTTCTTCACCACGCTGTGTTAATTTGTACCGGCGCTCATCAACCTCAAACATAGGGGCCCCCAAGAACTCCTCAATTTGGGCGATATGGCGCCGAACCGTCTGCCGTGTACTTCCCAACAACCGCACAGCTTGACTAAGGTTCAACGTATCCGCGAGGACGGTAAAAGATCTAACCATTTCATATAGTAACGGCGGAATTCGGTCCGCGTCAAAATCAACTGGCTTTGGGCTGTCGACAGTGTTCATTCGTCACCAATGGTAAATTAATCATACATTAAAGCATTATTCATAATACACCTTTGGCCACTTTGTAACCACAAATTGAATAAATCTATCCAATTGAACGGAAAGAGTGATTTGGGGATGACTAATTCAACAACAACCGGAGGTAATTCATATGTCGCATCCAGTGGACATCCACGTCGGCAAAAAACTGAAACAGATCCGTACGCTGCGTCGGCTTTCCCAAACTGATGTGGCCAAGCGGTTAAACCTGTCGTTCCAGCAAATCCAGAAATACGAGATCGGGTCAAACCGCGTCGCGGCAAGCCGCCTGTTTGAACTGTCCCAGATTTTAGACGTAACGCCCGCGTATTTCTTTGAAGGTCTGCATGACAACACGAATGATGCGCCCAAAGCCGACCCGAGCATCGAGATTGTCAGCGCCTTGGCCGCAATAAACGATGACGCGCTCAAAACGCGTATTGTGACGTTTATCGAAGATGTGTCTGGGCTAACGGTCGCGCGTCAGGGCTAAGCCTTAACCAAACACGCCTCGGCGCACCAAGTTTGCGCCTGCAATCAATAGGATGACCAGCGTCGCTTTCTTAAAGGACGCTTGGTCAATCTTATCCATGACTTTGCTGCCAAGCCACATACCGGTGAGCGACGGCAAGATCATGACGGCAGAAAAGGGCACGGTTTCAGCGCGCAGCACGCCAGATCCGAAGTGCGAAAACAACAATAGCACCGCGCCGAGTCCGTAGATGACACCCTGAACCCGCATTTGGTCGTGCTTGGGCGTGCCCAATGCGGTCAGGTAGGCGACGGTAGGCGGCCCCCAAACAGCAGATACGCCACCGACCGCCCCGGCGAAGGCACCTATAAATGCTTCTAGTTTTGTAGATCGGCGCGACAGGGTGAAGCTACGCCCCGTCACCTGCCACAGCGCGAACAATGTGATCGGAACACCAATCACCAGCAGCATCGTATCGGCGGCGAGAAAACGCACGGTCTGCGCTGACAAGCTAAGCGCTATGCCGCCCGCGATCAGAAAAACCTTAAACATTTTGATGGAGTCCCAAGCCGCGGCCACCCCCTGCCTTAGTGCCTGAAACATATTGGTAATTACGGTCGGGAAGATCAGCCCGGCAAGGGCAAGCTCAGGCGACAAAAACATCGTCAGTCCTGAGATTAGCACCAACGGCATCGCGAACCCTACGACACCCTTAATGAATCCCGCCACAAGGCCAATTCCAAAGGCGAACGCCCATTCTGACGGCGTCAATAAACTGAAAAACATGTCCATACCGCACGTCATATCAAGATTGCGGCGGAGCGCACGCGAAATCCTCAGCGTAATTTTAAACCAAATTGACGCAGCAAAACGTATCTTTATTGTGCTGCACCTGCGAAAAGGGTATGCCGTGCTTAACCAAACAAGGGAGCTTACAGATGGCACATGATGGACAAGACGTGATTTCTGGCGCGAACATCGTGATCGATGACCTGCTCGCAACCACCAGATCAACGCTGGCCCCGGTAGACCGCCTTTTAGAAGCCGCTAAATCCGCGGTTCGTGCGACCGTTTCTCAAGACGGGAAAGTGTCGAATGCACTGGTCGAAGAAAACCAAACCGCCGCACATGGTCTTGCGTGGCTTGCGACCTACGCCCAATCGCTTCACCAGATGCAGCTATGGGCAGAGAAGCTCGACGCAGATGGCACGTTTTCCGAAACAGAACAGCTGATCCATCAAATCGCATTCGGCGAATATCTGTGCCAGATTTCCGGCGGCATTCAGATGAACCAAGGGGAAATTCTGCGCTTGCATGATCTTGGCGTCTCTACCGAAGATCAGAACGCGTTTTCCAATGCTGGCATCACGACACTGCAGCAACGAGGCAATTCGCAGGCTGCACGCACGCGCCTTGTCGAACTCATGCAAGAGCAAAGCGCCAACATCACCGTCGGGCGGTCCGGCCTTGACGAAGAGCTGGAGATGATCCGCGAACAGTTCCGTCGTTACGCTATTGAAAAAGTGGAACCATTTGCCCACGAATGGCACCTGAAGGACGAGCTGATCCCGATTGAAGTCATCAATGAATTGGCAGAAATGGGCGTTTTCGGCCTGACCATCCCAGAAGAATTCGGTGGCTTTGGGCTGTCCAAAGCCTCTATGTGCGTCGTCTCGGAAGAGCTGTCGCGCGGCTATATCGGCGTGGGCTCGCTCGGCACGCGGTCTGAAATCGCGGCCGAACTGATCATCGCAGGCGGGACGGACGCCCAAAAAGAAAAATGGCTCCCGCGGATCGCCAGCGCCGAGACCTTGCCCACAGCCGTCTTCACGGAACCGAACACCGGCTCTGACCTTGGTTCTTTGCGCACGCGCGCGGTGAAAGATGGCGACGATTATAAGATAACGGGCAATAAAACCTGGATCACGCACGCAGCCCGGACCCATGTGATGACACTGCTGGCGCGCACGGATCCGCAGACGTCGAACTACAAGGGCCTGTCGATGTTCTTGGCCGAGAAAACGCCGGGCGACGACGCGAACCCTTTCCCTTCCGAAGGCATGACCGGCGGCGAGATCGAAGTGCTCGGCTATCGCGGCATGAAGGAATACGAGCTCGGTTTCGACGGCTTCCACGTCAAAGGTGAAAACCTGTTGGGCGGCGAAGAGGGCAAAGGGTTCAAACAGTTGATGGAAACCTTTGAAAGCGCGCGCATCCAGACAGCCGCGCGTGCCATCGGGGTCGCGCAATCCGCGCTCGACATCTCGATGCAATACGCGATTGATCGCAAGCAGTTCGGCAAGTCTCTCATCAACTTCCCTCGCGTGTCGTCCAAACTGGCGATGATGGCGGTCGAAATCATGATCGCCCGCCAGCTCACCTATTTCTCGGCGTTTGAAAAAGACGAAGGCCGGCGCTGTGATGTCGAAGCGGGCATGGCCAAACTGCTCGGCGCACGGGTCGCTTGGGCCGCGGCTGACAATGGCTTGCAGATCCATGGCGGCAACGGTTTTGCACTCGAATACAAAATAAGCCGTGTCCTATGTGACGCACGTATCCTCAACATTTTCGAAGGCGCGGCAGAGATTCAGGCGCAGGTCATCTCGCGCCGTTTGCTCGGATGAAGTTCGGGCAGCCTGACGCGTGAAATCGTCGGGCTGCCTATCCGGACCCCATGATCAAGCTGACCTCCCTCTTTCTGGCCATAGCCCTGACAACCCAGTGCAGTCAGGACGAAACTCTGCGGGCGTATGGGGCCGCCGATCGCCTATGGCGCTTGCAAGAACTAAACGGGGTCCCGTTCTCAGCAAACACACAGATGTCCTTTCCAGAAAAAGAACAGGTTACCGTTCAAGGCCCCTGCAATCGGATGTCCGGCACGAACACGCTGCCCTACCCCTGGTTTTCTTTCACGCTCATATCCTCCACCAAAAAGGCATGTCCTGATCTCAGCCAAGAAAACATTGTTATCGACGCGCTCAACAACGCCACCCTCGTCGAGATTCTGAATGACGTCATGATTCTGTCTAACACCGAGAACCTTAATATGGTGTTTCGCGCCGTCGACTAAATGCCTCGACATAGCGCGCGCGCGCCTCGGGTAGGGGCTTGTCCCCTAGATCGCGCGCCAGATGCCGCTCTAGGAAATATCCCGTGGTTTTGAACGCCAGCGCAATATCCGCATCGCTTGCATCCCCTTCCCCACGTAAAACGGGCGACAATGGCAGCATTTTATCAACCCACTCCCCCGCCCCTTCTCGGGTCACAGCACGCCCCGTTTTCGGAGATACAAAAACCAGCCCGCTGGTCCGTCCGGTCACCGCACAGACGCTCAGATCAAGCCCATAACCAAGCTCGTCTAACAGGCTGACTTCCCATTGAAGATAGGCCAACGGCCACAGATCCCCCTGCCCCAATAGATCCAGCAGCGCTTCAGTTCGGCGATATAATGGCGGATGCGCTTCGCGTTCGGGCAATGCAAAGGCAAGCAGCCCCGTCACCGCATTCAACCCCGCAAGGCTCAGCCGATCATGCATTGCCAATGCGGCGCGGCTGCGGACGGGCTCTACAGTAAACGCGCCGATATGATCCTCAAGCCGTGCGCGCCATGCGATGTCTAACTGCGCACCCGGTTGGAGAATTGGGGCAATCTTGCGACTGGTACCGCCGCGCACGATTCCGGCGTGGCGGCCGCGCTCGGGGGTGAACACCTCGATGATGGCCGATGTCTCACCATGGCGGCGCGCGCTTAGCAAAATGCCTTGATCGCGCCATTCCATCAGCTCAGCCCGTCCTCATGCAGCAGATGCCGACCCTGCCTGTCTTCTACCTCGATCACCCAGAGGTCTGGATCAAAACTGCGCTGTCGGCTGATCGACGCATCAACCTCCTGCTCCTGTCCGCTTGTCATTTCGACCCAGGTCCGCTCACCAGAGATTAAATCGAAACTTTTCTGAAAAAGCTGTGCATTTCCATCAAGAGTTGCAAGCTTCACTAGAACAGCGCCGCCGGTGTCATCCCCATGCGCGACTACGAACGCAGGAATATCATACACCCGCAGCCGCGCCAGATAGGCATCGACCCAGAACCGCGCGGTCAGCCGGGCCATGACAGCCCCGTCGTTCCAAATGGTGTAAAATCCTCCCCGAAGGGTCGGGCCGCACCAGATCTAGACATTGCCGTCTTTGAACTCCAGCCCCATCTCGGAGTAGCGCTCCGCCTCGTCCAGCCAGTTCGGGCGCACTTTGACCTGCAAAAACAGATGCACTTTCCGCCCCAGAAACTCTTCAAGCTCCTCGCGAGAGGCTTTGCTGACCGCCTTGATCGTCTCGCCCTTGCTGCCAAGCACGATCCCCTTGTGACCGTCGCGCACCACATAGATCAACTGATCCACCCGCGCAGAGCCGTCTTTACGCTCTTCCCAGTTCTCCGTCTCGACCGTCAGCTGATAGGGCAGCTCCTGATGCAGACGCAGGGTCAGTTTCTCGCGAGTCATTTCGGCGGCGATCATGCGCATGGGCAGATCGGCGATCTGATCTTCGGGATAGAGCCACGGCCCCTCGGGCAATTCGCCCGCCAGCCAGTGGCGCAACGTATCCACACCATGCCCCCGCTCGGCCGAGATCATGAATGTTTCGGCAAAATCATAGCGGTCGTTCATCTCTTTGCTCAGCCCCAACAGGACCGGTGCCTCGACACGGTCGATCTTGTTGATCGCAAGCGCGACCTTGCGCCCCTGACCAATGTCAGCGAGGCCCTCCAGGATACGTTCGACCCCTTCGGTGATCCCGCGGTTGGCCTCGATCAGCAGAATGACAAGATCCGCATCGGCAGCGCCCCCCCAAGCCGCGGCGACCATGGCGCGGTCCAGACGGCGACGGGGCTGGAACAGACCGGGCGTATCCACGAACACAAGCTGGCTTTTCCCTTCCATCGCGACCCCACGAATACGGGCGCGTGTGGTCTGCACCTTATGGGTCACGATCGACACTTTCGCGCCGACCATGCGGTTCAGCAACGTCGATTTGCCCGCGTTGGGCTCGCCGATCAGGGCGATAAATCCGGCGCGCGTGGTCATGAGGGTCTCTCCAATTGGGCCAAGAGCGTCTTGGCAGCGGCCTGTTCGGCCTGACGTTTCGATGGGGCTGACGCGACGGCGCTGGCCCCGTTTTCAATCCGGGCGGTGATGGTAAACACCGGGGCGTGGTCTGGCCCCTGCCGGTCGGTCTGAACATAGGCGGGGGGCGGCAAGCCGCGCGCTTGCGCCCATTCTTGCAGCGCGGTCTTGGCGTCGCGGGCGTCTTGCTTGACCTGCATCACACGGTCACCCCACAATCGCAGGATCAACGCTTTGGCCTCGTCAAATCCGCCATCCAGATAGACAGCCGCGATGATAGCCTCGATCGCGTCCCCCAACAACGCCTGCTTGCGGCGGCCGCCAGACAACATCTCTGACCGGCCAAGCTTCAGCACAGCGCCCATGTCGATCTCGCGCGCGACCTCGGCGCAGGCTTCCTTGCGCACCAAAGCGTTGAACCGCGGGGCCAGCTGCCCTTCGGTTGCGGCCGGATCAAGTTTCAGCAGCGCTTCGGCCATCACCAGCCCCAGAACGCGATCCCCCAGAAACTCAAGCCGCTGGTTGTCGTCACGATTGGCCGACGACATAGAGGCATGGGTCACCGCGCGGTTCAACAGCTCCGGCTTGGCAAAGTGGTACCCGATGCGGCCTTCAAAGGCCCGGAGATCAGCATTTAACTTCACTTGATCGCCTTAAAGAAACGATCACTGCGCCATGTCCAGAAGAACAACATCGACCGACCGGCCGAGCTGAACATGATCCGGTCCGCGCGACCGATCAGGTTTTCGTACGGCACGAAACCGACGCCACCGGCCTGCTGTGCCAGACGGCTATCGGCAGAGTTGTCGCGGTTGTCACCCATGAAAAAGTAATGGCCTTCTGGCACCGTGTAGACACCGGTATTGTCCGACGCCTGATTGCCAATGTTCAGGATCGCATGTTCGACCCCGTTAGGGAGCACTTCGATCTGACGGGATTTTTCACATACACCACCGGCACCGACGGCACCGTTCTCGCAACGCGGACGCATACCCTGCGGGCCCTGACGGTCCATCACCTCTTCGAAGACACCATCGTCACGCAGTTCGACCGCCGTGCCATTGATGCTGACCACACCGCCGGTGATCTGAACCTTGTCCCCCGGCAAGCCGATCAGACGCTTGATGTAATCGCGACCAGACACGGGATGACGGAAGACCACCACATCGCCCCGCTCGGGCTCTGACCCGAACAAACGCGTGTTGTCGCCGTCAAACACACCGCAGACGTCTTTCGCGTCGACCTCAATGCCGAACCGCGGCATCATCACGCTGGGACAGGAGGCGTAGGAATAGCCATAGGCCATTTTGTTCACGAACAGGAAATCCCCGATCAACAACGTCTCTTTCATCGACCCCGAAGGGATCCAGAAAGGCTGGAAAAACAGGGTCCGAAAGACCCCTGCGATCAACAGCGCATAGACGATTGTTTTGATGGTTTCGACAAAGGCGTTGCCGGTTTTCTCTTTGGCGGCCATTTTGGCGCTCCTGTTCATGCGTTCGAGCGTTACATGCGGGTGCCATTGACGCAAGTCAAGCAACCCTGCCCCCGATCCATCGACCGAATGGGCTATGATCTGCCGTTAGGTCTGAATACCTGCCTTGGGGCGGGCTTCGATGACGACAAAGGCCTGCGCCCAAGGGTGGTCATCTGTCAGCGTGACGTGAATGATCGCCTCGTGGCCGTCGGGTGTCATCTTGGCCAAACGCTCCGCCGCCCAGCCGGTGACCTCCATCACGGGCTGGCCGGTGCGCAGGTTGCTCACCGCCATGTCGCGCCATGCGATCCCCATGCGCAGACCGGTGCCAAGCGCCTTTGAACATGCCTCTTTCGCGGCCCAGCGTTTGGCGTAGGTGCCCGCGACATCACGGCGACGTTCGGCCTTTAGCTGTTCGACCTCGGTGAACACGCGATTGCGGAAACGGTCGCCAAAGCGGTCCAGCGTGCCTTGAATCCGTTCGATATTCGCGAGGTCGGTGCCGATGCCCAAAATCATGCCGCGCCCTCAGCCCTTGCGGGCGTCATCCATCAGGCGGCGCATCTCGGCGATGGCGGGGCCGAGGCCCAGAAAGATCGCCTCGCCAATCAGAAAATGCCCGATGTTCAGCTCTTGCACCTCGGGGAAAGCTGCGACGGGGCTGACGGTATCATAGGTCAGGCCGTGGCCCGCGTGCACCTCAAGCCCCAGATCATGGGCGAACTTTGACATCTCTTCGAGCTTTTGCAGCTCCTTTTGTGCTTCCTCCCAATGCCCTTCGGCATAGGCGTCGCAATAGGCACCGGTGTGCAGTTCGATCACCTCTGCCCCGATGCGGTTCGCCGCCTCGATCTGGCGCTGATCGGCGGCGATGAAGATGCTGACGCGGCTGCCCGCTTCGCGCAGAGGAGCAATGAAATGCGCCAGCCGGTTTTCCTCCCGTGCGACTTCAAGCCCGCCTTCGGTTGTCCGCTCTTCGCGCTTTTCCGGCACGATGCAGACGGCATGGGGTTTGTGGCGCAGGGCGATGGCCTGCATCTCTTCCGTGGCGGCCATCTCGAAGTTGAGCGGCACGTTCAACACCTCTTGCAGTCCTTCGATATCCGCATCTGTGATGTGGCGTCGATCCTCACGCAGGTGCGCGGTGATGCCATCAGCGCCGGCCTCTTGCGCGGCGCGGGCTGCGCGCAGCGGGTCCGGATAGGCACCGCCGCGCGCATTCCGCACAGTCGCCACGTGGTCAATATTTACGCCCAGCCGAAGCTTACCTTGTGCCGCCATGGTCTTTCCCCTCCAGAGCCGCCTGCTCTGCCTTGCGTTTCGCCTCGGCCTTGGCCGAGGCTTTCTTTTTCAACAAATCGAACTTGGCCTTGATCGCGCCCTTGCGCCGCTTTTGATAGGCCCGCAGCAAGGGCACGGCCAGATAATAGGCGATCGTGGCACAGATCATGCCGGGCACGATCCCCCCGATCAGATACGGATAGAACACCTGATGCCAGAAGACCTCAAGCCCTGACCAATCCATGTCACGGCTGGTAAAGATCGCCACAAAGTTGGCCAACAAGTCGTGACCGGCGTCAAAGAATTTGCCCCCGAAGGACCGATGCTCCCCCGTCCGCATGTGGGAACCGAGAATCCAATGCCCCATGGACAGCGATGACAACCCGATCGGGACATAGGTCAGCGGGTTGCCAAAAAACGTCCCCATCAATGCGGCCAGCAGATTGCCCCGCATGACACGCGATACCAGCGCCGCCACGATAAAATGCATGCCGTAGAAGGGCGTAAACGTGGTAAAAACACCGGCCCAGATGCCACGCGCAATGCGTTCGGGCGTGTCGGGCAAGCGGCGCATCCGGTGTTTGACATAGTGAAACGCCCGCGTCCAACCACCCCGAGGCCACATGAATTCAGCCATCGCGCGCACTGTCGGCTTTGGATCGCGGCGTTTGAAAATCAACAGTTCGTCCTTGGGTCAGTGCAGTCCGGGCGGATCATGCGTCTTTGGTACCTGCCTTGAACAAGTCGGGGTTCCGGTATCGGCTGATCTCGGCGACTTCGCTCTCGGCCTCCAACATCGGGATCAAAGAATGCAGATGCGCAATGTCTCGCAGTTCTACGTAGATCAACAACCGGTAAAAGTCAGGCTTGCGGTCCAAAAATTCCAGATCCGCGATATTGGCAGAGGATTGGCCGATCAGCGTACAAATCCGCCCCAGCACGCCCGCCCCATTGCCGATGGTCAGATCCAGTGTCGCCCCATAGATCGCGGGATGTGGCCCGTCGTGCCAACGCAGATCCAGCCAGCGTTCGGGCTGGTCCTCGTAATGCGACAGACGCTCGCAATCGATGGTGTGGATTTTGACGCCCTGCCCGCGGAAGGTGATGCCGACAATGCGTTCCCCCGGCAGCGCCTGACAACAAGGCGACCGGTCAAAGGATTGCCCCGCTTCCAGCCCCACCACCGCGCGCTTGCGGTCGACATGTTCGCCGGGTTTGGGGCGCAGGTTGGGATAGACGGCCTGCACAACCTCTTGGCCCGTCAGTTCGGCAGAGCCAAGTTGCGCCAAAAGCTCCTCCGCGCTGGAGAGGCGCAGGTTGCGCGCCGCGGTGCGCAGCACTTTCTCCGTCGCCGATTTATTCATCTGCTCGAAGGCAGAGCGGGCAAGTTCGCGCCCGAGGCTGACAAAGCGCGCGCGATCCAGTTCACGCAGCGACCGACGGATCGCCGTCTTGGCCTTGCCCGTCGTTGCGATATCCAGCCATGTCGCCTGCGGTGTCTGACCTTGTGCGGTGATAATCTCGATCGACTGGCCGTTTTTCACCCGCGTCCACAAAGGCACGCGCATCCCGTCGATCTTGGCGCCCACGCAGGCAGACCCGATTCGCGTGTGGATCGCATAGGCGAAATCAATCGGCGTCGCCCCACGCGGCAGCTTGACCACCTCGCCCTTGGGGGTAAAGCAGAACACCTGATCGGCGTACATCTCAAGCTTGACCGCCTCGAGGAAATCTTCGTGATCCTCCTCTGAATCGAGCTGCTCTGTCAGTTGCGCGACCCATTTGACCGGATCAACAGCAAAGGGGTTCCGCGACCGCACACCGTCACGATAGGACCAATGCGCCGCCACACCGGATTCAGCGACATCATGCATTTGCCGCGTTCTGATCTGCACCTCGACCCGTTTGCCGTCACGGCCAGAGACGGTGGTATGGATCGACCGGTAACCGTTCGTCTTGGGCTGACTGATATAATCCTTGAACCGACCCGGCACGGCCCGCCAGCGCCGATGGATGGTGCCAAGCGCGCGATAACATTCATCCTCCGAGGTGGTGATAACGCGGAAACCGTAAATATCCGATAAACGGGAAAAGGATTGCTGCTTTTCCTGCATCTTGCGCCAGATCGAATACGGTTTTTTCGCCCGCCCAAAGACTTCGGCCTCGATCCCGGCTTTCTCAAGCTCGTGCCGCATGTCGCCGGTGATTCGCTGGATGACATCGCCCGTTTCGCGCTGAAGGGTGATAAAGCGCCGGATGATCGACTGCCGCCCTTCGGGGTTGAGCACGCGAAAGGCCAGATCCTCAAGCTCTTCGCGCATCCATTGCATGCCCATACGCCCCGCAAGAGGCGCATAGATATCCATCGTTTCACGAGCTTTCTGGATCTGCTTGTCAGGGCGCATCGACTTGATCGTGCGCATATTATGCAGCCGATCCGCCAACTTAACCAAAATAACCCGCAGATCTTTCGACATTGCCATGAACAGCTTGCGAAAGTTCTCGGCCTGTTTTGTCTCGTTTGAATTCAGTTGCAGGTTGGTCAGCTTGGTCACGCCATCGACCAGTTCAGCGACATCATGTCCGAACTTTTCATCGACGCTGCTATAGGACGCTTTCGTGTCCTCGATCGTGTCGTGCAGCAATGCGGTGATGATGGTCGCGTCATCCAGCTGCTGTTCGGTCAAAATGGCCGCGACAGAGACCGGATGCGTGAAATAGGGCTCTCCGGAATGGCGGAACTGGCCCTCGTGCATCTGCTGGCCATACTCATAGGCCAGCCTGATCTGATTTTCGTTCGTCTTAGGGTTATAGGCGCGCACAAGCGCGATAAGGTCGTCAGCCGTAATGTCGGCGGTATTCATACCTGTCCTGCCTATAAGCCCCGAAGGGCGCGGGCCTTAGCCCTGCCCTTGTGCCGCCATCAACTGCCGCAGCAGCATTTCTTCGGACATGCTGTCCTCTTCGGGCTTGTCTTGCTCAGCCCCCATAAGAAGCGCCATTGCGTCCTCTTCGGGTTCATCAACCTCGATCTGGTTCTGGTTGCTTTCGATCAGACGCTCGCGCAGCTCGTCGGCCGATTGGGTTTCATCCGCAATCTCGCGCAGGGACACGACAGGGTTTTTATCGTTATCGCGATCAACAGTAACCGTAGAACCAGCCGCAATTTCACGCGCACGATGCGCGGCAAGCATGACAAGCTCGAACCGGTTTGGCACTTTATCTACACAATCTTCGACAGTGACGCGGGCCATGGGGATGCTCCAATCATGAATGCTGCAAGAAGCCGACTATTTAGAAGCCATCGGCGGAATTTACAAGGGCCTATTCCAGCGGCCATACCCCCTTTTTATCTGCCTCTGGCAGGTCATTCAACATCTCGCGAACGGTTTTGCCGATCAGGGGGTGACACCAGTCCGGCGCGATGTCCGCCAGCGGCACCAAAACAAAGGCACGATCCTGAAGCCGTGGGTGCGGCAGGATCAGCTGGTCAGGCGCATTGGCCATCTGCTGTTCAAGCGGAATCTCCCGCCAATCGGTCTGGGTCTGTACATCCGGCAACACCACATCCCCCATCGCGATGAGATCCAGATCGACCGTCCGAGGGGCCCAACGGCTTTGCCGCTCGCGCCCAAGCTCTGCTTCGACGGCATGAAGAATAGCTAAAACTTGATCCGGCTCCCCCTCCACCCTTATACTAGCAGTTGTATTTACGAAATTCGGACCTGACCCCGCAGGAAACGCATAGGTTGAATAAAACGGGCTAAGAGCGACAACCCGCACGCCCATGCCAACCATAATATCAAGGGCCCGACGCAGAGTTTCCGCCGGCCCTCCCGCAACTGATGATTGATTGCTCCCGAGGGCGATCAGCGCGCGCTTGCCGATTTCACCCCCCTTGGGGTCAGGGATGGCCAATGTCTTCACTTGCTGCCTCTCGAAAAAACCTTAGTTAGTATTGTATTCATAGTCGGAAACTAAATTTGAAACATTTCGTTTTATAGCGGCTCTACACGACGCAAATTTCCGAACGACGTGTATTAGGAAGGCACTTCATGTTCTACAAGGACGAACGGCTCGCTTTATTCATCGACGGCTCCAACCTTTACGCAGCTGCCAAGAACCTGGGTTTTGACATTGATTACAAGCTACTGCGGCAGGAGTTCATGCGCCGCGGCAAACTGCTGCGTGCCTTTTACTACACCGCTTTGCTGGAAAATGACGAATACTCTCCCATACGCCCGCTGGTCGACTGGCTGAACTATAACGGGTTCTCCATGGTGACCAAACCGGCCAAGGAATACACCGACAGCATGGGCCGCCGGAAGGTCAAAGGGAACATGGATATCGAGCTTGCGGTCGACGCGATGGAGCTTGCGCCACATCTTGACCACATCGTGATCTTCTCCGGTGACGGCGATTTCCGCCCGTTGGTCGAAAGCCTTCAACGCCAGGGCGTGCGCGTCTCTGTCGTCAGCACGATCCGCAGCCAACCGCCCATGATCTCGGACGAGCTGCGCCGCCAAGTGGACAACTTTATCGAACTCGAAGACCTGCGCGACGTTATTGGCCGGCCTCCACGTGAAACATCTGACGAATAAACCGCGACGGCGCGCCTAAATCTCCGCATCCCTCATGCCCCCGCAATAACTGCGCGCGCATTTGAAGCATCAGACTGTGCCGCCGCTGGTCTGGACGATGCGCCGCGCAACCCTTACCTATGGCCCATGCCCAAGGAGAGTGTGATGACCAAACCGCCTTTGACCCTGTATCTTGCCGCGCCACGCGGGTTCTGTGCGGGCGTCGACCGCGCGATCAAGATCGTCGAAATGGCCATCGAGAAATGGGGCGCGCCGGTCTATGTGCGCCACGAGATCGTGCACAATAAATTCGTCGTCGACGGGCTGCGCGAACGGGGTGCGATCTTTGTCGAGGAACTGTCGGAATGCCCCGATGACCGGCCCGTGATCTTCTCGGCGCACGGCGTACCGAAAGCCGTCCCCGCCAAGGCCGAGGCCCGCAATATGGTCTATGTCGACGCGACCTGCCCGCTTGTCTCCAAGGTGCATATCGAGGCGCAACGCCACGCCGACGCGGGGCTGCAGATGATCATGATCGGCCACGCGGGCCACCCCGAAACCATTGGCACCATGGGGCAGCTCCCCCCGGGCGAGGTTTTGCTGGTTGAAACGCCTGCCGATGTCGAAACCGTCGAGGTGCGCGACCCGACCAAGCTGGCCTATGTCACCCAGACAACGTTAAGCGTTGATGACACAGCCGAGATTGTCGCCGCCCTGAACAAACGTTTCCCGCAGATCATTGGGCCGCACAAAGAAGACATCTGCTATGCCACGACCAACCGTCAAGAAGCGGTGAAGGCAATGGCACCGAAGTGTGATGCGATGCTTGTTGTGGGCGCGCCAAACTCATCGAACTCGCGCCGTCTGGTCGAGGTCGGATCGCGTGCGGGCTGCGATTACGCCCAACTGGTGCAGCGCGCGACGGACATCGATTGGCGCAGCCTCGAGGGGATCAAAAGCATCGGGATCACCGCCGGTGCCTCGGCCCCCGAACAGCTTATCAACGAGGTCATTGACGCGTTCAAAGACCGATACGATGTGACCACCGAAATGGTCGAAACCGCGGTAGAGAATGTGGAATTCAAAGTCCCCCGTGTGCTGCGGGTACCCGCATGACCGGCATCCCCCGCGCGCCGCTTTGGCTTGGCCTTGCCGGACTTACTCCCTTTATCTGGGGGGCCTTGACCGGGCTGGTCGATCCCTTGGCGAACTGGGGCGCGGCGTCGTTCGGCGGCCGTTTTGTCGGGCCATATATACAGCTCTTCTACGGCACGGTTATTCTTTCCTTCATGTCCGGCGTGCTATGGGGATTCGCAACCAAGACCAGCGGGGCGAAGGCGACGGCCGGCTATATCCTCGCCGTGATCCCGGCGCTTTGGGCGTTCTTCATGACAAGCGGCGGCCCCGTGGGTGCGGGGCTGAACCTGATGTTCGGTTTTGCGGGTCTACTGGTCCTTGATGCCGCCTTCTGGCACTGGCGTCTTGCGCCGCGCTGGTGGCTAAAGCTGCGCACGCTGCTGACCGCCGTCGTGCTGGCGTGTCTGGCTGTGGGCGTCTTTCTGTAGCAGCGAAACTTGCGGGCGGGGCGTAGATTAGGCTGGACGCCCCCACGCCAGACTGGATAAGGCAGCCCCATGACCAAGCTGATTGCATATACTGATGGTGCCTGTTCCGGCAATCCCGGCCCCGGTGGCTGGGGTGCCCTGATGCGGGCGATGGATGGCGACAAGATCGTTAAGGAACGCGAGTTGAAAGGCGGCGAACCCGCCACCACCAACAACCGGATGGAGCTGATGGCCGCCATCAGCGCGCTCGAAGCGCTAGCCCGCCCGACCGAGATCACGATCGTCACCGACAGCAACTATGTCAAAAATGGCATCACCGGCTGGATCTACGGCTGGAAGAAAAACGGCTGGAAGAATGCCGCTAAAAAGCCCGTCAAAAACGCGGAGCTTTGGCAGCGGCTGGATGCGGCAAATGCGCGGCATCAGGTCACCTGGGAATGGGTCAAAGGCCACGCCGGCCACCCCGAGAACGAGCGCGCGGATGAACTGGCGCGGGCCGGCATGGCCCCGTTCAAAACCAAATGAGCCTGATCACCCTGCTGGAATATGCCTCCGTTCTGGTCTTTGCGATTACGGGGGCGCTGGTCGCCAGCCGCGCTCAGCTTGACCTTGTAGGCTTCGCCTTTATCGCCTGCCTCACGGCCTTGGGCGGCGGCACACTGCGCGACCTGTTGCTGGATCGAAACCCGATTTTCTGGATTGCGAACCCCACCCATCTCGCCGTGGGCGTCACTGCCGCAATGGTGGTTTTCTTTACCGCGCATCTCCTCGAAAGTCGCTATAGCGCGCTGCTATGGCTCGATTCCGTGGCGCTCGCCGTGGCGGTTGCTGCGGGTACGGGTGTGGCGATCTCGCTTGATCAATCCGCTGTGGTCGTGGTGCTGATGGGGATGATCACCGGCTGCATGGGCGGGTTGATGCGCGATGTTGTCGTGGGGGAAGTCCCGCTTGTTCTGCAACAGGGTGAACTTTATGTGACCGCCGCTTTCGCCGGTGCTGCAACCGCTGTCATCATCCGTAGCATTCTGGGCGATGATGCGCTGGCGCTGTTTGCCGGTGCCTGTATGACGTGGATTTTGCGTGCCGGATCGCTGTATTTCGGATGGCACCTACCCGTGTACAAAAGCCGCCCGCCGCGGGTGTAACGTTACTTTCGACGCCAGTGAAACGGCACGATGATCAGCGCCCCGATAGAGGACGCGATGGCGTTCATGCCGGCCGAATTAAACCCGAAGCCGAACATCAACCGCACAAAATAAAACAGAAAAGCGCCGCCCACGCAGATGATGATCGAGGCAAGATAGCCGTTGCGGGTAAAGCCTGACTTTTCGGCGAAAAAGCCGACAAGCCCCGCGATCACAACCGTGCCAATAAGCGTCGGAAGCATGATTTACCCTTTGCTTAGAACTGTGCCCACAGCAATCTGCGCACCACGCTGGAATGTCTGCGCATCTTGCGCCGCTTTCCCCGCACGTTGCAAGCGGATCAGCTGAACCGCACCTTCCCCGCAACCGACGCGCAGAGTGTCATCCAGAACCTCGCCCGCTGCACCCTCGCCATCGGCAAGCTTCGATGCCAGCACCTTCACCCGCGTGCCGCCCAGATCGAACCATGCACCAGGAAACGGCGACAGCCCCCTGATTTGCCGGTCCACCTCTGTTGCGGGGCGCGACCAATCGATGCGCGCCTCGGCCTTGTCAATTTTACTGGCATAGGTCACGCCCTCTTCGGGCTGCGGTTCCGGTTGCAGGTCAGGCAGTTGCCGAAGTGCTTCCACGATCAACTCTGCGCCCATGGTGCTTAGTCGGTCATGCAGTTCGATCGTCGTCTCGGTGGTGCGGATCGGCGTCGCGGCGCGCAACAGCACGGGCCCCGTGTCCAGCCCCGCCTCCATCTGCATGATGCACACACCCGTTTCAACGTCGCCCGCCATAATCGCCCGATGGATCGGCGCGGCCCCCCGCCATCGGGGCAACAAACTAGCGTGGATATTCAGGCACCCGGATTTCGGCGCATCCAGAACGGCTTGGGGCAAAATCAGACCATAGGCCACAACAACAGCGACATCCGCGTCGAGCGCTGCAAACTCCGCCTGCGCTTCGGCGGTTTTCAACGAAACGGGGTGACGTACCAGCAACCCCAAAGCCTCTGCCCGTTGCTGAACCGGGCTGGGGCGGTCCTTTTTGCCTCGCCCCGCAGGGCGCGGCGGCTGGCAATAGACGGCGGAGATTTCGTGGCCGGCCAAGACCAACGCATCCAACACTGGCACTGAAAAATCAGGTGTTCCCATAAAGATAACACGCATCGAACACTTCCCTTCAAACCGTAGAGGCAATCAGCCCTTGTACTTGCGCGCCTTGCGCAGCAGCATATCACGACGCGTTTTACTCAGATTGTCGACAAACATTTTTCCGGCAAGATGGTCGATCTGATGCTGCACGCTGGTCGCCTCCAACCCGACGAAATCGCGCGTCACTGTCGCGCCCTGCTCGTCAAGATACTGCACTTTCACACCACGTGGACGCCGGATCTTGGCCGATATTCCGGGCAAATTCGGGCTTGCCTCTTCGTATTCATTCATGATCGCCGAAGCGTCGATGACGACAGGGTTTGCCAATCGGATCCGCTTGTCCCGCGCTTGCGAGGCATCGACAACGGCGACCTGCAGCGACACCCCGATCTGTGGTGCGGCCAGCCCGACCCCCGGCATCGCGTCCATCGTGTCGATCATGTCGTCCCAGAGCGCACGAATTTCATCATTGATTTCTGCCACTTGGGCGGCGGGCGTCCGCAAACAGGCGTGCGGCCACGGAAGAATGCGACGAACGGTCATTGGCTTTGCTCCTGCGCGACACGGTCGTAAATGACGATGCCATCAAGGTGGTCGTATTCATGCTGCACGATCACGGCCTCTGCGCCGGTAAACTTTCGTTCGTGGGTGCCATCAGCATCCGTCCACCGCAAGGTAACCTCTGTTGCGCGGGCAATATCCATCGGCACGCCGGGGATCGACAAACATCCCTCTTCGCCAATCGCGCGGGCGTCAGACAGCCTGACAATCTGCGGATTGATACAGGCGACAGGCGTCGGGGTGCCTTCCTTCCAGCCCGCATCGAAAACGAAAATACGCTCGGTCCGGCCAACCTGCGGGGCCGCCAACCCGCGACCGGGCGCGGCATACATCGTCTCGAACATGTCATCGATCAGCCGGTCGATCTCGGGCGTGCGTGTGGCGACGGGCGCGCACACAGCTGTCAGCCGCGCGTCAGGCCAGGTCACGATGTCCAACACGCTCATCCGCGCGCCAGCTCGCGTTTCAGCTTGGTCATTTTGCGCGTGATCATCTGGCGCTTCATCGGTTTGAGATAATCGATAAAAAGCTTGCCATCCAGATGGTCGATCTCGTGCTGCACGCAGGTCGCCCATAGTTTGGTAAAGGTCTCGGTCTGCTCGTTCCCGTCGATATCGATCCAGCGCACGTCCACATCTGCGGGGCGCGTCACATCGGCAAACTGCTCGGGGATCGACAAACACCCTTCTTCATAGGTGTTCAGCGCGTCCGAGGCGGCGATGATTTCGGGGTTGAACATCACCAGCGGTCGCGGCGTCTCCCCCTCTTCCTTTACGCAATCCATGACGATCAAGCGGTTCATCACCCCGATCTGGGGGGCCGCAAGACCGATCCCCGGCGCGTCATACATCGTGGCGAGCATATCATCAGCCAAGCTGCGCAACTCGTCCGTCATATCGGTCACGGGGGCGCATGGCTTTTTCAGCCGCGGGTCAGGGTGTAGTAAAATATTGCGTATCATTTGGTTGATTTAGGCCAACACCTGCGCCGCTGCAACCTCGGGGCTTGCGGTCTGGTCGATTAGGTTTAGCGTGTCGGCCAAATCTGACAGGAGAACCCCATGAGCTTTGACGAAATCATCGACCGGCGTGGCACCCATTGCGCGAAATGGGACAAGATGGAGCCGATCTACGGCGTCCCCGCGGATACGGGCATTGCCATGTGGGTTGCGGATATGGATTTCCGCCCGCCTCAGGTGGTGCAAACCGCGCTCCAAGATATGTTGGACCATGGCGTCTATGGCTACTTCGGCGATGACAGCCAATATCTGGGTGCCATCCAATGGTGGATGGAGCATCGACACGGATGGAAAGTCGCGCCCGAGTGGATTTTCACCACGCACGGCTTGGTTAACGGAACTGCGATGTGCGTAGACGCCTTCACCAAGCCCGGGGACGGAGTTGTCCTGTTCACACCGGTTTACCACGCCTTTGCGCGTGTGATCTCCGCCGCAGGGCGGCAGGTGGTCGAATGCGAAATGGCGATAGAAGGCGGCCAGTATACGCTCGATTTTGATGCCTATGACGCGCAAATGACCGGCAACGAGACGATGCTGGTGTTCTGTTCCCCCCATAACCCGGGCGGGCGTGTTTGGTCCCGGTCAGAGTTGGAACAGGTCGCAGCCTTTGCCAAACGCCATGACCTTGTCCTCGTCTCGGACGAGATTCACCATGATCTGGTGATGCCTGGTCATACGCATATCCCAATGGCCCTGATCGATGGCGTGGCTGATCGCTTGGTCATGATGACCGCAACGACCAAAACCTTTAACATTGCCGGTTCCCACTCCGGCAACGTGATCATCCCCGATCCGAAGCTCCGCGAAACCTTTGCGGCACGCATTGCAGCGATGGGGCTTTCGCCAAACTCCTTCGGTTTGTTTATGGCGACCGCAGCCTATTCGCCGGAAGGGGCCGCATGGGTTGATGATCTGGTCAGCTATCTGGACGGCAACCGGCAGATCTTTGACGCTGCGATAAAGGACATTCCCGGGCTGCAATCCATGTCGCTTCAATCAACCTACCTTGCTTGGGTCGATTTCAGCGGGACCGGAATGGACAGATCAGAGTTCACCCAACGGGTCGAAAACTCCGCTGGGATTGCTGCAAACCACGGGCCAACTTTTGGCAAGGGCGGGGAAAGCTTCCTGCGGTTCAACATCGCCACCCCGCGCGCCCGGGTAGAAGAAGCCTGCAACCGTTTGCGCGAGGCGTTCAAAGACCTGCAATAAAATCAATGCGGTGCGTCGACGGTGATCAAGCCCGCCGGCGCATCTGCAGCCCGTTCGAAATCCAGCGCCGCAGACTTCGCGACACGGGTTGCGCGTTTGAAATCAAACAGCATTTCGCCGCCCTCTTGCTCTACCGCGACGATCAAACATTGAAACAGATGCGCCGCGCCATCGAATAAATCGACCCGACCGCGCAACTGCGGTGCCGTCTGCGCATCAAGCGAGAAGCCAGTGTCCCAATAACGCAGGACCTTATGTTCCACCCCGTCCGCGTGTACCCGCAAACGCGACGATTTTCGCAGGCTATCCACCCGTGCGGCATCCAGCCCGGCCTGAATGTCTTTCGGCAATATGGCTTCCACAGCTTCCTCCCTCCAAAGGCTTCCAACATGAAGCGTGACGTGCTGGGATTCAAAATCAAGTGCGCCCCAAGAATTTATTCGACGTGCATCAACGCAGCCCCCCTGTGCGTTGCGTGCTATGGCCTTTCGCCCGTCTGAACTTACCTTGAACACAAACAAGTAAAGGAGTGGTGTATGGGACTGCTGGTCGACGGAGAATGGCGCGATAAATGGTACGATACGGAGTCTACCGGAGGTAAGTTTGAACGCTCCACCTCCAAATTTCGCAACTGGGTCACAGCGGACGGCAGCGCGGGCCCGTCAGGAAAATCAGGCTTTCAGGCTCAATCAGGGCGGTATCACCTCTACGTCAGCTATGCCTGCCCCTGGGCACATCGCGCACTGATTTTCCGCGCGCTGAAAGACCTTACCGACCATATCAGCGTGTCGGTCGTACACCCCGATATGATGGAAGACGGCTGGACTTTCGCAACAGATTTCGAAGGCGCGACCGGAGACACCCTCTTTGGCAGTGACTTTTTGCGTGACATTTATATCAAAGCCGATCCAAATTTCACAGGCCGCGTCACGGTGCCTGTGCTTTGGGACAAGGCGCAGAACACGATCGTATCGAACGAATCGGCCGAGATCATTCGCATGTTCAACAGTGCGTTTAATGAAATCACCGGCAATACTGATGATTATTGGCCGACTGACCTGCGCGAACAAATCGCCGACATCAACGAACGCGTTTACGAGACCGTTAACAATGGCGTCTACAAAGCCGGGTTCGCGACGTCTCAAGACGCTTATGACGACGCGGTCCATCCGCTTTTTGACAGTCTGGCGTGGCTAGAAAGCATCCTCGAAAACAACCGTTTTCTCGCGGGCGACAAGTTGACCGAGGCCGACTGGCGGCTGTTCACGACCCTCGCGCGCTTTGACCTCGTGTATCACACCCATTTCAAGTGCAACCATAAGCGTCTGACCGATTACCCGAACCTTTGGGCCTATACCCGGCAACTCTATCAACACGCTGATATCGCCGAGACCGTGCATTTTGATCACATTGTTCGGCACTACCATTTCAGTCAGACCACGGTGAACCCGCATCAGATCATCCCGATTAACCCGACGGTCGATTTCACCGCCCCACATGGGCGCGATTAGGGACAGGGGCGTTAGGCCACCAGCGTTTCTGCCTTCTTCAAGTCGACAGAGACCAGCTGGCTGACGCCCTGTTCCGCCATGGTGACGCCGAACAGCCGATCCATTCGCGCCATGGTGACAGCATGGTGCGTGATGATCAGAAAGCGCGTGTCAGTCTGTCGGCACATCTCGTCCAACAGGTCACAAAAGCGCGTCACGTTCGCATCATCCAAAGGCGCGTCAACCTCGTCCAACACACAAATTGGCGCAGGGTTCGCAAGGAACACTGCAAAAATCAGCGCCATCGCGGTCAAGGTCTGTTCGCCCCCCGACAATAGGCTAAGCGTGCTAAGCTTTTTGCCCGGCGGCTGGCACATAATCTCCAACCCCGCCTCCAGAGGATCGTCCGATTCGACCATCACAAGGTTGGCCTCACCACCGTTAAAAAGATGTTTAAACAGCATAGAGAAATTGCTGTTCACCTCTTCGAATGCGGTCAGCAAGCGTTCACGGCCTTCTTTATTCAGGCTCGCGATACCGCTGCGCAATGTCCGGATCGCCTCGGTCAAATCCGCCTTTTCGCCAACCAAAGTGTCGTGTTCCGCCTGAACCTCTTTCGCGTCTTCCTCGGCACGCAAGTTCACAGCACCCAAGGCTTCGCGCTGTCCCTTCAAACGGCTCAGCTGGTTTTCAAGAACCTCGACATCTGACATCTCATCTGCATTGATCTCAAGTGTTTCTGCCAGCGCTTCGGGGGTCGTGTCACGTTCTTCATCAATGCGCTCTGCGGCAAGGGTTACCGTTTCCTTCGCCGCATCTGCGCGCGCCTCCGCCCGCGCCCGCGCCTCACGGGCCTCCGAGGCCAAGCGCTCTGCGTCACGCTCAGCCAATGTCGTATCGCGCAAATCGGCTTCCCCGGTAGACAACTCTGCGCTGGCCGCCTGCTTGCGGGTCTCTGCCGCAGAAATTGCGCCCGTCAACTCTTCACGTTTCGCCGCGATTTCCCCGGGGGCAGAGCTCGCTTCGGTCAACTCTCTTTCAGACGCTTCTTTACGTTCAAGAAGCTCGGCGCTGCGTTTACCCGCCGTGTCCAGGCGGTTCCGCCAGCCGCCCAACTCCTTGGCGACATCCTGGGCACGTCTCTCGCGCGCGGTGCCCTCGCGACGCAGTTCGTCCAGCGCAGAACGCCTCGTCATCATCGCAATGCGCGCGCCTTCAACGGTCTGTCGCAACATCTCCACATCGGCGCGGGCACTTGATACGTCGTCAAGCGCGGCAAGCGCATTCTCTGCCTCCGTCACCAAACGTCGACCCTCGATCGCCTCTTCCTCGTGGCGGGCGACGGCCAATCCCAAACTGTCCAACCGGCTCTCCGCCAGGTTCCGATCCGCCTCAGCCCGGCTTAGGGCCCGTCCTGCATCCGCAACAGCACGGTCTGCATCGCGCCGCAGCGCCCGCGCATTTTTGTCTGCCTCTGCCTGAGCAAGCAGAAGCTTTTGCAATGTTTCATGTGCATCACGCGCGGCCTCCGCCCGTTGATTCGTTTGCTCTAGCCCCTGCTTGAGTACCTCTAAACGGTTAATTTGTTGCAAACGAAGCGCAGCGGCCGAGGGCGCATCCTCCGCCCACGCCCGGAAACCATCCCACCGCCACAAATCGCCCTCTGGCGAGACGAGACGCTGGCCCGGCAGCAGCAGCGGTTGAAGCCGCGTGCCGTCGTCCGCGTCGACCAGACCAATCTGGCTCATCCGGCGATTCAGAACGTCAGGCACCGAGACATGCGCCGTCAGCGGGGTGATCCCCTCGGGTAGAGGCTGGACCGTTGAATATGCAGGTAAATATGCCCACCCCGAGGGCCCGTCCGCATCGACATCCGGGGCGCGCAGATCATCAGCCAGGGCAGCACCAAGCGCTTTTTCAAACCCGTGCTCGACCTGCAGGCGGTCCAGAATTTGACCACCCTCGGCGGTGTCACGCTCTACCAGCTTCGCCAGCGCGCCTGCTTCGGCGCGAATGGCGTTCAGCTCGCCCTCGGCCTCTGACCGTTCGGCACGGGCATCTGCTTCGCGACTTTGGGTGGCAGCGCGGTCGTCCTCCGCCTTTTGCAAGGCTTCCTCGGCAGCGACAGAGGCCGCATGCGCCTGTGTCTCTGCAGCTTGGGCGGCGCTGAAATCGGCGTTTGCCTTCTCGAGTGCGGCGGCACTCTGCGCGACGGCGGCACGCGCTTTATCCGCTTCCGCTTCCGATCGTTGAAGCGTCTTGCGGTGATCGTTCAGCAAACGTTCGGCAGAGCTGTGACGCGCGACCAAACGGGCGACATCCTCGGTCAGCTTTGACAGATCCGCTTCCTGTTTTTCGAGCACGCCGGCGGCCTCTTTCGCGCGCTCTGCCGCCTCCGCGACCGCAGCTTCATGGCCCTCGCCCGCATCCGACAGGTCACGTTCTTCCCGCTCCAACCGCGTGATCGTTTCTTCGGCGTCGCGGTTTAGCTCACCTTCGCGATCCAGATCACGGGTCAACTGCGCGATGCGTTTGGTCAACGCGTCAATCGCGGCCCGGGCGCGGTTTTCCTGATCGCTCAAGGTATCGCGCTGTACACCAAGCCGCTGTACGATAGCGGCCGCGATCGCTTCTTCCTCACGCAGGGGCGGCAAAGCCTCTTCGGCTTTTTGCCGTGCCACAGTGGCCTGACGCACTGCTTTTTCCGCCTCGGCGGCGACGGCCATCTGGCTGCGCAGCGCTTCGGCCGTGGTTTGACGAGCATCCTCGGCCACGCGCCAGCGCCGATACAGCAGCACCCCTTCGGTCCGGCGCAGGGCATCCCCGATATCGCGATAACGCGCAGCCTGACGGGCCTGGCGCGCCAATTGCGAAAGCTGACCGGCAAGCTGTTCAACCACATCGTCAACGCGCGCAAGGTTGGCTTCCGTACCATTCAGCTTCAGTTCAGCCTCGTGACGGCGGGCATAAAGCCCCGAAATGCCGGCGGCTTCTTCAAGGATACGGCGCCGGTTCTTCGGTTTGGCGTTGATCAGTTCCGAAATCTGGCCTTGGCGTACCAACGCTGGCGAATGGGCTCCCGTTGATGCGTCGGCAAACAGCATTTGCACATCGCGCGCGCGCACATCCTTTCCAGCCGCTTTATAGGCGCTACCGACATCACGGGTGATCCGCCGGATGATTTCGATGCTATCACCGTCATTAAACCCAGCCGGCGCGAGACGTTCGGAGTTGTCGATATGCAACGCGACTTCGGCGAAGTTCTTGGCCGGACGAGAGGACGCGCCCGCGAAAATCACATCTTCCATCCCCCCGCCGCGCATAGCGGTCGGACGGTTTTCGCCCATCACCCAACGGAGCGCTTCAAGCAGGTTGGACTTGCCGCAACCATTCGGGCCAACAACGCCGGTTAGACCATCCGAGATGATCAGATCAGTAGGGTCTACAAAGCTTTTAAAGCCTGTCAGCCTGAGTTTGGAAAACCGCAATGTTCGTGCCCGCCTGATTCTTATGGATAGCCAGAATTGCGGATCATCGGGTTTAGAGTCAACGCGACCCCGCTAGGTAGAGCGGGAAGTAGCCGCCTTATCCACAAGATATTGTTATTCTATATCTGTTATCGCGTTTCCCTTTCGCTATGGTTGTTTGACGGTTATGCCCCTCATCCGCAGTCCAGCTTCCCGACGGCAAGCGCTTGATCCCCCGCGACATGCGTGACCTCGCACCCGCTGACCTGCGCCATCGCCCGCGCCGCACGGTCGCGGATTGGGCCGAAGCGGGGGGCGTATTCCATATTGGTGCGTATCGCTTCAGCCTGATTGCCGTTAACGCGCACGTCAAAGTCAGAACCGTCTACCGTTATGGCAGTTGCAGGCAGGCCGCTGAAATGCGCACTCGGCATGTTGCAGCCCGTGACAAACACCATCACCAAGGCCCACAGCAAGACCGTAAGGAATCGCGTATCTATCATCATGAGCCCATCTAACGCGCGACACCCTAAGCAAGTGTTAATGCGGTCCAACATTGTGCAGAAAACAATCGCGTTGCCGCCCCGCCCCTCCGGTCATATAATTTGACCAATCCAAGGAAACGCCGATGCCCTTTCAGCCTATTGCCTCCGAAAAACTGTCAGCCGCTGTCGTAAGACAGGTCGAACAGCTAATCCTGCGTGGCATTCTGCGGCCCGGCGAACGGCTACCCGCAGAGCGGGAGCTGGCAGAGCGTCTGGCCGTTTCGCGCCCCTCGCTTCGGGATGCTATTGCCCAGCTTCAGGCCAGCGGATTGCTGGCCGCAAAGCCCGGCGCCGGGGTCTATGTCGCCGATGTGCTCGGCAGCGCGTTCTCCCCTGCCCTGACAGAGCTTTTCGCACGTCACGACGAAGCCGTGTTCGACTATCTTTCGTTTCGCCGCGACATGGAGGGGCTGGCAGCCGAACGGGCCGCGCGGCTTGGTTCTGACACCGACCTTGGGGTCATTCAGGCAGTTTTCGACAAGATGGAAGCGGCGCACCAGAAGCGTAACGCAGATGACGAAGCGCAACTGGACGCGCAGTTTCATATGGCGATCACAGAAGCGAGTCATAACGTCGTCATGCTGCATATGATGCGGTCGATGTATGATCTGCTGCGTGGCGGCGTGTTCTACAATCGCGAAGTCATGTTCAAACAGCGCACAACGCGCACCGCCCTGCTGGATCAACACCGCGCCATCAACGACGCGTTACAGGCACGTGATCCCGCCGCAGCACAAGCCGCAGTAGAGGCGCATCTGACCTATGTCGAGAACGCCCTGCGCGATCATCAAAAGGCCGAGCGTAATGAAGATGTCGCGCGACAACGTCTTCAACACGAGACAAACACCTAGCCCAACGTAAAAAGGCCCCGGTCAATACCGAGGCCTTTTAAAGTCAGTTCGTTAAAACTTAGTGAAGCTTTGTGTCGACTTCTGCAATTGCACTGTCGATCAATGCATTGCCTTCCGCGGCTGTCATCTTCTTTGCGATAACATCCTTGGCAGCGGCAATGGCCACAACGACAGCTTGATCGCGGACCTCTTTAACGGCAGCAGCCTGAGCGGAGTCGATCTGCTCTTCGGCGGCGGCCATACGGCGCGCGATCGATTTCTCCAGGTCGGCACGTGCCTGATCCGCGGCTTCGTTCGCTTCGGCCTTGGCCGATGTCACGATACGGTCCGCTTGCTCTTTCACTTCCTGCTGCTTGCGTTCGTAGCTGGCAAGAAGCGTCTGCGCTTCTTCACGCAGCGCACGGGCTTCGTCCAGTTCGGACTTGATGCCTTCGGCGCGGCTGTCGAGCATGCTGCCCATCATCTTTGGCACTTTGAAATAGATCAAAACACCGACGAAAAGCAGGAAAGCCAGCAGGACGATAAAGTCCGTATTGCGCAGCGAAAAGAACACGTCACCAGCTGCAAAAGCAGGGGAGGCGACCAGACCGGCGATGAGGGCTGAGAAGGTCAAACGCATGGCTTATCCTTTCATCCGGGCATCGACGGCCGCGGAAATTGTTTTCGCGTCAGCAGAGCCACCGACGGCGGCGACGATTGCCTCGGCTGTGTCTTTGGCGACAGCTTCAACGTTCTCCATCGCGGAGGCGCGGATTTCGCTGATCGCTTTTTCGGACTCGGCGGATTTGGCGGCGATCTCGGCGTCTGCCTTGGCAATCGCCTTGTCCAGATCGGCCTGAATGTCGGCTTTCGCGGCGGCGATGATCTGCTGTGCTTCTGCACGGGCGTCGATCAAGGCTTTGTCGTAAGCGGCCTCTGCCTCCGTCGCTTTGACCTTCAGGTCTTCGGCGGCGGCGATGTCATTGGTGATGGTGCCCTGGCGCTCCGCCAGAACAGCGCCGATGCGTGGCAGGGCAACGCGCGACAGAATAAAGTAAATTGCGACCAGAGCGACGATAAGCCAGAAAATCTGGTTGCCGAACCAATCAATGCAAAGCTGTGGCATACCAATGGCGCTGCCAAATTCGTTGACACATGTGCCAGCGATTTCCCTAGTAATCGGTTCCGTCGCCATAGCGGGCTCCTGTCAAAGCGTGGAAGTCTTTCGGGCAGCGCGCCATAGCGCACTGCCCGAAGCGTAAGGACGTAGGTGTCTTAAGCTTAGACAGCGAACATCAGCAGCAGAGCAACGAGGAACGAGAAGATCCCCAGGGCTTCTGCAAAGGCGATGCCGATGAACAGAGTTGCTGTTTGACCAGCAGCAGCAGATGGGTTGCGCAGTGCGCCAGCCAGGTAGTTGCCTGCAACGTTGCCCACACCGATGGCTGCGCCACCCATGCCGAATGCTGTCAGACCTGCGCCAATGAATTGGCCCATTTGTGCGAGTTCGCCTTCCATGTCATTTCTCCTTACAATGGAATTTTGGTGATTGGTCAGGCGGGAATATCCCGCCTTGGTGTTAGTGGTGCGGGTGCAATGCGTCTTTCAGATAAACGCATGTGAGGATCGCGAAAACATATGCCTGGATGAAGGAAACCAACACCTCGAGACCATACATCGCCGTGATCGCAAGAACCGAGAAGGGGGCGATGGCAGCAAGTGCCGCGAAGCCCGCGAAAACCTTGATCACGGCGTGACCCGCCATCATGTTACCCGCAAGACGGATAGAGTGGCTGACCGGACGTACAAAGTACGAGATCAGCTCGATCACGGCCAGAACCGGACGCAGTGCCAGGGGCGCGCTGCTGACCCAGAACAGGCTCAGGAACGATGCGCCGTTCTTGACGAAACCCAGAATGGTCACACCAAAGAACACGGCAAAGGCCATCACGGCGGTGACCGAGATATGCGATGTCGGGGTAAAGGCCATCGGCAGCAGGCCCAGGAAGTTCGAGAAGACGATAAACATGAACAGGGTCATGATGTAGGGGAAGTATTTCACCCCTTCTTTACCGCAGATATCCTCGACCATCTTGTAGATGAAGCCATAGGCCAGTTCAGCGACCGACTGCATGCGCGACGGGATAACCGACCGTTTGGAGGTGCCCAGAACCAGCAGCGCAAAGATCGCCAGAACGGCAACGGCCATCCAGACTGTTGCGTTGGTGATCGTGTACCAGGATACAGCGCCGTCGCCAAAGAATGGCTTGACGATGAACTGATCCATCGGGTGAAAAGCCAAACCGCCTGTTTCTTCGCCGTGTGCTTCTGCCGCCATGTCAGGGCCCTTTTTCTTCATCGGCCACATCGGCCATCTTCTTTTCCTGGATTTCCTGCGCGGAGCGGAGCATCGTCTTCACCCCTGCCGCAAGGCCCAGCATTACAAACAGCACCATGAAAATCGGGAGCGTTCCTAAGAACCAATCCAACGAGTATCCGATGCCAAAACCGATCCCCAGACCGGCGCAAAGTTCGATCACCATCCGCCAGGCCAGCGATGCCTGGGAATAATGTTCATCCGCCCGGGGTTTTGGAGCCTGCGCCCGTTTGGCCGCTTCGATCTTTGCCTCAAGCTGCTTTAGCCGCTGCTGTTGGTCCGGATCGGTCACGCCAAAATCCCTGTTGGATGTGTTGCGCAGTAGCTACTTTCACACCGCTTCAGAGTCAACTCTGTTAGCCGACACCCCAAAGCATTGTAATAAAAAGGTTTTACGCTGAGCCGCAGTTCATATTCAGGTGCAAACTGCGCCCACCCCTTGCAAATTCGCGTGACAATCATATTCAACCTTTTGGTTAAGCGTGGTTTCCGCTACCTCATAAGAACCGCCCCTACCCGCGCATCAAGGACATCCAGACAGCCGTGCCCCAACCGCCCGCCACACAGCTCGACGCGATTTTTGCCGCGCTCGCCGATCCGACGCGGCGCGCCATTCTGGCGATGCTTCTTGAGGATGATATGGCCGTCACAGACGTCGCCGAGCCCTTCGGCATTTCGCTTGCTGCGATATCAAAACATCTGTCGGTGCTGGAACGTGCAGGTCTGATCGTGCAGGAAAAGCGCGGGCGGCTCAAATGGTGCAAGCTCGAGCCGGCAGCCCTAAAGGCCCCGTCCGTGTGGATGCAGGGCTTCGGTCAATATGACCCGATCAATCTTGATGACTTTGAAAGGTTTCTGGCCGCCGAGATACGCGAAACGTCAGGGGATGCGGCGCAGAATGATCCGGAGACGTTGGAAGAGTAGGTAAATATTGGCCCTCCTGCGACGAGGTTTTACACAGAAGGGCCAAACTTGATGTTATTAAATGACGCCGAACGCAAAGCGCAGGATCGCCAGAACAACAACAATCAAACCGATCAGATAAATAATGCTACGCATTAGAATAGTCCCTTTATAAACTTTATGTGATCTTAACGCTGGATATGTCGGATCGGTTCCCGCCCTTTTGATCAAACCGCTTTGGTATCGTCCCGCAACAGCAGATACAGCGCCACAATCGTCAGCCCGACGCCCCCAAAAACAAGCGGACCGGGTGCGCCATTGCCCAATGCGACTTCCCACAGAATAACCCAGCTGGGCGTCAGATAGGTATAGGCCATCACCTTGGCCGACGGCAGCCGCAGGGACGCAAATTGCAGCAATACGAAAGTCGCGGCAGACGCAGCAATCGCGACGTAGAGGATGGTGATCCAGACAATCGCGGGCAGCGCGGTCCAGTCCGTCCCCAGCACATCGCGCCAGCCATAGATGAACAGCAACACACCACCGGCGATCAGCGTGCCCAAGGTGAACACCACCGCCGGCTCTCCGCGGTTCAGCTTGCGCACCATCGGCGTATAAAGCGCATGGCTTACGCAGCCGACGAAATACACCGCTTCGCCATACCCAAGCTCGAACCGCCGCAGCGCGGCCAGATCCGCGCGAAAAATTACCCAAAGCGCGCCGACCGCACCGATGGCCAGCGCCAGCGCCATCCGCCCTGTCGTTACCTGCCGCAACAAGAGCCACCCAAACCCCGCAGCAATCACGGGCGTCAGCGTAAACACCGCCGCCGCACTGACGGGGCGCGCGGTCTTCAACCCTTCAAACATCAGCACGAAATAGACAGCGAAAAGCCCCCCAAGCACCAGATAGCGCCAGGGCGCGCGCGAGGCCCCTTTCGGCACACCCGTCGTCGCAGCGACCGCCACGGCAATCACCATGCCCGCGATCACGAACCGCGCCGCATTCAACGCCGTGGGCGAGATCAGATTGGCCGACAGCGACCCAAGCGAAAATGACCCCGCCACCAGCGCCGAAAATGCCAGCATCGCCAGATGCCCCTGCAGATCAGAACGCATCACAGCCCCGTCTTCACGGCTTTTTTCAGGTACGACAGCAAGGCCTGCACCTTGGGCGTGCGGTGCAGATCAACATGGGTGACCAGCCACAGCATCGAATCCCATTCCGGCAGATGCGGGTGCACCTCGACCAGATCGGGGTTGGCGCGCCCCTCGATCAGATCGACAAACCCGATCCCCGCCGCCTCCAGCACCGCAACGCGGAGCGCGTCTGCATGTAGACCGCGAAAGGAGATCGCATGGGCAGGCACCACCTCCCGCATCCATTTGAAGAAGGGCGCACGCATCTGCGCGTCGTCATGGCCGACAAACCGATGGTTGCCATACTCCTCGACCCCCGACGGCATCCCGAAGGCCGCGATATAGTCCTTATGCGCGAACAGCCCCATCTGGAACTGATAGAAAGGCTGCACCACATTGTCCGGCTGCTCGGGCACCTGCCCCGCGCGGATCGCGATATGCGCCTCGCCATACTCCAGCCGGAACAATCTCTCCCCGGTCAGAAAGCGCAGGGTCACATCGGGGTTTTCCCTCTGGAACGCGACCAACAAAGGGGTCATCCAGCTTGAAAGCTCCATCAGGGAGGTCACGACCAGCTCGCCCGACACCGCTTCGCCGCGCCCCTTGATGCGACTGGCAAGCTGGCTGAACTGGTCATCCGTGGCAGAGGCCACACGCAGCAGATCCTCGCCTGCCTCCGTCGTCTTGTAGCCGCGCGCGTGCCGTTGGAAGAGCTTCACCGACAGCCGTCGTTCCAGCGCATCCACATGGCGGATCACGGTCGCATGATGGACCCCCAGAACCTCAGCCGCGCCACTGACCGTGCCCATGCGCGCCACTTGATAGGCCGTCTTGATTTCTTCCCAATTGTCCATTCTCGGCCCCTCGCCTTCCACTGTGCATTATCGAACACATCACCTGCAGTTTCGCCAGTTGCGTTCGTACGGGCAAGGATCATGTAGAGGGAAGAAAGTTAACACGAAAGGATATCCTCCCATGTCTATCTTGCGTATCGATTCCTCTGCCAACACCACCAGCTCTGTGACCCGCGGCCTCACCGACCGGATCATCGCACAACTGGGCGACAATGATGTAACCGTCCGCGATCTGGCTCTCGAACCCCTGCCCCAGATCACTGAAACATGGGCCATCGCCCGCGCCACCCCCGAGACAGACCGCACGCCCGAACAAAGCGAAGCGCTGGTTGAATCCGACAAGCTCGTCGCAGAGCTTCTGGCCGCCGACACCATCGTCATCGGCGCGCCCATCTATAACTTCAGCGTGCCCGCGTCGCTGAAGGCGTGGATCGATCTGGTCGCCCGTGTCGGCGTTACCTTCCGCTATACCGAAAACGGCCCCGAAGGTCTGGTCAAAGGCAAGCGCGTGATCGTGGCGATGGCCTCCGGTGGCGTGCCCGCTGGGTCCGAGGCGGACTTCAACACCGGCTACCTCAAGGCCGTTCTGGGCTTCATGGGCATGACCGACGTGACAATCGTGGCCGCCGACGCGCTGGCAACAGATGCCGAAGGCACCATCGCCCGCGCGAACGAAGCTGTGGATGCGCTCAAGGCAGCATAATCCTCGGGCGGCGCGGCGGGTTGACTCAGCCCCGCCGCTCGCCTAAACGATCCGCAATCTCCGGAAGCAACATGTCTTCCGGTCTCTGGCGCGGCCAGAGATCGCCCCCCACCAGCGTGTTACGCCCGTGGGGGCATTTGCGTATTTAACGCGGGCATCCTATCTGAGGGGCACCGCAACCGATCGAAGGGGGCCATGGCCCATGTTTGAGAATCTTTCCGAACGCCTCTCCGGCGTCTTTGACCGTCTCACCAAACAGGGTGCCCTCTCGGAAGAGGATGTGAAAACCGCCCTGCGCGAAGTCCGCGTCGCCCTGCTCGAGGCCGATGTTTCCCTGCCCGTCGCACGTGATTTCGTCAAAGCGGTGCAGGACAAGGCCACCGGTCAGGCCGTCACCAAATCGATCACCCCCGGCCAGCAGGTCGTCAAGATCGTCCACGACGCGCTGATCGACACGCTGAAAGGCGAAGGCGAACCCGGCGCGCTGAAAATCGACAGCCCCCCCGCCCCGATCCTGATGGTCGGTCTGCAAGGCTCCGGTAAAACCACGACCACGGCCAAGCTCGCCAAACGTCTGAAAGACCGCGACGGCAAGCGCGTGCTGATGGCCTCGCTCGATGTGAACCGCCCTGCGGCGATGGAACAGCTGGCGATCCTCGGCGTGCAGATCGGTGTCGATACGCTGCCCATCGTCAAAGGCGAAAACCCCGTCCAGATTGCCAAACGCGCAAAGACGCAGGCATCGATGGGCGGCTACGACGTCTATATGCTCGACACCGCGGGCCGCCTGTCGATCGACGAAGAGCTGATGCGCCAGGTCGAAGCGGTGCGCGATGTCGCCAACCCCCGTGAAACCCTGCTGGTCGTCGATGGTCTCACCGGCCAGGACGCCGTGCAAACCGCCGAAAACTTCAACGACCGCATTGGCATCTCCGGCGTCGTGCTGACCCGCATGGACGGCGACGGCCGCGGCGGTGCTGCGCTGTCGATGCGCGCCGTCACCGGCAAACCCATCAAATTCGTCGGCCTGGGCGAAAAGATGGACGCGCTGGAAACCTTCGAACCCGAACGCATCGCGGGCCGTATCCTTGGCATGGGCGACATCGTCGCCCTTGTCGAGAAAGCGCAAGAAACCATCGAGGCTGAACAAGCCGAAAAGATGATGAAGCGCATGGCCAAAGGTCAGTTCAACATGAACGACCTGAAAATGCAGCTTGAACAGATGCTCAAGATGGGCGGGATGCAAGGCATGATGGGCATGATGCCCGGCATGGGAAAAATGGCGAAACAGGTCGAAGACGCGGGCTTTGACGACAAGATCCTCAAACGCCAGATCGCCCTGATCCAATCCATGACCAAGAAAGAGCGCGCCAACCCCGCGCTGCTTCAAGCCAGCCGCAAAAAGCGCATCGCCAAAGGCGCAGGTCTGGAAGTGTCCGAACTCAACAAGCTCATGAAAATGCACCGCCAGATGGGCGACATGATGAAAAAGATGGGCAAAATGGGCAAAGGCGGCATGCTCAAACAAGCCATGAAGGGCATGATGGGCAAAGGCGGCATGCCCGGTGGCATGGACCCGTCCCAGATGGACCCCAAAGCACTGGAAGCCGCGGCCAAACAGATGGGCGGCAAACTGCCTGGTGGTCTGGGCGGAATAGGCGGCGGTGCCGGCCTGCCCGGCGGCCTCTCCGGTTTCGGGAAAAAGAAATGATCCGCGCTTCATTTTGCCAGATAAACTCCCGCCGGAGGCGCCTGCCCGTGCAACGCGCCCTCCCCTTCGCCGTGAAAGGAGCCGCCGCATGACCGATCCTGTCACCCGCGCCGCCGAGGTTCTGAAAGAACACCGCGCCTCCATCGACCGTCTGGACGCGATCCTGGTCTATACTCTGGGCGAGCGGTTCAAACACACCCAGGCTGTGGGGAAACTCAAAGCCGAACACGACCTTCCCCCCTCTGATCCGGACCGCGAAGCGAACCAGATCAAGCGGCTCGAAGATTTGGCGAAAGAGGCTGACCTCGATCCCGAATTCGCCAAGAAGTTTTTGAACTTCATCATCGCTGAAGTCATTCAGCACCACAAACAACACCAATCATAGGTCCGGGCGCGTCCCTGACCCCAGTCTCAACTAAAGGAAACTACCTATGTCCATGAAAATTCGTCTCGCCCGTGGCGGTTCCAAAAAGCGCCCCTTCTACCGCATCGTTGCAGCGGACAGCCGCATGCCACGTGACGGCCGCTTCATCGAGAAGCTGGGCACCTACAACCCGCTGCTGGCGAAAGACAGCGAAGAGCGCGTGAAAATGGACGTCGAGCGCGTTCAATACTGGATCAGCCAGGGTGCGCAGCCAACCGACCGTGTTGCACGCATGCTGGAAGCCGCTGGCGTGAAAGAGAAAACCGAGCGGAACAACCCCAAGAAGGGTACCCCCGGCAAGAAAGCGCAAGAGCGCGTTGAAGAGAAAGCAGCCAAGGCCGCCGCTGCTGCCGAAGCCGCTGCTGCACCTGCAGAAGACGCCGCCGAAGAATAATCGGCACATCCCCCGGCGCGGTTCCTGCCGCGCCGGGGATTTCAGGTATATCCGACAGCCCGCATCTTTGCGCGTGCAGCCTGTCCGATGTACGTGGTACACGAAATGACACGTCCCGCCGCAGCGGCCCGCCCTCATCGGTCCCCTGCGCCCCGCCCCTGGACCAGATTGGAAGCTGACAATGTTTCGTCTTTTGCGCCTTCTTCTCATCCTCGGTATCGGTGTCGCCATCGGCATCTGGTTCGAACGCACCCTGATGAAATCGGAATGCCGCGCGGGCGAGGGTCAGTGGACCGGTACAATTTGCTTAAACTCGGAGCTTTTGCAGTGAGCGATAAAATTTCGGTGGGCGCGATCTCTGGCGCATATGGTGTCCGCGGGGAACTGCGGATCAAAAGCTACTGCGCGGTGCCCGAAGATATCGAAAGCTACAGCCCGCTCTCGAGCGAGGATGGCACGCGCAGTTTCAACCTCGCGCTGGTGCGTCCGGTCAAAAACGGCTTTGTCGCGCGCATCACCGATGTGACCTCTAAAGAGGAGGCCGACGCCTTGCGCGGCACCGTGCTGTTTGCGCAGCGCGACCAGCTACCGTCGCTGCCCGACGATGAATTCTACCACACCGACCTGATTGGGCTAGAGGTCTATGACACCGGCGGCACGCTAATCGGCAAGGTCAAGACCGTCCAGAACCACGGCGCTGACGATCTGCTGGAAACGCAGCTTGCGGGCAGCGCGCAGACCGTGTTCCTGCCCTTCACCAAGGCGGCGGTACCCACGGTCGATCTGGCCACGGGCCGCATCATCGCCGACCCGCCCGAGGGCATCCTGCCCGATGCAAAAGACGTCTAAGCCCGTACGAAAGGCCCGCATGACACAGGCCGCGATCACATGAGCACCCCTTCACGCTCCCACGGGCGGCAATCTGTCCGTCCGACGTTCAAGCCGCGCGAGCTGATGCAGGACACGCCCGATTACGCCGGCGTCTGGCGGGCCGAGATCGTGACCCTCTTCCCCGAACTGTTCCCCGGTGTGCTGGGAGCCAGCCTGACGGGCCGCGCCCTGCAAGAAGGCACATGGCAGCTGCGCACCCATGATCTGCGCGGCTACGGCGTAGGCAAGCATCGCAATGTTGACGACACCCCCGCGGGCGGCGGCGCAGGTATGGTCATGCGCGCCGATGTCGTCGGCCCCGCGATCGAGGATGCGATGGCCGGTGCCGCCGGACGCTGGCCGATCCTCTATATGTCTCCACGCGGACGGCGGTTTGATCAGGCGATGGCGCAGGATCTGGCCACCTGCTCCGGCGTGACCATCCTTTGTGGCCGTTTCGAAGGCGTCGACGAGCGGGTGATCGACCATTACGGCATCACCGAAGTCTCCCTTGGCGATTTTGTCATGACCGGCGGAGAGTTGGCCGCGCAAGCCATGATCGACGCCACCGTGCGTCTCTTGCCCGGTGTCTTGGGCAACGCCGACAGCGTGGTCGAGGAAAGCCATTCCTCTGGCCTGCTGGAACACCCGCAATACACCCGCCCCGCCGAATGGAAAGACCGCCCCATTCCGCCGGTTCTCATGTCCGGCAACCATGGCGAAATTGCCAAATGGCGGCAGGCCCAGTCAGAAACCCTGACAGAACAACGACGCTCCGATATGTGGGCGAAATATACGTCCAAGAAGTGACCCCCACGGAAGGCAGACCATGACAGACCTGACCCGCACCCTTGATCACGCCCGCATTGATGAGCTGCCGAACCCCTATTTCGGCAAGGTGCGTGACTGCTACGACCTGCCCGACGACCGGCGCATCCTGATTTCCTCTGACCGTATTTCGGCCTTTGACCGTATCCTCACCTCCATTCCGTTCAAGGGTCAGGTGTTGACCCAGACCGCGCGGTTCTGGTTCGACAACACCTCCGACATCTGCCCCAATCACGTGCTCGACTACCCCGACCCCAATGTGGTGATCGGCAAGCATCTGACCATCCTGCCCGTAGAGATCGTCGTGCGCGGCTATCTTGCCGGCTCCACAGGGACATCGGTGCTGACGCTATACAAGAAAGGTGAACGGGAGATGTACGGCCACCGCTTCCCCGATGGCCTACGCGACAATCAGGCGCTGCCCGCGCCGATCATCACCCCCACCTCCAAGGAATTCGACGGCGGACACGATGCCCCGCTAACCGCCCAAGAGATCGTGGACCAAGGGCTGCTGACCCAGGCGCAATGGGACCAGATCAGCGACATCGCCCTGAAACTCTTTGCCCGCGGTCAGGAAATGGCGGCGAAAAACGGGCTGATCCTCGTGGACACAAAATATGAATTCGGCACCGATGCGCAGGGCAATATCCTGCTGGCCGATGAAATCCACACCCCCGACAGCTCGCGGTTCTGGCTCGCCGAAGGCTATGACGCCGCGCTGGAAAACGGCACACGCCCGCCGTCCTTCGACAAGGATGTGATCCGGTCTTGGGTCGATGCCCGCTGCGACCCCTATCACGATGACATCCCCGAAATCCCCGCCGACCTGATCGCCGCCACCTCGCAAGTCTATATCGACGCGTTCAAGGCGATTACCGGCCAACGTTTCGTCCCCGATCTGGAGTGCGACACCGTGCTGGACCGCGTGCGGCACAATCTGCGCCCCTATTTCACCGGCTGAAAACATGCGCGAGTACGGGTGATACGCTCTTGATCTGAAGGGGCATCCCGCCTATACGACGCGCAAGTCTGGAATCGCGCACGTGCGGCTCCAGTCTTTTCTGCATCCGCAGATGACAAGCAAAGATGACCCTACCTTCGATGGGACGCCACGGCGGGCCCGCCAGACAGACCGAAGCTATTGGATCGCACAAAACTTCGTGGACTAACCGCGAGCATTCATAGGAGACGATCAGATGAACCTGATTGCACAGATCGAGGCGGAACAAATCGCCGAACTGGGGAAAGAAATCCCAGACTTCCGCGCCGGTGACACCATCCGCGTGGGCTTTAAAGTGACCGAAGGTACACGTACCCGCGTTCAGAACTACGAAGGCGTCTGCATTGCACGCAACAACGGCCACGGCATTGCCGGTTCGTTCACCGTGCGCAAGATTTCCTTTGGTGAAGGCGTAGAGCGCGTATTCCCGCTGCACTCCACCAACATCGAAAGCATCACCGTTGTCCGTCGTGGCCGTGTGCGTCGTGCGAAACTGTACTACCTGCGCTCGCGTCGTGGTAAGTCGGCACGTATCGTTGAAAACGTACACTACAAGCCAAAATCTGGCGCGAACGCGTAAGGAGAGCTGTCATGAAAGCCGATACACACCCCGATTACCACACCATCAACGTCAAAATGACAGATGGCACCGTTGTGGAAATGAAATCGACCTACGGCAAAGAAGGCGACCAACTGGCGCTGGATATTGACCCCTCCGTGCACCCTGCATGGAACGGCGGCACATCCCGCCTGATGGATACCGGCGGCCGCGTGTCCAAGTTCAAAAACAAATACGCAGGTCTGGGCTTCTAAACCCTTTCCATTGCGGAATTCAGAAATGGCGTGCCCTCGCGGGCGCGCCATTTTTCGTTTCGCGACTGTGACTTAGCCCGAGGCGCGACATCGCGTCCTTACCCAAGGGTCAGGTCACATTTTACGGAACAAAGCGGCGGCTGTTTAGGTTTTAGAAAGCAACTACGGCCCATAGTCTTCTCAGCCCTCCACGAAAGGTTCGCTGATGCCCGCTTTCCCGCTCTCTTCCCCACCCCGACCGCCTCGCGGTGCCAACAGCGGCAAGGCTCCGCGCGCCCAGTCTGATCCCGCCCCCCTCCCGGCCGAGGATTTGACCGCGGCCCGTGATCTGGTCGCCCGTGGTTGCTATGCGCAGGCGCTGGTGCTTGCTGGCGCACTAGAACGTCTGCACGGGCCTCATGATGCGCTGACCCAGATCGCCGCTGATTGCCGCGCCCATCTGGCTGTGCCCCAAGATACTGCCGTCGCGATCGAAACCGGCGGCATGGGTGCGCACACCCCGCCGCTGCGCCGATCGGGCTAGCAGGCACTGCGCTTGCACGGCGCGTTCCTGCGGGTGAATTTCGCAACAATAACCACAATCTAGAGCCACAAACGCTTTCAAAAGCGCCATCGCTGCCATATGGTTTTTCCCAATGTGACCCCGATAAAAACGGGGAGTGAAAGGGACAAAAGGCAATGGCGCATATCATCGTCGTCGGGAATGAAAAAGGCGGGGCGGGGAAATCCACCGTTTCGATGCATGTGGCAACAGCCCTTGCGCGGATGGGGCATAAGACCAGCGTGCTGGATCTGGACCTGCGCCAGCGCACCTTCGGGCGCTATGTCGACAACCGTAAATCCTTTCTCGCCAGTGCCGAGCTCGACCTCCCGTCGCCCGAGATGCACGAATTGCCAGAGATCGAGGCAAGCAGCTTGCAGCCGGGCGAAAACATCTATGACCATCGCCTCAGCGCCGCCGTGGCGGAGCTTGAACCGACGTCCGATTTCATCCTGATCGACTGCCCGGGGTCCCACACCCGTCTCAGCCAGGTGGCGCATTCGCTGGCTGATACGCTGATCACGCCGCTGAACGACAGCTTTATCGATTTCGACCTGCTGGCGCGCACCGACGCTATGGGTGACAAGATCACCGGCCCCTCTGTCTATTCCGAAATGGTCTGGAACGCGCGGCAGTTGCGGGCTCAGGCGGGCCTTGCCCCAATTGACTGGATCGTCGTGCGCAACCGCATGGGCGCGCAGCGCATGGTGAACAAGGACAAGATGGAACGCGCCATCGCCAACCTGAGCAAACGCATCGGGTTCCGCATTGCCCCCGGTTTTAACGAACGCGTCATCTTCCGCGAGCTTTTCCCCCGTGGCCTGACCCTGCTCGACCTCAAGGATATCGGCGTCAAGCAGCTGAACATCTCGAATGTCGCGGCACGGCAAGAGCTGCGCGACCTGATGAAAGCGCTCGACCTACCCGGCGTCGACATCAACTTTTGAACCGGCGCGCGGGGGCATGTGCCCCCCGTCGCCCTCCCCCCTTCGCCCTCCGGCCCCCCGACAGCTCGCCGTCAGCCCGCCGTCAGCCCGCGCTGCCCTGTCCCGCCGCCAGTTTGACCAGCAACCGCTTCAGCGTCTCCCGCTCCGCCGCCGTTAAATCCGCCGTCAGACGTGCGTCATAGGCCTTTGCCACCTCGTAAAGATGCTCATAGGCCGCGCGCCCCTGTGTCGTCAGCGACAGCATCTCGGTCCGCCGATCCTGATCCCCGCGCAGCCGCGTGACGAACCGTCGCTCTGTCAGCTTTTGCACCGCACGGCTGATCTTGGTCTTATGCATATTCGCCCGCTGCCCGATATCGCTGGCCGTCATCTCGCCATAAAGCCCCAGATGAAACAGCACCCGCCACTCGGTCCGCAGCATCCCGTAGCGATCTTTATAGGTGCGCTGAAACGCCAGACTGCTCGCTTCCGCTGCCTGGTTTAGAAGGTAGGGCAGGAAATGGGTCAGCTCGAAATTCTGGTCTGGCATCAGGGCAATCGCTTGTTAGTTACACAAAGGACTATTACCAACGAAGCAGATTTTGCAAGGTAGCTTTCCCGCACCCGCAGCGACACGCAAGGAACACCGATGACATTGCTGACCTCTTGGGTTGAAAGCGCGAACAGCGCCGACACCGACTTCCCGCTCAACAACCTGCCTTACGGTGTGTTTTCCACCGACACGCTCGAACCGCGCTGCGGCGTGGCGATCGGGGATATGGTGCTCGACATGGCCGCGGTAGAGGCCGAAGATCTGATCCTGCTCCACTTCGATCCTGTCTTCGATGTGCCCTACTGGAATGACGTCATGGATCTGGGCCCCGACGCATGGGCCACCCTGCGCGACCGCCTGACCGACCTGCTAGCAACCGGCAGCCCCGACCAAGCCAAGGTCGCCCCGCATCTTGTCCCTATGGCTGACATCCGCCTGCACATGCCGATTGTCGTCTCGGAATACACCGATTTCTACGCGGGCCGGCACCATGCGACCAACGTCGGCACCATGTTTCGGGGCGCGGAAAATGCGCTGCCCCCGAACTGGCTGCACATGCCCATCGGATACAACGGTCGCGCCTCGACCGTTGTCGTCTCTGGTACCGACATCCGGCGGCCCAACGGGCAGATCAAACCGGCGGACGCCGCGACCCCGCATTTCGGCCCCAGCCAGCGCCTTGATATCGAGCTCGAGATGGGGGCCATCGTCGGCACCTCCACCGATATGGGCGACACCCCCAGCGTGGCCGAAGCGGACGAGATGATCTTTGGCTATGTGCTGCTGAATGATTGGTCCGCGCGCGACATTCAGGCGTGGGAGTATCAACCGCTCGGGCCGTTTCAGGCCAAGGCCTTCGCCACCAGCATCTCTCCGTGGATCGTGACGAAAGCGGCGCTTGAACCCTTCCGCGCCTCCACGCCCGAGCGCGAGGTTGATCTGCTGCCCTATCTGGCAGAGCCGAAACCGATGCTCTACGACATTGACCTCTCGGTGATCATCCAGCCCGATGGCGGCGCACAACAGGTCATCGCGCGCACCAATTACAACACGATGTATTATTCCGCCCCGCAACAGCTAGCGCATCACGCGGCGTCTGGCTGCGCGATGAACGCGGGCGATCTGCTCGGCTCCGGCACCATATCCGGCCCCGACAAAGATGCCCGCGGCAGCCTGCTCGAACTCAGTTGGGGCGGCGCGGAACCGATCGCGCTGAACGATGGCACCACCCGCAGCTTTGTGCAGGACGGGGATACGATGATCCTGACCGGCCACGCCGCAGGCGACGGGTATCGCATCGGCTTCGGGGCCTGTGCCGGTACGATCCTCCCCGCGAAACCCACGCCATAACCGCGCTTCATTTTGCCAAATAAACTCCCGCCGGAGGCGCCCAACAGCGCGCCACCGATCGCGCGTCTGATCCTGAACCGGATCGGGCGCGCAGTGCGTTTTGTGCAAACTCCGGGGACCGCCGCTGCTGTGGGTTGACGCACCGCCGCGCAATGCTTGAAACTCTGTGATACATGCTAGTTACATTCATAGCCAATAAACGCAGCAAAGCTGCATCACCGCAAAGCATCCAGCGCCTGTGCTTGTGCTTCGTATCCGCCGCCCGAACCACAGGGGCAGCACCCGACCAGAGAGGAAGATCATGACGTTCTTAACCCGTACCGGCACCCCCTTACCCGCCGCCATCCACGCCTCTGCCGAAGCTGCCAAACGCGATCCGGTCAACCGACGCGAATTTCTGGCCCTCGCCAGCGCCTTTGGGGCCACGGCGACCACCGCCTATGCGATGATCGGCATGGCAGCGCCCGCACAAGCGGCCGCGCATAAATCCGGCGGCACCGTACGGATGCAGATGGAGGTCCGCGCGTTGAAAGACCCGCGCACCTACGACTGGTCGCAGATCGCCAACATCACCCGTGGCTGGCTTGAATATCTCGCGATCTGGGAGAATGACGGCACCTTCACCCCCGCATTGCTCGAAAGCTGGGAGATCAACGAAGACGCCACCGAATATGTGCTGAATGTGCGCAAAGGTGTGACGTGGAACGATGGCACGCCCTTCACCGCCAACGATGTGGCGCGCAATATCACGGGCTGGTGCGATAAATCGGTCGAGGGCAACTCGATGGCCGGGCGCTTTGCCACGCTGATCGACGAGGACTCCGGTCAGGCGATCGAAGGCGCGATCACCGTGGTGGATGACCATACGGTCAAGCTGTCGCTGCCCCGCCCCGACATCACCCTGATCCCCGGCATGGCCGATTATCCCGCGGCCATCGTCCCCGAAGGGTTTGATCCGGAAACCATGCTCGACAACCCTGTCGGCACCGGCGCCTACCTGCCTGAATCGGTCGAAGTCGGGATCAAGGCCGTGTTGGTCAAGAACCCCGACCACACGTGGTGGGGCACCGAGGTCTACGGCGGGCCCTATATCGACCGGCTGGAATACATCGACTACGGCACTGACCCTTCGGCCTTTGTCGCCGCCGCCGAAGCAGAAGAGATCGACGCCACCTATTCCATCGAGGGTGAATTCATCGACGTGTTCAGCACGCTGGACGGCTGGAACCAGAACGAAATCGCCACGGGTGCGACTATTGTGATCCGCCCCAACCAACTGGCCGAGGTGGATGGCAAGACACCCTATGCCGATGCGCGTGTCCGCCGGGCGCTGGCCATGGCGGTCGATAACGCCGTGCTGCTTGAACTGGGCTATGCCGGTCGCGGGCTGGTGGCCGAAAACCACCACGTCGGCCCGATGCACCCCGAATATGCCGAGCTCCCCCCGCGCGAGGCGGACCCCGAAGGTGCCCGCGCCCTGATGGAAGAAGCCGGCATGGCCGACTACGAGCATGAGCTGTTTTCGATCGACGATGCATGGCGCAAGGACACCACAGATGCGGTCGCCGCACAGTTGCGTGACGCTGGCATCAAGGTGAAACGCACGATCCTGCCGGGGTCGACCTTCTGGAACGACTGGACGAAATACCCCTTCTCCTCGACCAACTGGAACGCGCGTCCGCTGGGTGTGCAGATCTGGGCGCTGGCCTATCGCTCGGGCGAGGCATGGAACGAATTTGGCTGGTCCAACCCCGAATTCGACGCCCTCCTGACCGAGGCCCTCTCGGTCGCCGATGTCGAAAAACGTCGCGCTCTGATGGCCAAGGGCGAAGCGCTGATCCAGAACGAAGGCGTCACGATCCAGCCTTACTGGCGCTCGCTTTATAATCACACTCGCGAAGGGCTGGTCGGGGCCGGACACCACATCGGCTTTGAATACCACCCTGCGCGGATGGCCTGGACGTCGTAACCACCCGTTTGCCATTCCCAAAACAAAAGGGCCGCGTCAGACGCGGCCCTTTTTTCATGTCACAGCGCTGTGTCCCCTCAGGGCAGCAGGAACAGCGTAATCGCGGGGAACATCACCAGAATGATCACCCGCACGATGTCGGAGCCGACAAAATACATCACGGCCTTATAGGTCTCTGTCATCGGGGTTTCACGGTCCATCGAGTTGATGATGAACAGGTTCATCCCCACCGGTGGCGTGATCAGACCGACCTCGACCACGATCAGCACAAGGATGCCGAACCAGATCGCCAGATGCTCTGTGCTCATCCCGAAATCCATCGCCGAGATCACGGGGAAAAAGATCGGCACGGTCAGCAGGATCATCGACAGGCTGTCCATCAGACAGCCGAAAACGAGGTAGAAGACAAGGATCACGACCAGCACGAACCACGGGCTATAGCCCTGCCCCACGACCCAGTCAGCCATGAACTGCGGCACGCCCGACAGGGCCAGAAAGCCGTTATAGAACCCTGCCCCCAGCACGATGAAAAAGATCATCCCCGTGGTTTTCGCCGTGCCCATCAGGCTTTCGCGCAAGACCGTCCAGTTCAGACTGCCCGCCAGCAACGCCGCCAGACCAGTGCCAGCAGCGCCCACAGCCGCGCCTTCGGTCGGGGTGAACCACCCCAGATAGATGCCGCCCACGACGACGAAAAAGATCACCAGCACCGGCCATGTATTCGCCAGCGCCTTGAAGCGGTCCCCCATGGGCACCGCAGGGCGCACGCCCGCGGATTTGGGGTTCAGACGCACGTAGATCGAGATCGTGATAACATAGCCGATGGCCGCCAGCACACCGGGCAGGAAGGCCGCCAGAAACAGCTTGGCGATATTCTGTTCTGTCAGGATCGCATAGATCACCAGAATGACCGACGGCGGGATCAGGATGCCCAGTGTCCCCCCCGCGGCCAGTGTCGCGGTGGAAAACCCGCCGGAATAGCCATAGCGGCGCAGCTCGGGCAGCGCGACCTTCGACATGGTCGCCGCTGTCGCCAGCGAGCTGCCGCAAATCGCGCCAAAGCCCGCGCAGGCCCCCACGGCCGCCATCGCCACACCCCCGCGACGATGCCCCAGAAAGCTTTCTGCCGCTTTGAACAGGGCCTGGCTCATTCCCGATAGGGTCGCGAATTGGCCCATCAGCAGGAACATGGGAATGATGCTCAGCGAATAGCTGGAAAACGTCGTATAGGTCTCGGACTTGAGCTTTGACAGCAGCGGCGTGGGGTTACCCCCCATTGCCAGATACCAGCCGCCAAACCCGCACAGCAGCATCGCCAGCCCGATAGGGGCGCGCAGAAAGATCATCAGCAGCAGCACAGGAAAGGACCAGAAGCCCAGTTCTAGGTTGGTCATCTTAATGGGCCCCTTGTTCGCTGGGAAGAATATCGGTGCCGCGGATCGCCTCTATCACGCGGATCACGGCGCAATAGACGGACACAACGCTGGCAATCACGCCGGACGCAAAGCTGGCGGCATAGGCCCACCACACCGGAAATTGCAGGAACAATGTCGTCTCGCCATTGCCAAGATAGCGTTGCATCCCCTCGTAGAGACGCCAGATGATCAGCACGATCACCGCGGCCAGAACGACCTCCCAAAAGGCCATGATCCAGCGGTTCACCCGCGCCGGCAGGAAAGAGGTAAACACATCCACCGTGGCATGGGCGCCGTAATACTGGCAGATCGGCAGGAACGAGAAGATGGCGAAGGCGACCCCCGCCTCCAGCAATTCATAATTGCCGTTGATCTCGCCGATGCCCATGTCAATCAGCCCCTGCGACAGGCCGGTCAGCTTCTCCTGAAAGAAGGGGCTATGCAGCATCTTGTTGACCGTGCGCCCGATGATAGAGGCCGTGGTCATCAGCACCAGCGCCATCAGCACCAGCCCTCCGATCACGGCGGTAAAGCGGGCAAGAAAATATATCAGCCGACGCATGGTTCTCTCAATCTTGTCTAGGTATTTTGGGGTGTATCAAGCAATCAGGCCCGCGGCGCAGGAATGCACCGCGGGCCTGCTATCGTCGTCAGGGATTATTTGCCGTAGGCATCCATCAATTCACGCGCCTCATTGATCAGCGCCTGACCGTCGATGCCCTTGCTGTCCATATCGGCAATCCAGCTGTCGTAGATCGGCTGCGACGCATCGCGCCAGACCTGGGTCTCTTCTTCGTTCAGCTCGACAATGTTGTTGCCCAGATCAACCGCGACCTGACGCGCAGGGCCATCGGCATCCGCCTGCGTGCCCCCCGCAAAGACCGAGAATTCCAGACCGGAGTTTTCATCCAGAACCTTCTTCAGCTCATCCGACAATCCATCATAGCGGTCTTTGTTCATCGCCAGCACGAAGGTCAGCGTATAAAGTGCGGCACCGTCAAATTCGGTGTGGTTCTTCACCAGTTCCGGCACTTTCAACGATGGCGTCACTTCCCACGGGATCGTGGTGCCGTCGATCACGCCCTTGGACAGACCTTCGGGAATCGCCGGAACCGGCATGCCCACGGGCGTCGCGCCGGTAATCTCGAGCAGCTGGTTCACCAGACGCGACCCGCCGCGAATCTTCAGACCCTGCATATCGTCGGGCGACCGCACTTCGGTGTTGGTGTGCAGCATGCCGGGGCCGTGAACCCATGTGCCCAGAATATGTACGTCCTTGAACTCGGTGTCTTTCATGTGCTTTTCGAACATCTGCCAATAGGCAGAGCTCGCCGCGCGGGCGTCGGTGACCATAAAGGGCAGCTCGAACACTTCGGTCGTGGGATAGCGACCGGGGGTATAGCCCACCACGGTCCAGACGATATCGGCCACACCGTCAATCGCTTGGTCCATCAGCTCCGGTGGCTTCCCGCCTAGCTGCATGGAGGGGTAGCGTTCAATCTTGATCTTGTTGTCGCTGGCGGCTTCGACCTTATCGGCCCAGACATCCAGAATAAGTTTGGGCACATTGGCCTGTGGCGGCAGGAACTGGTGCATGCGCAGGGTAACCTCTTGCGCCATCGCGCCGGTCGCGCTCATGCCAACGGCAAGGGCCGCACCCGCGATCCCCATCAGGGTTCTTCTCATCATCATTCTAATCTCCCGTGTTCAGTCAAAACGGACCGCTCTGTTGCCGAGCAGTTCCGAGCCTTTAGCTGAGTGACACTCTGACACCAGCGACAGGGGATTATCAATCACCTCCGGTACAAGCAGATGAAAAACACGTAGCTCGGGAACACGACACACGACGGGCCATGCTGAACAACAGCTAACCTACAAAAGTCATATCTGTGCGGGGGGGGGAGATGGTGGCGTTACCTGGATTTGAACCAGGGACCTAACGATTATGAGTCGTTCGCTCTAACCAACTGAGCTATAACGCCATCGGCGCTCCGAGTATGACAGGCTTCGGCCCCCGTCAAGAGCCAAAGCCAATCTTATTTGATTATTCGCCCTCGCGCACCGTATCAATCATGCGCTGCACATTGTCAGGGTCGGCATCCGGCGTGATCCCGTGGCCTAGGTTAAAGATGTGCGGGCCCTTGGAGAAGGCTTTGACGATCTGGCGCGTCTCATCCACCAGCGCCTGCCCGCCGGTGACCATATGGATCGATGCAAGGTTGCCCTGCACGCAACCGTCCACCTGCACATGTTTGGCCGCCCAATCCGCCGAGATGGAATTATCCAGCGCCACACAATCCACCCCCGTCGCCTTGGCGAACCCGATGTATTTATCGCCGGCCTCGCGCGGGAAACCGATGATCGGGATACCGGGGTGGCGCTTCTTCAGCTCTTGCGTGATCTCGCGCGCAGGGGCCAGCGCGTATTTCTCGAAAGCATCGCCCGGCAGCGACCCCGCCCAGCTGTCAAAGATCTTCATCACCTCGGCGCCTGCGTCAATTTGCGCAGACATATATTCGATGGTTGCCTTGGTAATCAGGTCCAACAGCTTCTCGAACAGGGCGTTATCCTGGGTGCGCAGCAGATGCGCAGGCCCCTGATCCTTGGTCCCCTGCCCCGCGATCATATAGGTCGCGACAGTCCAGGGCGCACCGGCAAAGCCGATCAACGTCGTCTCGCGCGGCAGTTCACCGGCGAGGTTGCGCACCGTCTGATAGATCGGGTTCAACGTCTCGTGGATATCGCCCACGGGCCGCAGCTGGTCAAAATCCGCCTGTGTGGTGACCGTGGACAGGCGCGGCCCTTCGCCGGTGACAAACCACAGATCAGCGCCAAGCGCCTGCGGTACAAGCAAAATATCCGCAAATAGGATCGCCGCATCAAACCCGTAACGACGGATCGGCTGCAAGGTGACCTCGGTCGCCAGCTCGGGGTTGTAGCACAAAGACAGGAAATCCCCCGCCTGCGCCCGCGTCGCCTTATACTCGGGCAGATAGCGTCCGGCCTGCCGCATCATCCAGACCGGCGGCACCGGCAGCGTCTCTCCGGCCAATGAACGCAGAATGGTTTTGCTTTGCGTGTCGGTCTGCGGCATCGGGGATTCCTACTCTTCAATGGTTTTGTCTTAGGTCAAGATGTAGCGCCGCGATGTCAAGGCAATGGCACCGCTTGTCAGATCAAATCCACACCCCTAAAGAAGAGCCATGACTGTGAACCTGCCCACCCCCGAAAACCCCATGCGCATCGGCACCCGCGGCTCGCCACTGGCGATGGCCCAGGCCTATGAAACCCGCGCCCGTCTGGCCGCCGCGTTTGAAATTCCACAGGCGGCGTTTGAAATCGTCGTGATCAAAGTCACCGGCGATGTCATTCAGGATCGCCCGCTCAAGGACATCGGCGGCAAGGGCCTGTTCACCCGCGAAATCGAAGAAGACCTGCTGGCAGGCAAAATCGACATCGCTGTGCATTCGATGAAAGACATGCCCACGATCCAGCCGGGGGGCCTGCTGCTCGATACCTACCTGCCGCGCGAAGACCCGCGCGACGCCTTTGTCGCGCCCACCCTCTCGGCGCTGGACCAACTGGCCGAAGGCGCGGTCGTCGGCACCTCCAGCCTGCGCCGCCGTGCGCAGCTGCTGCACCAGCGTCCCGACCTGCAGGTCGTCGAATTCCGCGGCAATGTGCAGACGCGGCTGAAAAAGCTCGCCGATGGTGTGGCCGAATGTACCTTCCTCGCCGTGGCCGGTCTGAACCGTTTGGGCATGCAACACGTCCCCGCCACGCCGATCGACGACACGCTGATGCTGCCCGCGGTCGCGCAAGGGGCCATTGGCATCGAACGCCGCGCCGGAGACCTTGATACCGAAGCCATGCTCGCCGCGATCCACGACACCCCCACGGGCCAACGTCTGGCCGCCGAACGCGCCTTTCTGCTCACGCTTGACGGATCCTGCGAGACACCGATTGCCGGGCTGGCCACGCTGGACGGCGACACGCTCCACCTGCGCGGCCAAGTCCTGCGCCCCGACGGGTCAGAGGCGATTGCCGGCGACCGCAGCGGCCCTATTGCGCAAGGCGGTCAGATGGGCGTCGATCTGGCGCAGGACCTGCTGGCCCAAGCAGGCCCCGGCTTCTTCGACTGGCACGTCAAAGGATAACATCCAAAATAAATTCGCGCTCTGTTTGAAACTAAGCGCAGCATGGCCCCGTTGCTTCGGCATGATCAACAAATGATCACGATATAAACCGAGGAGAACACCATGACTTTCGCTAAAAAGATGATGACCGCAACCGCAGCTCTGGCCCTGACTGCTGGTGCGGCTTTCGCCGACGAGATGAAGAACCCCATGGTCGGTGGTGCTGAAATGTTCGCCGACAAGAACATCGTTGAAAACGCCGTGAACTCTGCCGACCACACCACATTGGTTGCCGCTGTGAAAGCTGCCGGTCTGGTTGATACCCTCGCAGGCGAAGGCCCCTTCACCGTGTTCGCCCCCACCAACGCCGGTTTCGACCGTCTTGAGCCAGGCACCGTCGAAATGCTGGTCAAGCCCGAGAACAAAGAACGTCTGACCGAAATCCTGACCTGCCACGTGGTCGGCAAGGCCGTGATGTCCGACGCGCTGCAGGGCATGATCAAGGACGACGGCGGTGAGCACCCCGTGCCGACACTGGGCGGCTGCACGCTGCAAGCCTCCTACGCCGATGATGGCCGCATGAAGCTGGTGGATGAAAACGGCAATGCCGCCTTCGTTGAGATCGCGGACGTCAAACAGTCCAACGGTGTGATCCACGTCATCAACGGCGTGATGCTGCCAAAGCAATAAGCTGATACCGGTTTAGACGAAAAGGCCCCCGACCTGCACGGTCGGGGGCCTTTTTCATTCCAAATGGCAGCTATCCCGGGGGAGCCCGCAGGGCGGGGGCTGGCCCCCTAGATCCACTTCGCCAAAGGCGGCAGGCTCATGAGAACCGCATTGGCGTCATGGCCGGTTTCCAGCCCGAATTTCGTACCGCGGTCATAGACAAGGTTATATTCCGCATAAAGCCCGCGATGCACCAACTGCGCCTCTTTATCCGCCTCTGACCAGTCTTGCGTGATCCGCTTTTGCACCAGCGGCAGATAGGCGGGCAGGAAGGCGCGGCCGATATCCTGCGTCAGGGCAAAATCCGCCTCCCAATCGCCTGTCGCGTGATCATCCATAAAGATACCGCCGACCCCGCGCGCGCGATGACGGTGCGGGATATAGAAGTACTCGTCCGCCCAGGCCTTAAGCCGCGGGTAGAGATCGCTGCCATGAGGGTCCAGATGCGCCTTTTGCACGGCGTGGAAATGCGCGGTGTCTTCGTCATATTCGATGCAGGGGTTCAGATCGGACCCGCCCCCGAACCAGCTGGCATGGGGGGTCCAGAACATGCGGGTGTTCATATGGACCGCCGGGGCATGGGGGTTCTGCATATGCGCGACCAGACTGATGCCCGACGCCCAGAACCGCGGGTCTTCGGCCATGCCGGGGATGCCCTTGCGCGCCGCCATCGCGACTTGCGCACGCTCTCCCAAGGTGCCGAACACCGTAGAGACGTTGACGCCGACCTTTTCGAACACACGCCCGCCACGCATCACGCTCATCAGACCGCCGCCCGCGTCACTGCCGTCGCCGCTGCTGCGTTTGGTCGGGGTCACCTCGAACGTGCCGGGCGCGGCATCAGACAGCGGGCCCTCGGCGTGGTCACGCTCCAGCGTCTCGAATGCCTCCACGATCTGGTCGCGCAGGCTGCGGAACCACTCAGCGGCGCGGGTCTTCTCCGCCTCGAAATCAACGGTCATGCGCAAAGCCTTTCGTTACTGCGTATTCTAGTGTGCCGGCGCGTCCACGGCGTCCAGCAAGGACCGCCCCCCGTCCACAACGATCACTTCGCCGGTCAGGAAACTGGAGCTGTCGGCGGCAAGATACTGGATCGTGTCGGCCAGCTCTGACGGCGAAGCGATGCGCCCCAGCGGTGTGTGGTTGCGGATGTCGTCGCGCCACTCGCGGTTCTCGGCGCAGGACGCTTTCAGCGACCCGCTCATCACCGACCCGAAGGCGACCGCGTTCACCCGGATGCGATGCGGTGCCAGCGTCAGCGCCATCGACCGCGTCATCTGCTCAAGCGCGGCCGCCGCCATGGAATAGGCCATCAACTCGGGCCGTGTGTGCCGCGAGGTGGTCGAGCTGAGGTTGACGATGCTGCCCACGCTGCCGTCTTCCTTGCCCTCGGACTGTTTAATCATGCGTTTGGCGACCTGCTGCGTCAGCTGCATCGCGGTCATCACGTTTTCCTGCCACAGGGTTTCAACGCTGGTATCATCACTGTCCAGCGCATCCGTCGGCAGGAACTGCCGCGACGCATTGACCAACACGTCGACCTCGTCAAAGGCGTCAATGGTGGCAGAGACGAGGTTCGCAATCGTCAGACGTTGCCGCAGATCGCCCGCGAAAAAGCGGATGTTGCCGTCGTCCTTGGCATCGCCCAGCTGTTCGACCAGCGCTTTCTCGTCGATGTCGGCACACATCACATTTGCGCCCTTGTCGGCGAATTGCCGGGCAATCGCCAAGCCGATGCCGTTCGCGGCCCCGGTGACGATGACGCTTTTGCCAGAGATTGAGAATGACATAAATCGTTCCTTAATCAGGCGCGGCCCGCCTATCGGCGTTTGCGCAAAGGCCGTGCCGCGTGAAACAGTTTGAACCGCGCATCGCCGCCGATTTCCTCGACATGGGCGAAACGGGTTTTCAGCTCTGCCTCATAGGGCAGATGACGGTTCGCGACCATCCACAGCTTGCCTTGCGGCGACAGGATGCGTGCTGCCGTGGCAACAAACGCCTGGCCGATCTGCGGTTCAGCCGCGCGACCGATGTGGAAGGGCGGGTTCATGATCACGCTGTCCATGCGGTGGGGCGGCTCCCAGCTTGTGGCATCCTCCCATGCAAAGGACGCGCGATCATCGGTGACATTGCGGCGCGCACATTCCAGCGCCATATGTCCCGCTTCAACAAGGTAAAGGTTCTTGATGTCAGGCCGTGTCAGCGCGTGGGCCGACAAAAAGCCCCAACCGGCCCCCAGATCGGCAACCTCCGACCCGAGCTTCTCGGGCAAGGCATCCACCAGCAGCGCCGAGGCCAGATCGACACCATCGGCGGAAAAGACCCCCGGCGCGGTCCAGAACCCGCCTTCGGTCAGCTCCGGCCCCTGACGCCAGTCGGAAAAGAACTCCGCCGCCGGTTCCGAGATCCAGAACATCTTGCCGTGAGCCTTCGAGATCGGGCCCTGCACGGTCACACGGTCGCGCATCTCGCGCAGGACACTATCGGCGCCGTCGGTCTTTTGCCCGTCGATCACAACGATCCCGTCGCATACCTCGCAGGCGGCGGCGATCACGGCGCGGGCTTCGGCCTTGGCGCGTGGCAGGCAGACGATACAGGCCGCATAGCGGTCCTTGATGGTGCGCACGACATCATAGCCGCGCGCGGCCCATGCGTCATAATCCGGTTTGAAATCATGGATAATCTGCACGCGGTCTTTGTCCAGACCTGGCAAATCACTGTCACGGGGGGGCTGAAAGACGGCAATCGTCCCTTCAGCTGGCAACTCAAGACCACCGCCGTCAAGCGCCAGTTGCAGACGTGCATCAATCACGTGTTATTCTTCTTTTTCCATGGTGCATTGCAGCGGGTGCTGGTGACGCCGGGCGAAATCCATCACCTGCGCGACTTTGGTTTCCGCGATCTCGTGGCTGAACACGCCCACGACCGCCAGCCCTTTTTTATGCACGGTCAACATGATCTCGAAGGCTTGGGCATGGTTCAGCCCGAAGAAGCGTTCAAGCACGATCACCACAAATTCCATCGGGGTGAAATCGTCGTTCAACAGCATCACCTTGTACAAAGGCGGCCGCTTGGTCTTTGGTTTGGTCTTGGTCAACAGATCGGTTTCGTCGTCGTCCCGGTCTTTGCCCGCCATCATAAGATCATCAAGGCGCATTGCTGCTCCTGCCTGAGAAGTCGTTTCAAGTGAGTCGTGTAGGCGTCTATATAACCCTAAAGCAGAATTAGAAAAGAGGGCGCGCCAAAGATGGGCAATCCGCTAACGACCATCGGTTTTGATGCCGATGACACTTTATGGCACAACGAACGCTTCTTTGCTTTGACACAGGTCAAATTCGCGGAACTTCTTGCCGATTACACCGACCGCGACAGCCTGATGGACCGGCTGCTGGAGGCAGAGCGGCGCAACATCCCCCACTACGGCTTTGGCATCAAAGGGTTCACCCTCTCGATGATCGAAACCGCGATAGAGATCACCGAGGGCCGCGTGCCGGCCGATGTCATCTCCGAACTGCTGGCGGCGGGGCGGGATATGCTGGCCCATCCGGTCGAACTGCTGCCCGATGTGCGCGAAACCCTCGAAACCCTGCAAGACGATTATCGGCTGGTGCTGGTGACCAAGGGCGATCTGCTGGATCAGGAACGCAAGCTCGCTGAATCCGGGCTGCGTGATATGTTCACCGCGATTGAAATCGTGTCGGACAAGACCCCGCAAACCTACCAGCGCATCTTTGATACCCACGGCGACGGCCCGGCCCGCGGCATGATGATCGGGAACTCCATGAAATCGGACGTGGTGCCGATGATCCACGCGGGCGGGCATGGCGTCTATATCCCCCACGGCGTCACCTGGGCGCTGGAGCATGCACCCGCCCCGAGTGATTCGCCCCGCTTCCACCAGATCACGCGCCTGTCCGAAGTGGCAGAACTGCTGCCCTGATCGCTGCTGTATTCTCGCCTTACCTTCGCTGCGTTGCCGCCCAACTCTCGCCACATTCCCGCCACAATCGCCCCTATAGTGGCGGAGTTTTGGGCACACGCTAAATGTGCTGCGCGGAAATCGCCGCTTTTCCGGGCTGCACCACATCGAACGCCTTTATCGAAAACACGTCCTATGGTAACCTTACCTTAATAATAATGGTCAGTTGAAAAATCGACGGCCGAGGCAGAGCAAAGGCAGTTATGATGAGAGTGCGGCGTGTGCAGCCAGCCCGGTATGGGCTATTTATTCTTGCGGCTATATGGATCTTGCTGATCCTGCCGCTCAGCGCAATGGCGGCCCCCTATGCCGCCTATGTGATCGACGCCCGAACCGGCGAAGTGTTGCACTCCCGAAACGCGGATACCCGTCTGCACCCGGCCTCCCTCACCAAAATGATGACACTTTATATCGCATTCGAGGCGATTAAACGCGGTGAGATCTCGCTCGACAGCAAGGTCAAGATCACCAGCCACGCGGCGTCCGAACCGCCCAGCAAATTGGGGCTGAAATCGGGCCAGACCATCGCCCTGCGCTACCTGATCCGCGCCGCGGCCGTCAAATCTGCCAATGACGCCGCCACCGCCATCGGGGAAGCCATCGAAGGGTCCGAAGCCAAGTTCGCCCGCCGCATGAACCGCACCGCCAAGGCGCTTGGCATGACCAACACCACCTTCAAGAACGCCCACGGCCTGACAGAATCCGGCCACATGTCGACCGCACATGACATGACCATCATGGGCCGCCACCTGCTGTATGATCACCCCGAATACTACAACCTGTTCTCGCGCATCACTGCCGATGCGGGCGTGCGCAAGGTCAGCCACACCAACCGTCGCTTCCTGTCGTCCTACAAAGGCGCCGACGGGATCAAGACCGGCTACACCCGCGCCGCTGGCTTCAACCTCACCGCCTCGGCCGAACGGGGCAATGAACGCATTATCGTGACCGTCTTCGGCGGCACCTCCACCAGCGCGCGGAACGCCAAAGTGGCCGAGCTGATGGATCTGGGCTTCCGCCGCGCCCCCTCCAGCGCACCGCTGAAAAAACCCTCCAAGCCCGCTTACGCCGATGTCGAAGATACGCCCGTCGCATCCGACGGGGCCGCGGGCAAGGTCATCCGCCTCGTGGGGGCCGTCACCACTTCCAAACGTCCCACATTGCGTCCGGGCCACCAGCCTCAGGTCGTGGTTGCCACCGCAGAGGTGCCCCAAGCGACCTCGCCGATCCTGAACTCGGACATCACCGCCGCGCTGAAAGAGGCGCAGAAAACCGCGCCGGCCGTCGTGGCAGAGGCCCCTGCCCCGACACCGGAACCCGCAGCAGAGGCGGAAACCCTGCTCGCCTCGGTCTCGGTCCGGCCCACGCTGCGCCCCTCGGCTGCCGCATCGCTGGTTGAAACCGCCGCGGTCAAACAGGTCACACCCAAAGCGCCCCCCGCCCCCGAGGTCATCACACGCGTGTCGACATCTGGTGGGCGTCACTGGGGCGTGAATGTGGGCCGCTACCCCAGCCGCTATGCCGCCGAGAAAGTGTTGCTGAAAACCGCATTGTCCGAAATCTCGACCCTCGACGGCAGCCTGCGCAAAGTCGTGCGTCGCCCGCAAGGGTTCGACGCCAACTTCCTTGGCATGACCCGCGAGACAGCCGATCTGGCCTGCCGCCGTCTGGTCGCCCGCAATGTGAACTGCTTTATGATCGGGCCAAGCTCTTAAGCTTGGCCTGCTCAGGTCGTCGCCTGTAGCAAGGTGCGCGTATAATCGGACTGCGGATTGTCATACAGCGTATCGACATCGCCGTATTCGACCACATCCCCCCGCTTCATCACCATCACTTTATGCGACATCGCGCGCACGACCTTCAGGTCGTGGCTGATGAACAGATAGGCCAGCCCGTATTTGCGCTGCAGATTGCGCAGCAGGTCCACGATTTGCACCTGCACGGTCATATCCAGCGCCGAGGTCGGCTCGTCCAGCACCAGCAGCTTGGGCCGCAGCACCATCGCCCGCGCAATCGCGATCCGCTGACGTTGCCCGCCGGAAAATTCGTGCGGATAGCGGTCCATCGTGGCCGGGTCCAAGCCCACCTCGATCATCACATCGCGTACCAGTTCGCGCTGATTGCGGTCGGGGTCCACCTTATGCACGCTCAGCCCTTCGGCGATGATCTGCATACAGGTCATCCGCGGCGACAGGCTGCCGAACGGATCCTGAAACACGATCTGCATATCCTTGCGCAACCGCCGTAACTGCCGCGTGGACCAACTGCGCACGTCCTGCCCCATAAAGCTGATCCCCCCTTCAGAGGAGATCAACCGCATGATCGCCAGTGCCAGCGTCGTCTTGCCCGACCCGGATTCACCCACGATACCAAGGGTTTCCCCCGCGCGCACCGACAGCGACGCGTCGTTTACCGCCTTCACGTGATCCACCGTCTTGCGCATGAACCCCTTCTGGATCGGGAACCAGACCTTCAGATGATCGGTGCTGGCGATCACCTCGGCATCGGGTGCAACCGGGTCCGGTCGGCCCGACGGCTCCGCCCCCAAAAGCTTGATCGTATAGGGGTGCTGCGGGTTGTCAAAAATCTCGTGCGTGGGACCGTGTTCGACAATCTCGCCCTGTTTCATCACGCAGACGCAATCGGCAATGCGGCGCACGATGCCCAGATCATGGGTGATGAACAGCAGGCCCATGCCCTCGCTATCTTTCAGCTCTTTCAGCAGGTCGAGTATCTGCGCTTGAATGGTCACGTCCAAGGCCGTGGTCGGTTCATCCGCGATCAGCACATCGGGCTTGTTGGCCAGCGCCATCGCGATCATCACCCGTTGCCGTTGCCCACCCGACAGCTGATGCGGGTAGGCCCCCAACCGGCTTTCCGCATCCACGATCCCGACCTTGTCCAGCAGTTCAAGGATACGCGCCCGCGCCTCGGCCCCTGCCACGCCCTGATGCAGCGCCAGAGATTCCGCCAGCTGCTTTTCGATCGTATGCAGCGGGTTCAGCGAGGTCATCGGCTCTTGAAAGATAAAGCTGATGTCATTGCCACGCACCTTGCGCAGCAGCTTGTCGCTCGCCCCGACCATCTGCTGCCCGTCATACAGCACCGACCCCGACACCTCGGCACTGTCGCCCAACAGCGATACGGTGCTCAGCGCCGATACGGATTTACCCGAGCCGGACTCCCCCACCAGCGCCACGGTCTCCCCGCGCTGCACGGCAAAGCTCACGCCCTTGACCGCATGGGTCAACGCGCCTTCCTGACGGAAGGAGACGCGCAGGTCATCCACTTGCAGCACCGCGGCGTTCTGGGTCGAAGGCGTCATGAGAACGTCTTTCTCGGGTCAAAGGCGTCGCGGATCCCTTCAAAGATAAAGATCAGCAGCGACAGCATGATGGCAAACGTGAAGAACGCGGTGAACGCCAGCCAGGGCGCTTGCAGGTTCTGCTTGGCTTGCAACGTCAGCTCGCCCAGGGACGGGGCCGACGACGGCAGGCCGAAGCCCAGAAAATCAAGGATCGCAAGCGTGCTGATCGTGCCGGTGATGATAAACGGCAGCATGGTCAGCATCGCGACCATCGCATTGGGCAGCATGTGGCGGAACATGATCGTCATATTCCCCACCCCAAGCGCGCGCGCCGCGCGCACATATTCAAGGTTCCGCGCGCGCAGGAATTCGGCCCGCACCACACCCACCAGCGATGTCCAACTGAACAGCACCAGCAAGAACACCAGCAGCCAGAAACTGCGCCCCAGAATGGCGAACATGATGATGATCACATAAAGCGACGGGGTCGAGGTCCAGATCTCGATCACGCGCTGGAAGATCAGATCCGTCCAGCCGCCAAAGAACCCCTGCACCGCCCCCGCGATGATCCCGATCAACGACGCGGCCCCCGTCACAATCAGGGTAAAGATGATCGACAGCCGGAAGCCATGAATGACCCGCGCCAGCACGTCACGTTTGGTGCCATCGGTGCCCAGCAGGTTCTGCCCGTTCGGCGGCAGCGGGGCCGCGCCGGGCCGGTCCACGGCGGTGTCAAAGCTATAGGGGATGGGCGGCCAGATCGACCAGCCCGCCGAAATCGGCTCGCCCGCGACCTCGCCATCCTGCGCGTCCTCGATGATCCCCTCGGGGTCGTCCAGACAGTCGATCAACCCGCCCGAGGCGATCAGACATTGCACTTCGGGGTCGCGGTACACCGCTTCGGTCAGGAAATCGCCGCCGAATTCGGTCTCGGGGTAGAACTTGAAGATCGGCATGTAATAGTCGCCGCGATAGTTCACGAGGATCGGTTTGTCGTTGGCCACAAATTCAGCGAACAGCGAGATTCCAAACAGGATCGCGAAAATCCAAAGGCTCCAATAGGCGCGGCGGTTACGGGTAAAGTTACGCCAGCGGCGTTGGTTCAGCGGGGATAGCGCCATCGGGTTCAGCCCTCGCGTTTCTCAAAGTCGATGCGCGGGTCGACGACCACATACATCAGGTCAGACAGGATACCGACCAGCAGACCGATAAGGCCAAAGATGAACAGCGTCCCGAAGACGATCGGATAATCCCGCGCGACCGCAGCCTCGAACCCCAGACGGCCCAGACCATCAAGGCTAAAGATCGTCTCGATGATCAGCGAGCCGCCAAAGAACACACCGATAAACACCGCTGGAAAGCCCGCGATCACGATCAGCATCGCGTTGCGGAATACGTGGCCGTACAACACCTTACGCTCTGATAGCCCCTTGGCCCGCGCCGTGACAACATATTGCTTCTTGATCTCGTCCAGAAAGCTGTTCTTGGTCAGCAACGTCAGCGTCGCAAAGGCCGAGATGGTCGAGGCCAGCACCGGCAGCGTGATGTGCCAGAAGTAATCCGCGACCTTGCCCAAGGGGCTCAGCTGGTCAAAATTATCCGAGGTGAGCCCCCGCAGCGGGAATATCTGCCAGTAGGACCCGCCCGCAAACAGCACCAGCAGCAGGATCGCGAACAGAAAGCCCGGGATCGCATAGGCGGCGATAATCGCGCCCGATGTCCATGTATCAAAGGCCGTGCCGTCCTTGACCGCCTTGCGGATGCCAAGGGGGATCGACACCAGATAGGCAATCAACGTGGACCACAGCCCCAGCGTGATGGACACCGGCAGCTTTTCCTTAATCAACTCGATCACGCTGATCGACCGGAAGTAGCTGTCGCCGAAATCGAACCGCATGTAGTTCCACAGCATGTTTACGAACCGCTCTACCGGCGGCTTGTCAAAGCCGAACTCTTTCTCAAGCTCTGCGATGAATTCGGGCGGCAGGCCCCGTGCACCAACGTAATTCTCGTTGCCGCCGGTATCTGCGGCATTCCCCGCATCCGATCCCCCGCCAGAGAACCCTTCGAACACGTCACCACCGCCCTGAATACGCGCGATCGCCTGCTCAACAGGGCCACCCGGCACAAACTGCACCAGTGCAAAGTTGATCAGCATGATCCCAAGCAAAGTCGGTATGATCAGCAACAGCCGTCGAAGAATATATGCGCCCATGGCCGGCGTTTACCTCAGTGCGCCCGCAGCGCGCAAGGCGTCTGCTTTATCGGCATTGTACCACCAGAAATCGAGGTAGCCCAAAGCGTAAGGCGGCTGCGTTTCGGGGTGTTCGTACTGGTCGTAATAGGCGGTCCAGAAACTGTCGTTATACCAGGTCGGGATCATGAAAAATTCATAGCGCAGTGCCCGATCCAGCGCCATCAGGCTGGCGTCCTCTTCCTCTTTCGTGTCGGCTGCCAGCGACGCGGTCACAATCGCATCTACCAGCGGGCTGGCAAGCCCTGCAGGGTTGAACAGCGAATAGGCCGCCGCCTCTGACCCATAGCGTTGTTCCAGCCCGGTGCCTGTGCCCAGAAACGCCCCATAGCTGTCATAGACCATGTCGTAATCGCGGTCCCGTTCGCGGGCCGTGTATTGGGAACTGTCGACTTTCTCGAGCACGGCATCAATGCCCATGTTCTGCAAATTCGACATAAAGTTTTCAATCACCGCCGACAGCGTCGCCGACCCCGAGGAGTTCAGCAAGAACCGCAACTGCAAGGGTTTGCCCTGCGCATTATAGCGTTTTCCATCATCGCCCACAGCCCAACCGGCCTCGTCCAGCAGCTTCATTGCGCGGCGCAGGTTGCGACGGTCCGACAGGCGGCTCGCATCCGACGTATGCGGCATCACCGCATCTTCCGTCAGCAGTTCGGGCGGCACGACGTCGCCAAGGCTTTCCAGCAGCGCCAGTTCCGCCCCTTGGGGTGCGCCCGTGGCCATCAGGGGCGTGTCCTGCGTAAACGACGCCCGCTGTTTGAACAGCCCGTATTGCAGCGATTCATTGGTCCATTCGAAGTTGAACCCCAGGGCCACGGCCTCGCGCACGCGCTTGTCCTGCAAGACCTCGCGGCCAAGGTTGAACACGATGCCCGAGGGCGTGGGGGGCGACCCGTCGGGGATATCCTCTTTGACCACCTGCCCTGCGGTCACCTTGGGGAAGTCATAGGACGACGCCCATTGTTTCGAGCTCCCCTCGGTGCGGAAGGTATATTCACCCGCCTTGAAGGCCTCGAACGCGGAATTTTCGTCGCCGAAGTATTCAACGCGGATTTTATCGAAATTATTGCGGCCCACGTTGAACGGCAGGTCCTTGCCCCAGTAATCGGGGTTGCGTTTATAGACGATGCGACGGTTCACATCGATGCTGTCGATCATATAGGGGCCGGACCCGGGCGAGGTTTCCAGTCGCGATTCGTCGAGCCGCGCGCCGGTTTCCTCGTACCATTTCTTCGACCACGCGGGCACGCCGCCGACCTGTTCGATCAGGCTGCGCCGGGACACGCCGGGGCTGAAATAGAACTTGATGGTGTAATCGTCGATCACCTCGACCTTGGGGATCAGCTTGCGCACTGCATCGGCATAGGATTTCAGCCCCTGATCCAGCAGCAGGTTGTGGCTGAAGGCGATGTCATGGGCCGTCACCGGATCGCCGGTCGAGAATTTGGCGTCCTTGCGCATGTGGAACACCACCCAATCCTTGCTCTCGGGGTATTCAAGGCTCTCGCACAGCAGGCAATAGGCTTCGCCGTAAACATCGGCGGGCACGATCTCTCCGCCGACGCCCTCGCCGAGCAGGCTTTCATACATCACCGTGCTCAACGCGCCGCCACGACCCTTGCGCGAATAGGGGTTCATCGAATCAAACGTCCCGAGGGTAGAGATTGAAATCTCGCCGCCTTTGGGGGCGTCGGGGTTCACATAGTCGAAATGGGTGTAATCGGCGGGGTATTTCAGATCGCCGTAAAAGGAATAGCCATGCGCGGTGATGATCTTGTCACTGCCCTGCGCGGCGTCATCCTGCCCCCAAGCAGCACCGCCCAGCATCGCGGCCCCGAAAACAAGCAAGGCCGCGCCAGCGACGCGCAGCATGGGGGTTTGCGATTTTGTGTCAGCACGGGCATGGGTCCGGGGCATCGGGCGTATCCTTTATAACAACAGGCGATAGACGAGGGTCGTCGCGGCAGATCACTGCCGGATACACGCTAACGGCCCGACCGCCCAAGTTACAAGTTGCGAATATGTTACCTGACTGAAAACAGGGCACTTCACAGCAAAAGGCCGCCCACGAGGGGGCGGCCTTGCAATCGGGATATGGGGTGGATCAGTTGTCCAGGCTGTCGAGATAGGCGATCACATTCGCCCGGTCTTCGATCTTGGGCAGACCCGCGAAACCCATCGTGGTGCCTGGCGCGAAACCCGCAGGCTTGGTCAGGAAGGCGTTCAGGTTCTCGGGGGTCCATGTCTCAGCCACTTTCTCAAGCGCGCCGGAGTAGGACGCATACCCGTCAGCGGAATCAACCGGACGCCCGACAACACCGTAGAGGTAGGGACCAACCGCATTCGCACCATCTTCAACCTTGTGACAGGCGGAACATTTGCGGAAAACCTTTTCACCCTTGGCCGGATCAGCAGCCGCCATGATTTCAGCGAAATCGACTTCTTCAGCGGGCTCACCGCCACCAGAGGCGTCTGCCACTTCAATGACATAGCCTTGTTCGCCATGCGCTTCGGCATGATAAAGCTCTTCGCCCGCGAATTTGCCAAGCAGAAGGACAAGCCAAGCGCCAAACAGGCCGGCAGCGATTTTGGTAACGGTCATTGTATCGAACATGCGTGAAGGTCCATCGTTGGTATTCGGGCATCGTATTGCAGGCGTATCTATTGCTTTCCCTTCGTCGGGGCAAGGTGTAGTTACCGCGACCAAACGCCATAGTTGGCAACGGCTTGAAGAAGGATGCCCCTGATGACCAGTAAAACCGCGCCGCGCATCGCTTTTCAAGGTGCTTTGGGGGCCTATAGCCACGAAGCCTGCCTGCAAGCCCGCCCCGACATGATCCCCGTGCCCTGCATGACCTTCGAAGGGGTGATCCGCGCCGTGCGCGAAGGCCGCGCCGATCTGGCGATGCTGCCGGTCGAAAACTCGACCTACGGGCGGGTTGCGGACATCCACCGGCTGCTGCCGCAAAGCGGGCTGCGCATCATCGCAGAGGCTTTCGTGCGCGTGCGCATCAGCCTGATGGCCCATGACGGCGTGAAGCTCGAAGACATCAAACACGTGCGCGCGCATATGGTGCTGATCCCGCAGGCGCGCAGCTGGCTGGACGCCCATGGCATCACCTCAGAGGCAGCGGCGGACAGCGCAGGGGCTGCGGCGGATCTTGCGGTGTCGGAGGAACGCGATATCGGCGTGCTGGCAAGCGAGGTCGCAGCGGATATTCACGGGCTCAAGGTGCTGGCCCGCGACATCGAGGATCTGGACCATAACACCACCCGCTTTTTGCTGATGTCGCCCGAGCTGGACCAGACCCGCCGTGCGGAAAACATGCTGACCACCTTTGTCTTTCAGGTGCGCAACATCCCGGCAGCACTTTACAAGGCCATGGGCGGTTTCGCGACCAATGGCGTCAACATGACCAAGCTGGAAAGCTACATGGCAGGCGGGTCGTTCACGGCGACACAGTTCTATGCCGATATCGAAGGCCACCCCGAAGACCCCGCCGTCGCCCGCGCGCTGGAGGAGTTGGCGCATTTCACCAACTTCATCGATATTCTGGGCGTCTACGCCGCGCATCCTGACCGTCACGGCCAGTAAACGCGGCAATCACCGCAAACCCCCTAGCGGGGTTTGTGGTAGCGGTCTTCCATGTCCTTGGCGTAGTCGCCGACGCGTTTCTTGAACTTCTTGGTCAGCGAATTCTTGGCCAGTTTCAACGACTGCACCAGCAGACGGGCCGACAGGTTTTGCGGCTTGAGCTCTAGCGCGACCATGATGCGGGTGCGGCTGCGTGACAGGGCGACGAGATCAAAGCTCATGTCGCCGGTCAGCCCCTGCGAACGGGTGTTCAGCTTCATTTCGGTCGGGCGGTCAAAACGGTCCATCTCGACCTGAAGCTCGCGTCGTTTGCCGCGCATGTCAAAGGCAGCTTCCCACTGCATCCCCGGCCCCGCTTCTGCCAGCCGGTCCACGCGCTGCACCTCTGCGCCGCGGCGCATGGCGGCGCGTTCGAACTGGTCAAATTCGCACAGCATGTCGAATACCGCATCAATCGGCGCGTCGATGTCTTCTTTGGTGGAAAATTTCATGTTCTGCCTTGTTCGTCGTCTTTCCCGAAGGTTGCCTTAATCCAGCGTATCCGCAAGCCAGTTTTCCAGCAGGAAATGCGCAATCGCCCCCTTTCGGGCCGGTTTGATCTTGGGGTGTTGCCCGGCAAAGACATCCATCATGTCCTCTTTCGACACCCAAAGGGCCTCTTCGATCTCTTTGGGGTCGATGGTGATCGCGTGGCTTGTCGCCTCTCCGGCGCAGCCGAACATGAGCGATGCGGGAAACGGCCAAGGCTGACTGGCAAGATAGCTGACCTGACCGACCTGCACGCCCGCCTCTTCAAACACCTCGCGGCGCACGGCGGCTTCGAGCGTTTCACCCGGTTCGACAAACCCCGCCAAAAGCGAGAACATCCCCTCGGGCCAGCCCGGCGACCGCCCCATCAGGACAGAGTTGCCGTGGGTAATCAGCATGATCACAACCGGATCGGTGCGCGGAAAATGCGACGCGCGGCACGCGGGGCAGTTGCGTTGCCAGCCTGCGTCATTCACCACGGTTTCAAAGCCGCAGCGGGCGCAGTAGCCGTGATTTTCGTGCCACGCCAGAATGGCCTTGCCGGTCGCGGCCAGTTCGGCGTCACGCGGGCTGAGCCACGTCATCACGCGGCGCATTTCGACGAAAGCATAATCGGGCGGCAACATCGGGTGGCGCTGTTCGCTTTGATCGACGAAAGACCCCAGCTGGCGCGGGTCGAAGTCATCGGGCATCCACGGCGACAGGTCATAGGCAAACCGCGCGGCCCCCTCTTCGCGCCCCAGCAAGATCGGGGCAGAGCCGGCATCCGCCAGAACGGGGTGATCCAGCGGCAAACGCACAACAGACGCGGGGCGCGCGGGGTTGATCAGGACCTTGCCCCGCCAGAACAGAATGGCGCGGGCGGCATCATCGGCGCGCAATGCGGCCACGGCCTCCTTGTCGGCGCGAACCTCTCCGGCGCGGTCAAGCGATGACCCTCCGAAAGTGACCGTTTCGGCGTGCTTCATGCGTATCCTCCCGTTTGCGTGCACCATGCCTATTGGCCAAACCGCGCGATGCCAAGGCTGCATGGCGCCGTGCCCGCTAAAAACGCCCGAGGAAAAAACGCCTTTGGGCCTCTCTTGCATCCCATCCGGCCCTATACTATATGGGCGGTGAGAGGTTGGTGCGGGCAGGTGCCTCGCCAACCCGGTCAGATCCGGAAGGAAGCAGCCGTAACGAGACCCACTTGGGTCGTTATCAGCCTCTCACCCCAGCGTATTTTGCGCAGCAAAATACGCGTCGCCCCCCAGGGTCATCCAAAGGATGGCCCAAGAGGGGCACCCCACCCTGCCATAATATAGATTGCTTGTTGTCCCTGCCCCGCAGCGCCCCGATGCGGTTGGCTATCGGCATTTCGGCACGGCCACAGGCAACAGGTCAGGTTACCCATGGGTAACTTAACCTGTTGTTTATACTCATTATTTTTCCGTTATGGCATCGAACGCTGTTACAGCTGCTCTGCCGCGAATGTGTCGCATTGGCCGACCTGACCGCTATCGAACCCGCGCTGGAACCAGCTGGAGCGCTGCTCGGACGTGCCGTGGGTAAAGGTGTGGGGCTGGGGGACGCGACCGGCCTGACGTTGCAGGTGATCATCGCCGATCTTGCGTGCGGCGTTCAATGCCTCGTCCAGATCGCCCCGCTCCATCAGACCTTTGACGTTCTTGGCCCAGATGCCCGAGAAACAATCGGCCATCAGCTCGAGCCGCACGGTCAGGGCGTTCGCCTCGGCGGTAGAGGATTGGCGGCGCAGCGCGTCGACCTTGGGCAGGATGCCCAGTTCGTTCTGGACGTGGTGGGCGACCTCGTGGGCAATCACATAGGCGGCGGCGAAATCCCCGCCTGCCCCCATGCGCTGCGCCAGAAGATCAAAGAATTGCGTGTCGATATAAGCCTTTTCATCCGCAGGGCAGTAGAACGGCCCCGTCGCGCCAGAGGCCCCGCCACAGGCACTTTGCGTGACGTTGGAAAAGACAACGAGCTTTGGCGGCACATATTCACGACCCAACTGCTGCGGGAAAATCTCGCCCCAGACATCTTCGGTCGTGGCCAGCACCTGGGCGGTGAACTGCGTGGCCTGCGCGTCAGAGTCAGAGACCGGCGCACCCTGCTGGGTTTGCGGCGCGCCGCCCCCGTTCAGCAAGGGCGATACGTCGATGCCGGTGAAATAGCCGATCGCCAGCACCGCCAAAACGCCGACGATCCCCAGACCGCCCGCACGCCCGGCACCGCCCCCGCGCCCGCCGCGACGGACCTCTACGTTTTTGCTTCTTCTGATGCCGCGCAACCGCATAAATCTGTCCCCGTTATGTCAAATATTATTGTCAGCGTAACGCGCGACGCGCACAATAGTTCAATGAATAAAAGCAATGAGCTGGCCGAGAACCGCACCGACTGGGCCGAAGACCGCACGATTTTGGCGAACGAGCGCACCTTTGCAGGATGGATGCGCACGGGGATGGCGTCGCTTGCGGTGGCGATCGGGCTTAAGGCGGTGTTCGGTGATTTTGATCCGACATGGGCCGCGAAAAGCGTGGCGACGATCTTTGTCGTCGCGGCGGTCTATATTTTCTGGGCGGCCCATGATGCGGCGACCAAGACGCTGGACCGGCTGAACGACCACCATGCCAATGCGCAACCCAATGCGCGGATGAAGACGCTGGCGGTGATTTTCAGCTTTGCCTCGGTTGCGGTTGGCGGCATCCTTTGGATGCTCTAGGTTCAGGGCTTCAATCGAATCTTGCAGGATCGTCATGACAGCACCCTCTGCCTATCGCGTATTGGCCCGCAAATACCGGCCTGAAACCTTTGCCGATCTGGTCGGGCAGGACGCGATGGTGCGCACGCTGAAAAACGCGTTCGAGGCGGACCGCATTGCGCAGGCGTTTATCATGACCGGCATCCGCGGGACCGGTAAAACGACGACGGCGCGGATCATTGCCAAGGGGATGAACTGCATCGGGCCGGACGGCAATGGCGGGCCGACGACGGAACCCTGCGGGGTCTGCGAAAATTGCGTCGCCATCATGGAGGGCCGTCATGTCGACGTGATGGAGATGGACGCCGCATCGAACACCGGTGTCGGCAATATCCGCGAGATTATCGACAGCGTGCATTACCGCGCGGCCTCGGCCCGGTACAAAGTCTATATCATCGACGAGGTGCACATGCTGTCGACCGGCGCGTTCAACGCGCTGCTCAAGACGCTTGAGGAACCGCCAGAGCACGTCAAATTCATCTTCGCCACGACCGAGATCCGCAAGGTGCCCGTGACCGTTCTGTCGCGCTGCCAACGCTTTGATTTGCGCCGGATCGAACCCGAGGTGATGATCGCGCTGATGCGCAAGATCGCCACCGCCGAAGGGGCCGAGATTGCGGAGGATGCGCTGGCGCTGATCACCCGTGCCGCCGAAGGGTCGGCGCGCGATGCCACGTCCTTGCTGGATCAGGCGATCAGCCACGGGGCGGGCGAAACGACGGCGGTGCAGGTGCGTGCGATGCTGGGGCTGGCGGATCGCGGGCGGGTGCTGGACCTGTTCGATATGATCCTGCGCGGCGATGCGGCCGGCGCGCTGGACGAGCTGGGCAACCAGTATTCCGACGGGGCCGACCCGATGGCCGTGCTGCGCGATCTGGCCGAGATCACCCATTGGGTATCGGTGGTCAAGATCACCCCCGATGCCGCCGAAGATCCCACCGTCTCGCCCGAGGAACGCAGCCGTGGCGTCACCATGGCGGAAACCCTGCCGATGCGGGTGCTGACCCGTCTGTGGCAGATGTTGCTGAAAGCGCTGGACGAGGTGGCAAGCGCGCCCAATGCGATGATGGCCGCCGAGATGGCCGTGATCCGCCTGACCCATGTCGCCGATCTGCCCAGCCCTGAAGAGCTTGCCCGCAAGCTGGCCAATACCACGCCTCCTCCCGCTCCGCCGCAGGGTCCGGGGGGCGGGGCCGCCGTGCCCGCCGGGGGTGGATCGACCAGCGCTATGGGCAGCCAGCAGATGTCGGGCGGGCCAGCGGGGGGCGCGACGATGGCGGCACTTGCCCCGGCGGTGGCGCAGGCTTTGGCGCATTACCCGACGTTTGAACATGTGGTCGAGCTGATCCGCAGCAACCGCGACGTGAAACTGTTGGTGGAGGTCGAGACCTCGGTCCGGCTGGCGGCCTATCAACCGGGGCGGATCGAATTCACCCCCACCGACAGCGCCCCCCGCGATCTGGCGCAGCGCCTTGGCACGCGGCTGCAACTGTGGACCGGCAACCGCTGGGCCGTGACCATCGTGGGCGACAGCAGCGCCAAAACCATCGCCGAGGTCCGCGACGCCAAGGAAAACGCGCTGAAATCGCAGGCGGAAAACCACCCGCTGATGCAGGCCGTCATGGCGAGCTTTCCGGGGGCCAAGATCCTGTCGATCCGCACGCCCGAGGAAATCGCCGCCGCCGCCGTGTCCGAAGCGCTGCCCGAGGTCGAGGATGAATGGGACCCTTTCGAGGACGACTGACCCCGCCTGCCCCTGCTCTGCCCGCGACCTGTCCACGCCGGGGCACCCCTTGTCGGGGGGCGGCAAAGACCGCATATACGTAAGCAAATAAAGCTACAGGAGACGACCACATGCTTAAAGGTTTGGGTGCCATGGGTGACATGGCCAAGATGATGAAAACGGCACAGCAGATGCAGGGCAAAATGGCGCAGCTGCAAGAAGACATGCACAATATCATCGTCGAAGGGGAATCCGGTGCCGGTCTGGTCAAGGCGACCTGCACCGCCAAGGGCGAGCTGAAGTCGCTGGATATCGATCCGTCGATCTTCAACGGCGACGAGAAAGAAGTCGTCGAGGACCTGATCCTCGCCGCGATCAAGGACGCGCAGACCAAAGCCACCGACCGCGCCCAGTCAGAGATGAGCAAGCTGACCGAAGGCATGGGTCTGCCTGCGGACATGAAGCTGCCGTTCTGATCCTTCCAAATGGGGTTAAATCCTCGCCGAAGGCATTAAACTCTTTCACACCAACGCCATGGGGGTCCACAGATGAGCAGCACACGCGACATTGATGCGCTCATCGACCTGATGGCGCGGCTGCCCGGATTGGGGCCACGCTCGGCCCGCCGGGCGGTGCTGCATCTGATCCGCAAGCGCGCGCTGTTGCTGACGCCTTTGGCCGATATGATGCAGACCGTGGCGGCGACGGCGCGCGAATGTATCAACTGCGGCAATGTGGGGACCGCCGATATCTGCGACATCTGCACGTCGGAGAAACGCGCCAATGGCGAGATCTGCGTGGTCGAGGATGTTGCCGATCTGTGGGCGATGGAACGGTCGGGCGTGTTCAAGGGGCGTTATCATGTGCTGGGTGGCACGCTGTCGGCGCTGGATGCCATCGGCCCGCAGGAATTGCGCATCCCCCGACTGATGGACCGTGTGCGCGACGAGGCCGTGTCGGAGGTTATTCTGGCGCTGAACGCCACCATCGACGGGCAGACCACGGCGCATTATATCGCGGACCAGCTTGAGGGTCAGGTGCGGTTGACCTCTCTGGCCCAGGGTGTGCCGATCGGCGGGGAACTTGATTACCTGGACGATGGGACGATCACTGCCGCGATGCGCGCGCGCAAATCGATCTAGGGTCGCGTGGCCTCAGGCTTTCCGATCCGCCAGCCGTTTGCGCATCTGTGCAAGTTCGATCAGGGCGGCGTCGCGTTCGGCCTCTAGCTGGGCGATGCTGCGGCCTGCGGCCTCAATGCTTACCCCGTCGACCAGACGTGCGCAGGTATCGGCGTCGAGCGTAGGCGCGCCGAGATTATCCCAACGTTTCTGCTGGCTTGGCCCGAGATGGGCCAGATAGCCCGCCATGCCTCCGGCACCCCCGCCAAGGTGATAGGCCATATGCGCCCCCAGCACCGACCAGCGCAGCCCCGGGCCGTTGACCAGCGCCTGATCCACCGCGTCGACATCGGCGATGCCCTCGGCGACGATATGCACCGCCTCGCGCCAGAGCGCCGAGGACAGCCGGTTGGCGATATGCCCCACCGCATCTTTTTTCAGCCGCACGGGCGCGGAGCCGAGGCTGCGGTAGAACCTTTCGGCCCAGTCGAGCACCTGAGGATCGGGGCCGTAGACTTCGACCAGCGGCACCAGATGGGGCGGATTGAAGGGATGTGCGGTGATCAGCCTGTCGGGGTGCTGCATCCCCGGCACAAGATCCGACCACGGGTGCGCCGAAGTGCTGGAGGCAATGATCACATCCGGCGCGACGATGCCTTCGATCTGTGCGTAAAGCTGGTGTTTGAGCGGCACGTTCTCGGGCGCGTTTTCCTGGATCAGCACCACGTCTTGCAGGGCGTCTTGCAAACTCTCGTGGGTTGAAAGCGCGCCTTGGGGGGCCGCCCCTGCCGAGATTTCTTGCAGTTGCGCCAAGGGGCCCGCGACGCGGGCGGCGAAACCGTCGCGGGCACCTGTGTCAGGGTCCCACGCGCGGACGGTGTGGCCTGCGTGCTGGAACAGCGCGGCCCAGCTTGCACCGATCAACCCGCAGCCGATGACGGCCACGGTGCAGGGGGGCATCATCGAGGTCGTGTCAGTCAACCGACAGCACCGTTTCCTGCCCGTTTTCAAGCACATAGACGCAGCCCTGCCGGTTTGACAACTGGCCCAGCTCGGCGCGGCTCAACCCGCAGAGCGCACCGCGCAAAAGCTGGCCGCTAAGCCCGTGAGCAACCACGACGGTGGGTTCGGTCAGCGTGTCGACAAAGGCATTCACCCGCGCCTGAAACACGTCAAAGCCTTCGCCACCGGGGGCGGCGCAATAGAATTCCATATGCGGGCTTTGCGCCGTGATGCCTTCGGGCAGGTTCTTGAAGATATCGGCGCGCAGGTGGCCTTCCCAATCGCCGGCGAAAATCTCTTTCAGACGATCGTCGGTCTGGTAGTCCCGCCCGCCAAGGGCGATATCCGCGGTCTGGCGCGTGCGTTTGAGCGGCGACACGATGCAGGGCGGGTTATCCGCAAGGATAGGGGCCATCAGCTCGGCCTGCTGCTGCGCATGGACCCTGCCCCGTTCGGAGAGCACGGATTCGGTCTGGCCCTGCACCCTCCCTTCTGCGTTCCATTCGGTTTCACCGTGCCGCAGGAACCAGACTTTGGGATAGGATTTCATGACGTGGGGCCTTTTATCGCGTTGAGTTGCCTAGCACTTTGGCTCAAGCGCGCGCAGAACGCCACCCACACAAAAATCAAGCAAGAGCGGGCGATACACCATAGGGCTTTCGCGCCGATCACTTTGCGACAGGCCCGCAATGCGGATGCCACTTGCGACGATAGACACCATCGAGGACACGGTCAGCGACAGCACCGCGGCAAGCTGTTCACGGTCGGCATCAGGACGCAGACGCGCCATTTCATCAAGGTAGATAGAGGCGACGCGATCATAAAGCGGCCCTGCTTCGCGGTAATAGCGTTCGTCAGACATGATCCGCGCCACCAGCTGCGCATAGGCCCGCCATTGCGGATCCCCGCGCGAGGCGATTTCGAGATACGGGGTGACATAGGCGTCGATCAGCGTTTCCAGCGTAAGCCGCTCTGTCGATTTGAGCGCATCGAGCCGCGCCATCCGCATGGCGTTGAGCGTTTCGACCCGCCGTTTCAGCACGGTCACGAAAAGCTCTTGCTTTGTACCACCGTGAAAGCCGACCACACCCAGCGTGACTTCGGCCTCGCGCGCGATCCGGCGGATGCTGACCGCATCAAAGCCAAGCTCGGCGAAGCACCGCTCTGCCGCGTCGAGCACGCGTTCGCGGGTGATCTCGCCGCGGGCGACGCGACCATCCTTGCTTGTGCCGTCTTCCTTTCGGTCCGTCATGACACCCCGGTCCCTCTGATCAGGCCATCAAGGTGCATGACCTGCGCGTTGCGCGGTCCGGCAGTGGTCACACATGCCCCGCGACTGTTATTATTGCGGCGCTTCAGCATTTTTTACAAACTTTATCAAAAATCAAAGTAAACCAGTTCGTTGCCTCGGGATTTGGGTGCGCTTAGCGACATCGGCTTTGGTTTGCGACCAAGAATTGCACCGAATCACCTGTTACCAGAGGGCACATCCCCCTGATGGTTGAACAAATAGGCAGCGTGACACGGTATGGGTTCATTGCCTGCACTTACCGCGTGTGTGAGCGTTAACGGCATCAACCCCGCTCGGCCCAAGGAGAGGTGAGTGATTCGTTTTGCAATGCTGCGGGGGGCGCTATGTCGTGGCTTGGGCATCGCCCTGCGCGTTTCGCCGCCGCTGGTCGCAGTTTCGCTGCCTTCGCGACGCGGGGGAGGTGGATATTTCAAACTAAGTGTACTATCGCATACCAAACTTCAGGAAAGGCTGGATACCATGGCTGAGACACAGACACCCGACATCATTTACACGCAGGTCGATGAGGCCCCCGAACTGGCAAGCTATTCGCTGCTGCCGATCATCCGCAGCTTTGCCGATGCGGCAGGGGTTTCTGTGGGCACCCGTGATATCTCTTTGTCGGGGCGTATTCTGGCGGCCTTCCCCGACGCGCTGACCGAGGCGCAAAAACAGTCCGACGATCTAGCGATCCTGGGCGATCTGGTGAAAACGCCCGACGCCAATGTGATCAAGCTGCCGAATATCTCTGCCTCGGTGCCGCAGCTGGTGGCCGCGATCAAGGAATTGCAGGGTCAGGGCTATGCGCTGCCCGACTATCCCGAAGCGCCAAGCACCGACGCGGAAAAGAAAGCCCGCGCGGCCTATGACGCGATCAAGGGCTCTGCGGTGAACCCCGTTCTGCGCGAAGGCAATTCGGACCGTCGCGCGGCCAATGCGGTCAAGAAATACGCGATGGCGAACCCCCATTCGATGGGCACATGGTCCAAGGACAGCAAAACCAAAGTATCGTCGATGTCGGGCGGTGATTTCTTCTCGAACGAGAAATCCTTGACGCTGACCGAGGCGCAGGCTGGTGCCGCCAAAATCGTGCATGTTGCCGCCGACGGGACCGAGACCGTGTTGAAGGATGGCGTTTCTTTCCCCGCGGGCACTGTGGTCGACACCACCTTCATGTCTGCCAAGGCGCTGGACAAATTCCTGGCCGAGCAGATCGAAGAGACCAAGAAAGACGGCACGCTGTTCTCGTTGCACATGAAAGCGACGATGATGAAAGTATCGGACCCGATCATCTTTGGCCACGCGGTGCGGGAATATCTGAAGCCCGTCTTCGACAAATACGGTGACGCGTTGAAAGCGGCCGGTGTGAACCCGAACGCAGGCATCGGCGACATGATGGAGCGGATCAAGGACAATGCCGAAATCACCCAAGCCGTCAAAGACGCGATGGATGCACGCCCGCCGATGTATATGGTGAATTCCGACAAAGGGATCACCAACCTGCACGTGCCATCCGACGTGATCATCGACGCGTCCATGCCCGCGCTGATCCGCGCTGGCGGCAAGGGCTGGGGCCCCGACAACAAGGAACACGACACCAACTGCGTGATCCCCGACAACTCATATGCTCCGGTCTATGAAGAAAGCATTAATTACTTCAAGGAAACCGGCGCGCTGGACCCGACGACCTCGGGCACAGTGCAGAACATCGGTTTGATGGCGCAGAAGGCCGAGGAATACGGGTCGCACCCCACCACCTTCGAGATCCCCGCGGACGGCACCGTGAAAATGATCGCCGCCAATGGCGACGTGATTTCCGAGCACAGCGTCGAAGCGAACGACATCTGGCGCGCGGCCTCGGCCCGCAAGGCCCCGATCGAGGACTGGGTGCAGCTGGCCATCGACCGTCAGAAAGCCGAAGGCTGCGAGGCGATCTTCTGGCTGGACGAGAACCGCGCCCATGACGCAGAGCTGATCGCCTACGTAAAGCCGATCCTTGAAGCCAAGGGCGTGGCCGACAAGTTCCAGATCATGTCCCCCGCCAAGGCCACGCGCCAGACGCTGGAGACAATCCGTAAGGGCGAGAATTCGATCGCGATCACCGGCAACGTGCTGCGCGACTATCTGACCGACCTGTTCCCCATTCTGGAACTGGGCACTTCGGCCAAGATGTTGTCGATCGTCAAGCTGATGCAGGGCGGTGGCCTGTTTGAAACCGGCGCGGGCGGGTCTGCCCCCAAGCACGTGCAGCAGCTGGTTGAAGAAAACCACCTGCGGTGGGACAGCCTGGGCGAGTTCTGTGCGCTTGGGGAGAGCCTCAAGTTCCTCGCGGACCAGAAGGACAATGCCAAGGCCGCCGTCCTGGGCAAAGCCGTAGATGCCGCGACCCAAGGCATTCTGGACAACAACAAGTCGCCATCGCGTAAAGTGGGCGAGCCGGACAACCGCGCCAGCCACTATTACTTTGCCCTTTACTGGGCGCAGGCGCTGGCCAGCCAGAGCGACGACGCCGCATTGGCCGAACATTTTGCCCCCATCGCCGAAAAACTGGCGGCGAATGAGGACAAGATCATGGCCGAGCTGGCAGAGGTTCAGGGCAAGCCTGTCGATCTGGGCGGGTACTTCCATTCGGACCCCGCCAAGACCGAAGCGGTGATGCGCCCCTCGGCCACGTTGAACGCCATCATCGGCTAAGGCACCACAGCATCGCGACCTATCCGCCCCGTCCTTTTGCAAAAGGGCGGGGCGTTTTCTTTGGGAACCATTCGCAGGCACTGCCGGTTGTTTGACCGGCACCTTGCCGCCCCGTCGGCAACAAACCGTCCCGCGCCCTTGCTGTCAGTTGATCCCTGCACGCATTCCTTCTATCGAAGAGGGCAGTATTTTAACGCTGATAGATCAGGATATTTCATGACCAAGCCGTTGCCCAAAGTCACGCCGAACACATGGGAATTTCTGCGCGACCCCATGATCGCCCCCACCGGTTTTCGCGAATATGACGCGCGCTGGCAGTACCCCGAGGCGATCAACCTGCCGGGCATCACCGCGCTTGGGCTTGGTCTGGGCACGCAGATGCAACAGCGCGGGATCGAGCCCGTTATCGCTGTGGGCAATGATTACCGCGACTATTCCCTATCGATTAAAAATGCGCTGATTTTGGGCCTGATGCAGGCGGGTATTCACGTTAAGGATATCGGCCCCTGTCTGTCGCCCATGGCCTATTTCGCGCAATTCCATCTGGATGCGCCAGCGGTGGCGATGGTCACCGCGTCGCATAACCCCAATGGCTGGACCGGCGTGAAGATGGGCTTTGAACGCCCGCTGACCCACGGCCCCGACGAGATGGCAGAGCTGCGCGATATCGTTCTGGAAGGGCGTGGCGAACAGCGCGACGGCGGCAAGTATGAATTCGTCGACGGTGTGCGCGAAGCCTATCTGGATGATCTGGTGGGTGACTTCAAAATGACCCGTAAGCTCAAGGTCGTCTGCGCCACGGGGAACGGCACCGCGGCCGCCTTTGCGCCCGAACTGTTCCGCCGTCTCGGGGTCGAGGTGGTCGATAGCCACAACACGCTGGATTACACGTTCCCGCATTACAACCCGAACCCCGAAGCGATGGAAATGCTGCATGATATGTCCGACAGCGTAAAAGCCTCGGGCGCGGATTTCGCGCTTGGGTTTGACGGCGACGGCGACCGCTGCGGCGTGGTGGATGACGAGGGCGAAGAGATTTTCGCCGACAAGATGGGCGTCATCATGGCGCGCGATCTGTCCGCGATTTACCCCAACAGCACCTTTGTCGCGGATGTGAAATCGACCGGGCTTTATGCCTCTGACCCTGTTTTGCAGGCCAATGGGGTTACGGCGGACTATTGGAAAACCGGCCACAGCCACATGAAACGGCGGGTCAAACAGTTGGGCGCGCTGGCGGGGTTCGAGAAGTCGGGCCACTACTTCCTGGCTGAACCCATCGGGCGTGGCTATGACTGCGGCATGCGCGTCGCGGTCGAAGTCTGTAAACTGATGGACCGCAACCCCGACATGAAGATGTCGGACCTGCGCCGCGCCCTGCCCCACACATATTCCACCCCCACCATGTCGCCCTATGCGTCGGACGAGGACAAATACGATATCCTCGACCGGATCGTCGCCAAGTTGAAAGACGTGACCGAGTTGGGCGGCCGCCCCGTGAAAGAGGTCGTGGCCGTGAATGGCGCGCGGGTGATCCTGGACAACGGCAGCTGGGGGCTGGTGCGCGCCTCTTCGAACACGCCGAACCTTGTGGTGGTCTGCGAAAGCTCTGAATCCGAGGAAGAATTGCGCGCGATCTTCGCCGATCTGGACGCGGTGATCCGGACAGAGCCGGAGGTTGGCGACTACGACCAAACCTTCTGATTGCATCAAGACTCGCCAGAATCCTCTAAGTTGAGTAAATGTTGATGTGTCTGCCCCCTCGGGCAGGCACATTTTTCGTTTAGGGGCCCTGATGGTAAAACGCGCGCTGATCACCGGTATCACCGGTCAAGACGGGTCCTATTTGGCGGAGTTGTTGCTGGACAAAGGATACGAGGTGCACGGGATCAAGCGGCGGTCGTCATCTCTTAATACGCAGCGGATTGATCATATTTATCAAGACCCTCACGAGGATAACCCCGATCTGATCCTGCATTATGGCGATCTTACCGACAGTTCGAACCTGACGCGGATCATGCGCGAGGTGCAGCCGGACGAGGTCTATAACCTTGGCGCGCAAAGCCATGTCGCGGTCAGTTTCGAGACGCCCGAATATACGACAGAGGTGAACGCCAACGGGGCCCTACGGTTGTTAGAGGCGATCCGGTTTCTGGGGTTGGAAAAAAAGACCCGCTTTTACCAAGCATCAACTTCTGAGCTGTATGGCTTGGTCCAAGAGACACCACAGACGGAGGAAACACCCTTTCACCCGCGCAGCCCCTATGCGGTTGCCAAGATGTACGCCTATTGGATCACGGTTAATTATCGCGAGGCCTATGGGATCTATGCCTGCAACGGCATCCTTTTTAACCACGAAAGCGCCCGCCGTGGGGAAACCTTTGTCACGCGCAAGATCACGCGCGGCTTGGCCAATATCGCGCAGGGGTTGGAGGGGTGTCTTTATATGGGCAATATCGACGCGCTGCGCGATTGGGGGCACGCCAAGGATTACGTGCGCATGCAGTGGATGATGCTGCAGCAGGACGTGGCGGAGGATTTCGTGATCGCCACCGGCGTACAGTATTCCGTGCGCCAATTCATCACGTGGTCGGCGGCAGAGCTCGGGATCACCCTGCGGTTCGAAGGGACGGGCGTGGATGAATATGCTGTTGTCGATAGCGTTGTTGGGGAGGATGCCCCCGCGGTCAGCCCCGGCGATGTGGTGATGCGCATTGACCCCCAGTATTTCCGCCCCGCCGAGGTGGAGACGCTGCTGGGGTCGCCCGCCAAGGCGAAGAAGAAACTCGGGTGGGAACCGCAGATCACCGCGCAAGAGATGTGTGCAGAGATGGTGGCGAATGACCTCAAGGTCGCGCGGCGGCATGCGTTGTTGAAAGAGCACGGGCTGGATCTGCCGATCCCGCTCGAGAACGGATAGGCCCATGCGGAAGATCTATATCGCTGGGCATCGTGGCATGGTCGGCGGGGCGATCTTGCGGCAGTTGCAGGCGCGACAGGATGCTGGGGAGGCGTTGGAACTGGTGACGCGGACCCGTGCAGAACTGGACCTGACCGATCAAGCGGCGGTGCGCGAATTTATGCGTTCTGAGGTGCCGGATGTGGTGATCCTCGCCGCAGCCAAGGTTGGCGGGATCATGGCGAACAACACATATCCCGCTGAGTTCATTTACGAAAACCTGATGATCGAATGTAATGTGATCCATCAGGCGTTCGCGGCGGGGGTTCAACAGCTGCTACAACTGGGCAGCTCTTGCATCTATCCGCGCGACGCGGCGCAGCCGATGGCGGAAGATGCCCTGCTGACCGGCCTACTTGAGCCCACGAACGAGCCCTACGCCATCGCCAAGATCGCGGGCATTAAACTTTGCGAAAGTTATAATCGGCAATATGGCGTGGATTATCGCAGTGTGATGCCAACGAATCTCTATGGGCCGGGGGATAATTTTCATCCGCAGAACAGCCATGTTTTGCCCGCCCTGATCCGCCGTTTCCACGCGGCCACGCGCGACGGGGCGGCGGAGGTTGTGATTTGGGGCAGCGGCAAACCGATGCGGGAATTCCTGCATGTGGACGATTTGGCGGAAGCGTCGCTGTTTGTGCTCGACCTGCCGCGTGATGCCTACGCTGCGCAGACGCACCCGATGCAAAGCCATATCAATGTCGGCACGGGCCGCGACATCAGCATCGCGGCGCTGGCGGGGATGGTGGCGGAGGTGACGGGGTTCAAAGGGCGGCTGGTGTTCGACACGTCGAAGCCAGACGGGACGATGCGCAAGCTGATGGATGTCTCGCGTCTGGCGGATATGGGGTGGCGCGCGCGGATCGATCTGAAAGACGGGCTGCGCGAGACGTATGATTGGTTTTTGCGACAGGATCGCCTGCGCAGCTAAATCTCTCGCATTTGATTAATCTCTCGTTAGAATTTTTCAGATTAACTGCCTCTCATGATGCACGCTATTCTCCTTTGCGGCGGGTCGGGGACGCGTCTTTGGCCCCTGTCGCGCAAATGCTACCCCAAACAGTTTGCCAAGCTGATGGGGGATGAAAGCCTGTTCCAGATTTCGGCAAAGCGTCTGACCGGCCCCGGATTCGCCCCTCCGATTGTGGTGACGGGCGACCCGTTCCGGTTCATCGTGACCGAACAACTGGCGCAGGTAGAACGGGCGGCGCAGGCGATCCTGATCGAACCCGAGGGACGCAATACCGCCCCTGCGATCCTTGCCGCGGCGCTGTATATTGCGCGCAGTGACGCGCAAGCGCTGATGCTGGTCGCCCCGTCGGACCATGTGATTCCCGACTGCGATGCTTTTGTCCAGACCGTTCAAGCCGCGGTGCCGCGCGCGCAGGCCGGTGATCTGGTGACCTTTGGCATCACGCCTACGCGGGCCGAAACGGGCTATGGCTATCTTGAGCTGGCCGAGGGGGCGGATGCGAGCGCCAAAACCCCGCAACCCCTTGCGCGCTTTGTCGAAAAGCCGGATCGCGCACAGGCGCAGGGGATGTTGCAGGCGGGGAATTTTCTGTGGAATGCCGGGATCTTCCTGTTCACCGCGCAGACGATTATTGACGCCTATCAGACCCACGCGCCCGAGATGGTGCGCGCGGTGCGCGCATCGCTTGACGGGGCGACCTCTGATCTGGGGTTGACCCGTCTCGCGCCCGAGGCTTGGGGGCAAGCCGATGATATCTCTATCGATTATGCGATCATGGAGAAGGCGGATAACCTCGCGGTGATGCCGTTCGCCGCCGGATGGTCCGATCTGGGCGGTTGGGATGCGGTCTGGCTGGAAAGCGGGCCTGACGCGGCGGGAAATGTCTGTTCCGACAATGCCACGGCGATTGATTGTGCGGGCACGCTGCTGCGGTCGGAAACCGACGGGTTGCAACTGGTCGGCATCGGGCTGGACAATATCATCGCCGTCGCCATGGGGGACGCGGTGCTGGTGGCGGATAAATCGCAAGCGCAGCGGGTGAAGGAAGCGGTTGATGCGCTTAAGCAACGGGATGCCAGCCAAGCGGTCCAACTGCCGCGCGATTACCGCCCGTGGGGGTGGTATGAAAGCCTTGTGATCGGCGGGCGGTTTCAGGTGAAACGCATCGTGGTGAACCCCGGTGCTGCCCTGAGCCTGCAAAGCCATCACCACCGGTCGGAACATTGGATTGTGGTCGAAGGCACCGCGAAAGTGACCGTGGATGACACCGTGAAACTGATCAGCGAGAACCAGTCAGTCTACATCCCGCTTGGCTCCGTGCACCGGATGGAGAACCCCGGCAAACTGCCTATGGTGCTGATCGAGGTGCAGACCGGCAGCTATTTTGGCGAAGATGATATTATCCGCTACGAGGATGTCTATGCGCGGGGGTAAGGCTTCGTCTGCCTTGGCAACGAAAAAAGCGCCCCCCTCTAGGGGCGCTTTCGCTGTTTCAGGCTTTGCGTCGGATCAGCTGCGCGACAGGACGCTGGCGGGGCGCGCTTTGGCCAGACCGCTGGTAATAAAGCCTGCAAGCACCGCTTTGATCAGGTCACCGGGGATGAACACGGTCACCAGCGCGGCGGATTCCAGCAGCGATTTATCCAGCGCGATCGACAGGCCGATGATCCCGAAGATATAGAGCACGACGATCCCGCCGATGACCGAAGCAACCGCCGCAACGATGGTCAGCGAGGGCCCGTACCATTTTTCGACGATCAGGCCGGTGACAAAAGCCGCCACGGGGAAGCCGATCAGGAAGCCCGAGGACGGCAGCATGAAGGCACCCAGCCCCCCGTTGCCACCGGCCAGAAGCGGCAGCCCCAAAGCGACCAGCAGCAAGAAGAGCAGCACGGCCAGCGCGCCGCGTTTGGCCCCCAGCACGGTCCCGCAAAGCATGATGCCCAAGCTTTGCGCCGTGATCGGCACGCCAAAGCCAAGCGAGAATTTCGGGATCAACGCAAGTGCTGCAATCAGGGCAGCGAACAGCGCAACGAGGGTCAGGTTACGTTCCATAACAAAGGGTCCTTTGCGTAAATTTGACGGCATGTATCCCCGCGATCACAAAATTAAGCAAGCGTCGTGATCGTGACCAAAGGTCAGCGCGGGTGTTATGCAACCGGTGCGGCACAGGCCAGCAGGGCGGACACGTCCAGATGGGTTTCCATATGGTCGGCCAGCGCGTCGAGCGTATCTTCCACGGTCTGACTGTAGGAGGTCGGCCCTGCCCCCAGCCCCAGTTGCGCCAACCAGGCACTGCGGAAACTATCGTTGGTAAAGAGCCCGTGCAGATAGGTGCCGGTGATCTTGCCATCGCGCGACCCTGCCCCGTCGGGGGTGCCGTTGATATGCGCAAAGGGCGTGGCGCAATCGGCCCCCACCGTCTGACCGATGTGGATTTCATAGCCGTCGATCTGCGTGCCCGTGGCGGCATGGTCGGCGGTGACGCGGGTCAGGGTCTTGTCCGGGGCCATGCGGGTTTCGACATCCAGCAGGCCCAGCCCCTCTTCGCGGCCCGCGGGGCCCTCGAAGCCCTGCGGATCCTCGATAAACCGTCCCAGCATCTGGTAGCCGCCGCAAATTCCCAGCACCGCGCCGCCGCGCCGCACATGAGCATAAAGGTCGATGTCCCAGCCTTGGGCGCGCAGAAAAGCCAGATCGCCGCGGGTGGATTTCGTGCCCGGCAGGATCACCAGATCGGCGTCCGCGGGCAGCGGCGTGCCGGGGGGGACCATGGTCAGCCGCACCGACGGCTCCGCCGCCAGCGGGTCGAGGTCGTCGAAGTTCGAGATGCGCGAGAGCATGGGGCAGACGATGTGGAACCCGCCGTCGGAGGGGGCGCGCGACAGGTCCACCGCGTCTTCGGCGGGCAGCAGATGCGCGTTGGCAAACCACGGCAATGTGCCGAACCCCGTCCAGCCGGTGCGGCGTTCAATCTCGCGGTAGCCGTCGTCAAAAAGGCTGACATCGCCGCGGAACTTGTTGACTAGAAAGCCGGTGATCATCGCCGCGTCTTCCGGGTCCATTACCACTTGGGTGCCCACGATCTGGGCGATGACGCCGCCACGGTTGATGTCTCCGGCCAAAACAACGGGTACACCTGCGGCGCGGGCAAAGCCCATATTGGCAAGGTCGTTCTGGCGTAGGTTTACCTCTGCCGGGCTGCCGGCGCCTTCGACGATGATCAGATCGGCGCTTTGCCCGAGGATTCCGAAGCTTTGAAGCACGGGGGTCATCAGCCCTGCGCGGGCCTTGCTGAAGTCACGCGCTTGCAGGGTGCTATGGCGCTGCCCTTGCACGATCACCTGCGATCCGCTGTCGGTTTCGGGCTTCAGCAGGATGGGGTTCATATGCACCGACAGGGGCCGCCCGCAGGCGATCGCTTGCAGAGCTTGGGCGCGGCCGATCTCTCCGCCGTCCTCGGTGACGGCGGCGTTGTTCGACATGTTCTGCGGCTTGAACGGCGCGACGGAAAGCCCCCGACGCGTCGCCGCGCGGCACAGGCCCGCCACCAGCATGGATTTCCCCACATTCGATCCGGTGCCCTGGATCATGATGGCGCGGGTGGGCATGGCGGGACCTCGTGTTTTTTGTGCAGCCCTTGGTGTCAGCCTGCGGTGATCCCGTCAAGCATCCGCGCGCGGCCCTGCGCATTGGTCGCCCGCGGGAAAATCGGCGCAAAGCGGGTTTGGCCCCTGCGTTATGACAGGCGCAGCTTGACAGGGGCGGGCAAATGACCAATGCAGGGCGTATGTTGGTTCCTGTCCTAGACAGGCGAAGAGGGAACGCGATACGCATTGATCCAGCCTTGGGTCAGCGCCAAGCGCAGCCGCCCCCGCGACCGTGACCGGAGAGAACTTTCAACCACTGGCCCGCAGGCTGGGAAGGTGAAGGTTCGCAAGGCAAGCTGCCTTAGATCCGCAAGCCGGGAGACCTGCCAGCATAGTTTGTAACGGGCGAACGGGGTGTTTCGCGACTGGCCTAGAACGCTGTTCGCATGTCGTTCGCTGCTGGCGATCCCCCTTGGCCCATCGACGTATGAGGCAAGATATGACCACCACGGATCAACCGGTCACCGTCACCATCTGCACCACCTGTCGCGCAGGTCAGATCACCGCCGAGGACGCGCCGCGCCCCGGGCAACAGCTGTTTGACGCGCTGTCGGGGCATCTGCCCGACGGTGTGCAGCTGCGCGGAGCCGAATGTCTGTCGGCCTGTTCGCGGGGCTGTTCGATGGTCCTGTCGGGTGGCCCGTCGCGCTGGACCTATGTGTACGGCGATCTCGACACGGACGCGCATTTGTCCGATATCGTGAAGGGCGTCTCTGCCTATGCCCAGACCTCTGATGGCGTGGTGCCCTGGCGCGAACGCCCCGTGGTCTTCCGCAAACAATCCATCGCCCGCATTCCCCCACAGGAGCCTACCGAATGACCAACCTTACCAAAATCCCCGTTACCGTGATCACCGGCTTTCTGGGCGCTGGCAAAACCACCTTTATCCGTCACCTGATGGAGAACGCGGGCTCCAAGCGTCTGGCCGTGCTGGTCAATGAATTCGGCACTGCCGGTGTGGATGGCGACATCCTGAAATCCTGCGCGATTGACAATTGCCCCGCCGAGAACATCGTCGAGCTGGCAAACGGCTGTATCTGCTGCACCGTGGCCGATGACTTCATCCCCACCATCGAAGCGCTGATGGCCCTGCCTGAAACGCCTGATCATATCCTGATCGAGACGTCGGGGCTAGCGCTGCCAAAGCCCTTGCTCAAGGCGTTTGACTGGCCAGCGATCCGGTCGCGCATCACCGTGGACGGCGTGATTACGCTGGCCGATGCCGAAGCCGTGGTCAGCGGGCAGTTCGCCCCCGATCTGGAGGCCGTGGCCGCGCAACGCGATGCTGACGACAGTCTGGACCACGAAACGCCTTTGTCCGAGGTGTTTGAAGACCAGATCGCCTGCGCCGACATCGTGCTGCTGTCCAAGGCCGATCTGGCAGGCCCCGACGGCGTCGAGGCCGCGCGCAAGGTGATCGAGGCGCATGCGCCGCGCAAGCTGCCGATCATTCCGATGACCGAAGGCGTGATCGACCCCCGCGTTGTGCTGGGTCTGGAAGCCGCCGCCGAAGATGACATCGACGCGCGCCCCAGCCACCACGACGGGCATGACGATCACGAACATGACGACTTTGAAAGCGTGGTGATCGACATGGGCGAAGTCGCCGATGTCGCCACGCTTGAGGCCGCCGTGTTGCGCTTGGCGCGCGAGCAGAAAATCCTGCGCGTCAAAGGCTATATCGCGGTGCAGGACAAACCGATGCGTCTGCTGGTGCAGGCCGTGGGCGAGCGTGTGCGCAGCCAGTTCGACCGCCCTTGGGGGGACATGCCGCGCCGCAGCCAGCTGGTTGTGATCGCGGAGCATGATCACGTGAACGAAGCCGCGATCCGCGCGGTGCTGGAGGGCTAAGCCGCCATGCATGTCGTCTTTCGCGAAAGCCACGGACTGGACCAAAGCGATCTGCCCCAAGACCTGGGGCAGACGCCGGCGGATCTGGTGGTGCTGTCCTTTTCGGACAGTGATCTGGGGGCTTTCGCGGCAGGCTGGCATCGTGCGGAAGGGGGCTTGCCGTCGTTGCGGCTGGCCAATCTGGTCGCGCTGAAACATCCGTTGTCGGTCGATACCTATGCCGAACAGACCCTTGCGGGGGCCAAGGCGGTATTGGTGCGGCTGATCGGGGGGGAAAGCTATTGGCCTTACGGGCTGGCGACCTTGCAGGATATGGCGCGCAAACAGCAGATCGCGCTGGCGGTGCTGCCTGCGGACGGGCAACCCGACCCGCGGCTCGACGCGCTGTCGACGCTGCCGCATTCGACGTTAAGACGCTTGCAACATCTGTGCGATACGGGCGGCGCGGTGGCTGCGCAGGCGGCACTGGCGCAGCTGTCGCTGGCCGCGGGGCTTTACGCGGGGCCGGCCAAAGGGGCCAAGACCGTGCCCGAGGCGGGGTTCTACCGCCCCCACACCGGCGTGATCCCCGCGCCGGACCCCTCCGACAAGCCGCGCGCGATTGTGACCTTCTACCGGTCCTATCTGACGGCTGCCGATACCGATCCTGTGGATGCGCTGATCACCGCGCTCGACGCGCGTGGCTTTGACGCCGTGGGGCTCTTCGCGCCCAGCCTCAAGGGAGACACCGCGCCGTGGATCGCGCAGCAGATCGCCCGGCTTGATCCGGCGGTGATCGTGAACGCCACCGCTTTCTCCGCCCAGCGCGGGCCGGATGAACCCTCCGTTCTGGGCGCATCGGATTGCCCCGTGGTGCAGGTCGCCCTATCGACCGCGCGTCGGCGCGATTGGGCCGGATCAGAGCGCGGGCTGTCGCCTACCGATCTGGCAATGCATGTCGTGTTGCCCGAGGTGGATGGCCGTCTGTTCGGCGGTGTCGTCAGCTTTAAGCAGCCCGGCAAACGGGACGAGGCGCTGCAATACAGCCGTTTCGCCCATCGCGCCGACGCGAACCGCGTGGATTTCATCGCCGCTCGCGTGCAGCGCTTGCACCAGCTACGGGTGCAGGACAACGCGGCAAAGTCTGTGGGGGTGGTGCTGTCCACCTACCCCGGCAAAGACTGGAACATGGCCCATGCGCTGGGGCTGGATGCGCTGGCTTCGTTGCGGGAGATGACGGCGCAGCTGGCGGCGAAGGGCTATGACGTGGCTGCGCAGGACTTTACCGATACGCAAACGGTTGCCGGCCGTCTTGGCACCGAAACGCTCCGCTGGCCGCTGGCAGAGTATGAGGTCGCGCTTGCAAAGCTGCCACAGGCGTTGCGCGATGACCTGACCGAAAGCTGGGGCGCGCCGCAGGATGATCCGCTGTTTCACGACGGGGCGTTCTGTTTTCCGGCGCTGCGCAGTGGCAAGCTGCTGGTCGCGTTGCAACCCGAACGCGGGGCGCTGGCCGAACGGGACGATGACTATCACGACCTGAGCCGCACGCCGCGCCCGGGCTATGTCGCGTTCTATCTGTGGCTGCAACAGCAGGCGGATGCGATGGTGCATGTCGGGGCCCATGGCACGCTGGAATGGCTGCCGGGCAAATCCGTCGCCCTGTCTGACGCCTGCTGGCCCGAGGCGTTGATCGGCCCGATGCCGGTGATCTATCCCTTTATCGTCAATGACCCCGGTGAGGCCGCGCAGGCCAAACGCCGTATCGGGGCCGTGACCGTGGGCCATATGCCTCCCCCGTTGGTGACATCGAAACTGCCCGATGCATTCGGACGGTTGGAACGGCTGCTGGATGAATACTCGACCGCGGACGGGCTGGACCCTGCGCGGCGCGACCGGCTGATCGCGGACATCCGAGCCGAGGCGCAGGGCCGCGGGGTTGAACAGGACCTCGGCCTTGATGCCAGCGCCAGCGCGGCAGAGGCGCTGACCCGCATTGACCGTTTTGTCTGCGACATCAAGGAAACGCAATATGGCGACGGGCTGCATGTCTTTGGCGCAGGCGATCATGGGACGGGCGAGATCGACGGGCTGATCGCGGCGCTGTCTGCGCGGTTTGTGCCCCCCGGCCCGTCGGGGTCCCCCTATCGCGGGCGCAGCGATGTGCGGCCCACGGGGCGCAACCTGTTTACCACCGATCCACGGGCCGTGCCCTCGCGTGCGGCCTATACCCAAGGGGTGAAGCTGGCCGAAGAATTGTTGCGCAAGCATTTGCAGGATCACGGCGACTGGCCCAAGGGGTTGGTCATGGACATGTGGGGCTCTGCCACCATCCGCACGGCGGGGGAAGAGTTTGCCATGGCGCTGCATCTGGCGGGTCTGTCCCCCCGCTGGGATGACGGCAGCGACCGCGTAAGCGGGTTCGACATTCTGCCGCTTGCGCTGTTGAACCGTCCGCGCATTGATGTGACCCTGCGGGTGTCGGGCCTGTTCCGCGATATGTTCCCCGGTCTGGCGCAGCTGTTCGAGACGGCAATCGCCAAGCTGGCCGAGCGTCCCGAAACGGCTGCTGATAACCCCTATCTGGTGCAGACCCCCCGTGTCTTTGGCCCGCGCCCGGGATCCTATGGTTTGGGCATCGGCACCGCGATGGACGACTATTCCGACGAGGCGCGCACAGCGGCGGGCGAGGCGTGGCTGGCTGCGTCGTCCTACGCGATAGACGCGCGCGGAGAGATCACCTATGCCCGCGACGCGCTTGAGACGCAGCTGACGCGGGCCGATAGTTTCGTGCACCTGCAAGACCTGCCCGAGACCGATCTGCTGATGGCAGAGGATTACGCCGCCCATGAGGCCGGCTTTGCCGCCGCGATGCAGCGTTTGGGCAAGGGCGGGGCTGCCGCGCTGTACCATCTGGATGCCACCCGCCCCGACCAGCCCCGTGCCCGCACCCTGACCGAGGAGCTCGCCCGTGTGGTGCGCGCCCGTGCCGCCAACCCCGATTGGGCCACTGGCATGATGGCGCATGGTTTCCGCGGTGCCGCCGAGATTGCCGCGACGCTGGATCACCTTGCCGCCTTTGCGCATCTGGCGGGCGTCGTGCCGGACCATCTGTTCGACGCCATGTTCGATGCCACGTTGGGGCGCGATGATCTGGTCGACTTTATGCAGGACGCCAACCCGCAAGCACTTGCTGCGTTGCGCGCGCGGTTTGATGCGCTGCACCGGGCGGGGCTTTGGACGTCGCGCCGCAACTCTGTCCTTGCCGAATTGGGCACCCCCGCATGAGCGCGCCGCAGGTCTTTGGCTGGTGCCCCGGTGCGCTGCGGCCGATGATGTCGGGCGACGGGCTGGTGGTGCGGCTGCGTGTGCCGATGGGGCGGCTGAGCCCTGTCCAAATCCGCCGCGTTGCCACGCTGGCGCGCACCCATGGCAACGGGATGATCGACCTGTCGGCCCGCGCGAACCTGCAGCTGCGCGGGGTGACAACGGATAGCCATGCCGCATTGGTCGACGGGCTGCGCGAGATTGGCCTTGTCGATGCCGATCTGGCGGCAGAGGCGCGGCGCAATATCACCGTGACGCCGTTCTGGCAGGATGGGGACGACAGCCACCGCGTGGCGCAAGCTCTGGCCCATGCGCTTTCCGATGATGGCGCACCCGACCTGCCCAGCAAGTTTGGCTTTGCGATCGATTGCGGGGCGCGGCCTGTGCTGACGCGCACCTCTGCCGACATCCGGATCGAACGCAGCGCCGCTGGCCTGATCTGCCGGGCGGACGGGGCAGAGGTGGGGCAGTCGGTGCGCGTTGAGACTGCCGCAGATGCCGCACTGACGCTGGCCCGCTGGTTTCTGGACACCGGTGGCGTGACCGACGGGCGGGGGCGCACGGCGGCGCATATCGCGACGCGGGGGGCTCCTGTTGGCTCTGATACCGCCCCCCTGCCCACTGCGCCCGTCCCCGAGCCGGGTGTGACCCCGCAAGGCACGCTTCTCGGGTTTGCCTTTGGCCAGACCACGGCGGAAAGCTTTGCACAGCTGGCGGAGCTTGGTGCCCTGCGGCTGACTCCTTGGCGCATGGTGTTGATCGAAGGGGCCGCCCCCTCGGCTCCGCTGCCCGATTTCATCACCGACGCCCGCGATCCGCGCCGCCGTGTGCAGGTCTGCACCGGTGCCCCCGGCTGTCGTCAGGCTTTGTCGGACACACGCGATGCCGCCCGCGCCATTGCCGCGCATCTCTCGCCAGACAGCGACGACACGATCCATATCTCGGGCTGTGCCAAAGGCTGCGCCCATCCCGCCCCTGCCCCCGTCACGCTGACCGCCAGCTATGACGGGCATTTCACCCTTATCCGCCACGGGCGCGCAGGCGATCCGCCGCAAAGCGCGCCGCTGACAGTGACCCAAATTCAAGACAGGAGGCTTTGAGTGCCCCACACCTACGAGACCAACGGTGCCGCGATCTATCTGGAAAGCTTTGCCACCATCCGCGCCGAGGCCGATCTGGCGCGGTTCACCCCCGATGAGGAACGTGTCGCCGTTCGGATGATCCACGCCGCCGGTCTGGTCGGGTTGGAAAAGCACGTACAGTTTTCTGAAAACATGGCGCAGATTGCACGGGCGGCGCTGGCGGACGGTGCGCCGATCTTATGTGATGCGCATATGGTGTCCGAAGGGATCACCCGCACGCGCTTGCCCGCTGACAACCAGATCATCTGCACCCTGCGCGACCCCAAGGTGCCAGAGCTGGCGCAGCAGATGGGCAACACACGCTCTGCCGCGGCGCTCGAACTGTGGCGGCCACATCTGGCGGGGGCTTTGGTGGCCATCGGCAACGCGCCAACGGCGCTGTTCCACCTGCTCAATATGCTCGAAGATCCCGACTGCCCGCGCCCTGCGGCGATCATCGGCTGCCCCGTCGGCTTTGTCGGCGCGGCGGAATCGAAAGAGGCGTTGATGCAGGATTTGCCCGTGCCGTCGATGATCGTGCAGGGGCGTTTGGGCGGTTCGGCGATTACAGTGGCGGCGGTGAACGCGCTGGCCACGTGGAAGGAATAACGATGGGCAAGGTCATTTGCATCGGGCTTGGCCCCGGCGATCCCGAATTGATGAGCGTCAAGGCGCATCGCCTGCTAACTGGCGCGCAGCACGTCGCGTTTTTCCGCAAACCCGGACGGCGCGGACAGGCCCGCACCATCGTGGACGGCATCATGGCCGAGACGACGGTGGAACATGCGATGGAATACCCCGTCACGACAGAGATCCACTTCAGCGATCCTGAGTACAACCGTCTGCTGTCGACCTTCTACGACGATTGGGCTGACCGTTTGACCGACCTTGCCCAGACCGAAGATGTGATCGTGCTTTGTGAAGGGGATCCGTTCTTTTACGGGTCGTTCATGCATCTGCACAGCCGCCTTCAGGGCCGCGCCGAGGTCGAGATCGTGCCCGGCATCACCGGCATGTCGGGCTGCTGGACCGCGACAGGGCATCCGATCACCTGGGGCGATGATGTGCTGACCGTGCTCATGGCCACGCTGGACGAGGAAGAGCTGGCCACGCGGGCCGCCAATACCGATGCGCTAGTGGTGATGAAGATCGGGCGCAACCTCGATAAGTTGAAGCGCGCTTTGACCAAGGCGGGCCGTTTGCAGGACGCATGGCTGGTGGAGAAAGGCACGATGGCGGGGCAGACGGTGCAAAAGCTGACGGAAGTCCCGGCCGACGTGCCCTATTTCTCGATCGCGATCGTGCATGGTCAGGGACGGCGGCCATGACCGGCTGGGTGCGCGTTGTCGGCCTTGGCCCCGGAGACGAGGCGCTGGTCACGCCAGAGGTGCGCGCCACCGTGGACGCGGCGACCGATATTGTCGGCTACATCCCTTATGTGCGCCGGATTGCCCCGCGCGACGGGCTGACCCTGCATGAAAGCGACAACCGGGTAGAGCTGGACCGCGCCGCACATGCGCTTGAAATGGCGGCGGCGGGGCGGCGCGTTGTGGTGGTGTCTTCGGGCGATCCGGGGGTTTTTGCCATGGCCTCTGCCCTGTTCGAGGCGTTGGAGAAAGGCCCGAACGACTGGCTGGCAATCGATATTCGCGTCCTGCCCGGCATCACCGCGATGCTCGCGGCGGCGGCGCGGTTGGGGGCACCGTTGGGGCATGATTTCTGCGCGATCAACCTGTCGGACAATCTGAAGCCCTGGTCGCTGATCGAAAAACGACTGCGGCTGGCGGGGGAAGCGGGGTTTGCCATGGCGTTCTACAACCCGCGCTCGGCCTCGCGGCCGCATCAGTTCGCCACCGCGCTTGATATTCTGCGCGAGGCCTGCGGGCCGGAGACCTTGATCTCTTTCGCGCGCAACGTCAGCCACCCGGACGAGACATTGCGCACCGTCACGCTGGCCGAAGCGACGCCGGAGATGGCCGATATGCGCACGGTCGTGATCGTCGGTAACGCCGATACCCGCCGCGTCGGGACACATATCTACACGCCACGGTCCGTCGTATGATCAAGCCACGCCAGGATATCGTCGAGCCGCGCAAATGTGGTGCGAGGGGGCACCGCGGGGCGCTGGATCATCAGCACGCGCAGCCCCAGTTCGCGCGCGGCGATAAGCTTGGCCTCGGCCCCCGTGCCGCCGGCGTTCTTGGCGATGATCAGCTTGGTCCCGTGGTCACGCAGCAGGGCGATGTCTCCGGCCACGTCGAAGGGTCCGCGGGCGAGGGTCACGGTCGTATGCGGCAAGGGCAGCGGCGCGTCGGGCTGGTCCACCAGCCGCAGCAGATAATGGTGCTGCGGATGGTTGGCAAAGACGGACAGCGCCTGCTTGCCGATGGCCAGAAAGACCCGCGTCGGCACCTGCGGCAGGGATGCGGCGGCGGCTTCGATACTTGGCAGATGGGTCCAATTGTCGGCGGCAGTCTCGGCCCACGGGGCACGTTCAAACGCGGCCAGCGGGATGCCTGCCTGCGTGCTGGCGGCATGGGCGTTACGGCTCATCTGCGCGGCGAAGGGATGGGTCGCGTCGATCACGCGGGTGATGTTATTTTGTGCGATGAAATCGAGCAATCCGGCCACGCCGCCAAAGCCACCCACGCGGGTGGGCAGCGGCTGCGCCACGGGGGCGGCCGTGCGTCCGGCATAGCTGAACAGCGCATCATCGCCACGGTCGGCCAGCGCGCGTGCGAGGTTCGACGCCTCTGTCGTGCCGCCAAGAATGAGGGTGCGCGTCATGGCTGATCCTGTTGCTGCCTGGGTGACCCTGATCGGTCTGGGCGAAGATGGCCTTGCTGGGCTGACCGATGCAAGCCGAAAGGCGCTGGCAGAGGCCGATGTGATCTTTGGCGGAGCGCGGCATCTGGCGCTTTGTGACGCGGGCGCGCGGGGGCGGGAATGGCCGCTGCCGTTCAGTGTAGCGCCGGTGTTGGAACATCGCGGGCGTGCGGTTGTGGTGCTCGCATCGGGTGATCCGTTCTGGCACGGCGTGGGCGGTACGCTGGCGCAGGTGCTGGACCCGTCGGAATGGCGCTGCTTTCCCGCGCCGTCCTGCATGACGCTCGCCGCTGCGCGGCTTGGCTGGCGGTTGGAGGAGGTCACGACCCTTGGCCTGCATGCTGCCCCGTTCGAGGTGTTGTTGCCCCATCTGGCCGACGGTGCGCGGCTGATCTGCACGTTGCGCGATGGTGCGGCCCCTGCGGCGCTGGCAGACTATCTGACCGCGCAGGGTTTCGGCGCGTCCCGCCTGACGGTGATGGAGGCGCTTGGCGGTCCGCGTGAAATCGCGCGCGCGGCCGATGCTGCGACGTTTGACCTGGACGGCGTCGCCGCCCCTGTGGTGGTGGCGATTGCGGTGTCGGGGGGGGCTGGGATCAGCCACGCGCCCGGACGGCCCGAGGCGCTTTTTGCCCATGACAGCCAGATCACCAAATCCCCGATGCGCGCGTTGACGCTGGCCGCGCTGGCCCCCCGCGCGGGGGAGCTGCTGTGGGATGTGGGGGGCGGGTCGGGCTCTGTCTCTGTTGAATGGTGTCTGGCCGCGCCGCACGCGCAGTCCATCGCAATCGAGCCGCGCGAAAGCCGCTGCGATAATATCACCGAGAACGCCCGCCGCTTTGGGCTGGGGGGTCGGATGCGCTGCGTGCAGGGCACGGCGCCCGATGCGCTGGCCGATCTGCCCCTGCCCGCTGCGGTCTTTCTGGGGGGTGGCGCGTCAGAGGATGTCTTGCAGGCGATCTGGGACAGGATCACGCCGGGCACGCGGCTGGTGGCGAATGCGGTGGCGCTTGAAACCCAAGCCTTGCTGATCCGCTGGCAAGGGATCCACGGCGGGCAATTGCTGCGGATCGATCTGGCACAGGCGGCCCCCTTGGGGACCATGCAGGGCTGGCACCCCAGCCGCCCGCAACTGCAATGGAGCGTGACCCGATGATCGTCGCGGGCATAGGATTGCGCGCTGAAGCGACCGAGGTGGATTTACGCGCGGCCCTTGCGCTGACACGGCGCAGGCCGGACACGCTCGCGACCCTCGCGATCAAGGTGACGCCGGCGCTACGGCGCTTTGCCGACAGTCTGGGATTGCCGCTGATCGAACTGTCGGAAGCCGATATCGCAGACATCCCGACGCGTACCGTGTCGCCGCGCGTGCAGGCGCGGTTCGGGACCGGATCACTTGCCGAGGCCGCCGCATTGCGCGTTGCCGGTCGCGGTGCCAAATTGACGACCTTGCGTGTGACCAGCCCCAATGGCATGGCCACCGTAGCTATCGCGGAAGGAATTGCCCCATGACTGTTCACTTTATCGGCGCGGGCCCCGGTGCCCCTGATCTGCTGACCCTGCGGGGGCGCGACCTGATCGCGGCCTGCCCTGTGTGTCTGTATGCCGGATCGCTGATCCCGTCTGAGCTGCTGTCCTACTGCCCTGCGGATGCGAAGATCGTGAACACCGCGTCGCTGTCGCTGGACGAGATCATGGCAGAGATCAAGGCCGCCGATGATGCGGGGCAGGATGTGGCGCGGCTTCATTCGGGTGATCTGTCGGTCTGGTCCGCCATGGGCGAGCAGCTGCGCCGCTTGCGCGAGTTGGACATCGACTATGACATCACCCCCGGCGTGCCCGCCTTTGCCGCTGCCGCCGCCGCTTTGGGGAACGAGCTGACGCTGCCCGGTGTGGCGCAGTCGCTGGTGTTGACGCGGACCTCGGGGCGGGCCTCGGCCATGCCCGAGGGTGAAACGCTCGAGAATTTCGCCGCCACGGGTGCCACGCTGGCGATCCACCTGTCGGTACATGTGCTGGATGATGTGGTCGCGCGGCTCACCCCTCATTACGGAGAAGACTGCCCCGTCGCCATCGTCTGGCGCGCAAGCTGGCCGGATCAACGGGTGGTGCGGGCGACCTTGGGCAGCGTGATTGACGCCACCGACGGCGAACGCGGGCGCACGGCGCTGATCCTTGTCGGCCGCGCGCTGACGGCAGAGGAGTTCCGCGAAAGCTGTCTGTACGCTGGCGATTACGACCGCCGTTTCCGCCCCGTGGGCACAGAGCCGCGCTTTCCAGAGGGCACAGAATGATCGAGACAACGCAACTGCCCAAGGGCCTGATGATCTCGGCCCCGGCGTCGGGCACGGGCAAGACCACCTTGATGCTGGGCCTGCTCAACGCGCTCAGCCGTCGCGGCGTCGACGTGCGCCCGTTCAAGAGCGGGCCGGATTACATCGACCCCGGTTTCCACCGCGCGGCCTGCGGGCGGTCGTCCTATAATATCGATAGCTGGGCCATGGGCTCGGGCGTGTTGTGCAATCTGATCGGCACCGCCCATGGCGGCGATCTGGCCCTGATCGAAGGGTCAATGGGGCTGTTCGATGGTGTGGCGCAACCGGGGGAAACCTCGAACGGGGCGAGCGCGGATATCTCTGCCATGACGGGCTGGCCGGTGGTGTTGCTGCTGGATGTATCGGGTCAGGCGCAATCGGCTGCGGCCACCGCCCTTGGGTTCAAGACGATGCGCCCGGATGTGCATGTCGCGGGTGTGGTGCTGAACAAGGTCGCCAGCCCCCGCCACGAGGCGCTGCTGCGTCTGGGGATGGAGCAGGTCGGCATCCCCGTTCTGGGCGCGCTGCCCCGACAGGGATCGGTCACGCTGCCGGAACGTCACTTGGGTCTGGTGCAGGCCGAGGAACAGCCCGAGCTGATGAAGCTGCTGGATGCGGCAGGTGACTTCATCGCGCAGCATATCGATCTTGATCTGATCGTCTCTGCCGCCCAAGGGCGCAGTATCCCCGACGGGCCAGATGTGTTGCCCCCGCCCCCCGGTCAACGGATCGCTTTGGCCAAGGACGCCGCGTTTTCGTTCATCTATCCGCATTTGCTGGACCACTGGATCGCCGCGGGTGCGCAGGTGTTGCCCTTCTCGCCGCTGGCGGATGAGGCACCGGACGACAGCGCCGACATCTGCTGGCTGCCCGGTGGCTATCCCGAGCTGCATGCCGGACGCCTTGCCGCTGCCGCGCAGTTCCGCGACAGCCTGCAACAGTTCGCCACGACGCGCCCGGTGCATGGGGAATGCGGGGGCTATATGGCGATGGGGGCCGGGTTGGTCGACAAGGAAGGCGTGCGGCACCAGATGGCGGGGCTGCTGGGGCTGGAAACCAGCTATGAGAAGCGCAAGATGCATCTGGGCTACCGGCTTGCCACGCTGAACGAACCCGGCCCCGGCTATGACGCGGGCGCGCGGTTGCGCGGGCATGAATTCCACTATTCTACGATCCTGTCGCAACCAGATACGCCGCTGGCGCGGGTGGTCGATGCCAATGGGGCCGAAGTGCCCGAGACAGGCTCGCGCCGCGGCCATGCCACCGGCACGTTCTTTCACCTGATTGCGGGGGCGTCATGAGCGGTTTTGTCTCTTTCGTATCCTCCGGTCCAGGTGATCCTGAACTGCTGACCGTGAAGGCGGTAAAGCGGTTGCAAGAGGCCGAAGTCGTGCTGTTCGACGATCTGTCGGCGGGTCCTATCCTTGAACATGTCTCGCCCGAGGCGGATCTGATCGGGGTGGGCAAACGCGCCGGACGGCTGTCTCCGAAGCAGGATCACGTGAGCCGCCTGCTGGTCGAACACGCATTGACCGGCGCGCGGGTGGTGCGGCTCAAAAGCGGGGACGCGGGCGTGTTTGGCCGGCTTGAAGAAGAGCTGACCGCGCTGAAAGCGGCAGGCGTCGCCTTCGAGATCATCCCCGGCGTCACGGCGGCGTCTTCGGCGGCGGCGGCGGCGATGATCCCGCTGACCCGGCGGCTGACCGCGCGGCGGGTGCAATTCATCACCGGCCACGGCGAATCGGGTGCCTTGCCCGAAGATCTGAATATGGCGGCGCTGGCCGACCCTACGGCGACCACGGTCGTCTACATGGGGCGGCGCACCTTTGCGGATTTCGCCGCGCGGCTGATCGAGGCGGGCTTGCCCCCCTCGACCCCTGCCCTGCTGGCAGAGGCGGTATCGACCCCCGATCAAAAGCTGAGCCGCCACACCGTGGAAAGCCTTGCCCATCTGCCGCTAGATCCCGCAACGTCAGCGCCTGCGCTGATCCTTTACGGGCCTTTGACCGAATAGATGACTTGACAAAACCGGCCCGAAAATGACCACCTATTCCGGACGGTTCCCCGTGCGCCTTCGGGCAATCGGGGTGAAAAGGGAATACGGTGCGGTGCCAAAGCAAAGGTGCCAAATCCGGAACTGCCCCCGCACCTGTAAGTGAAGAGCAACCCGCATTGCCACTGGGCCAGACCGCCTGGGAAGGCGCGGCACGCATGGACGCACAAAGTCAGGAGACCTGCCGTCATGGGGATGATCCCCGATCCAACTGGCTGCCCCCCCGGGGCGGCTTTCACATTATGCCGTCGGGGAAGACGGTAAGGAGACCTGAATATGCATATCGAACCCGAAGTCGTGACCGGCGCCAAGCTGGTCCTGTCCTATGGCACCGCCGCCGGTGCTGCGGCCTATACCGCGAAAACCGCAATGGACTCTGTCCGTGAGAAAGGCGTCGTGCCTTTTGCTGGCGGGGCCATGGTGGCCACCGCGCTGACCTTTGTCTTTTTTCAGGTCTTCCCGCATTTCCCCGTGGGCGTGAGCGAAGTGCACCTGATCCTAGGGTCGACCCTGTTCCTGCTGTTCGGCGTGGCCCCTGCGGCTGCCGGTCTGGCGCTTGGTCTGCTGGCGCAGGGCGTGTTCTTTGCCCCCATCGACCTGCCGCAATACACGATGAACGTCACCACGCTGCTGGTGCCCTTGTTCATGGTCTCGGCGCTGGCCAAACGCATCATTGCGCCCAACACCGCCTATGTTGATCTGACCTATGTTCAAGCGCTCAAGCTGTCGACCGCGTTTCAGGCGGGCGTTGTGGGCTGGGTGGCGTTCTGGGCCATCTACGGTCAGGGCTTTGCCGCCAGCAACATCGCCGCTGTAGCCAGCTTTGGCGGGGCCTATATGATGGTCATCCTGATCGAGCCGCTGGTGGATCTGGCCGTGCTCGCCGCCGCGAAAACCCTGCGCGATTTCGCAGGCAGCGCGCTGTTCACCAAACGTCTGACACAGACTGCCGCTGAATAATCCAAGACCCGACGCGGCCCCCTACTCTGCGGGCCGCGTCACCCCCTGCCGGAGCCTCAAGATGTTTACGCTTTCACTGATCGGCATCGGGTCCGGCAATCCCAAACACCTGACATTACAAGCCATCGACGCGCTGAATGCCTGCGATGTGATCCTGATCCCGTCCAAGGGCGCGGGCAAGGATGATCTGGCTGGCCTGCGGCACGAGATTTGCGCCCAGGTGCTGCGGTCGGACGGGCCTGAAATTCACGAATTCACCCTGCCCAAACGCGACGCCGCCAACCCTGATTATCACGCGGGCGTCCACGATTGGCATGATGCCATTGCACAGGTCTGGCTGGCCGAGATGCAGCGCACCCTGCCCCAAGGCGGCCGTGTCGGCTTTCTCGTTTGGGGGGATCCATCGCTGTATGACAGCACCCTGCGCATTGCGGAGCGGTTGCAAAAGGTCGTCACACTCACCGTCGATGTCGTGCCGGGGATTACCTCGCTTCAGGTACTGACGGCGGGCCATGCGATCCCGCTGAACACCATCGGCAATCCCGTCACGATCACCACCGGACGGCAGCTGCGCGATCATGGTTGGCCGCAGGGTGTGGATACGATTGCCGTCATGCTGGACGGCACCTGCGCCTTCGAGGTGTTGCGGCAGCACAGCGACATACACATCTGGTGGACCGCCTATGCCGGCATGCCGAACGAGCGTCGCATCGCAGGCCCGCTGGATCAGGTCTGCGACCGCATCATCGCAACACGGGCAGAGGCCCGCGCCGCCCATGGCTGGATCATGGATATCTACCTGCTGCGCCGGTAGACACGCGCACTACAGCTTTTCGAGCCGTTGCAAGATCGGGCAGTCGGGGCGGTCATCGCCAGCGCATTCATGCACCAGATGGGTCAAGGTCTGACGAATATCTTGCAGGTCCGCGATCTTGCTTTCGATCTGCGCCAAATGTTGCTGGGCGATGGCACGGACATCGGCGCTGGCGCGATCCTGATCATCCCAAAGCGCCAGCAGGTCGCGGCAATTCTCGATCGTGAAGCCCAAGGCCCGCGCACGGCCCAGAAACGTCAGCTTGTGCACGTCGCTGTCGCAAAAGCTGCGATACCCGTTGGTGTCACGCGCGGGCGTGATCAGACCGATGTCTTCGTAGTAGCGGATGGTCTTGGCAGGCAGACCTGCGCTTTTCGACACGTCACCGATGTTCATAGACGTCTCCTTTCGTTGAATTAGGCGGTTGCTGCGGCGGCGATCCACCGCAGGCGCAGGGCGTTGAACAGGACAAAGACGCTCGACAATGCCATGGCGGCGGCGGCAAGCACGGGCGACAGCAGCACGCCGAACAGCGGATAGAGCACACCGGCTGCAACGGGGATCAGCAGCGCGTTATAGCCAAAGGCCCAGAAGAGGTTCTGCCGGATATTGCGCATGGTGTGCTGGCTGATGTGCAGGGCGTTCACCACCCCTTGCAGATCGCCCGACATCAACACCACGTCGGCCGCTTCGATGGCGACATCCGTTCCGGTACCGATGGCGATACCCACGTCGACCCCCGCCAGCGCGGGCGCATCATTGATCCCGTCCCCGACAAAGGCGACCTTGTGGCCCGCCTGTTGCAGGTCCTCCAGCGCGGCGACCTTGCCGTCGGGCAGCACTTCGGCGACCACGGTATCGATCCCCAAACGGTCGGCAATCGCGTGTGCCGTCGCCTTGTTGTCACCGGTGATCATCGCGATTTTCAGCCCCGCTTCGTGCAGTGCCTCCAACGCTTGGGGCGTCGTTTCCTTGATCGGGTCGGCGACGCCGATCATCGCGACAAGCGCCCCATCCACGGCGGCGAAAAGCGGTGTCTTGCCCTCTGCCCCCCATGCTGCCGACCGCCCCTCTGCCGCGGCGAGAGAGACCCCTTCGGCCTGCATGAAACGGTCCGCCCCGACAAGCACGCGATGCCCTTCGACTTCGGCGCGTACACCGTGGCCGGTTTGCGAGGCAAAAGAGGTTACCGCTGCCAGCGACAGCCCCTGTGTTTCGGCATGGCGCAGGATGGCGCTGGCAATCGGGTGCTCTGACTGTGCCTCGACCGACGCAACGAGCCGCAACGCATCGGCCTGCGACCAGCCGTTGAAGACATCCAGATCCGTCACCTCGGGCCGCCCGGCGGTCAGCGTGCCGGTTTTATCAAGCGCGATGGTATCGACCTCGGCCAAGACCTGCAGCGCGTCCCCCTTGCGGAACAGCACGCCCATCTCGGCCCCTCGCCCCGTGCCCACCATGATAGAGGTCGGCGTGGCCAGCCCCATCGCACAGGGGCAGGCGATGATCAGCACCGCGACGCTTGCCACCAGAGCGTGCCCCAAGGACGGCTGCGGACCGAACGCCAGCCAGACAAGGAAGGTGGCCGCGGCAATCGCCATGACGACGGGCACGAACCACATGGTGATGCGGTTGACCATATCCTGCACCGGCAGCTTGGCGCCTTGGGCGTCCTCGACCATGCGCACGATCTGCGACAGGGTCGTGTCCGCGCCCACATGGGTCGCGCGGTAAACCAGCGCACCGGTGCCATTCACCGTCCCCCCGACCACACGCGTGTCGGGCAGCTTTTCGACGGGCACGGGTTCGCCGGTGATCATGCTTTCATCGACATAGGAACTGCCACGTGTCACGGTCCCGTCTACGGCGATCTTTTCACCGGGGCGCGCATGGATCAGATCGCCGACGGTGATCGCGTCGATCGCAACCTCTGACACGTTGCCGTCTCGCTCTACCCGCGCGGTTTTAGGGCGCAGCCCGACCAGTTTGCGGATCGCTTGCCCGGTTTGGCCCTTGGCCCGCGCCTCTAGCGTGCGCCCCAGCAGGATTAGCGTGACGATCATCGCGGCGGCTTCGAAATAGACCGCTTGCGCACCGGCGGGCAGCAACTGTGGCAAGAACAGCGCCACGGTGGAAAAGCCCCATGCCGCCGTGGCCCCCAGAAACACCAGAGAGTTCATGTCAGGCGTGCGTTTCAACAGCGCTGGCACGCCGGTGACAAAAAAGCGCCGCCCGGGCCATGCCAGAACGATGGTGGTCAGTACGAACTGGATCGACCAGCTCAGCTGCTGCCCCAGCGTCGACATCACCCAATGATGGAACGCGGGGATCATATGGCCGCCCATCTCGAGCACAAACACCGGCAGGGTCAGCGCCGCGGCGAGCAGCGTCATACGTTTAAGATGCGCGGCTTCTTCAACCTTGCGGTCCGGTGCGGGGGAAGATGCGGTGTCCGTCACAGGGGTGGCGGGGTAGCCCGCGGCTTGCGCAGCCTGCACAATGGCGGCATCCGGCTCTGCGGTAAGCGACTGCACCACGGCCTCTTCCCGGGCGAGGTTGACGCTGACATCGACCACACCCGGCACGGCCGCCAAGGCGCGTTCGACCCGCCCGACGCAGGATGCACAGGACATGTTTTCAATGGCATAGCGCCGCGTTTGTACGGTGGCGGGGTAGCCTGCGGTCGCAAGTGCGGCGACGGCATCCTTGGGGTCGAAACCCGATGCCACCTGCAGCGACGCCGTTTCCGAGGCGAGGTTCACGCGGGCGTCCTGCACACCCTCCACGCGTCCAAGCGCGGTCTCGACCCGCCCCACGCAAGAGGCGCAATTCATACCGCCAATTCCAAAATTTATCGCAACTACATCGCCCATCAGTCGTCTCCTTGGGGTGTCTTGCCCCTCAGATAGGGCTTCCAGTTAATGGAAGGTCAAGCGGTGATATGGATTTTATTCGATTTCGATGCGGATTCCGGTGTCTGCCTTAGGCCGGTTAAGACTTTGGAAAGATATCTGCGGGATGGTGAGCGTCAAACGATGAGCGGAGGGTGTGTATCGACGGATGCAATCAAAAACACTGGTGATCAAGGGAAAGGGCGGATTGGGCAACCGCATCCTGTCTGCGATCTCGGGTCTGGTTTACGCTGATCTCTCCGACCGCAAGCCCGTGATCGACTGGCGCGACGGCAGCTATGCGCCGCTTGGTGAAAACGCTTATCCGCTGCTGTTCCAGTCTCCGATCGGGGACGAAGCGATTGGGGGTGCCACAATGGATGACGGGGCCGATGTTTGCCCCGCGATCTGGGCTGGCAATCTGCATCGCCAGCCCCAAGACATGATCGACACCTATATGCCGCGGTCACACTCAAACCCGTGGGGCTATCGGCGGCTTTGCGTGGATCTCAAGCGGTTGGACCAGTCTCAGGCGGTGGCGGTCTATTGGTCTTACCTGCCAAAGCTGGGCCGCATGCGACAACACCTGCGCCGGGATGCACGCTTTGCTAAACGGGGGGAGCGCGAGATTTTCGCCGATTATCTCGGCCGCTATTTTACCCCCAACGCACGGGTCCGCCATGCGCTATCGCACATGCGCCCCACGGCAAAACTGCCCAGCATCGGGGTTCATATCAGGTTCACCGATCGAAAAATCCCACTCCGCCCGGTGCTAAAGACCCTGGAGCAGCTAAAGGCCCGCCATCCGACCGCGACCATCTTTCTTGCGACGGACAGTGCCGAGATAGAGGATCGTTTGAAGCGTGCGTTCGACAAGGTCATAACCCATCCCAAACGGCTAGGCCCTGCCGGCGCGCGTTTGCATGGGCCGGATACAACATGCAACCCGCTGCAAGAGGCGGAAAATGCCCTGATCGACATGTGGCAATTGTCGCGTTGTGATCACCTGATCTATTCCCGCCGCTCGACCTTCTCTGTCACCTCTGGCTACCTGGGGCGTTTTGCCCCTGCGCGTATCCACGATGTCGAACGGTATTCTCCGACGCTTTGGGCGAAGGAACTGTTGCAACGCTATGCTTGATCATACCCCCGCAACCATGTTTTGCGGGCGGCCCAGACCGCCGCCCAATGCGCCGCCCGCGCCCGTCTTTGCGCCTTGCGCGAAGCCACGAACGGCCGCGTGGCCAAATACCGAAGCGCCGACCAAAGCCACATCAGAAAGACCCCCGCCCCCTGTTGCCACGCCGGCCAGTGATCGCGGACCAATGACGCACGCGATGTCATCACCGCGATCGCCTTTGCCTCTGTCACCGCGGTAGAGGCCCCGACATGATGCACGATCTGCGCCTTCGGCGTGATCAGCGGCTGATACCCTAAGTGAATCGCGCGCAGGCAAAGATCGGCATCCTCGCCATACATGAAATATTTCTCCGAAAAGCCGCCCAGTTGATGCCACAAGGAACGGTCGATCAACAGAAAACACCCCACAACGATATCGACAGGGCGCACAGAATTCCGCGGCCAGCGCCCGTAGGCTTCGGGGTTAAACACCGCGCTGCGCGGAAAAGCAGTGCTGAGCCCGATCGCTTTGAACAACAGGCTGGCCACGGTGGGCCGCGCCCAACAAGACGCGATATTAAGCGACCCGTCAGCAAAAATGGTGCGCCCACCCCATATCCCCGCCTGCGGATTTTCGCGCGCAAAGGCGATGAGTTGATCGACCGCATCGGTATGAAGTTCGGTATCAGGGTTCAGCAACAGTAGATAATCGGAACAACACTGCTGCGCGGCAAGATTATTCGCGCGCGCGAAGCCCAAATTCTGCGCCGAGCGGACCAGCCGGACCTGCGGAAACGCAGCAGCTATCGCGTCAGCCGAACCGTCAGAGGAGGCGTTATCCCAAACAATACACTCAAATTGAGTCAACTGCGTATGTTCATACAGCGTTTCTATCGCCCTAAGCGTCAAGTCCCGCGTGTTGTAGCTGACGATCACGACACTAAGGGCAGCCCCGCAATCAACCGTCGCCAGCTTCAGCACCCCGTCGCCCGCAACACGACACCCACGGTTGCCTTTAGTATTCGCAGATCCTCGGACAGTGACAGGACGCTGAAGTAGTGCGTGTCGAACTCTGCGCGCTCTGAAAACCTTGCTCTGTTCCGGGATGAAACCTGCCAGTTCCCACTGATCCCCGGCCGCATTCTTTCGTAGTGGTCACCCTGATAAAGCCCCCTTTGAGACACCAACATGGGTCGGGGCCCGACGAGACTCATCTCTCCTCTCAGCACGTTGACGAACTGGGGCAGTTCATCCAGTGACGTGCACCGCAAGAACCGGCCCACCGTTGTGACACGGGGATCGTGGCGCAGCTTCTGGTTTTGTCGCCATTCATCCCTGGCCTTTGGATTTTGTGCTAAATAGTCTCTTAACGAGTGCGGATCATGGGGATGCATTGTTCGCAGCTTCCACATCTTGAAGACCCGCCCATCTTTGCCGACGCGTTCTTGGCTGAAGAACGGAGACTGCCCAGTTGCTGACACAAGACAGGCAAGAAGGCAGATCACGAGAACCACGATCGGTGCAGATAAAATGCAAAAGACGATGTCAAAACAGCGCTTCCCATATAGACGATAAAGCTCCCGATGCAGATCGCTTCGCCGCAGGGTGTTCACGCGTGGATGGGCTTGGCGTTTAAAGACATTTGTATGATGCACCGGAAACTCCTTCTTCGGCTCAGGCCCGGGGAAAGGTCGATGCATCAATGGTTATGGGGACAGGCTTACTACGGGGTTAAGGAAAAACATCCAATTTGAATGACTGTGTAGAAAAGCCGTTCATCATGACGCGTTCCAACCACGAAGACGGCTATGAACCCGTTCCACTGCATGATGTAATTTAGGGTAAATTATGGTTTGCGCCGGCCACTCAGCGCAGGCGCTCGTCGCAAAGTCGCGTATATGCCGCCAAGAGATGCGGCTCTGACGAAGACCATGCCAGCGCATTCACGACCCTCTCGCGCCCGGCCTTCCCCATCGCCGCTCTTAATGACGGGTCGTCGATGAGCTGTTTAATGCAATCGGCAAATCGGATCGGATCATTTGAAGCCGCGTAGAGGGAGGCCGTTTCGGCGGTGCGCCGTCCTTCGGTCAGGTCGAACTGAACGACAGGTTTGCCCAGCGCCATGTATTCAACCACCTTGTTCATTGATGATATGTCGTTCATCGCATTGCAGGGATCTGGCGCAAGCCCCATGTCTATCGTGTTCAAAGCGTCCACCAAAGCGCGGCCATAAAGTGCGCCGGTGAACGTAAAGTAACCCGTCAGCCCAAGGTCGCCGACCTGACGTTTCATGTCAGGCAATGAGGGACCAAAGCCGATAATCAAAAAGTGGATATCGCGCGTGCCCGAGGTCACAAGGTGATGCGCCGCGGAAAGCAACAGATCCATTCCCTCCTGCTGTCCGATCACGCCGACATACCCAAGCAGCGTCTCTCCCTCGCGCCGGTATCTCTGCGACCCTGGCCCGGGCGTAAAATCTGTCAGATTCGGAGCGGAGCGCACAACGAATATGTCGTCGTGGCATTTGCCGCCCCGTGTCATCGCGATTTCGCGAAAGCTTTCATTCGGGGATATCACCACCGATGCAGCACGGTAGCTGAGCAATTCACACTTTCGCATGACGTGGTAACCTACGCCTTGTTTGTCGAACTTGGCGACAAAAAGTTCTGGACAGACATCGTGCTGGTCAAACACATAAGAAACGCCCTTGCGTCGGTACCGCATGGCAAGAAGGCAGATCAGATCAGGTGGATTGCACCCGTGGATCGCCTGAAAAGGGTTTTGCCGCCAAATACGCCGCGCAAGCCGAAACCAATGCCAGATTGCGCTAGCATATTCCGTTGCATATGAAACCGCGCCGCCTCCGGTTTCAGGAGCAGCGGGGTACCGGTAAATATCCACGCCTTCGCGCCGTTCAAATGGCGCAACCCATCCCTGACCCGTGGGCGAAATGATAGAGACTTGGTAGCCTGCGCGGACCAAAGTCGTCGCTTCCAGCCAGACCCGGCGATCGAGCGGCACGGGTAGGTTTTCAACCACGATCAAGATATGACGCACGGGCGGTTCGGGCATAGGTCCTTCAACATCAGAATCAGATTGGCGTCCGTTCTGCCAGCCACGGGTGAACATGAAGTTAATTCCGAAGCGCCGTCGCCCTAAGTTGTCTCCAATAGGAAACATCACCTCTCGGTTCAGCTAATTACCCAGCATTTGCATCAATTTTGCTTGATTTGGGGGCTTGCCGCGCCCTTTCGCCCCGCGTATTCCAGCACGTGGGACACCCTTCCCCAACGAAGGGCGCTTATCTGAAAGGGTAGCTACATGGCTATTACGACACCGACCTCGCGGCCCACGAATCCGCGTTTTTCCTCTGGCCCGTGCGCCAAACCCCCCGTTTATGACCTGACCAAGCTTGCGAGCGCGCCTTTGGGGCGTAGCCACCGCGCGGCACCGGGCAAAGCGAAATTGCTTGAAGCAATTGAAACCACCCGCGACATTCTGGGCGTGCCTGCTGACTATAAGATCGGCATCGTTCCGGCGTCTGACACTGGCGCTTATGAAATGGCGATGTGGTCGTTGCTGGGCGAACGCCCTGCGGAAATGGTCGCATGGGAATCCTTCGGCGCAGGCTGGGTGACCGACGCCGTGAAACAGCTCAAGATCGAGCATACGGTACATACCGCGGATTATGGTCAAATTGTCGATATGTCGGCGTTGAACTACGACAACGACGTGTGCTTCACTTGGAACGGGACAACCTCTGGCGTGCGCGTCCCAACGGGCGATGTTATCCCTGCCGACCGCAAGGGGCTGACACTATGCGATGCGACATCGGCTGCCTTCGCGATGGATCTGCCGTGGGACAAACTGGATGTGACGACGTTCAGCTGGCAGAAAGTTTTGGGCGGCGAAGCAGCACACGGCATGCTGATCCTCAGCCCTCGTGCCGTCGAGCGGCTTGAAAACTATACGCCTGCTTGGCCCCTGCCCAAGATCTTCCGCCTGACCAAAGGTGGCAAGCTGATCGACGGGATTTTCAAGGGCGAGACGATCAACACGCCTTCGATGCTTTGCGTTGAAGATTACCTGCTGGCGCTTGATTGGGCGAAATCCGTCGGCGGCCTGCAAGGTCTGATCGCGCGCGCCGATGCGAATACGGCAGCGATCACGGATTTTGTGGACACGCATGACTGGATCGAATTCCTTGCGGTTGATCCGGCGACACGGTCGAACACATCGGTCTGCCTGAAATTCAATGACGACCGGATCACAGACGGCGCAGCCTTCGCAAAAGCTGTCGCGAAACGTCTCGCGGACGAGGATGTCGCATTGGACATCGGCGCCTACCGCGATGCCCCTGCCGGTCTGCGGATCTGGTGCGGCGGCACCGTCGAAACCTCTGACATCCAGGCCATGCTGCCTTGGTTGGAATGGGCTTTCGAAGCCGAGATCAACGCTTAATTTCGGGTTCCCCGCTTGGCGATCACGTCAGGCGGGTGGCTAACCCACGCCCCCCTTCTATTCAAAAAAGGAGCGCCAATCATGGCCCCCAAAGTGCTTATTTCCGACAAACTCTCGGACGCCGCCGTTCAAATCTTCAAAGACCGCGGCATTGACGTCGACTTCCAACCCGATCTTGGCAAAGACAAGGACAAGCTTGCCGCTGTGATCGGCGATTACGACGGGCTCGCCATCCGGTCCGCGACGAAAGTGACCGAAAAGATCCTCGCCAATGCGACCAACCTCAAGGTGATCGCCCGCGCCGGTATCGGCACCGATAACATCGACAAGGATGCCGCCTCGAAAAAGGGTGTCATCGTCATGAACACCCCCTTCGGCAACATGATCACCACTGCAGAACACGCGATTGCGATGATGTTCGCCGTTGCCCGTCAAATCCCCGAGGCATCGGCCTCCACCCATGCCGGCAAATGGGAAAAGTCCAAATTCATGGGGGTCGAGCTTACGGGCAAAACCCTTGGCGTCATCGGTGCCGGCAACATCGGCGGCATCGTCTGCGATCGCGCCCGCGGCCTGAAGATGAAAGTCGCGGCCTATGACCCCTTCCTGAGCGAGGAAAAAGCCAAGAAGATGGGTGTCGAGAAAGTCGAGCTGGACGATCTCCTGGCGCGCGCGGATTTCATCACGTTGCACGTGCCTTACACGGATCAAACCGCAAATATCCTGTCCAAGGAAGCCTTGGCGAAAACCAAAAAAGGTGTGCGGATCATCAACTGTGCCCGCGGCGGTCTGGTCGACGAAGAAGCATTGGCCGAAGCGCTGAAATCCGGCCATGTCGCTGGCGCAGCCTTCGACGTTTTCAAGGAAGAACCCGCGACCGAAAACCCGCTGTTCGGCCTACCCAACGTCGTCTGCACCCCCCACCTTGGGGCCGCCACGACTGAAGCACAGGAAAACGTGGCACTTCAGGTCGCTGAACAGATGTCCGACTACCTGCTGACCGGTGCCGTCACAAACGCCCTGAACATGCCGTCCGTCACCGCCGAAGAGGCAAAGGTCATGGGCCCGTGGATCACTTTGGCGGGTCACCTTGGGGCCTTCATTGGCCAGATGACGGATGAAGCCGTGAAGGCGATCAACATCCTTTACGACGGTCAGGTGTCCGAGATGAACCTGAACGCGCTGAACTGTGCGGTCGTGGCGGGCATCATGAAACGTGCCAACCCCGACGTGAACATGGTCAGCGCCCCCGTTGTTGCGCGCGAAAAAGGCATCCAGATCAGCACCACCAATCAGGACAAATCCGGTGTCTTCGACGGCTATGTGAAAGTGACCGTTGTCACCGAGAAACGGGAACGGTCGATCGCGGGCACCGTGTTCTCGGATGGCAAACCACGCTTCATCCAGATCAAAGGCATCAACATCGAAGCCGAAGTTGGTGCGCATATGCTTTACACCACCAACAACGACGTGCCCGGCATCATCGGGACGCTGGGTCAGACCCTGGGTGCAAACGACGTGAACATCGCGAACTTCACCCTCGGCCGGTCCACCGCCAAAGGGGAGGCGATTGCCTTGCTCTATATTGACGGCCCACTGCCCGAGAAAGCGCTGAAAGACCTGCGTGATACAGGACTGTTCAAACAGGTCAAAGAGCTCGAATTCGAAGTCGCCTAAGACCCACAGCGCATCAAAGAAACGCAAAGCGCCCCCGTCACCGGGGGCGCTTTTGTTTTGCCTGCTTCCAATTGGCCTAAATCCCGGGGGAGCAGCCAAAGGCTGCGGGGGCAGCGCCCCTACGGGCTCACCCCTACCGCTGCCCCCGACGCATCACGCGCCGGTCCAGTCCAGCACCACTTTGCCAGAGGCCCCCGATTTCATCGTCGCAAACCCCGTCTGGAAATCGTCGACGTCAAAACGATGGGTGATGATCTCACTCACGTCCAAGCCGTTTTCCAGCATGGCGATCATCTTGTACCACGTCTCGAAAATCTCGCGGCCATAGACCCCTTTGACGGTGATCGCCTTGAACACGATGCGCGACCAGTCGACGGGCGATTTGCCCGGCGGGATGCCTAGCATCGCGATCCGCCCGCCCATGGTCATTGCCTCTACCATCTGATCCAGCGCGACCTGATTGCCCGACATCTCCATCCCGACGTCGAAGCCCTGTTTCATCTTCAGCCGCGCGATGACATCGGCAAGGTCTTCGTGACGCACGTCGACGGGGACAACATCGGCGACTTTGGCGGCGAGCTCTAGCCGGGCGGGGTTCACATCCGTGATCACCACATGACGCGCGCCGACGTGACGGGCGACCGCTGCGGCCATGATACCGATGGGGCCTGCGCCGGTGATCAGCACATCTTCCCCCACAAGATCGAAGCTCAGCGCGGTGTGTACCGCATTGCCAAGCGGGTCGAGGATCGCTCCGATATCGTCCGAGATCGTGTCGGGCAGCGGGACGACATTGAACGCGGGCAGCCGCAGATATTGCGCGAAGGCACCTTGTTCATTCACGCCGATACCACGCGTGGCGGGATCAAGGTGGAACTTGCCGGACCGCGACTGGCGCGAGGTTTTTCCGATCAGATGCCCCTCGCCCGAGCAGCGCTGCCCGATGGCCAGATCCGTGACATTCCGGCCCAGTTCCACAATCTCTCCGGCAAATTCATGGCCGGTGATCAGCGGGACAGGCACGGTATTCTGCGCCCATTCATCCCAGTTCCAGATGTGGATATCCGTGCCACAGATGCCGGTTTTGTTGATCTTGATCAGCACGTCATCCGGCCCGATTTCCGGCACCGGCGCGCGGGTCATCCACAGCCCCTCGCGGGGCTCGGACTTACACAGCGCCTTCATTTCGTTGCTCATGACAGAACCCCACAGGCTTTGCCCGCCACCTTGAAGGCTTCGAGCGCACGGTCGAGCTCATCGCGGGTCAGTGCGGCATTCATCTGGGTGCGGATGCGGGCCTGACCGCGGGGCACAACGGGAAAGAAAAAGCCGCTGACATAGACGCCTTCCTCGAACAGGCGCGCTGCCATATCCTGCGCCAACTGCGCCTCGCCCAGCATCACGGGGATGATCGGATGTTCACCAGGCAGAAGGTCAAAGCCGAGGTTGGTCAGCCCCTCGCGCCAGTATTTCGCGTTCTCGAACAGTTGCTTGCGACGATCATCCCCTTGTTCGACCAGTTCAAGCGCCTTGATCCCGGCCATGACAATCGACGGCGGCAGTGAATTCGAAAAAAGATAGGGCCGCGCGCGTTGGCGCAGCAGGTCGATCACGGGCTGCGGCCCTGCGATATAGCCGCCGATGGCCCCGCCAAGCGCCTTGCCCAAGGTACCTGTCAGGATATCCACATCGACCCCGAAGTGCGCAGGCGTGCCCTCCCCCTTCGGGCCCATAAAGCCTGTCGCGTGGCAGTCGTCGACCATCACCAGCGCTTCGTACTTCTCGGCCAGTTTGGTGATTTCGGGCAGTTTCGCCAGATAGCCGTCCATGCTGAACACGCCGTCGGTCGCGATCATGATAAACCGCGCGCCTTCCTCGCGGGCGAGCTTGAGCTGACCTTCAAGGTCGTCCATGTCCGAGTTGGCATAGCGGTAGCGTTTGGCTTTGCACAGGCGGATGCCGTCGATGATCGAGGCGTGGTTCAGACTGTCCGAGACGATGGCGTCCTCTGGCCCGAACAGAGGCTCGAACAGCCCGCCGTTGGCGTCAAAGCAAGCCGCGAAGAGGATGGAATCATCTTTCCCGAGGAAGGCCGCCAGCTTTTGTTCCAGCTCGCGGTGGATGTCCTGTGTGCCACAGATAAAACGGACAGAGGCCATGCCGAACCCCTTGGGGTCCATCGCATCACGGGCAGCGGCGATGAGATCGGGGTGGTCTGCCAGCCCCAGGTAGTTGTTTGCGCAAAGATTAATCACCTGACGCCCGCCCACCGTGATCTCACCGGACTGGGGCGAGGTGATCATGCGCTCTTGCTTCATCATACCGTCCGCGGCGATGCCGGACAGGGTGGCGTTGACGTGATCTAGGTAGGCTTGGGTCATGATAGAACTCCTTTTCTCAGGCAGGTTCTATCATATCGGACACGGTTCCGAAATAGAGGAAATCCCTTATAGCGGATTTTTTCCTATATCGTGGATTCTCCCACCATAGCCCAAACGGTCAGGCGTCCTGCACGACCAGAAAAGCCCGCACAGGACCATCTGTCGCAGCGATCCGGTGCGGGACATCCGCGGGATAGCGCGCCGTGTCGCCAGCGTGGACAGTGCCGACGGCATCGCCGCTCCGCAGCTCTACCGTGCCTTGCGATACGGTCAGATGCTCGCGCGCGCCGCGGGTATGGGGCTGGCTGTCCAGCATGCCGCCTGCGTCGATCAACAGTTCGTAAACCTCGTGTTTGCCTGCCTCTTCGGGGGGCGACAGGATGCGGATGCGGCAGCCGGAGCCGAGATTGTTGATCGTCGGCACCTCGGCCGCGCGCAAAACCTCGATCTGCGCGGGCGTTGGCGCGCTGTCCAGAAGGCCCGCGAAATCCACCTGTAGCGCACGGGTCAGGTTCCACAGGGTGGCGATGGTGGGGCTGCTTTCACCGCGTTCGATCTGGCTGACCATGGACCGCGACACGCCCGAAAGCTTGGCCACCGCATCAAGGCTCAGGCCCTGAGCGGTGCGCGCGGCCTTCAGGCGGGCGGGAAGTTGCGTCAGTATAGCGTCTGGATTATCCGTCATGCCGGATAGATGGGCCGCAGGGTGCCCCGCTGTCAATGGCAGGCGCTAGCTGAGCGCCTGTAAAATCGCGATAATCCCCGTCGCCGTCCCTGCCCCGACAATCGCGGAAAGGATGATCCACCGTCGGAATGCCGGACGTTGTGGCGGTGTTTCGTCTTGCTGCCGGATCAGGGCATTCTCGACAAGCGCAGGCAGGCGCGGGCCAAAACGGGCGAGGACCATAGCGGTCTTGCTCAGATCCTTGATCACGGCACGGGGGCCGATGGACTTAGAGATGTAGTCCGTCACGATCGGGTTCGACACTTCCCAGATGTTGATATGCGGGTTGAGCGAACGGGCGACGCCTTCGACGACGACCATGGTGCGCTGAAGCAAGATCAGCTCTGTCCGTGTTTCCATGCCGAAACGTTCCGTGACCTCGAACAGGTAGGTCAGCAGCCGCGCCATCGAAATGCGGGTCGCGTCCATGCCAAAGATAGGCTCCCCCACGGCGCGCAGGGCGCGGGCGAATTCGTCGACATCCTTGTCGGCAGGCACGTAGCCCGCCTCGAAATGCACCTCTGCCACCCGTTTGTAATCCTTGCGAATAAAGCCGAACAGGATCTCGGCATATACGCGGCGGGTGTATTCATCGATGTGGCCCATAATGCCGAAATCATAGGCGATGATATCACCGTTCGGCGCGACCTTGAGGTTGCCCTGATGCATATCCGCGTGGAAATACCCGTCGCGCAGAGCGTGGTTGAGGAACAGCTGCAACACGCGGTCGCCAAGCGCCACACGGTCATGGCCCGCGGCATCAATCGCGGCGTTGTCGCCCATCGGGACGCCATCTGCCCAGCCCAGGGTCATGACGCGGCGGGCAGAATATTCCCATTTGATCGCAGGCAGTTGGAAGCCGGCATCACCCTTGGTGTTCGCCGCAAACTCCGACGCGGCGGAGGATTCGAGCCGCAGATCCAGCTCGCCCCGCACCACACCATCGAAATGTTCGATCACCTCCATCGGGCGCAGGCGGCGCGATCCGGGCGAGAAAAGTTCGACCATTCGCGCGGCAAGATAGAAGGCATCGACATCCTTGCGAAAGGCTTTCTCGATCCCCGGACGCAGCACTTTGACAGCGACGTCTTCCTGCGTTTCGGCGATGGTGGCGCGGTGCACCTGCGCGATAGAGGCAGCGGCGACGGGCTCGCTAAAATCAGAGAATATCGCATCGACCGGCAGGCCGAGCTCTTTTTCGACTTCTGCCTTGGCCTGTTCGATGGAAAACGGCGGCAGCTTGTCTTGCAGCACGCGCAGTTGCACGGCCAGCTCGTCGCCCACAACATCGGGGCGGGTAGAGAGCACCTGACCGAACTTGATGTAGGCAGGACCAAGCGCGGTCAGCGCACGGGTCGCGGGCGGCATGGACGGATCACCGGCATAGCCCAGAAACTTGAACGGCTTGCCAAGCGCCTTGGCGACAAAGCGCAACGCGGGCGTTGCATCAAAGGCATCCAGCACGACATTCATCGCGCCGGTCCGCTCCAAAGTTGCACCGGTGCGGATCAACCGCCAGATATTATGAGGTCCGCGCATGGGTTAAATCTTCCAACCAGAATGAAGCGCCGCGATCCCCAGCGACAGGTTCCGGTACTTCGCCTGCCCAAAGCCCGCGGTACGCAGCATGCCCAGGAAGGTTTCCTGATCGGGGAAATTGCGGATCGATTCCACAAGGTACTGATAGCTGTCGCGGTCGTTCGCGATCATCTGCCCCATGCGGGGGATGACGTTAAAGCTATACAGATCATAGGCTTTCTGCATCATCGGATTGGGCAGCTGGCTGAATTCAAGCACCATGAGACGCCCGCCGGGACGCAGCACGCGGTAGGCTTCGTTCAGCGCTTCTTGGGGGCGGGTGACGTTCCGGATGCCAAAGCTGATGGTATAGACGTCAAAGGTATTATCCTCGAACGGCAGCGCCATGGCGTCGCCGACGACCCAATCAAGGCTATCGGCCATCGCTGCGGCCTCTGCCCGTTTGCGCCCTTCGACCAGCATCGGTTCGGTCAGATCCAGCACGGTGGCGTGGCCCGATCCGGCACGGCCCAGAAACTTGAACGACACATCGCCGGTCCCCCCGGCGACATCCAGCAGCTTTTGACCTGCGCGCGGTGCCAGCCAATCCATCATCGCCTCTTTCCAGACGCGGTGGATGCCGACGCTCATCACATCGTTCATGATGTCGTATTTGCTGGCCACAGAGTTAAAGACACCCTGCACGCGCCCGGCCTTGTCGCTTTCGGCTACGGTTTCAAATCCGAAATGAGTGGTTTTGTCGCTGTCGTTTGTCATGGGGTCTTGTAGTCCTTTGATCTGCACCTTTGTTATAGGGCGCGAGGGGGCAGGTACAATGCGCCCCTTTTGTCACAGGGGAAACAACCATGCCTGAGTTGCCAGAGGTCGAAACAGTGCGTCGCGGTCTATCCCCCGTGATGGAGGGTGAGGTGATCGCCCGCGCCGAGGTAAATCGCCCCGATCTGCGCTGGCCTTTCCCCCCAGATATGGCGGCACGGCTGACAGGACAACGGGTGACCCAGCTGCGGCGGCGGTCAAAGTATATCCTCGCCGATCTGTCGTCGGGGGAATCGCTGCTGGTGCATCTGGGGATGTCGGGGCGGATGCTGATCTCGGGCGATCCATTGGGGCAGTTCGTGCATGACCACCCCGCCCCCGAAAAACACGACCATGTGGTGTTTCATATGGGCAACGGTGCGCGGGTGACCTTTAACGACCCGCGCCGCTTTGGCGCGATGGACTTGTTGGACACTGCCAGCGCTGACAGCCACAAGTTGCTGTCGTCGATCGGGCCGGAGCCGTTGGGCAATGACTTTAACGAAGACCATCTGATTGCCGCGCTCAAGGGAAAGAATACCCCGATCAAGACCGCGCTACTGGACCAGCGGATCGTGGCGGGGCTGGGAAATATCTATGTATGCGAAACCCTTTACCGTGCGGGCATCCACCCCGCGCGCAAGGCTGGGCGGATCGCGGCGAAACGGGTGGGCGGCTTGGTCCCGATCATCCGCGATGTGCTGAACGAGGCGATCACCGCAGGCGGGTCCACCTTACGCGATTTCAAACGCGCGGACGGTGAATTGGGCTATTTCCAGCACAGCTTTGACGTGTACGGCCGCGAGGCAGAACCCTGTCGCAGTGAAGGCTGCACCCATCAGATTGCGCGAATCGTCCAGTCGGGGCGGTCTTCCTTCTACTGCCCGCAATGCCAAAGATAACTTGAAACACCCCACCCCCGTGGTATGCACATCTTTCAAAGCGTAACAAACGAGAGCATTCTTGATGGCTTATGAAACGATCACGGTCGACGTCGACAACCACATCGCGCTTGTCACGCTGAACCGTCCCGATGCGATGAACGCACTGAATGACCAGCTGATGACCGAGCTGGCCGATGCGTTGAAATCGGCTCAGGAAAACGAAAAAGTCCGCTGCATCGTGATCACCGGCTCGGAAAAGGCGTTTGCCGCCGGTGCCGATATCGCCATGATGCGCGACAAAAGCTTCGTCGATGTCTTTGCCGGTGACCTCTTCACCCCCGAGACAGACCAGATCATGCGCGTGCGCAAACCCATCATTGCTGCTGTGTCGGGCTATGCCCTTGGCGGCGGCTGCGAACTGGCGATGATGTGTGACTTTATCATCTGTTCCGAAAGCGCCAAATTCGGGCAGCCTGAAATTAACCTTGGCGTTGTTGCAGGTATTGGCGGCACGCAGCGCCTGACCCGCGCCATCGGCAAATCCAAAGCGATGGACATGAACCTGACTGGCCGCTTCATGGATGCCGCCGAGGCAGAGCGTGCGGGCCTTGTATCGCGCGTCGTCCCCGTCAAGAAACTGATGGAAGAAGCCATGGCCGCCGCCGCCAAGATCGCCGAGAAATCGATGATCTCGACCATGGTGGTAAAGGAAGCCGTGAACCGGTCGTTCGAAGTGCCCCTGCGCGAGGGCCTGCTGTTTGAGCGTCGTATTTTCCATTCGCTGTTCGCGACGGAAGACCAAAAAGAAGGCATGTCAGCCTTCCTTGAAAAGCGCGAAGCGCAGTTCCGGGACAAGTAAATGGCTTTGCGGGTTTGCATTGCGTGTCGGGTTGGACTATAGGCAGCCCTAATACATGCGCGTGCAGCCCGCTCTGGCTAGAATCACCTTATCGGATATCGGTTCCGGTCGTTGGGTTTGTGTCGCGTATTTGCAATTTGAACATACCCAAGATGAAGGCTGATCCTCATGGCAAACACACCTCAGGCTAAAAAACGCGCCCGCCAGAACGAAGCACGTTTCCAAATCAACAAAGCACGTCGTTCGCGCATCCGTACCTTCCTGCGCAAAGTCGAAGAAGCCATCGCATCCGGCGACAAAGAAGCCGCAACTGCCGCTCTGCGCGCCGCTCAGCCCGAGCTGATGCGCGGTGTGACAAAAGGCGTTTTCCACAAGAACACAGCCTCGCGCAAAATGTCGCGTCTGGCGTCGCGGGTCAAAGCACTGGGCTAAGCCCGGTTGACCTAACGTCATCTTTTACAACTTAAAAGCACCGCTTCGGCGGTGCTTTTTTGTTTCTGTAGCACTCGCATCACGGGAATGAGATTCTTTTGCACCAATCTCTGAGTCAAGTTTGAAGATGTGTTGTATCAGTCCGACCGAGATTGCTAACACTATCAAACGCGATTCACTTCGCTTGGGGGGACAGGCCCGAACGGTTCGAGATATTTGCTAGAGTATCGAACATCCGCCGGGGAAATTTGGATGGTCTTGCTAGGGGCCACCTGACGTCTGCAGATGCTGCTGCCAGCACATTTGCCCTGTCTTTTTAAAAACGACGAACGGTGTGTTCGGCAGCGACGTTTGGCGGTTTGCTTCGCCAACGCACGCGTCAGGCATGCCTTATGTAAAAATGTCCGAAGGACGGCGGGCCGGTTCTCTGTGTGGGACCGGGTAAACGGTCTGTTGTCTTTTGACTGGGTAAAATAGCGTTTCAGTATGTGCTGAAGCGATCAAAGAATGGGACGGCAGGGCGC